>NZ_JBSWVO010000001.1:0-662500 GCF_056159645.1 Mycoplana sp. ABR4_002
AACCTTCACCAACACCTCGGCCAGCGGCTGGCAGACGGTGTCCTTTGCCGCACCCGTCGCGATCGCGGCCAACACCACCTATGTCGCCTCGTACCACACCACCGGCGCCTATGTGGCCACGCCGAACTTTTTCACCGGCGCCGTCACCAACGGCCCGCTGACGGCGCTGTCGAGCGGCAGTTCCGGCGGCAACGGTGTCTATGCCTATGGCGGCAACGCCAGCACGGGCCTGTTCCCGAGCAATACGTTCGGCTCCGCCAACTACTGGGCCGACGTGGTGTTCCGTCCGCAACTGGCGGCATGAGGCGTGGAGCGCGCGCACGGGTTCGCGAACATGGCGCCCGCGATGCGCGGCCGATGCTCGTCCCTATATCCAGGCGCGTGCGGTCATGCCTGCAAAGCGGCGCAATCGCCGCCACGGGGACATATGCCCGGACATCAGTGCTTCCAGAGCCTGGTCGGTCGTGTCGCGCCTGAGCGAGCTTCTCGGATTGAGGAAGGCGGAGGGCCGGGCGATGCCGCCGTCGCTCGAATAGGCGGCCCTGTATCCGGCGCTTCGCAGCGCCCGCAGCACGGTCGCATTGTAACGTCCAAACGGTATTGCTGCCGTGCGGATCGGACCGGAGCAGATTTCCTCCAGCCGTGCCTTCGATCCGTCGAGTTCCTGCCGAAGGTCGCCGGCCGGCAGGCCTGACCAGTCGCGGTGCGCGACGCCGTGGCTGCCGATGCCCATGCCCATCTGCATCAGGTCCCGGATCTGAGCAGCGTCGAGTGAACCGGCCTCGCCGATCCGGCCGGTCAGAACGAAGAATTCCGCCTGAAGGTCGCGCTTCAGCAGTTCCGGGGCGGCAATCAGCAGGTCGGACTGGTTGCTGTCGTCGAACGTGATGGACAGACGCGCGCGATCAGCGTGGGCGGCAATCCGGTCGAGGATGGCACAGAAACGCTCGGTGCTGAGCCAGTAGTCGGCTTCTCCCGGCTCGAGTTCCCGTTGGGGCGTCCCGATCCCGTGAAAATTGAGAATCCGACGCCTGCTCGCCTCTGCCATGCCTAGGTCCGCGCGTTGGGGAGGTAGTCGGTGACCGGCTTCAGCGGCGTTACGGCGCTGTAGAGGGCCGCGCGATGCGGCGACCCGCGCCAGAAGCGTGCGGCCTGCCCGGCTGCGATCCCCAGCCGGAACATAGCGGTGCGCAGGAAACCGTGGTGGCGGCCGTAATACCGGATCCGGTTGGATGTCAGGAGCGCGAACAGGCCTGGACTGCTGCCGCTGCCGCCGCAGGCATGCACGACCTTCGATCGTGGTTCGTAGACGATGTCGAAGCCGGCCTCGCGCATGCGGCGCTGGTAGTCCACTTCCTCGCTGTAGAGAAAGAAGGACTCGTCCCAGTTGCCGACGGCGCGCCGTGCCCGGGCCGCGACGAGAAGGGCTGAACCGGTTGCCCACTCGATCGTTCCGCAGTGATCGTAGCGGGCCGCCTCGCCGACGATCTCGCCCCAGCCGAGTCTGGCCGCCAGCGTTCCGCCGAGGACCGCATCGGCCCAGGCGGTCAGCATCGACGGCTCGCGTCGCAGCGTCGGGTCGATGCTGCCGTCCTCCCGGTAGTTCAGCGGAACGACGACCCCCACCCGCGGGGCTGCGAGATGTTCGATCAACGGCTTCACCGAATCCGGGTAAAGGCGGAGGTCGGGATTGAGGATCAGGAGATCGGAATCCGGGTGCGCGATCGCGGCCGCCGCATTGATCGCCGCCGCATAGCCGGCGTTGCGGCCCATCCGGATCACGGTGGCGCCGATCGGATGCGCCTGCGCCCGGTCGGCCGATCCGTCCTGAGATTGGTTGTCGGCAACGATGACGTCAAAGTGCTCGACCCCCTTCAACCCGGCCGGCAGGGAATCGAGCAGCGCCGGCAAGGCGGCGGCGCTGTTGTAGGTGACGATCACGACCGACAGCTTGGCCGGGACGTCCTTGGCGCGTGGCGTGACCGCGCCGACCTGAAGTGTATCTGCCAATGCCAGTCTCCCGTTTCCCCGCATCCTTCGCGCCGGCCGGCGTCATGGAAGGTGCGATCAGTGGCTCCGATGCTGATCGACGAACCGGGCCAACGACCCGACCGTTTCAAAGATCTCGCCGGTGAAGTCGCTGTCGTCGATGCGAAAGCGAAACCGCGTCTCGAGTGCGGACGCCAGACTGAGGACCGCGAATGAGTCGAGTTCAGGTATGTTGCCGAACAGGGGGGTCGAAGCCTCCGCGAGCCGGCCGCGATCCTCGATGCCGAGTGTTTCGGCGATGACGTCCTTGACGGCTTCGAGTGTTGACGTGTTCATGATGCCCTCTCATTTGTCCAAACTCAAACAACTGGCGGCTAGACCAGAACCTCCACCGGGGCCGGGTGCCCGAGAAACGCTGTCGGGCTGGCGGTAAGCCCGTAGGCGCCGGCCTGGAAGATCACGACAAGGTCGCCGATCTCCGCATGCGGGAGCATGACGTTGTCGCCCAGAAGGTCGAGCGGCGTACACAGGCAACCGACCACCGACACGCTTTCCCGCTCGCTCGAGCGCATCCTGTTGCCGATGGCGATCGGATAGTTGCGCCGGATGACCTGGCCGAAATTGCCGGAGGCGGCAAGCTGATGATGGAGCCCTCCGTCGACGACGAGATAGGTACGGCCACGCGAGACCTTGCGGTCGACGACGCGCGTCACATAGACGCCGGATTCGCCGACGAGATAGCGGCCGAGCTCGATGGCGACGCGGGCCTCGGGGAACTGCGGCCGGATCGACTGCTCCACGAGGTCCCCGAGCGCCGCGCCGACCGGCGAAAGCTCCAGCGGCCGATCCTGGTCGAAATAGGGGATGCCGAACCCGCCGCCGAGGTTGAGGTAGCGAACGGGCCAGGGGCACTCGCTGGCCAGGCGCAGCAGCAGCGCGACATTCCTCGACAACGCCTCGCAGAGGATGTCGGCGTGAAGGTTCTGTGAGCCGGCGAAGACGTGAAATCCGAGAAAGTCGAGGTCCGCCTCGGCAAGTGTCGCAAGCAGTGCAGGGACCTCTTCCACGTCCACGCCGAACTGCTGCGGACCGCCTCCCATGCGCATCCCCGATCCCTTGACCTGGAAGTCCGGATTGACGCGCAGCGCAACGCGCGGCCTGATCCCGAGCATGCGTCCGACCGCGACCGCGCGCGCCGCCTCGTTCGCCGATTCCATTTCGATCGTCACCCCGGCAGCGACCGCCTGCGTAAGTTCGGCGGTCGTCTTCCCCGGACCGGCGAAGCTCACCTGCGACGGCGCCATCGGCGTGTCCAGCGCCTTGTTCATCTCCAGCGCCGACGCCACGTCGAACCCGTCTACCAAGCCCGACAGGTGCTGGACGACGGCCGGCATGGGGTTGGCCTTCACCGCATAGCTCAGCTTCACGCTCGATGGCAGGACCGACCGCAGATGCCCGACCCGTGACGTGATCAACGCGCGGTCATAGGCGAAAAACGGCGTCCCTCCCACGCGCGCCGCCAGACGGTCGACCGGAACGCCACCGACGGCAAGGCAGTCCCCGGCAACCTGGAATTCGGCGATGGACGGGTGCGCGCTCACGACCTCAGTTGCTCCCGCAGCAGGACCCGATCGAACTTGCCGTTCGGGTTGGTTGGAATGGTGTGCATCTCGACGACCTCGGAAGGCACCATGTACGGCGGCAGCTGGCGCCTGAAGGCCTTGAGCAGGGCGTCGACATCGAGCGCTGCGGCGATCGGGCTGGCCACCAGGACGATTCGCTGGCCGAGGGCCCCGTCCTCCACCCCGAGGGCCACCGCATCACGCGCAAGCCCGCTGGCGTAGGCCACTTCCTCGATCTCGGTGGGGCTGACGCGATAGCCGGACGTCTTGATCATCTCATCCTTTCGGCCGACGAAGTACAGGAATCCTTCCTCGTCGGCGACCACGGTGTCACCGGAGTAAACCGCAATCTCCGGCGCTCGCCAGTCCGCGCCGGGAAGCGCCCGGAAGCGCTCTGCGGTTCGCGCCGCATCGTTCCAGTAGCCCAGCGCGACCAGCGGGCCGCGATGCACCAGTTCGCCGTGCTCGCCCGGCTCGCAGCGGGTCCCGTCTGGACGCAGGACCAGGATTTCGGCGTTCGGAATCGCCTTGCCGATCGAATCGGGACGCCGATCCACCTCGCCGGGATCCAGATAGGTCGACCGGAACGCCTCGGTCAGGCCGTACATCAGAAAAGGCAAGGCCTCTGGAAACAGCGCCCGCAAGCGGTCGAGCGTCGCTCTGGGCATACGCCCGCCGGTATTGGCGAAATAGCGCAGACGGGCGGCGACTTCGGGCGGCCAGTTCAGCCCGGCGACCTGGATCCAGAACGGGGGCACGCCGGTAATTCCGGTGACGTGATGCTTCTGGCAAAGCCGCACGACGTCGTTCGGCAGGAGGAAATTCATCAGCACGACATGCGCGCCCGTGTTGAACGCGGTCGTTAGCTGGCTGAGGCCCGCGTCAAAGCTCAATGGCAGTGCGGACAGGATGGTGTCGCTCGGGCTGTTGGCGAGATAATGGCTGACGCTCTCGGCCCCGACGATCATGTTGCGGTGACTGAGCACGACCCCCTTCGGCTTGCCGGTGCTGCCCGAGGTGTAGAGAAGGGCGGCCATGTCGCAGTCGACGGTGTTGAAGCGGGGCGCCGGCGCATTCTCGATCGAAGTCAGCCGCTTCCAGTGATGGGTTTCGACGCCATCGATCAAGAGTTGCCTGTCCTCGATCTCGGTATCCTCGACGAGGATCACGCGCCGCAACGCCTTGCAGTCCGCAAGATGCTCCTGAACCTGGCTCAACCGGTCGGGGGACGTCACCAATGCGCGGACATCGCAGTCGGCGAGGATGTAGGCGACCTGTTGCGGCCGGAGCAGCGGATTGATCGGGACGGTCACGCAGCCGGCCGCCGCGGTGCCGAAGATGCCGACGACCGTTTCGACACGCTTCTCGAGGAACACCGCCACCCGGTCGTTGCGGCGCAGACCGAGTTCTCCGAGCGCCGAGGCGAACCCGCAGACCTGGCTCCAGAGTTCGGCGTAGCTGCACGTCGTGTCCTTGTACGTCACCGCCGGCGCGTTAGGGTGCGCTTGCGCCGCCTGCTGCAGCAAATGGGCCAGGTTGGTCTTGATCGCTGGTCGCATGGATCGCCTATCCCTTCTACCAAGGCACGCAGGTGAGTTCGCTGTAGAGGTAGTCGACGTGCGCCGCTGGCACGCGGCTGCTGCGAAACATCTTGGGCCGGGGCGACTGCAGCAGGATGGAAAAGCGCGGTCGGGAGCGCACGACGCGGTTTTCCGCGATCGTGGCGAGGATGCCGTGGCGGGTGAGAAGATGGCTGTAGACGTGGCGGGCCGCTCTTGCGAACAGTTCGGGGTTGCCCACGTGAAGGATCGAGGCAAACAGCCGAAGCCGTTTCCGCCGATCCCTGCGGAACATCACATAGCAGCATTCGCCATCCTGCTGCACCACGAGATGATGCGCCGCCGGGGCGCAAGCATGATCGCGATAGATCTCAAGGTCGCGCCCCGTGAGGCTGGATTCGATCTCGGCCGGCTCGGTGAGGATGCGCGGGCTCGTTGTCCACCGCGGCCACGGCCAGTTGGGGACGAGCGCCGCTGCCGTATCCAGGTGCTGGAATTTCAGGCGGACGTTCAATGGAACGACGTTGCCGCTTGGCGACAGGTCGGTGAAGGTATAGCCGTCCTGGTCGAGCAGGGCCTTCAGCAGCCGCAGGCCGTGCGCACGATAGTCGTCGAGCACGCACCAGGCGGCAAGATTGCAGAAATTCTCGAGCCGGCCGTCCACGCGCCGTTGCGAATAGAAAGCCAGATAGACGCCGAGCACGCGCTCGCCTTCGGCCAGCATGAAGCCATGATTGGGGGATGCCGTGTGCCACGAGGGCCGGATGGCGGCCGCCCAGGTCACGGGTGACAAGCGGCCGTTCAGTTCCGCATGCAGGAAGTCCGCGACCCGGCCAATGTCGCCGGGCGTGATCGGGCAAATCTCGACGCTCGGGCCGGTCGACCTGATCTCAGAATGTTGCACCGTCCGCCAATTCCTTCGCAATCGTCCCAACCATACGGAAGCTCTGACTAGATATTTATAGTCACCCGGCTGCCCGAAAGTAGTTCAACAAAAGGTCAGGTCCCTATCCCGTTTGCCGACTGGAGAGTTACGGACCACGAGTCGTATGGTCGTGCCTCGATGTGCAGGCGGATGCGTGTGGGGGCGACCAGATCCATGAGACATCACATCCTGATCCTAGTCGAAAACCTGCCTGTTCCCTTCGATCGAAGGGTGTGGCAGGAGGCCCAGGCCTTGAACGAGGCCGGTTACGAGGTGTCGGTCATTTGTCCGACCGGGCGGGGGCACGACAAGACCTACGAGGTGATCAACGGCATTCACATCTACCGGCACCGGCTGCGGGAGGCCGAGACCGCCGCCGGCTACCTCCGGGAGTATTTCTCCGCCCTCATCCGCCAGTTCATGCTGTCATTTCGCGTCCGGCGTCGTCGGAGGATCGACGTCATCCAGGCCTGCAATCCGCCGGACCTGTTGTTTCTGGTCGCCCTGCTCCACAAGGTGCTGTTCGGTACCTACTTCGTGTTCGACCACCACGATCTGAGCCCTGAACTCTACGTCAGCAAGTTCGGTCGGAGGGATGTGTTCTATCGGCTGCTGTGCTTCTTCGAGAAGCAGACCTTTCGCATGGCGGATGCCAGCATCGCGACGAACGAGACCTTTCGCGAGATCGCGCTGGCCCGCGGCGGCATGTCCCCCGATCGCGTCGTCGTGGTCAAGAGCTATCCCGAGGCCTCCCGGTTCAGGCGGACGGCCGCTGACCAGTCTCTCGTTGCCCCTGGCAAGCATCTGATCGGCTATATCGGCATCATGGGCGCCCAGGACGGCGTGGAAACCCTGGTGCGGGCCTTTGCTGAGATCTTGCACGTGCGAAAGCGCGACGACATCAACTGCCTCATCATCGGTGACGGCCCTGAGCTCGAGCGGCTGAAGGCGATGACGGCCGAACTCGGGCTGGGCGACGCGCTGCATTTCACCGGCTACCTGAGCGGGCCGTCCCTGATATCGCACCTGTCGGCCTTCGACGTCGGGATCATCCCGGATCCGCCGGGCGAGCTCAACGACAAGCTGTCGATGAACAAGGTCTTCGAATACATGATGCTGGGCCTTCCGATCGTGCAGTTCAACCTGCGCCAGGCCACGCGCGAAGCCGGAGGCGCCGCCCTGGTGGTGTCGGAGCACTCGCCACAGGCGCTGGCCGATGGCATTCTTGCCCTGATCGACGACCCGAAACGGCGCAGCGACATGAGTGTGGCCGGCCGGGCGGTAGCCGAACGCGACTTTCGCTGGACGGGTGAGGCGCACCGTTATCTGGGAGCCTACAGCAAACTGTTCCGCCGCGGATTGGACGTCAATGATCAGCGTCATTATCCCGCATCTTGACCAGGCCGAGTCGCTGCGGTTGTGCCTGGCTGCGCTCCACGCCCAGCGCGCGGGCATCGAGCCGGTCGAGTTCATCGTCGTCGACAACGGTTCGAAGGTGCCACCGGTCGAGGCATGCGCGGCCTTCCCCGGAATCACGCTCTTGTCGGAGCCGACGCCCGGTCCGGGCCCGGCGCGCAATCGGGGTGTCGCTCATGCGGCCGGCGAGATCCTGGCCTTCATCGACGCCGACTGCATCGCCGGCAGCGGCTGGCTTGCCGAGATCGAGCGCTGTTTTTCCGAGCACCCCGACCACGCCATCCTCGGCGGCGACGTGCGGATCGCCTGCCAGAATCCGGACCGGCTGACGCTGCTGGAAGCCTATGAGAGCGTGTTCGCCTATCGGATGAAGGAATACATCGCCAAGCAGGGCTTCACCGGCACGGGCAACCTGGCGGTGCGCGCCGAGGTCTTCAAGGCGATCGGTCCGTTCGGCGGCATCGAGATCGCGGAGGACCGAGACTGGGGGCAGCGGGCGCTGCGGCTCGGCTACCAAACGCGCTACTGCCCGGACATGATCGTCTTTCACCCGGCGCGCAAGACGCTTGCCGAGCTGGCGCAGAAATGGGCGCGGCACACCGCGCACGACTTCGAACGGATCCAGTCCAAGCGCGGCTGGCGGCTGCGCTGGATCCTTCGCAGCCTGGCGGTCGCCGTCTCGCCCGTCGCCGAACTGTTCCGCATCAGCCGGTCGGATCGACTGAAGGGCTGGCGCTCACGCCTCCTGGCGTTTCTCGGCGTGGTCCTGATCCGCAGTTACCGCTTCACGATCATGCTGGCGCTTGCCTTCGGCACGGTGGGGCGGAGCTGGAGCGCCCGCTGGAACCGGGCATAGTCCCGCCGTGTGGGCCTTTCTCGCGCTGCCAGGTACCGGAAAAGCTCCCGCGTCGGCAGACGCGCGTCCGCGAACCGGCTCGTTCCGCCGGGGGTGGACGTCTCCCGCATAGCCGCTGACCGCGGTCATTCATCGCCGCGTGCGCTTTGCAGTCTCTGGTTCGCCGGCCGGTGCCGGGACAGGCCCGGCAGCCGCCAGCGAGAACAACGAAAGGCATATGGCCGGCGATCAGTGGACGCCGGCCATATGCTTCTTGAGGCGGCGGAGATTGCGCGTCAGCAGGGGCGGGGCGAGTTCGACCGCCATTTCGTTGAGCCGGGTTCGCCAGTCGACCCGATCCACGCTTCCGGGGCGCACCTTGAACTGGGTCGTGGCGTCCCGCTTCGTGTCATCCCAGGTCGAGGTGTAGTAGTAGAGCGCGATCGACCGTCGGGGAATGCCGGCGGGGTGTGCGACGGGCTGCGGATTGCCGTGCATGCTCTCCTGGGTGGTGTTGAAGATCACGCATCTGTTGAAGCTCGGAACAATGGAATGGAAGCACTTCGTCATGCCTTCATCCCACAATTCAAGCTGGCCGCCGTATCCGGCTTGCCAGTCCTTGTTCAGGTAGATCAGCACATTGACGCGCCGCTCGAGGTTCATCGGCTTGTGATGGTTGAAGTCGGCATGGATCGAAAGATGCCCGCCCTGGTGGATCCGATGCAGGCCAGCGCCGGCGAAATAGGGATCCGGAATAAGCCCCCTTATACCGGTGATGTTTTCGATCACACGGACAAAGGGGCGCGAATTGAACGAGTAAAACAGTTGGCGCGTCGAGGGCGGGAGGATGTCGGGGCTGAAGCTCTCCTTCAACCGTTCCTGATGTCGATCAAAGCTTTGTTCTGCCTCCTCGGATCCCTTGGGAAAGTCGTTGAGGCAGGTCTCCAGCACCTTGTGCGGCAGGAAATCCTCGATGACGATGTGCGGGAACGGGCTCGCCGATTGATAGCTTTCCTGAAGCTCGCTGCCCTTGGCGCGGTCGATGGCGCTGGTGACAAGCCCGTCTTTCTCGTCCATTTCACGTAGATACACCATGACATTTCCCCATGCGAAATCTGATGGTAACCATTGTTCGGCCCGCTTAGAGACTACAGGGGCGGCTTCGTGCCGGGCAATCGGTAGGGAGCCAGACTTAGGTGCCATGCCGGTTTACTCAATTAGAGGCACGCGCTTTACTCGCCGTCATGGCCACCGTCTCTTGCCCGGCGTGCTAGTGCAGGTCCGCAGACGACCTGCGCGAGCGCCGGCGGCTCGGGCGGTGTCGCAGCGATGCCGGCTCGTCCACGGCACCCACTTCGGAACGCCGGCCACTCCTGGAGCCGCCGACCGGATCGCGCGCGCTCCTGTTGACGCCGTTGTCGGATGGAACATCCAGCAACCAAACGCCGCTGCCCAACAGGAAAAGGAACCAGGCGTAAGGGGCGCCGTACAGGTGGATGGTCGTTCCGATAAAAAAGTACACGGCCATGCAAATCAGATACGCAATTCTGCAATGTTGCAGTCGCCCGTCGGGAAGCTTCTTGAAGGCAACCAGTGACAGCGTCAGAACGTACTGTCCGAGCAGCAAGGCGATAGCGGGCAGGCCGTGCCTCATCGCGATCAGGAGCCAGAAGTTGTCGACGCTGTCAGGCGCCATCCATTTTGGTCTGGCCCAGTCGCCCAGCCCGATCCCGAAGAACGGATGGTTCATCACCGACGCGGATCCGTACTCCCAGATCCATAGGCGAAACCAGCCGGTCTGGGCATCGAAGGTGAAACGGGAGATATAGAACTGGATCGGCGTCTGGTTGGAGCCGAACTCCACCATGAGGTAGGCTGCAAACGCCAGCGCAAACAGTAGCAACCACCGGTTCCGGTACGACCTCAGAAGCCAGTTCCAGGCCATTAGCGCGCACTGCACGAACAGTCCCGCGATCGGCGCCGACGACATCGATAGGAATGCCGTGGCTGCCGCCAGCGAGGCGATGACTTTCTGCGAGATGGCATTGCGACCGGTACCGGCGACGAGCCATGTCAGCGCGAAGACGCTTCCACAGAACGCACCGAACTGAATGGAGTGGTCGAACGGCCCCTGCACGCGCCAAAAACCGGAGCGGTACATCGCCGTGGGTTCGACGGTCGGAAAGATGGCGCCGAAAACCGACAAGATCGGCTTGCTTCCGGTGAGCCATTCGAAAACGGCGAAGGGAAGCAGCAGGACGACGAGCTTCGCCATCAGGCTGACCATGCGCTCAAAATCATCGGCGTTGCGAATGTAGCACCGTCCCAGAAGATAGGCGCCCATCGTCTCGACGAAAAATATTCCGGCAGGCTGGATTGCCAAGGCGAGGCCGTGAACCATGATCAAGCTCAGCGCGGACCAGCCGCAGAACAACAGCAGGATGACATCGCCGACCCTGATGCGCCCGGCCCCGCCCCGTGCCCAGATGGCCAGGCACGGGAGGAGCATGACGATCAGCACGATTCGATAGACCGACATGTTCAGTGGTCCCAAGGGGATCACCCACGGGACAAGCAACCCGATCATGAACACCAACACCGGCCACGGCAGCCCCTTTCGCGTGGCGCGGGCGGCGACAGCGCGGCCGGAACGGATGACGGGAGACTTGGCCTCCCTTCTCCTTGGCATCGACGCTGCCCTGACATTGGATGACACTTCACTGCGCACTGTTTGGTCACTTCCCTGAACGTCTGAACTTCAGCTGCGCCTTACTGCACTGGCAACCCTCCTCCAGAGGGCGATGCGGACTCGGCCGGCATGCTGCGCAATGTGCGCAACTCGTGGCCTGTCGTCGTGCTTGCCATCTTCCTATGCCTGCAGCGCGCGGCGCAAGGCGGCGTCGACGGCCGCTCCAGCATCATCCCAGGATGCCGCGGCCACGCTCGCGGCCGCCTGCCTGGAGGCCGTCGTGAAGTCTGGCCTCGTCACGACTGCCCCCAGGGCGGCCGCGAGCGCGTGCGGCTCGGCCGGGGCATATTGGATATGGGGATTATCAAGCACGATCCGATTGTGCTCGGCGTCGTTGATGATGGGTATGCAACCAGCGGCCAGCATTTCGTAGGGAACCAGCGAGACATTGGTCAGGGAAAGGCTCATTCCCGCGTAGCACCGGTTGTATATGGCGTTGAGCCCGGCTTCGCTCGCCAGGCCGTGGTTTACAAACTTGAATGGCAGCTCGCCGAACCTTTCACCAAAGAGGTGGATCTCGACCTCGGGGTGCTGCTTGGCGAATATTTCGAGCGCCAGCAGGCCAAGCTCGGTCCCGCGCCGGGGCGTGCTGCTTCGTGCATAAAAGGCAACGCCCGTGCGCTGCGCGGCCGGATCAAGTTTGTAGCGCGAGGGGTCGCAGCCAAAAGGAAAGTGATCGGTGTCCATGCCGAATTCGGCGGAAAGCTTCTGCGCCAGCCATTTGCCCGCCGTGATGCCGTGAAAGCCCATCCGATAGGTGTTTTCCGCGAGCACGCTCTGGGACCCGACCGGATTGAAGTAAGGTTCGTAGTCCTGGACAAAATAGAAGCGCTTTCCCGTGCAGCGGGAGTTGTAAACCACATAGGCGGTTGGCCAGGCGGTGGCGATAACCGCGTGCGCATCCGTCATTCCCTCGCGGACGTCGGCGATCGGGCAGGTGAGCCCGTAATGGTCTCGGGCGATGCCTTCGTAGTACTTCATGTCACCGTGGTAGGTGTTGTAGAAGTAGACCCGGTTCTGGTATCCGAGGCGATCGAGATATTTGACGATCCGATAACAGGTCGTGTGACCGCCCGATCCGGGTCCAGCGGGGTGTTCCACCCAATTGATCGCGATCGGTTCGCCTGGGCGCACCTTCGGCACGTCCGGTTGAAAGGGTGCGCTCAGATCGGCGGCCAACACATCCTCGGGGAAAACCTCCCAGTTCGGGTTGCGGGGCCGGACCCAATCCGACGCCTTGGACCGTGCCCGATCTATGATGCCCTTGTACCCGTCGGCGGCGAGGATCGCGCCAACCTGACGGCCGCGACGACCAAGCTGGAGACGCGCTGTATTGAGGATCGAAGTTGCCATTGCTCGGTAGCCCCTGCCCCTGAATCCACTCGGAGCCGTTTTTATCGCATGGTTAGGACTCCACGCGATCCGCACGGCGCTGCATAGCCCGCAAATTGGTTGAAGCCGCCACGGCCGGCGCCGGCCACAACTTAGAGAAGTCGACGAATGGCGTCGACGAACATACGCCGCCGGCGCCGAGGCGCCGCATCTCGGCGTAGAAGCGTCAGTCAACTCGCCGATGGGAGCATCCGAATGAGGGAAGGCTGCGGTAGATTGGTTGAGCTTCGGTCCGGTTGCCTGCGGCAATATTCACTTTAGGATCCGGGATGGAAACGGACTGAATGCAGGGCGCTGATGGCCGCACTTGTCAATGGCCTCGCGGTGCCGCGCCGAACGAGCGGCCGTTCCTGGCTTTCCTGCAACCTGCGGCAGGGCGGACGGAACTGCTGACCAACCGATAACCGACGAGGCGAACAGTGACGACGGTGGATGTGGCAATACCTTGCTATCGGTACGGCCGGTTCCTTGAGGAGTGCGTCCAGAGTGTGATCCGCCAGGAAGACGTCGCGGTCAGGGTGCTCATCATCGATGACGCCTCTCCCGACAACTCCGCAGAGGTCGGCGCCGAACTGGCGCGCCGCGACAATCGGGTCGAACTGTTGCGCCACAAGAGCAATAAGGGACACATCACCACCTACAACGAAGGCATTGACTGGGCGGCCGCCGATCTGTTCCTGTTGCTGTCCGCCGATGATTATCTGGCGCCGGGTGCGCTGTCCCGCGCGGCGCGGCTGATGCAAGCGACGCCATCGATGAGCTTCTCCTTCGGCAATGCCGCTGTTCTCTATGACGACGGGTTGCAGGTGGAGCGAAGGCCGTTCGGGGAGCGCTTCAGTGGCGAAACGGCCGTTCTTTCATGCCTCGACTTCGTAAGGTCGATGAAGGGCGCCAATATCGTGCCGACGCCCACCGCCGTCGTGCGGACATCCGCCCAAAAGCAGGTTGGCGGGTATTGCCACGAACTTCCGCATGCCGGCGACATGGCGATGTGGCTCCGTCTGGCCGCTGAGGGGCCGGTCGGCTTTGTCGGCGCGACGCAAGCGGTCTACCGCATGCACACTCAGAACATGTCGCACTCCTATTCATCGACGCGGCTTCCCGATGTTCGGCAAAGGCATGCGGCCATCACGCATTTTCTGGCGCACAGCGGGTCGAAGTTGCCGAAGGCGACGCCATTCGCCGAGATCCTGCTTCAAGACCTGGCACGCGATTCGCTCGGCCAAGCCGGAGCCGCCTATGACGAAGGGGAGGTGGAGACGTCTCGTCTGTTGTCAGAGTTTGCGCGGGAACTGAGTCCTGGCATCCACCGCAGCGCACCGTGGTTGCGACTGTCTCTGCATCGGGCCATCGGCCGCCGCGGGTGGCGCCTGTTGCGCTCTGCGTTTGGAAGCTCCCCTTAGCCGGCTCTATCCCGGCGCTGTTGCCTCTGAGCCGCCGCCCGGTTGCGGCGCCTGGCCGCGCAGATATTCCTTGTTGCCGGAAATCGTCGGCGTGGCGTTGTCGATTGAGTAGTAGCCGTATCCGCCCCTCTCGACATGGTTGTTGGTGATCCTGATCCCGGTGATCGGCCCGCCCTCGCCCCGTCCGTCGACATAGACGGCAAAGCCCGCGCTGCCGACCAGCAGGTTGTTGGTGACGGTCACGTTCGAAATCGGGCCGAAGTCGTTCTTGATGAAGATGTCGGAGGTGTCGCGGCCGACGATCGTGTTGCCGTCGATCAGGACGCCATCCTGCTCGCCCTGGACGGAAATGCCGTCATAGTGGGGATCGGCAGCGTCGTCCTCGAGGTCGTGGATGTAGTTGCCCTTCACCGTGCTCGCGCCGCCGGTCAGGGTGATGCCGTTCTCCACCTGCGAGATGTCGTTGCCGGTGAAGGTGCCGCTGCCAAGGATGCCGGAGTTGCTGTCGCCCGAACGGCCGGGGCCGGTGATGTCGCAGTTCTCGATGGTGACGTTCCTCGCGCCTTCGGCGTCGATGCCCCAGGTGGCGTTGAAGGTGACGACGCAGTTCCTGATCACGACATCCGAGGCTGTCACGCGAAGGGTCCCTTTGATGACCATGCCGTCGATCACGGTGCCATCGCGTGTGATTTCCATCGGTCCGGCGTACTCCTTCAATTTGGTACCGGCCGGAACGCCCGCCGTTCCCGCGTCGGGAAAGCCTGTCCCTGCGATCGTGGCCGTCGCCGAGGTCGTCACAGCCTGGCCGGCGACCGCGGTGCCGGGATCGCGATCGATGCCGGCTATCGGTAGCGCGGTGGCCGGGCCGGGATCCGACGGCGGCGGCAGGCTGTCGCCATTCGCTGTGTTCGGCAGCGCGGCGACAAGGACGGCGACCAGCACGCCTGCACGCAGCTGTGGGACGTGCGCGGCGCGAAAAATGCAGGGCATATGCATGGCTCTCCTCCGTGCTTGCTCTTGGTTGCGATCTTGCGCATCGTTCTTAGGACATTGTGCATCAGGAGATGCGGCGCTGGCTTGGCATCCGTAGTGCTCGCCAGTCCGTCTGCCGCTTTATGGGAGCGGCGCCCGGACACGGTCGTCGCGGCGTCGTCTGGCTGGGCTTGCCCGGACCGGGATGACGCCTCTGCATGCGATTTCGGTGCATAACCCTGGCCGCGTCGGCCCTCAGGCCGGGCGGCGAATTGACAGGTGGCCAAGACTAGCGCAAGCATCTGGTCTGAATATTCGATCAATATACGTTAACTTAGTTTACGCACGGTGAATATTGAGGTTTCTTGATCCGCATTCATCCTTTGGGTGATGGCGGCTGTCGGCGTCGACAGTGGATTTTTCGGCCTTTTCCGGCGCTTGCGCCCCGCATCTCCGCGAGTCAAGGAACGGAGAAACCTAATCGCCCTCATCCAAAAGGCGTACAAATTACCACTTCAGCACGGTACCCTACTCCCATACGCGTAGTCGCATGGCGGGGCGCGGATCGCCGCTTATGTCGTCGGATGGCGTCATGACGCTAGGCAAGATCGTTATTATCGGGTAAATAAGCTATATCTCATACACAATACCCAGTTCCATTGACCGTCTACGACCGCGAAGTTCGACGCTAATAAAGCACTGTTGGGGCCAGCACGCGCTATCTACTGTATTCCTTTGAAACGGGAAGGATCACGCGTGCCGTTGTAGGGAGTAAAACAGCTATGAACTCAGCTATCATGTCGACCGGCAAGGAATTTACGGGCACCCCCGTACCGCCGATTGCAATCGATCCTTCCACCATGACAAACAAGAACTCCTTCGAAGGATCACCTGCCCAGAGAGAACGCTCGCTGCTGATCATCGACAACCGCGCACTCGATCGGCAGTGCCTTGCGCAATGCATTTCCGCGCACAAGATCGATATGGATGTCGTCGCTTTCGGCTCCATGGACGAGTGGAAGCGTAAGCGCCATGACTATCCCCCGCTCGCGGCCATTCTCCTGAATGTCGGCGGCCGGAAGATCGCCGAGCCGGTCGTCGCCGAAGAGATCAAGCGGCTCTCGGCCGAATTCGATGCACCGCTGATCGTCCTTGCGGACACCGACGATCTGGCCCAGATCATGAAGGCGCTGGAGTGCGGGGCCAAGGGCTACATCCCCTCGTCCGTCAGCATCGATGTCTGCATCGAGGCCATCGCCCTCTCGCTCGCCGGCGGAATTTTCGTGCCTGCCAGCAGCGTCTTTGCGATGCGCCAGGTTCTTGAAACCGGCAGTCCTGTTGCGCGTCCCTTGGCCGGCATGTTCACCGCTCGCCAGGCCGAGGTGGTCGAGGCGCTTCGGCGCGGCAAGGCCAACAAGATCATCGCCTATGAACTCAATCTGCGCGAGAGCACCGTCAAGGTGCACATTCGCAACATCATGAAGAAGGTGAAGGCGACGAACCGGACCGAGGTCGCTTACAAGATCAACGATCTCTTCCCGGTGGAGTTTTCCTCGTCCGACTCGGCCAGCCGATTGGAACACTGACCCATCCCCTCGCTTTTTTGCCGCCCGGACCCCGTTTGCGGGGTCCGGGCATTTTTTTCATGATGAACCCTCTTTCGGGATGGGCTCAGAAGCCCGTGCCCTGGAACACCACGAGCGGTGTCCTCGACAGGATCCGCAGGTCTGTCCCGAACGACATCGTTGAGAAGTACTGCGTGTCGTGAACCGCCCGCTCGGCGAAGCTGCTGCCGTTCCTGACGCTCACCTGCCACAGTCCGGTCAGCCCCGGTCGCAACTGGAAATAGGCCGTGCCCGGATAAAGCGATCGCTGCTCGGGCAGCATCGGCCGCGGGCCGACCAGGCTCATGTCACCGCGGAGCACGTTCCAAAGCTGCGGCAACTCATCCAGCGAATATTTGCGCAGATACCGGCCGATCGGGGTGATGCGGGGGTCGTTCTTCAGCTTCTGGCTGCGCTCCCACTCGCGCCGCGCTGCACCATTCTGCGCCAGGTGCTGCTCCAGTCTCTCGTTTGCGTTCGGCACCATGGTGCGAAGCTTCCACAGATGAAAGATCCTGCCGCCCTTGCCGATACGAGGCTGACTGAAGAACGCCTTTTCCCCGTCCATGCGGACGAGGAGAGCGAGGATGCCGACAATGGCGAGGGCAAGCGGTGCCAGCGCGAGTGTGACGATGACGTCGAACGGACGCTTCGCGGCAACGTAGAACGATCGCGTGCCAATCGCGGGCGACCGCGACACCGGTTGCGTCGCGAACCCTAGCGAGTATGGCAGGTGGTCTTTCGACATTTGCAGCCTCCGCGGATGATTGGACATCGCTGCAAGCGCGGACCGCCAAACGGCACCCCGCCGGTTACGCAACCGGCCGGTTTCAGGTCAGATTTCGGTGTTGAGGCGCTTGAGCAAGACTATATTAACCAATTGAAATCGTGGCTCAATAAATCGCCGTTAGACAATTCGATCTAGCCATTCCGGATAGGCCCGCGCATCGCCACCGCCTTTGGTATGCCTTGGCCCTTCGCCCATTCGGCTATCGCCAGGCGGCGTCGAAACAAGGCGGGTTCGCCGCTCCCCGATCCGGATGAGAGCAAGCCGCGGTCCGGCAGAAGGGGCGGTGCAAAGGCGGCGATGCAAACCGTTCGGCGCCGCGACCGCGGGGCGGCGCGGGTGTGCTCGGCCATCCAACTTGGGGCCCGCGGGCAAGGGCGGGTGGAGCGGCGGTCCGCCGCGCGCCGCAGCCCGGCATTAATCGCTAAGGCATAGGTTGGACGATCCTACCCAAAGGGATTATCGCGCGGCAGGCGTGCGGTCGGCTCACCCACCATTGACGATCTACCCCGCAACGCACAACCGCCTGAGAATGAGGGGTAGAATGAGCTTTTTTGAGCGGGTTTCTGGATGAACATCACAGACTTGCGGTTCTACTTCTCGCTTCTCCTCAGGCGGCTGCCGCTTGCGCTGGCAACCGCCTGCACCGTGTTCGCGCTGGCCGTGGTTGTGGCGCTGCTGCTGCCAAAGCTCTACCGCGCGAGCGCGAAGGTGTTGGTTGAATCGCCTCAGATTCCTTCCGCGCTGGCGCGCTCGTCCGTCACCATCGGCGCGATCGAGCAGGTGCAGGTCCTCCACCAGCAGATCACGACACGTGACAAGCTGCTGGCGCTGGCAAGGCGGATGGGGGTCTATGCCGACAGCAAGCTCGAACCGGCCGAGGATGACATCGTCACCGACATGCGCGATCGGATATCCTTCAACCAGTTGGCGCTGGAATTGTCGACGTCCGATCACAACTCCACCATCCTCGACATCTCGTTCATGGCTCCCGATCCGGTGCTCGCGGCCACCGTCGCCAATGAGCTTGCATCCATGCTCATGGCGATGAACCAGCAGCAAAGGACGGATCGCGCGGGCAGCACGCTGCAATTCTTCAACCAGGAGGTGTCGAGGCTCGGGGCGGAATTGAGCAATCTGGAAGGGGATATTCTCCGGTTCAAGACGGACAACAAGGACACGCTGCCCGACAGCGTGGAGTTCCGGCGCGACCAGCAGGCCAGCCTGCAGGAACGGCTCGCATCCCTCCATCGCGAAGAATCCGAACTGCGGTCCAGGCGTAGCAGCCTGATCGCGACCTACAGCAATACCGGGCGGCTGTCGGACGCCGCCCCGCTGACCCCGGAGCAGCAGATGCTCGCCGACCTGAATCGGGCGCTGGCCGAGCAATTGGCGCTGTTCTCCGAGACCAGCCCGAACGTGACAGCGCTGCGCAAGCGCATTGCCGCCCTGCAGAGCAAGCTTCTTGCCAGTCCGCCTGCCAAGGCCAGCGATGCCGACGGCCCGCGTTCAACTGTCGAAGCCCTCTCCTTCGGCCTTGATCTGCAACTGTCGGACATCGACGACCGCATCGATGCGCTTGCACGGGAGCGGGAAACGACCAGTCGCCGCATCGACGCTCTGTCCCGCTCGATTGCCGAAACGCCGGCCAGCGAGACGATGCTGAACGCGCTGGAGCGCAACCGCGAGAACATCCAGACCCAATACAATGAGGCGATCGCGCGGCGCGCGGAGGCCTCGACCGGCCGGCAGATCGAAATGCGCTCCGACGGTGGGCGGCTCACGCTGATCGAGTCCGCCGTCCCGCCGCTGGATCCGGTGAAATCGAAGCGCCGTCTGATCGCCGGCTTCGGTGCGCTGGCCGGCATCGGGCTCGGCTTGGGCCTGGTTGTTCTGCTCGAGCTCTTGAAGGGGACGGTTCACCGCCCGACCGACATTGCCCGGCTGTTGCAGACGCAGCCGCTCGCCACCATTCCCGAAATCGCGGTCGCGCCGGCGCCGGTCGTCAGTCGCAAGCACAAGATTGCCGCGCTGGTTTCGGCCGGCGCCGTACCGGCGGCCTTGCTGCTGATCCACCACTTCTACATGCCGCTGCATCTGGTGTTTCAGAAATTGATCTTAGACCTCGGGCAGATGGGATCCATATGAAACGCGGCCGCCCATTGGAGGAAGAACCGCGCCTTGTCTATCAGGATTGGGACCAAGACTCATGGAGCAAATACCGGCACCATTGCAAGAGGCGATGCGGCTGCGCAGCGTCGCCAGTGTCGCAGACAACAACACGCAGGCCTGTGCACGGTTCGAGCGGGAGATGATGTGGGACAGCCTCCCCATGTTGACGGTCAACGTCAAATTGGCCGCGCACAATCACATTGTTACCGTGGATCGATCCGATCCCGCGCACAATGCGTTCGACATGTTGCGCACCAGGTTGCTCCAATGCCTGCGGCAGAACGGTTGGACCTCGGTTGCCATCACCTCGCCGCGGCCCTCGTGCGGAAAGTCCCTCGTCGCGCTCAACCTGGCCTTCAGCCTGGCGAACCAGAAGGACTGCCGCACCATCCTGATGGATCTCGACCTGAAGCAGCCCGGCATCGGCAGGATGCTGGGGCTCAATGGCCACACGTCGATGGAGGATTTCCTCGCCGGCAATTGTGAGGCTCACGACGTGCTGCAGCGATACGACGACAATCTGGCGATTGGCGCCAACAGCCGGCCCGTCAAGTTCTCCGCCGAATTGCTGCAAAGCCTTAACACGGCCCGCGCCTTGCGGGACATGCGCAAGCGCATGGCGCCGGACGTGATCCTGTACGACCTGCCCGCCATGCTGATGAGCGACGACGTCACGGCATTCTTGCCGAACGTCGATTGCGCGATCCTCGTCGCGGCGGCCGAGCAGAGCACGCTCGAGGAGGTGGATGTCTGCGAGCGCGAGTTGTCCGAGCGCTCGAGCATGGCCGGCGTCGTCCTGAACCGGTGCCGCTACGGCCTGGGCTACTGAGATCACCTGCCAGGCCGGTTCCCGCTCCAAGGTGCGCTGCTGCGGCCGTCGCAAGGGCTGCAAGGCAATCTCCATGGCGCGGGACAGGAGCTGAGCCCCGCATCCCGGCGATCCGACGGCCGTCAACTACGCGGCTCCAGGCCGGCACCCGCAGCGGCACGGCCGACCGGCCATGGGCCGTGCCGAAGCGACCGGTCGGCGCTACCGGCGCACCCTCGCGCCGCAAGGGTGCGGTGCGATACCGGCCCCTCGGCTGCAACGTCCACCTTTGAGCGATGCGTGGGCACGGGAGCCGGAAATCTACCGGTTGTTCCGGCGTTTGCTACCCCTTTCCGATGAACAGCGTACCGCGATTTGTTTCCTTTACTCGTTGATCGAAAAGAACTCTCCTGAACCCGTGACGACTTCGATCGCGAGGTCGTTCTCGCAACTGGTGGCAGTGGGGCTGTCGCCGGTCTAAAAACATGGGGGCCGCATGATCGCACAATCTGTCGCCTTGGAAGACGGCGTGATTATTCACCATCCCGACCTGGTGAACCTCTATGGTTGCAAGATCGGGGCGGGATCGCGCATCGGCACGTTCGTGGAAATCCAGAAGAACGCGCTTGTCGGCCGAAACTGCAAGATCTCCAGCCATTCCTTTATCTGTGAAGGCGTGACGATCGAAGACTGCGTCTTCATCGGGCATGGCGTCATGTTCACCAACGACCTCCACCCGCGCGCCGCCAATCCCGATGGAAGCCTTCAGTCCGACGCTGACTGGCAGGTCGTTCCCACCCTTGTCCGGCGTGGCGCCTCCATTGGCAGCAATGCCACCATCCGCGCCGGAATCACGATCGGCGAGGGGGCGCAGGTCGGTGCCGGTGCCGTCGTGACCAGAGACGTTCCCGCCTATGCGGTTGTTGCCGGCGTGCCGGCGAGAATCCTTGGCCGTGCCAAGGACGCACCGCTCGAGTCCGCTTCTTCCGGGAGAATGTGATGATCGGCATTGCTGTGATCGGCTATGGGTATTGGGGCCCAAACCTCGTACGAAACCTTTCGGAACTGCCCGATGCCTGCCTGACCCACGTGTGCGACCTGCGGAAGGAGCGCCTGGAACCGGTGAAGGCACGATATCCGACCGTGACCGTCACCGACGATATCGACGAGGTGTTGGGGGATCCGCGCGTGCACGCGGTTGCGATCGCGACACCGGTCTCGACCCACTTCAAGCTGGCGATGAAGGCCCTGATGGCCGGAAAGCACGTCTTTGTCGAAAAGCCGATGGCGGCAACGTCCGAAGAAGCGCGCAGGCTCGTCGACGAAGCCGCCCGGCGTGGCCTCAAGCTCGCCGTTGACCATACCTTCATCCACACCGGCGCGGTTCGGAAGATGCGCGAGATCGTGGAGAACGGCCTCGGCGACATGTACTATTACGATTCCGTGCGGGTGAACCTCGGCCTGTTCCAGCACGACGTCAGCGTGCTCTGGGATCTGGCCGTGCACGACCTGTCGATCATGGACTACGTGCTCCGGGAAAAGCCGGTTGCGGTGTCCGCGACCGGCATGAGCCACGTCATCGGCGAGCCGGAGAACATCGCCTATCTGAACCTCTTCTTCGAGAGCAAGCTGATCGCCCACATCCACGTCAACTGGCTGGCGCCGGTGAAGGTGCGGCGGACGCTGATCGGCGGCAGCAGCAAGATGATCGTCTATGACGATCTCGAGCCGAGCGAGAAAATCAAGGTCTACGACAAGGGCATCACCCTGAACGGCTACCCGCAGCGCAACGGCGAGAAGGTCTACCAGATGATGGTGGGCTACCGCACGGGCGATATGTACGCGCCGCAACTGGATATGACCGAGGCCCTCAGCCGCGAGCTCCGCGAGTTTGTCTCCTGCGTGCAGGACGATCGCCAGCCGACCGCCGACGGCGGTGCCGGCCTGCGGGTCGTGCGCATCCTTGAGGCGGCCACCCAGTCGCTTGCGCAACGCGGCCGGGTCGTGGAACTCGAGCCGTCGAGGATGATCGCATGATCCCGTTCCTGGACCTGAAGGCTCAATATGCCTCGATCAAGGGCGAGGTCGACAACGCCGTCCTGAACGTGCTGGCCTCGGCCCAGTACGTGCTCGGCGACGAGGTCGCGCGGCTGGAACAGGAGTTTGCCGCCTATTGCGGCGTCAGGCACGCCGTTGCGGTGAACACCGGAACCAGCGCGCTGCATCTGGCGCTGCTTGCGGCCGGCGTTGGGCCCGGCGACGAGGTCATCACCGTGCCGTTCACCTTCATCGCGACCGTATCGGCGATCTGCTACACCGGCGCCACGCCGGTGTTCGTCGACGTCGAACCGCTCACGCTGACCATGGATCCGGCAAGGCTGGAGGCGGCGATCTCGCCCAGGACCAAGGCGATCATGCCGGTTCACCTCTACGGCCAGATGGCCGACATGGATCCGATCAATTCGATCGCCGAGCGGCATGGGCTGTTTGTGATCGAGGACGCCTGTCAGGCGCACGGGGCCGAATACAAGGGCCGCCGCGCCGGAAGTCTCGGCGTGTCCGGCTGCTTCAGCTTCTATCCGGGCAAGAACCTCGGGGCATGCGGCGAGGGCGGCATGGCCGTCACCGACAGCGAGGCGCACGCGGCCATGATGCGCAAGCTGCGCGACTGGGGCCAGGAGCAGCGCTATCACCATGCGCTGAAGGGTTACAACTACCGCATGGACGGCATCCAGGGCGCGATCCTGCGGGTCAAGCTGCGGCATCTGGAGGACTGGACGACGGCGCGACGGGCGCACGGTCGGCGCTATACCGCATTGCTCGGAAAAGCAGGAAGCGTGGCGTCGCCAGCCGAGGCGCCGGATCGGCGCCACGTCTACCACGTCTATGCCGTCCGTTCGCCGGATCGCGAAGGGCTGCGGCGAAGCCTCGAGGCCGCCGGCATCGCCACCGGATTGCACTATCCCGTACCCGTGCACCTGCAGAAGGCGCATGCGGACCTCGGTCACCGCGAGGGAGACTTTCCGGTGTCCGAGCGGGCGGCGCGCGAGGTGTTGTCGCTGCCGCTCTATCCGGAGATGACACCGGATCAGATTGCAGCGGTCGTCGATGCGATCGAGCGGGCGACGACGGCCGGGGAACCGGAGGTGGTCTTGCATGTCGGCTAAGTCGAAGCAGGCGGGGCGCACCGTGTCAGCGGTTCACGGACGCCAGACCCTCTCACCCGAGCTCGACTTTGTCGCCGGTCTGACCGACGCCCTGCGCGAAGCCTACGACGCCAAGGGTCTGGTCGAGCTCTACCGGCGCTTTGCCGGCGGCGACGGCTTCATCGACGCCACCATGCGCCGAACCATCTGGCGGGCCTTGGCGCTGCGCTGCGGGCCCGGACTGCAGGTCGGGGCAAACGCCGGTTTTCGCCATATCGAGACGTTTGAGATCGGCAGCGGCGTTTTCATCGGCGCGCAGGCGATCGTCCAGGGCCGTTTCGACGGGACCTGCATCATCGGCGACAACAGCTGGATCGGCCCGCAGGTCTTTTTGGATGCGCGCGATCTCGTCATCGGCGAGGCGGTCGGCTTCGGTCCCGGGTCGAAGGTGCTCGGCTCCGAGCACAACGGGCTGCCCGCCGACGTGCCGATTGTCCGGACCGATCTCGAGATCCGACCGGTCCGCGTCGGGGACTGGGCCGACATCGGCACCAACGCCACGCTCCTGCCCGGCGTCACGATCGGCAAGGGGGCGATCGTCGGCGCCGGTGCGGTTGTCACCGAAGACGTCCCCCCCTTCGCCATCGTCGCGGGCGTGCCGGCCAGGTTCCTGCGCTGGCGTCCGCAATCCGAACAAGAGCGTCTGAAGGAAAGCAGCAGGGAAGAGCGATGAAGAACAAGCGCATTCTGATCACCGGCGGCGCCGGCCTGATCGGCTCCCACATCGCCGATCTGGTCGCCGTGGAGCAGCCGCGCGAGATCATTGTTCTCGACAATTTCGTCCGGGGGCGCCGGGAAAACCTTGCCCGGGCTGCCGCCAACAGCCCGGTCACCATCATCGATGGCGACATCCGGGATCGGGCCCTGTTGGCCAAGCTGTTCAACGGCGTCGACGTCGTGTTCCATCAGGCCGCCATTCGCATCACCCAATGTGCCGAAGAGCCACGCCTCGCGTTCGACGTGCTGGCCGCCGGCACGTTCGACGTGCTCGAGGCCGCGGCCGCAGCCGGGGTTTCCAAAGTGGTCGCCGCCTCGTCGGCTTCGGTCCTCGGCCTTGCCGAGAGCTTCCCGACGACCGAGGATCACCATCCCTACAACAACCGGACGATCTACGGTGCGGCGAAGACGTTCAACGAGGGGCTGCTTCGCAGTTTCGCCGAGATGTACGGCCTGCGCTACGTCGCCTTGCGCTACTTCAACGTCTACGGGCCGCGCATGGACGCTCATGGCGTCTATACCGAGGTGATGATCCGCTGGATGGAGCGTATCGCGGCCGGCCTGCCGCCGATGATCCATGGCGACGGCACCCAGACGATGGACTTCGTGCACGTTCGCGACATTGCCCGGGCCAACCTGCTCGCGGCCAAGTCGGAAGTCACCGACGAGGTGTTCAACGTCGCCAGCGGTACCGAAACCAGCCTGCGTGAGCTTGCGGAGATGCTGAGCCGGATCATGGGCGGTTCCGCCGAGCCGCTGTACCAGGAGGCGCGAAAGGTGAATGCGGTGACGCGAAGGCTCGCGGACACCGGCAAGGCCGAACGGCTCCTCGGCTTCCGGACCGAAGTCCGGCTGGAGGACGGCCTTCGTGAGTTAGTCGGCTGGTGGCGGCAGGAAAAGGCCAAGGCGGATGGCGGGGAGGCGGCATGAATCCTTCGGGCGTCCAGATTCCGGTCGCAAGGCCGCTGCTCGATGAACGCGAAGTCGAGGCGGTCCGCCGCGTCATCCAGTCCGGCTGGGTGACGCAGGGGCCGGAGGTCGAGGCGTTCGAGGCGGAATTCGCTGCCTTCACCGGTGCCGCGCATGCCTGCGCGGTATCGAACTGCACCGCCGCGTTGCACCTGGCGCTGCGCGTCGTCGGCGTCGAGCCGGGCGACGAGGTCATTACCGTCAGCCATTCCTTCATCGCCACCGCGAACGCTGTCCGCTATTGCGGCGCGCTGCCGGTCTTCGTCGACATCGAGGCGGGTGGCTTCAACATCGACCCGGATCTGATCGAGGCGGCGATCTCGCCGCGGACAAGAGCGATCCTGTGCGTGCACCAGGTCGGCATGCCCTGCGACCTGTCCCGGATCGTCGCCATCGGCAAGCGCCATTCCATCCCGGTCGTGGAGGACGCCGCCTGCGCTTCGGGCAGCGAAATCCTGTGGGACGGCCAATGGCAAAGGATCGGCGCGCCGCAGGCCGATGTCGCGTGCTTCTCGTTCCATCCGCGCAAGCTCCTCACCACCGGTGACGGCGGCATGCTCACCACCGCCAATGCCGGATACGACGCCAGGTTTCGCCTCTGGCGGCAGCACGGCATGAGTGTTCCCGACACCGTGCGGCACGGGTCGCGCACGGTGATCTTCGAGAGCTACCCCGAGCTCGGCTACAACTATCGCATGACCGATCTGCAAGCGGCGATCGGGCGCGTGCAGCTGGCCCGCCTGCTGGAACTCGTCGCGTCACGACGCCACATGGCGGATTTCTACCGGCAGGGACTTGACCAGATCGCCGGCATGGAGGCGCCGACCGAGCCCGCGTGGGCGCGCAGCAACTGGCAGAGCTTCTGCGTTCGCCTTCCCGACTGGCTGGATCAGCGGGCGGCGATGCAGTTTCTTCTCGAGCGGGGCATATCGACGCGGCGCGGCATCATGAACGCGCACCGCGAGGCGTCTTACGCGGCCCCGGGGACTCACCGCATCGGCGGCAGCCTGACCCGGAGCGCGGCGGCCCAGGAGACCACCATCATCCTGCCGCTGTTCGCGCAGATGTCCGAATGCGACGTTTCGAGGATCCTCGGGGCACTGCGGGAACTGGTCGACGGCGCCGTACCCCAGTCGCCACAGGCGGCCCAGTCACGGTAACCAGTCGAGGTCCCGCGGCCGCCGCGGCGGTCTCAGGCGCTCTTCCGCTCGGGCCGCCGCAACAGCAGGCGGAACGGGGTCGGCAGCGCGTCCGGCGGGAGCAGCCGCAGCAGCCTTCTCAAGCAAAGGAAGCCGCTCAGGAGCGTTGCCGCGCCGCCGCACGCCATCGCCTGCCATGGCGAGAGCGTCAGGGTCCCGAGAAAGACCAGCCCCGCCGTTGTCAGGAAGACGATCCCGAGCCTGAAGTTGATCGCGGACCAGCGGAAGCCCGTCAGGTGGCGCGAAACGACATAGACGAGGCCGGTGTGCCAGACATAGAGTGCGAAGAACGCCGCTCCGGCGCCGATCGGTCCGGCCCGGGCGACCAGCAGCTTGGCCAGGCCGACATGCACGACCGTGGCGGCGACCTCGGCCCAGAAGAAAAGCGCGCGGTTGCCCTTGGCCACCATGATGAAGCCCATCGGCCAGGACACCACCCGCAACATCATGCCGAGGCAAATCCAGCGCAGGATGTCGGCGGCGGGATAGAACTCGGGGGAGTAGAACAGCCACATCGCCAGCGGAGCGAGCGTCAGCGTGGCAAGGACGCCGGGACCGGCCAGCAGCAGGCTGACCTGTGTCTGGTCGTTGACCAGACGGTTGCAGGCGGCGTGGTCGGAGGCGACGGCCGTCAGGCGCGGGTAGAAGTCGGCTCCCATCGCCTGCAGGATGAAGCCGGCATAGAGACCGCCGAGCGCCCATGCCGCCTGGTAAAGGCCGGCCGCGGCGACGCCGGCATCGTACAGGACGATGAGACGGATGACGTAGGAGGCGCCGAAGGTGAGCAGGGCGCTCACCATGAACACGATGCCGAGCTTCAGCAGCGGCGAGACCTCCTCGATCAGGTCGCGGGCGGACATGGCCGGCCGGGTGACCCTGACCCGGCGGCTGAACCAGGAGGCGATCAGGAACAAGGCAAGCGCCGAGGCCACGATCGAGGGGGCGACGCCTTCGGCACCGAAGGCGTAGACGAGCGCGATCGTCGCCACCGTGGCGCACAGGCCCGACAGCACGTTGATCAGGGCAAGGCTGGCGATATCGCGCACGCCCTGCACCAGGGCGAGTTGTCCGCCCGCAACCAGCTGGAAGAAGATCGCAAGGGCGAGCATGGTCACGCCGAGCGTGTGCTGGTGGTCGCCGAAGGTGAGATGCGCGACCGGCTGCGCAAGAGCGGCCAGCAGCACGGCCCCGACCACCCCGAGCGCAATCGAGGTCCGGCGCAGCGCCGCTGCCGTTCGCGCGATCCGGTCCATGTCGCCGGTCCCCACCGCTTCGGCGATCTGGCGCACGCCGCTCGCCTGGACGCCCAGTCCGGCCACCGCCTGGGTCAGGTCGACGATCGACATGTAGAGCCCCATCTGGCCCACGCCGGCCGGCCCGAGCAGAAGAGCCATGGCCTTGTTGCGGACGATCGAGAACCCGACGTTGACCAGCGACGAGCCACCGATCATGGCCATCGACTTCAGGATCTGGAAGTAGGTCTGTCCCTCTGACGGGGATTCGTGCGCTGCCATTCATTCCCCGCACGTCCGTTCAGACGTCCGTCCTCTGCAAATGATTGCGGTAGTCGGCGTCGACTAGCCGCCGAACGACCGCGTCTGTGCTGGCTGGCCAGGGGGGCGCGCGCCATCCGAATGTCCGCTCGAACTTGTCGCAGGACAGGCGCGAGTTGAGCGGGCGCGCCGCCTTCGTCCGATATGCGGAAGAGGCGATGTCCTCGACGCGGGCATGCGGTCCGCCCGCAGCCTTGCTGGCCCGGAAGACGTGCCTGGCAAAGCCGGCCCAGTTCGTCTCGCCGGTGCCGGTGACGTGGTAGACGCCGGACGTCGCGCGGGCCGGATGTCCGGCGACGCGGAGAACGGCGGCGGCAAGGTCCAGCGCGGATGTGGGATTGCCCCATTGGTCCGCGACGACGGCGATCGTGTCACGCTCCGTCGCCAGCCTCAGCATCGTCCTGATGAAATTCGTGCCGAAGGGGCTGTAGACCCAGCTCGTCCGCAGGATGATGTGGCGCGGATTGACGCTTGCCACGGCTCGCTCGCCCTCGAGCTTGGTGCGGCCGTAGACCGTCTTCGGACCGGTTGCGTCCTGCTCATCGTAGGCATGGGGGGCCTCGCCAGCGAACACGTAGTCTGTGGAAATGTGGATCACCGGCACGCCCAGGGCCGCGGCCGCTGCCGCGACGCTGGCGGCACCGCCCACGTTGATCCGGCGGGCCAGGTCGGGTTCGTCCTCTGCCCGGTCGACTGCGGTGTAGGCCGCCGCGGAGACGACGATGTCGGGCTCGGCGCCGACAATGGCGTCGCGGACCGACTCAGGGTCTGACAGCTCCAGCGCCGGTCGGCCGATGGTCTGGATGGTCACGCCGGGTCTTCCAGCCGCCACCTCGCGAAGGCTCTTCGAAAGCTGGCCCTGCGCGCCCGTCACCAGGACCTTCATCGTCCGGCGACCAGTTTGCCGAGGCGGTCGCCGGCATAGGCCCCCTCGCGGATCGGGCGCCACCACCATTCGTTATCGAGATACCAGTCGACCGTCTTCTCCAGCCCGGTCTCGAAGCTTTCCCGCGGCGCCCAGCCGAGCTCGGCCGCGATCTTGCCCGTGTCCATCGCATAGCGGCGGTCGTGGCCCGGACGATCGTCGACAAAGGAGATCAGATCACGGTAGCTGGACCGGTTGCCGCGTGGCCGCTTGCGGTCAAGCGTGTCGCAGATCTGCTGCACCACCGCCAGATTGGTGCGTTCGCAGTTTCCGCCGATGTTGTAGCTCTCGCCGACCGTGCCGCGGGCGGCGACCAGCGCCAGCGCCCGGGCGTGATCCTCGACAAATAGCCAGTCGCGCACGTTTGCGCCGGTGCCGTAGATCGGCAGCGGCTTTTCGTCCAGCGCGTTGAGGATGACGAGCGGAATGAGCTTCTCCGGGTAGTGGTAGGGGCCGTAGTTGTTCGAGCAATTGGTCAGCACGACCGGAAGGCCGAAGGTATGGTGCCAGGCACGAACCAGGTGATCCGACGCCGCCTTGGAAGCCGAGTAGGGCGAGGACGGTGCATAGGGCGTGCGCTCGTTGAAGGTACTGTCGTCGAAGGGGAGGTCTCCGAACACCTCGTCGGTCGACACGTGGAGGAAGCGGAACGAGTGCGTTCCCTCCTCCAGCCCGCGCCAGTACTTCAGGGCCGCCTGCAGCAGCCGGTAGGTGCCGACGATGTTCGCCTCGACAAAGGCGTCCGGGCCATCGATCGAACGATCGACATGGGTTTCGGCGGCGAGGTGGATGACGCAGTTGATCGCCTCTGCCTTCAACAGTTCGAAGATCGTTGCCTGATCGCAGATGTCGGCCTTTACGAACCGGTAGGTCGGCAGGTCGGCGATCGCGGAAAGCGAGGCAAGGTTTCCGGCATAGGTGAGCTTGTCGACATTCACGACCCGGTTGCCGGGCACCGCCGCGAGATGGCGGCAGACCGCCGACCCGATGAAGCCGGCGCCGCCGGTGACGAGAAAATTCATCGGGCGTCCCCTTGCGCTGCGGCGAAGACATCCGCCTGCGCCAGGAACGGCGCGGTCCGGTCCTTGTCGGAAAGCTGGACCTGCTCGGCAGGCAGCGGCCAGGCGATGCCGATGTCGGCGTCGTCGAACCGGATCGAGCGATCATGCGGCGGCGAGTAGGGATTCGTCACTTTGTAGATCACCTCCGTGTTGGGCTCGAGCGTGAGGAAGCCATGGGCGAAGCCCTTGGGCACGAGCAACTGGTTCCAGTCGGCTTCGGACAGGCGCAGGGCGCACCATCTCCCGAAGGTCGGCGACCCCTTGCGGATGTCGACGGCGACGTCGAAGATAGCGCCCTTGACGACCCGCACAAGCTTGTCCTGCGCATAGGGCGGAAGCTGGTAGTGAAGGCCGCGCAGCACGCCGCGAGCGGCGGAGAAGGAATGATTGTCCTGGACGAACTGCAGTTCCAGCCCCGCTTCCGAGAAGCGCTGGGCGCTCCAGGTCTCGGAAAAGAAGCCGCGGTCGTCGCCGAACTTGCGCGGCCTGATCTCCAGGACCCCCTCCAGCGCCAGCGGCCTGATGTCAAAGCTCATCCGGTGCGTTCCTCGACCAGTCTGTTCAGGTAGGTGGCGTAGGTGGTCTTGCCCAGGAGCGCTGCCCGCCGGCGGACCTCCTCCGTCCCGAGCCAGCCCATGTCGAGCGCGATCTCCTCCGGGCAGGCGATCTGTACGCCCTGGCGGCGCTGGACGGTGCGAACGAAGGAGGAGGCGTCCTGCAGGCTGTCGTAGGTGCCCGTATCGAGCCAGGCATAGCCCCGTCCGAGCTGGCACACATGCAGGTCGCCGCGTTCGAGATAGATGTTGTTGACCGTGGTGATCTCCAGTTCGCCTCGGGCGGATGGCTCGATCGAGCGGGCGATGTCCACGACATCATTGTCATAGAAATAGAGCCCGGTCACGGCCCAGTTCGACTTGGGGGCGACCGGCTTCTCCTCGATGGTCGTCGCCTTGCCTGTCTGCCTGTCGAAGCTGACGACACCGTAGCGTTCCGGATCGTCGACGTGATAGGCGAACACCGAGGCGCCGTTTTCGCGCGCCGCGGCCTGGCGGCAAACCCCGGGAAGGCCGTGGCCGAAAAAGATGTTGTCCCCCAGGATCATTGCGACATTGTCCCGGCCGACGAAGCTGCTTCCGATGATGAAGGCCTCGGCCAGCCCGTTCGGATGAGGCTGCTCGGCATAGGAGATGGCGAGGCCGAATTCCGATCCGTCGCCGAGGAGAGCCTGGAAGCAAGGCAGGTCGCGGGGGGTCGAAATGATGAGGATCTCGCGGATGCCGGTCAGCATCAGGACGCTCAGAGGATAATAGATCATTGGCTTGTCGTAGATCGGCAAGATCTGTTTCGATACCGCGATCGTCAGTGGATAGAGGCGCGTACCGCTTCCCCCCGCCAGAATGATCCCCTTCATCTTGTATGTCCCTCTCCTGGGTCCTTGGCGGGTCCCGTGTCGCCGGTCTGGATCGATATCCTCACTGGATGGCCTCTCCGGGCTGCGCGCGCGAAACTTCTGTGTCTCCGGGCCCCTCGGGCTGTTCGGTGGTGTCGCGCGGCAGTCCTCGGGTCACGCGAACGACGTCGCCCGGCTGCAGCGCCATGGTCTCGGGCGCGGCAAGCTCCGAAACCGTGTCGTCGACCCGGCGCGAGACCGTGTAGGCCGGTCCTTCGGCGGCCGTCGGCCCGTCGGCCAGCACGTCGAGCAGGAGCTTTCGCCGGGTGTCGCGCCGCAGTTGCAGCTGCTTCAGGGTGCCGCGCTCCTCCTGCAGCTGCGTGGCGACCTCGACGTCGCGATTGTCCGCAAGTCCCTCCAGATTGCGCGTCGCCTCGGCGATGTTCTGGCGTGCCCGCATGATGGCCGTGACCATGTCGAGCCTTGCTGCCTGATAGCTCCGCAAGGCCCGTTCCAGATCCGTCTGGCGCGTCGGCAGGATCACGCCTTTGTCCACCATCGGCTTGACGGTGGCGAGTTCCTTGCGCACGGACTCGATGTCCTCGTCATTGCCGGAGATCTTGCTTTCGAGCGTGTCGATCTCGCGGGCCATCAGTTCGCGCAGTTCCGTGAATGACCGCGACTGGCGCTCGACAACGGCCGCACGGGCCGAAAACACCCGCTTTTCCTGGTCGTACGTGGCTGTGGCCAGCGGGCCTTGCTGATCGGCCTGCGCCTCGAAGGCGAACTCCTTGGCGCCGGTCATCTCGGCCTCAAGCCGCGCCAGCTTGACCGTGCTGCGCAGGATTGAATCCTCGAGCTCTCTCAGTTCTCCGGCGAGCTCGGCCTGCCCGCGTGTGCCGGCGAGCCCGTCGGCCCGCCGATACTGGCCGCCGGCCAATGCCAGCGCCTGCAGCACGGTCAGACCTTTGCGGAACCGGTATTCCCCCGGCCTTGCGACATCGCCGACCACGTAGATCGGGGGATACTCGATCACTTCCACCGACGTTTCCGGCGTTTCGACCAGGCCGATCCGGGTCTTGAGGCGACCGGCGATCTCGTCGGCCAGCCCGGCTTCGTCGAGTTCGCCGACGGGTACGATGCCGACCACGGGCAGCGACAGCTCGCCCTTTTCGGAGACGAGGAACTCGCCCCCGAGCGGTCCCCAGGTCTCGTAGACCCCCTTGGTCGGGATCCACTGGACGACGGTGAGGCGAATCTTCGTTTGCGGGACAAGCTTCACCTCGCCGGCCGCAACGGGCGCACCCCACGCAAGTGCCGAGAGGATGAGGAGCCCTCCGCCCATCCATCGGCGAAACCACCGAAAATTGCTCAGCATGCAGTTCTCCAACCCGCAGTCCAGGACGCTAAAGGGTCGGGAAGCGGAAGCCGCCTGCCCGTCAGGCGCCCGGCGATGACACGGATCCAGTGTGCAAATTATTGAAATATTGAGAAGAGGGGGCACCAGTTCCCCTCTTCATCAATATTGCTGAATCCGAGCATGGCAGGCTTAGCCCGACCGCCATTCCGGCGCCCCTGGCCCGGGGTGCGCGACCTATGGGCGGTGTCCGCATGGGGAGGGTACATGGACCACGGTGCCCTGCTCTCCGCTTGGGGGGTAGGCACTGCTCCGTCCTAGTCCCTTTGGATGAGCGATTTTCGCGCGGCGTTCCCGTGCCCCTTGCCCTTCGGCCCATGGTTCAGCCGATTTGTACCGTCGCGACCGTTACGCTCGTAGGTTAAGGTTCACCGAGTGGCGCGCGGTGGGCTTCCGTGCGCGGGTGAAGGATATGGTGCTGTTGGACGGGAACGAATTCGCCGAGGCAGGGGTGGGCGCGACGGGCGTTCGGGGAGGACCTGAGCCACAGCGCGTGATGCTGATCCTGACGAACACCGGGAGCGTGTCGCAGCGCCTGGTCGAGGCCGTGGAGCGCGAGTTTCCGTGGGTCGTCGTGGAGCAGGTGGATCAGATTCGTGCGGCGTGCCGGATCTTCTCGCACCCCGTCGCGCTGATCCTTGTCGATGTCAGCCTGATGAAGGAGGCGGAAGCCGCGGCGGCGATCCTGCAGCGGCTTCACCCGCATGCGCTGACGGCGGTGATCGAACCCTATGACAAGCTCCAGGTCACGTCACTGACGGCAGTCGTGGATTCGCCGCTGTTCCGCAGCGTCCTGCCGATGGATCTGCGCCTCGATGTCTGGCTTTCGATCATACGGCTGATGCTGTGCGGCGGCGAGTATCTGCCGCCGGGTTCGATCATGGACACGCGAGCGGGCGGCGACATTCTGCCGGCGCCCGCCCATGGCAATGGACCGGTCCGGCGAAGCGCCATGCCGGAACTGACGGCCCGGGAACTGCAAATCCTCGAAATGGTCTCTCGCGGTCTGCAGAACAAGCTGATAGCCGCAGCCTTCGGTCTGTCCGAGCACACGGTGAAGATCCACCTGCACAACATCATCCGCAAGCTCGGCGTTCACAATAGGACGGAGGCCGCGGCCCGCTTCCGCGGCATCCAGCGGGACAACTCGCTGCGCAAGTAGGCTCCATCCCGCACGTGGCCCTTGACAATGGATGCCCGGCGGCGGCAGGCGTTGGGACGTCAGCAGTGTTTTTCGGCGATCCGACATGTCCAAGGCCACCCGCGCAACCCAGGCCCTCACCAGGGCCGGCGTCAGCTTCACCGTCCATGCCTACGAATACGATCCGGCTGCCGACAGGATCGGACTGCAGGCCGCCGAGGCGCTGGGGGAGGCTCCGGACAAGCTGCTCAAGACGTTGATGGCCGAAGTTGACGGGCGGCCCGTCTGCGTCATCGTGCCGGCCAATTGCGAGGTCAGCATGAAGAAGCTCGCGGCCGCCTTCGGCGGCAAGTCGGCAGGCATGATGAAGCCGGCCGATGCGGAGCGGCTGACCGGCTACCACGTCGGCGGCATCAGCCCGTTCGGCCAGCGCAAGGCGGTGCCGACGGCGATAGAGGAGGCGGCACTGGCGCACGCGTCGGTCTATATCAATGCCGGCCAGCGTGGCCTGCAGGTCCGGCTGTCGCCCGCCGACGCCTGTCGTGTTCTCAAGGCAGTGGCGGTAGCCGTCGTGGCCTGAAGGAGGACGAGGGGAAGGCCGGTGCCGGCCTTCTGTTTTCCGCGATTCCGTCCTAAGTAGGGTCAACGCCAATCAAAGCAGCAGGAGCCGTGATGGACGCCCCCCTTCGCACCGCAGCCGCCCCGGTCGATCCCGACAAACTCGAAAAGCTTGCCGAGGTGGCCGTGAAGGTCGGCCTCAACTTGCAGAGGGGGCAGGATCTCGTGATGACCGCGCCGATCGCGGCCATCCCGCTCGCGCGCCTCATCACCAAGCACGCCTATCTGGCCGGTGCCGGCCTTGTCAGCACCTTCTACGCCGACGAGGAGGCGACCCTGGCGCGCTACCGCCATGCTCCGGACGAGAGTTTCGACCGGGCAACGGACTGGTTGTACGAGGGCATGGCAAGAGCCTATTCCGACGGCGCGGCGCGCCTGGCGATCGCCGGCGACAACCCGATGCTCCTGGCGAACGAGGAGCCGGCAAAGGTCGCGCGCGCCAACAAGGCCAATTCGATGGCATACAAGCCGGCGCTCGAAAAGATCGCCAACTTCGACATCAACTGGAACATCGTCTCCTATCCGAACCCGTCCTGGGCCAGGCAGGTGTTTCCGGACGATGCCGTGGACGTTGCCGTCGAAAAACTTGCCCAGGCGATCTTTTCGGCCTCGCGCGTCGACCTGGCCGATCCGGTCGGCGCCTGGAAGGCGCACAATGCCGGTCTGCGCAGCCGCTCGGCCTGGCTGAATGACGAGCGTTTCGCCGCGCTCCACTTCAGCGGACCCGGCACTGACCTGACGGTCGGGCTCGCTGACGGTCACGAATGGCACGGCGGGGCCTCGACGGCCAAGAACGGCATCACCTGCAATCCGAACATCCCGACCGAGGAGGTCTTCACCACCCCGCACGCCCTGCGCGTCGAGGGGCACGTCGCCAGCACCAAGCCGCTCTCGCATCAGGGCACACTGATCGATGACATCCGCGTGCGGTTCGAGGGCGGGCGGATCGTCGAGGCGCACGCGGCGAAGGGCGAGGCGGTCCTCGGCAAGGTGCTCGACACCGACGAGGGAGCGCGCCGCCTTGGTGAGGTGGCGCTGGTGCCGCATTCTTCGCCGATCTCGGCGAGCGGTCTGCTCTTCTACAACACGCTTTTCGACGAGAATGCCGCCTGTCACATCGCGCTCGGCCAGTGCTATTCGAAGTGCTTCCTCGACGGCGCCAGCCTGACGCCGGAGCAGATCAGGGCGCAGGGTGGCAATGCGAGCCTGATCCACATCGACTGGATGATCGGGTCGGGCAGCATCGACATCGACGGTATCAGGGCAAGCGGCGATCGGGTCCCCGTGATGCGCGCCGGTGAGTGGGCCTGAGGCGCCGATGGCGACGATCGGGGTGATCGGCGGCGGCGGTTGGCTGGCCGGAGCGCTGCTGCGCCCTGCGCTCGCCGACGGCGTCGTTCGCCCGGAGCAACTGATCCTATCCACACGTTCGGGAGAAGTGTCCGGCTTCGATGCATGGCCAGGCCTCCGCACGACCACGGACAATGCCGAATTGGCTGCGGCGTCCGATATCGTTATCCTCTGCGTCCGGCCCGGCGATCTTGCCGATATCGCCCTCGATCTGGAGGACAAGCTTCTGGTTTCCGTCGTCGCCGGCGTGGCGGCGGCCGCGCTCGCACGCCAGTTCGGCGCGCGGCGGATCGTGCGCGCCATGCCGAACGCCTGCGCCGAGCAGCGGCTTTCCTTCACGCCCTGGTTCGCGACCGACGCCGTATCCGACGACGAGGCCTATTTCGTCTTCCGCTTCCTTTCCGCCTCGGGCCGCGCGCACGGCATTGCGGCGGAAGAGCAGCTCGACTACTTCACCGCGCTGACCGGGTCCGGCCCGGCGTTTCCGGCGCTCTTCGCCGATGCGATGATCCGCCATGCGATCGCGTCCGGCATCGACCCGGAGACCGCGGAATTGGCGGTGCGCCAGCTCTTTCTCGGAGCCGGCGCGTTCATGGCCCAATCGCAGCAGGCACCGTCGGGCCTTGTCGACGTCTTCCTTGAATACCAGGGCACGACCGCGGCGGGCCTGACCGCAATGATCGACGCGGACGTGGCGTCGCCGATCTTCCGCGGGCTGTCCGCCGCCCGTCGCCGGGCGGCGAAGGGGCTGTCGTCCTGACGGCGTCGGGGTTGACCATGGCCGAGCGACTTCCTAAGTTTAGAATTATTCTAAAAAAGGATTCGCCATGCTCGCCCGCCTCTTCCGCCAGAACAAGCGCTCTCTCGAGTCTCTGAGCGAGCAGGAGATCCTTGCGCTCGCGATATCGGCGGAGGAGGATGACGGCCGGATCTATCTCGCCTATGCCGACGCCATTCGCGGGGCTTCCCCATACACCGCAGCGATGTTCGAGGACATGGCGCGGGAGGAAAGCGAGCACCGGCGCATGCTTATCGAATTGCATGTCAGGCGCTTCGGCGACCGCATCCCCCTGGTCCGTCGCGAGTATGTGCGTGACTTTCCCGAGCGCAAGCCCGATTGGCTGATCGGTCACCTGCCGGTGGCAACGGCCCGCGCGGAGGCCAGGACCATGGAGGAGGCGGCACGCCGCTTCTACCTGGCCGCCGCCGCCCGGACCACGGACGCTGCGACCCGCAAGCTCCTCGGTGATCTGGCGATGGCGGAAAAGAGTCACGAGGACATGGCCCGGCAGATCAGCGAGCGCGAAGACGGCAAGGCCGCGCGTGCAGAAGAGGAACAGACGGAGCGGCGGCAGTTCATCCTCACCTATATCCAGCCGGGCCTTGCCGGCCTGATGGATGGGTCGGTCTCGACGCTTGCGCCGATTTTCGCCGCCGCCTTCGCCACGCAGGACACCTGGCAAACCTTTCTGGTCGGGCTGTCCGCTTCCGTCGGCGCCGGGATCTCGATGGGTTTCACCGAGGCTGCCCACGACGACGGCAAGATATCCGGGCGCGGCTCGCCGCTCAAGCGCGGTCTCGCCTCCGGCATCATGACGGCGCTGGGGGGGCTCGGACATGCCTTGCCCTATCTGATCCCGCACTTCGCGCTGGCCACGGCGATCGCCGCCGCCGTCGTGTTCGTCGAACTGTGGACGATCGCCTTCATCCAGAACCGCTACATGGAAACGCCGTTCTGGCGCGCCACCTTCCAGGTCGTGCTCGGAGGCAGCCTTGTCTTTGCCTGTGGTGTCTTGATCGGCAATGCCTGACTCGGGCGGCGTCTCCGGTCGGTGTCAGTCGTTGGAACCGACCGACGACACCATCACGGCATCGCCGTTCTCGATCGACACCCAGCGTCCGGGATGAAAGGTGGCCTGGCGCTTGAGATAGCGGTAGGGCGTCTCGGTCCAAAGCCGCACGTCGTCCTCGAGATTGTCGAGCACGAAGTCACCGTCGGTCGAGCGCACGGTCAGCACCGCGTGACCTTCTCCGTCGGGCTTGCGCACGACGGTAATGAGCAGGTCGGCCGGCGAGAATCCGCGCTCGATCAGCTTGCGGCGCTTCAGCAGCACGAAATCCTCGCAGTCGCCGGCCCCGTCGGGGTAGGACCAGAGTTCGTCCTTGCCGAACAGTTCCTTGTCGGTCATCGGGGTGACGGCCCGGTTCACCTCGGCATTGATCTCGCGGACCATGGTCCAGCCGAAGTTCGTGACCTTGGCGGCACCGGGATCGCGCCGGCTGCCGATGCACTCGGCGCGATGCGTGCGGCAGAACTCGTAGTGGCCGATCGGCTGCGAGGTGACCCCGCCCGTGCGCATCGAAAGGCCGGACGCGGGGGCAGTCATGGCTGCGGAAGACGATACGAACAAGGCAGTGAACGCCACAAAGATAGCCTCAGCACCAGTCATTCGCGCCATGGGTGTCCCCTTCAAATGTTAACGAAGAGTTAATTTTTTGAGGGGTGTTGAGTCAATGACGATGTTTCGCCATGCGACAACATGGTTAAAATGCGCCGCCGGGCGTGGCGATTATGACGCATCCAGCAGCTGGGAGGCGGCGTCGAGCAGCTTGTCGATGTCTTCCGGCCGCGACAGGCGGTGGTCTCCGTCGCGAATGAGGGTGAGCACCGCATCGTCGCAGGCGAGGTGTTCCATCAGCCGGATCGCGTGGGCGTAGGGCACGTCCGGGTCCTGCATGCCCTGCAGCACGTGGACCGGGCAGCCGGTGTCGATCACGCCATCGAGCACGCGGTTCTGACGCCCGTCCTCGATCAGCGCCAGCGTGTAGACGTTCGGGTCGGGGCCGTAGGGGGTCGGCTCCTCTAAGAAGCCACGCTCGGCCAGCGACGTCCGCTCGGCGTCGGTCAGGTTTGGCTCGATCAGGTCCATCGTGAAGTCGGGCGCCGGCGCAATCAGGATCATCGCCGCGACCTCGCCGGCGCGGCCGGCGCGCTGCAGTTCCTGCACCAGTCTGAGCCCGATCCACCCGCCCATGGACGATCCGACCACCAGCAGACGGCGGGTGCCGAGCCTGGCGCGGGCATGGTCGACGACCGCGAGCGCCTCCTCGAGCCAGCGCGAGATCGTACCGTCGGTGAACGCCCCGCCGGACGCTCCGTGCCCGGAATAGTCGAAGCGGATGCAGCCGGTGCCCAAGCGCTCGGCAAAGCGGGCCAGTTCCACGGCCTTCGTTCCGGTCATGTCGGATCGGTAGCCGCCAAGCCAGAGAAGATGTGGCAACGCGTTGCCGTCGCGTTCCGGCAGCAGCCGCAGGGCGAGATCGCGGGCTTGTGCCCCCGATCCGACCGTGATCCGTTCGGCTGTCCCGATGGTCTGCTCCTGGCTCATGCAATCGCTCCCGTCCTGCCGCGGCCGACATCGCCGCTTCGATGATCGATGGGTGCGATCCTCTACACGATTTCTCGGCGCTTGGCACAGGTGGTGATTTTTTCCGTGCGACGTGCTATTGACTTCGCCTCGGCGATCGACACATTGCCGCAGCAAGCGCATGCGCGCGTTATGGCAGTGCAAATTGCCTCAGGAATTGCGATACCGATCCGAAACAATTCGAGGAGAATACGACCATTCGCAGACCCTTCAAAGCGGACGCCCCGGTCAAGGACGGCCCGCGCTCGAACCGAGAAATCCGGGTCCCCCGGGTTCAACTGATTGATGCCGAAGGAACGAACCACGGCATTGTCCCGACAGATCAGGCCCTTCGCATGGCGGAAGACGCCGGGCTCGATCTCGTCGAGATTTCCCCGAACAACGACCCGCCGGTCTGCAAGATCCTCGATCTCGGCAAGCTGAAGTACGCCAATCAGAAGAAGGCGGCAGAGGCGCGCAAGAAGCAGAAGATCGTCGAGGTCAAGGAAATCAAGATGCGGCCCAACATCGACACGCACGACTATGACGTGAAGATGAAGGCGATGAACCGGTTTTTCGAGGACGGCGACAAGGTCAAGGTGACGCTGAAGTTCCGCGGCCGCGAAATGGCGCACCAGGAACTCGGCATGAAGCTGCTGCTGCAGGTCAAGGAAGACACGCAGACGATCGCCAAGGTCGAGGCCGAGCCAAAACTCGAAGGCCGCCAGATGATGATGGTGCTGGCTCCGAAGTGAGCCGCGTCTGGGCACGATAGCGCCGCATGAGCCGCCGACGAGGCGGCTCTTTGCGTTTCGCCGCAGTCGCCGGGCGCCAGGAATCCGGTTGCGCTTTTCGGGGACTTCGGTTACAAGCCCCCGTCCGAACGGTCCGGCAGGGCATGCCGTGGCCGTTCTTTACGCTGGAGACGCGCCTCGTCAGCCGTCTCGAAACCAAGAAGAATGGAGTAGCAAAATGCCCAAGATGAAGACGAAATCGTCTGCCAAGAAGCGGTTCAAGATCACCGCGACCGGCAAGGTCCGTGCCGCCGCCGCAGGCAAGCGCCACGGCATGATCAAGCGTACCAACAAGTTCATTCGCGACGCGCGCGGAACCATGGTTCTCGCCGAGCCCGATGGCAAGAAGGTCATCAAGAACTACCTGCCGAACGGTCTCTGAGACTTTCAGGCATTTTGGATACGTTAAGGAGATCATGACATGGCACGTGTAAAACGCGGCGTTACCGCCCACGCCAAGCACAAGAAGACGCTCAAGGCCGCCAAGGGCTTCTACGGCCGTCGCAAGAACACCATCCGCGCCGCCAAGGCCGCGGTTGACCGTTCCAAGCAGTATGCCTACCGCGACCGCAAGGTGAACAAGCGCAATTTCCGCGCGCTCTGGATCCAGCGCATCAACGCGGCTGTCCGCGAGTTCGGCCTCACCTACGGACGCTTCATCGACGGCCTCAACAAGGCCGGCATCGAGGTTGACCGCAAGGTGCTGTCCGACATGGCGATCCATGAGCCGGCGGCATTCGGCGCCCTCGTCGAGGCGTCCAAGAAGGCCCTCGCCTACCTCAAGGATGCCGGCACCAAGAACGAGTTTGAGAGCGCGGTTCGTTAAGACCAGCGCTTCCCAAGCCTTTTGTCGCTAAAGTTGGGAAACCCGCGCTGGCAGGGCTGGCGCGGGTTTTTCTTTGAGCCAATGGATTTTGAATGATGTCCGATCTCGATTCCCTGAAACAGACCCTGTTGGCTGAGGTCGCCGCCGCCGGCGACGAAGCGGCGGTCGAGGCCGTCCGCGTAACCGCCCTCGGCAAGAAGGGTTCGGTGTCCGACCTGCTGAAGACGCTCGGAGCGATGACGCCGGAAGAGCGCCAGACGCGCGGTGCGGCCATCAACGCGCTGAAGAACGAACTGACCGAGGCGATCGCCGCGCGCAAGAGCGCGATGCGCGATGCTGCGATTTCCGCCCGCCTTGCCGCCGAGACCGTGGACGTCAGCCTTCCGGTCCGCCAGTCGCCGGCCGAGCGTGGCCGCATCCATCCGATCAGCCAGATCATCGACGAGATCACCGCGATCTTCGCCGACATGGGATTCTCGATCGCCGAAGGCCCGGACATCGAGACCGACTACTACAACTTCACCGCGCTGAACTTCCCCGATGGCCATCCCGCGCGCGAGATGCACGACACCTTCTTCTTCGCTCCGGATGCGAGTGGCGAGCGCAAGGTGCTGCGCACGCACACCTCGCCGGTGCAGGTGCGCACGATGGAGGCGCAGGAGCCGCCGATCCGCATCATCATCCCCGGCAAGACCTACCGCCAGGATTCGGATGCGACCCATTCGCCGATGTTCCACCAGGTCGAGGGCCTTGTGATCGACAAGTCGGCGAACGTTGCCAACATGCGCTGGGTGCTGGAGGAGTTCTGCAAGGCCTTCTTCGAGGTCGATGGCGTGACGATGCGTTTCCGCCCGTCGTTCTTCCCGTTCACCGAGCCCTCCTTCGAGGTCGACATCCAGTGCGACCGCTCCTCCGGCCCGATCGTCAAGTTCGGCGAGGGCAAGGACTGGATGGAGATTCTCGGCTGCGGCATGGTGCATCCGAACGTGCTGCGCGCCGGCGGGCTCGATCCGGACGAGTACCAGGGCTTTGCCTGGGGCATGGGGCTCGACCGCATCGCCATGCTGAAATACGGCATGCCCGACCTGCGCGACTTCTTCAATGCCGATGTCCGCTGGATGAATCACTACGGCTTCCGCCCGCTCGACATGCCGACCCTGTTTGGCGGCCTCAGCGCCTAAGTCGCGCGCGTAAGGATTTGCAATCATGAAATTCACCCTTTCCTGGCTGAAAGAACACCTCGAAACGGACGCCTCGCTCGAGCAGATCTGCGAACGCCTGACCGCGATCGGGCTCGAGGTCGAGGAGGTCGACGACAAGGCGTCGTTCAAGCCCTTCGTGATCGCCAAGGTGATCTCGGCCGCGCAGCATCCGAACGCCGACAAACTGCGGGTGCTGATGGTCGACACCGGCGCGGGCGCCGCCGTGCAGGTGGTCTGCGGCGCGCCGAACGCGCGCGAAGGGCTCATCGGCGCTTTCGCGACCCCCGGCACCTACGTGCCCGGCATCGACGTCACCCTGTCTGTCGGCAACATCCGCGGCGTCGAGAGCCGCGGCATGATGTGCTCCGAAAAAGAGCTCGAGATGTCGGACAGTCACGATGGCATTATCGAGCTGCCGGCGGACGCGCCGGTCGGTGCGAGCTTCGCCGCCTATGCCGGCCTCGACGATCCGGTCATCGAGATCAACTTGACCCCGAACCGCCCGGACTGCACCAGCATCCACGGCATCGCCCGCGACCTCGCCGCCGCCGGTCTCGGCACGCTGAAGACACGCCCGGCGCCGTCGTTCCGCACGGAAGGCGAGACCCCGGTGAAGGTGGCGCTGGAGCTTGGCGAGGACAGCCATCTGTGCCCGGGCTTCGCGCTTCGTCTCGTGCGCGGCGTCAGGAACGGCCCGAGCCCGCGCTGGATGCAGCAGCGGCTGATGGCGATCGGCCTGCGGCCGATCAATGCGCTGGTCGACATCACCAACTACATGACCTTCGACCAGGGCCGCCCCATGCACGTCTTCGACGCCGCCAAGGTCAAGGGCAATCTCGTCGTTCGTCGCGCCAAGGACGGCGAGACGGTGCTGGCGCTCGACCAGCGCGAATATAGCCTTTCGCCGGCCAACGTCGTCATTGCCGACGGCGGCGGGGTGGAGTCGATCGGCGGCGTGATGGGAGGCGAGCATTCGGGCTGCGACGACAACACCACCGACGTACTGATCGAGAGTGCCCTGTGGGACCCGATGAACATCGCAAAGACCGGCCGCACGCTCGGCATCATCACCGATGCGCGCTATCGTTTCGAACGCGGCGTCGACCCGGAATACATGGTTCCGGGGCTGGAGCGCACCACCGAACTCGTGCTCGAGCTTTGCGGTGGCATTGCCGCCAGGGCGGACGTGGTCGGCTACAGGGGATACCAGCCGAAGGTGGTCGATTTCCCGGTCGCCGAGGTCAAGCGCCTGACGGGACTGGAGATCTCGTCCGATGAAAGCCGCGATATCCTGACGAAGCTCGGATTTTCCGTGGCCGGGTCCGGCGAGCGCCTCTCCGTGTCCGTACCCTCCTGGCGACCCGACGTGGACGGCAAGGCCGATCTCGTCGAGGAGGTCATGCGCATCCACGGCGTCGACAACATCCATGCTGCGCCCTTGGCCAGCCATGCCAGCGTCAACGGCAAGATCCTGACCACGCTGCAAATTCGCTCGCGCCTCGCCAGGCGTGCACTCGCCTCGCGCGGGATGATGGAGGCCGTCACCTGGTCCTTCATCCCGAGGGCGCAGGCCGAACTATTCGGCGGCGGCGGGCCGGAACTGGCGCTGTCGAACCCGATCGCCTCCGACATGTCCGACATGCGCCCCTCGCTGCTGCCGGGCCTGTTGACGGCGGCGCAGCGCAATGCCGACAAGGGGTTCGGGGACGTGGCGATCTTCGAGGTGTCCGGTACCTATGAGAACGACCGGCCGGAAGGCCAGCGGCGCGTTGCCGGCGGCATCCGCCGCGGCAGCGCCACGCTCGCAGGCTCCGGCCGGCTCTGGTCGAATGCGGCCAGGGGCGGCGGCAAGGCGGTCGACGTCTTCGACGCCAAGGCCGACGCGCTCGCGGTGATAGAGGCCTGCGGGCTGCCGATGGGCAATGTCCAGATCGAGCCGGGCGGCCCGGCCTGGTATCACCCCGGCCGCTCCGGGACCCTGAAAATGGGGCCGAAGATCGTGCTGGGCTACTTCGGCGAATTCCATCCGAAGACGCTTGCGGCCCTTGACGTCTCCGGCGCGCTTTGCGGCTTCGAGATCTTCGTCGACGCGATGCCGGAGCCGAAGAAGAAGGCGACCCGCACCAAGCCGGCGCTCGAGCTCTCTCCGTTCCAGGCCGTGCGCCGCGACTTCGCCTTCGTCGTCGATGCGGCGGTCGAGGCCGGCGCCATCGTTCGCGCGGCGTCCGGGGCCGACCGCAAGCTGGTCACGGCGGTCCATGTCTTCGACGTATTCGAAGGCGCTTCGCTCGGCAGCGGCCGGAAGTCGATCGCGATCGAGGTCGTCATCCAGCCGAGCGACAGGACGCTCACGGACGAAGACTTCGAGGCGTTGACGGCGAAGATCGTCGCCAACGTCGCCAAGGCGACGGGCGGCGTGCTTCGGGCCTGAGACTGAAGCGACCGGAATGACGGGCGGGTGATCCGCCGGCGCCGCTGGCGCCGACCCTCCCGTCATTCCCTGCCCGGCTGTCGGGATCGGGCCGGGCGAGTGGTTCAGGCGGCCTTGCTCGCCTTCTTGTTGGAATTGGCCACCGCCAGCTTGGTCAGGTCCTGGTCCGTCTGCCCTTCCTCCTGCAGCGTCTCGTCGAGCAGCTTCACCGCGTCCTTGTAGCCGAGGGTCTGCGCCCAGGTTCTCAGCGTGCCGTAGCGCGAGATCTCATAGTGCTCGACGGCCTGCGCGGCCGAGATCAGCCCGGCGTCGAGGGCCGGGGTGCCCTTGAATTCTTCCAGGATCTCCTCGCCCTCGGCGAGAATGCCTTCGATCGCCTCGCAGGTCTTGCCCTGAGCCCGCTTGCCGATGATCTCGAACACCTTCTGCAACCGCTCGACTTGGCCTTGCGTCTGCTCCTTGTGCTTGTCGAACGCCGCCTTCAGCTCGGCCGACTGCGCGCCACGCGCCATCTTCGGCAAGGCCTTCAGAATCTGCCGCTCGGCATAGTAGATGTCCTTCAGCGTGTCGTAGAAGAGGTCGTCCAGCGTCTTTTCCTTGGCCATCTGTTTGGTCCTTCCTTGGATCTGTCGGGATCGTCACGCCGTGGTGACCCCGGCTGAACGGAAACCCGCGGCAGATGTTCCCCCGGTCATCAGGATTTTCACCAGCCCCCTTGCTAGGTACGTACCTCACGGCCTAGTCTGCGACCGGTTTGAAGGAGGACTTCCATGTTGCGTTTCGGTATCCTGTCCACGGCCAAGATCGGCCGGGAACTCGTCGTGCCCGCGATCCAGGACGCGGAGAACTGCGTCGTCACCGCCATTGCCAGCCGCGATCTGGCCAGAGCGCGGCAGATGGCGGACCGGTTCTCGGTTCCGCATGCATTTGCCTCCTACGAGGAAATGCTGGCCTCCGACCTGATCGACGCCGTCTACATTCCGCTGCCGACTGCCCAGCATGTGGAATGGACGATCAAGGCGGCGAACGCCGGCAAGCACGTGCTGTGCGAGAAGCCGATCGCGCTGAAGGCGTCGGAGATCGGCGCGCTGATCGAGGCGCGCGACCGCAACAAGGTGCTCGTCTCCGAAGCCTACATGGTCACCTACAGCCCGGTCTGGCGAAAGGTCCGCGCGCTGATCGGGGAGGGGGCGATCGGCAGGCTCCGGCATGTTCAGGGCGCCTTCACCTATTTCAACCGCGATCCGGGCAACATGCGCAACATCCCGGCGCTCGGTGGCGGCGGCCTGCCCGATATCGGCGTCTATCCGACGATCAGCACCCGCTTTGCCACCGGTAAGGAACCGGTCCGCGTCCAGGCCACGACCGAGCGCGACCCGGAGTTCGGCACCGACATCTACTCCAGCGTCCGGGCCGACTTCGGCGATTTCGAGCTGAGCTTCTACATTTCCACCCAGCTTGCGGCGCGCCAGATCATGGTGTTCCACGGCGAACAGGGTTTCATCGAGGTCAAGTCGCCCTTCAACGCCGACCGCTACGGCGCCGAGGAGCTCGAGCTGACGAACCAGAACCACGCCCAGTCGCAGCTGTTCCGTTTCCAGGACGCCCGGCAGTACCGGCTCGAGGCGGAGGCCTTCGCCCGGGCGGCGGCGGGCGAGCCGGAAGAGGTGGTGACGCTGGAAAGCTCGCTCGACAACCAGAAGCTGATCGACGCGATCTACCGCGCCAGCGAGAAGGATGGCTGGGAGACGGTATAGGGCCCTAGCTGTTGATCACCGCCATGCCGCTGACAATCAGCAGGGCGCCGATGCAGTAGCGCAGCGTCAGCGTCTCGCCGAGGAAGGTGCTGGCCAGGATCGGCACGAAGCAGAAGGTCAGTGCCATGAACGAATAGCCGATCGTCAGGGGCACCGACTTCAGCACGAACACCCAGATGATCGTGCCGATGCCATAGACGACGAGCGCGGTGATCAGCAGTGGATTGAGCATCAGCTGATACAGCCCGCGCCAGCCGAACTCGCCGGTGCTGGCGCTGGTCAGCTTGAACAGGACCTGGCCGGCGGCGATCAGCAGTGGCGTGCCGATCAGCCCGAGCCAGAGGGCGGGGCTGTGGGTTCCCAGCGTCACGCCACCGCCTCCAGCGCGCTCGGTGCCTTCTCCTCGCAATAGAAGATGTCGCGACCGATATCGATGCAGACATGCTCGGGCGGCACGGGATGGACGGCCCGCAGGAAGGAATGCCTGTACGGGAAGAAGTTGAAGTGCGGATTGAAGCTGTAGCGGTATTCGCGCTCGCGCGGCACGACGATGATCAGGCGCCGGCGGGCAATGCGGCGCAGTTCCGCGATCGCCCGGCGGTAGTCCAGCACGTGTTCGATCACGTGGGTGCAGATCACCGTGTCGAACTCGCCATCGGCAAAGGGCAGCGATTCGATCATCGCCGCGACATATTCGACCCCGTCGATCTTCGCCGCATCGTCAACCACGAAGTCCACGCCCGTCAGCCGTTTGAGCCCGGGGTTGTCGGCGCGGACATGATCCAGCAGAACGCCCGTGCCGCAGCCGACGTCACAGACGCTTTCGCCGTCGATCGACTTGACGATGCGCGCAATGCAGGCCGCGGAATTGTCCGTTCCGGCATGAACGCGGGGGTGATTGCGATAGAGTTCCTCGTATTCCTCGGCCGAAAGGAAGGGCGCCCGTTCGCGGAAGCGCGCCAGCTTGACGATGTGATCGCCCCAGACCAGCCTTGCGGCGGACCGAAAGGCGGCCGAGTCGCGGATGATCGGCGGCAGCAGATCTTCGATGACAAACCGGATGCGATTGGTCGTTTCCCTGTTCATCAGGCCTCCTTTCGCGGCATTGCCGCGACATCGCGCTGCTCTGGGGTGCCGCCATTGCCGTCCTCTACGGTGGGAAGTCCCGGCAGGGCCCAGGCATTCGCCGGCAAGGTCATGTAGTGCATGCGCAATTGCTCGCTGCGCGCACGCGCCAGTGAATCGAGGATCATTCCGGCGGAAAGGGCGAGAAACGAGAGCATCATCAGCGCCATCGAGAGAACCCAGGTGGGCAGGCGCGACACCAGGCCGGTCGCGAAATACTCCAGCAGCACGGGCGTCATGAACCCGAGGCTCGCCAGCATGAAAACGGCGCTGATCGAACCGAAGAAGGTGAACGGGCGGGTTTCCTTCATCAGCATGGCGAACATCGACAGGATCTTCGCGCCGTCGCGGAAGGTCGAGAGCTTGGAATGCGACCCTTCGGGCCGGCGGCCGTAGTCGAGTTCGATCTCGCAGGTCGCCAGCTTCAGGCGCGAGGCGTGCACCGACATTTCCGTCTCGATCTCGAATCCGCCGGAGAGGGCGGGAAAGCTCTTGGCGAAGCGGCGGGAAAAGGCGCGGTAGCCAGAGAAGATGTCGGTGAAGTCGGTGCCGAACAGGGTGCGGTACAGCATGTTGAAAATGCGGTTGCCGAAGGCATGTCCCTGTCGACCGGCGTCGTCATGGACGCCCTTGCGCCTGCCGACGACCATGTCGGCCCGCTCGGCAAGGAGGGTATCGATGAGGTGCGGCGCGTCCTTCGGCGAATAGGTGCCGTCGCCGTCCGCCATGATGTAGATGTCGGCGTCGATGTCCGCAAACATTCGCCGCACGACGTTGCCCTTGCCCTGGCGGCGCTCTGGAACGACCGTCGCGCCGGCAAGCAGCGCGCGCAGCGCCGTGCCGTCGGTCGAGTTGTTGTCGTAGACAAAGATCCGGGCATCAGGCAGGGCCGCCCTGAAACCGGCGACGACGGCGGCGATCGTCTGCGCCTCGTTGTAGCAAGGCAGGAGGACCGCGATCTCCAGCCTCGGCGCCGTAGCTTCCGTCATGGTTGTTCCGTGTCCGCCCGAGATTGGCCTGTCCGCGAGGTTGCAGGCGCCTCACGCCCCGCGCGCTTTACTATTTCTTGAGAAGGTTAAGGCTAGGTTTCGCCACCGAGACACAATGGAGCCCTGCATGACGGACACGACATCGGGCTTGCCTACGGCTTCGGCGACAGGCGCAGCGGCGCCGGGGCAGGCTTGCGGCACGCCAACGGCCGCCGTTGCCGCCTATGGTCTCTTTGCGATCATCTTCATCCTGCTGACAACCCTGCCGTTTGCTTCTGACTATGTCGGCCCGGACAATGACGACGCCATGCGCCTGGTCGCGGTTCGCGACCTGCTCGCAGGTCAGAATTGGTTCGACACGACCCAGTACCGGCTCGGCCTCGCTGGCGGCACCCCGATGCACTGGTCGCGTGTCGTTGACCTGCCGATCGCCAACCTGATAGATTTCCTCGGCTTGTTTCTTGCGCCGCCAGCAGCCGAAGCCGTTGCGCTCGCCGTCTGGCCCTCGCTGCTGGTCGTTCCGGTCCTGGCAGGGGCCGCGCTCGCCGGTCTGCGCCTCGGCGGACGAACGGCGATGCATGCGGCGCTCGTCCTGGCGACGATCTACCTGCTGTCGCTGGGCCGGTTCCGGCCGGGCGCGATCGACCACCACAATGTCCAGCTCGCATTGATCGTCCTGATCGTCGCGATGCTTGTGGATCCGTTCCACCGGGCCCGCAGCTATGGGCTGGCCGGCATGCTTTGCGGTCTGGCGCTGGCGATCGGGGTGGAGACGACGCCGTTGATCGCGGTTCTCTGCCTCGTCGTCGCCCTGCGCTGGGGTTGGCACGGCGAACCGTATCGCCGCGCAGCGGCGGGCTTCGGCATGGCGCTGGCAGCGACAACGACACTGCTCTTCTTTGCCACCGTACCGCCGTCGCACTACCGCCAGGTGACTTGCGACAGCCTGTCTTACGGCTTCTACGCACTTGCGACCTATGGCGGCGCGGCGCTGTTCCTGGCCGCCTCGATCGCGAGCGGGTGGAGCGGCAGGATGCGGCTGTTGACGCTGGCCTGCACGGGCGCCGCGCTGTCGGCCGTGGTGCTCCTCGTCGCGCCCGCCTGTGTGCGCAATCCGCTTGCCGATCTCGATCCGATGCTTCACGCGTTCTGGCTGTCGACGGTGACCGAGGCGCAGTCGATTGTCGGCCAGTGGCGCTACAGGCCCGCGCCGCTGGGGGCCTTCTACATACCCGGATTGGTCGCCATTCTCGTCTGCCTGCTTCGAATCGGTCGGCGGGACCGGGTCGAGGCCCACCTGACGCTGATGGCGCCGCTTGCGGTGGCCTTTGCCATCACCGTGTTCCAGGTCCGCGGCAACGTCTTCGCCAACCTGCTCGCGATCCCGCCGCTGGCGCTGGCGATTGCCGACCTGCGCCAACGGGCGGTCGGTGAGGGAAAGGGCCTTGCGGCGGGTCTTGGTTTCGCAGCCTTCACGCTCGCATGCGTGCCGCCGGCATGGGCGGTCGCGGGCGCTCTCGTGGCAAAATTTTCCGGGCACGACTACGCAGCGGTTCGGACGGCGGCGGGCCAGACAACGGCCTGCGAAAGCCGCGAGTCAATGGCGGCGCTGGCCGCCGAGCCCGCTGGCGTGGTCGCGGCCTCCTCCGACATCGGCGCGGAAATCCTGCGGTTCACCGGACACAGGGCGCTGTCGGCCCCCTATCACCGAAACCAGGGCGGCATGCTGACGGAACTTCACATCGGCCTCTCCGAGCCCGCGCAGGCCGAAGCCTTCCTGCGCGGGGCCGGAGTCACGCTGCTGGCCTTCTGCCCAACCGACGGACAGGTTCGCAGGCTGGCAGAGGCCGAGCCGCACGGGCTATATGCCCAGCTTAGGGCCGGCAAGGTTCCCGCCTATCTCGAGCCGGTGAACAATGGCGAGTCCCGCCTGCAGGTCTTCCGGGTCAGGCCGGAGAAGACAGGCAGCGCCGACTGACCAGCGGCCGTTTGGCGAGCCCGCCCGCGCGTCTTCCCTCTAGCCTTGAGCGGCCGAGGCGATAAGAATGGGCCATGAGCATGTTTTCCGACCGTGATTCGCCCTCCAATCTCGCGGAGTATTCCGTTTCGGAGCTGTCCGGCTCGATCAAGCGCACGGTCGAGCAAGCGTTCGACCAGGTGCGGGTGCGCGGGGAAATTTCCGGTTACCGCGGGCCGCATTCCTCCGGTCATGCCTATTTCAGCCTCAAGGACGACTGCGCCCGGATCGATGCGGTCATCTGGAAGGGCAGCTTCTCGCGGCTGAGGTTCCGCCCCGAGGAGGGGATGGAGGTGGTCGCCACCGGCAAGATCACGACGTTCCCGGGATCGTCAAAGTACCAGATCGTGATCGAGACGCTGGAGCCGGCGGGCGCCGGCGCGCTGATGGCGCTGCTGGAGGAACGCCGGCGCAAGCTCGCGGCCGAAGGCCTGTTCGATGTCCAACGCAAGCGGCCGCTGCCCTTCTTGCCCCACGTCGTCGGCGTCGTCACCTCGCCGACCGGGGCGGTGATCCGCGACATCCTGCACCGCATCGCCGACCGGTGCCCCCTCCACGTGCTTGTCTGGCCGGTCAAGGTGCAGGGCGACGGGTCGGGCGAGGAGGTCGCCGCGGCAATCCGCGGCTTCAACGCGCTGCCGCCGGAAGGCGCCATTCGAAGGCCGGATGTGCTGATCGTCGCACGCGGCGGCGGCAGCCTCGAGGACCTGTGGAGCTTCAACGACGAGATCGTGGTGCGGGCCGCGGCGGACTCGCAGATTCCGCTGATCTCCGCGGTCGGGCACGAGACGGACTGGACGCTGATCGACCATGCCGCCGACCGGCGCGCGCCGACGCCGACCGGTGCTGCGGAAATGGCCGTTCCGGTCAAGGCCGATCTCGAAGCTGCGGTCGCGGCGCTTGCTGCACGGCTGAAGGGGGCAACCACCCGCCAGATGGAGAACCGGCGCCAGGGCCTTCGCGCACTCGCCAGGGCGCTGCCGTCGCTGGATCAACTGCTGGCGCTGCCGCGCCGGCGCTTCGACGAGGCCGCCGCGGGCTTGGGGCGCGGCCTTCGGATGAACACGCTCAACAAGCGGCGCGCTTTCGAGCGCACCGCGGCGCATCTGCGACCGGAATTGCTTGCCGGCCGGCTGCTCGAGCGCCGGCAGCGGCTCGCCGAGGCCTTGCGCCGGGCGGAGCGGCTGATGGAGCGCCGGATCGACCAGAACCGGGCGAAATTGGCGGCATCCGACGCGGCACTCCGGGCTGCGCCGTCCCGGATCCTCGCCCGCACGGAGCGCTCGCGCGACCGCTTGCGGGGGCTGGCCCAGCGCGCTGGCACCGCGCTCGCCGGCGACATCGCCCGGCGCAAGGCGCTGCTGTCTGCCCAGGACCGGGTTCTGCAGTCGCTGTCCTACAAGAACGTGCTGAGCCGGGGCTATGCGCTGGTGCGCAACGAGGCAGGGGACGCGGTGAAGCAGTCGGCCGCGCTCGCTCCGGCGCAGGCCATCTCGATCACCTTCTCCGACGGTAGCGTCCACGCCGTCGTGGGCACGCCGCCCCCGGAGCACGCGCCGCCGCAGAAGCGCAAGGCGGCGAAGCCGGCGGCGCCCGGCTCGGATCCGCCGAAGCAGGGATCCCTGTTTTAGCCCGCAGCACTCGCCCACCCGGTCGCGGCCCGGCGCGACGCGCGTGAGCCTGTTGTGACCGCCCCGCGGCGAAGTGCGCAGTTGCGCGCGCAGTCTCGCACTCCTACCTTTCCGGCATGGAGCAAGCCGCAGAGAGCCGCACCCGCCTTGAAGACATCCGCGCCCGTGCCGCCGACGACATGGCGCGCATCGGGGTGACGCCCGCATTCATCCCCGTGCTTGTCGAGACCTTCTACGGCCGCGTGCGCGCCCATCCGCAACTCGGGCCCGTCTTTGACGCGCGCCTGTCCGGCCGTTGGACCGAACACATGGACCGGATGCGGCGGTTCTGGTTCGCGGTCGCCTTCAAGGATGGCGGCTATGACGGCAAGCCAGTGATGGCTCACCAAGGCGTTGCCGGCATCCATCCATCACTGTTCCAGGTCTGGCTTGGCCTGTTTTCGGCCACCCTCGACGACATCGCGCCGACCCCCCAGGCAAGGGACTGGTTCGTGGCGACGGCGGAACGGATCGCGCGCAGCCTGGTGCTGTCGCTGTTCTACAACCCGGCCGACGACGACCCGGCCCAGAAGCGCGGCTGAGGGTCAGCCGGCGTCCTTTGCCGCACCCGAGGTTACTCCGGCGCTTGCCGCCACCACCAGCCCGGTTCCGAGCATCTGCAGCGGCGTCATCGGCTGTGTCAGGATCACGAAGCCGGCCAGGGCGCCGATCGCCGGCTCCAGGCTCATGAGAATGCCGAAGGCCGATGTCGGCATCCGCCTCAGGGCGATCATCTCCAGCGCATAGGGCAGCAGCGGCACCAGCAACGCCAGCCCGAGCATTGTCGACAGCACGGTCGGCGAGGTCATCTCGGGCACCTGCACGAGGCCGATCGGGGCGCAGGCCACCGCCGCCACGAGCAGCGACACGGCCAGTCCCTCCAGACCGGGAAAGAGCTTGCCTGACTTCTTCATGAGAACGATGTAGCAGCCCCAGCCGATGCCCGCGCCGGCGGCAAGCAGCAGGCCGATCGGGTCGCCGGTCCAGCTTTCGCCGTTGTGGCACAGCAGCACCACGCCCACCAGCGCGGCCAGCGGCCAGATCATGCGCCATCCGGCGAGCCCGAACGCGGCAACGGCGAGCGGGCCGAGGAACTCGACCGCGACGGTGAGACCAAGCGGAATGCGGGCGATGGCGGCATAGAAGCACACCGTCATCGCCGCCATGGCAACGCCGAGCAGGATGGCGCTCTTCCATTGCTCCCGGCGGTAGGACAGGAGCGGTGGACGCAGGATCGCGATCAGGATGACGGCGGCGAAAAGCAGGCGAAGAAAGCTGGTGGCGAATGTTCCGTGGGCGGCGATCATGTCGGACGACAGGGCCGAGCCCACCTGCACGCTCGACATCGAAAGCAGGCAGAACAGGATGCCGCTCGCCAGCGTGGCGCGCCGGGAGCGCGACCAGCGAGCTCCTGTCTCCGCCCGGTTCTCGTTCGTCACCGCAATCTGATCCATGGCAATCGCTCCCGCTCGGCGACTTCTCTACCTGAAAGGGAGGCGTCGGCACAAATGGATAAGAGTGAGGCTAAGCATCAGCAGATTTCATGCGGCCTCCAGAGCGCGAGCAAGCAAGCCCGATGCTGCCGGGCCGTGCCCCCGCTGGGGGCACGGCCGTCTTGGGGTGGCGCGGAGCAATCAGCTCTGCTGTAGCGGCGCGATCGAAATCTCGACGCGGCGGTTCTGCGCGCGGCCCGCCTCGGTGGCGTTCGAGGCGACCGGGCGGTTTTGACCGTAGCCCATGGCCGAGACCCGGCGCTGGTCGATGCCGCGCGAGCCGAGGTAGTTCGCAACCGAGTAGGCGCGCCGATCCGAGAGCGCCTGGTTGTGGGCCGCGCTACCCGTCGAGTCGGTGTGGCCGTCGACGTCGATCAGCGTGCGGTTGAACTTGCGCAGCACGATCGCGACGGAGTCGAGTGTCGGATAGAAGCCCGGCATGACCTGATCCTGGTCGGTGGCGAAGGTGATGTTGGAGGGCATGTTCAGGATGATGCGGTCACCGGCCCGGGTTACCGAGACGCCGGTCCCTTGCAGCTGCGCGCGCAGTTCGGCTTCCTGATTGTCCATGTAGTTGCCGAGGGCGCCGCCGGCGAGCGCGCCGACGCCCGCGCCGATCAGCGCCGCGTTGCGCCGCTGCACGGGATTGTTGCCGACCAGCAGACCGGTCGCAGCACCGAGCCCGGCGCCGACCAGGGCGCCGCCGGCGGTGTTCGACATCTTCTGCTCGCCGGTATACGGATCCGTCGTGGTGCAGGCGGAAAGATAGAGGGCGGAAAGCGAAACGATTGCGATCTTCTTGTACATGAAAGCCTGATTCCGAGCGTTTGAATTGATTTTGCTTCAATCTGTCGATTGCGGCAGGAACATGGACGGCTCAAGGGCAATCCTCGCGATACCGTCGTCCGGGCGCTGCTTCCGAAGGCCGGGTGGCAAAAATGCCATAGAACTCAGCCGGACACTCCCTTCAGAACGTTGGCAACGTTCAGCCCGATCTCCGGCACCCCGTATCCGCCCTCCATCACCAGGACGAGGGGCAGGCCGCTCGCGGCGATCGTCCGGCCCATCGTGATGTAGTCCGGCGACGTCAGTCTGAAGAAGGAGATCGGATCCTTTTCGTACGTGTCGACGCCGAGCGACACGACAATCGCCTCCGCTCCGAACGTCGCGATCTGTCGGAGCGCGTCGTCGAGCGCTTCGCCCCAGAGGCGGTAGGGCGTGCCGCGGCCCATGGGGTAGTTGCGGTTGGTGCCGGCGCCCGCGCCCGTGCCGGTTTCCTCTTCGTAGCCGAGAAAATGCGGAAACGCTTCGGCCGGGTCGCCGTGCAGGGAGGCAAAGAACACCTCGCCGCGCTCGTAGAAGATGTCCTGCGTGCCGTTGCCGTGATGGAAGTCGACGTCGAGCACCGCGACCTTGGCCGCGCCCTTGTCCAGCAGGCGCTGGGCGGCGACGGCGGCGTTGTTGATGAAGCAGTAGCCGCCGAACGTGTCGATGCCGGCGTGATGGCCGGGCGGCCGGCAGAGCGCGAAGGCCGACTTGTGGCCGGCAGCGACAAGGTCGGCGCCGGCGATGGCGGACGACATCGCCGACAGGGCGGCTTCCCAGGTGCCGGGGCTGATCGCCGTTTCGGCGGCGTTGCAGTAATAGCCGATCTGCCCCTCGATGTCGGTCGGAATCCGCGGCGAAGTCCGGCGCACGGGAAAGGATGTGGCGATCGCCTCGCCCCTGTAACCGGCGGCCGTCCAGCGGCCCCATGCCGTCTCGAGGAAGGTCAGATATCCGGCGTCGTGCACTTTCCGCGCGGTTTCGAGGCCTTGCTTGGCCGGTGCGACCACGTCTCTGAAACCGGCTTCCTTCACCGCGGCCAGGATCCATTCGGCACGAAACGGCGCCTCGAAGGGCGGAACGAGTTCGCCGCCATGCAACTCCGTCTTGGCGTCCCGGAGCCTGTGGTCCTCGGAAAAGATGACACGCATTTTGAGGTTCCCGGTTCGTGTTGCGCCGGACGTTAACCCCGAAGCCGCACGCGAGGCAAGCGCGGCCGGAGCCGGGCTTGCATCTCCGGCTGGGCGCCAACTGAAACGTCACCGGAGGCGCTTTTCCGACTTATCCACGCCGGGGGAGAAGGCAGTACTGCGCTGCGCTTCGCTAAATTGGCAACAAGGAATGCACGCAGTGATCGCAGCAGCCGGCGATCGGCAAGGGCGCTCGGGGCGCGTTCGTCTCGCAGCAAATGAAATGGCAAGGGTGTGTCGCCATTTCATTTATTGCTCCGGAGAAGGCCTCGCCATTTGGAAAATTGCCGGCCGGCTGTGCCGCTTTGGCCCATGCGCCATCCTCCGCGATTCGTTGTTCGTTTCGCCGTTGTCACACTGGGTGCAATCCTGACGTTCAACCGGCGACATTACTTGGTCGCTACAAGCAAAACGCGTCACAAATTTCCTTGCCTTCCCAGATTTTCTGGCATTCACTCCGCGCACCGATGCAAAACACATGGGGAAGGAAACAAAACATGGCATCCCGTTTATTCAACCTCCGCGCGGCCCTTGTGCTCGGCGCAGTCCTCCTGGGTAGCAGCCCGGCGCTCGCCGAGGCGGTCCTTCATCGCGGCAACGCCGGCGAGCCGCAGACGCTCGACCAGGCCCACACCTCGATCAACATCGAGGAATTCATCCTGAAGGATCTCTACGAAGGTCTGACGATCTACGACGCGGCCGGCAAGATCGTGCCCGGTGCCGCGGAGACCTGGGACCTGTCCGACGACGGGCTCACCTACACGTTCAAGCTGCGCGCCGACGCCAAGTGGTCCGACGGTTCGCCGGTCACGGCGGAGGACTTCGTCTTCTCCTACCAGCGCGTCGAGGACCCGCAGACGGCCGCCGGCTACGCGAACATCCTCTATCCGATCAAGAATGCCGAGAAGATCAACAAGGGCGAGCTTCCTCCGGGCGAGCTTGGGGTAAAGGCCGTCGACGACAAGACGGTGGAGATCACGCTCGAGCGCCCGACGCCGTTCTTCCTGGAGCTGTTGGCTCATCAGACCGCGCTGCCCGTATCCAAGGCAAGCGTCGAGAAGAACGGCGCCGATTTCGTCAAGCCGGGCGTGATGGTGTCGAACGGCGCGTTCAAGCTCGTCAGCCACGTCCCCAACGACAATCTCGTCGTGGAGAAGAACCCGAGCTACTGGGATGCGGCGAACGTCAAGCTGGACAAGGTGGTCTTCTACCCGATCGACGACCAGGCGGCGTCGGTCCGGCGCTTCGAGGCGAAGGAGATGGACCTCGTCTACAACTTCTCCGCCGACCAAATCGATCGCCTGAGCGGTGCCTACGGCGATCAGGTGCATGTGTCGCCGACGCTCGCGACCTACTACTACGTCTTCGACACCCGTCAGGCGCCGTACGACGACGTCCGCGTGCGCCGCGCGCTGTCGATGTCCGTCGACCGCGACTTCCTTGCCAAGGAAATCTATAGCGGTTCGCAGATTCCGGCCTACTCGATGGTGCCTCCGGGCATCGAAACCTATGGCGATCCGGCCAAGGCCGACTTTGCCGACCTGTCCCAGCTCGACCGCGAGGACAAGGCGATCGAACTGATGAAGGAAGCTGGCTACGGCGACGGCGGCAAGCCGCTGAACATCGAAATCCGCTACAACACCAACCCGAACCATGAGCGCGTGGCGACCGCGGTCGCCGACATGTGGAAGAACACCTTCAACGCCAACGTCTCGCTGGTGAACCTCGACGTGTCGTCGCACTACGCCTTCCTCCAGGAGGGCGGCAGCTTCAACGTCGCACGGGCCGGCTGGGTGGCGGACTATGCCGACGCCGAGAACTTCCTGGCGCTCAGCCTCTCCTCCAACAAGACCTTCAACTACGGCCACTTCGAGAACGCCGAGTTCGACGGCCTGATGAAGAAGTCCTACGAGGAGACCGATCCGGCCGCCCGCTCCAAGCTGCTGCACGAGGCCGAAACGCTGCTGATGCAGGAACAGCCGATCGCCCCGTTCCTGACCCAGGCCGACCTGTGGCTTGTGTCCGGCCGCGTCAAGGGCTGGCACGACAATGCTGCCAACCAGCACCTGAGCCGGTTCCTCAGCATTTCCGAGTAACAACTGACATGAGGCGGCGCGCGGGCGTTTGCGCGCGCCGCCTCATTGGAGAATACGGGCATGATGTCCTTTGTCTTGCGCCGCCTTGCGAGCGCCGTGCCGACGCTGTTCATCGTCGTCACCATTTCCTTCTTCCTGATGCGGTTCGCCCCCGGTGGGCCCTTCAATCTCGAGCGTCCGCTGCCTCCAGCCACGATGGAGAACCTGATGCGGACCTACCAGCTCGACCAGCCGCTGTGGCGGCAGTATGCGACCTACATCGGCAATGCGGTGACCGGCGATTTCGGTCCCAGCTACATCTACAAGGACAACAGCGTGGCCGAGCTGATCGGCAAGGGGCTGCCCTATTCGATGGAACTCGGCTTCTATGCGCTGCTGCTGGCTCTCGTCGGCGGCGTTGCCATGGGAACGGTGGCGGCGCTTCGCCAGAACAGCCCGCTCGATTTCTCCATCATGACACTGGCGACCGTCGGCACGACCGTGCCGAACTTCGTCGTCGGGCCGGTGCTGACGCTGATCTTCGCCATCGGACTTTCGCTGCTTCCGGCCGGCGGTTGGGGCGACGGCTCGCTGCGCTTTCTGATCCTGCCGATGATTGCGCTGGCGCTGCCCCAGCTTGCTGTCTTTGCGCGACTGACGCGCGGCTCGATGATCGAGGCGCTCCATGCCGACCATATCCGAACCGCCAAGGCCTATGGCCTGCCCTCGCGCGTCGTGGTCGTGACTCACGCCATGCGCGGGGCGATGTTGCCGGTGGTCTCCTATCTCGCGCCTTGCGCCGCGGCGCTGCTGACCGGCTCGGCCGTGGTCGAGACCATCTTCACCATTCCCGGCGTCGGCCGTTACTTCGTGCTCGGCGCGATCAACCGCGACTACACGCTGGTGATGGGCACCGTGGTCCTCGTCGCGATCTTCGTCATCCTCTTCAACCTGCTGGTCGACATTCTCTACGGCCTTCTCGACCCGAGGGTCCGCCATGACTGATACCGTCGCTACCACGGCGCCGGAGGCGCCGAAAACCGTCAGCCGCAGCCTGTTCCAGCTCGCGCTGCTGCGCTTCCGCCGCAACCGGGCCGCCATGGCCGGCTGCGTGATGCTGCTGCTGATCGCGCTGTTCTCCTTCCTGGGGCCGCTCTTCGTCCCGCATGCCTATGACCAGGTGTTTGCCTCCTACGTCACCGTGCCGCCGAGCCTGGAGCCCCGCCCCGACGCCTCGTCGCTGCAGGCGGCGATGCAAGGCGTCGCCGCGCGGGCCCGCGTTGAACTCGACAGTTTCGAGGTCGACGGCCAGACCTTCACGGCGACGATCAGCGCGGACGAGCCGATCGACCCGCGCGCGACCCGCTATTTCGACCGCGCCGACGAGTTCCGCGACACCGAGGTCGTCGGCACCGAGAACGATGGCCGGACGCTGACCTTGAGCGGGCAGGTCAACCGAACCCATTTCCTGTTCGGCACCGACGCCAACGGGCGCGACCTGCTCGTGCGCGTCATGCTCGGCGGGCAGATCTCGATCGCCGTGGGGCTGTTGGCGAGCCTCGTCTCGCTCGGCATCGGCGTCCTCTATGGGGCGACCTCGGGCTACATCGGCGGGCGGGTCGACAACGTGATGATGCGTCTTGTCGAGATCCTCTACTCGCTGCCCTTCGTCTTCCTGGTGGTGGTACTCGTCGTCTTTTTCGGCCGCAGCTTCATCCTGATCTTCCTGGTGATCGGCGCGGTGGAGTGGCTCGACATGGCCCGCATCGTGCGCGGCCAGACGCTGGCGCTGAAGCGGCGCGAGTTCGTCGGCGCGGCGCAGGCGCTCGGCCTTACCGACTGGCAGATCATCCGCCGCCACATCATCCCCAACACGATCGGCCCGGTCATTGTCTTTGTCACCGTGGTCGTGCCCAAGGTGATCCTGCTGGAAAGCTTCCTGTCCTTCCTCGGACTCGGGGTGCAGGCACCGCTGACGAGCTGGGGTGCGCTGATCTCGGAGGGGGCGAACAAGATCCAGTCAGCGCCCTGGCTTCTCATCTTCCCGTCGATCTTCTTCGTCGCGACGCTGTTCTCGCTGAACTTCGTCGGCGACGGACTGCGTGACGCGCTCGATCCGAAGGACCGCTGAGATGGCTGCCAAGAACGAAACGATCCTCGCCATCCGCGGCCTGAAGGTTGACTTCGCCACGCCGGACGGCACCGTCAATGCGGTCAAGGACATCGACCTTGACGTCCGCGCCGGCGAAACGCTTGCCGTGGTCGGCGAGTCCGGCTCCGGCAAGAGTCAGACCATGATGGGCGTCATGGGCCTGCTCGCCAAGAACGGCACCGTCAGCGGCTCGGCCACATACCGCGGCCGCGAACTGATCGGGCTTCCGACCAAGGAACTCAACAAGGTTCGCGGCGGCAAGATCACGATGATCTTCCAGGAGCCGATGACCTCGCTCGATCCGCTCTACCCGATCGGCCGCCAGATCGCCGAGCCGATCGTCCACCATCGCGGCGGCAGCCACAAGGAGGCGCGCAAGCGCGTGCTGGAACTGCTGGAGCTCGTCGGCATCCCCGATCCAGGCCGGCGTATCGACAGCTATCCGCACGAACTCTCCGGCGGCCAGCGCCAGCGCGTGATGATCGCCATGGCGCTCGCGAACGAGCCGGACATCCTGATCGCCGACGAGCCGACCACGGCGCTCGACGTCACCATCCAGGCGCAGATCCTCGCGCTGCTGCAATCGCTGCAGCGGCGGTTCGACATGGCGATCGTCCTGATCACCCACGACCTCGGCATCGTCCGGCACTTCGCCGAGCGCGTCGCGGTGATGCGGCGCGGCGAAGTCGTCGAGCAGGGCAGGACTGCCGACATCTTCGAGCGGCCGGCTTCGGACTACACCAGAATGCTGCTCGACGCAGAACCCCGCGGGCGGAAGGCGCCGCCCGCCGACACCGCGCCCATCATTCTCGAGGGACGCGATGTGACCGTGGACTACCAGATCGGCGGCGGGTTCTTTTCGAGCCGGTCCTCCACGTTCCGTGCCGTGGACAGGGTGACGGTGCGGCTGCAGGAAGGCCAGACGATCGGCATTGTCGGGGAGTCCGGCTCCGGAAAGTCGACGCTCGGGCGCGCGCTGCTGCGGCTGATTGCCGGTGCCGGCTACTATCGCTTTGGAGCGACCGACATCACGGGCTTTGACCGGGCCCGCATGCGGCCGCTGCGCAAGGAAATGCAGCTCGTTTTCCAGGATCCGTACGGGTCGCTCTCGCCGCGCCAGACCGTCGGCGAGATCATCACCGAGGGCCTGTTTGTGCACGAACCGAGTCTGGGCAAGGTCGACCGCGACCGGCGAGCTGTCGAGGCGCTGATCGAGGTCGGGCTTGATCCCGAGGCGCGCAATCGCTATCCGCACGAGTTTTCCGGCGGCCAGCGCCAGCGCATCGCGATCGCCCGGGCCATGATTCTCAAGCCGAAGGTGGTCATCCTCGACGAACCGACCTCGGCGCTCGACCGCTCTGTCCAGGGCCAGGTCATCGAGCTGCTGCGGGGACTGCAGGAAAGCCACCGGCTCTCCTATCTCTTCATCAGCCACGACCTTTCGGTGGTGAAGGCGATGTCGGACTATGTCGTCGTGATGAAGGACGGCCGCATCGTCGAGGAAGGTCCGACCGAAGCGATCTTCGAGGCGCCGCGTGATGGCTATACCAAGGCGTTGATCGCGGCCGCCTTCAACGTCTGAAGCGCCAGGACCGGCCCGCATCCGGGCCGGTCATCGCCGGCCTCTGCCGGCCTAGCGGCGATCGTCCCGCGGTTCCGGATAGGAGTAGGGTTGGCGCGACTGCGGCTTGTCCACCTGGAAGAGCCGGAAGCTGAACGTCGAGCCGGAGCGCATCGCCTCGTGCATGCTCGTCTTGCCATAGACGACCGCCGGCAATCGGTCCGGCGACTCGTCTCGCGGCTCTAGAGGAGCGGCATGCACGGCCCCCGCCGCAGCCAGGACGAAGACAGCGACAGCGATCCGCGACAGGATAGTCATCTCATTCCCCTTGCCCTGCCCATCGGCAGGATGCGCCATGTCAATGCGGGAAAGATAAGCCGTCGTAGGCCGCGATGCCAGCACCGTGACCATGAATGGACTGTTTACGCGCTGGCGACGGAGCCGTGAAGCAGACCAAGGAATAGCTTGCGCGCGATACGCCGCAAGGGGACGGTTCAAGACCGGTCTTGGCCGCCACAGGCGCGGATGGCGCAGACGCCAGGCCCACGGCCAAGTCCGCGCCGCTTGCTCCCGGAAGCCAGAGCGCTTCAGCCCTCGAAGAACTCCTTCATGCGCGCGAAGAAGCCGGTCGATTCCGGATGGTTTTCCTTTGACGAAAGCTCTTCGAATTCCTTCAGCAACTCGCGCTGCCGCTTGGTCAGCTTCTGCGGCGTCTCGATCAGGATCTGGATGTAGAGGTCGCCGATCTGGTTGGAGCGCAGAACCGGCATGCCCTTGCCCTTGAGGCGGAACTGCCGGCCGTTCTGCGTGCCTTCCGGCACGCTCACGCGCGATTTGGTGCCGTCCAGCGTCGAGACGTCGAAGGTGCCGCCGAGGGCCGCCGTGGTCATCGAGATCGGCACGATGCAATGCAGGTCGGCGCCGTCGCGCTGGAAGAATTCATGCGGCTTGACCGACAGGAAGATGTAGAGGTCGCCGGCCGGGCCGCCACGCAGGCCGGCCTCGCCTTCGCCGGCGAGGCGAATGCGGGTGCCGTCCTCGATGCCGGCCGGGATGTTGACCGACAGCGAGCGCTCCTCGGTCACACGGCCATGGCCGTGGCACTTGCCGCAGGGATCCGGGATGACGGTGCCGCGCCCCTGGCAGGTCGGGCAGGTCCGCTCGATCGAGAAGAAGCCCTGCGCCGCGCGGACGCGGCCGGCACCCTGGCAGGTGCCGCAGGTCTGCGGCTTTGTCCCCGGCTTGGCGCCGGAGCCGGAACAGACCTCGCAGGTGATCGAGGTCGGGACGCGGATCTGTGCTGTCTTGCCGCCGAAGGCCTCCTCCAGCGAGATCTCCATGTTGTAGCGCAGGTCGCCGCCGCGCTCGCGCCCGCCGGATGACCGCCGCTGCCGGCCGCCGCCCATCATCTCGCCGAAGATGTCCTCGAAGATGTCGGAGAAGCCGCCGGCCCCGAAACCGCCCGCGCCGAAGCCGCCGCCACCGCCCATGCCGCCGTGCTCGAAGGCGGCGTGGCCGTAGCGGTCGTAGGCCGCGCGCTTCTGCGGATCCTTGAGGCACTCGTAGGCCTCGTTGATTTCCTTGAACTTCAGCTCCGCCGTGGCATCGCCCGGATTCTTGTCGGGATGAAACTTCATCGCCATCTTGCGGAAGGCGCTCTTCAGTTCCTTCTCGTCGGCGCTCCTGGACACACCCAGCGTTTCGTAGAAGTCAGATTTAGCCATATCACTGCCGTGCCCGTCTCATGGACGGAATATTGTTCGTGGATGGAGGAAAAGCCAGCCGTGCCTTGATGTATCCGGCATCACGGCGGAAATGCAAGACGGCGACAGCACAGCGAGCATAGGCAACCATGATTTCGTCACCGCGGTAACGGGATGCATCATGGCCCTGTCCTTCGTCTGTAAGCGCCTCTTCTGTGTCCGAAGGGCCGGCCGCGCGGGACGCGGCCGGCGGATTTGTGCCGTTACGAGGCCGACCGCTTGCGGTCGTCGTCGTCCTTGACTTCTTCGTAGTCGGCGTCGACGACATTGTCGCCAGACTCGTCGGCGGAGGACGCGCCGGCTTCAGCCTGCTGCGCCTCGTAGATCGCCTGGCCAAGCTTCATCGACACTTCCATCAGCGTGTTGGTCTTGGCCTTGATGTCGTCGGCATCGGGCTCCGAAGCCTCGACGGCCGACTTCAGCGCGGCGATCGCATCCTCGATGGCCTTGCGGTCATCGTCGGAGACCTTGTCGCCGTAGTCCTTCAGCGATTTCTCGGTCGAGTGGATCAGGCTCTCGGCCTGGTTCTTGGCCTCGACCGACTCGCGCCGCTTCTTGTCGCTCTCGGCATTGGCCTCGGCGTCCTTGACCATCTTCTCGATTTCGGAATCGGACAGTCCGCCGGAGGCCTGGATCCGGATCTGGTGCTCCTTGCCGGTGCCCTTGTCCTTGGCCGAAACCTGCACGATGCCGTTGGCGTCGATGTCGAAGGTAACCTCGATCTGGGGCATGCCGCGCGGGGCCGGCGGGATGCCCACGAGGTCGAACTGGCCGAGCAGCTTGTTGTCCGCCGCCATTTCGCGCTCGCCCTGGCTGACGCGGATGGTCACGGCCGACTGGTTGTCTTCGGCGGTCGAGAAGACCTGGCTCTTCTTGGTCGGGATCGTCGTGTTGCGTTCGATCAGGCGGGTGAAGACGCCGCCGAGCGTCTCGATGCCGAGCGACAGCGGGGTCACGTCGAGCAGCAGGACGTCCTTGACGTCGCCCTGCAGCACGCCGGCCTGGATGGCGGCGCCCATGGCGACCACCTCGTCCGGGTTGACGCCCTTGTGCGGCTCCTTGCCGAACAGCTGCTTCACGGTCTCCTGGACCTTCGGCATGCGGGTCATGCCGCCGACGAGAACGACCTCGTCGATTTCGGCAGCCGAGACGCCGGCGTCCTTGAGCGCGGCCTTGCACGGCGCGATCGTCTTCTGGATCAGGTCGTCGACCAGCGCCTCGAACTTGGCGCGCGTCAGCTTCATCGTCAGGTGCTTCGGACCGGAAGCATCGGCGGTGATGAACGGCAGGTTGATTTCGGTCTGCTGCGAGGAGGAGAGCTCGATCTTTGCCTTCTCGGCCGCTTCCTTCAGGCGCTGCAGTGCCAGCTTGTCGTTCTTCAGGTCGATGCCCTGGTCCTTCTTGAACTCGCCGGCGAGGTACTCGACCAGCCGCATGTCGAAGTCTTCGCCGCCAAGGAAGGTGTCGCCGTTGGTCGACTTCACCTCGAACACGCCGTCGCCGATTTCGAGAACGGAGATGTCGAAGGTGCCGCCGCCGAGATCGTAGACCGCGATCGTCTTGCCGTCCTTCTTGTCGAGCCCGTAGGCGAGGGCGGCAGCGGTCGGCTCGTTGATGATGCGCAGCACGTCAAGGCCGGCGATCTTGCCGGCGTCCTTGGTGGCCTGGCGCTGGGCGTCGTTGAAATAGGCCGGTACGGTGATGACGGCCTTTTCGACCTTTTCGCCGAGATAGGATTCGGCCGTTTCCTTCATCTTCTGGAGGATCATGGCGGAGATCTGCGACGGGGAGTAGTCCTTGCCGTGCGCTTCGACCCAGGCATCGCCGTTCGGCGCCTTGGTGATCTTGTAGGGCACCATGCCCTTGTCCTTCTGCGTCGTTGGATCGTCGAAGGTGCGGCCGATCAGGCGCTTGATCGCAAACAGCGTGTTCTCTGGGTTCGTCACGGCCTGGCGCTTGGCCGGCTGCCCAACCAGACGCTCGCCGTCGTCGGTGAACGCGACCATCGAGGGGGTGGTGCGCGCGCCTTCGGCGTTCTCAATGACTTTCGCGTCCTTGCCGTCCATGACGGCGACGCAGGAATTGGTCGTTCCGAGGTCGATTCCGATTACTTTTGCCATGTCATTCTCTCCTTAAAGCGAACTGCCGGAACCCAATCAGGCATTCGTTTGGCAGTCCCTGGTGGGATGGTATTCTTGGAATTCGCGACGAAGGCCGCGGCTTTCCGGCTATATAAGGATCGGCCTAGGTGACTGCAAGGCGTCAGTCTTCCCGAAAATGGGCCCTGGGCGCCGGTTTGCGCCCCCTCGCCACCGCCATCGACCGAATGTGCGAGGACGGCACGGCTGCGTCAAGCCCGCATCGGCCGCTGGCCGGCGCTCCGGTGCTGGACCGGCCCTCAGCCGCCGATCAGGACGTCGAGCAGGCTCGACCGCCGCTTTGCCGGTGCTTGCCCGCCGACCTCCGCGGGCGGCACCGGCAGCCCGCTTTCCTGCGTGCCGGCGTCAGCGGAGGTTTCGTCGGACCGCCCCTTGTCGCGCGTGCTGGTGCCAAGTGCCCGCGCTACCATCTCCGCCAGCGTGTCCGGTTCCTCACCGGGCGTCTCGACAACCGGCAGTTCGCCGCTTGCGGTGCCGAACAGCGGCGACGGCGGCAGCCCCTCGTGCGCCCCGGCCATGAAGCGGCTCCAGGCCTTGGCGGGCAGGCCGCCGCCGGTCACCTTCTTCATCGACTTGCCATCGTCGTTGCCGAACCAGACGCCGGTGGTCAGATTGCTGGTGTAGCCGACGAACAGCGCGTCCCGGAAGGACTGGGTCGTCCCGGTCTTGCCGGCGGCCTGCCAGCCCTGCAGGCGCGCGTTCTTGCCGGTGCCCTCGGTAATCACCCGCATCAGCATGCCGTTCATCATGCTGACGACCTCGGGTTCGAGAACGCGCGGCGGGTTGTCGTAGGTGTTTTCGAACAGCACCGTACCCGCCGCCGTGGTGATCCGCCGGATGATATGCGGCGTCGCCTTGTAGCCGCCGTTCATGAAGGGGGCATAGGCCGCCGTCAGCTCGACGAGCGAGACCTCCGACGTGCCGAGCGCGATCGACGCATTGGCCTGCATGCCGGATTCGATGCCGAGCCTGTGGGCCAGCTTGACCACTTGGTCCGGCCCGACCTCCATCACGAGCTGCGCGGCGATGGTATTGAGCGAATTTGCCAGGGCCGTAGAAAGGGTCACCTGGCCGCGATACTTCTGGTCGTAGTTTTCCGGGGTCCACTTGCCGATGCGCACCGGCGCGTCGTTGCGAACCGAGAGCGGCGAGCGGCCCATCTCCAGTGCGGCGGCAAAGACGAAAGGCTTGAAGGCCGAGCCCGGCTGGCGCTTTGCCTCCGAGGCGCGGTCGAACTGGCTGGTGGCGTAGTCGCGTCCGCCGACGAGCGCGCGGATCGCGCCGGTGCCGTCGATCGACACGAGCGCGGCCTGCGAGGCATGGAGTTTCTCGCCCTCGGCGTCGATCGCCGCCGCGATCGTCGCGTCGGCCGTCCTCTCCAGTTCGAGGTCGATCGTCGTTTCCACGATCAGGTCCTCGGTGATCTCGCCGACCAGCTTCGGCAACTGGTCCATCACGAGGTCGGCGGCATAGTGTTCGGCCCCGGACCAATAGCTCTTGGCGCGGGTCGGCGACTGCGACATCGCGGTGGTGACTTCGCGGTCGGTGACGAAGCCTTCCTGCCGCATCGCGCCGAGAACCACCTGCGCCCGCTCCTCGGCCGCCTCCGGATCGCGTGCCGGCGACAGCCGTGAGGGGGCCTTGAGAAGCCCCGCCAGCATGGCCGCCTCGCCGAGGTTCACATCGCGCGCCGACTTGTTGAAGTAGCGCCGGGAGGCCGCCTCGACGCCATAGGCGTTGGAGCCGAAGAAGACGCGGTTCAGGTACATCGCAAGGATCTCGTCCTTGGTGTACTTGTGCTCGAGCCAGAAGGCGAGCAGCACCTCCTGCACCTTGCGTTCCAGCGTTCGTTCGGGAGAGAGAAACAGGTTCTTCGCCAGCTGTTGCGTGAGCGTCGAACCGCCCTGGACCATCCGGCCGCTAAGCACGTTCGTTGCCATCGCGCGGGCAAGTCCGAGCGGGTCGACGCCGAAGTGGGAGTAGAACCTGCGGTCCTCGATCGCGATCACCGCCTGGGGGATGTAGGGCGACATCTGCTCCAGCGACAGCGCCTCGCCGCCGGTCGTGCCGCGGTTGGCGATCGGACTGCCGTCGCGTGCGATGATCTTGACGTTCGGGGGGCGAGCGGGAATGGACCAGGACTTGGCGCTCGGCATCTGTGCGCCGTAGTAGAGGACCAGGCCGCCGGCGGCCATGCCGCCCCAGATCCCGAGGACCACGCACCAGTACGTCAGGAACCGGAGCAGCCCGAACAGGCCGCCGCCGTCAGGCCGCCGGCGCGACGTTTTCTTTCGCGCGGACGGTTTCCGGGCGGTCTTGCGGGCCTTGCGCGGCGCGGTTCGGGTCACGCGGTCGTCCTCGTCGATGCGCAGGTCATCGTCGTCAAGGTCGTCTTCACCCCCGAACGAGGGTTCGATCCGCTGTGTTTTCCGCCGACCTGCCATGCTGCGCGATTGCTGCCTTTCCCGTCTGGGTCCGGTGAAGTGTAATTGCGGCGATTTAAGGGGTGGTTAAGCAGCGCTTAACGGATTGGCCGCGCGAGGCATGCCTCCCGATCCGGCGATTTTCGCTGCGATGCGCGCAATCGTGATTTCCGCGGCGGTCGACCTCGGGCTATCCTTGCCGCGCGACGAACAAGGAGACGATGATGAAACGGATCCTCGCAATTGCATTCGCGCTCGGCCTGTCCGCACCCGCGGCGCTTGCCGAATGCGCCTATCACAATGCGGCCGCCAAGGTGGACAAGACGACCACCGCAAGTGTTGCACCCGACACCCAGCAGACGACCTCCGGGGCGCTGGCCCTGTTGAAGGAGGAAGCAACAGCGGCTGAGGAGAAGACGGCGGAATAGCCGTCGCGCCTCAGCATGGAAAGGGCGGCCCGTGGCCGCCCTTTGACATGTCAGTAGTATGGTGACAGGCACTGCTGCCGCGGGCCGTGATACGGCTGGAAGGTATTGTCGTAGGCGCGGTACGAGCGGTAGCGCGCGGCGCACCATTGGAAATGGTTTGGATTGACGCCGCCGTCCACGTAGCGCGGCGGGCTGGCGATCGCCCCACCGATAATGGCGCCGGCGGTGAAGGCGGCGAGCGGGTACCAGTAGCCGTCATTGTAGCGGCGATAGCCGTCGCGATAGTAGGGGTAGCCGCGATAGCCGCGATAGTAGCCAGCGCGACCATAGTAGCCCCTGCGGCCGTAGTAGCGCGGCCCGTAGTAACCCGGGCCGGCGCGATAGCCGCGCCGGTAGTAGTCGACGGTCTCGACGTTTGTCGGAACCGTTGCGCCGGAGCGCGGCATGGCAATGGCTTCCGCCGGCAGCAGGCCGGTTGCAAGCGTGGCCGCAGACAGGGCTGCGGCGATGATGCCGTTGACGAACTTTCCCATCGATTGACTCCCGTAAGCCTGACTGTTCGGAACCATCATGGACCGCCGCGGCTGAACAGACGATGAACCGCTCCGCCGTCTAGGTCCGGCGGTCCTCCCCCGCTTGCGATTGCAGGTAGCGCGACCGCTCGAACACGAACACGGCGCCAAGTCCAAGCACGAACGGGATGATCAGGTAGAAGACCCGGAACACCGCCAGCGCCGCCAGGACGTCGGCGGGATCGAGTTCGGGCAGTCCGGCGATGAAGATCAACTCCAGCACGCCGATGCCGCCGGGGGCGTGCGACAGCAGCGCCGCCGAGAACGAGGCGAGAAAGATGCCGAGCACGACGAGGTAGCCCGGGTTGCCGTCGTGCGGCAGCACGAAATAGATGATTGCCGCGGCGGCCAGCAATTCGACCGGCGCGAGCAGCAACTGTCGCACCGCCACGGAGGGGCGCGGGTACTCCAGGCGGAACCAGCGCGTCCGGATCGGCCGGAATCCGACCAGGCTGCCGATGACGTAGAGGGCGACCAGCGTCAGGATCAGCGTCCCTGTGGAGACGGCCGCCTCGATCGGCAGGAACTTGGCGAAACGCTCGACGATTTCGGGCTCGATCACCAGCACCAGCCCGAAGAGGACCGCCGTGCCGAGGGCGAAGGTGAAGGAGCAGAAGGCGACGAGCACACCGACCTCGCTCGCCGTCAGCCCCTTGGAGGAGTAGGCGCGGTAGCGCACGACCGCGCCGGAAAAGACCGAGGCGCCGATATTGTGCGCCAGAGCATAGGCGGTGAAGGAGGCGACCGTGATGAACCACAGCGAGATCCGGTGCCCGAGATGCTCGAGCGCCAGATGGTCGTAGGCGGCGAGCGCCGCATAGGCCGCGATTGTCGACGCCGCGGCGAGCAGCCAGCCCGACGGAGGGATCGCCATGATGCTGTCGCGGAACTCGTTGAAGGACAGCCCCTTCAGGTCGTGATAGAGGATCCAGATGGAGAAGACGATCGCCGCCGACCCGACGATCGGCCAAAAGAGCTTTCTCAGTGTCATGCGTCCCGTGACCGTCCGCGCCTGCCACGGTCGATGAGGCGCCGAGCTGGCCATCGCGGATTGCCCGCGTCTGTGTCCGTACCGTTCATACTCTGTCCTCGCCTGCGCTGATGGCCATCGCGCCGCTGCGTCCTCGCCTTCGCTTGCGACGAAGTTAACCACTGTCAGGCGCACAGGACAATGACGCCCGTCATTGTCCTGTGCGCTCCGTCCTCAGCGCGACTCGCCCAGTGTCGCCAGGATCCGGATCCAGGAGCGGATGCCCTTCTCGAACGAGCGCAGTTCGTATTTTTCGTTGGGCGAATGGATGCGGTCGTCGGCCAGACCGAACCCGACGAGCAGCGACTCCATACCCAGCATCCGCTGGAAATCGCCGACGATCGGGATGGAGCCACCCATCCCGATCATCACCGCGGGGTTGGGCCATTCGTCCGACAAGGCATCCTTCGCCCTGTTCAGCAATGGCGAATCATAGGGAAGCTGGATCGCCGGGGAGCCGCCGTGCGGGTGGAAGGCGACCGAGCAGTCGGCCGGGATTTTCGAACGGACATAGGCGCGGAAGGTGTCGCGGATCCGGGCCGGATCCTGCTTGCCGACCAGACGGAAGGAGACCTTCGCGCTCGCTTCCGCCGCGATCACCGTTTTGAAGCCCTCACCTGTATAGCCGCCGGAGATGCCGTTGACCTCGGCGGTCGGGCGCGCCCAGGTCAGTTCGAGGACCGAGCGGTTCTGCTCGCCGGCAGGGACAGACAGTCCGACCTCGCCGAGGAACTTCGCAGCCGTCTGTCCGAGCTTGTCCCAGGACGCCTTGATTTCTGGCGGCGTTTCCTCGACGCCGTCGTAGAAGCCCTCGAGCGTGACGCGGCCGTCGTCGCCGTGCAAGCCCGCGAGAATGTCGGCAAGGATGTGGATCGGGTTGGCGGCGGCACCGCCGAAATAGCCGGAGTGCAGGTCGCGGTCGGCCGCCTTGACGACGATTTCCTCCCCGACCAGGCCGCGCAGCCCGGCCGAAATTGCCGGCGTCTCTGCGTCCCACATGTTGGTGTCGCAGACGAGGGCGAAATCCGCCTTGAGTTCGGCGGCATTGGCCTCGAGGAAGGGCTTGAGCGAGGGTGAGCCGGACTCTTCCTCGCCCTCGAACAGGATCGTCACTTTGCAGGGAAGCGCGCCGGTGGTCTCCTTGTAGGCCCGGCAGGCCTCGACGAAGGTCATCAATTGGCCCTTGTCGTCCGCCGTGCCGCGGCCGGTGATTATCCGGCGACCGCCTTCGATGTCGCGCACGGCGGGTTCGAACGGGTCCCTGTCCCAGAGATTGAGGGGGTCGACGGGTTGCACGTCGTAGTGGCCGTAAAACAGGGCGTGCGGCGCATCGGCATTGGCGCCCTCGTGATGTGCGACGACCATCGGATGGCCGGCCGTATCGCGCACGGTCGCATCGAAGCCGAGCGAACGCAGTTCCGTGACCAGCCATTCGGCGCCGCGGCGCACCTCCGTCTTGAAGGCCGGATCGGTCGAGATCGACTTGATGCGGACGAGTTCGAACAGGCGCTCGAGGCTGGCGGGCATGTTCGCGGCGGCGTGGTCGAGTACGGGGAGAAGATTTGTCATGATCGAATCCTTCATTGCGGCCGGACCTTAGCGCATGCCGCCACGGATCAAAATCCAATTTCGCGCCGGGAACTCTCGCGGTCAGTCGAGACAGGTCTGGCGGTGCCCGGCGGCTGCGGCGCGGGCGACGTTGGCGGGCGTCATCCGCATCCTGCAAGAGCCGGTTCAGCCAGATGGATGCCCTAAGGTCGATCGGCTGCGGCGTGCGCGGGACGCGGCCGTCCGGGCCCCCGCGGCGCGTATCGGCGATGGTCGGCTGCTCGACATTCGGCCGCAGCAGGCCGACGTTGGGCCGGGATTGGCGCTCAGCCGCCCGCAGCCGCGTTGTGGTGCGCGGTTGGGCAAAGAAAAGGCCAAAGAAAAAGCCGTTGCGGACTGGAGGCTCGTCCGCAACGGCTCTTGCGAATTGTGGACAAAGGCCCGGAGAGGGGGATTAGGCCTTTGTCCTATAGTCTGGCGCGGCGGGGGACAGGCCGGGATGCCAGACCACGGCTTGATCAGGTGCCGATGCGCTTCATTTGGGTCCGTGAATATGGCTTTTCAAGGGATGCCGGCCGGGCGGAAAATTACAAATCGGTAACGTTTTGGTGAGGCCGCGAAAGCGAGGCAGCCCGTGCCGAAACGATGGACGCGGTGAACGCCGCACGCTATCCATGGCGCCATGAAAAATGGTGATCATCTCTTCCTCGTCGACGGTTCGGGTTTCATCTTCCGCGCCTTCCATGCGATCCCGCCGCTGAACCGCAAATCGGACGGTTTGCCGGTCAACGCCGTGTCCGGCTTCTGCAACATGTTGTGGAAACTGCTCAAGGACGCACGCAATACCGACGTTGGCGTCACCCCCACTCATTTCGCTGTCATCTTCGACTATTCCTCGAAAACCTTCCGCAACGCCCTCTACGACCAGTACAAGGCGAACCGGACGGCTCCGCCCGAGGATCTGGTCCCCCAGTTCGGCCTGATCCGCCACGCGACGCGCGCCTTCAATCTGCCCTGCATCGAAAAGGAGGGTTATGAGGCCGACGACCTGATCGCCACCTACGCCCGCCAGGCCGAGGCGGCCGGCGCGGATGTGACGATCATCTCCTCCGACAAGGATCTCATGCAGTTGGTAACGCCAAAGGTGTCGATGTACGACAGCATGAAGGACAAGCAGATCGCCATTCCCGAAGTGGTCGAGAAATGGGGCGTCACTCCGGACAAGATGATCGACCTGCAGGCGATGACGGGCGACTCCACCGACAACGTTCCCGGCATCCCCGGCATCGGACCGAAGACGGCCGCGCAGTTGCTGGAGGAATTCGGCGATCTCGACACGCTTCTTGCGCGCGCCGAGCAGATCAAGCAGCAGAAGCGTCGCGAAAACATCATCGCCAATCGCGCACAGGCGCTGCTGTCGCGCGAACTCGTCACACTCAAGACCGACACCCCGCTGGAAGTGCCGCTCGATGGCCTTCTTCTCGAGCCGCAGGACGGTCCCCGGCTGATCGCCTTCCTGAAGGCGATGGAGTTCACTTCGCTGACGCGGCGCGTCGCCGATGCCTGCGACTGTGACGCGTCGGCGATCGAGCCCGCCAGCGTGCCGGTCGAATGGGGAGCGGAGGCGCACGGTCCCGACCTTGACGCGGGCGCGGCCGCCGGGGCCGCGGTGGCCGGGCGCGTTGCGGCCGCTGCCGGAGCTGCGGAGACGCAACTGCCCGGTACACCTGCCGACGCAGCGACGCCTGCGACGCTGGCGCAGGCGCGGGCGCGCCGGTTTGCGACTTTGCCGTTCGACCATTCGTCCTATGTCACGATCCGCGACGTCGAGACGCTCGAACGCTGGATCGCCGACGCCCGTGAGATCGGGCTCGTCGGCTTCGACACCGAGACCACGTCGCTCGACGCCATGCAGGCCGATCTTTGCGGTTTCTCGCTCGCCCTCGCCGACAATGCCGCCGATCCGGCCGGTGTCACCATCCGCGCCGCCTATGTGCCGCTGCTGCACAAGTCCGGCGTCGGCGACCTGCTCGGCGGCGGCCTGCGCGAAGGTCAGGTCCCGATGGCGTCGGCGCTGGAGCGGCTCCGGGACCTGCTCGAGGATCCGTCCGTCCTCAAGGTCGCGCAGAACCTGAAATACGACTACCTGGTGATGAAGCGGCACGGCATCGCCATGCAGGGCTTCGACGACACCATGCTGATGTCCTATGCCCTCGATGCCGGCGCCACCACTCACGGCATGGATGCGCTCGCGGAGCGCTGGCTCGGACACAAGCCGATCGCCTTCAAGGAGGTGGCCGGCAGCGGCAAGGCGGCGCAGAGCTTCGACCTGGTCGATATCGACCGCGCCACGGCCTATGCGGCGGAGGACGCCGACGTCACGCTGCGGCTCTGGCATCTGCTGAAGCCGAGGCTTGCTGCGGAGGGCATGACGTCCGTCTACGAGCGCCTGGAGCGACCGTTGGTGCCGGTCCTGGCGCGGATGGAGGAACGCGGCATCACCGTCGATCGCCAGATCCTGTCGCGCCTGTCCGGCGAGCTGGCGCAGGGGGCCGCCGCCCTCGAGGACGAGATCTACGCGCTCGCGGGCGAGCGCTTCACGATCGGCTCGCCGAAGCAACTCGGCGACATTCTCTTCGGCAAGCTCGGGCTGCCCGGCGGTGCGAAGACCAAGACCGGCCAGTGGTCCACCTCGGCACAGGTCTTGGAGGATCTCGCGGCCGAGGGCGTCCCGCTGCCGCGTAAGATTGTCGACTGGCGCCAGCTGACCAAGCTGAAGTCGACCTATACCGACGCGCTGCCGGGATTCGTCCATCCGGATACCAAGCGGGTGCACACGTCCTATGCACTGGCCGCCACCACCACCGGCCGGCTGTCTTCCTCCGAACCGAACCTGCAGAACATTCCGGTTCGCACGGCCGAGGGGCGCAAGATCCGGACGGCCTTCGTCGCGACCCAAGGCCACAAGCTGGTCTCGGCCGACTACAGCCAGATCGAGCTGCGCGTGCTCGCCCACGTCGCCGACATCCCGCAACTGAAGCAGGCTTTCGCCGACGGAATCGATATTCACGCGATGACGGCATCGGAGATGTTCGGCGTGCCGGTCGAGGGCATGCCTGCGGAGGTGCGCCGTCGCGCCAAGGCGATCAACTTCGGCATCATTTACGGCATCTCCGCCTTCGGCCTTGCCAATCAGCTCTCGATCGAGCGCTCCGAGGCCGGCGACTACATCAAGCGCTATTTCGAGCGCTTCCCCGGCATCAGGGACTACATGGACGGCACCAAGGCCTTCGCCCGCGAAAACGGCTATGTCGAGACGATCTTCGGGCGCCGTGCGCACTACCCGGACATCCGCTCGTCCAATCCTTCGGTGCGCTCCTTCAACGAGCGCGCCGCGATCAACGCGCCGATCCAGGGCTCCGCCGCCGACATCATCCGCCGCGCCATGGTCAAGATGGAGCCGGCGCTGGCCGCCAGCGGCCTCTCGGCTCGCATGCTGCTGCAGGTTCACGACGAACTGATCTTCGAGGTCGAGGACGGCGAGGTCGACCGCACCATTCCTGTCATCGTCGAGGTGATGGAGAATGCCGCCATGCCGGCTGTCGCGATGAAGGTCCCGCTGCGCGTCGACGCCCGGGCGGCGCACAATTGGGACGAGGCGCACTAAGGACTGTGAGGGCCACAACCAGCCATCCGTCCGTTGCGGGTCTGTTTACCACTTGACGACGTTTCCCAGTGCCGGCGGTCCGATCGGTCCCGCCTTAAGGCAGCCTTAACGGCTGCCTGCGCTTCTGCGGGAGGCTTGGGGCGCGCGCGTTCGATCCACCGGCAGCAGCGCCGGTAACCCGCAGTCCCGCGACGGATGGTGACGGCATGGACTGGCTTAGGCAAGGCAGCCCCGACATGGGCCCGGCACAGCGCGCGCCGCTGGCGGTTCAGGTGGTTCGACAGTTTCCTCCGAGCCGTGGCGGGCTTGAGGACGTTGTCGCCAACCTGTCGCGGCAGCTTCGCCGGCGCGGCTATCGGGTGCGCGTCGTCACGCTCGACCGGGTCTTTACCGCCCCCGACCGGCCGCTGCCGGGCGAAGAGGTGGTCGACGACATAGAAATCGTGCGGATCCCGTTCCGGGGCAGCTCCCGCTATCCGCTGGCGCCGGAGGTCTTCCGCCATCTGCGTGACGCCGACATCGTCCATGTCCACGCGATCGATTTCTTCTTCGATGCGCTTGCCTGGGGCAAGCTCCTGCACGGACGGCCGATGGTCGCCACCACCCATGGCGGCTTCTTCCACACCGGCAAGTATGCCACCGCGAAGCTGGTCTGGTTCAACGTCATGACGCGGCTGTCCGCGCTCGGCTACCACCGGCTGATCGGCTGCAGCGCCCAGGACACGCGCCGCTTTCGCACCATCGCCGGACGTCGCGTCGTCGAGGTTGCGAACGGTGCGGACGTCACCAAGTTTTGCGATTCGGGGGCAAAAGCGCCGGTCCGGCGCATTGCGACAATCGGCCGGTTTTCGTCCAACAAGCGGCTGCACCGCCTGCTGGACGCGGTGTCGCGGCTGGTGGTGCACGAGCCGGACTGGCGACTTGTGATCATCGGCGTCCCCGGCGATCAGACCGAAGCGGATGTACGGCGGTTGATTGCCGAGCGGGCGATGGAAGACCATGTGGCCGTGCATGTCGGCCTGAACGACGAGGAGATCAGGCAGGTTCTCGGCGGGTGTTCACTGTTCGCGTCGGCCTCCGGCTATGAGGGCTTCGGGCTGGTCGCCGTGGAGGCGATGAGCGCCGGTCTGATGCCGTTGCTTCACCCCAACCAGGCCTTTCGCGACCTCGCCGACAAGCACGGCGAGGTGCGGCTCTGCGATTTCGACGATGCCGAGGCGGCGGCCGGGGCGATCCAGTCGGCCTTTTTCGCCCTGGCCGGCGATGTCGCGGCCTATCGTGCCTCGGCGATGCGTGCCGCCCAGGGGTACGCCTGGGAGCACGTCGCCGATCGCTACGCCGGCATCTACACCGAGGTTCTGGGCGTCTCCGCGCCGCGCGCGACCATCGGCTTGGATTGAAGGTTGACCGTTGACCGTCATGCAACGCCATCCGCGAGCCCGAAGCCGGACCGCCCGCCCGCCCGCGACAGGTCGACGGCTGCGGCGCGCGCTGCTCGCGCTTGCCTTGCTGGCTTGCACCGACGCCGCGGCCGGCTGCCTGCGCGGCATCAACCTGTCCGGAGCCGAGTTCGGCGATCGGGGCGGGGTCTATGGCAGGGACTACCTCTATCCGAGCGACGCGACGATCCGCTACTTCGCCGGCAAGGGATTCAACGCGGTGCGGCTGCCGTTTCGCTGGGAGCGGCTGCAGCCTGAGCTAGGCCGGGCCTTCGATGACGCGGAGCGGCATCGGCTTCGCGACGCCGTACGGCGCCTGCGAGAGGCCGGGCTCACCGTCATTCTCGACCCGCACAACTACGCTTACTACAACGATAGCCAGATCGGCTCGGCAGATGTTCCGGCCGATTCCTTCGCCGATCTGTGGCGGCGACTGGCGGTGGAGTACCGGCATGATCCCGGTGTCCAGTTCGGCCTGATGAACGAGCCGCATGACGTCACGCCTGCCGCATGGCGGGGCGCGGCAAACGCGGCAATCGCCGCCATTCGCGGTGCCGGCGCGGCCAATCTCGTGCTTGTCCCGGGCACCAACTGGACCGGCGCGCACAGTTGGGAGAGCGAGCGAGCGGGCGGCGCCAACGGCAGCGCGATGCTGGCGATCGAGGACCCGGCGGACAACCATGCCTACGAGGTACACCAGTATCTCGACCATGATTTCTCCGGAACCCACGGCCGTTGTGACGGGGCGGACGCGGCCGTCGCGGCGCTTGAGCGCATGACCGGCTGGCTGCGCCGCCATGGCAAGCGTGGATTCCTCGGCGAATTCGGCGCCGCGGCCGGTCCGGAATGCCTGTCGGGGCTGGAACGCATGATCGCGGTCGTCGACGGCGCGCCGGACGTCTGGACCGGTTGGACCTACTGGACGGCCGGTGACTGGTGGCCCGAGAGCGAGCCGTTGAACGTCCAGCCAACCCCGGCCGGAGATCGGCCGCAACTGCGGGCGCTGACGCCCGCCGGCGCAAGCCCCGCTCCGATCGATGCCTGCCCGGCTCTCGGCGAGGGCCGCTGAGCGGCGTCCGGAAGGAGGGTTCAGGCCGTCGCCGTCGCGACCTGCGATGGCTGTGAGGCGTGGGCTGCGCGCTTGTCTGCGGGTACCGGTCCTGCCTTGCCGGCGCCCGCGGTCCCAACGAGGAACCACATCAGCGCCGCCGTCTTGATCGAATAGAACGAGTCGCTGATCTGCATCAGCAGCAGCAGGTAGACGATCATCATCGACTGGAAGCGCCACGCCCGGGCCTGGTTGAGCGGCGCGTGGACGAAGGTCGCCCAAAGCGCCGCGAAGCCGAGGATGCCGAAGGCGGTCAGCGAGTAGGCCAGGCCGGAGTCGGCGGTGAACTGGTCGGTGGTCTGGATCCCGAGCACGACACCGAGGTCGAGCTGCGCCAGGATATGGGCCGTTACCGCGAACCGGCCGGCAAGGTCGTTCGGACCACCGCTCGACCCCGACGTCAGCCCGTAGAGCGCCAGCACCGACAGCAGCAGGAAGGGCAGCAGCGTCCACACCAGCCGTGGCAGGATGGAGTAGAAGGGGTAGAGCAGCGTGATCAGGATGCAGGTATAGAGGCCGAAGCGGGCGTCCGCGAGCGCGATGGTCGCAAGGGCGCAGGCGAACACCAGCCACCGGCCGGCGAAGGCGCGGCCGCGATACAGCGCCCAGGCGTAGATGAGCACGGCAAAATTCCCCATCGACACCGGCTCAAGGAAGACCGAGGAGACACGGTGCTGGCCGAGGAGCGGCAGGATCGTGCGCGGCTCGGGGCGCTGGCCGGAGATGAACAGGCCCCGCGTCTCGCCGAAGACCTGCTCGAGCGTCACCGATCCGCGGGCGAGGTAGTAGCCGATCACGTTGAAGTAATCGAGGAACGTATCGACCATGAGGTATTCGAACAGGCCGAAGCCGACGACGATCAGGCCGCTGCAGAGCACGAGCCGGTCGGCCAGGCTCTGGTCGGCAATCCGGGACGCGGTGAAATAAAAGGCGATCGGAATAAGGATGTCGCGCACCGCCTTGAGGTCGACCTGCCCGCCCCGCAGCATGAACAACAGCGCCATGTAGCTCACGAACACTCCGACCAGGAGATAGAGCGTGGCGCGGCGCGTCATCGCGGCCAGGAAAGCGGCGCCGACGATCGCCATCTCCGCCATGATCACGTGGCGATCGGACACCGCCATGAACCGGGTGTTGGCCAGGCAGAGCAGGGCATTGAATACAAGCCCGGCGATCACCGCCGCGAACCCGACCGCGCGCACCCATGGCGCGGGCCGGGCGAAGGCGTCGGGTGCACTGGCGGCCCTGTCCGCCTGGTCCCGCGCCCCCCGCGCGTCCGGCCTATGTGCGCCGGGCGCAGACAAGGACGGTGCCCAGAAGCTTGTCGCGCCACGGCTCGATCTCGGCCATCAACGCTTGCAGGCCATCGCTCTGTGAGGCGTCGGACGGCGCAACGATGACGATACCGTCGGCGTGTCCGAGAATGGCTGGCAGAAGCGGGCTGGCCGCCGCGCCGTGGCAGTCGATGATTCTGAAGTCCGGCGTCTCCAACCGAACTGCGGTGCTGACCCGCGACGACGAGATCGCCATGATCTTCCGCAGCGCCCCGGCACCGATCCTCTCGAAATGCAGCATGCTCTCAAGCGGCTGAGCGAAGGCCGGATGCGGCGGGCTGGTGCGACCCGTGACCGGCCGAACCGGGGGTGTCGTCGCCCGTTCTATGTGACGCGGCGAACCGTTGGAGAAGAGCACCGACAAGCCGAGCGAATCGAGATCGTGGGCGAGCGCGGAGGCGATGCCGGCCCGGTCGCCGCCGTCGGACGGCACTAGCGCCACGGTTGCCGACCCGGCCGCGCCGAACTCCGTCTGCAGCGCCTGCGACAGCCGCCGGATCCCGGCTTCCCGGGTGACCGTCGAGGACGTCTGTCTCGCGGGCAGGAGCCGTGCGATGCGTCCGGCGACGCCGGCCGGTCGCTCCGCCGTGGTACTTGCGTCGATCGTGGCAAGGATCGGCGCGCCGGTCCCATCCTCGATGGACCGCTCGCGCGGCTCGGGACCGAACAGCTCGCGGGCGACGGCAAGGGCGGTGCCGGCGACGGCGCCGAACAGCAAGGCCGCAAGCAGCACCAGGAGTTTCGGCGCCTGGATCGGCTTGCCCGACGGCACGGCTTCGGAGATGAGCCTTGAGTTGCCGGCGCCGAGATCCTGTTGCCGGCTCAGTTCCTCCGCGCGCGTCAGGAACGACTTGTAGGCCGCGTCGATTGCGTCCGCCTCGCTGATCAGTTGCGCCAGCCGGAAGCGGACCTTGCCGCTGTCCTTGGTGGAGGCTGTCTGCGCGTCGAAGCGTCTTTCGAGCGAGGCGAGGTTGGCCCGCGCCCGTTCGTAGGTGTTCGCCGTCGTCTGGCGGATGCGGCCAAGTTCCGTCTCGATGGCCTCGCGGATGCTGCCGATCTGCGAACGGATCGCGCGCATCTGCGGATGATCCCTGCCGAGATTGGCGGAGAGCTCGGCCTGCCGGTCGAGCGCCTGGGCGTAGCGGCTGCGAAGGCCGGACAGCAGCGTGGAGCCGAGGGCCTCGGGGATGGCGCCGGATTCGATGTTGGAAACCTTGAGCTGTCGCGCCTGGTCGAAGACGGTCTTCTGCTGCTCGACCTGCTGGCGGGCGGCCAGCAGTTGCTGGTTCAGCCCGGCCAGCTGCTGGTCGGTGATCAGTCCCTGATCGCCCGTGGCGATCAGGCCGTTTTCGGCACGGAAGGCTTCGACCGCGGCGCGGGCGTCCAGAACCCGCCCGCGCAGCGCTTCCGCCTGCTCGGTGATGGCCCGCGTGCTGCGCAGGTTCAATTCCACGCGGGCCGTGTCGGCGCTCCGCACGTAGCTCTCTGCGACGGCGTTGGCGATGCCCGCTGCCTTGTCACTGTCGCGGTGCTGCACCGTGATCGTGAAGACGAAGCTGTCCTGGTTGCGCGTAACGGTGAGGTTTTCAGCGAGCGCGCTGATGACGGCATCGAGCGTGGCATCGTCTGGGCTGTCGCTTTCGGGCAGGGCGGCGGAGAGCAGCCCGCCCCGTGGAGCGAGGTAGGGGTCCTTGGCGAGTTCCAGACGTTGCGCGACGTCGCGCAAGACCGCGCGCGACTGGATGAGGTAGAGCTGGCTGCCGACCAGTTGCTGCATGCCTGGCCCGCCACTGGCGTCGGCGCCGAGCGCAGGGTCGCCCGCGATATCGACGAGAAGCTCGGCGCTCGAGCGGTAGAACGGTCTTTGCGTCAGGACGAAGCCAAGCGCCAGGATCGAGCAGACGAGCGCGGCGGCGACCACGTAGTGGATCCGCTTGCGCACGATTCCCGGCAGTTGAAAAACGTCTATGTCCATCGAATGCCCGGGGCCCGCCATGCCCATGCGACGCGTTGCCGAAGCCGCCGGCAAGGCGGGTTCTCCGCCTGCAACCTCTCAGAACATGGTTAACAAGCTCTCAATGTCCGGCGCTGTGGCCGCGGCGGCCCGCCCAGCCTCCTTCCGGGCCGGCGACCGCCTGGCGCCCTTCCATGGCTTCACGGAAATTTATCCATGTCCCTTCAACCGTTCTTATCACCCGTTCCTGTATGCCACTGGTTGAAGAAGCGGACGTTTGTGCCGCGCCGGATCAGCTGGAGAGGAATTGCCATGAAGACGAAAATCCGCGAGCTGCTTGCCAAGCATGGTGGTCTGCCGGTCGCCGTCGACCAGATCGCGGACGATGCCGACCTCTACACCGCCGGTCTTTCGTCCTTCGCCTCGGTCCAGATCATGCTGGCGATCGAGGAAGCGTTCGATCTCGAATTTCCGGACAACCTGCTCAACCGGAAGTCGTTCCAGAGCATTGCCGCGATCACCCGTACGGTGGAGGGCCTGCTGGGCAGCGCGGAGGCGGCCGAATGAATGTGGCGACCGGGGCAGGCCTTGCGGAGCGGGCTGCGCGTGTTGCCGTCGTCGCCCAGGCGCACGCCGACGACGTCGACCTGCACGGCCGCTTTCCGGAGGAGGCCGTTGCGGCCATGCGGGCGGAGCGGCTGCTGTCGGCCCAGATCGCGGCCGAACTCGGCGGCGAGGGCGTGACCCTGGCGGATATCGCCGAGGTTTGCTCCGTCGTCGGCCAGTCTTGCTCGGCCGCCGCCATGGTCTTTGCCATGCACCAGATCAAGGTGTCGAGCCTGGTTTCGCACGGCATCGAGAGCGGCTGGCACCGGTCGTTCATGCGCCGGCTATCCGACGAACAGCTGCTGCTTGCCTCGGCCACCACCGAAGGCGGCATCGGCGGCAACCTGCGCAACAGCATTTGTGCCATCGCGGTCGAGGGCGACCGATGCCGGCTGGAGAAGGACGCGACGGTCATCTCCTACGGCGCCCATGCCGACGCGATCCTGATCACCTCGCGCAGCCACAAGGACGCCGCCGCGACCGACCAGGTCATGACCGTGTTCAGCCGCGACCAGTATACGCTGGAACGGACGCAGGTCTGGGACACGCTCGGCATGCGCGGCACCTGTTCCGACGGCTTCCTGTTCAGGGGCGAAGCACCGACGGAGCAAATCCTGCCGAAGCCCTTTGCTGACATCGCGGCCCAGTCGATGCTGGCCACCTCCCACCTGCTCTGGAGCGCGGTCTGGTACGGCATCGCCGTCGATGCCGTGGCGCGGGCCCAGGCCTTCGTGCGCGCCGCTGCCCGCAAGAGCCCGGGCCAGACCCCGCCCGGTGCGCTGCGGTTGGCCGAGGCGTCGAGCCTGTTGCAGCAGCTGAAGTCCAACGTCGTTGCCGGGCTAAGGGAGTTCGAGGTCGCCAAGGCCGATCCGGATCGCCTGTCGTCGATGGGCTTCTCCGTCGCCATGAACAACCTCAAGGTCGGTTCGTCGGAGACGATTCTGACGATCATCAACCACGCCATGCTGATCTGCGGCATCATGGGATACAAGAATGGCACCCCCTTCAGCGTCGGTCGGCATCTGCGCGACGCGCACTCGGCCCAGCTGATGATCTCCAACGACCGTATCCTCGGCAACACGTCCAATCTCCTGCTCGTCCACAAGCAGGACACCAGTCTCGCGGGGTGAAGAACCATGGACATGCAAACCTCGTTTCTCGACCGGCTTTTCGATGCCGGTCTTCTGATCGACACCGGCGTTGACGGGCTCTATGGCCGAAGCGGCCAGTTCGAGGACGTGATTGCCGCCTTCGAGCGCCTGATCGATCGAGTCGGTGGCGGTGACGGCGCCGAAACCATGCGTTTTCCGCCGGGCATGAACCGCGCCTTCTTCGAAAAGAGCGGTTACATGAAGAGTTTTCCGCAGCTCGCCGGCACCGTTCATTCCTTCTGCGGCAGCGAGCTTGACCACATGAGCCTGCTGCAGTGCATGGAAGTCGGCGGGGAGGACTGGACCAGAGACCAGAAGGCGACCGACATCGTGCTGACGCCGGCTGCCTGCTACCCGCTTTATCCGACCGTGGCGCGGCGCGGCCCGATCCCCATGGACGGTGCGCTGTTCGACCTCCAGTCCTATTGCTTCCGCCACGAACCGTCGCAGGATCCGGCGCGCCAGCAGCTCTTCCGCATGCGCGAGTATGTCTGCATGGGGACGGAAAAGCACGTCACCGCGTTCCGCCAGTCGTGGATGGACCGCGGCGTGGAGATGATGCGGTCCGTCGGCCTCGACGTGGCGATCGACGTCGCCAACGATCCCTTTTTCGGCCGCGCCGGCAAGATGCTCGTCAACAACCAGCGCGACCAGAACCTGAAGTTCGAACTGTTGATCCCGATCACCTCGGCGGCCAAGCCGACCGCCTGCATGAGCTTCAATTATCACCAGGACGCCTTCGGCGCCAAATGGGGGCTTCAGCTGGAAGACGGCAGCGTCGCGCACACGGCCTGCGTCGGCTTCGGCCTGGAGCGCATCGCGCTGGCACTGTTTCACACGCATGGCCTCGACGTCGCCGTGTGGCCGGAAAGCGTCCGCGGCACGCTCTGGGGCTGACCTTGGCCACGCGTTCCGTCTTTCCCGGTCTCGACCCGGCGGTCTACCGCCCGCATCCGCTGCATGACCAGGAGCGCATGTGGCCCGAGACCAACTGCTATGTCGATCTGTGGATCGAGGCACTGGCCGCGTGGGGGGTGCCGCCGCAGGCGATGCTCGGCTTCACCCTGGCGCAGGACTTCGAGGGCGACCAGTTCACCTTCTTCAAGGTGCCGCTCGAGGACCTGGAGGCGCTTTACGGCATCCGCTGCACCGAGCTTGCGATCTACGATCGTCTCGAGCGCCATGTCGAGGTGCAGATCGGCCGTGGTCGACTCTGCCTGGTCGAGATGGACAGCTTCTACCTGCCGGACACTCGCGGTGTCGCCTACCGGCTGGAGCATGGCAAGACGACGATCGCGATCAACCGGCTCGACCGGGAGAGGCGCGTCCTCGACTACTTTCACAATGCCGGGTTCTTCCGGCTGCAAGGCGAGGACTTCGACGGGCTGTTTCAGCTGCGCCCCGACGATGGCCAGCTGCCGTTCCTGCCCTACACCGAGTTCGCCAGGTTTCCCGGGGGCCATCCCGACGAGGCGGTCCTGCTGGGCGAGGCCAAACGTCTGTTGCGCGTTCATCTCGACCGCCGGCCGCAGGACAATCCGATCGCCGCCTTCGCCGCCGTGTTTCCGAAGCAGGTCGAGGCGGTCGCCGCACGCCCCTTCGGCTTCTTCCACAAGTATGCCTTCAACACGCTGCGCCAGCTCGGCGCCAACTTCGAGCTGGCCGCCAGCCACCTTGACTGGATTGCCGCGGATGGAGGGTTGTCGGATGCCGCAAGGGCGGCGCTGCGGATCGCCGAGGTGGCGAAATCCGTTCAGTTCCAGCTGGCCCGTGCCGTGACCCGCAAGCGCTTCGAGCCGCTCGCAACCGCGCTCGACCCGGCCGTCGAGGCCTGGGACGAGTTGATGCGGGTCCTGACCGGTCGCGTTGCGTGAGACCGGAGGACGCATGGCTTTTCCAGCAGCGGCACCCCTGACGCAGGCACGTGCCCTCGACCGGGGCTGGCGCCTGTGCCTGACCGAAGCGGGCGCCTGGAGTAACCCGTCCATGCGCTCCGAGGAGGCTGAGGTGCTGGATGCTGTCGTGCCCGGCACGGTCGCCGGCGCGCTGCAGCGGGTCGGCCGCTTCGACCGCACCGATCCGCGGCCGCTGGACGGCCTCGACGCCTGGTATTTCCTCGACATCGCCGGCACGGACCGGGGGCCTGCCATCCTCTCGCTCGATGGGCTTGCAACGATCGCGGAGGTCTTCTGGAACGGCGAGCGGCGATTGGAGTCCACCTCGATGTTCGTGGCCCATGAACTGGAAGTGGACCTGAGCGGCAACGACCGCCTCGCCATCTGCTTTCGCGCCCTTGCCCCCCATCTTGGTCGCCGCGGGCCGCGGGCCCGTTGGCGCCCGCAGATGATCGTGCCGCAGGGCCTGCGCCTGGTGCGCACCACGCTGCTCGGGCACATGCCTGGCTGGTGCCCTGCCGTGCACGCAGTCGGACCCTACCGTCCGGTTTATCTTATTCGGCCACAGCCGGCGACGCCACGGGACGTGCAGATCACGTCGGTCCTTGGGCGGGATGGCGCGGGTCACCTGGCGGCGTCGTTCCGTGCCGATGGGCTGGACGGTCCGGTCGAATTGCACTGTTCGGGATCCTCGGTGGCGATGGAGCGGGATGCGCACGGCCGGTGGGGCGGACGGCTGGCCGTCGCCGACGTCGAGCCGTGGTGGCCGCACACCCACGGACGCCCCGTCCTGCATGACGTGGAGATCACGTTCGACGGGCAACGGGTCGCCATCGGACGCACGGGTTTCCGGCGCCTCCGCCTCGACCGCGGCGGGGGAGACGGTTTCTGCCTCGAGGTGAACGGCGTCCCGGTCTTCTGCCGTGGCGCGGTCTGGACCACGGCGGACATCGTCGACCTTCCCGCCGGGCGCGAGCGCTATGCGCCGCTCTTGCGGCTTGCCGCCGACGCCGGCATGAACATGCTGCGCCTCGGCGGCACGATGGCCTATGAGACGGCGGAGTTCTTCGACCTGTGCGACGAACTCGGCATTCTCGTCTGGCAGGACTTCATGCTGGCGAATTTCGACTACCCGGCCGCCGATCCGGCGTTCTGCGAACTGGTCCGCCTCGAGGCCGAGCAGTTGCTGCGGCGGACCGGCGCCTCGCCGTCGCTGGCGGTGCTGTGTGGCGGCAGCGAGATGTTCCAGCAGGCGGCAATGCTCGGCCTGCCGCGATCGACCTGGGAGAACCCATTGACCGACGCCATCCTGCCGCGGGCGGCGGAAGGGTTGCGACCGGACGTCCCCTATGTGCCGAACTCGCCCTCCGGCGGTGCCATGCCGTTCTCGCCCAATGCCGGGGTCACGCACTACTACGGCGTCGGAGCCTATTGCCGACCGCTGGAGGATGCTCGCCGTGCCGAGGTGCGTTTCGCCGCGGAATCGCTCGCCTTCGCCAACGTGCCGGAGCAGATGACGCTGGATGCGCACCTGCCCGTGCCGGCGGTACACGATCCGCTCTGGAAGGCCCGCGTGCCGCGCGACCGTGGCGCTGCCTGGGACTTCGAGGACATTCGCGACCATTATCTCGGGCTGCTGTATGACTGCGACCCGGGACGGCTACGCCGAGAGGACCCGCTGCGCTACCTCGATCTATCCCGGGCCACCAGCGGCGAGGTGATGGAGGCCGTTTTCGCGGAGTGGCGTCGGCCGCGGTCGAGCTGCAATGGCGCGCTCGTCTGGACGCTGCAGGACCTCTTGCCGGGGGCCGGATGGGGGATCGTCGACGCGACCGGTCTGCCCAAACCGGTCTGGCACGCACTGCGGCGCGCGTTCCGCCCCGTGCAGGTCATACTGTCCGACGAGGGCACCAACGGGCTCGACGTGCACCTGCTCAACGAGACGGCGGACGCGCGCGACCTGGTCATCGAGCTCCGCTGCTTTCGCGACGGGCAGCAGCCCGTCGTCACGGGCAGTCGCGAGCTTGCGCTCGGAGCCCGGGCGACCGCATCGCTTGCCGCAACCGATCTGTTCGGCGCCTTCTTCGACGCCACCTATGCCTTCCGATTCGGCCCGCCGCCGCACGACCTCACCGTCGCGACGCTGACCGACCGGCACACCGCCGACGTAGTCGCCCGCGCCTTCCACTTCCCGCTGGGGCGCGCCCGGGCGTTGCAGCGCGGAAGCGCAACCGCGGTCCTGATGGAAAGGCAGGGGCGTTGGTCGGTCCGCGTCATTGCCGACCGGCTGCTGCAGTCGGTGCACATCGACTGCGCCGGATTCCGGCCGTCGGACAACTGGTTCCACCTGGCACCGGGGGAGGAGCGCGACATCGACCTGATTCCGATCGGCGGCGGGGATCGGCCGAGCGGCGAGGTGAGCGCGCTGAACCTCGCCTCGCCCGTCGTATTCTGAGCACGGGCGAGTCCCCCCAGGGTCCCGGACACCCGTCGCAGCGGCGTTCCTAACGCACGCCGAGCGCCGCCTCCAGCAGCCTTTGCCGCACCAGGGCTCTCGCATGCGGCGGTGACATGTTGTGGTCGGCATCCGTCACGATCTCGGCCGAGGCGTTCGGGAACGCCTTCAACCCCCTGCCGTCCGCGCCGAAATAGGCGCGATAGCGGTCCAAGCCGACATCGGTTTCGCTGTAGATCAGCCGGAGCGGCACCTGCCGGTCCGCCAGCGTACGAAACGCGACGAGAACGGCGTGGCGGAGGCGGCCGGATTTCGACAGGCTGCCGAGAACGCCCGGGGCGACCAGCGCCAGTCGTCGGCTGAGCTGCTTGCCGATGTTGGCGGCGGCCCGCCGCAGGTCGATCTGGCCCGAGATAAGCCGGCGAAGGGTCTCCGGCCGCAGGGCCCGCCGACGGTAGTCGTCGAGCGAGCGTGGATTGTGCCGCAGCGCCGCTTCCACGCTTTCCTCTCGGTCCCAGACGAAGGTGAAGGGATTGACGGCGACCACCGCCCGGCAGCGATCGTCGCGAACGGCGCTCTGGAAGGCGAGGTAGGCGCCGCTGCAGCGCCCCGTCACGATCGCCGGCGTCAGTCCTCGCCGGGCCAACAGGTCGAAGGCGGCCCTCACGTCGTCCTGCTGGCCGTCGCAGAACAGCACCTGGTCGGACGCACCGGGCACCGGCGGGCTGTCGCCGACATTGGCAGCGTCGAAGCGGAGCGAGGCGATGCCCTGGGCGGCGAGGAAGCGCGCCGTCTCGACCGTCGAGCGGGCCCAGCCGGCCTGGCGGTCATAGGCCGTGCCCAAGAGCACGATCGTCGCCCCGCGCCGCTCGCCGTGGGGATGGCAAAGGACACCGAAGAGCCGGCCGTCGGGTCCGAATCGCAAGGGTTCCTCGCGGAAGCCATCGCCCTGAAGCAAGGCGGCGGGCGGACTGCAAAGGATGCGCGCTGCCGGGCCGGCCTCCATCGCGCGGGCGCCGACCCATCGGGCGACGTGGTCGGCCACGGCCAAGGGCTGGGTGGCAAGGGTCGGGTTCGAGACGAGGTCGTCGTAACCGACATAGGGTTGGCGGGCGACTTTAGCGCCGAGGCCGGAGAGGTGCCGGGACAACGCCGCGTCTTTGTCCCTTGCCGGTCGTTCGACCATCAGGATCGCGTCTGCCGGAATTTCGCTCAGGCCCTCGAGGTTGATCTTGCGCACGGCGGCGGCAACGTCCTCCGGCAGGACGAGTCCGGCTACCGCGACCTTGCCGGCCAGCCGTTGCCCTTCTGCCAGCCCAAGGCCTTCGTCGACCATCTTGGCCCAGGCGGCGGTTTCGCGGAGATAGAAGCGGCCGCTGGTGACCGGAGCCATCAGCACGGCACCGTCGATGCGGCCGAGCCGTCCGGCGTAAAGTGCCGCAAGCGATGCTCCGAGCCCGTGGCCGACCAGGATCAGGCGCGCCGCGCCCGACAGGTGCCGCAGTTCGAGCGCGGCCGCGGCGATCGCTTCCTCCCAGACCGCCAGTCCGCCGGAGAACTCCATCGCGTCGAGCGAGTCGCCGGTGCCGGGATAGTCGAAGCGCAGGCTGGCAACGCCGAGAGCTGCGAAGCGCTCGGCCAGTTCGCGCCACAGCTTGCGTGTGCACATCTCCTCGAAGCCCCAGGGACTGAGGAACAGTACCGCGCAGTCCGATCGCGGTGCACCGGCGGCCGGCGGGGTGTAGAGACCGACCGTCCTGGAAAACGTCACCGGGAGGGCCGCCGCACCGGGGACCCAGCGGTCCGCCATGGGCAAATCAGGGCGCGGGGGGCGTTCACTGGCCTGCAGCATGGTGTTCACTCTGCCGGCGCCGGCGCGGCAGCGGCGGCCGGAGCGATGAAGGAAAGCGCGCCTCGCAGCGCCCGTCCCAGCCCGGTCGGCTGGCGGCCGAGGAGCGGATCCAGCATCTGCGCGTCGGCGGCCGGAACGGCACGGGTAAGCCGCAGCGCCAGGGCATACACCACGGCCCCGGCAATGACGGCCGTGACAATGCCAGCCGGGCCGGCAAGGCGGTCTGCGATCAGGAAGGCGACCATGCCGCATGCCGCTGCCGATCCCGCGACCTTGGCGACGGTGACGCCAAGCGTTGCGGACAGGTCGGCGCTGCGGATGCGGCTGAGCAAGATCGCGCCCATCGCCAGAAAGACGCCACCGCGCACGGCCGCCGCGCCGGCCCCACCCGCGTGCGGGACGACGATCAGGCATCCGACGATCATCAGCGCGGCCCCGATGCCGGTCGTGGCCAGCCGGATGCTGATACGGTCCATGGAATAGAGATACTGCGTCATCAGCTGGGCAAACACGAAAGCCGGCGAAGTGACCGCCAGGATGGCCACGATCACGCCGCTCGGGGCGAAGCTCTCCCCGTAGATCGCCACGACCAAAGGCTGGGAAACGGCGGCAAGGCCGAAGCAGAGCGGAAAGGTGAGGTAGGAGAAGCTGCGCGTGACAGCCGCGAAAATCCCTGGCGGAAGGCGGCCGTCGGCGTCTTCGCGACGTTCGACGTAGTAGGGCATGAGGCTTCCGGTCAGCTGCACCGGAAGCTGCAGCGCGAGATTGGCAAGCGACAGCGCCACGGCGTAGAACCCGACCTCCTCCAGACTGCGGAACTGCTGCAGGAAGAACAGCTCGGGTCGATTGATGAAGACCGCGCTCAGCACGAATTCGAGGAACAGAACGGACGACGAGGCGGCCAGCGCCCTGGGTCCGTAGCCGCCGCCGTTGCGCGGCGTGGCGAGGATTCCGAGTGCGAAAACGAAGGGCGCCGCCTGGCCGGCAATATAGCCGAGCAGGGCGCCCTCGACGCCCCAGCCGACGGCGCCGCAGACGACGAGAAGAAGCTGCAGCGCAGACGACATCACGGTGATGCGGAAGAAGGCAGAAAGCCGCTGTTCGCCGATCAGATAGTTCTTCGTCAGCGCACCGATCGACTGGATGAACAGCAGCACGCCTGTCAGGACGACCACGCTGCCTGCGGTGTCGATGATCGCTTCGCGCTCGGCCTCCCAGGAAAGCGAACCGTAGAGCAGGGCGAGCAGCACGGTCGATACCACGACCGGCAGCGCCAGGTAAGCGGCGAAACCGCGTCGCTGGGTCGCGTCGAAGCCGCGCGCCTTCAGTTGCGGCAGGCAGCGCATCAGAAGCACGCCGGTCCCCAGCTCCGCCACCAGCGCGCCGGTCGTCGCGATCCACAACGCGAACGCGATGGTGCCGTTGGCCTCGGGGCCGAGCAGCCGGGCGACGACGATGGAGCAGGCAAAGCCGGTCACGAGCAGCAGCATTCCCGCCGCCGCGTTCATGATCGAGTTCGACATGATTCCCTTGCTCATCGCCCAGTCCATTCGCGCGCCGGTGCGGGCCGTGCAGCATTCCGTTTCGGCTGTAGCCGGATCCTATTTTTCAAGTGTTAAGATATCCTGCGTCGCCGCGTTTCAGGCGGTCCGGTCGGCATCGCGCCAGCCCTGCCATCGCCCGAGCAGGATCTGCTGCGATCGCCGTGCCAGGCCCGGGCGTCCCGTGAGCGCATAGAGGCCGCATCCGGCGATGGGACGAAGCAGGCGCGGCAGGAACTGGCTCAGCCGAAAGCCGTGCTTGCGCATGACGTAGCCGAGACCGGCGCTGTAAATCCGCATCTTCGCCACCTTGGCCGGCGTCGCCGGGTCGACATCGTGCGGGTGGTGCCCGAAGAGCCGAGGATCGTACTGGCCCGAATGGCCGCGCGCCAGGAGCGTCAGCACGAGATCCTGCACCTCGTGCGCACCCCACGGCGTGCCGGAGCCGGGGCCGATTCGCTCGTCGAACCCGCCGACGGCCTGGAAGCTGCTGCGCCGGACCACCAGCATCCATTCGATCAGCGTGGTCCAGACATTGGCGCGCTCGATCCTGGCCGGTTCCGTCTCGAACGTCCCCATGATCGTCTCGCCGGCTGCGTTGGCCGCCCGGCCGCAGTAGAAGTCGGCGGGCCGCTCCGTTGCAATCCGTTCGTATCGTTCGAACAGGTCGGGCGGATACCAGCAGTCGTCGTCGGGAAACATCAGCCAGTGACCGCGTGCCTGCGACGCGCCGAGATTGCGGGCGCGGCAGACACCCTGCAAGGGGGTCCTGAGGTGCAGGATGGTCAGGGCATCGCGGTATTGCTCAATCGGCGCCAAGACGCGGTCGTCGCCGTTCTGGTCGACGATGATGACCTCGAAGTCCTGACGCTGCTGCGTGGCCAAAGACCCAAGAAGACGCGCGATCTCGTCAGAGCGGCCGAGCGTGGCCACCACGAGGGAAAGACGAATTTCACTGCGGGGCGGGGACATCGCGGACCTTGGATGAGAACGGCCGAACGCGGGTGGGGTGACGCGGCGACGTCATTGTCGCGGACCAGGCGTTAAGGTCGGGTGAATCGCCTTGCTCGGCCCGCGCCCCGGAGGATATTCGGCATCAGCCGCGTTGCGGCCTTGCCACGGGGCCGGCTTCACCTTAGCTGTCTGGCGGAACGAACCGGAACGCCGATGCCCCACAAGGTCACCATTTCGCGCCTGAAGCTGCACGACTTTCGCAACTACGCGACGCTGGCGCTTGCGCTCGATGACCGGCATGTGGTCCTGACCGGCGCGAACGGGGCCGGCAAGACCAATCTGATGGAGGCGGTCTCCTTCCTCTCGCCCGGCCGCGGCCTGCGCCGCGCCGCCTATGCCGATGTCGTACGCGCGGGCGCCGCCGGCGGCTTCACGGTGTTCAGCGCGATCGACGGAATGCAGGGCGAGGTCGAGATCGGGACCGGAACGGAGGCGGGCGAGGAGGGTCAATCACGCCGCCTGCGCCTGAATGGCACGCCGTCGCGGTCGGTCGACGAACTGCTGGACCACCTGCGCGTGGTCTGGCTTACGCCGTCGATGGACGGCCTGTTCACCGGCCCGTCAGCCGATAGGCGTCGGTTCCTGGACCGGCTGGTCCTGTCGCTGGATCCGGAGCACGGGCGGCGGGCGGCGGACTTCGAGAAGGCGATGCGCGGGCGCAACCGCCTGCTTGCCGAGCCGCGTCCCGATCCGCAATGGCTGGCCGCGCTCGAACGGCAGATGGCCGAGCTCGGCGTCGCCATGGCACTGGCCCGCCGCGAGCTGGTCGGGTTGCTCGCCGGCCTCGTCGAGGCGGCGAGCGACGCGGGCCCGTTTCCGTCCGCTGTGCTGGGGCTGGCCGGCTTTTTCGATGACGCGCTGGACCGCCCGGCCTACGAAACGGAGGAGGCCTATGTCGCACTGCTGCGTGACGGCCGCTACCGCGATGCCGCCGCCGGGCGGACGCTCGAGGGACCCCATCGTGTCGACCTGCTCATCCGCCACCGCGAGAAGGACATGGACGCGGCGCGCTGCTCCACCGGCGAGCAGAAGGCGCTGCTGGTCGGCCTCCTGCTGGCCCATGCCGGTCTCGTTGCCGGCATGACCGGCCATGCTCCGGTTCTGCTGCTCGACGAGATCTCGGCCCACCTCGACGAGGGCCGCCGGGCGGCCCTGTTCGACCGGGTCGACATGCTTGGCGGTCAGGCCTTCATGACCGGCACGGATCGTGCCATGTTCTCGGCGCTCGGCGACCGTGCCCGCTTCCTGACCGTGGCGAACGGAACGGTGGCCGAGGATTGATGGAGGACTCCGTGACGACTGCAGAACCGCTGAGCCCGGACGAAATCGAACGCTACCGGCGCCATATCGTGCTTGCCGAGATCGGTGGCGCCGGGCAGCAGCGGTTGAAGAACGCCTCGGTGCTTGTCATCGGCGCCGGCGGCCTTGGTGCGCCCGTGCTGCAATACCTCGCCGCGGCCGGCATCGGCCACATCGGCATCGTCGATGACGACACGGTCTCGCTGTCGAACCTGCAGCGGCAGGTGATCCATGCCACCGCCGCGATCGGGCGGAGCAAGGTCGAGAGTGCCGCGGAGGCGATCGCGGCGCTCAATCCGCACGTTCGCGTGACCCGGCTCGAGGCCCGGCTGACCGCCGGCACGGCACCGCAACTCTTGCGGGGCTTCGACCTGCTCGTCGATGGCTCTGACAATTTCGAGACGCGATATGCGATGGCGGATGTGGCGGAGGCGGAACGGCGTCCGCTCGTGACCGGCGCGGTTGGTCGCTTCGACGGCTCGGTGACGGTGCTCAAGCCGTGGGAGGTCACGGCCGAGGGCGGCGCGAATCCGCGCTACCGCGACCTCTTTCCGACGCCGCCGCCGCCCGGCGCCGTGCCGTCCTGCGCAGAGGCCGGCATCGTCGGCGCACTCACCGGTGTCATCGGCACGCTGATGGCCATGGAGGTGATCAAGCTGGTCACCGGCGCCGGGGAGCCCCTGGTCGGTCGGTTGCTGCTCTATGACGGGCTGGCGGCGCGCTTCGAGGTTATGCGCTACCGCCGGCGCGGCGCAAACTAGCGGCGCAACGCGCCGCGGCGGCAGGCGCTGGGCCAGCCTCGGCTTCATTCGGTCGCCCCGGCCTGGGGTTCAGTTTCGCCCGGGCAGCACGCGGTCGGGCGGGCGGTGGCCGTCAAAGAAGGTGCGGATGTTGATGACCACCTTCTCGCCCATGTCGATGCGCCCCTCGAGCGTCGCCGAGCTCATGTGCGGCAGCAACACGACCCGGCCCTCGGTCGCAAGCTTCACCAGCTTCGGATTGACGGCCGGCTCGTGTTCGAACACGTCGAGCCCCGCGCCGGCGATCTTGCCCTCGCGCAGGCATTTGATCAGCGCCGCCTCGTCGATGATGCCGCCGCGCGCGGTGTTGACGATGTAGCTCGACGGTTGCATCAGCGCCAGACGGCGGGCCGAAAGCAGATGGTAGGTTGCCGGCGTCGACGGGCAGTTGACCGAAACGATGTCGACCCGCGCCAGCATCTGGTCCAGGCTGTCCCAATAGGTGGCCTCGAGCGCCTCCTCGGTCGCCGGATGAACGCGGCTGCGGTTGTGATAGTGGATCGAAAGCCCGAACGCCTTGGCGCGGCGCGCCACCGCGGTGCCAATCCGGCCCATGCCGACGATGCCAAGGCGCTTGCCCCAGATTCGATGCCCAAGCATCCAGGTCGGCGACCAGCCGGCCCACTCGCCCTTGCGGTCGGTAAGAAGCTGCGCGCCCTCGGCCAGCCTCCGTGGCACCGCCAGGATCAGGGCCATCGTCATGTCGGCCGTATCTTCGGTCAGCACGTTCGGGGTATTGGTCACGGTGATGCCGCGGCGGGCGGCGGCGTCCACGTCGATGTGGTCAAAGCCGTTGGAAAAGCTGGCGATGAGCTTGAGCTGCGGGCCGGCCTGCTCGATCAGCGCGGCATCGATCCGGTCGGTGACGGTCGGCACCAGCACGTCGAACTGCCGCACCGCGGCGACGAGTTCGGGCTGGCTGCGGGGTGTGTCCTCGATATTGAGTTCGGCCTCGAACAGCTCGCGCATGCGCGTTTCGACAACGTCGGGCAGGCGGCGGGTGATGTAGACCGTCGGCTTTTTCTTGTTCGTCATGGCCTGTCCAAGCGTCCTGTTGACGGGTCCTTAACCAAGATGGGTAAGACTTGCTTCATCAAGGGCATTTTCTACCAGACCCGGTCACGAACACAATCCGCTGCGAAGGCGGGTCCAGTGATTTGCGCGCCGACCGGGTCCGGATGCCAGGAGCGCCCTCCAGGATGAAGTGGAATTCGTCATGCGTCGCTTACCCGTTCGCGTTTGCACCGCTGCAATGACAGCCCTGGTCGTCCTTGCCTGCTCTCAGTCCCCGCAGGCTCACGCCCAGGCGGCCAAGGGTCCGAGCGGCCTGCCGCTGCCGCGCTTCGTCAGCCTGAAGGCCAAGAGCGTCAACCTGCGAGTCGGTCCGAGTCTCGACTATGCGGTCGCCTGGCGCTACTTGAAGTCCGGCGTGCCGGTGGAAATCATCCAGGAGTACGACAACTGGCGACGCGTCCGCGATGCCGACGGAACCGAGGGCTGGGTCAACCAGGCGCTGCTGTCGGGGGACCGCACGGCCGTGACCGCGCCATGGATGCGCGGCAAGGGCCCAGACATCTTCGTCAATATGCGCCGCGATCCTCAGCCGACCAGTGCCGTCGTTGCCAGATTGCAGCCCGGCGTCGTGATCAGGGTCGGCGAGTGCAATGGCGACTGGTGCCACGCCGAGGTTGAGGGAGCCGACGGCTGGGTGTCGCAGGGCGAAATCTGGGGAGCCTATCCGGGCGAAGCGTTCAAGTAGGCGAACGCTTCAGGCGAGCCCGACCTCGGCCGCAGCAGCGGCGAGGGAGGACAGCGGCCGCGGTCCGATCTGTTCGATGACGATGCCGGCGGCGAGGCTGCCGAGCCTGCCGCACACCTCCAGCGGACGGCCCTGGGTGTAGCCGTGCAGGAAGCCGGCGGCATAGAGATCGCCCGCTCCGGTGGTGTCGACGACCCGTGCGATCGGCGTCGCCTCGACCGGGATCCGTTCGCCGCCGGTCAGGACGATCGAGCCGTGCTCGCTCATGGTGACGATCGCCAGCCGGCAGTCCTTGGCGATCATTGCCAGTGCGTGCTCGAAGTCCTCGGTCTCGTAGAGCGCCAGCGCCTCGGCCTTGTTGGCAAAGACGATGTCGACCGTGCCCGAGCGCATCAGCTCGAGGAATTCGTCGCGGTAGCGATGAACGCAGAAGCTGTCCGACAGCGTCATCGACACCTCGCGGCCGTGGGCGTGCGCGATGCGGGCACAGGAGCGGATCGCCTCCTTGGCGCGCGGCGGGTCCCAAAGGTAGCCCTCGAAATAGGTGACCTTGGAGGCGGCCACGACCGCTTCTTCGACGTCCTCCGGTCCCAGTTCGACGCAGGCGCCGAGATAGGTGTTCATCGAGCGTTCGCCGTCCTCGGTGACGAAGATCATCGAGCGTGCCGTCGGCGGCGGTCCGTCAAGCGGCCGGGTCGCGAAATGGACGCCCTGTGCGCGGATGTCGTGGGTGAAAATCTCGCCGAGCTGGTCTTGCGCGACCTTGCCGAAATAGGCGGCGCGGCCGCCGAAGCTGGCGATTCCCGCCGCCGTGTTGCCGGCGCTGCCGCCGGATGCCTCCACGGCCGGCCCCATCCGGGCGTAGAGCAGTTCGGCACGCTCGGCATCGATGAGGTTCATCGCGCCCTTGATGATGCCGTTGTCGGCGAGAAAGCCGTCGTCGCAGCGGGCAATGATGTCAACGATGGCGTTGCCAACCGTCAGCACGTCGAACTGGGTCATGCGGATTTTCCGTCGCGGAGGGTGGAACCGGTTGCCGGTCAGGCCGGATTGCTGGCCGGAAGCAAGAGCCGCCCGGCGATCCTGGCCGGGCGGCCGTAGGCGTCAGTCCTTGGCGCGCTCGACGTAGGAGCCATCCTCGGTCGCGATGACGACGCGCGTGCCGGCTTGGATGTGCGGCGGCACCAGCGTACGCACGCCGTTCGAGAGCATGGCCGGCTTGTAGGAGGACGACGCCGTCTGGCCTTTCACGACCGGCTCGGTCTCGGTGATCTCAAGGACCACGTGACGCGGCAGGTCGAGTGCGATCGCGACGCCTTCGTGGACCGACAGGATGACCGCCATGCCTTCCTGCAGATAGGCCTTCGCGTCGCCGACGTCCTCGGCCGACATGGTCAGCTGGTCGTAGCTTTCCGGATTCATGAAGTGGAAGCCGTCGCCATCCTCGTAGAGGAAGGTGTGCTCGCGGTCTTCGACGTGCGCGCGCTCGACCTGCTCGGTGGTGCGGTAGCGCTCGGAGACCTTCACGCCATCGGAAATCCGGCGCATGTCGACCTGGGTCACCGGCGTGCCCTTGCCCGGGTGGAAATTCTGGGCCGTCAGGACCACATAGAGTTTGCCGTCGACGTCGAGCACGTTGCCCTTGCGGACGGAAGAAGCGATGATCTTTGCCATAAGTCTTCCTTGTAACTGGAGCGGCCGCGTCGTAGAGGACGGATCAGTGTCATCCCCCGACCGCGGAAAAGCGGAGCCGGGGGCGCAACTACCCTAAATTCCGGCAAAAGGCCAGCGTGTCCGCCGGAATCTGATAGAAACCTTGCCATGACCTCGATCCGCCCAGCCCCGTCCCCCTGGTGGACGCCCGACGTTCACGCCGACCGTCGTCCGTTCCTGATCGCCCGAAATCGGATCCTGGCGGCGCTGCGGGCCTACTTCGCCGGGCTTGACTTTATCGAGGTCGATACGGCGAGCCTTCAGCTGTCGCCCGGCAACGAGGCCCATCTCCACGCGTTCCGGACCGAGGCTCTCGGCCATTCGGGCGCCGTGACGGAACTCTACCTGCACACCTCGCCGGAGTTTGCCTGCAAGAAGCTGCTGTCCGCCGGCGAGCGGCGCATTGCCTGCTTTGCCCATGTCTACCGCAATCGCGAGCGCGGGCCGCTGCATCACCCGGAGTTCACCATGCTGGAGTGGTACCGGGCGGGGGAGGGCTATGAGCGGCTGATGGACGACTGCGCCGCGCTGCTTGCGCTCGCGGCCCGCACCGCCGGGACGGCACGCCTCATCCACCGCGGCCGGGAATGCGATCCGTTTGCGCGGCCGGAGCGCTTGACCGTCGCCGATGCGTTCGTCCGCCATGCCGGCCTCGATCTGCTCGGCACCATCCGGCCGGACGGCACGACCGACCGTAATGCGTTGGCGCGGGCGATGGCGGACCGCGGCATGCGCGTCGCGGCCGACGACACCTGGGCCGACCTCTTCAGCCGTGTGCTGGTGGAGCGGATCGAGCCGCACCTCGGCTTCGGCCGGGCGACGATCCTGTGCGAATACCCGGTGGCCGAGGCCGCGCTCGCACGTCCTTCGCCGCGCGACCCCCGGCTCGCCGAGCGCTTCGAACTCTACGCCTGCGGCGTCGAGCTCGCCAACGCTTTCGGCGAACTGACCGACGCTGCCGAGCAACGCCGTCGCTTTGGCCTCGAAATGGAAGAAAAGCAGCGGGTCTATGGCGAGGCCTATCCGCTCGACGAGGACTTTCTCGCCGCGCTCGAAATCATGCCCGAGGCCAGCGGCATCGCGCTCGGCTTCGACCGCCTGGTGATGCTCGCGACCGGGGCGGCCCGCATCGATCAGGTTATCTGGGCGCCGGTGCCGGAGACAAGGCCATGAGGCCGGCGCGGACGCTTCGCTCGGTTGCGGAGCTGGAAGATGCCGGTCTCATGCCGGCAGGCTCCACCGCTGCGGCGGTGGGCGGGGTCGGCGAGCGCTATGCCATCACGGTGACGCCGGAGATTGCAGGCCTGATCGATCCGAACGATCCGGACGACCCGATCGCCCGCCAGTTCCTTCCCGACGCGGCGGAACTGGTCACCCACCCCAGCGAGCGGGCCGATCCGATCGGCGACCTGCGGCACAGCCCGGTCGCCGGCATCGTCCATCGTTATCCGGACCGGGTGTTGCTCAAGGCCGTGCATGTCTGCCCGGTCTATTGCCGCTTCTGCTTCCGTCGCGAAATGGTCGGCCCTTCGGGGCTGGGAACGATGACGCCGGAGGAACTGGACGCGGCGATCGCCTATATCGCCGGGCGGCCGGAGATCTGGGAAGTGATCCTGACCGGCGGTGACCCGCTGGTGCTATCGCCGCGGCGACTGAACGAGATCGCGCGGCGTCTGGGCGCGATCGATCACGTGAAGGTCGTCCGCTACCATACGCGCGTCCCCGTCGCCGAGCCGGAACGGGTCGATTCCGCGCTTGTCGCCGCGTTGGCGGCTTCTGGCAAGGCGACCTACGTCGCCGTACACGCCAACCATCCGCGGGAACTGACGTCGCCGGCGCTCGCCGCCTGCGCCCGGCTCGCCGCTGCGGGCATTGCGCTAGTCAGTCAGACGGTGCTGCTGAAGGGGGTCAACGACGATGCCGACGTGCTCGCCGCACTGATGCGCCTCTTCGTCGAGAACGGCATCAGACCCTACTACCTGCATCATCCGGACCTGGCCCCCGGCACGGGCCATTTCCGCCTTGGTCTTGCCGAGGGCAAGGCCCTGGTCGAGCAGTTGCGCGGGCGGGTTTCCGGTCTCTGCCAGCCGGTCTATGTGCTCGACCTTCCGGGCGGACACGGCAAGGTGTCGGTGCTCTCGCCGGCGGTGCAGGAGACCGAGGCCGGGCGCTTCCGGATCACCGACTTCCGCGGCGAGGTCCACCTCTACCCGCCGGCCGTTCGGCCGGATTGACCGGGCCCGGTTCCGGGGGCCTGCGGCAGGGGCTCAGAATTCCTGCCAGTCGCCGTCTTTGCTGTCCTTGGCGCCGAGCGCCCCGAGCAGCTTCTGCTTGAGCAGATGCGCCGGCGATGTCACCGCCCGCGACGACGCGCCGGCCGGCTTGACGTTCCATTGGCCCGGTGACTTGCGCGGAAGCTGGGTGACACTCCCCTGGCTTGGCGCCATCGTCTTGGCCGCGGATGCGGTCCCCGCGGCGGTGGCCGGAGCGGCCGGGACGGTCTTGGCCACCGGCACGACCTCGAAATGCGGTGCGCGCGAGGACTGGCCCTGGGCGGTGCCGACGTTGAACCGTCCGATCAGCGCGTTCAGTGCCTGCACGTCATCGGCCAGGCCATGGCTGGCGGCGGTGGTTTCTTCCACCATCGCCGTGTTCTGCTGCGTGCCCTTGTCCATGGTGGCGACGGCGGTGTTGATTTCCGAAAGCCCGCCTGCCTGGTCCCGGGCAGCCGCGACGATCGCCTGGACGTGACCGTTGATTTCCTGCACTTCGCTGACGATCGCCTGCAGCGCCTTGCCGGTGTCGCCGACCAGCGCGACGCCGTCCTGGACCTGGGCGCTGGAGGTGGTGATCAACGCCTTGATTTCGCGTGCGGCCTTGGCCGAACGCTGGGCGAGTTCGCGCACCTCCTGGGCGACCACGGCAAAGCCCTTGCCCGCCTCGCCGGCGCGCGCGGCCTCGACGCCGGCGTTGAGCGCCAGCAGGTTGGTCTGGAAGGCGATCTCGTCGATGACGCCGATGATCTTGCCGATCTCGCCGGACGACGCCTCAATCTGCTGCATGGCCGTGATGGCGCGGCGGACGGTCTCGCCCGACCGTTCGGCGCCCTCGCGGGTGCGCGCCACCAGGCTGCCGGCGTCCTCGGCGCGTCGCGTGGAATCCTTGACCGTGGTGGTGATCTGCTCGAGCGCCGCCGCGGTTTCTTCCACCGAGGCCGCCTGTTGCTCGGTGCGTCGGGCGAGCGAATCGGAGGCGGCGCGGATCTGGCGGGCACCGGCATCGATCGCCCGTGCATTGTCACCGACCTCGCACAGCGCTTCGCGGAGCCGCGCGACGGAGGTGTTGAAGTCCTGCCGCAAGCGGTCGAGGTCGCCGTCGAATGGGGTGTCGATCGTGCAGGTCATGTCGCCCGAGGCAAGCCGGCCGAGCGACCCGGCCAGCGCGGCGACGGCCGCCTGAACCTTGCCGCTCTCGCGGTTGCGCTCGGCCTCGCGGGCCATGCGCTCGCCTTCGGCGATTGCCCGGTCGGAGGCGGCCTGGCCTTCGAGCCGCAGGCGCTCGCCCGCGTGGTCGCGGAACACGGCGACGGCGCAGGCCATTTCGCCGATCTCGTCCAGCCGTTGGGTGTAGGGAATGTCCTTGCCGATATTGCCGTCCGCGAGGGCCTTCATCGCATTGGAAATGCCGTTGAGCGGGCGCACCACGCGGCGGTTGACGATGAAGATGGCGGCGATCGCCAGTCCGACGGATAGCGCCAGCGCGCCGGCCGTCAGCCAGAAGGCCGACCGCTGCTCGGACTGGGCGGCATCGATGGCGGCCGCGGTGCCGCTCTCGTTGCTGGCGATCAGGTTGCCCAAGGCGGACTTGATCTTGCCCGCATGCTCCATCATCGGCCCGCGGAACACTTCCAGCGCCGGGCCCTTGGCGCCGATGGCGGAGAACTGCTTCAGCTTGGTCGATTCGGAGAGGTAGGCGTCAAGACTTTGCTTGATGCCGATGGCGGTGTCCGCGGCGGCGGCGTCGCCGGACGCGGCCGCGCCGTAGGCGTCGATCCGTTTCGCAAGGCTGGCGGCGCGTCGGTCGATCGTGGCCTCGATGGCGGTAAGCTCGTCCGGATCCATCGACAACAGGTGGTCGGAATAGCTGCCGTTCAGTTCGGCGAATTCGCCGCTGATCTGCAGGATCGCGCTCATCTGCGGCATCCGTTCGCGGCCGATGCGCTCGAACTGGTCGGTGATCGTCGACAGCGAGCGGAAAGCGACCGCGCCCTGCAGGGCGCCGAGGGCCACCATCAGGAGGAAGAACGCCGGAAGGAGCCTGCTGATCCTGATGGTGCGCATGCGGATGTCCCTAGATCTGATTGTCATCGCGGTGGGCGAGCGGTTTGGCGGAAAGTGTATTTTCGGTGCCTTAATGTGGCCTTAACCGCAGGCTCCCGACCAGTCTTGCGAGGCGTCTGTCCACACCCTACATCGAGGGCGAAAACTGGGAGTGACGGGATGATCCTCGACGCGGCGCGCCTGGCGCTCGCCAATCTTTTTGCGCCAGACACCCGCCGTGTCTTCTGGAAGGTGCTGGGCCTGACGATTCTCGTCCTGATCGTCCTGTGGTTCGCGCTGCGGGAGAGCTTCATCGCCTTTGCGTTGCCGTGGTTCGACGGTTTCGTGCCGGATGTTCCGGACTGGGCCGGCTGGCTCGCGATCGTCGTCGGTCTCTTTGCCAGTATCGGCCTTGCGCTGTCGCTGGCGCTGCTGCTGGCGCCGGTGACGGCGATCATCGCCGGCTTCTTTCTCGACGATGTGGCGGAGGTGGTAGAGCGGCGGGACTACCCGGCCGACCTGCCGGGGCGGGCGTTGCCCCTGGGCGCGGCGATCGCAGGCTCCGTCAAGTTCCTCGGCGTCGTGGCCGCCGGCAACCTGGTGGCGCTGATGCTGCTCTTCATTCCCGGCGTCAACCTGATCGCGTTCTTCCTCGTCAACGGCTATCTGCTCGGTCGCGAGTTCTTCGAGTTCGCAGCGATGCGTTTCCGCCCTCCGGCGGAGGCGCGGCTGTTTCGGGCCAAGCACGCCTCCACCGTGTTCCTCGCCGGCCTCGCCATTGCCGCCTTCCTCGCCGTCCCCCTCGTCAACCTGCTGACGCCGCTGTTCGCCGCAAGCCTGATGGTCCACCTGCACAAGCTGCTGTCCCGCGCCGACCCGGACTTCCGTGACTGATGTTCACGCCGGCAGCGCCGATGCGTCATACTGCGCGGCGAATTCGGCGCTTGGCGGGATCGGCTTGATCACGTCGATCAGGACCCCGTTCGGATCGGCGGTGATGAAATGGCGCTGGCCGAAGGCCTCGTCGCAGAGCGGTTTCAGGATCGGCAGGCCGGCGGCGCGGCAATCCGCATAGACCCGGTCCGGATCCTCCACCTCGAAGTTGAGCAGAATCCCTTTCGCCGTCCCACGTCCCGGCGCCGGGATCGTCTCATGCTGCCCGTCCAGGATCGCAAGCGTCACATGTTCGTCGTCCATGGATTGCAGGTGGACGTACCAGTCGCTGGAGAAGAGCGGCTTGAAGCGGAAGTGCGCGCAGTAGAACGCCGCGGTTGACGATACGTCGTCGGTCATGACGACGGGGTAGTAGCTCGTGCACTTCATGTCTTTCTCCTTTGCTCGAATTGACGTACAGTTTGTATGTTTTTAGATAACATACGTGCAGACTGTATGTAAAGGCCGACAACGTGAGCCGAAGCAACAAGGACAGGACCGAGACGACCCGCGGCGCGCTCATCGACGCCGCGCGCACGCTCTTTGTTACGAACGGATATGCCGACACGGCCACCCCGGACATTGTTGCCGCGGCCGGGCTCACCCGCGGCGCGCTCTACCATCATTTCTCCGACAAGAGGGCGCTTTTCCTGGCCGTGGTCGAGCGGGAGGCGGCGATGGTGGCGGCCGAAATCGACCGGCGGGCCGTGGCGGCGGCCGACCCGCGCCAGGCGCTGTTGCTGGGGGCGAAAGGCTACTTCGACGCAATGGCCGCGGACGGAAGGACCAGGCTGCTGCTGCTCGAGGCGCCGGCGATCCTGGGAGCGGGCGCAGCCGCGGCGCTCGACCGCGACAACGCCGAGGCTTCGCTGCGCGCCGGGATCCTGGCCCTCGTCGGCGATGATGCCCGGTTGTCGCAGCTGGCCGATCCGCTGACGATGCTGCTCTCGGCCGCGTTCGACCGCGCGGCGCTTGCGATCGCCGACGGCTACGACCGCGTGACGCTGGAACTTTCGGTCGCCGCCCTGATCGACGGACTGGGCGCTGGCGGCTAGCGCGCCGCCGCGATCGCCTGCGGCGGCAGTTCCACCAGCGGCGCGGGGATGTCGCAGGTCTTCTCCGGCGCCTTGCAGAGGTCGGCGATGACGCAGTTCTCGCATTCGGGCTTGCGCGCCTTGCAGACGTAGCGTCCGTGCAGGATCAGCCAGTGATGCGCGTGGTACAGATATTCGTCGGGGATGATGCGGATGAGGCCCTGTTCGACCTCGTCCGGGGTCTTGCCTGGCGCCAGCCGGAGGCGGTTGGCAATGCGGAAGATGTGCGTGTCGACCGCGATTGTCGCCTGGCCGAACGCCATCGACAGCACGACGTTCGCGGTCTTCCGGCCGACGCCGGGCAGCGTCATCAGTTCTTCCCGGGTGCGGGGCACCTCGCCACCGAACGCGTCGACAAGCCGCCGGCTCAACGCGATCACGTTCTTGGCCTTGTTGCGAAAGAGCCCGATCGTCTTGATGAACTCGCGCACCCTGTCCTCGCCGAGCGCCAGCATCTTGTCCGGGGTGTCGGCAGCGGCGAAGAGCCCCCGCGTGGCCTTGTTGACGCCGGCGTCGGTCGCCTGCGCCGACAGGGCGACGGCGACCACCAGCGTGAACGGGTTGACGTGCTCGAGTTCGCCCTTCGGCTCAGGGCGCTGGATCGAAAGCCGGCGGAAGACCTCACGGATCGCCTCCGGGGTGTAGACCGCCTTTGCCCGGCTGCGTTTCGACGGTGCGCGGGGCCTGGTGGCCGCGGCGGATTTCGGTTTCGTCCTGTTCATGTTGACTCTATAGTCGCCGGTGATGAGCGATGGCAACGACGATATCGACGGTAACGACCGGCCTGTGTTCTTCACCGAACTCAGGCCGCACCGGTCACTCGGCCGCAAGGGTCACCTGATCTTGTTCCTCATCGCCGGAACCCTGACCATTGCCCACATGGTGGTCTTCCTGGTGTCCGGTGCCTGGCCGATCATGATGTTCTTCGGCGCCGACTTCGGCGTCCTTGCGATGGCGTTCTGGCTGAACAACCGCGCTGCCCGCGCCCGCGAGACCGTCGCCCTGTCGCGCACCGATATCTCCATCCGCAAGTTCGCCCCGTCCGGTCGCGAGACCGCGCATCACTTCAACCCGTTCTGGGCGCGATTCCACGTCGCCCGGCGCGAGGAGGTGGGCATCACCGGCATGGCGGTCAGCGGGCAGGGACGGTACACCGATGTCGGCGGTTTCTTGCATCTGGACGACCGCGAGCGTTTTGCCCTTGCCTTTGCGGGCGCGCTGGCACGCGTCAAGCGCGGGCATTGAGGCCGGCAAGAATCGGGTGGCGATCGGGCGTGCGACGTGGTTTCCTGCAGCCTCAGGAGAACCGCCATGAACATCGCCGCCACGCTGAGGACCGACATCACCCCCGAGGGCTCGGATTACGAGACCGTCAGCCGGATCATCGAGATGATCACGGAGGACTATCGCGACCAGCCCTCGCTCGAAGACATCGCCACGCGCCTGAGGCAGTCGCCGACGCAATTGCAAAAGACCTTCACCCGCTGGGCGGGGCTCTCGCCCAAGGCCTTCCTGCAGGCGGTGACGCTTGATCATGCCAAGCGGCTGCTGCGGCAGGAGGCGATGCCGTTGCTGGAGACCAGCATCGAGGTCGGGCTGTCGGGGCCGGGACGCCTGCATGATCTCTTCGTCACGCACGAAGCCATGTCGCCGGGCGAATGGAAGGCGCGCGGGGCCGGACTGACGATCCGTTACGGCTTCCATGCCTCGCCGTTCGGCCAGGCGCTGGTGATGGTCACCGATCGCGGACTGGCGGGGCTTGCCTTTTCCGACGGCGGTGCCGAGCAGGCGTGCCTTGAGGACATGACCTGCCGCTGGCCCAATGCCGCCTATGTCCGCGACGAGGCGACGACGGCCGACTACGCCGCCCGCATCTTCGACCCCGAGCGCTGGCATCCGGAAGAGCCGCTGCGAATCGTGCTGATCGGCTCCGACTTCCAGGTCCGGGTCTGGGAGGCGCTGTTGCGGATCCCGATGGGCAAGGCCGTCACCTATTCCGACATCGCCGGGCAACTCGGCCAGCCCAAGGCATCGCGCGCCGTTGGCGCCGCCGTCGGCCGCAACCCGATCTCCTTCGTGGTGCCCTGCCATCGCGCGCTCGGAAAGAGCGGCGCCCTGACCGGCTACCACTGGGGCCTGACTCGCAAGCGCGCGATGCTCGGCTGGGAGTCCGGCAAGGCATGAACAAAAAGGGCCGCGGTTGCGGCCCTTAATCCCACTGGTGCGCCTTGACTCAGTGCGCGCCGGACATGTCGCCGAGGATTTCCTTGGAAGCGACGGTCGAGTCCGGGTTCAGCTTGTAGACCATCGGCACACCGGTCGCGAGGTTGAGGTCGAGCACCTGCGCCTTGGTCAGGCGGTCGAGCACCATCACCAGCGCGCGCAGCGAGTTGCCGTGCGCGGCGACCAGCACCCTCTCTCCACGCAGCACCCGCGGCAGGATGCCGGTCATGAAGTAGGGCCACACCCGCGCGCCGGTGTCGCGGAGGCTTTCGCCGCCGGGCGGCGGCACGTCGTAGGAGCGGCGCCACACGTGCACCTGCTCCTCGCCCCACTTGGCGCGGGCGTCGTCCTTGTTGAGGCCGGACAGGTCGCCGTAATCGCGCTCGTTGAGCGCCTGGTCACGGATCGTCTCGAGGTCCGGCTGGCCGACATTGTCGAGGATGATCTGGCAGGTCTTCTGCGCGCGTGACAGGTCCGAGGTAAAGGCGATGTCGAACTTGATGCCGTACGCGGCGAGCGCCTTGCCGCCGGCATTGGCCTCCTCGATGCCGAGCGGGGTCAGATCCGGGTCACGCCAGCCGGTAAAGAGATTCTTCAGGTTCCATTCGCTCTGGCCGTGGCGAACAAGGACTAGGGTTCCGCTCATGGGGTCTCGCTCCGCGTTGAGATAGGGGTCAGGTGAGCCCGAGCACGTCGAGCATCGAATAGAGGCCGGGCTTCCTGTCGCGGGCCCAGAGCGCGGCCTTGACCGCGCCGCGTGCAAAGATCGAGCGATCGCCGGCACTGTGCGACAGCGTCACCATTTCGCCCTCGCCCGCCAGCACCACCGAGTGTTCGCCGACGACGGAGCCGCCGCGCAGCGTGGCAAAGCCGATCGTTCCGGCAACGCGCGGACCGGTGTGTCCGTCGCGGACCCGAACCGAGTTGGCGGCGAGCGCGACCCCGCGGCCGCGGGCGGCAGCCTCGCCGAGCAGCAACGCCGTCCCGGACGGGGCATCGACCTTGTGGCGGTGATGCATCTCGACGATCTCGATGTCCCAATCCGCCCCGCCCAGCGCGCGGGCCGCCTGTTCGGTCAGCACGCCGAGCAGGTTGACGCCGAGGCTCATGTTGCCGGACTTGACGATGCGGGCGTGTCGCGCCGCGGCACTGATCTTTGCCTCGTCCTCGCGCGAGCAGCCGGTGGTGCCGATGACGTGGACGATGCGCGCCTGGGCCGCAAGTCCGGCGAATTCGACCGTGGCGGCCGGCGCGGTGAAGTCGAGCACGCCTTCGGCGGCAACGAAAGCCTCGAGCGGCTTGTCGGTGATCGGCACGCCGATCGGGCCAAGACCGGCGAGTTCACCCGCATCGCGACCGACAAAGGCGGAGCCGGGGCGCTCGACCGCCGCAGCCAGCGTCGCGCCGTCCGTCGCGTGGATCGCGCGGACCAGAGTTTGGCCCATCCGGCCGCCCGCGCCGACCACGACCAGCTTCATGTCTCCCGTCGTCATTCGCCTGCCGTCCTTTCGACTTCCTGCAGATAGCCGCCCGGCGCCTGAAGATTGTGCAGCCGAGCGTAGAGACCGCCAGCGCGCGCGGCAAGGACGTCGTGCGTGCCTTCCTCGGCCACGGCGCCGTCCTGCATGACGACGATCTTGTCGGCGTTGACGACGGTCGAGAGCCGGTGGGCGATCACGACGACGGTGCGCCCGCTCATTGCGTGATCCAGCGCCTTCTGCACCGCCTGTTCGGATTCGGTGTCGAGCGCCGAGGTTGCCTCGTCGAGCAACAGGATCGGTGCGTTGCGCACCAGCGCGCGGGCGATCGACAGCCGCTGGCGCTGCCCACCCGAGAGTGTCGCGCCGTTCTCGCCGACTGGTGTATCATAGCCCTGCGGTTGCTCCTGGATGAAGTCGTGCGCATAGGCGAGGCGCGCGGCCTCCTCGATCTCGGCGTCGGTAGCGTCGGCGCGGCCATAGCGGATATTGTCGCGGATCGTGCCCTCGAACAGGTAGGGCTGCTGCGAGACGTAGGCGAGGTTGTTGCGCAGCGACTGCTTCGTGACGCCGGCGATGTCCTGTCCATCGATCAGAATGACGCCTGCCGCCGGATCGTAGAAGCGCGGGATGAGGCTGATGACGGTGGATTTGCCGGCGCCGGAGGGGCCCACCAGGGCCGTCGTCCTGCCGCCTTCGGCGATGAAGCTGACGTCCTTCAGGATGGGTCTCCCACCGCCGTAGGCGAACGTCACGCCCCGGAACTCGAGCCGGGCACTCTCGACATTGAGGGGCTTTGCGTTCGCACGGTCGCGCTGGTGCGGCTCGATGTCCAGGATCTCGTAGATCATGCGCGCATTGACGACGGCGCGCTCCAGCGACACCTGCAGCCGGGCCAGGCGGCGGGCCGGGTCGTAGGCCATCAGCAGTGCGGCGATGAAGGCGAAGAACGCGCCGGGCAGGATGCCGCCATAGATCGCCTGGTAGGCCGAATAGCCGAGCACGCTGGCGATTGCCACGCCGGCGAAGGTTTCGGTCATCGGGGCGGTGCGCTCCGACAGGCGGGCAATCCGGTTGGAGCGCTTCTCCGCCTGTTCGATGATGCCCTCGACCTTGGACCGCAACTGGTCCTCCATCGTGAAGGCCTTGACAATGGTGATGCCCTGGATCGTCTCCTGGACGGCGCCGAGCACGTGGCTGTTGACCAGGACCGATTCGCGCGTGGCATAGCGCAGGCGCCGGGAGATGTAGCGCAGGCCGATCAGGAGCGGCGGCGCGACCATGAAGACGATCAGCGTCAGCAGCGCATCCTTGGAGATCATCACGCCGATCAGCGCGACCAGCGTCAGCAAGTCGCGCGCGATCGACGTCACCGTCATGTTCAGGACATCGCGAATGCCGTTGATGTTCGAGTTGATCTGCGCCGCAAGACGCGCGGACCGCGCCTCGCTGAAGAAGCCGACGCTGAGCGTCATCAGGTGCGAGTAGATCCGGCGCTGGTATCGCGCGACGATGTTGTTGCCGATCTTGGACAGCGCCACCGCCTGCCCGTAGGTGGCAAAGCCGCGCAGGATGAAGGCGATCAGGATGGCGCCGCAGATCCAGGCGACGAGATCGGCGCGGCGGTTGGCGAAGGCCTCGTTGACCACCGCCTCCATGATCCACGCCGTGAAGGCCGTCGATCCGGCGATGACGATCAGGCAGGCGATAGCGAACAGATAGCCGCGAATGTGGTCGCGCCCGTTCTCGGCAATGACGCGCTTCAGGACACTCGTGATCGTTTCGGCACTGAGGTGACGATCGGTACGGCTCTTGTCGTTCAATAAACCATCTTTCCTGCAGCTTGCGGCGCCCGCCGCGCGGCGGAGGCCCGTTGCGGCGCTTCTATAGTGCGTTGCGGCGCGTTTGGCGAGTCTGCGCGCGCCACACCCCGTCCGCTATTTCTCCCAGTATCGTCCCTCGCTTGCCACGCCGAACTGGTCGGGCGTGCGCGCGAACGCAGCGAGCCCGGCCAGCGCCGCCATCGGGTGGGTAACGACGAAGGTCGGGATCGAGCGCAGCAGTTCGCTGTGCGGCGCCTTGTCCTCGAAGGCCGCCCGGAATTCGGGTCCGCGCAGCGCCGGCAGGATCTTCTGCGAGATGCCGCCCGCCAGGTAGACGCCGCCCTTGGCCATGAAGATCATGGCCATGTCACCGGCAACGCGACCGAGGTAGGTGGCAAACAGCCCGACGGTCTCCACCGCGGCGGCATCGCTGCCGGCAAGGGCGGCGGAGGTGACGGCGGCCGGCGTGTCGAGTTGTGCGTCCCGTCCGTCGGCGGCGCTGACGGCGCGATAGATGTTCATGATGCCGCGGCCACACAGGAGTTGCTCGGCGGAAATTCGGCCCTCGATCGGCTCCAGGAAGGGCCAGATCTGGTGATCGCGCTCCGAGCGGGGTCCCATGTCGACATGGCCGCCCTCGCCAGGCACGGGTATCCAGCTGTGTTGGGCATGGATCAGGCCGGCGACGCCGAGCCCGGTGCCTGGTCCGAGCACCGCGCGCGAGGCGGCAAAAGCCTCTGCCCCGCCGCCGATCTGCTCCCGGTCGTCGTCGGATAGCGCCGCCACCGCCAGCGCCTGGGCCTCGAAGTCATTGACCAGCAGCACGCTGTCGAAGCCGAGGTTGGCGATCATGTCGAGCGGCCGGACGACCCAGGCGCAATTGGTCAGCGGCACCTCGTCGCCCTGGATCGGCCCGGCCAGCGCCAGGATCGCCGAACGCGGCTGGATCGAGGTGGTATCGAGGATGGCGCGCTGCAGGGCGTCGTCGATGTTTTTGAACTGCGCGGTCTGGATGATCGGGAACTCCTTCGGCTCGGCGAAGGCGTCGATCAGAAGCGCAAAGCGGGCGTTGGTGCCGCCGATGTCGCCGATCAGGATGGGAAAGGAAAGGGCGATGTCGCCATCGTTCGGCTTTGCCATGAGTCTATGCCTCGGTTTCGTGTCGTGGCCGATCTTCGGCGTGCTGGCTTGTGTTGCGCTTGTCAGGCGCCGCTCGAAATCAGCCATTCGGCCGTTGCAAGGTTCAGTGCCATAGGGATGTCGTAGACAATCGCCAGTCGCATCAAGGCCTTCACGTCGACATCGTGCGGCATCGCCGTCAAAGGATCGACCAGAAAGATCAGCATGTCGACTTCTCCGGTCGCGATCAATGCGCCGATCTGCTGGTCGCCGCCGAGCGGGCCGCTCTTCAGGCGGGTAACGTCGAGATCCGGGCAGGCGTCGAGCACCCGGCCGCCGGTCGTGCCGGTGGCGAAGATCCGGCATTGGCGCAGCGCGGCCTGATTGCGCCGGCAGAACGCCGCCATATCGTCCTTCTTCTCGTCATGCGCAATGAGGGCGAGGGTCTTCGGGAGCGGCATGGGCGGTCTCGATGCAGGTCGGCGCGGAATTTAAATCGATTTGACGGCTCTATACAGGAGGGTCGCGCCGATGAAAAGCCTGCTTGTCGGCTGTTGATGAGGCCTGATGAGGCTTACTGCAGCGACGGCCGCGGTTCCGGAACCGGGACGAATGCGTCCGGCAGGACACCGGTGTCGCTTGCAACCGCTGCCGCCGCGCTATTGCCGGCCTGCCGGTTGACGAAAGCCAATGCGTGGCCGCCGCCGAAGGTGACGTCCTGTTCCGATGCCGGTGTCGGGCCGGCCAGTACCGCGGCGCAGGATCGCGGCAGGTCGGACAGCTTGGCGTAGCGCGGCTTGGCCGGCTTCGCGTTCGTCTTCGGCTTGGCCCAGGGCGCGTCGGTGAACCACCAGGCCAGCGACTTGTCGCAGCCGTCGCCGGGCGGCACTGTGGCCTGCCCCTTGCAGTTGGCCGAGCCCGGCGGGCACTGGATGCGGATATGGAAGTGGTAGTCGTGGCCGTAGATCGGCCGTACCTTGCCGAGATGGGCGCGGTTGCCCCTCCAGCTGTCGCACAGCCGCTTCTTGATCGCCGGGTTGACGAAGATCCGCTCCACCTGCGGATAGCTGGCCGCCAGCATGATCAGTCGGGCATGGCGGTCGCTCCAGGTGTTCGGATTGATGGTCAGGAACTTGTCGGGAACGAGCATCGAGGTGGCCTGGATGGTCTCGCGCTCCTGGAAAGTCAGCGTGCGGTCCGGCATTTCCGTGAGCCAGACGTCGGCGTCGAGCCCGATCTGATGGGAGGCGTGGCCGCTCAGCATCGGTCCGCCGCGGGGCTGGGCGATGTCGCCGAGCAGCAGGCCGTTCCAGCCGACGCTTTCACGCGCGTCCTTGGAGAGTTGCTCCACCAGAGCAATCATGCCGGGATGGCCCCAGCGCCGGTTGCGCGACAGCCGCATCGCCTGCCAGGTCGGCCCGTCGGTCGGAATCGCCACGCCCCCGGCCAGGCATCCCTTCGCATAGGAACCGTAGGCCTGCGGCGGCATCACCGACGGTAGCGCCTTCGCCCCGAACAGTTCCTTGGCCGGCCGGTCCTCGGCGTGCAGCGGCCCGGCCAGGGTGGCCAGCAGCATGGCCGCGGCGGCAAGTCGGGAGCGCAGGGGCTTGAGCGTGGATATCATATCGTCGTCCAGAATCAGTCGCCGCTATCGTTCCTCACGACATAGCACGGCGCCATTTGGCGTGAAGGAAGAATCGATCGTCCGCAAGGGGGCCGCAAAAAATCGCCGCTTTCATGGCGACTTCTGTCATTTGCCGGGATTTGGTCTAATCTCTTCCGGCACGTGGTTGAGAGAAAGTACAAGGGGCATTGCATGCGGTCTGGACGGAGCGTGGTTCTTGCGGGCGTGGTCTTTGCGGTGGTGGCCGCTTCCTCCTTCGGCGGGCCTTCGGCCGCGAAAGAGGTGCCGTCGCTGTGGCGCCACGGAATTTCGACGGTCGGCGAATTGAAGTACCCGGAGGGGTTTTCCCATTTTGACTACGTCAACGTGGAGGCCCCGAAGGCCGGAACGCTGCGCCTCTCCAATGCCGGCACGTTCGATACCTTCAATCCGCTGCTTGCCAAGGGCGAGACGGCCGTGGGCATCGGCCTTGTGTTCGACACGCTGATGAAATCGTCCGAGGACGAGATCACCACCTCCTACGGCCTTTTGGCCGAGGGCGTGACCTATCCCGACGACATCTCGTCGGCAACCTTCCGGCTACGCCCGGAGGCGGCGTGGGCGGACGGTCGGCCGGTGACGCCGGAGGACGTCATCTTCTCCTTCGAGAAGGTGGTCGAGCTGAACCCGCTCTTCACCAATTACTACAAGCACGTCGTCTCGGTGGAGAAGACTGGCGAACGCGACGTCACCTTCCATTTCGACGAGAAGAACAACCGCGAACTGCCGCAGATTCTCGGCCAGTTCACGATCGTGCCGAAGCACTGGTGGGAAGGCAAGGACGCCTCTGGCGCGCCGCGCGACATTTCGAAGACGACGCTGGAGCCGGTGATGGGTTCGGGGCCCTACCGCATCGCCTCCTTCTCGCCGGGAGCCACGATTCGCTACGAACTGCGCGACGACTATTGGGGCAAGGACCTGAACGTCAACGTCGGCCAGAACAACTTCGAGCGGATCGAATACTCCTTCTTCGGCGATCGCAATGTCGAATTCGAGGCCTTCCGTGCCGGCAATGTCGACTACTGGCGCGAGAACCAGGCGAGCCGATGGGCGACCGGCTATGATTTTCCGGCGGTCAAGGATGGGCGCGTGAAGCGCGAGGAGATACCCAACCGCTATCGCGCGACCGGCATCATGCAGGCGATGGTGCCGAACATGCGCAAGGACATATTCAAGGACGAGCGCGTGCGCGAGGCGCTCGGCTACGCCTTCGACTTCGAGGACCTCAACAAGACCGTCTTCCACGACCAGTACAAGCGCGTCGACAGCTTCTTCTTCGGAACCGAGTTGGCCTCGTCCGGCCTGCCGGAAGGAAGGGAGCTGGAGATCCTGACCGAGCTCAAGGACGAGGTTCCGGCGCGCGTCTTTGACGAGCCGTTCGAGAACCCGGTCGGCGGGGATCCCGGCAAGGCGCGCGAGAACCTGCGCAAGGCGGTGGCGCTCCTGAAGGAAGCCGGTTATCAGTTGCAGGGCAATCGCATGGTCAACGCCGACACCGGCGAGCCGCTGTCCTTCGAGATTCTGCTTTCGAGCCCGATCCTCGAGCGGGTCGCGGTGCCTTATGCCAACAACCTCAAGCGCATTGGCATCGACGCGCGTGTGCGCACGGTCGACGCCTCGCAGTACACGAACCGCATGCGGACCTTCGACTACGACATGACCTGGCATGTCTGGGGGCAGACGCTTCACCCCGGCAACGAGCAGGGCGACTACTGGGGATCCTATTCGGTCGAGCGCGAGGGATCGCAGAACTATGCCGGTATCGCCGACCCGGCCGTCGACGCGCTGATCAACCGGATCATTTTTGCCAAGGACCGGGAAGAACTCGTAGCTGCGACACGGGCGCTGGATCGCGTCCTGCTCGCCCACCACTACGTGGTCCCGATGTACTACCGCATGTCGGAGCCGATTGCCTACTGGAGCCGGATCGCCCGGCCAAAGGAGCTTCCGACCTACGGCATCGGCTTCCCGGACGCATGGTGGTCGACCGAGGTGGCGCCGGAATGAAGGCTTGCTTTGGAGTGGAGCCGCGCTCCAAATTGCGAGAACACGAATCACCGCCGCGGCGGTACGAATGCATCGGGAATTGGCGGATTGAAAGCTGACAGGGCGACAGTAAGCGGCATGGCACCCGCGCTCGTGCGGAGATCCGGCTGATGGGGGCCTATATCCTCCGCCGCCTGCTTCTGATGATACCGACGATCGTCGGCATCATGGCGATCTCCTTCATCGTGGTGCAGTTCGCGCCGGGCGGCCCTGTCGAGCAGGTGATTTCCGACCTGACCAGCCAGAGCGGCGGCGACCGGCTGTCGGGCTCCGGCGACATGCTGCAGGACTTCTCGCAGGACGCCTCCTCGGGCTATCGCGGTGCACGCGGCCTCGATCCGGAATTCATCGCCAAGCTGGAGCGGCAGTTCGGCTTCGACAAGCCGCCGCTCGAGCGTTTCGTAGCGATGATGGGCAACTACCTGCGCTTCGACTTCGGCGAGAGCTTCTTCCGCAACACCTCCGTCGTCGATCTCATCCTGGAAAAGATGCCGGTCTCGGTCTCGCTCGGCGTGTGGATCCTGATACTGTCCTATGCGATCTCGATCCCGCTCGGGATCAGAAAGGCCGTCTCGGATGGCTCGGCCTTCGACGTCTGGACCTCCGCCGTCATCGTCGTCGGCTACGCCGTCCCGAGCTTCCTGTTCGGCATCCTTCTGATCGTCGTCTTCGCCGGCGGATCCTTCTTCGACTGGTTCCCGTTGCGCGGCATCGTCTCGGACGACTTCTGGCAGCTTCCGTGGTGGAAGAAGCCGCTCGACTATCTCTGGCACATGGCGCTGCCGATCATCACGCTGCTGCTGTCGGCCTTCGCGACGACGACGCTGCTGACGAAGAACTCCTTCATCGACGAGATCAAGAAGCAGTACGTGGTGACGGCCCGGGCCAAGGGCCTGACCGACCGGCAGGTGCTCTACGGCCATGTGTTCCGCAACGCCATGCTGATCATCATCGCAGGCTTTCCCGGCGCCTTCATTTCGGCATTCTTCACCGGCTCGCTGCTGATCGAGTATATCTTTTCCCTCGATGGGCTGGGCCGGCTCGGCTATGACGCGGTGGTCCGACGCGACTATCCGATCGTGTTTGCAACCCTCTACATCTTCTCGCTGATGGGGCTGTTCGTCAGCCTGCTGTCCGACCTGATCTACACCTGGGTCGACCCGCGCATCGACTTCGAGCGGAGGGACGTGTGATGACCGCGCTGCCCGATGCCCGAAGCTTGCGCGCGGATGCACGACCGAAGGGTTTCCTCTCGCCGACGAACCGCCGGCGCTGGGAGAACTTCAGGGCCAACCGGCGTGGCTACTGGTCGCTGTGGATCTTTCTCGTGCTGTTCGGCCTCAGCCTGTGCGCCGAATTCATCGCCAACGACCGCCCGGTCATCGCCTCCTACAAGGGCGAGCTCCTGTTCCCGGTGCTGGTCAACTACCCGGAGGAGAAGTTCGGCGGCTTCCTCGCCGTGACCGACTACAAGTCGGACTTCATCCGTGACGAGATCGAGGCGAACGGCTGGATGGTCTGGCCGCCGATCCGCTATTCCTATCGCACCGCCAATTCCAACATCCCCCATTCCGCCCCGACCCCGCCGTTCTGGCTGATGGACCGGGACCAGCGCTGTTCCGGCTATCCGCTGGGCGCCGACGATCCCGCCTGCATCCTCGGCAACCTGAACTGGCTCGGCACCGACGACCAGGCTCGCGACGTGCTCGCCCGCGTGATCTACGGCTTCCGCATCTCGGTGCTGTTCGGCCTGGCCCTGACCATCGCCTCGGCGATCGTCGGCGTTACCGCTGGCGCGGTGCAGGGCTATTTCGGTGGCTGGACCGATCTCTTGATGCAGCGCTTCATCGAGATCTGGTCGTCGATGCCGGTGCTCTACATCCTGCTGATCATCTCGGCGATCCTGCCGCCCGGGTTCTGGATCCTGCTGTCGATCATGCTGCTCTTTTCCTGGGTCGGTTTCGTCGGCGTCGTGCGTGCGGAATTTCTGCGGGCGCGCAATTTCGAGTACGTCAACGCTGCCCGCGCACTCGGTGTCGGCAACGCCACGATCATGGTGCGGCACCTGCTGCCGAACGCGATGGTCGCCACCCTGACCTTCCTGCCGTTCATCCTTTCCGGCTCGATCACCACCCTGACCTCGCTCGATTTCCTTGGTTTCGGCATGCCGCCGGGATCGCCCTCGCTCGGCGAACTGATCGCCCAGGGTAAACAGAACCTGCAGGCGCCGTGGCTGGGCCTGACCGCCTTCGCCATCATGTCGCTGATGCTGTCGCTGCTGATCTTCGTCGGCGAGGCGACCCGTGATGCCTTCGATCCGAGGAAGACCTTCCGTTGAGCGCCCTGAACGATCACGATCCGATCCTTGCGGTCAAGGACCTCTCGGTCGCCTTTCACCAGGGCGGGAAGACCTCCCTTGCCGTCGATCGCGTCTCCTTCGAGATCGGGCGCGGCGAGGTGGTGGCGCTGGTCGGCGAATCGGGTTCGGGCAAATCGGTGACGGCGAACTCGATCCTGAGGCTCTTGCCGTATCCGGCCGCGAGCCACCCGTCCGGCGAGGTGATCTTCAAGGGCCGTGACCTTTTGCATGCGCCCGACGCCGAGTTGCGCGCCGTGCGCGGCAACGACGTCACCATGATCTTCCAGGAGCCGATGACCTCGCTCAACCCGCTCCATTCGATCGAGCGGCAGATCGGCGAGATCCTCGAACTGCACCAGGACGTGAAGGGACCGAAGGCGCGAATCCGCACGCTCGAACTGCTCAACCAGGTCGGCATACGCGAGCCGGAAAAACGCCTGGCCGCCTATCCGCACGAGCTTTCCGGCGGACAGCGCCAGCGCGTGATGATCGCGATGGCGCTCGCCAACCGGCCGGAACTGCTGATCGCCGATGAGCCGACCACGGCCCTCGACGTGACGGTTCAGGCGCAGATCCTCGAACTTCTGAAGACGCTGAAGGACGAGCACGGCATGTCCATGCTGTTCATCACCCACGACCTCGGCATCGTGCGCAAGTTCGCCGACCGGGTCTGCGTGATGACCAGGGGGCAGATCGTCGAGAGCGGTCCGGTCGAGGCGATCTTTACCGATCCGCAGCATGAATATACGCGCCATCTCCTGGCGTCCGAGCCGCGCGGCGCGCCGCTGCCGTCCGACGCGGCCAAGCCGGTGATCATGGAGGCCGAGGACGTCAAGGTCTGGTTCCCGATCAAGGCCGGCTTCATGCGCAAGGTGGTCGACCACGTGAAGGCGGTCGACGGCATCGACGTGAAGCTGCAGGCGGGGCACACGCTCGGCGTCGTCGGCGAATCCGGATCCGGCAAGACGACGCTCGGCCTGGCACTGACGCGGATGATCGCCTCGACCGGCCGGATCGCCTTTGTCGGCAAGGACATCGCCGACTATTCCTTCAGGGCGATGCGGCCGCTCAGGAACCGCATGCAGATCGTCTTCCAGGATCCCTACGGCTCGCTGTCGCCGCGCATGTCGGTGGCCGACATCGTCGCCGAAGGGCTGGAGATCCACGAGCCATCGCTGACCGCCGACGAGCGCGACCGCCGCGTGGCGGCGGCGCTGGAAGAGACCGGTCTCGACCCGGCGACACGCTGGCGCTACCCGCATGAGTTCTCCGGCGGCCAGCGGCAGCGCATAGCGATCGCGCGGGCCATGGTGCTGAAGCCGCAGTTCGTCATGCTCGACGAGCCGACCTCGGCGCTCGACATGAGCGTGCAGGCGCAGGTGGTCGACCTTCTGCGCGACCTGCAGGCCAGGCACGACCTTGCCTATCTCTTTATCAGCCACGACCTGAAGGTCGTGCGTGCTCTTGCCAACGACATCATCGTCATGCGCGCCGGCAAGGTCGTCGAGAAAGGTCCGGCAGAACGGATCATAGGCGCGCCGGAAATGCCCTACACCAAAGCCCTGATGGCGGCCGCCTTCGATCTGGCCGCGGTCAAGTCCGAGATCATCCGCCAGTAGCGGGCGCTCCACGCCCGCCGTCGGTGCAAGTCAGTGAAGGTTGAACGTGCAGAACAAGAGCCCCGTCATCATCGACCTGAAGTTTGATCGCGAGGAAATCGCCGCCGCCCTCAAGGGTGCCTTCGCCGACCGCGAGATCGTCGACCTCGGTCACCCGGCAAACCGCGGGCGCGACCTTTCGAACATCGACTATGCCGTCGTCTGGCGGCCCTCCGCCGACCTGTTCGCGCGTGCCAGGGACCTCAAGGCCGTGTTTTCGGGCGGGGCCGGGGTCGACCACGTGCTGACGCTGCCCGGCCTGCCGGACGTCCCCGTCGTGCGTTTCGTCGACCATTCGCTGACGACGCGCATGAGCGAGTGGGTGGTGCTGCAGTGCCTGCTGCATCTTCGCCAGTTCAAGGCCTACGAGGCGCAGAACGGCAAGCGCCTCTGGCGGGAACTGCCGCAGCCGGAGGCCAAGGAGGTGACCGTCGGCATCATGGGGCTCGGCGTGCTCGGTGCCGACGCGGCACGGAAGCTCAAGACCCTTGGTTTCGACGTCATCGGCTGGTCGCGGCAGAAAAAGGCAAAGGCCGGCATCGAGACATTCGATGCGGCCGGCCTCGATGCGTTCCTCGCGAAGACGGACATTCTCGTCGGGTTGCTGCCGCTGACGGCGGAGACCCGCGGCATCTACAATGCCGGCCTGTTTTCAAGGCTGCGCCGCGACGGCGCGCTGGGCGGGCCGATCTTCATCAATGCCGGGCGCGGCGGCAGCCAGGTCGAGGCCGATATTCTTTCCGCGCTCGACAGCGGGATTCTCGCCGGCGCCTCGCTCGACGTCTTCGAGCAGGAGCCGCTGCCGCTGGAGAGCCCCCTGTGGACGCATGAGAAGGTGTTCGTGACGCCGCACGCAGCGGCGGCGTCCGACGTCAGGGCGCTGTTTGCCCACGTCGAGCAGCAGATGGCCCGGCTGGAGGGCGGCCAGCCGCTCGAGCACGTCGTCGATCGCTCCGCCGGCTACTGACCCGGGGCCTCACGGGCGGCGGTAGCCGGTCGGCTGCCCATACAGCCATCCGATCCGCTCGACCGCAGCATTCAGGCCCTCGCGGGCCACGCTCATGGTATGGCCGTTGGCGTGCACGATCGCTTCTGCATCTTCCATGATCGCGACGTGGCCCTTCCAGAACACCAGGTCGCCGCGCCGCAGTTCCTCACGTCCGATCGGCGTGCCGAGGCCGCTTGCCTGCATGTCGGAATCGCGCGGGGCCGTGCGGCCGGTCATCATCATCGCCAGTTGCACCAGGCCGGAACAGTCGATGCCGAAGCCGCTGCGCCCGCCCCAGAGATAGGGCGTCTCGAGGAAACGTGCGGCCACCGCCACGTAGTCGTCCGCGGTTTGGCCGATCGGCACGCAGTGGGAGGCGATCACCGACTGTCCGCCCGCGAGCGTCAGGTAGCGCGTCCCCCGGGTCTCGCTCTCGGCGACAACCTCAACCCGGCTGCCGAGTGACAGCGCGAAGGCGGCAGGGGTGCGCAGGTCCGGGCCCGTGTAGGCGAAGGTGCGCGGCACGGCGACGATGTGCGTCGCCGTGCCCGCCGAAGCAAGCGCCGCGTCTGGCAGGTAGCCGACATAGCCGTCGAAATCGGCCTTTACCCACGCCCAGCCGTCGGCCCGGTCGAGCACTTTAACGGTTTCGCCGAACAGGAGCTCGGTGTCGATGCCGGTTGCCGGGTCTGGCCGGGGGCGCAGGCCGGCGACGGGCGCGGCGACCTGTGCCGGTAGGCCGGCGGTGTAGCGCGAAGCAACGAAGACGTCCCGCAACCCTTCCTCGGCGAGGTCGGCGCGATAGGCGTTGAGGCGTCGGTCGGGAAGGCTGTTCATGGCAATCTCACGGGGTTAGTGCACGGCCCTGGCCGATGATCAGGTCGCCGAGCCTCTCAAGGTAGAGTGAACCGTCAACGGTGCGCTTGATGACGACGTTGCGCCGATCGCACGCGTCGCGTTCGCGCGCCACCAGGCCGAGTTCGCCCATGGTGTCCAGCGCCCGCGTGATCACCGGCTTGGTGACGCCGAGCCTGGCGGCGAGCCCGCGCACGGTGTGCGGCGGCGGCACGAGGTAGATCTCCAGCAGGATCGCGATCTGGCGCAGACTCAGGTCGCGACCGTCGAGCCTCACCTGCTCGAGCGACACCGTGTGCCAGAGGCCGAGCGCCTGCGAGGCCGATAGTTCCAGCGGCAAGGGCCAATCTCCGAAAGGTGGCGACGCTTTTCGTTACGGTAACGTATCGTTGCCGCGAAGAAAAGAAGCGTTGCCGTCGTCGAGCACGCCTTCACGCCTTCTTGCCAGACCCGGGCGCTGAGGGTACGAGTTAGCCGGATACCGATTTCAGATGGTGGAACAGGGCGCGGACGGCCTGGGCCTCGCCGCCGACCGGAGAGTGCGGCCGCTCCGCAGGCGCCCAGCCGAAGATGTCGAAATGCGCCCAGCTCTTGGTCCGCGTGACGAACCGCTTGAGAAACAGCGCGGCGGTGATGGCGCCGGCCATGCCGCCGGCGGGAGCATTGGTCAGATCGGCGATGCGGGCGGAGACGTCCTTGTCGTAGCCCATATAGAGCGGCATGCGCCAGAGCGGGTCGTCGACCGAAAGGCTGGCGTCGACCAGATCCGCCGCGAGTTCCTCATCATCGGTGAAGAAAGGCGGGAGATCCGGACCGAGCGCGACTCGGGCGGCCCCCGTCAACGTCGCCATGTCGATCAGGAGGTCCGGCTCGTCCTCGTCGGCGAGCGTCAGCGCGTCGGCCAGGACCAGCCGCCCCTCGGCGTCGGTGTTGTCGATCTGCACGGTAAGCCCCTTGCGGCTGCGATAGATGTCGCCGGGGCGGAACGCGTTGGCCGAGATCGAGTTTTCCACCGCCGGCACCAGCACGCGCAGGTCGACCTTCAGCCTGGCGTCCATGATCATCAGCGCCAGGCCCATGACGTTGGCGGCGCCACCCATGTCCTTCTTCATCAGCAGCATCGAGGCCGCCGGCTTGATGTCCAGGCCTCCGGTATCGAAGCAGACGCCCTTGCCGACCAGCGTGACCTTGCGATGGCCCTTCTTGCCCCAGCGCATCTCAAGCAGACGCGGCGCCTCGGCGGAGGCGCGGCCGACCGTATGGATCAGCGGGAAGTTCTCCTTCAGCAGGTCGTTGCCCTGGATCACCGAGACCTTCGCCTTGTAGTGCGCGCCAAGTGCGCGGAAGACGTCCTCGAGCGCTTCCGGTCCCATGTCGTTGGTCGGCGTGTTGATCAGGTCGCGGGCGAGGAACACGCCGGCGAGCTGGCGCTTGATGTCGGTCGCGTCCGCATCCGCCGGTATCATCAGCGTCGGCGCATCGTTGCTGGCGGCGCGGTAGCGCTCATATCGATAGCTGCCGAGCCCGTAGCCGAGCGACAGCCGGGATGCCGTCAGCGGCGCGGTCTCGATATGCCAGTCGCCCGCCGGCAGCGCCCGCGCCAGCTTGCCGGTCAGGAACGGGGCGTCGGACGGCGACTTGCCGAGGCCGAACAAGGCGCCGCCGAGGTGCCCGTCCTCGGTCGGAATCAAGAGCAGCGCCCCGGCGTCCGCCCTGAAACCCGCCTTCCGCGCCCAGTCCAACGCGATCGGATCGATCGTGCCAGTCTCGATATGAGCCGGCGTGATGGCGAAAATGGGCAGGGTCCGGCCACCGCGGGTGTTGAACGGAGAAGGGCGATCGATGAACTGGTAGGGAGCCATTGGCACTGCCTTTGCGGTACGGTCCGGATTCGGGAAATTAACACTCTGTTAGGGTTAACAGATTATTGCTGGCGTGAGGATTGTGGCGTGATTCCTTCGCACATGCGCCGCAAGAAAGCCTTGGGGACCCGTCATGTTCAGCTCCGCGCCTGCGAACTTCAGCCGAAAACTGCTTCTCCTGACCGCCACCGCACTGGTGGCGACGGTGCTTGCCGGCTGCGCCGGCGACAAACACAAGGACCTCACGACGGGTTCGATTCCGAAGCTGTCGAAGCCCGTGACGGACATGAACGCCAGCGAGCTGCAAAGGGCGGCCGAGGGAGTGGGCAAGGCCTACGAGAAAAATCCGAAGGATCGTCAGGCCGGCCTGAACTACGCCAACCTGCTGCGCATGACCGGCCGCAACGATCAGGCGCTGGCGGTGATGCAGCAGGTGGCGATCTACCATCCGACCGACCGCGAGGTGCTTGCGGCCTATGGCAAGGCGCAGGCCGCCGCGGGCCGCCTCGAGCAGGCGCTGGGCACGATCCAGCGGGCGCAGACTCCCGATCGCCCGGACTGGCGGCTGAAATCGGCCGAAGGTGCGGTCCTCGACCAGTTGGGCCGTTCCGCCGACGCGCGCGCGCGCTATCGCCAGGCGCTCGACCTGCAGCCAAACGAACCGTCGGTTCTGTCCAATCTCGGCATGTCCTACCTGCTCGAGCGCGACCTCCGCACCGCCGAGACCTATCTCCGCTCAGCCGCCCAGCAGCCGGGCGCGGACAGCAGCGTCAGGCAGAACCTTGCCCTCACGATCGGGCTCCAGGGCCGCTTCGACGAAGCGGAGCAGATTGCCCGCCAGGAGCTCAGCCCCGAACAGGCCGAAGCGAACGTCGCCTATCTCCGCGGCATGCTCTCGCAGCGCGACGCCTGGAAGCAGCTTTCCAAGAACGAAGCCGGCAACACCAACTGACCTGACGTCCCGCCATCGGGTGTCTGCGACAGCCGGCAGCGGCGCGGCCATGCCCCATCGTAAGACCGCTTCGCAGAACGATGGCCGTCTTGGGTGGCAGGAACAGGCTTGGCCTCGGCTACCCGCGACCGACGGTCAGGGCAGCGAAAGTAAAGGGGCGCCCGCAACACGCATGTCGCCGGCGCCTGGCGGCCTGTTAGAAGTTGTCGGCCACCTGGATTCCGGCCGGACCGAGGATAACCGCGATCAGCACCGGCAGGAAGAAGAGGATCATCGGCACCGTCAACTTCGGCGGCAGCGCGGCCGCCTTCTTTTCCGCCTCGTTCATGCGCGTGTCGCGGCTCTCCTGCGCCAGAACACGCAGGGCCTGGGCGATCGGGGTGCCGTAGCGCTCGGCCTGGATCAGCGCCTGCATCACCGCCTTGACGATATCCAGACCCGTGCGTGTCCCGAGGTTCTCATAGGCGACCCGCCGGTCCTGCAGGAAGGACAGCTCGGCCGTCGTCAGCACCAGTTCTTCGGCGAGTGGAGGCGATGAGATGGCGATTTCGTCAGCCACGCGACGCAATGCCACTTCCATCGAGATGCCCGATTCGACGCAGATCAACAGCAGGTCAAGTGCATCGGGCCAGGCCCGGGTGATCGACAGCTGGCGCTTGGAAACGCGGTTGGTGATGTAGATGTTCGGCGCATAGAAGCCGAGATAGGCGATGCCGATCGCCGCAAGGATACGGATCGATAGCGGCTTGTCCCCGAGATAGCCGAGGTAGAAGATGTAGAAGGCGCCGACGGCGAAAAACACGAACGGCAGGACGAAGCGTGCGAACAGGAAGATGTTCAACGCGTTCTGCGACCGGTAGCCCGCCTGGCGCAGCCGGTTCATAGTGCCGGCATCGACCAGCGCCTCGCGCAGGTTCAGGCGGTCGACGACCTGGCGCACCGAGGTGTTGTGCTGTACCCGCAGCGACCCACGGCCCTGCAACGCCTCGGCATTCATGCGCGCCCGCTCGCGGGCCCGGATCTGGTCCCGTTCCAGCGCGACCGACTTCATCCGCTTGTCGAGGTCGCCGCGCTCGAAATAGGGCGCGGCGAGCGAGTAGACGGTCGCAAGCACCGCGACGGCGACGAACAGCGGCAGCAGAAAGTCGGGATTCGTGAGCATTCTGGCCAGTTCTACCATTTCGGCCCGTCCCTCTCAGATGTCGAAATTGATCATGTTGCGCATCACCAGGATGCCCATCGTCATCCAGACGGCCGAACATCCGAGGATGAGGTGGCCGCGTGGGTCGGTGAACAGGATGATCATGTAGTCGGGCGATGTCAGGTAGACGAGCAGCATCACGATCAGCGGCAGGGCGCCAATGATCGCCGCCGAGGCCTTCGCCTCCATCGACATGGCGCTGACCTTCGCGCGCATCTTGCGCCGCTCGCGCAGCACGCGCGAGAGATTGCTGATCGCCTCGGAGAGATTGCCGCCCGCCTGGCTCTGGATCGCGATCACGATCGAGAAGAAGTTGATTTCTTGCAGCGGAATGGAATTGTACATGCGGGCGCAGGCTTCGGGAATGCTCAGGCCCATCTGCTGGGATTCGATGACGCGGCGAAACTCGGTCTTGACCGGTTCCTGACCCTCCGCCGCGATCAGGCGCAGGGCGTCCGTCAGCGGAAGGCCCGACTTGATCGACCGGACCATCACATCGAGCGAGTTCGGGAACTCCTCGAGGAACTTGTTCATGCGCCGCTTGACCATGAAGTTGAGCACCCAGCGCGGCACACCAAGGCCGGTGACGACGAACAGGCCGGCGGAAATGGCGAGCGGCGCGCCGACGACGATTGACGCGAGGGAAATGAACAGCCCGACGCCGATCCCGATGGCGAGAAACTGTGTGGGGCTGAGGGCGAGGCCGGCCTGCGAGAGCTTCGCCTTCAGGTCCGGCGAGGCCTTCTTGGTTCGTTCCTGCTGCTTCTTTTCGAGCTCCTTCAGCGAGTCCTGCACGGACTTGCGCCGCTTCGTCATCTCCTGCATGCGCTCGCGCGCAGCCTTGACCTTGCTCTGGTCGGTCTCGGCGGTTTTCACCCGGTTGACGCGATTTTCGGCCTTCTTTTCCGTCTCGATGCGCGAGAACAGCACGCCGTATCCGAGCGCGCCGGCAGCGATCGCCGCCAGGGCGACGATCGCAACGATGGTGAGATCCAGTCCGAACATCAAGGGCCCTCGGCTATTCCGGTTTGTCCATCATATCCAGCGTCGAGGCCAGGCGGCGCTCCTCGTTGAAGTAGCGTGCACGATCCCAGAAGTGCGGCTTGCCGATGCCGGTGCCGACATGCCGGCCGATGATGCGACCGTTGGCGTCCTCGCCCTCGATCTCGAACCGCATCAGGTCCTGGGTGACGATGACGTCGCCTTCCATGCCGACGACCTCGGTGATGTGGGTGATGCGACGCGAACCGTCGCGCAGGCGCGAGGCCTGGATGATGACGTCGACCGAGCCGGCGATGATTTCGCGCACGGTCTTGGCCGGCAGCGTATAGCCGCCCATGGCGATCATCGATTCCATTCGGCTCAGGCACTCGCGCGGGGAATTGGCGTGGATCGTTCCCATCGAACCGTCGTGGCCAGTGTTCATCGCCTGGAGGAGGTCGAACACCTCCGGTCCGCGCACTTCGCCGACGATGATGCGCTCGGGGCGCATGCGCAGGCAGTTCTTGATCAGGTCGCGCATGGTGATCTGGCCCTCGCCCTCGATATTGGGCGGGCGGGTTTCCAGGCGCACCACGTGCGGCTGCTGCAGTTGCAGTTCGGCCGAATCCTCGCAGGTGATCACGCGTTCGTCGGTGTCGATGTAGCGCGTCATGCAGTTGAGCAGCGTCGTCTTGCCCGAGCCGGTGCCGCCGGAGATGACGAGGTTGCAGCGCACGCGTCCGATGATCTGCAGCAGCGTCGCCCCCTCGGGCGTGATCGAGCCGAAGCGCACCAACTGGTCCAGCGTCAGCTTGTCCTTCTTGAATTTTCGGATGGTGAGCGCGGTCCCGTCGATGGCGAGCGGCGGCGCGATCACGTTCACGCGCGAGCCGTCGGGAAGGCGCGCGTCGCAGATCGGACTTGATTCGTCGACGCGCCGGCCCACCTGGCTGACGATACGCTGGCAGATCGAGAGCAGCTGCGCATTGTCGCGGAAGCGGATTTCCGATTCCAGCACCTTGCCGGAGACTTCGATGTAGGTCTTGCCAGCCCCATTCACCATGATATCGGCGATGTCGTCCCTTGCCAGCAAGGGTTCGAGCGGGCCGTAGCCAAGCACGTCGTTGCAGATGTCGTCGAGCAGTTCCTCCTGCTCGGAGATCGACATCGCGAAGTTCTTGATCGTGATGATGTCGTTGACGATGTCGCGGATTTCTTCGCGCGCGCTTTCCGTGTCCAGCTTGGCCAGCTGTGACAGGTCGATCGTGTCGATCAGCGCGGAGAACACCTGCGACTTGGTGTCATAGTAGTCCTCGGTCCGTGGCGAGCGCTTGCGGCCGATCGGCGAGGGCGGCGGCGGTGGTGGCAAGGTGCTCGCCGCCGGCTCGCGCACCGGTTCGGCCGCAGCCGCGGTCGCAGCCGGCGCCGCCGCGCGCTCGACAACAGCAGGTGCCGGTGCGGCCTGTGGCGCATGGCCGGCCGAACCGCCGCTCTTTCCAATGCCTTCGTTTCCGCGTCTACCGAACATGCTGTTTCTTCCGTTTTCAGGGCCCCGTCAGGGGCATCATTTGCGGCCGAGCATGCCCAGCATCTTGCCGAGCCCGCCCTTCTTGGGCTTCTTCACCGTTGCCCGTCCGGTCACGACGTGCGCGATCTGCGAGAACGTCTCCGCCGCCGGCGACTTCTTGTCCATCTCGGCGATCATCCGCCCGCTATTGGCGGCCGTGCCGAACAGCTGCGCGTCGAAGGGGATGATTGCGATCGGCTGCACGCCGAGCGGGTCGCAGAAGTCGCCCGGAGCGATCTCCGGACGTTTCGGCATTCCCACCTGGTTGAGGATCAGGTGCGGGGGGCGGTCGTTCGGCCGCAGCTTCTTCAGCGCGTCGAACATATTCTTGGCGTTGCGCAGATTGGCGAGATCCGGCATGGCGGTGACGATGACCTCGTCGACCTCGCCGAGCAGCGTGCGGGTCCATTCCGACCAGGCATGCGGCACGTCCAGCACGTTCACCGGGGCGTTGCGCTGCAGGACCTCGATCATCGGCTGGAACGAACCGCGCTCGAGATCATAGCCCCGGTCGAGCGTCGACGGCGCGGCGAGCAGCGAGAGGTGTTCGGAGCATTTCGACAGCAGCCGGTCGAGAAAGACCTCGTCGAGCCGGTCGGGCGCGTATACGGCCTCGGCCATGCCCTGGGCCGGATCCTGGTCGAAGTTGATGTTGGCGGTGCCGTAGGGCAGGTCGAGGTCGGCCAGGACCACCTCGGTCGAGAACAGGCTGGAGATGCCCCAGGCGCAGTTGTGCGCGATCGTCGAGGAACCGACCCCGCCCTTGGCGCCGACGAAGGCGATCGTGCGGCCGAGCGGCTCGGCTTCGGGGTCGATGAAGATGCCGGCGATGGCGTTGAGAACCTCGGCCATGCTGACCGGTGCGACCAGATACTCCGACACGCCGCTGCGGATCAGCTCGCGGTAGAGCGAGATGTCGTTGTGGCGGCCGATGATGACGACCTTCGTGCTCGGATCGCAGACCTCGGCGAGCGGCGCCAGCTCGGCCATCAGCGCGGAGGGTTGCGTCGCGGTCTCGAGGATGACGAGGTTCGGTGTCGGCGCCGAGGCGAACATGTTCGCCGCCATCGCGATGTTGCCGTTGTTGACGCGAAGGCTGACCTTGCCCATGCGGCGGTCGTTCGCGCAGCGCTCCATCAGATGCAGGATCTCCTCGCTCTCGCAAAAGGCATGGATCGAGATCCGCGGAAGCGGGCGCAGACGATCGAGTTCCTCGACGTGTCTGCCCTCATCGACGAAGGTTTCTGAGGATTGCTGCGCCTCAATGCCGTATTCGATGCTCGTCATCTCTCAAGCCTCATCCTGTTTGTCAGGCGCGTCGGGTGACCGTCTGGACCGTGTCATCAGAAGTCCGTTCCGTCGTCGCGATAGTCCTGGATCGCGGTCGCGCGGCGCTCCGCATCGATCGGCGTCATGCCGCGTGGACCGACGAGATCCATCGGGTTGGCGATCTGAGCGGCCAGGTTCGCCTGCGTGGCGCAACCGAAATTGTAGTACTGCTTGTTTTCGATGGTGTTAACCGTCAGGTCTTCCGGCCATTGACCGCAGGTGTTGGTCTTGGCGGTGATGGAGGAGAAGGCGAGGCGTATCGGCGCGGAGTCGCCTTGGCCCGTTGCGCTATAGGAGGTCTCGATGATGCGCTTGGCCGGCACGCCGGCCTTGATCAGCGTCGCGCGGATGTCCTTGCGGACGGATGCCGCCGCGGCCGCATTGTGCGAGCCGTGCGGCACCATGATCTGCACCGTACCCTTCGATTTCGCTTCGTAGTCCTGGGCAAAGCCGCGGATATTGTCGCGCATGGGAACGGTCAAGGTGCGGTCCCGCGCGGAGACGGGGACGTCCAGTGTGTGCTCGGCTTCCGTCAGCACGATCGGATGCCGCGTGCGATAGTCGTCGGGGATCGAGGCGGTCGTGGTGGCGTCGCGCGAGGCGCAGCCGGCGAGCGTCGCCGTGGCGACGAGCAATGCGGCCGGTACCAGGCGATTGAGCAGCATGTGGCGGAGCCTTTCGGAGGGGCCCTTGGAGCTTGTGCGTGCGGTCATGTCCGTTCCCCGATCACTTGTAGATGAAGCCGACGGCGCCGTTGTAGGTGCCGGTCGGAAGGCCGGCTTCCTTGCGGCCGTAAATCTGGTTGACCCGGCCGAGGAAGAAGCTCGCGGCGTCGTTCGTCGGGTTGAAGTTGTCGTCCGGACGGTTCAGCTCGTTGCGGGCGACCGGGCGGACCAGGTAGGGCGTGGCGATAATGACCATCTCGGTCTCGTTGCGAACGAAGTCCTTCGAGCGGAACAGCGTGCCGAAAACCGGAACCTTCGACAGGCCGGGGTAGCCCGACATTGCCTGGCGGATGTCGTCCTTGACGAGGCCGGCGATCACGATCGAGCCGCCCGAGGGCAGTTCGACGCTCGTCGAAGCCTGACGACGGCGGATGCCGAGTGCCATGGCGCCGGGAATGCCCTGGTTGCCGATCAGCGGGGCCGAACCCTCGAAGGTCGGTTCGGACACTTCGGTGTTGACCCGCAGGCTGATTCGTCCGGCGGAAAGGACGACCGGCTTGAAGTTCAGTCGGATGCCGTAGTCGACGGTATCGTAGTTGCGCGTGACTTCCGGATTGCCGGTGTCCTCGTTCTCGGTGATGCTCTGCTCGCTGAGCAGCCGGAACTCGCCGCCGACATAGAAGCTGGCCGCTTCGCCGGAGATCGCCGTCAGGCTCGGCTCGGCGAGGGTGCGCATCACGCCCGCCTGCTCCATGGCGCTGATATAGCTCGCGATCGCGGTGCCGCCGATCGAACCGGTCAGCACCCCGTTCGTCGCCCAGTCGACGGCGCCGCCGAGGTTGGTGGGGTTGCGGAAGGCAATGCCGCCGTCGCTCCCCGAGACCGAGCCGTTGAAGCCGAGTTGCTTGAGGATCTGACGGCTGACCTCGGCCACCGTGATCTTCAGCGTGACCTGGTCCTCGCCCTCGATCTTCAGCATGTTGACGACCTGCGACTTCTGGCGGTCCTCACCGAAGATGGCGGCGTCGCCATTGTTGCCCTGGGCTGTGATCGTGCGGGTCGTCGCCTCGCCGCCCGTGAGAAAGATGTCGGCAAGCCGTGCCGCCTGGAGCGCGTCCTGCGGGGTACGCACGGTGCCGGTCAGCACGATGTTGTCGGAGATGATCTCGACCGAAATGTCGGAGTCCGGGATGAACCGGCGCAGGTGCGCCTGCAGGCCGCTGATGTCGCGCTCGACCGCGAGTTCGAGGCTGACGATTTCCTCGCCGTTCGGTCCGAAGATGAAGACGTTGGTCTGCCCGATCTCCTTGCCGAAGATGTAGATCCGGCGCGACGTGCGGGTGACCGCGTCGGCCTTGGCCGGATCGGCGACAAGGATGTCGTGCGCATCGGTCGGGAGGTCGACGACGATCGCCTTGTTGAGTCCGAGCTTGAGCGACTTGCGCGCGCCCGCCCCGACATCGCTGATGCGTACGACTGAGGTCGTGGCGGCTTCGGCCCGGTCGACCGTGGCCCCGGTCACCACCGCCGCCGGCATGCCCGAGAAGGTGAGGCAGAAGGTCATCCCGCCGGCGACAGAGGCCCGAAATTTCTTTCCGAATCCACGCACGTTGCGCTCCTGCTTCACTTGTTGACGGCGGGCGAGTTGGACTTGATGATCTCGCCTGTTTTGATGACTTGGATGATCGGGGCGCCGTCGCCGCCATTCAGCAGATAGTCCGCGGCGGCGGTATCGCCTTCCTGTGCGTCGGCGACGCTGCGGAGCGCCAGCTGGAGGCGTTCGGCCATCTGCTGGGCCACCGTGATCACCTTCGCCTGGTCAGGGGTCAGCTCGAGCGTCGCCGTGGTGCCGACGACGGTCTTCGAGCCGTCGTCCTTCTCCTGGATCTGCTGGTCGATGGCGAGCACCCGCACATTGTTCAGGATCGTCTCGGTGATCATGGTCTCCTCGTCGCCCGATCGGACCATGATCACGTCGACGCGGTCGTTCGGGAGGATGAAACCGCCGGCGCCGGTGGCCACGGAGATCTCGGTCGAGACTGCCCGTTTGCCGGCCGGGAGCAGCGACGACATGATCTTGCTGTTCGAGTCGGCGACCTTTTCCTGGCGGATCGGCTCGCCGTTGAAGATCGGCATGCGGACGACCGCGCCGGCAAGCTTCTCGACGGCGTCAGGGCGGATCTGATCGGTGATGAACCCTTCGACGACGCTGCCCTGCGGCCAGGCGCTCCAGCCGAGCGTATCGGCACTGAGCCTCGATCCGATCGGAAGGCTCTGGCTGGCCACCAGAACGTTGATGGTCGGCTCTCGCTCGACCACAGGTTCGCTCGCCACCGAAATCTTGTTGCCGCGGGCCAGTTGCAGGGCAAGGTAGCCTGCAACGCCTGCCGAGATGACGGCCACTGCCAGAATGATGATTCGTGCCGGTTTCATGGTTGGCCCCTGGACGTACAGAAGTGCGTAACGTCACCTTGGCCATGAATTGGTATAATTATGGTTAACGACTTGCTTAAGATCTTGGTTAACGAAGTGTCGCCGCCTGGCAGTGCAGCACGCAGGCTCGACGATACCGTCTTTGCGTGCATTGGCGCGCCTGCGCCCGCAGGTGTGGAATGGTCGAAGTGGTCGGATGCTCAGTGCGGGCTGCCGAGTGCGGCCAGCATCAGCGGCGACGAAGGGTAGGCGACAAAGGCCGCGATGCCGATGGCAATGCCGTAGGGCACCTTCTTTTCCGTCAGCAGATGGTCCGGCAGCGGCAGGCCGGCGGCCATGATCGTATGGGCGCGGCTGCGCAGCGACAGGACCACGAGCGTGAGCAGACCGCCGAACAGCGACACATAGACGAGATAGGCAAAGAGCGAGTGGGTCAGGCCAAACCAGACGGCGCTGGCCGTCAGCAGCTTGGCATCGCCGCCGCCCATGACATTGATGGCAAAAAGCGCGAAGCAGACCCCGAACACGGCCAGCCCGGCCAAAAGATGCATGCCGATCTCGGCAAGGCTCAGCCCGGCCAGCGGCGCAACCACGATGAACCCGGCCAGAAGGATCGCCGAGACCCGGTTGGGGATGGTCATGGTGAAGAAGTCGGAGCAGGCCGCCACCGCCAGGCAGAGGGGAAAGACGACAAAGATCGCAGCTTCGGTCATGACTTGCTCCATTTCGGCCGATGCTAGCGCACGGGCCTTAAAGATTTGCCAAGCCGTTCGATGTGGACGGACGGGCACGGCGGGCTCCCAAAAGGAAAGGACCGCCTTCGGAAAAGGCGGCCCCTTGCGCGTTCATGAGATTTGTCAGGTCGCGAGCGACCCGCGTCTGCCCTGGCTTACGGCTGGTTGGCGTCGAGCTCGCCGGACAGGTTGGAGAACGTCTCGTTCAGCGAGTCGCCGAGGGCGGAAGCGCCGGCGATCAGGGCGACGGAGATGAGGGCGGCGATCAGGCCGTATTCGATTGCCGTCGCACCGGACTCATCCTTCAGCAGGCGGGCGAAGATCTTGGTCATGGGATTCTCCTAACTCCAGAGGTGTTGGTTCAGCACGTCCGACAACTGTTTGCCGTTGTTCGGATGACTGCAACCTACAGGCGCCGCATTGCCGCCTGCTTAATGAAGTCGGTTAATCGATCGTTAGCGCGACTTGTCAGATATCGTGGTAAACAAATGGCCAATGCCGGACAGTCTCGCGGAGAGAGGCGCGCGCGCGGGCGCGGGTAGGCATGGGCGCGTTCAAGTGCAAGACCGGAGATACGGGCTCGTGCCGGCGGTCGCGCGGTGGTAGTCTTTCGTGCGGCGCGATGTTTTGTCGGTCTTCTTAAGTCTTCGTTCACCATTCGCGGCGATGCTCGCCAATAGCGACAGCTTCAGGATATTCGGGATGAGAACCGTGCGGTCACTTGCCACTTCCAGGGCCATGCGCCTAGCCATCGGCATTCTGCTTTCGCAGGCGTGCTCCCTAAGCGGCGCTGCCCGCGCCCAAGATGGCGAGATGATGCGGGTCTACATGGACCACGCGCGCGTGCTGAAGCTCGATCGGCCGGTCAGCAAGGTCATTGTCGGCAATGCCGAGGTGGCCGACGCGACGGTCGCCGACGCCCAGACGATCGTTCTGACCGGGCGTAACTTCGGCACCACGAACCTTGTGCTGCTCGACGCGGACGGCAATGCGATCGTCGACGAGCGCATTCTCGTCTCCATCGACGAGGGCAACACGGTTCGCGTCTTCCGCCAGACCGATCGCTCCGTGCTCTCCTGCACGCCCATTTGCGAGCAGCACGCAAAGCGCGCCACCGAGACCTCGCCCTAAAGGCTGCACCGGCGCCATCCGGCAACACCGGCGCGAAAGTGGCAATTCGCTAAACTGCGATCCATCGCGCATACCAATTGTAAACGGTCCATCGCGTAGTCTTGCGCTCATGCGCCCTGGAGGGGTTGCCTCGAGCGTCCCTGGGCTCACGCGTGGAGGACGCGGTCCCGCGTTCCAGGCGGGCACGGGATGGGAACGGAAGGTGAAGCGCAGCCATGCTGGAAGCAGAGAAGCGCAGAGACGGACAGCCCGGACGGCTGAAGCGGTTCATCGGTGAGCGGAGCGGCGCCTCCGCCCTCGAGTTCGCCATCCTTGCGCCGGTGTTCTTCGGCCTGGTGATCGCCATCGTCGAGACCTTCACGGCCTATCTCGCCGAGCAGGTCCTGCTCGACGCCAACGACGCGGTGGCGCGCAGCATCAGGATGGGCCACATCACCTTCAACATGGATCGCCCGACGGACGTGGACAGGGAAGAGTTCCGCAAGATCTACTGCGAGAACCTCACCGTGCTCCTGTCGTGCTCTCCCGAGGAGGCCGACATCCCCTCGCGCCTCTATATCGACGTGCGCAGCACGACGACGTTCGACGTTCCCAACACCACCCCTAGCCCCCTTCCCAATCACTTCGCCCCCGGTGGAAAGGCCACCAAGAACATCGTGCGGGCCTATTACCGGTGGCCGGTGCTGGTGGATTACCTGCGCGTGCTGACGTTCTGGCGGGGCAGCACTTCGTCGGTGGACGAGCAGCTCTTGGTCGCGACGACGGTGTTCAAGAACGAGGATTACCAATGATGGGCCGCGGCGTGGAACGGTTGCAGTCAGCCATTGGCGGCTGGGTCTGGACAAGGCTGAAGAGCCTTGCAGGCGCACGGGACGGCGCTGGCGCGGTGGAATTTGCCATCCTCGCGCCGTTGCTGATCGCCGGCTATGTCGGCTCATACGGCATTTCCGTCGGCATGTCCGTCTACAACAAGGTCGGCCGCGCCTCCGCCACCATCTCCGACTACCTGACGCAGCTGGGAAATGTCACCACCAACGAGCTGGCGGAAATGAAGTTTGTCGCCGAGACGATCCTGGCGCCGTTCAACGCCGACGAGTTCGACGTCCTGATCACCGGCATCCAGGTGGATGACAACGGAAACGCGACGATCGCCTGGTCTCGGGCGGATAGTGGGCAGACACCGTACCTGAAGGGAAGCCCGATCCCGCTGCCCAACGACATGACCAAGACGAGGACGTTCTTCATCCGCACCGAGTTGGTAATGCAGTATAAGCTGCCGCTGGTTCCGGCCGACTACGACTGGAGCAGGCCAACGCTCAAGCGGACAAGCTACAGCCGCATCCGCAAGGGCACCACGATCACCTGCACCGGCTGCACCTGATCACGGCACGCATCGCCGGCGGACGATTTTTCTTGAGCCCACGGCTTCTTCCATGCCATTTCCAGTCAGCGTCCTGCGTCATCCGTTCGGGAGCGCATGCCGCTTGCGACAGGTGAGGCATGGCCAGGGCATTTCTTTTCGTACTTGATTCCTTCGGCATCGGCGGCGGCCCCGACGCGGCGGCCTTCGGCGACGATGGGGCCGACACGCTGGGCCACATCGCCGAGTTCTGCGCCGCGGGCGCCGCCGACAGGGCCGGGCTTCGGGCGGGGCCGTTGAACCTTCCCAACCTGTCGGCGCTGGGGCTCCTGCATGCGGCCCGGGCCGCTACCGGACGCTTCCCGCCCGGCATGGCCGTTCCCGAGCGCGTATTCGGCCACCATGGGGCTGCCACGGAGATCTCGCGCGGCAAGGACACGCCGTCGGGCCACTGGGAGATCGCCGGCACGCCGGTCATGTTCGACTGGGGTTACTTTCCCTCGGAAGGCGCCGCCTTTTCGCCGGAACTGGTGGCTGCGATCTGCGAGATCGGGGAGGTGCCGGGGATTCTCGGCAACTGTCACGCCTCCGGGACCGAAATCATCGCCCGCCACGGCGAAGAGCACATCCGATCGGCGAGGCCGATCTGCTATACATCCACCGATTCCGTGTTCCAGATCGCCGCACACGAGACCCATTTCGGCCTCGATCGGCTGCTGTCGCTCTGCCAGACGGTTCGGGCCATTCTCGACGAGTGGCCCGGCGGGCGGATCGGCCGCGTCATCGCCCGTCCCTTTGTCGGCGAGTCGCCTGCCAGCTTCGAGCGCACCGGAAACCGGCGCGACTATTCTGTTCCGCCGCCGGAACCGACACTGCTGGAGCGGCTGACCGAGGCCGGTCGCACCGTCCATGCCGTCGGCAAGATCGGCGACATCTTCGCCCACAAGGGCATCGGTCGCCTGATCAAGGCGAACGGCAACATGGCGCTGTTCGACGCGACGCTGCAGGCGATGGGCGAGGCGAAGGACGGCGATCTGGTTTTCACCAATTTCGTCGATTTCGACATGCTCTATGGCCACCGCCGCGACGTGGCCGGCTACGCCGCCGCGCTCGAAGCCTTCGACCGGCGTCTGCCGGAGGTCGATCGCAATCTGCGTCCGGGCGATCTTTTGGTCCTGACTGCCGACCACGGTTGCGACCCGACCTGGCGCGGGACGGATCACACGCGCGAGCGCGTGCCGGTTCTTGCCTTCGGCCACGGCATCCGCTCGCGTCTGCTGCAGACACGCCCCAGCTTTGCCGACATCGGCGAAACGATCGCCATGCACCTCGGGATCCCGCCGGGCCGGCACGGGACGAGCTTCCTGTGACCGCGCATCTGAAGAAGGCGGAACTGCACTGCCACCTGGAAGGGGCCGCGCCGCCGTCATTGGCGCTCGCCCAGGCGCAAAAGTACGGCGTGCGGACGGACGGCTTCCTCCGCGACGGCGCCTATATCTGGCATGACTTCACCAGCTTCCTCGCGGCCTATGACGCGGTCGCGAACCTGTTCCGCACCGAGGAGGACTTTGCGCAGCTGGCCGAGGCCTATCTCGACGAACTGGCCGGCGCCGGTGCGATCTACAGCGAACTGTTCGTGTCTCCCGATCATGGCGAGGCGGTCGGTCTCGGAGCTGAAGGCTACGTCGCCGGCATTGGCCGCGGCATCGAGGCGGCGCAGGCCCGGACCGGTATCGAATGCCGCATGGTTGTTGTCGGGCTGCGTCATCGCGGGCCGGAACGGGTCGAGTGGGCGGCGCGCTTTGCCGCGCACAGCCGCAATCCGCTCATCACCGGCTTCAACTTGGCCGGCGACGAGCGCATCGGACGCGTTGCCGATTTTGCCCGTGCCTTCGATATCGCCCGCGACGCCGGCCTCGGCATCACCGTCCATGCGGGCGAGGTCTGCGGCGCTGTCAGTGTGCGCGACGCGCTGGACCGGTTGCGCCCCTCACGCATCGGCCATGGCGTGCGCGCCATCGAGGATCCGGGTCTCGTCGCGCGGTTGGCGGACGAGGGCGTGGTGCTGGAAGTCTGCCCCGGATCGAACGTGGCGCTCGGCGTCTTTTCGGACTTCGCCGCCCATCCGCTCCGCCGCCTCCGCGCGGCCGGCGTCCGGGTGACGCTCAATTCCGACGACCCGCCGTTCTTCCGCACCTCGCTGCAACGTGAATACCGCGTCGCGGCCGAAGTCATGGGGATGGCACACTCGGACATCGATGCGATGACGCGGACCGCCATCGAGGCGGCTTTCGTCGACGATACGACCCGGACCGCACTGCTGGCGCGCCTTTGACCGGAACGCCCGGGTGCGCGATCCGTGCGGGAACGAGGAATGGGGAGGCGCGCCCCTGCCGGTCCCTTGCGGGGCGTGGATGAACGTGGAAAAAGAGGCCGATCAACGAAGGAACAGGGAAGGTTTGTCCATGGACGGCGTCACCATCATCGATCACCCGCTCGTGCAGCACAAGCTGACCATCATGCGCAAGAAGGAGACGTCGACCGGCAGCTTCCGGCGGCTGCTGCGCGAGATCTCGACGCTGCTGTGCTACGAGGTCACGCGCGACCTTGAGCTGACCACCGAGCGCATCGAGACGCCGCTGCAGGCAATCGACGCGCCGATCCTCGAGGGCAAGAAGCTCGTCTTCGCCTCGATCCTGCGCGCCGGCAACGGCTTGCTCGAGGGCATGCTCGAACTCGTCCCTTCCGCCCGCGTTTCGCATATCGGCGTGTATCGCGATCACGACACGCTCGAGGCGGTGGAATACTTCTTCAAGGCGCCCGACCTGCTGAACGAGCGTCTGGTCATCGTCGTCGATCCGATGCTTGCGACCGGCAACTCGGCGATCGCGGCGATGGACAAGCTGAAGGAGCGGGGTGCGACCAACATCCGCTTCCTGTGCCTGCTGGCGGCGCCCGAAGGCATTCGCAACTTCCGTGCCGCCCATCCGGATGTCCCGATCTACACCGCCTCCGTCGACAGCCGCCTGAACGACAAGGGCTACATCGTGCCGGGTCTCGGCGACGCCGGCGACCGCATGTACGGTACCAAGTAGGGCCGTTAACGGGCCGTTAGCCACCGCGCGCGTTCGGCGCGGCGAAACGGCCCGTTCCAGCCGATCTTTCCCTTCCGTCAACCCGGACGTGGTCTAGTCGTGGCGTTTCCCGGAGGAGATGCCCATGCTCGCCCGCAGCCTCTTCATTGTCGCCGCCGTTGCGCTCGCAGCCGTGCTTGTGCCGCGCATCGCGGAAAGCTACCTCGCGAACGCGCCGATGACGAAGAGTCCGGAACCGGCGGTGTCGGCCGCCGGGCAGGCGGCGCCGCCTGCCCGCTACACCGGCACCAGCGGCACGACCCTGCAGGCCGACGCCAGGGGGCATTTCTTTGGTGTCTTCACCATCAATGGCCGCAAGGAACGGGGCATGATCGACACGGGCGCCAGTTCGGTCGCGATCAATCTTTCCATCGCCCAGCGGCTGGGGTTTGCCCGCAAGGACCTTGATTTCCGCCACGTCGTCGACACGGCCAACGGCAAGGTGCGCGCCGCCGCAGTGCGGCTCGACAGTGTCGAGATCGGTGGCGTTCGCGTCGCCAACGTCGGGGCCATGGTGCTCGAGGACAGGTCCCTGTCGGGCATGCTGGTCGGCATGACGTTCCTCCGCGGCCTTTCCTCCTATCAGGTCGACGGCAACCAGATGCGGCTCATCCGCTGATCCGGCTGACGATCGGGCTGACCGGTTCGGGCGCCGCCTCGGACACGGTGTAAAGACTGCGCAGCCGGGCGACGCCGGCGCGTGCATCGTCCAGCGTGCGGGCATGCACGCGACCGATCGCCTCGCCCTTCTCGATCCAGCTGCCGATTGGACGCAGCCGGTCGAATCCGACGCGATGGTCGATTGCCTGGTTCGGCCTTGTCCGGCCTCCGCCGAGTTCGATCACGCCAAGGCCGAGGCCGCGGGTATCGCAGGCGGAAAGATAACCGGCCGTGTCCAGAGCCGCCGGCAGGACCACCGGTGCCCTCGGCAGGAATGCGGCCGGCTCGTCGAGCAGCCTGGTCGGACCGCCGAGCATTGCAACCATGCGTGAAAAAGTCTCGGCCACGTCGCCGCCGTCAAGGGCACGTCGGGCGCGCGCGTGGCCGGCCGGGGCGCTGGGTTCGATCCCGGCGGCGACCAGCATCTCCGCGGCCAGGCCCAGGACGACCTGCTCGAGCCGGCTTCCCCGCTCTTCGCCGCGAAGAAAGGCGAGGCAGCTTTCGATCTCCACCACGTTGCCGACGGCATCGGCCAGCGGCTGGTTCATGTCGGTAATCAGCGCCGTGGTGCGCAGCCCGGCGCCGTTGGCCACGTCTACCAGCGCCCGGCCGAGGCGTTCGGCGTCTGCTCGCTCCGTCATGAATGCACCGTTTCCGAGCTTCACGTCGAGCACGAGCGACTGCAGCCCGGCCGCCAGCTTCTTCGACAGGATCGAGGCGGTGATCAGCGGCACGGAATCGACCGTCGCGGTCACGTCGCGAATGGCGTAGAGGCGCCCGTCCGCCGGGGCGAGGTCGGCCGTCTGGCCGATGATGGCGCAGCCGACTTCCTTGACCGCGCGTCGGAACAGCTGCGAGGGCGGGTTGACGGCATAGCCGGGGATCGATTCCAGCTTGTCGAGCGTGCCGCCGGTGTGGCCAAGGCCGCGCCCGGAGATCATTGGCACCGCCAGCCCGCAGGCGGCAGCGATCGGCGCCAGCATCAAGGAGACATTGTCGCCGACGCCACCGGTCGAGTGCTTGTCGGCCACGGGGCGGTCAATGTCGCGCCAGTCGAGCACGTCGCCGGAATCGCGCATGGCTCGGGTCAGCGCCACCGTCTCGCCGGCGTCCATGCCGCGGAACCACACGGCCATGGCGAAGGCGGCGACCTGACCTTCGCTGGCGCTGCCGTCGGCCAGCGCCGCAATGAAGCTGCCGATTTCTTCCGCGGACAGGACCTCGCCGTCGCGCTTGCGCCGTATCGTCTCCTGCGGGAGCATGGTCAGTAGGCCGCGTTGGCGCCGCCTGAGCCGCGGCCTTCAAGAACGGCGATGACGTCGCCCAGGAGCCCGGAGGCGCCGAACCGGAAGGTCGACGGTATGGCCCAGTCTGGCCCGTGGATCGCTGCCGCCAGGTTGAGGTACAGCGCAGCATCGCCAACCGTGCGTACGCCGCCGGCCGGCTTGAAGCCGACGTTGCGGCCGCTCTCGCGGATGGCGTTCAGCATGATGTCCGCAGCCTCCAGCGTGGCGTTGACGGCGACCTTGCCGGTCGAGGTCTTGATGAAGTCCGAACCGGCGGAGATCGCCAGGTGCGAGGCATTGCGGATCAGGTCCCGGTCCCGCAATTCGCCGGTCTCGAGGATCGTCTTCAGCAACACCGGCGGCCGGCAGACGGTGCGCACCGCCGCAATCATCGCGTGGACCGCGGCCTCGTCGCCGCCCATCAGCGCCTTGTAGGGAATCACCAGGTCGATTTCGTCGGCCCCGTCGGCAATCGCCTGTTCGGTCTCGGCGACGACGTCGTCGACCGGCAGGTCTCCGGACGGAAAATTGACCACCGTCGCGATCCTGATCGGGCTGTGGGGGCCGAGCAGGCCGCGCGCCTGCTGGACGAAGCGGGGCCAGATGCAGATGGCGGCGGCGTGGCCGAAGGGGGTGCTGGCCTGCCGGCACAGCCGCTCGATCGCCGTCGCGTCGCAGCCGTCGGTGAGATCGGTCAGGTCCAGCAGCGACAGGGCCTTGGCGGCGACCTGCCGGGGCGTGGTTTCATTCATCGTCCTTGCCTCCGTCTGCAAGCATTTCGGCGACAATGGCGGCGAGCCGTGCCCCGCCGACCGGCGCCATGTCCTTGGTCTCGTGGTGGCTGAGCTCCGCACCGGTCATGCCCGCGCCAAAGTTGGTGATCACCGAAGCGGCCGCCACCTTCAGTCCGAGGAAGCGCGCGATCAGCACCTCCGGCACGGTCGACATGCCGACCGCGTCGGCGCCGAGGATGCGCGCCATGCGGATCTCGGCCGGCGTCTCGAAGCTCGGACCGGAAAACCACATGTAGACGCCCTGGTGCAGCGGCGTGCCGGTTCTTTCGGCCGCCCGCTCCATCCGGGCCGCCAGCCCTGCGTCATAGGCATTGGTCATGCCGACGAAGCGGTCGTCGCTTTCGATTCCGATCAGCGGGTTGGCGCCGGCAAAATTGATGTGGTCGGATATCCGCATGACGGAGCCGGGCGGCATATCCTCGCGTAGTGAACCGGCGGAATTGGTCAACAGCAGCGACGTCACGCCGAGCCCCTTCAGCACCTCGATCGGGCCGCGCATGACGTCCGCGTCGCCTCGCTCGTAATAGTGCACGCGTCCGGAAAGCATGATGACGGCGACGCCGCGGAGGCGGCCGACAACCAGTTCGCCGGCGTGACCGGACACCGAGCCCGAAGGAAAGCTCGGAAGCTCGGCATAGGGAATGCGCACGGCGTCCTCAACCGCCTCCACCAGCGAACCGAGCCCCGAACCGAGGACGATCCCGTAGCGCGGAGCCAACCCGCCGAGGGCCGGAACCAGGTGATCGAGCGCGGCCTTCATCCGATGACCTCCGTCGCAAAGCTGCGCGGCAACAGCTGGTCCATCGTCAGCGTCTCCTTCACGCCCGTCTCGTCGCAGAGATAGATGCGCGTCGACGGAGAGGCGAATTCGGCGATCTTCTGCCGGCAGCCGCCGCAGGGTGGGCAGAGCGGCAGCTTTTCGGCGATCACCGCCAGTTCGACGATTTTCTTCGCGCCGCCCATGATCATCGCACCGATCGCCGTCGGCTCGGCGCACCAGCCTTGCGGGAAGGAGATGTTCTCGACATTGGCGCCGGCATAGACCTTGCCGTCCTCGGCGCGGATGGCCGCGCCGACCGGAAACTTCGAATACGGCGCATGCGCAAACGCCATGGCGGCGCGCGCCGCTTCGAACAGTTCGTGAGACATTGTCAACGCTCCTTCACATAGGGCACGCCGCCGGCCTTCGGCGGGATGGCCTTGCCGATGAAGCCGGCCAGCAGGACGACGGTGAGGATGTAGGGTAGCGCCTGCATCAGCTGCACCGGCAGCTTGCCGACCAGCGGCAGGGGCGTTCCCTGGTATCGGATGGCAAACGCATCGAGGAAACCGAACAGCAGGCAGGCGAACATGACGTTGACCGGCCGCCACTTGGCGAAGATCAGCGCCGCCAGCGCGATATAGCCCTTGCCGGCGGTCATGCCCTTGGTCCAGCCGGCGTTCGCCGCCAGCGACAGATAGGCTCCAGCCACGCCGCACAGGATCCCGCAGCAGATCACCGCGCGGTACCGCATCCAGAGGACCGAAATTCCGGCGGTATCGACTGCCCCGGGGTTTTCCCCGACCGCCCGCAGACGCAGGCCGAAGCGGGTGCGGTAGAGGATCCACCAGGTTGCCGGCACCATCAGGAAGGCGAGGTAGGTCAGTGCCTGGTGGTCGGAGATCAGTTCGGCATAGATCGGCCCCAGCACCGGCACGCCGCGCAGGGTTTCGGTGAAGGGCAGCGCGATCGCCTGGAAGCGCGCCCCTTCGCCGAGCGCCGGCGTGCGCCCGCCCTGGCGGAACCAGGCCTCGCCGAGGATCACCGTCGCGCCGGCGACGATGAAGTTGATCGCGACGCCGGAGACAATCTGGTTGCCACGCTGGGTGATCGAGGCATAGCCGTGGACGAGCGCGAGCAGGACCGACACGACGATGGCCGCAAGCAGCCCGGCCATGGCCGACTGCGCGATGAAGGCGACGCAGCCGGCGGCAAAGGCGGCGCCGAGCATCTTGCCCTCGAGGCCGATGTCGAAGACGCCGGCCCGTTCGGAGAACAGGCCCGCCAGGGCGGCGAGAATCAGCGGCGTGGAGAGCCGAACCGTCGACTGGGCCAGTTCGAGGAAGAGCTGCAGGTAATCCATCGATCAGGCTCCCTTGACCACAGCTTCGCGGCCGCTGCGCCCGGAAAGGGCGAGGACGATGCGGGTGATGGCCGGGCGGAACATGTGCTCGAGCGCGCCGGCGAACAGGATCACCAGACCCTGGATGATGACGATCATGTCGCGCGAAATCGCAGGCATCTCGAAGGCGATTTCGGCCCCGCCCTGGTAAAGCACGCCGAACAGGATCGCCGCCGGGATGATGCCGGCGGGGTGCGAGCGCCCCATCAGCGCGACGGCAATGCCGACGAACCCCGCGCCCTGCACGAAATCGAGCTGCAGCCGGTAGGTTTCGCCCATCACCGGGTTCAGCGCCATCATGCCGGCAAGTGCGCCGGAAATCAGCATCGTGACGACGATGATACGCGCCTCCTTGACGCCGGCGTAGCGCGCGGCCGAAGGGCTGTGGCCCATGGTGCGCATTTCGTACCCGAGCCTCGTCCGCCAGATCAGCACCCAGACGCCGAAGCTTGCGGCCAGCGCCAGGAGGAAGGTGACGTTGAAGGGCGAGGTGCCGACGCTGAGGCCGAAGATCGACATCAGCCAGTCGAGCTTCGGCAGTTGCCCGCCGGCATCGAAGGTGCGGGTTTCGAGCGACATCGAGCCGAGCGGTTTCATCACCCGGTTGAGCATGTAGTTCATCAGGCTGGCGGCGATGAAGTTGAACATGATCGTGGTGATGACGATATGGCTGCCGCGCTTGGCCTGCAGCCAGCCGGGGATGAAGGCCCAGGCCGCTCCGAACAGGGCCGATCCGAGGATGGCCAGCGGGAACACCACGTACCAGGGCAGCACCCGGTCGAAGGCGAGGCAGGCGAGCGCCACGCCGATGCCGGCGACATAGGCCTGGCCCTCGCCGCCGATGTTGAACAGCCCGGCGTGGAAGGCGACGGCGACGGCAAGGCCGGTGAAGATGAAGGTCGTCGCGTAGTAGAGCGTGAAGCCGATATACTCACCGCGTCCGAAGGCGCCATTGATCATGTGGTAGGCGGCTTCCAGGGGGCTCTCGCCGACGAGCAGCACGACGAGGCCGGCCACGGCGAAGGCGACCACGAGGTTGACGAGCGGGATCATCCCGTACTCGACCCAGGCCGGAAGCTTTGCATAGGGAACGCTCATTCTGCGGCCTCCTTGGGGCCTTCCACGCCGGCCATCAGCAGGCCAAGTTCGCCTTCGGTGGCGTCGGGACCGCGTTCTCCGACGACGCGACCGGCAAACATCACCAGGATCCGGTCCGACAGGGCGCGGATCTCGTCGAGTTCGACCGAGACCAGCAGCACCGCCTTGCCCTGATCGCGCATCTCGATGATGCGCTTGTGAATGAATTCGATCGCGCCGACGTCGACGCCGCGCGTCGGCTGGCCGATGAGCAGCACGTCAGGATTGCGCTCCATTTCCCGTGCCAGAACGATCTTTTGCTGGTTGCCGCCGGAGAAGTTCGCCGTTTTCAGCCGCGCGTTCGGCGGGCGGATGTCGTATTTTTCGATCTTCTCCTCGGCGTCGGCGCGGATCGCATCGATGTCGAGCAGCGGGCCCTTCCGGTAGCGGTGGTCGCCATGATAGCCGAGGATGGCGTTCTCGCTCTCCTCGAACTTCAGCACCAGGCCGACATGATGCCGGTCTTCCGGCACATGCGCGAGACCGCGCCGGCGAAGCTCGGCCGGATCGGCATGGCCGGTGACGTCGATGGCCTGGTCGTTCAGTGCAACGCTGCCGGACACGGCCCGGCGGATGCCCGAGATCGCTTCCAGAAGTTCCGACTGGCCGTTGCCGGCGACGCCGGCAATGCCGACGATCTCGCCGGCGCGCAGTTCGAAGGAGACGTTGTCGACCATGGTGACGCCGCGGTTGTCGCGAACCGTGAGGTTGCGGACTGCGAGCTTGACGTCGCCCGGAACCGCCGCGCCCTTCTCGACGCGCAGAAGCACGCGCCGGCCAACCATGAGTTCGGCCAGTTCCTCCACCGACGTGTCGCGTGTTTGGCGCGTCGCCACCATCTCGCCGCGGCGCATCACCGAGACCTCGTCGGTGATCGCCATGATCTCGCGCAGCTTGTGGGTGATGAGAATGATGGTCTTGCCCTGCGCCTTCAGCTGCTCGAGGATCCGGAACAGGTGGTCGGCCTCGGCCGGGGTCAGCACGCCGGTCGGCTCGTCCAGGATCAGGATGTCAGCCTTGCGGTAAAGCGCCTTGAGGATCTCGACACGCTGCTGCAGGCCGACCGGAAGCTGCTCGATCACCGCATCCGGGTCGACTTCGAGCGCGTATTCCTCTTCCAGCCGCTTCAATTCGGCGCGCGCGTTGGCGATGCCGGCATTGAGCACCCAGCTCTGCTCGGCACCGAGCATGACGTTTTCGAGAACGGTGAAGTTCTCCACCAGCATGAAGTGCTGGTGCACCATGCCGATCCCGGCGGCGATCGCCGCGTCGGGATCGCGGATGTGTACGGCACGGCCATCGACCCGGATTTCGCCGCGATCGGCCTGGTAGAAGCCGTAGAGGATCGACATGAGCGTCGACTTTCCGGCGCCGTTCTCCCCGATGATGCCGTGGATCGTGCCCTTGCGGACTTGCAGGTTGATGTCCTTGTTGGCATGGACGAGCCCGAAACGCTTGTCGATGCCGCGCAGTTCAATTGCCAATTCGCCCATGCGTCGATTTCCCGCTTGGAAGCCATTCGTCCGCTTGGGGCGGATTCTTCCGGCTCAGTCTTGTTGCTTCCGCCCCGCTTGTCCAGCATCATTGCGGGCGGCCGCGTCATTGGATAGACTCCAGCGATGGAGCGGAACAGGCCGCGCCGACGGAGCCCGATCAGATCATGACCCATCCCGTCACCCCCGACGAAGACAGCGTCCGCCGCATTGCCGCGCTCGAGGAGCGCATCGCCCATCAGGACCGCACGATCGAGGAACTGTCCGAGCAATTGGCCGACCAGTGGAAGATCGTCGAACAGACGCGGGCGAAGCTGGACCAGTTGGTCGAGCGCTTCCTGGATTTGGAGGAGGGCGCTCTCGAGGCGCCGGCGATCACCCGGCCGCCGCACTACTGAGGCATGCAAACAAGCGAAGGCCCACCCGATTGACGCGGGCGGGCCTCGCTATCGCTACCATCAGTAGGGGCAGGACTCGTCCGACATGTAGTCGTGGACGGTGATCGTGCCCGCGACGATGTCCGCCTTGGCCTTTTCGATCGCGGCCTTCATGTCGTCGCTGATCAGGGGCGCGTTGCTTTCGTCCAAGGCGACGCCGACGCCGTCTTCCTTCAGGCCGAGCACGTTGATGCCGGGAGTGAAGTTTCCGTCGTTCGCCGACTTGAAGGCGTCATAGACGGCGACGTCGACGCGTTTGAGCATCGAGGTCAGCACCTTGCCCGGATGCAGGCCGTTCTGGTTGGAATCGACGCCGATGCCAAGCTTGCCCGCATCTGCCGCCGCCTGCAGCACGCCGACGCCGGTGCCGCCGGCGGCGTGGTAGACCACGTCCGCGCCCTGGTCGAACTGGGACTTGGCGATTTCGCCGCCCTTGACCGGGTCGTTCCAGGCGTCGGGCGTCGTGCCGGTATAGGCCTCCAGCACGGTCACGTCGGCGCCGGTCGACTTCGCGCCGCCGATGTAGCCGCAGGCGAACTTGTGGATGAGCGGGATGTCCATGCCGCCGATAAAGGAGACTGTGTTCGACTGCGACGCCATGCCGGCCAGGATGCCCGCAAGCCAGGACCCTTCCTCTTCCTTGAAGACGACCGAGCGCACATTCGGCTTGTCGACGACCATGTCGATGATCGCAAACTGCGTATCAGGGTATTCCGCGGCGACCTTCTCCAGTGTCGCGGCCCAGGAAAAGCCGGCCATCACGATCGGGTTGTTGCCGTCACCGGCGAAGCGACGCAGCGCCTGCTCGCGCTGGGCATCATTGGCGATCTCGAAGTCGCGGTAGTCGATGCCGGTTTCGGCCTTGAACTTCTCGGCGCCATTGTAGGCTGCCTCATTGAAGGATTTGTCGAACTTGCCGCCCAGGTCATAGATGATCGCCGGCTTGATGTCGGCCGCCAGCGCCGTCGCCGACAGTGCCGCCGTGGCAAGAAGAGTCAGTAAAGTTTTTTTCATCGTGCAGCCCTGTTGCAATTGTTTTTCCGGGTCCTCCCGCACGCCCCGCTCAGGGCGGGTTTGCGGAGCCGCCAGCCCCGTTCCCTATAGGGCCAGGCGGCGCGATCCTTGCACGGCTGCTGGAAAAATTCACCAGAAATTTTTCAGTTGGTAAAAAATCATTGCGAGGCTGGGTTGCTGGGTGCGGCCGCCACGACGCCGTGGGGCCGGTCAGGCGATGACGCAGGCAACGCCGGTGCCGCGCAGTTCGCAGCGCCCGGCCGGGTTCTTGGCCAGGTATTGCTGGTGAAAGGGCTCGGCGAAATAGAACGGAGGGGCCGCGGCGATCTCGGTCGTGATGGTCTTGCCTAGCCCGGCCGCGGCCAGCGCCCTCTGGTACCGGTCGCGCATCCCGAGCGCGGTCTGATGCTGGTCGTCGTCGGTCGTGTAGATCGCCGAGCGGTAGGTCGTGCCGATGTCATTGCCTTGGCGCATGCCCTGGGTCGGATCGTGCCGCTCGAAGAACAGTTTCAGCAGCGCCCCCGTCGAAACCGCCCGCGGGTCGTAGACGACGCGCACGACCTCGGCATGTCCCGTGAGCCCGGTCGTCGTCTCCTGGTAGGTCGGGTTGGGCGTGAGGCCGCCGGCGTAGCCCGCCGCGGTGACGTAGACGCCCGGGACCTGCCAGAAGAGCCGCTCGCCGCCCCAGAAGCAGCCGAGACCGAGCAGGATTTCGCGCATGCCGTCCGGCCAGGGGCCGGCCAGGGGGCGACCGTTGACGAAGTGGGTGTCCGCCGTGGCGATCGGATCCGGCCGGCCGGGCAGGGCATTTTCCGGCGTCGGCATCGTCGTCTTCCTGTTGAACATGTCGATCAGAAACAAGCGGAAGGCTCCTTTGGTCAGACCGTGGCCGGCGCGGATTGGTCAGTCAGGCGGTGAAGCGGCCGGCGAAGGGCCGGCGCCGGTAACCCGCCATCCAGAACAGGAGCGACAGCGCCAGCAGCGCCACCGAGGCCGGTTGTGCGAGGATCCAGAGCGCCACCGGGTCCCAGAGGGTCGGGTGCAGCCGGTTCATGATCGTGTCCGCCAGGTATGCGAGCGAATCGGGACTGGCATCGGTCCAGGCGACCGCGAGCGGCGTCAGCACCGGCTGCGAGGCTGCGACCGATTGGATCGCGTCCAGCGTGGCGGCCATGATCGCCATCGCGAGCGCGACCACGCTAAGCATCCGGAAGACGAAGCGAAACATCGATTGCCTGACTCCAAGGCACACGGTCCTGAGCGGACCGTTGCATGCAATATTAGATAAGTGGCGCCGGTTCCCGTTGCAATCCGCCCGGCCGTGCCGGCAAGCCGGCCGATGACAAAAATCTGTCAGAAAGCGGTTGATTGCGCCGTCATCATCGGTATATATCGCGCCGTCCCGCCCGACTGTCCCCAGGAAGGCGGCCCGCACCGGGTTAACCGCCGGTCGTTTGCGGACGGACAGGTGGCCGAGTGGTTGAAGGCGCACGCCTGGAACGCGTGTATACGTGAAAGCGTATCGAGGGTTCGAATCCCTCTCTGTCCGCCATCACACTTTCCTAACCTCCTGAAAAAGGGAGCATCTCAGGCCAGCGCGCAATGTCCGTGATCGATCGTCACGTCGACTTGCAACATCCCGGTCGATGAAAGCCCAACTGCCCGCGAAGGTCCGCAAGGTCCTCCGCGCTCCCTGCTTCATGATTGAAATGCGCCCGACGCGTTTTTGGAGACCTTCGCGACGATCCGTGCGCCAGCATGGCTCGAGGCGCGCGGCCCCTGCGACAGGCGTTAGTCCAGCATGCTCGCGAGCCGCAGGATCAGCCTCTTGTCGAAGAGATGGCCTCGTTCGAACATCCATCGCAGCGCTTGCGCATTGGACCAGGCGCGCTTGTAGGGGCGGACGCTGGTGAGGGCGTCAAACACGTCGCATACCGTGCATATGCGCACCGGCAAGCTCAATTGATCGGCACGCAGGCCAAGCGGGTAGCCGCTTCCATCCATGGCTTCATGGTGAAGCCGACAAACCTCAAGGACAAGATCGGAGACCTCCGGATGTTCTTTGAGCAGTTCATAGCCCCGCTCGGGATGGCTGCGCACCGTCTGCTTCTCGGTATCCGTCAATTGCCCGTTCTTGTTCAAGATCTCGTTCGATATCAGCAATTTGCCAACATCGTGCACCAGGCCGGCAATGGTCAGCTCCTTGACGGCATCGCCTTTCAGGCCTGAAAGCTCTCCAAGCCCGGTCATCAGCCCGCTGACCGCCAGCGAATGAACGTAGGTTCCCGTGTCCTTGGTCTTCAGTCGGGTGACCGCCACCATCAAGGATGGCGAGGCATTCAAGGCGGCGGCTATGTGCTTTACCGCAGGGGTCAGCAGGTGAATGTCGAAATGGCCCAGCTTGATATCGCCGAGAGCTTCCCGCAAGGTCACGGTTGCTTGCGACACGCTCTGCTCGATGCCGGCCCGCAACTTGGATTGGGCATGTTCCTCCGAAGCGGGGGACTCGGGCCAGCCACAACCGACTTTGCTTTTCGCGCGGTTGACCAGAACGACTTCCGCCGAAGAGGCGAGGATCGAATTCAGGACGGCATCCGTCTCAAGCAGGAAGCGTCGTCCGGAGAACTCAAGGTCCGAGCACTCGACGGCTTCTACATACATTCCTTTGCAGAGCATATGTTTCGGAACGCGCAGAATCACACCGGGGGACCCTCATTTCTGCAAGTGCACCCTGCTTGTATGCTTTCAACAGCTAATAAACTCCTAGTTTTAGGGATGCCGCCCGACACTCGACGGGATGAGTTAACGGGAGGTAATTCAATGGCCCCGGGCATCGGCCGCCACCGGTCCGGGCTGCCGCGGGGGCTCGCCGCCGAGCCATCGCGAGGCTTCGCGCGCAATCCCGTACAGAGCCCTCTTTCGCGAGACCGGCAGGCGTCGAGGCACCGCCCCGGGATCTCCGGCTGGCCGCGATGTTGTCGGAGGCCCGCTGCCGCACCTTCAGACGTTGTCGCCGCGGATTGCATCGCAGACGGCGTCGGTCACCTCTTGCGTCGTCGCCCCGCCCCCGACGTCCGGCGTCAGGATGCCGTCGGCGCAGACCCGTTCGACTGCGCGCATCAGGCGCTCGGCCGCGGACCTCTCCCCGAGGTGCTCGAGCATCTGGGCCGCCGTCCAGAAGGTCGCCACCGGATTGGCGATGCCCTTGCCGGTGATGTCGAAGGCCGATCCGTGGATCGGCTCGAACATCGAGGGGTAGCGCCGCTCGGGATCGATGTTGCCGGTCGGGGCGACGCCGAGGCTGCCGGCGAGGGCGCCGGCGAGGTCAGAGAGAATGTCCGCATGGAGATTGGTGGCCACGATCGTGTCGAGGCTCTTGGGGTTCTTCACCATGCGCACGGTCATCGCGTCGACCAGCATCTTGTCCCAGGTCACGTCGGGAAACTCCCGGGACACCTCGGCGGCGATCTCATCCCACATGACCATGCCGAAGCGCTGGGCGTTCGACTTCGTCACGACGGTCAGAAGCTTGCGGGGGCGCGACTGGGCGAGGCGGAAGGCATAGCGCATGATCCGGGTGACGCCGACGCGGGTGAAGATCGCCACCTCTGTGCCGACCTCTTCCGGCAGTCCCCGGTGGGCGCGGCCGCCGTGACCGGAATATTCCCCTTCGGAGTTCTCGCGCACGATGACCCAGTCGAGGTCGCCCGGGCCGACACCGGCGAGCGGCGACCGAATCCCGGGTAGGATCCGGGTCGGCCGCACATTGGCGTACTGGTCGAAGCCCTGGCAGATCGGCAGGCGCAGGCCCCACAAGGTCACGTGATCGGGCACGTCCGGTGCGCCGACGGCACCGAAGAAGATCGCGTCGAAATCCTTCAGCCGTGCTGGGCCGTCGTCCGGCATGAGCGCGCCGGTCCGCTTGTATCGCGCCGAGCCCCAGTCGAACTGCTCGACGTCCAGGGCGAATCCCCCGTCGCGCCGAGCCAGCGCTTCCAGCGCCTGCAGACCGGCGGCAATGACTTCGGGGCCGATGCCGTCGGCGGGAATGGCGGCGATCTTGTAGCGTCTCATGGTTCAGGTCCATTGGCTGGAGGCCGATCGCGATCGGTCGGGGCGGTTCAGGAAACCACCCCGTTGCCGGTCCGCCGATCTCGGCCGGAACCTACGGCTGAAGGGGTAGACGGCTCAACGACTGTGAGATTATATATATTATCAGTATAATATGGTGTGGGTGAATGGACATATCGCAGCTGAAATGTTTTCTCGCGGTCGCCGACACGTTGCATTTCGGCCGCGCAGCGCAATCGCTCGACATCCTCCCGGCGTCGCTGGGGCGCCAGGTCAAGGCGCTGGAGGACCGGCTGGAGGTCCGCCTGTTCTCCCGCACCACGCGCTCCGTGGTCCTGACGGACGCGGGCAGGGCCATCCTCGAGGACGCGCGGGCGCTCGTCGACCGGGCCGACCGGTTGGAGACGAGCGTGCGCGCCATCGGCAAGGTCGGTGTCCCGGCCCTGAAGGTCGGCGCCATCGACAGCGCCGCGGCGGGGCTCATGCCGCAGCTGCTGCAGTACCTGCGCGCCGAGCACCCGGACATCGAGGTGCGGTTGTTCGAACAGAAGACGATCCATCTGCTGCCGAAGCTTTTGAGCGGCAGTCTCGACATCGCCTTCTGCCGACCGCCCGACGTGCGGCCGGCGCGCATCGCATTCCGGACCCTGTTCTTCGAGACCGCGGTTGTCGCGCTGCCGAGCGGCCATCGGCTGGCTCTCCGCCACGAAATATCGATCGGGGATCTCGCGGACGAGCCGCTGATCGTGCCCGACCGCCGATCGCGGCCGCACTCGCACGACCTGACGATCAAGCTGTTTCTCGAAGCCGGGCTGACGGCGCGCATCGCCCAGATGGCCGAAGAAAAGCACACCATCGTCAGGCTCGTCGCGACCGGGTCCGGTCTGGCGATCGTTCCCAGATGGACCGCCCGCATCGCCGTGCCCGGGGTCTCCTTCGTTCCGCTGGCCATGCCGGAAGGCGGGGCGACGCGGTCGAAGCTGATTCTGGCGGCGGCCTGGGCGCGCGGGACACGCGACCCGCGCCGCGACGCATTGCTGGCGACCCTCGACAGCAATCTCGAGCGGATCGAGGCCAGCGCTTAATTATTCCGGTTCATAATATAATCTTTCTTGCGTTTCTTCGATGGCACATCTCCTGCATGATCGGTCGCGATGGCGCCCGCCCTGGTGGCACGGTGCTGGAGGAGTCTTTGGGAGGGAACAGAACAATGAAAGTTACCGCTTTTGCAGCGCTGATTGCCGGTGTGGTCGCAGCCTTTCCGGCTGCCGCGCAGGATCGTTCGGACTGGCCGTCGAGCCTCAGCATCTCCACCGGGTCTCAGGGAGGAGCCTATTTCGTCTGGGGATCCGGACTGGCGTCGCTGATCGGCGAGAAACTGGGGCTGGGCACGAGCGTGGAGGTGACCGGCGGGCCCGGGCAGAACGTGGCGCTGGTGGAGACCGGGGAAACGCTGCTCGGCTTTACCACCACGGGGCCGGGGCAGGAGGCCATCAAGGGGGAAAGCGAGTTGATGCCGGGCACGGAAGCGGTCAGCCTGCGAGCGCTGTTCCCGATGTACCAGACGCCGCTGCAGGCGGTCGTCATGGCTGGGTCCGGCATCAATTCCATTGAGGATCTGGCCGGCAAGCGCGTCAATCTCGGGCCTGCCTCCGGCACGTCCGCGACCTATTGGCAGCGCTACTTCGAGCAGACCGGCCTCAACGTCAATGCCAGCTTCGCCGGCGCTTCGGATGGCGCCGGCCAGCTTGCGGACGGCCTGATCGACGCCTTCGTCTACGCGGCCGGCCTGCCGACGGGCGCCTTCAGCCAGCTGGCGATCGAGAACGACGTGAAATTCCTGCCGCTCTCGGACGACAACATCAAGCGTTTCATCGATGCGGTGCCGTCGATGCAGCCCTTCACCATTCCGGCCGGAACCTACAAGGGGCAGGACAGCGACATTCCTTCGGTGGCGATGTGGAACTTCGCCATCGCGCATGCGTCCATGCCGGACAGCCTGGCCTACGAGATCACCAAGCTGGCGCTGGAGGACAACCCGCGGATGGTGCAGATCCATGCCTCCGCCATCGAGGCGCTCCCCGAGAACTGGGACAAGAACAACTTCATGCCGTTCCACCCGGGGGCCGTTCGCTACTACGAGGAAATCGGCATCAAGATTCCGGATCAACTGCGTTGAGTTCCGCCAGGTGATGCGAGTGCCGCGGGCTGGGTTCCCGGCCTGCGGCGACCGAATTTCCAACGCACCGGTGATGCCATGACCCGACCCGAACCCGGTGAGAGCCCCTCATCGGAACCGCTTGCCGAACTTGCCGCCCCCGTCGCGGCGACCGCGGCCGCCGACGAGGATCCGCCCGCCGGCAACCAGCGCAGTTTCTCTGGCTGGCGAGCCCATGTTTTCGCCACCGCCTGTGCCGCCTATGCGCTGTTTCACCTCCTGGTCATGAACCTCTATCCGCTGGAGACGTGGACCTACCGGCTGATTCACCTGGGAGGCGGGTTGGCTCTGGGCTTCCTGCTGTTCGGGGCGCATTCCGTGGATCCGGACGGGTCCCGGCCCCGACGAACGATGGCCGACTTGATCGTCCTGTCGGGCGCGACCTGCGGCGTCGTCTATGGCGCGCTTGCGATTGCGGCGATCTGGGCCAATTGGTGGTTCCTAGGATCGGCCAAGCCGCCGGCATGGGCGGTCACGAGTTTCGGCATCCCGCTGACGGTCGGCAGTTTGCTGACCGTACTGCACGGATGGCTGTTCTCGGTCCCCCGCAGCGACCGGTTTGCGCCCTCCGACATCCTGCTGGCGGTCGCCACCGTCGCCTCCGTCGGCTACGTCATCTATTTTGCAAGGGCCCTGCAGATGCGTGCGGGCATGCCGATGGCGCAGCCGTCGGACATGTGGGCCGCCATCGTCGGCGTGATCCTGATCCTGGAGGCGGTGCGTCGCCTGGCGGGCCTCGCGCTCGTCGTCATCGCGCTCGTCTTCGTCGCCTACGCCTTTGCCGGACCGTGGCTGCCCGGGATCCTGGCGCACAGCGGATATACGGCCAAGCGCTTCTTTTCCTATATTTTCACCGACAACGGCATCCTGAGCGCCCCGATCGCGATCTCATCGACCTACATTATCCTGTTCGTTATCTTCGCCGCGTTCCTGCAGGCCACCCATGTCGGTGCCTACTTCGTCAACGTGGCCTTCGCGGCGGCCGGCCACAAGCGCGGCGGGCCTGCCAAGGTCGCGATCTTCTCAAGCGGTCTCATGGGCATGATCAATGGCACGTCCGCCGGCAACGTCGTGGCCACCGGCAGTCTGACCATCCCCCTGATGAAGAAGGTCGGCTATCGCGCCCAGACGGCCGCTGCCGTGGAGGCGGCAGCCTCGTCCGGCGGCCAGATCATGCCGCCGATCATGGGCGCAGGCGCCTTCATCATGTCCGAGATCACCGGCATTCCCTACACCGACATCATTTGGGCGGCGTTGATCCCGGCGATTCTCTACTTTGCCTCGGTCTTCTTCATGGTCGACCTGATGGCCCAGCGCTTCTCGATGGTCGGGCTGCCGCGGGCGGTGCTGCCAAAGATCGGCGCCTTGATGCGGCAGGCCTATCTGTTCGCGCCGATCGTGGTGCTGGTCTGGGCCCTCTTCGTCGGCTACTCGGTGATCCGCTGCGGTACGCTGGCGATGGTGACGGCCGCGGTGGTTTCCTGGCTGACGCCGAACCGCATGGGACCGCGGCAGCTTTTCCATGCGCTGGATCTCGGGGCGAGAATGAGCCTGCAACTGATCGCCGTCTGCGCCGCGGCCGGCATCATTGTCGGCGTCATCGCGCTCACGGGGGTGGGCACGCGCTTCTCGGCGCTGCTGCTCGGCATCGCCGACCAGTCGCAGTTGCTGGCGATGATGTGTTCCATGCTCGTCGCCGTCGTTCTCGGCATGGGCATGCCGACGACCGCGGCCTATGCGGTTGCCGCGTCGGTGATCGCGCCGGGCCTGATCAATCTCGGCATCGAGCCGCTGACGGCGCATTTCTTCATCTTCTATTTCGCGGTAATGTCGGCCATCACCCCGCCGGTAGCGCTCGCCGCCTATGCCGGGGCCGCGATCGCGCAGTCCGACCCGATGAAGACCAGCGTCGAGAGCTTCCGCATCGGCCTCGCAGCGTTCGTTGTGCCTTACATGTTCTTCTTCTCGGACGCGCTGCTGCTTCAGGGAAGCTGGGTGGAGACGGTCCATGTGGTGGCCTCCGCCCTGCTCGGCATCTATCTGCTGTCGGCCGGGATTATCGGCTGGTTCTTCGGCCGGATCGGATGGATCGCCCGCGCGCTCCTGATCGGCGGCGCCCTGGGAATGCTCGATGCCGGCCTGGTGACCGATCTCGTCGGCCTGGTGATCGGAGGCGGACTGCTGCTGCGCCAGAAATGGCCCGCGCGCGGGAAACTGCACCTGGGAGCGGAGTGACGGGAACGGCACGGCACAGTACCCAGGCCGAGCGCCGGCTTGGTTCTCGCCGCGCGGCCCCGGGAAGGAGCCCGCCTGAAGTTACCGAGGGCCATTTGAGCGCGAGCATTTGCGCTTTCTCCCGGGGTCGGTAAAATACCAATAGACTCCCGTATGATACTGCGAACCGGTCGCCCTCAGGCGTACCTTCCTGTGAGCACTAGCGGTGGAGATGGCACATGAGCGAGAACGACAAGGGCATTGTCAGCGCGGACGACTTGCGCAAGCAGATTCTCGAAAGACAGCTCGCCGACATGGAGCGGGAGGACAAGCAGAGAGACCAGAAGAAGGATGAACTCACCAAGTTCGCCGACGACTTCTTTCACAAGCATGTCGGCGAACAGGAGCGGGTGATAATCCGAAACATCGTCTCCCGCGCGGTCAAGGACGGCAAGATGGAGGCTCTGGTTTACACCTTCCCGTCGGACTTCTGCACAGACAGCGGTCGGGCAATCAACAACGCCGACCCCGACTGGCCGAACACGCTCCAGGGCAAGGCCAAGGAACTCTACGACCGCTTCAAGGAGGTGGCACAGCCGCAGGGCTACCGGCTGAAGGCGATGGTCATCAGTTTTCCCGGTGGCGTCCCGGGTGACATCGGCTTCTATCTGAACTGGGAGCCGCCGATCGCCTAGCCCGGACCGCTCTCGTCGACCGGCGCCACGTTTCACAAGGCGAGGTCGTGGGGGCATTCCCTGGCCCGATCTCCGGGGGCGATGTCAGGCCGGATGACGGCGGGAGAGCATATGGGCGACAAATCCTCTTCCGCATCTGACGACGCGCCGGACGAGCACGGGCGCTCGATGGAGACACGGATCACCGAATTCGTCCGGTTTGGCGTCGTCGCCCTGTTCGCCTACTGGTCCTTCACCCTCGTCGCCCCCTTTCTCGTGATCGTGATCTGGGCGGCCATCATCACCGTCGCCCTCTATCCTCCGTACCGGGCCCTGGCCGTCGCACTCGGCGGCAGCCAGCGCCTCGCCGCCTTTGCGATCACCCTGCTTGGTCTGGCGATCATCCTCGGGCCGTTGGCTGCAACCGCGCTCAACTTCGTCGAGGCGACACGCTGGCTCATGACAAAGCTGGAGGCCGGCACGCTGCAGGTTCCCGCCCCCTCGGAGAACATTCGCGAGCTGCCTGTCATTGGCGAGCGCCTCTACCATGCCTGGACCCTTGCGGCCGAAAACCTCGAGGGGACGCTGGAGCGTTTCGAATCGACGCTGCTGCAGCTCGGCGGCTTCGTGCTTGGCAAGGCCGCCCGGATCGGGCTGGGCCTCCTCAGCTTCATGGCCTCGGTTATTATCGCCGGCTTTCTGTTCGGGCACGGCCCGCAACTGGCCGTCGGAATCAACCGCTTTGCCGAACGCGTCGCGGGCAACCGGGGAATCGGTTTCGTGCGTCTGGCCGGCGCCACGATCCGGAACGTGGCCACCGGCGTGATCGGGGTCGCACTGCTTCAGACCCTTCTCGCCGGGCTGGTCTTGCACGTTTTCGATGTCCCCGCCGCTGGCGGACTGACCTTCATTGTCCTGATACTGTGCATCATCCAGCTCGGGCCGGCGATCATTCTGCTGCCGATCATCATCTGGGCGTGGATGACGAAGGACCTTGGCTATGCGGCGACGTTGACGCTGTTGCTAGTTCCGGTCGCGGTCATCGACAATGTGATGAAACCGATCCTGGTCGCGCGCGGACTGTCGACGCCGATGCTCGTGATCTTCATGGGCGTCATCGGCGGCACGCTGTCTTATGGGCTGATCGGCCTGTTTCTCGGCCCGATCGTGCTCAGCGTCTTCTACGACCTTCTGGCTGCATGGGTGCGCACGCCGGCGCCGGACAGGAAGCGTACGTCCTGATCGCTGGATGCGCGGCCTCAGGCGACGTCGGGCACGAGCCGGCGCGGGCTCCTGTCGTCCTCGTAGTCGGCGGGGCGCTTCTGCCGCTTGCCGAGATCGGGGGCTTCGAACTTGACCTTTTCGTAGGGGATCGACGCGAGCAGGTGCGAGATGCAGTTGATCCGCGCCCGCTTCTTGTCGTCCGACGGCACGATCCACCACGGCGCATGGGGGCTGTCGGTCGTCCGCAGCATCTCGTCATAGGCGCGCGTATAGTCCCACCACTTCCGGTAGGATTCGAGGTCCATCGGGCTCAGTTTCCATTGCCGGACCGGGTCGTCGATCCGCTGGCGGAAGCGACGCTCCTGCTCTTCCTCGCTCACCGTGAGGAAATATTTCAGCAGGATCGTCCCGCTTTCGACGATCGCCGCCTCGAAGCGGGGAATGAGCTCGAGGAAGCGCCGGGCCTTCTTTTCGCTGCAGAAGCCCATGACACGGTCGACGCCGGCGCGGTTGTACCAGCTGCGATCGAAGATCACGATCTCGCCGCCCGCCGGCAGCTGGCTGATATAGCGCTGCATGTACATCTGCGACTTCTCCCGGTCGCTCGGCGCCGGCAAGGCGACGACGCGGAAGACACGCGGGCTGACACGCTCGGTGATGCGCTTGATCACGCCGCCCTTTCCGGCCGCGTCGCGCCCTTCGAAGACGATGACGATGCGGGCCCCCGACTTCTTCACCCATGCCTGGAGATGCGAAAGCTCGACCTGCAGCTTGGCCAGCTGCCGGTTGTACTTTCGGACCTTGCCCTTTTCGCCCGGCGCTTCGCGCGCGGCGGTGTCGTGTTCATCCTGTTTCTTGTCCATCGTCCATCCCTCCTTGTCATTCGGTGCCGGTGACCCGGCCAATTGCGGCCTCCTCACGGAAGGCGCGAAGCGCGTCGTCGAGGTCGTCGAAAATCAGGTCGGCGCCGATCCGGTCGACCAGGCCGGCCCGCAGCAGCAGCGCCCGCGCTTCGGCATGCAGTTCGGCCAAACAGAGCCGGATGCCGCGCTTGGCCAGGTCTCCGCGCACGCTCTCCAGCATCGCGGCGGCGGTGCTGTCCATCTGGGCGATGGCACCGGCCTCCAGAACGAACCAGCGCGTGTCCTGCGGCAGATTGCCTGCAATGGCGTTAAGCCGGGCCCGGACGTAGTCGGTGTTGAAGAACAGCAGGCTGCCCTGCAGCATCCATACCACGAGACCGGGTACCGCCTGTGCCTGCTCGAGGCGGTGGAGCTTGTAGAAGCCGTCGCGGCCGGCGATGCGACCGAGGAAGGCGTCGCGGGGATACATCATGTCCCGTAGCAGGTAAACGAGCGTCGCCGCGATCGCGATGATCACGCCGTTCAGCACGCCGAAACTGATGGCGCCTGCCATGGTGATCAGCGCGAACACGAACTCCATCCGGCTGATCCGCCAGATCTGCCGCAATTCGCCGACATCGATCAGGCTCAGCGCGGCAGAAACCAGGATGGCAGCCAGCGCCGCCACCGGCAGGATCGTCAGGGCGTCATTGAGGAACAGCAGGGTGGCCATCAGCGTGGCTGCGGAGACCAGTCCGGACAGTTGCGAGTGGCCGCCGACGGAGAGGTTGATCGCGGTCCTTGAATCGGAAAAGCTGACCGGAAAGCCGCTGAACAGGCCCGCGCCGACGTTTGCGCTGCCCAGTCCGATCAGTTCCCGGTTGGCATCGACGGTTTCGCCCATGCGGTTGCCGAAGCTGCGCGCTGCGACGATGCCGGAGCCGAAGCTGACCAGGAAGATCGCGGCGGCGCCGAGCACGAGGCTGTCGAGCGGCAGGCCGGCGAGCGGCGGCAAGGCGAGGGCCGGCAGCCCGCTCGGGATTGCCCCGACCACGGCAATGCCGTGTGAGGCAAAGTCGAACAGGGCCGAAAGCAGAACCGACGACACCACGACGATCACCGGCCCGGGGACCGGAGAGTTGAGCGTTCTTGCGAGTTGCAGCAACAGGAACATGGTGGTGGCGAGCGCGGCCGTGGGCCAATGGATCGAGGCGGCCTTGCCCGCCAGCTCGACCAGCGGAGGCAACAGCCCGTCGCTCTCGATCTTCAGCCCTGTCAGGCGTCCGATCTGGCCGATCAGGATCGAGACCGAGATGCCGGCGAAGAAGCCGACCAGGATCGGTCGCGACAGGAAGGTCGCCAGCACGCCGAGCCGCAGCGCGCGCGCACCGAGGCAGATCAGGCCGACTCCGATCGCGAGGGCCGCTGCCACCGCCACCCTGTCCGAAGCCGTGGCGGCTGGCATCTCGGCGACAACGGCCGTGATCGCCGCGGCGAGCACCGTCATCGTTCCGGCGTCGGGCCCGACGATCAGCCTTCGCGAGACACCGAAGATCGCATAGGCGATCGCGGCGAAGATGCTGGCGTAAATGCCCGTCTGCGGTGGCAGCCCTGCGATCGCCGGATAGGCGATGGCACTTGGCAGACCGACCGCGGCCACGGACAACCCGGCGGAAATGTCGTTGCGCAGCCAGCCCGGGCGATAGCCCGAGAGCCCCTTGAACAGCGGAAGCTCGTGAATGCGGCTCATTTCGCCTTCCTTCGCGCTTGGCTGTCAGCAGCAGTCGAGGTCAGTGCTCCAGGAACACGTAGTTCATCCAGGCCCCCATGCGCAGCAGCACCTTGCGCAGGATCGAGACATGGTGCCAGTGCTCCGTGTAGACCGCCACGGACGCGACCACGCCGCCGGGCAGCTGATAGGTGCTGATGTCCTCCAGGATATCGATCTTGGCGAGCGTCTGCCCCGGCTGCAGCCGCTCGGGCGACTGCGGGTCGATCAGGGCGCCGGTTGGCTGCAGCTGGCCCTGCGCCATCACGTCGATGATGCCGCTGACCTTGGCCTTGAACACCCTGCCCGGGACGGCCTTGAAGGAGACCTCGGCCTCGTCGCCGACCCGCACCCGCTGCAGCGAGTTCTGGATGAACGCGGCGGCAAGCATCCTGTCCTCGGAGTTGATGAACACCATCACCGGTCGAAACGGCAGCGGATTGGCCATCATGCCGGGGCGCAGGAAGACCTGCGTGACGTAGCCGTCGCTGGGCGCGCGGATCGTCGTCTGGTCGAGTTCGAACTCGGCGTTGCGAAGCTCGGCGGTCAGGCGGGCGACGGCAGGGTTGACGCCATTGATCTGCGATTCATAGGCCAGGCGCGCCTGCATGGCCTGAGCTTCCGCCGTGCCGACTGCGGCAACGGACGCCAGATAGAGGCCGCGCCGGTTCTCGACCTCGAGTTCGGAGACCGCGGTCTGGCCTGTCCGGGCCCTCGAGGTCTCGAAGATCTCGAGGTAGCTTTCGTAACTCTCCTGAGCCCGGTCACGGTTGGCCACCGCCCCGTCGACGACGGAGTAGGCGGCATCCATCGCCGACTTCAGCTGCTGCACCGCCTGTTCGGCCTCCGCCAGCGCCGCCTTCTTCTGGTCGACCGCATATTGGTAGGGCCGCGGATCGATCTTGAAGAGGACGTCGTCCTTCTTCAGCGGGGTGTTGGGCTGCACCGGCACGTCGACCACGATTCCGCCGACAGCCGGAATGACCGGAGCCGAGGTGAAATAGATCCGGCCATCGCTGGAGTAGGGGTGGTTGTAGCTCATCAGCAGGATCAGGCCGGCGATCAGGAAGATTCCGCCCAGCGTGGCGGTCGAGACCGTCCACTGGTTCACCGGAATCCTGAAGATCTTGAAGACGGCGATGCAGATGGCGGCGTAGGTCAGAATAAGCAGCAGATCCATCAGGCGGTCTCCCTCGTGTGCGCCTTCAGTTCCTCCTCGAGTTCCTCGATACGCGCCTGCAGGCGGGCGACCTCGGCATTGGCTTCGGCCTCCGACTGGAGCTTGCCGTCGGGGCGGATGCCCCAGCCGCGATCCTCCCGGTAGATCGTCGCCCAGATGAACAGGAACGGCCAGATGGCGTGCAAGGTGAACAGGCTGACCCAGCCGGCAACGTGGATCGCATCCTGGTGTGGATGGTTTCGCGCCTTGGCGATCAGGTGGGGAATGTCGTGGATCGCGATGACCCCATAGAACAGCGTCAGCACCACGAAAAACAGGACGCCGAGCGCGAAATAGTCCAGAAACACGTTTTTCCCTCCGAAATGCCCCGCCTGGCCGACGCAGTCGCCCAAGCTTCATCCAAGCTACCGCGCCTGGCGGACCAATGCTCGTAGCATCTTGTAGTCTCTGTCGAGCAGACCATGCAGGCTGCCTTGTACGGGCCGTCGGCAATCGCCGAATCTGGCCGCTCCTGCCGATTGAACCGGTGCGTCTCCATCGCGGGCGCCTCTGCAGCGTCCGCATAGGCAGCCTCTGGGGTCGCCCATCCCACAGCCATTCCCCGTCGCGCGTGCAGTAGCGGCCATGGTCCACGTTCACATTTTCCAACATGTTACGTCAATCAGCCGTGGCCACGCAATACGACGGCAAACCGATCCTGCAACTCATGGTCGCTTCGAGTAGCAGGCCTTGCGCCCGACCAACGTCTGCCTTTGCCGGACGGCAAGCTCATGGCTTATCGAGGTTGCTGAATGTCGGCCGTGTCGTCTTCGGCGCGACGTGCCGACCTCCGGAGTGCCCTGTGCTTCTATCCGGAAGGGAAGCAAATCGTAGGCATGGTGCGCTACTGGTCGTCGGCGCTGCCCGTCGCCTGTCCGACCCTGTGCGACGCATCGCGCCGGGGCCTGTCAGGCGGGAGGACGCGTCTACCGGGCCTCATCGCGTCGAGCGAAGACGGGACGCGCGTCGAACCGAGTGTCGGGCCTCAACTCGCCTTCAACGCGGAAATGCAACGGACCGGCCCGCCTCCGCGGCAATGCCAATGGTCAGCATCTGCTTGCCGCCGATCCGTGTTGGTTTTCCGCGCGCCATCCGCGAAGACCCGATGGGTTGGCTTGCCGTCGCAGACTGTCGTCTGCGGTCCGGCCTCTCCTAGCCGCACCAGCTCTGGCGTTGCCCCGCCCAGGGCCGGGCCAGCCCCTTGGCCACAAGCGCATCGCCGATCGACCGGCCGTTCCGCCTTACCACACGCAGCTTGCGGCCGTACTGGTCCTCGTCGATGGGCCGCCAAGTGGCCAGTTCGAACGGCCCGGCATTGAGCAGGACGCGCAGTGCCTCCTTGGCGTCGCCGCCGAGTAGGCGTTCGCGGTCGCATTTGGCTTCCTTTGTCGCCGGCACATAAATGTCGGCCATGCGGATCTGCGCGCCGTGATAGATGAAGCTGCCGCCGTCGACGATGCAGTTGTCCTGTTTGATCCCGCAATAGAAGAAGGTCACCTTGCCTGTGGCCGGCGAGGCGAGGGACGCGCGTGTCGGTATCGGCCGTTGTTCCGGCCTGGGCGGTGAGAGTGCTTGCGGTTTGTTCGCCGTTGTCTTGATGACACGTGCCGTTTCGATGCCATGGATCGGGCTGGCCGGCTCCAGCCAGTCGGCTAGGGCCGGCAGGTTTTCCCGCGCGGCGATGACACCGACCATCGTCGCGCCAAGCAGATACCATGGCCACATCCGGCTGGGCATGGAATTGGAGCGGCGATTTCCCGAACGTTTGCGTTTGCGCGGCTTGCTGGCCATTTCTTGGTCCGGATTGTGAACGGATGGGCGCTGGCGCCGGGCGGCGAAAGGGGCGAGGCATGCTGCTGATCGGGCCGCGTCGACGGAGCGCGCACCGTTCCATGACAGGCGTAAACTTATAGTTACTTTCCGAGGTAACGGATTTTTGTTCATCTGCCGTTCATGAAAGTGACAGCGCCGCAGATCCCGGTGGTGTAGCCTGACCCGGCAAAAGGAGGGCCGAATGATTCGCATTGCCTTGGGCGTTACGGTATTTTCAGCATTTGTCGCCGCCATGTTCGGTTTGGCCCTGCTGCCGGACCTTGTTGACAGCTACCATGGGATGAATGGGGGCGAGCAAGTCGCCGTCGTCGAATAGCGGGCCGCGCCACGGTTTACTTGGTTTTGCGCTGCAACATACGAAATTTGCTCAATAATTCGATCTAGATTGTCCAATTCTACTTGGAACAAACGCTGATTGAATCTAAGCTCCCGGTTGTGGTGCTAGCTTCACCCTAGAAAAGGTCCCAACCTGTGCTTCCCGGCGCCCTCGCGAGGCGCCGGGAACTTTCTTTCGGACATTTTCCTTCGGCTCGGCGGTCGTTGCCGCCTTCGCCCCTTCCGAGGCCAGTCGGCCGGACGCCTTTCCAGGAACTTCCCGTACACTTGTTCGTTTCGACTGTTGCGGACGTGCCGACCTGGCGCAACAATGCGTCTGGCGCTGCGCGTCACCGTCCCCACCGGAAGAGGAGGCAGGCATGGCCAGTTTTGACGCTCAGGCAGAAATCGCGGCTCTCCGCGAAGAAGTCAGCAGCCTGAACAAGGAGATCGCAGCCCGCTCGGCGGCAGCCTACGGAGAGGTGAAAGGCCGGGCCGCCAGTGCCGGCCGGTCGATCCGGTCGGCGACCAGAAGCGGCGCCGACTACGTGCGCTCCGAGGGAACCGCAGTCGCGCGTACGGCGCGCGAGCATCCCGCCGCGGTCTCGACGCTGGTGATGGCGGCCGGGCTTGCCGGCGTGGCAATCGGCTTTCTCATCGGCAGCTCATCAGAACCACCGTCACGCAGCCGGTACTGGCGCTGACGCGCCGACAGGGACCGCCGATCACGCCACGCACGGGCTCTGCCAGCGCGCGATGCGTCAGCGTCGGCGAAGGCCGAGCAGATAGCCGAGGAATGCGGCCCCGAACAATGCCGATAGCGGGTTTGCCACCACGGTCGCCCGCACCTCCTCCCGCAGCGTGCTGGCTTGCGACACCGCATAGTGGCTGCCGCTTTCGGCCAGCGCGCCGAGCGATTCCTTGAGCCGGGCAACGTCTTCCTTCAGTACCGCGATCTGCTCGACGACGGCGGCCTTTGCCGCTTCGGTCGACCCGTCGGACGCGGTGTTGCCGCCGCTCTCATTCTTGCTCGCCTTTTTTTCGCCGTCGCGCACGACGCCGAGGGATGCGCGCCGGCCGGCTTCTTTGTCGTCTGCCATGTCAGACCCTCCTGGAAACGCTGTTTGCACCGGAAGAACTGTGAGCACGGGCAAGCGGTTCCCTAGCCCGCACACATTGCCTGTCGCGCCCTGGCGTTAACCCTTTGTTAACCAATCGCGCCCATGCTGGCGAAGTCGGCCAATGGCGGATCCTGTCACATGCTTGTTATCGAGGCAAACTAGGAACCGCGCAGAGGCACTCGCGCACCAGCGACGGGACAAGGTCTCCTCCGTTGCCGCTGACCACGGATGTACTGGCAGCGCACGGAAACTTCCCGGCAAGACCGGGGATGAAGAAGCGGGGTTCGCATGGCCCCGCTTTTTTCATGCCCGGCCCTCGGCCACCGGACAAACGAAAAACCCGGCCGCAGGGCCGGGCTTTCTTTTGCGTCGTGGGTGCGCAGTCCTTATTGCGCCGCAGGCGTCTCGGGCTCGACCGCGGGGGCCGTGCCTTCCGTGGCAGGCGCCGCCTCGGTCTCGGCCGCCGGAGACGGATCTTCCATTGCCGGTGCTGCTTCGGCCTCGGTGGCCGGGGCCTCGCCTTCCGGCGCGGCCGGGCTGGCTGCCGCGCCCTCGGTGGAGGCCGTCGGCAGCGGCGCCGGATCGTCCGAAAGGGTGCGCAGATAAGCCAGAAGGTTGGCGCGCTCGTCGTCCTTCTTCAGGCCGGCAAAGCCCATGGCCGTGCCCGGCACGAACTTCTTTGGTGCTGCGAGGAAGTGGTTGAGGTTCTCGAAGTCCCAGACCTTGCCGCCTTCGGCGAAGGTCTTAATGCCGGCCGAGTAGCTGAAGCCCTCATGCGAGGCGATGGGGTGGTTCACGACGCCCCAGAGCGCCGGGCCGACCTTGTTCGGTCCGCCCTTCTCGTTGGTGTGACAGGCCGCGCACTTCTTGAAGACCGCCTCGCCGGCAGTGGCGTCGGCGTTGGCGAGCAGTTCGGCGACCGGCACGGCCGCCGGTTCCGCGCCGCCACCCTCGCCAGCGCCCTCGGCGCCGCCTTCTGCAGCGACGATGGCAAAACCGGGCGTTTCCGGGGCTTCCGAGTGGAAGATGCCTTCCGATGCGATCGACACCGACATCAGGACGAAGACGGTTCCGAGAAGGGCGCCCACGCCCATGTTCACATAAGAGTTCATCCGCAGCTCCCCTGGGAGCCGGCACATGCACATCGCAGCCGGCCAGTCTTGAAATCGCGCGGAACCTATGTCTTTTGCTGCTTCGTTGCAACAGTGATTGTGCGCCGTGCGCTGAGACGTTTTGACACCTATCGCGCACCCTTGAAGGGTAGAGCATGAAACCTCCGAAATCTGAAGAAACGCTCGTGCTGATCCCGGCCCGGATGGCCTCGACCCGGCTGCCCGGCAAGCCGCTGGCCGACATCGGCGGCGTGCCGATGATCGTCCAGGTTGCCAGGCGGGCCGCCGAGTCCAGGGCTGGCCGGGTGGTCGTTGCGGTCGACCACCGGGACACGTTCGACGCGGTCGCCGCAGCAGGCTTCGAGGTCGTGATGACGAGGGTCGAGCATCAGTCCGGCTCGGACCGCATTTACGAGGCGCTCCTCAAGTGTGATCCCGATCGGCGCGCGCAGGTAGTGATCAATGTCCAGGGCGACCTGCCGACGATCGATCCGGCGACGATCCTTTCGGCGCTGAACCCGCTCTCGGACCCAGCCACCGACATTGCCACGCTGACGACCGAGATCACCGATCCGGAGGAGAAGGTGAACCCAAACGTGGTGAAGGTGGTGGGCACGCCGATCGGGCGGAATCGCCTGCGTGCGCTCTATTTTACCCGCGCGACCGCGCCCTACGGCGATGGGCCGCTGTACCACCACATCGGGCTCTATGCCTACCGGCGCAAGGCCCTGGAGGCGTTCGTCTCGCTTTCGCCCTCGACCCTTGAAAAGCGCGAATCGCTGGAACAATTGCGGGCGCTGGAGGCCGGGCTCCGGATCGATGCGGAGATCGTTGACACCGTTCCGCTCGGTGTCGATACTCCGGCCGACCTTGAAAAGGCGCGCCGGCTGCTGCCGGCCCCGGCCCGGTGATGGACCTCCAATGACGCAGAAGAACAACAGGATTGCCTTCCAGGGCGAGTTCGGGGCGAACTCCGACATGGCCTGCCGCGACATGTTCCCGAGCATGGAGCCGCTGCCGTGTCAGACCTTCGAGGACGCGTTTCTCGCCGTGGAGAACGGCGACGCCGACCTCGCCATGATCCCGATCGAGAACACGATCGCCGGACGCGTGGCCGACATCCATCACCTGCTGCCGGAATCGCGCCTGCACATCGTCGGCGAGTACTTCATGCCGATCCGCTTCCAGTTGATGGTCCTGCCCGGCGTCGCAAAGGACGAGATCCGCACCGTTCACAGCCACATCCACGCGCTCGGCCAGTGCCGCAAGATCGTGCGACTGAACGGCTGGAAGCCGGTGATCGCCGGCGACACGGCCGGTGCGGCCAAGCTCGTGGCCGAGAGCGGCGACCGAAGCATGGCGGCGCTCGCGCCGCGCCTTGCTTCGGAACTCTATGGGCTCGAGATTGTCGCGGAGAACGTCGAGGACATCGAGACGAATGTGACGCGCTTCGTCGTGCTCGCACGTGACATGAAGGAACTGGCGCGTACGAAGCCCGACGAGATCATTGTCACCACCTTTGTCTTCAACGTCCGCAATATCCCCGCCGCGCTCTACAAGGCGCTGGGTGGCTTCGCCACCAACGGCATCAACATGACGAAGCTGGAGAGCTACCAGATCGGCGGCAAGTTCTACGCCACCCAGTTCTACGCCGATATCGAGGGGCATCCCGACGATGCCAATGTCCGTCGCGCGCTCGACGAGCTTCGCTTCTTCTCCGAAAAGGTGCGCATCCTCGGGACCTATCCCGCCCATCCGATGCGCCACCAGCTCTGAAGCTCCCCGCCGCCGTTTCCTGACGGCGGGAAGCGCTGCTCCGGGCCGACCCGCGGGGCGGCCCGGCATCTGGTCGAATGGTGCGGGCACCTCCGCTCAGGTCCAGGGCGCGGCCGGCCATTGCGCTTGCCGGCCGGTCTCGCAGCCGGACGGCAGCCTCCAGTCGATGATGCCGATGTCGCGCTGCAGGTATGCGGGCATCGTCTCCAGGTCGAGCCGCGGGCAGCGCGGGGCGCGGGTGCGGTACAGGCGGTCGACGAGCCGCGAGAACAGCGAGCGTCGCAAATCCCGTCCGAACGGGCCGGCAAACCGGATCGGGGCGACATTCTGGGAGAGGTTGAGGATCGCCATCGTCATGTCCTTTAGCTTTGAGGCACAAGGATCATAGCGCCGCCTGCTGACAGTTTATGGCAGTAGCTTCACCCGCGTCCGCCATCTTGGCCGCTGTCGCGCCATTCCTGGAGCAGGACCGCGCGCCGGCGCGGGTAGCGCCCCTCCTCGGGGATCATCTCGATGATGCGGTCGGTGCGGAAATGACGGTAATCCTGCCGCAACTCGCACCAGGCGACCATGACGCGCACCTGCTCGAAGTAGCTGAGCGCGAACGGCCAGATGCGGCGGACGGACACCGAACCGCTCTCGTCGGCATAGGTCAGCATCAGCATCCGCTCGGTGCGGATCGCCTTGCGGATGGCGCTGAGGTCGGCCTTCGTTTCGACCGGCAGCCGCGAACTGACGAGCAGGGTCGAGCTCTCCACCGCGGCGCGCATTTCCGGCGGCAGGACGTCGGCGATCTTGGCGAGTGCGTCCGCTCCTGCCGCGGCAAGGCGCGGATCGGCGGCGCGCGCGACCCAGCGCGAGCCCAGCACGAGCGCCTCGATCTCGTCCTGCGAGAACATCATCGGCGGCAGCATGAAGCCGGGCTTCAGCACATAGCCGACGCCGGGCTCGCCATCGATCAGCGCGCCTTGCGCCTGCAGGCTGGCGATGTCGCGATAGAGCGTGCGGATGCTGACGCCGGTCTCCGCCGCAAGCATCGCGCCGCTGACCGGACGGCGGTATCGGCGCAGGGTCTGCAACAGGGTCAGCAGGCGTTCGGAGCGCGCCATCGCTTGTTCAGCCTATTCGTCGGTCCAGTCCAGCCAGTCGCGCATCAGGCGGTGGGCGATTGCGCCCTTCGGCGGGAACGAGGTCGCCCCGGTCGCCGGATCGGTCAGTGCCGCGCGGGACAGGATCTCCGCCGTTTCGGCCCGGGTGAACCAACGGCAATCCTCGAGTTCCTGCTCGTCGCGATGGATGTCGAAGGTCTTGGCCTCGGCAAAGCAGCCGATCATCAGCGAATGCGGCAGGGGCCACGGCTGCGAGGCGTGGTAGCGCACCCGTCCGAGCCGGATGCCGGACTCCTCGAACGTCTCCCGGCGCACCGCGTGCTCGATCGTCTCGCCCGGTTCGACGAACCCGGCGAGGCATGAGTACATGCCTTCCGGAAAATGGTGGGACCGGCCGAGCAGGCAGAGATCCCGCTCGACGTCGACCACCAGCATGATCGCGACGGGATCGGTACGGGGAAAGATCTGGTGGCCGCAGTCCGTGCAGACGCGGCGATAGCCGCCAATCTCCATGCGGGTGGCGGCGCCGCAGCGCCCGCAGAAGCGGTTGTTCGCGTTCCAGGTGAGAAGGCTCGAGGCCTGCGCGAATTGGCCGAGCAGATCGTCGCCCAGCATCTGCTGGCGATAGAGCGTCCGGCCGTCCGCCGCCCTCAGCGGCTCGTGCAACGCATCGGGATCGGCCCGGACCGGCACCGCCAGCCGCGGTTCGCCGTTCTTCAGGTAGCCGAGCAGGATCGTCTCCTCGGGGATCGGGTTGAGGCCGGCGAGTTCATAGGGGGAAAACAGCGGGTCGATGATCTTCTCGTCGTGCTTGACCACCAGCCGGTTGCCGGCGAAGGCGAAGACGTGCACGCCGTCGGCAGCGTAGGCGCGAGCGACGCAGTCGTCCGCGCGGTGTTCCGAGCGCCGGTCGAGGCTGTTCTCAGCAAAGGCGACCATCGTGCTGGGTTCGGCGTGCGGCAGATGCAGGTCGAAGATCGATAACGTCATGAGCTAAGGTTTTCCAGGAGCTTGGTCGTGAAGCTCGCCTTGTGGTTCTCGTCCCATGCCTCCGCCGTCCCGAAGCCCCACACCGGCCCGGGCCAGTTCGGGTCGCCCTCGCTGCGGGCGATGACGTGCACGTGCAGTTGCCGCACGATGTTGCCGAGCGCGCCGACATTGATCTTGGCCGCGCCGGTCGCCCGCTTCAGCGCGTCCGAAACGAGGTTGATCTCGAAGGTCAGCATGGTCTGGTCGAGCGGGGTGAGCTCGAAGATCTCGCAGACATCCGTCCGTTGCGGCACGAGCACCAGCCAGGGCCAGCGCGCATCCTTCATCAGGCGAAGTTCGCAAAGTCCGATCCTGGTCAGAAGCTCGCTGTCGCGTGCCAGCCGCTCGTCGGCCTCGAATGCGTTCAAGTTCCCGCTCCCGTCATTTCGCCCCGCTGGAGTCATGCCACGGCTTCGCGTTCCGCTCCAAGAGTTTTTTGGCGATCCTGCTTGCATTCTGGCGCATTATTGCCGATATGGAGGCCGGGAGGTTGGTGGTGGACGAGCCACTCGCCAACCGGGTCAGGTCCGGAAGGAAGCAGCCCTAACGAGCCCCGGCACGGGTCATCGTGCCAGCCTCCCACCTAACGTCCTGTCGGGACGCGATTTCAGTCGATGCGGCAGGGGCGATGAGCGACGACATTCCACTTCCGTCAGGTGAAAAGCCCGCTGCCTACCGCGTCCTGGCGCGAAAGTACCGTCCCAAGGACTTCACGGACCTGATGGTCGGCCAGGAGCCGATGGTCCGCACCCTGACCAACGCCTTCGAGACCGGCCGCATCGCCCAGGCCTACATGCTGACGGGCGTCCGCGGCGTCGGCAAGACGACGACCGCGCGCATCCTGGCGCGGGCGCTCAACTATCGGACGCCGGAGGTCGACAGGCCGACGATCGACCTCAGGGTGCCCGGCGAGCACTGCCAGGCCATCATGGAGGGCCGGCACGTCGACGTCATCGAGATGGACGCGGCCTCCCATACCGGCATCGACGACATCCGCGAGATCATCGAGCAGGTGCGCTACCGACCGGTGTCGGCGCGCTACAAGGTCTACATCATCGACGAGGTGCACATGCTCTCGACGCAGGCCTTCAACGGCCTGCTGAAGACGCTCGAGGAGCCGCCCGAGCACGTGAAGTTCATCTTCGCCACGACGGAGATCCGCAAGGTCCCGATCACCGTGCTGTCGCGCTGCCAGCGCTTCGACCTGCGCCGGATCGCCGCGACCGACCTCGTCGGACTGTTCACCACTATCCTGCAGAAGGAAGGCATTCAGGCCGAGCCCGACGCGTTGGCCATGATCGCCCGCGCCGCCGAAGGCTCGGCCCGTGACGGGCTGTCGCTGCTCGACCAGGCGATCGCCCATGGCGGTGGCGTCGTGGAGGCGGTCGCCGTGCGCGCCATGCTCGGCCTCGCCGACCGCGCCCGCATCGTCGACCTGTTCACCCATATTGTCCGCGGCGACGTGGCCGCCGCCCTGGCCGAGTTCGCGTCCCAGTACGAGGCCGGAGCCAGCCCGCCGGTCGTGCTGACCGATCTCGCCGACTTCACCCATCTCGTGACCCGCATGAAATACGTGCCGGACGCGGCCGGCGACCAGTCGCTCAGCGAGATCGAGCGCGTGCGTGGCGCCGAGCTGGCGCAGAGCGTTGCCGTGTCCGCGCTGTCGCGCATCTGGCAGATGCTGTTGAAGGGCATTCCCGAGGCCGAGGCGTCGAGCCGGCCGGCCGGCGCGGCGGAGATGGTGCTGATCCGGCTGGCGCATGCCGCCCATCTGCCGGCGCCGGAAGACGCGGCCCGGCGTCTGGCGGAACTGGCCAACGGCGCGCCCGACAGCGGAAACGGCCAGCGCGCACCGGCCGGCAGGACCCCTGCCGGCGGTCCGCAGGCGACCACAGGTTCCCCGGTCTCGGCGGTTGCGCCGCAGCGCGACCAGCCGACGATGCGCGCCGGCGGCGCGGCCACCATGTTGCGCGCCGTTCCGGCCGGCGATGCCGATCGGCAGGTGTCGCCGGCGATCGAACAGCGGACGGAGGTGGCCGATCCTGCGCCGACCCCGAAGGTTCCGGTCCGGTCGCTCGAAGACATTGCCGAGCTTTGCACCAGGAATCGCGACATTCGCCTGCGGGCGCTGGTGCGCACCTTCGTGCGCCCTGGAAAGTTCGAGCCGGGCCGTGCGGAGATCGGCCTTTCCGACGACGCGCCGAAGGCGCTGGTCGGGGACCTGCAGCGGCGGCTGGAGGAATGGACCGGCATCCGATGGATGGTGATCGTCTCGCGCGAGGCCGCGGGGCTGACGCTGGCCGAGGCCGAGGCCAAGGCGCAGGAAGAGCGCGTCGCCGATGCGCGCCAGGATCCCGACGTAGCGGCAATCCTGCAGCGCTTCCCCGGCGCCAGGATCACGGACGTGCGAATCAAGGCGCCGGAGATGGACGAGGAAACGATCGAAGTCGCTTCGGCGGCGGAATCGGCCGAAGGCGACATTCTGCCCGGCGACGACATCGAGTTTTGACAGTCAGACAAGAACGGAAGGAGCGGCCGATGCGCGACATCATGGGCATGATGGGCAAGGTCAAGGAAATGCAGGCCAAGATGGAGAAGATGCAGGAGGAAATCGCCGCGCTCTCCGTCGACGGTACCTCCGGAGGCGGGCTCGTCACCGTCACGCTCGACGGCAAGGGCAACATGAAGGGGCTGAAGATCGACCCGTCCATGTTCAAGGAGGACGACGTCGAGATCCTGGAGGACCTGATCGTTGCGGCCCACAAGGACGCCAAGGACAAGGCAGAGGCGGTGGCCGCCGAGAAGACGAAGGCGCTGACGGCCGGGTTGCCGATCCCGCCAGGCTTCAAGATGCCGTTCTGACGCTGCGTTCAGCCCGACCCATTCCGTCTGGCGCTGGGAGCGTTGCCACGCTGGCCCCTTTGCGCCGCCGAACGGCGCGCGCCGCGACCTGATTGACGTCGATGGGGTGTCGAGGCGGCCGGGGGCCAAAACGCGTCGGCGCTCCAAATTCGCGGTTTCCGTTCGAAAGGGATATGCGGTAGAAACCGCGCATGGCAAAACGAGTCACCGGCCCGGAAATCGAAAAACTCATCCAGCTTCTGGCCAAGGTGCCCGGGCTCGGGCCGAGGTCTGCGCGGCGCGCCGCGCTCCATCTGGTGAAGAAGAAGGACCAACTGCTCGGTCCGCTCGCCGAGGCGATGGGCGAGGCCCATCGCAAAGTGCGCATCTGCTCCAGTTGCGGCAATGTCGACACGGTTGACCCATGCACTGTCTGCACCGACGAACGCCGCGACCAGTCGGTGATCATCGTCGTCGAGGACGTTTCAGACCTCTGGGCGCTCGAGCGCGCCGGCGCCATGAACGCGGCCTATCACGTGCTCGGCGGCACGCTGTCGCCGCTGGACGGGGTGGGGCCCGAAGACCTCAATATCCGCGGCCTGGTCAACCGCGTCTCGCAAGGCGGTGTGCGCGAACTCATCATAGCCGTCAACGCCACCGTCGAGGGCCAGACCACTGCCCACTATATCACCGATCAGTTGCAGGGGTTGGAGGTGAAGATCACCCGACTCGCGCATGGCGTGCCGGTCGGTGGCGAACTCGACTATCTCGACGAGGGCACGCTGACGGCGGCGCTGCGGGCACGCACGACGATCTGACCGAAGGAGCGGCGATGCAGACGAACCTCTTACCCTGGACCGCCCGCATGGCGCTGGCCTTCGTCCTTGCCGTGCTGCCGGCCCTGCCGGCGGGGGCGCAGGGAAAGGCGGATGTCGCGCGCCAGTTTCAGGCCTGGCTGGAGGCGGACCTCTGGCCGGAGGCGGCCAAGGCCGGCGTGTCCAGATCCGCTTTCACGGCCGCGCTCAAGGGTGTGCAACTGAACTGGGATCTGCCCGACCTTGTCCCGCCCGGCGCCGCGCCGAAGAAGGAGAAGAAGCAGAGCCAGGCGGAATTCTCCTCGCCCGGCGCCTATTTCTCCGAAAAGCGGTTGCAGGGGCTGGCGGCGAGTGGGCGTACGCTGGCCAAGACCCACGCGGCCACCCTGCAGAAGGTCGAGCGGGCCTATGGCGTGCCCGGGGAGATCATCTTGGCCGTCTGGGGGCGGGAATCCGGTTTCGGACGGGCCGCGATCCCGCATTCCGCGGTCGAGGTGCTGGCGACCAAGGCCTTCATGTCGACGCGCAAGGACATGTTCCGCCGCGAGCTGATCGCGGCCCTGCACATCATCGACGGCGGCGACCGCACGCCGGCGCAGCTGAAGGGGTCGTGGGCGGGGGCAATGGGCCAGCCCCAGTTCATGCCGACCAGCTACCTCCAGTTTGCCGTCGACTTCGACGGCGACGGCGTGCGCGACATCTGGGACTCGGTTCCGGACAGCCTTGCCTCGATCGCCAACTACCTGAGCCGGAAGGGGTGGGAGCCCAGTCGCGACTGGGGCTATGAAGTCGTGATCCCGGCCGGAGTCTCCTGTGCGCAGGAGGGCCCGGACCGCGCCAGGCCGATCGGCGAGTGGGCGTCGGCCGGCATCAGCCGGGTCTCGGGGAAACCCTTTCCGCAGGCGGAGGAGCGCGCCCCCGGCATGATGCTCGTACCTGCCGGCACGCACGGTCCGGAGTTCATTGTTACGCCGAACTTCTACGTGCTGAAGGAATACAACAATTCCGATCTCTACGCGCTCTACATCGGCAACCTCGCCGACCGCATAGCCTATGGCAGCGGCGCGTTCCGCGCCCCCTGGGGCGACGTCGGCAAGATGCTGCGCTCCGACGTTCTTTCGATGCAGGAAGCGCTCGTGGTCAAGGGCTACGACGTCGGCAAGGTCGACGGGCTGCCCGGCTACAAGACCCGCCGTTCGCTGGGCGACTGGCAGTCCAAGGCGGGTCTGGCTCCGACCTGCTTCCCCGACGCGTCGCTGAAAGCGCGACTGCGCTAGTCCCTCCTGCGACGCTAGTGGTGCAGGTCGACGTCCCGCCTGTAACGCTCGTATTCGGTCGGCAGAATGGTCTGCCGCTCGATCATGCGGTGCACGCGCGGCGGCTGGTGGCCGCGGTGCAGGGCGCGCAGGAGGTCGCCGTTCTCCGCATCCGCCTGGGTGCGCCGCTGGTTGTGGCGGACATACTCGATCCAGGTCGGCACGTGGTAGGTCTCGGTCCAGATCGTGGGGTTCTCGAGGTCGCGCATCAGCGTCCATTGGCCGGCCCCGTCACGAATGCGGATCCGCCGGCGCTCGGTCATCGCCGTCAGGAAGGCCTGGATGTCTTCGTCGGCGATCTCGTAGTCGATAAGGACGACGATCGGGCCGCTGCGCGGCTTGAGGTCGAGCGGCAGTTGCGGCTCGCTGAAGCGGTTGAGGGGATCGAGGTTGAGCGATTCGAACTGCGGCAGGGGATAGCGCAGCCCGAGCGCCATGCCGGCAAGCATGGCGACGGCGGCCCAGAGCAGGGCATTTGCGGCCCCTTGCGCGTCCGCGACCGCACCCCAGATCCAGCTGCCCGCCGCGATGCCGCCGAATGTGGTGGTCTGGTACAGCGACAACGCCCGCGCCACCACCCAGCGCGGCGTCGAGAGCTGCACGGTGGTGTTGAACAGCGCCAGCGCCATTACCCAGCACGCCCCGGCCAGCATCAGGGCGGGGCCGGTCAGCAGCGCATGGCCGCTGATCGCGGCGACGGTGGCGCTGATGGCGAAACCGGCGAAGGCGCCGCGCACGATCGTCTCGCTCGACATGGTCTCGCGCAGCCGCGCGCTGGCGAGAGCCCCGCCGATCGCGCCCGCGCCGAAACAGCCGAAGAGGACGCCGTAGGTGAGCGGGCCGCCTGCCACGAGGTCGCGCGCGACCAGCGGCAGCAAAGCGAGGATGGCGCTGCTGGACAGGCCGAATGCGAAGCCGCGCAGCAGCACCTTGCCGATATTGGGCGACATCGACACGTAGCGCAGGCCGGCGAAAATCGCCCGTCCGAAGGTCTCGCGCGGCAACGGGCTTTCCGGGCGTTGCGGCCGCCAGCGCAGCAGCGCCAACAGCAGCGCGATGTAGCTCAGGGCATTGGTTGCAAAGGCGGCCGCCGCGCCGGCCGCGGCGACGATGGCGCCGCCGACCGCGGGGCCGACGCTGCGGGTGAGGTTGAAGCCCATCGAGTTGAGCGCGACCGCCGCCGGTAGGTCCTCGCGGGGCACCATGTCGCCGACCGAGGCCTGCCAGGCGGGATTGTTCAACGCCGTGCCGCAGCCGATCAGGAAGGTGAAGGCGAGCAGCAGCCAGGGCGTGACCAGTCCGGACCAGGTGCACAACGTCAGGGTCACCGAAACGGCGAGCATGAAGGTTTGCGCGACCAGCATGATCCGCCGGCGGTCGAAGCTGTCGGCCAGCGCGCCCGAGACGAGCGAGAACAGCATGATCGGCAGGGCGGTCGAGGCCTGCACCAACGCCACCATATTGGCGGAGCTGGAGATCGAGGCCATCATCCAGGCCGCGCCGACCGATTGGATCAGTCCGCCGAAATTGGAGATCAGGCTGGCCGACCAGATAAGCCGGAAGGTTCCGTGCCTGAACGGCGCGAGGGGGGATTTGCGGTCGGGCACCGTCCGGTCTCACCTATGCTGATTTGCTCGCGCGACCAAGATAGCGAGGTGCAAAGAGTCGGCAAGAAAAACCGCAGCAATGGCCGGATCCCGTCGTGCGGCGTGCCGATCTTGCAATTGCGCCCGATCCTGTATATATCAGCCCCATATTCTTGATCGGACAGATGAAGAGTGGGCCCCCGGGGACCCGCTCTTTTTTATTGCCCCGGTCAAGCGCATGATGAACGTTGCTCCGGAGCGTCGCGCCGCCCTGATAGGCTGGCGTCCCGGGGCCTGAACACCGGATCGTCTCGTCGCGGGATTGTCACCGGTAGGGGTTGCGACAATGACGGAACAACAAAGCGAGCCGCGGTTGATCGTGGAGACGGGCCTCGACCGGCGGGTGGCCGAGATCATCGAGCCGACGCTGGAGCAACTCGGTTATCGGCTGGTACGCGTACGGCTCTCGGCCCAGAACGGTCTGACGTTGCAGATCATGTGCGAGCGCGGCGACGGCACGATGACCGTCGAGGATTGCGAGGCCGTGTCGGTGGCGGTCTCGCCGGTGCTCGACGTTGAGGATCCCATCGACAAGGCGTATCATCTCGAGGTGTCGTCTCCGGGCATCGACCGCCCGATGGTTCGCAAGTCCGACTTTTCCCGCTGGCTTGGTCATCTGGTCAAATGCGAGACGTCGATCATGGTCGGCAGCCGCAAGCGCTTCCGCGGCAAGATCGTCGCTGCCGATGCCGAAGGGTTCACCATCGAGCGCGACCAGCCGGCCTATGGCGAGGAGCCGACGGTGTCGATCCCGTTCACGGCGCTGGCCGAGGCGAAATTGATTCTGACCGACGACCTGATCCGCGACGCGCTGCGGGCCGACAAGCTTGCCAAGGCCGAGGTTGCCAATCAGAACGGCGACGAAGCCGAGTAGAATGTGAGTGCGCCGTGGCTTGCGGGTCTCTTGCCCGCGAGGTGTGGCGGAGAGGACGAAAATGGAGCGCCCGGCGCTCCCCTGAAGCCGGCGACGGAGCCCGGCACGACAACGGAGACTTGAGACAATGGCAGTCAGTGCTAACCGGCTCGAACTTCTGCAGATCGCGGATGCCGTGGCCCGCGAGAAGGTCATCGATCGCGAAATCGTTCTGGCCGCGATGGCCGACGCCATCCAGAAGGCCGCCCGCTCGCGCTACGGCTCGGAATCGAACATCCGCGCGGACATCAACGCCAAGACCGGCGAGATCCGGCTGCAGCGCCTGCTGGAGGTCGTAGAGCACGCCGAGGACTACTCCACCCAGATTCCGCTGGAGCTGGCCCGCGACCGCAATCCCGACGCCAAGATCGGCGACTTCATCGCCGACCCGCTGCCGCCGATGGACTTCGGGCGCATCGCCGCGCAGTCGGCCAAGCAGGTGATCGTGCAGAAGGTGCGCGAGGCGGAGCGGGACCGCCAGTACGAGGAGTACAAGGACCGCGTCGGCGAGATCGTCAATGGCACGGTCAAGCGCGTCGAATATGGCAACGTCATCGTCGACCTCGGTCGTGGCGAAGGCATCATCCGTCGCGACGAGATGATCCCGCGCGAGAACATGCGCTATGGCGACCGGGTCCGAGCCTTTGTCTACGACGTTCGCCGCGAGCAGCGCGGTCCGCAGATCTTCCTGTCGCGCACCCATCCGCAATTCATGGTGAAGCTCTTCACCATGGAGGTGCCGGAAATCTACGACGGTATCATCCAGATCAAGTCGGTCGCCCGTGACCCGGGTTCGCGCGCCAAGATTGCCGTCATCTCCAACGATTCGTCGATCGACCCGGTCGGCGCCTGCGTCGGCATGCGCGGTTCCCGCGTCCAGGCCGTGGTCGGCGAGCTGCAGGGCGAAAAGATCGACATCATTCCCTGGTCGCAGGATCCTGCCTCCTTCATCGTCAACGCGCTGCAGCCGGCCGAAGTGGCCAAGGTCGTGCTCGACGAGGACGCCGAACGCATCGAGGTGGTCGTGCCGGACGAGCAGCTGTCGCTGGCGATCGGCCGCCGCGGCCAGAACGTCCGTCTCGCCTCGCAGTTGACGGGGTGGGACATCGACATCCTGACCGAGCAGGAGGAGAGCGAACGCCGCCAGAAGGAATTCAATGAGCGGACCGCGCTGTTCATGGACGCGCTCGACGTCGACGAGATGGTTGGTCAGGTGCTGGCGTCCGAAGGCTTCGCCGCGGTCGAGGAACTGGCCTATGTCGACCTCGACGAGATCAGTTCGATCGACGGCTTCGACGAGGACACGGCGACGGAAATCCAGACCCGCGCGCGTGAGTATCTCGATCGACTGGAGGCCGAGGCCGACGCAAGGCGCCAGGAGCTCGGCGTCTCCGATGACCTGCGCGGCATCGACGGCATGACCTCGCCGATGATGGTCGCCCTCGGCGAGGACAGCATCAGGACGATCGAGGATTTCGCCGGCTGCGCCGCCGACGACCTCGTTGGCTGGACGGAGCGCAAGGACGGCGAGACCAAGAAGTTCGAGGGCCTGTTCTCGAAGTTCGAGGTCTCGCGTGCCGAGGCCGAGGCGATGATCGTACAAGCCAGGCTCGCCGCAGGCTGGATCACCGAAGAGGATCTCGCCGTCGAGGACGCCCCGGTGGAAGTCGTGGAAGGGGCGGAGCAGGACGCCTGACCGGCGTCCTCGCTCGAGGGAAGCAGCAGCCAGATGCCGTTGCCCGAAAACAGGAAGAAGGATGACGGCGACAACGGCCGCATGTGCATCGTGACCCGCGAGAGCGGCGATCCCGACGCGATGATCCGTTTTGTCGCCGGTCCCGGCGGTCGCATCGTACCCGACCTGAAGCGCCAGCTTCCGGGACGCGGCTGCTGGGTCAAGGCGGAGCGGGCGCTGGTCGACCGGGCCGTTGCGAAGAAGGCTTTCGCCCGGGCGCTGAAGGCAGAGGTCACGGCCCCGGCCGATCTCGGCCAGGAGGTCGACAGGCTGCTGCTGGCGCAGCTGTCGGGAATGATGAACCTGGCCCGCAAGGCCGGCCAGTTTGTCACTGGCGGCATGAACGTCGACAAGGCGGTGCGCGCCGGTGCGGCGATCGCCGTCTTCCACGCCGCCGACGCGGCGGCCGACGGCGTGCGCAAGATCGACCAGGCGCGGCGGGCACAAATGTTTGCCGCCGATGAGGAAACCGAGATTCCCTCGTTCCGCTTCGCAACCGAGGCGGAAATGGAGGGGCTTTTGGGCCAGAATGCTTTTATCCATGCTTGCGCGCTTGCAGGGCAGGCGGGTGAGGGTGTAGTGAAGCGCGCAATCATGCTCGAAAGATACCGGGGCAACGGCTCGGTTCGGGCGACAGGCGACGCTCACCAGCCAGAGCCATGACGCGGGTGACCGGCCGAAACCGGCGCCAGGCGCGTCAGGTACATTTTGAACGACGGGGTCGGATGATACGCATTCGATCCTGATCCAACGGAACGGAAACGAATGACCGACAACAAAGACGACAAGACGATCAGCGTAGCGGGCAAGAAGACGCTGACCCTGAAGCCCTCGGGCGTTCAGCAGGGTACGGTGCGTCAGGACATGGGCCGCGGCCGCACGAAAGCCGTCGTGGTCGAGACCCGCAAGCGGCGTCCGTCGCGTCCGGAGGACGAGCGTGCGCCGGTCCACACGCCGGCGCCCGCGCCGCGCGTTGCCGAGCAGCCGGTGCGTCAGCAGCCGGCGCAGCCGCCGCGTCAGGAAACGCAGCGCCCGCGCGTCGGCGTCGTGCTGAACCAGCTTTCGCCGGAAGAGATCGAGGCCCGCCGCAAGGCGCTGGCCGACGCCCAGGTGCGTGAAGTCGAGGATGCGCGCCGCCGTGCCGAGGAGGAGGCACGTCGCAAGGTCGAGGAAGAGGCCCGGCGCAAGGCCGAGGAAGAGGCCCGCGTTCAGCGCGAGAAGGAAGAGGCCGAGCGCCGCGCCGCCGCCGAGGCGCGCGGTGAGACGCAGGTCGAAGAGCCGGCCGTGGCTTCCGTAGCTGCGCCGGTCGCCGCGCCGCAGCCGCAGGCTGCCCGCCCGGCGGTCCCGGCGGCCGCTGCCGCCGCTGGTGCCCGTGCACGCCGGCCGGAGACCGAGGAGAGCGAGGCGCGCACCGCACGCGGCCCCAGCACTCCGGCGCGCGGCAAGCTCACCCGGCCCGAGCCGGCCAAGGTTCCGGCCCGTCCCAAGAGCGACGAGGGCCGTCGTCAGGGCAAGCTGACGCTCACCACGGCATCCGACGAGGACGGCGCGCCGCGCGGTCGCTCGCTGGCGGCCATGCGTCGCCGCCAGGAGAAGTTCAAGCGCTCGATGATGCAGGAGACGCGCGAGAAGATTTCGCGCGAGGTCGTCCTGCCCGAGACCATCACGATTCAGGAGCTGTCGCAGCGCATGTCCGAGCGCGCCGTCGACGTCATCAAGTTCCTGATGAAGGAAGGCCAGATGATGAAGCCGGGCGACCTGATCGACGCCGATCTGGCCGAATTGATCGCCGGCGAGTTCGGCCACACAGTCAAGCGCGTCTCCGAGTCCGACGTCGAGGAGGGCATCTTCAATGTCGCCGACGACGAGGCCGAGTTGCAGCCGCGTCCGCCGATCGTCACGATCATGGGTCACGTCGACCACGGCAAGACCTCGCTGCTCGATGCAATCCGCCACGCGAACGTGGTGGCCGGCGAAGCCGGCGGCATCACCCAGCATATCGGCGCCTATCAGGTCGAGCACGACGGCAACAAGATCACCTTCATCGATACGCCCGGCCACGCCGCCTTCACCGCGATGCGTGCCCGTGGCGCGCAGGCGACGGACATCGCGATCCTCGTGGTCGCTGCCGACGACAGTGTGATGCCGCAGACGATCGAGTCCATCAATCACGCCAAGGCGGCCAACGTCCCGCTGATCGTGGCGATCAACAAGATCGACAAGCCGGCGGCCGATGCGCAGAAGGTGCGCACGCAGCTGCTGCAGCACGAGGTGTTCGTCGAATCGATGGGCGGTGAGGTGCTCGACGTCGAGGTTTCGGCGAAGAACGGCACCAACCTCGACAAGCTGCTGGAGGCGATTCTGCTGCAGGCCGAGATCCTCGACCTCAAGGCCAATCCGGACCGGACGGCCGAGGGTGTCGTCGTCGAGGCCGAACTGGATCGCGGTCGCGGCGCCGTAGCCACGGTGCTGGTGCAGAAGGGGTCGCTGACCCCCGGCCAGATCATCGTCGCCGGCGACCAGTGGGGGCGCGTGCGCGCGCTCGTCAACGACAAGGGCGAGCACGTCAAGGCCGCCGGGCCGTCGGCGCCGGTGGAGGTGCTCGGCCTGTCCGGCACGCCGGCCGCCGGTGACAGGTTCGCCGTGGTCGACAGCGAAAGCCGCGCCCGCGAGATCTCCGAGTACCGCCAGCGTCTTGCCCGCGAAAAGCAGGTCGCGCGCCAGTCCGGTTCGCGCGGTTCGCTGGAGCAGATGATGAGCCAGCTACAGACCTCCGGCGTCAAGGAGTTCCCGCTCGTCATCAAGGGCGACGTCCAGGGTTCGATCGAGGCGATTGCCGGTGCGCTGGAGAAGCTCGGCACCGACGAGGTCCGCGCTCGCATCGTCCACTCCGGCGCGGGTGGCATCACCGAGTCGGACATCTCGCTCGCCGAGGCGTCGAACGCCGCGATCATCGGCTTCAACGTCCGTGCCAACAACCAGGCCCGTTCGGCCGCCGAGCGTGCCGGCATCGAAATCCGCTACTACAACATCATCTACGACCTGGTGGATGACGTGAAGGCTGCGATGTCGGGCCTGCTCTCCCCGGAGCGGCGCGAGACGTTCCTCGGCAACGCCGAGATCCTGGAGGTGTTCAACATCACCAAGGTCGGCAAGGTCGCGGGTTGCCGGGTCACCGAGGGCAAGGTCGAGCGCGGTTCCGGTGTCCGCCTGGTGCGCGACAACGTCGTTATCCACGAGGGCAAGCTCAAGACGCTGAAGCGCTTCAAGGACGAAGTCGGCGAAGTGAATTCCGGTCAGGAATGCGGCATGGCCTTCGAGAACTACGAGGACATCCGCGCCGGCGACACGATCGAGTGCTTCCGCGTCGAGCACGTGACGCGCACGCTGTAGCGGCTCGCTCATTCAGCTATCATGCGGGCGCCGGACGGTCTTCGGCGCTCGTTTTTTTTGAAGGTAACGACGATGACCAGAGCAACTTCTTCCGCCCCCTCGCAGCGCATGCTGCGTGTCGGCGAGCAGGTCCGGGCTGCCATCACGCAGGTGCTGCAGCGCGGGGAAGTGCGTGATCCGCTGCTCGAGCGGACCGTGATCTCCATTTCCGAAGTTCGGATGTCGCCGGATCTGAAGCACGCGACCGCTTACGTCACGCCGCTCGGCGTGCCGGACCACGATTCCGTCATCGAGGCGTTGAATCGCAACGCCAAATTCATCCGTGGCCGGCTGGGCCCGCAGTTGCGCCAGATGAAGTACATGCCGGACGTGCGTTTCCGCGACGACACGAGCTTCGACAACTACAAGAAGATCGATGAACTGCTCCGCTCGCCAGAGGTCGCGCGCGACCTCGACGACACCGACGACCAATAACAGAAGAAGCGATGTCCAAACCACGTAAGCCCAAGGGCCGCCCGATCTCGGGCTGGCTCATTCTCGACAAGCCGTTCGACTTCGGTTCGACGGAAGCGGTCTCCAAGATCAAGTGGCTGTTCAAGGCGCAGAAGGCCGGCCATGCCGGGACCCTCGATCCGCTCGCCTCCGGCATGCTGCCGATCGCCCTCGGCGATGCCACCAAGACCGTTCCCTACGTGATGGACGGGCGCAAGATCTACGAGTTCACCGTCACCTGGGGCGAGGAACGCTCCACCGACGACCTCGAGGGCGAGGTGACGCGCGCCTCGGACGCACGCCCGGGCGCCGACGCCATCAAGGCGCTACTGCCGCGTTATACCGGCGTCATCCAGCAGGTGCCGCCGCAGTTCTCGGCGATCAAGATCGACGGCGAGCGGGCCTATGACATTGCCCGCGACGGAGACACCGTCGAGATCCCGGCGCGGGAGGTCGAGGTCCATCGGCTCACCCTGCTCGGCTGCCCTGACGCCGGTACGGCGAAGTTCGAGGTCGAATGCGGAAAGGGCACCTATGTGCGCTCGCTCGCGCGCGACTTCGGTCGCGATCTCGGCTGCTACGGCCACATCTCGGAACTGCGCCGCACCTATGTGGCGCCGTTTGGCGAGGACGATATGGTGTCCCTGGCCGAGTTGTCCGCACTGGAAGGGGTCGAGGACGAGGCCGAGCGTCTGGCGGCGCTCGACGCGTTCCTGATCGATACCAGCGAAGCGCTCTCCAGCCTGCCGCAGATCGTCGTCAACGACGACCAGGCCCACCGGCTGCGCATGGGCAATCCCATTATCCTGCGCGGCCGCGATGCGCCGGTCTCGGCCGACGAGGCCTATGCGACGGCACGCGGGCGACTGGTCGCGATCGGCGAAATCGGCGGCGGCGAGTTCCGGCCGAAGCGGGTGTTTGCCGGCTGACCGGGTTGCCCTGATTGCAACAGTCCCGGGCGGAATGGCCTAAATGTCTGGTATTGTTGGTCCCGAACCTTGATTTCGCCCCTCCGCGAGCGCTCAATGAGGCGAGCGGGCGCCCACCGCGGCCGGCTGCCGATTCGATCGGCAACAAAGGATCGAGGGCAACGCCAGAGCGGAAAGGGCAGCGGTTGACGGTCATGGAAACGAAGGGCGGAAGCGCGCGATCCTCCTCGCCCGGCAGGGCAGTGCGCTGGTCGGCGCGGTTGCGCCGTCCGGTCGCCCTCTATCTGGTCAGCCTGATCCTGCTCGCGGTTGTCCCCGCCTTCGTGTTCGCCGCGATAGTGCTGCACCGCACGAACGAGGCGCAGGAGCGGATCCAGGATGCGCTGCTGCGGACCTCCACCGGCGCCGTCGGGCGCGTGGTCGAGCGCGAGATTTCGACGATGCTGTCGACGCTCTCCTTCATCTCCACCTCGGAGCATCTCCCGCCCGGTGATTTCCGCAGCCTGCAGCAGCAGGCAGAAAAGACCCTGGCGGGGTCGGAGGCTTTCCTGCTGGTGATCGCGCGGGACCACCGCCAGCTGCTCAATACGCGCGTGCCCTACGGCACGCCGCTGGGGCCGACGTCCGACCCGGTTACTGCGGAAAAGGCGTTCGTCAGCGGCCGGCCAATGGTGTCCGGCCTGTTCTTCGGCAAGACCGCGGGCAAATGGGTCTTCAACGTTCATCTGCCGGTGTCGCTGGCCTCCGGCGAACAGGTCCTGTTGACGCTGACCCAGAACGCGGACAACCTGAGCCGCGCGCTGAACCCCGGAATCCTGCCGCCGGGCTGGAATGCCGCGGTGCTGGACGAGGCCAATACGGTAGTCGTTTCGACCGATCCGAGCGCCGCGGTCGGCAAGCCGTTCTTTCTTTCCGTCGTGCCGGCCCTGCGCATCGGCGTCGGTCATACCCGGTTCCAGGATACCGACTATGACGTCGTGACCGACTTCTCCGCCCTGTCCGGCTGGAAGATGGTGGCCTGGGCCAGGTCCGCCGACGTCGAGGCTCCGGCCACGGCGTCCTTCATCTGGCTGGTCGGTGGCGGCGCCATTCTCGCCGGGCTGGCCGCCGGGGCGGCCGTCCTGATCGCCAGGCTGGTTTCGCGCGACGTACGGCAGCTGGCGCGCGATGCGATGCGGCTCGGGTTGGGCGAAGCCGTTCCGCCGCGCCAGCAGGTCATTGCCGAGTTGGAGACCGTGTCCAAGGCGCTCTCCGAGGCGGCGGATGCCCGGGCGAAGGCCGAGAACGAGATCCGGTTCCTGATGCGCGAGGTGGCGCATCGCTCGAAGAACCAGCTGACGGTGATCCAGGCGATGCTGAATCAATCGGCCAATTCGGCCGAATCCGCCGCCGCATTTGCCGAGGCGTTCCGCAAGCGGGTCGCGGGGCTGGCCCGTTCCACCGACTTGATGATCGCGAACGCGGCGCTGGGGGTTGAGCTGGCCGAACTGGCCGGCAACCAGCTGAAGCCGTTCATGCCCGACGATGCCGATCGCGTGCGCATCGCCGGACCGTCCGTGCGCCTCGACAGCCAGACCTCGCAGACGCTTGGCATGGCGTTGCACGAGCTGGCGACCAATGCTGCAAAGTACGGCGCGTTCGCCAACGAGCGCGGCGTGGTCGACCTGTCCTGGTCCATCGCTCGTGACAGGCTCTTGCTGGTCTGGCGTGAGCGCGGCGCCGATATCGACCAGGAGCAGGTCGAGCACGGCCGAAAAGGCTTCGGCAGCATCGTTCTCGAGCGCATGCTCGGCATCGCGCTGCAGGCCAACCTCGAGCGCAACATGCATGCGGACGGCATCGAGTGGCGGGTCTCGATTCCGCTGTCGCGGTTGAAGGATGAGGCATGCGAAGCCGCTGATGGGGCCGGGTAAGGGCCGTCTGACGGCCCGGGATCGGCGTGCCGGGTGGGGCTGATCGACGGGCCTTCCCTTTCCCCCGTGAATGGTTTATAGGCAGCGCCAGCACGCGGCTTGTATCCGTCTGCTTTCATGGCCGTTGCTGGACGACATCCCGGCAACCGGCGACCCAAGTCCTCAGTTCCAAGAAAGGATCATCCGATGTCGATCACTGCTGAGCGCAAGGCTGCGCTGATCAAGGAATACGCCACCACCGAAGGCGACACCGGTTCGCCGGAAGTCCAGGTTGCCATCCTGACCGAGCGCATCAACAACCTGACGGAACACTTCAAGGGCCACAAGAAGGACAATCACTCTCGCCGTGGTCTTCTGACGCTGGTTTCGAGCCGACGCTCGCTTCTTGACTATCTCAAGAAGAAGGACGAATCCCGCTACAGCAAGCTGATTGCTGCGCTGGGCATCCGCCGCTGAGTTTTGCTGGCGGGCGTTCCTTGCGGGGCGCCCGCCAGTCGCATTCACGGAAGGATCTTCCGTGCCGTTCCGATGATCGGAACCCACTTTTCCAGCAGGCCGGATGGGCCGGACCTGCGGAGCAACCGATGACTTGTCATGGGGCAGGATTGCAGGATGCTTCAGGCGCCCGCCTGAGCCTGGCGGGCCGGAAGCGCCCGGCCTGGACGGCGGAAGCCGACGCGATGCGAAGCCTCCCGTTGTCTTGCCCATGATGCGTCACGAATGCGGATAGAGCCACCCGCGCCGACAAGGCGGCGGTGCGTTTCTCCGCAACAAGTAAGGACAAGACATGTTCGATACCCATACGGTTGAAATCGAATGGGCGGGTCGTCCGCTCAAGCTCGAGACCGGCAAGATCGCCCGCCAGGCCGACGGCGCCGTTCTGGCCACCTACGGTGAGACCGTCGTTCTCGCCACCGTCGTCTCGGCCAAGGCGCCGAAGCCGGGCCAGGACTTCTTCCCCCTGACCGTCAACTATCAGGAAAAGACCTACGCGGCCGGCAAGATCCCCGGCGGATACTTCAAGCGCGAAGGCCGCCCGAGCGAGAACGAGACGCTCGTCTCGCGCCTGATCGACCGCCCGATCCGCCCGCTCTTCCCGGAGGGCTACAAGAACGACACCCAGGTCATCATCACGGTCATGCAGCATGACCTCGAGAACAACCCGGACGTTGTCGCCATGGTCGCCGCCTCCGCCGCGCTGACGCTGTCGGGCATTCCGTTCATGGGCCCGGTCGGCGGTGCGCGCGTCGGCTACATCAACGGCGAATACGTGCTGAACCCGCATCTCGACGAGATGGACGAATCGACCCTCGACCTCGTCGTCGCCGGCACCCAGGAAGCGGTGCTGATGGTCGAGTCCGAGGCGAAGGAACTGCCGGAAGACATCATGCTCGGCGCCGTCACCTTCGGCCACACGGGCTTCCAGCCGGTAATCGACGCGATCATCAAGCTCGCCGAGGTTGCCGCCAAGGAGCCGCGCGAATTCGAGCCGAAGGACTACGCCGATCTTGAGAAGGCGATGCTGGCGATCGCCGAGTCCGGCCTGCGCGCCGCCTACCAGATCACCGAGAAGACCGCGCGCTACGCTGCCGTCGACGCCGTCAAGGCGAAGGTGAAGGAGCACTTCCTGCCCGAGGGCGTCGAGGACCCGCAGTACAGCGCCGAGGAAATCGGTGCGGTGTTCAAGCACCTGCAGGCCAAGATCGTTCGCTGGAACGTTCTCGACACCAAGAGCCGCATCGACGGCCGTGACCTCGTCACCGTCCGTCCGATCGTCGCCGAGGTCGGCCTGCTGCCGCGCACCCACGGCTCGGCGCTGTTCACCCGCGGCGAAACCCAGGCCATCGTCGTCGCCACGCTTGGCACCGGCGAAGACGAACAGTACGTCGATTCCTTGACCGGCATGTACAAGGAAAACTTCATGCTGCACTACAACTTCCCGCCCTTCTCGGTCGGTGAGACGGGCCGCATGGGTTCCCCGGGCCGGCGCGAGATCGGCCACGGCAAGCTTGCCTGGCGCGCGATCCACCCGATGCTGCCGACGGCGGAGCAGTTCCCCTACACGCTGCGCGTCGTGTCCGAGATCACCGAGTCCAACGGCTCGTCCTCGATGGCCACCGTCTGCGGCACCTCGCTGGCCCTGATGGACGCCGGCGTTCCGCTGGCAAAGCCGGTCGCCGGCATCGCCATGGGCCTGATCAAGGAAGAGGAGCGCTTTGCCGTTCTGTCCGACATTCTGGGCGACGAGGACCACCTCGGCGACATGGACTTCAAGGTCGCCGGCACCGAGGCGGGCATCACCTCGCTGCAGATGGACATCAAGATCGACGGCATCACCGAGGAGATCATGAAGGTCGCCCTCGACCAGGCCAAGGGCGGTCGCCTGCACATCCTCGGCGAAATGGCCAAGGCCATCACCGAGAGCCGCTCCGAACTCGGCGAGTTCGCGCCGCGCATCGAAGTGATGAACATCCCGGTCGACAAGATCCGCGAAGTCATCGGCTCCGGTGGCAAGGTCATCCGCGAGATCGTCGAGAAGACCGGCGCCAAGGTCAACATCGAGGACGACGGAACCGTCAAGATCGCCTCCGCCTCGGGCAAGGAGATCGAGGCCGCCCGCAAGTGGATCCACTCGATCGTCGCCGAGCCGGAAGTCGGCCAGATCTACGAGGGCACGGTCGTCAAGACCGCGGACTTCGGCGCCTTCGTCAACTTCTTCGGCCCGCGTGACGGCCTGGTGCACATCTCGCAGCTGTCCGGCGAGCGCGTCGCCAAGACCACCGACGTCGTCAAGGAAGGTGACAAGGTGTACGTCAAGCTGATGGGCTTTGACGAGCGCGGCAAGGTTCGCCTGTCGATGAAGGTTGTCGACCAGGCGACCGGCAAGGAACACGTCGCCGAGAAGAAGAGCGACGGCGGCGAAGCCGCAGAGTAAGGCTAGCCTTACCGATTGACGGGGCGCGGGGCGGCATGTTCCGCGCCCCTTTTCTTTGACAGCGCGGGCGCCCGCGCACGCCACGAGAGTACGCCTATGAGCCGCGACGCGCTTAAGACCCTGTTCCACCCCTTTGCCTCCGGGCTGGTGGAAATGCCTGCCGACGGCCAGCGCTACCTCTTTCTCGGCGCCGAGGCCGGGCAACGGCCCCCCGAGGGCTTTTCCGCGGTGATTGACGCGGTGCAACCGCTACGGTCGCACTATCGCGCGCTCGAGGCCTCCCGCGTGACGGTGACGCCGACGGTGGAGGGCGATGGCTACGACGGCGCGCTGGTGTTGTGCGGCAAGCACAAGGGCGAGAACGAAGGCCGCATCGCCGAAGCGCTGCGGCGCGTGCGTGAAGGCGGGCTGGTCCTGATCGCCGGCGGCAAGGAGGATGGCATCCAGTCGCTGCGCAAGCGGCTCGACCGGTACGGTTTCGATGGCGATCACGCCCCGAAGTATCATGGCGTCGCGCTGTGGTTCACCCGCCCCGCCGATGTCGAGGAGCCGATCAGGGCCCTGGCGGCGCGCCCGGTCCGCGTGGATGACCGGTTCGTCGCTGCTCCCGGCATGTTCTCGCACGACCGCGTGGACGAGGGCTCGGAACTCCTGGCGAGCCGCATCCCCACCGATTTCCGTGGACACGCCGCCGACTTCGGCGCTGGCTGGGGCTATCTCTCGGTGCTGCTTGCCGAGCGGGCGCCGGGTTTGAGGGGCATCGACCTGTTCGAGGCCGACTTCAACGCGCTGCAGGCGGCCAAGGAGAACATGTCCGAAAACAGTGCGAACGTTCCGGCCCGCTTCTATTGGCAAGACCTCACCAGCGAAGTTCCGCGCGACCACTACGACCTGATCGTCATGAACCCGCCGTTTCATGAGGGCCATGCCGCCGATCACGGGCTGGGCGCCGCGATGATCCGCATGGCGGCGCGGTCGCTGAAGGCGGGCGGCCGGTTGATGCTCGTCGCCAATCGCGGCCTGCCCTACGAGCCGGTCCTGACGGAGGCGTTCAAGGAGTGCGGCGAGGCCTGCCGCAACGCCCGCTTCAAGGTGCTGTGGGGCCGTCGCTAGGCGATCGGCTGCCTGCGTCCGCTGGAGCCGGTCCTCCGGCAGGGCTTTTCTTGGCAGACGCGTCGTGTTTCCCTCGACCGCGGCGATTCGCCGGCGGTAGGGCAAAGGGGCGCGTGTGAGCTATCTGGCATCGAAGATCTTCTGGCTGGTAGCGCAGCCGCTGTCGCTGGCCTTCCTTCTCATCGTCATCGGATTGGTACTTGCCTTTCTGGGCCGGCGCCGGCTCCAACTGCTGTCCATGGCGCTGTCGGCGGCGGTTCTCTTCGTCACCCTGTACACCAGTGCCGGCTCGGTCATGCTGCAGGCGTTGGAAAGCCGCTTCCCGCGGGCGAGCCTGCCCGCCGCGCCGGACTGTATCATCGTGCTCGGCGGCGGGTTCGAAGCTGAGGTCATCGCCGCGCGTGGCGGCATCGAGATGAACCAGGCCGGCGACCGTTTCGTCGAGGCGCTCCGGCTGGCGCGTGCCCACCCGGATGCGCGCATCCTGGTGTCCGGCGGCGACGGGTCATTCAGCGGGCGGTACGCCGGCGATGCCGCCGTCTCGGCGGGCTTCTTCGGGGCCTTCGGCGTTTCAGGCGACAGTCTGGTCCAGGAAACCGGTTCGCGCAACACCTTTGAGAACGTCGAGAACACCGGAACCCTGCTCGCGGAAATCGCGCTCGAGCGCTGTGTCCTTGTCACCTCCGCGTTTCACATGCCGCGGGCGGTCGGCCTGTTTCGCAAGGCGGGCGTGGCGGTGTGGCCCTGGCCCGCCGACTATCGCACCAGCGGCCTCGTCCGTCTGCGGCTGGACTTCACCCAGCCGTCGTCCAATGCGCAGCTGACGACCACCGCGCTGAGGGAATGGACCGGGCTTCTGGCCTATTACCTGACCGGGCGCACGAGCGCCCTTCTGCCGGGCTGAGCGCCGTTATTTTCTGGAGATCGTGTCGAAGCGCAGGCCGCGCACGCGACTGGTGATGATGCAGTACTCGTCGTCGTCACGCCCGCAGGAGGCAGCGTCGGCCTTCATTTCGAACACGAGGTTGCCGTAGCGCTTCTTCAACTCGTAGCCATAGAGGTCGGCATTGGCGATGAAGACGTAGCCCCCCTCGGCGACGCCGACGTAGAAATTGTGCGGGCAGCCGACATTGCCGCAGAGCTTGCCATCGGTTCCGTCGCAGTTGACCGCGCCAAGATCGGCAATGACGTCGTCGAGGCCGTCATTGTTGAAGTCGACGACCGTGGCGAAGTGTTCGCCATAGGTCGCGATCCTGCACTGTTGCGCCACCTCGGCCTTCTCGTAGGCGACCGCGTCGTCGATGATGTCGGCCGCCCGACCGGCGCTGGCCAGCGACATCGCCGTCAGCAGGAGGGCGATGCCGGGAACGAGGCGGGAAAACATCATGCAGGGCCTTTCCATGATGGCAGGATCTGGCAAAAGTAGGCCGGAACGCCGTCTGGGCGACACGGAGCTAGGCAGCACCCTATCCTGGCAAGCTGTCGCGAGGCTGGTTGGGAGATTGGCGAAAGAGGACGCGTGTGACGATACTCGAACTGCTCGATTATGCGGGCGTGGCAGTCTTCGCTGCGACCGGCGCGTTGTCGGCCTCCCGCAAGCAACTGGACGTCATCGGCTTCCTCTTCCTTGCCGCCGCGACGGGAATCGGCGGAGGGACCTTTCGCGACGTCGTCCTCGGTGCGACGCCGGTCTTCTGGGTGGTCAATCCGGTCTATCTGCTCGTTTGCGCCTGTGTCGGTCTTGTTCTCTATTTCACCGCGCACCTGTTCGAATCGCGCTACCGGTTGCTTTTGTGGTTCGACGCGGTCGGCATGGCGTCCTACAGCGTGATGGGCGCGGCCAAGGGGCTGGCGGCGACCGGGTCGCCGGCCGTCGCCATCGTTACCGGGGTGATGACGGCCAGCGCCGGCGGCATTCTGCGCGACCTGCTCGCCGGCGAACCGTCGGTGCTGCTGCGCCCGGAGATCTACGTGACTGCGGCGCTGGCCGGGGCCGCAGTCTTCACCATTGCGACCATGGCGGCCGTGCCGTTGGCGCTGGCCTCCACCGTCGGCCTGCTGGCGGCCTTCATTGTCCGCGGCGGCGCGCTGCGGTACGGCTGGCGCATTCCCGTCTACAAGCCGCGCCCGGGGCGCCATCCCGACGATGTGATGTGAGCCCTTGCCGCAAAGGTGGCATTATCGGCTGTGGCGGATCGGCGCCGCTCAGCGCTTCTTGTCGCGCAACCGGATGATGACGTCGACATGGGCAATTTCCTTGCCCTCGGGCGGTTCCGGCAGATTGCCGATCTCGATGCTGCTGAGCGGAATGTCGAGGACCTGATTCTCGCCCTCGATGAAGAAATGGTGGTGGTCGGAGATGTTGGTGTCGAAATAGGTGCGCGAGCCCTCGACCGCGAGCACCCGCACCAGCCCGGCCTCGGTGAACTGGTGCAGCGTGTTGTAGACCGTCGCCAGCGAAACCGGAACGCCCGCCTCGACCGCCTCCTCGTGCAGTTCCTCGACGGTCAGGTGCCGGTCGCCCTTGGCGAAGAGAAGATCGGCCAGCGCAATGCGCTGACGCGTCGGGCGCAGGCCGCAGTCGCGCAGTCGCCCTTCGATGTTCATTTCTCTCGTGTGCGCCATGGGTTCCCGATCCACTCGGCTGATCTTCCGCAACAATCTTGACACTCCGATATAACTTTAGGAACTGGCGGATTCAATAGGTTTGGCTGCCGCCGGACCATGGGCGCATGCGGAAAACCAAGGCTTTGACGCGTCGGAGGGCACTTTGGGCTAGCTGTGGCGCCGGTCATCATGTATGCGAAACGCGAAAATGGCGCCGGCGTCCCGTGGGGTGCGGGCGTTGCAAAAGCGGTGCGGGATCGGGCCGATCCTTCAAAACGGCCCCATCCTGCCCTAAATGCTAGCAGATAAGAACTTTGGGACCGGGGAAGAAACAGTCCATGACCACCAGGCAGTCCAGCTTCACCTACGAAGAAATCCTCTCCTGCGGCCGCGGTGAACTCTTTGGCCCGGGCAATGCGCAGTTGCCGTTGCCGCCGATGCTGATGGTCCATCGCATCACCGACATCTCCGAAACTGGCGGTGCCTTCGATAAGGGCTATGTGCGCGCCGAGTACGACGTGCGCCCCGACGATTGGTACTTTCCCTGCCACTTCCAGGGTAACCCGATCATGCCGGGCTGCCTCGGCCTCGACGGCATGTGGCAGTTGACCGGCTTCTTCCTGGGCTGGCTTGGCGAGCCGGGCCGCGGCATGGCGCTGTCCACCGGCGAGGTGAAGTTCAAGGGCATGGTGCGCCCCGACACGAAGCTTCTGGAATACGGTATCGACTTCAAGCGCGTCATGCGCGGGCGTCTGGTGCTCGGCACGGCCGACGGCTGGCTGAAGGCCGACGGAGAGGTCATCTACCAGGCGAGCGACCTGCGGGTCGGCCTGTCGAAGGACAAGGTCGAGTAAGGCCAAAGCGCGTATCGAGCGACAGAAAAAGAAAAGGTCAGAATCAATGAGACGGGTTGTTGTCACGGGTCTTGGGATCGTGTCCTCCATCGGGAACAATGCGGAAGAGGTCACGGCGTCGCTGCGCGAAGCCCGGTCGGGGATCAGCTTTTCCAAGGATTTCGCCGACCATGGCTTCAAGTGCCAGGTCTGGGGCGCTCCCAACATCGACACTTCCGATCTGGTCGACCGTCGCGCCATGCGCTTCCTGTCGCAGGGCGGTGCCTGGAATCACGTTGCGATGAAGCAGGCGATTGCCGACTCCGGGCTGGAGGAGGGCGACATCACCAACGAGCGGACCGGCATCATCATGGGCTCGGGCGGTCCGTCCACCCGCACGATCGTCGAGGCCTCCGACATCACGCTGAAGAACGGCAGCCCCAAGCGCATCGGCCCGTTCGCCGTGCCGAAGGCGATGTCGTCCACGGCGTCGGCCACGCTCGCCACCTGGTTCAAGATCCACGGGGTCAACTATTCGATCTCCTCGGCCTGCTCGACCTCGGCGCACTGCATCGGCAACGCGGCGGAAATGATCCAGTGGGGCAAGCAGGACGTGATGTTCGCCGGCGGCCACGAGGATCTGGACTGGTCGATGTCGAACCTGTTCGACGCCATGGGGGCGATGTCTTCGAAGTACAATGAAGCGCCGTCCACCGCCTCGCGCGCCTACGACGTCGATCGCGACGGCTTCGTCATCGCCGGCGGCGCCGGCGTGCTGGTGCTCGAGGAACTGGAGCACGCCAAGGCGCGCGGCGCCAAGATCTACGCCGAGATCGTCGGCTACGGCGCCACCTCCGACGGCTACGACATGGTGGCTCCCTCGGGCGAGGGCGCGGTGCGCTGCATGCGCCAGGCGCTGGCGACGGTGAGGGGGGACGTCGACTACATCAACACCCACGGCACCTCGACACCCGTCGGCGATTCGAAGGAGATCGGCGCGATCCGCGAGGTCTTCGGCGATAAGGTGCCGCATATCCAGTCGACCAAGTCGCTGACCGGTCATTCGCTGGGCGCGGCCGGCGTGCAGGAGTCGATCTACAGCCTGCTGATGATGCAGGCCGGCTTCATCGGCGAGAGCGCGCATATCCAGACGCTCGACCCCGAGTTCGAGGGCATGCCGATCGTGCGCGAGCGCATCGACAACGCCAAGATCGACATCGCGCTCTCGAACTCCTTCGGCTTCGGCGGCACCAACGCCACGCTGGTGTTCCAGCGCTACAACGGATAACGGCAGATGACGGGGATCATGAACGGAAAGCGCGGCCTCATCATGGGGGTCGCGAACAACCACTCCATCGCCTGGGGCATCGCCAAGGCGCTGGCGGGGCAAGGCGCCGAATTGTGCTTTACCTACCAGGGCGAGGCGCTTGGCAAGCGCGTCAAGCCGCTGGCCGCCGAACTCGGATCGGATTTTCTGCTGCCCTGTGACGTCGAGGACGCCGCAACCGTCGACGCCGTCATCGCTGCCGTCAAGGAGCGCTGGGGCAAGCTCGACTTCGTCGTCCATGCCATCGGTTTCTCCGACAAGAACGAGCTGAAGGGGCTCTACGCCGACACCTCGCGCGAGAACTTCACGCGGACGATGGTGATCTCCTGCTTTTCCTTCACCGAGATCGCGCGCCGCGCCGCCGAGTTGATGGACGAGGGCGGCGCCATGCTGACGCTGACCTATGGCGGTTCGATGCGCGTCATGCCCAACTACAACGTCATGGGCGTGGCGAAGGCGGCGCTGGAGGCGTCGGTACGCTACCTCGCCGGGGACTACGGCCCGCGCGGCATTCGCGTCAACGCGATCTCCGCCGGCCCGATCCGCACGCTGGCGGGCGCTGGTATCTCGGATGCGCGCGCCATGCTGTCCTGGCAGCAGAAGAACTCGCCGCTACGCCGCACGGTCACCATCGACGATGTCGGCAGTTCGGCGCTCTATCTGCTCTCTGACCTGTCGAGCGGTGTCACCGGCGAGATCCATTACGTCGATGCCGGCTACAACATCACCTCGATGCCGACGCTGGCGACGCTGCGCAACGCCGATAGTGAGTAGCACCGGCGGCGCCGGTTAGGCTGGTACCTTCCCGGCGCCGACGCGCTTGTAGAACAGCGTCGTGGCACAGAAGCTGCCATCGGGATTGAGCGCATAGTCCGGGATTGTCCCGACCCGAGACCATCCGAGTCTGCGATAAACGGTTTCGGCGGGACTGCCCGTCGCCGTGTCGAGCACGAGCACGGTCTTGCCGCGCGACGCCGCCTCGGCCTCGGCCCGATCCATCAGTCGGCGGGCCAATCCCCGGCCACGAGCTCTTTCCCTGACCAGCAGCTTCTTGATGTCGGCGCGATGGCCCTGATTCGGCATCTGTCGCATGCCGACCTGTACTGTCCCGACGATTCGGCCATCCACCGCGGCGGCGAACAGCAGGGTCGAGCCATCCTCCACCGTGTCGATCACACCGCTCCAGAAGGCCATCGCGTCGTCGAGTCCGTAGGGCGCCATGAAGCCCACCGACGCGCCACCCATGACGCAGTCGACCAGCACCTCGGCCAGTTCGCCGATCCGCTGTTCCGCCTCCGCCCGTTCCAACATCCAGATGCCGTCCATTCGTATTCCTCGCCATTCTCAGTTGCGGCCGCGGTCGAGCAGGACGGCATAGCGCGCCGGCTCGGGACCCGGATTGTGAAAGATGTGGCCCTCGGTGATGCTCATGAACAGGCAGTCGCCCGGTTCAAGCTTGTGCATGGCCGCGCCGACCGTCATCTCCAGTCGACCGGAGAACAGCCAGACATGTTGGGTCATGCCCTCCCTGGCCGTTTCCGGCGGATAGGCGATGCGGGCGCCGGCCGGAAACTCCACCTCGATCACCTCCACGCGAGATGGGCTGCCCGCCGGCGAGACGGCGCGGCGCCGGTACCCGGTTTCGGGATCGCGCCAGACCGGCTGCTCGGCGCGGCGCGAGAGCGGCGACGCCATGTCGTCGCCGGGGGCAAAAAAATCTGACAGCGTGACACCCAGCGCCGCACAGAGCCGCGACAGCAACTGTGCCGTCGGGCTGGCCTCGCCGCGTTCGATGCGCGAGATCATCGCCCGACTCACACCCGAGCGGTTTCCGAGTTCGTCCAGGGTCAGGCCGCCCCGGGTTCGCAGGGCGCGCAGCCGCTCGGCAACCGCGGTATCGATCGCATCAATTGAATGTTCCATTATGATAGAAATATTGGAAATCATAATAGAGTCAAGCGAGCCCCTGCCGAGGGCGGATTATGTCCTTGCCATGGCGCCAAGACGACAATAACAGCGGTCATCTGTCGCTATGGTTGCAGCAGGAACGAAGGGCGGGAGCGGTTAAAATGCATGTCCGGAAGGCATCGGCCAACTCCCTGCTCTCGATCATGGCGATCGTCGCGTCGATGGCAGGGGTCGCCGTCGGCAACGGGCTGATGTTCGCCTACGTGCCGTTCGTCCTGTCGCGCACGGGCGGAGCCGAATGGGCCCCCGGCGCAGCCGTGACCGCGATCGCCTTCGGCGGACTCGTCGGTTGCGTCGTGGCCGGCCCTCTGATCCGCCGTGTCGGCCACGCGCGCGCTTTCTCCTGTTCGCTCGCGCTCGTCACCATCTCCGCCGTCCTCGTCAGCCTCGGCGTCGATCCGCTGGTCTGGATCTTCGCCCGCGGGCTCTACGGCACGGCCAGTAGCATCAACTTCATCATTGCTCAGAGCTGGCTCAACCATGCAGCCGAAAACAGCTGGCGCGGCAAGGCCATGTCGTTCTTCTACATGAGCTATGTCATCTGCCTCGGGCTGGGTGCCTGGCTGTTCGGCCGGATTCCGGCCGAGGGCAACCTCGTGCCGGTCGCCACGATCTTCTTCACCGCGATCGCGCTGCTGCCGATCGGGCTGACGCGCCTGGCCACGCCGCCGCCCCCGGCCAGCGCCAGGATCGACATCGGCATGGTCTGGCGCAATTCGCCGGTCGGCTTCGTCGGCGTGCTTGCGGCCGGCGGCCTGTCGATGGTTGTGCAGGGCTTCACCCCGATCTATGCGGCCGCCAGCAATGTCGGGCAGAAGGACGTGGCCGCCCTGATGTTCGGGATGCAGTTCGGCCTGTTCTTCGTCCAGTACCCGCTCGGCATCCTGTCAGATCGGATCGACCGGCGCCTCGTGCTGGTCCTCACCTGCCTGATCATCGCGGCCACGGCGGTGGTGGTGCTCGGCACCTCCTTTTCCAACCTCACGCTGCTGATCGTGGTGTTCGCGATCTGGGCCGGCGCGGTGGAGAGCGTCTATTCGGTCGCCAACGCCCATGCCAATGATCGCGCCGACCCGGCCGAGTTCGTGCCGTTGGCCTCGACCTTGCTGGTGGCGTGGTCGGCGTCCGCGACCGTGGTTCCGCTTGGTGTTACCCTGCTGACCCCCGTCCTCGGTCCCCAGACCTTCGTCTATGCGGTGATGATCGTGGCGGCGGCCTATGCCGTGTTCGTGCTGTTGCGGCTGCGCAGCCGAGAGACCGTGCCGGTCGAGGAGCGCGAGCAGTTCGAGCTGAAGAGCGCGCAGGTGCCGAATGCCGGCGCGCTGGTGGAGGTGCCGGACCAGGAGTCCGGTCCCGCCACGTCCGGATGAAAACATGGTAAACCGCGGCGCATTTACCGCTTTGCGGGCGTTGAAGCCGCTGCTATATGGCGCCCATGAGCACCAATTCCTCCACGCCCCTCGACCATATCCGCAACTTCTCGATCGTGGCCCACATCGACCACGGCAAGTCGACGCTGGCCGACCGGCTGATCCAGTCGACCGGCGGCCTTGCCGAGCGCGAGATGAGCGAACAGGTGCTCGACAACATGGAGATCGAGCGCGAGCGCGGCATCACCATCAAGGCGCAGACCGTGCGCCTGCACTACAAGGCGAAGGATGGCGAGACCTATGTCCTCAACCTGATCGACACGCCCGGCCATGTCGACTTCGCCTACGAGGTTTCGCGCTCGCTGTCGGCTTGCGAGGGTTCGCTGCTGGTCGTCGATGCCAGCCAGGGCGTGGAAGCCCAGACGCTCGCCAACGTCTACCAGGCGATCGATAACAACCACGAACTGGTGACGGTGCTGAACAAGATCGACCTGCCGGCGGCCGAACCCGACCGCATCAAGGACCAGATCGAGGAAGTGATCGGCATCGACGCCTCCGACGCCGTGCTGATCTCGGCCAAGACCGGCCTTGGCATTCCCGACGTGCTCGAGGCGATCGTCCACAAGCTGCCGGCGCCGAAGAGCCCCGGCGGCGAAAGCGCGCCGTTGAAGGCGCTGCTGGTCGACAGCTGGTACGACACCTATCTCGGCGTCATGGTGCTGGTGCGCATCATCGAGGGCCGGCTCAGCAAGGGGCAGACCATCCGCATGATGGGCACAGGCGCCAAGTACTCGGTCGAGCGCGTCGGCGTTCTGACGCCGAAGATGGTGGCGATGGACAGCCTCGGCCCCGGCGAGATCGGTTTCATCACTGCCTCGATCAAGGAAGTGGCCGACACCCGCGTCGGTGACACCATCACCGAGGACAAGCGCCCGACCGCCGCCGCTCTGCCGGGTTTCAAGCCCGCCCAGCCGGTGGTCTTCTGCGGCCTGTTCCCGGTCGACGCCGCCGACTTCGACGAACTGCGTTCGGCGATGGGCAAGCTGCGGCTGAACGACGCCTCCTTCTCGTTTGAAATGGAGAGCTCGGCGGCGCTCGGCTTCGGCTTCCGCTGCGGCTTCCTCGGCCTGCTGCACCTCGAGATCATCCAGGAACGGCTGTCGCGCGAGTTCGACCTCGACCTGATCGCCACTGCCCCCTCGGTCGTCTACCAGCTGACGATGACGGACGGCACCGAGATGGAGTTGCACAACCCGGCCGACATGCCGGACGTCGTCAAGATCTCCGAGTTCCGCGAGCCCTGGATCAAGGCGACGATCCTGACGCCGGACGATTATCTCGGCGGTATCCTGAAGCTTTGTCAGGACCGGCGCGGCATCCAGACGGAGCTGACCTATGTCGGCAACCGCGCCATGCTGACCTACGACCTGCCGCTCAACGAGGTCGTCTTCGACTTCTACGACCGGCTGAAGTCGATCTCGAAGGGCTATGCCTCGTTCGACTACAACCTGGCGGACTATCGGGAGAGCGACCTCGTCAAGATGTCAATCCTCGTCAACGCCGAACCGGTCGACGCGCTGTCCATGCTCGTCCACCGCTCCGCGGCCGAAAAGCGCGGCCGCGTCATGTGCGAGAAGCTGAAGGACCTGATCCCGCAGCACATGTTCCAGATCCCGATCCAGGCCGCGATCGGCGGTCGCATCATCGCCCGTGAGACGGTGCGCGCGCTGCGCAAGGACGTGACCGCCAAGTGCTATGGCGGCGACGCCACCCGCAAGCGCAAGCTGCTGGAAAAGCAGAAGGAAGGCAAGAAGCGCATGCGCCAGTTCGGCAAGGTGGAGATTCCGCAGGAAGCCTTCATCGCTGCGCTCAAGATGGGCGACGAATAGGTCGCGAAGATACACGAGACGGGCGCAAGATTCCGGCAGGATTGGCGCTCGTGACCGAGCCGTCCGGCCTGGATCAAGGCCGGCGCGATGCGCCGCGTGCCGGCAGCATTTTGCGGCCCGGAAAGCGCCGGGCCGACGGACCTCGTCCCCTGACCTCATGAATATCGCAGGCTTGGAATCAAGCGTAGGCAGACCTGCTCGCGCGGCGTCGGGTCGTGCCCGCAAATCGATTAATAGTGCAGTGCATCAATAGTATTGCGACGCAATATTTCCTTGCAGGCGATCAACAATATTTGAGAACCGCATCCGACAGGCGAAATCACCCGGCGAAATGGTGAACAAAATCCGTATGATGCTTGCCATGTCGTCGAATTTCCGGAATTATACCATGGCAAAACAAAGGCAGTAACACTGCCGTTTTTATGACTGGGAGGATGCAATGAAAGAACAGGGAACCGTTTCACGCCGTTCGTTTCTTGCGAAAGGCGTTCTTGCCGGCGGCGCGGCCGCGGCCGGCAGCCTCGCGGCGCCGGCGGTGCTGGCGCAAGCGCCACTCGTCATGAAGATGCAGACGTCATGGCCGGCATCGGACATCTGGATGGATTTCGCGCGTGAGTACACGACCCGGGTCGAGGAGATGTCGGGCGGCCGGTTGAAGGTCGACCTGCTGCCGGCCGGTGCCGTCGTCGGTGCCTTCCAGGTGCTGGACGCCTGCAATGACGGCATCCTGGATGCGGCCCATTCGGTGCCGGTCTACTGGTACGGCAAGTCCAAGGCGGCGTCGCTCTTCGGCACGGGGCCGGTGTTCGGCGGCTCGGCGACGACGATGCTGGCCTGGTTCAATGCCGGCGGCGGCGCGGAGTTCTACCGCGAGCTGACGCAGGACGTCCTCGGCCTCAACGTGGTCGGCTTTCTCGGCTTCCCGATGTTTGCCCAGCCGTTCGGCTGGTTCAAGAACGAGGTGAACACGGTCGCCGACGTTCAGGGCTTCAAGTACCGCACCGTTGGGCTGGCAGCTGACCTGATGCAGGCGATGGGCATGTCGGTCGCCCAGTTGCCCGGCGGCGAGATCGTTCCGGCGATGGAGCGCGGCGTCATCGACGCCTTCGAGTTCAACAACCCCTCCTCGGACATGCGCTTCGGCGCCCAGGACGTGGCCAAGAACTACTATCTGTCGTCCTATCACCAGGCGTCGGAGAGCTTCGAGTTCCTGTTCAACAAGGACTTCTACGATGACCTCGATCCGGACCTGCAGGCGATCCTGAAATATGGCGTCGAGGCGGCGTCGACCGCCAACACGGCTTCGGCCATGGACAACTACTCGGCCGATCTGGCGAAGCTGCAGAACGACGGCGGCGTCACCGTGCGGCGCACGTCGAAGGATATCCTCGATGCGCAGATCAAGGCCTGGGATGGCCTCATCGTCGAGCTGGAGAAGGACGAGTTCATGAAGAAGGTGCTCGACAGCCAGCGGGCGTGGGTCGAGCGCGTCACCTATTACGAGCTGATGAACTCGCCTGACTACGCGCTCGCCTATGAGCACTATTTCCCCGGCAAGCTTTCGCTCTGAGCAGGCGGGCAAGGTCGATGAGATCCCGGCGGGTATTCCGCCCGCCGGGTTGCTGTTCGCCAAGAGAGAAGCGCCTTCATGATCTCCTTCATCCGCTTTGCAGACGCCCTGTCGGCGTGGTTCGGCAAGGCCTTCGCGTGGCTGATCGTGCTGATGACCTTCGGCACGGGCTACGAGGTCTTCGTCCGCTACCTGCTGAACAGCCCCACCCCCTGGGCGCTTGACGTCTCCTTCATCATGTACGGCACGCTCTTCATGATGGGCGGCGCCTACACGCTCTCGCGCGGCGGCCATGTGCGCGGCGATTTTCTCTACCGGCTCTGGCGGCCGCGCACCCAAGCGATGGTCGACTTCTTTCTCTATCTCTTCTTTTTCTTTCCCGGCGTGACCGCGCTGATCCTCGCGGGCTGGAAATATGCCGCCCGCTCCTGGCAATACGGCGAGGTCAGTGTCAACAGTCCGGCCGGGATCCCGATCTTCCAGTTCAAGACGGTCATCGTGGCCGCGGGACTGCTGCTTTTCGTCCAGGGGATCGCCCAGCTGTTCCGCTGCGTGCTGTGCATGCGCGACGGCTACTGGCTGGTCGCCGAAGAGGACATCGAGGAGACCGAGACGCGTCTCATCAAGGAACATCTGCACGAACAGGAGCCCGGCAAATGACCGATCCCCAGGTCGCCCTGTTCATGTTGGGCATCTTCATCCTGATTGTTTTCCTGGGCTTCCCGATCGCCTTCAACCTGATGGCGCTGGGTATCGGCTTCGGCTACTACGCCTACTACGATCCGAGCCGCATGTGGCGCGCCTACAACCGCCTCGACGAGACGGCGGGCTGGTGGGATAGCGCGCGGTTATGGGTCGAGGGTCTGTTCAACAACCGGATCTTCGACCTGTTCGTCAACCAGACCTACACGGTGATGTCCAACGACGTGCTGACGGCGGTGCCGCTGTTCCTGTTCATGGGCTACATCGTCGAGCGCGCCAACATCGTCGATCGCCTGTTCACAACGCTCAACATCGCCTCCAAGAACGTGCCGGGCTCGATGGGGGTCGCAGCGCTCGTCACCTGTGCCCTGTTTGCGACCGCAACCGGCATCGTCGGGGCGGTCGTCACCTTGATGGGCCTGCTGGCGCTGCCGGCGATGCTGAAGGCGCGCTACGACCAGTCCTTCGCCTCCGGCATCATTTGCGCCGGCGGAACGCTCGGCATCCTGATCCCGCCGTCGATCATGCTGATCGTCTATGCCGCAAGCTCGGGCGTCTCGATCGTCAAGCTCTATGCCGGTGCCCTATTGCCCGGCCTGACCCTGGTCGGCCTCTATCTGGCCTATGTGGTCGGCCGATCGATACTCCAGCCCGCGGTCGCGCCCCGCCCGACCGCGGCCGAGGTGCCGGACGTGCCGCTGGTCAAGGTCCTGGCAATGCTGGTGGTGTCGTTCTTCCCGCTTGCCTTCCTCATCCTGGCCGTGCTCGGCTCGATCCTTCTCGGGTTGGCCACGCCGACCGAGGCCGCCTCGATCGGCGCGCTCGGGGGCATGGCGCTGGCGGTTGCCTATCGGGCCATGACCTGGCAGCGGCTGCGCGAGAGCGTCTATCTCACGGTGCGCACGACGGCAATGGTGTGCTGGCTGTTCGTCGGCTCGTACACGTTCTCCTCGGTGTTTTCCTATCTCGGCGGCGAGCAGCTGATATCCGAGTTCGTCCAGGGGCTTGACCTGACGCCCTTCCAGTTCCTCATACTGGCCCAGATCATCATCTTCCTGCTGGGTTGGCCGCTGGAGTGGTCGGAGATCATCATCATCTTCGTGCCGATCTTCCTGCCGCTGCTCGGCCTGTTCGATATTGATCCGCTGTTCTTCGGCATTCTGGTGGCGCTCAACCTGCAGACGTCGTTCCTGACGCCGCCGATGGCGATGTCGGCCTACTACCTGAAGGGAATTGCGCCGCCGGAGGTGCGCCTGACGCAGATCTTCTCCGGCGTTCTTCCCTATGTCGGCATGGTGTTCATCGCCATGGCGCTGATGTACGCCTTCCCGCAGATCGTCTTCTACCTCCCGGAGCTGTTCTATGGCCGTTGATCCGTCGATCGCCGCACTGGAGGCGGTAGTCCTGCGCGACAGGATCGCCGCGGGCGCGTTGAAGGCCGTCGAGGTCGCCGAGGCCCTTCTCGCGGTCACCGCCGCACGGGAGCCGCAAATCCGCGCCTGGGCCCATCTTGACGCCGATCACGTGCGCAACCAGGCCCGTGCGCTCGACGCCTATCGCGCCACCGGTCGGCCGCTGGGCCCGCTGCACGGCGTCCCGGTCGGCCTGAAGGACATCATCGACACTGCCGCGATGCCGACGGAGAACGGCGCGGCTGCCGACAAGGGGCGCATCCCGGCCAAGGATGCCGCGGTCGTTCGCCGGCTAAAGGCGGCGGGGGCGATCATCATGGGCAAGACCGTGACCACCGAGCTCGCCTATCTCGAGCCGGCGGTCACCCGCAATCCGCATCATCCAGATCACACGGCCGGCGGCTCTTCGGTCGGCTCGGCGGCCGCGGTTGCCGCGGGCATGGTGCCGCTGGCGGTCGGCACGCAGACGGGCGGCTCGGTGATCCGGCCCGCTTCCTATTGCGGCGTGGTCGGCTTCAAGCCGAGTTTCGGGACGATTGCCAGAGCGGGCATCCTGATGCAGTCGCCAGCGCTCGACACGGTCGGCGTATTCGCCCGCAGCATCGCCGATGTCGCCCTGCTGGTCGACGTGCTGTTCGGCGACGATCCGGAGGACCGCTCGGCCGTGCCGGCGCCGCCGCCGCCGCGGCTGCTGGAACGGGCCCAGGCGGACGCGCCGGTCCCTCCGGCGTTCGCCTTCGTGCGCACCCCGTTCTGGAGCGAGGCCGAACCGGCGATGCGGGCCGGCCTGGAAGAGGTGGCGGGGCTGCTGGGGCGGCATTGCTTCGAGGCCGAACTGCCGGCGCCGTTTGCCGAGGCGCTCTCCGTCCGCGAGACCATCAACCTCGCGGAGATGGCGAAGTGCTACCATCGCTACGGCCGCGACGAGGGCGCCGGGCTGTCGGACACGCTTCGCCAGGCGCTCGCACGCGGCAATGGCATCCTGGCACGCGACTACATCACCGCGCTCGACTGGCCGGATGTTCTCAATGCCGGCCTTGACGCGATATTCGGCCGCTGTGACGCGATCCTGACGCCGGCGGCGCCCGGCCCCGCGCCGGCCAGCCGGGCCACGACGGGGTCACCCAGCTTCAACGGGTTGTGGACCCTTTGTGGCCTGCCGGCGGTTACCTTGCCGCTGCTGTCGGACGTCGGCCTGCCGATGGGTGTGCAACTGGTCGGTCGCCGCGGCGACGACGGCCGGCTGCTCCGGACGGCCAACTGGCTCGGCCGCTTCCTCGCTGCACCGAAGAAGGAGACATGAGATGCGAAACCTGGGCCTTTGCGTCTTCGCCCTGGCGGTGCTGACCGCCTTTCTCGGCATTCTCCTCTGGAAGGTCTACCGCCTCGACCTGACCATCGTCGTCGCATTGACGCTGGGCATGGCGTACTACGATTTTCTGCGCAAACAGAGCGGCTGAGCCAATGGGCCATCGGCGCGGCCGGGTTGGGCGGGCGTGGTGCCGTTCACCGGGCGCGGGCAGGCCGGGATGACAGCCGCACTCACTCCGGGGCCTCGGTGACATCCCTGAAGCGCGTCTCGAATTCGTGGCGCAGTGCGCGGCGCTCCTCTGCCGCCCGCGCCCGCCGCTTCTTGGTGTCCGTGTCGAGCGCCAGCGTTGGCACCGCCGTCGGCCTGCCCTCGGCATCGACCGCCACCATGGTGAAGTAGCAGGAGTTGGTGTGGCGCCGCTCGCCGGTGCGGATGTTTTCCGCCTCCACCCGGACGCCGATTTCCATCGAGGTACGCCCGGCAAGGTTCACCGAGGCCCTGAAGGTGACGAGTTCGCCGACATGGATCGGCTGGCGAAACACCACCTGATCGACCGACAGCGTCACCGCGTATTGCTGCGAGAAGCGCGAGGCGCAGGAATAGGCTACGCGATCGAGCAGGTTGAGCAGCGCGCCGCCATGCACCTTGCCGGAGAAATTCGCCATGTCCGGCGTCATCAGCACCACCATTTCGAGCTGGCTTGGGTCGTGTGCGCGTTCCATGTCGGTACCCCTCGGCAAAGAGCCCGGGCAAGCGGGCCGGATAGGCGCAACTCTATTGGCTCGCATCGGCCGCGGAAAGATATCTGTTGGCGGCGGCGTCCGTACCTGCCCGCCATCCGTTGTCAGTGCCGCCGGGTCGCGGTAGCAATCGGCGCCACGATCCGCCTCCAGCCGAGAGCTCGTCCATGTCCGATTTCGATTCCGCCGCCCTCGAGGCCATGATCCGGTCGCTTCCCGGTCGCTTCAACGGTCCCGGAGGCGTCGTCGGCATCGTCAAGGATGGAGAGGTGCTCCATCGCCAGGCCTGGGGGTTTGCCGATCTCGACCGGCGCGTTCCGATGACCGCCGGGACGCTCATGCCGGTCTGCTCGATCACCAAGCAATTCACCTGCGCCGCGCTGCTCGATGTCGTCGGCGATCCGGCCCTGCTCGATGGCGCGCTCGCACACCGCCTGCCGAACCTGGAAGGCCGGTGTCCGACGGTCGCCGACCTGTGTCACAACCAGTCGGGCCTCCGGGATTACTGGGCGCTGACGGTCCTCCACGGCGCGCTGGCCGATGGCGTCTTTGCCCGCGAGGATGCCGCGCGGCTGTTTGCCCGCATGCGCAAGACCCAGTTCGAACCGGGCCGTCACTATTCCTATTCCAACGGCAATTTCCGCATTCTCTCCGATCTGATCGAGGAGGCGGCTGGGGCGTCGATGGCGGAGGTCTACCGCGAGCGTTTGTTTGCCCCGGCCGGCATGGGGACGGCCATGCTCGCGGCCGACACCGCAGCGCCGCTGAACGGGGTCGTCGGCTACGAGGGCAACGAGGGGACCGGCTTCTTCCCGGCGACCAACCGCATCTACTGGTCGGGCGACGCCGGGATCGCCGCTTCATTGGATGACATGCTCGCCTGGGAGCGCTACATCGACCGCACGCGCGACGATCCGGGCGGCCTCTACAACCGGATCGCGGCGCCGCAGTCCTTCGCCGATGGAACGGCGTCGCGCTACGGCTTCGGCCTGTCGCACGAAATGCTCGACGGGATTGCGCTGACCGGCCACGGCGGCGCGCTGCGCGGTTTTCGTGCCCGCCGGCTGCACGCGGCCTCCGAGCGCCTTTCCGTGATCGTCATGTTCAACCACGAGGCGGACGCCCATGCGGCGGCGCTGGCCGTGCTGCGGGCCGCCCTCGGCCGGTCCGAGCGCCCGGCGGCGACGCGGCGCCCGGCGTCCGGATGGGCGGGCGACTATGTCGACCCGTCGACCGGGCTGCTGTTGCGGATTGCCTCCGTTCATAGCGGCCTGAGGGTACGTTTCGCCACCGCGCCCGATCCGGTCGCGATGGGGGCAGACGGCGTGGCGCGGTCTCCGGCCGTGTCGCTTGTGCGCGACGGCGACAGGGTTGTGATGGAGCGGCCCGCGGAGAACCTGCGCGTCACCGCCAGCCGCGTCCGCCCCGGGCTACGCGACGACATCGCCGGCCGATACGTTTCCAGCGAGTTGGATGCGTCCTTCGAGATCGTCTTTGCCGGCGGCGCCTGGTACGGCGCATTCGCCGGATTTCTCGGCGAGGGCGCGATGCACCCGATCCATCCGGTCGGGGAGGACGTGTGGCGGCTGTCCTGCCGTCGCTCGCTGGACGCGCCGGCGCCCGGCGACTGGACGCTGCTGGTGCGCAGGGATGCCGCCGGCGCGGTGTGTGGCCTGAGCGTCGGCTGCTGGCTGGCCCGCCATGTGGAGTACGTCAGGGCGGGCTGAGCCGCGCGTCAGACGTTGCGCCGCCGCCCTTCGAGCAGGTCGAGAACGGAGTTCGCGGCGTCGATGACGTTGGTGCCGGGGCCGAAGACGGCGGCGACGCCGTGCTCTTCGAGGAAGCGGTAGTCCTGGCGCGGGATGACGCCGCCGCAGACGACGATCACCTCGCCGCCGCCCTTCTTCTTGAGGTCCTCGACCAATTGCGGCAGCAGCGTCTTGTGGCCGGCCGCGAGCGAGGACACGCCGATGACGTTGACCTTCTCGGACAGCGCCATCGACGCCGCCTCTTCCGGGGTCTGGAACAGCGGCCCGGCAAGCACCTCGAAGCCGATGTCGCCGAAGGCCGATGCGATCACCTTGGCGCCCCGGTCGTGCCCGTCCTGGCCGAGCTTGGCGACCATGATCTTCGGCGCGTGGCCGAGCCTGCCGGACAGGCCGGACATGCGTTCCTTCAGCACCGCGAGCTCCGGCTCGTCGCGATAGGCCTCGCCATAGACGTCCCGGATCACCTCGGGCGTCGCCGCGTGGTCGCCGAAGGCGCCGCGCATGGCGTCGGAAATCTCGCCGACGGTGGCGCGTGCGCGGGCGGCCTCGACGGCGGCGGCGAGCAGGTTGCCCTTGCCGCTGCGCGCGACCTCGGCCAGCGCCGCCAGCGCCTCGCTCGCCTTCGTGCCGTCGCGCCGGCGCCGGGTGTCCTCGATCCGCCTGATCTGTGCCGCGCGCACGGCGCTGTTGTCGATTTCCAGGATGTCGATCGGCTGCTCGTTCTCGAGCCGGTACTTGTTGACGCCGACGATCACCTCTTCGCCCTTGTCGACCGCCGCCTGTCGTCGCGCGGCTGCTTCTTCGATCAGCCGCTTTGGCAGCCCGTCGTTGACCGCCTTGGTCATGCCGCCCAGCCGCTCGACTTCCTCGATCAGCGCCCAGGCCTTCTCGGCCATCTCGTTGGTCAGGCTTTCGACATAGTAGGAGCCGGCCAGCGGATCGACCACCTTGGTCACGCCCGTCTCGTGCTGCAGGATCAGCTGGGTGTTTCGGGCGATGCGGGCGGAGAATTCGGTCGGCAGCGCGATCGCCTCGTCGAAGGAATTGGTATGCAGCGATTGCGTGCCGCCGAGCGCGGCCGACATCGCCTCGAAGGCGGTGCGGATGACGTTGTTGTAGGGATCCTGCTCCTGCAGCGACACGCCCGAAGTCTGGCAATGGGTGCGCAGCATCAGCGAGGACGCCTTCTTCGGCTCGAACTCTTCCATGATCCGGCTCCAGAGCAGCCGTGCCGCCCGTAGCTTGGCGGCCTCCATGAAGAAGTTCATGCCGATCGCGAAGAAGAAGGACAGGCGGCCGGCGAATTCGTCGACGTTGAGCCCCTTGGCGAGCGCCGCGCGCACATACTCCCGCCCGTCGGCGAGCGTGAAGGCCAGTTCCTGCACCAGTGTCGCCCCTGCCTCCTGCATGTGGTAGCCGGAGATCGATATCGAGTTGAACTTCGGCATTTCTCTTGCCGTGTACTCGATGATGTCGGCGACGATCCGCATCGAGGGCTCGGGCGGGTAGATGTAGGTGTTGCGGACCATGAACTCCTTGAGGATGTCGTTCTGGATGGTTCCGGACAGTTCCGCCCGCGGCACGCCCTGCTCCTCGCCGGCGACGATGAAACTGGCAAGGATCGGGATCACCGCGCCGTTCATCGTCATCGACACCGACATCTCGTTCAGCGGAATGCCGTCGAACAGGATCTTCATGTCCTCGACCGAGTCGATCGCGACGCCGGCCTTGCCGACGTCGCCGACGACGCGCGGATGGTCGCTGTCATAGCCGCGATGGGTGGCGAGGTCGAAGGCGACGGAGAGGCCCTTCTGGCCTGCGGCGAGATTCTTGCGATAGAAGGCGTTGGATTCCTCGGCCGTCGAGAAGCCGGCATATTGCCGGATCGTCCACGGGCGGCCGGCATACATGGTGGCGCGCGGTCCGCGCACGAACGGCGCCTCGCCCGGCAGCGCATCGAGATGGTCGATGCCCGCGAGATCCGCGGCGGTATAAAGCGGCTTGACGTCGATCCCTTCCGGCGTGCGCCAGACGAGGCTCTCCGGCGCGGCCTTCAGTTCGCGCTCGGCCAGCTTGCTCCAGCGTTCCGGAAAGATCTTGGTCGTCATCGTCGCTGTCCTGTCATTTGTTGCGTTGCCGCCGCGGCGATCGCCGGCAGCCGTCGTGCTGAAGCCATCCTACACCCGACGTCGGGCCGGGGGTGCTATTCGAACTCCATGATGATCTCGTCGACGGCGAGGCTGGCGCCCACGGAGACCGGGACCCGCTTCACCACCGCCTTCTTCTCGGCGCGCAGGATGTTTTCCATCTTCATCGCCTCCACCGTGGCGAGCGCCTGGCCCGCCTCGACGGTCTCGCCTGCCGCGACCGCGATCGCCGTGATCAGTCCCGGCATCGGGCAGAGCAGCATCTTCGAGGTGTCGGGCGGCAGCTTGACCGGCATCAGTCCGGCAAGCTCGGCCACCCGCGGCTCGCGCACACGGGCGGTGACGTCGATGCCGTGCCAGCGCAGCCGCAGCGCTTGGCCGGTCTGGTTGACCTTCACGCCCATCGGCGCGCCGTCGACGACAAAGATGGCATGCGTCTGTCCGGGCAGCCAGTCGCTGCGGATCATGACCGCGTCGCCATTGTCGAAGGTGGTGCGCCAGGCCTCGCCCTCCTGCGCCAGCGTCACGGCGACAGGCTCGCGTCCGAGGGCGACGACCCATTGCTGGCCGATGCGGCGGCGATGGTTGCCGATCGTGCCGGAGATCTTCGTCGCCCGGCGCTGCAGGCGGTCGTTGACCAGGGCCGCGACCGCGGCGAGCTTTCGGCGCGACGCCTCGTCCGCCTCCACGCCGCCGAACCCGTCCGGAAACTCCTCGGCGATGAAGGCGGTGGTCAGCCGTCCCTCGCGGAAACGCTCGTTCAGCATCACCGCCGACAGAAAGGGCAGGTTGTGGCCGATGCCCTCGACCTCGAAGTCGTCGAGCGCCCGGCCCATGGCCGCGACGGCGGCGGCGCGGTCCGCGCCCCAGCTGCAGAGCTTGGCGATCATCGGGTCATAATACATCGAGATCTCGCCGCCCTCGTAGACGCCGGTGTCGTTGCGGACCACCGTTCCATCCTCGTGCCGGCCCTCCGCCGGGGGGCGATAGCGCGTCAGCCGACCGATCGAGGGCAGGAAGTTGCGATACGGGTCCTCGGCATAGAGCCGGCTCTCGATCGCCCAGCCGGTCAGCGTCACGTCGTCCTGTCCGAAGGACAGGGTCTCGCCCGCCGCCACCCGGATCATCTGCTCGACCAGATCGATGCCGGTGACAAGTTCCGTCACCGGGTGCTCGACCTGCAGGCGGGTGTTCATCTCGAGGAAATAGAAGTTGCGCTCGCCGTCGACGATGAACTCGACGGTTCCCGCCGAGTGGTAGCCGACGGCCCTGGCCAGTGCGACGGCCTGTTCGCCCATGGCGCGTCGGGTCGCCGCGTCGAGGAACGGCGAGGGAGCCTCCTCGATTACCTTCTGGTTGCGGCGCTGGATCGAACACTCGCGCTCGCCGAGGTGGAGCGTGTTGCCGTGCGTGTCGCCCAGCACCTGGATCTCGATGTGGCGCGGCTGGGTGACGAACTTCTCGATAAAGATGCGGTCGTCGCCGAACGCGCTCTTCGCCTCGTTCTTCGACGACTGGAAGCCCTCGCGCGCCTCGCGGTCGTTCCAGGCGATGCGCATGCCCTTGCCGCCGCCGCCGGCGGACGCCTTGATCATCACCGGATAGCCGATCGAGGTGGCGATCCTGACCGCGTCCTCGGCGTCCTCGATCAGCCCCATGTGGCCGGGCACGGTGTTGACGCCGGCCTCGGCCGCGATCTTCTTCGAGGTGATCTTGTCGCCCATCGCCTCGATCGCGCCGACCGGAGGGCCGATGAAGGCGATGCCTTCCTCTTCCAGCGCCCGGGCGAAGGCGGCGTTCTCCGACAGGAAGCCGTAGCCGGGATGGACTGCGTCCGCCCCGGACTGGCGGACAGCCGCGAGGATGCGGTCGATGACGATATAGGATTGGCTCGACGGCGCCGGCCCGATATGCACCGCCTCGTCGGCCAATTGCACATGCAGCGCGTCGCGATCCGCGTCCGAATAGACCGCGACGGTGGCAATGCCGAGCTTCCGCGCCGTCTTGATGACCCGGCAGGCGATCTCGCCGCGGTTGGCAATGAGGATTTTGTTGATCGCCAAGGCTAGATCTCCATCACGTCTTCAAACGATTCCGGGAAGGAGGCGCGGGCCACCTTCTCGTCAATGACCAGCAATGCCTCGTAGGAGGTCGGGTCGAAGTCCTTTTCCGCCGCCACCACCTCGCGTCCGAAGAGCAGGTTGAGCCGGGCCGCATCGAGATTGCCGCGCTCGAAAGGTTCCGCGCCGAATTGATGCCAGAGCGCATGCAAGAAGGCCGCATCGATCTTGTGCTCGGCCGAACCCGGCCGGGCGCGCCGCGGCAGCGCCTTGACCGGCGTGACGCCCTTCGGATTGGCCCGGCGGATGGTGAACTGGACGCCCGTGCCCGGCATGCCGGACGGGAAGCCACGGTGTTTTGTCATGTCGGGAAGCTTGGCCATGATCCGGACCTTCCCTCACAACGGAATCGTGTCGTGCTTGCGCCAGCGGGTGTCCACCTGCTTGTTGCGCAGCGCGGCGAAGGCGCGGGCGATGCGCTTGCGCGACGAATGCGGCATGATCACCTCGTCGATGAAGCCGCGTTCGGCGGCGATGAAGGGGTTGGCGAAGCGCTCCTCGTAGTCCCGCGTCCGCCCCGCGATCTTGTCCGGGTCGCCCAGTTCCGAGCGGTAGAGGATCTCGGTCGCACCCTTGGCGCCCATTACCGCGATCTCGGCCGTCGGCCAGGCGTAATTGACGTCGGCGCCGATATGCTTCGACGCCATGACGTCATAGGCGCCGCCATAGGCCTTGCGGGTGATCAGGGTCACCATCGGCACCGTGGCCTGGCTGTAGGCGAAGAGCAGCTTGGCGCCGTGCTTGATGACGCCGCCATATTCCTGCGCCACGCCCGGCAGGAAGCCCGGCACGTCCACCAGCGTCAGAAGCGGAATGCTGAAGGCGTCGCAGAAGCGCACGAACTTTGCCGCCTTGCGCGAGCTGTCGATGTCGAGGCAGCCGGCGAGCACCATCGGCTGGTTGGCGACGACGCCGACGGTCTGGCCCTCGAGGCGGATGAAGCCGGTGACGATGTTCCGGGCAAAGTTCTCCTGCAGCTCGAAAAAATCGCCTTCGTCGGCGATCGCCAGGATCAGTTCCTTCATGTCGTAGGGCTTGTTGGAGCTGTCCGGGATCAGCGTGTCGAGCCGGGCCTCGAGCCGGGCCGGATCGTCGTGGAATGGCCGCACCGGCGGCTTCTCGCGGTTGTTGAGCGGCAGGAAGTCGAACAGCAGCCGCACATGCTCGAGCGTCTCGATGTCGTTCTCGTAGGCCGCGTCGGCCACCGAGGACTTCTTCGTATGCGTGCCAGCGCCGCCCAGTTCCTCGGCCGTGACGATCTCGTTCGTCACCGTCTTCACCACGTCCGGGCCGGTAACGAACATGTAGGAGCTGTCCCGCACCATGAAGATGAAGTCGGTCATGGCCGGCGAATAGACCGCGCCGCCGGCGCAGGGGCCCATGATGACCGAGATCTGCGGGATCACGCCGGAGGCCTCGGCGTTGCGGCGGAACACCTCGGCATAGCCGGCGAGCGAGGCCACGCCCTCCTGGATGCGGGCGCCGCCGGAATCGTTGAGGCCGATCACCGGGGCGCCGTTGCGCACGGCCATGTCCATGATCTTGCAGATCTTCTGCGCATGCGTCTCCGACAGCGAACCGCCGAGCACGGTGAAGTCCTGCGAGAACACATAGACCTGGCGGCCGTTGATCGTGCCCCAGCCGGTGACGACGCCGTCGCCGGCGATCTTCTGCTCGGCCATGCCGAAGTCGACCGCGCGGTGGGTGACGTACATGTCGTATTCTTCGAACGAGCCGGGGTCGAGCAGCACCTCGAGCCGCTCGCGCGCCGTCAGCTTGCCCTTGCCGTGCTGCGCGTCGATCCGCTTCTGCCCGCCGCCGAGATAGGCTTCGTCGCGGCGCGCCTGCAGTTGCTCGAGTATGGGGCGCATGCTTCCTCCCTGAATTCGGTGTCGGCGCGCATTATGCCGATCTTTGCCCATTGAAAACAGTTGAAGATGTGCAAAGGTGGAAATATAAAATAGCAAAGTTGAAATTGCGATATTGCGAACATGGCGATCGGCAAACTCTTCATCGGCCGCAAGGTGCGTGATCTGAGGCAGGCAAGCAATGCCACGCAAAGCCAGTTCGCCGAGCGCATCGGCATCTCGACCAGCTACCTGAACCAGATCGAGAACAACCAGCGGCCGGTCTCCGCCGCCGTGCTGCTCGCGCTTGCCGACAAGTTCCGCCTCGATCTCTCCGAGCTGTCGGTCGGCGAGAGCGACCGGCTGCTCTCGGCCCTGTCGGAGGCGCTCACCGATCCGCTGTTCGAGACCTACACGCCGAGCCTGCAGGAACTGAAGCTCGTCACCCAGAACGCGCCCGGCCTGGCGCACGCGCTGATCGCCTGCCACCAGGCCTATCGCCGCAACAGCGAGCGGCTCGCGAGCTTCGACGCGACGCTGGGAAGGGCAGGGGGGCCGGCGGAGACGACGCCTTACGAGGAGGTGCGCGACTTCTTTCATTTCGTCGACAACTACATCCACGAGCTCGATCTCCTCGCCGAGCAGCTGGCCGGCGGCCTCGGCATCGGCCGCGGCGACAACCACGCCGCACTGTCGGAGCACCTGGAAAAGACCTTTGGCGTGCGCATCGCCCGCGGCGCCGCCGGCGACGACGCGATCCGCCGCTACGATCCCGACGCGCGGGTGCTGACCATCAATCCCTATGCCGCCGCTTCTACCCGGGATTTCCAGTTGGCGCTGCAGGTTGCCCAGCTGGGGGCCGGCCGCGACATCGATGCGGTCGCGCGCGGCGCCGGCTTCCGCTCGGAGGAGGCGCTGGAGATCTGCCGCATGGGCTTGCAGAACTATTTTGCCGGCGCGCTGCTTCTGCCCTATGGCTCCTTCCTCGAGGCGGCACAGGAGCTGCGCCACGATCTCGAACTGCTGGCCGCCCGCTTCGGCGCCTCGATCGAACAGGTCTGCCACCGCCTCAGCACGTTGCAGCGCCCGGGCCGCAAGGGCGTGCCGATCTTCTTCGCCCGCATCGACCGCGCCGGCAACATCACCAAGCGGCACAGCGCCGCCAAGTTCCAGTTCGCCCGGTTCGGCGCCGCCTGCCCGCTCTGGAACGCGCACGAGGCGTTCGAGCGGCCGGGGCGCATCCTCCGCCAGCTTGCCGAAACTCCGGACGGGGTGCGCTATCTCTGCCTTGCCACCCACGCCTCGAAGGGCAGCGGTGGCTATCGCGCCGCCCGCCCCGAATACGCGCTCGCGCTCGGCTGCGAGGTCTCCTATGCGCCCGCCTTCGTCTACGCCGACAGCCTCGACCTGGAGAACGCCGGCGCCTTCGACCCGATCGGCATCTCCTGCCGCATCTGCGAGCGCTCGAACTGCGCCAGCCGCGCCGTCCCGCCGTTCAAGCGCCGGCTGAACGTGGATCATCACGTCCGCCGCATCGTGCCGTACGGGCTGGAGAGCTGAAGGAGGCGCAGGAAGATCGTGCCGCCGCAAACGAAAAAACCCCGGAAGACCGGGGTTTTTCGAACTGCTCCGGCTGCTCTGCAGCATCCGGAAGGGAAGGGAAATGGTGCCCAGAAGAGGACTCGAACCTCCACGCCTCGCGGCACAGGTACCTGAAACCTGCGCGTCTACCAATTCCGCCATCTGGGCGACGGAGGCGGGTGTAAGGGGCGCCGCCGTTGGTGTCAACTGGCTTTTTGAAGTTTTTGCAACGGTCCGCCGTTTTCCTCAGCTGTGGCTCGCGGCCCAGTCCCGGATCAGCTTCAGGCCGTGGTCGAGGAGCGCCTCTGCCGCCCCCTCGTCCCCGGCCTCGACATAGCAGCGCATCTCCGGCGCATTGCCGGAGGGGCGGAAGTGGATGACCCGTCCGTCCGTCAGCGTCACCCGTAGCCCGTCGATGTTGCTGGTCTCCTTCGGCGTGCCGATCGGCGCGAGGAAACCGGCAAGCGCCTGCGGGCCGGAGCGCAGCAGCGCCATCAGTGCCGCGCTCGTCTCGCCCGGAAAGTCTTCGAGCCGGTCCGCGGCCGCGACCTTGAGCCGGAATGCGGCGGCGGCAGCCGACAGCGGCTGCCCGCGCTCGACCATCAGGGCGAGGGCGGCGAGTGCCGGCAGAAAGCTGTCGCGCGTCGGCAGCGCGGCCAGCGTCTGGCCGTTGACCGTGGCGGGCGTGCCCGTCAGCGTGCCGCCGTTCGCTTCGAAGCCGACCACACAGCGCGCGCCGCCAACGACCGCCCCGTTCATCGCCGCAATCACGTAGGGCGAGCCGACGCGGGTGCGCAGCACCCTGAAGCGTCCGGCGGCCTCGATGCCGGAATTGGAGGTGACGGGGGTCGCCACCGTGTCGGCGCCGAGAAAGCTCGCCGCGATCAGTCCGATCAGGTCGCCGCGCAGCGGGGTGCCGGTCTCGTCGGCGACGAGCGGGCGGTCGCCGTCGCCGTCCGCCGAGACGATCGCGTCCAGCCGCTGCCCGCCGGCCCAGCCGCGCAGTTGCTCGATCGTCGCGGCCGGGACCGCCTCGGTGTCGACCGGGATGAAACGGTCCGAACGGCCGAGCGCGATACAATCGGCGCCGAGCGCGGAAAGCACGGTGATGAACAGGTCGCGCGCCACCGTGCTGTGCTGGTAGACCCCGATCCGGAGCCCCTTGAGCGCGTTCGCCGGCAGCAGGCCGATGCAGCGCTCGACGAACAGGGCCTCGACCTGCCGCGACACATCGACGGCCGCGGCCGGGTCGGCCGCGATGCTGTCCTCGGTGGCGATGGCCTCGGCAAGCGTCGTTATGGCCGCTTCATCGGCCTTGCCGATCTCGCCGTCGGGCCGGTAGAACTTGATGCCGTTGCGGTCGGCGGGAATGTGCGAGCCGGTGATCATCAGGCTCGCGGCGCCGCGGTCAAACCCGAAGAGGGCCAGCGCCGGCGTCGGTACCGCGCCGCCGTCGAGCGGCTTCAGCCCGGCCCGTCGCAGCGCGCCGATCACGATGGCGGCGATCGCCGGGCTGGACGGCCGGAAATCGCGGCCAACCAGCACCGCATCCCCGGGCGCGGCCAGACCCGACTGTTGCAGGTAGCGGGCAAAGGCGGTGGCATAGAGGGCGGCCGCGCGGCCCTCGAGGTCGCGCGAGAGTCCCCGCAGTCCGCTGGTACCGAATTTCAGACTCATGCCATGCTCCGAGTTGTAGTATCCTTGCGCGTGCGCGTTGCTGACGGCCTGTCCGTCCGAGGATCGGGCCATAGGTCCCGGCCTCCCGCCCGCGCTGCGAATAAAGCGGCCTCAAACTGCGTCGAATCGCCATGGGACGCAAGCCGACGGTGTTCACCGAGAGACAAAGGGGGATGGAAATGTCCAGGTTCAGCAGTCTCGCCTTCGCTGGTGCAACGGGCCTCGTCGCCGCCCTGGTGCCGGTTTCCGGTGCCGCGATGCCGCTGGCCCTGGCCTCGCCCTTCGCGGGGGCCGGCGTTCTCAGTATCGGCGTTGCCTGCAATGCCTATAGCTGCTGGAATTACGGGCCGCGCTACAGCCCGGTCTATCGACCCTACTACGCGCCGCTCTACAGTCCCTATACCCGGCCCTACTATTGGCCGGCCTACCGCCCCTACTACCGGCCTTCCTACAACGGCCCCTATCGGATGCCGTACTACCCGCCCTATCGGCCGTTCTATATCGGCGAGGACAGCCCCTACTACCGCTCGACGGTGCCGGCCTACACCGCCCGCAGCGCGCATGTCAGCTATTGCCTGAGCCGCTACCGCACCTACAATCCGGCCACCAACCAGTACCATGCCGGCGGCGGTATCTATCGATACTGCCTCTCGCCCTATCGCTGAGGAACGCCACGGCCGGAAAATGGCGGTGGCCCGGGTCTCGGTCAGCTGCGGTCGACGTGGCCGAGATCGCGGCCCGGTTCGATGACGTCGCGTACCCGCTGCTTCAGTTCCTTCGGTCCCGGGAAGCCGCCATCGCGCTTGCGTTCCCAGATGACCGCGTCGTCGACGCGGATCTCGAAATTGCCGCCGGTTCCTGGGATGAGCGCGACCTCGCCGAGGCTGTCGCCGAAGGTGTGCAGCAGTTCCTGCGCCATCCAGCCGGCGCGCAGCAGCCAGTTGCATTGGGTGCAGTAGAGGATCGCTATCCGCGGTTTTGTCTCGTTCATCGCTAGACCTGTTCCGGTGGCGGCGGCCGCCGCTTTGCGCCGCGCGTCCGACCGGACGCACCCCCATCTTCGATGGCGCGCCGCTCACGGATATGTCAACTGATTTCATCAGGTATTGACCGGAGCGCCCCTTGCTTCCGTCGGCTGGAGCACGGAAATGGTGCGGCGCAACATTCCCGGAGAAATTCATGAGCGACTTTACGACGCCACGCACCCGCCTGCTGCTGCCCGCCCTCGGTCCCGCTTATGCGTCCCTGGGCCAGAGCGCCGAGACCCTGCTCCGTGTTGTCGCCGGCCTGCTGCTTGTCACCCACGGCTACGGCAAGATCCTCGACCCATTTGGCGCCGCCGGGCTGGTGGAGAGCCTCGGTTTCTATCCCGGCGTGCTTTGGTCGCCGCTTTTGGCCGCGACGGAGTTTTTCGGCGGCTTGCTGCTTGCGGTCGGCCTCCTCACCCGGCCGGCGGCCGTGGCGTCGGCCATTGTCCTTTGCGTGACCATCTATTTCCACGCCGTGGTCAAGGCAGAAGGTCTGATGGGCGCGGAGAAGTCGATCCTGTGGGCGGCGATCATGCTCTACTTCGCTGTTCGCGGCGCCAACGGCCAGTCGGTCGATGCGCGGATCGGGCGTCAGTTCTGACGTTCGCTCGTCGCCGACAGCATTGCTGCGATGACGGCGAGCAGGTGCTCGCCGTCATAGGGCTTCATGATGACCGGAACGCCCTCGAATGTCTCGATGCCGTGGCGATGCAGTTCGGAGACCGAAGTAAACAGCAGCGGTTTGCCAAGCGCTCGCAGCCGTTGGGCGATTGCGAGCACGCGCTCCGCCCGCATGGGCACGTCCATCAGGCACAGATCCAGCCCCGAAAGTTCGCGATCCGTCCAGCGCGCAAGCTGGTCCGGCCGGGCCAGGGTCGTTCGGCACGCCATCTTCTCGCGGATCAGATACTCGGCATCGACGGCAATGAGGAACTCTTCCTCGACGATGGCGATATGCGGATTTGTGTCTGTCATTCGGCGCGCCTTCCGATGGGCATGGGATTCGCCCGGCGAGCTTCCGGCAGGGCCGCTCGGCTCCACCGGCGCGTCAATGTGGTACCACCGACGGCCAGCGTCATTTAAAAAAGACATAGCCGTCCAATGTGGAACCGCGCGGAGCCACGGGCGTTGTCCTTCGAGCCGATACAACCGGAGCGGGGAGAATGGCGCTGGTGAAGTGCCGCCGCCGGAAAAGGGAGGGGATTCATGCCGACAGTGCAGTCTCCGGGTGAGGCCGGAAAGTGGCAGACACCTTGCAGCAAGTGTCCCTTGCGGGGGCTGAAGCACTTCCGGGAGTTCTCCTCCGACGAGTTGCAGTTCGTCTCGAAGTTCAAGGTCGGCGAGCTGTCGGTGGAACGGGGCGCGACGGTGCTCGTCGAGGGGACCCACAGTCCGCACATCTACACCGTGCTCGCCGGGCTGGCCTTTCGCTACAAGCTTCTGGCTGACGGGCGCCGGCAGATCATGAACTTTGTCTTTCCCGGGGATCTGCTCGGCCTGCAGGGTGTGTTGATGGGCGAGTTGGACCATTCCGTTGAGGCCATGACCCCGGTCACGCTCTGCGTTTTCGAGCGCTCGCGGCTGGGACGGCTGTTCGAGCGCCATGCCTCGCTCGCTTACGACCTGACCTGGATCGCCGCGCACGAGGAACGCATCCTTGATGAGCATCTCCTGAGCATCGGCCGGCGCTCGGCGATCGAGCGCACGGCCTATCTCTTGTCCTACATCCACCGGCGGGCCAGCGCCGTCGGCGTCCTCAACGGGACGAAGAAGGTCATTCCGGTCACGCAGCAGCATCTGGCCGACACGCTCGGCCTGTCACTGGTTCACACCAACAAGACGCTGAAGAAGCTCTCCGACCGCAAGCTGGTCCGATGGCAGGACGGCGGCTGCGAGGTGCTGGAGGCCAGCGAGTTGCTGCAGGTCGCCGGGTGGGAAGGACCGCAGGAAACGCCCCGCCCGTTTATTTGAACGGGGCGTTCAGTCAACGTCCCAGTGCAGCGGGAACATCGGGTCGAAGACGGTGACGGGCCCGGCACCGGTATCGATCTTGGCGGGGAAGGCGACCGGGGCGTCCCGGCGTACGAGGCGGATCGTCGCCTCGTTGACTGGCAGGCCGTACCAGGCAGGGCCGTTCAGCGAGGTGAATGCCTCGAGCTGGCCCAGCGCACCCTCGTCCTCGAACACGTGGGCCAGGCAGCTCATGGTGTTGATCGAGGTATAGATGCCGGCGCAGCCGCAGGCGCATTCCTTCAGCGGGTCGACATGCGGGGCCGAGTCGGTGCCGAGGAAGAAGCGCGGATCGCCGGAGACGGCTGCGGCGCGCAGCGCCAGGCGATGATGTTCGCGCTTGGCCACCGGCAGGCAATAATAGTGCGGCCGGATTCCGCCGACGAGGATGGCGTTGCGGTTGATGATCAGGTGGTGCGTGGTGATCGTGCCGGCGAGGTTGGCCTTCGACGCCTTGATGTAGTCGATGCCATCCTTCGTCGTCACGTGCTCCATCGTGACCTTCAGCTCCGGCAGCCGCCGGCGCAGCGGATCGAGCACTGTTTCGATGAACACCGCCTCGCGGTCGAAGATGTCGACCTCCGGCGTCGTCACCTCGCCGTGGACGCAGAGCGGAAGGCCGATGCGGGCCATTCGCTCCAGCACCGGCATGGCCTTTTCGATGTCGCGCACGCCGCCGTGCGAATTCGTGGTGGCGCCGGCGGGATACAGCTTCACCGCGGTGACCAGCCCGCTGTCCTTGCCCGCTGCAACGTCGTCGGGGCTCGTCTGCTCCGTCAGGTAGAGCGTCATCAGCGGCTGGAAACGGTCGCCGGCCGGCAGCGCCGCCATGATCCGCTCGCGATAGGCGCGCGCATCGGCGGTGGTGACGACCGGCGGGACAAGGTTCGGCATGATGATCGCGCGGGCAAAATGGCGGCTGGTGTCGCCGATCACGCCCTTCAGCATCGCGCCGTCGCGCAGATGCAGGTGCCAGTCGTCGGGGCGGCGAAGGGTGATCGATTGCATGGGCTGTGACTCCGCGGCTGGCTGGATGGGATTGCCGCGCATTATCATCCCGACGCGCACCGTGGCAAACGTTTTACCGCCGACGGCCTTGGCGGCTGGCGGAACGCCAGAGAGCGGGCCGGCCGACGCCCGCATGCCGGTGGATCGCAATGATCGAGCAGCCGCCGGGTTCTAGCCAGAGCGAGTGACCGCATGCCGCCGATGGTTCAACGCCGCGAGCCCGACGACGCGCGGCAGTTGCCAGACCACGCACGCCGAGCGACGCCAATGCTCCAGGTGCGGCTGCTCAGGCGTCGTCCAGCGTCAGGTCGGCCGGTCGATGGTGTTCAAGGACCAGACGCCCGTTCGGTAGGTCGTTGCCGTACACCTTGGCCCGGGCCTCGTCCTCGCTCAGGCCGTAGCCGCGCCAGCGGGCCCACAGGCGCGCCTCCAGCACAGCCGGCGGCGGCGCCAGCAGGATCGAATAGTCGAACAGCGCCGCGAGCTCCGCCCACCGGCCGCGGTCGAGCAACAGGTAGTTGCCCTCGGCGATGACGAAGCGATGTGCTGGCGAGATGACGCGGGCCGAGGCGATGGTGATCTCGCGCGCGCGGTCGAAGACGGGGACAAGGACTTCCTGGTCGGCGGGACGGACGGCGCGGATGATGTCGAGGAAGCCCCGCACGTCGAAGCTTTCCGGTACCCCCTTGCGCGCAAGCAGGCCGCGCTCGGAGAGGATGGCGTCATCGATGTGGAAACCGTCCATGGGCAGGACCGCGGCCGTCTCGCCAAGGGCCCCGAGCGCGGCGGCCAGGTCATCCGCCATGGTCGACTTGCCGGCCCCGGGGGGGCCGGCGACGGCAATCAGAAAGCGTCGCGCCGCGCCGGCGCGCCCGACCGTCTCGCGCGCGATCTCCGCCACGGTCGCGTTCATGCGGCCACTGCCTCTTCCGGCTCCTTCGCGCCAGTCATGAAGGCGACTGCGTCCGACATGGTGTATTTCTTCGGGTCGATGACGCACAGGCGTCGGCCGAGGCGGTGGACGTGGATGCGGTCGGCCACCTCGAACACATGCGGCATGTTGTGCGAGATCAGCACGATTGGCAGCCCGCGGGCGCGAACGTCCAGGATCAGTTCGAGCACCCTGCGGCTCTCCTTCACGCCGAGCGCGGCGGTGGGCTCGTCGAGGATGACGACCTTGGAGCCGAACGCTGCAGCGCGTGCCACCGCGACGCCCTGGCGCTGGCCGCCGGAAAGGGTCTCGACCGCCTGGTTGATGTTCTGGATCGTCATCAGCCCGAGCTCGGACAGCTTGTCGCGGGCGAACTTCTCCATCGCCGAATGGTCGAGCTTGCGGAACCAGCGACCGAGCACGCCCGGCTTTCGGAGCTCGCGCCCGAGGAACATGTTGTCGGCGATCGACAGCGCCGGCGACAGCGCGAGGTTCTGGTACACCGTCTCGATGCCGGCGCGCCGGGCCTCGATCGGCGAGCGGAAATGCACGGCCCGTCCGTCGAGCCTGATCTCGCCCTCGTCCGGGGTGACGGCGCCGGAAATCGCCTTGATCAGCGTCGACTTGCCGGCGCCGTTGTCGCCGATGACGGCGAGGATCTCGCCCGGATAGAGGTCGAAGTCGGCGCGGTCGAGGGCGGTAACCCGGCCGTAGCGCTTGACCAGGCCGCGGGCGGTGAGAATGGGTTCGTTTGCCATCAGCCTGATACCTTTCTGATCCACTGGTCGACGGCGACAGCCGTGATGATGAGGAGGCCGGTGAGGAACACCTTCCATTGCGGGTCGGCGCCGAGCATGTTCAGTCCCATCGACACCACGCCGACGATCATCGCGCCGATCAGCGTGCCGAGGATCGAGCCGCGGCCGCCGAACAGCGAAATGCCGCCGATGACCGCTGCGGTAATGGCCTGCAGATTGTAGTCGGTGACGGCGGCCGAGGGCGAGATCGAGCCGTTGCGCCCGATCGAGACCCAGGCGGCGAGCGAGGCGATCAGGCCGGCCAGGGTATAGGCGCCGAGCAGCACGCGGTCGGTTCGGATACCGGAAAGCTCGGCCGCGTCCGGATCGTCGCCGACGGCGTAGAGATGCCGTCCCCAGGCGGTGTGGTTCAGCGCGTACCAGAGGCCGAGCACCAGCGCGACCATCATCACCACGCCGAGCGTGAACACCGCCGCGCCGATCTTGAAACTCACGCCGAAGACATGCAGCATCGAGGTCACCGCCGTCACATCGGCCTCGCGGATCGTCGCATTGGCGGAGTAGATGAAGTTGGTGGCCATGATGATGTACCACGTCCCGAGCGTGACGATGAAGGGCGGCAGCTTCACCCGCGAGACCAGGAAGCCGTTGAGGAAGCCGCACAGTCCGCCGACGGCGAAGCCGCTGAGGATGGCGATTGGCGCCGGCAGGCCGTAGCTGACGGCGAAATTGCCCATGATCACGGCGGAGAACACCATGATCACCCCGATCGAGAGGTCGATGCCGGCCGTCAGGATGACGAGCGTCTGCGCGGCGCCAAGGATGCCGACGATCGCGATCTGCTGCAGGATCAGCGTCAGCGTGTAGGACGAGAAGAACTTTCCGCCGATGGCAAGTCCGAAGACGACGATCGCCGCGACCAGCACGATGAACGGCACCGCGGCCGGTGTCGAATGCAGAAAATGCTGGATCTTCTGGACGGCTGTCTTGTCATGCGTGTCGAACGACGCCACTTGCGTCGAGCTGTTGACCAGGACCTTTTCGAATTCCTGGGATGGTTGTGCGGCGTTGGGCTCGCCCATGGACCTTCCTCCCGTGACCCCGCTCCCGAGGGGTGTGCAAAAGCTGCCGTTTTCGGCGGCCGGCCGCAACGGACGGGCCGCCAACCGCTAGACGCTGCGCGGTTTTTGCGATGTTGTCAAAGTCGCCGTCCTCTTGTGCGAAGGGCGGCCGAGGCCGCCCTTCGCTGGTCTGGCCGGCACAGGGTGGAACGTCAGCCCCAGCACTTGTCCATGCCGGTCTTGACGTCGATCGACTCCACGCCGTCGGCCGGCCTGTCGGTAACCAGGGCGACTCCCGTGTCGAAGAAGTCCTTGCCCTCGGTCGGCTTCGGCTTCTCGCCGGTCTCGGCAAAGGTCTTGACGGCCTCGACGCCGAGCGCGGCCATCATCAGCGGATACTGCTGCGATGTGGCCCCGATCACGCCTTCGGCAACCGACTGGACGCCCGGGCAGCCGCCGTCGACCGACACGATCAGCACGTCGTTCTCCTTGCCGAGCGCCTTCAGCGCCTGATAGGCGCCGACGGCCGCCGGCTCGTTGATGGTGTGGATGACGTTGATGTCCGGATCCTTTTGCAGGAGGTTCTCCATCGCCCGGCGGCCGCCCTCCTCGTTGCCGTTGGTCACGTCGTGACCGACGATGCGCGGGTCGTCCTCGTCGCCGATCTTGTTCGGGTCCTTGGGATCGATGCCGAAGCCGATCATGAAGCCCTGGTCGCGCAGCACGTCGACCGTCGGCTGCGATGGGGTAAGGTCGAGGAAGCCGACCTTGGCGTCCTTGGCCTTGTCGCCCATGGTGGCGGCCGCCCACTGGCCGATCAGCTTGCCGGCCAACAGGTTGTCGGTGGCAAACGTGGCGTCGGCGGCATTGGGCGGATCGAGCGGGGTGTCAAGCGCGATTACGAGGATGCCCGCATCCTGCGCGTTCTTCACCTTGTCGACGATGGCCTTGGTATCGGAGGCGGCAATCAGAATGCCCTTGGCGCCATCGGCGATGCAGGACTCGATCGCGGCGACCTGGCTGTCGTGGTCGCCGTCGATCTTGCCGGCATAGGCCTTCAGCGTCATGCCGAGTTCGGTCGCCTTCGCGGTCGCGCCTTCCTTCATCTTGACGAAGAACGGGTTCGTGTCGGTCTTGGTAATCAGGCAGACCGTGGTGTCTTCAGCCGCGGCGGGCGAGGCGAAGGCCACGCCGAGCGCGAGTGCGCCGAAAGCGGCGCTCACAATCGATTTCTTCATGTAATCCTCCCAAGGACAATAAGTATGGCTCGTTGCCATCCGGAGGCCGGGCCCGCTGCCGCCCTTGGCATGCCGGGCCGTGCTTCCGGGATCTAAGAGAAGCACCGAAGAAAGTTTGTGTCAATAAATAAATCGAATTGATTTATTAATTCGATGTGGCATGCTTTTCACAAACGGGGCATAGCTCCGGAGCTTGGTCGCCGCCCCACGGGGCCGCGGATCGAAGCTCGGTTGAAGCCCGCAGCCGGGCTTCGGGAGGAGGCAGGCATGGCTCAAGGGGCCGCACCGGCAATGTCGCCGGGAGGAATACTGGACCCGTCCGGCGGGGCGAACCAGGTGGGCGTGCGGGCCTATAACGAGCGTCTGGTCATGTCGCTCGTGCGCAGGCACGGCGAGTTGTCGAAGGCCGAGATCGCCCGCCGCAGCGGCCTTTCCGCCCAGACCGTCACCGTCATCATGCGAGCCCTCGAAGCCGATGGCCTGCTGGTCCGCGGCGAGCCGACGCGTGGCAAGGTCGGCCAGCCCTCGACGCCGATGCGGCTGAACCCCGATGCCGTCTTTTCCTTCGGCCTTAAGATCGGCCGACGCAGTGCCGAACTGGCGATGATGGACTTCGTCGGGCAGATCCGGATGCAGGTTCGCACGATCTATGCCTACCCCATGCCCGACGAGATCATCGCCTTCATCGTCGAGGGCATTGCCGAACTGGAGGGGCGGCTGACGGAAAAGCAGCGCCAGCGCGTCGCCGGCATCGGCATCGCGACGCCGTTCGAGCTGTGGAACTGGGCGGACGAGGTCGGTGCGCCGCAGGCGGACATGGACCGGTGGCGCGGTGTCGACCTGCAGCGCGAGGTGTCCGCGCATGTGTCGCACCCGGTATTCCTGCAGAACGACGCTACCAGCGCCTGCGCGGCCGAACTCGTCTTCGGTCTCGGCCAGCGCTATCCCGACTTCCTCTATCTCTTCATCGGCTCCTTCATCGGCGGCGGCGTCGTCCTCAACTCCGCGCTGTTTTCCGGCCGCACCGGGACTGCCGGCGCGATCGGCCCGTTGCCGGTCCAGCGCCGCGACGGCAGGACCGTCCAGCTCTTGAAGATCGCCTCGATATTCGTGTTGGAGAACCATCTGCGCGCCCACGGGATCGATCCCCGGCCGCTCTGGTACTCGCCGGACGACTGGATAGACTTCGGCGCGCCGTTGGAAACCTGGATCCAGGACACCGCCGCCGCGCTAGCCCAGGCGGTGGTCGCGGCCGCGTCGGTCATCGATTTCTCCGCCGCGGTGATCGATGGAGGCTTTCCGGCCTGGGTGCGCGCGCGCATCGTCGTGGCGACGCAGTCCGCGCTCGGCCAGCACGATCTGCAGGGCGTGATCATGCCGGAACTTTTGGAGGGCGAGGCCGGCAGCCACGCCCGGACCATCGGCGCGGCCAGCCTGCCGCTTTTCGCCCGCTACCATCTCGACCAGAACGTCCTCTTCAAGGAGCCGGCCTGATGCTGAAGGGGATCGATCCCGTCCTGAGCCCGGAGCTCCTTTCCACGCTGCGGTCGATGGGGCACGGCGACGAGATCGCGATCGTTGACGGCAACTACCCCGGGCTGGAGCACGCCCGCCGATTGATCCGGCTGGACGGCCTCGCGCTCATCCCGGTGTTGGATGCGGTCCTCGCCGTCCTGCCGATCGACGACTTCGTCGAGCAAGCGATCTTTCGTTCCACCGTGGGGCAGGCGCCGGACCGGCTCGATCCCGTGCATGAGGAGATCGTCGCGGTCTGTGCCCGGCACGCGGCCGGTTTCGCGGTCGTGCCGTTGCCGGGCGACCAATTCTATCCGCGTGTCCGTGCCGCCCACAGCGTGGTCCAGACGAGCGAGCGGCGTCTCTACGCCAATGTCATCTTGCGCAAGGGTGTGATCCGCCCGTGATCGCTCGCCCTGTTCCGCAGGGAACAGCCGCGCGCGGGAGAGCGTGTAATTCTTTCCTTACTGCAAGAGGTGAGCCGCCTCACCGAACCGCAGTCATTTCCATATCCTCCCCGACTTGCCCGGCTGCTCCTGCAGCCGGGCTCTCTTTTTCTGTCGCCTTGATTGTGGGGCCCGCGCGTGCTTCTGTCCGGCAAACAGGGAGGCTCATGAATGCGGGTGCTTGTCGTCGAGAACGACCGGATCACGGCCCTCGGGCTGGTGGAGCGTGCGCTGAGGGAAGCCGGGGCCGAGATCGTTTTGTGCCGGCCGCACGCCGGTGAGGCGCTGCCGGCCGGCGAGGGCGGCTATGACGCTCTGGTCGTGATGGGCGGACCGCAATCGGCGATCGACGACGCGAGGCATCCCTATCTTGCCGGTCTTGCCGCGCTGATGCGCTGCTACGGCGACGCCGGCCGGTCAGTGCTCGGCGTCTGCCTCGGCAGCCAGCTTCTGGCGCGCGGCTATGGCGCGACCAACCAGCTCGGCGCCGCCGTCGAGTTCGGCTGGTGCGACGTTCATCCGACCGACGAGGGCCTGGCCGACCCTCTGCTCGCCCGGGTCGGCGCCACCTTCCCGGCGTTCCAGTGGCACAGCGACACCTTCACCCTGCCGGAAGGAGCCAGGCGTCTGGCCCATAACGCCGCAGCCTCCAACCAGGCCTTTCGCGTCGGCCGCGCCGCTTATGGCACGCAGTTCCACTTCGAGGTCGACCGCACGGTCGCCGAATACTGGCGAGACCTGTTTGCCGAGCAGATCGAGCGCATGGCGCCCGGCTGGCTCGACCGGCATGACGAATTCGCGGCCGCCTATGGCCCGGCGGCCGACGCGGCGGGCCTGGCGATCGCCCGGGCCTGGGTCGCGACGATCCCGGCCGGCAGCCGGGCGGCCACCGGCGAAGACGAGGCCTGCTCGGCTGCCTGACGGCGTCAGTTGACGCTGACGGGTCGGGAGCGCATCCGAGCGACCGTTTCACGCTCGGCGCGCTTGCAGCGCATCGGCGGCAGGCCGCGGTCCATCAGGTCCATGTCTTCCAGCACCATGTCGCCCATCTTTTTGAAGGCGGAATCGAGCGCGCCGGCACGGTGGGCCGAACGGATGAAGCCGCTCAGCCCGCGCACCCGGTGATCCGCGGCCAGCGGCTCCTGCGGAAAGACGTCGCTTGCCGCCACGATCCGGCCGCGTGCCACCGCGGCCATCAGTGCGTCGAAGTCGACCACGTCGGCTCGGCTGAGCAGAATCAGCGCCGCGCCCTCGCGCATCCGCGCGAAAGCCTCGGCGTCGAGGAAACCCTTGTTTTCGCTGGTGACGGCTGCGACCACGAAGACGAAGTCGCTTTCGGACAGGACGGTCTCGAGTTGCGCCGGTTCCACGCCTGCCTCTTCAAGCATCGACGGCGGCAGCCAGGGGTCGTACACGCGGATGCGGGCGCGGAAGCCGGACAGCACCCGGTTGAGCGCCCGGCCGAGGTCGCCGAAACCGACGATGCCGATGTCGGAGCCGGACAAGAGGCGCGCGGAGGCATTGCCTTCTCCACCCCAGCGCTCGCGCCCCTTGCGGAAGTCCAGATCGGCATCGATCACGCCGCGGGCGAGATTCAACGCCAGGGCGAGGCCGAGCTCGGCGACCGGCTCGGCGAAGACCTGCCCGGTCGTCACGACATGGATGCCGCGCGAAAACAGGATCTCGTACGGCATGTTGTTGATCAGGTTGCTCTCGACGTTGAGGATGCACAGCAGCTCCGGCATTTTCGCCAGCGTGTCGGCGGAGAGCGGCGGCTGACCGATGATGTAACGCGCCTCGGCGAGAACGGCGTCGCCGAGGGCGGCGATCTCCTGCGGATCAGCCTCGACGACCCGGTAGGCGGCCCTCAGGCGCCGTAGCGCCGCCGGCGCAAAGATCAGCTCCAGGGTGCGCGGCTCCGGCGCGCTGATTACCAGGGGCCTGGTCCTGTCCGTCATTGCTTCCTCCCGTGTGGCCGTCTCGGCTTTCGGGAGGATTGATAGCACGATTGGCGCCGCTGTCAGCTACCGCGGCAGCCCCCTCATCTCCCGCTCGCGAGAGATCGGCGGGAATTCGCTGGTGAAGGTACGGCCGTTCTGGGTGCAGGTGTAGACCGGCTTGCGGAACTCGCCCCAGCGCAGGCGCTCGCTGTCGTCATAGCTGCGCGAGCAGGAAAATTCGTCCCTTGCGGCCGCCTCTCCCTGCGTCGCGACGCCGGGCAGGTCGGTGAAGGGGTAGCGTCTTTCCCCGCGTTGGATGGGATCGACCAGTTGCGCCGGTGCCGGCACGGGGACCGACAGCAAAAGGGCGACAAGGCAGGCCGTCGCAGGGCGCATCTTGCAAGGGTTCATGGCGGACCATCGAGCTTGGAGCGGCAATATCGCGCTTTGCAGTACACCGGCCGGCAAACATGCGATATAGCGCTCTCACGACTAAGGCAGTTGCATGTGGGGTTCATGATGGCAAACGCAATACGATATCACGAGGGCGACATTCCGGCGGTCGATGCGGCGCGCTACACCGGGGCGATCGCGATCGACACCGAGACGCTGGGGTTGATCCCGCGGCGCGATCGGCTCTGCGTCGTCCAGCTCTCACCCGGCGACGGCACGGCCGACGTGATCAAGATCGCCGCCGGCCAGACGCGCGCACCGAATCTCGTGACCATGCTCAGCGATCCGTCGCGGCAGAAGATCTTCCACTACGGCCGCTTCGACATCGCCGTGCTGTTCCACACTTTCGGCGTTATCTGCTCGCCGGTGTTCTGCACCAAGATCGCCTCGCGCCTGACGCGGACCTACACCGACCGGCACGGCCTGAAGGACAATCTGAAGGAGTTGCTCGAGGTCGACATCTCCAAGCAGCAGCAGTCCTCGGACTGGGCTGCGGAAACGCTCTCGCCGGCACAGCTCGAATATGCGGCCTCGGACGTGCTGCATCTTCACGCGCTGCGCGACAAGCTGATGGCGCGGCTGGTGCGCGACGGGCGGCTGCAGCATGCCGAGGCCTGTTTCGCTTTCCTGCCGACCCGCGCCAAGCTCGATCTGCTTGGCTGGGAAGAGACCGACATCTTTGCGCACAGCTGAGCGCCGCCCGGATTCCTTGGGCATGCGGGTAACATCCGCTTAACTGCACGCCCCTATCCTCGTCGGCAGCATATCGCCCGGCCAGGATAGTTCCATGTTAACGCCCCTGCAGCAGTCGGTCGGCACCTTTGTGGCCGACCAGCTTCGTACGATGCTCGAGGATATCGAGGCGCGACGGAAGGAGGCGGAGCAAAAGGCGAGCGGCAAAGACAAGGGTGAGCGGGTCGCCGGGGCAACCTACGACCCGACATCGATCGCCGCCCAGGAAAAGATCGTCGCCCATTTCTTCGGCGCCATGAAGGCTGATCCCGACCCGATGGCGTCGCTGATCTCGCGGTTCTCGTCGGCGCTGGGACTGGCCCAGGGCGGGGACGAATCGGCGGTGGCCTTCGCGGGCCGACTGCGCGACGCCGTGACGATGCTGGCCTTCGACCGGGTCGATGCGCTCGGCGAGCCCGTCCGCATATCGCTGACGTCGTTGGGGGTCAGCCAGGATGAGGTGGTCTCGATCCTCAAGGGGACAGCATCGGGGCCGTCGAAGCCGATGGCGGAACTGGCGGCCCGGATCGCCGGCGCGGCAGGGCTGACCGGTGATGAGGAGGACTTTGCAGACCGGATATCGGCGGCGCTGATGTCGATGCGCGCGGCCCTGCCGAACAGTGTCGCCAGCCTGGAGGCAAAGACAGGGCTGAAGCAGCTCGGCCTGACCGCTCAGGACATGATCGCGGCGATCGCGACCCCATGGGGCGAGGCCGCCCGCAAGGTCAAGGATGCGCTGGCGACCCAAGCCGAGGGCGACAAGAGCCTGACGCGGGAGATGCGCAAGGTTCTCCAGCGGCTCGAGGACGTGGCCGCCCCCAAGACGATCGAGGAACTGGCGCGCGACGAGGCGGCGCGGCCGGAACCTGGCCGGGTCGAGGACGCGGAAACCAGGGCGGAGCGCCGGCGCGACATCCAGAACCTTGGCAACGCCGCCAAGCTGGAGGAATTGCGCGACCAGCTGGATGCTGGCGATGAGACCGTCGCTGCGGCGGAGGAGGCCGACGAACGCCGGCAGGCCGCAATGACCGAGCGCCAGATCCTGAAGCTCCCTGTTGACGACATTGGCGTCTACGGCCTCTTGCGCCGCGCCGCGTGACGCCGGACAGAACCCGACGCGCGGGCGCTAGCGCTTCCGGACAATGCCGACGCGGGCCAGAACGGCCTTTGGAATGTCGTAGCGGCGGATGATGTCGCGCTGGTCGCGCAGCCCGCAGATTTCTCGTTGGATGAAAAAGGCCCAGACCGCGTCCGCCGCCGCATCCAGCATCACCTCTCGCCGGTCGCGGTCGCATGACGTGCTCTCCTGCCTCAGTTGCGCGAGCGCCGTCTCGACCTTGAGGCCATACCGGCCGAGCGCGTCGGCGCGTTCGGCCATCAGCTCGTACTCAAGCACGTTCAGCCCGGAGGGCGGGGGACGCCAAAGCGATTGCGGGGGGCGAACGGACATGGGCGATCCAGTTTCGTTAAGGAGAAGGCCGGCCCGACTCATTTGGCGAGCACCCGTGCAGGAACAAGGCGCGCCCCGCAAAAAATCGTGCCGGCGGGACAGGCATCTATTGCTTTACGATAAATTAACCGCGCGATGCGATTTCTGGTTCAACCTGTACCGTGCGGCACCCGCCCGGCCGCCTGGATTCAGACGGGCGGTGGGCAGCGCCGCCGCGCCCCGGCCGACGGCGCAGCGGCGCTTCCGACTTGCGGGGCCTCCGGCCAGCAGACGCCCGTGGGTGCGCATGACGCCTTCCCTGCCTGAAGATGGATTGCTTGAGAGAGGCATTGCGCCTGCCAGCGGCAGCGCTCGGCTGAATGGAGATGGTGATGCTGCCGCGCATTGCGACGTCGGTTCAAATGCCGCCGCCCCAGGAGCAGGGCGAAGCCGGCGCCGGCGCACGACCTGCACCTTCGCCGGAGGCCTTGGCCAATCTGCGCGCCGCGCTGCTCCTGCGCCTTATCGAAGCGATGATGCGGCAATTCGAGCAGGGTGGCGGCGATCTCGGTGACAACGGCAGCGGAACCCGGCAACTGCTGGAGTTGCTGTTCGCCGCGATGAAGGAGCTGCCGGCCGGTGGCGGCAGGAGCAACGAGGCATGGCGGCGGTTGACTGCGATCCTGTCGCGCGTGCCGGCCGAAATGCGCCCGGCGATCGAGCGGCTGCTGACGGCTGCCATCTCGACCGCCCCGACAAAGGTTCTGATGGAGGCGCTCCGCAGTCCGCAAGGGCCGCAGGCTCAACGCTTGGCACAGGCGCTGCTTTCGGCCGGCGACCGGGCTTCGGGTAGCCCGGCCGCCGCCGGTGCCGGTCAGCGCTTGTATGCAGTCAACGCGCAGTGGCTCGTCTCTGCCTCGGTCGCCCGGCAGGATGCGGGCTCGCCGACCGGACGGGGCGCATCGGGCGAGGAGCGCTCCGTTCAGTCGGCATTGCGCCGGCTGTTCGAAGGCGGATCCGGAGCGCGCCCGCGCGAGGCTGAACCAACGGACAGGGTCGCCGGCGCGCCACGCCCGGCACAGGAAACGGCCCGGCCGGTGCTGTTACCTGACAGCCGCGTCGACGAGGCTGTGGAACCGCGGAGGCAAGTGGAAGGCATTCAGCCGGCCAACCGGCCTCAATTCCACCTTGCCGATCGGGGTGGTAGCGCGCCGGCTGGCCCTGCTGATTCGGAAAGAGCTGCCGGGGTCGAGCCGAAAATTCTCACAGGGGAGGTCAGGGTGACGCAGGACGTGCTGCGCCTGATCGCCCGCACCATTACCAGTCTGACCGAAGACGATGTCCTGATCCTGCGGCTGCTGCTGCAGGCGCCGCTGCCCGAATTGCCGTCGGAGGCATCGGAGCCGCGAAGGTCCGCGGCTGGGACGCCGCCAGGACAACCGTCGGCTTCCCATCCCGGGGCGCGCGACGCGGGAGCGAGCGCACAACCTGGTGCAGGGATGCCCGCCCAGGTCGCCGCCGACGCGCGCCCGACCGCAGCGCCGTCGCCGCAGTCCGGCGTCGACACGATGCCGGCGGATGTAGCTGATCGAGGCGACGACGCGCCGGTGCGGATCGCGGCCAATGCCGGGGCGCTGCCCGAGCGGACGGCGGAACGGCCGATGCCGGCGCCGATGCTGCGGGAGGGGCTGGCGGCCGCGTTCGTGCCCTATCTGCCGGCCCAGGAGGAACTTGAGGCGAATGACCGGCCGGCCCGCGAGGAGGCCGACGAGGAGGAACTGTCCGAGGAGGCCGGAGACGGCGGGGCGGACGAGCGCGACGCCGAAGAGGAGCCCGCCGACCAGCAGCAGGCGGCGGAGGCGGATCCCGACCTTGCGCGCCGGCGGCGCAAGCTCGAGGAGCTGGCCGGTCCCCCCGACCCAGGCTTCGTCTTTTACCAGAGACTTGGCGACTACTGGACCTGACGCATCGGTCCAGTCCTCCGGTGGAGGCTTGCTTCGCTCACAAAAAAATCCCGCGGGGAGCGCTCCCCGCGGGCTTTCTGGTTCGGATCACAGGAAACGATTACTCGTTGCCCTGGCGGTTCTTCAGCGCGGCGCCAAGGATATCGCCGAGCGATGCGCCCGAGTCGGACGAACCGAACTGTGCGACGGCCTCCTTCTCCTCGGCAATTTCCAGAGCCTTGATCGACAGCTGGATCTTGCGGTCCTTCTTGGAGAAGTTGGTGACGCGGGCGTCGACGACCTGGCCGACCGAGAAGCGCTCGGGACGCTGCTCGTCGCGGTCGCGCGACAGGTCGGCGCGACGGATGAACGAGGTGATGTCCTCGTGGTTGACGAGCCGCACCTCGATGCCGCCGTCATTGACCGCGGTGACTTCGCAGGAAACAACCGCGTTCTTGCGCAGGTCGCCGGAAGCAGCGGCCTCGCCGACCGAGTCACGGCCGAGCTGCTTGATGCCGAGCGAGATGCGTTCCTTGTCGACGTCCACGTCCAGAACGACAGCCTTGACGACGTCGCCCTTGTTGTATTCCTCGATGACCTGCTCGCCAGGACGGTTCCAGTCGAGGTCGGACAGGTGCACCATGCCGTCGACGTCGCCATCGAGGCCGATGAACAGGCCGAACTCGGTCTTGTTCTTGACTTCGCCTTCGACTTCGGTACCGGCCGGATGGCTGTGCGCGAACGCCTCCCACGGGTTCTCGAGCGTCTGCTTGAGGCCGAGCGAGATGCGGCGCTTGGTCGGATCGACCTCGAGGACGACCACGTCGACTTCCTGGCTCGTGGACAGGATCTTGCCGGGGTGGACGTTCTTCTTGGTCCAGGACATCTCGGAGATGTGGATCAGGCCCTCGATGCCCGGCTCCAGCTCGACAAACGCGCCGTAGTCGGTGATGTTCGTGACCGTGCCGGAAATCTTCTTGCCGGTCGGGTACTTCGTGCCGATGCCGTCCCACGGATCGCTCTCGAGCTGCTTCATGCCGAGCGAGATGCGGTGGGTTTCCTGGTTGATGCGGATGATCTGCACCTTGACCTGCTGGCCGATGGACAGGATCTCCGACGGATGGTTGACGCGGCGCCAGGCCATGTCGGTGACGTGCAGCAGGCCGTCGATGCCGCCGAGGTCGACGAACGCACCGTAGTCGGTGATGTTCTTGACGACGCCGTCGACCACCTGGCCCTCTTCGAGGTTCTGGACGATCTCGGAGCGCTGCTCGGCGCGGCTCTCTTCAAGAACCGTGCGGCGCGAAACGACGATGTTGCCGCGGCGCTTGTCCATCTTGAGGATTTCGAAGGGCTGCGGGTTGTGCATCAGCGGAGTGACGTCGCGGATTGGACGGATGTCGACCTGCGAACGCGGCAGGAAGGCAACGGCGCCGTCGAGATCGACGGTGAAGCCACCCTTGACCTGGTTGAAGATGACGCCTTCGACGCGCTCGCCGGCTTCGAACTTGACTTCGAGCTTGGCCCAGCTCTCTTCGCGGCGGGCCTTCTCGCGCGACAGGACGGCTTCGCCGAGGGCGTTCTCGATGCGCTCGACATAGACCTCGACCTCGTCGCCGACCTTCAGCGTGCCGTCCTTGGACTTGGCGCCGAATTCCTTGAGGGCGATGCGGCCTTCGACCTTGAGGCCGACGTCGACGATGGCGACGTCCTTCTCGATGGCCGTGATCAGGCCCTTGGCAACATAGCCTTCGGCGAGGTCATGGGTGGCGAAGGATTCCTGCAGCAGGGCTGCGAAATCTTCGCGCGTGGGATTGGCTTGGGACATGAAAACTCCTGGTGTGCCGGATCGGGCACGGGCGCCGGGGGTTAGCGTTGATCAGGAACGAGGCACGTCCGCTTCCTGTTTTGGGAAGCAAATCCGGCGCGGGGACGGCTTTCGTTCTATTGGTTGAGGGCAGCGTCGATGATGGCTTTCGCCGCCGAAAACGCCGCCTCTATACCCATTTCGGACGTATCAAGCAAGTGCGCGTCGTCCGCAGGCCGCAAGGGGCTGTCGGCGCGGCCCATGTCGCGCTCGTCGCGGCGGCGCACGTCGTCGAACACCGCCGCGTAGTTTGCCGCGCCGCCGCCGGCGACGATCTCGTCGTAGCGCCGGCGCGCGCGCACTTCGGCTGACGCGGTCACGTAGAGCTTCACCGTGGCATCGGGGCAGACGACCGTGCCGATGTCGCGGCCGTCGAGAACCGTCCCCGGTAGGCGCGCGGCAAATGTCCGCTGCGCCTCCACCAGCGCGCGGCGAACCGCCGGCATCACGGCGATCTTCGAGGCGGCCTCGCCGATCTCGTGGGCGGAGAGCACCGAGCGGTCGAGGCCGGACAGGTCGAGGTTCCGCGCGACATCGGCGGCCACCGTTTCGTCCTCAAGCGGCAGGCCGCGGTCGAGCAGCGCCTTCGCGGTGGCGCGATAGGTCAGGCCGGTGTCGAGATGGTGAAAGCCGTAGGTTTCGGCGATCTGGCGCGACAGCGTGCCCTTGCCGGCCGCCGCCGGTCCGTCGATGGCGATTGTCGTCATGTTTCATCCTTACCCGCGGACGGCGTTGCGCTCGTTTAGCGGAAAAAGCGGTGTGCTGCCAAGCGGGGATCGCCTCGCCGCTGAAGCGCGCAACCCTAGTCAGCCTCCCGCTCGATCCGCGCGCCGAGGTCCGCCATCAGGCCCATGAACTCCGGGAAGCTGGTGGCGATCATCGTCGCGTCGTCCACCGTCACCGGGTGCTCCGACACCAGCCCCATCACCAGAAAGCTCATGGCGATGCGATGGTCGAGATGGGTGGCGACGGCCGCGCCCGAGGCGTTGCCGAGCCCCTTGCCGTCCGGGCGGCCGCGCACCACCAGCGAGGCCTCGCCCTCGTCGCAGTCGACGCCGTTCAGCTTCAGGCCCTCGGCGACGGCCGAGAGGCGGTCGCTCTCCTTCACCCGCAGCTCTTCCAGCCCGTTCATCACCGTCGCACCCTCGGCGAAGGCGGCGGCAACGGCGAGGACCGGGTATTCGTCGATCATCGACGGCGCGCGCTCTTCCGGCACGGTGACGCCCTTCAGGGCCGAATGGCGCACGCGCAGGTCCGCCACGTCCTCGCCGCCGGCAAGGCGCGGATTGAGCACCTCGATCTCGGCGCCCATCTCCTGCAGCGTCAGGATGAGGCCGGTGCGGGTCGGGTTCATCAGCACGTTGAGGATCGTCACGTCGGATCCCGGCACCAGCAGGGCGGCGACCAGCGGGAAGGCGGTGGAGGAGGGGTCGCCGGGCACGTCGATCACTTGGCCGGTGAGCTGGCCCTGGCCCTCGAGCCGGATGGTACGCACGCCGTCGGCAGCGGTCTCGACGGTCAGGTTCGCGCCGAAGCCGGCGAGCATCTTCTCGGTGTGGTCGCGGGTCATCACAGGTTCGATCACCGTGGTGACGCCCGGCGTGTTGAGACCGGCGAGCAGCACCGCCGACTTCACCTGCGCCGAGGCCATCGGCACGCGATAGGTGATCGGCGTCGGCGTCCGCGGGCCGCGCAGCGTCACCGGCAGCCGGTCGCCCTCGGCCGCGCTGACCTGCACGCCCATCTCGCGCAGCGGGTTGAGCACGCGGCCCATCGGCCGCTTGGTCAGCGAGGCGTCGCCGACGAAGGTGGAGTCGAAGTCGTAGACTCCGACGAGACCCATCGTCAGGCGGCAGCCGGTGCCGGCATTGCCGAAGTCGAGCGGCGCGGCCGGTGCCAGCAGCGCGCCGTTGCCGACGCCGTTGATGACCCAGGTGTCGCCCTCCTTGCCGATCTTGGCGCCCATGGCCTGCATCGCCTTGCCCGTGTTGATCACGTCCTCGCCCTCGAGCAGACCGGTGATGCGCGTCTCGCCGCTGGCCAACCCGCCGAACATGAAGGAACGGTGCGAGATCGACTTGTCGCCCGGAATGCGGACCGTGCCGGCAAGGGCGTTCGACTTGCGGGCGGTTGCGGGCTTTGCCTGGGCGCCATGCGACATGGAAACGGGTTCCTATTCATAGAGAGCGCGCGGCCGGCGGCCGGGCTGGGTGGTCCGAAACGGTGCTGTTCCGGGCGCTGTCCGCGCCGGAAGGCTTGCGCGTATCACAAAGCCCGCCAAGCGTCATCCACCGGGCGGGCAAAAAAGCCGCCGCCCCGGCAACCGGTTCCCGGCGGCGCGGAAGGGGACGAAGTTTCGCTTTGACAGCGGCGGGCAACACGATTAAGGGGACCGGCTAATTCATTTTCCCGACCATCTGCCGGTTATCCGGCTCCGCCGGACAATATTCGGCCATTCAAGAGGCTTTGACTGTGGCAAAACCGGAACTTGGAACCAAGCGCATCGACCCGGAAACGGGCCGTAAGTTCTATGACCTGAACCGCGACCCGATCGTCTCGCCCTACACCGGCAAGTCCTACCCGCTCTCCTTCTTCGAGGAGACCTCCGCAGCAGCCGTTCTGGAGAAGGACGAGGAGGAAGAGGTCAACGAGGTCGATACCGAGAACACCGAGGTCGAGCTGGTTTCGCTCGAGGACGCCGACGACGAGGCTTCGGGCGGCGACGACCTGCCGGATCTCGATGACGACGACGTCGAGATCGGCGATGACGACGACGACACTTTCCTCGAGCAGGATGAAGACGACGACAATGACGACATGAGCGGCATTATCGGCGTGACCGGCGACGACGAGGAAGCATAAGCCCATGAATTTCCGGCCGAATTCAAAAAATTCGGCCGGAACGGAATTTTTCGGCTTGCCATCTCCGGAAACCGGAAGTATGAAGCCGCACCTGCCGGGGAAAACCCGGTTCGGTATCCCGGAACCGGCCACGCCGGACCCTCGATGGGGCTATAGCTCAGCTGGGAGAGCGCTTGCATGGCATGCAAGAGGTCAGCGGTTCGATCCCGCTTAGCTCCACCAACTCGTTTGTCATTCTATTAAAGCAAAAGAAGCAGTTACTCGGCTGACTGGGCGATGGCTCAGACCAAGTCAGACCAGTGTTTCAGACCAATTTTCATGCGTCTCTAGTGCGCGCCTGTGTTAAACGGCAGCGGCCCCATATCGACCCTGCAGCGCGTTGATCATCCGCATCGCAGGGCAGTGTCCATGCAGCGCCGAGCAACGGTTCTCACCGGTTCGATAGATGCCGGCTGACAACCGTAGCGAACCGCCAATAAGAGAACCACCTATAACGAACTGAAGTGGTTTCTCATGCATGTCCGCGCCTATCTCCGTGCCAACACCAAAAGGACCAAGATGCCAGCCGTGCGAGGGATGACCTGTTCCGCATTGCTGCCGAGCGTGGCCTGAAGATCGCAGCCTGCTACGTCGAGAACGAGAGCGGTGCCTCCGTGGCCCGCCCTGAACTGTTCCGGCTGCTGGCTGACTGCCACCCCGGCGATGTCCTGCTGGTCGAACAGGTGGACCGTTTGAGCCGTCTCAACACTGCCGACTGGGAGCGGTTGAAGGCTGAGATACAGCAGCGCCGTGTGAAGGTGGTGGCCTTGGACCTTCCCACATCGTGGATGATGGCCACGGTTGACAAGGACGACATCCAGAGCCGGATGCTCGACGCCATCAACGGGATGATGCTCGACATGCTCGCAGCCATCGCCCGCAAGGACTACGAGGACCGCAGGAGGCGGCAGGCGCAGGGCATCGCCAAGGCCAAGACCGATGGCGTCTACAAGGGACGGCCTAAGGATGCCGCGCGAAATGCTGCCATCGTCCAGATGCTAGCCAGTGGTCAGAGCTGGAACAGTATCATCAAGGCAACCCGCTGCTCACGCTCGACACTTTCGCGGCTGGCCAGGAGGGTTGATCAGAGGGCATAGGTCAAAAACTAGCTGTGTCCCTATGAGCGGGGTGATTATGACTTTTCCATCTCGCTCAATTATGAAGCCTCGCACTCATTGTATCTTGAAGCTGCAACCGGTGGTGTGTCACAAAGCTGTCGATAGGAAACGTCATCGGTAGAGCGGCGTGCTGTTCAATGGATGGTTCAAAAGAAGAGCTGGTTGGGCCGGCACTTCGCAAACCCACTGGGATCATATTTGTCGCTTGGTTGCTGCTTGGTATTTTGCCCATTGCCGTCCCGATGTTCGGCTTCGACTTCCTGCCATCGATCGAATGGGCGTCCGAGACAAATCTGCCTGGAATTGCCGCTGGCCTAGTCTCCTCGGTGGTGCTGCTCTGGCTCGTCCTGAAAACCAGAAATATGGCTGAGGGTGGCTTTGTGAAGAACGCTTGGGGCGTCTTGGTCACTGCGCTCCTCGGTTACTACGTTGGAAAACACGTCATCGTCCTTGCTGGCCCGATGCTCCTTGCGCTGATCGCGGGTCAGCAAGTCGAACTTCCGTTTGTGGTGGCGCGTGCCGATCATCCCGATACCAGAGGCTGCCAATCGCCGCTTGAACTTCAAGGGCTTCCGTTCCTCTTCGACCGAGTTTGCGGCGTCCGAAACGACTTTAGGCAGGGTCTCGCACCCGGTAACCGCATCGTCGTCATCGGTCGTGGTACCAGTCTAGGGGTTTATGCAGAAAGTCTGCGCAGGATCGATTGAGCGGGTTAGTGCGTCGTCAGCGGACATGCGACTGGGACGTCAAGAACCCTGCGAAATGTTTATGTGTGGCTTTGTGGTCACGTGCCACCTTCCTACGCGACGGCGCGCCATCTTGTCCTCTTGGCACGCGCTTGAAGCCACGAATAGGAGGTCAAGCGACTTTCACCGCAAGTAGATGACGGGAAATTATCAGCTGGTGCACGTAAAGGTAGCGATGGGATCGGCTGGCGGTGGCATTCGGGTCTGCAAACCGCATGCATCGTGCCTGGTTCTCAAACCAGTGCGGTCAACAACCCGACCACGCTTCATTCCGTTCCGGCGAGTTGGTGCTTACCACAGGCTTACGCAGGATATCGCCGACGACGTGCGGCCCAAACGCGGCTTCTCACCTATTTGTAATTATTAGGGAAAATGGCGCACCCGAAGAGATTCGAACTCCTGACCCCCAGATTCGTAGTCTGGTGCTCTATCCAGCTGAGCTACGGGTGCGTTTGCAGCGGTGGGCGTGTCGCCCGGCTGCGAGCGATTTCCTAAAGGGTCCCGCGGCTTAATGCAAGCGCCTTTCCGAAAAAAAATGCAGGCGCCGCGCGGCGCTCATGACGCCTTGTTGCGGAAAGCCGCCAGCGGCACCGGACGGTCGGGAAGCTCGATGCGGAACTGCGTGCCTGCACTGGCCTTCTCCGCCAGTGCGATGGTCCCGCCGTGGGCCAGCACCAGTTCGCGGGCGATGGCCAGGCCAAGGCCGGTGCCGCCGGAGCGGGCCGAGCCGCGGAACGCGGCGAACAGGTTCTCGCGCGCCTTGGCCGGCATGCCGGGCCCGGTGTCGTCGACGGTGATCGCCACGACGCTGCCGGTCCGTACCGCCGACACGGTCAGGCGGCCGCGGTCGCGGCCCGGATGCTGTGTCAGCGCGTCGACGGCGTTGCGGCAGAGATTGTGGATGATCCGGAACAACTGCTCGCTGTCGGCGTCCACCTCCAGCTTGGAGTCGACCTGGATGACGAAATCGATGCCCCAGTGCGGATCGATCGCCAGCATTTCCGCGACGTCCGCCACCAGCGGCCGCAGCGGCAGGAACCGTCGGCGCGGCGCCGGTTCGCGCATCCGCCCGTAGGCGAGCACGTCGGTCGTGTAGCCGACGGCGCGGTCGATCGTGCGCAAGAGCTTGGGCGCGAAGCGCTTGACCACCGGATCGTCGACATCCGCCAGCCGGTCCGACATCAGCTGTGCCGAGGAGAGGATGTTGCGCATGTCGTGGTTGATCTTCGACACCGCCAGCCCGAGGTCGGCGAGGTTCTTCTGCTCCTTCAGCGTGCCCTGCAGCGCCCTTTGCATCTCCGCGAGATGGACGCCGGCGACCGACAGTTCGTCGTGCCCGGCCGACGGCTGCAGCACGCGCCCCGGATCGGTCGGATCGGCGGCAAAGTCGCGCATGCTGCTGGTCATGCGGCGGATCGGCCGGATCAGCATCCGGTTGATCGCAAAGAAGATCAGCCCGCCGGTGACAGCCGAAAGGATCACCGTCAGGAACAGAACGTTGCGGGCATAGGCCAGCATCGCCTTGCGCAGCGCCTTGTCGGCGAGCACGATCTCGATCGTCGCGTCGCTGTCGGCGAGCGGCCCATAGGCGCGGATGATCCGCTTGCCGCCGAACACGAGGGTGTCGAAGGCATCGCGGATCGCCGACACCGGCTCGACCGCGGCGAGGTCGTACTGCGCGTCCACTTTTGGCGGCATGTCGGCGATCGCAATCAGGCGCGAGGCGTCCTGCCGGCGCAGCGCGATCGCCTTCGTGCCGGTCGCGAGCAGCGTCTCGTCCTGCAGCGCGCGCGAGAGGTCCTGCTGCGGAAAGCCGTCGGCGACGATCGCCGCAGCGGCGGCGGTGTTCAGCCGGTCGGTCAGCCATCGCACCCGCATGCTGGCGATCGAGGGCACGAAGATCAGCACCTCGGCCAGCATGATGAAAACGACCGTCAGCAGCAGAAGCCGGCCGGAGAGGCCGGAAAGACTGCTCGGCATCGGCACGTCGCCCAGCATCGGCGAGCCTTGGTTTTCCTTCATTGCAAACTCCTGGCCACGCCGCGGGCGGCGTGGCGGCATGCATTGCGAGACTCTGCCTGGGCCCCTCTTGGCTGTCCGGCGCCTTGCCGGCACTGCGGCCCCGACACCTGCGGTCATCATAGTGGATGTGGTGCCGGTTTCCAATCGCATCAACCGGTCGGACCGGCCCGTCGACACGCAGCAAAAAGGGGTGGCGGACCCGGTCCGTCACCCCGCCACTCCTCCGGCCGCCGTCGCGGCGGTTCAGAACTCTTCCCAGCCCTCCTGGCTCACCGCCTGGGCGGCGCCGCCGCGGCCGCCGAAGGCGCGGGCGACATTGCCGACCAGGCGCCGCGCCGGTGAGGCGACCGGCCGATGTGCCGGCTGCGTCGGCATGACAGCCGGCTGCGCCTCGCCCGTCCGGAAGCGCGCCACGAGGCCCGCCAGGCTGTCGGCCTCGGCCTTCAGCTTGTGGGTCGCAGCCGAACTCTCCTCGACCATTGCCGCGTTGTGCTGGGTCACCTGGTCCATCTGGTTGACCGCGGAGGAGACCTCGTGCAGGCCGGTGGCCTGCTCCCTGGCCGCCGTCGCGATCGAGTGGATGTAGTCGTTGATCTTCAGCACGCGGCTCTCGATGTCCGACAGCGACTCGCCGGTCGCCTGCACGTACTTGACGCCCACCGCCACCTCGTCGGTGGACTTGGTGATGAGACCCTTGATGTCCTTGGCCGCGCTTGCCGCCCGCTGGGCGAGTTCGCGCACCTCCTGCGCCACGACCGCAAAGCCCTTGCCGGCATCGCCGGCGCGCGCCGCCTCCACGCCGGCGTTCAGCGCCAGCAGGTTCGTCTGGAAGGCGATCTCGTCGATCACGTTGATGATCTGGGTGATCTCGCTCGAGGCCTGCTCGATGCGGCCCATCGCGTCGATCGCGTTGCGGACCACTTCGCCGGACTGCTTGGTGCTGCGCGTCGCCTCACCGACCATCACGGTCGCCTCCTGCGCCCGCTCGGTGGAATTCTTCACGGCGGCGGTGATCTCTTCCAGGGCGGCGGAGGTTTCCTCCAGCGCCGCGGCCTGTTGCTCGGTGCGCTTGGAAAGGTCGTCCGAGGCCGTGCGCAGTTCGCCGGAGTTCGCGTTGATCGAATCGGTCGACACGCGCACGTCGCGCATCGCCTTCTGCAGCGTCGCCAGCGCGTTGTTGACGTTGGTCTGCAGTTCGGCGAAGGCGCCGTGGAAGCTGCCGTCCATGGTCCCGGTAAGGTCGCCTTCGGCAAGCGCCGCAATCACGCGGCGGGTCTCGTTGATGCCCGTGTCGACGCTGCTGACCAGCTCGTTGACGCTGGCGGCGAAGCGGTTGAGGTCGTCGTTGCCGTAGTCCTTGTGGATGCGCTGGGTGAAGTCGCCTGCCGCGGCGGCCTGCACAACGGTGGCGATGCTCGACTGCAGGTCGGCACTCTTTTCGCGCAGTGCCTGGTCCTGCGCGTTCAGGTCGCGCACGGCGATGGCGTTCTGGCGGAACACGGCGACCGCGGCCGCCATGTCGCCGATCTCGTCCTTGCGGCCGGCGTAGGGGACCTCGGTCGACAGGTCGCCGGCGGCGAGTTGCTTCATCGTCGCGGTCACGTCCTGGATCGGCCGGCTGAGACCGCTGGTGGCGACGTAGAAGGCCGCGCCGCCGCCGGCGGCAAGGCCGAGGCCGACGGTGGCCAGCACCAGCGTCAGCATCAGCGTCTCGAACCGGCTGATATCGGCCTTGATCGTGTCCAGGTTCTGCCGGTCCGTCTCGACGACGGCGTCGATCTCCTGCTGGAACGCCTTGCGGTTGGCGCGGTTGGCGTCGTTGTTGCCCTGTTCGTTGGCGGCCTGCGGCGACACCTGCGTGCCGAGGCGCGCGGTCTCTGTGCGGAAGGTCCGGAATTCCGCGGCGCGGCCGACAATGGCCTCGAAGGCCGGCAGTTGCGCTTCCGGCACCTTCGGCCGCCAGGCGGCGAGCGTGGCGTCGATGCCGGCGAGTTCCTTGACGATGCCGTCGGCGAACTTCTGGGCCTTCTCGGTCGTGGGCGCGCTGTAGACGCCGCGCGATTCCATGACGACGGCCGTCACCTGTCGGTTCAGATGTTCGCCGAGATAGGCGCGGTCCGCGGCGTTCTCGTATTGCCGGAGCCTGGCGTCGTACTGGTTGACGACCCCGAGGGCGATGCCGCCTATGAGGATCGAGATCAACCCCATGACCCCGACGACGAGGCAGATCTTGGTACGTATCTTCATGCGCGGACTCCCGATGGCACCCTGTAGCTGATGCCCGGAGCTTGCTTGTTAAAGGTTAATAAGAATTTTAGTGAGTGCGGAAATTCGATAGCGCTTTATTTCGCAAAAACAAGGGCTTCGGCTAACGTCGCGTGAGCCCCTGGGGCGGGCCGTCCGGTCTGCAATCAGGGCCTGTGCGCCACGCTGCCGGCTCGCGCTTGGGCGGTGGGCGGGGGCCGGAATTGACTCCGCCGCGGCTTTGCCCTTATAAGCCGCCCACGTTCGGACCGGTGACCCGACGGTCGCCGCGATGTCCGTCAACGTAACGCTCCTTGCTTAACGCAAACCCAAGAAGGGCCGCACACCGCGGTATTAAAATAAATGTCGAAGCGTACCTTTCAGCCTTCCAAGCTTGTTCGCAAGCGTCGCCACGGCTTCCGTGCCCGCATGGCCACCAAGGGCGGTCGCGCGGTTCTTGCGGCACGCCGTGCACGCGGCCGCAAGCGTCTTTCGGCCTAAGGCCGCGCTTGCCCGAAGCGAGATTGCCGGGCAATGTCGAAGAATGACGAAAAACCGACTGTCGGACGGCTGAAAAGCCGCCCGCAGTTTCTTTTTGTCCGGGAGGGCGACAAGCGCAAAGGGCCGCTGTTCCTCCTGGAGATGCGCGACCGGCACGAGCCGGATACCCCGCCGCGCGTCGGCTTCACGGTCACGAAGAAGCATGGCAACGCCGTCGAGCGCAATCGCATGCGCCGGCGCCTGAAGGAGGCGGTGCGGCTTTCTGCCGGGTTTGCAATGGAGCCCGGACACGACTATGTCATTGTCGCCAGACGCGAGATACTTCGGGCGCCCTTCTCCGAGCTCAAGGACCGCCTTCGCGAGCGCATCAGCAACAGGCAGAAACACAAGCGGACGGCCGGCGCTGGCCCCGGGAAAGAATGATGGAAAACAACCGCAACTACTTCGTGGCGATTGCGCTGTCGGTGCTGATCCTGATCGCCTGGCAGTTCCTTTACGTCAGTCCGAAGATCGAGCGCGAGCGCGCAGTCGCCGAGATGCAGGCGGAACTGGACAAGGCCAAGCCGGAAACGGCCGCGGGTGCGGCCGCGACGGCGGCGAGCCCGACCGGCGCTGCGGTTCCCGGCACGGCCCCGGAAGGCCGGGAGGCGGTCGCCCAGTCGGTGCGCATTCCGATCGAGACCGGCGCCCTGCTGGGGTCGATCAACCTCACCGGCGCTCGCTTCGACGACCTCAAGCTGCGGGAGTTCCATGAAACCGTCGACAGGTCGAGCCCGATCATCCGCTTGCTGAGCCCGGCAGAATCCGAGAATGGCTATTTTGCCGAGATCGGTTACGTCGGGTCCGAAACGACCGGCCAGGTGCCGGGCCCGCAGACGGTGTGGACGCAGGAAGGCAGCGGCAAGCTGACGACCGCGACGCCGGTAACGCTGAGCTACGTCAACGACAAGGGCGTCAGGTTCGTACGCACCATTTCGGTCGACGAACACTACATGTTCACCGTCACCGACTCGATCGAGAACGGCAGCGGCGCCCCGGTGTCGCTCTCCAGCTACGGCCGCATCACCCGCTTCGCCAAGCCGACGACGCCGAGCATCTATGTGCTGCACGAGGGCTTCATCGGTTATCTCGGCGAACTCGGACTGCATGAGGTTAGCTACTCCGACGCCGAGGACGATACGACGATCGCGCCGGGCCGCGCCACCAGCGGTTGGCTCGGGATCACCGACAAATACTGGGCGACCGCGCTCATCCCGCCGCAGGCGGTCCCCTACGAGACGCGCTTTTCGCATTTCACCGATGGTCGGCCGCGCTTCCAGGCCGATTTCCGCCAGGACGCGCTCACGATCGCGCCGGGTCAGAAGGGCGAAGTCAAGAACCTTGTGTTCGGCGGCGCCAAGGAGGTGCCGGTGATCGACGGGTATCAGACCTCGCTCGACATTCCGCGCTTTGACCTGATGATCGACTGGGGCTGGTTCTGGTTCTTCACCAAGCCGATGTTCCAGATGCTGGACTTCTTCTTCCGCTATTTCGGCAACTTCGGCGTGGCTATCCTCATCACCACGATCGTCGTCAAGGGCGTGTTCTTCCCGCTCGCGAGCAAGCAGTATGCTTCGATGGCGAACATGAAGCGGCTGCAGCCGAAGATGGAGGAGCTGAAGGCCAAGTTCGGCGACGACAAGATGGGCCTGCAGCAGGCGATGATGCAGCTCTACAAGGACGAGAAGATCAATCCGCTCGCCGGCTGCTGGCCGATCCTTCTGCAGATTCCGGTGTTCTTCGCGCTCTACAAGGTCATCTACATCACCATCGAGATGCGCCACGCGCCGTTCTTCGGTTGGATCCAGGACCTGTCGGCGCCCGATCCGACCTCGATCTTCAATCTGTTCGGTCTCATTCCGTTCGAAGTTCCGCAGATGCTGCTGATCGGCGTCTGGCCGCTGGTCATGGGCATTACCATGTTCCTGCAGATGCGCATGAACCCGACTCCTCCGGACCCGACCCAGGCGATGATCTTCACCTGGATGCCGGTGGTGTTCACCTTCATGCTGGCGAGCTTCCCGGCGGGGCTCGTCATCTACTGGGCCTGGAACAATCTGCTGTCGATCATCCAGCAGGCCGTCATCATGAAGCGCCACGGCGTGAAGGTGGAGCTGTTCAGCAACCTCAAGGGGATGTTCAACAAGAAACCCGATCCGGCCAAGTAGCCGTGACAACCCGAAGCCCCGGTTCGACCGGGGCTTTTTCTTTGGCGGCAGGCCCCGGTTAGCGACACGCCGGCGTCGCGCACGCACGCGCCGCCGGGTCTGGGCCGTGCCAAAAATCGTCCACCCGATTCCGTGAGTTCTCCATGTCCGCACCCGTAGCACCGCCGGCCGTTGCCATGCCCGACGCCCGCCAGGGCTACGGCGCCGCGCTCGTCCTTGGCTCGGCAGTTGTCTGGAGTTTCGGCGGCATGCTGGCGCGCTACCTCGACGTGACGGACGGCTGGACCATCGTGTTCTGGCGGGCGCTGTTCGCAGCCCTGTTTCTGCTGGGGTTTATGCTCCTGCGCGATGGCGTCCGTGGCACGTCGCGGCTGTTTGCGGCAATGGGGGCGCCCGGCCTTGCGGTCGGTGTCTGCTTCGCCACCGCCTCCAGCGCCTTCATCATCGCCCTCGCGCATACGACCGTCGCCAACATCCTGCTGGTCCAGGCCTCGGTGCCGTTGATTGCCGCGCTGATGACCTGGCTGATATTTCGCGAACGGATCGCCTCCCATACCTGGGTCGCCATCGTCCTCGTCCTTTTCGGCGTCGGCATCATGGTATCGGATTCGATCACCGGCAGCGTTTCTCCGGTTGGCGACGCGCTGGCGGTACTGATCGCCGGCGCCTTCGCCACGGCGACGGTCATCACCCGTCGCTATTCGCACGTGCGGATGACGCCGGCCGTCTTCGTCGGGTCTGTTCTCGCCGCGACGGTGGCGGCGACGCAGGCCGAGAGCTTCACGGTGACGGCCGCCGATCTCGGCATCCTCGTCGTCTTCGGGGCATTCAATTTCGGCCTCGGCCTCGCCTTGTTCGTGACCGGCGCGCGGCTGATCCCCTCGGCGCTGGCCGCGCTGCTCGGAACCGCCGAGACCGTGCTGGGGCCGTTGTGGGTCGCGTTTTTCCACGGCGAGATCCCGCGGGAGCTGACCGTGGTTGGCGGCGCCGTAGTCCTTTCGGCCCTTCTCGGCTATCTCGGCGTGGAGATGCTGCGCCAGCGCCGCCGCTGATGCCGGACGGCTTGGCGCTTGACATTGCCGGACAAAACCGTGAAGCCGGGCCGAACAGCTCGGGAAGACCAGTCAATGACTCCAATGAAGTCCGCCGACGAAAAGCCGCTCTTCGGCCGGCCGTGGATTTTTATCCGTGGCGTTCCGGCCATGAAATTCCTGCCGCCGGAAGGCCCGCCGGAGGTCGCCTTTGCCGGGCGGTCGAATGTCGGAAAGTCCTCGTTGATCAACGCGCTGGTCGGCCATAGGGGACTGGCGCGCACATCCAACACGCCCGGCCGCACCCAGGAGCTGAACTACTTCGTGCCCGACGGCTACTCCGGTGCCGACGGCGATCTGCCGCCGATGGCGCTCGTCGACATGCCGGGCTATGGCTACGCACAGGCGCCGAAGGAGCAGGTCGACGCCTGGACGAAGCTCGTATTCGACTACCTGCGCGGTCGCTCGACGCTCAAGCGGGTCTATGTGCTGATCGACAGCCGCCATGGCGTCAAGAAGAACGACGAGGAGGTGTTCGAGCTTCTCGACAAGGCCGCCGTCTCCTACCAGCTCGTCCTGACCAAGACGGACAAGATCAAGGACGCCGGCGTGCCACGGCTGCTCGCGGAGACGACGGAAAAGATCCGCAAGCGCCCCGCGGCCTATCCCGAAGTGCTCGCAACCTCGTCCGAGAAGGGCAGGGGGCTCGACACCCTGCGCGCTGCGATCGAGGAAACAATCACCCGCTGACCGCCATGGGGTCGGATTAAGTTCCCGGCGTCACTGGCCCGGCATGAAACCTGCCCTATCTCCTACCGAGCCCGCGGGTCCGGAAGGACCCGCGAAGGACGCTTGTGGCGGGCAGGGGCTCGAGGATCGCAACTCGGGACCACCCTGCGCGAGGGAGGCGGTCGGTGCTGGCCGCGAACGATGGAGGGAGTGAGCGCATGTCCGATCTGATCGTCATAGGATTCGACGCCCCGGACGAGGCCGACAAGGTGCTCGTGAAGCTGAACGGCATGAAGAAGGAATACCTGATCGATCTCGAAGACGCCGTCGTCGTCGTCCGTGACGAGAAGGGCAAGGTCCATCTCAAGCAGAGCATGAACCTGATGGCGATCGGCGCCTCTTCCGGTCTGCTTTCGGGCGCACTCTGGGGCGGTCTCGTCGGCCTACTGTTCCTCAACCCGCTGGCGGGCTTCGCGATCGGCGGCGCCGTTGGCGCCGGTGCCGGCGCCCTCTCAGGCTCGCTGGCCGACTACGGCATCGACGACAACTTCATCAAGTCGCTCGGCGAGACGATCCCGAATAACTCCTCAGCCCTGTTCATCCTTGTCCGCAAGGTGCAGCCGGAAAAGGTCCTGGCCGAGCTGGACGGGCTGCGCGGCCGGGTCCTGAAGACGTCGCTGTCGCCGGAGCAGGAAAAGAAGCTGCAGGAGGCCTTATCCGGCGTCGCCGGCACAACAGCGGCGCCGGCGGCGTCCTGATCGCTGGTCGCCCAGCCCCGGTCGTCGCAGACCGGGGGCCGGTTTGGCAAAGGCTGCGGCCGGACGTGCGCACCGGTCCGCGGCCCGTCGGCGGCGGCAAGGGAGGAATGAACGCGGGCGGGTGATCGCGCCGCGGCTCAGAACGGCCGGCTCTCGCCGGCGGCAATGACGGGGCCGGTCTGGGAGCCGGTGGGCGAGCCGCCCGGCGGCTCGACGCTGATGGCGAGGGTGGCACCACGGGCGAGCCGGGCGCGCCTGTTGTCCGGAATGACGACGGTGCCCTCGCCCGAGGCCGGCAGCACCCCGAGCGAGATCGGCGGGACGCCGTCCTCGACCAGCCAGAGCTGGAGCGATTTCGCGCCGTCGCGCCGCGTCGGCGCGGGCGACAGGCTCAGTACACCCCCGGTCGGGTCGTAGTAGGCCACCAGGTTGATCGGGCTGTCGTCGCCGGCGAGCTCGGCAATCGGCGCCCGACCAGAGGGCGGCGTGGTGAAGAGATCCGATGCGGCTACGAGGACAAGCGCCGCCAGCGCCGCGAGCGCGATCGAGCGCCAGAAGGCGAGGGTCCTTCGGAGGCCCCGCGGATCGGCTCCATCGACCGGCGCCCTTGGTCCGCTGCGGCCGGAGGAGACATAGGCCTGCGCACCCGGCGCCGACATGCCCAGCTCCTCATTGATCGTCAGCAGATTTTCCTCCCAGCGGTTGACCACGGCGGCGAAGGCGCGGTCGCGGCGCAGCCGGTCCTCGACCTTGCGGCGCTCCTCCGCCGACAGAACGCCGAGCACGTATTCGCCGGCGATCACCTCGTCGCGGCGGGGATCCCTGCTGTTCTGGTCGGACGATGTCATGGTCCGGGCACCTTCTCGATCGTTACCAGGGGCCGGGCCGAAATACCCTTCGGTCGGGCGGACTGCGGTTTCCCGGCGCGGGGCCGCTGTCGCCAAGGATATCATATGCTTCCTCCGTGCGGCTTGCCACTGGTGTTCGTGCCCGCCGTCCGCCCGCTGGCCGCAAGGGCGGACAACTGTTGCAGCTTCATCATTCCATCGACATCAGACATGGGTTAAACAGACGCCGACACATTTGCGAGGCCCTCCATGACGACCCTGACCGACAGCGAAACCCAGGCCCGGCTGCTGACGCAGGCGCTGCCATACATGCAGCGCTACGAGAACAAGACGATCGTGGTGAAGTACGGCGGTCACGCGATGGGCAATCCGGAGCTGGGCCGGGCCTTTGCCAGCGACATCGCGCTTCTGAAGCAGTCCGGCGTCAATCCCATCGTCGTCCATGGCGGTGGGCCGCAGATCGGCTCGATGCTGGAGAAGATGGGCATCGAATCGAAGTTCGAGGGCGGCCTGCGCGTCACCGACCAGAAGACGGTCGAGATCGTCGAAATGGTGCTGGCGGGCGCGATCAACAAGGAGATCGTCGCGCTCATCAACCAGACCGGCGAGTGGGCCATCGGGCTGTGCGGCAAGGACGGCAACATGGTCTTCGCCGAGAAGGCGAAGAAGACCGTCATCGACCCCGACAGCAACATCGAGCGGATCCTCGACCTCGGCTTCGTCGGCGAGGTGGTCGAGGTCGACCGCACCTTGATCGATCTTCTTGCAAAGTCGGAGATGATCCCCGTGATCGCGCCGGTGGCGCCGGGCCGCGACGGCCACACCTACAACATCAACGCCGACACCTTTGCCGGCGCCATCGCCGGCGCGCTGAACGCGACGCGCCTGCTGTTCCTGACCGACGTCCCCGGCGTGCTTAACAAGCAGGGCGAGCTGATCAAGGAGCTGTCGGTTGCCGAGGCCCGCGCCCTGATCAAGGACGGCACGATCTCGGGCGGCATGATCCCGAAGGTCGAGACCTGCATAGAGGCCATAAAGGCAGGCGTGCAGGGCGTGGTCATCCTCAACGGCAAGACGCCGCATTCGGTGTTGCTCGAGATCTTCACCGAGCGCGGCGCGGGAACGCTGATCGTTCCCTGACGAAGCACGGGAGCCCGTTGCCGGGCTTCCGCTCATTCATTGCCGTAAATGCCGCCTGCCTGCCGGGTCAGCCATTCGATCATCGCGCGATAGGGGCCGGGCCCGTAGCTGACGCGCGCGACACCGAGTTTCCCAAGGGTCGCAACCTCCGGTGCGCCCTGGCGCATCATGACGTTGACCGGCAGCGCCACCGCCTCGCAGACGCGCCCAATCAGTTCGGGGTCGGCAAGCCCGGGCACGAAGAAGCCGCTGGCGCCCGCCTGCGCATAGGCCTGTCCGCGCTCGATCGCCGCGGCCACCAGTGCCGCGTGCCGGCGGATGTCCGGCGCCTGCAGGAACAGATCTGTGCGGGCGTTGATGAAGAACGGCATATCGCGGTGGTCGGCCATGGCGCGGATCGCCTGGATGCGCCCTGCCTGCAAGTCGAGCGGATGCAGGCCCGTGCCGCCGACGACCTGGTCCTCGAAGTTGATGCCGGCAGCACCCGCATCGACGATCCGCGCCACGTTGACGGCGACCTCGTCCGCGTCGACGGCGTAGCCGCCCTCGAAGTCGATCGTCACCGGCAGCGGCGTCGCGTCGACGATCGAGCGGACGACTTCGGCAAGGCGCAGCAGCGGGATCGCCTCGCCGTCCGGGTAGCCGTTCGCGGCGGCCACCGACCAGCTGCCGGTGGCGATCGCGTTGGCGCCGGCGGCGGCAATGGCCCTGGCGCTGCCGGCGTCCCAGCTGTTGTACAGCACGAGCGGGTCGCCCTTCCTGTGCAGCGCTGCAAACGTCGTCGCCTTCAGTTTCTGTTCCACGACTGCTCCCTTGCGAAAAGGCCGACCGGCCGCATCTTGCCTTCGTGCCGCAACAGCCACTGCTTGCGCCACAGGCCACCGCCATAGCCCGTGAGCGAGCCGTCCGAGCCGATGCAGCGGTGGCAGGGGACGAGGATGGCGATCCGGTTGCTGCCGTTCGCCCGCGCCACCGCGCGTACGCTGTCGATCGTGTCGACCTCGCGGGCGATGTCGCCGTAGGATCGGGTTTCCCCCAGCGGAATGGCGAGCAGCGCCTGCCAGACCTTCCTCTCGAACGGCGAGCCATCGAGGGCAAGCGGCGTCTGGAACTGGCCCGATCTGCCGGCGAAGTACTCGATGAGTTCGGACTCGATCCGGTCGATCGCCGGCGTCCGGCCGGCCGCGACCGGGCGACCGATGACGGCCGCCAGTTCCGCCAGCGCGGAGGGGACACGGTATTCGAGGAGGTGTAGGTGCGTCTGGTCGGCGACCACCGCCATCCGGCCGAGCGGTGTGTCGAGCCAGTCCGCATGGAGTGTTTCCTGTCCGGACGACATGAACGGTGCCTTCCAATGGGTGAGCGCCGGGCGCCCGAACTGCGGTGTGACTACCATATCGCGCGGGGCGTCCGGCATCAACGCGGCCGCGACGTCCTCATTTCCAAATCAACAGCAGCAGGATGCCGGTAACGATCAGCAGGCAGCCGGCCACTTCCATGCGGTTGACGCGTTCGCGAAAGACGAACACGGAGGCGGCAAAGGTGAAGACCAGTTCGATCTGGCCGAGCGCCCGGACATAGGCCACCTGTTGCAGCGCCATGGCTGTAAACCAGCAGGCCGATCCGGTCACCCCGGCCAGCCCCACCAGCGACGAGGAGCGCCAGGAGCGGGCAACCTTTGCGATCTCGGTCGGGTCCTTCAAGAGCATCCAGGCCAGCATGAAGGCCGTCTGGAAGGTGGTGACGCAGGCGAGTGTCACCGCCGCCTGCATGATCGGGTCGGGGCCGCCGAGCGAGAGCGCGGCGGAACGGTAGGATACGGCGGAGATGCCGAAGAGCGCGCCCGAGGCGATCCCGACCAGTGCCGTCCTGCCGGCCATCGCGGCGAAGAGGTTGCGCCAGGACAGCGGCATGCGCGCGACCGAGATCGTCATCACGCCGGCGACGCCGACGCCGATCGCGCCGACGGCGCCCGGCGTCAGCCGTTCGCCGAGCAGGAGCAGGCCGAAGATTGCCGCCTGCACCGGCTCCGTCTTGGAATAGGCCGTTCCGACGGCGAAGTTGCGCAGCGAGAAGAGATAGACGAGCAGGATTGTCGCGAAGATCTGCGAAAGCCCGCCAACGACAGACCATAGGGCGAATGCCGGGCTGAACCGGGGAATGGCGAAGCCGGCGAGGTAGTGGAGCGCTGCCGCATACGCTATCGCGACCGGAAAACCGTAGCCGAAGCGGACGAAGCTGGCTCCGGTGGTGCCGAGGCTGCTGCGCAGATACTTCTGCAGCGCCGAGCGCAGGTTCTGCAGGAACGCGGCGAAAATGGTGATGACGACCCAGGCTTCCATGCCTGCCGGCTAGCATGCCGGCCGGTGCGAATCCATCGTCGCGCGGACGGCCACGAATCCTTTTTGCTTCTTGTTGCGTCCGTGTCATAAGGGCGCCCATGACCGAAGCGCACCGCATTCCGACCAAGTCCGATTTCGCTCACGTCTCCGAATGGGTGTTCGATCTCGACAACACGCTCTATCCGCACCATGTCGACCTGTTCGCCCAGATCGACCGCAACATGACCGGCTACGTCTCCGAACTGCTCGGTCTGTCGCGCGAGGACGCCCGCGCCATCCAGAAGCGCTACTACCATGAGCACGGCACGACGCTGCAGGGGCTGATGCTTCACCATGGCATCGACCCGACCGACTTCCTCGACCGGGCCCACGCCATCGACTACGGTGTGCTGTCGCCCGATCCGGCGCTGGGCGAATCGATCCGGGCGCTGCCGGGTCGGAAGTTCATCTTCACAAATGGCAGCGTCAGGCATGCCGAGATGACGGCGCGCGCGCTCGGCATCCTTGATCATTTTGACGACATCTTCGACATCGTCGCCGCCGAGTATGTGCCGAAGCCGGCCGGCAGCACCTACGACAAGTTCATGGCGCTGCACCGCGTCGACACAGCACATGCGGCAATGTTCGAAGATCTTCCCCGCAATCTCCTGGTGCCGAAGACGCTCGGCATGACGACCGTCCTGCTCGTCCCGCGCGACGAGGGGCACGAGTTCGTCGACGCCTGGGAGAAGAAGACCGACGCCGACCGGCACATTGACTACACGACGTCGGATCTTGCCGGCTTTCTCGCTCGCCTGATTGGCGCGTGAGCTGGGCGTTGCAAGATTAGGAGCGGCCGGCCGGACGCGGTCCGGCCGGGTCCGGCGTCACTTCGCCGTGGTCTCCGCGGCCTCGGTGTCGAGATCCGCATAGAAGGCGTCGATGACCTCCCAGGCCTCCTTTGCGGTGTCGACGAAGTGCAGGAGCTCGATGTCGTCCGGCGAAATCGTGCCGAACTCCGCGAGCGCTTCGAAGTTGATGATCGAGCGCCAGAATTCCTTGCCGAACAGGATCAGCGGCACCAGTGCCATGCGCCCGGTCTGCATCAGCGTGACCGTCTCGAACAGCTCGTCGAGCGTTCCGAAGCCGCCGGGGAACACCGTCACCGCCTTGGCGCGCAGCAGGAAATGCATCTTGCGCACGGCGAAATAGTGGAAGTTGAAGCTCAGGTCGGGGGTGACGTAGACGTTCGGTGCCTGCTCGTGCGGGAGCACGATGTTCAGCCCGATGGACGGGGCGCCGACCTCGGCCGCGCCGCGGTTGCCGGCCTCCATCACGCCCGGGCCGCCGCCGGTGACGACGACGAATTCCGTGTACCCGGTCTCTGCCGAGCGCTCCGAGCACATTCGGGCGAAGGTTCGTGCCTCCTCGTAGTAGACGGAAGCGGCCTCGAGATTGCGTCGCTGCGTCTCGTTGCGAGCCGCCCAGGCCTCGAGGCCGGGCGCGGGAATGCGCGCGCCGCCGAACATCACCACGGTGGAGGTGATGCCGCGCTCGGCCAGCATCATCTCGACCTTCAGCAGCTCCAGTTGCAGGCGCACCGGCCGCAACTCCTCGCGGCACAGAAACTCGTCGTCGACATAGGCCAGGCGGTAGGCCGGGGACATCGACTGCGGCGTCCGGGGAACGACCGACGCACGGTCCTTGTCGAACGCGCTGTCGGCGAGGGGATCCCACACTCCACTCTTGCGGCGGAGATTCTTTTTCTTCAGTCGTGCCATGTCTTCTTCCATCCATGGATCAGCCGGCCGGCCGGGTTGGCCGGAGCGGACCCGCTTCGCTCGTTCGGGGCAACGGTCGGCTGTAGCATCTTGCCGGCGCCGTCGCGACATCATCTGCCGGAAAAAGGCTTCAACTTTCCGGGATCATGCTCTAGGACTGCTGCCGGAAAAACGTGCACCCCTCCCGGCATCCCGATACGTCACGATAGTGGCCGAAGTTTAAGGAATTCCGATGAACAGCTCCAATCTCGCTTCCCTGTCCGCCGCCATCGAGCGCGCCTTCGAAGAACGCGACACGATCAACACCGGGACCCGCGGCGAGGTCCGCGACGCCGTCGAGGCGGCGCTGAACCTGCTCGACAGCGGCAGGGCGCGCGTGGCGGAGAAGGGCGCGGACGGCAACTGGATTGTCAATCAGTGGCTGAAGAAGGCTGTGCTGCTGTCGTTCCGGCTGAATCCGATGGAGATCATCCCCGGCGGTCCCGGCGCGTCGGTGTGGTGGGACAAGGTTCCCTCCAAGTTCGACGGCTGGAGCGTCAACGAATTCGAGAAGGCCGGGTTTCGCGCCGTGCCCAACTGCGTCGTCCGCCGCTCGGCCTACATCGCCCCGAGCGCGGTCCTGATGCCCTCCTTTGTCAATCTCGGCGCCTATGTCGGCGAGGGCACGATGGTCGACACCTGGGCGACGGTCGGTTCCTGTGCCCAGATCGGCAAGAACGTGCACCTCTCCGGCGGCGTCGGCATCGGCGGCGTGCTCGAGCCGATGCAGGCCGGCCCCACCATCATCGAGGACAACTGCTTCATCGGCGCGCGCTCGGAAGTGGTCGAGGGCTGCATCGTGCGCGAGGGGTCGGTTCTCGGCATGGGCGTCTTCATCGGCAAGTCGACGAAGATCGTCGATCGCGCCACCGGCGAGGTGACCTACGGCGAGGTTCCGCCCTATTCCGTCGTCGTCGCCGGCTCGATGCCCTCGGGCGGCACCATGGCCAACGGGCAGCCCGCGCCCAACCTCTATTGCGCCGTCATCGTCAAGCGCGTCGACGAGAAGACCCGCTCCAAGACCGGCATCAACGAGCTGTTGCGGGACTGATCCATGGCTGACGCGGGCCAGCCTCCGGGCCTGACATGGCTCTTCTTCGGCTGGTCCGGCCGGCTCGCGCGGCTGCCCTATGCGCTGGCCTGGGGCTTCTGGATGATGCTGGCGGGCGCCTGCCTGACGCGGGTGGTGCTGACGCCGCAGGACGAACCGGCCGCCGCCGTCTGGACGCTTCTGTTCTTCGCCGTCGGCGTCGTCTCCACCGTTTCCTCCGTCGCGCTGTCGATCAAGCGCCTGCACGACATGGCGCTGCCGGCGCCGCTCGTGCTGTGCCTGTTCGTGCCGGCAATCTCGATCTTCGCGCTCATCGCCTTCATGGTCTGGCCCGGCACGCCCGGTGCGAATGCCCATGGCGCGGTCAGCAACCGGCCGAAGGACTAGCCGCCCGCCGCGCGTCCGGCCGGAGCCCAAGGGTGATGACAGCGCGGGCACGATAAGCTAGAGCGGATGTTGAGTCCGGCCGCGCCGCAGGCGCGACTAACCCGCCGGCAGGCAGTTTCGCACATGACCACGACCGATCCCGTCCACAACCTCGCCACCCTCATCCGCTGCCCGTCCGTTACCCCCGCCGAAGGCGGCGCGCTGGCGGCGCTCGAGACGATGCTCGTTCCGCTCGGCTTCGCCGTCGAGCGGGTGGTGATGTCGGAGCCGGGTACGCCGGATGTGGAAAATCTCTACGCCCGCATCGGAACGGGCGGGCCGCACCTGATGTTTGCCGGTCATACCGATGTCGTGCCGGTGGGCGAGGCGTCGGCATGGTCGCACGGGCCCTTCTCCGCGGTGATCGCCGACGGCGAGATGTATGGGCGCGGCGCGGTCGACATGAAGGGCGGCATTGCCTGTTTCGTCGCCGCCGTTGCCCGCCACATCGAACGGCACGGCCCGCCGCCAGGTTCGGTTTCCTTCCTTGTCACCGGCGACGAGGAGGGGCCCGCGGTCAACGGCACGGGCAAGCTGCTGGCATGGGCGGCCGCGCGCGGCGAGCGTTGGGACGCCTGCCTCGTCGGCGAGCCGACCAATCCCGACCGGCTCGGCGACATGATCAAGATCGGCCGGCGCGGCTCGGTTTCCGGCGCCGTCACCGTGTTCGGCGTCCAGGGGCACGCGGCCTACCCGCATCTGGCCGACAATCCGGTCCGCGCCATCGTCGCGCTGGCCGGGGCGCTGATGGACCCGCCCTTCGACGCCGGCACCGCCGACTTCCAGCCGTCCAATCTCGAGGTGACGACGATCGACGTCGGCAATCCGGCGGTCAACGTCATTCCGGCCAGGGCGACGGCCAGCTTCAACATCCGCTTCAACGACGGCTGGACCGCCGAATCGGTCATGGCCGAGATCGTGCGCCGGCTCGATGCGGCGGCCGCGGACGAACGCCTGCGCCCCGGTCGCGCGCCGGTCCGCTACGAGATCAAGTGGGCCGAGCGGCCGAGCCATGTGTTCCTGACGCACGACGACCGGCTGATCGCTTCACTTTCCGGCGCGATCGAGGCCTCGATCGGGCGGGTGCCGAAGCTCTCGACCACCGGCGGCACGTCGGACGCGCGCTTCATCAAGGACTATTGCCCGGTGGTCGAGTTCGGCCTTGTCGGCCAGACGATGCACATGGTCGACGAGCGCGTCGCGGTTGCCGATCTGGAGACGCTGACGCTGATCTACGAAACCTTCATTTCGCGCTGGTTCGGTGATGCCGGGGCTTGACGAGGTCTTTCACTACCTGACGGGCATATGGTTTCTGGTGCGGCAAAAGCCGGAGGGTTTCCGCTGGCTCGACCTGAGCTGGCGGGGCCTGGCTCGTTCGTTCTGGGCCTTCGCCTGGGTGCTGCCGGCACTGGCCGTCATCTGGGCGTCCTGGCGCCTTTACTATCTCGGGCGCATGCCCGAGGGCACCAGTGCCGGCGTCGGCTTCATACTCAAGATGTTCGTCATTGATGTCGCCGGCTGGCTGCTGCCGCTGGTGCTGATCGCGGTGCTCGCGCGCCCGCTCGGCTATGCCCGGCATCTGGCGACGATGATCATCGCCAGCAACTGGATTGCCGTGCCCTTCGCCTATGCCACCGCCATCCCCTTTGCGATCGCGCTGATGGTGCCGGCCTTCGCCGCGGTCTCGGGGCTGTTGCTCTATGCGGTGTTCGGCGCCAGTATCGTGGTGCAGTACCGGCTGCTGTGGATGTGCCTCGGCAAGCAGGCCCTGCTCGCGGCGACGCTGACGGCGCTGTTCGTGCTGCCGCCGCTTCTGGCCGGACAGGGGCTGCAGATGCTGCTCGGTACCCTGCCGGCCTGAGCGGCCGGCGATCGCCGTCAGTAGTCGACCTGCAGGAAATACAGCCCGTCCGGCGGCGCCACCGGCCCGCAGGCCTTGCGATCGCGTGCCGCAAGCGCCGCCCGCACGTCGTCGACGCTCCATTTTCCCTCGCCGGCGAGCTTCAGCGTCCCGGCGAAGGAGCGGATCTGGTTGTGCAGGAAGCTCTGCGCGGTTGCCCTGATTTCGATCAGGTCGCCGCTGCGGGAAACGTCGAGCCGGTCGATCGTGCGCACCGGGCTGTTGGCCTGGCAATGGGCGGAGCGGAAGGTGGTGAAGTCGTGCTTGCCCACCAGCACCTGTGCCGCCGCGTGCATCGCCGCGTGGTCGAGCGGCTTGGCCACGAACCAGGCGCGCCTGGCCTCCAGCGCCAGCGGCGCGCGGCGGGCGATGATGCGATAGAGATAGTGGCGGCGCAGCGCCGAGAAGCGGGCGTCGAAGGTATCGTCCACCTGCGTGGCATCGAGAATCGCGACGCGGTCGCGGGCTTGGGCCAGATGGGCGTTGAGCGCGTTTCTCAGCGTGTGGTCCTTCCACGCCCGCGACAGGTCCGCATGGGCGACCTGGCCCAGCGCATGCACGCCGGAATCGGTGCGGCCGGCGCCGCGGATCGACACCGTTTCGCCGGTCAGCGACAGGATGGCCTGCTCCACCGCGGCCTGCACGGACCGGCCGTTCTCCTGCCGCTGCCAGCCGACATAGGGTGTCCCGTCATATTCGATGACCAGCCGGAAGCGCGGCATCAGCAGAGCGCCGTGCCGGCGGCGACGGGCGTGCCGCGCAAGAACTCCGCCGCCGCGAGCGGCTTGCCGCCGGCCTTCTGCAGCCGCGTCAGCGCGACGGCGCCGGCGCCGCAGGCGATCACCAGTCCGTCGCCAGGCAGCACGGTGCCGGGCCGGCCCGACCCACCGGCGAGCCGCGATCCCAGTACCTTGACGCGATCGGCCTTCCCGGCGACCGCAAGCTCGAACCAGGCGCCGGGGAACGGCGACAGCGCGCGGATGTGGTTGTGCACGGCGGCGGCGGGACGGGTAAAGTCGATGCGGGTCTCGCCCTTGTCGATCTTGGCGGCATAGACGATGCCGTCCTCAGCCTGGGGCGTCAGCGGCAGGTCGCCGGCCTCGAGCCGGGCCATCGCCGCGGCCATCAGATCGCCCCCGGCCGCCATCAGCGCGTCATGCAGTTCGCCGCCGGTCGTCTCGGGGCCGATCGCAACCCGCCGCGTCAGCGCCACCGGGCCGGTGTCGAGGCCCTTGTCCATCTTCATCACCATGATGCCGGTCTCGGTGTCGCCGGCCATGATCGACCGCTGGATCGGCGCGGCGCCACGCCAGCGCGGCAGCAGCGAGGCATGGCCGTTGTAGCAGCCGAGCCGCGTGCCGCCCAGGATCGCCTCGGGCAGCAGCAGGCCGTAGGCGACGACCACCGCCACGTCCGCATCATGCGCGCGGAAGGCGGCACGGTCTTCCTCGGCCTTGAAATTCAGCGGCGTGAACACCGGGCTGCCGAGCCGCTCGGCCGCCTGGTGCACCGGCGACTTCTTGAGTTCCAGCCCGCGCCGCCCGCCCGGGCGCGGCGGCTGCGAATAGGCGGCCACGATCGTGTGGCCGGCCGCGGCGAGCGCGTTAAGGGTGGGAACGGCGAAGTCCGGCGTGCCCATGAAGATGATGCGAAGCGCCATGCGGTCAAGCTCCCGTCGTGCTGTCGTGTCCCGTCAAACGGGCTGCGCGCTCCGTTCAAGCGCCTTGCGGCCAGGTTGGCCGGCTCAGATCGCCTTCGACCCGCGCATCTTCGCAGCCTTGGCGAACTTGCGGATCACGATGTCGCGCTTGAGCTTGGAGATGTGGTCGATGAAGAGCACGCCATCGAGGTGATCGATCTCGTGCTGCAGGCACGTGGCCAGCAGCCCGTCCGCGTCAATCGTCCGTTCGGTGCCCTCGCGATCGAGGTAGCGCACGGTGATCTCGGCCGGGCGCTCGACCTCGGCGTAGTAGTCGGGGATCGACAGGCAGCCCTCCTCGTACACCGAGCGGGCGTCGGACGCCTTGATGATCTCGGGATTGATGAAGACCAGCGGCATCTTGTCCTCGCCGTCCTTGGAGACGTCGAGCACCAGCATCCGGCGCGGCACGCCGATCTGGATCGCCGCGAGCCCGATGCCGGGCGCGTCGTACATCGTCTCCAGCATGTCGTCGGCGAGGCGGCGCGTCTCGTCGTTGATCGCCTCCAGCGGCTTGGAGACCTCGCGCAGGATGGGATCGGGCAGGATAATCAGCGGTTTGATCGTCATGCGCCTCACTTAACGGTTTGCAGGACAGCTTTCAATTGCCTTGCGGCGCCTTGCCGGGCCGTACGCGCCGGCATTTGCAGTGGTGGGCGTGTTTGTTCACGTTATGATCTATCTTCGCATCGAAATGATGTTATGGTGCCCGCATGAACCTGGATCCCTTGCTTAATGGCGCGCTGATTCGGCTGGTCGGGGCGCTGGCCCGCGACCCGGCGCTGCAGCTCGCCTGCGCCATGGCCATGCTCGCCGTGATGGCCTGGGTGTTCGTCGCGCGCCGGGCCACCCTTCGCCAACGCGAGGCCGGAGCGGCGGCGGAGGCGCGGCTGGCGGAACTGCTGCGCGCCCAGAGCGAGATGCAGGGGCGCATCGCCGCCATGGCCGAGGTGTTCGGGGCGCGGCAGGCGGAGACCAACCAGGCGATCAACCAGCGTCTCGACGGGCTGACGCAGCGGCTCGGCCAGTCGATCAGCGAGCAGACGCGGTCGACCCACGAGAATCTGCGCCGCCTGCAGGAGCGGCTCGCGGTGATCGACACCGCGCAGGCCAATATCCAGTCGCTGGCCAAGGACGTCGTCGGGCTGCAGGCGATCCTGTCGAACAAGCAGACCCGAGGCGCCTTCGGCCAGGCGCGGATGGAAGCGATCGTCGCCGACGGCCTGCCGCTCGGCGCCTATCAGTTCCAGACGCAGCTTGCGAACGGCAGCCGGCCGGACTGCACCATCCGCATGCCGAACGGCCAGCCGCCGCTGGTGGTCGATGCCAAGTTTCCGCTCGAGGCATGGAATGCGATGGGCGCCGCCGACGGTGGCGAGGCTTCCAGGCTCGCGGCGCAGCAGTTCCGCCGGGACATGGAGGTCCACATTCGCGACATCGCGGAAAAGTATCTGTTGCCCGGCGAGACCCAGGACACGGCCTTCCTGTTCGTCCCCTCCGAGTCGATCTTTGCCGCCATCCACGAGCAGTTCGAGGCGATCGTGCAGCGCGCCCATCGCGCCCGCGTCGTCATCGTTTCGCCGTCGTTGCTGCTGCTGTCGATCCAGGTGTTGCAGGCGCTGCTGAAGGACCAGCGCATGCGCGAGCAGGCCCACGTCATTCAGGGCGAGGTGATCCGGCTGATGGAGGACATGACGCGTCTCGACGAGCGCGTGCGCAAGCTGCACGGCCACTTTACCTCTGCCCAGAAAGATGTCGACCAGATCCTCACCTCGACGGAAAAGCTGGCCCGGCGCGGCGCGCGTATCGGCGAAATGGAGTTCGACGTGGCGGCCCAAGCCCCGCCCGAACGGGCGGTGGAGGGCCGCACCGGTCAATTGAAGCTGCGGGTGGTTGACGAGGACTGATCGCGCGGGCAGTGTCCGCCGAGGCCAGACAGGAACCCAGCCCATGATCACCGTTTTCGGGTCCATCAACATGGATCTCATCGCCACGACCGAGCGCCTGCCGAAGCCGGGCGAGACCGTTCCCGGCCACACATTCACCACGGCCGCCGGCGGCAAGGGCGCCAACCAGGCGCTGGCGGCCCGCCGCGCCGGCGCCGGCGTCCGCATGGCGGGTGCCGTCGGCGGCGACGCCTTTGCCGCAGAATCGCTCGTCCTGCTGACCCAGGCGGCGGTAAACCTCGATCTCGTCAAGGTGGCGGACGAGCCCACCGGCACCGCACACATCCTCGTCGCCGACGACGGCGAGAACGTGATCGTCATCGTCGCCGGCGCGAACGGCGACGTCACGTCGGTCGAGGCCAAGGCCGCCGTCGCGCAGATGGCGGCCGGCGACGTGCTGATGCTGCAGCTGGAAGTGCCGGCGGAAGCGGTGGAGGCGGCGCTCGACGCCGCCAAGGCCCGGCGCGTCACGACCATGATCAACCTTGCGCCGCTCACGGCGGATGCCCGCAGGCTCGGCGCCAAGGCGGATATCGTCGTCACAAACGAGACCGAGTTCGAGCTGTTTGCCGGCAAGTCGGGCCTCTCTGCGGATGAGCGCGAGGCGGAGATGCGCGCGATCCATGAGCAGACCGGCCAGACGATCATCGTCACCCTCGGCGCCGACGGCGTCATCGCCATCCGCAAGGGCACGGTGTTCCGCGCCCCCGGCCTGAAGATCGAGCCGGTCGACACCGTCGGCGCCGGCGACAGTTTCTGCGGCTACCTTGCCGCCTCGATCGATGCCGGGCTTGCCTTCGCCGACTGCCTGCGCCGCGCCGCGATTGCCGGTTCGCTCGCCTGCCTCAAGCGCGGCGCCCAGCCGTCGATCCCGGAAGCGGCCCAGGTCGACGCGGAAATGCAGGCGCGTTGATCTCGACAAGCAGGCGCGGCCGCCAAGGCGGTGTGAACCCGCCCCGTCGCCATCCGAGCGCGCGGTCGAACGGCGAGTTCAGACCCGTTCCAGCGCGATCGCAATTCCCTGTCCGACGCCGATGCACATGGTCGCCAGCGCCAGCCTGCCGCCGGAGAGGCGCAGTTCCAGTGCGGCCGTGCCGGTGATGCGCGCGCCAGTCATGCCGAGCGGGTGACCGAGCGCGATCGCGCCGCCGTTGCGGTTCACGCGGGTGTCGTCGTCGGCGATGCCGAGCCCGCGCAGCGTCGCCAGGCCCTGGCTGGCGAAGGCCTCGTTGATCTCGATCACGTCGAACCGGTCCGGTGACAGGCCGAGCCGGGTCATCAGCTTCTGTGATGCAGGGACCGGGCCGATGCCCATGACGCGCGGCGGTACGCCGGCCGTTGCGCCGCCAAGGATGCGGGCGATCGGCGTCAGTCCGTGCGCCTTTGCCGCGGCCTCGGACGCCACGATCAGTGCCGCCGCTCCGTCGTTGACGCCCGAGGCATTGCCCGCCGTCACCGTGCCGCCGTTCCTTCTGAAGGGGGTTGCCAGCCTGGCGAGCGCCTCGAGAGTGGTGGCGCGCGGGTGCTCGTCCTTGTCGACGATCGCCGGATCGCCCTTGCGCTTTGCGACTGTCACCGGCGTGATCTCCCGCGCCAGCCGTCCGCTCGCCTGCGCCGCCGCCGCCCTGGACTGACTGCGAACGGCAAAGGCATCCTGGTCCTCCCGACTGACCCGGAACTCCTCGGCGACGTTCTCGCCCGTCTCCGGCATCGAATCAATGCCGTACTGCGCCTGCATCAGCGGGTTGACGAAGCGCCAGCCGATCGTGGTGTCGTGGATCTCGGCATGGCGCGAGAAGGCGGTGTCCGCCTTCGGCATGACGAAGGGCGCGCGGCTCATGCTTTCCACGCCGCCGGCGATCATCAGTTCGGCCTCGCCAGCCTTGATGGCGCGGGCGGCAATGATGACGGCGTCCATGCCGGAGCCGCAAAGGCGGTTGATCGTCGCGCCGGAGACGCCGACCGGCAGACCGGCGAGCAACGCCGACATGCGGGCGACGTTGCGGTTGTCCTCGCCGGCCTGGTTGGCGCAGCCGAACAACACGTCGTCAACCGCCTCCCAGTCGACGGCGACGTTGCGCGCCATCAACTCCTTCAGCGGGATCGCGCCGAGGTCGTCGGCGCGCACGGCGGAAAGCGCGCCGCCGAAGCGGCCGATCGGGGTGCGGACGTAGTCGCAGATGAAGGCCTCGGTCATCTCATACCGCCTCGGCTCGGTCGCCCGCATGGGCCTTCCTCGTGCGCGCGTCGATGTCGCGCAGCACGGTGAGTTCCGTTTCCGTCGGGACCGCCGTGTCGGTGACGTTGCCGGCAAATCGGATTGGCCAGCCGCAGTTCTCGGCGATCTGCGCGCGCGAGACGCCCGAGTGGATCGAGGTGACGACAAGCTCCTTCGACTGCGGGTCGGGCTCGAGGACGCAGAGGTCGGTGATGACCCGCGACGGGCCGCGGGTCGTCAGGCCGATCCGCTCGCGGTGGTCGCCGCCCTCACCGTGTCCCATCGAGGTGACGAAGGGTAGCCTGTCGACAAAGCCGCGCCCGGACAGTGCCATGGTGATAAAGATCCGCCCGCAATTCGAGGCGATCTCGGGGGCGCCGCCACCGCCCGGCAACCGCACCTTCGGTCTGTCGTAGGCGCCGACGACGGTGGTGTTGAGGTTGGCGAAGCGATCGATCTGGGCGCCGCCGAGAAAGCCGGTGGTGATGCGTCCGCCCTGCAGCCAGTAGCGGAACATCTCCGGCACCGACACGGTGAACAGCGCCGTGTCGCACAGTTCGCCGTCGCCGATCGAAAGCGGCAGCACGTCCGGCCGGGTGCCGACGGTGCCGCTCTCGTAGATCAGGGTGATGTCCGGCGCATGCGTCAACCGCGCGAGGTTGCAGGCAGCGGACGGTGCGCCGATGCCGACGAAGCAGACGTCCTCGTTCGTCAGCGCCCGGGCCGCGGCGATAATCATCATTTCGGTGGGCGTGAAATGCTCGCTCATGTTCGTCGCTCCTTACGCCGTCTTGCCCGGCTTCTTGGCGTGCCGGGCGAAGTCTGCCGGCGTCGCCTGCATCACGTTCTCCGCGATCCAGGCCAGGAACGAGTCGCGGTCGCGGGCGATTTCGTCCCAGGCGAGGTAGAAGGCGTTCGAGCGCGGGTAGTAGCCGTGTGCATAGGATGGGAAGGCGCCGCCCGGAACGGCGCAGACCGCTGTGATCGCCCAGCCCGGCAGCACGACGGCGTTGGGGGATGGCGGGTTCAGTTCGTCGACGATCTCCTCGACCGTCACCACCGAGCGCTTCGCAGCGAGCACCGCTTCCTTCTGCACGCCGACGATGCCCTCCAGCAGTACGTTGCCCTTCCTGTCCGCCTTCAGGGCGTGGATGACCGAGACGTCCGGCCGGATCGCCGGCACGGCGGCCAGCACTTCGCCAGTGAACGGGCAGGTGACGGTGCGGATATTCGGGTTCACCTTCGGCAGGTCGGCGCCGAGATAGCCGCGAAAGGTCGCAAACGGCAGGTTGGCCGCCCCGGCCTCGTAGGAACTGGCCATCGCCGCGTGCGAGTGTTCCTCGATCTCGAGCGGCCGCGGCCACCGGTTCTCGACCGCGTCGCGGAAGCGGTGCAGCGAACCGACGCCGGGATTGCCGCCCCAGGAAAACTTCATCCCGCGTGCCGCCCCGACGCCGATCAGCTGGTCGTAGATCAGATCCGGCGTCATGCGGATCAGGAACAGGTCCTTCCGGCCCTGCCGGATGATCTCGTGCCCGGCGGCATAGGGGATGAGGTGAGTAAAGCCTTCCATCGCGATGGTATCGCCGTCGCTTACATTGTCGGCGATCGCCTCGGCCAGTGACGTGATCTTCGCCATGTCGACTCCTCTTCATCCCCGGCGGCGGGCGCGACCTGTGCCCGCCCGGTACGGGACGCGGCAAATAGGCGCTCGAACGCCAGGCCGGTCAAACCATTTTGTGCGATAATTGACATTTGTTCAAATATCGCACAAAATGAAGTGATTCTGGAGGATGGGATGCGCGATACGGACTTCGTCGGCGGCTTTGCCAAGGGGCTGAAGGTGATAGAGGCGTTCGGCGAGGATCGGCCGCGACTGGCAATCGCCGACGTGGCCAGGGCGACGGGGATGGATCGCGCCACCGCGCGGCGTTGCCTGCTGACGCTGGCCGAACTCGGATTTGCCGCCTATGACGGCAAGTTCTTCGAGCTGACCCCGCGCATCCTGCGCCTCGGTCATGCCTATCTCGCCGCCACCCCGCTGCCGCGCCTGGTGCAGCCCCATATCGACCGGCTGTCGGAAACGGTCGGGCAGAGTGCCTCCGTTTCGGTGCTTGACGGCGCCGAAATTGTTTATGTCGCGCGTGCCGCGCAGCGGCGGGTGATGTCGATCAGCCTGATGCCGGGTTCGCGGCTCCCGGCATACTGCGCTTCCATGGGCCGCGTGCTCCTGGCCGCACTGCCCGAGGCCGAGGCGCGCGCCTTGATCCTGGCGTCGAGCCGCCGGGCCAACACGGTCCATACAATGACCGATCCCGACATGCTGATGGCGGAGCTCGCCCGGGTCCGGGCCCAGGGCCATGCCGTCATCGACCAGGAACTCGAGATCGGCTTGCGCTCGATCGCCGTGCCGCTCGAAAACCTTCGCGGCCGCGTCGTCGCCGCCCTCAACATCGGCGCGCCGGCCGCGGCCGTGCCGGTTGCGGACATGACCGCCCGCCTGCTGCCGGCCATGCGCGCGGTTCAGGCCGCGCTGCGCCCGCTGCTGCCGTAAGCGGCCCGGCCGCTCAGAGATGCCGGCGCCCGCCCGTTTCGCCGTGCGGCCGGCGCGTTTTCCGTCCGCCTCTCAGCGATGGCGCGAGACCGCCGGCCTTTGCGTTTCCCGCCACTCTTTCGGCGTCAACCCGGTGTGGCGGCGGAAATAGCGCGAGAAATAGGCCGGATCGGTAAAGCCGAGGCGGAAGCCGATGTCCTGCGCGGTGGCCGACGTGAACGCCAACTCGCGCTTCGCCTCCTCCAAGAGCTTGCGGTTGATGAATTCGTGCGCGCCCGCACCGGTCATGCTCCTGACGATGCGATTGAGGTGCGTCGGCGAGATGCCGAGCGCGGCCGCATAGAAGGCGGCCGGCTTGTGCGAGCGGAAATGTTGGTGGACGAGCGCCGTGAGCCGCTCGAGTCGACGTTCGTTCTGGTTGTCGACGGCCGCCTCCTCGTCCGTGTCGTTGAGCCGCGCGACCAGGATCAGCGCCGTCGTCAGATAGGCCTCCATCAGGTCGGTGCGGGCGCTGCGGCGCGCCAGCCACTCGGCCCCGAGCCGGCCGAGCGTATCGCCCACATGGCGGGCATCGGGACTGCCGGCGTCGAGGTGCGTCACCGCCGGCTCGGCAAGGAAGGTGCCGAGCCGGCTGCGGTCGCCGGGCACGGTGCGCAGATGGGCGGCGGGCATGGTGAACACGAAGCCGTCGATGTCCGGCGAAAAGCGGAAGCCGTGCCCGGCTGCAGGCGGAATCGTGACGACCGCCGGAGGTGCGATCCGCACAACTTCATCGCCGAACAGGGCGTCGCCGGATCCGTGCGCGACGAACAGGATCTGGAAGAGGCGCTCGTGGCGGTGCAGGCCGATCTCCCAGTGGTGCATGCTGCTGCGGGCCGGAATCGTCTCGCAATGCAGCCAGAATCCGGCTCCGCTGGTCGGCCTTTCGCCATAGAGATCGTAGGTCGGAACGGCCCCTTCCATCGCCATGCTCCCAATCGAATGTTCGATTTGTGCAATAAACCGGCGCGGAAGTCCATTGCCGCCGTCCGCCGCTCTTCTCACAATTTGTGCAAACGACAAGTTCGGCAGGCGGGAACCACATGCGCACCCAGGTCGTCATCATCGGGTCGGGCCCTTCGGGGCTGCTGCTCGGCCAGCTCCTGACCGATGCCGGCATCGACAACGTCATTCTCGAGCGCGCCAGCAGGGAGCATGTTCTCGCCCGCGTGCGCGCCGGGGTGCTGGAGGAGGGGACGGTCGGCCTGATAGACCGGGCCGGTGTCGGCGCGCGCATGCATGCCGAGGGTTTGCCGCATGGCGGCTTCTCGCTTGCCTTCGACGACCGCGATCATCGCATCGACCTGTTCGGTCTCACCGGTGGCAAGCGCGTGATGGTCTACGGTCAGACGGAGCTGACGCGCGATCTGATCGACCGACGTGCCGAACTCGGCACGCCAGCGGTGTACGAGGCGGCCAATGTTGCTCCGCAGGGTTTCGACGGTCGGGCGCCGTTCGTCACCTATGAAAAAGATGGCGTCATCCACCGCCTCGACTGTGACTTCATCGCCGGCTGCGACGGTTTTCATGGCGCCAGCCGCAGGGCGGTGCCGCGGCGCGCCATCAGGACCTTCGAGAAGGTCTACCCCTTCGGCTGGCTTGGCGTCCTGGCGGAGGTTCCGCCGGTCAGCCACGAACTGGTCTACGCCAACCATCCGCGCGGCTTTGCGCTTTGCTCCATGCGCTCGCACACCCGCAGCCGCTACTACATCCAGTGTTCGCTCGACGAGCGGATCGAGGCGTGGTCGGACGGGCGGTTCTGGGATGAGCTCCGCCGCCGTCTGCCGCGCCACCACGCCGAGGCGCTCGTCACGGGGCCGTCCTTCGAAAAGTCGGTCGCGCCCTTGCGCTCCTTCGTCGCCGAGCCGATGCGCTTCGGCCGCATGTTCCTTGTCGGCGACGCCGCCCACATCGTGCCGCCGACCGGCGCCAAGGGGCTGAACCTGGCGGCCAGCGACGTGCACTACCTCTTTGCCGGCCTGCTCGAGCACTACCGGGAGGGATCCGACGCCGGCATCGACGCCTACTCGGCCCAGGCCTTGTCGCGGGTCTGGAAGGCTGTGCGCTTTTCCTGGTCGATGACAACGATGCTGCACCGCTTTCCCGAGATGAGCGACTTCGACCAGCGGATCCAGGAGGCCGAGCTCGACTACCTCACCCACTCCCGCGCCGCCGCGACGGCGCTGGCCGAGAACTATGTGGGGCTGCCTTACTAGCAAGCACCTACCTCTTGGCCGCTACCTCCTGCGCGGCCTCGCGGATCGTCTGCATCAGGATCGACAGCGGCAGCGACGGCGTGGCGTCGGTGCGCATGGTCAGGCCCACCGGCCCCTTGGTCTCGCTGGTGTCGACCGGCAGCGTCCGCAGCAGCCCGTCCTCGAGGTCGTCGGCGACGACACCTGCGGAAATGATCCAGATCGCATCGCTCGCCCGCACGAAGGCGCGCCCGAACGCGTCCGAAACGGTCTCGATCTGGTTCGGCAGGTTGGCGATGCCGTTCGCGATCAGCAGCCGTTCGACGAAGGGGCGAATGATCGATCCCCGCGTCGGCATCAGCACCGGATGATCGGCAAGGCCGGCAAAGACCGATTGCCGCGCCCGCAGCAGCGGGTGGCCGGCCCGGACGCAGAACACGACCTGCTCGGAGTAGAGGTGCTCGAAGGAGAAGCCGGCCATCTTCTCCGCCGCCGCCAGCCGCCCGACGACAAGGTCGAGGTCGCCGACGCGCAACTGCTCCAGCAGCACGGCATTCTCGCCTGTGACGATCTTGATGCGCACGCCGGTTTCCTCGCGCAGGTACAGCGCGATCGCGCGCGGCATGATGCGGGTGGACACCGTCGGCAGCGCGCCGACGCGGACCGGAGGCCCGTCGCCGTGGCGCGCCTGCGAGATGGAATCGAAGCCCTGCCTTAGCGCCGTCAGCGCCGCCCCGGCGTGGCGCAAAAAGACCTCGCCGTAGCGGGTGATCTTGATGCCGCGCCCATCGCGCTCGAACACGCAGACGCCAAGCACCTCCTCCAGCTCGCGGATGGTCTTCGTCACCGCCGGCTGGCTGACATGCAGGAGTTCGGCCGCCTTCATCACGCTCTTCTGCCGCGCGACCTCGACAAAGGTTTGCAGATGGCGGAACTTGATGCGGCTGTCGACCATGGCACGGGTCTCCGGCGGAGGATTCATAACTCCGAGGTTAGATAAACTGCACGAAATATCATTTTACCTAACCAAATCAAGAGATCACTGTGCGAGTTCAGGAGGAGGCGTCCCGTGCAGTTCGCTCGCGTCAATGACATCGCGCTACATCACCAGCTCATCGGCGGACCGGAGGGTCGACCCGTCCTCGTCTTCGTCAACTCGCTCGGCACGGACTTCCGCATCTGGCGCGACGTGATTGTCCGGCTCGCCGGTGACTATGCGGTGATCCTCTACGACAAGCGCGGCCATGGCCTGTCCGATATCGGCCAGGCTCCCTATTCGATGGACGACCACGTCAGCGATCTCGTCGGCCTGCTCGATCGCTACGCCGTCCGGCAGGCGGTGCTTGTCGGGCTTTCGGTTGGCGGCTTGATCGCGCAGGGGGTGTATGCCGCTCGCCCGGACCTGGTGAAGGCGCTGGTGCTCTGCGACACCGCCCACAGGATCGGCACGCAAGAAAGCTGGAACGGCCGCATCGAAACGGTCGAACGCGACGGCATCGAGAGCATCGTCGATGCCGTCATGCAGCTCTGGTTCACGCCCGCTTTCCGGCGACCGGAGAACACCGCCTATCACGGCTACCGCAACATGCTTATGCGCCAACCGGTGACCGGCTACGCCGCGACCTGCGCCGCGATCCGAGACGCCGACCTCACGGAAGTGGCGCGGAAGATCGCCGTGCCGACGCTGTGCGTCGTCGGCGAGCAGGACGGCTCAACTCCGCCCGAACTGGTACTGGCGATGGCGAAGCTCATTCCCGGCGCCCGCTACGAGGTCATCCGCGACGCCGGCCACATTCCCTGCGTCGAGCAGCCCGAGGCCCTGACCGGTCTGCTGCGGGCGTTCATCGATCCCCTGGCCCACGGAGACAGGCCTCATGGCTGATGCGCACACCTTTTCCGATCGCTATCGCCAGGGCATGGTCACGCGTCGCAAGGTGCTCGGCGACACCCACGTCGACCGCGCCCAGGCGACGGCGACCGACTTCGATCAGCCATTTCAGGAATTGATCACCGAGGGCGCCTGGGGCACCGTCTGGTCGCGCTCCACCTGGACGCCGCGCGAGCGCTCGATGGTAACGATCGCGCTCCTGGCCGCCCTCGGCCATGACGAGGAGGTGGCGATGCACGTGCGCGCCACTGCCAACACCGGTGCGAGCCGCGAGGACATCGGCGAGGCGCTGCTGCACGTGGCGATCTACGCCGGCGTTCCGGCCGCCAACCGCGCGATCAAGATCGCCAAGCAGGTGTTCGCCGAACTCGACGCCGGACAGGGGGCCTGAGGCAGGAGTGAGCAAGGAGCAACGCCACGCGATGACCGACCGACTCAGCCGCAAGCCGGAGACCAGCCCCTTTTTCCCGCGCGACCGCGGCCGGCATCCGCCAGCGCTCACGCCGGGCTACAAGACCTCGGTGCTGCGCTCGCCGCAGCGGGCGCTGCTGTCGCTCGACGGCACCCTCTCCGAGATCACCGGCCCGGTCTTCGGCCATTCCGTCCTCGGTGAACTCGACAACGACCTGATCCATAACTTCGCAAGGCCGGGCGAGAGCGCGATCGGCGAGCGCATCATCGTCCATGGCCGTGTTCTCGACGAGCGCGGCCGTCCCGTTCCCGGCGCCCTGCTCGAGTTCTGGCAGGCCAATGCCGGCGGGCGCTACCGCCACAGGAAGGAGACCTATCTCGCCCCGCTCGATCCCAATTTTGGCGGTTGCGGTCGGGCGATCACCGACGCGGACGGCGGCTATGCCTTTCGCACGATCCGGCCCGGTCCCTATCCCTGGCCGAACGGCGTCAACGACTGGCGTCCGGCGCACATCCACTTCTCCGTCTTCGGCCATGGCTTCGCCCAGCGGCTGATCACGCAGATGTACTTCGAGGGCGACCTGATGATCTGGAAATGCCCGATCGTGGCGACCATCCCCGACCGGGATGCGGTCGAACAGTTGATCGCCGCGCTCGACTGGGCCAACACGATCCCGATGGACGCGCGGGCCTACCGGTTCGACATCGTGCTGCGCGGTCGTCGCTCGACGCTGTTCGAGAACCGGCGGGAGGGCAACTGAGATGGTGCAGCCGCTGAACCAGTTGAAGGAAACGCCCTCGCAGACGGCGGGACCCTATGTCCATATCGGTCTCACCCCGAACACCGCCGGCATCGAGGGCGTCTACGCCACCGACCTCGGTGCGGCGATGGTCAACGCCAAGACGCGCGGCAGCCGCATCACCGTGACCGGACGGGTGCTCGACGGCACGGGAACGCCGCTCAAGGATGCGCTGGTCGAGATCTGGCAGGCCGACGCCGCCGGCCTTTACAACAGTCCGTCCGAACGGCGCGGAACCGCCGACCCGGACTTTTCCGGCTGGGGACGCAGCGCCCTCGACGGGGAAACCGGCGAATACCGCTTCGAAACGATCAAGCCCGGCCGCGTTCCCTTCGGAGACGGCCGCCCCATGGCTCCCCACATCAATTTCTGGATCGTCGCCCGTGGGATCAACCTCGGTCTCAACACGCGGATGTATTTCGGCGACGAGGAAACGGCGAATGCCGAGGATCCTGTGCTGGCACGCATCGAACACCGCGTGCGCGTTCCGACCCTGATCGCCCGCGCCGACGGCACGTCCTACCGGTTCGACATTCATCTTCAGGGCGAGCACGAGACGGTCTTCTTCGACATCTAGCAACCGGGCGGGGGCGGCGGGCTATGAGGAAGGCCCTGCTTGTGCCATCCTAGCCGACTGACTGCGCCTCGCGATCCGCGCGCCGCCTGATGGGGACTCGGCAAGCGAAGCCGATGCCGGCCGCAGCGAAACCTGGGACGAGCGCGATGACCGTATCTCCATTCGACCATCCCTACCTGTCCGGCCTGCTCGGCGACGAGGAGGTCTCCGACCTCTTTTCCGCCGCCTCCGAGCTGGAGGCGATGCTGGCCTTCGAGGTCGCGCTGGCCCGTGCGCAGGCCGCCGAGGGCATCATACCCTTGGCTGCGGCGGCGACCATCGCCGACGTTGCCCACCAGTTCGCGCCCGATGTCGCCGCCCTTCGCCTCGGCGTTGCCCGGGACGGCGTCGTCGTCCCTGAATTCGTGCGTCAGTTGCGTCGCGCCGTCGGTACCGACGTCGCCGGGCACGTCCACGTCGGCGCCACCAGTCAGGACGTGGTCGACAGCGCCCTGATGGTGCGGCTCGCCCGCGTCGGCAGCATCCTTGTCCATCGCCTCGGCCGGATCGTCGAGGCGATGAATGAACTCGACGCGCGGTTTGGCGAACGCCCCCTGATGGGGCGCACCCGCATGCAGGCCGCGATCGCCATCACCGTCTCCGATCGCATCGCCGCCTGGCGGCTGCCGCTCGAGCGCCAGATCGAGGATCTCGACATGGCGATCGAACGACGGTTCCCGCTGCAGTTCGGCGGGGCCGCCGGCACGCTGGAGATGTTCGGCGACAAGGGGCCGGCTTTGCGGGCGCTGCTGGCCGACGCATTGGGGCTCGCCGACGTGCCGCAGTGGCACAGCCAGCGCGACCGGCTGGTCGTTTTCGCCGATACGCTCGCGCTCGTCAGCGGAAGCCTCGGCAAGTTCGGCCAGGACATTGCGCTGATGGCGCAGGACGGTAGCGAGATCGCAATGTCCGGCGGCGGCACCTCCTCGGCCATGCCGCACAAGCAGAACCCGGTTGCCGCCGAGGCGCTGGTCACGCTGGCCCGCTTCAGCGCCACCGCGCTTGCAGGGCTCCACCAGGGACTGGTGCACGAGCAGGAGCGTTCGGGAAGCGCCTGGACGCTGGAGTGGATGCTGATGCCGCAACTCGTGGTCGCCGCCGGCGCTGCGACCCGCCTGGCCGGCAGTCTGGTGCATGCCATCGACGGCCTTGGCGCGCATCGGGGCTGAGAAATTTCGCCGGAGCGGGGCCGCGGCCTGCCGCCCGGATTCGCCGTCCCCCATCCGCGACCGGGTTCCGGCCGGTGATTTTCATAACCTTCCGGTTATGGCGATGGGGCAGTTTTTCATTTTTACATTACCGTTTCTTCTGCCAATCTGGCAGCGGTCAATGCTGCCGTCGCGGGATGACGACCGGCCGGAAGAGCTGGTTTAACGGGAGGATAACATGAGGAAATTTGCGGTTGCCGCCTTCGCGGCCGTGTTGATGGGCGGCGTCGCCCATGCCGACACGATCAAGGTCGGCGTGATCGGCCCGTTCTCGGGCCCGTTTGCGCTGCAGGGCAAGAACTTCAAGGCCGGCATCGACGCCTACATGGCGCTCAACGGCAACACGGTCGGCGAGGATACCGTCGAAATCGTCTATCGCGACGTTCCGACGCCCGATCCGGCCCAGTCGAAGGCGCTCGCGCAGGAACTGGTGGTGAAGGAAGGCGTGCAGTATCTTGCCGGCTTCTACTTCACGCCGGATGCGATGGCGGCGACGCCGCTGCTGGAGCAGGCCAACGTGCCGATGGTCATCATGAACGCCGCGACCTCGGCGATCGTCACCAAGAGCCCCTATGTGGTGCGCACCTCCTTCACCACCTGGCAGACGTCCACGCCGATCGCCCAGGTCGCCTACGATTCCGGCGTGAAGAAAGTCATCTCGGTGGTCAGCGACTACGGCCCGGGCGTCGATGCCGAAAGCGCCTTCAAGGCGGCGTTCACGGTCGCCGGCGGCGAGGTCGTGGAGACGATCCGCATGCCGCTGCAGACGAACGATTTCTCGCCGATCATGCAGCGCATCAAGGATTCCGGCGCCGATGGCGTATTCGCCTTCCTGCCCTCCGGCCCGACAACGCTCGGCTTCGTCAAATCCTTCAACGAAAACGGCCTGAAGGACGGGGGGATCAAGTTCTTCGCGCCCGGAGATCTGACGCAGGAATCCGACCTGCCGGCACTGGGCGAGGCGGCGCTCGGACTTCAGACGACCTTCCACTACGCCGTTTCGCACGACAGCGACGAGAACCGGACATTCGTCGAGGCCGCCGCGAAGGCGATCGGCAGTCCGGCGGAGCTTTCCTTCCCGGCGGTCGGCGCCTATGACGGCATGCACGTGATCTACAAGATGATCGAGGCGACCGGCGGCGAGCAGGACGCGGAGAAGGCGGTCGCGGCGGTCAAGGGCCTGTCCTGGGAAAGCCCGCGCGGTCCCGTCGCCATCGACCCGGAGAGCCGGCACGTGACGCAGAATATCTATCTGCGCGAGGTCGCCAGGGCCGATGACGGCACCTACTACAACAAGGAAGTCCAGACCTTCGAAAACCAGGGTGATCCGGGGCTCGCCGCGGCGAAATGAGGCAGTTCGTCGCGGTCGCCTGCCCTTCTCCCCGCTTGGCGGCGGGGAGAAGGGGTATGCCGCCCCCGGTTTTCCCCATGAGGGGGACGAAAGCGCGAAAGGCGGTGGCGCCGGGCGCCGGCGCGGATGTACGCTTCGAGCAAACCCCCAGGATGGAATCATGCAGACGGTTTTCAGCATTGCAGTCGACGCGCTTGCCTATGGCATGGTGCTGTTCGTCATCTCCATCGGCCTGTCGGTGACGATGGGGCTGATGCGTGTCGTCAACCTTGCCCACGGCGCGTTCGCAATGATCGGCGGCTACATCGCTTCCTACGCGGCGCGGGACTTGGGCCTGGCCTATGCGCTCGCCGTCCTGCTCGCCGTCGCCGGCACGATCCTGATTGCGATCCCGATCGAGCGGCTCCTGTTCCGCCGCATCTACGGTGCGCCGGAACTGACGCAGGTGCTGATGACGATCGGCATCACCTTCTGCATCATCGGCATCGCCAACTATGTCTTCGGGCCGACGCTGAAGACCATTCCGCTCCCGGCGGAATTGCAGCAATCGGTAAGTCTTGGCTTCCGCAGCATCGCTGCCCACCGCCTGTTCGCCATCGCCTTCGGGGCCGTCGTCGCCCTCGGATTGTGGATCTTCGTCGAGCGCACCGCCTTCGGCGTGAAGCTGCGCGCTGCCGTCGACAACGCCGCCATGGCCCGCGCCCTCGGCGTGCGCACGCAGATTGTCTATGCCGTGAGCTTTGCCATCGCCGTCGGACTGGCCTCCCTTGGCGGCGTGATCGGCGCCGAACTGCTGCCGATCGAGCCCTATTACGCCCTGCGCTACATGGTGACCTTCCTCGTCGTCGTCTCGGTCGGCGGCGCTGGCTCCATTCCCGGTGCGCTCGCCGCCTGCCTGCTGCTCGGCACGATCGACACGGCCGGACGCTACCTGGTGCCCGAGTTCGGCGAGTTCTTCTTCTACCTGGCGGTGATCGCCATCGTCTGCCTTTTCCCGCGCGGCCTTGCCGGGAGGGCCAGGTGAATGACGGTCGTCATGAATCCTGACCTCGCCACCACGGCCGCCGACCGGCGCGCGCGCCTGACACGCGACGCGCTCGGCATCCTCGTGATCGTCGCCGCCGCGGTCGCCGGCTACGTCCTCTTCCCCAACAACCTCGCGCTCCTGACGCGGATCACGTCGATCGCGCTGCTTGTACTGTCGCTCGACCTGGTGACCGGCTATTGCGGCGTCGCGACACTCGGGCATGCCGCACTCTTCGGTGCTGGCGCCTACGGCGCCGGCATCGCCGCGGTCCATTTCGGGATCACCGATCCGATCGCCATGCTGGGGGTCGGCCTTCTCGTCGGTGCAGCCGCCGGTCTCGTCTCAGGTGTGGTCATCCTGCGGGCGCACGGACTGCCGCAGCTCGTCCTCTCGATCGCCATCATCCACCTCGCTCATGAGGCCGCCAACAAGGCGTCGGGCTGGACCGGCGGCAGCGACGGGCTTGCCGGCATTGCCCCCGATCCGGTGTTTGGCCTCTTCGGCTTCGACCTGTGGGGCCGCACCGCCTATGTGCTCGGCATCGTGCTGCTACTCGTGGTCTTTGTGCTGCTGCGCCAGCTGGTGCGCTCGCCCTTCGGCATGCTGTGCCGCGGTATCCGGCAGGATCCGGTCCGGGTCCGCGCAATGGGGGCGTCCGTCAACCGCACGCTGCTGAAGATGTACGTGATCGCCGGCACGGTCGCCGGGGCGGGCGGCGCGCTCAGCGCGATCGCCACCCAGGTCGTCGGCCTCGACAGCCTTTCCTTCACGTTGTCGGCGGAAGCGCTGGTCATGCTGGTCCTCGGCGGCACCGGCTCGCTCGCCGGCGCGCTGGTCGGCACGCTGTCCTTCATGTGGTTCGAGGACGTCGTCTCGGCCGCCAATCCGTTTCACTGGCTGACGATCGTCGGCGCGCTCCTGATCGCCGTCGTGCTGTTCGCCCCGCGCGGCCTCTATGGCACCGTGGCCTCCCATTTCGAGCGCCGTGCGAGGAGACCGGAATGAGCCCGATCTTCGAAGTGCGCAACCTCGGCAAGACCTTCGGCGGCCTGCGAGTCGCCAACGACGTTTCGCTCGCGATGGCGCCGGGCGAACGTGTCGCCCTGATCGGTCCGAACGGTGCCGGCAAGACCACCTTCGTCAATCTCGTCACCGGTGCTCTCACGCCCAGTTCCGGCAGCGTTCATCTCGCCGGCGAGGACGTCACCGCGCTCGACGCGACGGACCGGGTCCGGCGCGGCCTTGTCCGCTCCTTCCAGGTCACCCGGCTGTTTGCGGAAATGACGCCGGAGGAACATCTGGCCCTGGCTATCCTGCAGCGCCAAGGGCGATCGGGCCGTATGGTCGGAAGCCATCGCGCCATGCCGGCGGTGATGGCCGAGGCGCGGCACCTGCTGTCCACCCTTGGCCTGTCCGAACTCGCGCGGCGTCCGGTAGACGAGATCGCCTATGGTCAGCAGCGCCTGCTCGAGCTCGCGCTGGCGCTGGCGCTGAAGCCGAGGGTGCTGTTGCTTGACGAACCCGCCGCCGGCGTGCCGCAGAGCGACACCGCCCGCATCGAACGGGCGCTGGCGGAGCTGCCATCCGACCTCGCCGTGCTGATGATCGACCACGATATGGACCTGATCTTCCGCTTCGCCGGCCGCGTCGTGGTGCTGGCGGCCGGCGAAATCATCTTCGATGGCCTTCCGGCCGAGGTCAGCGGCAACGCCCGCGTCCGTCAGGCCTATCTTGGGAGCTACGCCGATGCCAGCAGCGTCGCTTGAGGTTGCCGACCTTTGCGCCGGCTACGGCCAGACCCGCGTGCTGGAGGAGATCTCGCTCGTCGCGCCGGCCGGTGCGCGACTCGGCATCCTCGGTCGCAACGGAATGGGCAAGTCGACGCTGTTTGCGACGCTGGCCGGCCAGACCCGGCGCTACCGCGGCGCGATCCGCATCGACGGCGCCGACGTCACCGCCCTCGACAGCGCTTCGCGCGCCCGCAAGGGTCTGGGTTACGTGCCGCAGTCGCGCGACGTCTTTCCGACGCTGACGGTGGAGGAGAACCTGTTCGTCGGGCTGAAGGACCGGCCGAAGGCGGCGATCGAGGAGGCCTACGCGATGTTCCCGCGGCTGAAGGAGCGGCGCCGGAACCTCGGTTCGCAACTGTCCGGCGGCGAGCAGCAGATGCTGACGACGATGCGCACGATCCTCGGCAGGCCGTCGGTGCTGCTGCTGGACGAGCCGCTGGAGGGATTGGCGCCGGTCATCTGCGAGGAACTGATGGCCGCCTTCCACTCGCTGGCGGATTCGGGCGAGATGACCATCCTGCTGGTCGAGCAGCGCATCCAGAGCGCGCTCGACTTCGCCGATCAGATCCTCATCCTCGAGCGCGGTCGCATCGCCTGGTCCGGCACCCCGGATGATCTCTTGGCGGACCCGCACGCGGTCGAGACCCTGCTCGGCGTCGGCGGCCTGCACTAGCGCCTGCGCCGCCGTCAGGCGGCAAGGGCCGCCGCGTAGAGGTCGGGCTTGAAGCCGGCCATGACCCCGCCGTCGAACTCGAGGATCGGCCGCTTGATCATCGAGGGCTGAGCCATCATCAGCGCCGTCGCCTTCGCCGCATCGAGGTCGGCCTTGTCGGCCTCGGGCAGGGCGCGGAAGGTCGTGCCGGCGCGGTTGAGAACGCTCTCCCAGCCGAGCGCGTCGATCCAGCGCGCAAGCGCGGTCGCGTCGATGCCATCCACCTTGTAGTCGTGAAAGCGGTACGCGATCGCGCGGCTGTCCAGCCAGGTCCGTGCCTTCTTCATCGTGTCGCAGTTCTTGATGCCGTAGAGTGTGACGGCCATTGCAGGCTCCCGTGAAGGTTCCGTGTGGCGACGCCGGCGCGCCGCAGCCGCCGGCGTGGGCAATGCGGCCGGTCAGAGGCTCAGGAATTTCCCGACCACCGCCTCGACCTCGGCGCTCTTCAGGCCGGCGATGTTGATGCGGCCGGAGCCGGGCATGTAGATCGCGTGCTCGGCGCGCAGGCGCATTACGTCGGCTTCCTCCAGCGGCAGCAGCGAGAACATGCCTTCCTGCTCGGCGATGGCCGTCAGCACCTGCCAGCGGCGCGAAAGGCCGGCGGCGAGCTGCCGGCGGATCGCCGCCACGCGGTTGCGCATCGTCTCCAGCTCCGCCATCCAGTCGGCCGTCAGCGCCGTGTCGCCCAGGATCGTGCTGACCACGGCCGCGCCATGGTCCGGTGGCATCGAATAGCTGGTGCGGGCCAGGCCGGCGAGGTTGGTGCGCACGGACAGCGCGGCTTCCGGCGAGGAGGCGACGGCGTAGATGGCGCCGGTGCGCTCGCGATAGAGACCGAAATTCTTCGAGCACGATACGGCGACGAGCGCCTCCGGCACGGCCGCCAGAAGCGTGCGCAGCCCGGCCGAGTCCTGGTCCAGTCCCTTGCCGAAGCCCTGGTAGGCGCTGTCGACCAGCGGCAGAAGACCGCGTTCGGCGATCAGGGCGGACACCGCGGACCACTGTTCGGGCGAGAGCACGCCGCCGGTCGGATTGTGGCAGCTCGCGTGCAGCAGCACCGCATCGCCCGCCTGTGCGCCCTTCAGCGCTGCCATCATCGCGTCGAACAGGACGGCCTGTGACGGCACGTCGAAGAAGGGATAGGTGACGACCTCGAGGCCCGCGGCCTTGAAGATCGCGACATGGTTGGGCCAGCTGGGCACGCCGAGCCACAGCTTCTTCGTGCCCAGCCGCACCATCAGGTCGGCGGCCAGCCGCACCGCGCCGGAGCCGCCCGGCGTCTGCACGGCGGCGGTGGCCCGGTTGCGGCCGTCGGGGCCGACCGTCAGCTCCCAGAGCCGCTCGAGATAGACCGGGTCGCCCTCCGGTCCGACATAGGTCTTGGTGCTCTGGTTCTCCAGCAGCCGGCGTTCGGCCTCCTTGACCGCGCCGAACACCGGTGTCGCCCCCTGCTCGTCACGATAGACGCCGACGCCGAGGTCGACCTTCTCCGATCGCGGGTCGGCCTTGTACAGGCCGATCAGGGCCAGAAGCGGGTCGTCGGGCTGGCGGGTGAGCGTGTCGAACATGGCGGTACCCCTGCGGTGTGAAAGCGTGGGGATCGTTTACGGGAAATCGCCGCCGATTTCGAGCCCGAACTTGCGCCGACGGTCCCGTCGCCGCGGTCACTTTCTGCCCCGGACTGTTCGATTGGGTTGCCGCAGGCCGATGACTTGCCTATTTTTGGCCTGCCCGGTGGCGCGAAGGAAGGACCGTTGAAGAAGCTGAACGAAAAGGTGAGTTCCGCGGCCCTGTCCGTTATCCGCAACCGCCGCGGGCACCGTCCGCTCTCCGCCAACCGTGACGGCGGCGACACCATCATCGCCTCCTACAATGTCCACAAGTGCGTCGGTGTCGACCGCAAGTTCGATCCCGACCGCGTGGCCGAGGTCATTTCCGAGATCGATGCGGATGTGATCGCGATCCAGGAGGCGGACAAGCGTTTCGGCTGCCGGTCCGGTTTGCTCGACCTCGCCGCCCTGGAGCGGGAATGCGGGCTGGTGCCGGTGCCGATCACCACCTTGTCCAGCGCCGGTCACGGCTGGCATGGCAACATGCTGATGTTCCGCAAGGGCACCGTGCTGAAGGTCCATCAGCTGAAGCTGCCGGGAGTGGAGCCGCGCGGGGCGCTGGTCGTCAATATCGACTTCCCGACCGGCAGGCTGCGCGTGGTTGCCGCCCATTTCGGTCTTCTGAAGCGGTCGCGCGAGTTGCAGGCGAAGGCAATCCTGGCCTCGGTCGCGCAGGAGGAGGAGATGCCGACCGTGCTGATCGGCGATCTCAACGAATGGCGCGTCGGCCGGCGTTCCTCGCTGTCGCCGCTGGTGCCGGTGTTCGATCCCTGCGCCGGGGCGGTGCCGAGCTTTCCCTCGCGTTTCCCGGTGCTGGCGCTCGACCGCGTGCTCGGCCATCCCCATGACCTCGTCGCGGCGGTGGAGGTGCACGACAGCCCGCTCGCCCGCGTGGCCTCCGACCATCTCCCGATCAAGGCCCATATCGACCTGCAGGCGATCTGGCAGCGCTCCTACGGCCATCGCGCCCTGGCGCGCGCCTAGGGCCGGTCACAGATAGGGTGAGCCGAGCCAGACGATCCGCTCGGTCAGCCGGCGCAGGAAAGGGCGCGCGCGCAGCGCCTGCCACTCGACGGCGTCGGCATTCTCCAGCGCGCTGTCGATGCGCGCCTCGATCTCCTCGGCGAAGGCGGTGCCGAACACCTCGATGTCGATCTCGAAGTTCAGCCGCAGCGAGCGCGGGTCCAGGTTCGACGAGCCGACATAGGACCACACCCCGTCGACGGACGTCAGCTTGGAATGGTTGAACACCCCCCGCGCCCGCCAGATGTTGCAGCCGGCCTTCAGCAGCTGGTCGAACTGGGCCGTCATGGCGAGGTCGACGAGCTTGAGGTTGTTCGTGCCCGGCACGACGATATCGATGCGAACGCCGCGCCGGGCGGCGGTCGCAAGTGCGCTGATGAGTTCGCGGTCCGGCAGGAAGTAGGGCGACATGATGCGGATGTGACCCTTGGCGATCGAAATCGCCCCGATCAGCATGCGCTGGTTCGCCTCGAGGTTCTTGTCCGGCCCCGACGGCACGGCGCGCGCCAGAACCGGCGCGTTCGGCTTGGCCTCCGGCGGCTCGATCCGCCAGGCCGGCGTGTCGAGGGCGATGCCCCCGGAGAAGTGCCAGTCCTCGTAGGCGGTGTGGAAGATGTCGGCGACGATCGGTCCGCTCACGCGGAAATGCGTGTCGGCGGCGGCCTCGCCGGCGGCAAACTCCTGGCAGAAGGCCGCGCGGATGTTAAGGCCACCGGTGAACGCCACTTCCCCGTCGACCACCAGGATCTTCCGGTGCGTGCGCAGGTTGGCGTAGGGAAGCCGCAAGCCCATGGCGATGTTGCCGTTGAACACCCGGACCGAGAGGCCGGCCTCCTGCAGCGAATGCACCATGCTTGGCGTCGAGTAGCGGGCGCCGACCGCGTCGATCAACACGTGCACGTCGACGCCGCGCGCAACCGCGTCGGTCAGCGCCTCGGCGAAGCGCAGGCCGATACCGTCGCGGTCGAAGATGTAGGTTTCGAGCAGGATGCTGCGCCTGGCGTTGCGGATGGCCTCCAGCATGGCGGCATAGGCTTCGTCGCCGGAGGCCAGCATCGCCACTGTGTTGCCCGAGGTCAATGCGAACCGCGACACCGTGTCGCCCAGCCGCTTCATCGCGGCGAGCGAGGCGCCGAAGCGGCTGTGGACCGTTCCCTGGGAGACATTGTAGCTGGCGAGGTGGTGGCGCCCCTTCTTGGCCAGAGTTCCGGCGCGCTGCAGCGTCAAGGTCTTGCGGTAGATGCGGTTGACGCCGAATCCGAGATAGAGGGCCGCGCCGAGAATGGGCGACAGCAGGATGACACCCACCCAGCCGATCGCCGCACGAACATCCTCCTTCGTCATGGCCGCGTGGATCATCGCGGGTGCGCCGAACAGAACGGAGAGGACAACGAGGATATGCGGCCAGTAGTCGGAGAATGTCTGCAGCATATCGGTCCCGTTCGGCGTTCCTTGCCGGTTGAACGCGTTGACGAAGTCACCTTAGAACGGCGGATCGGGCAATTAAAGGCGGTTTGCGGCGGGCCGCGGTCTCGCGGCGGCAGTGTGCGCCGCTCGCCGTGGCGCCAGCCGCGCGCGCTGCCGGCGCCACTCAGTCCTCCAGCGTACCGGGCCTGCGGTTCGCGCGGGTGGCCTCGCCGCAGGCGAGCTTCATCAGATCCCCGCCGCGGCGCACGAACCGGTCGGAAGTGCGGGTCGCAATCAGGCCCGCACGCGGGGCGCGGATCTCGAACGAGCCGTCGGCCATCCCCGGCCGGGTGACCAGCGTGGCGAGCAGGTCGCCCGGCTCTACCGCCGCGCCGATGTCGCGGTGGAACAGGACCGTGCCGGGCTCGACCGCACGGATCATCTCGATGTTGTCGAGCGGCACCGCGGGCCCGGCAAACGGCGCAAGCGAGGGGGCCGCGTCGCGAACGACGCCGCGTGCGGCAAGGAAGCGCCAGAGCCCGTCGGCATCCGCCTTGGCCACGTTTGCGTAGACGTCGCGCCGGCCGCGCAGTTCGACGGTCACGGACAGCCGGCCCGGCACCTGCGCCAGCGGCGCGCCCCCCTGCCGCTTGAAGGCGTGGCCGACGGCCTCCTCGAACGCCGTGCTTTCGCCGTCCGAGAGGAACACCGCCTCCATCTTCAGCGCCGCGGCAAGGTCGGCCGCCTCCGGCCAGAACACCTCGTCGAGATAGGCGTATTGCACCGACTCGTCGTCGCAATGCAGGTCGAGCACGAGCTCGGCGCCAAGCGCGAGATGCAGCAGGTACCGCTTCAGCCGGTTCACCGCGCTCTGTCCGTCGAGGTCCTTGAGCAGGCTGTCGCGCTCGGCCAGCGACACGAGCGGGAAGTCGCGGTTGAAGTTCGTCCGCGATCCGAGGTCGAACCGACCCTGCATCTCGCCGAAATGCGATTGCGCGGCGCCGATCGGGTTCGCTTGCGGCACCACGGTGATGTCCCCGAGGATCGCACCGGCGGCCTCGGCGGCGCGCAGCCGCTCGCACAGGAAGTGCGCCACGGCCGTGCCCGGCAGCTCGTTGGCATGTAGCGCGGCCTGGATGTAGACGCGCGGCGCCTTGTCCGAACTGCCGCGGAAGCGCAGCACCGGAACGCGCCACTCGAGGCCGGGCGTATCGCCGGCTAGGATGATTTCGGATACGTCCATGTCACTCGCGCCCCGGGCGGCCGGTCCGACCGGATCGCCCCCTTGCCATCTCGTTGTCGCGCCATCGTTATCCGATCCGGGGCGGGCCGCCAAGGTGGCATCTCGCATCCGCCATGCCGGACTGTAGGGGCGCGGGATGAGCGAAGGGGGTGGCCGGTATGCAAGACCCCGCAGCGGGGCTGCGGGGTCGGGAAAATGGACGCCTGTCGTCTGGCGGGAGCGCGGGCGTGGCCCGGCTCACTCCCACTCGATCGTGCCGGGCGGCTTGCTCGTCACGTCGTAGACCACGCGGTTGATGCCGCGCACCTCGTTGATGATGCGGGTCGCGGCGCGGCCGAGGAAGTTCATGTCGTAGGGGTAGAAGTCGGCCGTCATGCCGTCGACCGAGGTGACCGCGCGCAGCGCGCAGACGAACTCGTAGGTGCGCCCGTCGCCCATGACGCCGACCGTCTGTACCGGCAGCAGCACGGCGAAGGCCTGCCAGATCCTGTCGTAGAGGCCGGCCTTGCGGATTTCGTCGAGGTAGATCGCGTCCGCTTCGCGGAGGATCTCCAGCTTCTCGCGGGAGATGCCGCCGGGCAGGCGGATGGCAAGCCCCGGCCCCGGGAACGGGTGGCGTCCGATGAAGCTGTCCGGCAGGCCGAGTTCGCGGCCGAGCACGCGCACCTCGTCCTTGAACAGTTCGCGCAGCGGCTCGACCAGCCGCATGTTCATGCGCTCCGGCAGGCCGCCGACATTGTGGTGCGACTTGATCGTGACCGAAGGGCCGCCGGTGAAGGAAACGCTCTCGATCACGTCCGGATAGAGCGTGCCCTGGGCGAGGAATTCGGCGCCGCCGAGCTTCTTCGCCTCGTCCTCGAACACCTCGATGAACAGCCGGCCGATGATCTTGCGCTTGGTCTCCGGGTCGCTGACGCCCTCCAGTTCGCCGATGAAGCGGTCGGAGGCGTCGACATGGATCAGGTGCAGGTTGTAGTGCTCGCGGAACATCGCGACGACGTCGGCCGCCTCGTTCTTCCGCATCAGCCCGTGGTCGACGAGGATGCAGGTCAGTTGCTCGCCGACCGCTTCGTGGATGAGGAGGGCCGCCACCGAGCTGTCCACGCCGCCCGACAGCGCGCAGATGACCCGCTTGTCGCCGATCTCCTCGCGGATCGCCTCCACGGCGCGGGCGCGATAGGCCGACATCGACCAGTCGCCCTTAATGCCGGCGATCTTGTGCACGAAGTTGGACAACAGCTTCGCCCCGTCCGGCGTGTGCACCACCTCCGGGTGGAACATGGTGGTGTAATATTTCCTGGTCTCGTTGACGCAGATCGCGAACGGCGCGTTCTCGGAGACGGCAATGACCTCGAAGCCCTCGGGCGCGACGGTGACGCGGTCGCCGTGGCTCATCCAGACCGGGTATTTCTTGCCGACCTCCCAGAAACCGTCGAACAGCGGGCTGTCCTTCAGGATTTCCACGTCGGCGCGGCCGAACTCGCGGGCATGCCCGCCTTCGACCTTGCCGCCGAGCTGGGTCGCGAGCGTCTGCTGGCCATAGCAGATGGCCAGGATCGGCAGTCCCGATTCGAACGCGATCTCCGGCGCGCGCGGGCTGCCCTGGTCCAGCACCGATGCCGGCCCGCCGGAGAAGATGATCGCCTTCGGCTTCATCCGGTGGAAGGCCTCTTCGGCGGACTGGAACGGGATGATCTCGCAATAGACGCCTGCTTCGCGCACGCGCCGGCCGATGAGTTGGGTCACCTGGCTGCCGAAATCGATGATGAGGACGCTGTCGGGATGGGCTGTCTGGGTCATGGCGAGCCTTTAATGAAATTTGCCGCCCTGCGCAACGGGGCGGGCCGCAATTTCCGGGCCGGTCAGAGCGCGATCGCTCCGTCCCTGACCGCGCGCTCCAGTTGCCCGACCGCGCTCGCCAGCTTCTCGTCGATCACGTGCAGGTACTCCGTCCAGTCTCCCACATGCCGCAGCTCCGCCTTGCCGTCGGAGATGCCGCGCAGGCCGATCAGGGGCAGGCCGAAGGCCTGGCAGGCGCGCAGCACCGCAAAGGTTTCCATCTCCACCATGTCGGCGTCGATCGTGTCGTAGACCGCGCCGGAGACGATGTTCGCTCCGGTCGACAGCCGCGCCTCGGCGATGCCGGGCACGCGCAGCGGCAGCGGCACGGTTGCGGGCAGGTCGAGAAACGGCGTCGCGCCCCTCTCGAAGCCGAGCGGGGAGGCATCCATGTCGCGATAGGAGACGCTGGTCGCCTGGTAGACCTCCGCCTGTTCCAGGGTCGCCGATCCGGCCGAGCCGAGCGAGACGACGAGGTCGGGCAGGCTGCCCCGTGCCTCGAGATGGGCAAGCGCTCTGGTCACCTGCACCGCCGCCTCCACCGGGCCGACCCCGGTCAGAAGCGGCGAAATGATCTCTCGCAGGTGCGTGCCGTATTCCGCATCGACCGCCATCACGTAGAGCAGGCTCTTTTTGCCGACGTGCTTGAGTTCATAGGTCATCCGGCGACATCCTCGCGCCCGCGCACCACCATCATCGTCCCCGTCATCGACGCGATCAGCTTCGCCGGCCCGTCGGCGACGGAATAGGCCCGCCCGTCGGCGACGATGATGTTGGAGCCCGGTTTCGTCACCTCGCCGCGAAACAGGAACCAGTCGCCGCGGCCGGGCGACATCAGGTTCACCTTGAACTCGATCGTCAGGATCGAGGCGGACGGGTCGATCACCGAGTAAGCGGCGTAGCCGCAGGCCGCATCCAGCGCGGCGGAGATGATGCCGGCGTGCAGGAAGCCATGTTGCTGCGTCAGTCGCTGGTCGAAGGGCAGCTCGATCTCCACCGTGCCGTGCTCGATGCGGGTCAGTTGCGCGCCGATCAGGCGCATTGCGGCCTGGCGCTCGAAGCTCGAACTGATGCGTTCGCGAAAATCCGCGGGCGGAAGGTCGGTCATCTGTCTCTTTCGTTCTGCCGGCATGGCCCGGGCGACTGCCGGCAGACCCTCGCATGCGCGCTTTCGCGCCGCAAGGCGGCAATTGCGCGCGCCGCCGCCGGACGCGCGATTGCCCTCGCGGCATGGCGCGCTAAATCCCTTCCATGGACGATGCGATCGAGATCAGAACGGGCCGGACCGCCGACGTGTTCGCCATCGGTCGGGTGCTGGTGGAGACCTGGAGGGCGACCTTCCGGGGACTGCTCGACGACGCCTATCTCGACCGCCTGTCGCCGGCCGAGCAGGCGGTCCGGCACATGGGCCGCCGCAATGCCGAAGGCGTCGGTCATTTCGTCGCGATCGACAGCAAAAGCGGAACGCTGGTCGGCTTCGTCAACTATGGCCCAGCCCGCTTTGCGGCGCCGACGCCGGTGGGCGAGATCTACGCGCTCTATGTCCTGCCGGCCTATCAGGGACGAGGCATCGGCGGTGAGCTGGTGCGCGCGGTCGCGCGCCGGATGGTCGAGGGCGGCACGGTGACGCTGTTTGCCTGGGTGCTGTCCACCAACCCCAACCGCGCCTTCTACGAACGTCTCGGCGCCGCGCCGGTCCAGACCGGCACGATCACGCTTGGCAGCCGTCACTACGACCAGGTCGCCTATGCCTGGCGGGACCTGCACCTGCTGATCGCTCGCGGCGCCGGGGCGGCCTGAAGCGTCGCGTCACCGAAGCGTCCCGGTGCGGACGATGTGCTGGTCCCAGGCGAGATCGGCCGGTCTGCCGGCGAATGTCCCGCCATAGCTGGAAACGGCGAAGCCGTCGCGCGCGGGCGCGATGCCCGCGGCATCCGTGATCGCCTCCTCGCGCACGACGCGCCCCGTGGTCGCCGCGATCGTCACCGCCGTCCCACCCGCTGGCGACGTCAGCCCGATCAGGCCCTCGGCGCGGTTGACGGCGATCGCGCCGACATAGTTGGAGAGCCGGCGCGTCGTCTCGGGCGGCAGCTCCAGGAATCGGAGGTCGTCTCCTTTGGCGAAATGGCCGGCGAGCGGCGGCAGCGCGTTGCGCGGCCCCTCGTACTGGCAGGCGAACCAGACGCGGCCGAGCCCGTCTATGGCGAGATGTCGGGTGGAGAGTTGGCGCAGCGCCGGCGGCAAGCCGTGCCGTTCGATCAGCGTCCCGGTGGCCGAGTCGATCAGCGCCAGCGAGGGCTCCATGTGGTCGAGGTTGAGCTTGGTGCGGCCGAAGTCCGGGTGCGTCTTGATCCCGCCATTGGCGGCCACCAGTGTGCGCCCGTCGTCGGACACCGTCAGGTCGTGCGTGCCGATGCCGAAGGTGTCGAATTCGCCGATGCGGCGGTATCGGTCGGTCGCGTCGTAGAGGCCGATCACCCCGCGTCCGGCATCGAAGTCGTTTTCGCTCGCATACAGCAGTCGCCCGTCCGGCGAGAACGCGCCGTGGCCGAAGAAGTGCCGGTCCTCGCCGGCCCGGATCACGACCGCGACTGTCCGGCGCCGCGTGTCGAAGACCAGGGCGAAGGTCCCGGGACGCCGGGCAAAGGCAACGGCATGACCGCTTGCCGGACTGTGCGCCATGCCATGGCTGCGGGCCGGCAGCGCCACGCGGTCGATGATCGTCCCGTCCTCGGCCAGGGTCGCGACGCCGAAGCTGCCGTCGCGCGCCATGAAGCCGGCGGCGAACACGGCGTCGGTCCGTTGCAGCGCATGAAGCGGCGCGGGCGCGAGCGTCGCGGCCCAGGCGGCCCCCGCCATCCTCATGAAGCTGCGGCGATCGAAAAGCGCAGTGCGCATCGAGCAACCCTTCCTCGTGGGTTTTGGGCCGGAGACTGCGCGATCAGTCGCCGTCGGCAAAGGAGAAACCGGCGCCAAGACCGATGGCGCCGCCATATTCGTTGCTCAATCGCTGCACCAGGTCGCGGGCGTTGACGAGCAGGAAGTCGATCTTCTCGCGCTCGCTCGGGTCGACGACCGCCATTTCGATGTCTGGATCGATCTGCGGCACCACCCGCCCGAGCGAAGAAAAGACGAATGCGACCGAGCCGGCAATGGAGCGCTGCGACGGGTCGAGCAGTTCCTCCATGCCGGATTGCTCGAACAGCGTGCGCAGCCCGTCGAGATTGCCTTCGATCGCGTTCCAGGTGTTGCCCGAGCGCCAGTAGATCGCCGACTTCGGCCGATCCCGGCTGTCGCCACCCTTGTAGAACTGCTCGATCCGCTGGTCGCGCACCGCTTCGGCACCGTGCACGAGGATGCCGAGCAGGGCGGTGATCGCCTCCTTGCCGTCGCGAAAGACCGGATTATCGGGGCCAGGATGCGTCCAGTCGGCCTGCACGCCATCCGCGGCCTCCCAGTCGGCGCTGATCGAAGCCGCCGTCGCGGCGATGTTCTGCGCCACCGCTGCGCCAAAACGGCAGCGGAAGGTGCCTCCGGCCACGTCCATCGCCTCGGCGCCGGTGCCGTAGAGCACGTATTCGAGTGCGCCCAGACCCTGCAGGGCGACGCTCTTGCCGGGCAGGTTGGCGGGATCCGTGTCCTTCTCGTCCATCTCCGCCAGCAACGCCTGCACCTGCTTCAGCCCGGTGCTCTTGCGGTCCGGGTAGAACAGGATGCGCTCGAAGCGGTGTTGCGCCAGCGCCGGCCCTTCACGCACGATCTCGATGAACGACCACCGCGCCACGGTGTCGTCGAAGGCCGCGCGGGCGGCGGTCCTGGAATCGGTGGACGGGGCGTCGCAATAGGCCGAGACGGCCTCGGCCAGCGCCAGGGCCGAGGCATGCAGGTTGCGGTAGCCGGGCCGGATCACCCCGTCGACCGCCCGCGTCATCACCGCGGATACCGCTTCCTCGCTCAGCACGGGCGGCGGCGCTGGACTGGCATCCTGCGCCTGCACCGGCGGGACGAAAGCCGCGAGAGCGAGGCCGAGCAGGGCCGCGCGCAAGCGGGTGTGCGCAGGAGAACGGGTCATCAAAGCGACTCCAGGAAGGTCAGCAGGGCGTCGCGGTCGGCCTTGTCGAGGTCAGCGAAACGGTCGCGGGCCGCTTGTGCCTCGCCGCCGTGCCAGAGGATGGCCTCGGTCAGGTTGCGCGCGCGGCCGTCGTGCAGGAAGTAGGTATGGCCACTCACGGTCTCGGTCAGGCCGATGCCCCAGAGCGGCGGCGTGCGCCATTCCCGGCCATCGGCGACCCCGACCGGCTGGCCGTCCGCCAGACCCGCGCCCATGTCGTGCAGCAGAAAGTCGGAATAGGGCCAGATCAGTTGGAACGACTGCGCGATGTCGCGCGCATCGCGGCGGGTGACGAACTTCGGATGATGGCAATCGGTGCAGCCGATCGCATAGAACGCCTTCTTGCCGGCCAGCGTCGCAGCGAAACTGGCCTTCCGGCGGGCAGGCACGGCGAGGTTCTCGGCGTAGAAGGTGACGAGGTCGAGCACCGGATCGGGGGCCTCGGTGTCGCCCAGCCGCGGCTGCGCGCCGTCCGGCATGGCAAGGCAGGCCGCCTGCGCCGCCGTGCAGTCGCCATGGTGCGCCGGCACCAACGGGCTGGAGATGCCGATGTCGCCGGCAAAGGCCTCGGCCGTCTGTCGGCGCACGGTCGGGTTCTGCGCCTTCCAGCCGAAGCGGCCGAGCGTCAGGTTGCCGGCGCCATCACGCACCAGTGCCGCCTTGCCGCTGACGCCGTCGCCATCGGCATCGTCGGGATCGGCAAGGGCGACGATGTCGGCCTGGTGGATCGCCTCGACCAGGCCGAGACCGATCATCGGCGGCGTCGTTCGCGGCGACAGCGTCGTGGTCGGGTCCAGGGCGCCGTAGGCGAGGTCGCTGACGGAATAGCGCGGCCGGCGCAGGAGGGCGGTCTCGCCGCCCTTCAGCGTCACGGCCTCTTCCGTGTACTCGACCCGCATCCGCCCTTCGGCGGCCAGGCCGGGCACGGCGAAATCCTGAAACTGGCCGCCATAGACGGGATCGGGGAAGTTGAGCATCTCCAGCGCATCGAGCTGCGCCTGTTCGGCATCCGTCGCCGGCGCGCGCGCCAGGCGCAGGAGGGTGGTGCTGGTGTCGTCGCCGGGCTCAGGCGGGTGGCCGCGTCCGTCCTTCAGGTGGCAATTCTGGCAGGCGCGCGAATTGAAGAGCGGCCCCAGCCCGTCGGAAGCCTGGGTGGAAGAGGGCGACGAGACCCAGACCTTGCGAAACAGCGCATTGCCGAGCTTGAACCCCTCCTCCTGCTGGAAGGTGAGGTTTTCGGAGAAGTGCGAGAAGCTGTCGGCGTTGACCGTGGCCGTCGAGGTCGCCGCGCCCCCCGACATCGCCTCATAGGGCTCGGCCCTGGTGAAGTCGGTCGTCATTCGCGTCACCGCCGCCACCCGGGCCCGGTCTTTCGCCGTCAGGTCGGTCCGGCCCTCGCTTGCCGTCAGCCCGCTTGATCCGGCCGACCCTGCAGGGAGTGACAGGAGCAGCGTGCCGAGGATGGGCAGCAGGCGGTTGGCGGTGGCAGGCGTCATGTCGGGATCGGGCCGCATTCCCTCGAACGCGGCCCGCCTTTTCCGTTCTTACTGGAACACGGCGTTAGGATTGTCCAGGCTGTCGGAACCTTCAAGCGCGATGTTGCCGAGGTCGAGCACGGAGATGACGCGTTCGATCGTCTTCGTCTGGCCGATCAGCCCGTCGATTGCCGCCTGAACCACGGCGTTGCCCTCGGTATTGCCTTCGCCGATCATCTGGTCGTAGGCCTCGACGCTCTCGCCGCGCGTCACCATCGCCTGCATCGCGTCGATGGTCTTTGCCAGGTTCGCCTTCATCTCCTCGTCGACCGCCGGATCCTTTTCCGCCACCAGTTCGGAGAGCGAGGCGCCGGTCAGCGTCGTGCCGTCGGCGCGGGTGTACTGGCCGGTATAGGCGCTCTGGATGCCGAGCGCGTCGTAGTAGTGGGAGTTGTGGGTATTGTCGGAGAAGCAGTCGTGCTCTTCCTCCGGGTCGTGCAGCAGCAGGCCGAGCTTCATCCGCTCGCCGGCGAGTTCGCCGTAGGAAAGCGACCCCATCCCGGTCAGGATCGCCGACAGCCCTGCCTTCGGATCGGCGTTGACGGTCTTGGCGGCCTCGCCGTCCGGCGCCCAGGCGGCGACCATCTCTTCCAAGTCGCTGACCAGCAGGTCGGTCGCGGCCTTAAGGTAGGCGGCGCGGCGGTCGCAGTGGCCGTTGGTGCAGTTCTGGCTGTCGAAGTCCGTCGCCGGGCGGCTGCCGGCGCCGGGGCCGGTGCCGTTCAGGTCCTGGCCCCACAGCAGGAACTCGATCGCGTGGTAGCCGGTCGCGACGTTCGCCTCGACCCCGCCGGCCTCCTGCAGGGTGTCGGCGAGGAAGTCCGCGGTGATGGCGGACGCGTCAACCTCCTTGCCGTCGATCTTGATCGTGGGATTGGCGATCACGTTGGCGACGAACAGCGCGTTCTCGTCGCTCTCGGTGCCGTAGCCCGCGTCGACATAGTCGATCAGCCCCTCGTCGAGCGGCCAGGCGTTGACCTTGCCCTCCCACTCGTCGACGAGCGCATTGCCGAACCGGTAGACCTCGGTCTGCTGGTAGGGCACGCGCGCCTTGAGCCAGGCCTCGCGCGCGGCTTTCAGCGCTTCCTCGGTCGGTGTGGCGATCAGCGTCTCGACGGCGACGGCCAGATCCCTGGCGGTCGAAAGCGAGTCGGAAAACTTGGCGTGGGCGACGTCGCTGTAGTGCCTGACCACGGCGGCAGCGTCAGGCGCTGCGGCGGCGGGCTGGACGGCGAGCGCCGACGCGGCGGCCAGAAGCGCCAGCGTGGCGGCGCGAAGGAAGGATGTCTTCATGATCGTCTCCTGGAGTTCCCCTTGATGCCTCTCGTCCGGCGCGGAACGGCGGTTCGGCGAACGGCGCGCCGGGACGACGCCCGGCCCCCGGGCGTTCGGGTCCGTACTTCGCGCAAAATTAAACTGGTGTCAAAGAGTATAGTTTAGAACCGTTCAACTCTGCGCGGCGGCCGACCAGCTTCCGGCAACGTCGCACGGGCAGGCGCCCTGCGGGCTCAGCCGGAACGGGCCATGGCGCAGAAGAAGAAGCCGTCGGTGTCGGTCGAGGCCGGTGTCAGCGTCACCGTCTTCATGTCCGCCGACCAAGGCTTCGGCTTGTCCGTTCCGAAAAGCTCTTCCCAGGCCTCGGCCGCCGACAGGATCTCGAAGGCCGGATTGTCCTCGCAGAAGCCGTAAACCTGGCTTTCGTTTTCCTCCGCCAGCACCGAACAGGTGACGTAGAGCAGGTATCCGCCCGGGCGGACGAACTCGGCCGCGCTCGCCAGCGCCTCTTCCTGTTGCGCCAGCCGTTCCTCCAGGTTCTTCTCCGTCAGTCGCCACTTGGTGTCCGGCCGGCGCCGCCAGGTGCCGGTCCCGGTGCACGGGGCGTCGACCAGAACGCGGTCGAACCGGCCGGCCAGGGGCGACAGGCTCGATAGGTTCTCGTGAACCTGGACGTTGCGGGTGCCGGCGCGCTTCAGCCGTTCTATGATCGGCGCCAGCCGCTTGCGATCGGCGTCGTAGGCGTGCACCTGTCCCTTGTTGTTCATTGCCGCCGACATGGCGAGTGTCTTGCCGCCGCCGCCGGCGCAGAAATCCAGCACCTGTTCACCCTCCTGGGCGAACACGAGGTCGGCGACGATCTGCGAGCCTTCGTCCTGCACCTCGAACCAGCCCTTCTGGAATGACAGTTCGGCGGTGACGTTCGGCAGCCGCGAGGGGCCCTCGCCGGCGGGGATCCGGATGCCATTGGGGGCGATCCTCGCCGGCCCCGCGCCGCTGCGCTCGAGCGCCTTTATCACCTTCTCGCGCGACGCCTTCAGCGTGTTGGCGCGCAGGTCGAGCGTCGGGCGGCCGGTCAACGCCTTCGCCTCGGCGAGCCAGTCGTCGGAAAAGTTCTCCTCGAAGGAGGCCTGGACCCATGCCGGGATGTCGCCCTGAACGTGGAGGGGGGCGTCCTCGAGCCGCCGGGCGGCGAAGGCGGCGAGCCGGTCGGCCGGGATGTCGGGGGCGAACCTGTCGCCCTCCAGCTCGCGCGCCAGGGTCTCGGGCGTCAGGCCCCACTGGCGCAGCATTACGCCGAGGCCGAGCGCGAGCGCGCCGTCGTCGTCCATCAGGTAGGCATGCGAAAGCTTCATCCGCAGCGCGTCATAGACGATGTTGCCGATCGCCGCGCGGTCGCCGGAGCCGGCGAAGCGATGGGCGAGGCCCCAGTCCTTCAGCGCGTCGGCAACGGGACGCTTGCGCGTCTCGATGTCCGCCAGAACTTCGATGGCTCCCGTGAGCCGTCCACCCAATCGCATTGCTCAACTCCGTTTTGTCGCCGTGGTAGCGGCGAAGGGCAGCAAGAGCAAGCGAAACGGTGACGAAGTCGGCTAGCCGACGATCTGGTAGCAGACCTTGGCGTGTCCGGCGCTGACCATGCCGATCTCTGAGGCGGCGGCCTTGGAAAGGTCCAGCACCCGGCCGCGGATGAACGGGCCGCGATCGTTGATGCGAACGACAACGCTCTTGCCGTTCCTGGCGTTGGTCACCTTGACCTTGGTGCCGAAGCTCAGGGTCTTGTGCGCCGCGGTCAGCTTGGCCGGGTTCATGCGTTCGCCGGAGGCCGTGCGCGAGGTGAGCGCATACCAGGAGGCGCGGCCGCAATCGGCAGCCTCGGCGACGGATGCGAAGGTAACGGGCGCAGCGATGATGAGTGCGGCGAGCGCCGCAGTAGAGGACTTGATAGACATGGCGACCCCTCAGTGCTGGTGTCCAGTTGCTTCAGACGGTCCAGTCTATTGGGGTGAAAAATGGCGAAAACTGGCCCCTTGCAGGCAGGCAAGGCCAGTGAAGGCGGCGTTAATATTTTGTATAGAATGCGGTCTGACTTGGCGTTTGACGGGCAGTTACAGAAAAACGCCTTTAGAATCAGTGAAAAGCTTGACGTATCGTCGGCTGTGGAATCTGGTGCCAGTTCCGCGGGAGTCGGCGGAAAAAAGTTTCAACTCAGCCGAATTTGGTACGCTAAACTGAATCATGTCGTGGGCTTTGTTCGCGCAGTGGTTGTGGAAAATTGACGAAACTTGGGCGAGTTCGGGCGGCCGCCCGACCACCGCAGGTGACAGTCACGCAACGTCAGCCGCGCCAGCGGTCCTCCGACCACATCTGCGCCAGCGACATGCGGTAGTCGGGATAGCGGAAGGCAAAGCCGAGCGCGCGGACCTTGGCATTCGAGACACGCTTGTTTTCGCCGTAGAAGGAGCGCGCCATCGGCGATAGTTCGGCCGTCTCGAACGGTACCTCCGGCGGCATCTCCGCCGCCATCAGCCGAGCCGCCTCGGCGACGACGTCCTGCGGTGGGCCGGGCTCGTCGTCGGTGATGTTGAACACCCCCGCGTGCCCGCCCTCGGCCAGGAACAGGGTGGCCGCGCCGATGTCCTCGACGCGGATGCGGTTGAACACCTGGTCCTTCTTCACCAGCCGCCGCGCCGTCCCCTCGGCGACGTTGCGCAACGCGTTGCGTCCCGGCCCATAGATGCCGGCAAGGCGCAGCACGGCGACCGGAACGCCGCTGTCCCTGGAGAAGCCGAGCCAGCGTCCCTCCGCCTCCATCCGCTCGACCGAGCGCGCCGACACGGGGTGGATCGCCGTATCCTCGTCGACCCAGGCGCCCTTGTGGTCGCCATAGACGCCGACCGTCGACAGATAGCCGGCCCATTCCAGCGTCGGCATCAGTTCGGCGATCGCCCGGGCACCGGCGCGAAACAGTGGGTCGCCCGCCTTGCCCGGCGCGATCGACTGGACGAGATGTGTCGTCTGACGCATCGCCGACAGCAGCGCGTCGGAGATCGTCTCGCCGTCATAGAGGACGGCGTCGATGCCGAGCGCCGAAAGGGTCTCTGCCTTGTCGGATGATCGCGTCGTGCCCGCGACCGCAAATCCCGCCGCCAGGAAGGCCTCCGCGATCGCGCGGCCGGAAAAGCCCGCCCCCAGTACCAAAAGACGCTTCATGTGCTCTCCATTGCTGCTGCATATTCCGCCCGGACCCCCGGGTCGCTCTCTCCGGCCGCCCATCGTGCGGCATAGCGGTGAAAATCCTGCGCCGCCATCAGCCGGCGGAGCGCCCATACCGCCATGCCGCGCACGGTCGGGGAGGGGTCGTGTGCCAGCCGCTGGCAGGCCGGGACCAGCGCGCGGTCGCCCCCGTTCCCGGCGGCGATCAGCACGTTGCGTACGAAGCGGTCGCGCCCGATCCGCTTGACCGGCGAGCCGGAGAACAGGCTGCGAAAGCCGGCGTCGTCCAGCGCGAGCAGTTCAGCGATCCGCGGCGCCCGCAGGTCGTCGCGGGCATGAAACCTGATTTCCGCCGCCTCGGCCGCAAACTTGTTCCAGGGGCAGGCGGCCAGGCAGTCGTCGCAGCCGTAGATGCGGTTGCCGATCAGCGGACGCAACTCGCGGTCAATCGGGCCCTTGTGCTCGATGGTGAGATAGGAGATGCAACGGCGCGCGTCGATCCTGTAGGGCGCGGGAAAGGCCCGCGTCGGGCAGGCATCGAGACAGGCGCGACAGGAGCCGCAGTGGTCCCGCTCCGCTGTGTCAGGGGCGAGGACGGCGGTGGTGAACATGCTGCCGAGGAACAGCCAGGAGCCGAAGTCGCGGCTGACGAGGTTGGTATGCTTTCCCTGCCAGCCAAGCCCGGCCTGCATGGCGAGCGGCTTTTCCATCACCGGCGCCGTGTCGACGAACACCTTCACGTCTTCGCCGGAGCGGGCGGCAAAGCGCGTGGCGATTTCCTTCAGCCGCCCCTTGATGACGTCGTGGTAGTCGCGATTGCGCGCATAGACGGAGATCGCCCCCCGGTCGGGTCTGCCGAGCACCAGGCGCGGGTCGTCGTCGGGGCCGTAGTTCATGCCGAACAGCACGATCGAGCGTACCTCGGGCCAGAGCACACGCGGATCGGCGCGGCGGTCGCCCGTCTCGGTCATCCAGTCCATCGTGCCGTGATGGCCGGCCCGGAGAAACGCCTGCAGTTGCGCCGGCGCGTCGGGAATGGCGTCGGGCCGCGTCACGCGACAAACGTCGAAGCCCTTGTCGGCCGCCTCCGCCAGCAGGAAGGCCTTGAGCGTCTCTTGTCGCGTGTCGGATCGGCCCTTTCGCCCGACGGCGGTCATAGCCTCGTCCTCAGAAGTCGAGGTCCGCATAGTGCGAGACCGGGGTTACGCCGCGCACGCGCTCGGCCAGGAGCGGCCGGAAGGAGGGGCGCGACTTGATCCGCTGGTACCAGTCCTTGGCCTGCGGCGCCTCCTGCCAGTTGATCTCGCCGAGATAGTCCAGCACCGAGACCGCCGCGGCGGCGGCAAGGTCGGCATAGCTGAGCCGGTCGCCGGCGAGGTAGGTGCGAGAGCCGGCGAGCCAGGACAGATACTTCATGTGCTGGCGGATGTTGGCGCGGGAGTTGCGCAGGATCTTGCTGTCCGGCGGCCCGCCGCCCTGGTCCGCCCGCATCTGCAGCTTGAAGATGCGCTCGCGCACCAGCGGCCGCGTCACGTCCTGCTCCAGCTTGTGCAGGAACCATTCGACCAGCCGCCGGATTTCCGCCCGCTGGAACGGGTCCTCCGCCAGCAGTCGCCGGTCGCGCTTCAGCACCCCGTGCGTCTCGTCGAGATACTCGCAGATGACGCCCGCGCCGCACAGGGCCCGCATGCTGTCGTCGACGTAAACCGGCAATGTCCCCGCCGGGTTGAGGGCCAGGAAGTCGCGCCGGTTCTCCCACGGCTGCTCCTCGGCGAAATCGGTCTGGTAGCCGTATTCGGCCAGGATCAGGCGAACGAAACGCGAGGCGGAGGACATCGGGTGATGGTAGAGGGTCGGCATTACGGGCTTTTTCTGTTGGTGGGTGTCGGAGGGATCGGGACCGGCCATCGATCGTGAACAGGGATTGGGCTGGTCACGACTCCTGACACAAAGCTATAGGAAGATGACAACGCAAAGACAAGCGAATCGGCGTTGGCGTGTTCGTTTGCGGCATCATCTCTTCAAGGATTTTTCATGGCCGACCAGTCGATTGTCAGTGCCCTCGTTCTCGGCGTCATCGAGGGGCTGACCGAGTTCATCCCGGTTTCCTCCACCGCTCATGTCCTGCTCGCTGGACATTTCCTCGGCTTCCGCTCGCCGGGCAACACCTTCGCCGTCCTGATCCAGCTCGGCGCCATCCTCGCCATCCTCGCGGTCTACGCCGCCAAGCTCCTCCACATCGCCATGGCCCTTCCCACAAGCGCCTCTGCCCGGCGCTTCGTGCTCTGCGTGCTGCTCGCTTTCCTGCCCGCCGCGCTGATCGGCGTGTTCGCGCACGACTTCATCAAGACCGTCCTGTTCGAGACGCCGCAACTGATCTGCGTCGTGCTGATCGTCGGCGGTATCGCCCTCTATGCGATCGACCGGCTGCCGCTGAAGCCGCGCTACAAGGACGTCATGGACTATCCGCCGTCGCTCGCCTTCAGGATCGGCCTGTTCCAGTGCCTCGCGATGATCCCGGGCACCTCGCGTTCGGGCGCCACGATCGCCGGCGCCCTCTTGATGGGCACGGACAAGCGCTCGGCGGCGGAGTTCTCGTTCTTCCTGGCGATGCCCACCATGCTCGGCGCCTTTACGCTGGACCTCTACAAGAACCGCGACGCGCTCAGCTTCGACGACGGCCTGATGATCGTGGTCGGCTTCGTCGCCGCCTTCTTCGCCGCGCTGCTGGTCGTGCGCTCGCTGCTCAACTTCGTCTCGCGGCGCGGTTTCGCGCCCTTCGCGATCTGGCGGATCGTCGTCGGCGTGGCGGGCCTGATCGGCCTGGCGCTATGGGGATGAGGCGGGGCCAGCGCCGGGCGTGCGCCCGGCCGGCCGTTTACCGACCGGTCGAGGCGGTGGTGCAGGGATCGACGCCATAGGCGGGCGAGCAGCCGTGCTTGCCGGCCACGACCGTAGTCGGGGCTGCGAACGAGCCCGCCAGGATCACCAGCGCCGCGCTGCCGAAGAAGAGTGCAATTGCCTTGCCCATGTCGAAGAAGTCCCTGCGGAATGGCGCCGGTTCTGCCGGACTGGCCCGGAGCGCGAGGCGCTGTGTATGTCCCGCCCTGCCAAACATCAATACGGCAACATGCTGAACAGCCCGTAAAGATCAAACGGAGCCGGTCACTGCGGCAGAACTGCAACGCTCGGCGTTCCGCCCCGTCTGGGCCCGCGCGTTGCCGGCCGGCGGCCCATACGGGCCCGTCCAGCCGCGGCAAAGTCGTGCCCGGAAGGTCAGGTGTGGAAAGGCCCGATGCGGAGGCGACGCGCCGACCCAAGGGGCCGGACAGGCGGATGTCAGAGCGTGCCGCGGGTAAACTGGCCCTGCGGGCGGTAGCGCACCAGGTATGACGGCAGGATGACCTCGGCGAGCGCGGGCGTGATGCCGAGTGCGCGAATCGTGCGGCCTTCCTTCTTGGCCTCGTCGGAGACGATGTTGTCCACCCGCAGCAGCTTGACCTGGTCGGCGGTCAGCGGCGGGTCGACGAACGGGATCATCGAGGCCAGCGAGCCCATCATCGAGGCGATGGGGAAGGGAATGGATACCAGCGGCCGCCTGCGATCGATCACGTCGAGCATCAGTTCCAGGCATTGTCGGAAGCTGAGCACCTCCGGGCCGCCGAGCTCGTAGGTCGCCCCCTTCGTCGCCTTGCCGTCGACCGACAGCGCCACCGCCTCGGCCACATCGGCGACATAGATCGGCTGGAACTTGGTGTGGCCGCCGCCGATCAGCGGCAGTGCCGGCGCGAAGCGCGACATGTCGGCGAACTTGTTGAAGAAGCCGTCCTCCGGCCCGAAGATGATGGAGGGGCGCAGGATCACCGCCTCCGGCAGGCTCTGGCGAATGCCGAGTTCGCCGCGGCCCTTGGAGCGGGCGTAGTCGGAGGCGGAGCTGGCGTCGGCGCCGATCGCCGAGACGTGGGTCAATGAGGCGCCGCGGGCCCGCGCCGCCTCGGCCACCGCGCGCGCACCGAAGTCCTGCACCGCGTCGAAGCGGTTGCGTCCCGCCTCGAACAGGATGCCGACGCAGTTGACGACGTGGTCGGCGCCCTGCACCGCCCGGTCGATCGAGTCGCGATAGCGCAGGTTCGCCTGGACGAAGGAAATCTGGCCGAGGCCGCCGATCGGCTGGAGGAACCCGGCGAGATCGGGCCGGCGCACGGCGACGCGAATGCGGTAGCCGCGCTTTGCCAGGGCCCGCACCACATGACGACCGACAAATCCGGACCCGCCGAACACGGTGACCTGCGGCGGTAGGTTGGAGAGGGTCATGCGGGAAGCTCCTGGAAATCGGCTTGTGAGGTGTGGCCTACATAGCCCAAAGAAACCGGCAGGTGAAGGCTTGTGTTGCCACGCCGGACCGCCACGTTCGAACGCCGCTCGCCCCTTGTCAGATCCCCTCGATCACCACCATCTCGGCGTCCGCGGCCTCCTGGCGGATGGCGGCCGCGATCTGGTATTCGGGTGAGTTGTAGCAGTCGACCGCGGCCTGGAGCGAGGGAAACTCGATCAGCACGTTGCGGGCGCGCGCCTGCCCCTCGAGCGGCTGGAACGCGCCGCCGCGGGCGAGGAAGTTGGCGCCGTATTTGTCGAAGGCGGGCTTCGCCGCGGCGATGTAGTCCTTGTAGCGTTCCGGGTCGCGGACATCGACGCGTGCGATCCAGTATCCCTTGGTCATGGTTTCCTCCCTTGGCGTATGCAATTCAGGCGCCGGCCGCACCGGCCATTTCGGCGAGGATCGCCTCGGCGGCCTTGCGCGGGTCCTCGGCCATGACGATCGGCCGGGCGACGACGAGATGGCTGGACCCCGCTTCGAGCGCCGCGGCCGGCGTCATCACGCGTTTCTGGTCGCCCTTGTCGGCGCCGGCCGGACGGATGCCCGGCGTCACCACCGCCATGTCGGGGCCGATGATGCGGCGCACGGCGGCGGCTTCCTCGGCCGAGCAGACGATGCCGCCCATGCCGGCTGCGCGCGCCTGTTCCGCCCGCCGCAGCACCAGCGCGCCGGGGTCGCCGGGGTAGCCGGCCTCGGCAAGATCCTGGGCGTCCATCGAGGTCAGCACGGTAACGCCGAGCAGGCAGAGGCCGGAGCCGGCGGCGGCGTCGACGGCGGCGCGCATCGCCTTCGGATAGGCGTGCAGGGTCAGCATCGACATGCCCATCCTGGCGATGTTCTCGACGCCCTTTGCCACCGTGTTGTCGATGTCGAGCAGCTTCATGTCGAGGAAGACCTTCTTGCCGTCCTTTGCCAAGTCACGCGCGAACTCGAGCCCGCCGGCGAAGACGAGCTGGTAGCCGATCTTGTAGAACAGCACGCTGTCGCCGAGACGCAGGACCTTTTCTTCCGCTTCCGCGACGGTCGGGACGTCCAGCCCGACGATCAGGCGCTCGCGTGCATCCATCACTACAGCCCTCTCCATGATTCCATCGCCGTCCAGTCGCACGAGACGCGGCGATCCGCAAGCCGGAAGACGAACGCGGCGCCGGTCCGATCATGCGCTCGCCCGGAGTGGGCGCGGAGGGCGTTCAGTGCGTCCTGCGGTAGGTCCAGAGCTGTGCCGGCGGAATGTTGCGCACGACAAAGTCGAGGTGGCTGATCTGGTAGCGGTCGGGCATGGCGGTCACCGGTGAGATCGGTCCGTAGGAGATCTGCACCACAGGACGACCGACCGGAATGCGGCGCAGCAGGTCCTCGATCAGCGACACGCGCCGATGCATCGGGAAGTTCAGAAGCGGCACGGCGGATATCACGCAGTCGAACCGCTGGTTCTTGAACGCGCCCAGTGTTTCATCGAGCTTGAAGGCGTCGCCGTTGATGAAGTTGACGCCTTCGAACCGCTCGACCAGATGGTTGATGAAGTCGGCGGAATACTCGATCGAGACGAGCTTGTCCGCGGCGATGCCGGTTTCCAGGATCGCCTTGGTGATCGCGCCGGTGCCCGGCCCCAGTTCCAGCACCGGCAGGCCGGAGCGCGGATTGATCACGCTCGCCATCCGGCGCGCTGTGACCGACGAGGTGGGAATGATCGAGCCGACGGCGCGGGTGTTGCTGATCCAGCCCTTGAAGAAGCGGATTTCCTCGTCGAACTTCTTGCCAAGGTGCTCCTTGACCTTCCCACGCAGATTCATGTCGGTACCCCGGTTGCACAAATATCGGCAAGGCGGCCGCCCCGCGCGTCGAAACCGATTCGCGCCTGCACTATGCGTCGCGGTTTGCGTCAAAAACAAGTCTGTTCACGCCAGATTGATGTGCGCCCTGAAGGAGTTGGTGGTCGGCTCGGTCCGGCGGCAGTGTCGTCAGACGCGCATCGGCATCAGCACGTAGAGCGCGTCGTCGCCGGCAAGGTCGCGCACCAGTGTCGGCGAACCGGGGTCGGCCAGCAGGAACACCGCCTCCTCCCCGGACAGTTGGGCGGTGATGTCGAGCAGGTACTTGGCGTTGAAGCCGATCTCCAGCGGGTCGCTGCCGTATCCGACCGGAAGCTCTTCGGTGGCGCTGCCCGAATCCGGGTTGTTGACCGTCAGCGTCATCTGCCCGTCGGTCAGCGACAGCTTGACGGCGCGGCCGCGCTCGGACGAGATCGTCGAGACGCGGTCGACCGCCTGCGCGAACGACTGGCAGTCGATCTTGAGTTCCTTGTCGTTGCTGGTCGGGATGACGCGCTGGTAGTCGGGGAAGGTGCCGTCGATCAGCTTCGAGGTCAGCACCACCGAGCCGATGGTGAAGCGAATCTTCGCATCGGAGACCTCGACCGTCACCACCAGGTCCGGATTGTCGACCAGCTTCTGCAGTTCGCCCACCGTCTTGCGCGGAATGATGATGCCCGGCATGCCCTCCGAGCCCGACGGGGCCTCCACGTCGGCGCGCGCCAGGCGATGGCCGTCGGTCGCGACCGCGCGCAGCTTCAGCTTGCCGGCACTCTCGATCGTGTGGATGAAGATGCCGTTCAGGTAGTAGCGCGTCTCTTCCGTCGAGATCGCGAACTGCGTGCGGTCGATCAGCATCTTCAGGTCGGTCGCCTTCAGCCTGAACGTGTGGCTGAAGCTGCCCGCGGTGAGGTCCGGAAAGTCCGACTGCGGCAGGCACTGCAGCGAGAACTTCGAGCGGCCGGAGGCCACGGTCATCGCGCCGCCGTCCGGCGTGTTGGCCAGCAGCACTTCCGAGCCGTCCGGCAGCTTGCGGACGATGTCGTAGAGCAGATGGGCGGGAACGGTGGTGGCGCCGGCCTGTTCGATCTGGGCCGGGGTCACCTCGGTGACTTCAAGGTCGAGGTCCGTCGCCTTCATCTCCAGGCCCGCCCCGTCGGCGCGCAGCAGCACGTTGGACAGGATCGGGATCGTGTTGCGCCGCTCGACGACGCGATGGACGTGGTTCAGCGACTTCAGGAGGTTGGACCGCTCGATGGTAATGCGCATGGATGTACCGCTTTCGACCCCTGCCCGCCGGACGAGCCGGCGCGGCGTTATTCTTGTTTGCCGGCTGGCGCCGGAAGGATGTGGACGGGCAAATTGGCAGATTTCGCCGCAGGAATGCAAGAGGCATGACCATCGCCGCAGGGGATAGGGGCGACAAGGACAGCGGCGGCGGCTTGCCGCCCGCCTCCGCCTCGACCATAAGGAGAGGGCGAGCGCCATGCGCGCCGCGCGACAGCAGAAACGAATGGCCCGCATGCAGGAAGAGCCGCACAAGGGCGCGTCCGCCGCCCCCAGCTACCGCGTTCACGGCACGCTCGTGCCGGCGCGCCCGCTCGAGCCCGCCCTCTATCTGGTGTCGACCCCGATCGGCAATCTCGGCGACGTCACCCTGCGCGCGCTGGAAACGCTTGCCGGCGCCGACGTACTTGCCTGCGAGGACACCCGCGTCACCCGCGTGCTGCTTGACCGATACGGCATCGCTACCCGCCCCTATGCCTATCATGAACACAATGCCGACGAAGTCGGACCGCGGCTGGTCGCCGCCCTCGACGCCGGCAGGTCGGTCGCGCTCGTCTCCGATGCCGGCACGCCGCTGGTCTCCGATCCCGGCTACCGTCTCGGCCAGCTGGCGCTTGCCGCCGGTCACCGCGTCGTACCGGTCCCCGGCGCCTCGGCGCCGCTGGCGGCGCTCGTCGGTTCCGGCCTGCCCAGCGACGCGTTCCTGTTTGCAGGCTTCCTGCCGGTCAAGGACAAGGCCCGTCGCGACCGCCTCGGCGAACTCGCGCGGGTGCCGGCCACGCTGGTCTTCTTCGATTCTCCGCACCGGATCGCCGCGACGCTCGCGGCCGCGGCCGATGTGCTGGGCGGCGAACGGCCCGCCGTCGTCTGCCGGGAACTGACCAAGGCCTTCGAGGAGTTCCGCCGCGGCGCGCTCGCCGAGCTTGCCGCCCACTACCAGGCGAATCCGCACGTCAAGGGCGAGATCGTGCTCGTGGTCGGGCCGCCCGCGGCGCAGGCGCCGCCCGCGGCCGCCGACGTCGACGCGCTGCTCGTTGCGCTGGCGCGCGAGCTGTCGGCCGGCAAGGCCGCGACGGAAGCGGCGCGCCAGACCGGCCTGCCGCGCCGAGACCTGTATCAGCGGCTGCTCGCGATCAAGGCGGCCGATGGCGACTGAGCCGGGCAGGGGCGCGCGCCGCAAGGCACTCCGGCGCGGCTACGTCGCGGAATATCTCGCCGCGGCCATTCTTGTCGCCAAGGGCTACCGCATCCTCGCCATGCGTCACCGCACCAGGCTGGGTGAGATCGACATTATCGCCCGCAAGCGCGACCTCGTTCTCTGTGTCGAGGTGAAGGCGCGAAACAGCGAAGAGAGCGCCGTCTTCGCCGTCGGCGGCACCACGCAGCGCCGCATCCGTGCCGCAAGCGACCTCTGGCTCGCCCGCCAACCCGACGCCGGGCGTCTGTCCCTCCGCTACGACATCGTCGCGGTGCTGCCCTGGCGCCTGCCGCGGCATTTCCCGGGCGCCTTCTGATCGAAAAGAAAGAAGATCGAAAGCTATATGAAATGTAACCGAACTGCCATGAAAGTGTTACGCCGCTGACACGAAGGGGCAATAGGCACTCGCAGACCGAGTTAACGGTTGGAGAGGATCCCTTCCATGATCAAGCAATTTTCCATCGCAGCCTTTTCGCTCACGCTGACCGCGACCTCGTCGCTGGCCGCGACCAGCATCTCCTGGTGGCACGGCATGGCCGGCCGCAACGGCGAGGTCATCAACGAGGTCGCGCAGAAGTTCAACGCCGCCCAGTCCGCCTGCGTCCTGACGCCGGTCTCCAAGGGCACCTACGAGGAGGCGCTTGCCGCCGGCATCGCCGCATTCCGCTCTGGCGAGCAGCCGAACATCCTGCAGGTGTTCGACGCCGGTGCCGCGACCATCATCAATGCCAAGGGCGCGGTCATCCCGGCCGAGGACCTGATCACCGAGGCCGGTTATCCGTTCGACCGCGATGCCTTCGTCGAGGGCGTGCGCCACTTCTACGCCGACAGCGACGGCAAGTTCGTCGGCATGCCTTTCAATTCCTCCGCGCCGATCATGTACATCAACGACGAGGCGCTGAAGAAGGCCGGCGTCGCGGCGCCGAAGACCTGGGAAGAGTTCGAGCAGGTCGCGCCGAAGCTGAAGGAAGCCGGCTACATCCCGCTCGTGCAGGCTCAGCTCACCTGGCAGTTCACCGAGAACTTCTTCTCGCGCAACAACATCCAGTTCGCCACCAACAACAACGGCTACGACAGCGTCGTCGATACCCAGCTGAAGGTCACCGACCCGAACCTCGTCATGATGTTCGAGAAGCTGAAGGCCTGGGCCGACGAAGGCTATTTCGCCTATTACGGCGCCGGCTGGTCCGACAACCAGAAGCCGTTCGAGGAAAACAAGGTGGCCTTCTGGATCGGCTCTTCGGGCTCCTTCGGCGGCCTGCAGAAGACGGCGCAGATGCCGTTCTCCGCAACCTTCCTGCCCTACTGGGGCTCGATCGAGGGCGCCGGCACCAACTCCTTCATCGGCGGCGCGGCCCTGTTCGCCATGTCCGGCAAGCCGGCCGAGGAGAACAAGTGCGTGGCCGATTTCTACCAGTTCCTGACCTCGCCGGAGGTGCAGAAGTTCTACCACCAGGCCACCGGCTACGTCGCCATCACGAAAGCGGCCTACGACCTGGCGAAGGCGGAAGGCTACTACGACAAGACTCCGGTCGCCGAGGTCGGCATCCAGCAGCTGATGCTGCCGGGCGGCGAGTGGTCGAAGGGCTACCGGCTCGGCTTCTATCCGCAGATCCGCGAGATCATGGAGCGCGAATACGGCCGCATCTTTGCCGGCGAGACCTCGGTGAAGGACGCCCTCGAGACCATCGAGAAGGAAGGCAACGAGCTGCTGGCGCGTTTCGCCAAGACCGCCGGCTGAGCCGGTCCGCCGCCTGAATGGCTCCGGGGGCCCGGCCCCCGGCGCTTTCCTTTTGAGGGGCAAGTCGTGAAGCGCGTCCAGTTCTCCTCGCCGCTGCTGCCATACGTGTTTCTGGCGCCGCAGCTGGCGGTGATCGTCATCTTCTTCTACTGGCCGTCGGTGCGGGCGATCCAGTCCTCCTTCTATCTCGAGGACCCGTTCGGCTTCGGATCGACCTTCGTCGGCCTCGACAATTACCTCGGCGCCCTGCGCAGCGCCGAATATCTTGCGATCGCCCGCTTCACCGCGGTCTTCACGGCGCTGGTGACCTTCTTTTCGCTGGCGCTCGGGATGCTGCTCGCCGTCAAGGCGGACGCGGTGATCCGCGGAAACGCCGCCTACAAGACATTGCTGATCTCCGTCTATGCCATCGCCCCGCCGGTCGCCGGCCTGATCGGCATGATGTTCTTCGACCAGCACATCGGCCCCTTCGTCACCATCGCCGCCTTCTTCGGCTGGGAGATGAAGGTCGGGCTCAGCTATTTCGACACCGCCTTTGCGATGGTCGTCGTCGCGGTGTGGAAGCAGATCCCCTACAACTTCATCTTTTTCCTCTCCGGGCTGCAGGGCCTGCCGGCCTCGGTGCGCGAGGCCGCCGCAATCGACTGCCGGTCCGGCATCTGGCGGTTCTGGACCGTCATCATGCCACTGCTCGCGCCGACGGCCTTCTTCCTGCTTATCATCAACGTCACCTACGCCCTGTTCGACACCTTCGGCGTGATCGACGTGATGGTGAAGGACAAGGCCGCCAACAACCCGATAACGCTGGTCTACAAGGTCTATATGGACGGCTTCCGCGGCAACGACATCGGCGGTTCGTCGGCCCAGTCGGTGATCCTGATGGTCATCGTCTTCGTGCTGACCGTGCTGCAGTTCCGCTTCATCGAGCGGCGGATCCACTACACCTGAGGCGCCCATGCATCGCACCCGCATTCTCGATCATCTGGTCCTCGTCCTCGGCGCGCTATTCCTGACGCTGCCGGTGGTGGTCGCCTTCATGACCTCCTCGCACGAGGCCGCAACGATCCACGCCAAGGGGCTGATGCTCTCGCCCGGCGGCCATTTCGCCGAGACCTACGAGCGGGTGCTGAGCCGCCAGGGCGGCTTTACCGGCCAGGTGACCGGCGCGCGCATGATGATGAACTCGCTGATTCTCGGGATCGGCTTCGCGCTCGGCAAGATCGTGCTCTCGATGCTGGCCGCCTATGCGATCGTCTATTTCCGCTTCCGCTTCGCCACGCTTGCCTTCTGGGCAATCTTCACGACGCTGCTCCTGCCGCTGGAGGTGCGCATCATGCCGTCCTACGAGGTGATGAGCGGTCTCGGCCTGCTCAACAGCTACGCCGGCCTGATCGTGCCGCTGCTCGCCTCGGCAACGGGCACCTTCTATTTCCGTCAGTTCTTCAAGTCGGTGCCGGAAGAGCTGCTGGAGGCGGCGCGCATCGACGGTGCCGGGCCGCTCAGGTTCTTCATCGACGTGCTGGTGCCGCTGTCGAAGACGATGGTCGCGGCGATCTTCATCATCATGTTCGTCTACGGCTGGAACCAGTATCTCTGGCCGATGCTGATGACCACCGACGAGCGATTCTTCACCCTGATGCGCGGCATCAAGCAGATCCTGCAGGTCTGGATCGGCTCGCAGATCCCCGACTACAACGAGGCCTTCGCGCTGGCAGTGCTGGCGATGCTGCCACCCGTCCTGGTCGTCGTGATCTTCCAGAGCTGGTTCATCAAGGGCCTCACCGAGAGCGACAAGTAAGGAACGAACCATGGCGACGATCGAGATCGACGAGGTCAGCAAGACCTATCACGGCAACGTGGCGGCGGTGCGCGAGGTCGACATTGCCGTCGACGATGGCGAGTTCATCGTGCTCGTCGGCCCCTCGGGTTGCGGCAAGTCGACCCTGCTGCGGATGGTGGCCGGTCTCGAGACGGTCTCCAGCGGCACCGTGCGGATCGGCGGGCGGGTCGTCAACGACGTCGAGCCGGCCGATCGCGACATCGCCATGGTGTTCCAGAACTACGCCCTCTATCCGCACATGACGGTGCGCGACAACCTCGCCTACGGCCTGCGCAACCGGCGCACGCCGCGGGCCGTGATCGAGGCACGCGTGGCCGAGGCGGCGCGGATGCTCGAACTCGGGCCTTATCTGGACCGCAAGCCGCGGGCGCTCTCCGGCGGCCAGCGCCAGCGCGTGGCCATGGGCCGGGCGATCGTGCGCCACCCATCCGCCTTCCTGTTCGACGAGCCGCTCTCCAACCTCGACGCCAAGCTGCGCGTGACGATGCGCGGCGAGATCAAGCGGCTACAGCGGCGGCTCGGTACCACCTCGCTCTACGTCACCCATGACCAGCTCGAGGCGATGACGCTGGCCGACCGGCTGGTCGTGCTCAACGGCGGGCGCGTCGAGCAGATCGGCAGCCCGTTGGACGTCTATCACGCGCCGGCCTCGACCTTCGTCGCCGGCTTCATCGGCTCGCCGGCGATGAACCTGGTGCAGGGCGAATTGCATGGCGGCAGGCTTGCCATCGGTCCGGCCCTGATCGACCTCGGGGGCACCGTGCCGACCCAGGGGGCGGTGACCGTTGGCGTCCGCGCCGAGGATCTCCGCATCGCCGCCGCCGGCGAGGACGCCCTGCCGCTGCGGGTCGATTATGTCGAGGAACTGGGATCCCAGCGCCTTGTCCATGGCCATGTCGGTGACCAGGCGCTGACGGTGGCGCTCCCGTCCGACCTGGCGCTCTCCGAGACGATGCCGCTGTCGGTGCCGAAGGGCCGGCTGCACTTCTTCGACACGGGGACCGGCCGGCGGCTGCCGGCGCATCTGACCGGCCGCGCGCCCGCGTCGGCGGCCCCGGCGGAGGCGCTGTGATGATCCGCAGCGCCGTGTCGGCGCTGCCGGTCCCCTCGCCGCAGCAGCGGGCGGAGATCGGTGCCCTCCCGCGGACGATCGCCGCCCATGACGCCAGGCTGGCATCGCTGGGCTGCATGGGGGCGCTCGAGATCGGCGGCGTCCCGGGCCTTCCCGCACCGCTTGCCTTCCCCTTTCCGGTCGCCGCCTGGAACCTCGAGCGCTGCCTGTTCCCGGAAGAAACCGCGGAGATGCTGCGTAGCGCCGCCGCCCCGCTGGTCCTTTTGTCCGAAATGGACGACGGCATGGCCAGGACCGGTCAGCGGCACACGACCGCCGTGCTCGCCGAACGGCTCGGCATGGCCTACGCCTTCGGCGTCGAGTTCATCGAACTCGGCCTTGGTTCGCAGACCGAGCGGGCGTTCTGCCGCGACGATTTCAATCTCAAGGGCTTCCACGGCAACGCCCTGTTGGCGCGGGTACCGTTGCGACAGCCCTTCCTGCTCCGGCTGGCCGGCGAGCGTCTGTGGTTCGTCGACGGTGGCGACCAGCCGCGGCTCGGCGAGCGCATGGCGATCGGCGCGCTGGTCGACACCGCGGCCGGACCGCTTGTCGCCGTGTCGGTCCACCTCGAAAGCGCGACCACCGCCGACTATCGCGAGCGTCAGATCGCCGGCCTGATCGATGTGTTGGACGAGGTGTTTGCCGGCATGCCGGTCCTGATCGGCGGCGACCTGAACACCGGCAACCACGCCGGCGGCGATTTCGAGGCCGAAGGCCTGTTCCGCCACGCAGCCGATCGCGGTTTCGCCCGTCACGGCGGCCCGCTCCAGCAGATGACGACGCGACCGAGCCTGATCACGCGCTGGCCGGACCGGGCGATGAAGCTTGACTGGTTCCTGGCCCGCGGCGTCCGCATCGGCACCACGGCGATCGTGCCCTCGCTCGACCCGACCGGACGGCCGGTGTCGGACCACGACATGATCGTCTGTCAGGTCGAGGGCTTCGGCTAGCGCCCTCCGCCGACCTGCAAAACGCACGATCGCTCAAATTTTAGCGTTCCCGTCCACCGGCTCCACACCGTCCGGGCCTATGCTGGCGCGCAAACCTTCGGGGGGGACGAATATGGTTCTGAAACTGATGCTTGCGGGCGCCATCGGCCTGGCGGCACGGACGGCGCCGCAGGCGGCGCTGCCGCGTCCGCTGATCGCCGCCGGGATGGACGATTTGCCGATGGAGGATGCGCCGATCGAGCCCGGCTGGGTGCTTGCCGGCGCGCCGCAGGCGCGGCTGGCGCTGCACTCGCGCGGCCATGACGAGCAGTCGACGACGGCGGTCTGGGACTGCACCGCTGGTACCTTTCGCTGGTATTTCGGCTGGGACGAGACGGTGATGATCCTGGCGGGCGAGGTCCACGTCACCGCCGAGGACGGCAGCGAACGCACGCTGCGCGCTGGCGACATCGCCTATTTCTCCGGCAAGACCTGGGCGACCTGGCACATCGAAACCTACGTGCGCAAGATCGCCTTCTGCCGCAAGCCGTTCCCTGCGCCGGTCGCCGCCGCGCTGCGGCTGCGTGACTGGATGCGGCGCGGTAGCTCCCGCGGGGGGCTGGCCGCCTGACAGCCGCCGGGGTTGTCACTTGAGGCGGCGGCGCGGGGTGCGCGCCGCCCGTTGCCATTGCCGGGGTGCGCGCCTAAATGTGTCGGGCATCCCGTGAGGAGATATCCATGCCAAAGATCAAGAACGTCGCGGTCCAGATGGACCACGTGTCCACCATCAACATCGGCGGCGATTCCACCTTCGCCATGAGTCTCGAGGCGCAAAGCCGCGGCTACCAGCTGTTCCATTACACCCCCGACAAGCTCAGCTTCCGCGACGGCAGGGTCTATGCCGCCGTCGAGCCGATGCGGTTGCGCGACGTCAAGGGCGACCACTTCGAGCTCGGCGCGCCCGAGCGCGTCGACCTGTCGACGATGGACGTGGTTCTGCTGCGCCAGGATCCCCCCTTCGACATGTCCTATATCACCTCCACCCACCTGCTGGAGCGGATCCACCCGGATACGCTGGTCGTCAACGACCCGGCCTGGGTGCGCAACTCGCCGGAGAAGATCTTTGTCACCGAGTTCGCGGACCTGATGCCGGCCACCCTGATCACCCGCGACCCGGCCGAGATCCGCCGCTTCCGCGAGGAGATGGGCGACATCATCCTCAAGCCGCTCTACGGCAATGGCGGCGCCGGGGTGTTCCATTCGACGCGGGACGACCGCAACCTCTCCTCGCTCCTGGAAATGTTCGGCCAGATGTTCCGCGAGGCGTTCATCGCCCAGGCCTACCTGCCGGAGGTGCGCAAGGGCGACAAGCGCATCATCCTCGTCGACGGCGAACCGGTCGGCGCGATCAACCGCGTCCCGGCCGAGCACGACAGTCGCTCCAACATGCATGTCGGCGGCCGCGCCGAGCCGTCGGAGCTGACCCGGCGCGAGCTGGAGATCTGCGCCCGCATCGGGCCGGCGCTGAAGGCGCGCGGCTTCTTGCTCGTCGGCATCGACGTCATCGGCGACTACATGACCGAGATCAACGTCACCTCGCCGACCGGGATCCGCGAGGTCCGGAAATTCGGCGGTGCCGACATTGCCAGCCTGCTCTGGGACGCGATCGAGGCCAAGCGGGGCTGACGGCAAGGGCCACCCCGGGCGGTGCGTCGAAGGGTGCCGGAATCGTTCGGCGGCGACCGGCCGCGGCCGCTCGGCGTCGCCGCGTCATGCCGACGGCGACGATCCCGGGTCGTGGGCAGGCCCAGTTTCCTCTCGCGCCGTTGATGACTGCGGGGGGGTATCCCGTTTTGTTCCCTTCTCCGCAACCGCCGGCAACCTGATGCCCCTCGGCTGCACGGCAGGCGCGCAGCCTGTTCATCGAATGTTCTTGTTCGCGTCGAATTTCTATGACAGATTGCAACGGCGGGAACTTCAACGAATGGCTGAACGGGAGGACGGTCATGGTGGCACGGGTGAGCACGGTGGCGTTTCAGGGCATCGATGGGGTTCCGGTCGATGTCCAGGTGATGGTGGCCCCCGGAAAAATCGGCATCCAGATCGTCGGCCTGCCCGACAAGGCCGTTGCCGAAAGCCGCGAGCGGGTCCAGGCGGCGCTGCACGCCTCCGGCCTGTCGCTGCCGGCCAAGCGCGTGACGGTCAACCTCGCCCCCGCCGATCTGCCCAAGGAGGGCAGTCATTTCGACCTGCCGATCGCGCTCGGGCTGATGGCGGCGCTCGGCGCCATCCCGGCCGACGCGCTGGAGGGCTATGTCGTCATCGGCGAACTCAATCTCGACGGCACGATCGCGGCGATCGCCGGCGCCTTGCCCGCGGCCATCGGCGCCAATGCGCTCGGCAAGGGCCTGATCTGTCCCGCCGAGAGCGGTGCCGAGGCCGCCTGGGCCGGCGCCGGTCTCGACATCCTGGCGCCGCGCAGCCTGATTGCGCTCGCCAACCACTTTCGTGGCACGCAGGTGCTGACCCGTCCCGAGCCCGCCGTCCGGGCCGCGCCTGCAAGCCTGCCCGACCTTGCCGACATCAAGGGGCAGGAGAGCGCGAGGCGGGCGCTGGAGGTGGCTGCCGCCGGCGGACACAACCTTCTGTTCGTCGGCCCGCCGGGCTCGGGCAAGTCGATGCTGGCCGCCCGGCTGCCGTCGATCTTGCCGCCGCTTGAGCCCGCCGAGCTGCTCGAGGTGTCGATGATCCATTCGATCGCCGGCCAGCTCGCCGGCGGCCGGCTGTCGGACCGCCGCCCCTTCCGCGCGCCGCACCATTCGGCGACGATGGCCGCGCTGGTCGGCGGCGGCCTGCGCGCCCGCCCGGGCGAGGCGTCGCTGGCCCATCACGGCATCCTCTTCCTCGACGAGTTTCCCGAGTTCGCGCCGCAGGCGCTCGACGCGCTGCGCCAGCCGCTCGAGACCGGCGCCTGCGTCATCGCCCGCGCCAACCACCGCGTCAGCTACCCCGCCGCGATTCAGCTGGTCGCGGCGATGAACCCGTGCCGCTGCGGCATGGCCGGCGAGCCGGGGCAGGTCTGCGCCCGCGGGCCGCGCTGCATGGCCGACTACCAGGCACGCATCTCAGGTCCGCTGATGGACCGGATCGACATCCGCATCGACGTGCCGGCGGTATCGGCGGTGGATCTGATTCGCCCGGTGGCGGCCGAGTCGAGCGCGGTGGTCGCGGCCCGCGTGGCGCGGGCCCGGGCCGCCCAGCGCGACCGCTTTTCCGCCCTCGGCTGCGCTGAGGTGCTGACCAATGCCCGCGCCTCGACGGCTCTGATAGAGCGCATCGTCGCACCCGACCCGGGCGGACTGCAGTTGTTGCGCGACGCGGCCGAGAAGTTGCGTTTCTCCGCCCGCGGCTATCACCGGGTGCTAAAGGTCGCCCGTACGCTCGCCGACCTCGATGGCAAAAACTCTGTCGGCCGCATCCATCTGGCCGAAGCGATCTCCTACCGTATCGCCGGAGACCGTCTGGCCGCGGCGGCCTGAACGCGGGCGATAGGGCGGGGGACAGGGCCGTGCCCGGCGCGGCCGAGGCCCGGGCACGCGCCGCGGCAACGAAGCCGGCGCGACGGTGGGAAGGAACGAGAGGAATGCGACAAGAAGAACACCAGGGAAGATGACGATCCGGATCATCGAAATCGGCTGTGACGATACCCCGCTGCACGAGGCCTTCTTCGACCACGTTGCCGGCGTGTTCGACGGCATCGACTTCCGCCGCTGGAGCGAACTCGGCGGATGGAGCGAGCGCTATCGCGTCACCGCTCTGGCGGAGGACGGGCAGATCCTTTCCACGGTCGCCGTCAGCCGCATGCGTCTGGCGCTGCGGCGCGGCGGCGAGACGGCGGACCCGGCGCCACAGCCGGCGTTGCAGCTCGGTGCGGTCGCGACGCGTGCCGACCGCCGCGGCAGGGGCCATGCCGCGACGCTGTTGCGGCGCGTGCTGGCATCGGCCGATCTGGCCGGGTTGCCGGTGCTGCTGTTTGCCAACCCGTCGGTGACGGAATTTTATCCGCGCTTCGGCTTCGAGCGTCTTCGACCGCAGCGGGCCTGGGTGACGGGCGACTTCAGCCCCGGCGCCGGCTCGACCCGGGCGTTCGATCCGGCCCGCGCGGCGGACCGCGGGCTGCTGGCCGAACTCTGCGCCAGGTCGACCGCGCATGCGGGGTCGTTGTCGGCCGCGCCAGACCCGTCGATCCTGCTCTGGTACCTGTGCAACGGGCTGACCCGGGCACTGATCGTGGACGGCGGCGTCGCCATCGTCTTTGTCACGGAGACTGAGGCCGACTTCGGGACTGGCCTGCGGGTGCAGGAGTGGCTAGGCCCGCTCCCCGCCGATCCGGTCCCGGTCCTGCGCACGCTGCTGCGCGAGCCGGTGGCGCACATCGCGTTCGGCTTCCTGCCTCCGGCCGGCTGGTTCGGCGACGGCCTGCACCTGGCGATGGACGACGGCGCCTTGTTGTACTGGCGGGCCGCCCGGCCGGTGCCGCCCGGCCCGCTCCTGTTTCCGGAACTGCTGGCGACGTGACCGCCGGCACGAACTCCGGTCCTAGCCGACGAGGCCCTCGAACAGTGCGGTCGAGAGATAGCGCTCGGCAAACGAGGGGATGATCACGACGATGGTCTTGCCGGCATTGTCCGGGCGGGCGCCGACCTTGACCGCCGCCGCCAGCGCCGCCCCCGACGAGATGCCGACCGGAACGCCCTCCAGCCGCGCCACCAGTCGCGCGGTCTCGAAAGCCTCTTCGTTGCCGATGGTGACGACCTCGTCATAGATCGCCGTGTCGAGGATCGCCGGGGCGAAGCCGGCGCCGATACCCTGGATCTTGTGCGGGCCGGGACTGCCGCCCGACAGCACCGGGCTGTCGGCCGGCTCGACCGCGACCACCTTGAGGTCCGGCTTGCGTGCCTTCAGCACCTGGCCGGCGCCGGTGATCGTGCCGCCGGTGCCGATGCCGGACACCAGGATGTCGACCGCGCCCTCGGTATCGTTCCAGATCTCCTCGGCAGTCGTCTTGCGATGGATCTCGGGATTGGCCGGGTTTTCGAACTGCTGCGGGATGATAGAATCGGGGATCGTCTCCGCCAGTTCCTCGGCCTTGGCGATCGCGCCCTTCATGCCCTTCGGCCCCTCGGTCAGCACCAACTCGGCACCGAGCAGGGCCAGCATCTTGCGCCGTTCGAGCGACATCGTTTCCGGCATGGTCAAGATCAGCTTGTAGCCCTTGGCCGCGGCAGCGAAGGCGAGCGCGATGCCGGTGTTGCCAGAGGTCGGCTCGATCAGCGTCGACCGCCCGGGCGAGATCTTGCCCTGCGCCTCGAGCGCCTCGATCATTGCCACGCCGATGCGGTCCTTGACCGAGGCGATCGGATTGAAGAACTCGAGCTTGGCCAGGAGGTTGGCCTTGACGCCCTTCTCCTTTGCCAGCTTGTCAAGCCGCACGATCGGCGTGTCGCCGATCGTTTCGGTGATGGAGGCATAGACGCGGCCGCGGCCGGGCTTGCGCGCTTCGGGCATTTCAGGCTCCCTTGGTATTTGAGGTTCTGGCGAGGATAGGTTCTATCCCACGCGGAAGCCAGCGCGTATTGCCCATCGATCACCGTCGCATTGGAAAATTGCGCTTGCAGACCCGGTTGCAGATGGATCTTTGTTTCACGCAGTGCGCGTTGCGATATAGGCGGCCGTGCTGGCGAGGATGCCGGCGGCAACGCGGTTGAGCGCGCGCAGCGCCACGGGCTTCGCAAGCAGCGAGCGCGCCCGCGCCGCCAGCGCCATATAGGGGATGAGCACGGCCAGCAGGACGGCGAAGGTGGCGGCCAGCAAAAGGCCGTAGTCGTCCAGTCCGATCGCGCCGAGATCGAGCAACGTCGGCACCAGCGCGACGTAGAACAGCATCGTCTTCGGATTGCCGAGCGTCACCAGCAGGCCGGAAAGGAACGACATCGTCATGCTGGACGGGCGACTGGCGCGGACCTCCTGTGGCAGCAGCCCGGCGGTCCAGAGCTTCCACGCGATACGACCGAGATATAGCGCGCCGGCGATCTTGATCGCCAGGAAGGCGGTGGTGAAGGTCTGGGCGACGAAGGCGAGCCCGAGGATGACCGCCGTCAGGTACAGCATGTCGCCGAGGATCAGCCCCAGCCCCATAAAAAAGGTCTCTCGGAAGCCCGCGCCGAGCGCGCGGGCGACGATGGCGGTGATGCCGGGCCCCGGAATCGCTGCGGCGATGAACAGCGCCCCGCCATAGGCAATCAGTGCAGCAAGTGTCATGGGTGAAGTCTGCCTTTCGCCGGGCCTTTCTTTACGCCGGTCCGGCGCCGGCTTCAAGCGGAGGGTGTGCCGGCCAAACCGCCCGGCCCGGTTGACGAAACGCCTTGCTGCTCCAGCTTTTCACGACCTGCCTGGCACCGCCCCCGGCCCTGCATGCCTGCGGCGCGTCACATAGGCCTGGTATCCTCTAGGCCTGGCATCCTCAAGGAGAGAACGCATGTCCACCACAGCAGCCGAAAAGCGCCGGATGGCGCCGCTGAAAACCCCGTCCGGCCTCCCCAGCAACGCGATCACCGACATTTCCTCCGCCTTGACCACCCTGCTTGCCGACATGCTTGCGCTGTGTCTCAAGACCAAGAACTTCCACTGGCACGTGTCGGGCCCGCATTTTCGCGACTATCATCTCTTGCTCGACGAGCAGGCCGCTCAGATCTTTGCCGCGACCGATGACATTGCCGAACGCGCCCGCAAGGTCGGCGGGACGACGTTGCGCTCGATCGGCCATGCCGCCCGGCTGCAGCGCATCCCCGACAATGACGCCGACTACGTCACGCCGGGCGACATGCTGGCCGAGCTGATGGAAGACAACAAGCACCTGATCGCGCTGCTGCGCGAGACGCATGTCCTTTGCGGCGAGCACAACGACGTCAACACGGCCAGCTTGCTGGAGAACTGGATCGACGAGGCCGAGCGCCGGACCTGGTTCCTGTTCGAGACGACGCGCCAGGCCAAGTAGCCGGGAGCGCGAACGTGCGGTCGGGTTGCGCCGGCCGCACGCTGTGGCCGTTACCGTTGTGCGGCCGCGGGCTTGAGCAGTCGCGCCGGCGACCAGCCTAGGTTCATCCCCATGGCGGCCAGAAGGATGACGGCGGATCCGGCGATCTGGACCGGCGTCAGCGCGTGGCCGAAGGCGATCCGGTCGACGCCGATGGCGGCAACGGGGTAGAGGAACGACAGCGCGCCGGTCAGATGCGTCGGCAGCTTCTGGATCGCGCCGTAAAGCAGCACATACATCAGGCCGGTGTGGATGATGCCGAGGGCCGCGACGCTGGACCAGGCCGAGCCGCTTGCCGGCATCACGGAGAAGTCGGCGAAGGGTGCGAGCATGACGGCGCCGGTCGTCACCTGGATCAGCGCGATAAGGTGCGGCGGCGTGCCCTTGAGCCCCTTGGCGGCGATGGCGGCAAGCGCATAGAAGAAGGCCGCGCCGAGCGAAAGGGCGATGCCGAGCGCATAGCCGCCGCCGTCGCCGCCGGGCTTGGCCTGCACGATCGCCACCATGCCGGCGAAGGACAGCGTCAGCCAGAACAGCTTGGTGGCGGTGATCTTCTCGCCGAGGAACAGCGCTCCCAGGCCAAGCAGCATGAAGGGCTGCGTGTTGTAGACCGTGGTCGCGATCGAGATCGTCGCCAGCGGATAGGCGGCGAACAGCAGCACCCAGTTGGTGACGATGGCGACGCCGCCGAGAACGGCAACGATCAGCCGGCGACCGGTCAGGGCATCGCGCCGCAGGTAGCCGAGATAGCCGCAGACGATCGCGAGGCTGACGGCGCCGATCGCGCATCGCCAGAACACCACGTTGAATACGGGCTGGCCGGACACCAGCACGAACCAGCCGATCGTGCCGGAAATCAGCATGGCCGCGGTCATTTCAATTGCGCCAATACGGACGGTTCTGTCCATGGACCTTCTCCTCTGGGATGAATGGCCCAAGGATAGAAGGCGCTTTCGCCCACATCCATAAATTCAGTTAGGACATTTTGGTGCTATGCCTTATAATGTTAGGAGTTTCGTTGAATTTGGTAAGTCATCATGGCGCTGGACGAGATCGATAGGCGGCTGTTGACGCTGCTGGCAGAGAATGCCCGGCTGTCATTGAAGGAACTGGCGGCGGCGACCGAGCTGTCGTCGCCGAGCGTGGCCGAGCGGCTGCGCAAGCTCGAGGAGCGCGGTGTGATCGACGGCTTCACCGTCGACGTCGACCCGCGCCTGCTCGGCTACACGCTCCAGGCGATCGTGCGGGTGCGGCCGCTGCCCGGTCAGTTGCACATCGTCGAACGGCTGATCCAGGAGATGCCGCAATGCGTCGAATGCGACAAGGTCACCGGCGATGATTGCTTTATCGCCCGGTTGTACCTGCGCTCGATGGACGAGCTCGACACGCTGCTCGATGGCATTGCCGAGCGGGCGCAGACGAACACGTCGCTGGTGAAGGCGACGCCGGTCAGGCGGCGGCTGCCGGCCCTGTAGCGCCCACGCGGCGGCCGACGGGTCGGAGCCGCAGTTGCGATCCGGCGTTGGTTGCGATCCTGCGTTGCCGCTTATTTCACGCCGGTCGAGCCGAAGCCGCCGCCGCCACGGTCGGTGCCGCCGGCCGCGGCGACCTCGCGGATCGCCGCCTGAACGACCGGGGCGATCACCATCTGGGCGATCCGCATGCCACGCTCGATCACGAAGTCGTCCTCGCCGAGATTGACGAGCAGCACCTTGACCTCCCCGCGATAGTCGCTGTCGATCGTGCCGGGCGTATTCAGGCAGGTGATGCCGTGCTTGAAGGCAAGGCCGGAACGCGGTCGCACCTGCCCCTCGTAGCCGGAGGCGATCTCGAAGACGAAGCCGGTCGGCACCAGGGCACGCTTGCCCGGCGAAAGCACCAGGGTCTCGCCGGGGCCGAGCGCCGCGCGCAGATCCATGCCGGCTGCGCCTGCCGTCTCGTAGGCGGGAAGATCGAGTTGTGCGCCGTGCGGCAGGCGAACGAGTTTCAGTACGGGGGGATTTTCGGGGAGGGTCATCGGCCAATACTTTTCGGCTGCGGCCGGCAGGTCAATTGCAAAGCCGGCCACAAGGCGCTAGATACGCGCCAATTCCACAGGATTCACGACATGGCCGAAAGTCTCGCCGAGGCGGTCTCCCGCCGCCGCACATTCGCTATTATCGCCCATCCGGATGCGGGCAAGACCACCCTCACCGAAAAGCTGCTGCTGTTCGGCGGCGCGATCCAGCTCGCCGGGGAAGTCAAGGCCAAGAAGGATCGCATCCAGACCCGGTCGGACTGGATGAAGATCGAGCGCGAGCGCGGCATCTCGGTCGTCACCTCGGTGATGACGTTCGAGTACGAGGGCAATGTCTTCAACATCCTCGATACGCCCGGCCACGAGGACTTCGCCGACGACACCTATCGCACGCTGACGGCGGTGGACGCGGCGGTGATGGTGATCGACGCCGCCAAGGGCATCGAGCCGCGCACCTTGAAGCTTTTCGAGGTCTGCCGCATGCGCGACATCCCGATCATCACCTTCGTCAACAAGATGGACCGCGAGAGCCGCGACCCGTTCGAGATCCTCGACGAGGTCGAGGAGAAGCTGGCGCTCGACTGCGCCCCCGTCACCTGGCCGATCGGCCGGTCGAAAACCTTCTGCGGCTCCTACCACTTGGCCACCAACGAGGTCCGCGGTGCTGACACACAGGAACGGCTGACCAAGGTCAACGACCCGGAAATGGCCTCGCATCGCCTGCCCGAGAACGAGCGCGACGCCTTCATCGACGAATTGACGCTGGCAATCGAGGCCTGCAAGCCGTTCGACAGGAAGGCCTTTCTTGAAGGGCACCTGACGCCGGTTTTCTTCGGCTCGGCGCTGCGCAATTTCGGCGTGCGCGACCTCATCAACGCGCTCGGCGCCTTCGCGCCGCCGCCGCGCGACCAGGTCGCCGACATTCGCACCGTCCATGCGGCCGAAGACCGGATGACGGCCTTCGTCTTCAAGATCCAGGCGAACATGGACCCGAACCACCGCGACCGCATCGCCTTTGCCCGCGTGTGCTCCGGCAAGCTGGAGCGCGGCATGAAGGCCAGGCTGTCGCGCACCGGCAAGCAGCTCGGGCTGACTGCGCCGCAATTCTTCTTTGCCTCCCAGCGCCAGCTGGCCGATACGGCCTATGCCGGCGACGTGGTCGGCATTCCGAACCACGGCACGCTGCGCATCGGCGACACGCTGACGGAGGGCGAGGCGCTCGTCTTCGAAGGCGTGCCGAACTTCTCGCCGGAGATCCTGCGCCGCGTCCGCCTTGAGGACGCGATGAAGGCGAAGAAGCTGAAGGAAGCGCTGCACCAGATGGCTGAGGAAGGCGTCGTCCAGCTGTTCTCGCCGGAGGACGGCTCGCCGGCGATCGTCGGCGTGGTCGGGGCGCTGCAGCTCGACGTGCTGAAGGAGCGCCTGTCGGCGGAGTACGGCCTACCGGTCTCGTTCGAGATGGCACGCTTCTCCGTCTGCCGCTGGATTTCCGCCGACCAGCCGGCCGAACTGGAGAAGTTCATCAGTGCAAGGCGCGGCGACATCGCCCGCGACCTCGATGGCGACCCAGTCTTTCTGGCCCAGGACGCGTTCTCGCTGCGCTACGAGGCCGAGCGCTATCCGGCGATCAAGATGGTCGCCATCAAGGAGTATCACGTCGCCAAGGCGGCGTGATATTCGGACGGCGCTCAGGCAAGGGTCCGGTACATCAACCAGGCGCCGGCGGCCACCAGCAGCGCGCCGGCGATCCGACCCAGGCGGTCGCCGCCGGGCAGGACCTTCTCGATCAGCACGAAGGCGGTGAGGATCGCGATCCAGAGGATGTTCATCACCCCGCCGACGAACAGCAGCAGCATCAGCGGCCAGCAGCAGCCGACGCAGTAGCCGCCATGGCGCATTCCCATCGCGAAGGCGCCGGCGGCATCGCGGCGAAAGCCGCCTTGTGCCTGCAGGAAGGCGACCGGCGACCGGCATCTGGCCAGGCAGGCATGTTTCAGCGGCGTCCATTGATAGAGCCCGGCCGCGATAAGCAGAAGGCCGCTCATGGCCGTGCTGGCGCTTGCCATCATCGGCGTCAGCAGCAGCGCCCGTTCTAGCAGCCATTGGCCGAGTGTCGCGGCGAGGGAAAAGGCGAGCCAGGCCGCGAGATAGCCGGCGCCGAAAAAGCCGGTCGCGGCGAACGGCGTTCCATGGGCGGCCGCGTGTCGCCCGACCCGCGCATAGAGCAGGAGCATCGGCGCGGCCGACGGCAGCATCATGCCGACCATCATCACGAACCACATGGCGAGCACGAGCAGCGTCATTGCGCCCGTCCATTCCGGCGCGTGCGCCAGCGCGCCGGCCGGGCCGGACATGTCCATCCCCTCCATGCCGGGCATGTCCTCCATGGCGTCCGTCGCCGTCCCGCCCGATCCCATGTGCCGGGCTAGGTAGAGGAGGTAGAGCCAGGCAAGCGCGACGATCGCGGCCAGACTGGTCGCGACGATGGCACGGTCGCGCCGGAGGATCATGTCGAGCATCGGGTCGGCCATGTCGCGCAACCCGGCCGGTCAGTGGACGACGCCGGTCTCGGTCATGTGCATCCGGGAGAAATGGGCGTGGCTGTCGGCAAGCGACAGCGCCAGCGGCCCTTTGGTCTCCGCCCAGCCACGGCCGACCTCGCATTGATCATATTCGAAGCCGTGGGGGAGATTGATGCGGGCGCTATGCTCGTCGCCGGTTACCGGATTGCGGATCGGTTCGCCGCGGGCGTCGATCCAGCCGGGAACGCCGAGCCGGGCCGTGCGCTTGTCGATGTCGATGTCGATGTCGATCTTTGCGAACACCGGGTCGTGCACCGTGTCGAAGGTCGTGGCGAACACGGCAAAGAAGGTCGCGCCCGGCTCCGTGTCCTCGCCGCTCATGATGCGCAGCAGCGCGTTGCGCTGCGCCTCCGTCGCACGTTCGTCGACGATCGGCACGCATTGGCCGTGGCCCTCGTGGATGGCGCCCGGCCAGGAGACGATCAACGCGATCCGCAGTCCGTCAAGCCTGGTATCGCCGTGGAAGCCGCTTTCAATGTCGACCGCGCCGATGGCGCGGCAATCGCCGTGGGTGGGGAGGGCGTTGAACTGGCAGGGGCAGCCATAGGCGCAGTTGCAATGGATGAATTCGCGCCCCTCGATCTTCCATTTGACGTTCGCCATGACGTCCTCCTGCGGGGTCGGGGAAATTAGAATTCTCTAATTAAACACCCGTCCCCCCGCCATTGTCCAGACGCGACCCGGCAGGCGCCTGTCGCCGGTCGTCAGTGTGACGGCCTGATGAAGGTGCCGTTCTGCAGTTCGCGCATCGCCTGCTGCAGTTCCTCGCGGGTGTTCATCACGATCGGCCCGTGCCAGGCGACCGGTTCCTGGATCGGCTTGCCGGTGACGAGCAGGAAGCGGATGCCGTTCTCGCCGGCCTGCACGGTGACGTGGTCGCCGGTGTCGAACACGACCAGCGTGCGGTTGCCGGAGAGGTCGCGGATATTCAGTTCCTCGCCCTGGAATACCTTCTCCACCTTCACGCCGAAGGGTTTGGAGGCGTCGCGGAACGTGCCGGATCCGGCGAATATGTAAGCGAAGGCCGACCGATAGGTGTCGACCGGGATGGTCTTCTTCTTGCCGGGCGGCACCGACACGTCGAGATAGACCGGCTCGGCGGCAATCCCGTCGACCGGGCCCGCCTTGCCCCAGAATTCGCCGCTGATGACGCGGACGGCCGTGCCGTCGTCGTCGACCACGACGGGGATGTCGGCGGACTTGATGTCCTGGTAGCGCGGCGCCGTCATCTTCAGCGACGACGGCAGGTTGGCCCAGAGCTGAAAGCCGTGCATGCGCCCGGCGAAGTCGCCCTGCGGCATTTCCTGGTGCAGGATGCCGCTGCCGGCCGTCATCCACTGGACGTCGCCGGCGCCCATGACGCCGCGGTTACCGAGGCTGTCGCCGTGCTCGACGGTGCCGGCGAGCACATAGGTGATCGTCTCGATGCCGCGATGGGGGTGCCAGGGGAAGCCTCGCACATAGTCGGCCGGGTTGTCGTTGCGGAAATCGTCCATCATCAGGAAGGGGTCGGTCATCGACGGGTCGCCGAAGCCGAAGACGCGGTGCAGTTTGACGCCGGCGCCTTCCATGGCGGGTCGGGCGATGCTCTCGTGTTTGACGGGGCGGATGGACATGCGCAGGTCCTTTCAACGGTTCTGTTGCCGCCGAATATAGGTTGTTCAGCCGGGTGGGGAAATTGTGGACGATCGAAACGCACTGTTCACGAAACCGACGCGACCGCAAGGGCCGTGCGCTGGCCGCAGTTCCGGCCATTTACCATCGTTAACGCAATTTTACCCCTTTTCGATGATTCTGAGGCGAGCACATGCATTCGTCCCCTTCGGCCCTGCAGCCGACAGCCAAGCGAGTCTAGCCGATGTGCCGTTGGGCAGCCTACCGCGGTGAACCGATCTTTCTCGATGAACTCGTCTCCTCGCCCGCGCACTCGCTGATCGAGCAGTCGCACTGCGCGACCCGCGCCAAGACGGCGACGAACGGCGACGGCTTCGGCATCGCCTGGTACGGCGAGCGACCGGAGCCCGGGCGTTACCGCGACATCCTGCCGGCCTGGTCGGACTGCAACCTGAAGAGCATCGCCCGGCAGATCCGCTCGCCGCTGTTCCTCGCCCATGTCCGCGCCGCCACCGGCGGCGGCACCCGGCGCGACAACTGCCATCCCTTCGTCCACGGCACCTGGTCCTTTATGCACAACGGTCAGATCGCCGATTTCGAACACCTGCGCCGGCCGCTGGAGACGATGCTCGAGGACGAGTTCTACGCCGCCCGCGCCGGAGCGACGGATTCGGAGCTGCTGTTCCTGCTTGCCATGCAGTTCGGTCTCGCGCACGATCCGCTCGCCGCGATCGCCGAGACGATTTCCTTCGTCGAGCGGCTGGCGCGGCACATGGATCGCCAGGTGCTGGTGCGCTTCACTGCGGCGTTCTCCGATGGCCGCACGCTCTACGCGGTCCGCTATGCCACCGATAACCGCGCCCCGACGCTCTACGCCGCGCCAATGGGCGGCGAGGGGGGCTACTGCCTCGTCTCCGAGCCGCTCAACGACGACACCGACGCCTGGGTCGAGATCCCCGACGGCAGCGCCGTCGTACTCGGCGAGGACGGGGTCGACGTACGCCTGTTCGCCCCGAACGGTGGCGCCTTGCGCCGTCCGGAACGCGCCGTCAGCTAGGCAGCCGCGCCGCCACCAGTGCCGCCAGCCGCGCCGCCACCTCCTCCTTCGACAGGTCCGGCCACGCCTCGACGCTGTCCTTGGCGACGATGGTTACACTGTTGCGGCTGCCGCCCATGATGCCGGTGGCGGGCGAGACGTCATTGGCGACGATCAGGTCGGCGCCTTTGCGCGCCAGCTTTTCACGCGCATTTGTCTCCACGTTTTGCGTCTCGGCGGCGAAGCCGACGACGAGCGCCGGGCGCCGGGCGTGGTGGCCGATGGTCTTCAATATGTCGGGGTTTTCGGCCAGCGCGAGCGGCGGCGGCGCAGCGCCCGGCTTCTTCTTGATTTTTTCGCCGGCGGCGGCCGCGATGCGCCAGTCGGCGACGGCGGCGACCATCACCGCGATGTCGGCGGGCAGAGCGGCGATCACCGCCTCGAGCATTTCCTCGGCGCGCTCGACATGCACGGTCCGCACGCCGGGAGGATCGGCGATCCCGACCGGGCCGGAGACGAGCGTGACCTCGGCGCCGAGCCGCGCCAGGGCCGCGGCGATCGCGTGGCCCTGCCGGCCCGAGGAACGATTGGCGATGTAGCGCACCGGGTCGATCGGTTCGTGGGTCGGGCCGGAGGTCACGACCGCGCGCCGGCCGGCGAGCGGCTTCGTCCCGCCGTCGAGCAGCGCTTCGATCGCGTCGACGATTTCGAGCGGCTCCGCCATGCGCCCGGTGCCGGCCTCGCCGCCTTCGGCCATCTCGCCGGCGCCCGGCCCGACGAAGCGGATGCCGTCGCTCTCCAGCGTTGCGGCGTTGCGACGGGTGGCCCGGTGCGCCCACATCTTGGGGTTCATCGCCGGGGCGACCAGCACCGGGCAGTCGGTCGCCAGCAGCACGGTGGAGGCGAGGTCGTCGGCCAGGCCGTGCGCCATCTTCGCCATCAGGTCCGCGGTCGCCGGCGCCACGACGACGAGGTCGCAGTCGCGCGCCAGCCGGATGTGGCCGACGTCCTGTTCGTCCTGGCGCGAGAACAGGTCGGTGTAGACGTGACCCGTGGCCAGCGCGCCGACGGCAAGCGGCGTGACGAACTGCTGTGCACCCGCCGTCATCACCGGCACCACCACCGCGCCGCGCTCGCGCAGGCGCCGGATCAGGTCCAGGCTCTTGTAGGCGGCGATTCCGCCCGAGATGATCAGAAGAATGCGCTTGTCCTTCAAGCCCATGAGCCGTCCCCGCTGCTCGCGTTCGCCCCCGCGCGAGCGCGTCGGGGCTTTCGGTTCCTAGCCTGTCCACCGCCACTTTCCAAGCGCCGCATCACGACCCCTCGTCGGGGATGTTGAGGATGTGGCCACAGGCCTTGCAATGGATGGCGTCGGCGTCGTGTCGTTGCAGGCCGCATTGCGGGCAGGGGAAGCTGACCTTGTGCGGCCGCACGATCGTCTGCGCCAGGCGCACGAACAGCGAGATGCCGACGATCATGGTGGCGATCGAGGTCAGCTTGCCGAGCGTGCCAGGGAGGGTGATGTCACCAAAACCGGTGGTGGTGACGGTGGCGACGGTGAAGTACAGCGCATCGACAAAGCCGCTGACGTCCTCGGCGTAGAAGAAGTTGGAGTAGACGAAGCCGGTGACAAGAAAGAGGAAGATCAGGAAGTTGACGCAGGCCTGGATCGTCTCCTCGTAAGCGGTGTATCCGAACCGCTTCAGCACCCGCGTGAACAGCCGGCTCTGGCTGATCGCCCAGATCCGCAGCGCCCGCAGAAAGGCGAAATTCGACAGCTGGTTGGGAAACAGCAGCGTCGCGAGGATGAACAGGTCGACCCAGGTCATCGGCCGGCCGAACCAGTAGCGCAGGGAAGGCGCCACCAGCATCCGTGCGCCGAGTTCGGCCGCGATGATGACGGCGATGACGTAGTCGACCAGTTCGTAGGTCTGGCCCGCCCGCAGGTAGGGCCCGACCAGGAAGAAGGCGATGATGGCGAGGTCGACCATCATCAGGGTGAACTGAAAGGCGAAGGCGTGCGGGTCGCTGCCAAAATAGAGCCGGCGCAGACGGCGGCGCAGTGCCTCCATCACCGGTCCGACCCCGTCTGTGTCCTGTCGTTCAACCATGGCGCCAATGTATGCCGCGCCGTTTTTGGGTCAAGCGGCTCCGGCGCGCCTGGCAGAGGGTCTGCCGGACCGTCGCCTCGGTGAGAGCCGTCACGCATCGACGTCGCGACCCCAGGCACGCATGCACATATGGATCGCCACATCATTGCCCGGCATGACGCAGACGGAGCCACCTGCCGAGGGGCTGTCGCCGAGTGTCGGTTTCCGCCGTAGCCTGGCGCGGAAGCGCGCGCGGTGGCTGACGGCGGGACCAGAGCCGCAATGCCAGGCCGCGGCGCGCCGCAACCGCTCGGCGGTCCAGCCCACCGCTTGATCGGCGCGGTGTCGTGCGCGCGCCGCGGCTGGCGATCTGACGGTCGGTAAGCGTGTCTTTGCTTGCGGCGGCTCATGGATGCTTTCCGGCAGGGTCGATGATCGGTAAGCAAAGGCGCACGTTTTCGTTTCGCGACGGTATCCGGGCGGGAGAGACCCTTTCTGCCTGCGTCCGGCCCGGGTAACGGCCGCATCAGGGGCGCCGCATGCAAGGCGGTCCGCCTTCACCGGAGCGACGACGGTGCCCCTCAGACGGCAAGCAGGCCGTCGGCCATCGACCTGAAGGCGTCGATCGCCTTCGGCAGGACGGTTTCCCGGTCGTCGCTGGCGGCGACCCACAGCGCGGCGTTGAGGGCGGCGCCGTTGAGAAGCCGCGCAGCCGCCTCCGGATCGACCGGTTTCAGAACGCTCCGCTCCAACAACCGTTCCACGGCCTGTTTCGTCGCAACCAGACAACTGTTCTGGCTCGGCCATGTCGATGGGTCGCCGAGCACCGCCGGCCCGTCGAGCAGGACGATCCGCTGAACCTCGGGATCGAGCGCCATTTCGATATAGGCCGTGCCCTCGGCGAGCAGCCCCGCCCACTCGCTGTCGGCCCGCGCGCCGACCGCTCTGGCGCGGGCGGCCATCTCGCCGTCGATCTGCTCGACGACCGCGGCCAGCAGGCCGCGCTTGTCGCCGAAATTGTGGTAGAGCGCGCCACGCGTCAGGCCGGCATCGGCCGTCAGATCATCCATCGACGCCCCGGCAAAGCCTTTCGTGGCAAAGGCCTTGCGCGCGGCCGCGATCAGCTTGCCCCGGTTTTCCTCCATCGTCTCTCGGCGCGGTCTCGGCATCGGTTCCTCGGATATCGCATACGAAGCGTATGTCAATTGATATACGGAGCGTATCTCTGTAGGTTGACATACGTAATGTATATCAATCCGGGTCGGAACTGTGAAGCAGCAAACGGCCGAAACAAGGACTTAGACCATGACGAAACCTGAAGCCATCTTTCCGGCGAGCCGGCACGCGCTCTACGAGGCACACGGATATTCGGCGGCGATCCGCTCCGGCGACCTTCTGTTCGTCTCCGGTCAGGTTGGCAGCCGCGCGGACGGAACACCCGAGCCGCAGTTCGAGCGTCAGGTCGAGCGCGCGTTCGACAACCTGGCGGCGACGCTGGCGGCGGCGGGGTGTGGCTTCGACGACATTGTCGACGTCACCACGTTCCACACCGATCCGGAAACGCAGTTCGGCACCATCATGGCCGTCAAGAACCGGATCTTCAGCGCGGCGCCCTATCCCAACTGGACCGCGATCGGCGTCAACTGGCTCGCGGGGTTCGATTTCGAGATCAAGGTGATCGCGCGGGTTCCGGAATCCGAGCGCCCGCAGGTGGCATGAGTCGCCGGGGAGCCGGCGCTTGCACCGCCCGGCTGCCGAGCGGCGCGATTGACCGCGGCAGCGCCGGCAAGCGACGCCCCCTCTATTCGGCGGCGGCGAGCTGCTCGCTGTCCTGCCCCGCCGGCAGTTCCGTCTCCGGCGACGGCTCGTTCTCCCCGCCGGTTGCCTGTTCGTCGTCCGTCACCGGGTCCGGCTGCTCTCCGGAGACCTGGTCGGTCTCCTCGCCGGGTACCGGGTCGGCCTCCTCACCGGCCGGCTGCCGGCTCGCCAGCACGTCGCGCACCTGGTCGATCTTGCCGACGGCGGGTCCGACGCCAAGGACGTTCTTCGCCCAGTCCAGCACCTCCTGGTCGACGGCCTCCTCGCCAAGCGCGGTGGTGCGGTTCTTGTTGGCGGCGGCGAGAAGGGCGGCGCGCAGCGCCTCGTCGCCGAGCGCCGGATCGGTCGGCACGGCATCTATGCCGTTGTCGAGTTCGTATTGCGCATAGGCCATCACATAGGCGCGCACCGCGACCATGCGCGGGTCCTGGGCGTTGAGATAGGCATGGTAGTTGCGTTTCAGCGAATTCAGCCCGCCGAGCTTTGCCGCAAGGGTCGGCTTCTCCGCCAGCACCGGCACATCCACCACCGCCGTCGGCTCCTCGACCTCCAGCGCCGTCCGGGCAGGCTTCGGCGTCGGCTTGGCCACCTTCAGAGGCTTCTCCGCCTTCGCGGTCTTGGCGGCCTTCGTCGCGGTCGGCTTGGCAGCGCGTTTCTCCGCCGCCCTGTCCTTGCCGAACAGCCTGTCGAAGGCGGCGGCGATCGGATCGGACGTCGTGCCGGCGCCCGCCTTGCCGGCCGCGGTCTTCCCCGCGGCGGACTTGCCATGCCCGGCCGAGGCGTGGCCTTCGCTGCGCCCTTTGCCGCCGTTGCCGTTGCCGCCACCATTGCCGCCGCCATTGCCGCCACCGTTCCCACCGCCGTTGCCATTCTTGGCGAGCGCGGCTGCCGTGGTTAGATGCAGGGGATCCTGGAGGTCGATGCCGACCGGCATGGCGGCAAGCGTGGCGGCGAGGCAAGTCGCAAGGGTGAGATTGCCGATCTTGCGCATGGACTGGTCCTCCGAATCATCCGTTTCCGGCCCCATGCCGGAAAGGGGCGGCCGCAATTGGCCGAATTTGTGGCGCGGCGGTGATGGCCACGTCCAGATCCGCCAGCCTGCCGAAAATCCAAGACCAAATCGATAATCCGCCCGCGCAAATTTTAGCGAGCGCGCCGGAATGGGCCGGGGTGGCCGGCCTTCCTGGTCCGCAAGCCCGGCGGCGACGGGGTGCTCTGCCTGCGGTCGCCGCCTACGTCACCGCCCAGGCGATATAGACAAGCGTCGCGGCGATCACCCACAGCGCGATCCGGCCGGAGCGCCCGTGCCGCGCCTCGGACCGGCCGATCGCCTCGGCCGTGGCCGCGTCGAAGCGCAGGCCGTGCTCGGCCATGGCGGTGAGATCGCGCGAGAACTGTTCGGTCTTGGCAGCGATTTCCGGCGCGGCCTCGGCCAGGCGCAGCGCGGCGTGCGCGCCCTCGCGCAGGTCGGCGAGAATGCGCTTCGGGCCGAGGTTGTCGCGGATCCACCCGCCGACGACCGGCTCGGCCGCCTTCCACATGTTGAAGCGCGGGTTGAGCGTGCGCGCCACGCCCTCGACCACCACCATCGTCTTCTGCAGCATGACGAGCTCGGTGCGCGTTTCCATGTCGAACAGTTCGGTGACCTCGAACAGCAGTGTCAGCAGCTTCGCCATCGAGATCGTCTCCGCGGGCTGGCCGTGGATCGGCTCGCCGATGGCGCGGATCGCCTGCGCGAAGCTGGCGACGTCGTGGTGGGCGGGCACGTAGCCGGCCTCGAAGTGCACGCTCGCCACGCGCTCGTAGTCGCGGGTGATGAAGCCGTAGAGGATCTCGGCGAGGAAGCGGCGCTCCTTGCGCCCGAGCCGGCCGACGATGCCCATGTCGACGGCGACGATGTGCCCTTGCGGGTCGACGAACAGGTTGCCCTGATGCATGTCTGCATGGAAGAAGCCGTCGCGCAGCGTGTGTCGCAGGAACGACTGGATCAGCGTGTCGGCGAGCCTGTCGAGATCGTGGCCGGCGGCGCGCAGGCCGTCGATGCTCGACATCTTCACGCCGTCGATCCATTCCATCGTCAGCACGTCGCGACCGGTGCGCTCCCAGTCCACCTTCGGCACGCGGAAGCCGGGATCGGCGGCCGTGTTCTCGCCGAGTTCGGACAGCGCGGCGGCCTCCAGCCGCAGGTCCATCTCCACCCTGGTGGTCTGCTCCAGCGTGCGCGTCACCTCAACCGGCTTGAGCCGGCGGGTGTGCGGCAGCAGGCGCTCCTGCAGGTAGGAGGCGGCGTACATCGCCTGGATGTCGTGGGCGAAGCGCTGGCGTACCCCGGGGCGGATGACCTTGACGGCGACGCGGCGCTCGCCGCCGGCATCGCGGACGGTGGCCGGGTGCACCTGGGCGATCGAGGCGGCCGCGATCGGCTCGCCGAGGCTGGCATAGAGCTCCGACACCGGGCGGCCGAGCGAGGCCGCGATGCTGGCGGTGGCTGCCGCCATCGGGAAGGTCGCCATCCGGTCCTGCAGCGCCGACAGGTCCTCGGCGATGGCGACGCCGACGACGTCCGGTCGGGTGGCGAGGAACTGGCCCATCTTGACATAGGACGGGCCGAGCCGCTCGACCGCGTGCGCCAGCCGGGCGCTGCGGCCTTCCTTGGCCGAGCGGCGGCGCGCCAGCAGTCCGGCGAGCCTGCTGAGCAGGCGGGCCGAGGGCGGCATGTCCTGCACCGGCAGCGCCGAGACGACGCCTTCGCGCACCAGCACCCAGCCGACGCGGGCGAGGCGGAGATAGGCCGACGGTGTCGTCATGCCCGGCCACCATGGGTGCCGCGGTGCGGGCGGGGCTGCGGCGCGGGCGCCGTCCGGGAGATCGACCGCATCACAGCTTCCAGCCGGAATGCAGCGCGGCGATGCCGCCGGTGTAGTTGGTGAAGGAGGCGCGGGCAAAGCCGGCGGCGCGGATCATCGCGGCGAAGTCCTGCTGGTTCGGGAACTTGCGGATCGACTCGACCAGGTACTGGTACGGTTCGGCCTCGCCGGTGACCATCTTGCCGAACTGCGGGATCGCCTTGAACGACCAGGCGTCGTAGAAGCGGTCGAGCAGCGGCATCTCGACCTCGGAAAACTCCAGCACCAGGAGCCGGCCGCCGCGCCTGAGCACCCGGTGGGCCTCCGCCAGCGCGACGTCGATGCGCGGCACGTTGCGGATGCCGAAGGCGATCGTGTAGGCGTCGAAGCTGCTCGCCGCGAACGGCAGCTCTTCAGCATTGGCCTCGACGAAGTCGAGCTTGTCCGACAGCCCGCGCTTGGCGGCGCGGTCGGCGCCGACGGCCAGCATCGAGCCGTTGATGTCGAGCACGGTGGCGTGCGCCAGCCGGTCGGAGGCCTCGACGATGCGGAAGGCGATGTCGCCGGTGCCGCCAGCGACGTCCAGCACGCGGTACCCGGCGTCCCGGCGCGGGTTGAGCGCGGCGACCATCGCGTCTTTCCAGGCCCGGTGCAGGCCGGCGGACATGATGTCGTTCATGATGTCGTAGCGCTTGGCCACCTTGTGGAAGACGTCGTTGACGAGCGCCTGCTTCTCGCCCTCCGCCACCCTGCGGAAGCCGTAGGAGGTCTCCATGCCGCCGTCTGCCGACGTGCGTTCCCGATCGCTCATGCCTGTCTCCAGCTGTTGCGCCGCGGTCCGGCAGGTCCGCTCGCGCTGCGGTTGCCGCGCAGCCGGGCTTGCGCCTCGCCCGCGGCATCGTCGCGCTGGTATATAGGATAAAGATGGGCGATAGGGAATTGCACGGGCGCGGCAAATGCGCCGCACGGTTAAATCCGGAAGATGGAGGGGATGATGCCGGAACTGCCGGAGGTGGAGACGGTCAGGCGCGGGTTGGCGCCGGTGATGGAAGGGGCGGTGATCGCCCGCGCCGAATTGCGCCGACCCGACCTGCGCTTTCCCTTCCCCGAGCGCTTTGCCGAGACGGTGACCGGGCGCCGGGTGCTGGCGCTCGGACGGCGGGCGAAGTACCTGCTGATCGACCTCGAGGGTGGCGATGTCGTCATTGCCCATCTCGGCATGTCCGGCTCGTTCCGTGTCGCCGACGGCGGCGCGGGCGCGGTCCCCGGCGCCTTTCATCTGCCGCGCGGCAAGGACGAGCGCCACGACCACGTGGTGCTGCACCTCGACACCGCCGCCGGGCCGCGGCGCGTCATCTACAACGACCCGCGCCGCTTCGGCTTCATGGACCTGGCCCGGCGCGACGACCTCGCCGCGCACCCCTCCCTGCGCGCGCTCGGCGAGGAGCCGACCGGAAACGCGCTCGACGCCGCCTACCTGGCCGCAAGGCTGCGCGGCCGGTCCCAGCCGCTGAAGGCGGCGCTGCTCGACCAGAAGATCATCGCCGGACTCGGCAACATCTATGTGTGCGAGGCGTTGTGGCGGGCGCAGCTGTCGCCGCAGCGACCGGCGGGCGCGCTGGTGACGGCGACCGGCCGGCCGCGCAAGGAGCTGCTGGCGCTGACCGAGGCGATCCGTGCGGTGATCGCCGAGGCGATCGCGGCCGGCGGATCGACCTTGCGCGATCACATCCGCGCCGACGGCTCGCTCGGCTACTTCCAGCATTCGTTTTCGGTCTACGACCGGGAGGGGGAGGCCTGTCGCACGCCGGGCTGCGTCGGCACCGTGGCCCGGTTTGCCCAGGGCGGGCGCTCGACCTTCTTCTGTGCCGCCTGCCAGCGGTAGCCGGCGGCGTCCGTCGCGATCGCGCCGGGCGCCGCATTTCGAATCGCTGGCGGCCGGTTTCGGCGCGCTATTTCTTCAATTTGCGCGTTGACGCGCCTGCCAATTCCCGCTATACGCCGCCCCACAGTTTGGAAAGCCCATTCCAAGGTTTTCCGAGATTGCTCCCGAATTGCTTTGATGACAGGTCGCAGTGACCCGGCACGGCGAAGGCGGAGTTCGTGTCCGGTTTCTGAAGAGAGGCATCCATGGCCAATACGACTTCGGCGAAGAAGGCGACCCGCAAGATCGCTCGCCGCACTGACATCAACAAGGCGCGCCGGTCGCGCGTTCGCACCTTCGTGCGCAAGGTCGAGGAGGCGCTCGCCTCCGGCGATGCAGCCGCAGCCGCAGCCGCGCTGAAGGCAGCCCAGCCGGAACTGATGCGCGCAGCCACCAAGGGCGTGCTGCATTCCAACACCGCATCGCGCAAGGTCTCGCGCCTGGCGCAGCGTGTGAAGGCTCTGTCGGCCTGATTCCACGCCAGCAAGCTATGCAAATTTGACTGAGCCCGGCGGTTTCGCCGGGCTTTTTCTTTGCCTTTTTGTTGCCGTTATGGTTAACGCGCAATGCTGTCACATGTCAGGGCGGTGACAGAAAAAATCGTTAAAAAACATAAACTTGTGCGAGAATGTTCGACGCGATGCCGTCGCGTGGGGGGGCAATTGCGACAGTGTGCGAGTCAAGAAAATAATTATTTTTTTTGCTTTCCGGCCTCTGTAAGCCGGCTAGCAAAAGAAAGCCATTGATTCATAATGGATTCTTCTCGGGGGGGTGTTTGCCGAGTCAAATTGCGCCAGAAGAGTCAACGGCTGCGACTTAATTTTGCGTAAAATTGGGCATTGATCTTGGTGTTTGATCCTGCCTAAATGCCTTCCACAGGGGGCGCACACACAAGCGTAAAGAGACGCCAAGCACTGCCGTATCGGCCGGTGTGAGACGTCTTGACCCTGGAGCGGAGTGCATAGCTCCGCCTTATCTGACACTGAAAGCAGCTGACCGGCCGCCACAATCCAGGGGGCCGGAACGGTGGCTGTATGCCGTCGATCAGCCAGGTTCAGTGTGGCCGCGAGGACGGTCGCCGACGAGGGGCCAGGTGAGGGAATGCCCGACGCGAATGACCCATACGAGGGGGCGGCGTGGTCGGGAGGGCAGGCGACGCGGCCGGTGGCCGGGACGTCAGTCCGAAGTGTGCGGGTCGCGTTCGGAGTGAGGGCGAGGCGACCGGCAAAACCGAGTCCGCAACGCCGATGGCTCCGGGGTGCGGTCGAGGTGTGGACACGGTGCCGGCATGACGTGCCGGCGCGTCGACTGAACTTGAAAGGCGGCAAAATGCAAGCAAATACGGCCACGTCTGTTGGTGCATTTGGAAATGGGGACAATGCACTGAAAGGACTCGCAGAAGGAAACGACAAGCCAGGGGACACAAACGGGACCAAGCATGACGCCCTTTTCGACCGGGTGAGCGCACGCCTGAAGGCGCAGGTCGGCCAGGATGTCTATGCGAGCTGGTTCGCCCGGCTGAAGCTTCATTCCCACTCCAAGAGCGTCGTGCGGCTGTCGGTGCCGACGACCTTCCTGAAATCCTGGATCAACAACCGCTATCTCGACCTGATCACCTCGCTCTTCCAGCAGGAGGACGCGGAGATCCTGAAGGTGGAGATCCTGGTGCGCACCGCGACCCGCGGCGTGCGTCCGGGTGCTGAAGAGACGGCGACCGCCGCCGAGGCCGCGCCGGCTGCCCAGTCGCGCCGAGCGGCCGGCGCGCAGGCGATCGCCCAGGTTGCCGCCAGTGTTGCACCGCAGGCGCAGCAGCGCCAGCCGGCGCATGGTCCATTGTTCGGTTCTCCGCTCGATCAGCGCTACACCTTCGACACCTTCGTCGAGGGGTCCTCCAACCGCGTCGCGCTCGCCGCCGCCAAGACCATCGCAGAAGCCGGCGCGGGGGCGGTGCGCTTCAACCCGCTGTTCATCCACTCCAGCGTCGGCCTCGGCAAGACGCACTTGCTGCAGGCGATCGCCAATGCGGCGCTTGCCAGCGCCCGCAGCCCGCGCGTCGTCTACCTGACGGCCGAGTACTTCATGTGGCGCTTCGCCACCGCGATCCGCGACAACGACGCGCTGTCGTTGAAGGAAACGCTGCGCAACATCGACCTGCTGATCATCGACGACATGCAGTTCCTGCAGGGGAACTCGATCCAGAACGAGTTCTGCCACCTCCTGAACATGCTGCTCGACTCCGCCAAGCAGGTCGTCGTTGCCGCCGACCGGGCGCCGTGGGAACTGGAATCGCTCGACCCGCGCGTGCGTTCGCGCCTGCAGGGCGGCGTTGCGATCGAGATGGAAGGGCCGGACTACGAGATGCGCCTAGAGATTCTCAAGCGTAGGCTCGAGGTCGCCCGCCAGGAGGATGCCTCGCTCGACATTCCGGCGGATATCCTCAGCCATGTCGCCCGCAACATCACCGCGAGCGGCCGCGAGCTGGAGGGCGCCTTCAATCAGTTGCTCTTCCGTCGCACCTTCGAGCCGCAGCTCACCGTAGAGCGCGTCGACGAGCTGCTCGCGCATCTGGTCGGCGCCGGCGAGCCGCGCCGGGTCCGCATCGAGGACATCCAGCGGGTTGTCGCCAAACATTACAACGTCTCGCGCCAGGAGCTGGTTTCCAGCCGCCGCACGCGCGTCGTCGTCATGCCGCGGCAGATCGCGATGTATCTGTCCAAGACGCTGACGCCGCGCTCCTTCCCGGAGATCGGCCGGCGCTTCGGTGGGCGCGATCACACGACCGTGCTGCACGCGGTCCGCAAGATCGAGGACCTGATCGCCGGCGACACCAAGCTCAGCCATGAGATCGAGTTGTTGAAGCGCCTCATCAACGAATAGCAGGAGCACGCCTGGGGGTGCGGCCCTTGAGCCCGGGAGGTCGAGGCCCCGGGCTCTTTTTTATTCCACGGTTGCGTAGCCGGCTAGGCGCGCCAAGAGAGATTGCGACTCCGGCTGTCTGCCGGATTCGCCCGCCGGGCGCGGCGCCCTATTCCCGCGCGCCGACCCCTGTTAGGTTCGCGGCCGTTCCCGGGGCCGCCAATGGATGACATCGACGAAGCCACGCTCGCCTTTTATCGCGACAATGCGGCGGACTATGCGGCGCGCGGGCAGCCGGCCGGCACGGCGCGGCTGGATGCCTTTCTGGCGCGCTTGCCGGAACGGGCCCGCATCCTCGAGCTTGGATGCGGCGGCGGCCGGGACAGCGAGGTCATGCTCGGCCGCGGTTTCGATCTCCTGCCGAGCGACGGGTGCCGGAAATGGCGCGCGAGGCCGAGCGCCGGCTGGGGCGCGCGGTCGCGGTCCTTCGGTTCCAGGAACTGGCCGCGATATCTGCCTTTGACGGCGTCTGGGCCAATGCGAGCCTCCTCCATGTGCCGCGGGCGCGCTCGGCGGTGTGCTGGCGCGAATTTTCCGCGCGCTTAGGCCGGGCGGGGTCTTCTATGCGAGCTACAAGGCCGGAAGGGGCGAGGGACGGGATAGCCTCGGTCGCCACTACAATTACCCCACGTCCGCCTGGCTGCGAAAGACCTATGCGACGGAGAAATGGGGGCGTGTCACGATCGAGGCGGCGCAGGGCGGTGGCTATGACGGGCGAGCGACCACGTGGTTGCATGTGACGGCGGTCAAGACAGACTGACCCATCAACTGGCGAGATCGGCGACCACGGCGTCGAGGATCAGCATTCCGGCGGGAGTGCAGCGCAGGCGGGAATTGCCGAGCTTCTCGATGAAGCCGTGGTCGATGAGGAACTGCTCGCGCGCGGGATCGGGACCGTGGCCGGCGAGCGCCTGCCAGCGGGCGAGGTCGACGCCCTCGGTCAGGCGCAGGCCCATCAGCAGGAGTTCGTCAGCCTGCTCCGACAGTTCCAGCGCCTCCTGGTCGACCATGCCGTGGCCGTTTTCCTGCACAAGCTTCAGCCAGGTCTCGGGGTGGCGCTCGGTCGCGGTCGCGACCCGGGCGCCCTGTGTCGCCAGCCGGCCATGCGCGCCGGGGCCGATGCCGGCATAGTCGCCGTAGCGCCAGTAGGTGAGATTGTGCCGGCTCTCGGCGCCAGGGCGGGCGTGGTTGGAGACCTCGTAGGCCGGCAGGCCCTCGCGCGCCGTGATCTCCTGCGTTGCCTCGTAGAGGATCGCCGACTGCTCGCCGTCGGGCACGACCAGCTTGCCCGCCTTGTGCAGGCCGAAGAAGGGCGTGCCTTCCTCGATCGTCAGCTGGTAGAGCGACAGATGGTCGACGGCGTAGGAGACCGCCTGGCGCAGTTCGGCGTCCCATTCGGCGACCGTCTGGTTCGGCCGCGCATAGATCAGGTCGAAGGACATGCGCGGGAAGATCTCGCGCGCGAGCCGGATCGCCGTCAGCGCATCGGCGACGTCGTGCAGCCGCCCTAGAAACCTCAGGTCGCGGTCGTTCAGGGCCTGAACCCCGAGCGAGACACGGTTGACGCCGGCCGCGCGGTAGCCGCGGAAGCGTTCCGCCTCGACGCTGGAGGGGTTCGCCTCCATGGTGATCTCGATGCCGTCGGGCACGTGCCAGTGGCGGGCGATGCCGGACAGGATGGCATCGACGGTTGACGGCTGCATCAGCGACGGCGTGCCGCCGCCGAGAAAGATGCTGGTGACGCTGCGCGGGCCGGACAGCCGCCGCATCGTCGCCATCTCCGCCAGAAAAGCGGCCACGAACCGGTCCTGGTCGACCGGCTGGTGGCGTACATGGCTGTTGAAGTCGCAGTAGGGGCATTTGGCGGCACAAAACGGCCAGTGCACATAGACGCCGAAGCCGGGATCGAGGGGATCGCCGGCAATGGGCGGCTTCGCTGCGAACGGGGTCACCGCCGTCATCGCTGGCTCAGGCCTCCAGGCACGTTTCGACGAAGCGCTTGAAGGCGCGGGCGCGGTGCGACAGTGCCGCCGCTTCGCCGGGGCGCCAGCCGTGCTTCTGCTCCGCACTCATCTCGCCGAAGGTCGTGGCATAGCCTTCGGGCTGGAACACCGGGTCGTAGCCGAAGCCCTGGCTGCCGCGCGGCGGCCAGACGACCGTACCCTCGACCTCGCCGCGGAACAGCTCGGTATGGCCGTCGGGCCAGGCCAGGCACAAGACCGAGACGAAGCGGGCGGAGCGCTCCGCCGGCAGGGTCGCGCCCTTCTCGGCGAGCGCCCGCTCGACCTTCTCCATCGCCATGGCGAAGTCGCGGCTGCCGTCGTCGCGTTCGGCCCAGTTGGCGGTGTAGACGCCGGGCGCGCCGCCGAGCGCGTCGATCACCAGCCCGGAATCGTCGGAGAGCGCCGGCAGGCCGGCGGCTTTCGCCGAGGCGAGCGCCTTGATCGCCGCGTTTTCCTCGAAGCTGGCGCCGGTCTCGTCCGGCTCGACGAAGTTGAGGTCGGCGGCGGACTTTGCCTCGAAGCCGAACGGGCCGACGAGGTCGCGGATTTCGCGAATCTTGCCGGCGTTGTGGCTGGCGACGACGATCGTCCTTGTGTCGAGCTTGCGCATGTCGTGTCCTGTCAGGTCAGGCCCCAGAGGCCGGGTTCGGCGCATTCGAGGCTGTTTCCGGCGGGGTCGCGGAAATAGATGGAGCGGGCTCCGGTCGGCCAGCGAAAATCGGCCTCGATGGCGATGCCTGCTTCTTTCAGCTTTTCCGCCCAGAAATCAAGATCGCTGGCGGCAACGCGGAAGCAGACGTGACCCGCACCGGTGGTGCCGTGCACCGGCACCGGCAACGCTTGCGGCGGCGGCGGCACGACGGTCTCCTTGGGGTTGAAGATCAGCAGCACGCCGGGCCCGCAGCGGTAGAACACGTGCCGGTCGGCGTGGCGGCTGATCTGCTCCAGCCCGAGCAGGCCGCCGTAGAAGGCCTCCGCCGCGTCGAGATCCTCGGCATAGAGGGCGGTCTCAAGCACCCCCTCTGGCGCCTTTTTTGTTTCGGCCATGCGCTTGCCCCCGTCGTCGTTCCGCTTGCGGCAAGGGTGCCCGAAGGGTGAACGGGGGGCAAGCCGCCCGGCGTCAGGCGATCGCCTGCTTCTGCAGTTCCACCAACTCGGCAATGCCGGCCTTGGCGAGCGCCATCAGGCTGGCGAACTCCTCTTCGGTGAACGGCTTGCCCTCCGCCGTGCCCTGGATCTCGACGATGCCGCCGCCGCCGGTGATGACGAAGTTGGCATCGGTCTCTGCCGCCGAGTCCTCGAGATAGTCGAGGTCGATCACCGACTGGCCGGCGAAGATGCCGCAGGAGACCGCGGCGACGTGGTCCTTCAGCACCTTCTCGACCTTGATCATGCCGCGCGTCTCCATCCACCTCAGGCAGTCGTGCAGCGCGATCCAGGCGCCGGTGATCGCGGCCGTGCGGGTGCCGCCGTCGGCCTGGATGACGTCGCAGTCGATGGAAATTTGGCGTTCGCCGAGCGCCGGCAGGTCGACGACAGCGCGCAGCGACCGGCCGATCAGCCGCTGGATCTCCTGGGTGCGCCCGCCCTGCTTGCCGGCGGCGGCCTCGCGCTTCATGCGCTCGCCGGTGGCGCGCGGCAGCATGCCGTACTCCGCCGTCACCCAGCCCTTGCCGCTGTTACGCAGCCATGGCGGCGTCTTTTCCTCGAGGCTGGCCGTGCACAGCACGTGGGTGTCGCCGAACTTGACGAGGCAGGAGCCTTCCGCGTGCTTGGAGAAATTGCGCGCGAAGGAAACCTTGCGCATCTGGTCGGTCTTTCTGCCTGACGGCCGCATCGCGTACTCCTGTGTCTTGCCATTGCCAGCGACGGTTCTAGACGAGATCGAAGGGCGAGGAAATCGCCGAATGGCGCGATTGCCGGGGAAATGATCGGCCTGACCGGCGCCTGGGCACGCCGCATTTGCACTTGTGCGGCGCACGGCGCCCTCACTATATTCAGGAAAGGACGACGAAAGCCCTGCGACGACAGCAAAGCATCCGACAGGCATGGTGTTGAGAAGCCCCCAAGAGACAGACATCCACAAGGCGCTGGACGAGCGCTCCGGCGAGATCTTCCGCCGGATCGTCCAGGGCTACCTCGATCACGGCGAACCGCTCGGCTCGCGCAACCTGTCGCGTATCCTGCCGATGTCGCTGTCGCCCGCCTCGGTGCGCAACGTCATGAGCGACCTGGAGGCGCTGGGCCTGATCTACTCGCCGCATGTCAGCGCCGGCCGGCTGCCGACCCAGCTCGGACTGCGCTTCTTCGTCGACGCCTTCATGCAGGTCGGCGATCTGTCCGCGGAGGACCGCGCCTCGATCGATCGCCACGTGCATCGGCCGACGCACGGCCAGACCGTCGAGGCGATGATGAATGAGGCCAGCCGGATGCTGTCGGGCATGTCGCGCGGCGCCGGCCTCGTCATCACCAGCAAGAGCGATGCTGTGCTCAAGCATGTCGAGTTCATCCGGCTGGAGCCGACCAAGGCATTGGTGGTGCTGGTCGGCGAGCACGACCAGGTCGAGAACCGGATCATCGACCTGCCGGCGGGGACGACCAGCTCGCAGCTGGCCGAAGCGGCGAACTTCCTCAACGCCCATCTCGGCGGCAGCACCATCCACGAGGCCCGGATGCAGATCGAGCGGTTGCGCGGCGAGGTGCGGCGCGAACTCGACCAGCTGTCGCAGGATCTGGTCGAGCGCGGGCTGGCGGTCTGGTCCGGCGGCACCGAGGAGGCCAAGCCGACCCGGCTGATCGTGCGCGGCCGTGCCAACCTGCTGGAGGGGCTTGCCGGCGCGGAGGACGTCGACCGGTTGCGGATGCTGTTCGACGACCTGGAGAAGAAGGACAGCCTGATCGAGCTCTTGAGCCTTGCCGAGGCCGGCCCCGGCGTACGCATCTTCATCGGCTCGGAAAACAAGCTGTTTTCCCTGTCCGGCTCGTCACTGATCGTGGCCCCCTACCGCGACAGCGACGATCGGATCGTCGGCGCGGTCGGGGTGATCGGGCCGACGCGGCTGAACTATTCGCGGATCGTGCCGATGGTGGACTACACCGCGCAACTGATGTCGCAGCTGTCGCGCTGACCCGGACGGGCCTGATTTCAGCGCGTTTGCCGAACAAGCCTTGATTTTTTCGGCCCGAAGCTCGATATCCGCCTCAACTCCCGCTCCCGTCCGCTGACCGTCAAGGCCGTGCGGACGGCTGGGAAGCGACCAAGAGCGCCCACCGCCCGCCGGGACGGGCCGGGTCGCTCTGGCCGTTCAACCTGTGCATGCCCGGCGGCAGAGCCTGCGGCATGTGCGCGACTCTCAATCCGGAGAAGCCCATGACCGACGATACCAGCAAACACGGACCCGAAGCCGCAAACGACGAGGCCGAGATCGCCGCTGTGTCGACCGACAGCAGCGAAACCGAGGCCCAGCCGCAGGCCGAGGCCGACCCGCTGGCGCTGCTGCAGGCCGAGAACGCCGACCTGCGCGACAAGTACCTGCGCCTGGCGGCGGAGATGGACAACCTGCGCCGCCGCACCGAACGCGACGTCAAGGATGCAAAGACCTATTCCGTCGCCAGCTTCGCCCGCGACATGCTGGCCGTGTCGGACAACCTGCGCCGCGGCCTCGATGCCATCCCGGCTGAAGCCAGGTCGGCTGGCGAAGCCGGCCTGCTGGCGCTGATCGAAGGCGTCGAGATGACCGAACGCGCCATGCTGTCGGCGCTCGAGCGCCATGGCGTTCGCAAGCTGGAGCCGGTTGGCGAGAAGTTCGATCCGAACTTCCACCAGGCGATGTTCGAGGTGCCCAATCCCGAAATCCCGAACGGCACCGTCGTCCAGGTCGTGCAGGACGGCTACAAGATCGGCGACCGCGTACTGCGCCCGGCCATGGTCGGCGTCTCGAAGGGCGGCCCCAAGGCTTCGACCAACGGCGACAAGGCCGAGCCGCAGGCCTGAACCCGAGCGAAACCAACCGTCAAGCCCTGACCCGGTGCGCCGAACGGCCGCCGGGTTTTTTGCTCCCGCCTGAAGGGGCGCTGGCGCCTGTGGTCGATTTCAGATGCCGGCGGGCGAGGTCGGCGTCCGGCATAGCGGAGATGGGCTGTTTTCCGGTGACGGCTTTTATCCGCTGCAGCCCCCGGCGCGGGCCTCGCCCGCAAACGAGGTCGCGCAACCTATCGGGCTGTCGGCTCGTCGTTTCGAATGAAATCGGAGGAGATCCGGAAAACGGGGGAAACGCGCCGGGCCAGACGGCGCGCCCGGGTTCCCTTTCGGAACCGAGGGCAATTCGGCGGGGCAGGCGCCAACCGCGGCACGAAAGGCCGAGACCTGCGGTCGCGGCGATCGTTCGCCGGACGGCTGGCTGCCGCCGCCTCAGGCGGCGTTGGACGCGTGCTCCTCGCTCAGGCAGGCGTAGATTGCCGTGGCCGAGTCCGAGGCGCGCAGTTTCGCTACCATGGCGGGATCGCGCAGCACCCGGGCGATGCGCGAAAGCGCCTTGAGGTGGTCGGCGCCTGCGCCCTCGGGCGCGAGGAGCAGGAAGACCAGATCGACCGGCTGGTCGTCCAGGGCCTCGAAGTCCACCGGCGATTCAAGTCGGGCGAAGAGGCCGGTGATCTCGGTCAGATCCTTCAGTTTTCCATGCGGAATGGCGATCCCGTTACCGACCCCCGTCGAGCCAAGCCGCTCGCGCTGGAGGATCACATCGAAAATCTCGCGTTCCGGAAGTCCGGTGACCTTTGCCGCTTTAATCGCCAGTTCCTGAAGCAGTTGCTTCTTTGAATTGGCCTTCATAGCCGGAATAATCGCACTCTGCTGCAGCAAACCTGCCAATGCCATGCTTCTGTCCTCGTGAGCCGCAGTGAAAGGATTGAAGCGGGATGCGCCGAGCCCCTGGGCGCATCCCCCCGCCACCTTAGCCTTTGATACTGGCTGCATCTATCCAGCCAATATTTCCGTCGTTACGTCGATAGACGATGTTGATCTGCTCCAGCCCCGGGCTGCGAAAAAGGAAGACCGGCTCGTCCGTCATGTCGAGCGCCATCACGGCGCTGGCGACGGACATGGTCCGGAGCTTCTTCGTGCTTTCCGCGACAATGGTCGGAGCAAAGTCTGCCGGGAGTTCATCCGCGTCGTCGGGAACCGAGTCCATGACCGTGTACGCGACTTCCGCATAGGCCTGGCCATTCCCGCCGCGATAGTCCTTCAGCTTGCGCTTGTAGCGCCGGAGGCGCTTCTCGATCCGCTCAAAGGCCGCGTCAAAGGCAATGATCGGGTCGTTGGCTTCTCCGTTGGCTTGCAGGACGGCGCCCGTGTCGAGGTGGACCTTGCAGTCTGCGCTGAACCTTGGTCCGGACTTTTCCACGGTGACCTGGCTCGAATACCCTCCATCGAAATACTTGGCGACCACGCCTTCGATCTGATCTTCAATTTTCAGACGAAACGCATCGCCGATTTCCATATGTTTGCCGGATACACGCACACTCATGGAGTTGCCTCTCTCGTTGTGATTTGCGCGTGACAGTCTATTCCAACCGATCCCGTCATCCAAGCACTTCGCGCGAGCGGCGCCCCTTTGCGAACTGTGCCGGGGAAAACGGGGATATCAAGAGAAGTCGGCAAGCCTTCCCCAAGGAATTGCGGCGGGCATCTAGCCCTTCCCGAGGGTGGAGTCAACAGGCCCATGTGTCGAAGTGATGCCGGAGCGGCAGCAATTGGTCCAAGGTCAAGCGGCTGAGACAGGCCCGTGCGGGCCGCGCGTCTAGCCGGATCGGAGCGCCGGCATGCAGGGTGATCGGCGTGCTCGGCGCGGATGCGGTCGGTCCGAAAACATGCAGGACCAGCTCGTTAAGCGTAAGGAAATAAAGCGTTCTTTCGAGGTCAAGTCGCGGCGGCCTTGGCCAGCGCCCGCTTTTCGCGGCGGCGCTGGACGGAGGAGGGAATGTTCATCGCCTCGCGATACTTCGCGATCGTCCGCCGTGCGATGTCGACGCCCCCCTTCTTCAGGACGTCGACGATGTCGTCGTCGGACAGCACCGCCTCGGGCGTCTCCTGGGCGATCAGCGTGCGGATGCGGTGGCGCACCGACTCGGCCGAGTGGCTGTCGCCGCCCCCGGCCGCACCGATCGAGACGGTGAAGAAGTACTTCAGCTCGAACAGGCCCCGCGGTGTCAGCATATACTTGTTCGAGGTGACGCGGCTGACGGTTGATTCGTGCATCTTGATGGCGTCGGCGACGGTCTTCAGGTTGAGCGGGCGCAGATGGTCGACGCCGTGCAGCAGGAAGGCGTCCTGCTGGCGGACGATCTCGGTCGCCACCTTCGTGATGGTCCTAGCCCGCTGGTCGAGACTGCGGGTCAGCCAGTTGGCGTTCTGCAGGCACTCGTTCAGGAAGGCCTGGTCCTCGCTCGCCCGGTCGGTGCGGCGCGACACGGCAGCGTAGTAGTCGTTGTTGACCAGCACCCGCGGCAGGGTGTCGGCATTGAGTTCGATCAGCCAGCTTCCGTCCGGGGCCGCTTTGACGATGATGTCGGGCACGACGGACTCCGAGATGGCGGGCTGGAACCGTGTGCCGGGCTTGGGGTCCAGCTTGCGGATTTCCGCCAGCATGTCGATCAGGTCCTCCTCGTCGACGCCACACAGCTTCTTCAGCGTGGCGAAGTCGCGGCGGGCCAGGAGCTCGAGGTTGCCGACCAGCTCGGCCATGGCCGGATCGAAGCGGTCGAACGCGCGCAGCTGGATCGCCAGGCACTCGGCCAGCGAGCGGGCGAAGACGCCGGGCGGGTCGAACTGCTGCAGCGTGTCGAGCACGCGCTGCACCTCGGCAAGCGGCGTGCCGAGCTTGAGCGCCGTCTCGGCGAGAGGGGTCGACAGGTATCCGGCCTCGTCGAGCAGGTCGATCAAATGACCGGCGATGAGCCGGTCGCCCGGCGCGGCGAGCGAGAACGGCACCTGGGCGGTCAGGTGGTCGCGCAGCGTCGTCTGGCCGGCGACGAAGTCGTCGAGGTCGTAGCCCTCGCCGTCGCCGGCGCCGGGCATCGACTTCCATTGGCCGAGCAATTCGGGGGCGTCGGCGACGCGTGGACCGGCATCGTCGGGAAAGACGTTCTCGAGGCTGGAATCGAACGGCTCGGCCATCTCGCCGGCGCCGGCGGTCGCCGAATCGTAGAGGTCGCCGGAAGCCGCCTCTGCCGTGTCCTGGTCGTTCGTCGGGCGATCCTCGTTGACAGAGTAGTAGTCTGCCTCGGCCGGATGGCCGTCGTCGGCGCGGGCAGGCTCGTCGCTCGCGACGACCTCCAGCAGCGGGTTCTTCTCCACCTCGTTGCCGATGAACTGGATCAGTTCCAGGTGCGTCATCTGCAGCAACTGGATCGACTGCATCAGTTGCGGCGTCATCACCAGAGACTGGCTCTGCCGCAGATGAAGGCTGGCTGCTAGTGCCACGGGCGCTCGAACTCCCTTGCGCCGTCGCACGTCTGGGAGACGCGTCATCGACGCCGCAATCGTTGCTACGGTGCCTGGTGCCGCGCGCGGCCCATCCGGGATCGCAGTGCGGCGCCAGCATGAGGGCGGGGCGGAAGCTGCGCATTGCCGCTCCGTTTTCAGACTGGCCCAAAAATTGCTTTTTTGTCGGGTTTGGTCAAGCGGGCGCGCCCCGCCGTGGCGATTTTCGTCGCCGGCCCGGCGGTGGCCGCGCTGCAGGACGGCCGGATGCGGCTTAGAGGCTGAAATTGTCGCCGAGATAGAGGCGGCGCACGTCGGGATTGGCGACGATGTCGTTGGCGCGGCCGTGGGTCAGCACCTCGCCGGCGTGGATGATGTAGGCGCGATCGATCAGGCCCAGCGTCTCGCGGACATTGTGGTCGGTGATCAGCACGCCGATGCCGCGCGAGGTCAGGTGCCGGACCAGCGCCTGGATGTCGGAGACGGAGATCGGATCGACGCCGGCGAAAGGCTCGTCCAGCAGCATGAAGGTGGGGTCGGTCGCCAGCGCCCGGGCAATCTCGAGCCGCCGGCGCTCGCCGCCGGAGAGCGCAATTGCCGCCGACTTGCGCAGGTGCGAGATCGAAAATTCGGCAAGCAGGCTGTCGAGCTTGCGCTCGCGCCGCGCGCGGTCGCTGTCGTGCACCTCGAGCACGGCGCGGATGTTCTGTTCGACCGTCAGGCCGCGGAAGATCGACGCCTCCTGCGGCAGGTAGCCGACCCCGAGCCGGGCGCGGCGATACATCGGCATCGTCGTGACGTTGTTGCCGTTCAGCTCGATCGTCCCCTCGTCGACCGGCACCAGCCCGGTAATCATGTAGAAGCAGGTGGTCTTGCCGGCGCCGTTCGGCCCGAGCAGGCCCACGGCCTCGCCGCGGCGCACGACCAGCGATACGCCGTTGACCACCCGCCGGCCGCCATAGGTCTTGGTCAGGTTGCGGGCGATCAGCGTGCCTTCGTAGCGTGCGGCATCGACGCTGCGCGGCACCTCCGGCGCGGGCGTCTTCGCACGGGTCATGCGGGAAAGGGAGATCAGCGACACGGTCGTACGTCAGTTCGTGGTTCGGCGGGACTTCGGGTCGAGCTGGATCATGACCCGGCCGCCGCAGGCGTCGAGCTTGGCCTCGCCGGTCCGCATCAGCACGGTCAGCTGGCAGCCGACGAACACGTTCTTGCCTTCCGACAGCACCACCTTGTCGCCCTTCAGCACGAACACCTCGTCGACGAGGTTGAACGTGCCGGTGTCGGCCGTGGCCTGCTGTTGGCCCGACTGCAGCAGGACCTTCTCGGCGACCTCGATCCGCTCGATGTCGGCGTCGCCGCCGGAAATCGAGCCGCTGCCTTCGGCGGTGTAGTGCACGACCATGTTGCCGGCCTGCAGCGTCGTCGTCCCCTGGACGACCTTGACGTTGCCGCTGAATCGGGCGGTGTTCGACTGCTGCTGGATCTCCAGCTTGTCGCTCTGGATCTGGATCGGCTTGTCGTTCGACAGCTGAAGCCCCTTCAGCTGGCTCTGCGTTTCCTGCGCCCCCGCGGCCGTCGCAACCAGCGCGAAGCCGGCGACGAGAAGCGGGAGGATGGCATGTCTTTGCGCGGGTTCAGAAAATGCGGACATCGTGGCCCTACTTCTCTCTTTTGCGGATAGCGGCGGGATCGACATTGACAACGACGTCTCCCTCGAAGACGACGGTCCGCCCTTTATCCGTCATTCGCAGCGACTGCGCAACAATCGAAGCTTCCTTAGATTGTATGGTGACGGGTTGCTGGGTCGACATCCGGCCGCCATCGATGTCGAGATGCGCGTCGCGGAATGCGGCCTCGAGCCCGGTGTTCAGGCGGATCGTGAACGGCGCCGTCATGTCGAGGATGTTGCGGCCGCGGTCGTAGATGCCGGTGATCGCATCAACCTGCGCGATCAGCTTGTCGCTGACAGGCATCTTGGCGCGGATGTTCTCGAGCTGGATGATGTCGGGATTTTTCATGTCCTGAAGTGCCCGGTCGGCCTTCATCGAATAGCTGATGCCGTCGCGGTTGCGACCGGAAATGGCGGGGTTCTTCATCACCACCTTGCCGTCCTCGATCGTCGCGCTCTCGACCTCGAGTTCCTCTGGCAGGTAGGTGCTGACGATCGAGACGGCCGCAAAGACCAGCGCAATCACCAGGCCGGCGATCGGCAGCGCAATCTTGAGGAACCGCACGCGCGCGGAATGCCGGGCCGCGCGACGATATGCTTCCGTCGACTTGGCCGTCCGGTATGCGGCGGATTGCATATCAGCAGTCGTTGTCAGCATGTACCTAGTTCGATGTTAGCGGTTCCGTCGCGCGGGCCAGCAAATCAGCCGCCGCCGCCCAGGCCAGAAAACCGGTCCCCGCACAGTAACGGGCCCCATATGGAGATTATTCCCGGATGCGCAATGGGTAGCCAAAAATCAACGCGGATGATTTGCTATTTGTCCGGCTAATGCCATATCGATGAGGCACTTGGCAAATGGCAGATCGTCATTTGCCGTAAAACCAAGCCTACGGGGACCGCCGAAATGGATCAATCCGCCATCGCCGACCGGCGGCAATTGCGCCGCAAGCTGACCTTCTGGCGTGTCGCTGCCGTGCTTGTCGCAGCAATCGCCCTCGTTGCCGCCCTGGCCTCGCGCTGGCAGACGGCGTCGATCGAGGACCATGTCGCCCGCGTCTCGATCACCGGAATCGTCAAGGACGACCAGGAACTGCTGGAGCGGCTCGACCGTATCGCCAAGAGCGACCGCGCGAAGGCGCTGGTGGTGTCGATCACCTCCCCCGGCGGCACGACCTATGGCGGCGAGGTGGTCTTCAACGCGCTGCGCCGGGTGGCGGAGAAGAAGCCGGTGGTGGCCGATGTGCGCACGCTCGCCGCCTCCGCCGGCTACATGATCGCCGCCGCCGGCGACACGATCGTCGCCGGCGAGAGCTCGATCACCGGCTCGATCGGCGTGATCTTCCAGTACCCGCAATTGCAGGACCTGATGAACAAGGTCGGGGTCTCGCTCGAGGAGATCAAGTCGGCGCCGCTGAAGGCCGAGCCCTCGCCATTCCACCCGGCCAGCGAGGAGGCCAAGGCGATGATCCGCCGGATGGTGGACGACAGCTTCGCCTGGTTCGTCGACCTCGTGGCCGAGCGCCGCAAGCTGCCGCGCGAGGACGTGCTTCGACTCGCCGACGGCAGCATCTACACCGGCCGGCAGGCGCTGAAGGCGAAGCTGGTCGACAGGCTCGGCGGCGAAGCCGAGATTCGCGACTACCTCGCGAGCCGCAACTTGGACCGCGACCTGCCGATGATCGACTACGAACGGCAGCGCCGGTCCAGCCTGTTCGGTCTCGGTTTCGACGCCGCCGCCTGGCTGGAGGCGCTGACCGGGGCGGGGTTCGGCCCTGGCGACGCGCTTGAAAAACTCGGCGGCGAAAAGTTGTTCCTTGACGGTCTGGTCTCCGTTTGGCAGGCTGACACGATTGAAAAGACAAGTCTTTTGAGGGGGCAACAGTGATCAAGTCGGAATTGGTACAGATCGTCGCCGCTCGCAATCCGCACCTTTATCACCGCGATGTCGAGAACATTGTGAACGCCGTCCTGGACGAGATTTCCGACGCGCTCGCCGCCGGTAACCGGGTCGAGCTTCGCGGCTTCGGCGCCTTCTCGGTCAAGAACCGCCCCTCGCGCTCGGGCCGCAACCCGCGGACCGGCGATGCCGTGTTCGTCGAGGAGAAGTGGGTGCCGTTCTTCAAGACCGGCAAGGAACTGCGCGAGCGGCTGAACCCCAACCATGCGGACAACGACGCCGACTGAGGTCGGCGCGCCGCGGTCCATCAACCGGCCCGTTTGCGGGAGGCGGCACCATGCTCAGGAAGATCTTCAACATCGTCGTGCTCGCACCGGTCGGCATTGTCCTGATCGTGCTTTCCGTCGCCAATCGACAGCCGGTGCGACTCGCGCTCAATCCGTTCCGGCCGGAGGATTCCGTGCTGTCGACGACGGCGCCCTTTTTCGTCTACCTGTTCCTGGCGCTGATCCTCGGCATGGCGATCGGCGCGCTGGCGACCTGGTTCGGCCAGCACAAGTATCGCAAGCGGGCCCGCACCGAGGCGAGCGAGGCGGCCAGGTGGCACACCGAAGCCGACCGGCAGAAGGAGCGGGCGGAAACGCTGGCCGCGCAGTCGCTGCTGTCGGCCCCGAAATAGCATGCGGGGATAGCGCCCGATACGCGTCGAAAGCTCAGGCCGCCGCGCCCGCGTTCAACCGCTGGCCGAGGTCGTTGAAGAACTGGGCGGCGAGTTTCTTCGCCGTCGAATCGATCAGTCGCGAGCCGAGCTGGGCAAGCTTGCCGCCGATCTGCGCCTTGACCGTGTAGCGCAGGATCGTTTCGTTGCCATCCTCGGCAAGGTTGACGTCCGCCCCGCCCTTGGCGAAGCCGGCGATCCCGCCCTTGCCCTCGCCCGAGATGGTGTAGCTTGCCGGCGGGTTCAGATCGGACAGCGTCACCTCGCCGTTGAAGGTGGCCGAGACCGGGCCGATCTTGATCTTCACGGTGGCCTCGAGTTCGGTCGGTGACTTCATGGTCAGCGACTGGCAGCCGGGAATGCACGCTTTCAGCGTCTCGGGGTCGTTGAGCGCCGCCCAGACGGCTTCACGCGGGGCGGCAATGCGCTCTTCGCCGGACATGTCCATGGTGTCTCTCCTCCTCGACCTCTGGTCGATTTATCGCAGATCGGAAAGCGCTTTGCCAAGTGGGACAGGGGTGCTATTTGGTCACGCTTTCCCGCGGACCTGCGTCCGCTCTTTCCTGGAACCGAAGACGGACCGTGCCGTGAAGGACAAGAACCGCCGCCAGAAACGCAACCCCGCGATGGGCGCATCCCGCCCGGGCGAGCGGTCCGCGTCGGCGCCGCGCAAGGTGGCCGGAGGGCGATCGGAGCCCAAGGCCGTGGCAAAGCGCGCGGGCGGTCCGGCGAAGGCGGCGGAATTCGGCGAAGCGACCCCGGCAAGGGCGACGCGTGCAGGCGACCGGCCGGCCGAGCCGCAGCGCAAGCTGATCACGCGTAGCGGCGAGAAGCCGAAAGAGCGGGTGCCGGTGATCCTCGAAACCGCCGGCACGGACGACTACCGCCTGATCGACAGCGGCGCCGGTGAAAAGCTGGAGCAATACGGGTCCTACCGCATCGTCCGCCCGGAGGCCCAGGCGCTCTGGCCCCGCAGCCTGTCGGCGCATGTCTGGGAGGGAGCCGACGCCGTGTTCACCGGCGACACCGACGAGGACGGCATGGGGCGCTGGCGCTTTCCCGGCACCGCTCTCGGCGAGACCTGGCCGATGCGGCTGCTCGATACCGACTTCCACGGCCGCTTCACCGCCTTCCGTCACGTCGGCGTCTTTCCCGAGCAATTGGCGCACTGGAGCTGGATGAAGGCGCGCATCGAGGCGGCGAACCGGCCGCTGAGGGTGCTGAACCTGTTCGGCTACACCGGCGTCGCCTCGCTGGTTGCCGCCCGCGCCGGCGCCGAAGTGACCCACGTCGATGCCTCGAAGAAGGCGATCGGCTGGGCGCGTGAGAACCAGGCGCTCGGCCGCGGCGAGAAGCTGCCGATCCGCTGGATCTGCGAGGATGCGATGAAGTTCATCCTGCGCGAGGAGCGGCGCGGCAGCCGCTACGACCTCATCCTCGCCGATCCGCCGAAGTTCGGCCGCGGCCCGAACGGCGAGGTCTGGCAGTTGTTCGACAGCCTGCCGCTGATGCTGGACGTGTGCCGCGAGATCCTGTCGCCGGACGAGGCCGCGCTGGTGCTGACGGCCTATTCGATCCGGGCGAGCTTCTACTCGATCCACGAGCTGGTGCGCGAGACGATGCGCGGCCGCGGCGGGCTGGTGGAGTCGGGGGAACTCGTCATCCGCGAGGGCGGTACCGACGGCACGGCGCCGGGCCGGGCCCTCTCCACCTCCCTTTTCAGCAGATGGACGTCCGCATGAGCGAGCACCACCACCGCGATCACGGCCCCCACCGCGTCGGCCAGGTGAAGGAGGTGACCAGCCTCGCCAACCCGATCGTCAAGGACATCAAGGCGCTGGCGCAGAAGAAGGCGCGCGACGAGACGAAGTCGTTCATCGCCGAGGGGCTGAAACTCGTGATCGACGCGCTCGAGCTCGGCTGGACCATCCGCACGCTCGTCTATGCCAAGGCGGGCCGGGGCAAGCCGCAGGTGGAGCAGGTGGCGGCGCGGACCGTGGCCAAGGGCGGGCTGGTGCTGGAGGTCAGCGAAAAGGTGATGGCGGCGATCACCCGGCGCGACAATCCGCAGATGGTGGTTGGCGTGTTCGAGCAGCGCTATGCGGCGCTGAAGGATATCCGTCCCGGGCCGGGCGAAACCTATGTCGCGCTCGATCGGGTGCGCGATCCCGGCAATCTCGGCACGATCATCCGCACCGCCGACGCTGCCGGCGCCTCCGGGGTGATCCTCGTCGGCGAGACCACCGACCCGTTTTCGCTCGAGACCGTGCGCGCCACCATGGGCTCGGTCTTCGCCATGCCCGTCGCCAGGGCCTCCGTCGCCGATTTCCTGCGCTGGAAGAGAGAGGCGGGCGTCGCTGTCGTGGCCACCCACCTCGCCGGTGCGGTCGACTACCGCACGATCGACTATCGCAAGCGACCGGTGGTGCTGTTGATGGGCAACGAGCAGGCCGGGCTTCCCGAGGAACTGGCGCAGGCAGCCGACGCGCTGGCGCGCATCCCCCAGGTCGGCCGGGCCGACTCCCTCAATCTCGCGATCGCGACCGGGATCATGCTGTTCGAGTCACGCCGTCACCTGTTGTCGCTGGACACCCCGGCATGAGCAAGCGCATACCGTTTTTTTCCCGGCCGCTGTCGGTGGTCGTGTTCATCGTGCTTGCGGTGATTTTCGACCAGCTGATCAAATGGGCGGTGGAGGCTTACCTGCCGTTCCAGCAGCCGGTGTCCGTGGCCCCGATGCTGGCACTGTACCGCACCCACAATTTCGGCGTCGCCTTCTCGATGCTGTCGGGCATGGAGGGATGGTTCATCGTCGCGCTGCGGCTGGTTGTCGTCGCTTTCGTCAGCTGGCTCTGGCGGCAGACGCCGAAGGACCGGGGGCTGGCGCATGCGGGCTATGCGCTGATCATTGCCGGCGCCATCGGCAATCTCGTCGACCGGATGCTGTTCGGCTACGTCATCGACTACGTGCTGTTCTATACCGACAGCTGGTCGTTCGCCGTGTTCAACCTTGCCGACAGCTTCATCAGCATCGGCGCCGGTCTCATCCTGCTCGACGAGCTGCTGCAGCTACGGGCGCGCCACCACAAGGCCTGATCGTTAAAATCCGACCGGTCTGTTGAAGCGGATCTGAACGCTTGTCGTGCTATCTGCGCACGCATGAGCGAACCAGCGATGCTACAAAAGCGGCTCCGGACGGAATTCGCGGATGGGCCGGGCGAGGCCGGCCCGGGACCTCGCCGTCGCGACGACGGGGCCGGGGATGGCGCGCGCGCTCAGCCGAAGGCGGGCGCGCTTGCCGGTTACTCGGCCCGCTCCGAGCAGGCGCTGCTCACGGGTGCCATCGCCGGGCTTGCGCTGCTGTCGGCCGGGCTTGTGCTGGTCACCGGCGTGCTCATGGAGTTCTATATTGCCGCAATCACCCTGGGGGCGGCCGGGCTCGCCAGCGCGCTGCTGCTGCTGCGCAACGGCCAGGCGGCCGAGCAGCGGCACAAGGCCGAGCGCGACAACGACCGTGCCTGGGAGCAGGACGAGACGGCGGCGGTGGCAGCGGCAATCCACGACATCCTGCGCGACATCGTGCTGGTGCGCTCGCTCGATGGGCGTATCATCCGCGCCAATGGAGTCCTCAGCGACCTCACCGGCATTGCCGATCCGACCGGGCTCAGCAGCAAGGAGGTCGGCCTCGACTTTCACGCCCAGGCCCTGCCGCACCACTACGATGTGGAGATCGCCGCCCCGGGCGGACCGCGCATCTACGCCTGGCACGACATCACCACCCGGGATCCGGTGAGCGGCGAACTGGTGATCCACAGCATCGCCCGCGACGTCACCGAGGAGCGCAAGGCGGCCGAGGAGCGCGAGGAGGCCCGGCGCCGGGCCGAGCTTGCCAGCGAGGCGAAATCGCGGCTGCTTGCGACCGTCAGCCACGAGATCCGCACGCCGCTGTCGGGCATCCTCGGCATGTCGCACCTGATCGGCCAGACTCGGCTGACCGCCGAGCAGCGCAACTATCTCGCCGGCATCCGCCAGTCCGGGCATGCGCTCGTGCAACTGGTCGACGACCTGCTCGATATCTCCACCGTCGAGGCCGGGCGGTTCCAGCTGCGCCCGACCGAGGAGGCGGTGCGGCCGCTGTTCGAGGGCGTGGTCGAGATGCTCTCGCCACGGGCACACGAGAAGGGCATCGAGATCGGCTCCTATGTTGCCGCCGAGGTGCCGCCGGTGATGCTGTTCGACGCGCCGCGACTGCGCCAGGCGCTCTACAACGTGATCGGCAACGCGGTGAAATTCACCCAGGTCGGCGGGGTCCACCTCGAGGTCACCGCCGGACCGGGCCACCTCGTCGTCAAGGTCAGCGATTCCGGCCCGGGGATGACGCCGGAGGAGCAGGGGCGCGTGTTCGCCGCCTTCGAACAGGCGGGGGCGATGTCGCAGCGTCGGGAAGGCACCGGCCTCGGCCTGGCGATCTCGGCCCGCATCCTGCGCGAGGCCGGCGGCGGGCTGACCCTGGAGAGCGAGCCCGGGCGCGGCTCGACCTTCATCATCCGGATGCCGGCAACGCCGGTGGTCGCCGCCCCGGCCGGCCGCACCGGTCCGCTGCGCGGCTCCTCGGTGTTTCTCTACGCGCCCGACGGCCCGGCTGCGACGTCGCTCCGGCGCACGATCGAGACGCTCGGCGGTGTCTGCCGCCACGCCGGCACGGTGGCGGACGCGCTCGAGTTCGCGCAGGCGGCTTCGCTGCCGCTGCTGACCGACATCATCGTCGACAACCGGCTGTCCGCGGAGTTCCGGCGCGAGCTCGCCGGCCTGCCCGCCTTCGCCGACCGCCGTGTCCGCCGTGTCTATCTCGTCAACCCCGAGGAGCGCACCGGCCGCGCCATCGGCAACGGCGAGGGCTACGACGCCTGGCTCATCCGTCCCTTGCGCGAGCGTTCGCTGGTGGAGGTGCTGCGCGGCCGCATGAAGGGGATCGAGGTGCGCGACGCGATCAACGACAACCGGCCGGTGCTCAGCGAGCCGCCGGCGGAAGACGCAGCCGCAACGTCGGCCCGCGCCGGACGAATCCTGCTGGCCGAGGACGATCCGGTCAACGCCATGCTGGTCCGCTCGATGCTGGCAAAGGCCGGCTACGAGGTCAGGGTCGTCGCCGACTTTCCGGCGCTCGAGGCCGCGCTCGGCGAGGCTGGCGGCCGGCCGGGCCTTGTCATCACCGATCTTGGCATGCCGGGTGGCGACGGGCGCGAGGTGGTGAAGCGGCTCGGTGAGGAAAAGGCGCTGCCGGTGCTGGTGCTGACGGCCGAGGGGGGCGGGGCGCTGCACGGCGAACTGCTGGCCGCGGGCGCGGCCGCCGTCCTCGTCAAGCCGGCGGCGCCGCAGGCGCTGCTGGCGGAGGTCCGCCGTCTGATCGGTGCCGCCCGGCGGGCCTGACGCAAGCAGCGCCCGTCCTTGCCGGTTGGCAGCCGCAGGGCTATCCTCCGCCGAATGTCACCGTCCTGTTGCAGACTCGTGTTTAAAGACGCGCAGGAATTTTGAACGGGAAGCCGCCGATGACTGTCGAACTTGCAGATCAGGACCTGACGGCCGAGGCCGTCGCCTCGACGTGCCAGGTTCCCGCCCGTCCCGCCGGCGACGTGCTAGGCCGAATCGGCGCGCTGGAAACGCGGCTGGCGCGGACGAACTCGGAGATCGACGCCGCGCAGTCGGTGCGCTACCGCGTCTTTGTCGAGGAGATGAGCGCGCAGATCGCCCCCGATGCCATGCGACGCCGCCGCGACATCGATGCCTGGGACATGGTCTGTGACCACCTGCTGGTGCTCGACACGACGATCGAGGGCGATGCCGAGGAGCAGATCGTCGGCACCTATCGGCTGCTGCGCCAGGATGTGGCCAAGGGCTCGGGCGGTTTTTACTCGCAAGCGGAGTTCGACGTCGAGGCGCTGCTCGCCCGCCATCCTGACAAGCATTTCATGGAACTTGGCCGCTCCTGCGTACTGCCGCAGTACCGCACCAAGCGCACGGTGGAGCTGCTCTGGCAGGGGGCCTGGGCCTACGCGCTCAAGCATCGCGTCGACGCGATGTTCGGTTGCGGCTCGTTCGGCGGCGTCGTCCCCGAGGAGCATGCGCTCGCCCTGTCGTTCCTGTACCAGAACGTGGTTGCGGGCGGCGAATGGGCCGTGCGCGCCCACGACGACCAGTACCGCAACATGGACCTGATGCCGAGCGAGGCGGTCAATGCCCGCAAGGCGCTCGCCGCCATGCCGCCGCTGATCAAGGGCTACCTGCGCCTCGGCGCGATGATCGGCGACGGCGCCGTCGTCGACCACGCCTTCCGCACCACCGACGTGCTGATCGTCCTGCCGATCGGCAAGATCTCCGGCCGCTACATCAGCTACTACGGCGCCGACGCGGGTCGGTTCGCGAGCTGAGACACGGGACCAGGGCCGTCACGTCGGCAACATGGCAACCTGACGGTCGCGGCCGGTCATGCAAGGTCGGTAGCGGACGACCCCGCCCCGAGCCGGCGCATGCACACCGGCCCGGTCGAAGGCGCAACGTCGCTGGCCGGCAGGCCGGGGCGCTCAAACCCCTGCGTTGTAGGCCGCCAGGGCGGCCAGGTTGACGATGTCGCTGTCCTTGGCGCCCATCGTCACGATCTGCACGGACTTGTCGAGGCCGACGAGCAGCGGACCGATCACGGTCGAGCCGCCGAGTTCCTGCAGCATCTTCGTCGAGATCGAGGCGGAGTGGAAGGCGGGCATGACCAGCACGTTGCCGGGCCCGGACAGCCGGCAGAACGGATACTGCTCCATCATCCTCGGGTTCAACGCCACGTCGGCGGCCATTTCGCCGTCATACTCGAAGTCGACGCGGCGCTTGTCGAGGATCTTCACCGCCTCGCGCACCCGTTCCGAGCGTTCGCCGGTCGGGTGGCCGAAGGTGGAATAGGCGAGCATCGCCACGCGCGGCTCGTAGCCGAGGCGCCGCGCCAGGCCGGCGGCCTCTTCGGCGATGTCGGCCAGTTCCTCCGCCGAAGGCATGTCGTGGACCGCCGTGTCGGCCACCAGCACGGTGCGGCCGCGGCAGAGCGCCAGCGATACGCCGATCACCCGGTGGCCGGGCTTGGCGTCGATGCAGCGGCGCACGTCCGCCAGCGCGGTGGAGTAGTTGCGCGTCAGCCCCGTCACCATGGCGTCGGCGTCGCCCAGGGCGACCATGCAGGCGGCGAAGTTGTTGCGGTCGTTGTTGATGATGCGCTGGACGTCGCGATAGAGGTAGCCCTTCCGCTGCAGCCGGGCATAGAGAAAGTCGATATAGGCGTCGTTGCGCTTGGAGATCCGGGCGTTCGCCAGCTCGATCCCCGGCCGGTCGAGGTCGATGCCGGCCGTCGCAGCGACGCTGCGCATGCGGTCCTCGCGGCCGAGCAGGATGGCGGTGCCGAGCTGCTGGTTGGCGTAGGACAGGGCGGCGCGCATCATCTGCTCTTCCTCGCCCTCGGCGAAGACCACCCGCTTGGGGTGGCGGCGCACGCGGGCGTAGATGTTCTGCAGCGTCGAGGCGATCGGGTCGCGGCGCGCCTTCAGTTCCCGCGCATAGGCCTCGAGGTCGAGCAGCGGCCGGCGCGCGACGCCGGTGTCCATCGCCGCCTTCGCCACCGCGACCGGGATCGCCGAGATCAGGCGCGGGTCGAACGGCACTGGGATGATGTATTGCGGGCCGAAGCGCGGCCGGTTGCCCTGGTAGGCGGCGGCGACGTCGTCGGGCACGTCCTCCTTGGCGAGGTTGGCCAGCGCCTGGGCGGCGGCGATCTTCATCGCGTCGTTGATCGTGGTCGCCCGTACGTCGAGTGCGCCGCGGAAGATGTAGGGGAAGCCGAGGACGTTGTTGACCTGGTTGGGGTAGTCGGAGCGGCCGGTGGCGACGATCGCATCGTCACGGATGCGGGCGACCTCCTCCGGGGTGATCTCCGGGTCGGGATTGGCCATCGCGAAGATGATCGGCTGCGCCGCCATCGCGCGCACCATCTCCGGCGACAGCGCGCCCTTCGCCGACAGGCCGAAGAACACGTCGGCGCCCTCGACCGCCTCTTCGAGCGTGCGCCGGTCGGTCTTGACGGCATGGGCCGACTTCCACTGGTTCATGCCCTCTTCGCGGCCCTGGTAGATCACGCCCTTGGTGTCGCAGAGGGTGACGTTGTCGGGATTGAAGCCCATCGCCTTGATCAGCTCGATGCAGGCGATGGCGGCGGCGCCCGCGCCGTTGCAGACGAGCCGCGTCGTCTTGAAGTCGCGTCCGGTCAGCGCCAGCGCGTTGATCAGGCCGGCGGCGGCGATGATCGCCGTGCCGTGCTGGTCATCATGGAACACCGGGATGTCCATCAGCTCGCGCAGCCGCTGCTCGATGATGAAGCAGTCCGGCGCCTTGATGTCCTCGAGATTGATGCCGCCGAAGGAGGGGCCGAGGTAGCGCACGCAGTTGATGAATTCGTCGACGTTCTCGGTGTCGACCTCGAGGTCGATCGAATCGACGTCGGCGAAGCGCTTGAACAGGACGGACTTGCCTTCCATCACCGGCTTGGAGGCGAGCGCGCCGAGATTGCCGAGTCCGAGGATGGCGGTGCCGTTGGAGATGACCGCGACCATGTTGCCGCGGGTCGTGTAGTCATAGGCCCGCGACGGGTCGTCGGCGATCGCCTTGACCGGAACGGCCACCCCCGGTGAATAGGCGAGCGACAGGTCGCGCTGCGTCGCCATCGGCTTAGTCGGGGTGATCTCCAGCTTGCCAGGCCGGCCATGGGCGTGAAAGTCGAGCGCCTCCTGGTCGGTGACGCTTACAACCACCCGTTTCGTCTTGCCGGTCTCCGCCATCGGTCCCCCCACGCATCAGGTCAAGCTCCTGTGGGAAGCGCACCTTCGCGGCACCCTCAGGTGTTGTCTTCTATAGCGGCCCGCGGCTAGGGTGCCACTTCTTTTTTTGGATGAACAGTCTTTCCGTGAACGACCAGATCTTGCGCCCCAGCGACATTCTCACGACGGCCGAGCTTGCCAGCGGTGCGAGCCGCGCCTCGGCGACGCCGATGATGGAGCAGTACATCGAGATCAAGGCCAACAATCCGGAAAGCCTGCTGTTCTACCGCATGGGCGACTTCTACGAGCTGTTCTTCCAGGACGCCGTCGATGCCTCGCGCGCGCTCGGCATCACGCTGACGAAGCGGGGCCAGCACCTGGGGCAGGATATCCCCATGTGCGGCGTCCCCGTCCACGCCGCCGACGACTACCTGCAGAAGCTGATCGCCCTCGGCTTCCGGGTCGCCGTCTGCGAACAGGTCGAGGATCCCGCCGAGGCGAAGAAGCGCGGCTCGAAGTCGGTGGTGCGCCGCGACGTGGTGCGGCTCGTCACCCCGGGCACGCTCACGGAAGACAAGCTGCTGTCGCCGTCCGATGCCAACTATCTGATGACGCTGGCGCGCATCCGCGGCGGCGCCGAACCTTCGCTGGCGCTCGCCTGGATCGACATCTCCACCGGCGTCTTTCGCCTCGCCGAGACGACGCAGCAGCGGCTGCTGGCCGACGTCCTGCGCATCGAGCCGCGCGAGCTGATCGTGCCCGACACGCTGTTCCACGATCCGGAGTTCCGCTTCGTCGTCGATACCCTCGGCCGCGTCGTCGTTCCGCAGCCGTCGGTCCTGTTCGACAGCGCCACGGCGGAGGGGCGGATCGCGCGCTACTTCGACGTCGGCACGCTCGACGGCTTCGGCGCCTTTTCGCGCGCCGAGCTTGCGGCCGCTTCCGCCGCGATCGCCTATGTCGAGAAGACGCAGATCGCCGAGCGGCCGCCGCTTGGGCCGCCGGAGCGCGAGAACGCGGCCTCGACCCTGTTCATCGACCCGGCGACGCGGGCGAACCTGGAGCTGGTGCGGACGCTGTCGGGCGAAAAGAGCGGCACCTTGCTGAAGGCGATCGACCGGACGGTGACGAGTGGCGGGGCGCGCCTGCTCGCCGAGCGGCTGATGTCGCCGTTGACCGATCCGGAGCCGATCAACGCGCGGCTGGATTCGATCGCGGCGCTGGCCGACCGCCCCTCCTTTGCCTCCGACCTGCGCGACGGGCTCAAGCACGTGCCCGACATGCCGCGGGCGCTGTCGCGGCTGGCGCTCGGCCGTGGTGGCCCGCGCGATCTCGGGGCGCTGCTGCAGGGGTTGCGGGCCGCGGGCGCCGTCGCGGCGATGATGGCGGCGCAGCGGCTGGACGGCGAACTGGCGGCGGCCCTGGCCGACATCGCCGCGCTGCCGCCGGCGCTGGCGCAGCGGCTCGAGGCGATGCTGGCCGACGAACTGCCGCTGTTGAAGCGCGACGGCGGCTTTATCCGCGAGGGCGCGGACGCAGAGCTCGACGAGATGCGGGCACTGCGCGACCAGTCGCGCCGGGTGATCGCCGGGCTGCAGCTGCAATATGCCGAGGAGACCGGGGTCAAGTCGCTGAAGATCAAGCACAACAACGTGCTCGGCTACTTCATCGAGGTGTCGGCGGGCAACGCCGCGGCGCTGACCGAGACCGACGCGGCGAAGGCGCGCTTCATCCACCGCCAGACGATGGCCGGGGCGATGCGCTTCACCACCACCGCGCTGTCCGAGCTGGAGACGAAGATCGCCAACGCCGCCGACCGGGCGCTCGCGATCGAGCTGGCCGCCTTCGACGCCCTGACCGGGACGGTCGTGGCGCAGGCTGACGCGATCAAGGCGGCCGCGCGTGCGCTTTCGGTCGTCGACGTCTCGCAGGGACTGGCGATGCTGGCCGAGGAACAGGCCTACTGCCGGCCGGTGGTGGACCGGTCGAAGATGTTCGCCATCGCCGGCGGCCGCCATCCGGTGGTCGAGCAGGCGCTGCGCCGGCAGGCCGGCAATCCCTTCGTCGCCAACGCCTGCGACCTGTCGCCGGTCGGCGGGAAGGGGGACGGCGCGATCTGGCTCCTGACCGGGCCCAACATGGGCGGCAAGTCGACCTTTCTGCGCCAGAACGCGCTGATCGCGATCCTGGCGCAGATCGGCGCCTACGTGCCGGCAGACAGCGCCCATATCGGCATCGTCGATCGGCTGTTCTCGCGCGTCGGCGCCTCGGACGACCTGGCGCGCGGACGCTCCACCTTCATGGTCGAGATGGTGGAGACGGCAGCGATCCTCAACCAGGCGACCGAGCACTCGCTGGTGATCCTCGACGAAATCGGCCGCGGCACCGCGACCTTCGACGGGCTTTCGATCGCCTGGGCATCGGTGGAGCACCTGCACGAGGCCAACCGCTGCCGCGGCCTGTTCGCCACCCACTTCCACGAGCTGACGGTGCTCTCGGAAAAGCTCGGCCGCCTGTCCAATGCCACCATGCGGGTCAAGGAGTGGGACGGCGAGGTGATCTTCCTGCACGAGGTCGGTCCCGGCGCGGCCGACCGCTCCTACGGCATCCAGGTGGCGCGGCTCGCCGGGCTGCCGCCGTCCGTGGTGACGCGCGCCAAGGACGTGCTCGCCAAGCTCGAGGATGCCGACCGCAAGAACCCGGCGAGCCAGCTGATCGACGACCTGCCGCTGTTTCAGGTGGCGGTGCGGCGCGACGAGGCGGCAAAGAGCGCGGAAACGTCGAAGCTCGAGGAGATGCTGAAGGGGTTGAACCCGGACGACATGTCGCCGCGCGAGGCGCTCGAGGTGCTCTATGCGCTGAAGAAGGAAGCCGGCGGCCGCTAGCCTTGCGGCGACTGTCGCGGCGCGACAAAAAGGGCTATAGCCCATCTGCACCGCAGGGTGACGAAGCAAAAGGAAGCAGGCGGCCGGCATTCGATGGACAGCAAGCTAACGGTTCCCGCCCACTCGGGCCTGCTCGATGTCGCAGCACTCAGGGCGCAGTGCGACTTTATCGCCAGCGCGCACGCGGACTATCGCGACCAGATGCGCAACGCCCTGCTCGCGCGGTTGAAGAAGGCGCATGCCGAGGGACGGGAACAGGCCCGCGAGCTGCTGTTCGCCGACGGCAGCGGCCTTGCCTGCGCAGCCAGGTTGTCCTGGCTGCAGGACCAGATCATCGGCGTTCTGCACGATTTCGCCCTGAACCACGTGTTCAACGCGGCGATGGCGCCGGAGGATGCCCGCATCACCGTCACCGCCGTCGGCGGCTACGGCCGAGGGACGCTGGCGCCCGGCTCGGACATCGACCTTCTGTTCCTGCTGCCGCCGCGGCCGCAGCCGTGGAGCGAGCCGGCGATCGAGTTCATGCTCTACATCCTGTGGGACATGGGCTTCAAGGTCGGCCACGCCACCCGCACCCTCGAGGAATGCGTCCGCCTCTCCAGGAACGACATGACCATCCGCACGGCGATCCTCGAGGCGCGCTACCTGTGCGGCGCGCGCCCGCTGTTCGACGAGCTGCGCGCGCGCTTCGAGCGCGAGATCATGCGCGGCACCGGCCCGGAGTTCATCGCCGCCAAGCTCGCCGAGCGCGACGAGCGCCACCGCAAGGCCGGCGACACGCGCTACCTCGTGGAGCCGAACGTCAAGGAAGGCAAGGGCGGCCTGCGCGATCTGCACACGCTGTTCTGGATCGCCAAGTATCACTACCACATCCGCGATCCCGAGGAGCTGGTGAAGCTCGGCGTGCTGTCGCGTCATGAGTTCAAGCTGTTCCAGAAGGCCGACGACTTCCTCTGGGCGGTGCGCTGCCATCTGCATTTTCTGACCGGCAAGGCCGAGGAGCGGCTCTCCTTCGATGTCCAGTCGGAAATCGCCGCCTGCCTCGGCTACCAGCCGCATCCGGGCCTGTCGGCGGTCGAGCGTTTCATGAAGCACTATTTTCTCGTTGCCAAGGACGTCGGCGACCTGACCCGCATCTTCTGCGCCGCGCTGGAGGACCAGCAGGCGAAGGAGGCGCCCGGACTGACGGCGGTGATCGGTCGCTTCACCCGCCGCATCCGCAAGATCCCCGGCACGCTCGACTTCGTCGAGGACAAGGGCCGCATCACCATCGCCTCGCCGGACGTGTTCAAGCGCGATCCCGTCAACCTGATCCGGCTGTTTCACATTGCCGACATCCACGAGCTGGAGTTCCACCCCGACGCGCTGAAGCTGGTGACGCGCTCGCTGCGGCTGGTCAACAGCGCGCTGCGCGAGAACGACGAGGCCAACCGGCTGTTTCTGTCGATCCTCACCTCGCCGCGCGACCCGGCGCTGATCCTGCGACGGATGAACGAGGCCGGCGTGCTCGGTCGCTTCATCCCCGATTTCGGCAAGATCGTCGCGATGATGCAGTTCAACATGTACCACCACTACACGGTGGACGAACATCTGATCCGAGCCGTGGGCGTGCTCGCCGCGATCGACCAGGGGCGCGAGGCGGAGGCGCACCCGCTTGCCGGCCAGATCATGCCCGGCATCGAGGATCGGGTGCCGCTCTACCTGGCCGTGCTCCTGCACGACATCGCCAAGGGCCGGCCTGAAGACCACTCGGTGGCCGGGGCGCGTGTGGCACGCAAGCTCTGCCAGCGCTTCGGCCTGACGCCGAAGCAGACGGACACGGTGGTGTGGCTGGTCGAGGAGCACCTCGCCATGTCGATGGTGGCGCAGACGCGCGACCTCAACGATCGCAAGACCATCCTCGATTTTGCCGACAAGGTGCGCTCGATGGAGCGATTGAAGATGCTGCTGGTGCTGACCGTCTGCGACATTCGCGCGGTCGGACCCGGCGTCTGGAACGGCTGGAAGGGGCAGTTGTTGCGCACGCTCTACTACGAGACCGAACTGGTCCTGTCCGGCGGCTTCTCCGAGGTGTCGCGCAAGGAGCGGGCGAAGTACGCCCGCGAGAAGCTCTTCGAAGCGCTGTCCGACTGGAGTCAGAAGGATCGCAAGACCTATACCAGGCTGCCCTACGACCCGTACATGCTGACGGTGGCGCTGGAAGACCAGGTGCGGCACGCGGCGTTCATCCGCGGCGCCGACAAGGCAGGTCAGGCGTTGGCGACGATGGTGCGCACCGACAGCTTTCATGCCATTACCGAGATCACTGTGCTGTCGCCGGACCATCCCCGTCTTCTGACGGTGATTGCCGGGGCCTGTGCCGCCGCCGGCGCCAACATTGTTGATGCGCAGATCTTCACGACCGCCGACGGCCGGGCGCTCGACACGATCCTGGTCAACCGCGAGTTCCCGAACGACGCCGACGAGATGCGCCGCGCCGCCAGCATCGGCCGGATGATCGAGGACGTGCTGGCCGGCCGCAAGCGGTTGCCGGAGGTGATTGCCACCCGCACGCGCGGGCGCAAGCGGACCAAGACCTTCGTCGTCTCGCCGACGGTGACGATCTCCAATGCGCTGTCAAACAAGTTCACCGTCATCGAGATCGAGTGTCTCGACCGGCCGGGCCTGCTGTCCGAGGTGACGGCGGTGCTGTCGGACCTGTCGCTCGACATTGCCTCGGCGCACATTACCACCTTCGGCGAGAAGGTGATCGACACCTTCTACGTGACCGATCTGCTCGGCCACAAGATCACCAACGAGAACCGGCAGGGCAACATCGTCGCCCGCCTGAAGGCGGTGATGGCCGAAGAGCCTGACGAGGCGCGCGACCGCATGCCCTCGGGCGTGCTGGCGCCGGTGGCCGCCTCCACGATGGCGCGGGTCAAGCAATGAGCCTGGTCAGGAAATTCGCGACCGTCGGCGGCGCGACGCTCGGCAGCCGCGTGTTCGGCTTTGCCCGCGAGACGCTGATGGCGGCCGCGCTCGGGACAGGCCCGATGGCCGACGCCTTCTACGCCGCCTTCCGGTTTCCCAACCTGTTCCGCCGGCTGTTTGCCGAAGGCGCCTTCAACGCCGCCTTCGTGCCGCTGTTTGCCAAGGAGATCGAGGCGGGCGGCATCGAGGGGGCCAAGCGCTTCTCCGAAGAGGTCTTCGGCGTGCTGTTCACGGTGTTGATGATCATCACCCTCGCCATGGAACTGGCGATGCCGTGGCTGGTGGCCTGGGTGATCGCCCCGGGCTTCGTCGGCGATGCCGAGAAATTCGACGTGACGGTGCAGCTCGCCGTCGTCATGTTCCCCTACCTGATGTGCATGTCGTTGACCGCGATGCTGTCGGGCATGCTGAACTCGCTGCACCACTACTTCGCCGCCGCGATCGCACCGGTGTTCCTCAACCTCGTCCTGATCGCCGCGCTCGGCCTTGCTCTCTATACCGGCGCCGCCCCGCTCGACACCGCCTGGTATCTCTCGTGGGGCGTGCTGATTGCCGGCCTCCTGCAGATGGCGGTGCTCTATGCCGGGGTCCGCCATGCCGGCATGCGCATCGGCTTCCGCTTTCCCCGCATCACCCCGAACGTCAGGCGCCTGCTCTGGCTGGCGCTGCCGGCGGCCGTGACCGGCGGCATCACCCAGATCAACCAGATCATCGGCCAGATGATCGCCTCGACCAAGGACGGCGCGATCTCCGTGCTGCAATATGCCGATCGCGTCTACCAGCTGCCGCTCGGCGTGGTCGGCATCGCCGTCGGCGTGGTTCTGTTGCCGGAGCTGGCGCGCGCGCTCAAGGCGGGGCACGAGACTACGGCGGCCGGGCTGCAGAACCGCTCGATGGAGTTCGTGCTGTTTTTGACGCTGCCGGCCGCCGGTGCGCTCTGGGTCATCTCCGACGAGATCGTGCGGGTGCTCTACGAACGTGGCGCGTTCTCGCAGGAGACCACCGCGGTGGTCGCGGGCACGCTCGCGATCTATGGCCTCGGCCTGCCGGGCTTCGTGATGATCAAGGCGCTCAACCCGGGCTTCTTCGCGCGCGAGGACACCCGCACGCCGATGCGCATCACCCTGCTCTCGGTCCTTGTCAACTGCGCGCTTGCCGTCTCGCTGTTTCCCTTCTTCCACGAGCGCGGCATCGCCACGGCCGAGGCGACCTCGGGCTGGCTCACGGCGGTCCTGCTGTTCGTCACGCTCGTCCGCCGCGGCCACTGGACGCTGGAGCGGGCGCTGGGCTGGCGCGTGGTGCGGCTGCTGGTCGCGACCGTGGTCATGGGCGTGGTTCTCCACTTTGCCGCGGACGCGCTGTCCGGCAGGCTCGCGCCGGCAGCGCCGCTGCTGGATCAGGTGGCGGCCCTCGGGGCGCTCGTCGTGCTGGCCATGGTCGTCTACTTCGGCATCGCCTTCCTGATCGGCGGCGCCAGCCTCGACATGATCCGGCGCAACATGCGCCGCAAGGCGGCCGGGCCGGAGGGGGGCGAATGAAGGGCCGGATTGCGCTCGTCACGCTCGTCGTTCCGGACTATGACCAGGCAATCGCCTTCTATTGCGGTGCGTTGCGTTTCGATCTCGTCGCGGACACGCAGTTGCCCGACGGCAAGCGCTGGGTCGTCGTGCGCCCGGGCGGTGACGGCGCCGGCCTCGTGCTCGCCGAGGCCGCAGGCGCCGCGCAAGAGGCGGCGATCGGCAACCAGGCGGGCGGCCGCGTCGGCTTCTTCCTCCACACCGATGACTTCGAACGCGATTTCTGCGCCTTCGTCGCCGCAGGCGTGCGGTTCCTCGAGGCACCGCGGACCGAGGCCTATGGCACCGTCGCCGTATTCGAGGATGTCTTCGGCAACAAGTGGGACCTGTTGCAGCCGGCCTGAACGGGCGGCGGTGCTGCGCCGCGCTCGGTCAGCGCATCGCCACCGCCGCGGTGCTGGACTTCTTCAGCCGTGCCAGTCCGCGTCCGCAGTGGTTCCAGCGGCGCTTTGGGCCGACGTCGACATGCACGAGGCCGTTGCAATAGGTGCCGATGCCGCCGATCCCCGGCGCCGACTTCGCCGCGGCCACGATGCGGCTGGCCGGCACGCCGGGCACGCGGATGTCCGCGGCCATGCACTTGCGGTGATAGGAGCCGCGCCGGCCGTTCGAGCGGAAGCCCGACGTCACCAGCGGCCGGCGGCCGGTCTGCGCGGCGATGTGCGCCAGCACGGCCTGCAGCTGTCCCGGAAAGCAGCGATGCCGCACGCGCGGCGTCTGCGTCGCATAGGCCACGATCGTCCGGCCCTTGTCGTTCTTGAACTTCAGCTCGCGTTCGCTGCCGGCCTGCGCGTCAGTCGAGATCAGAGATGAAAGCGCAAAAAGGCCGGCCAGCATCATGGAACAGGTGCTCCGCATGATACCTCTCCTTGTGTGCCCGCCAGACGTGCCTGGCGGGGTCCCCTGCTACCCCGGAGAGAACTAAAATCCGAAAAAAGGCATTTCTGAGGATAAAAATGCTAATATTAGATACTACTTAAGGAGTAGGGGTAGAGAAGGTCGTCGCCATCGTCGCGTAGCGCGTGCGGGCCGGTCCGCCGTAGCGACCGCCGCCACTTGATTGCGCCCCGGCGGCCGTGCATAAGCGCCGGCACGAACCCGTCGCAGCCACCGCTGCTTGGGCCCTCCACAAGCCTCACGAGGACATCATGACCGCTTTCAAGCCGCTCGTGTTTTCCGGCGTCCAGCCGACGGGCAATCTCCATCTCGGCAACTACCTCGGCGCGATCCGCAAGTTCGTGGCGCTGCAGGAGAACAACGACTGCATCTACTGCGTCGTCGACCTGCATGCGATCACCGCGCAGCTCGTGCATGACGACCTTCCCGGCCAGATCCGCGCCATCGCCGCGGCCTTCATCGCTTCCGGCATCGATCCGGAAAAGCACATCGTTTTCAACCAGTCAGCCGTGCCGCAGCACGCCGAACTGGCGTGGATATTCAACTGCGTCGCCCGCATCGGCTGGATGAACCGGATGACCCAGTTCAAGGACAAGGCCGGCAAGGACCGCGAGAACGCCTCGCTCGGGCTGCTCGCCTATCCGAGCCTGATGGCGGCCGACATTCTCGTCTATCGCGCCACCCACGTGCCGGTCGGTGACGACCAGAAGCAGCACCTGGAACTGGCCCGCGACATCGCCATGAAGTTCAATCTCGACTTCCGCGACAGGATCCGCCGCACCGACACGGGGATCGACATCCTCGTCGGCGACGAGCCGGTGCATGCCTATTTCCCGATGGTGGAGCCGCTGATCGAGGGGCCGGCGCCGCGGGTCATGTCGCTGCGTGACGGCACCAAGAAGATGTCGAAGTCGGACCCCTCCGACCTGTCGCGCATCAACCTGATGGATGATGCCGATACGATCGCGAAAAAGATCCGCAAGGCCAAGACCGACCCGGATGCGCTGCCGAGCGAGATCGCCGGCCTGGCTGGCCGGCCTGAAGCGGACAATCTGGTCGGCATCTACGCCGCGCTCGCCGACACCTCGAAGGAGAAGGTGCTCGCCGAGTTCGGCGGGCAGCAGTTCTCGCTGTTCAAACCGGCCCTTGTCGATCTCGCCGTTCGCGTGCTGGCGCCGATCACCGACGAAATGCGCCGGCTGATGACCGACACCAGCCACATCGACGCCATCCTGCGCAACGGCGGCGAACGCGCCCGGGCGCGGGCCGAGAAAACGATGGCGGAGGTTTCCGACATCATCGGCTTTCTACGCTGACGCCGGTCCGGGGGCGAGGCGCCCGGCGGCCCTCGGCGCATGACCGTCAGGACTGTCGCCGCCGCCAGCGGCCTCTATCGGCACTTGCCAATTCCCATCGCGCGGAATTGGTATAAGCTGCGACGGATTCGAGCGAAAGTGAGAGCAGGATGGTATCTCGACGTCTTTCACGCCTGGACGGCCATCGCCGGAAGTTCCTGGCGATCGTCGACGAAACGCCCGAGTGCCAGCGCGCCACGCACTACGCCGCGGCGCGGGCGAAGAATTCCAACGGCGCTGTCGTGCTGCTGTTTGTGATCCCCTCCGGCGACTTCCGCGAGTGGCTCGGCGTCGAGGAGATCATGCGGGCGGAGGCGCGCGAGGAGGCGGAGGCCGTGCTGGCCAAGGCCGCGCAGTCGCTGCGCGAGACGCTTGGCATCGAGCCGGAGACGGTGATCCGCGAAGGCAGCCCGGCCGAGCAGATCAACGCGCAGATCGAGGAGGACCAGGACATCGCCATTCTCGTGCTGGCGGCTGGCTCGGCGAAGGAAGGGCCGGGGCCGCTGGTCTCGTCGCTTGCCGGTCGCACCGCAGCCTTTCCGATTCCGGTGACGGTCATTCCGGACAGCCTGTCGGACGAGGAGATCGACGCGCTCAGCTGAACGGCGGCGGCAATGGTGTGCCGAAACCATCTCCGGTCCCTTGATGCGGCCGACGGAAAGGCCTATTTTCTTTTTGAATTGTTCTAAACAGTCTGCCGCGGGCCTATGCCTGGCAGCACGGAGTCGAAACGATGTTCATCCAGACCGAATCCACGCCGAACCCGGCGACCCTGAAGTTCCTGCCCGGAAAGGTCGTGCTGGAGGAGGGGACCGCCGAGTTCCGCGATGCCACCGAAGCCGCGGCCGCCTCGCCGCTGGCCGCGCGCCTGTTCGGCGTGCCGGGTGTCACCGGCGTCTTCTTCGGCTACGACTTTATCACCGTGACCAAGGAAAATGCCGACTGGCAGCACCTGAAGCCGGCGATCCTCGGCACGATCATGGAGCATTTCATGTCCGGCCAGCCGGTGCTTGCCGGCGGCGCGCTGGGCGCTGGCGAGAGCGACGAGGGCGAGTTCTACGACGAGGGCGACGAGGCGATCGTTGCCACGATCAAGGAATTGCTCGACACCCGCGTGCGCCCGGCGGTTGCCCAGGACGGCGGCGACATCACCTTCAAGGGCTACCGCGATGGCCGCGTCTATCTCAACATGAAGGGGGCGTGCTCGGGCTGCCCGTCCTCCACCGCCACCCTGAAGCACGGCGTGCAGAACCTGCTGCGCCATTTCGTACCGGAAGTGCAGGAAGTTGAAGCTGTCATGTGAACCGCGGCGCCCGGGGTCCGGGTGCTCCCGATGATGCTGCTGGCGATCGATACTTCCGGCAGCGGCTGCTACGCGGCGATCCATGACAGTGAAGCCGGCCGGACGCTGGGCGTTGCCGGCGAGGAGATCGGCCGCGGCCACGCCGAACGGTTGATGGAGTTCGTCGATCGCGCGCTGGTCAATGCCGGCGCCGAACTGCAGCAGATCGAGCGGATCGCCGTGACGATCGGGCCCGGATCCTTCACCGGCGTCCGGGTCGGTGTCGCCGCCGCGCGCGGCCTGTCGCTGGCGCTCGGCATCCCCGCCGTCGGGGTCTCGACGCTGGCGGCGATTGCCGCCGATCACGCCTTCAGCCATCCCGGAACACCGGTGTTTGTCGCCCTCGACGCCAAGCGGGGTGAGGCCTATTGCCAGCCCTTTGCCGGCGACGGCGCGCCGGCGGGCGCACCGGCCGTGCTTTCGCTCGCGGCGGCCGCAACCGCCGCCGAAGCGGCTGGTGGCGCCGTCATCGGCTCGGCCGCGCCGTTGCTGGCCGGCGGCACGGCGGCCGGCCAGCCCGACCGCATCGCCATCCACGTCGTGGCCCGGCTCGGCGCTCTCGCCGATCCCGCGGCCGCGCGGCCCAAGCCCCTCTATCTCCGCGGCCCGGACGCCAAGCCCCAGGCCGGATTTGCCATCGCGAGGGCCTGATTGCCGTGTCGCTGACCGACTACTTCATCCGCAAGCGTGATTTCGAGATTTTTCCGATTGCGGCAGATGACCGCGGCGTGCTGGCGGCCCTGCACAAGGCCCGTTTCGCTCGCGCCTGGAGCGACGGCGAGTTCCACGCGCTGCTGTCGCAGGAGACGGTGTTCGGCTTCATCGCCCGGCAGGTGAACGCCGCCAGCCATCCGGCCGGCGGCTTCGTGCTGGCGCGCGCCGCCGCCGGCGAGGCGGAGATCCTGACGATCGGCGTTGACGCGCGCTTTGCGCGCGGCGGGCTAGGCTGGCGACTGATGCAGGCCGCGCTGCGGGAGGCGCGCATGCGCGGCGCCGACGAGATCTTCCTGGAAGTGGACGAGGGCAATGTCGCTGCGCTCCGGCTTTACGACAAGCTCGGCTTTGCCAAGGTCGGTGAGCGCAAGGCCTATTATCAGGCGAGCGGCGGGCGCTCCACGGCGCTTGTCATGAGGCGTGATCTTCGCTAGTCCGCTCTTTGACATTGCAGCGGGCCGGCCGGACCGCGGATAGACTGGCATGCGACGGGACCTGGAGCGAGATGGCGGAACTGGAAAAAACGCTGGAGGAGCTTTGCGTCGAACGCGGCATGCGCATGACCGAGCAGCGCCGCGTCATCGCCCGCGTGCTGGAGAGTTCCGCCGACCATCCGGACGTTGAGGAACTCTACCGCCGCTCGGCCGAGGTAGATCCGCGGATCTCGATCTCCACCGTCTACCGCACCGTCAAGCTGTTCGAAGACGCCGGCATCATCGAGCGCCATGATTTCCGCGACGGCCGCTCGCGCTACGAGACGGTTCCCGAGGAGCATCACGACCACCTGATCGACCTCAAGAGCGGCCGGGTGATCGAGTTCCACTCGCCGGAAATCGAGGCGCTGCAGGAACGGATTGCCCGAGAGCACGGCTTCCGGCTCGTCGACCACCGGCTCGAGCTCTACGGCGTGCCGCTGAAGAAGGAGGACGAGTAGGGCGGTCAGCCGAAGCGCCGCCCGCTCGAGGACCTGCTTGATCACCTGGCTCCGCATCGCTTTCGCCCTGTCCTGTCTGGCGCTCGTAACCGCAGCGCTGCTGCCGCTGCAGCTTGTCGCGCTCCACTTCGACCTCGACCTGCGTCGCCGCATCCCGCGGCTGTGGCACCGGGCGGCCTGCCGGCTGATCGGTCTCAACGTGCGCGTCCATGGCGCGCTTGCACCGCGCCGGCCGCTGATGCTGGCGGCTAACCATGCCTCGTGGAAGGACATCCTGGTCCTCGGCTCGATCGCCGACGTCGTCTACATCGCCAAGTCGGAGGTGCGGAGCTGGCCGATCTTCGGCGTCCTTGCGCGCCTTCAGGCCTCGATCTTCGTCGTGCGCGAGGAGAAGCGGAAGACCGGCGAGCAGGTGAGTGAGATCGGGCGGCGGCTCGCCGATGGCGAGGTCGTCGTGCTGTTTCCCGAGGGGACGACGTCGGACGGAAACCGTCTCCTCGAGGTCAAGACCTCGCTCTTCGGCGCAGCGGCGGCCGCGGCGCCCCATGTGCCGGACGGCACGGTCTATATCCAGCCGGTATCGATTGCCTATACCCGCGTGCACGGCATGGCGATGGGGCGTTACCACCGCCCGATCGCGGCCTGGCCGGGCGACATCGAGATGGTGCCGCACCTGCTCGGCATCCTGAAGGAGGGCGCGCTCGATGTCGACGTCGATTTCGGCGAGATGATCGCCTACGGGCCGACCACCAACCGCAAGGTCGCCAGCCGCGAGGTCGGAGCGCGAATCCGGAAAATGCTCGGCGATCGCCTGCGCGGCCGCTGACGGGGCTTCATTTCCCGGGCGTTTTCGACTAAAGACGCGCGCATGACCGACCAGATTTCCGCGCCCTTTGTGGCAGAGCAGCCCGCAGCTGCCGCCGGCAACACCCGCAAGGTGTTCGTCAAGACCTATGGCTGCCAGATGAACGTCTACGACAGCGAGCGCATGACCGACGCGCTGGCCCGGGACGGCTACGCGCCGACGACCACGCTCGAGGATGCCGACCTCGTGTTGCTCAATACCTGTCACATCCGCGAAAAGGCGGCGGAAAAGGTCTATTCCGAGCTGGGCCGGCTGCGCGAGATGAAAAAGGCGCGGGCCAGCAACGGCCGCGAATTCATGATCGGGGTCACGGGCTGCGTCGCGCAGGCGGAGGGCCGCGAGATCCTGCGCCGGGCGCCGGCGGTCGATCTGGTGATCGGCCCCCAGACCTACCATCGCCTGCCCGACGCGCTGGCGCGGGCCAAGCGCGGCGAGCGTGTTGTCGAAACCGACTATGCGATCGAGGACAAGTTCGAACATCTGCCGGCGCCGCAGCGGGCGCAGACGCGCGCACGCGGCGTCACCGCGTTCCTGACGGTGCAGGAGGGCTGCGACAAGTTCTGCACCTTCTGCGTCGTGCCCTATACCCGTGGCGCCGAGGTGTCCCGGCCGCTGGTGCAGATCGTCGCGGAAGCCGAGCGGCTGGTGGAGGCGGGCGTGCGCGAGATCACCCTGCTCGGCCAGAACGTCAATGCCTGGCATGGCCAGGGCGCGGACGGCGTCGAGATTGGCCTTGGGGCGCTGCTTGCCCGGCTTTCGGAGATCGGCGGCCTGGCGCGCATCCGCTACACCACCAGCCACCCGCGCGACATGGACGAGGCGCTGATCGCCGCCCATCGCGACCTGCCGAAGCTGATGCCCTACCTGCACTTGCCGGTGCAGTCGGGCTCCGACCGCATCCTCAAGGCGATGAACCGGCGTCACACGGCGGCCGAATACGTCGCGTTGATCGAGCGCATACGCGCCGTGCAGCCGGATCTCGCCATCTCCGGCGACTTCATTGTCGGCTTTCCCGGCGAGACCGACGAGGATTTCGAGGACACGCTGCGGCTGGTGCGAACGGTCGGCTATGCCCAGGCCTTTTCCTTCAAGTATTCGATCCGGCCGGGTACCCCGGGCGCGGAGATGGACGGACAGGTTGCGGAGGGTGTAAAGTCCGAGCGCCTCGAAAGACTGCAGGCGCTGCTCTTCGAGCAGCAGACGATCTTCGCCGCGGGCTGCGTCGGCAAGGAAATCGATCTCCTGCTGGAGAAGCCGGGACGGATGCCCGGCCAGCTGGTCGGACGGTCGCCTTGGCTGCAGCCCGTTAATGTTGATGCAAATGGTTCCGAAATCGGTGACATTATAAGGGTACGAATCACCGGTGCCGGCCCAAACAGCCTATTCGCAGAGGCGATCGGTTGACGGGCGGACAGCAAGGGAGCCTTGCCGCTTGAACGGACACGAATTGATGACGACATCGCCGCGCCAGTCGAACCCTCCGCCGACAGACGCAAATCACTTCGTGCTCACCTTCGAGAACAACCGATTAGCCAGTGAACTCTTCGGCCAGTTCGACCAGAACCTGAAGCTGCTGGAGCAGCGGCTGCAGGTTGACGCCCGCGCCCGCGGCAACTCGGTGGCCATCTCCGGCGACGTGGTCGCGACCAATCAGGCCCGCCGCGCGCTTGACTATCTCTACGGCAGGCTGCAGAGCGGCGGCTCGGTGGAACTGTCCGACGTCGAGGGCGCGATCCGCATGGCGGTCGCCGCCGACGACCAGTTGTTGCTGCCGACCATGGAGCGCAAGGCGAAACTCACCATGGCGCAGATCTCCACCCGCAAGAAGACGATCGCGGCGCGAAGCCCCACCCAGGACGCCTACATCCGGGCGCTGGAGCGTTCCGAGCTCGTCTTCGGCGTCGGCCCGGCCGGCACCGGCAAGACCTATCTCGCCGTCGCCCACGCCGCGCAGATGTTGGAGCGCGGCCTGGTCGACCGGATCGTGCTGTCGCGCCCCGCGGTGGAGGCGGGTGAGCGGCTGGGCTTCTTGCCCGGCGACATGAAGGAGAAGGTCGACCCCTATCTTCGGCCGCTCTACGACGCGCTCTACGACATGATGCCCGGCGACAAGGTCGAGCGCGCCATCACTGCCGGCGTCATCGAGATCGCGCCGCTCGCCTTCATGCGCGGACGCACGCTGGCCAATGCCGCCGTCATCCTCGACGAGGCCCAGAACACCACTTCGATGCAGATGAAGATGTTTCTCACGCGCCTTGGCGAGAACGGCCGCATGATCGTCACCGGCGATCCCAGCCAGATCGACCTTCCGCGCGGCATGAAGTCGGGCCTGGTCGAGGCGCTGCAGATCCTGCGCGGCGTCGAGGGCGTGTCGGTGGTGCGCTTCAAGGATGTCGACGTCGTGCGCCATCCGATGGTGGCGCGGATCGTCAGGGCCTATGAATCCCAGAGCGCCGTCCAGGACGAAAGCGAGCACATGGACCGCTGAGGCGGTCCAGATTCCATGAGCGAAATCGAGATCCAGATCAGCGTCGAGGACGGGCCGTGGCCCGACGAGCCGGCGCTTCTCGCCGTGAGCGAGCGCGTGATCGCCGCCGCCGTGCGTCACCTTGCCGAGCAGGAGGGGCAGCCTTTTCCGGAAGCGCCGCCGGAGCTGTCGCTGCTGTTCACCGACGACGCATCGATCCGCGCGATCAATGCCGAGTGGCGCGGGCAGGACAAGCCGACCAACGTCCTGTCCTTTCCGGCCTTCCCGCTGGCACCCGGGGGCATGCCCGGGCCGATGCTGGGTGATATCATCTTCGCCTGCGAGACGTTGCAGCGCGAGGCGGCCGGATTGGGGAAGCCCTTCGAGGAGCATCTGACGCATCTTTTGGTGCATGGATTTCTGCATCTCTTCGGCTATGATCACATGGAAACCGACGAAGCCGAAAAAATGGAGGGGCTGGAGACTCGCATTTTGGGTGAGCTTGGCCTATCTGACCCCTACGGGGACGACCCGGTTTGACCAGTTTGGAACAATGAGCGATTTGAAAGCACAGCCGCTTTCGGCTGAGAAGCAAGAGGCCGGCGCCTCGGAGCAGGACGAGGGCGGCAGTACGTCCAGGCCGGAGCCCCAGGCAAGACCGGCAAGATCCTTCTGGGCGCGCGCGGCGCGTCTCTTCCGCAGCCAGGATGCATCGACGCTGCGCCACGACCTGGCCGAGGCGCTGAAGTCGGATCCGTCCGGCGACGCGGCCTTCTCGCCCGAGGAGCGGGCGATGCTTCACAACATCCTGCGCTTTCGCGAGATTCGCGTCGAGGACGTGATGGTGCCGCGCGCCGACATCGAGGCGGTGGACCAGGATGTAACCATCGGCGAACTGATGATGCTGTTCGAGGAATCGGGGCATTCGCGCATGCCCGTCTATTGCGACAGCCTCGACGATCCGCGCGGCATGGTCCACATCCGCGACCTGCTCGGCTACGTCACCAAGCAGGCGCGCAACAAGCGGCGCAACGGCGCGCGGTCGGCGGGTGCCGCTGCGGCGAACGCCGTCGCCGCTGCCGGTGAGAAGCCGACCAAGGCGCCGAAGGCGGGTTTCGATCTTGCCCGCGTCGACCTCGGCAAGACGGTGCTGGAAGCCGGGATCATCCGGCCGGTGCTGTTCGTGCCGCCGTCCATGCTCGCCGCCGACCTGATGGCGCGCATGCAGGCCGCCCGCACGCAGATGGCCCTCGTTATCGACGAATATGGCGGCACGGACGGGCTGGCCTCGCTGGAGGACATCGTCGAAATGGTCGTCGGCAATATCGAGGACGAGCATGACGACGATCAGGCGATGATCACACGCGTGTCCGACGATGTTTTCATCGCCGATGCGCGCGCCGAGCTGGAGGAACTGGCCGAGACGGTCGGGCGCGACTTTGACATCCGCGAGCAACTGGAGGACGCCGACACGCTCGGCGGGCTGATCTTCAACTCGCTCGGCCGTATCCCCGTGCGCGGCGAAGTCGTTCAGGCGTTGACCGGCTTTGAATTCCACGTGCTCGACGCCGATCCGCGCCGCGTCAAGCGGGTCCGCATCACGCGCAAGCGCCCGCCGCAGCGCCGTCGCCATCCGCGTCCGGAGGGCGAAGCCGCCACGCCCGCCCCGGAGCATGTCCTGAGAGAACAGGACAAGGCCGAGGGCAATGCCTGACGCGTGACGTGGTCGGTCTCCGGCCAATTCCCGGCGCGTCGTCCTTCCGGTCGGTCGGCCCATGGTTCGTACGCCGGCTGGCAGGCTGACCGGCGCGCGACAAGCACGGCTTTTTTTGGAAGACTTGCCGTGGTGATTCGGCGCGCAGCGGCAAGAGGGACGGGATGATGCGGCTAGCAGGCAAGGTCATGCTGATGTCCGGATGGCAGCGGGCGCTGGTGGCGTTCCTCGCCGGCCTGTTCGGAACCCTGGCGCTGCAGCCGATCGGCTTCTTCGCTGCGTTGTTCGTGTCCTTCCCGGTGCTGGTGTGGCTGCTCGACGGCGCGAGCGGCGAGGCGGACGCCGGTCCGCTGCGCCGGCTGGCGCCGGCCTTCCGCGTCGGCTGGTGCTTAGGCTTCGGCTATTTCCTCGGTGGCCTGTGGTGGCTCGGCAATGCGCTCCTGGTGCAGGCGGACCTGTTCGCCTGGGCCTTGCCGCTGGCGGTCGTCGGACTGCCCGCCGTGCTGGCGCTTTTCTACGGGCTGGCCGCAGCGACCGCCCGATTGTTCTGGTCGGACGGGCTGGGCCGCATCTTCGCGCTGGCCGCGGCTTTCGGGCTGGCCGAATGGCTGCGCTCCGTGCTGTTCACCGGCTTTCCCTGGAACGCGGTGGGCTATGCGGCGATGCCGGTGCCGCTGATGATGCAGTCCGCGCGCATCGTCGGCATTTCCGGCATGAACGTGCTGGCGGTGTTCGTCTTCGCCGCGCCGGCGCTGTGGTGGACCGGTAGCGGTCGGCGGCTGGGGCTTGCGCTGGCGACATTGCTGTTGGCGCTGCAGGCGGGCTACGGCCTCTACGTGCTGCGGCTTGTCCCTGACCCGGCCGACACCGGCCTGACCGTGCGGCTGGTGCAGCCGGTGGTCGACCAATCCACCAAGCTCGACGATTCCCAGCGTATCGAGGTGTTCGAGAAGCATCTGACCCTGACGGCGGCGCCGCCTTCGGCCGGCAAGCGTGCCGATATCGTCGTCTGGCCCGAGACCTCGATTCCCTTCATCCTGACCGACAGCCCGGACGCGCTGGCAAGGATTGCCGATGTGCTTGCCGACGACCAGGTGCTGCTCGCCGGCGCCGTCAGGACCGAGGATGGCGGCGCCGGCAAGCCGCCGCGCTACTACAACTCGATCTACGCGATCGATGGGCGGGGCCAGATTCTCGGTGCGTCCGACAAGGTTCATCTCGTTCCGTTCGGCGAGTACCTGCCGTTCGCCGACGTTGCCGACATGCTCGGCATCAAGGCCGTCGCCGCCCTCGACGGCGGCTTCTCAGGCGCGCGCGTGCGCGAGGTCCTGACCTTGCCCTCGCAACACTCCTTCTATCCCCTGATCTGCTACGAGGCGATCTTTCCCGGGGAGATCGAACCGGCGGCGCTGGCGACCGATGCGCTGCTCAACGTCACCAACGACGCCTGGTTCGGCGACACGCCGGGGCCGTACCAGCACCTGCATCAGGCCCGGGTGCGTGCGGTCGAGACCGGCCTGCCGCTGTTGCGCGCGGCCAACACCGGCATCTCGGCGGTTGTAGACCCGAAGGGGCGAGTCACATTAGGGCTTCCTTATAATAGGGTTGGATTTTTGGATGCAACTATAGCGGGAAAAACCACTGCGTTTCATGACACCCTGTCACAAAACCTCTGGTTTTGGATATTAGTTGCAATCTTTTTCGGAGTTGCGGCGATTTCTCGCATTGGTTTTATTCGGCCGGCGAATTGACCAAAAACCCCTAAAATTGCATAGTGGCGCTTACCGGCATCAATCCCGTACTATGAAGGTCCGAAAGCAACTTCGGATACAACGTTACGTTAGGTCTCGTGACCGATGCCGACAGATCATGACCCGTTCGCGCGTTAGGACACAATACAGATGGAAAACAAGAAGAAGCCGAACCCGATCGACATTCACGTAGGCAGCCGGATCCGTCTTCGCCGCACCATGCTTGGCATGAGCCAGGAGAAGCTGGGCGAGAACCTGGGGATCACCTTCCAGCAGATCCAGAAATACGAGAAGGGCACGAATCGCGTCGGCGCCAGCCGTCTGCAGAACATTTCCAGCATCCTCAACGTGCCGGTATCGTTCTTCTTCGAGGACGCGCCGGGGGAGAGTTCCGGTGGCCAGACCGGCATGGCCGAGGCGTCCAGTTCGAACTACGTGGTTGACTTCCTTTCCTCGTCGGAGGGGCTGCAGCTCAATCGCGCCTTCGTCAAGATCTCCGACCCCAAAGTCCGCCGCAAGCTCGTGGACCTCGTCAAGGCGCTCGCCGCCGAGGCGGAGGTCGAGTAGCGACCGACTGGAAAATTCGTGCACAAGAGAACGGCTCCGCGGAGCCGTTTTCTTTTTGTCGTCGCGACAGTGAAACAATCGGATATAAAGATATATTTATGTCCTTCTGCGCTTGTTTTTCGCCCCTGAACTGACTAAGACGGGAGCGTCTTCACTGAGGGGAATTCCCGTATGCGCAGCAACTATCTCTTCACCAGCGAGTCCGTGGCCGAAGGGCATCCCGACAAGGTTTGTGACCGTATCTCCGACGAGATCGTCGATCTGGTCTATCGCGAGGCGAACAAGACCAAGTTCGACCCCTGGACCGTCCGCATCGCCTGCGAGACGCTGGCGACCACCAACCGCGTCGTCATTGCCGGCGAGGTCAGGCTGCCGCCGAGCCTGTTGAAGAAGGACAAGGCCGGCAACGACGTGATCAACCCTTCCAAGTTCAAGGCCGCGGCGCGCAAGGCCATCCGCGACATCGGCTACGAGCAGAGCGGTTTTCACTGGAAGAGCGCCAAGATCGACGTGCTGCTGCACGCCCAGTCGGTCGACATCGCCCAGGGCGTCGACAGCGCCTCCGACCAGCAGGGCGACGAGGGCGCCGGCGACCAGGGCATCATGTTCGGCTATGCCTGCCGTGAAACGGCGGAGCTGATGCCGGCGCCGATCTACTATTCGCACCGCATCCTCCAGCTGCTCGCCGACGCGCGCAAGAAGGGCGACGGCGACGTCGCCAAGCTCGGCCCGGACGCCAAGAGCCAGGTCACGGTGAAATATGTCGACGGCAAGCCTGCCGAGGTCACCTCGATCGTGCTGTCGACGCAGCACCTCGACGACAGCTGGGATTCCAAGAAGGTCCGCCAGGTGGTCGAGCCCTATATCCGCGAGGCGCTCGCCGACATCCGGATCGCCGGCGATTGCCGCTGGTACATCAACCCCACCGGCAAGTTCGTGATTGGCGGGCCGGACGGCGACGCCGGTCTGACCGGCCGCAAGATCATCGTCGACACCTATGGCGGCGCGGCCCCGCACGGCGGCGGCGCGTTCTCCGGCAAGGACACGACCAAGGTTGACCGCTCGGCCGCCTATGCGGCGCGCTACCTTGCCAAGAACGTCGTCGCGGCCAGCCTCGCAGACCGCTGCACGATCCAGCTGTCCTACGCCATCGGCGTGGCCCAGCCGCTGTCGATCTATGTCGACCTGCACGGCACCGGCAAGGTGACCGAGGACCAGGTCGAGGCCGCGATCCGCAAGGTGATGGACCTGTCGCCGTCGGGCATCCGCCGCCATCTCGACCTGAACAAGCCGATCTACGCCAAGACCTCGGCCTATGGCCACTTCGGCCGCAAGGCCGGCCGCGACGGCTCGTTCTCGTGGGAGAAGCTGGACCTGGTCAAGCCGCTGAAGGACGCGCTCAAGGCTGAGACGCTCAAGGCCGCCTGATCGGCCTTTACGGACCGCCGAAGAAAACTGTAAAGCGGGTGCCTCCTCGGCGGAGACGCCCGCTTTCATTTGTGAGAGACCAGCCCATGACCGACCAGCCCCATCCGACCCGCGCCACGGAAGCGTTCTTCGGGCGCCGCAAGGGCAAGCCGCTGCGCGATCGGCAGGCAGAGGGCATGGCGACGCTGCTGCCGGCCTTGAGGCTCAACCTCGACGTACCACCGCCGGCGGGCCTTGCGGAGCTGTTTCCGGTCGCGGTGGATCGACTGCGGCTGGAGATCGGCTTTGGCGGCGGCGAACATTTGCTCCACCGCGCGCGCGAGAACCCGAACACGGGCTTCATCGGTATCGAACCGTTCATAAATTCGATGGCGAAGCTTCTGACACGCGTCGACGAGCAGGGGCTGAAGAACATTCGCGTCTACGACGACGATGCGACCCTCGTGCTGGATTGGCTGCCGCCGGCGTCGATCGATCAGGTGGACCTGCTCTATCCCGATCCCTGGCCGAAGCGCAAGCACTGGAAGCGCCGCTTCGTCTCCGCCGTCAATCTCGATCGTTTCGCCCGGGTGCTGAAGCCGGGCGGGCGGTTCTGCTTCGCCTCCGACATCGACACCTATGTCAACTGGACGCTTGTCCATTGCGCGGCGCATCCGGCCTTCGCGTGGGCTGCGAACAACGCCAGCGACTGGCTTGAGCCTTTCGCCGGCTGGCCGGGCACCCGCTACGAGGCGAAGGCCCGGCGTGAGGGCCGCAGTTCGGCCTATCTCACCTTCAGGCGGGCCTGAGCCCGCCTCGGTGCGCCCGGTTCAGTGCAGGCTGACCGTGCGCAGTTCATCCTCGGCCGCCTTGTAGAAGGTGCTCGAGCGGTTGTCGGTCAGGAGGATCGGCGTGCCGTCGGCGCCGAACAGCGCCCACAGGTCGAGGTTCGGATCGATGTCGGGCGCCTCGGGGAAGCAGCGCGAGACTTCGTCGGCACGCATCTTGCGGATGTAGCCGACCTCGCCTGCGCCGAGATGCGCAAGGTCGGCCTTGGTGACTTGGGGGGAGAGGGTCTTCAGTCCCATGTGCTTGCCTCCTGGCAACTTGCCGGATTGACTACCGGCCTACCCGGATGCCCGATGTCGACATGACCGCTCGGTGCGTCCGGCAAAGTCAGACTATCCGTCATGCTCCTCCACGGGCGTCTGCCGCGGGGGGTGACACATGGCCTAGTCTGGTACGGAAATGTTAATTTTCTTTACCAAGCGCTCCGGTTCGGGGCGCACCAGGTCGATCGAGAGGAGACCGTTGCGGAGTTCGGCCCCCAGTACCCGCATCCCGTCGGCAAGGACGAACATGCGTTGGAACTGCCGGGATGCGATTCCGCGGTAGAGGAAGTCGCGCTCCGACGTATCGCCCTGCCGGCCGCGGACGATCAGCTGGTTCTCCTCGGTGGTGACGTCGAGCTCGTCCTCCGAGAAGCCGGCGACGGCGAGCGTGATGCGCAGCCGCTCCTGCTGGTCGGCCGTATCCTCGGCGCGGATCCGTTCGATGTTGTAGGGGGGATAGCCGTCGTTGCCCTTGGCGATCCGTTCGAGGGTTTTCTCCATGGCGTCAAAGCCGAGGAGCAGCGGGCTGGCAAATGGCGTCATCCGGCTCATCTTCGTTAGTCCTTGCTTTCAAGCGACTCGCGCGGGACCCGATTTCCAGCATCCCGGTACAGCCAATATGGGTACGGGCCGGGACGGGTGCAAGACGCTTGCGTCGCGCCGTCCGGCAAATATAGTCCCGCCGTCGCCGGCACACGCGCGACAGCACGAATCGGGAAAGGCGAATGTCCATGGCGGAACCGCGGAAAATCATCATCGACACAGATCCGGGCCAGGACGACGCAGCGGCAATCATGCTCGCGCTCGGCAGTCCCGATGAACTTTCGCTGCTCGGCATCACCGCCGTGGCCGGCAACGTGCCGCTGGCGCTGACGGCCCGCAACGCCCGCATCATCTGTGAACTGTGCGGCCGCACCGACGTAAAGGTCTTCGCCGGCGCCGATGCACCGTTGCGGCGTCCGCTCGTCACCGCCGAGCACGTGCACGGCAAGACCGGCCTCGACGGTCCGGTGCTGGTCGAGCCGACAATGCCGTTGCAGGACGGCCACGCCGTCGACTTCATCATCGAGACGCTGCGCGCCGAGCAGGCCGGAACGGTTACGCTGTGCACGCTCGGCCCGCTGACGAATGTCGCGCTGGCGCTGGAGAAGGCGCCGGACATCGCCGCGCGCGTCGCCGAAATCGTCATGATGGGCGGGGGCTTCTTCGAGGGGGGCAACATCACGCCGGCCGCCGAGTTCAACATCTATGTCGATCCGGAGGCCGCCGATCTTGTCTTCCGCGCCGGCATCCCGATCGTGATGATGCCGCTCGACGTCACCCACAAGGTCCTGACCTTCAAGAGCCGGGTTGCGGCGATCCGGGCGATCGGTTCGCGCCCCGCAATCGCGCTGGTGGAGATGCTGGAATTCTTCGAACGCTTCGACCTCGAAAAGTATGGGGCCGACGGCGGGCCGCTGCACGATCCGACCGTGGTCGCCTATCTGTTGCGACCGGAGCTGTTTGCCGGCCGGCTCTGCAACGTCGCGATCGAGACGTCCTCGCCGCTGACCGCCGGCATGAGCGTCGTCGACTGGTGGCAGGTGACCGGCCGGCCGCACAATGCGAAGGTGATGCGCGACGTCGACGCGCCGGGCTTCTTCGACCTTTTGGTCGAGCGCATCGCGCGCCTCTGAGACCCCTTGCGCCGCCGGGCCACGGCAGGCTGCACCAGGTCGCCCCTCAGTCGAGTCATCAATGAAAAACGGCGCCCGCTGGGGCGCCGTTCGCATGTTCCGGTGCCGTGCGGCTCAGAACTCTTCCCAGTCGTCCTGGGCCAGTGCGGTGTTGCCGGCGACCGCCGGGATGGCGCGCGACGGTACCGCGCGGCGGACCGGGGCGGCCGGCTGTGCGGCGGCCTGTGCCGGACGATGCGGCTGGTGGGCCATGGCCGGCTGGGCCTGGGCCGTGCTGAAGCGGGCGACGAGCGCTTGCAGCGTCTTGGCCTCCTCGTTCAGCGCAACGCTGGCGGCTGTGGTCTCCTCGACCATCGCCGCGTTCTGTTGCGTTACCTGGTCCATCTGGTTGACGGCCGAGTTGATCTCCTTCAGGCCGACCGCCTGCTCGGAAGCCGAGCCGGAGATCTGCCGGATCAGGCCGTTGATCTGAACCACCTGCTCGGCGATCTTTTCCAGCGCATGGCCGGCCTTGCCGACCAGGTCGACACCCTCGCGCACCTGCGTTTCCGAGGCATTGATCAGGTTCTTGATCTCCTTGGCGGCGTTGGCCGAGCGCTGGGCGAGTTCCCGGACCTCCTGGGCGACGACGGCGAAGCCCTTGCCGGCCTCTCCGGCGCGGGCCGCCTCCACGCCCGCATTGAGCGCGAGCAGGTTGGTCTGGAAGGCGATCTCGTCGATCACGCCGATGATGTTGGAGATCTCGCTGGAGGACTTTTCGATGCCCTTCATCGCGGCGATCGCCTTCTGCACGACCTCGCCCGACTTGCCGGCGTCGTCGCTGGCGGCCGAGACCGACTGAGCGGCGGTGCGGGCGTTCTCGGCGCTCGAGTTGACCTGCGAGGTCAGCTCGTCGAGTGCAGCTGCCGTTTCCTCGAGGCTGGCGGCCTGCTGCTCCGTACGGTGCGACAGGTCGGCGGCGCCGTTCGAGATCTCGTTCGTACCGTTGCCGATGTTGGCGACCGAGGCATTGACCGTCTGGATCGTCTCTTCGAGGCTCGACATGGCCGAGTTGAAGTCGGTCTTGAGCTTGGCGTACTCGCCCGGGAAGTCGCCGGCAAGGCGGTAGGAAAGCTCGCCGGACGATAGCCGCGCAAGGCCTTCGGCCAGGCGCGAGACGATATCGCGCTGCAGCGCGCCCGTGGCCTGGCGCTCGGCCTCGGACCGGTTGCGCTCGTCCTCCGTCAGCTGGCGTTGGCTCTCGGCCTCGCCCGCAAGGCGTTCGGTGTCGGCGAGTTGGTGGCGGAAGCCGTCGAGGGCCTTGGCCACCGCGCCGGTCTCGTCGGTGCGGTCCTGGCCCGCAACCGGTTCGCCATAATTGCCCCGGCTGAGGTTGGCGACGTCGGCGACGAGTCCGGCGAGCGGCTTCTGCACGAGCTGGCGGACGGCAAGCCAGAGGCCGGTCAGCACCGCGCCCAGCACGATCAGCCCACCAAGGACCATCATGAAGGTCTGGTCCTTTATGGGGGCGTTGATAACCGAGCGCGGAATGTCGACGACCACGGCCCAGGTGGTGTTCACGTCCGGCAGGGCGACCGGGTAGACGACGCGATCGAACGGCTCAAGACCGTCAAAGGAGAGGTTCGCAATGAAGCCGGGCTTCTGCGTGGACAGGACCTGCTTGACGACGTCGCTGCCGGCGCCCTCGTAGTCCTGCATCAGAAGGTCGGGCTGCGGGGCGACGAGCCACTTGCCCTGCTGAGTGAGGACCATGACGCGCCCGGTGTCGAAGGGGCGGATCTCGGAGACGCGCGCAGCGAGCGAGGAGAGCTTGACGTCCACGCCGCTGACGCCGATAATCTTGCCGCTCGACATCACCGGATAGGCGATCGAAGCCATGGAGACGTTCTCGCCGGTCGTTTCCTCCGTGTAGGGCGGGCTCATCGCCCCCTTTCCGCTCTTTGCGGCCAGCGCGTACCAGCCGCCCTCGTAGTCGGAATCGAACACGGAATAGGTCAGGCCGCTCTTGCCCTTCGTCCAGTAGGGATTGAAGGTGCCATCCTTGCTGCCGCCAAACTCCTTGCTGTCGACATAGTCCGCGGCCTTGCCGTCGAAGGCGTCCTTTTCGGAGGCGAACCAGCTGCCGAAGGCGAAGTCGTTTTTCTCGACATTGACCTTCAGCAGGTCGATGACGTTCTTGCGGTCGAGATAGCCGCCCTCGTGGCCGTTGCCGATGATGCCGGCAGCGGCGCGGGCAGCGCCCGCCAGCTCGCCGATGGAACCGGCGATGTCCTCGGCAATGGCGCGCGCCTCGCTGTTTGCCTCGTTGTGGATCAGCGATTGAACGCGATCTCCGGACTGGGAGATCAGCACGAAATTCGATGCCAGGAGGACGAGCGCGATCGTGCCGCCTGTGACCCCGATCAGCTTTGTCGCAAGCGACTTGGGCTGGAACCTAAACATGAAATCCTCACACAGAAGCGCGCGCCGGCGATGCGGCGACACGACGCAATCGGAAATGGGGGGTGGGCTCCGTCATGGAGAGTAGAAATGCCGACCGGCACTCGAGGGCAGGTCCAGACCCAGAAGGGCCCGTCCATCCAACTTCACCAGATATCGGCAAGACCTTAATAAAATTTGCTACGAAGGCCACCAAATCAAGGGTCGCGGGGGGGGGGGGAGCGGTCGGCAGCCGCGCGCGAGCTGCTCTGGCGGATGTGGGCCATTCCTGTGTCCCGGGGCGTCCCCGGCCGCGCGGCGGCGCAGGATCGCAGAGCGCCTCCGGGGCAAAGGAAGACGGCCCGCCTTGGGCGGGCCGTCCATGCAGTCGGTTTCCGGAGGCTAGCGCACCCAGACGATCTTGCGGCTGCCGCGATCGACCAGCACCGGTCGGTCCTCGACATAGATGTAGCCGTATTCCGGGCTGTCGGGTACGGCGACGATATCGACCTGCTCGGGGATGACCGCGCCGGTCTCGACCGGACCCTCGAGCACGACCGGGCCGACCGGGTGCTTTTCAACATAGGTGATCGTCGCTTCCGGCACCGGCGGCGCGATGCTGCCGGTCGTCTCGGCCTGAGCCACGAAGACGACCTGGCGGTCGCTGGCGCGCACGATCACCGGGCGACTGTCTACGTAGACATAGGCGAATTCCGGATGGTCGGGGATCGGCGTCAGTACGACATCCTGGCGCAGCCTCGTCTCGGTGGTGACCGGCCCTTCGAGCACCACCGGCTCGACCGGGTTGGCCACCACATAGGTCTGCACTTCCGTCGGAACCGTGGCCGCCGCGCCGAGGGTGGCACCGGCAATGCCGCCGATGGCGGCCCCGACCGGGCCGCCGACGATCGCTCCGGTCACGGCGCCGGCCGCGCCGCCGGTGACGACGCCAAGGTCCTGGTCGTCGTTCCGCTCCTGCGCGTGGGCGGCCGTCGTGCCGATCAGGGCCAGGGCGGCACCCGCCATGAGAAACTTACGCATTGTATTCTCCTTCCGAAATCAAGGTTGTCTTCACCCCTTCGCCGCACCAACGTGGCTGGGCGGGAAAGGGTTCCGAGCATCCGGAGAGGGGAGCGGTCACGAACTGTTACGCGATCACGGAATCACGTCGGGCGATTTCGTAGTCCTCGGTGTGCACCTGCAGGCCCTCGGGCGTGACGACGACGATGCCGTAGGCGCCGGGCTCGTCGACCGAAAGCGAGGGGTTCGGCGTGTCGAACGGCATCGGCTGCTGGTGGACCGGGCTCTTGAAGACGGAGAAGGGGATCCCGTGGTGCGAACCGCCGATCGTGCGATGGACGTGGCCGGCGAAGATGTGGCGCACCTTGCCGTGCCGCAGCACCGTTTCGTAGAAGGCCTCCTCGTTGCGCAGCCGGATCTCGTCCATGCCGGCAAAGCCGGTGCGGTGCGGCGGATGGTGCATGAACAGGAGAACCGGCCTGTCGCTCTCGGTCAGCCGCCGGTCGAGCCAGGCGAGACGACGGGCGCACAGGAGACCGGCATGGCTGGCCGGATAGTCATAGGGCGGGGCGAACAGCGTATCGAGCAGCAGCACGCGGCAGTCGCCGAAGTCGATTGCCTGCTGCACGAAGCCGTTTTCGTCCGGCACGACATCGTCGAACACCTCCAGGAAGCGCTCGCGGCTGTCGTGGTTGCCGATGGTGATCGCCGCCGGCGGCACGAGCGTCGAAAGCAGGCCCTTCAGGCGCAGATAGGAGGTGGGATCGGCACGGTGCGTGAGGTCGCCGGTGAAGATCACCCGATCGGCATCGGCATGGTAGCGGTTCACGTGTTCAATGCCCTTTCGCAGGCGTTCATGCGGGTCGAGCCCGATGATGGTCGTGCCCTCGGGGGTCATGTGCAGGTCGGTGAAGACGATCAATTTGGTCATGGAAGGGGGTCCGGACTGGAAAGGGTGCGCGGGAAATCTCTATGGCCGCCCGTCGCAGGTCAAGAGCGTGTCTGGTGTCGCGGCGGCATCACGGCTTTCCCTGAAGTGCCTGGCCCTGCTCCACCGCGAAGACCGGGTCGCCATAGCCGATCGCAGCGCCATCCGCCTGCAGCGGCCGCAGCAGCGTCGCGTCGCGTTCGGCGAGGATGGGGCGCAGCAGCGGACCGACCGCGGCATAGGCGATGATTGCGCCGCGCCGAACCCGGCGCGGCAGCGGCAGGGCGCCAGCCGTGCTGGCCGGGTGCGAAAGCCGCAAGGTGCCGAAGGTGGTGGCGCGAAGCACGGCCGGGTCCTCGACGGTGACACTCGTGGCGCCGGGAGCGGCGGCGGCAGGGCGACGGCCGAGGCGAAGCTGCAGATTGCCCTCGTCGATCTCCAGTTCGGCGATGCCGTAGCGCGCCATCAGCGCCTCCAGGCGTACGGCCAGTTCCGCGCTCATCGCCTCGCTCCCGCCGGCGGCTGGCGCCGTTCCAGCAGCCGTTCCAGATGGTGGATGTCGAAGCCGCCGGCGGCGATGGCGGGATCGTCCAGCAGCATCCGGTGCAGGTCGATACTGGTGCGAATGCCGTCGACGACCGTCTCGCCAAGGGCGCATCGCATGCGGGCGAGCGCCTGGTCGCGATCGGCGCCGTGGACGATGATCTTGGCCACCAGCGAATCATAGTGCGGCGGCACCTCGTAGCCGGCGTAGAGATGGCTGTCGACGCGAACGCCGAATCCGCCCGGCGGCACGAAACGGCTGACCCGTCCGGGAGACGGGGTGAAGCGAAACGGATCCTCGGCATTGATGCGGCATTCGATCGCATGACCGCGCGGGCGGATGTCCTCCTGCCGCAGCGCGAGCGGCTCGCCCTGGGCGATCTGCAACTGTGCCTGGACGATGTCGATGCCGGTCACCATCTCGGTGACCGGATGCTCGACCTGCACGCGGGTGTTCATCTCGATGAAGAAGAACTCGCCGTCCTGGTAGAGGAATTCAAAGGTCCCGGCGCCACGATAGCCGATGGCGAGGCAGGCCTCGGCACAGCGCCGGCCGACGGCGGCGATCAGGCCGCGGTCGATGCCGGGCGCCGGTGCTTCCTCGATCACCTTCTGGTGCCGGCGCTGGGCCGAGCAGTCGCGCTCGCCAAGGTAGACGGCGTTGCCATGCGCATCGGCCAGAACCTGGATCTCGACATGGCGCGGCCGCTGAAGGTAGCGCTCGAGGTAAACGGCGGAGTTGCCGAAGCTGCGGCCCGCCTCCTTGCGGGTCGCAGCGACGGCGTCCAGCAGTTCTTCGCTGCGCCGCACGACGCGCATGCCGCGGCCGCCGCCGCCGCCGGCCGCCTTGACGATGAGTGGGTAGCCGGTGGCCGCGCCGATCGAGAGAAGCGCGGTCGGATCGTCCGGCAGCGCGCCCTCGGAGCCGGGCACGCAGGGCACGCCCGCCGCGCGCATGGCCGCCTTCGCCGAGACCTTGTCGCCCATCAGCGCGATTGCCTGCGACGGCGGCCCGACGAAGACGAGACCGGCATCCTCCACCATCCTCGCGAAGGTGGCGTTCTCCGACAGGAAGCCATAGCCCGGATGGATGGCGTCGGCGCCGGCGTGGCGGGCGGCGAGCAGCAGCGCCTGCGCATCGAGATAACTGGCCGCGGAGGGGGCGGGGCCGATGCAGACCGCGCGATCGGCGAGCTCGACATGCCGAAGGCCACGGTCCGCCTCGGAATAGACGGCAACCGTACCGAGGCCGAGTTCGCGGCAGGCGCGCAGAACCCGCAGCGCGATCTCGCCGCGATTGGCGATGAGGACGGTGCCGAAGCGGCTCATGACGCCATCCCGGCGCCGGGGCAGGGGCTGGGGGAGCGCATGCTCAGTCCTCCGCCCTGCGAATGCGGAACAGCGGTGTGCCGGCCAGCACTGCGGCGGCGTCGCCGAGCAGCACCTCCACCACGGTGCCGTCGCAATCGGCCTCGACCGGGTTCATCATCTTCATCGCCTCGACGATGGCGATCTGCTGGCCGTCGGAAACCGCGTCACCCTCGCACACGAAGGGTTGGGCGCCGGGCGCGGCGGCACGATAGAACGTTCCCGGCAGGCCGGCGACGATGACGTGCTCCTCGTTATTGCCGTCACCGTCACGGTCGCCGACAGCGGCGGCCGACTGGGCGGGCGGCGAGGACGGCGAGGCCTGGCGCGCCGGCGCGGCGACGGGGCCGGGACGGGCGGCCGCGCCCTTCGCCAGCCGGATCCGCAGGTTGCCCTCGGTCACCTCGAGTTCGTCGACGTCGGAGGCCGACAGCATCCGCATCAGGCGCTCGATAACGTCCAAATCCATCGTCCTCTCCGATCACTTCAGGAAATTGCGGACGGCAATGCCGTCGGCTTCAAGCGCGTCGCGGACCGTGCGGGCGATCGACACGGCGGCGGGGGTGTCTCCGTGCACGCAGACGGAATCGATCGGTGTCTCGATCCATTTGCCGGTGACGGTCTCGATCGCGCCGGCCCGCACCATGCGGACGATGCGTGCGGCCGCCTCGTCCGGGTCGTGAATCACCGCGCCCGGCAGGCTGCGATGAACGAGATGGGCCTCGTCGGTATAGGCGCGGTCGGCGAAGATCTCGGAAGCGGTGGCTAGCCCCATCTCGTTCGCCTGACGCTGCTGGTGACCGAGCGCGATCACCAGGCACACCAGCCGGGGATCGACGGCCTTGATCGCGCGGTTGACCGCCATTGCCACCTCGGCGTCCTGCTGGGTCAGGTTGCCAAGCGCGCCATGCGCCTTCACATGGGTGATCGGATGGCCGGCATAGCTCGAAAGCGCCTGCGCTGCGCCGATCTGGTAGGCCACAAGCCGCTCGATCTCGCCGGCGGAGAAGGGGATGTTGCGGCGGCCGAAGCCCCAAAGGTCGGGAAAGCCGGGATGGGCGCCGACGGCGACGCCACGCTCGCGTGCCAGAGCGAAGGTCGCCGCCATGATCTCCGGGTCGCCGCCGTGGAAGCCGCAGGCGATGTTGGCTGAGGTGACGACGCGCAGGATCGCCTCGTCGTCGCCCATGCGATAGGCGCCGAACCCCTCCGCCATGTCCGAGTTGAGGTCGACGGTAAGGCTCTGATCGGTCATGGATTCTCCTCGCTCGCCGCCCGTTCTACACCATTTGCCCGGGTTGTCGCGCGCAATGCGTTATTGAAGCGACCCACCCGCCACACATGATGAAAGCGGTTGGATTGCGGTCCAGACTGATTTATCAGAGGCGCCATCGTCAATCCCGATGAAGGTGGCCTTCGGATTGGACTCGCGCGTGACCTCCAGGAGCGAAAACCCGGCGATCAGCACGGAGGGCGCCGGTGCGGTGCTGCTCGACGCGGCCGATGCGGTCTTCTCCGATGCGACGCAGCAGCGGGTCTGGGCGGTGGCTGCGGCCCTGCGCGTGGTGCCGGGCGTCCGCGAGACCGTCCCCGGCATGAACAACCTCATGGTCGTGTTCGACCCCGTGGCGATCGCCCCGGAAAAGCTCGAACGAAAGCTCGCCGCCGCTTGGCACAACGTCGCCGCCAATGCGGTCGCTGGCCGCGAGGTCGAGGTTCCGGTCACCTATGGCGGTGCGACGGGCGAGGATCTCCAGGCCCTGGCCGCCCATGCCGGGCTGACGCCGGACGAGGTCGTGCGGCGGCATACGGCGGTCACCTATTCCGTCGCTGCGGTCGGCGCCATGCCCGGCTTCGTCTATCTCTCCGGGCTCGATCCCAGCCTCGCCATGCCACGCCGGGCGGTGCCGCGCATGACCGTGGAAATCGGATCGGTGATCATCGGCGGCGCCCAGGCCGGCATCATGCCGGTGACTGCACCCTCCGGCTGGCACATCATCGGTCGCACCGCCATGAGGCTGTTCGATCCCGGGCGTGATTCGCCCGCCGCGCTCCGGCCCGGGGACCGGATTCGGTTCCGCGCCGAAGGAGGCTTGTCGTGATCGAGGTCCTGTCGACCGGTGCGGTCAACAGCGTGCAGGATCTCGGCCGTCCCGGCTATCTCGACGTCGGGGTCGGCTGGTCAGGAGCCATGGACGGGCCGGCGCTGGCCGCCGCCAATCTGATGATCGGCAACGCCGCCAACGCCGCCGGAATCGAGGTGTCGCTGTTTCCCTTCCGCCTGCGTTTCCTGCGCGACACGGCCTTCGCCGTGACCGGCGCGGAATGCACGGTGACGCTCGGAGAGCGCACACTGCCCGGCTGGTGGGCCGAGACGGCGCGCGAGGGCGAGACGCTGACGCTCGGCCTGCCGCTGTCCGGTGCGCGCGTCTGTCTGGCGTTCGGCGGCGGGATCGACGTGGCGCCGGTGCTCGGCTCGCGTGCGACCGACCTCAAGAGCGGCTTCGGCGGTTTCGACGGGCGCGGGCTGATCCGCGGCGACCGGCTTGCGCTGCTGCAAGGCGGACCGGCCTCTCTGCCGGTGGGCGGCTTTGGCATGGACCCTGCCGATCTGCGCGGGGGGACGCGCCCGGGCGACGGTCCGATTGCGCTGCGCGTGTTGCCGTCGGCGGAGTATCCGCTCTTCACCGATGCGGCGCGCCGGACCTTCTTTGCCACCGAGTGGATCGTCAGCAACGAGGCCAACCGCCTTGGCTACCGACTGAACGGGCCGGCATTGGCGCTGACGGAAAAGCTGGAACTGTTCTCGCACGGCATCATGCCCGGGACGGTGCAGGTGCCGCCGTCGGGTCTGCCGATCGTCCAGCTTGCGGAAGCCAACACTTGCGGCGGCTACCCGAAGATCGCCAATGTCATCGAGGCCGACCTCTGGCGGCTGGCGCAGGCGCCGGTGGGGGCCGCGCTTTGCTTCGTGGAAATCGATCGGCAGGAAGCGGTAGCTGCGATCGTCCGCGAGCGGCGGGCACTGGCCGACATTGCCGCACTCGCCGCCCTGGCCCGCAAGGACGGCCACGCCGGCCAGCCCGAATTGGAGTGAGCGAGCATCGCACTGAAGGGCAGGATCCGGCGGCCCCGCTGGCGAATTCCTCGTCGTGACCGACGCTTGGGGATCGTAGACGGGCGAGATCGCCTGAGCTGTCAACGTGGCGGTCGAAGGCCCGCGTCTTTTCGCCTATTGGACGCTGCCGCGCGTCGCAAGAACCGCCACCTCTTCGGTAAGGGCCGCAAGCTCGTTGTCGTCCGTGGCGGCCACGCTCTGCCAGCGACCGGCCAGGCCGGGGTCGGGAGCGGTGCCGATACCGTGGCGGTAGGCGATGGCGAGAACCCCGGCCCCGATGCGGTCGCCGGCCTCTGCCGCCTTGCGGTAGAGCGCGAAGGCACCGCTGGCGTCGCCCTTGTGTGCCAGCAGACGGCCGTAGCGCACCATGGCTGCGGTGTGGCCGCCCGTAGCGGCCTTGCGGTAGAGTTTTTCCGCTGCCAGCGTCTGCCCGCCGCGATCCAGGGCCCGGCCGAGCTGAAAGGCGATGCGGGCTTCGCCGCCGCCGGCATTGTAGGCGGCACGGCAGGCCGAGATCGCGACGCCGAGTTGCAAGTCGCCGTCCTCGACCGGTTGAAAGACAGGATTGCGTGCCTGGTCGAGCGGGCTTCCCGCCGCGGCGTCGCATTTCTCTTCGATGGTCAGTCCGGCGGCCCTTGCCGGCGGCGCTGCGCCCGCGGCCGCCGCCGCGAAGAAAAGGGCGACGCCGACCGTTGTGAATGCAGTGGTTTTGTTGAACATTGTCCCTTCTCCTCGTCCGCTGCCAGACGATAGACGCTTGAGCGGCCGGAACAGTTCCCACGGGAACACGATGCGACGGCCGCGCCACGGTACCGGTTGGACACGACGGCATGAAATCAATCGCGAGGGTTCAGATGCGACAGAGAGGTTTTCGGCATGGGTTGGCCGTGAGGCGGCGGGCTATCGTCATCGGCGGGGTGCTTTCATTGGTGGGCCTCGGGTCGGTGCGGGCCGATGCCGTGATCGGAACGGCCGACGAGGTACGCGGCACCGTGAGCCGCAAGCACCAGGAAGATCTTGCGGCGGTCCGCGTCGGCGCCGACATCATGGACCGCGACTTCATCGTCACCGGCAACGACAGCTTTGCCGCGCTCACGCTGGGCAGGGACACGCGACTGTTCCTGGGCAGCCGGGTCGAGCTGCTGGTTGACAGCTTCATCGCCGGCCAGGGCGGCACGATCGAACTCGGAACGGGGGCGCTGGTGTTCGAGCGTCCCGAGGGGGCGCCGAAAATGGACGTCGCCTTGCGGACCGCCTTCGGAATGATCGGCGTCCGCGGCACGAAGTTTTTCGCCGGGCCCAGTCGCGGCGTCTTCGGGGTGTTCGTCGAGCACGGCCTTGTCGAGGTCACCGGCGGCGGCGTCACCCGCCAGCTTGCGGCCGGCGACGGCGTCGACGTCGCGGCTCCCGGCGCAGCGCCCAGTGCGGTCAGCCAATGGGGCGAGGCGCGGATCCGCGAGGCCTATGCCAGCGTCGGCATCCGCTGAGCGCCGGGGCGCGGCCTGTTCGCCGGCGATGGCGAGGCAACGTCACGGCGCTTCGGGCGAAAAGAGCGCCAGCGCGCCGATCCCTCGGACCTCGTGGAGACCAAGCGGGCGCAGCGCGACGGTCGTTTCCGACGCAGCGGCGGGGCCGATGCAGATGTCGGTTCCCAGCACCTTGTTCGCGTCTTGCAGCCGGGCCGCGATGTTCATCACCTCGCCGTGGGCGGTGTAGTCGAGCCGGCCGCCGGTGCCGATCTCGCCGAGCACCGCCAGGCCGGTCTCGACGCCGATGCGGGTACGGCCGAAGGCGACCTCGGCAAAGGCCGGCCGCCGGCGCATCTCTTCCGTCAACGCCCGAACCGCGAGGGCGCAGGCTATGGCCCTGTCGACGTGGCGGTCAAGGTCCTCCGGGGCATTGAACAGTGCGCTGACGGCATCGCCGACGATCTTGTTGATCATGCCGCCGTGCTGTTCGACCAGGGCGTTGACCTCGCGGAAGTAGATGTCGAGCAACGGCACGAGCCGTTGCGGGCCGATGCGGTGAGAAAGCGCCGAGAAGCTCTCGATGTCGGTGAAGACCGCCGTGACCTGCCGCTCCTCGCCGGCCACGCGCTCCAGGTCGGGATTGTCGACATAGCGTGCGACGACCGATTCCGGCAGAAACTGCGCGAAGCGCTGGCGGGCGACCTGTTCGGCGCGTTTGACGCGGGAGAACTGCAACACGCCCGTCACCAACAGCACCGCCGACAACGCCAGCACGATGCCGACCGCGTCGATCAGAAGCCCGGTCTGCCGGTACACCAGCAGCGCCGCGGCCAGGATCGCGACCGGCAGCGCCACGCCGAGCAGGGCCGCGTGGGTCGGCCGCAGCCGCGTGACGGCAAAGGCCAGGGCGAGTCCTCCCGCCAATGCGGCGCCGGCCTCAAGCGGAACCAGGCGACGGTCGCGCACCGGGACGAAGCCGGTCAGGATCGCGTTGGCGAGGTCGGCATGAATCTGCACCGATGGCTCGAGCGGCATCGAGGCGCTGGCCCTGAGGCCGCCGAGCGCCGGCATGCTGCTGCCAACGAGAACCACCTTGCCGGCGATGCGCTCCGGCGCGATCGCCCCGTCGAGCACGTCGATCGCCGAGACCGTGCGGCGGGCGATACGCCCGGCATCCGCCGCGACGAAGCGCAGACTGCCGTCCTCGTCGAGGGCCAGGATGCGCCCGTCGTGGCGGAGCCAGGCCGGCGTTCCGCCGAGGACCGGCGTGCCGGCGCCGGCGGCACGCCGGGCCACCTCGACGCCGAGCGTGGGATAGGGATCGTTGCCGACGATGGCATAGGCCTGCACCCGACGCACCAGCGCGTCTGCGTCGCCGACGAGAAAGCCGGCGGCCGCGGCGGCGGCTCGCTTCTGAAACATCGGACAGGCATCCTCCACCCCCTCGACGAACCAGACGTCGGGAATGGCCACCGGTCGCTGCACGGCGAGTTCAGGCGCGGGCGCCGGGGCCGGGACCAGGCGATCGCCGACCAGGAAGCCGAGGACGGCCGGCACCTTGCCGAGCGCCTCCGCCAGCGCCGCGTTCTGCGGATCGGCGGGATCGCAGTCGCCGCTGAAGACGAAGTCGAGCGCGATGGCTGCGGGTCGCGCCGCGGCGAGCGCCGCGATCAGCTCGGCGATCTGCGCCCGCGTCCAGTCCTCGCCCGGTGCGGCCTGGAACGACTCGCGGTCGATGTCGACGACCAGGACCCGGTCGGTCTCCGGCGTCGGGACAGACTGAGTCAGAGCGTCGAAGAACTCCTCCCGCGGCCGTTCGAGTACAGCCTCGGCGAGGCTGGCAAGCAGCACGGCGCCGAGCAGGCTGGCCAGGATGCCGGCGACGACTGGCTTGGCGCGGATCGCCCGGAGATTGAGGGCCAAGGCCAGCTACTCGTCGTCCGGCTCGGCCACGGCGCGCAGCCGGCCGATGTGGCAGGAGATGATGCCGTCCGACCGCCGGATCGCCCCCGCCTCCTCGAGCGCCAGGATCGAGCGGTTGATCTTCGGTCGGCTGGCGCCCACGATGCTGGCGATCTCCGCCTGGCTGAGGGCGAGCTGGAGATTGGCGCTTTCCGGCAACTCGTTACCGTGGATGTTGCGAAGCGTTGCCAGGAAGAAGCGTGCAACCCGTGAATCCAGATCGTACAGCGCGATCGTCTCGAGGTGCTCGGTCGTCTCGCGCAGCATGGCGCAGAGATAGTTGACGATGGCCTGATAGGCCGGTGGATTGCGCGCCAGCATGTCCAAAAATTCGCGCTTGCTGATGACATACCCCTCGGTCGCGGTCACCGCGGTTGCGTCTGCCGACCGCGGCTGACCGTCGAGAACGGCCATCTCGCCAAAGATGGAGCCCGCCTCGAGGTGGCGCAGCGACAGTTCCTTGCCCTGGGGCGTGATCAGCGAGATCTTGATCCGGCCGGAGATGATGACGATGAGGTAGCTGCCCTCGTCGCCGCGCTGGAACAGCACGGTTCCCGCCTTCCACTTCCGATAGGTCGCGATCGAGACAACATCGGCGATTGCGTCCTTGCCGAACCCCTCGAATATGGGAAAAGAGCGCCAGAACGCAGCGCTCCTGCTAATCTCGTTCATTCTCACGCTCCCCGCGGTCGCCGCCGTTCGGCGGTCGTGGGCAATTCTTCCCGCACCCCACGGGCGGTTGCAACAGAAAATGCGCGGGGGCTGACGGCGGGAACGGGGACGGGGCGGGCATTGTGCTCTTATGCTGAACGATCTGTCCACGTCTGGCGGGCTATTGTAGACGCGCTGTTCTGGTAAGAATTGCGCCATCGAAACCCGCTGCAACCTGCCAGGAGTCAGCCATGTCCCAGAATTTCGTCGTCCTCGTCGGACGTATCCTGCTTGCCTTCATGTTCATCCTTTCCGGCTACCCCAAGCTGCTCGATCCGTCCTCGACGGCCGGCATGATCGCCGGGGCCGGCCTTCCGGGCTCGACGGCATTGGCCTATCTGGCCGGGCTGTTCGAACTGGTCGCCGGCGTCCTTATCCTCATCGGCTTCCAGACGAAGATCACCGCCTACCTGCTGGCCGCTTTCTGCGTCTTCACCGGGCTCGTGTTCCACAGCGGCGCGATCAACATTCCGGACTTCCCGGAAGGCGCCAACAGCCTGCTGACCCTGTTCAACAGCCTGATGATGATGAAGAACCTGACGATCGCCGGCGGCTTCCTCGTGCTGGCCGCCTTTGGTCCGGGCGCGCTCTCCGTGGACGCCCGCCGCAGCGCCGGCCCGGTTGTCGCCTGACGCCGGTCGCCTGGAGTTCCGTCCCGAGCCTCCCCGGACAGCCGGGGAGGCTCTTTTGCATTCGCCCCGGCCCTGCGACCGGCTGGCATCGGCGCGTCGATGCTGCTATGCGCTCCCTGAGCAGCCAGTCAGGAGAGAGGCCATGTTTTCCAATTCGTTTCCGGATCGCGACACGATGGCGGTGCTTCTCGCCCGCATGCTGTGGGAGATCAAGGCGGTGCATTTCCGCCCGCAGGAACCCTACAAGCTGGCTTCCGGCATGGCGAGCCCCGTCTACATCGACTGCCGCAAGCTGATCTCCTATCCGCGCGTCCGTTCGGCGGTGATGGATTTTGCCGCCGCCACACTGCTGCGCGGGGCCGGATTCGAGCAGTTCGACGTGATCGCCGGCGGCGAGACCGCGGGCATCCCCTTTGCGGCGCTGCTGGCCGATCGCCTCGGCCTGCCGATGATCTACGTCCGCAAGAAGCCGAAGGGACACGGTCGCAACGCCCAGATCGAGGGCCACATGCCCGAGGGCGCGCGGGTGCTGGTGATCGAGGACCTGACCACCGCGGGCGGTTCCATGTTCACCTTCATCGACGCGGTCAGGGCGGCCGGCGGCGTGGTCGAGCACGGTCTGGCGCTGTTCTACTACGGCATCTTCCCGGAGGCCGAGGCGCGCTTTGCCAATGGCAAGGTCAAGCTGCACCACATCGCCACCTGGCGGCACGTGCTTGCCGCGGCCCGCGCCGAGAAGCTGTTTGACGACGACACGCTGGCCTCGGTCGAGGCCTTTCTCAATGCGCCGCTGCTCTGGTCTGCCGACCACGGCGGCGTCAGCAGCCTGCCGACGGCCTGATCAAAAGAGGCTGGCGTTTTTGCCGACACTCGATTAAATCGATTGAAAGAAGTTCGGAGGAGGCACTCATGATCCTGTGTTGTGGCGAAGCGCTGATCGACATGCTGCCGCGCAAGACGACGCAAGGCGAGGATGCCTATGCGCCCTATGCCGGCGGGGCGATCTTCAACACCGCGATCGCGCTCGGCCGTCTCGGCGTGCCGACCGCCTTCTTCACCGGCCTGTCCGACGACATGCTGGGCGACGTGCTGCGCCAGGCGCTCACGGCCAGCAGCGTCGACTACAGCCCCTGCGCGATCCTGTCCCGGCCGACGACGGTCGCCTTCGTCAAGCTCGTCAATGGCCAGGCGACCTATGCCTTCTACGACGAGAACACGGCCGGTCGGATGATCACGCCGGACAACCTTCCGGTGCTCGGCGATGACTGCGAGGCGCTGCATTTCGGTGCCATCAGCCTCATCCCCGAACCCTGCGGCGCGACCTACGAGACGCTGCTTGCGCGTGAGCACCAGCGGCGCGTGATTTCCCTCGACCCGAACATCAGGCCCGGCTTCATCAAGGACAAGCAGGCGCATATGGCGCGCATCAACCGCATGGCCGCGCAGTCGGACATCATCAAGTTCTCCGATGAGGATCTCGACTGGTTCGGCATGCACGGCAGTCATGACGAGTTGGCGGCGGAGTGGCTGGCGCGCGGGCCGAAGGTCGTCGTCATCACCAAGGGCGCCGATGGCGCCGACGGCTACACAAGGAACCACAAGGTCTCGGTGCCCGGCGAGAAGGTGGCGGTGGTGGACACGATCGGTGCCGGCGACACGTTCGATGCCGGCGTCCTGGCTTCGCTGAAGCGGAGCGAGCTGTTGACCAAGACGAAGGTTGCGAACCTCGGCGAGGCCGACCTGCGCGAGGCGCTGGCGCTGGCGGCAAGGGCCGCGGCGGTCACCGTCTCCCGCGCCGGCGCCAATCCGCCCTGGGCGAACGAAATCGGGCTCTAGGCTCCCATCCGCGCAATGCGCTCCCCGCGACCTTGCTTGCGAAAGCCGGGAGCGGCGCGGGCCAGCTTGTCACAACGCATGGTGAATTCCTGCTCGGCAGACGCCGCGCGCTGGCGCTGGCCTCCCTGCCGGGACGGGGAGGCCAGCGCCTGCTTACTTGGCCGCCTTCAGCAGCGCCGCCACAAGCCCGGCGGTCGACGAATCGTGGCCCGCTGCGCTCTCCTTGCCCTCGACCACCGGCAGCAGTCCGGTCGCCAGTTCCTTGCCCAGTTCGACGCCCCACTGGTCGAAGGAGTTGATGTCGAACAGGGCGCCCTCGACGAACACGCGATGCTCGTAGAGCGCGATCAGCCGCCCGAGGGCGAACGGCGTCAGCCGGTCGTAGATCATGGTGATCGACGGGCGGTTTCCGGGGAACACCCGGTGCGGCGCGATCCTGTCGGCCCTGGCCGCGTCGACGCCCTTCGAGGCCAGCTGTGCCTTGGCTTCGGCCAGCGTGCGGCCTTTCATCAGCGCCTCGGACTGGGCGAGGCAGTTCGCCATCAGCAGCTCGTGCTGGTGGCGCAGTTCCGGTTCGTGTCCGTTGGCGGCGATCATGAATTCGGCCGGGATGACGTCGGTGCCCTGGTGAATCAGCTGGTAGAAGGCGTGCTGGCCGTTGGTGCCCGGTTCGCCCCAGACCACCGGTCCCGTCCGTTGCGCGACCGGTTTGCTATCCAGCGTCACCGCCTTGCCGTTCGATTCCATGTCGAGTTGCTGCAGGTAGGCAGGGAAGCGTGACAGCCGCTGGTCATAGGGCAGGATGGCGCGCGACGGATAGCCCAGCACGTTGCGGTGGTAGTAGCCGATCAGCCCGAGCAGCATCGGAATGTTCTGCCGGATCGGGGCCGTGCGGAAATGGTTGTCGATCGCATGGCCGCCGGCGAGGAAGTCGGCGAAATCCGCCCTGCCGATTGCAATCATCAGCGGCAGCCCGATCGCCGACCAGATCGAGTAGCGGCCGCCAACCCAGTCCCAGAACCCGAACACCCGGTCGTCGGCGATGCCGAAGGCCGCGACCTTGTCGAGCGCGGTCGAGACCGCGCAGAAGTGATGGCCGACGGCGGCCTCGCCGAGTCGGCCGGCGACGAACCGCCGCGCCGTGTCGGCGTTGGTCATCGTCTCGATCGTGGTGAAGGTCTTCGAGGCGACGATAAAGAGCGTCGTTTCGGCATCGAGCCCCTTCAGCGTGTCGGCGATATGGGCGCCGTCGATGTTGGAGACGAAATGCAGGCGCGGGCCATCGTGATAGGGCGAGAGCGCCAGCGTCGCCATGACCGGGCCGAGATCAGAGCCGCCGATGCCGATGTTGACGACATCGGTGATTCGCTTGCCGCTGGCGCCGGTGATGGCGCCGGAGCGGACGCCGTCGGCGAAAGTGCCCATGGCGGCGAGCACGGCGTTCACCTCCGGCATGACGTCGGCGCCGTCGACAATCACTGCGGTGTTGGCGCGGTTGCGCAGCGCGACGTGCAGCACGGCGCGGTCCTCGGTGATGTTGATCTTCTCCCCGGCGAACATGGCGTCGCGCCTGCCTTCGACATCGGCGGCCTGCGCCAGCGCCTCGAGGCCGTCGAGCACCTGCTCGTTCACCGCGCATTTGGAATAGTCGAACAGGAAATCGTCGAGGGTGACACTGAAGCGGGAAAAGCGCTTCGGATCGGCGGCGAAGGCGGCGCGAATATCCGCGGCGTCGGTGTCCTGGGCGGTGGCTCTCAGCGTTTCGACAAGCGCATTCATGGCGGGCTCCTTGCATCGCAACATGACCGGTGGGGGCTAGCTAGTCGTTTTGGGCCACGCGAATCAAGGCCTGTCGCACCGCTTCCCGGCGAAAGCGGCCGCTTTTTCAGGAAAAATTTAAATCGATTTATGTCCGCGCGGCGCCCGACTAGCTCCGCAGGTCCTTGCGCAGGATCTTGCCGACGTTGGATTTGGGCAGTTCGGTGCGAAACTCGACATGGCGCGGGCGCTTGTAGTTGGTGAGATTTTCCGCGCAGTGGGCCTTCACGTCCGCCTCGGTCAGGTTCGGATCGCCCTTGACGACGAAGAGCTTGACCGCTTCGCCCGAATGCTCGTCGGGGACGCCGATCGCCGCGCATTCGAGGACGCCGGGCAGGGTCATCGCCACTTCCTCGACCTCGTTCGGGAACACGTTGAAACCCGAGACCAGGATCATGTCCTTCTTGCGGTCGACGATCTTGATCAGGCCCTTGTCGTTCATGAAGCCGATGTCGCCCGTGCGGAAGAACCCGTCGGCGGTCATCACCTTGGCCGTTTCCTCCGGCCGCTGCCAGTAGCCGGCCATCACCTGCGGCCCGCGAATGCAGATTTCGCCGATCTCACCGAGCGGCAGCGAGCGGTCGGCGTCGTCGCGAATGTCGACCTCGGTCGAGGGGATCGGCATGCCGATCGTACCGGTGAACTCGGTGCTGTCCAGCCGGTTGGCAGTCGCCACCGGCGAGGTTTCCGACAGGCCGTAGCCCTCGGCGATCGGGCAGCCGGTCATCTTCTGCCAGCGCTCGGCGACCGGGCGCTGCACGGCCATGCCGCCGCCAAAGGTCAGCGCGAGGTCCGAAAAGTCGATCTTCTGGAATTCAGGATTGTTCATCAGCGCGTTGAACAGGGTGTTGAGGCCGGGAAAGACATTGACCTTGTTGGCGGCCATGTCCTTGACGAGCGAGGGGATGTCGCGCGGATTGGCGATCAGGATGTTCTCGGCGCCGGTCAGGAGCCCGGCCAGCGAGTTCACCGTCAGCGCGAAGATATGGTAGAGCGGCAGGGCGCAGAGGAATACCATCCGCTCCGGCCGCGCCTTGCCGTTGAATGCGGTTTCCAGCCAGAGTCCCATCTGCTCCATGTTCGACAAGACGTTGGCATGGGTGAGCATGGCGCCCTTGGAGACGCCGGTGGTGCCGCCAGTGTACTGCAGGAAGGCGAGGTCGCCGCGCACGACCTTGGGATCGGTTGGCCGTGTGCCCGCGCTCTTCGACAGCACGGCCTTGAAGGCATGGTGCCCGGGCAGCGCCCAGGCGGGCACGAGCTTCTTCACCCGCCGCACGACATAATTGACGATCAGGCCCTTTACGCCCAGCATGTCGCCCATCGTGCAGACGACGATCTCCTGCAGCCGGGTGCGGGCGGCCACCTGCTGGACCGTGTGGGCGAAGTTTTCCAGCACGAACAGAACCTTCGCCCCGGCGTCCGTCAGTTGGTGCTCGAGTTCGCGCGGCGTATACAGCGGGTTGACGTTCACAACGGTGAACCCCGCACGCAGGATGCCGTAGACCACCACGGGGTTCTGCAGGATGTTCGGCATCATGACGGCGACGCGATCGCCCTTTGCCAGGCCGCGCGATTGCAGCCAGGCGCCGATTCTGGCGGACTGCGCCTCGAGGTCGCGGAAGGTGATCGACCTGCCCATGCTGGTAAAGGCCGGCCGGTCAGCGTATTTCTCGCAATAATGCAGCAGGGCCGCGCCGATCGACTCATAGGCCAGCGGCGGGATCTCGGTTGGAATGCCGGGGGGGTAGGAGGCGAGCCAGACCTTGTCGGGACGGGTGGCGGGCTGGTCCTGAACGGGTGCTGACATGGATGCGCTTCCTCCCTCGCGTCGTCGGCCGCATCCGCCGCCTCGGTGCGCGACGGATTCGGTCCTCCAACCTTCCAGCGCGGCAGCATGATGCCTTTGACCTGTTGCTTCAAGCCTATTCGCTATCTTACATTAACGTAAACGTCAATGGCGTTGACTCATCGCGGCTGCAAAGCGCATGTGTCGGGGCGCGCAAGGCCTGGCGTCCCGCGCCCGGGCGCGGGCAGCGCGGACGCGGGCTGTGGAATTGTGCGGCAAGCCGTGAAAGAATACGCGGCCGGGGGAGGGAAGGAGCAGCCTATGCGCACACCGTCGGTCCTTCTTGTTTCGCTGTTGCTGGGGTGCACTTTCGTCCTCGCCGCGCCGCTCCCCGGACGGGCGATCGACGCCCTGCGGCCGAACTATGATCCCTATGCCGGCGCCGGCGATCCGGTGGACCGGTTGCGCGGCGGCCCGACCTACCGTGGTCTGCGCGGATACAAGGCCTACCGGGAGGGCTACTATCAGGCTCCCGACGGCAACTGGTATCCGCGCTGGGCCTTCGGCACCGGCGAGATGCTCGGCGACGCGACCGTCGGACCGCGGGCACCGGTCTATGGCATGACGCCGCAACAATGGTGCGCCAGCCGCTATCGCTCCTACAGGCTGTCCGACAACACCTACCGACCGAGGAGCGGCGGCCCGCGCATCCCCTGCGTTCCGCAATAGTGTCCACCTCGCCTGCCGCGGCCGCTGCCGGTGGTGGCGGCGGTTAAGCCGCCTCAGCCGGCCGATCCGCTGAAGGCCGCCAGCTGGGCGGCGAAGGCGCGCCGATAGGCCGGCCGCGCCTCGCCGCGGGCCACATAGGCGGCAAGGTTTGCATGTTCTTCCAGCAGGCCTGTTCCTTTCAGCCGAAGCAGCACCGACACCATCTGCAGGTCGCCGGCGCTGAACGGGCCGTCCAGCCAGTCGGCCTTACCAAGGCGATCGGAAAGTTCGCCAAGGCGCGTGCGGATGCGCTCGTCCGCCAAGGCCAGCCGCTGCTCGAACCATGTCTGGGTGCCCTCGCAGTACCTGGCGACCTCGCGGTCGACGATCGGCGGCTCCATGGTGGTGAGCGCGGCGAACATCCAGGTGATCGCGCGCGCCCGGGCCTTGGCATCGTCCGGGAGCAGGCCGGCATGGTGCTGGGCGATATGGAGCACGATGGCACCCGACTCGAACAGGACGAGATCACCGTCTTCATAGGTCGGAATCTGCCCGAAGGGGTGAAGCGCGAGATGTGCGGGGGCTTTCATCGCCTCGAACGAAAGAAGGCGAACCAAGTAAGGGCGGCCCACTTCCTCGAGCGCCCAGCGAACGCGCATGTCGCGCGCGAGCCCCTTGCCACCGTCGGGCGATCGTTGAAAGGCCGTAATCGTGATGGTCATCGTTGTTCCCTTCCGCTTGCTCGACTTGAAGACGGTCGGCCAGCCGGGATTCCGACAGCGACCGAGCGATGCGGGACGTTCGGTCAAGGCGCGCAGTCCGGGTTCCGGGCGCCATTGGGCGCCGGCATCGGCAAGACGCCGACGCTCCACACTGCCGGCAACCTTTTCAGTCTTCGCGGACATCGGCGGTGATGATGGTGTCCATCGGAATGTCGTGCGGTTGCGGGCGGATGGTGGCGATCGCCTGCGAGCCGTAGCCGACGCCGATCACCAGCGGCTTTTCGCGCATCTGAGCCAGCGTGCGGTCGAAATAGCCGCCGCCATAGCCAAGGCGATAGAGCGCGCCGTCGAAACCGACCACCGGGGCTATGACGACGTCCGGAGTGGCGCAAGTCCCGTCGGCCGGAACAGGGATGTCCCAGATACCGCGTTCAAGCCGTTCGCCGGGTCGCCAGCTGCGGAACTGCAGCGGCCGGCCCCGCTCCACCACCACCGGCAGAAGCGCCACGCCGCCTTGCTGCCACGTCGCGGCGATGAACGGGCGCAGGTCCGGCTCGCCACGAAACGGCCAATAGAGGCTGATCTTCAGCCCGCGGGCCTCGCCGACCACCTCCGTCAGCCGGCGAAGGATGCTGACGGCGGCGCGGGCGCGCCCTTCCGCCGAATGGGCCAGCCGTTGCGCGATCAGCGCTTGTCGCTGTCGCCGCCGCCAGCCGGCGACCTCGCTTCCGGAAAGGGGCGTTTCCGTTCCAGCCGCGACAGCAGGGCCGGCGGCCATCCGGGCGGGTGAGAAGGGTTCCTCCCCGCTACCGTCTTCCCTGTCTCCCATCATTACCTCCCCAGGGATGGTCGCCGGCCATGTCCGGCCGCCGGGAAAGGGCGCGGCCGGACGGTCGGCGAGAAAAAGTCGCGCCACACGCAAGGTTTTGTTTGCTGTGACATGAGACGCTGTTATCACGGTATCCTGAATACTATGAGCCGAAGCCGACACGGGCAGCATCGGCATGGAGGATTGTGGTGCACCAGCCCGAACTGCGCAACATGCGGCCGGAGCCACGGCTGCTCGGAGCCGCGCGCCAGAGCGGCGTCGCGCTGATCTCCCCGCTTTCGGCCGCGCGCTGGCTACTGTTGCTCGTCATCGTCGCGGGCATCTACTTCTTCCACGGTTTCGTCGTTCCGGTGCTCGCAGCCCTCGTGATCGCCACGGCCAGTTGGCCGTTGTTCTGTCGCCTGCGGCACGCGATCGGCGGCAGCCGCACGCTGGCCGCGGCCATTGCCATCGTGCTGATCCTCGCCTTCCTCGTCGTGCCGCTGATGTTCGCGATCACCTACGCCTTCCACGAGGTGCGCGACTGGATCGGCTGGGCGGTGGCGACCAACAAGACCGGCGCGCCGGCGCCGGAATGGATCGGCGCCCTTCCGGTCGTCGGCGACTGGCTGTCCAAGCGGTGGACCGACCTTCTCGATCATCCCGGCGCCATCGGCGAGTTGAGCCAGATCGTCAGCGGCGCCAACATCGGCAACATCTATCGGGTCGCCCTTGCCGCCAGCGGGGCGGCCTTCCATCTGCTGCTGACGATGCTGTTCATGCTGATCGCGCTGTTCTTCATCTACCGTGACGGCGAGACTTTCATGGCCCAGGTCGACAGCATCGGCGAGCGCATCCTGCCGATGCGCTGGGGCCGCATCTCCCGCATCGTGCCGGCGACGATCAGTTCCACCGTCACCGGCATGACGCTGATCGCCATCGGCGAGGGCATCGTGCTCGGCGTCGCCTACTGGATCGCCGGCGTGCCTTCGGCGGTGACGCTCGGCGTGCTGACCGGGCTGATGGCGCTTTTCCCCGGCGGCGCGCCGCTGTCCTTCACGCTTGTGTCGATCTACCTCATCTCCAGCGGATCGCCCTTCGCCGGGATCGCCCTGTTCGTCTGGGGCTCGGTCGAGCTCTTCATCGTCGACAAGACGCTACGCCCGAGGCTGGTGGGCGGGCCGATAAAGCTGCCCTTCCTGCCGACCTTCTTCGGCCTGATCGGTGGCGTCAAGACGATGGGTTTCCTCGGGCTGTTCATCGGCCCGGTGTTGATGGCGCTGCTGGTCGCCATCTGGCGGGAATGGGTGCGCGAGGTGGAACTGACGGACGAGCGCCCGGCCATCGAAAAACGGGCGGCCGAATAGCCGCCCGTCGTGCCTGCTGAACGCCTGCGCGCATCCGGCGATCGGTCCTCAACCTGCGGATTGCCGCCCGCCGCAAATCCCTGGGCCCTATACCAAATATTCCAACAGCGCTGATGGACAGCCCGCGGCTTTGCCGTAAGGCTATTGCCATCGATTCGCGGGGGATTCTTGATGATCGGGGCACGGCATTTCCTGGCAGGCATCCTGTTGCTTTCCTCAACCGCGGCATGGGCCGGCAGTCTCGTCGACGAGGTGCGCCTCGGCGCCAGCCGTTCGTTCGGCGGCTCCAGCACCGAGAGCGGCACCAGCGGCTCGGCCGAGATCTACTTCGCCCCGTTCGAGCGGCCGGTCGCCGGCGTGACGGACGTGTTGCTGTCGCCGAGGATCCAGCTCGGGACGCTGGCCGGCGAAGGGCCGGACCAGGCCTATGCCGGGCTCAACTGGCATGTGCCGATCGGCGAGGTGTTCTTCGTCGAGCTCGGCATCGGCGGAACGGTTCACAACGGCAGCCTGGACGATGGCGACGGCCCGCATCTGGGCTGCCGGCTGCTGTTCCGCGAGCACGCTGCCGCCGGCGTCGAACTGCCGCGGAACCTGCGGCTGATGGCGACCGTGGACCACTCCTCGAGCGCCAATCTGTGCGACGGGCCGAACGAGGGCCTGACCCACGCCGGGCTGGCGCTCGGCGTCAAGTTCTGAGCCCATCCGGAGCCGACGGCACAGGCCGCAGCCGTGACACGCCTGCCGGCCGCCCTCCCGCACGCGGCCCGGCGGGTGCCGGGCAAAGCGGCGACTGGCATCTCTCGCCGCTGCCGCAACCGCTGGAACGACATGCATCGGCGTGCTCCGTCCCGATCATTGCGATCGTTTCTGCCGGACGATGCGGTGCGGGTGCCAGCACCGACAGGCCGATTGCCGGCGCCTCCCCGGAGACAGTCGCCGCGCCGGTCGTACCGCACACGGGCTGTGCAACCATTCAGAAACTTGAAAGGTAATTGGCAGTAGGCTTCGCGAGGCAGCGGAGCGATGATCTGTGAGGGATGTCATCAGCCTCAAGAGCGGGAACAGAACCGAGCTTTCGAGCGGCGGCTTCATCGCCTTCGTCGCGGTCGCGGCCGTGCTCGCCTTCGGTGCGGTGTTTGCCGTGGCGTTCCTCGGCCCTACGCTCGCCGAGCATCCGCAATGGCAGCGGCTGGTCTCCAACATCGAGGACCTGGTGGGGCCCGACAAGGCGGAGCAGCCCAAGCCGGCCCCGGTGCGCACCGCCGTGAGCCTGTCGGTGCGCCGCACCTTCAAGGTGTGCAGCGGCGCGGCGCGCATCACCTGCATCGCCGGCGGCGACAGCTTCTGGCTGGACGGCATGAGAATCCGGGTCGCCGACATCGACGCGCCAGACGTGTCGGAGCCCAAATGCGCCGCCGAGGCGGCGCTGGGCGCCCGGGCAACCCGGCGGCTGGCCGAACTGCTCAATGCCGGTCCGTTCGAGCTTGCGTCCGGGGACGGGCAGGACGAGGACCAGCATCGGCGCAAGCTGCGCCTCGTCAGCCGCGACGGCCGCTCGATCGGCGCCCAGCTCGTTTCCGAAGGTCTGGCCCGGGCAAGGCCGGGGCCGCGCGAGCCATGGTGCTGAGGATCTGTAAAGGGGTGGACCGAAGTCGCGCCGTACGGAAGTGTCGGCCGAGGTCTTCAGCCCGTTTGTCTTGCTACAGGCGCGCTGGCGCTGTTGCCCTTCAGATCCTTCAGGATTGAGATTGCCTCTTCGATCTCGACGCGTCGTTTCGTGGCCGGATCAAGGTATTGGGGATAGAGGATGTAGGCGGCGGCAAACACCTGCTCCACCGTCAGGCTTCGGCCGCGGCGGGGGTTCGGTTGCCGGTCGTCGGTTAGGCCCCAGCCGGAGTAGAAAGGACAGCCGACGGTGGTGACCCGCATTCGGCGCATCAGGGCCTCGAACCCCGACAGGGATGTGATCGTATAGACGTGATCGACCGTGTCGAACGCGTCGGCAACGCTGATGTCTTCCTCGAGGACAAGGGCCGCCTCCCTGACGAGATCAGGATTGGAGAGCGGCTCGGCGATGCCTTGCAGGACTTCGGGGTGTGGCTTGTAGATGACTTGTGCGTCTGGATTTTCCCGCCGAGCGAGCCATACAAGGTCATTGTTGGTCATCGAATGACTGCAGCCATATCGGATCGACGCATCGCGTTCGACCTGGCCGATCACGAGAATGCGCTTGCGGGTCTTGGCCCCGTAAATTCGTTCGACATTCGCCGCGGCGCTGGGATTGTATTTGCTGAGCCTGGAGCTTAGCAGCGTGTCCATCACCGATCGGGCGCGCGCGATCAGGTCCGGGTGCCCGTCGAAGTCAAAGGTGGCCAGCAGGTTCTCAAGGTCGGTCGGGGCGCCGGCATTGAAGAACATGTCCTGCCGGTCGAAGGTCAGGGACAAGGGCGGCGTGTGGAGAGCCCCCAGTGCTACGGAACGAATAAACCCGTCCTCGACGTAGTGAAATTCGATGCCGCGCTTGGCGCAGAACTCCTTCAGGTTGGGCAATCCTTTGTATTGCCACGACATTACGCTCGCGCGTGGGTCTGCAAGAATGCGCCACTTCCAATAGAGTTCGAACTCCATGGGCGATGCTTTCATGGGTGCGAAAATCACATCCCTGTCGGCAAACCAGTCGTGCATGAAGGTTTTCCATTTGGTGAACCCAAACAGGAACAGAGGGGGTTTGCCGGCAAGCTTCCCTGTCATGCGGCGCATCTGCGAAGAGATGACGCGGATCGGTGTTTCTACGGCTTCCGAAATGGCCCTGGTGGCGGAAATCACGGCCCCTCACATAAGAAAACGCCAAGCTTCATACTGGTGCGCAGCCACTCACTGCAAATGTGCTGCCGGTTGGTACCGTGTCTCGCCCTTAAAAACCAGCGCTGGCGCATCATTTGTCGACTGAACTGCGCGTTGGCGCAACCTTTCCACTGCCATTTGGCGATGCGCGCCCGGCTGCGGAAACGCCTTGCAGCCGGCGCTCTCGTCGGCTCAGGGGGCACGTCGAAGCGCTGGAACCTCGCGGGAGGTGTCGCCCCTGCTGCGCAGGGCAGGTCGCCAGTCGGCCCGGCTTGGAAATGCGCCCGCGCCGACCAGTCCGCGCGCCACAAGGCATCGTGTGGCCGTCCCCGAAGCTGAACGCAAGAGGGAGCCGTCTCTTGACCTCGCAAGGTCATTGTTCATGGAGGAGAATGGTGCCGCTTACGTGACTCGAACACGTGACCCCATCATTACGAATGATGTGCTCTACCGACTGAGCTAAAGCGGCCCGCATCGGCCCTCGAAGCGTCGCGGGCCGGAATGTGTGGCGCTGATAACCGCATTGCGCGGAGATTTCAAGTCATCAGTTCGCCCGGTGACGGATTTTCCTGAGCGGTGGCGACCGGGCGTGCGTCAGAGCGCGGCCAGGCGGGTGCGGGCGCGGGCGTATTCGTCCTCCAGTCGGGCAACGAGTGCCGCCGTGCTGGTGACCTGCTTCACCGCGCCGATGCCCTGGCCGCAGCCCCAGATGTCCTTCCATGCCTTTGCCCCGGTCGTTGCCGTCTCGAAGTCCATCTTGGTGGGGTCGGCCTCGGGCAGGTTGTCGGGGTCCAGTCCGGCGGCGCGGATCGACGGCCTGAGGTAGTTGCCGTGCACGCCGGTGAAATAGTTCGAATAGACGATGTCGGCCGCCGTGCCGTCGACGACCGCCTGCTTGTAGGCCGCGCTGGCGCGCGCCTCGGTGGTGGCGATGAAGGGCGAGCCGATATAGGCCATGTCCGCGCCCATCGCCTGGGCGGCCAGGATCGCGCCGCCGGTGGCGATCGCGCCCGACAGCAGCAGCGGGCCGTCGAACCACTGGCGGATTTCCTGCACGAGCGCGAACGGTGACAGCGTGCCGGCATGGCCGCCGGCGCCGGCCGCGACCGCGATCAGGCCGTCGGCGCCCTTGCGGATGGCGGAGTTGGCATGGCGGTTGTTGATCACGTCGTGCAGCACGATGCCGCCGTAGGAGTGGATCGCATCGTTCACCTCCGGCACGGCGCCGAGCGAGGAGATCACGACCGGCACACGATATTTCACGCACAGCATCAGGTCATGTTCGAGACGCCGGTTGGACTTGTGCACGATCTGGTTGACCGCGAACGGGGCAGCCGGGCGATCCGTGTTCTTGGCGTCGTGGTCGCGCAGGCCTTCGGTGATCTCCGCCAGCCACTCGTCCAGTTGCGCTTCCGGGCGCGCGTTGAGCGCCGGGAACGCGCCGACCACGCCGGCCTTGCACTGGGCGAGCGTCAGCGCGGGATTCGAGATGATGAAGAGCGGCGAGGCGACGACGGGAAGGCGCACATTGTCACGCAGGACGGCGGGCAGGGTCATGGCGAGTCCAATTTTGACGTTTACGGAAACGTAAGAAGGCTATCAGTGCTTCCGAGCTTTGAAAAGGGCCCATGTGGCCGGGTGTTGTCCTCGCCCCTGCCTCCTCAAGACCGGCCTGCGCCGGCGCGGCCGGGCAGTGCGACGCGGCTCCGGAGCGCCAGGGGTGAAACGAGACTTGCGGAACGCAGCACGAAAGTTTACCGAAAACCTAACGACGCAAGCCAACACGCCTTGATCGCGTTGGACCCGCCCCGCGCGGCACATATGCTGCGCGAAATCGCCCAAGGAGGCAATGTGAGCGGACTGGAACAGGCCATCAGGAACGCGCTTTCGCGCGCCGAAAGCAGCAATCCCGAAATTCGCGCGCGAATCTACCAGTCGGCACGCAACGCGCTCGAAACGGGCCTGCGCAAGCAGGAGATCAATGACCCCGAAGCAATCGCCGCACAACGCCATCGCCTGGAGATGACGATACGGCAGATCGAGACCGAGCAGCGCCAGGCCACCAGGGCAGAGCGACCGGGAACCGGCGCGCCGGCGGCGGGCGCCGCGGCCCCTGTCGCATCCGGCGAGGATCGCCCGGAGCCCCGCCCGGTCCGGGCTGCGGTCGACGAGAACGCGCCGGGTGCGGCGTTGGAGGAGATCCGCCCCGAGCGCGGCGACGGTTTCGGCCCGGCCGCACCGGCGTCGAAGCGGGCAGGCCGCGCGGTGCAGGACGACGGCCTTGTCGCGGCTTCGCCGCGTATGGCCAAGGCGCCGAAGCGCCGCGGGCGCCTGTTTTCCTTCCTGCTTGTCATGACGACGCTGGCGGCGGCGATCGGGACCGCCTTCTGGTGGGTGCAGAGCAGCGGGCTGCTGCTGCCCCCGGGTGAACGCGACGGCCGCGTCGCCAATCCGTCGCAAACGGTGCGCGGCGAGGACTTCGGCGGGCCCGATCCGGTCAAGGAGGCGCTCGATGCGCAGAACTCCTTCTCCGCCGACTGGCGGGAGGTGTTCGGCCCGGGCAGGACCGACGGGCTCTCGGCCGGGCCGAAGAGCCGGTTCGAATCCGTCAGCACCGACGAGGGGCCGGCGGTGCGGCTGGTCTCCTCTGCCGCGGATCGCGAGGGGGCCGTGGCGATCGCGGTCGAGCCGGATGTGCTGCGGGCCATGGCCGGCAAGACCTCGACGATTGCGATCACGGTCGAGCCGGAAAACGGCAAACCCGTGCAGGTGGCGGTCGAATGCGAATTCTCGGCGCTCGGCGACTGCGACCGTCATCGGTTCGCGGTGACCGACAGGGCGGATCTTCTGTTTCAGGTGGCATTCGACCGGACGCTGTCGCCGAACGAGCCTGGCCGGCTGTTCATCCACAGCGACGTCAATGGCGGCGGCGCCGGCATCAATCTCTTTGCCGTGCGCATACTGCCGGGCGAATAGCCCCGCACGGCCTATTTCAGGAAGTCCGGGCCCGTGCCGAGGATTTTTTCGTCAATCTCGCCGATCGCCTTGCTGTCCTTGTCCTCGTAGTCGAGGCGGCGCAGCATGTGACGGATCGCGTTGAGGCGGGCCCGCCGCTTGTCGTTCGAGCGCACGATCGTCCATGGCGCCCAGGGCACGTGGGTGAGCTGCAGCATCCGGTTGCGCTTGTCGGTGTAGTCGTCCCACTTCTGCAGGGCTGCAATGTCCATCGGGGACAGCTTCCACGTCTTCAGGGGGTCGTGGCGGCGCTCGTGAAACTGCTTGATCTGCATCTCGCGCCCGATCTCCAGGTAGAACTTGAAGAAGATGATGCGGTCGGCGATCACCATCTTCTCGAACTCCGGCGTCTCGGCCAGGAACTTCTCGTACTGCTCCGGCGTGCAGAAACCCATGACCGGCTCCACCCCGGCGCGGTTGTACCAGGAGCGGTCGAACAGCACCATTTCGCCAGCGGTCGGAAACTGGGCGATGTAGCGCTGATAGTACCATTGGCCCTGCTCGGTTTCGGTCGGCTTGGCGAGGGCGACCACCCGCGCGTAGCGTGGATTGAGGTACGCGCGTGTGACGAAGATCATGCCGCCCTTGCCGGCTGCGTCGCGTCCCTCGTAGACGGAAATCACCCGCTTTCCGGTGGCCTGCAGCCAGTATTGGACCTTGACGAGTTCGATCTGCAGCCGCTTCAGATCCTCCTCGTACTCGTCCTTGTCCAGCTTCTTGTCATAGGGGTATCCGCCCGAGGACAGGGCGTTGTCGTCCACCCAGCCGGGCAGCTTCGCATCGTCGATGTCGAACAGCCGCGTCTTGCCGCCGCTCTCGATCTCCACTGGCTTGATGTCAGGAAATTTCGACATGATTCCAGCTCCCGCCTCTGCGCCCTGATGGGGGAAGCAGGCCACAACCGCATTGCGATTTCAAGCGCACCGTGAAAAACATGTCATGAAATGGCGCTATGGCTTCCCGTTCAGGCAGTGATCGAGGAGGGCATGGATGAAGGCGAGGAAGGGGCTTGTTGTGGAGGAGCGCGGGTCGACAGTCCGGTGGCTCTTGCGGCAGCTGTGGGACGAGCGCGTCCTCCTCGCCGCGGTCGTCTTCACCGCCTTCTTGATGTGGTTGGGCGGCCTTCCCGTCGGCTGGATTGTCTTTGCGGCGATGCTTCTGCTCCTCGCCGGTCTTGCGCGCGCCGACCGCTTCGAGCAGCGCTCGTCGGCCGCCCCTGCGGCGGTGGTCCCGCACGCCGACGGCGATGCCGCCGAAGACCTTTCCTCCATCGCGGCGCTGGTCGATGCGCTCGACATGCCTGTGGTAATCGTCACCGATGACGAGACCGTCAGGCTGCAGAACCGTGCCGCCACCACGCTCTTCGGTCCGATCCCGCGCAACGCGGACCTGGCCGGCCGCATCCGCGCACCGGGCGTCCTCGACATGGCGCGCGAGGTGATGGCGACCGGGCAGGCCAAGGAAATCGAACACTCGGAGCGGTTGCCGTCCGAGACCGTGTATATCGTGCGCGCCGCTCCGATGCCGTCGCTCGGTGCCCGCCTCGGCGGTGGGCGATACTTCCTGATCTCGTTTCGCGACGTGTCGCAGGCTCGTCGGATCGAGCGCATGCGCTCCGACTTCGTCGCCAATGCCAGCCACGAGCTGCGTACGCCACTTGCCTCGCTGCGCGGGTTCATCGAAACCCTCCAGGGGCCGGCCCGGGCCGACGGCAAGGCGCAGGAACGCTTCCTCGCCATCATGCACGAGCAGGCGACCCGGATGAGCCGTCTCGTCGACGACCTGCTGTCGCTGTCGAGGCTGGAGTTGAAGTCGCATATTCCTCCCGACCAAATGGTGGAGCTGGGGCCATTGGTGGGCTACGTGCGCGACAGCCTTCAGCCGTTTGCCCAGGAGCTTGGCGTGGAAATCACGCTCGATCTGCCGCCGCAGGCCGTCGAGGTCGCCGGCGACCGCGACGAACTGATCGAGGTATTCGAGAACCTGATCGAGAACGCCTGCAAGTATGGCCAGGAGGGCAAGCGCGTCGACGTGCGCCTGGCGGTGGGCGACGGCGGGCATCCGGAGGTGTCCGTCACCGACTACGGCCCCGGCATTCCGCCCGAACATGTCCCCCGCATCACCGAGCGCTTCTACCGTGTCAATGTCGAGGCCAGCCGCTCGAAGAAGGGAACCGGTCTCGGCCTTGCGATTGTCAAGCACATCCTCACCCGGCACCGGGCTCGGCTGGTCGTGAGGTCGGAAGTCGGCACGGGGACGGTCTTCGTCGTCAAGTTCTGACACAAAGCCGGCGCCGGCTGTGAGTTCGGGGATAAAAGCTCAACGAATTCCGCGACATAAAGTGTCACAAATGTTTCATCGATTTGACATAAAAGCATTGGCGAAGCGGCGTTAGACAGGGGCCGCTGATCGACGGCAGGCAAAGGCCGACGCCGGCGTACCCACACAAGCCCATACCGGGAGAACTTCAGATGAAATCTCTTAAACTCACCGTAGCCGCACTGGTTGCCACCGCCGCCCTGACCGGCGTTGCCGTCGCCCGCGACCAGATCAAGATCGTTGGTTCCTCCACCGTGTTTCCCTACACGCAGGCCGTTGCCGAGGAATTCGCCACCAAGACGGGCAAGCCGGCTCCGGTCGTCGAGTCGACCGGTACGGGCGGTGGCTTCAAGGCTTTCTGCGCCGGCGTCGGTGAAGAATTCCCCGACATCACCGGTGCCTCGCGCGCCGTCAAGGCGTCGGAAATCGAACTCTGCGCCAAGAACGGCGTTGACAGCATCACCGAGGCGATGATCGGCTATGACGGTCTTTCGATCGCCATTTCCCGCGCCAACGAAGCCGAGTGGGATCTGACCGAGGAGCAGATCTTCAAGGCGCTCGCCGCCGAGCTTCCGGACGGCAAGGGTGGCTTCGTCGCCAACCCGAACAAGAAGTGGTCGGACATCGATGCTTCGCTGCCGGATGCGAACATCGTTGCCTTCGGCCCGCCGCCGACCTCCGGCACCCGCGACGCCTTCGTCGAGCTCGTCATGCATGACGGTTGCTCCAAGCTCGAAGGCATGGCCGAGCTGAAGAAGTCCGACGAGGACAAGTGGAACGAGGTCTGCTCGCGCATGCGCCAGGACGGCCCGTTCGTCGAAGCCGGCGAGAACGACAACCTGATCGTTCAGCGTCTCGACGCCGATCCGAACGCTGTCGGCATCTTCGGCTACTCCTTCCTTTACGAGAACGAAGACAAGCTGAAGGACGTCAAGATCAACGGCATCGAAGCGAATACCGACACGATCGCCGACGGTTCCTACCCGGTCGCCCGCCCGCTGTTCATCTATGTCAAGAACGCTCACCGCGACGTCGTTCCGGACATGAAGGACTTCCTGGCCGAGTACGTCTCTGATGCGGCCCTCGGCCCGGACGGCTACCTCGCCGAGCGCGGCCTCACCCCGCTCGCCGACGACCTGCGCACGAAGGTCACCGATGACGTGACCAATGCTACGAAGCTGACCAACTGATCGTCAGCTACCGCCGCCCGCCTCGCGCGGGCGGCTCCCTCATTTCCGAGGAACGGATGTCATGACCGGCACATTGGTTTTGTTGATTGTCGCGTTGTCGATCGTGACGGCGCTCTTTGCCACCCGCAAGGCAGGTTTTGCCGGCGCATCCGCCGGAAAAGTCCATTCCCGCCCCATCTATCATGGTTTGAATACGGCGATCTGGGCAGGCGTGCCGGCGCTTCTGATCGTGCTGGTCTGGCTGTTCTGCCAGGGAACCGTCATCGATCGCATGGTGCTGAGCACGATGCCGTCCGCAGAAACGGCGACCGCGTCCGAGCAGGCTCTGATGATGAGCGAGGTTCGCCAGAACGCCGCCGGTCGCTCGTTCAGGGAGCCGACCGAAGAGATCAAGACCGCAGCCGCCGCCTACAACGCGCTAAAGGCCACGGCAAACATGGCGATGGTCGCCGTGGCCGCAGCCGCCGCCATTGCCGGGGCGGTGCTTGGCCTGCGGGTCGTTCGGCCGCGCTTCCGGGCCCGCCATTCGGTCGAGCGCGCGATCACGATCTTCATGCTCTTCTCCTCGCTCGTCGCCATCATCACGACCGGTGGCATCGTGGCCTCGCTGATTTTCGAGGCCGGGCAGTTCTTCCTGCGCGTGCCGGTGCAGGAGTTTCTGTTCGGTCTGCGCTGGGAACCGCAGATCGCCATGCGCGCCGACCAGGTCGCCGGGCAGGGCGCGTTCGGTGTCATTCCGGTCATCTTCGGTACCGTCATGATTTCGGCTATCGCGATGATCGTCGCCGTGCCCATCGGCATCCTCTCGGCCGTCTATCTCACCGAGTTCTCGCATCCGCGCTTTCGTGCCGTCGTCAAGCCGCTGCTGGAGATTCTCGCCGGCGTCCCGACGGTCGTCTATGGCTTCTTCGCCGTGCTGACGGTCGCCCCGGCGATCCGCAGCTTCGGCGCCGGCATCGGGCTTGAAGCCTCCCCCAACAGCTCGCTCGCCGCGGGTCTGGTGATGGGGATCATGATCATCCCGCTCATCTCCTCCCTTTCGGACGATGCCCTTGCCGCCGTTCCCCGCGCAATGCGCGACGGATCGTTTGCGCTGGGATCGACCCGGAGCGAGACCATCCGCAAGGTGCTGATCCCGGCGGCGCTGCCGGGCATCGTCGGCGGCGTGCTGCTGGCCCTGAGCCGCGCCATCGGCGAGACGATGATCGTCGTCATGGCCGCGGGCCTGATCGCGAAGATGACGATCAACCCCTTCGATGCCGTGACCACGGTCACCGTTCAGATCGTGACGCTGCTGACGGGTGACGCCGAATTCGACAACCCCAAGACGCTCGCCGCCTTCGCGCTCGGTTTGGTGCTCTTCATCATGACGCTCATTCTGAACATCATCGCGCTTCGCACGGTGCGCAAATATCGGGAGAAATACTGATGGATGCTACCAGCGAAACGCCCATCAAGCAGATCGACTGGCATTCCAAGGAAATGGTGGCGCGGCGCAAGGCGCGCTACGCTTCGGAGGCCCGGCTCAAGTTCTACGGGGTTGCGGCGATCGTGTTCGCACTCGGCTTCCTGGTGTTCCTGATCGGTTCGATAACCTATACCGGCTACTCCGCCTTCACCCAGACCATGGTGAAGGTAGAGATCGACCTGAGCTCGGCGGAGGTGGACAGGACCGACCTGATGGGCGCCGACTGGCGCGGCATCTTCCGCCAGGCGATGCGCGCGGAGGCCGGCGACCTCTCTCGCCGCGAGGAGCGGGACTATTTCGGCCTGTTCACCGATCAGTCGCCCTACATCGTGCGCGACGCCGTCATCGCCGACCCTGACCGACTGACCGGGCGGCACAGCTATCTGGTGCCGATGTCGGACCCGGCGGACCAGCTCGCCAAGGGGCAGATCAGCCGCGACACGCCGGAGAGCCAGCGCCGGATGAACGACAAGCAGATCGAACTGTTCGACAAGCTGTCGGCCGAGGGGCTGATCTCCCGCCCCTTCAACTGGGGTCTGTTCTTCAACCCGGACAGCCGCTTCCCGGAACTTGCCGGCCTCGCCGGCGCGATCTCGGGTTCGTTCTGGACGCTCCTCGTCACGCTTGTGATCTCGCTGCCGATCGGCATTGCGGCGGCGATCTATCTCGAGGAGTTTGCGCCAAAGAACCGCATAACCGACCTGATCGAGGTCAACATCAACAATCTGGCGGCGGTGCCGTCGATCATCTTCGGCCTTCTCGGCCTGGCGGTGTTCCTCGGCTGGTTCGGCATGCCGCGCTCGGCCCCGTTGGTCGGCGGTCTGGTGCTGTCGCTGATGACGCTGCCGACGCTGATCATCACGACGCGCAATTCGCTGAAGTCGGTGCCGTCGTCCATCCGCGAGGCGGCGCTCGGCATCGGTGCCTCCAAGCACGAGGCAATCTTCCACCATATTCTGCCGCTTGCCATGCCGGCCGTCATGACTGGAACGATCATCTCGCTGGCGCGTGCCCTCGGAGAGACGGCCCCGCTGCTGCTGATCGGCATGAACGCCTTCATCACCTCGGAGCCCGGCGGCGTCATGGATGCGGCCACCGCCCTGCCGACGCAGATCTACATCTGGGCCGACAGCCCCGAGCGTGGCTTTGTCGCACGGACCTCCGCAGCGATCCTGGTGCTGCTGGGCTTCCTGATCGTCATGAACGGCATTGCCATCTATTTGCGTCAGCGCTTCGAGCGCCGCTGGTAAAGGAGACACTTCAATGAATATGCTTACCGACATTGAAGTCGAAGAGAAGATTGGCAAATCCATGAGCAACGAGTCGCAGTACAAGATGGTCGGCAAGGACGTCTCGGTCTACTACGGCGAGAAGCGTGCGCTTTTCGACGTGAACCTGAACATCCGCGAGAATACCGTCACGGCGCTGATCGGCCCCTCCGGCTGCGGCAAGTCCACCTTCCTGCGCACGCTGAACCGGATGAACGACACCATCGACGGCTGCAGCGTCACCGGCAACATCACGCTTGATGGCGACGACATCTACGACCCGACGATCGACGTGGTCGAGTTGCGTGCCCGCGTCGGCATGGTGTTCCAGAAGCCCAACCCGTTCCCGAAGTCGATCTACGAGAATGTCGCCTACGGCCCCCGCATCCATGGCCTGGCGAGGTCGAAGGCCGATCTCGACCAGATCGTCGAGCGGAGCCTGCAGAAGGCCGGCCTGTGGAGCGAGGTCAAGGATCGTCTGCACGAGCCGGGCACCGGCCTTTCGGGCGGTCAGCAGCAGCGGCTGTGTATTGCGCGCGCCGTGGCGGTCAGCCCGGAAGTCATCCTCATGGACGAGCCGTGCTCGGCGCTCGACCCGATCGCGACCGCCAAGGTCGAGGAACTGATCCATGAACTGCGGACAAATTTCACCATTGTCATCGTCACGCACTCGATGCAGCAGGCCGCCCGCGTCTCGCAACGCACGGCCATGTTCCACCTCGGCAATCTCGTCGAGGAGAACGACACCGACAAGATGTTCACCAATCCGGACGACCAGCGCACGCAGGACTACATCATGGGCCGCTTCGGCTGATGCGGTCCTGATATCCGGCTGAGATCTGCGCTGCGCGCTTGAGGAAAAGACCATGTCATCGACCCACATCGTTTCGATCTATGATGAAGAACTGAAATACCTGACCCGCCGCATTTCGGAGATGGGTGGCACGGCCGAGCAAATGTTGGGCGATTCCGTGCGCGCGCTGGTCAATTCGGATGTCGGGCTGGCCCAGAAGGTCATTTCCGAGGATGTCGTGCTCGACACCGCCGAACGGCAGATCAACGAAAAGGCGATCGTGACGATCGCGAAGCGCCAGCCGGTTGCGGCGGACCTGCGTGAAATCATGGGCGCGATCCGCATCGCCGCCGAACTGGAACGGGTCGGCGATCTCGGCAAGAACACCGCCAAGCGTGTGATCGCCGTCCAGAGTTCCGGCGTGCCGCGCACGTTCGCCCGCGGCCTGGAGCATCTGGCCGAGCTGGCGCTGACCCAGCTGAAGGAGGTTCTGGACGTCTACGCCTCGCGCAACGTCGAGAAGGCCAAGGAAATCCGCGAGCGCGACGACGAGATCGACGCGATCTACACCTCGCTGTTCCGCGAGTTGCTGACCTACATGATGGAAGATCCGCGCAACATCACGCCGTGCACGCATCTGCTGTTCTGCGCCAAGAACATCGAGCGTATCGGCGACCACGCCACCAACATCGCCGAGACGATCTTTTACATGGCGACGGGCGCGCCGCCGGAGGGCGAACGCCCGAAGGATGACCACACCACGTCGGTCGGTGCGGTCAAGGAGTAGTGTGCGCTTAGGACTTCAGGAGTTCTCATGGTTCCCAAGATTACCGTGGTCGAAGACGAGGAGGCGCTCAGTGTCCTCCTGCGCTACAACCTCGAGGCCGAGGGCTTCGAGGTGGACACGATCCTGCGCGGTGACGAGGCGGAGATCCGCCTGCAGGAGCGCCAGCCGGACCTGCTCATCCTCGACTGGATGCTGCCCGGCGTATCCGGCATCGAACTGTGTCGCCGCCTGCGCCAGCGCACCGAAACCGAACGCCTGCCGATCATCATGCTGACGGCGCGCGGCGAGGAGAGCGAGCGGGTGCGGGGTCTTGCGACCGGCGCCGACGACTACGTGGTCAAGCCGTTCTCGACGCCGGAACTGATGGCGCGGGTCAAGGCAATGCTGCGCCGCGCCCGACCGGAAGTCGTGGCGACCCTTCTGAAGTGCGGCGACATTGAACTTGACCGCGAGACGCATCGCGTCCATCGCCGCAGCCGCGAGGTGCGGCTTGGCCCGACCGAGTTCCGCCTGCTCGAATTCCTCATGTCCTCGCCAGGCCGGGTGTTCTCACGCTCGCAACTGCTCGACGGGGTCTGGGGCCACGACATCTATGTCGACGAGCGTACCGTCGACGTCCATGTCGGACGCCTGCGCAAGGCGCTGAATTTCTCCAACATGCACGACGTCATCCGCACGGTGCGCGGTGCGGGCTACTCGCTGGAAGCCTGACCGTCGCTTCGGCTGGAAACGAAAAACGGGCCGTGCGGCCCGTTCTCGAATTGTCGTCTGTCGCGTCCAGGAGACTGGCGAGTCCCTCAGCGTCCCGGGTCCTTCAGCGAGCCCGGCGCCGTTCGGCCGACGGCTGATAGGCCATGCGCTGGTGGTAGACGCAATAGGGTGAATTGTCCGGGGATTCGTTTCCGCAGAAGTGGAAGTCGTCCTTCAGCGGGTCGCCGTTCGGCCACTTGCAGGTCCGCTCCGTCAACTGGGTCAGTTCCAGGCGGCGCGACATCGGCACGACGACGTTGGTGTTGAACCGCGTGATCGGCTGTTCGTCGTAGTCGAAGGCGATCTCTTCCTTGACCACGGTTGCGCCGGCCGGACGTGCGACCGTGCGGGTCGCGACCCGCGGCGCGAAGCTCGCCGGGCGCGACGTGGAGGCGGGGCGCTTGGCACGGGTTGCGGTCGGCGTGCCGCCGGCCTTCGCCCGGCCGGGGAGGGCGAGGCGATGGACCTTGCCGATGACCGCGTTGCGGCTGACGCCGCCGAGCTGTGCTGCGATCTGGCTGGCGCTCAGTCCCTCGGACCAAAGCTTCTTGAGCTTTTCGACCCTCTCGTCTGTCCAGTTCATGTGATCGCCTCCGTTCCGGCTCCTGCAGGGAGAATCCTTCCCCGTGGCCCCGGATGGTTCCGGGGCGCAGAACGCCCTGATACTGTTGGTGACTAGGTCCGCCGCATGCAGTCTAGCAATTGATCTTTAACCTACTGACAGGGTGACTCCGTGACAAGAGTCGCCGGAATCCGGCCGAATCGATTTTCCAGTTTTCCCCAACTTGCTCGTGCGGTGTGACTCGCTTGCGACACTTCGGCCGAGCATTTCGAATCCTGACGTTGCGGTAGATTAAGGCGGATTGACATGGCGTGCATTTGTTGACATCGCCCGTTGAAATGCTGATAGTGCGCCCGCCGCCGCAAAGGCGGCGTTTTCGCTTTTTCTCGCGTGGAAACGGCAGAAACAGAACAGATTTCCGCATCCGCTGCGAAGGAGATACGCGCCATGGCCGATGCCACGCCGCTTTACGAGACCTATCTGCGCGCGCCGCTGCGTTTTGAGCGCGGTGAGGGCGTCTGGCTGGTCGCCGAAGACGGTACGCGGTATCTCGACTTTGCCGCCGGCGTCGCGGTCAATTCGCTCGGCCATGCGCATCCGCACCTGGTCGAGTGCCTGAAGGCCCAGGCGGACAAGGTGTGGCATCTGTCCAACCTCTACGAGGTGCCCGGGCAGGAAGTCCTTGGCAAGCGCCTGACGTCTGCGACCTTTGCCGACAAGGTGTTCTTCACCAACTCCGGCGCCGAGGCGCTGGAGTGCGCGATCAAGACGGCACGGCGCTACCAGTTCGCCAAGGGCTACCCCGGCAAGTTCCACGTGATAACCTTCGAGGGGGCGTTCCACGGCCGCACGCTGGCCACGATCGCCGCCGGCGGCCAGGAAAAGTATCTCGAGGGCTTCGGGCCGAAGGCCCCGGGGTTCTACCAGGTTCCGTTCGGCGATCTGGCCGCCGTCAGGAATGCGATCACCGAGGAGACCGCCGCGATCCTGATCGAGCCGGTGCAGGGCGAGGGCGGCATCCGGGTGGTGTCCAATGAGTTCCTGCGCGAGTTGCGCGCGCTCTGCGACGAATACGGACTGTTGCTGATCCTCGACGAGGTCCAGACCGGCGTCGGCCGCACGGGCAAACTGTTCGCCCACGAGTGGGCGGGGGTCACGCCCGACATCATGGCGGTCGCCAAGGGCATCGGCGGCGGCTTTCCGCTCGGCGCCTGCCTGGCGACGGCGGAGGCGGCCTCGGGCATGGTTTCGGGCACCCACGGATCGACCTATGGCGGCAATCCGCTGGCCATGGCGGTCGGCAACGCCGTGCTGGACGTGGTGCTGGCGGACGGATTTCTCGACCACGTGCGCGACGTTGCCCTGGTGATGCGCCAGGGCCTGGCCTCGCTGAAGGACCGGTACCCGGACATCATCGAGGACGTCCGCGGCGAGGGCCTGATGCTCGGCATCAAGGCGAAGGTGCCGTCGGCCGACCTGCTGAAGGCGGTGCGGGCGGAGAACCTCCTGCTCGTCCCGGCCGGGGAGAATGTCTTGCGCCTGCTGCCGCCGCTTGTCGTCTCGGTCGACGAAGCGCGCGAGGGGCTGGCGCGGATCGAACGGGCGGCGGAGAAGCTCAGCGCCTCGCAGAAGACGGCCTGAGGCGAAGGCCGACGGCGAAACACAGGACTGACAGCATGGCAGGTACAAGACACTTCATCGACCTCTCCGCCATGACGGCCGAGGACCTCCGCACGATCATCGACGATGCCCGCACGCGCAAGGCGGCCAACAAGGCCGGCGCCGAGGACAAGCCGCTGTCAGGCAAGATGCTGGCGATGATCTTCGAAAAGCCGTCGACCCGCACGCGCGTGTCCTTCGACGTCGGCATGCGCCAGCTCGGCGGGGAGACGTTGTTCCTCTCCGGCACGGAAATGCAGCTCGGCCGCGCCGAGACGATCGGCGACACGGCGAAGGTGCTGTCGCGCTACGTCGACGCGATCATGATCCGCACCACCGACCACTCCCGCATGCTGGAGATGGCCGAGCATGCGACCGTGCCGGTGATCAATGCGCTGACCGACCTGACGCACCCCTGCCAGATCATGGCGGACATCATGACCTTCGAGGAGTATCGCGGCCCGATAAGGGGCCACACGATCGCCTGGACGGGCGACGGCAACAATGTTCTGCATTCCTTCATCGAGGGCGCTGCGCGCTTCGGCTACCGGATGAACATGGCGGTGCCGCTCGGTTCCGAGCCGGAGGACAAGATCCTGAACTGGGCGCGCAACAATGGCGGCGACATCATGCTGTGCCACGATGCCGACAAGGCGGTCGCCGGCGCCGACTGTGTCGTCACCGACTGCTGGGTGTCGATGAACCAGGAGCACCGCGCCCGCGGCCACAACATCTTTCAGCCCTTCCAGGTCAACGAGGAACTGATGCAGAAGGCGCACAAGGACGCGCTGTTCATGCATTGCCTGCCGGCGCACCGCGGCGAGGAGGTCACCGACGAGGTCATCGACGGGCCGCACTCGGTGGTCTTCGACGAGGCGGAGAACCGCCTGCATGCGCAGAAGTCGATCCTTGCCTGGTGCATGAACGTCATCTAGGTCGGGCGGCAGCGCTCTTGAAAACCGGGGATGCCGCCCCGATGTAAGGCGCAACCCGCCGCGATGCCTGTTGGCATCGAGCCGCCTGTTGTGAAATCATCCGGCCGGTCACGGCATCGAATCACGAAAGATCCCACCCGCCGCGGGCAGATGTGACCAGCATCGGGCCGATGCGGCGTATGGCGTTGAAGGAGCGAATGATGGCCCAGCCAGCCCCGAAACTTGGCGAACTCGACTATGCCGGCGACGACCAGGTCGTGCCGTTTCAGGTAGAGGGCCTGGATGTGCGCGGCCGCGCGGTCCAGCTAGGGCCGATGCTCGACGCCATTCTCGAGCGTCACGACTATCCGCTGCCGGTTGCGCGGCTGCTGGCCGAAGCGATCGTTCTGACCGTGCTGCTCGGCACCTCGCTGAAATTCGAAGGCAAGCTGATCCTGCAGACAAAGAGCGACGGTCCGGTCGACCTGCTCGTTGCGGACTTCTCCAGCCCGGAAAGCGTACGCGCCTATGCCCGTTTCGACGCCGACGCGCTGGCGGCGGCAGTGGCGGCCGGCCGATCGGCGCCGCACGAGCTTCTCGGTGAGGGCATCCTCGCCTTCACCATCGATCAGGGAGCGCATACCCAGCGCTATCAGGGCATCGTCGCGCTTGACGGGCACACGCTTGAAGAGATTGCCGGAACCTATTTTCGCCAATCGGAACAGATTCCGACGCGCGTGCGGCTGGGGGTTGCCGAACTCTTTGATCGCGATGCCGGCGGCAAGTCGCGGCACCGCTGGCGCGCGGGCGGCGTGGTGGCGCAGTTTCTGCCGGACGCTCCGGAACGCATGCGCCAGCCTGATCTTCCGGGCGGCGACGGCGAGGAGGTCGGACACAAGATCGAAGAGGACGACAAGTGGGCCGAGGCGCGCAGCCTTGTCGAGACGATCGACGCCGACGAACTGACCGATCCCAATGTCGGTACCGAGCGGCTGCTGTACCGGCTGTTTCACGAGCGCGGCGTTCGCGTCTATCCGACCCAGAAGGTGGTGGACCGTTGCTCCTGTTCGCGCGACCGGCTGAAAGCCGTGCTGTCCGGACTGTCGGCGGAGGACATCGAGTACTCCGCAACCGATGGTCACATCGCGGCAACCTGCGAGTTCTGCTCGACGACCTACCGCTTCGAGACCTCCGAAGTCGCCTCGTCCTGACGCCGCCACGCGGCGGCGGTCCGACGGACGCGCCAGGTTCGTCTGTCGCGGTAGCGGTCACTCCATGGTGTCAGTTTAGGGTGCGGGCCTGTCCGGGCGCGTCGAGCGAGAAGGCGGGGATTGCGACCTCGAAGGCGTCGCCGGCCGGGGTCTCCATCCGGTAGTGCCCGAACATCACCCCCGACGGCGTGTCGAGCGGGCAGCCGGACGAGTACTCGTAAGTATCGCCGGGGCCGAGCACCGGCTGCTCGCCCACCACGCCCGGGCCGCTCACTTCGTCGACCAGTCCGTTCTGATCGGTGATGTGCCAGTAGCGTGTCATCAGCTTGACCGTGATATCCGAATGGTTGGCGATGACGATGCGATAGCCCCAGACATATCGGCTGTCGTCCGGGTCGGATTGCTCCTCCAGAAAGTAGGGCTCGACCGTCACCTCGATATCGCGGGTTAGCGCTCTGTACATTCCGACGCCTTGATGTCACTTGTTCGCATGAGCCGGGATCATACACCCGAAACATTTACAAGTCGGGCAATGTCTTCGACGGTCAATGTCCGCCGTTTGTGGGATTGCTGTTCGGGCCGGATCGAACAGATGAGCGAAGGGGCGTGGAACGGCCGAGCAGCCAAAAGCGGTGCGCGGCCGTTCCGGAAGCATCAGGCCTTAACCTTCTCCAGCGCCTGGGCGAAGTCTCCGACCAGATCCTCACTGTCCTCGATCCCGGCCGAAAGTCGGATGGTGCCGGGTGAAATGCCGAGTTCCGTCCGGGCCTCCTCGCTCAGGTTCTTGTGTGTGGTCGTGCCGGGATGCGTGATCAGGCTCTTGGCGTCGCCGAGATTGTTGGAGATTTCCACGATCTCGAGGGCATCCTGCAAGGCGAAGGCGGCGTCCTTGCCGCCCTTGAGTTCGATGCATACCAGGGTCGAGCCGCCGCTCATCTGCCGCGCGATCAGGTCCGCCTGGGGGTGATCCTTGCGGCCGGGATAGATCACCCGCGCAACCTTCGGATGCCCGGCGAGGAAGTCGGCGACGCGCGAGGCGTTCTCGGTCTGCTGGCGTACGCGCAGCGGCAGCGTCTCGACGCCCTTCAGCAGGGTCCAGGCGTTGAACGGCGACATGGCGGGGCCGGTGTGGCGGAAGTAGTCCTGCAGGCTCTCCTCGATCCACTGCTTGTCGGACAGCACGATCCCGCCGAGGCAGCGTCCCTGGCCGTCGATGTGCTTGGTGGCCGAATAGACGACGATGTGCGCACCAAGTTCCAGCGGCTTCTGGTACAGCGGCGTGGCAAAGACGTTGTCGACCACGACCTTGGCGCCGATCTGGTTGGCCAGCGCCGACACCCCGGCGATGTCGACGACCTCGAGTGTCGGGTTGGTCGGGCTTTCCAGGAAGAACACCTTGGTGTTCTTGCGGATCGCCCTTTCCCAGTTGGCCAGGTCGCGCCCGTCGACCAGGGTGCATTCGACGCCGTATTTCGGCGCGAGCGTCTCGACGACCCAGCGGCAGGAGCCGAACAGCGCGCGGGCGGCGACGATGTGATCCCCGGCCTTCACCTGGCAGAGGATGGCGGCGGCGACCGCCGCCATGCCCGAGGCCATGGCGCGGCCGTCTTCCGCGCCCTCGAGCAGGCACATGCGCCGCTCGAACATGTCGTTGGTGGGGCTGCCGTAGCGGGCGTAGATGAAGCCTTCGGTCTCGCCCTTGAAGCGTGCCTCGGCCGCCGCGGAGCTCTCGTAGACGAAGCCCTGCGTCAGAAAGATCGCCTCGGACGTTTCGGCGTGCTGGGAACGGGAGGTGCCGCCGTGGACGAGCTGGGTTGCCGGGCGCCAGGACTTGCTCATGAGATCATCGCCTTCCAAAACAAAAAAACCGGCCGCAAAAAGCAGGCCGGTTCGACACCCGGCCTTTTTAGCTACTTGTTTAACGTGGCTGCAAGCCGACCGGCCAAATCACCACGGGATAATCCGGTCCATACTGCCTGGCGGCGCTTGCGTCAATTGCCCGCATTTGGTTTTGTCGGCAAGTTTCTAAGGATTGGCTCATGGCACGTGACACGGGAATTCTGGCGGACCGCGCCATCAGGGCACTGTTCGACGGCGGCAGGCTCGCAAGCGAGGCGGCTCTGGATCCGGACCAGGTCCAGCCGGCCAGCCTCGATCTGCGCCTCGGCTCGAAGGCCTTTCGCGTCCGGGCGAGCTTTCTTCCCGGGCCCGCACATCTCGTCGCCGACAAGCTCGACCGGCTGAAGCTGCACGTGATCGACCTGTCCGAGGGCGCGGTGCTGGAGACGGGCTGCGTCTACATCGTGCCGCTGATGGAACGGCTCGATCTGCCCGCCGGCCTGTCGGCCTCGACCAACCCCAAGAGCTCCACCGGTCGTCTCGACATCTTCACCCGCGTCATCACCGACCGCGCGCAGGAGTTCGACAAGGTGCCGGCCGGCTACAAGGGGCCGCTCTACCTGGAGATTTCGCCGCGCACCTTCCCGGTCGTCGTGCGGCGTGGCTCGCGCCTGTCGCAGATCCGTTTCCGCAACGGCAACGCGATCCTGTCGGATGCCGAACTGCTCAAGCTGCATTCGTCCGACACTCTGGTGGCCAGCGAGGCGCCGAATGTGTCGGGCGGCGGCATTGCGCTCTCGATCGACCTCAAGGGGAGCGGCCCGGACGGGCTCGTCGGCTACCGCGGCAAGCATCACACCGCCGTCGTCGACGTCGACGAGAAGAACCAGCACGACGTGTTCGACTTCTGGGAGCCGCTGTTCAGCCGCGGTCGCAACGACCTGATCCTCGATCCGGACGAATTCTACATTCTCGTCTCGCGCGAGGCCGTTCACGTGCCACCGCTCTACGCCGCGGAGATGACGCCGTTCGATCCGCTGGTCGGCGAGTTTCGCGTCCACTACGCCGGTTTCTTCGACCCCGGCTTCGGCCATGCCGCCGCCGGCGGCAGCGGCAGCCGCGCCGTGCTCGAGGTCCGCAGCCACGAGGTGCCCTTCATTCTGGAGCACGGCCAGATCGTCGGCCGCCTTGTCTATGAGCACATGCTCGAGCTGCCGGAAAGCCTCTACGGGTCCGGTCTCGGCTCGAATTACCAGGCCCAGGGCCTGAAGCTGTCCAAGCACTTCCGCGAGGGCTGAGCCGACCGAAATGCGATCGTCACGGGGCCGCAGGGTCACTTCCCGCTGATGCCGCGACCGGGTGCACGCACCTGGTGGGGCGCCAGAACGTTCAGCCGCGATCGTCGGCCAGACGTTGCCTGATCAGGGCTGCGATCCGTTCGGTCTCGCGCGGTGGTGCGTACTGGTAGGGGGCAAGCTCGCCGGCGAACGGCCGCGTCAGCCGCAACGTCTCCTGCAGGTCCCGATGATACCACTCGAACTTCTCCAGCCTTTCGCCGGAGATGGGTGTGAGGTCGAGCGCATAGACCGGGCGTCCTGTCGACAGGGCCTCGCACGGCATTGTGATCGAGTCCTTGGCGATCAGGAACGCGTCGGCGGCCGCGACGTAGTCCACATAGGGGTTTTCGCCCTTTCTGTCCCACACATGGATGTCGGGTGAACGGAGCCTGCCGAGCACGCTCAGCGTCTCCTCGCTGGAGCGGCGCGACACCGATATCAAGACCCTCCAGCCCTTCCGAGCCAGCCCTTCCGCGGCGGCGGCGATGGTCGCGTGCGCGGCAGTGTCATAGTCGTAGGCTCCGTTTGCCCCGCCGACGAAGATGGCGACGACCTTCTCGCCCGAAGGCGCGTAGACCTGCCGCGCCGAATGCCGACGGCTCTCCCAGAACGCGGTGGAAAAGCGATGGGGAACACCGAGCATCTGATGATAGTCGGGCCGCCCGTCGAACTCCGGCCGCCAGTCGTGGCGCGACACGAAAATCATGTCGTAACCTTCGACCTTGGGGTTTTGGAGATGAACCGCCAGGGGCCTGTTGCGATAGGCCTGCTTCATCTTCAGCACCCGCTTTTCGGAGCGAAAGCCGCAGGAGACGATCAGGTCCGGCGCGGGCTCCGCGCGCCGAAAAATCGGCGCATCGAAAATCCGGCGCAAGCCACGTCCGGGAACAACGATCTTTTCGACAGGGCTTTCATCGAAATGGCGGGCAACGGCGACGCACTGCGACAGGGTCCCGATCTTCGGCTCGCTCACGGTCCAGGCGACCACCATCTGCTACTCCGTTCCTCGGCGTCTCGATGGGCGTGGAAGAACTGCAGTCAGCGCTTCAAGTCAAGGGCTGCCCGCATCGTACGGCGTGACGGACCGGTTCCGGTCGGAGCCCTACGGCTCGCGGATGGCGCTGTCGAGGCCGCGGATCAGCGGATAGAGGAAGTAGGACATGACGGTGCGCTGGCCGACCTTGATTTCGGCCGAGACCGTCATGCCCGGCAGCAGCAGCACCGGCTCGCCCTCGGAGCGCAGCGTGGTGTCGGCGAGCAACACGCGGGCCTTGAAGTAGGGGACGGGCGGCTGCCCGGCGATTGCGTCCTGCTGGGTCGGGCTGAAGGCATCGCGACTGATCGTGCGCACCGTGCCGGAGGCCGTCCCGAACTTCTGGAACGGATAGGCGTCGATCTTGATCCGCGCCTCCTTGTCCACCGCCACCCGCCCGATGTCGCGCGTGTTGATCGAGACCTCCGCCTCCATCGGCACGTTGAGGGGAACGAGCGTCACGATCGGCTCGGCCTCCTTGACGACCGATCCGACCGATCGTTGCGCGAGATCGAGCACCACCGCGTCCGCCGGGGCGGTCAGCGCCACCATCTCGCGGCGCAATTCCATCTTCTTCAGTTCCTCGCTGGCGGCGTCGCGCTGGTTGCGCAGTTCGACCAGTTGTTCCATGGCCGCGCGGCGGAAGTCCTCGACAAAGGCCTGCCGGTCGGCCTGCAGCTTGGCCAGCATGTGGTCGGCCTCGGCCGCCCGTCCGCGCAGCGCGGTCAGGTCCGCCTCGACATCGAGCCGCGCGTCGCGCGCGCCGAGGAAGTTGATCAGCGAGCCGCTGTCCTTGCGGTAGAGCGTCTCGCGGGCACCCTCAATGCGGCTGAGGTTTTCCCGCCGGTTCGTCAGCACTTCCTGCTGGTCCTTGCTGGAAGCAATGGCCGCGACCTGGCCGGCGATCTGCTGGTCGTAATTCTCGACCTGCGCCGTGTAGAAGGCGCGCCGCTGCACGAAGAGCTGCGCCTGCAGCACCTCGTCCGGGGTGGCGCCGGCAAGGGCCGTGTAGTCGGAGCCGTCCAACTCGGCCTCGATGCGTTTGACCTGGGCGTCGAGGGCCGAGAACTTGGCGCCCTGCTGGTCGACGTCCGACTGGCTGAAGGTCGCATCCAGCATGGCGAGCGTCTGGCCGGCCCGGACGATATCGCCGTTGGCGACGTCGATCGAGCGGATGATCGAGGTCTCCAACGGTTGCACGACGATCGTCGGCTGCGTCGTGATCAGCTTGCCCGGCGCGATCACCACCTCGTCGATCTTCGACAGCGTCGCCCAGAGGATGCCGGCCAGGATCAACGCGGTAACGCCATAGAGCGTCAGCCGCGCCACCTTCGGCGGGACTTTCTCCTCCAGCTCCACCGCGTCGGACTGGAATTCGGCGATGACCGCGGGGCGCGGCAGCCGCACCACCAGCTCGGAGCCCGACGGCATGACCGGCACGGGCAGGTTCTCGGGCGACTTGTCGCTGTCGGTGCTCATGCGACGTGCCTCGTTTGCTGGGTCCACAGATGGCGATAGGTCATGCAGCGCGACACCAGCTGGTCATGGCGGCCGATGTCGGCGATCTTGCCGCGGTCGATGACCAGGATTGCATCCGCATCGACCAGCGTGGACAGCCGATGCGAGACGATGATGACCGTGCGGCCCTTGGCGATCTTGCTCAGGTTTTCGCGGATGATCGCCTCGCTGTCGGGGTCGAGCGCGCTCGTGGCCTCGTCGAGAATGAGCAGCTTCGGGTCGGTGATCAGGGCCCGGGCGATAGCGAGGCGCTGCCGCTGGCCGCCGGACAGGTTGGCCGCGTTCTCCTCCAGAATCGTCTCGAAGCCGCGCGGAAGCCGCTCGATGAACTCCTCCGCGCCGGCGATGCGGGCGACCTCGGCGATATGCTCGATGCTGGCGTCGGGCTTCGCCGCCGCGATATTCTCGCGCACCGTGCCGCGGAACAGGAAATTGTCCTGCAGCACCACGCCGATGCTCGACCGGAGGTGGACGAGGTCGAGTTCCCGGCTGTCATGGCCGTCGATCCGGACCAGGCCGTGCTGATTCTGGTAAAGCCCCTGGATCAACCGGGTCACGGTCGTCTTGCCGGAGCCGCTCTTGCCGACGATGCCGAAGACCGAGCCGGCCGGAACCGAGAACGAAACGTCGTCAAGCGCGGGCGCGTTGTCCGGCGCATAGCGAAAGGTGACGCGGTCGAACTCGATCCGACCGGTAAGGTCCGGGCGCAGTCCGCGTCCGCGTCCGAACTGCTCGCGCCGCTGGTTCATGATCTCGCCGAGCATGCGCACCGACAGCGCGACCTCCTGGTACTCGTGCACCATCGTGACGATCTGCACGAGCGGCCCCGAAACCCGGGCGGCCAGCATGTTGAAGGCAACCAGCGCGCCGATCGTCATGGCGCCGCTGAACACGTCCAGCGCGCCGAGGCCGATGATGGCGACGCTCATCAGCTTCTCCAGCAGCCCCGTCAGGGCCTGCGCGACGGACGAGATCTTGTCGACACGGAAACGTACGGAGATGCTCTCGGCCGACTGGTTGTCCCAGACCCGCCTCTGTCGCGGCTCCAGCGCCAGCGACTTGACCGTCCGCATGCCGTGCACGGTCTCGACCAGCAGCGCCTGCCGCTCGCCCTCGACCCGGTAGAGCTCCTGCAGGCGGCGCTGGAACGGCCCGACAAGCACCATGACGACGAGCCCGACGAGCAGGGCGAAGCCCAGCACGACAAAGGTGAGCTTGACGCTGTAGAGAAGGAGGATCGGCACGAACACCAGCAGCGACATCCCGTCGAGCAGGGTAAGGAACAGCCGCCCGGTCAGGAATTCCCGAATGCGCGCCGCCTGCTGCATGTGCTTGACGATGACGCCGGCGGAGGACTGTTCAAACAGGGCGATCGGCAGGTCGAGCAGATGACCGAAGGTGCGCGTGGCCATTCGGATGTCGATCTTGTTCGTCGCGTAGAGCAGCAGATAGCGCCGCAGAAAGGTGAAGGCGGCGTCGAACATCAGCGCCGTGGCAATGCCGATGGTCAGCACCGTCAGCGTCGCGTAGCTCTGGTGCACCAGCACCTTGTCGATCACGAGTTGGAAGAAGATCGGCGTGGTGAGCCCGAGCCCGTAGAGCACGAAGGCGGCGATCGCGACGTCGCGGAACAGGCTTCGCTGGCGGATGATCTCCGGGATGAACCAGCGCAGGCCGAAAGGCTGCTCGTCGTCGAAGAGCCGATAGTTGCGCTTCAACAGCACGGCCGATCCCTGCCAGTTCCGGGCGAACTTCTCCTCGTCGAGCAGGATGAACTCTGGGCGCTTGGCGAGCGGATCGAGGATGCGGACCATCCGGTTCTCGCCGGTGCCGCCGGCACCGGCGAGAACGACCCAGTTGCCGTTCTTGAGTTCGGCGAGCACCGGATAGGCTTCGCCCAGGGTGAAGAGCGCGTCCCAGGTCAGGTGGACGTGCCGGGCCTTCAGGCCCGCGTCCTTTGCCATCCGCAGAAACTGCCGCATCGCGACCGGTTCCTCGCCGACGGCATAGTCGTGCATCAGCCGCTCAGGCGCGAGATCAATACCATGGTGGCGCGCCACCAGCGCCAGACACTGAAGGTTGGTGTGCCGGGATTCGCTCATCGTCGACGCGCACTCAGTTGAAGTTCGGCGACTCGTTTGCGGATCCCTGGGTTCGCTGCGTCGCGTCCGCCGGCGGCATGTCGCTGATGCGGCGGACGGCGCCGGCCTCGACCAGCCCGTTCAGGGCCTTCTGCATAAGGTCGACCGCGTTGGCGAACGCATCCACCGGCATGATGACGCGCTGGCGGAACACCGGCTTGGGGTTGTTGCTCGCGTCGCGCTCGCTGGCCGAAAGCGACATGAAGTCGATCCGGACGATGGTTCCTGTGACGGTGATCTCGCCGATGCCGTCCGAATAGAGTTCTTGGGTCATTGTGCTTCTCCGTGCTTGGGTTGGCGTTCAGTGAACGGGGTGGGTCTGCTGCCAGGGCGGAAAGGGGTCGTTCAGGTCGGATGCAGCTCGTGGGTCGAACCCGGTCTCCGGGCCGTTCAGGCAGTCGCCGAGCGCCGCGCGGATCTCCTCTTCCGGCAGGTCCGTGCCGATGAAGACCAGTTCCTGCCGGCGATCGCCCCAGATTGAACTCCAGTGTCGGTCGATCAACTCGCGGAACTGCGGATGGCGGGGCCACTGCGCACGTGGCACCGAGGCCCACCAGAAGCCCCGCGCTTCGGTTCGCCGCAGCACGCCGGCGATCGACATCTGGCCGATCCAGTTGGGGCGGGTGGCAAGCCAGAAATGGCCCTTGGCGCGGATGAGGCCGGGCCAGTCCGTTTCGAGGAAGGCATGGAACCGGACCGGATCGAACGGTCGCCGCGCCCGGTAGACAAAGCTCGAAATCCCGTATTCGAGCGTTTCCGGCACATGCTCGCCCCAACCGAACAGCTCCTTGTGCCATAGCGGATGCCGCGCGGACTTTGCTTCGGAAAACAGTCCGGTGTCGAGGATGGTGCGCAGCGGCAGCATGCCGAAGTCGGTCTCGATGACGCGCGCATCCGGATTGAGCGCGGCGATGATCTGTCGGATTGCCGTGCGCGTTTCGGCCGGCACCCCGGATACCTTGTTGACTACAACCACGTCGGCGAACTCGATCTGCTCGACGAGGAGATCGACCAGCGTCCGCTCGTCGTTCTCGTCGCGAGCCGGCCCCCGGTCCTTGAGGAAGTCGGTGCTGGCGTAGTCCGAGAGCAGGTTGACCGCGTCCACGACCGACACCATCGTGTCGAGCCTGGCGACGTCGCAGAGCGCCGCCCCGGTCTCGTCGCGGAAGGAGAAGGTCGCCGCGATCGGCAACGGCTCGGCGATGCCGGTGCCCTCGATCAGCAGGTAGTCGAAGCGCCGTTCGGCAGCGAGCCTGCGCACCTCGCCGAGCAGGTCGTCGCGGAGTGTGCAGCAGATGCAGCCGTTTGTCAGTTCCACCAGCGTCTCGTCGGTGCGGGACAGGCCCGCCCCGCCGTTGCGAACGAGGTCCGCATCGATGTTGATCTCGCTCATGTCGTTGACGATCACGGCAACCCGCATGCCCTCGCGGTTACGCAGGACGTGGTTGAGGATCGTCGTCTTGCCGGCTCCCAGAAACCCTGCCAGCACGGTTACGGGGAGTCGATTGTCACCCGTCATTCCTGCCCCTTGTGCCCATCAGGCCGCCAGTTGCGGCCTGAAGACTACATCCACGTAGTAATTCGTGTCGTTGTAGCTGCTCGTCGGGAACAGCCCCGCCGAACCGTATGCATAGACACCGTTGCCGCCGCTGAGCGCCGACGACAGTGCATGGAGATTGCCGCTGTCGACCCCGGCGCCGAAGAAGCCGCCCGTTGCCGAGTAGTTGCCGTTGGTGCTGTAGGAGACGACATAGGTGGTGTCCGCCTCGATCGCGACGCCGTTCGAAAGGTCCACGGTCTGCCAGCCGCTCGCGCTTTCGTTGGTGAAGGTCGCGCTGGCAAGCAGCGTGCCGGTCGAGGTCCACAGATAACCGGTGTGCGGTCCGGTATTGTCGGCCCCCTTGTAGAACTTGATCCCGGTGATCGAGCCGGCGACGTCGGCCTGGAACTTCATGCCGAGATTGACGGCGCTGTTGTCGGCCACGGAAGGGATTGAAGGCGTGCTGTCGGCGGCAAAGACGCTCTGCGCGGGCGACTGCGGGGCCACGGTCAGCGACACCTCGGCCGAGGCCGTACCGCCCCGGCCGTCGGAAATCGTGTAGCGGAAGCTGGCCGGGCCGGTGTAGCCGCTGTTGGGGGTGAAGGTGACGACATTGGTCTGGCCGTTGAAGCTAACGGTGCCGTTGAGCGCGTTGTCGACGCCGGTAATGGTCAGCGGGTCGCCATCCGGATCGTTGTCGTTGGCAAGCAGAGTTGCGGCCTGGAAGGTGGTGGCCGTGTCGGGGGTGGCGGAATAGCCGCTGTCGTTGGCGGCGACCGGAACGGAGTTGGTCGTCGACTGCTGGAACAGCACATCCACCCAGTAGTTTGTCGAGTTCCAGCTGGAGTTGGGGAACTCGTTGCCCGAGCCGTAGGCATAGACGCCGTTGCCGCCGCTCGAGGCGCTGGAGGGCGCGCTGAGAGGGCCGTTCGTATAGGTGGTGGTGAAGTAGTTCGGCGTCGCCGCGTAGCGGCCGTTCGACTGGTAGCTCGCGATGTAGGTCGTGCCCGCGGAGATGGTAACCGGCTGCGAAAACAGCACGGTCTGCCACCCGCTGGCGGATTCGCTGGTGAAGGTGGCCGAAGCCAGCAGCGTGCCGTCGCTCGTCCACAGGGAGCCGACATGGGTGCCGGTGTCCTGCGCGCTCTTGTAGTAGCGCACCCCGGTGATCTGGCCGCTCGCCGACGCGACGAACTTCATCCCCAGCTCGACCGGGCTCGTGTCGTCGTTCGAGGCGATGCTGGGCGTGTCGGACGGCGAGAACAGGCTCGTCGCCGTCGACGGCGACGACACCGTCAGGCTGACGGTCGCGGTCGCGGTGCCGCCCCGGCCGTCCGAGATCGTGTAGGAGAAGCTTGCCGGGCCGGAATAGCCGACCGTCGGCGTGAACACGAGGGAATTGCTCTGGCTGTCGAACGCGACCGTCCCGTTCGTTGCGCCGCTGGCGCCGGTGACGGTCAGCACGTCGCCGTCCGGATCGACGTCGTTGGCGAGCACCGCGGATGCGGCGATCGTCAGCGGCGTGTCGTGATACACCGTGAAGCCGTTGTCGTTGGCGGCAACCGGCAGACTGTTGGTGGTGGACTGGTTGAAGACGACGTCCACCCAGTAGTTCGAGGCGCCGAAGCTCGATGTCGGCATGACGCCGCCGCCACCGTAGCGATAGACCCCGTTCCCGCCGCTTGCATCCGATGCCGGTGCGGTCAGCGGCCCGTTCGTCTGCGCTGTCGCGAAGTAGTTCGCGTTGGCATAGTAGATGCCGCTGGTCGTGTGGTAGGAGGCGACATAGGTCTGTCCCGCCGTGATCTGGATCGGGCTGGAGAAGGTCGCCGTCTGCCAGCCGCTGAGCGACTCGTTGGTGAAGGTCACCGTTCCCAGCAAGGTCCCGTCCGATGCCCAGATCGAACCCGTGTGCGTCCCGGTGTCGCCCGAGGCCTTGTAGAAGCGAACGCCGGTCACCGCGCCGCCGGTCGAGGCCACGAACTTCACGCCGAGCTCGACGCCCGTGCTGTCGTTGTTGACCGACCCGGTCACCTGGTCGCTCGGCTGGAAGATCGACGTGCCGCTCGGTCCCTCGTCGACCGTCAGGTCCACGGTCCCCTGGCCAAAGCCGCCGCGCCCGTCCGACGCGGTGTAGGTGAAGCTTGCGGGGCCGAAATAGCCGGTATTCGGCGTGAACACGACGTTGCCGGTCTGCGTGTCTAGCGACACCGTGCCGTTGACCGCGTTGCCGACGGCCGAGATCGTCAGCGGGTCGCCATTGGCGTCGGTGTCATTGGCCACCAGCGTCGCGATCGACACCGTCAGAACGCCGCCCTGGCCGATGGTGAAGCCGCCATCGTTCGTCGCTACAGGGGCCACGTTGGGCGCGGCCTCGAAGACGACGTCGACCCAGTAGTTGCTGTTGTAGGTACTGCCCGGGAAGGTGCCCGGCGTGTTGGTGTAGCTGAAGACGCCGGCGTTCGCGTCGACCTTCAGGAAGCCGTTGCTGTAGGGGGCGTCGAAGTAGGACTCGGTTGCGGAATAGTAGCCCTTGGAATGGTAGGAGGCGATGTAGGTCGTGCCCGCGGTAACCTGCACGGGGCTGGAGAACTGCACGGTCTGCCAGCCGGAAATCGGCTCGTTCGTCGATATGCCTGTGGCCAGCAGAGTGCCGTCGGCCGTCCAGAGGCTGACCGTGTGGCCGCCGATGTTATAGAAACCCTTGTAGAACCGGATCCCCTCGATGGAGCCGTTGGTGGAGGTCTCGAACCGCACGCCGAGTTCGATCCCGTCGCGCTCGAGGACCGTCTCCACGGCGGGCGTGGACGCCAGTGTCCAGAGGCTCGAGGTCGATGGCAGTTCGACGGTGACCTGTTTGCCGGCTGCAGGCGTCTCCAGGTTGACGCTGTCGTCGACGGCGCGCGACATGACGGTATAGGTGCCGCTGGCCTGAACCACCCAGTTGTAGCTCCAGCTCTCCCGGCCGGTGGCCTTGAACCAACTTTGTCCACCGTCGGTGGAGACCTCGACCCCGGCGACGATGCCGCCGCCGAAATCCTGGGCGGTCCCGGTGATGGTGACATGCTGTCCCTCGACGAAGCTCGCGCCGACGATCGGGGAGGTGATGGTCGAAGTCGGCCTGCTCGTGTCGGTCGACTGCGTGGCGAGGATCAGGCTGGCATCGAGCGTCGTCGGCTGGATACCCATGTCGGCGAACATGTTGACCATCGCCTGCTGGACGTTTCTGTCCGTCGGCGTGGCGGGACCCTCGTGCGCGGAATCAAGGCCCCAGGACCAGAACACGGTCCCGGCGCTGAACACCAGCGCTCCGCTTTCCGCCCGGTACATGGTCAGGCTGTGCGTTGCCTCGGCGTCGCCGATGGTCGTGCCGTAGTCCCTCAGGTAGTTGTTGACCGAGACGGTGGAGAGCGAAAGGTTGACCAGCCCTGCCGGGCGGAACCCGTTTTCGACGTCGGAGTTCCATTCGTAGCCGAGCAGGTTCGTCGGCATCTGGTAGGTTTCGCCGGGTTGCAGATTGGCAATGTCCGTGTCGCGCCAGAAGCGAAGGTTCGAGAAGTCATAGGATATGGTCATCGTGTCCTGTCGGTAGCCGTCTACCGAGAACATCGTACCGATCAGCGCGTTTTCGGGTTCCTGACCGGGGTCGGCGTAGCGCGGGTCGCGCCAGGTTCCGGTGCCGATATCGCTCGGGTCGGAGCTGGTGCCCCAGGTCTCCTTGTAGCAGACCATCGTCCGGTACGGCGTGCCGTTGCCGTCGATACTGGTTTCCCAGCGGACCTTCCAGTACATGTCGTTGCCGCCCCAGAACGCCAGATTGACGCCGGCATCGCGGGCGGCCTCGACGCTTTCGCGCTGTTCAGCGGACCAGTACTCGTCGTGCCCCACCGAGAGATAGGCCTGGTGGTTGAGAAGTGTGGCTCCGTTCCGGGTGACGTCGACGCCCGAGACGTAGGACACGTCGTAGCCGTTCTGCTCCAGCCAGCGGATGGCGGAGTGCTCGACGCCGAAGATGAAGTCGTGCGTGCCGCCGATCGGACTGGTGTTCGTGATGATCGGACGATTGTAGCTGACCGCGGACGCCCGTCCGATCGCCGTCAGGCCGCAACTGCAGTTCGGCGGCATGTAGCCGATCATGTCGGCCGGATCGACCGGCACCTCGCCGTAGTAGAGGCTGGCGCCGCCCCAGGCGTTGTAGGCCTGCCAGGTCGTGTCGGAGGTCTGGAAGACGATGTCGCTGGTCGAGGCGTCGTCGCGAACGACGAAGGGGATGTGGCTTACGCCCTCGGTGCCGTCCAGCCGGACGAGCTTGGCGATGTAGACGCCCGAAACGGCGTCCGCGGGAATGTCCCAACTTGCTGAGACCTCCCAGTTTCCGGCATCGATCAGGCCGATCGACATGTCCACGATCGGGTGCGGCTGGACCTGGGCACTCGTCAGCGACTGTTCGATCGAGCCGACCTTGCGCGCACCGTCGCCGCCGTAATAGCCGAGCCGATAGATGTCGATCCGATAATGGGTTGAATCGGTTGCGATCTTGAAATCGACGGTGCTGCCGACGTTGGTGCTGATCTCGGTGGCGAAGCCTTGGATATTGCCGTCGCCGTCGCCCTCGATCCCCCATTCGCTGATCGGATTGCCCTGCTTCATGTTTTCGAGCGCGATCTTGTTCGGCAACGCCGCGGTTGCGGCCAGGGCCGTGACTGCCAGCGGCTCAGCTTCCAACTCCGCTGCGGGCTCCTGCGCAGAACGCTGCAGCGTGCTGGTTGCCGGGGCCGGCGAGACTTCCATGAGCGAGGGGCCGGCCGGCATTTCCGCACCGGCGGTGCCGGGGCCGACGACCGAGGACGTGACCTCGCCCGGGTCGTTGCCGTCGGTGGCGCTTGCGGACGTTGCGTCGACCGGCGTCTTGGCCGCGGGGGCGGTTGCGACGCCGGGAGGCGGCGGGAAGTCGCCGGCGGTATCCGCCGCCGTGTCGACAGAGGCGCCGAACGAGGCGGACGTCGCCTGCAGCCCGTCCGTCGACGGTGGCGAGGCGGCCTCCCGGGTGCGGCCAGCCGCCCGGTCGGTTGACCGGTCAAGGGGCGAATCCGTACCGTCGACCGGCGGCCCGGGACGCATCACGCAGGCTTCGGCAGCGCGGTCACCAAGCGCGAAAGCGGCAACCAGGCCCGACGAAATGGCGGTGCCCAGCCGAGACCGGTCTGCCCATGGCGACCGATCGGCTGCGGGAAACGAGGGATCGGCCCCGCCCCGAACCCGTTCGGCCAGCGCCTTCACGAGCGGCGTGCGTGCCCAGGCAACATGCCACCGGTCGAACTGGTCCCTGATATTGAAGTGCAGGTGGCTCGGAACCTGGCAGGCGGGCATGCCGTCACTGGCGCCGGGAGAATCAGGCTCGCTCCGGCCCGTGCCCTTCTCGCCGGTCGGCGTCCCGATCGGAGCCTCTGCCGCCTCGGTGAAGACGTCGCGCCAGTTGACCGTCGGGCTGTAGGTCCGGCTGCCGCCGACCAGGTTCGACAGGTCATTGTTTCTGACGTGAAGCCTGAGCATATTCCGCCTCCGCGTTCGAATCCCTGCGCAAGCGTCTCCGGACGTAACGTGAGCGAGTGGGCCACGCCTGCGTTCCGGTATTCTGCCAACATTCCGGCGCCGGCGAACCACATCAATCGGTAGTACCTCGTCCGAAAACCCCCTCCTCCGATTTGACTATTCGCATGGTTCGGGCGCGGATGATGTGTGTTGCCGCCACTTCTGAGCCGGTGCCGCGCCGCCGTTCCAGGAATGAGTGCAACCAGACCACGGAACGCCTGCAACCCGATACAATCGATGGTGGGTTGAAAACCTGCCCGGTGCAGGTACCGTTAGCCTCCAATTCCAAACCGAGATTCAGCACAGAACCGGCGACCGGGTGGTCGTCGAGGTGCAGGGTGAACGGCCTAAGCGCTTACGGCACCGAAGGCCTTCCGGCCGGTAACCGGAGTTGCCGTTCGGAGCGGCGGCGCGTGCTGGGCCAGGGGTTGTCAGTTGCTGGAGCGAAGGAGGTCGATGCCAATGCGCGGCAAGCGGCTTTCATGGCCGATCGGTGTCCCTCTGGGCTCGCTTCTCATCCTCCTCGGCTGCGCAGCCGGGCTCGTCTTCCTCGTTTCCGCCCAGTTCCAGGCGGGGATCGAACCCTTGTCGCCGGCCGAAGGCAGCCTTGAGGTACATGTCGCCCGTTCGCTCAAGGTACGCGTCGCCAACACGGCCATGTTGCGCGGCAACCTGACCGCCACATTGCGCAACGGCAAGGGTGAGGCGGTGCCGGTCACGATCAAGATCGATGCGGCGGAAAAGCTAGTCACGGTCACGCCGCGCCCGTTGCTCGACGAAGGCACCACCTATACGCTCTGTCTTGCCCAGGCATCGGCGAGGTCACCTTTCCGCAACCTGTTCGGCGAAGGCTCGCCAAGCGTGAACTGTTCTACCTTCACCACGCGTAGCGCCAGTACGGACGACGAACGCTCCGAGGGTGCTGCCATACTGTTGGTTGAGGGCAACGACAGCCCCTATGCCACCTACTACCGGGAAATCCTGAAGGCCGAGGGGCTGAACCTTTTCGACGCCAGACCGGGTGCCCGCTTCGACGCTGCGGATCTGCCGCGCTATTCCGTCGTCATTCTTGCGACGTCCGCACTGCCGGCCGAGCATGTCCCGGCATTGAAGGATTGGGTGACCGCGGGCGGCAGCCTGGTGGTGATGCGCCCAGGCAACGCCGTTCTGGCTCTGATGTGCCTGACGCGGAACAGCAGCGCGCCGCTGGAAAAGGCGTATCTGCGGGCAGGGTCGGACGTTGATGCCGTCAGGGCGCTGTCGGCCCGTCCGTTGCAAATCCATGGGGCGGTCGACCTCCTGGAGCCGCTTCCCGGGTGCGAGCCTGCCGGAGCCGGCGCTGCCGCAGAGGCGGTTGCGGGCCTGTTCGAGACGCCCGCCAAGGCCTTGCCCAACCCGGCGATCGCGAGCCGGCGATTGGGGCGAGGGACCATGATTGCCTACGCCTACGATCTCGCCCGCTCGGTTGTCTATGCCCGTCAGGGGAACCCCGACTGGGTCAACCAGGATCGGGACGGCTCGTCGCCGCGCCGGCCGAACGACCTGTTCTATCCCGACCATCTGAACCGCGAACTGATCGGCGTGCCGCAGGCGGACGAACAGCAACGCCTGTTCGCCAACCTCCTGCTTTCGACCTCTTCCGTTCCGCTGCCACGCTACTGGTACCTGCCCGGGGACCGGCGCGCGGCCATCGTCATGGTCGCCGACGACCACGGCACGCGGGACGGAACGGAACTGGCGTTCGCCAAGCTCCTGCAGCAGAGCCCGCCCGATTGCCGGCTGGAAAGGTGGGAGTGCTTCCGGGCGACGGCGCTGCTGACCTTGAAGACCGATGTCGCCCCGGAGGTCGTCAGGGCCTATCAGGCCCACGGTTTTGAGGTCGGGGTCCATGTGGACACCGGCTGCAAGAACGTGGACGACGCTCGTCTCGAGGAAACCCTTCGCGCGCAGCTTGGCGAGTTCCGGCGCAAGTACCCCTTCCTCGCCCCCCAGCAGACGCAGCGGCTCCATTGTATCGTCTGGAACGGCTGGACGCAGACGGCACAGATCGAGCGCAAGGTCGGCATTCGCTTCGACATGAACTACTACAACTGGCCGCCGGCCTGGCTTCAGGGGCGGCCCGGCTACATGGCCGGATCGGGTATCCCGATGCCGTTCGTCACCGAGGACGGCGACGTTCTCGACATCTACCAGGCCGCCACACAGCTCGTGAACGAAGACAAGGTTTCGCAACGCGACGGAATCCGGGCCATGCTCGGGCGGGCGCTCGGCCCCGAGCAGTTCTTCAGCGTCTTTGTCACCCACTACGACTATACCGACCGCTATGCCGACCTGCTGCTCGAGGAGGCGCGGTACAAGGGAGTTGCCCTGGTGTCCGCTGTGCAGATGCTGGCCTGGCTGGACGCGCGCAACCGGTCGCGGCTTGCCGACATCGACTGGCGCGACGGCCGGTTGCGCTTTGCCGTGCGTTCGGCGGCGGGCGCGGAGCAGGCGTCCATCCTGCTGCCCTATCGCGTTCGCTCGGGCCGGCTGGCCGAGCTTCGTTGCGGCGGCCGGGCCGTCGAGTTCACGGTGCAGGACATCAAGGGCTTGCAAATGGCGATGTTCGCGGCGGATCGGGGGGGCTGCGATGCGACCTACGTCGACCGGACTGCCGACCGAGCGGCTCCCTAGCGCCAGTCAATCCGGATCGGACTCTCGACGGGGCCTTGGCGACGGCCCGCGCGACAGCGGTCGCGGCATCGACGTGGCGCCGCTTGCCGTCTCCAGCGGCCAACCAAGCCGGGAGTTCCGCCGACCGACAGGGGTCCGCAACGCCAATTCGATGCCGTTCACGCCTTTACCTCGCCGGACAGAGATGGCAAGAGAGCGACCGCCGACTGGAAAGACAGCCGCGCGGGTTCAATGAGAGATGCCGACGATGTCCCTTACCCATCTTGATCGCCTCGAAGCAGAGGCGATCCACGTATTCCGCGAGGTCGCGGCAACGTTCGCAAGGCCGGTCATGCTGTACTCGGTCGGCAAGGACTCCTCGGTTCTGCTGCACCTGGCGATGAAGGCGTTCCATCCCGCCAGGCCGCCGTTCCCGCTCCTGCATGTGGACACCACCTGGAAGTTCAGGGAAATGATCACCTTTCGTGATCGGATGGCGGCGGAGCTGGGGCTTGACCTCCTGGTCCACATCAATCCGGAAGGGGTCGAGCAGGCCATCTCGCCCTTCGTTCATGGCTCCAGTGTCCACACGCACGTGATGAAGACGGTCGCGCTGCGCCAGGCACTCGACACGTACAAGTTCGATGCGGCGTTCGGCGGCGCCCGGCGCGACGAGGAAAAGTCGCGCGCCAAGGAGCGCATCTTCTCGTTTCGCAATGCCGCCCACGCCTGGGACCCCAAGAGCCAGCGCCCGGAAATGTGGAAGACCTACAACACGCGCGTCGCGCCCGGCGAGTCGATCCGCGTCTTTCCGCTGTCGAATTGGACCGAACTCGACATCTGGCAGTATATCCTCAGGGAGGATATCCCGATCGTGCCGCTCTATTTTGCTGCCAGGCGCCCGGTCGTGGAGCGCGACGGCATGCTCATCATGGTCGATGACGAACGCATGCAGATCGGCGCCGAGGAGCAGGTCCAGCAGCGGATGGTGCGCTTTCGCACGCTCGGCTGCTATCCGCTGACGGGCGCAATCGACTCGGAAGCGGCCACGCTGGAGGATATCGTGCGGGAAATGCTGACGGCCCGGACATCCGAGCGCCAAGGCCGGTTGATCGACAAGGACGAGGCCGGGTCCATGGAAAAGAAGAAGCGCGAAGGATACTTCTGATGGACGCGGTCCAAGGCGATTTCCCCAACGGCGTCGTGGAGTTCCTGCGCGAGCAGGAGAACAAGTCCCTTCTGCGATTCCTTACCTGCGGTTCGGTCGACGACGGCAAGTCGACGCTGATCGGCCGGCTGCTCTACGACACCAAGCTGATCTTCGAGGACCAGCTCGCCGCGCTCGAGCGCGACAGTCGCAAGCACGGCACGGTGGGGGACGATATCGACTTTGCCCTTCTGGTCGATGGCCTCGAGGCCGAGCGCGAGCAGGGCATCACCATTGACGTGGCCTATCGCTTCTTCGCCACCGATCGCCGAAAATTCATCGTCGCCGACACGCCGGGCCACGAGGAATACACGCGGAACATGGCGACCGGCGCCTCCACCGCCGACCTTGCGGTCGTGCTGGTCGACAGTCGCCAGGGCATCCTGCGCCAGACCCGCCGTCACTCCTACATCGCCTCGCTGCTCGGGATTCGCCACGTCGTCGTCGCGGTCAACAAGATCGACCTCGTCGACTATGACGAGACGGTGTTCAACAGGATCGTCGCGGACTACCAGGCCTTCGCCGGCGAGCTGGGCTTCGAGACCGTCCAGGCGATTCCGCTTTCGGCGCGGTACGGCGACAACGTCACCCAGCGCTCGGCCAAGACCCCGTGGTACGATGGCCCGGGGCTGTTGGAATATCTCGAGACCGTTCCGGTCGAAAACACCTACCTGGCCAAGCCCTTCCGCTTTCCGGTCCAGTTCGTCGTTCGCCCGGACCTTAATTTTCGCGGCTTTGCCGGTCAGGTGGCGTCCGGCACGGTCGCCGTCGGCGATAGCGTGACGGTGGCCAAGTCCGGTCAGTCGTCCAAGGTCAAGGAAATCGTCACGCGCGACGGCTCGCTCGACCGGGCGGTCGAAGGCCATGCGGTGACGATTGTCCTGGAAGACCAGCTGGAAGTCTCGCGCGGCAACATGCTGGTGGCCTCGGACAACCGGCCGCATGTCGCCGACCAGTTCCAGGCGCGCGTGATCTGGTTCGATGCCAATCCTCTGCTGCCCGGGCGCAGCTACATCCTGCGCACCGAGACCGACAGCGTCAGCGCCACCGTGACGACGCTAAAGTACAACGTCGACGTCAACACCTTCGCCCACATCGCGGCCAAGGCCCTGCACATGAACGAGGTGGGCGTCTGCAACCTGGCCACCCAGGCCCCCATCGCCTTCGACGGCTATGCCGACAACCGCGTCACGGGCAATTTCATCCTGATCGACCGCCTGACGAACCAGACGGTCGGCGCCGGGATGATCGACCATCCGTTGCGCCGGGCGGAAAACGTTCACTGGCAGGCGCTCGAGGTGAACCGCAGCGCGCGGGCCGCGCTGATGAACCAGCGTCCCGCCGTGGTCTGGTTCACCGGTCTGTCCGGCTCAGGCAAGTCGACCATCGCCAACAGGCTGGAACGGCTGCTGCACGCCAAGGGCCGCCATACCTACATGCTGGACGGCGACAATGTGCGCCACGGCCTCAACCGTGACCTCGGCTTCACGGACGAGGATCGCGTCGAGAACATCCGGCGCGTCGCGGAGGTGGCCAAGCTGATGGCGGATTCGGGGCTGATCGTGCTGGTCTCCTTCATCTCGCCGTTCCGCTCCGAGCGTCGCCTCGCGCGAGAACTAATGGAGAAGGGCGAGTTCTTCGAGGTGTTCATCGACACGCCGCTCGAGGAATGTGCGCGGCGCGATCCCAAGGGCCTCTACCAGAAGGCAATCAAGGGCGACATCAAGAACTTCACCGGCATCGATTCCCCCTACGAGCCACCGGAACATCCGGACCTGCATCTGAGCACTGTCGATCAGGATCCCAACGAACTCGCAATGCGCATCGAACAGATGCTGGACCGGCATGTTCCTGGGCTGGCGGGCGACGAGTGGGAGATCTGAGCGCCATCGCGGCGGCGGCCCTCGGGCTTCAGGCAGCGGTGGGGATTGCATCGACCGATCCCCGCGCCGGGGCGATTGGAGGTGAAGGGTTTCGGGGGCTCGGTGTTCGCCACGACGGGTAACTGTGCGTGGCGAGATATTGGAGAAGCACGCCGGGCCGGCGGCCCTTGACACGTCCCCCAAACTCGCCGATGACTTGCCTGACCATTTCGCGGGTATGATGTAATGGTAGCCTGTCAGCTTCCCAAGCTGAACGCGCGGGTTCGATTCCCGCTACCCGCTCCATCTGGTTTCCCAGTGCTTTGCGCCGGTTTGGCCGTAGCCTGAAAATGGCCGGTCTTACAGCAAATTTGTCAGCTTCTGTTCCTGATCTGGTCGCTCCGACAGGTCGGCGTGTAGAACGTGGTGGCGGCCGTGCCACGCAGGTCGTGGAAGGGCAGGTCGCGTTCGCCGAGGCCGGCATCCAACTTGTCGCTTTGAATCACGACGAGAAGCGGTCAACGGTCCAGGGTCTGGTGCGGGGTGGCGAAATTCATGCGTTGGGTTGGGGCGAAGGGACGGCTCTGGAATTCGGTAAAGGCGGCCGTGAGGCTTTGGGCTTGTTCAAAAATGCTTCAATGCAAGGGTTCGATGCCCGTTGCCGCTCCACGGTGCCAGCCGTCAGGGCTGCTCGTCCTCTTCCGGCTGGGCGTTGATCGGACGGTGCTGGGTCTTGTTCCAGAAGAACGGCTGGCGGCGCAGTTCTGCCACGGCCCGCCAGGCGGCGACCGACATCAGGGCCCAGTAGCCAACCACCAGGACTGGGCGCCAGCCGACGGCCTTGCTTTCGTCTCGTTCCATCGCCGCCCGCCCGAGCGCGACGAACACGGCATAGCTGCCGAACAGGTTGATCATGTCGATGCAGAACAGCCAGCGGTGCAGTCCGTCCGAGGTGAACGGACCGTCGCTGGCCATCCGGGCGATGACGAGGCCGACATAGCCAACCAGCAGCGGGTGGGCGAGCGCGGATGCGAGCAGGCCGCCGATCAGCACCAGCATCACGGCAAAGGGCCACGGCCCGATCTCCCTTGCAAGATGGGCTGGCTGGCGCATGAGCACCAGCCAGGTTTGCAGCCAGCCCTTGAACCAGCGGGTGCGCTGGCCGAGCCAGCTCCGGACGTCCTCCGGTGCCTCCTCCAGCGTGGGCAGGCTGACAGTGCCGCAGCTGTAGCCCATGCGGTAGAGGCGCAGGCCCAGGTCGGCATCCTCGGTGACATTGTGGGGATCCCAGCCTCCGCAGCGCGCCAGCGCCTCGGTGCGGAAATGGTTCGATGTGCCGCCGAGCGGCATCGGCAGCCGCCACGCCGCCAGCAGCGGCAGCAGGCGGCGGAACAGGCCGGCATACTCCAGCGCGAACAGCGCGCTGATCCAGGAACGGTCGCCATTGGAGATGACCAGCGGCGCCTGCAGGCAGGCAAGTGCGGGCGGTGCTGCGCGAAACCGCGCCCACGCCTCGTTCAGTTGCGCCGGATGCGGTCGGTCCTCGGCATCGTAAATGACGAGGAACTCGCCGCGCGCGGCCGGAAGCGCGTAGGACAGGGCTTTCGGTTTCGTACGCGGCAAGCTCGGCGGCACCTCTACGATCTCGAATTGCGGCCCGAGCGAGAGCCCTCGCAAGGCATCGATGGTCGCGCAGTCGTCGGCCTCGCAGACGAGCTTGATGTCGAGGCGCGAGCGCGGCCAGTCCAGCCGGGTGAGGTTGTCGACCAATTGCCGGGCGACAGCCGCCTCGTGATAGAGCGCGACGAACACCGAATAGACGGGATGCGGTCCCGCCGGTAATGGCGCCTCGAAGCGGTCCGGCGGGTTGCAGAGCAGTGCGGCCAGGCGGATTGCGAAGGTGCAGAAGAAGAGGCCGGTCAGGGCGACATGCGCGACCGCGAGGGTATCGAACGGGGCGAGGGCGGCCGCAAACAGCAGCGTGGACAGACTCGATCCGGCGTAGAAGGCCTGCCGCCCGCAAACGGTCAGGCGGGCGCTGTGCTGTGGTGCCGTGTCGAACAGGCCGGTGACGGTTTCGCGCGCGCGCCGCGCCGCGCCGGCACGCCAGACGGCATGGCGGATCGCCTGCGGCGTGGTCACGACCAACTGTGCGCGCAACTGCGGGGTGCGGTCAAGCAGCGCCTGCAGCTGGGGTAGTCGCGAGGCGGCTGGCACGACCGCCGTCAGCGGTGGCCGGTCGTTGCGGGTGATGCGCACCAAGCGCGGGTCCCGGAGTTGGGTGTCGAGCCCTTCCATGTCGACGACCGGCCCGGTGTCGGGCCGGAACGGCAGCCCCAGGCAATCGGCAAGGGCCTCGTAATACGTGTCCGACCGCGCCGATCCGCTTGCCAGCAGTTCTGCTTCGACCGACGTCGCGTTCTCGAGGGCTTGCCGAACCAGGTCCTGAATCAGTGGCTTGCCGAAGCCGAGCCGGCGAATGATTGCCGCCTCGGCCAACACCTCCCTGCGAATGGCAGCGGCTTCGTCGCGCGCAGGGGGGCGCTCCGCTGCGGTCGCCTTTGCGGTGGAAATGGCCTTTCGATCGGGATAGTCTGCAAGCCGCATGCGGTCAGCGCTGCATCTTCATGATGCATCGCTCTCCCCCTCTAAACCCCAAGTTGATGATAATGCGGAACGGCCGGATTTCAAGACATTTCGCAGCGCTCGCATTCTGCCTGATCGGCGTGGCCGCCATGGGCAGGATTGCCGAGGCGGAACCGACCGCGCCAGTGGCGTTTCCGAGGAGCTTTGACAGTCGGGAGCGGGTTGCCAGGCCCGACCTGACCGGGATCCAGCGACTGCGGTTCCTGACGGCGGTCGATTTCCCGCCCTTCAACTTCATCGATCAGACCGGCAAGCTCGCCGGGTTCCACGTCGATCTCGCGCGCGAGATCTGCCGGGATCTGGACATCATCGCGAAATGCCAGATCCAGGCGATGCCCTTTGCCGAGCTCCGGGAAAACCTGGAAAAGGATGCGGGTGAGGCGGTGATCGCCGGCGTGGCGGTGACCGCCGCGCTTAGGCGCGACTTTTTCTTCTCGCGCCCCTACATGCGTCTTCCGGCCCGGTTTGCGATCCGCTCGGCAGGGGTCGCGGAGACAACGGCAGCGCTGTTGCAAGAACGCCCGCCCGGTGTCGTGGCCGGCAGCGTGCACGAGGCCATGCTGAAGGCCTATTTCCCGTCGCTGAGGCCGGTGCCGTTCAAGTCCCAGGCAGAGATGCTCTCGGGCCTGAAGCAGGGCAAGGTCGATGCAGTCTTCGGCGACGGCCTGCAACTGGCGTTCTGGCTTGCCGGCCCGCAGGCGGACAAGTGCTGCCGACTGTTCGACGGCCCCTATTTCTCGGAGAACTTTCTCGGCGAGGGGCTGACCATCATGACACGCAAGGACACGCCGTCGATCGGCGGCGCCATCGACCATGCGCTCCTGTCCCTGGCCCGCAGCGGACGTCTCGCCGAGATCTACCTGCGCTATTTCCCGATCGGCATCTACTGACCGGCGGCCGGTTGCCGCGCGGCGCGCCCGGCCGGCTTACAGGCGGCGAAAGCGGGCGATCGCCGCCCGCTCGATCGCGGCGCAGGTCAGCTTGTCCAGGCCGAGCCGGTCGCGCAGCATCTGCAACAGGCGGATTTCCTCGTTGCGGATCCGCTGGTCTGCCGCCGCGATCTCGACCGCCAGGGCGTAGGCGGTGTCGGCCAGCCGTGGCGGGACGCGTTCGCGGATCACCTCGAGGGCGATATCGAGCCCTTCGGGGGCCGACAGCAGGGCGGCGCATTCGCGGGCGCTGTGCACCAGTCGCTCGTCGTCGAAGCCTTCAAAGGCCGGTAGAAAGCGCGCGAGTCGGCCGATGCGGGCAAGCTCGGCATCGCTCATGGCATTGTCGACGGCGGACATCATCACCATCACCTGGATGAGGGCGTCCTGCAGTTCATGGCGGTCGGTCATGGCATCCATCTTGTACGTTGCTGGGATCAGTTGGCGCCCGTGCTACCGGACCTGGACCGGGTGCGGCGCGGATCGGGGCTGTGCAGGCCAAGCCCCGCCTGCCGCGCGGCGTCGGCGGCCGCTGCCAGCGGCGAACCGGGTTCCGCCTCGGCCCAGCCGTTCTCCGCCAGCCATTGCGACAGGTCCTTGCCGGCCAGCGTGCAGCTGGCCTGCGCCGTGCCGGTCCACTCGATCGAGGGCACGTCGCAGTCGATGGTTCGCCCGCGAACGAGATTGGCGAAGGCCGTGCGCGCCATTCGCCCGCATGGCCATCCTTCGCCCGAGATGTCCGTGCACTGCCGGTTCACCGCGACCGGAACGATGCCGCTCAGTTCCAGCATCTTGCCGCCAACGCTGAACCGCCCAGCGGCGAGCACGATCGGCCGGGCCAGCGCGACGGGGTCGGCCGGCGCCACCGGCGGGTCCACGGCGGCGTTGAAATGCGGCACCGGTTCGGGTGCGGGCGATGACGTATCGGTCGGCGGCTCGGCCGGTTGCGCCGTCCGGCCATCCGCCTGCGCGGGCGCGGCCGTGTGGATCGCGGCATCGCCGTCGTCGGCAGGCGGCATGGAAAAATCGTCCTCCGCCGCCCCGGGTGCAATGGTTTCGACATCCGGCACTTCGAGCGTGAATTCCGCTCCGCCCGAGGCCTCCCGGCCCCGGATCTGGGCTGCGCCGACCGCGACGATCAGCGCCGCCAGCCCGACGCAGGCGGCGCCGCCGATGAAGGTGCTGCTGGACGAGGTCCTGGCCAGTGACGTCACGACGCATGCCCTCGTTTCATTGGCTTGCCCAGATGATCCTGGCAACCCAGTCGACCTCGCGGATGTCGAAGGACCGGTTGGGGTGCTCGGGATTGAGCGACAGCAGTTCGATCGAGCGCGGCGTCTGCCGCTGCAGGACCTTGGCCATCACCTCGCCTTCGCGCGTCCTGAGCACGACCCGGTCGCCGCGGCGCACCTGTGCACCCGGCTCCACGATCAGAACATCGCCGTCGCGATAGACCGGCATCATGCTCTCGCCCTGCACTTCCAGTGCGTAGACGCCCTGCTTGTGCTCAGGCGATGGCGGGAATTCGACGACATCCCAGCCCTGTCCGGCCGGAAAGCCGCCGTCGTCGAAGAAGCCGCCGGCTCCGGCCTGGGCGAAGCCGAGCAGCGGGATTGCGCCGTCGCCGCGACGGCCGGCGGGCGGCGGGCCGGCGCCTCGGCTGGCCGCGGTCTCAAGGCCGATGAACTCGTCGATCGTGGTACCCGTCGCGTCCAGAACCTTGGCGATCGATTCTGTCGAGGGCCAGCGCAGCCGGCCGTCGACGCCGAGCCGCTTGGACTTGTTGAACGAAGTCGGATCGAGGCCCGCCCGGCGGGCGAGGCCGGACGGAGACAGTCGGTGGCGCTCTGCCAGGGCATCGATCGCCGCCCAGATCGTCTCGTGGGAAAACATGCCGCTCGTCCTGATCCTCGGCCGGGTGCGCCGGCCGATCGCGGGAAAAGCATAACGAAGCCACCGGGGCGAGTAAAGAAAAAAGGAAAATAATCCTTTACTGCTTGTCCTGCGCTGCCTTGCGCCGTGCGACGACGCGCTCCCGCCAGATCGTGAAGATACCGGCGCCGACGACGATCATCGATCCGATCAACAGACTCGGCGTCAACTGCTCGTCGAAGAGGGTGACACCCATTACGCCGGCGAGCACGAGTTGCAGGTAGGTCAGCGGCTGGACGGCGGCAGCGTCGAGCAGGTCGTACGCGCGGATCAGGAAATAGTGGCTGACCACGCCGGCGACGCACAGCATTGCCATCCATCCCCAGTCGACCGGCGCCAGTGGCGTCCAGTAGAACGGACCGATGAGGGAGAGCGTGATAGCGCCAACGGTGCCGATGTAGAAGAGGCTGGTCGTCGCCGAGTCCTCGCGGCTCACCAGGCGCGTTGCGATGACGTAGAAGGAAAAGATGCCGGCGGCCAGCAGCGGCAGCAGCAGTGTCGGCGTGATGCCTTCGGGGCTGGGTCGGAGGATGATGAGCACGCCGACGAGGCCCGCCAGGATCGCGGTCCAGCGCCGCCATCCGACCTTTTCGCCGAGCAGCGGCACGGAAAGGAGTGCGACGAACAACGGGGTCGCCGAGAAGATCGCCTGCGACTGCGCCAGGCCGACCAGGGCCAGCGCCGTGATGACGACGATGATCTGCGCCGACAGCATCGTTCCACGCAGGATCTGCAACACCGGCCGGCGGGTTTTCACTGCGGCCCTCAATCCGCCCTTCGACCGCGCGGCGAGAAGGATCGCGAAGGCGGCGAAGGCCCAGAACCGGATCATGCCGATGAAGGCTGGCGGGTAGAGCCCGCCGAGGTGCTTGGAGATGGCGTCCTGAATCGCGAAGATCGTTATCGCGAGCAGGGCGAAGATGAAGCCTCGGCGTTTCGAATCCATTCCCCCGCCATATACCGGGCGGAGGCGCTTTGCACGTCAATTCAAGGGGATCGGCCGGCCACGTCAGCCGCGACGGAATTCGAGCACGTCGATGCGCATGTTGATCGCGTCGATGACCTGACGGTGCAGGCGCTTGTCGTTGACGCTCATGCGCTCCATGCGCAGGCCGTCGGCCTGTTCATGAGGCAGGAATTCGCAGCGGGCGATATTGCGGCCGTCCGTGCCGAAACGGATGATGCGCGTGGCGGCGTCAGGACTCTCGGCTGGCTGGATGTCATTTGCCGATGGCGCCAGCCGCTTGATGGCGTCAACGCAATAGGCCTCGTGCCGGATGTCCTGCAGGCTCTTCTTGCCAGGAGCAGCCGTGTCGCCGACGGGACCGGGATGCGCCGAAAGAATGGTAAAGCCTCCGCTCAGCGTCACGATCGCGGCAAGCAGGGCTCCGCTGACAAGTGCTGCTCTTGCGTCCCTTCTGGAATCGTTCTTCATGTTTGTTCTCCCTGCCGCCAGTGCCGTACCTTTCGGGAGGAACGCTCATCGGCGGATCATCGTCGTTGTCTGATCATGAATTCCTTGCAGTCGGGGTGAATGCCCGTATTGGGGGAAGATGTTTCTTTTGCTTTCGTTTTCCGTGCAGCGAATTGCAGATCGAAACAATTTCGCACCTCTTGTGAACGTGGCGACCGATCGCTTTATTCGTCGTTTCTAATTTTACGGGGTGATTTTTGCAGTCGCCGCAGCCCGCCGCTGTTTCCAGAGGAACATGCGAGGGGTGGTCGGTTCCATCGAACGGCCGCGCGCTGTTGCGCCGGTCAGGCTGGGGCGGTCCGGCGGTTGTCTTGCCGGGGTCCCAGAGCCGGGAACGAGGTGTGAGCTTCCCGCAGCGAGGATCGCCGTCGCCCGATGCGCGCGAAAGCACGCGGCGACTGGCCGTCCCTCGTAGGGCTCGTGCGGCGTCGGGAACGCCGGCCGGAAAGGGCGAGCGTTCCCGATATGGCTATTGCAGCTTGCCGTCGCCGCTGCGGTCGGCAGCGGCGAAGTCGGCCATTACCCGGTTCATGAACTCGGTCTGGCTGACGCTGCCGTTGGAGTTGGTGTCCGTCGCCGCAAACTGGTCCGCACTCAGAACCATCTGCGCTTCCGACCTTTCCAGGACGCCGTTCTTGTTCTTGTCCAGGCCCGCGAAAGCTGCCCTCATGAAGGCCTGATACTCGGAGCGCTGCACCTGCCCGTCCTTGTTGGTGTCGAGCTGGTTCTTGTGGCCCTCGTGCATTGCGCCCGATTGCGCCTGGGCGAACGCTAGCGTGCAATGGCACGTCATGACGGCGGCCATGAGTACAGCATACTTCATGAGGTTGTCCCTTTCAGGTTACCGGCAGGTGAGGCGATTGCCCAGGACGCCGCCGATGCCGATGCCGCCGCCGATGGCCGCAAGCTGCCCGGTTCCGGCTCCGATCGTGCTGCCGACCAGTCCGCCGACAATGGCGCCGCCGACCGTGCCGGCTACGCAACCGAACTCGGCATTACGGTCAATGACGCTTTGGGAGACGGGCTGCGACTGGCAGGCCGACAGGGCCAAGGCGGAACTAAGGACGATGGTTACCGTACGCTTTCTCATCTTTACCCTCCAAGTGTACTTTTACGATTCTCACGTGGAGCTGAGGCCATGCCGCGCAATAGCTGGTCGAAAGTCTGTAGGCAGGGATCCCCTATGCAACGGCTGGTGAGTGAAACTTAGTGCTTGCGGCGAAAGCTGGCCGTGAGAACACATGCAATACATGAGCGCGCGCAACGGGCACCCGCTCTCCTGGCTCGATCCACGCCGCCTAGGGGGTGGACGCCGCTATCCTACAATCGCCCATTGGTGATGGCAACTCCCGGTGAACCGGGGATCTTGCGCCGGCGCCGCGACGGTGCGGCCGGTGCGGGCCGCGCCACACCGTCCGCGCGCGCCATCCCGTTGGAATCGGCGCAGATTTGCGTGGCGGGTTGCGGCGGCATGCGCTATCACAGCCTTGAAGGTGGACGATCCCGAGCCATGAATCGAAACGAGGACGGCAGCGCCGCTCCAACCATTGCCGACGTCGCCCGGCTTGCCGGGGTGTCGCGCGCCGTCGCCAGCCGGGCGCTGTCGAATGCGCCGCGCCCTGTCTCGGCGGACAAGCGCGAGCGCGTCATCGAGGCCGCCACCCGGCTCGGCTACAAGCCCAATCTGCTCGCCCGGAGCCTGACGACGAAGACGGTCAATCTCGTCGCGGTCGTCGTCAACCACATCCATGATCTCTCCGACCTCGACCTGTTCGACCGGCTGATCGAACGTGTCCAGACGACCGGCAAGCAGGTGATCCTCGTGCGGATCGGCTCTGTCGACCGGATCGAGGAGTTCCTGCGCAACGGCGTCGCCTATCACGTCGACGCAGCGCTGGTGTTCTCCGACTTCGCCGATGCGCCGACGGTGCGGCGCATGTTCCGCTCCGACCTCGTCGTCATGCTGAACGGCCTGCACGATGCGCTGTCGCCGGTGGTGATCGCGGACGAGGCGGCCGGAATTGCCGAAGCGGTGACCGACGCGGCGGCGAAGGGCGCGCGGACCGCCGCGCTTGTGACCGGCCGATCGTCCTCGCCGGTAGAGCAGGCTCGGATCGACCACTATCGCAAGGCGCTCGCGGCGAACGGCATCGAGTTGGCCCGGACCATCCAGGGCGACTATTCCTACGAGAGCGGCCATGCCGCCGCCGCCGCGCTGGCGGGCCAGGACTGCCCTGACGCGGTCTTCTGCACCTCCGACGCCATGGCGATGGGCATTCTCGACGTCTGCCGCGCCGATTTTCCCAAAAACCGCCCGACCCGCTTCCGCCTCTATGGTTTCGACAATCTGTCGCTGACCGACTTTGATGCCTATCCGATCTCCTCAATCGGTTTCGACAAGTCGGTCTATGTCGAACACATCGTCGACATCATTGCCGGTCCGGACGCATTTGATCCGGGGCAGTCGCCGGTGACGGTGCCGACACGCTTCGTGCCGCGCCTGACCGCCTGACCGCCTGAACGAAACAGGCCGCCCGAAGGCGGCCCTTGGAGTGGGGTAAGGAAACGCTCACCACAGCGGGGTCAGCGTCGGGGGGTTGGCATCCGTGCCCCACCACTTCTTGTAGTTGGCCTCGTAGGCGCCCGACTGGATGTAGTCGGAGACGAACATGTCGAGCCAGCGGACGAATTCCGGGTCGCCCTTGGCGACGGCGATGCCGATCGGATCGTTGGAGTGCAGGCCGGGAAGTGTCACCAGTTCCGGATTCTTGGTGGCGAGGTAGTCGAGCAGGGAAGAGTCCTCGATCGCCGCGTCGACGCGCTTCTGCTGCAGTTGCAGCACCCCGTCCGGGGCGAACTGGTCGACATAAACGAGTTCCGCTTCCGGCACGGCCTTCTTCAGGAAGGTTTCCCCGGTCGTGCCGCGGCCGACCACAACCTTCTTGCCGGCCAGGCCCTTCAGGTCGGTGATGCCGGCGTCCTTCTGCACGAGGATGCGCAGGCCGGCGCGATTGTAGGGGATGGTGAAGTCGACCGTCTTGGCGCGCTCGAGCGTCGCGGAGGTATTGGCGACGGCGACGTCGATCTGCCCGGAGACCAGCATCGAGATGCGCGCGTCGCCCGACACGTCGACGAATTCGACCGGGACCCCGATCTTCTCGGCCAGCATCGTCGCGACGTCGACATCATAACCGACCGGGTTGTTCTGCGTATCGCGAAAGCCGATCGGCTCGCCGCCAAGTGACACGCCGATGCGGATCGTTCCGCGCGATCGGATGTCGTCGATCATGCCGGCGAAGGATGGAAGCGCAGTGCCGGCAACGACGGCCAGCGTGGCAAGGGCAGTCAGGATTTTCTTCATGTTCAGTTCCCTCTTCGTGTTTATGCCGTTTTCGCCGCCCGAAGTTCCGGTTCGGGCATCGAGTCCTCCCAGAGCCAGTAGCGAATTTCGCCGGGGCATCTGAAGTTCACCACCTCATGGTTTCCCTTGGCGTCGACGGCATGGATGACCACGCCGGCGAGGAAGCCGGTGGACAGTTCCTTCAACTCCTCGACGGCGAGCCCGACGGCGTCGGAAAGCGCATGGCCGAGCTTGAGCGCCAGGACGATGGTGCGTGCCGTCGCGCAGCGCATTGTCATTTCGCCGGTGTGCGTGCAGGCCGCCGCACCGTAGCGGCTGTCGGCATAGAAGCCGGCGCCGGGAATAGGGGAATCGCCAAGCCGTCCAGGGTATTTCCAGGCCCAGCCCGACGTCGAGGTCGCCGCGTGGATCCCGCGGGCGGGATCGGTCGACAGGAAGACGGTCGTGTCACGCACGCGTTCCGGGTCGGTGATGGCGCGGCTCAGCGGCGCCAGCGGGATGTCGGGGAACCGAGCCAGGTCCTCCGGCGAAAGCTCCTGCTCCAGCCGTTCCCACCAGACGCGCCTGCTATCCTCGTAGAGCAGGTCGTCCTTGGCAAAGCCGATTTCGCTGGCGAACCGCCGCGCCCCGTCGCCGGTCAGCATCACATGCGGCAGACGCTTCATCACCTCATGTGCCAGCGCTGCGACGGGCAGCGTGTCGGGGACCGCGCCGACCGCGCCAACCTCGCGCGTGTTGCCGTCCATGACCGCGGCGTCCAGTTCCATGCGGCCGAGCATGTTGGGCCAGCCGCCGTAGCCGACGCTCCGGACCTTCACCTCCGATTCAACCATCCCGATTCCGGCGACCATGGCGTCGAGGCTGGTGGCGCCGTCGCGCAGCATCCGGACCGAGGTGGGAAAACCGGGCCAGGCTTCGCTGTTGGCCAAGAGCAGCATATGTCTATCCTCTAGTCTTTTCGCATTTTGGAGAGGAACTGGGCAACGCGCGGTTGCGCCTTGCCGCCATCGGCGGCGAAGAACCGTTCGGTGGGCAGGTCGACCAGCAGCCGCCCCTTGTCGAGGAAGACGATGCGATCGGAGATCTGCCGGGCGAACTCGATCTCGTGGGTGACGAAGAGCATCGTCGTGCCCTCCGCGGCGAGCTTGGCCAGGATCGCCAGCACCTCGGCCGTCATTTCGGGGTCGAGCGCGCTGGTGACCTCGTCGAGCAGCAGATAGCGCGGCTGCATCGCCAGCGCGCGGCAGATGCCGACGCGCTGGCGCTGGCCGCCGGAAAGCTGGGCCGGGTAGGCGGCTGCGCGGTCGCCGAGGCCGACCGAAGCCAGCAGCGCCCGCGCCCTGGCTTCCGCCTCGGCGCGCGGCTGTTGCAGCACCTCGACCGGGGCCAGCGTGATGTTGCCGAGCACGGTCATGTGCGGATAGAGGTTGAACAGCTGGAACACCGTGCCGGAGCGCTTGCGCGCCTCGGCCAGGTCCCTCGGCCTGCTGACGTCGAAGTCGTCGACCGTGATCCGGCCGCCGTTCAGCCGCTCCAGGCCGTTGATGCAGCGGATCAGCGTCGACTTTCCGGAGCCGGACGAGCCGAGGACCGACACGACCTCGCCCGGGGCGATCGTCAGGTCGATGCCGTCGAGCACGGTCAGGTTGCCGAAGGACTTCCGCAGGTTCTCGACTTTCAGCATGTCAGAGCCCTCTCCAGTCGCTGTGCGCCCGCAGGCGGGTTTCGAAGCGGGTGCCGAGCAATGCGACGAGCTTGGCGGCGAGGTAGTAGAGCAGGCCGACGGCGGTCCAGACCACGAACGGCTTGAGTGTCCGGAGGTTGAGGATGTCGCCGATCTTGGTGAGGTCGACGACGCCGATGACCGAGATCAGCGACGTCACCTGCAACTGGTTGACGAGGAGGGCTACCAGCGGTCCGATGGCGAAGGCGGTCGCCTGCGGCGCCACGACATGGCGCAGCACCTGCCAGCGGCTCAGGCCGAACACCCGCGCCGCCTCGATCTGGTCGCGGCCGATCGACTCGATTGCCGAAACGGCGATGACATAGACGAACGCTGCGGTGTTGGCCGACAGCGTGATCGTCGCGGCCGCCACCGGGGTCACCCGGATGTGCAGCAGTGCCGGCAGCCCGAAGAAGACGAGGAACAGCTGCACCAGCACCGGCGAGTTCTTCAAGAGCTCGGCGAGGAAGGCGACGACCTGCGACAGCACCGGCACGCGGTAGAAGCGGACCACCGCCCAGATCGTGCCGATCGTGATCCCGATCGCCGAGGTTGTCAGAAACAGTGCGATGCTGACGCCGAGCCCCTGGACGAGCAGGACAAGGTCGTAGGGTGTGAAGTCGGTGAAACGCATCAGTCGACCGCCTCCATCATGTCGCGGTTGAGGCGGCGATGCAGGTAGGCGATGCCAAGCGACAGCAGGTAGGTCAACGCCGCATAGACGACGAGCAGCACGGCATAGACCTCGAATGGCCGGTAGGTTTCCGACACGACGATCTGCGCCGAGCCGGTCAGTTCGTTCAGCGTGATGGTCGAAAGGATGGAGGACGTGAGGATCATGTTGATCAGCACCGATCCCAGCGGGCGTACGGCGGTTCGCAATGCGATCGGCAGGACGATGCGGGTGAAGATCACGCGCTTTGAAAGCCCGCTGACCTCGGCGGCCTCGATGATGCCGGGATCGATCGCCAGGATGCCGGCGCGAATGGCATCGGAGGCATAGGCGCCGCCGGCGATGGAGAGCGCGATCACGCCGGTGCTGAAGGCGTCGATGTAGATGCCGATCTCGGGCAGGCCATAGTAGAAGAAGAACAGCTGGACGATGAAGGGGACGTTGCGGAACGCATCCACATAGGCAAAGGCGATCCTCTGCAACAGTTTCGAAGCGGAGGTGCGGGCGATCGCGACGAGAGCGCCGACGACCACGCTGCCGACCAGCGAGAGCGCGCAGGCCTGCGCCGTCAGCATCGCGCCTTCGGCAAGGAAGCCGAGATGCGGCAGGAGTATCGACAGATCGAATCGCACACGCGCTCCGGACTTGCGACTGAAACCGGTTTCATCGTGATGTGCGCCCGACCGCTTGTCAATTGTCATTCGCGCAAATAGTTCGGGTGGCGGCGCCCGCGTGGGGCGTCGCCGGAGGCCGCTGCGGTCTAGAAGACCCTTGCGACGGAGTGGCCGAGCGCAATGGCGCCGGCATACTGGGCCTGCGGGCCGGGCTGCAGCGGGTGGAAGCGGGCGCCCTGCACGTCCCGGAACCGCCGTTCGAGCCCGGCGGCACGGTAGAAGCCGGCGCCACCGGCCAGTTCCATTGCAAGCTCCACGGTGGCGATTGCGTTCTGGGCAACAAGGGAGCGGCCGATCATCACCTCGTTGACGCTTTCGGCGGAGGGGTTGTTGCGCTCGACCGTCTCGAGCATCCACCGATGCGCCAGCTGCGCGGCCCGCAGGGATGTCTCCATCCGCCCGGCAACGTCCAGAAGGGCCGGTGTCGGGCGCTTCTTCCGCGCCAGCTCGACCGCAAGGTCGCGGGCGCTTTCGGCAACGCCGAGATACACCGCATAGACCAGCGGAAAGGCGGTCGTGGCAATGACCTGGAACAGCGGATGCCACTCGCCGGCGGGGCGGGTCAGCGAAACTGCGGCATCGGGCACGAACAGGCCGTCGATGACCACGTCGTTCGAGCCCGTGCCGCGCATGCCGAGCGCCCGCCAGGTCTCGGCCACGCTGACCTCCGGCGCCGACATCGGCACGGCGAAGTGGATGACGGCATCCGGACCCTCGGCAGTCTGAACAACCGCGCCGGTCAACAGCAGGTCGCCGGCATCGGCGCCGGAGGTGAAGACCTTGCGGGCCGAGATCCGATAGCCGCCCTCGACCTTCGTCGCCTTGCCGGAGCCGCCGATCCAGTCCGAGCCGCCGCTCGACAGCAGAATCAGGCGCTCGGCCGCGATCCGCTTGAGAAGTGGTTCGACGGCCGCCACGTTCTGGTGCCGCCAGCGCCAGGCGGGGATGGCCACCTGGTGGGTGTGCATCGAAAACGCCAGCGCCGTCGACGAGCAGGCTTGCGCCATCACCCGCAGCATGTCCGCCAGTTGCCGCACGCCGGCGCCGCCGCCGCCGAGTTCGAGCGGTACGCCGGCCTCGACCAGCCCGGAGTGCTTCAGGAGTTCGTAGTTCTCCGCGACGAAAATGTCGCCCTCGTCGAAACGTGCGGCACGCTCGGCGAGCGCAGGGGCCAGCGCCCGCGCGGTCGCCACCGGGTCCGCAGGTGGCTGCCGCTGCCTGTCGGCTGCTTTCGCAGAACTGTCTGCCATCGTGTTCATGGGGGTCCTCCAGTTGACCTTGGCAGGCTCCTCCGAACCACGCCCATGGTCCAGTTCAGGAACTGTACCACCCATTGGCCGCACCCCGCGTTTGATCTATGATCCGCGCCGGACGCTGCTGCCGGTGAAGAACATGGAATCGCAAGGAAGCTACGGTCAGTTCTGCCCCGTTTCGATGGCTGCCGAGATCCTGTGTACCCGCTGGACCGTGCTGATCCTGCGCGAGTTCCTGTGTGGCACGACGCGCTTCAACGACCTGCGCCGCGGCGTGCCGCGCATGTCGCCCGCCCTCCTGTCGAAGCGGCTGAAGGAGCTGGAGCGGTCGGGCGTGATCGTCACAGTGCCTGGAGAGAAGGGGATCATGGAGTATCGGCTGTCGCCGGCGGGCGAGGAGCTGAAGCCGGTCATCATGGGCATGGGGGTCTGGGGCCAGCGCTGGGTGGAATCGCAGCTGACCCTGAAGAACCTCGATCCCTCCCTCCTGATGTGGGACATGCGCCGCAACCTCAACCCGCGGCCGCTGCCGCAGCGCCGCTGCACGATTCAGTTTCTGTACCCCGAACTGCCGGCGGCACGGCAGAGCTGGTGGCTTGTGGTGGACGAAGGCAGGGTCGACCTGTGCGGCTTCGATCCCGGCTTCGAGCTCGATCTCCTGGTCACCAGCTCGCTGCGCAGCATGACGGCGATCTGGATGGGCCTGTCGCTCGTTCGCCGCGAGGTGGAGGCCGGCAATGTCGAGTTCGACGGCGATCCCGAGATTGCCAGCGCCATGCAGCAGTGGCTGGGCCTCAGCAAGTTCGCCGCCGAGCAGCGCCGGGTTCCGTGAGGGCGCCGGTTCGCTCGAACGCGCTGTCCAGATGCAACAAATTCCCAACCTTCGCCCTTAAAGTGGAAAGCCATGATCGCTATATGGGCGACTGGGCGCCATGTCGGTGCATCAAAGAACAACACGGGAAGGGTGGGCATGCAGCGTTTCGGACGAGTTTTTGCGATGGTCGGCGTCGCCATCATGGTGATGGTCACCGCTGTCGATGTGGCGGAGGCGCGCCGCGCCGGCGGCGGTTTCGGCAGCCGCGGCACGCGCACCTTTACAGCGCCGCCGGCCACCCGGACCGCGCCGACACAAACCGCACCGATCGACCGGACGATGACGCAAAAGCCGGCCAACCAGACGAACACCGGCGTCAACCAGCCGGCGCCGAACGCCAACCGCCCGACCGGCCAGCGCCCCGGCGGCCTGTTCGGCGGTCTCGCCGGCGGGTTGCTGGGCGGCCTGATGCTTGGCGGTCTGGTCGGCATGCTGATGGGCAACGGTCTCGGCGGTGCCGCAGGCTTTCTCGGCCTTCTGCTGCAGGCGGCGGCTCTGTTCTTCGTCATCTCCTTCGCAATGCGCTACTTCCGCGGCCGGCAGACGGCGTTCGGCGGCGGCGGCGCAGCGGCGGGAACGGCTGGCGGCCTGTCCGGTCTGTCGGGCGGCCTGTCGCGCTCGGCGGCCGGGGGACAGGCCCCGTCGTCCTTCTCCATCCCCCGCATCGGCGGCGGCACGCGCGCGGCGACGCCGCAGGATCCCGACGAGATCGGCGTGCAGCAGCAGGACCTCGACCAGTTCGAGCGGATGCTGAAAGAGGTCCAGGCCGCTTATGGTGCGGAGGACTATGCCACATTGAGGTCGCTGACGACGCCGGAAGCCATGTCCTGGCTGGCCGAAGAATTGAGCGACAATGCCACCAGCGGCTTGCGGAACGAGGTGCGCGACGTTCATCTTGTCCAGGGTGACGTCGCCGAGGCCTGGCGCGAGGACGACGGCACGGAATACGCCACCGTCGCCATGCGCTACGAGAGCATCGATGCGATGCGCGACCGCGCCACCGGCCAGGTCGTCAGCGGCGATGCGGATCATCCGAGCGAGACGGTCGAGGTCTGGACCTTCCAGCGCAAGCCCGGGGCCGAATGGCAGGTTTCCGCGATCCAGGCCGCAGAGGCGGCTTGAAGCCTTCGCCACGTCCGACCTTGTCATCCCAGGCCGGCGCTCTGCGCCGGCCTTCTGCTTCCTTGAAGCCGAGCTGAATCGGGCACATTTCGAAACCGTCTCCCCATTCAGGCCGCGATGCGCTAAGGCTGCGGCATGGACAACATTCGATTCCGCAGGGCCGAAGCCCGCGACCTTTCGGCTATCGTTGCGCTGCTGGCCGACGACCCCCTGGGACGGCAGCGGGAAGTCCCGGGAGCGGGTGCAAACGCTGCCTACGCGGCGGCTTTTGCGGCGATCGAGACGGATCCGAACCAGTTGCTCGTCGTCGTGGAGCAGGGCGAGGCGATCGTCGGAACGCTGCAGCTCTCGTTCATACCCGGCCTGTCGCGCGGCGGCGCCTGGCGCGGCCAGATCGAGGCCGTGCGCGTGGCCGACGGCCGGCGCGGGCAGGGTCTCGGCCACAGGATGTTCGACTGGGCCATCGCGGAGTGCCGCGCCCGCGACTGCCGGCTGGTGCAACTGACCACGGACCGGCAGCGCCCCGACGCGCATCGCTTCTACGAGGATCTCGGCTTCGTTGCCAGCCACGTCGGCTACAAGCTCGCCCTTTAACCCGGGCGGGGCGAGGGGCGGCCGTCGCAAGGCTGGCGCGATGGTCAGTGCGGGGCTTGCCTTTGCAGCCAATCTGTCTTCATCTGTCCCTCCAAACGGCGGCTTCCGATGAGCAGGCGTCCTTTGGTCCGCAGGCCCCATTTCTGGAGAAAACAATGCCGTTCAAGTCCCTTGTCGCCACCGTGATCGTGCTGCTGACGGTTTCGGGATGCGCCGCCAGTGCGTCGCGGAACACCAGCTACGCGCAGCCGCCGGAACCCGGCGGTGGCATCCGGATTCCGATCAACTGACCGGCAGGCGTCGCCGCACGGCGACGCCAACGAAAAAAGGGCAATGACCGAGCCGGCTCGGTCATTGCCCTTTCTATTTGCGCCACGCGCGCAAGCGGCGGTCAGGCCGCCCTGCTGCCCGCGTAGGGGTCGAAGCGTCCGTAGAAGGTCTCGCCCTTGGCGGCCATGTCGACCAGCAGCGGCGTCGGCTTGAAGTGGTCGCCATACTTGCTGGCCAGCCTCTCGCACAGGGCGACGAAAGTCTTCATGCCCATGCCGTCGATGTAGGACAACGTGCCGCCGGTATAGGGCGCAAAGCCGAAGCCGAGGATGGAGCCCACATCCGCCTCGCGCGGATCGGTGACGATGCCCTCCTCGACCGTGCGGGCGGCCTCCAGCGCGATGGTGACAAGGAGGCGCTGCTTCAGTTCGGCGACGTCGACGTCCTCCGGCGGCAACTGCGGATAGAGTTCCTTCAGGCCGGGCCAAAGACGTTTCTTTGCCGGCTTCGGGGGGTAGTCATAAAAGCCCTTGGTGCTCTTGCGGCCCAGCCGTCCGTCCTCGACCAGCTTCGTCACGAGTTCCATGTGGCGCGGGTCCACGGCCTCAGGACCGAGGTCGGCGATCGCGGCCTTGAAGATCTTGTAGGACAGGTCGACGGCGACCTCGTCGTTGAGCGAAAGCGGACCGACCGGCATGCCGGCCATTTTTGCCGCGTTCTCGATCATCGCCGCCGGCACGCCCTCGATCAGCATGTCGTAGGCCTCGCCGATGTAGCGGAAGACGCAGCGGTTGACGTAGAAGCCGCGGGTGTCGTTGACGACGATCGGCGTCTTTTTGATCGCCGCGACATAGTCGAGCGCGACGGCCAGCGCCTTGTCGCCCGTCTGCTTGCCGAGGATCACCTCCGTCAGCATCATCTTCTCGACCGGCGAGAAGAAATGGATGCCGACGAATTGCGCTGGGCGACTCGAGTTCTTCGCCAGGCCGGTGATCGGCAGCGTGGACGTGTTGGAAGCGAGGATCGCGCCCTCCGGCAGCACCGCCTCGATCTTCTCGGTGACGGCCTTCTTCACCTCGCGGTCCTCGAACACCGCCTCGATCACAAGGTCGGCGTCGGAGAGCGCCGCATAGTCGGCCGTGGGCGTGACCAGCGACAGCAGCTTTTCGCCCTCCTCCTTGCTCATCCGGCCCTTGGCGACGCTGCCGGAGACGAGGCCTTCGCAGACAGACCTGCCCTTGTCGGCCGCCTCCTGGTCGCGGTCGATCAGCACGACGGGGATGCCGGCCGCGGCGGTGACATAGCCGATCGAGGCGCCCATGAAACCGGCGCCGACGATACCGACCTTCCTGAACTCGGTCTTCGGCACGCCGGCGGGGCGGCGGGCGCCCTTACCCAGCTCCTGCATCGAGACGAACAGCGAGCGGATCATCGAGAAGGCCTCGGTGGTCTGCAGGATGTGGGTGAAATAGCGCTGCTCGATCTTCAGCGCGGTGTCGAACGGCACCTGCAGGCCCTCGTAGACGCATTTGAGAATCGCCAGCGCGGCCGGATAGTTGCCGGCGCTCTCACGGCGCAGGATCGCGGGCGCGGCCGGCCAGAGCTGGGCCGCGGCCGGCGTCCAGATGCCGCCGCCCGGCACCTTGAAGCCCTTCTCGTCCCAGGGGGCGACCGGCTTCAGCCCGTCCTTGATCATCTGCTTGGCGGCGTTGATGAGCTCCTCCGGGGCGACGACCTGGTGGACGAGGTTCATCGCCTTGGCGCGCGCTCCCGTCAGCGACGAGCCGGTGGTCATCATCTGCAGCGCGTCCTGGGCATTGGCCAGGCGCGGCACGCGCTGGGTGCCGCCGGCTCCGGGGAAGATGCCGACCTTGACCTCGGGCAGCGCGATCTTCACCGACTTGGCGTTCGAGGCGACGCGGCCGTGGCAGGCGAGCGACAGTTCGAACGCGCCGCCCATGCAGGTGCCGTTGATGGCGGAGACCCAGGGCTTGCCGCAGGTCTCGAGCTTGCGGTAGAGCGCGCTCATGCGCCCGGTCTGGGCAAACAGCGTCTCGACGGCGCGTGCCGGGTCCTTCGTCTTCTCCTCCTGCTGCAGGGCGAACATCGCCTTGATCATCGACAGGTCGGCGCCGCCGGAAAAGGAGGACTTGCCGGAAGTGATGACGACGCCCTTCACCGCGCCGTCGGCGACCGTCTGATCGATGATCGCGTCGAGCTCGTCCATCACCGCGACGGTGATCACGTTCATCGACTTGTCCGGCATGTCCCAGGTGACGAGCGCGATGCCGTCGGCATCGGTTTCGATCGTGAAATTCTTGTACGTCATGTTCTCTCTCCCGAAACCTGTCAGACCCGCTCGATGATCGTGGCGGTGCCCATGCCGGCGCCGATGCACAGCGTGACCAGCGCCGTGTTGAGGTCGCGCCGTTCCAGTTCGTCCAGCACCGTGCCGAGGATCATCGCGCCGGTGGCCCCGAGCGGGTGGCCCATGGCGATCGCCCCGCCGTTGACGTTGATCCGGTCGTGCGGGATCTCGAAGGCCTGCATGTAGCGCAGCACCACGGCGGCGAAGGCCTCGTTCAGCTCGAACAGGTCGATGTCGGAAATTTGTATGCCGGCGCGCTTGAGCAGCTTTTCCGTCACGTCTACCGGGCCGGTGAGCATCAGCGCCGGGTCGGAACCGATGTTGGCGAAGGCCTTGATGCGCGCGCGCGGTTTTCTGCCGAGGATGGCGCCCCCCTCCTTCGAGCCGAGCAGGACGGCGGCGGAGCCGTCGACGATGCCCGACGAGTTGCCGGCGTGGTGGACGTAGTTGATCGCCTCGATCTCCGGATGGGCCTGGATGCCGACGGCCTCGAAGCCGCCCATCTCGCCGGGCATCTGGAAGGAGGGGTTGAGCTGCGCCAGGGCCTGCATGTCGGTGCCCGGGCGCATGTGTTCGTCGCGGTCGAGGATGGTCAGGCCGTTGATGTCCTTCACCGCGATGACGGAGTTGGCGAAGTAGCCCTTGTCCCAAGCTTTGGCCGCGCGCTTCTGGCTTTCCACCGCATAGGCGTCGACGTCGTCGCGCGAAAAGCCGTACTTGGTGGCGATCAGGTCGGCGGACACGCCCTGCGGCATGAAGTAGGCCGGAAAATTGACCGACGGATCCATGTACCAGGCACCGCCGGACATGCCCATGCCAACGCGCGACATGCTTTCGACCCCACCGGCAATGACGATGTCGTCGGCGCCTTGCGCGATCTTGCCGGCACCGAAGTTGACGGCGTCGAGGCCGGAGGCGCAGAAGCGCGAGATCTGCATGCCGGGCGCCTTCGTGGAGTAGCCGGCCTCGAAGGCGGCGGCCTTGGGAATGACGGCGCCGGCGTCCATCACAGGATCGACGCAACCCATGATGATGTCGTCGACCCGGGCCGTGTCCAGCCCGCTGCGGTCGCGGATCGCCTCGAGTGCCTTGGCGGCGAGGCGCACGGAGGGAACCTCGTGCAGCGCGCCGTCCTTCTTTCCGCGCCCGCGTGGGGTGCGGACGTGGTCATAGATGAAAACGTCGGTCATCGATCTCTTTCTCCCTGGCCGGCGGAACGCCGGAAATCTCGTTGCCCGGCGCTCCGCGGCGGTCTCGCGGCGGGCGGGCGATCAGGGGGCGTGGCGCCCCTGATCGGATTCGGGCCAGCTTCTCCCCGATGGGAGGAAGTGGCAACATCAAAACGCGTCGGCCGGCAGCGCCATCATCGTCTCGGCGCCGGCCTCGATGCGCGCCTTGCGCAGCGCCGTCTCCGGCATCAGCCGCTCCATGAAGAAACGCCCGGTGATCAGCTTGTTGCGCAGGAAGGCCTCGCGGTCGCCGGCGCCGGCGGCGAGCCCGGCCTGCGCGGCCTTGGCCATCTTCGCCCACATGTAGCCGATCACTACGAGGCCGAAGAGGTGTATGTAGTCGGTGGAGCCGGCGCCGGCATTGTCCGGCTTGGCCATGGCGTGCTGCATGAACCACATGGTCGAGGCCTGCAGGTCGTTCAGCCCCTTCTTCAGGTGCTTGGTGAAGAAGGTCAGGCTTTCGTCGCCGCGGTTCTCCTCGCAGAAGTCGCCGATCTCCTTGAACAGCGCCATCACCGCGCGCCCGCCGTTCATGCCGAGCTTGCGGCCGACGAGGTCGAGCGCCTGGATGCCGTTGGCGCCCTCGTAGATCATGGCGATGCGCGCGTCGCGCACGTACTGGCTCATGCCGTGCTCTTCGATGTAGCCGTGGCCGCCGAAGATCTGCTGCGCCATCACCGCGTGGTCGAAGCCCTTGTCGGTGAGCACGCCCTTCAGGATCGGCGTCATCAGCCCGAGCAGGTCGTCGGCCGCCTGCCGGTCCTTTTCGTCGGTGGCGCGATGGGCAATGTCGGACTGCAGCGCCGTCCATAGCAGGAAGGCGCGGCCGCCCTCGTTCCAGGCCTTGATCGTCAGCAGCGCACGGCGGATGTCCGGGTGGACGATGATGGGATCGGCGCGCTGGTCGGGCGCCTTCGGGCCGGAGAGGGAGCGCCCCTGGACGCGCTCGCGGGCGTAGTTGGCGGCATTCTGATAGGCCGCCTCGGCGACCGACAGGCCCTGCAGGCCGACGCCGAGCCGCGCCTCGTTCATCATCACGAACATGGCGTTGAGGCCCTTGTTCTCGGTGCCGATGAGATAGCCGGTCGCCTCGTCGTAGTTCATCACGCAGGTGGCATTGCCGTGAATGCCCATCTTGTGCTCGATCGCGCCGCAGCTGACACCGTTGCGCTTGCCCGGCCGGCCGTCCTCCCCGGTCAGCACCTTCGGCACGATGAAGAGCGAGATGCCCTTGGTGCCGTCCGGCGCGCCCTCGATGCGGGCGAGCACCAGATGGATGATGTTCTCCGACATGTCGTGCTCACCGGCAGAGATGAAGATCTTCTGTCCGGAGATCCGGTAGCTGCCGTCGCCGTTCGGCACCGCCTTGGTGCGCAGCATGCCGAGATCGGTGCCGCAGTGCGGCTCGGTCAGGTTCATGGTTCCGGACCACGTGCCGTCGACCATCTTCGGCAGGTAGGCCTGTTTCTGCTCGTCCGAGCCATGCACCAGGATCGCCGCGATCGCTCCCTGGGTCAGGCCGGGATACATCATCAGCGACATGTTGGCCGAGGACAGGTATTCGCCGACGGCGGTGTGCAGCACGTAGGGCAGGCCCTGGCCGCCGAACTGCTCCGGCACGGCGAGTCCGAGCCAGCCGCCCTCGCGGTAGCGCTCGAACGCCTCCTTAAAACCCTTCGGTACGCTGACGGAGCCGTCCTCAGCGCGCTTGCAGCCCTGCTGGTCACCCGCAAGGTTGATCGGATGCAGCACTTCCTCGGACAGTTTCGCGGCCTCGCCCGCGATCGCCTCGACCATGTCGGGCGTCGCCTCGGCGAAGCCGGGGAGGTTGTTGTAACGCTCGAGACCGAGCACGTCGTTCAGCACGAACAGAGTTTCGTTCACCGGGGCTTGGTATATGGGCATGTTCTCGAGTTCCTCACCAGCTCGACGGACCTGCGTCCGATCATTCGTCGGGGATACTAGAAAACTTTGACGTTTGCGTAAACGTCAAAGTGCGCGTTGCGGAAAAATTCCCTGCCCGGTCGACGCCGTGGCATGCGCCCGCGCTGGCGCGCTGTTCCGACTATGAGCAAAACGTTAAAAAATTTCAGCAGAGTTAACCGCTTGTTTACCACGTTTCGGGAATTGTGGCGTCCAAAGGCGGCGCACGAAATACCTTTGTCATTCGAGGTTTTGCCTGCCAGCCGTAACGTCAGGTCCGGGAAAGTTGCACCCCGTAAGGTGCTAAGTCCGATCTGCCGTAAAAGTCGAAATGCCGGCAACAGTCTCGCCGGGAAATGGCAACAACTGAGTGTCACGCGGCAGGGTCGGTAGGCGTGACGCAGGTTCTCCCGGCGAGCCGACGAGCTCCCAAGCGAGGCGAAGAACATGAACGGATCGCGATCAAATCCTCCCCGCCATGGCGACAGGTCGACGTTCGACGCGCTGAACCGGACAATCGAGGGCCTGGAAGCGCGCATCGAGGGGCTAATGGGTGCCCGCGAGCGCGGCCGGGACGAGGCCGGCCGGGGCGAGCCGACGCGGCAGCCGCCGCTGGCGGGCAACTCGCTCAGGAGCGATCCGGTCGGGGAAATCATGCAGCGCCAGCGCGCGCTGGAGCAGAGCCGCGAGCGGCTGGCGGGCCGGGCGGAGCGCCCGGTTCCCGGTGCCGACGGCGCCGCAAGGCCACAGGCCGTCCAGCCGGCGAGCCGCGCCATGCAGGAGATCGCCCAGGCCCTGGTCGGGTTGCGGCAGGATCTCAAGAAGGACATTTCCGAGGGGCTCGGCCGCGAGATGGACATGTTGCGGGGGGAGATGCGGGCGATCCGGCAGGTGGCCGAGGCGCGCGACTCCGGCGACGACCTGCGGGAGGACCTGCAGCGCCTGGCGCAGAGCATCGCGCAGCTTGGCGGGCAGTCGGACCGCACCGAGGCCGATGGCCTGCGCGTCGAGTTCGACGAACTGCGCTCCGTGCTTGACGGCCTCGCCCGCGAGGACACGGTCGTCCGCATGGAGAGCCGCTGGAACGGCATGGAAGAGAAGCTCGCCGCCTTCGACCAGGGCCGCGACGACGAACTGGTGGCGCTTGCCTACCGGCTTGACGAATTGAAGGCGCAAATCCAGACGGCCAGCCCGACGCCGGCCCTGCGCGACCTCGAACACAAGCTGCACGCCATGGCGCAGGCGGTCGAGGCGATCGGCCGCAACATGCAGCCGGACGAACGGCACTTCACGGCCCGGTTCGAGGGGCTCGACCAGCGACTTGACGAGATCAGCAGGGCGATCGCCGCGGGGGCCCGGACCCAGCGCTCGGCAAGCGACGCCGTCCTGTTCCAGCGCATCGAGGGCCGGATCGCCGACCTCGCACGCCAGCTGGACTTGATCGCCCAGCGCCCATCGCCGGACCATGGGCTGGGCCAGCGGCTGGAAGCCCTCGCCCAGCGCATCGAGGAATTGAACCAGGAACGAACCGCCGTCCGCCTGGACGAGCGGCTCGAGCAGCTTTCGGCGATGGTGGAGCAGGCCCAGCATGCGCCGGCCGCAAGTGTCGAGCTGACCAGCCACCTCAGCGACATATCCCGCAAGATCGACGCGCTCGACCATGGCGCGGTCAGCGACGTGCTGGCCGAGCGGCTCGAAGAGCTCGCCCGTCGCATCGAAGCGCTGGACGTTGCCGCCGAGCCGGCTGTCGCCGACGATCGCTTCTCTTCGATCGAGGGGCGGCTTCAGGACATTGCCGAGCGGCTGGACCGCACGGTGGACACCCCGACCGACGACGGCGGCGCGCTGCGTGGCCTGGAGGCCCAGATCGCCCATCTGTCGACGCTGATCAGCGCGCCGCCGGCGGTCGCCGCCGCGCTCCCGTCCGATTTCGACAGCCGCATGGCGACGATCGAAGACTACATGGCCACCAGCGACGAATACGTTGTCGAGGCCGCCCGACAGGCGGCCGAGGCGGTGATGCAGGCCTATCAGCGCAGCGCCGATGCAGGCGGGGCGGCTCCCTCCGACATGGCGGCCATCTCGGCCCTGGCCGAGGACTTGCGCACGCTGGAGGACATGATGCGTTCCAGCGAGGAGCGCACGGCGCGCACCTTCGATGCGCTGCACGATACCCTCGTCCAGATCGCTGGACGGCTCGAGCAACTCGATCCGTCCTACGCCGGGCAGTACGAAGGAGACGTCGAGGCGGCAGAGGATTTCGAACCGCTTGAGGAACTTCCCGACGCTGCGCCGGCCCCTGCGCCCGAACCGACGCCGGCGCATCGCGAAGAGGCCTATTCGCTGGGCACCGACGAGTTCAGGTTCGCCAGCGTGGACGCTGTGCGGCGCCAGGAAGCGGTCGCGGCGGCGACACCGGTACGCGAGACGGAGATGGCCGCCGACACGGCCGAGACGGCAACGGCCACGCTTGAAGTGGCACCGGCCGCAGCCGGCGGCGGCAAGACCGGCGTGATCGCCGGCCTCGTCCGTCGCATGGCCCCCGGTCGCAGGGACGTTTCCCCGCAGCCCGAGCGGCAGCAGATCGATCCGGCGCCTTCGATCGACCCCGGTGACGAAATTGCGCCGGAAGTGGCGAACCAATTGCTGGAGCCGGGCTCCGGCGCGCCGGATGTACGCAAGATCCTCGAGCGCGTCCGCGCCAACCAGGCCACGGACGGGCGTGCCGACACGGCCGATGCCGGCAAGGCCGACATCATTGCCGCCGCCCGCCGTGCAGCGCGCATGGCGGTGGAGGAAAGCGAGCCGCTGACCCGGATCGCCCCCGAGCGTGCGGGCGCGGCCCCTGGTGCCGCCGCCTCCGGTCTTGGCCGTCACCGCCGGCCGGTGTTGATGGCCGTCGGCGCCGTTCTCCTGGCGATCATGTCCTACCCGCTCGTCAATACGCTGGTGCGGGGCGACAAGGCCCCGACGACCTTGGGCGTCGAACAGGCCAGCGTGATCGCGCCGGCAATGCCGGTTGTGGCTGAGACCAAGACGCAAGAAGCTGCCGCGGCTGCCGACACGGACGAGCAGGTCACGATCGAGGATGGCGACGGGGCCGGCCCGATGGTGGATGATGTCACCGTGCCCACAGACGCCATCGCCAAGCCGGTCGTCGAGGATACCGGGCTCGATACGGCCGAGCCGGCGCTGACAGTCACCGGCGCGGAGCAGATGACGAGACCGGCCGACAGCGGGGCCGCCGACCAGATGGACGGCTTCGAGCCGGTGGTGACGTCGGCGCCGGCGGATGACGCCAAGGATGTCGTGGTGGAGCCGCCTCCCGCCGTGTCCGCCGACGTGACGAACGCCGTCGAACCGGCGAGCCCCGGTGCCGGAGCGATCACCGTGCCGCAGGCAATCGAGCCGGCGTCGCTGGCCAGGTCCGCCGGCGAGGGCGACAGGCTGGCGCTGTTTGAAGTCGGTGCACGCTACACCGATGGCCGCGGCGTATCGATCGATCTGACCGAGGCGGCGAAATGGTATGCGATGTCCGCCGAGCGCGGCTTTGCCCCGGCCCGGTACCGGCTTGGCAGCCTCTACGAGAAGGGGCAGGGCGTCGAACGCGACCTCGACAAGGCGCGCAGCCTCTACGAACAGGCCGCGCAGCAGGGCAACGCCAGCGCCATGCACAATCTCGCCGTGCTGCTGGCGACCGGCGGCGGCGGCGTTCCCGATTTCGCCGCGGCAGCCGAGTGGTTCAAGAAGGCTGCTGACTTCGGCGTGCGCGACAGCCAGTTCAACCTCGCGATCCTCTATGCGCGCGGCAACGGCGTGACGCAGGATCTTGAGGAGTCCTACAAGTGGTTTGCGATCGCTGCCCGCGACGGTGACCGCGATGCGTCCGAGAAGCGCGACGAGGTCGCCAACGCCATGAAGCCCGAGCAGCTTTCCAGCGCGAAGGCAAAGCTGGAACTGTGGAAGGAACGGCCGCTCGACGACAAGGCCAACTCGGTGGATCTGCCGGACGAGTGGGTCGGCAAGGGCACCAAGACCGCATCGGTCGACATGAAGAAGGCGATTCGCAACATCCAGGCGATCCTCAACAACAACGGCTTCAATGCCGGCACGGCGGACGGCGAACTGGGGCCGAAGACGGTGCAGGCGATCAAGGCTTTCCAGAAGTCGGTCGGCCAGCCCGAGAGCGGCCAAATCGACGACAAGCTGATCGGCGAGTTGCTCAAGCGCAACAAGCCGCAGGGATAGGCCGCCGGATCACCGGCGGCGGCGCATAAATCCCTTTCGCCGACGGTCAGGCCGTTGACGCCGCAAGCTCCAAGGGGCATGACGGATCTGGAAAGCCATACGCCGCGCGAAATGAAGCGCATGCGGCGGGGGCCGTCGGTTGCAGTATCGCCCGGCATGGGCAGAGGCTGTAGGGTCGGTGCTGCGGGTTCGTTCCGGGCTGCAGTGCTGCCAGATTGAGCGGACGAATTGGCGACCGGGCGTGCCTATGGCGCGCCCGGTGCGTATGTATGGCCGACCCCGCAAGCCCGAAAACCCGCCGAGCCGGGTTCGGTCGATAGCAGTTCAGGGCGGTGTCAGAGGACGCCGGAAGGTCGGGCCTGCGGCCCATCGGGGTAATGCTGTGACGGTTTATCTGCCCATCGCCGAGCTTTCGGTGAACATCTACATCATTCTCGGCATGGGGGCGGCGGTCGGTTTTCTTTCCGGCATGTTCGGTGTCGGCGGCGGCTTCCTGATCACGCCGCTGCTGATTTTCTACAACATCCCGCCACTGGTGGCGGTTGCGACGGGGGCCAACCAGGTCGTTGCCTCGTCGATTTCCGGCGCGCTCGCCCATTTTCGCCGCGGTTCGCTCGATATCAAGCTTGGCACCGTGCTGCTGATCGGGGGGCTTTGCGGTGCGACGGCCGGTGTCTGGCTGTTTGCCTTGTTGCGGCGCGTCGGCCAGCTCGACCTTGTCATCTCGCTGCTTTACGTGCTGCTGCTCGGCGTCGTCGGCGCGCTGATGCTGGCCGAGAGCGTCAGGGCGTTGCGTCGTGCCTCCAAGAACCAACCCGTCACGCTGCGCAAGCCGGGGCACCACAACTGGGTGCATGGCTTGCCGCTGAAGATGAAGTTCAAGAAATCCAAGATCTACCTGAGTGTCATCCCGGTGGTTGTGCTCGGTTTCTCGGTCGGCATCCTGACCTCGATCATGGGTGTCGGCGGCGGCTTCATCATGGTGCCGGCCATGATCTATCTCCTGCGCATTCCGACAAACGTGGTCGTCGGCACGTCGCTGTTCCAGATCGTCTTCGTCACCGCCTACACCACGATCATGCAGGCGACCACCAACAATTCGGTCGACATCGTGCTTGCCTTCATCCTGATGGTGGCCGGTGTGATCGGCGCCCAGTATGGCGTACGCGTCGGCCAGCGTCTCCGCGGCGAGCAACTGCGCGCGTTGCTGGCGCTTCTGGTTCTGGCGGTCGGCCTGCGTCTTGCGGTCGATCTGGTGGTGACGCCGGAAGACATCTACTCCGTCGTCAGCGAGGGGGTACGGCCATGAACGTGCTCGCACGCGTCCTTTCCGTCGCCATCGCCCTTTGGGGCGTCCCTGCCGCCGCGCAGCGGCCGGAGTTTGCCGAGAAACTGGAGATCGGCATCTCGACCGACGAGATCGCCATCACGTCCGACTTTCGCGGCGCCGATCTCACCATTTTCGGCGCGATCGAGGGTTATCACGCCAGCCTGCTGGCGCAGCGCAAGTACGATATCGTCGTGGCGCTGGAGGGGCCGAAGGACAATCAGACGGTGCGCCGCAAGGAGCGGGTGCTCGGCATCTGGATCAACCGCCACTCGATGACGTTCGAGCTGGCGCCGGAGTCCTATTCGTTGTCGAGCACGCGCGACGTCGAGAACATCGCCCCCACGCCGGTGCTCAACAGCATCGGCGTCGGTCTGCACCACATCCGGCTCGATCCGATCGGCTTCATCGGTGACGGCAGCCAGGTGGCGGAATTCCGCGAGTCGTTCCGCCGGCTCAAGGAGGCGCGGGGCTTCTACCAGCGCGATCCGGGCGGCGTGCAGTTCATCAGCGCCAGCCTGTTCAAGGCGACCGTCCGCCTTCCCGCGAACGTGCCCAACGGCACCCATGTCGTACGGGCCCATCTGTTCCGCGACGGCGTCTTCATCAGCGAGAAGGCGCTGCCGCTGCGCGTGGTCAAGACCGGCGTCGAGCAGATGATCTCCAATGCCGCCTACAATCACCCGCTCTCCTACGGCTTCCTTGCCGTCACGCTTGCGGTGATGACAGGCTGGATTGCGAGTGTGGTCTTCCGCAGGGACTAGCTGGCGCGGCTCATCCGGAGGCGGTCCTCGCTGCCTTCGCGACCACCGTCTCGTAGGCCTTCTGCAGTTCCGCCATCACCGATCGCTTCGGCGCGGCCGCGCCGAGATGGATGGCGCGCAACTCGTCCATGAAGGCGTCCCACATCGCCGGCCCGCCCAGTTCCAGGAGTTCGGCGCGGATGCTGAGCTCCTCGCTGGCCGGAAGATGGCGGCGCCCCCAGGCCCCCATGTGCGCCAGCAGCGGCACGAGCCCGATCGCCATGTCGGCCAGGCTGTAGAGTGCCTTCTGCCTGTGGCTCGGATCGTCCGCCCGGGTGATCAGGCCCTTCTCCACCAGCCGCTTGAGCCGGTCGGCGAGAATGTTGGAGGCGATACCCTCCTCGGACAGGGTCAGGATCTCTCGGAAATGCCGGCGATTGCCGAACATCATGTCGCGGATCACGATCAGGCTCCAGCGGTCGCCGAGCACCTCAAGGGTCAGATTGATCGGGCAACCCGACCGATGGTCTTCCTTCATCGCGTACTCCGGAAAATCTGCTTGCACTTTGCCATCGGATTTTCTAGCCTTCAACCGATTTCAAAATGCAATCAGTACTCTTGTCGAGGTGAACGAGATGAGCAAGGTCATCGCGTGGGACCTGATTACCCTGGACGGCCGCTTCGAGGGCGCGCAGAAGTGGGATCTTGCCTTCCACAACGACGCCTGGGGCGAGGAGCTCGACGCGATGAGCGCCGAGTTCGGCAGGCGAGCCCGGCTCCTGGTTTTCGGACGCGTCACCTATGAAGGAATGAAGGCCTACTGGACGACGACCGAGGAGGAGACCGAGACGAAGGCCTTCATGAACGCCCTGCCGAAACTTGTCGCCTCCCGCAGCCTCCGCCAGTCCGACTGGAACAACACGCAGGTGACCGACCGCATCGTCGACGCGGTAACCCGGTTGCGGGCCGAGCCGGGCAAGGACATCTTTGTCTTCGGCAGCGCCGATCTCACCGCCACACTGCTGGCCGCGGGGCTGATAGACGAACTGATGCTCGGCCTCGTGCCGACCGTGCTCGGCAAGGGGACCCGATTCTTCAAGGACAGGGACGCCGCCAGCCGGTTCGATCTGATCGAGGCACGGCCGCTGAAGACCGGCACGGTCATCCTGCGCTACGCGCCGAAGGCAGCCTGACAGGATACTCAGGCCAGAAGGTTGGCGAAGCGGACGGAATAGACGCGGTCGCGGCCAAGGAGGTGGGCGACGAGGTTCTCGCGCTCGAACAGCCCGGTCATCGCGCGATGGCGCAGATCAAGTCCCCCGGTGGTGACGCCGAAGGCGGGCATCAGCAAGCGGTTGCCGTCGGTGGCAAAGCACGGCCGGCGCACGGACTTGTCGCGCCGGCGAACCGTTGCCGACGGATGCAGGTGGCCGGCGATCTCACCGGTGGCTGTGCCGGCCGAGGGCTCGTGGCGGAAGGCGAGCCCGGAAAAGTGCAGTTCATCCGCCGACTGGCCCGGCAGGCCGGTCGTGCCGTCCGGGTCGTGGTTGCCGTTGATCCAGATCCAGTCGCGACCGCGCGCCATCTGATGGATCCGCGAACGGAAGACGTCGGGCAGGTGCACCGAGCCGGCGCGGTCGTGAAAATTGTCGCCAAGGCTGACGACGATGGCCGGGTCGTGCCGGGCGATGACCGCCTCGAGGATCTTCAGCGTCGCCAGCGTGTCATAGGGGGGAAGAAGCATGCCGCGGCGGGCGAAGGCGGCGCCCTTCTCCAGGTGCAGGTCGGAAATGACCAGCAGGCGCGTCTCGGGCAGGTAGAGCGAGCCGAAGGGATCGCACACCGCCTCCACGCCGGCGACGACGGTGCGCGCCGACAGGCTGCCGAAGTCTCGGATCTCAGCGCTTGCCAGCGCCAACCTGTTGATCATTGCCATCTCGCCTTCACCCTGTCTTCACCGCGCCTTTCCCGGTCGCCCGCCTGCCGTCGCCACGTCCAGTACCGCATCGCCCATGGCCTCGGCGATCAGGTCCGCGGCCGCCTCGGCCAACACCGAATCGTGCGCCTCCCCGCTCACCGGCTCCTTGCCGATCTCCAGCATGACCGGGATCGCGAGCGGCGAGATGCGGTCGAGCGCGCGGTGGGTGATGTGGCCCTTGATCCGGGCCAGCATCGTGCCGAGGCGCTCGATGTCCAGAAGGCCCGACGCCGCGTCCTGCCGGGTCGCCTCGAGCAGGATGTGGTCCGGCTCGTGGCTGCGCAGCACGTCATAGATCAGGTCGGCCGACACCGTCACCTGCCGTCCGGACTTTTCCCGGCCCGGATGGCGCTGTTCGATAAGGCCGGCAATCACGGCGCAATTGCGGAAGGTGCGCTTCAGCATCCAGCTTTCGTCGAGCCAGGCTTCCAGGTCGTCGCCGAGCATATCCTCGTCGAACAGGTCTGACAGCGCCGGCCGGCGGGCCCGGAAGGCGGCGCCGAGGTCGTCCAGCGCCCAGACGCCGAGCGAGTAGTCGGTCGCGACGAAGCCGAGCGGCTTGAGCCCCGCCCGTTCCAGCCGCCTTGTCAGCAGCATGCCGAGCGTCTGGTGCGCGAGCCGCCCCTCGAAGGCGTAGATCACCATGTAGTGGCGGCTGCCGCGCGGAAAGGTCTCGATCAGGAGTTCGTCGCGCCGGGGCAGCATCGACATGTCGCGCTGGATCGACAGCCATTCCCGGACCTGGCCGGGAAGCAGGCGCCAGCGTTCCGGGTCGGCAATCATGATGCGCACCTGTTCGGCGAGGTAGGTCGACAGCGGAAACTTGCCGCCGGCATAGACCGGTACCTTCGGGTCCTGGGAGAAGGACTGGCTGACGAGGCACTCGTTCTCGCGGATCCCCTCGAAGCGCAACACCTTGCCGGCGAACAGGAAGGTATCGCCCGGCGTCATGGTCTCGAGGAAGTACTCCTCCACCTTGCCGAGCGTGGCGCCGCCGCGGCCGAGCGAGCCGCGGGCGTGGCGCCTGACGAGCCGGAGGTTGAGCATCGGCATCTCGACGATGGTGCCGAGGTTCAGCCGGTATTGCTGGGCGACCTGGGGATTGGCGACGCGCCAGAGCCCGTCCTTCGTCTTCCGGATCCGGGCATAGCGCTCGTAGGTCCTGAGCGCATAGCCGCCGGTGGCGACGAAGTCGATGACCCGGGCGAAGGTCTGCCGTGCGAGCGCGGCATAGGGGGCGGCGGAAGCGATCTCCGCATAGAGCGCGTCCTCGTCAAACGGGGCGGCGCAGGCCATGCCGAGCACGTGCTGGGCGAGCACGTCGAGCGCGCCGGCGCTCATTGGCGGCGTGTCCTGCGCGCCGATGTAGTTGGCGTCCAGCGCCGCCTGGCACTCCATCATCTCGAAGCGGTTGGCGGGCACCAGGATCGCCCGGCTCGGCTCGTCCATGCGGTGGTTGGCGCGGCCGATGCGCTGGGCAAGCCGCGAGGCGCCCTTCGGCGCGCCGACATGGATGACGAGGTCGACGTCGCCCCAGTCGATGCCGAGGTCGAGCGTCGAGGTGGCGACCACCGCCCGCAGCCGGTTCTCCGCCATCGCCGCCTCGACCTTGCGGCGCTGGGCGACATCGAGCGAGCCGTGGTGCAGGGCGATCGGCAGGGTATCCTCATTGATGCGCCAGAGTTCCTGGAACAACAGTTCCGCCTGGCTGCGGGTGTTGACGAAGAGCAGCGACGTGCGATGGTCGCGGATCGCCTCGTACACTTCGGGCATGGCATAGCGCGCCGAATGCCCGGACCAGGGAATGTGTTGCTCGCTCTTCAGGATGGTGATGACCGGTTTGGCGCCGCTCGGTCCGGTCACCAGGCCGGCATGTTGCGCCCCGCCCGGTTCTTGACCGACCAGCCAGCGGCGGAGGTCCATCGGCTCGGCCACGGTCGCCGACAGCCCGATGGTGCGCAGGCCGGGCGCGAGCCGGCGCAGACGGGCAAGCCCGAGCGCGAGCAGGTGGCCGCGCTTGGAGGTCACCAGCGAATGCAATTCGTCAAACACGACGAACTTCAGGTCCTTGAAGAAGCGCGGCGCCTCGCCGTTGGCGATCAGCAGCGCCAGTTGCTCCGGCGTCGTCAGCAGGATGTCGGGCGGGTTCAGGCGCTGGCGCTGGCGCTTGGACTGCGGCGTGTCGCCGGTGCGGGTCTCGATCGTCACCGGCAGGCCCATTTCCTCGACCGGCCGGGTCAGGTTGCGCTCGATGTCGACGGCAAGGGCCTTGAGCGGCGAGATGTAGAGCGTGTGGATGCCGGTGAAGCCCGACCCGGGCGCAACCCGCCCGCGCGCGTGCAGGCCGGTCAGCGACGGCAGGAAGCCGGCCAGCGTCTTGCCCGCTCCGGTCGGCGCGATCAGCAGCAGGCTTTCGCCGGCCCGAGTCCGGGCCAGAAGCTCCAACTGGTGGGCGCGCGGCGACCAGCCCCGCGCCGAGAACCAGTCGGCGAAGGGCTCGGGGAGGAGGGCGTGGTCTCGGTCGGCGGAATCGGTCGTGCTCACCAGTGCGAGGCTAGACGAACGCGGGCGAAAGGGAAGGCTCCCCCGGCAAGAAGGCTGTCGCTCGTCATGCAGGCCAGGGGCCATGTTACATGGCGATGTAGCGGTCCGAGCGGTGGTTGATCGTCAGGAACAGGTTGAGCACCACGGCGCCGAACACCGAGCAGAGTACGATGGCCGGCGCGGCCACGGCAAAGGCCGCGGCCAGCACCACCATGTCGAAAGCCAGTTGCACCAGCCCCGCGCGCCAGCCGAAGCGGTCCTGCAGGAACACGGCGAGGATGCCCATGCCGCCAAGGCTCGCCCGGTGCCGATAAAGCGCCAGAAGCCCGTAGCCGAGCAGGATTCCGGCCAGCAGCGCCGCCCACAGCGGATCGAGCGCCTCGATCGAGAGAAAGCCGGGCTGGATCTCGGTGATCAGCGAGGTCAGGCCGACGGCAAGGAAGGTCTTGATGGTGAACGCCTTGCCGAGGCGAGATAACGATAGCGCATAGAACGGCATGTTCACCACGGTGTAGTAGAGGCCGAAGCTGTAGCCGGTGAGGTAATGCAGGATGAAGGCGACGCCGGCAACGCCGCTCGCCACCAGCCCGGCGCTGCCGAGCAGCGACAGGCCGAGCGCCGCGACCATGCTGCCGGTGAAGATGCCTTGCGCATCCTCCAGTGGCGAATGGCGCGCCGGCGCAGAATTCCAGAAGCCGAAGCGCCGCTTGTCGCCGCTCATGCCGTATCTCCGAAGCAATGGGTCAATCGCTTCTTATATTGCGGTGCAGCAATTGCAAGGGCGGTGACCGAGGCGCCGGGCGAGGAACAGCCGCCCGGTCACCGGTGCGCCGGCATCCATGCGGATCACCGTCTGCCGGGACTGGAGCACGTCGAATCCGGCTTCGGCCGCCCGGGAGCGCACGTAGGCATCGCCGTGGGCATAACGTAGCGACGGTCGCAGCACGTAGCCGGCGTCCGGTGCGGCATCCTCGACCGAGAACGCGAAATGGCCGCCGGGCGAAACGAGCGTGGCGGCGATGGCGAAGAGGGGCGCGAGTTCGCCGATATACATCAGCACGTCGGCCGCGCCGGCAAGGTCGGCGCGCCCCAGCGGTAACCCTTCCCCGAAGACGCCGCTCTCGGCGGCCGGCAAGGAAAGGTCCGCCTGCGCGAGGCGGTCGTAGATTTCCTTGTCCTGCGCCTTGGCCAGCATGTTCGCTGACAGGTCGAAGCCTTCGAGGAAGCCGGCGCGATGGCGCATGCGCTCGCCGAACAGACCGGTCCCGCAGCCAAGATCGGCGACATGAGCGAAGTGGCCGGTGGCAACGCACTCGGCGATGAGCGCTTCGAGCTTTTGCGGCACGCTGTAGTCGAGCTTCTCGACGAGCGCGGTCTCGAAGCGATCGGCATAATCGTCGAACAGTTGCTCGACGTAGCGGCTCGGCGGCGTCGCGGGCACCTCCGCCGCCCCGAGAACAGCAAGCTTCAGCTCGGCGCCGAACGGATCGGACGGTTCCAGTTCCAGCACCTTGCCAAAGGCCAGGGCCGCAGCGGCCCGGCGCTCGGATTTCTCGGCGTATTCTGCGAATCGGAACCAGCCGGCCGCCCAGTTCGGGGAAAGCTCGAGGGCCTGTTCCATCAGTTCGGCGGCACCCGAAAATTCGCCGTTTTCGGCGAGCATGCGGGCGTAATCGGCGCGGCGATCGGCGAGCAGGTCGCCGGAAGAGTGCTGCGAGGCGGCGGTCATGGTTGCGTCTTTGTCTGTGAGGTGGCAACGCTATTTGCCAAGCGCCGCCAAAAGGCAAGCGGATTCGTCACCAAACCGGCGGCGGAGGGCGGTTCGCCTTGCGGTTCCGGCCGGGGCACCGTATGAGGCAGGCAGCAAAACAGGAGCAGGCAGCATGTCGGATGGCGTAAACAGGTTCCTCGGCGATACGCCGCTCAGGGTGGCGGTGAAGCTGCTCATCCTGTCGGTGGCGCTCGGTTTCCTGATGTCGGTGTTCGGCTTCTATCCGGACGACATCCTGCGCGCGGTGCGCGATTTCATCATCAACCTGTGGGAAACGGGTTTCGCCGCGCTCGGTCGCGTCGGTGACTATCTCGTGCTCGGCGCGGTCATCGTCGTGCCGGTCTTCCTGCTTATCCGCATCCTGAGCTACAAGCGCTGACATGACGAAGACGACCAGACCCATCGGCCGCAGGGCCCTGCTGGCGGCATCGCTCGGTTTCGCCGCCGCCTCGATTGCCGGCTGCAACACCTTCGACACGGCCGGCAGCGACTCCAATTCCAGCGACCAGACCGACGCCACCCTCGCATTGATCAACACGCTGCGGCGCGACCGCGGGCTCGAGCCGCTGTCGCGTCATCCCGCTGCCGCCAGGGCCGCGCGCGACCAGGCGCGGCGCATGGCTGTCGCCGGCAAGATGGAGCACAACATCGGCATCGGCGCGAACTTCGCCAAGCGGATGAAGGGCATGGAGGTGCCGCTGCCGGCCGCGGAGAACATCGCCGTCGGTCAGGACGACGCCGGGCGTGCCTTCCGGGCCTGGGTCGACTCGCCGCGGCACCTCGCCAACATGCTCGGCCCCGGCTATCGCGGCCTCGGCGTGGCCGAGGCCCGGAACACCGCGTCCGGCAACCGTCCCTACTGGGCGATGGTGCTGTCGAGCTGAACCTGGGTGGCGACCCGGCAATTGGCAGGACAACGCATGGATACACCGGCCGATGCAAGCGAAGGGGGTGGCCCGTTCCAGGTGACTCATCGCCTGGTGCTTTTGATCGCTGTTCCGATGACGCTCGGCTTCCTCACCACGCCGCTGCTCGGACTGACCAACACCGCGGTCGCCGGACGCCTCGGCTCGGCGAGCGCGCTGGCCGGGCTGGCAATCGGCGCGGTGCTGTTCGACCTGATCCTTGGTAGCTTCAATTTCCTGCGCGCCTCGACCACAGGACTGGTGGCGCAGGCCTTCGGCCGCGGCGACCGCAGCGAACAGCAGGCGGTGTTCTGGCGCTCGCTTGCCATCGCATTCGCCTGCGGGCTGCTGATCGCAATCGCTTCGCCGGTGCTGCTGCAGGCCGGGCTGCTGCTGATGGCGCCGCCGCCGGGGGTTGCCGAGGCAACCGGCACCTACTTTGCCATCCGCATACTTGCCGGACCCATGGCGCTTGCCAACTACGCCATCCTCGGCTTCGTCCTCGGCCGGGGGCAGGGCGTCACGGGGCTGGTGTTGCAGGCGATCATCAACGGCACCAACATCGTGCTGGCGGTCATGCTCGGGCTCGGCTACGGCTGGGGCGTTGCCGGCATCGCCGCCGGCGCGCTGATCGGCGAGACCACCGGCATGCTGGTCGGACTGGTCCTCGTGCTGCGCCGCTTCGATCGCGGGGCCCGGCCACCGGCGGGAGCGATCTTCGCCCGGGCGCGGATGAAGGCGCTGTTCGTCCTCAACCGCGACATCGTCATCCGCACCTTCGTCCTGCTTGGCGCCTTCACGCTGATGACCCGGATCGGCTCGTCGCTCGGGCCGCTGTCGCTGGCCGCCAATGCGGTGCTGATGAACGTCTTCCTCGTCGCCAGCTATTATCTCGACGGCCTGGCGAATGCGGCCGAGCAGATCGTCGGCCGTGCGATCGGCGCCCACCATCGCCCGGCCTTCGACCGCGCGGTCCGGCTGACAATGCTCTGGTCGTTCGGCTTCGGCGCCGTGACGGCGCTGTTCTTCCTGATCTTCGGCACCGACGTCATCGCCCTGCTGACGACCACCGAGAGCGTGCGGGCGGAAGCGGCGACTTACCTGCCCTGGGCGGCATTGACGGCGGTCACCGGTGCGCTCGCGTTCCAGATGGACGGCGTCTATATCGGCGCGACGTGGTCTCGCGAAATGCGCGACATGATGCTCGCGGCCTTCATCGGCTACCTCGCGGCGCTTGCGCTCCTGGTGCCGATCCTCGGCAATCACGGGCTCTGGCTGTCGCTGAACCTGTTCCTCGCCTTGCGCGGACTGTTCCTCGCGGCCCGCCTGCCGCGGCTCGCCGGTCAGATCTTCCGGTCCGCCCAGTAGGCCGTGCGCGTGCCGCGGATGTCGCGGATCGAGCCGAGCCGCTCCCGATCGCAGAGCGACGACAGCCCCTTGACGATCGCGGCGGGCAGGCCCGGACCGGCATAGACCATGCAGGAATAGAGCTGGACGAGGTCGGCACCGGCCCGGATCTTCTCCGCCGCCGTCTCCGCCGAGTTCACGCCGCCGACGCCGATGATCGGCAGGTCGCCGCCGACGCGCCGGCGCATCTTGGCAAGCACCGCCGTCGACCGTTCGAACAGCGGCTTGCCGGAGAGGCCACCGGCCTCGCCCGCCTGGGCACGGTCGCTCAAGCCGTCGCGCGACAGCGTCGTGTTGGAGACGATCAGGCCGTCGAGTTCGTGCGCCAGCGCCACCTCGGCAATGTCGTCCAGCCCTTCCTCGGTCAGGTCGGGGGCGATCTTGAGGAAGACCGGCACGCGTCGGCCGCTTCGGTTCGCCTGCTCCGCGCGCGCGGACAGCACGGCAGAGAGCAGCGCCGCAAGGCTCTCGCGCGCCTGCAGGTCGCGCAGGCCCGGAGTGTTGGGCGAGGAGATGTTGGCGGTGAAATAACGCGCCACGGCGTAGAAGCGGTCGATTCCGGCGACATAGTCGGCGATGCGGTCCTCGCTGTCCTTGTTGGCGCCGATGTTGACGCCGATCAGCGCTGCGCGCGAGCAACGCTTCAACCGATCAAGCGCGGCCTCATGGCCTTCATTGTTGAAGCCGAGCCGGTTGATCACGGCCTCGTCGGCCACCAGACGGAAGATGCGCGGCTTGGGATTTCCGGCCTGCGGCTTCGGCGTGACGGTGCCGATCTCGGCGAAGCCGAAGCCGAGGCGCAGCAGCGCCTCGGGCACTTCGGCGTTCTTGTCGTAGCCGGCGGCCATGCCGAGCGGATTGGAAAATGCCAGGCCGGCGACCGTCTGCTGCAGGCGCGGATCGCCCTCGGGTCGGCAGGCCGGGACGAGGCCGCTCTTCAGCGCTGCGATCGACAGGCCGTGCGCCGTTTCGGGGTCGAACAGGAACAGGCCCTTGCGGGCAAGCTCGGTCAGTGCCATGTCAGCTCATCTCCGGAAAGACATGCCGGCCGTCCGCTCCGAGCGGCAGCGCCTTTTCCCACAGGACCGCATCGAGCGGGAGCGCGCCATAGAGGTGCGGGAACAGCTGGCCACCGCGCGACGGCTCGTAGACGAGCGTCGATCCCAGCACGGCGCCATCGACTGCGACCAGCAGCAGGTCGGTCTGGCCGGCAAAATGCTTGGCGGCAGTCTCTACCGCTTGGCTCGCGGTGGAGAAATGGATGAAGCCGTCGGCCAGGTCCACCGGCGCACCGTCGAAGCGCCCGGCGATCCGCGCGGACCGCCACAGACTCTCCGGAACAATCTTGTATATAATATCGGGCATCGGTTCTCTCCGCTGCGGTCGGCCGATCGGTTGCTACGGCAAGCGCTTGCCGCATCGTGGCGGCAATGTCCACGGACAAATCGCCGCCGGGAGTGCTTTTCGGGAGGAAGTCGGATGCGCAAGATCATCGCGAGCCTGGCGGTCTCGCTGCCATTGCTGGGGGCGGGCATGGCATTGGCTGCCGAGGGCGCGGGGCGTTACCAGATGGAACGGACGACCGAGGGCTTCGTCCGGCTCGATACCGTTACCGGCGAAATTTCAATCTGCAAGGAGACGTCGGGGCAACTCGCCTGCCGTATGGCGGCGGACGAGCGCGCCGCCTTCGAGCAGGAACTGGACCTGCTTGAAAGGCGGGTCGAGGCACTGGAAAAGGCGCAGCAAGCCGGTCGCTCCGTCGACAAACCGCGCCTGCCGACGGACGAGGAGATTGACCGCACCATGGGCATCATGGAAAGAATGATGCGGCGCTTCATGGACATCGTGAGGTCGCTGGAGGGCGGGGAGGAGACGGCCGAGCCGCCCGCCGAGCAGATGCCGGAGAAGACTTGAGCGGGCGTTGCCGCGACGCCGGCCGGCGATCCGATCATGACCGTGCTCTTGGGAGGGAGCCAGCATGACGACAGGAATGACAATCATCATAGCCGACGACCATCCGCTGTTCAGGGGCGCGTTGAAGCAGGCGCTGCTCGGACCGGAGGGCGAGCCGGTCGTGGTGGAGGCCGGCGACTTCCAGGCGGCGCGCGCAGCGGCCGGGCAAAATCTCAACGCCGACCTGATGCTTCTCGACCTGGCGATGCCGGGCGTCAGCGGGCTTTCCGGACTGATTACGCTGCGCGCCGAGTTCCCGAGTCTGCCGGTCGTCATCGTTTCGGCCAGCGACGACGCCGCTACCGTCCGCCGCGCGCTTGATCTCGGCGCCTCGGGCTTCATCTCCAAGTCAGCGTCGATCGACGAAATCCGCGACGGCATCGCCTCCGTCCTCGAGGGCAACATCTACACGCCGGGCGGCTATGAGCGCGGCATCGAGCCGGACGCCGAGATCAGCGATCTCATCAATCGCCTGCGTACGCTGACGCCGCAGCAGTCGCGCGTGCTGTCGATGCTTGCCGAGGGACTGCTCAACAAGCAGATCGCCTACGAACTCGGTGTCTCCGAGGCGACGATCAAGGCGCACGTCTCGGCCATCCTCCTGAAACTGAACGTCGACAGCCGTACCCAGGCGGTGATCCAGCTCGGCAAGATCGGCGCGACGGCCGTCGTCGTCTAGCGTCGCTATTCCGCCGCCGCCTTGCCGAGATTGGCGAGCCGCGTCAGCCACGCCCGCATCGATGCCGGCCGCACCGGCTTGTTCTGCACGACAACGTTGTTCGCCTCGGCGAGGGCGCGCACCTCGGCCGAGCGGTCGGCCGTGACGAGCAGGCCGGGCAGGTCCCCGCCGCAGGCCTGGCGCACGCGGGCAATGGCCTCGATGCCGGTGCCGTCGCCGAGATGGTAGTCGGCGATGACGGCGTCGGGCGCGTTGGACAGGCTGGAAAGTAGCGCGTCGATGGCGGCGAGCGAGTCGGCGGCGAGGACGTCGCAGCCCCAGCCGGACAAGAGCAGGCGCATGCCCTCGAGGATTTTCGGCTCGTTGTCGATGCAGAGCACACGCAGGCCGCGCAGCGGCTCGCCCGCCGGGACGAGATCCTTCTCCGACGTCTTCCGGGCGATCGCGTTCGCGTCGACCGGAACCCGCACCTTGAAACTCGTGCCTCTTCCCGGCGTCGACTGTAGGTCGACCGGATGACCGAGGACGCGCGAGATGCGGTCGACGATCGACAGGCCGAGCCCGAGGCCCGGCGCCGTGCGGGCGCCTTCGTCCAGGCGGGCGAACTCCTTGAACACGGTGCGGAACTTCGACGACGGGATGCCGATGCCGGAATCGAGGACCTGGATCGAGGCGTGCGGCCCGCGTCGGCGCACGCCCACCAGCACCTTGCCGGTATGCGTATACTTGATCGCATTCGATACGAGGTTCTGGATCAGGCGGCGCAGCAGGTTCGGGTCGCTGCGGACGGCCAGCGAACTCGGCACGATCCGCAGCGACAGGTTCTTCGCCCGTGCCATCGGCGCGAAGTCGGTCTCGATCCGCTTCAGCAGCTCGCCGAGCTGCACGACCTGCAGGCGCGGCTTCATCGCGCCGGTGTCCAGCCGTGAGATGTCGAGCACCGCGCCGAGAATGGTTTCCACCGACTCCAGCGAGGAGTCGATGTTGTGCACCAGGGCCCGGTTGTCGGAATCGCCGAGTCGCTCCACCAGCGAAGAGGAATAGAGCCGCGCCGCATTGAGCGGCTGCAGGATGTCGTGCCCGGCGGCGGCGAAGAAGCGCGTCTTGCCGAGGTTTGCCTCCTCCGCAGCGGCGCGCGCCTCGGCCAGCGCGGTGTTGACGCGCGTGAGTTCGGCGGTGCGCTGGGCGACGCGCTGTTCCAGCGTCTCGTTGGCGAGCTTCAGCGCGCGATCGGCCTCGACGCGCTCGGTAATGTCGGTGACGGTGGCGACGAAGCCCTTGTCCGGCATGGCATTGGACACGACCTCGACGATGCGTCGGCCGCCGGTCAGCACCAGTTGGAAGGGCTGGTCGAAGGTCATCACGCCGTCCAGGATCGCGCGTCGTTCGCTGGCGGCGATATGCCCCTCGGTGACGAGAATGTCGACCATGTCGGCGAGCGCAAAGCCGACCTGGCCGACCTGCTCGGGCAGGTCCAGCAGCTCGCGGAACCGCCTGTTCCAGACCATCAGGTTGTTGGCGCTGTCGAACACGGCGATCCCCTGGTCCATCTGGCCGAGCGCGGTCTGGAGCATGCCCTGGTTGTACTGGAGCGCCTCGCTCGCCTGGTCGAGCAGCCAGCTGGTGTCGGCGGTCGTCTCATCGATCCGCTGCAACGTCAGCGACAGCACGAGGCGTGCGGACGAGGAACCGATGGCGCTGCCGAGGACCTGCTCGGAAAAATGCACCAGCGCGATGTCGGCCGGCGCGGTGTCCTCCAGCCACCGTCCGGCCTGGCGCTCGTAGGTGTGGAAGGAGCGTTCCGTTCGCTCCTCGCCGAGATAAGTGGCGACCGTGCTCTTCAGGTCGCGCACCGTCACCTTCGTCTTGCTGCCGCGGAAGGCGCGCTCGAGCTGGGGACGGGAGCGGATGAAGATGTTGGCCTGCAGTCGCTCGATGTTGGTCGCGCTGCGCGACAACGAGCCGATGACGAAGGCGCCGACATTGACCATCAGCGACAGGACGGAAGCCGCGACCAGCGGATCGGCGTGCTCGCCGGACAGGACGTCCACCCCGGGCAGCAGGAAGCCGAGGATCGCGGAGGCGATGCCGGCATTGTCGCTGACGCCGAGGCTCGGCAGGAACAGCAGGTAGGCCCAGACCACGAGGCCGGAGATCATGCCGGCGATGGCGCCGCGGGCGTTCGCCTGGCGCCACACCAGGCCGCCGATCAGGGCGGGAGCGATCTGCGCCATCGCCGCGAAGGCCAGCAGCCCGATCGAGGCGAGCCCCGCCCCCGAGGTGGAGAAACGATAATAGGCATAGCCGAACAGGAGCACGAAGAAGATCGAAAGCCGGCGGATCCACAGCAGCGTCTTCGTCAGGTCCTCGTGCGGCTCCCCTCGTCCGATCAGGTTGCGCCGCAGCACGACGGGAATGACGATGTCGTTCGAGATCATGATCGACAGCGCCACGCATTCGACGATCACCATCGCGGTCGCCGCCGAGAAGCCGCCGATGAACGAGATCAGCGTCAATGTCGGCTGCCCCTGCGCCAGCGGCAGCGCCAGCACATAGAGGTCGGCGTCGCCAAGCCCCTGGAAGGTGATCACTCCGCCGATCGCGACCGGCAGGACGAACAGGTTGATCGCCAGCAGGTAGAGCGGGAACAGGATGCCGGCCGTGCGCAGCTCTCCGGCGGTGCGGTTCTCGACGACGGTCACGTGGAACTGGCGCGGCAGCATGATGATGGCGAAGGCCGAGAGCAGGATCAGCAGCAGCCAGCGCGCGAGCGGCGTCTCGTTCGACAGCGCCGTCATCACCCGCTCGCTCTCGGCCGCGCGCAGCCAGAGATCGCCGAGTCCGTCGAACATGAAGAAGACGACGTAGATGCCGACGGTCGCGAATGCCAGCAGCTTGACGACCGACTCCATCGAGATCGCCAGGATCAGGCCGTCCTGGTGTTCGGTCGCATCGGTGTGGCGTGTGCCGAAGATGGCGGCGAAACAGGCGAGGAACAGCGACACGATGAGCGGCAGGTCGATGAAGGAATGGGAATCGGCGAAACCGTACTCGTAGAAGTCGACCACGACCTTGACCGAGCTCGACACCGCCTTGAGCTGGAGCGCGATGTAGGGGATGGCGCCGATCAGCGCGATCAGCGCCACGATTGCCGCAACCCCGGGGCTCTTGCCGTAACGGGCGCCGACGAAGTCGGCGACCGAAGTCAGGCGCTCGGACTTCGCAAGGTTGACGATGCGCCGGATCAGCGGCAGGCCGAGCGTGAACATCAGGATCGGGCCGATGTAGATCCCGAAGAACTCCAGCCCCTGGGCGCTGGCGAGGCCGACGCCGCCGAAATAGGTCCAGGAAGTACAATATATCGCAAGGCTGAGGGCATAGACCAACGGCCGGCCGCGCATGGCCGCGTCCGTGTCGCGCGCCTTGCGGTCGCCGTAGGATGCCACCGCGAAGAGCAGCAGCAGATAGGCGAAGGCCGCGGCGAAGATGGTCCAGCCCGGTAGCATGAGCCCTCCGTGGGCGGCGGGGTGGCAGTCCGCCCGACGCCAACCATAGGCCATTCAAACAACGAAGAAAATCGGCGCTACCTTAGCCTTAAGTCCCAAGGCGAAACGATCGCCGCGTACGCGCAAGAGTGGTTCCCCCGTCGCGCAAACTGCATTAGTCTGGTTGTGCCACGCAGCAACAGGAGATTCGCATGCTCAATGAATTCAAGGCGTTCATTGCCCGCGGCAATGTGATGGATCTCGCCGTGGGCGTGATCATTGGCGCTGCCTTCAGCAAGATCGTCGATTCCGTCGTCAACGACCTCGTCATGCCGGTCGTCGGCGCACTGACCGGCGGCGGCTTCGATTTCTCCAACTATTTCCTGCCGCTTTCCTCGAATGTCACGGCGAGCTCGCTCAATGCCGCGCGCGAGCAGGGCGCCGTTTTCGCCTACGGCAGCTTCATCACGGTCCTGATCAACTTCCTGATCCTGGCCTGGATCATTTTCCTCATGATCAAGCTCGTGAACCGGGTGCGCGCCAGCGTCGAGAAGGAACAGGAAGCGCAGGCCGCGCCGCCGCCGGAAGACGTCAAGCTGTTGACGGAAATCCGGGACCTGTTGAAGACGCGACCGTCGGCCTGACGTCCGACAGGATATTTGCGCGATTGCTCGCATCAAGAAAATCAATCGGACCGTCAGATAAACTGGCGTGATCGCGCCGGGGAAAGCAGATAGAACGGGCTCCGGAACGGGTGGCGCGCAGGCAGGGCCGCCCGTCAACGGAGACACGATGGACATTCTCAGCAGTCTCAGCCCGCGCGCCCGGCAGGCGCCGGAAAGCGGCATTGTCGAAGTGGTGAACTACGCGCGCGGGCGCGAGGGCCTGATTCCGCTCTGGGTCGGCGAGGGGGACCTGCCCACCCCCTCCTTCATCTCCGATGCCGCTATGGAGGCGCTGCGGGCCGGCGAGACCTTCTATACCTGGCAGCGCGGCATCCCCGAGTTGCGGCAGGCATTGTCGCGCTACTACGGGCGGCAGTTCGGACATGCGCTCCCGCCCGAGCATTTCTATGTCGTCGGCTCGGGCATGCAGGCGATCCAGCTTGCGCTGCAGGCGCTGGCCTCGCCTGGCGACGAGGTGGTCTATCTGAGTCCGGCCTGGCCGAATTTCGCCGCCGCCGCGGAGATTGCGGGCGTGGCTCCGCTCGCCGTTCCGCTTCGGTTCGTCGGTGGAGGATGGCAGCTCGATCTGGAGCGGGTGGAGGCTGCGATCACGCCGCGCACGAAGGCGCTGTTCATCAACACGCCGTCCAATCCGACCGGCTGGACAGCGACCCATGACGATCTGCGCGCCATCCTCGAGATCGCCCGCCGTCGCGGCCTCTGGGTCATGGCCGACGAGATCTATGCGCTCTACCACTATGCCGGCGGCCGGGCGCCGTCGTTTCTCGACGTCATGGATGAGGACGACCGGATCGTCTTCGTCAATTCGTTCTCGAAGAACTGGTCGATGACAGGCTGGCGCGTCGGCTGGATCGTCGCCCCGCCCGCGATGGGGCAACTGATCGAAAATCTCGTCCAGTACTCGACGTCCGGGGTGGCGCAGTTCATGCAAAAGGGGGCGATCGCGGCGCTCGATGCCGGCGACGCCTTCGTCCGCGCCAACATCGACAAGGCGACGCGGTCGCGCGCGCTGCTTTGCGAGGCGCTGATCGCCACCAACCGCGTCGAGACGCTGAAGCCGGACGGCGCCATCTACGCCTTTCTGAAGATAGACGGCGTGGAGGATGTGCGCAGGACGGCCCTCGACATCGTCGACAAGACCGGGGTCGGCCTCGCGCCGGGCACGGCGTTCGGCGAGGGCGGCGCATTGTTCATGCGCGCCTGCTTCCTGCGCGACCCGGCGCAGGTGAGCGAGGCGGCGGAGCGTCTGTCGCGCTATATCGCCGGACTCTAACGATCTGCGTCATTGTTTCTTCACCCTCGTCGCGTTCATATGCCCGGCGTTGAAACAGATTCGGAGATCACCGCATGGCGGTATTGGTAACGGGCGGAGCGGGTTACATCGGCTCCCATATGGTCTGGGCGCTGTGCGACGCCGGCGAGGAGGTGGTCGTGGTCGATCGGCTCTCCACCGGCTTCCGCTGGGCGATCGCACCCGAAGCGCGCTTCTACGAGGGCGACATCGCCGATCGGGCCCTGCTGGATCGAATCTTCGCCGAGAACGCCGTCGATGCCGTCATCCATTTCGCCGGCTCGATCATCGTGCCGGAATCGGTGGCCGACCCGCTCGCCTACTATGAGAACAACACCGTCAAGTCACGCGCGCTGATCGCCGCGGCGGTGGCGGCGAAGGTCCCGCACTTCGTCTTCTCGTCGACGGCGGCGGTCTACGGCACGCCCGAGACGGCCGATCCCGTCGATGAGACCGCGCCCCTGCGGCCCGAATCGCCCTACGGGTCGTCGAAGCTGATGACGGAGATCATGCTGCGCGACACCGCACTCGCGCACGACTTCACCTACACGGCGCTGCGCTACTTCAACGTCGCCGGTGCCGATCCGCGCGGGCGCACGGGGCAGTCGACGCGGGGGGCGACGCATCTGATCAAGGTCGCCTCGGAAGCCGCGCTCGGCAAGCGCGACGGGATGGACGTGTTCGGTACCGACTACCCGACGCCGGACGGCACCTGCGTGCGCGACTACATCCACGTCAGCGACCTCGCCAACGCGCATCTGAAGGCATTGGAGCGCATGCGCGCCGGTGGCGGGTCGATCGTCGCCAACTGCGGCTACGGCCGCGGCTTCTCCGTGCTCGAGGTGCTGAGCCGGGTGAAGGAAGTTTCGGGGATCGACTTTCCGGTGCGGGTCGCCGGGCGGCGACCGGGTGATGCGGTGTCGATCGTCGCCAATCCGGCGATCGCAATGAAGGAGCTGAACTGGCAACCGCAACACGACGATCTCGCCTTCATCGTGCGCACGGCGCTCGATTGGGAGGACCACCTCAGCCGCCGTAACCAGGTCTGAATCGCCGCCGGCTCGGCTATTCCCCGAGCCGGTCCGCCTCGTAGTCGATCGCATGCCGGATCAGCCGGCTCCAAAGCTCGTCGTAGAAGGATTCGTCCAGCCCGTGGCGTCGCGCGTTGTCGCGGGCGTGGGCACGCACCTCCTCGACCCGTTCGGGGATGTCGGCCTTGAGGCCGAGTTCGGCCTTGATTTCGGCGGCGCGACCGATGAAGGCCCAGCGCTCGGCGAACAACTGCATCAAGGCGCGGTCTATGCGATCGATGTTCGCGCGGATGTCTGCCATGGTCCGGCATTCGGCTGCAGTGTCGGGCATTTCCCTCTCCGCTTCTGTCAGGTGCGCCGGCGCATCGGCGCGGCGGTTGCGGATGGCTCTAACAAAGCCTGTGCGGAGAAGAAAGGTGAAAGCCGCCCTCTGGCGGCGCTGTGCCACATAGGGACCGCACGGAAGACAGGGAGGGTGCGGTCCTGTTCCTGTTTTCGGCGGTCCCGTATGCTGGCCAAGGAGAACCTAGAACACGAAGCTTGAGTGAGGCTTAAATTACCAAGCGCTGATAGGTTGCATCCAGGCAATCAGGGCTTACCTAGGGTGAGGCGAGGTGAGCGCGCCGGTTCTGCTGGTGGCCGCTGTCGCCGCGATTTGGGGCATGGGCGATCAGGCACCGAGTGCAAGCTTGATCACCAGGCCGACCAGCGCAACCGCGGCCACGCCCGCGGACCACAGCCCCAGGAACCACAGCAGCCTGCGCATTGCTTCACCTGCCATCAGTGGTAACCCTCTCCGGGGTCGACCTTGCCGCGGAACACCCAGTAGGCATAGCCCGTATAGGCCAGGATGATCGGCACGAGCACGACCGCGCCGACGATCAGGAAGGCGAGGCTTTCATTCGGGGCGGCCGCCTCCCAGATCGTGACGGAGGTCGGCACGATATAGGGATAGAAGCTGATGCCGATGCCGATGAAGCCCAGCAGGAAAAGGACCAGCGAGGCAAGGAATGGCTGACGATCGTGCCTGCTGTTCAGCCCGTGCAGGATCAGCACGAAGCAGCCGAGCACGAGCAGGGGGACGACGATGCTGAAGCCGACCGTCGGCCATCCGAACCAGCGATCGAGATAGGCCGGCTCGAGAAACGGCGTCCACAGGCTGAAGACGCCCATGGCGACCAGCGTACCGATGGCGGCACGCCGCGCGAACAGGCGGGCGCGCTCGGCGAGGTCGCCACTGGTCTTCATGACCAGCCAGGTCGAACCGAGCAGCGCGTAGCCGATCACGAGGGCAATGCCGGTCGCCACGGAAAACGGTGTGAGCCAATCCCACCAGCCGCCGACATAGGCGCGGTTCTCGACCGGAATTCCTTGCACGAGCGCCCCGAGCGCGATCCCTTGCGAGAACGCCGCCGTCAGCGATCCGCCGGCGAAGGCGCCGTTCCAGAGGAACTCGGCGCGCCGCGTGCGCCAGCGATATTCGAAGGCGACGCCGCGGAAGATCAGTCCCAGCAGCATGGCGATGAGCGGGATATAGAGCGCCGGCAGGATAGTGGCGTAGGCGAGCGGGAACACTGCCATCAGCCCGCCGCCGCCCAGCACCAGCCAGGTCTCGTTCCCGTCCCAGACGGGGGCAACCGAGTTCATCATGATGTCCCGGTCGTGCTTTTCCGGAAAGAATGGGAAAAGGATGCCGACGCCGAGGTCGAAACCGTCGAGGATGACATAGGCCAGCACGGCGAAGGCGATGATGGCGGCCCATAGGAACGGCAGGTCGATGGTCATGAGGCGGCTCCGAGGGGCTATTCGGGAATGGCGGGCGCCGGCGTGATCCCGGCCGAGCGGATCGGACCTGCCTCCAGTTCCGGCGGATCGCGCGGCAGGCGCCCCATCAGCCGCAGGATGTAGAAGGTGCCGGCGCCGAACACGAGGAAGTAGACGACGATGAAGGCGATCAGCGAGGTCGCGACGGCCGGCCCATCCACCGGCGAGATCGACTGCGCCGTCATGAGGTGGCCGTAGACGGTGTAGGGTTGCCGGCCGACCTCCGTGGTGATCCAGCCGCAGAGGACGGCGACGAAGCCGGCGGGCCCCATCAGGACGGCGGCGCGGTGCAGCCAGCGGTCCGAAGCGAGCCGGCCGCGCCAGCGACACCAGAGCGACCAGGCACCGAGGCCGAGCATGGCAAAGCCGATCGCCACCATGATGCGGAACGACCAGAAGACGATGGCGACCGGCGGTTCGAGTTCGTCGGGAACGGTGTCGAGCCCGGCCAGCGGGGCGTCCAGGCTGTGCTTGAGGATCAGGCTCGAGAGCTTGGGGATCTCGATGGCGTAGTCGACGCGCTTCTCGGCCTGGTTGGGAATTCCGAACAGGATCAGCGGCGCTCCGTCCGGATGGCTGTCGAAATGGCCCTCCATGGCCATCACCTTGGCCGGCTGGTGCTCCAGCGTGTTCAGGCCATGGGCGTCGCCGACGAAGATCTGGACCGGCGCCACGATCGCTGCCATCCACATGGCCATCGAGAACATGGTGCCCGCCCGCCTCGGCGCGGTGTTCCGGATCAGGTGCAGGGCGCCGACCGCGCCGACGACGAAGGCGGTGGTGAGATAGGCGGCCAGCACCATGTGCGCGAGCCTGTAGGGGAAGGACGGATTGAAGATCACCGCCCACCAGTCCGTCGGCACGAACTGCCCATCGGCGTTGATAGTGAAGCCGGCCGGGGTCTGCATCCAGGAGTTTGCCGAAAGGATCCAGGTCGCCGAAATCAGCGTTCCCAGTGCGACCATGCAGGTGGCGGTGAAATGTAGACCCGGACCGACCCGGTTCAGGCCGAACAGCATGATTCCCAGGAACCCCGCCTCGAGGAAGAAGGCAGTGAGCACCTCATAGCCCATCAGCGGCCCGATGACCGGGCCGGTCTTGTCGGAAAAGACGGCCCAGTTCGTGCCGAATTGGTAGGACATGACGATACCGGAGACGACGCCCATGGCAAAGGCGAGGGCGAAAATCGTCTTCCAGAAGTTGAAGAGTTCGAGATAGACCTCGTCCTTCTTCCACAGCCACAGGCCGTTCAGCACCGCCAGGTAGCTGGCGAGGCCAATCGAGAAGGCCGGGAAGATGATATGGAAGGACACCGTGAAGGCGAACTGGAAACGGGCAAGCAGAGCGGCGTCGAACATCAAGCGTCCTTCCTCGGCCGGCGTGGTCCGGTCGGCGAAAAAGCGGTGCCGCGTCCTTTGCGGCACGCCGAAGAATGGCGGGAAAGGTCGGCAAACGTCAATTCGCTTGGGAACGTCAGGTTGTCACACTGCGACGCTTTCGCGCGCGCGACAGACGGTCTCACCGGTCGAGGTGGGCCGCTGGTCGTTTGTGGTGCGGTCGTACCTACTTCAGCGGCATCTGCCGTGTGCCGCGGTCATGGCGGTCGGCGCAGCGCGCGTCGGCCCTGGGGACGTCGCAGGGCGCCTTGCGTACAGAACCGGTCTCGATGCGGTCCACGTCGTCTCCCGGCCATTCGTCGACCTGAACGAAGTGGGGCAGGCCGAAGCTGTCCGGGAAGGCGGCGGCGGCGGTAGCCGACAGTACCAGCGTGGTGCATGCGATAACGAGTATCTTCATCTGCAGGCCCTCGGTGCGTTAGTGTGCCGCTGTGTGTCCTCGCGTCCGACGGGCATAATAAAGCGTTAACGACGTTATGTTAAGGATTGCTAATGAATAATCCGGCTTTCGTCACGGCGGCGCAAGCCGCATCCGGGCGAAGGGGACGGCGATAGCCATGCGTGCGGAAACCGAGCCGGCGGGGCTGAATGCTCCATGGGGCTCGGATCGCGATTGCTTGCGGTCAGGCGTCGCCGTTATGACCGCCGCCGCTGGCGGCCACACCGGGAACACATGCTTCTTCAAGCGGTCAGTTCTGGCGGGTGCCTTCTTCAAGCGGCTTGGCCGAAGGATCGACGCAGCGCCGAACCGTCTTGACGCCAAACTTGCAATCCTGAGGCTCGACCGAACCGGTGACGGTCTGGTCGATCATGCTTTCATTGGACGCAATGATGGGATCGCCGAACCTGGCGCGATCGAAATTTCCGCTAACTGCAAATGCACCAGTGGCTGAAAAGACCAGGACAGTGATCGATACAATGAATGTCTTCATGGTGAAGTCCTTTGATTGCGGGGAACATCGGACATCCTCGTGCAGCAACGAATCATATGGGGCAGAGCCCGCCCATGCAAAGTGGTGTGTCAAACGATAAATCGTCACGATTTGTTGATTGCCGGCGCATGGCGGGGCCGCGCCGGCCCGCCCCGCCCGCGAGCGCCTGCCCGGCCTACGCCAATCGGCTGTTCTGGCCGTGTGCGCGGCACCAATTGGGAGCATCCGCCGTGGCGCTGGCGGTTCGTGCACCTCAAAAGCAAAGGCAACGCATCCCTTTGCGCCGCCCCCAGAAATGATGTGCCTCTAACCCGGTTCAGGCGGGCCTGAGATAGGTCTCGGCGAGTTCGGTCCAGAAGGCGGCGCCGATGGGAAGCAGGTCATCGTTGAAGTTGAAGCCGGGGTGGTGCAGCGGCCGGTCCTTGTCGGAGACCCGCGCTCCGAGAAAGAAATAGCTGCCGGGCCGCTCCTTCAGCATGTAGGCGAAGTCTTCGCTACCCATCATCGGACGGGCGAGATCGACCACCTTGTCCTTCCCGGCGAAGCGGGTGGCGAGATCGCGCAAGAAGTCGGTCTCTGCGCTGTGGTTGATGGTGGCATCGTAGCTGCGCAGGTAGTCGACCGTCGCGGTCATGTCGTAGCTCTCGGCCTGTCGCTCGGCGATCAGGCGGATGCGGCGCTCCAGTTCGTCGCGCACGGCCGGGTCGAAGGAGCGGATGCCGAGGACGATCTCGGCGCGTTCGGGAATGATGTTGCTGGCCGAGCCGCCATGGAACGAGCCGACCGTGACCACCGTCGGGTCGAGCGGGTGGATGTTGCGCGACACGACCGTCTGCAGCGCCATCACGATCGAGGCACCGGCGACGATCGGATCGGCAGTCTCTTGCGGCTCGGCGCCGTGACCGCCGCGGCCGTTGACGGTGATGCGCGCCTCGTCCACCGCCGCCATGATCGGCCCCTCGCGCAGGGCGAACTGCCCGAATGGGATACCGGGGTCGTTGTGCAGGGCGAATACCGCGTCACAGGGGAAGCGGTCGAACAACCCCTCCTCGACCATGATCCGTGCTCCGCCGAAGTTCTCCTCGGCCGGCTGGAAGATCAGGTGGACGGTGCCGTCGAAGTTCCGCCTTTCGGCGATGGCGCGCGCCGCTCCGAGCAGCATGGCCGTGTGGCCGTCGTGGCCGCAGGCATGCATCAGCCCGGGCGTCTTGCTGGCATAGGCCAGGCCCGTCTCCTCATGGATCGGTAGTGCGTCGATGTCGGCGCGGATGCCGACCGACTTGTGGCTTGTGCCGTTCGAAAGCGTGGCGACGAGGCCGGTCCTGGCAAGCCCGCGGGTCACCTTGTAGCCGTAGCCCTCGAGATGCCGCGCAATCACATCGGAGGTGCGCAGCTCCTCCAGCCCGAGTTCCGGATGGGCGTGCAGGTCGTGGCGGATGGCGACCAACTCCGGCATGGAGTTGGCGAGGGAGGCGCGAATGGTCATGTCAGGCACCACGGGTAGGGATTTTGTTTTCGAGATAGCGGAAGGCCACGACCAGGATTGCGGTCAGGCACAGATAGATCAGCGCGAGCAGCAGCAGCGGCTCGTAGGTCAGGTAGGTCATCTGACGGATCTTGGAAATCACGGCATAGACGTCGATGACGGTGATGGTGGCGACCAGCGGTGTGGACTTCAGCTGCAGCACCGTCTCGCCATTGAGCGTCGGCAGGGCGCGGTGGATGGCGCGTGGCAGCCAGACGCGGCGAAACACCTTCCACGGGCTCATGCCGTAGGCCCGGGCCGCCTCGAGTTCCCCCCGCGGCACGCCCGCGAACGCCCCGCGCATCACCTCGCCCTCATAGGCGGCGAAGGAGATCGTCAGCGCGGCGACGCCGTACGGCCAGGCCTCGCGCAGATAGGGCCAGAGGAAGGATTCGCGAATGGCCGGGAACTGTGGAAACAGCGAACCGAGCCCGTAGTAGAGCAGCCAGAGCTGCAGCAGCAGCGGTGTGCCGCGGATGACGGTGCAGAAGCCCTGGGCCAGCATCTTCAGCGGCCATGGGCCGGTCACCTGCGCCAGACCGATCGGCACGGCGAGGAGGAAGCCCAGCGCGCAGGTGCTGAACAGCATCAGCAGCGTCACGCCAACGCCGTGGGTGAGCCGGCCGGCGTATTCCGGCACCCAGTCCCAGCGCATGAACCAGACGGCGCTGAACACCAGCGCTGCCGCGATTGCGATCAGCACGAGGCGATGCGGCTGGAGGATGCTCTTGCGCGTCGGCAACTCGGTGAGCGCCATCGCCTCGATCGTGTTGCCCTCGCTCGTCATGCCGCCGCCATGCCGCGCCGCGCCCGGCTTTCGATGATGCGGATGATCACGTTCGAGATCAGCGTCAGCGCCAGGTAGAGGGCGCCGGCCGCGCAGAAGAACAACAGGTAGGCCTTGGTGCTCCCCGCCGCCTGCCGCGTCACCAGCGTCAGTTCGCTGAAGCCGACCACCGCCAGCAGCGCGGTATCCTTCGTCGCGATCAGCCAGAGATTGGAGAGCCCCGGGATCGCATGCGGCAGCATGGCGGGAAGCGTGACCCGTCGCATGATCTTGAGGGGAGACATGCCGAAGGCGCGGGCAGCCTCGATCTGCCCGGCCGGCACGGCCTTGATCGCCCCGCGCAGCACCTCGGTTGAATAGGCCCCTTGCACGACCCCGATGACGAAGATGCCGGCCGCGAGCCCGCTGATGTCGACGGGATCGAGCCCGATCGCCGCCATCAACTGGTTCAAGAGGTCTGTTCCCGCATAGTAGAGGAGCAGGATCAGGACGAGTTCGGGGATCGCCCGGACGAGCGTCGTGTAGATTTCCAGGAGGTCCTTCAGCACGGGTCCGCCATAGAGCTTGCCGAAGGCGCCCCCGGTTCCGAGCACGAGGCCGAGCGCATAGCCGCCGACCGCGATCTTGATCGAGTTGAGAAGGCCGGCGAGCAGCACGCCGCCCCAGCCGGGCGGTTCGAGCGCCAGCAGGCTCCAGTCGATCAAGGTTCCGGGGTCAGCAGCCATGAAGTGTCCGAGTCGGTTGGAAAGGCAGCCGGCGGGATTCCCGCCGGCCGGTCATGCGGTCGCTCAGCCGCCGTAGATGTCGAAGTCGAAGTACTTCTTGGAGAAGGTGTCGTAGCTGCCGTTCTCGCGGATGGCCTTGATCGCGGCGTTGACCTTGTCCTTCAATTCGGTATCGCCCTTGCGCAGGCCGACGCCGACGCCGGCGCCGAGGATCTCCGGGTCGTCCTTCACGATGCCCTTGAGTTCGCAGCAGTCCTTGCCCTGGTCGGTCTTGAGGAACGCATCGAGCGCGATGGAATCGGCCTGGACGGCGTCGACGCGGCCGGCGGCGAGGTCGTTGTTGGCCTCGTCCTGGGTCTGGTATTCCTTGATCGTCGCGCCGGCTTCGCCGAAATACTTGTTGGCGTAGACCTGATGGACCGTCGCGACCTGCACGCCGATCGTCTTGCCCTTGAGGCTCTCGGGGCTGGCGTCGAAGTCAGCGCCCTTCGGGCCGATCACGCCGGTCGGGGTGTTGTAGTACTTGTCCGAGAAGTCGATCGTTTTCAGCCGCTCGCCGGTAATCGACATCGAGCCGACGATCATGTCGATCTTGTTGCTGGTGAGCGCCGGGATGATGCCGTCCCACGCTACAGGGGTGATCACGCAGTCGAGCTTGGCCTCGTCGCAGATCGCCTTCATGAAATCCACTTCCCAGCCTTCCCAGTTGCCCGAGGCATCCGGAGAGGTGAAGGGTGGGTAGGGTTCGGCGGCGAACCCGACCTTGACCTGGTCTGCCAGGGCGCCGCTGACGGCGGAAAGGCCGATGGCGGCGGCAAGGGCGATCGTCTTCAGTGCAGTCTTCATGTTCTTCCCTCTGTTGGTTTTTTTACTTTCAGTGGATCGAGCTGATGAATTTCTTCAACCGCTCCGATTTCGGGGCGCCGAAGATCTCTTCCGGCGGGCCTTGCTCCTCGATGACGCCGTTGGCGAGGAACACGATGTGGTTGGCGACGTTGCGGGCGAACTTCATCTCGTGCGTCACCAGGATCATGGTCCGCTTTTCCTGCGCCAGGTCGCCGATCACGCCCAGCACCTCGCCGACGAGCTCCGGATCGAGTGCCGAGGTCGGTTCGTCGAACAGCATCACGTGCGGCTGGACAGCGAGCGCGCGGGCAATCGCCGCCCGCTGTTGCTGGCCGCCAGACAGAAAGGCAGGAAAGGCATCCCTCTTTTCGTGAAGTCCGACGCGGCGCAGCAGCGCTTCGGCGCGCTCGACTGCCTCGGCCCTGGCGACGCCGAGCACGTGCACCGGGGCCTCGATGACGTTTTCGAGGATGGTCATGTGCTGCCAGAGATTGAAGTTCTGGAAAACCATGCCGAGGCGGGAGCGGATGCGCTGCACCTGACGCCGGTCGGCTGGCGTCAGGCCGCCGTGGCCGTCCTTCTTCATGGCGATCGTCTCGCCATGGATCGTCACGCTGCCCGCGCTCGGCAGCTCGAGCATGTTGATGCAGCGCAGGAATGTCGACTTGCCCGAGCCGGAGCCACCGATGATGGCGATCACGTCGCCTTCGTGTGCGGTGAGGGAAACTCCCTTGAGGACCTCGAGTGGCCCGAAGCGCTTGTGCAGGTTGTCAACTGCGATTGCCTCGGCGCGATCCGTCATCGGACAGCCTTCTGCGACGTGCGGCAGAACACAGCAATTCTCATGCCCTGAAGTTCCCCTTTGTCTTTATCGCAGACGCCCTTCGGGTGCCTGCCTTTGTCGCGCGGGCATCTTCGGCCCGTCACGTCTTTCCATTGACAGCATCGTTGCACTTGTGGCGTAATTGTTCAAGCGTATAATAACGCCGCTGCCGATTTTTCGGCCGTCCCCGCCAAAAGAGCGTTTTCCTTCAAAGGAGTAGTTGATGCCCGCGTTCGGTTCACAGGAAATGTCGGCCCCCTTGCTGCGCGTGCTGATGCGCCGGCCCGGACCCAGCCTCGTTGCGGCCGATCCGGCGGAGTGGCATTACGGCCCGACTTTCGACGGGCAGAAGGCGGTGCGCCAGTATGCCGAGTTCGCGCGGCTGGTGGAGAAGGCGGGAGCCGAGATCATCTGGTTGGAGGATCGTGGCGACGGGCTCGCCGACGCCATGTTCACGCACGATCCGTCGCTGATGTCCGACCATGGCGCCATCATCCTGCGCATGGGCAAGCCGCTGCGGGTGAACGAAAGCGAACTGCACGAGAGGGCCTATGCCGAGCGCCAGATTCCGATCCTCGGCCGAATCGAGGCGCCCGGTACCGTCGAAGGCGGCGACTGCATCTGGCTGGACGCCGGGACGCTGGTCGTCGGTCGCGGCGTCCGCACCAACCAGGATGGCATCGAGCAACTGACGCGGATGCTCGCACCCCACGGCATATCGGTGCTGGCCTACGACCTGCCGCTCTGGCAGGGGGAGGCGGCCTGCCTGCACCTGATGAGCGTGATCAGCCCGCTCGCCGGCGACCTGGCGCTGGTCTTCGCGCCCTTGCTGCCGGCTGCGTTCTACCAGCTGTTGAAGCAGCGCGGGATCCGTCTCATCGAGGCTCCGGCCGATGAGTTCCATGCCAGCAACGGGCTGTCGCTAAACGTGCTGCCGACGCGGCCGAACGAGGTGATCATGGTTGCCGGCTTCCCGAAGACGAAGGCGGCCATGGAGGCGGCCGGCTGCGCGGTCGAGACCTTCGAGGCGGATGCGCTGTGCATCGCCTGCGAGGGCGGGCCGACCTGCCTGACGCGACCGGTGCTGCGGCGGGCGGCATGAGCCGACGGCCGTTCCATCGCGCTCCGGAGAGCGAACGTCGCCACGACCTGATCGAGGCGACGCTCGATTGCATTGCCGAGAGCGGCTTGCAGGGCGCGACGGTGCGGCAGATCGCCATCAGGGCCGGCGTGACGGCCGGGCTGATCCGCCACTACTTCGCCTCCAAGGAACACATCCTGCAGGAGGCCTATCGCGTGCTGATCTCGCGGCTGACCGAGAAGGCCGAGCGGGTGACGGGAGACCCGGAGCAGCGGCTGCGCGCCTTCATCGTCATCAACCTGACCGAGCCGGTGGCAAACAGCGGCAGCCTGTCGCTCTGGGCCTCGTTCATCAGCCGCGTCAGCGTCGATCCGGAACTCGCCGCGATCCATCGCGAGGGTTACCTCGGCTTCCGCAATGCACTGGAGGCGCTGCTGGCGGATTTTCTCGCGGCGAAGGGCGAGGACGCCAGTCCGGCTCGCTGCCGTTCCCTTGCCATCGCCATCAACGGCCTGCTCGACGGCCTGTGGCTGGAAGGGTGCCTTGCAGGTGAACTGTTCGAGGAGAGCGAACTGGTATCGATCGCGCTGTCCTCGATCGAAAATTTGATCGGTCTGCCGATCCGCGCATCGGCGACGAACGGGGTGTGAACAGGAGGAATGCGATGCGCTATGCGTCGATCACAGAGAGGCTTGCAAGCCTCGGCTCGGAGAAGTGGGCGGTCCATGCCGAGGCGCGCCGGCGCAAGCATATGGGCGAGGCGATCATCGAACTGACGATTGGCGAGCCCGACATGCCGCCGCATGAAAGCCTGCTGGCGGAGGCCACCCGGGCGATGCATGCCGGACGCTACCGGTATTCCAGCGGCCGCGGCGAGCCGGCCGTCGTCGATGCACTGGCGCGCAAATACGCCAAGCGCCGTGCCGACGTGACCGCGGACAACGTACTCTGCTTTCCTGGCACCCAGACCGCCCTCTTCGCCGTGATGCTCGGGCTCGTGGAGAAGGGCGATGCCGTGCTCGTCGGCGACCCGCTCTATGCGACCTACGAGGGGGTGATCCGCGCCACCGGCGCCGACCAGGTCCCCGTGCCGTTGTACCCCGAAAAGGGCTTCCATATGCAGGCCGAGGACCTTGAGCGCGCGATCACGCCGCAATGCCGCGTGCTTCTGCTGAACACCCCGCACAACCCGACGGGTGCCGTGTTGACGGCCGCGGAGGTCGCCGCGATCGGTGAGGTCTGCCGCAGGCATGACCTTTGGATCGTCTGCGACGAGGTCTATGAGGAACTGGTCTTTTCAGGCAGCTTTACCTCACCTTTCGACAGTCCGGACCTTGCCGAGCGCACGATTGTCTGCTCCTCGATTTCGAAGTCGCACGCCGCGCCCGGCTTTCGCAGCGGCTGGGCGATCGGCCCGGCGGAGTTCACCGGCCGGCTCCTTGCCGTGTCCGAGACGATGCTGTTCGGCGTGCAGCCGTTCATCGCCGACATGACCGCCTATGCGCTCGATCACGCGATCGACACCTCCGCACGGATGCGCGCCTCCTACAAGAGCCGCGCGGACCGCATCGGCACGGCTCTGGCAGATGCGCCGGGACTGCGGCCGCTGGCACCGGAAGCAGGCATGTTCATCGTCATCGACGTGTCCGGCACCGGCATGAGCGGCGAAGCGTTCGCCTGGGCCTTGCTGAACGAGGAGCAGGTCGCCGTCATGCCCGGTTCCTCCTTCGGCGAGGGGGCGGCGGACTTTATCCGCATCAGCCTGACGGTCCCGGAAGAAAAGATCGACGAGGCCTGCGGGCGCATTGCCGCGCTGGCCGGCCGCTGCTCGTTCCGGCAGGAGAAGCGCGCATGAAGACGAAGACAGTCGGCGAGGCGATGGTCGATCTCCTCGAGGTCAATGGCGTGGAGGTGGTGTTCGGCATTCCCGGCGTCCATACCGTCGAGCTCTACCGGGGCCTTGCCGCCTCGAGGATCCGCCACATCACCCCGCGCCACGAGCAAGGTGCCGGGTTCATGGCCGATGGCTATGCGCGGGTCACCGGCAAGCCGGGCGTGGCATTGGTGATCACCGGCCCCGGCCTGACCAACACCATCACGGCGATGGCGCAGGCGCGCGAGGATTCGATCCCGATGCTGGTCATCTCCGGTGTCAACCGCCGCAACTCGCTCGGCCACGGCCGGGGCCTGCTGCACGAGCTGCCGGACCAGGCGGCGATGATGAAGACCCTGGCGCTCTATTCGCACACGCTGGTCGACCCGGCCGACCTTCCCGCCGTCATCGCCCATGCCTTTTCGATCATGGGCTCGGCGCGGCCGGGACCGGTCCACATCGAGATTCCGACCGACGTAATGCCCCTGCCGGCGGGCGAGGTCGCGCTGCGGCCGACCCGCGCCACCCGGCCGAGCGCGGATGCCCAGACGCTCGAAGAGCTTGCGTCCATCTGCAACCGGGCCAGCCGCACTGTGCTGCTGTGCGGCGGCGGTGCCGTTTCGGCCGGAAAGGCCGTGACCACGCTGGCCGAGAAGCTGGACGCGCCGGTGGTTCTGACCACCAATGCCCGCGGCCTGCTCGCCGGTCATCCGCTGCGGGTGCCGGCAAGCCCGAGCCTCAAGGCGACCCGCGCCCTGATTGCCGACGCCGATCTCGTCGTCGGCCTTGGAACCGAAATGGGGCAGACCGACTACGACATGTATGCGGACGACGCCTTTCCGGCGCTGCCCAACTTCGTCCGCGTCGACATCGATGCCCAGCAGCTCGCCCGCGCGCCGCGGGCGACGCTGCCGGTGCTGTCCACCGTTGCAGCGGCGGTCGAGGCCGTGCTGCCGCTGGTCGAGGTTCGCGGCGGCGACGGCGCGCGGCGCGCCCGCGAGGCGCGGGCGGCCGCCTGGGAGGAACTGTCGCCGAAGAGCCAGACCGAGATCGGCATCATCGACTCGATCTACCGCGCCTTGCCGGACGCGATCGTCGTCGGCGACTCCACCCAGGCCGTCTATGCCGGCAATCTCTATCTCGACGTGGCGCAGCCGCAGAGCTGGTTCAACGCGGCAACCGGCTTCGGTGCGCTCGGCTACGGCCCGCCGGCGGCGGTGGGGGCGGCCCTTGGAGCCCCGGGCCGGCCAGTCGTCTGCCTCACCGGCGACGGCGGTTTCCAGTTCTCGCTGGCCGAGATCGGCTCGGCGGCGGATGCCGGCGCCAAGGTGATCTACCTCGTCTGGAACAATGACGGCTATCAGGAGATCGAGAACTTCATGGTCGAGTCCGGGATTGAACCGGAGGGCGTCCGCCCCTCGGCGCCGGACTTTCTCGACATTGCCCGGGCCTATGGCGTGCCCGGCGCCCGGCTTGCCGACGTTGCCGAACTCGGGCCTGCGCTCTTGTCGGCCGCCCGGCGCAACGGTCCGAGCCTGATCGAGATCCACCAGACGAAGACGAGGGGGGCGACGGTCTAGACGCCTGCGCGCTCCAAGGCTCGCGGTTGCCGTCATCCCGTGCGACACTGCCGCCCGATGGAAAGGGGCGTGTTGCCATGCGAATGGAGATGGATGCCGATGGCTGGGAGTGCAGGCGGTGCGCGCGGTAGGAGGGAGATCTGTGCGGTCTGCGGCCAGCAGTTTGCGCCGGGAAGGCTGTACCACGCGTCCAGCCTCCGTCCCGGCATCTCCGGTCTGATCGCGAAGGACATTTCCGGCTGGAGCGGCGACAGTCGCATCTGTGCGCCGGATCTGACGCGGTATCGACGCCGCTACGTCGCGAACCTGCTCGCGCAGGAGCGGGGCGAACTCACCGATCTCGATCGACAGGTGCTGGAAGGCTTCGAAAAGGGCGTGTCCTCCGTTCATGCCAGCGCCGAAAGCACCGACAGGAAGGATCAGGAGGCGACGAGCTTCGGCCAGTGGGCGGCCGACAGGGTCGCAGCCTTCGGCGGGTCGTGGGGCTTCATCATCGCCTTCTGCCTCGTGCTGATGTTGTGGATGGCGGTCAACGCCATCGGCCTGGTTGGCCGCTTCGACCCCTATCCCTTCATCCTGCTGAACCTCGTCCTGTCATGCGTTGCCGCCCTGCAGGCGCCCATCATCATGATGAGCCAGAAGCGACAGGACGAGAAGGACCGGCTGCGGGCGGAGAACGACTACATGGTCAACCTGCGCGCCGAACTAGAAATCCGGCAGTTGCACGACATGATCGATCACCAGATGGCCCACCAGTGGGAGCGGCTGGCCGAACTGCAGCAGATCCAGATCGAGCTTCTGGAGGACCGGCAGTCCCCCGCGCACAAGCCCTGAACGGCGCATACGAAACTGACGACGGCCGGACAGGGCGCAAGTCGAGGTACACACCGTCGCCCGGGCCGCATTGGTCGAGGCAGGTGCCAGACCAGTCTTGGCAGCGAGGAAAAAAGCCGGCGGGCGAGCCCGCCGGAATGTGCTCGGTCTCCAATCCGAGCAGGTGCAGTGACAAGCACCCACGACGATAACGGTCTGGGTCGGCACTTTGTTCTCGCATAGATCTAAAGATTGAGTACCGGCAGGGGCGCTGCCGATCCGGGGCCCGACCGAAGTATCGAGGCATGCCGCATTGCTTGCGCCTGGCAGCCTTCGCAGCAATGTCTCTCGTCGAGAGAATGGTGCCCGGAGGCGGATTCGAACCACCGACACGCGGATTTTCAATCCGCTGCTCTACCAACTGAGCTATCCGGGCATCCTGGCCGGCCTCCAAAGAAGGCCGCGGGGGCGTTTGGTTTCGCCCCGGAAGCGAGCGGGGTTATAGCATCTTGCTCGACGGTGTCCAGCCCCCGGCGCCGATTTTCGTCGGAAAATTCTCTCCCCGGCAAATCACGGAAATAATTGAGGTTTCCGCTGGAAGCCGGCCGGCCGGGCTAGTCGTCTTCGCCCGGCTTGCGCTCGTCGTCGGCGACCGGAATGGCATAGGAGCCGGAGAGCCAGCGGTTCAGGTCGAGGCTGCGGCAACGATCGGAGCAGAAGGGGTAGTGATCACGGCTCGACGGTCGGCCGCATTCGGGGCAGGGGTGGGCCTTGCGCAAGGGCTCGACCTTGGCGGTCGGTTTTGAACTGTCCTGCGGCATTTCTCAGGCCTCGGCCCAGCGCCTGTGGATGTCGTAGCCCTCGCCGGACAGCAGCGCAAGCGTCTCCTGCAGCGGCAGCCCGACGACGTTGGTGTAGGAGCCGACCAGCTTGACGACGAAGCTCCCGGCAATCCCCTGGATCGCGTAGCCGCCGGCCTTGCCGCGCCACTGGCCGGAGGCCAGGTAGCTCTCGATGTCGAGCCCGGAGAGCCGCTTGAATCGTACCTTCGTGTCAACGATGCGCTGGCGAACCTTGCGGTCGGGCGTGATCAGGCAGATGCCGGTAAAGACGCGGTGGCTGCGGCCCGAAAGCAGATGCAGCGCACTCGACGCCTCGTCGACCATCTCGGTTTTCGGCAGGATGCGCCGGCCCACGGCGACGACGGTGTCGGCGGCGAGGATGTAGCTGCCCTCGACCGCGGGATCGCCCTTGGTCGCGGCGAAGGCCGATTCGGCCTTGCCGGTGCAGAGCCGCCGCGCCAGCGAGCGCGGATGCTCCGCCCTGCCGGGGGTCTCGTCGATGTCCATCGGCATCAGCCGATCGGGCTCGATGCCCACCTGCGCCAGAAGCTCGACGCGCCGCGGCGAGCCGGATGCCAGGATGAGCTTGTTGTCGAAAGGCATGGAACCTCGAATGAGCCGGGCGGAAGGGGCGGGCTTACTTGAAGCGGTAGGTGATGCGGCCTTTGGTCAGGTCGTAGGGGGTCATCTCGACCAGCACCTTGTCACCGGCGAGCACGCGGATGCGGTTCTTGCGCATGCGGCCGGCCGTATGGGCGATGATCTCGTGATCGTTTTCAAGCTTGACGCGGAAAGTGGCGTTCGGCAGCAGTTCCGTAACGACACCCGGAAACTCGAGGACTTCTTCTTTGGCCATATTGCGATGACGATCCTATATTGGCGGGCGGCAGGATGCCGCTCCTGAAATTTGCCGGAAACTACACAATCGAGGGTGTTTTGTGAACACTAATGATTCCGGCTTTCCGCTTTTGCCCGATGGCCGGTCGTCGCCGCTCAGGACGTGGCTGGCACACCCGCGCCGAAGCGGCGTTCTATCAGGGAAGTCAGGTGGTTGCGGACGTCGCGATAGGCCGACAGGATCTGCTCTCGCGTGCCGGTGGCCACCGTCGGGTCGGGCGTGGGCCAGTAGATTACCTCCACCGCGTTCGAGCGCGTCAGTTCCAGCGCGGCGTGGTGGGCCTCGGGAGCCAGCGTGACGATCAGGTCGAAGTAGTCGTCCTCCAGCTCCTCCAGCGCCCGCGGCGTGTGCCGCTCGATCGAGAGCCCGATCTCGTCCAGCACGGCATCGACGAAGGGATCGCGCTCGCCGGGGCGGATGCCGGCGGAGGCGACATAGGTGCCCTGCGGCAGAAGCCTGCGGGCGATCGCCTCGGCCATGGGCGAGCGCACCGCGTTCAGCCGGCACATGAACAGGATCGACCCGGGCGCGCGTCTGACGGTTTGCCCCGGAGCGGGCCGATCCGCCGCCATCCCGCTCACCCGCGCCAGTACAGCACGCACACCAGCGTGAACAGCCGCCGCGCCGTGTCGAAGTCCAGCCTGATCTTGCCGGACAGGCGATCCATCAGGGTTTGCGAGCCGTCGTTGTGGATGCCGCGCCGACCCATGTCGATCGCCTCGATCTGGCTCGGCGTGGCCGATTTGATCGCCTGGTAGTAGCTTTCGCAGATCAGGAAATAGTCCTTCACGATCCGCCGGAACGGGGTCAGCGACAGGATGTGGGTCGCGACCTTGGCGCCGTCCTCGGCGGTGATGGCGAAGATCAGCTTCGAATCCATCAGCGACAGTTGCAGCCGGTACGGCCCGCCGCTGTGGCCGGCGGGTTCGAAGACGTTTTCCTCCAGCAGGTCGAAGATGGCGACCGCCCGCTCGTGCTCGACGTCCGGGGTGGCGCGGCCGATCGTGTCGTCCAGCACCACATCGCAGAGGCGGAAGGCGGGCATCTTCGTCATCCCGTCGTCATCCTCCCGGATTGAGGCGGATGGCGACGGAGCGGGCATGGGCGCCCAGCCCCTCGGCCTCCGCCAGGGTGATCGCCGCCGGCCCCAGCGCGCGCAGCTGGTCGGCGCCGAGCCGCAGGATCGAGGTGCGCTTCATGTAGTCGAGCACCGAAAGCCCGGAGGAGAAGCGTGCCGATCGCGCGGTCGGCAGCACATGATTCGAGCCGCCGACATAGTCGCCGATGACCTCCGGCGTATGGCGGCCGACGAAGATCGCGCCGGCGTTGCGGATCTGCGGCAAGAGGCTCTCGGGCTCGGCGGTGGCGATTTCGAGATGCTCGGCCGCGATCCGGTTGGCCAGCGGAACGGCCTCCTGCAGGTCGGGAACGAGGATGATGGCACCGAAGTCGCGCCAGCTCGCCGCGGCCGTCTCCGCTCGTTCGAGCGTCTTCAGCTGACGTGCGACCGCCGCCTCGACCGCATCGGCGAGCGCGGCGCTGTCGGTGATCAGGATCGACTGCGCGCCGCGGTCGTGCTCGGCCTGGGCCAGCAGGTCGGCCGCAAGCCAGTCCGGGTCGTTCTCGCCGTCGGCGATCACCAGCACCTCGGACGGGCCGGCGATCATGTCGATGCCGACCGTGCCGAACACCTGGCGCTTGGCGGCGGCGACGAAGGCGTTGCCGGGGCCGGTGATCTTGGCGACCGGCGCGATCGTCTCGGTGCCGTAGGCCAGCGCCGCCACCGCTTGAGCGCCGCCGATGCGATAGATCTCGTCCACGCCGGCAATGCGTGCAGCCGCCAGCACGACGGGGTTGATCGCGCCGTCCTTCGCCGGCACCACCATGACGATGCGCGGCACGCCGGCGACCTTCGCCGGGATGGCGTTCATCAGCACCGAACTCGGATAGCTCGCCGTGCCGCCCGGCACGTAGAGGCCGACGGCGTCGATCGCCGTCCAGCGCGAGCCGAGGCCGACGCCGATGTCGTCCTCGTAGAGGTCGTCCTTCGGCAACTGTCGGGCATGGTGCTTTCCGATCCGATGCGCCGCAAGCTCGAGGGCACCGACCAGATCGGCCGGCGTCTCGCGATAGGCGCGTTCGATCTCGTCCGCCGCCACGCGCATCGGCGTCACGGCGAAATCGAGGCCGTCGAAGCGCTGCGAGTAGGCGGCCAGCGCCGTGTCGCCGCTCGCCCGCACCTCGTCGATGATGGCGCGAACAGTCGCGTTCACGTCCTCGGAAACCTCGCGCTTGGTCGTCAGAAAGGCGGCAAACCGCGTTTCGAAGTCGCCGTTTCGATAATCAAGCCTGATCGCCAATTTGTAAGCTTCCCATTGATTGCCGGTGATGACGTCCGGCCTGCGCCGTTCCTGCCGCATTTGGCAGGCAGGCGCCTCTCCTTGCCTGGTCCTGCTCTAACCCGCCGGATGGCGCGGTTTCAAGCCGGTTTCCCACGCGCCGCCGGTATCTGCAAGCTGACTTTCGATGCATTCCACCTCAAGCGCGATGGAGGCGTCGCCGGACATCAGCAGGTCGATCGTTCCCTCCGGACCGTCGCCGTGCCGGGTGAAGCGGACCGCCAGCAGCGACAGTACCGCGTCGTGGTCGTCGCGCCGCACCCCGGTCGACCGCACCGCGTGCACGCGCTTGAACACGACCAGCGCCCGATGGCGCTCGAAACCCTTGCGGCGTTTTCCGGCCTTTTCCCAGGCGAAGCGGTTGAGGGCGACGCTGAAGATGCCGTGACGGGCATCCCAGCCGATGTCGCCGACCCTGAACACGGCGTCCTGCAGGTGGGCGGAAACGATCGAGAGATCGTCCGCATCCAGTGCCAGCAGCTTCAGACTATCCATGGCGCTCCTGTCCGCGGCCCGGGCCGGCCGCATCCCAACCTTCTGCCGGCAATGTTTCCTCCGCCCGGACCGCGCCTTCCGGTCGTCCGGGGCACGTGTGCGGCGGCCGGGGATGTTGCCGGCTGTGCGTTCCTGATCAGGAGATAAGACGACAGGCGGGCGCGCGCAACCGTTCAATGCGCATTCGCCGCAGCGCCGCTCAATCGCTGACGCGTTCGACCGATGCGCCGCAGCGCCGCAGCTTTTCCTCCAGCCGCTCGAACCCGCGGTCGAGGTGATAGACGCGCGACACCATCGTCTCGCCTTCGGCGGCCAGGCCGGCGATCACGAGCGACACCGAGGCGCGCAGGTCGGTCGCCATCACCGGCGCGCCGCGCAGGCGGGGCACGCCCTCGATCTTGGCGGTCTGGCCGGAGAGCGAGATCTTGGCGCCGAGGCGCGCCAGCTCCTGCACGTGCATGAAGCGGTTCTCGAAGATCGTCTCGGTGATGTGCGAGACGCCCGAGGACCTCGTCATCAGGCCCATGAACTGCGCCTGCAGGTCGGTCGGGAAGCCGGGGTAGGGATCGGTGACGATGTCGACCGGCTTGATGCCGCCGCCGTTGCGCACCACGCGGATGCCGCTCTCGGTCGCGGAGATCTCGGCGCCGGCGCGGCGAATGGCCTCGAGCGCGGTGTCGAGCAGCTGGATCTCTGTGCCTTCGAGCACAACGTCGCCGCCGGTCATGGCGACCGCCATGGCATAGGTCCCGGTCTCGATCCGGTCGGGCAGGACGCGGTGGCGCGCGCCGGAAAGCGCGGTGACGCCCTCGATGGTGATCGTACCGGTGCCGGCGCCGGTGATCTTCGCGCCCATGGCGTTGAGGCACCGGGCGAGGTCCTGCACCTCGGGCTCGCGGGCGGCGTTACCGATGATGGTGGTGCCGCGGGCGAGCGTCGCCGCCATCATCATCACGTGCGTGGCCCCGACCGAGACCTTGGGGAAGGTGTAGCGCGCGCCGATCAGGCCGCCGTCGGGCGCGGTCGCGTCGACATAGCCGCCATCGATCTCGATTTTCGCGCCAAGCGCCTGCAGCGCCTCGATGAACAGGTCGACCGGACGCGTGCCGATGGCGCAGCCGCCCGGCAGCGACACGCGCGCCTTGCCCTCGCGCGCCAGCAGCGGGCCGATCACCCAGAAGCTCGCCCGCATGCGCGACACCAGCTCATAGGGCGCGGTCGTGTCGACGATCTGGCGCGAGGTGAAGTGGATGGTGCGCGAATAGCCCTCGCTCTGGCGCTCGCGGCGGCCGTTGACCGAAATGTCGGCGCCGTGGTTGCCGAGGATGCGGATCAACTGCTCGACGTCGGCAAGGTGCGGGACGTTCTCCAGCGTCAGCGTGTCGTCCGTCAGGAGCGAGGCGATCATCAGCGGCAGGGCCGCGTTCTTGGCGCCGGAGATCGGGATCACGCCCTTGAGCTCGTTGCCGCCTACAATCCTGATACGATCCATGTGCAGTTACGGGCCTGCGCCCGCCTTTCTCAAACAACCGGCTCCTGGAGGAGGTGCCTCTCTAGAGCATCGCGGCAGAAAAATGAAGCCCGCCGCATTCGCGCGACGCCAAACTGTGGACACAGCCCCCTCCCGGGGTGGCCGGAGCCTCCGAACCGGTCGCCGTGAGCGCGCCGTCTGGCCCGAAGGCGATGCTGTACCTTCCCCCGACGCCGGGGTCGGCGCCGTTTCGATCCTAGTCCTCCGATTCGCGCGATTTTGCGGCAGGCAGGCCGTCCGTGTCGTCGGCAGCGCCGGCGCGGCGGGCGCGCGCCTGCTGCTTGCGGCGGGCGAGATTGTCGCGCAGCGTCCGCGCCAGCCGCGCGGCGCGCTCCGCCTCGCGCGCCTGCGCCGCCGCGCCGGGCGAACCCTTGGCCTTGCTCTTGCCCCCGCCGCTCGCCTTGCCGGTGCTGGAAGTGTCGTCGTTGTCCATGCACCACCGATAGCGCGAATCCGCCGGCCGCAAAAGCGCGGCGATCTTTTGCGGATTTTGTTGTCCCCATGATGCGTTTGCGGCTTGCATAGGGGGTGAGACTGTGGCAATAGGCGCCTCGCTTGATGCGAACGCAGCCACACTGCTTCGCCGGATGCTGCTATAGCTCAGGGGTAGAGCACTCCCTTGGTAAGGGAGAGGCCGAGAGTTCAAATCTCTCTAGCAGCACCAGTTTTTCCCGTCACATTTCAGGGTTCTGGCACAGGTGCCGCAAACTCCATGGTTTGTCTCTTCAGACCCTTGGTATGTGTCTGGCGCTCTCTGAGGGCAAAATCGCACCCAAGCCGTCCAGAATGTGCTGCGACCCCCGACACAGACTTGTTTGCGACCGGAGTTCGGTCGGTAGATGCGCGCGTTTTCACGGGGAGGTGGGCGGCGTAGGCCGCCGGTATCTGGTAGCCGAGCGCTGAACGCGGACAGGCAGCATCATAGCCGGCAGTCCAATGCGACACGGCTGTCCCGGCGTGATCGAGGCCGAAGAACAGGTCCGCGCCGGTCGGCGCCGTCTCCGAGAGTTGGCCGACGAGGTCCGTCATTTCGCCCACAGCGTGCGCCAGAGAATCAGGGTCGGCGAGCGACTGCCGAAGTCGTCAGCACCGATAGCGTCAGGGTCTTTCCGCCCCTCCCGCGATGCTGATGCCGATCCCGCATGTATCCCGAGTCCGAGAGGGGCCGCCCGTCAACGGCGAGGCAAAGACCGGTCAGGCGGCTGCAGGAAAGTCGGCCCCGCGCGGCGATTTAGGGGATGCATCGGGAGCGCTCCGGAGGTGTAGTGTGCCGGGTCGACGATTGCCACAGACTGCTTGAGCGAGGACGGGGCAACGTCTGCTGGCTGGCGCCCGACGACGACGAGCGGCAGGGTCGCTGGCTTGGCCTTGCCCGGGAGCGGCGGTGCCTTCGCCCGGACAACGCCTCCGGGTTTCGGCGCTGTCGCCGCGATAGCGGTCTGGCTGAGCTTGACCATGCTGATGCCAAGCCCGTCGCGTGCGGCCTGGATATCCGGCTTGATGTCGAGCGCCTTGCGATAGGCATCCGCGGCGTCGGCGTGGTTGTCCAGCGCCTGTAGCGCATTTCCCAGCCTGACCCAGCCCTTCGCCAGATGCGGCACAACGACCATCAGCTTCCCGAACGCGTCCGCGGCCGCCTGATGGTCGCCCTTGCCTGCCAGCAGTTGGCCGAGCGCGTAGAGGGTCAGCGCGTGGGCGGGATCGGTCTCCAGGATCTGGCGGTAGGCGTTCTCAGCCTGCGTCGTCTGCCCTTTCAGGTGGATCTTGTTCGCCTCGCGGAAGATGCCCGAGAGCGTCGTTGGCTCGAACCGGTCGCCCAGGTTGCGGCGGGTGCGGGTCTGCACGACCTTGCAGGTGAGAAGTTTGTCGTTGGCGCCGAAGGTGTATTTGTACGCCTCGTCGCCGCGCAGGAAGTCATAGGTCCGGTAGCCGTTCGCAATGGCGTGGCGGATGCTGTAGGCGTGCAGCACAAGTCCCGGCGGCACGATCTCGGCGCTCTCGTCGCGCCCGGCCATGCTGAAGAAGTACGTCTTCTTCACCGGATCGATGAAGGTCGCAAGGGCGCCGAGCGGCCGATCCCGCTGCCACAGGACGGGCAGGAACAGGCTGCCATTGGCGAAGGCATCGCTGAAAACGGTCCGGTTGGTGTTCAGGATCCCGGGCAGGCGATTGCCCTTGCGGGGCCCCCATCGCTTCTTCCAGAAATCGAGGAGGATGCCGACGTCGCGCTCGATCGTTGCCGAATCCGCCAGCGTGATGCGGAATTCTTCCGAACCGTCCACCTTGCGGAGAAACCGCCTCAGTTTCTGGCGCATGTTGGTGCCGAGTTTCTGCTCGAGATACCCGTCCCATGTCTCGGGCAGGTGGACGGACGGACATTTGGCGTTGTCAACGTTGTCTTTTGCGTTGACCATGCTCAGGTTGCGCATCGTGAGCTGCTTGTCCTCGAGATTCTCGAGGAAGCTGCGCAAGCGGCCACTGGACATGGACAGGTTGTCGAGATGCAGATTTGCCCAGTGCATCTTTTTCAGATGCTTGGCAAAGGCCGCCATGGCCGCCCGAGCAAATTCGGGTGCGCAGACCGCCCCGTTGTAGTCGGCGAAGTAGGAGCCGCCCATGTGGACGTCGTGGTAGAAAATTCCGGTCTTGCCGTTCATCCGGGCCTTCAGCCGCAGCGGCATCAGCGCCACGTAAGGTGAAGAACGCGTGCCCTGGCTTGCAGCCAGAACGAACCATTGACCTTCGAAGTGCCGGAAGAAGGCTGAAATGAACTGCCACGACAGGAAATATTGCGCGTCCGGGTCAGCCTCGTAGAGCTTGTCCCAGTTCTGCTTCAGGCTATCAAGATCGTCCCGTCTGGAGATGACGTCGATACGCATACTGCCTCCCCCTACCGTTCAAGGAACCCCCTCGTTCGTGAAGTCAAATCCAAATTCGCGGTTCCGTCAAGCAAGCCGGGACGTCGCTCGTGGCGGGCCTCGTCGAGGATCAGCATGGCCCCAGGTCCAGACGTTTGACTCGTCCGCCGGCAGGCTGAGCGAAATGTTGGAAGGGCGATGCTTGGAATGACCGCTTCCGGCGAAGCGACGTGGAGCGAGAGACGCGGCACCGCCTTGTTGCCGCGGCACTGGCGTCCACAGCCCTCGCGCCGGTCACCGCCGCTGTCCGGTCCGCCTGCCAGGAGGCACTCGATCACGGCGTCTGTCCTGCGTCGGTGTTCCTCAACAGCCTGGCCGGCGACCATTTTCGAACGCGGCTTTTCATCACCCCCGTGCGAGTGGAGGACGGCCTTGTTGCTCTCGCCGCGGGCAGCGCGTACCAAACCTGGTTGGCGGCAGGCGTTTGCCGGCCGTCCGGGTTGCCGGCACGACCTACCCCGTGATCTCCTCCTTCCGCTTCGCGACGAAGGCTTCGAGCGCCTCGTCGACGGCTGGATCGAGCGGCGGCTGCTCGTAGGTGCGCAGCAGGTCCTTCCAGATGGCGTTGGCGCGGTCGGTGCCGGTGCGGGCGCCGCTCTCCGACCAGTTCTCGAAATTGCGCCAGTCCGACAGCATCGGCTCGTAGAAGGCGTTCTCGAAGCGCGCCAGCGTGTGGCTGGTGCCGAAGAAATGGCCGCCCGGGCCGACCTCGCTGATGGTGTCGACCGCAAGGCTGCCGTCGTCGACGGTGATAGGGTCGAGGAAGCTGCGCATCATCTGCAGCATCTCCGCATCGAGGACGAGCTTCTCGAACGAGGCCGTCAGCCCGCCCTCGAGCCAGCCGGCGGCGTGTTCGATCAGGTGCACCCCGCCCATGATCGTGCTCCACAACGACATGCCGCTCTCATAGGCGGCCTGCACGTCGACGGCGTTGGAGGCGGTGACGTTGGAGGAGCGGAACGGCACGCCATAACGCCTTGCAAGCTGGCCCGAGGCGATCTGCGCCTTGGCGTATTCCGGCGTGCCGAAGGCCGGCGAGCCGGTGCGCATGTCGACGTTCGAGGTGAAGCCGCCATAGAGCACGGGCGCACCCGGATTGACGATCTGGGCGAGCGCGATCAGGGCCAGTGCCTCGGCGTTCTGCTGCGTCAGCGCGCCGGCGATCGTCACCGGGCTCATCGCCCCGGACAGCGTGAACGGCGTCAGCGCAATCGGCTGGCCGGCGCGCGCCATGGCGACCAGGCCCTCGCCCATCGGGATGTCGAGCCTGAGCGGCGAGTTGGAATTGATGATCGTCAGCGCCGCCGGCTTTGCCTTCAGCTCCTCGCGCGACTGGCCGAGTGTGATCGCCAGCATGTCGATCGCATCCTCGACGCGGTAGCCGCCGAGCGCCCAGCATTGCCAGTTCTTGTCGGTCAGGCGGATCGCGGCGAGATAGAAGTCGAGGTGGCGGCTTTCCGGCGGCAGGTCGGTGGGCTCGCAGGGGCAGCCCCCCTCCTGGTGGATGACGTTGAGGCTCTGGACCAGCCGGATATAGTCGCACATGTCGGCGTAGTTGCCGGCGCGGCGGCCGCGGTCGAGATCGCTGACGAAGGCCGGTCCGCCGGTGGCGGCGAAGATCACGCTGCCGTCGCCGACCTTCAGGTTCCTTTTCGGGTTGCGCGCCTGCAGGGTGAAGCCGGAGGGCGCGGTGCGGATCGTCTCCTCGATCATGGCGGGGTCGAAGCGGGCGCGCTGGGTCGCCTCGTCGACATCGGCGCCCGCCGCCTTCAGCAGCCGGCGGCTCTCCTCGTGCATGATCTCCATGCCGGTGTCGCGCAGCAAGGCCAGCGAGGCCCGGTGGATCGCCTCGATCTCGTCGGCGCTCATCACCTCGATCGGGCGGTAGCGGTTTTCGACATTGGTGAAGGGCATCTGGCGCACGCCGGCGCCTGCGGCGATGCGGCGCTCGCGCCTGTTGACCGAACTGCGTGCCATGGTGGAACTCCCTGTGCTCATTGTCGCCGGGCATCCCGTGTGGGATCCCGTGCCTTGCGCAAAGCCGCCCGGTCCTGCCATCCGCCAGACTCGGCCGGGCTTCGCTCACTTGATCGCCGCATCGTCCGGAGGGCCCGATGCGGGGGCGGCGCCTCGTTCCGCCCCCGCATCGCCTCAAGACGCTCCGGCGCTCCCCCCCGAAGGGAAAAAGCGGTTCACGCCTTCGAGAACCGTGTCATGTCGAGATAGCCGTCAGCGAGGATGACGGGCTTCAGGCCGTTGCGGGCGACGGCGGCGAAGGTCTCGTGGGTGATGAAGACGAAGCCGCCGGATTCCTCCATCAGGTCCTGCATCTTGCGGTAGATCGCGGCCCGCTTGTCCTGGTCGGTGTCGGCCATGCCCTCCTGGTACAGCGCCTCGAACTCGGGGCTGTCAAACTGCGACCAGTTGTAGACGCCGACCTGCGAGGGCCGGAACCAGGTAAGGTTCTCGGACGGGTCGACGCCGCCGGCAAAGCTCATCAGCACGAGTTCCAGCTTCATCCAGGAGTCGCCGGCGGTCTTGTCGCCGAGCGTCCAGTAGACGCCGTCGTCATAGGGCTTGATGTCGACGGTGATGCCGACGGCGCCGAGCAGCGCCTGGATGATCTGGCAGGTGAGCTGGCTGGTCTTGTCGTTCTGGGCCGCGAGCTCCACCGTCAGCCCTGAGACGCCGGCCTCGTCGAGCAGCGCCTGCGCCTTTCCGGCGTCGGCCGGGTAGAGGATGGCATCGCGATGGCCGACGAGCGCGGGCGGCACGACGCCCGTGGCCGCCGCCGCGAGACCGGAATAGGAACCCTCGAGAATCTGGCTGACGTCGACCGCATACTGGATGGCGCGGCGCACGCGCTCGTCGGCGAATTTCGGGTTGTTGAGGTTGATGGTGAGCCAGGCGAAGCGGTTGCCGTCCATCTGGATCAGGCTCGTGTTCTCGGGCAGCTTTTCCTTGTAGGTCGCGAGCGTGTTTAGGCTGATCTTGCCGTAGTCGATCGCCTTGGATTCATAGGCGAGCGCGGCGGCCTCGTCGTCGGCGATAATCTGGAACTGCACCCGCGGAAAGGCCGGGGCTTCCCCCTTCCAGGCCGGATTGAGCTTGAGCGTCAGGCTCTGCTTCGGTACCCATTTGTCGATCACGTAGGGGCCGGCGCTGGCGGGAACCTCGGTGGTGAACTTGCCGCCGGCGGCCTCGACCGCCTTTTTGCAGACGATGTGGCCCATGTAGTAGGGCAGGGTGGTGACCCAGAACGGCGCCGATGGCGACTTGAGATGGATGATGCCGCTCCGCTCGCCCGTGACCTCGACCTCCTTCAGCGCGTCGAAGGCATAGGCCCAGGCGGAGCCGGTGTCCGGGTTCGCCACCCGCTCGAAGGAGTACTTGACGTCCTCGGCCGTCACCGGCCCGAAATCGCCCGTCCACTCCAGCCAGTCATGCAGCTTGAACTCGATCTCGGTTGGCGATTTCTGCGTCAGTTCGCTGGCCGCATAGGGCTTCCAGCCGACGCCGTCGCGCACATCGTCCAGCCGGTTGAGCGACAGGAACAGGCAGCGCCCCACCTCTTCCTCAAGCAGGCCGTTCTGGAACGCGGGATCGAGGATCTCGATATCGGAGGCGCCGCGCACGATCAGCGTGTCCCCCTCCACCGCATAGGATAGCCCGGGCCGCAGCGCCAGTGCGGCCGCGCCCGCTGCGGCGCCCGTCAGGAACTGCCGTCTGTTGATCGAGATCGTGGTCATGCTCGTCTCCCCTCTGGTTTGTTGTTTCGTCGAACTCTGGTCTTGCTATTTCGATACGAGCCGGAGACCGGGCGGCGGAGCCGACATCGGCCCCGGCAGTGGAAAATGACAGGCGACCTGTCGGTCCGCGGCGGCCTCGGCGAGCACGGGCGCCAAGTGGCGGCAGCGGTCCTGCGCGAACCGGCAGCGGGTGTGGAACTCGCATCCCCCCGGCCGGGCGGCAATGCTCGGCACCTCGCCGATCACCGGCGGCTCGGCACGACGCTTCGATGGGTCTGGAACCGGTTCTGAATCGAGCAGCGCGCGCGTGTAGGGATGTTTCGGCGCGCGCAGGATCGCGGCGGCCGGACCGCTCTCGACCACGCGGCCGAGATAGAGGATGACGATCCGGTCGGCGACGTGGCGGACCACCGAGAGATTGTGCGTGATCAGCAGGAAGGCGGTTCGCTGCTGCTCGCGAATGTCGAGAAACAGGTTCAGCACGCCGCCCTGCACCGAAACGTCAAGCCCGGCGGTCGGCTCGTCGGCGACGATCAGCTTCGGCACCACCGACAGCGCCCGGGCGACCGCCGCGCGCCGGGCCTGACCGCCGCTCAGCGCGTGCGGGAAGCGGGACAGGAAGCGCTCGGAAAGGCCGGCCTGTTGCGCCAGGGCTGCGATGTCGGCCATGCGGGTCGAGCCTGAACGGGCGATCCGGCGCGGCTCGGCGATCATCGCCCCGATCCGCTGGCGAGGGTTGAACGAACTGATCGGATCCTGAAACAGCAGCGCGGCCTGCCGCCGCACGGCCCGGAAGCTGCGGCCGGAAAAGTCCGGCAGCGTGGCGCCGTCGAACGTGATCGTCCCCGACGACGGCCTGACCAGGCCAAGCAGGGCGCGGCCGAACGTGGTCTTGCCTGAGCCGCTTTCGCCGACCATGCAGACGATTTCGCCCGGCCGGATCGACAGGGACACATCAACGAGGATCGACAGCGGATTGACCCGCGCGAAGGGCAGCCGCGTCGCCGGCACGTGCACCGAAAGCCTGTTCGCCTCGATCAGGGCCGGCGTCGCGCTCATGGCGTGCTCCTGTGGCAACGGGCGTGATGCGAGGGCTCGACCGGCGTCGCCCAGGGCGGCGACACCCGGACGCAGCGGTCCTCGGCGAAGCGGCAGCGCCCGGCGAAGTCGCACCCCGTCCCGCCGGGGCGCGGCACCGAGCCGGCAATGACCGGCAGCCTGCCCATGCCCGGCGGGATCAATGCCGGTTCGCAGGCGAACAGCGCCTGGGTATATGGGTGGCGCGGATCGCGGAAGATGGTCTCGACCGGGCCTTCCTCGACGATCCGGCCGGCATACATGACCGCGACGCGGTCGCAGATCTCGGCGATGACGCCGAGATGGTGCGAGATCACCAGGATCGAGACGCCGGCACTGTCGCGCAGGGTGCGCATCAGGTGCAGGATCTGCGCCTCCATGGTCACGTCGAGGGCGGTGGTCGGTTCGTCGGCGATCAGCAGCGACGGCTTCATCAGCAGCGCGGCGGCGATTGCCACCCGCTGCAGCATGCCGCCCGACAGCTGGAACGGATAGGCGTCGAGCTTGCCGATTGGGTCGGGAATGCCGACGCTGCGCAGCGCCGCGACGATGCGCTCGCGCTTGGCTGCCGTCGGCTGGTCGCGGTCGCGCCAGAGCAGGTCGATCAGTTGCCGCCCGAGCGTGTGGATCGGGCTGAAGGCGGTCATCGGATTCTGGAAGATCATCGCCGCGGCGGGGCCGCGAAGCGTTGCCAGGGTTTCGCGGTCCGCCGTCAGGATGTCGTTGCCGGCGAGCCGAAAGCGATCGCCGGCGACGCGTGCGGCTCTTGGCAGCAAGCCGAGTATGGCGTGGGCCAGCGTCGACTTGCCCGAGCCGCTCTCGCCGATGATGCCGACGATCTCGCCCGGCCTGATCGACAGATCCACCCCGACCACCGCCGGCACGAGTTGGCCATAGGTCACCGACAGGTTGGTCGTCTCGAGAACCGGGGCGCTCATGGCTTGCGCTCCGGATTGAGTTTCGGATCGAGCGCGTCGCGCAGGGCCTCTCCGAAAAAGGTGAAGCCGATCGTTGCGAGGATCAGCGGCACGCCGCCGGCGATCACGGGAACCGCGCTGTTGCGGATGACGGCAAATCCGTCGCTAAGAATGTTGCCCCAGCTCGGAATCTGCGGCTTCACCCCGAGCCCGAGGAAGGAGAGCCCGGCTTCGAGCGTGATGACGGTGGCGATGTCGAGGCAGGCGAGGATCAGCAGCGGCCCGATGACGTTCGGCAGCAGGTGCCGCAGCAGGATGCGCGGCGTCCCGGCGTTCATCGCCTGCTCGGCCTTGATGAAGTCGCGTGTCTTCAGGCCGAGCGTCTGGGTCCGCACGAGACGTGCATAGGACGGCACCGAATAGAGCACGATGACGAGGATTACGGTGGAGACGCCGGGGCCCAGCAGCACGACGACGGCCAGCCCCAGCATGATCATCGGCAGCGAACTGACGCTGTCGAAGAACAGGATGAGGATGCCGTCGAGCCAGCGTGGCCCGTAGCCGGCGATCATCCCGAGCGGCAGGGCGATCGCCAGCGCCGCCGTCAGCGCCGTCAGCGCCACCGTCATCGCCGTGCGCGTGCCGACGATCACGCGCGAGAGCAGGTCACGACCGAGCTGGTCGGTGCCGAGCAGGTGGGCAAGAGACGGCTCGGCCAGCCGCTCCTTCACATTGATGGCGGTCGGGCTGTAAGGGGCGATATAGGGGGCGAACAGGGCGGTCAGCACGATCAGGACGACGAGCACGGTGCCGATGGCGCCGAGCGGGGTCGACATGATGTGGCCCACCGTCAGCGCGATGCGGCGCGGCACGCCGGGCTCGGGGAGTGCGGTTTCGCCTGAAGTCGGGATTGTCACCGTCGCCATGTCAGAGAGCGCTCCTGACGCGGGGGTCGAGCCAGGCCGTGACGGCGTCGGCGACGATCATGCAGGTAACGTAGAGCCCCGAAGTCACCAGCACCGTTCCCATGACCAGCGGGTAGTTGCGCGACATCACGGCGTCATAGGTCATCTTGCCGAGCCCGGGGCGGGTGAACACGATCTCGGCGAAGACCGAGCCTGTCAGCAGGCCGCCGAAGCCGATGGCGATGACCGAGAGCACGGCGAGCAGCGCCTGCTTCAGCGCGTAGCGGTAGATGATGCGGGTTTCGGCGACGCCGTAGGAGCGCAGCGTGCGGACGTAGTCTTCGCCCATCGCCTCGATCATCGCGGCGCGGACGAGGCGGGACACGTAGCCGACCCAGCCGAGGCCGACGGCGAAGGAGGGCAGGATCAGCGCGCGGACCTGCGCGCCGATGTCGCCGGGTTCTCCGGCGCCGATCGCCGGCAGCCAGTTCAGCCATACCGCGAAGACGAGCAGCGAATAGAGCGCGACGACGAAGGATGGCACGGCGACGAAGGCGATCGAGACGAGGCCGATCAGCCAGTCGCCCCATCTGCCGTGATGGACGACGGCGACGCAGCCGAGCAGGACGCCGAGCGCCACCGCCCAGACGAAGCTCGCCAGCGCCAGCGTCACCGTGAAGGGCAGGACTTCCAGGATCATCGTCAGCACGGGGCGCCGGCTCCAGACATCCTGGCCGAGGTCGCCCTGCGACAGTCGCGCCAGGAACAGGCCAAGCTGCTCCAGGATCGGTCGGTCGAGACCCATCATCTCGCGGAACGCCTCGCGCATCTCCGGCGTCGAGCGCGGTCCCAGCGCCACCACCGTCGGGTCGCCGGGGATCATGTGCATCATCGAGAACAGCAGGACCGCGACGACCAGCAGGATGACCAGGGCAAGGGCCGTGCGGCGCAGCAGGAAGGCGATCATCGGCAAGCCTCCCCGCGACCGGCGTGCAGCCGGTGGGCGATGCTTCGCCGCGCCGGGCCGGCCGGAGCTACAGGTGATCGCGGTCGATCCATTCGTCCCCCTCCCGCGCGAAGACCAGCTCGCCGCGCTCGCGCACTTCGAGCCGCCATTCCAGACGGAACTGCTTTTCCGTCGACGTGACCACCACCCGCGACGTTGCTTCCGCATCCGCCTCGCCGCTGCGATAGCCCAACACCCAGCCGGTATCGAGCCGGGCCGAGAGCGGGTCGTCCTCGGTGATCTCCATCTGGTCGACGACGCGCGCCCAGGTTTCGTTGGCGCGGTCGGTCAGCAATTGTCGGCCGTGGTTGCTGGACAGCGTCACGGTCTCGCGCCGGGCGCCGGCATCGACGGTGAGCAGACGGGAATGCACCTCGTCCTCCAGCACATCCATCGCCACCGGCGGCGAGATCTCGGCATCCGCAAAGCGGTCGGCGCCATCCCCGGGCTGCGGCGTGCGCACCGGCAGGATCAGGCGGCAAGTGCCGGACCGAAACGCGAACGTCGGCATTCCGGGCTGCGGCCACAATACCGGCCAATGCTGGTTCGACAACGCCAGGCGCAGGCGGTTGCCGCGGCCGAGGCGGCGGCCGCAATGATTGAGTTCGAACCGCGCCGTCACAGGCGCGCCGGCCTCGATCGGCGCCGGGTGCTCGCGGCTTTCCCGGTGGGCGAGGTTCAAGGCCCCCCAGGTAACGAGCGTCGAGGTGCCGTCCGGCAGGACCTCGCACAGCCGTGCGGTCAGCGTGCCGAAGGGCAGGTCGGCGATCAGCGTGAATTCCAGTGCCGGCGCACCGAGCAGGTCCATGTCCTCGGCCAGCGGCACGGTGTCGAAGCAGAGCGCCAGCCCGTCCTCGCGGCGCTGGTCGCCGGCCATGTCGGGCACATCGCCGCCATAGCCGCCGTAACGGCCGCAGTCGCGGCCGGCGGTCACCGGCGAGCGCAGGCGCAGCGCCTCGCCTGCGGCGGGGGTTGCGGCCAGCATGCCGGCATTGAGGAACAGCACCCGCTCGCCGACATTCGGGGACGGCCAGCACGGATCGTCGACCCAGCGGCCCGGATGTTCCGGGTAGTGGTGGGCCGGCCGGTGCGGATCCTTCTGGTAGGTCGTGTAGGCCGGCTCGTCCATGATGCCGGTGTCGATGCCCTCGAGCCAGTGTCGCCACCAGCGGATCGCCTCGCCGAGATAGTGGATCGCCGGGCCGGGCTCGCCAAGGAACGGATAGGCGTGCGTCCAGGGCCCGATCAGCGCCTTGCGCGGCCCGGCGAGTCCTTCCATCAGCCGCGGCACGGCGTTGAAATAGGTGTCGTCCCAGCCGCTGATCGCGTAGACGGGGATGGCGATGCGGGAGAAATCCTCGCACACCGAGCCGCGCTGCCAGTAGGCGTCGCGGCGCTGGTGGCGCATCCAGACCGACGACCAGCACGCGGTTGCCTCCAGCCGCTCCTGCCACATCGCCCGCCAGCGTTCGCCGACGATCTGCGGGTCGGGCGGCAGGGCGCCGAGGCCGAGGATGAAGGACGACCACATGCCGTCCTCGGTCAACAGGTTGCCGCCGTAATAGTGCACGTCGTCGGCATAGCGGTCATCGGAGCAGCAGAGCGCGATGATCGCCTTCAGTTCTGGCGGACGGCGGGCGGCGACCTGCAGCGCGTTGAATCCGCCCCACGAGATGCCGGTCATGCCGACCGCGCCGGTGCACCAAGGCTGGCTTGCGAGCCAGGCGATGATCGCGCAGGCGTCGTCCTGCTCCTGCTCGGTGTATTCGTCGCTGAGGACCCCCTCGGAGTCGCCGGAGCCGCGGATGTCGACCCGGCAACAGGCAAATCCGTGGCCGGCGACGTAGGGATGCATCTTCATGTCGCGGAACACGGTGCCGTCGCGTCGGCGATAGGGGATGAGTTCCAGGATGGCCGGCACCGGCCGTTCCTCCGCATCGCGCGGCAGCCAGATCGTGGCGGCAAGGCGCGTCCCGTCAGCCATGGTGATGAACACCGGATCGAGCGTGCGGATCCGCCGCGGGAAGGTGTCGACGACCCGGGTCATGGCGTTTCGCTCCGGGGCTCGCGTGCGGTGACCGCCTCGGTCTCCGCCTCGTCGTGCGGTGTCCACTCGTAGACCATGGGAGAGGTCTGCGGGTAGGCCACGAACTGCTCGCGCGACTTGGCCGCCGGCTTCCGGAAACGGCGCCACAGGGCGTAGAGCAGGAACAGAACGGACAGCGCGATCGCGTACCAGAAGAAGATGGTCGCACCGAAGGGGGCAACGCCGGCGGTGACGATCGCCGGGCCGATCGTGCCGCCAAAGGCCCAGAGCAGCAGCAGGTTGGACGACAGCGTCACGAACTCGTTCGGGTCGGCGCGGTCGTTGGCATGGGCGACGCCGAGCGGATAGAAGATTTCGGAAATGCCGCCGAAGATGGAAAACAGGATCAGGAAGGCCCAGAACGGCGTCGCCGGGCCGGCGAGCAGGAACACGGCGCAGACCGCGGCCAGCAATACCGACAGCCACAGCATCATCATGCGCCGGTCGGTGCGGTCGGAGAGATAGCCGAGCGGGAACTGCAGGAACAGGGCGCCGAGCTGGGTCGCCGCCATCAGCAGCACGATGGTCTGCTGCGAGAACTGCATTTCCAGCCCGTACAGCGGGCCGATGGAGGCAAAGGTCGAGGAAATCAGCCCGGTCATGAGGCAGGCGAGCGCACCGACCGGCGAGATGCGGAAAGTGCGGAACAGGCGGATGCCGACGGGTACATGCAGCTGCGGCTCGCCGACCCAGATCGCGGTCAACGGTACCAGCGCCAGCACGTAGAACGCTGCCGTGATCATCAGCATCGGCTGTCCGGCCGGGTCGATGTTGGTCGCGAGCAGCTGGCCGAGGCCGTAGAACAGGCCGAGGAGCAGGACGTAAAGCGTTAGGATGCGACCGCGGTTCTGGTTCGAGACCATCGCGTTCATCCAGCTCTCGATCACTACCGCCTGGCCGGCATTGGAAAAGCCGACGACCGCCTGGATCGCCATGAAGACGACGAGGTGCGGCTGTGTGCCGAGCGACAGGATCAGCACCGCCGAGGTGGCCGCAAGCGCGGCATAGGCCCGAACCTCGCCGACGGAGCGCATCAGTTTCACCGAGCCGATGCAGCCGACCAGAAAGCCGGCACCTTCCGCGCCGACGACGAGCCCCACGGCGTCGGGGCCGTGCCCCTCGGCGATCAGCCGCAGCGGCAGCAGCGTGTGGAACAGGCCCGAACCGACGGCATGCAGCGCGCCGCCCGCCAGCGGCGAGGCGATCGAGAAGCGCGACATGCCGGCCGGGAGCTGGTTCATGGAAGGCTCCTACTCGGCCGCCTCGGCCTGGTCGAACCCCGGCTCGCAGTCGGTGATCGGCATGTCGCGCAGGTAGAGCCTGCGGCCACCGCCCTGGCCGAGGTCGCGTGCGGCCTTGTGTCCGCTGTGGATGGCATGCGCGATCGCGCCGGGCGCCAGCGCGTCGCCGATCGTGGCGATGCTGCGGATGCCGGCGGCCTCGAGATCGCCGTGCCGCGCCGCAATCGCCTCGGCAAGTTCGGTGCGGGGCAGGCGCAGGCCGACGATCAGCACCGAGCGGCAGGGCAGCGTCGTCTCCTCGCCGGTGAACAGATGGGCGAGGGTCGCGCTTTCGCCGTCGAAGGCCTTCAGCGTCTGCAACGTCGTCACCGGCACCTTGCGGCGCGCCAGTGCCCGGTGCACCAGCGGCAGCTCGTTGGTCATGATCGTCCAGGCCGAAGCCTGGCCGGCCGGGGTGACATAGGCGACGTCGATCCCGTTCGCGGCGAGGTGCTCGGTCAGCGCCCCGCCATGATAGTAGTTGTCGAAGTCGAAGACGAGCGTGGGCCCCTTTGGCAGTCGGCCGGCCGCGATGTGGTCGGGCGTGAGAACCTCCGGGTGATCGAGCTGGCCGACGGGGATCTCCATCGAGGAGTAGAGCATTCGCGTCCAGCGGGCGCCGGTCGCAAGGATCACGTGGTCGGGCGCAAGGTCGATGATCTCGTCGACCCCGAGCGGGCTTTCAAGATACATCGATACGTTGCTCATCTCGTTGAGACGGCCGAGGCGATAGTCGACGACGCGGTTCCAGGCGGCAAGGCCGGGCAGCGTCTTCTCGAAGGCGAGGCGTCCGCCCCAGCTCGTTCCGGCATCGGCGACCGTCACCTCGTGGCCCTGGCGGGCGGTGGTCAGCGCGCATTCCAGGCCGGCGGGGCCGCCGCCGATGATCAGTACCTTCTCGCGCCTGCGCGCCGGCTCGACGCGCTCGGGATGCCAGCCGCGCCGCCATTCCTCGCCCGCCGTCGGGTTCTGCGTGCAGCGCACCGGTACGCCGTCGTGCCAGCTCGAGATGCAGATGTTGCAGCCGATGCACTCGCGGATTTCCTCAGACCGGCCCTCCTTGATCTTGTTCGGCAGGAAGGGGTCGGCGATCGACGGGCGCGCGCCGCCGATGAAGTCGAGCACGCCGCGGCGGATCTGCGCGACCATGGTGTCGGGCGAGGTGAAGCGGCCGACGCCGACGACCGGCTTGTCGGTCATCGTCTTGACGAAGTCGATCACCGGCTCGTGGCTGCCCTCGCCGGTGAAGCGCGAGGCGGAACAGTCGGTCGGGCTCGAGTCCATCTTCACGTCGAAGAGGTCGGCATGGTCGGAAAGCAGTGCGATCAGCGCGTGCGCTTCGGACTCGTGGTGCGCTCCGGGGCGGCCGCGCAGTTCTTCCAGGCTGACGCGCAGCGCCACGCCACAGTCCTTGCCGACGGCGTCGCGCGTGACCTCCAGCAATTCCCGGACGAAGCGGACGCGGTTCTCAATCGGTCCGCCGTATTCGTCGGCGCGGTGGTTGTATTCCGGCAGCAGGAACTCGTAGCCGAGATAGCCCATGCCAGCATAGACATAGACGATATCGAAGCCGGCGGTGCGCGCCTTGCGCGCCCCTTCGGCCTGCCAGCGCAGGACGTCCTTGATGTCGGACCTGTCCATGCTCTTGGGGCGGAGATTGCCCATGAAGCCGACATGCGTGGCCATCCACGGTATGCCCGAGGGCGACAGCGGCGGCAGCCGGCTCGCGCGGTTCATCACCGAGGCACCGCCGTGCCAGAGTTCCACGCCGGCCAGCGCGCCGTGGCGGTGAACGGCCTCGGTCATCATGGCATGGGCGCGGATGTCGTTCCTGTCCCACATCGTGGCGAAGGGAAGCGGGGCGTCGTCGGAGGTCTGGTCGGTGGAGCAGGCGCCGGTGCAGATCACCCCCCAGCCGCCCTCGGCCTTGGTTTCACGGAAGGCCGCGCGCACCCGCGGCAGGGCATTGGTCATGCCGCTTGCGTGCGGCACCTGGTAGAAGCGGTTGGGTGCCGTGACCGGGCCGATCCGCACAGGTTCGAACAGCACATCATAACGGGAATCCCGCATCATGCTCGTATCCTCGTTCCCCGCCCGCCTTTTGTACGGCGGGTCATTGGTCATCAGCATAGGCACGGAACTCCCGTTCGCGCAACAGAAATTATAAGATCGTATAACAAGTCTTGAAATCTATTTTAATTCATGTATTTAAGGTGATGGTAGGGGTTGAAGGACGGAGGCGCTGGCAGGATTCTTCGATCCTTGGCGCTGCAGATGGCGAAGGGACTGCGCGAACCGAATGGCAAGATGAGGCTGCTGAGTTGACCAAGGTGCAGAACACGAAGGGCAGGGCGCGTTTCCGCCGCGAGACTCCCGAAGACCGCCGCCGGCAACTCGGCGAAGCGGCATTGCGCTGCATCGTCAAGCACGGCAATGCTGGCGTATCCGTACGGCAGATTGCGGCCGAGGCCGGTGTCACCCAGGGCCTGATCACCCACCATTTCGGCGAGATCAATGAGCTCGTCGCCTATGCCTTCGACATCATGTCGGCTGACTTGCTGAAGGCGACGGTGAAGGCGGTCGACGCGGCCGAGCCGACGCCGCAAAGTCGTCTCGACGCCTTCATCGAGGCGTCGTTTTCACCTGTCCTGTTCGATCGCGGCGTGTTGGGCGTCTGGGTCGTGTTCTGGGGACTGATCTTGCATTCGCCGCGCATGAGCGCCTCGCAGCAGGGCGAGTATTCCGACTATGTCTGTACCGTCGAGCAGCTGATCGACGAACTGGCCACCGACGAGGGTTTTGCCATCGGCGATCTGAGGCTGACGGCGATCGCCTTCACCGCGCTTCTCGACGGACTCTGGCTGGCGTGGTGCTTGAACCCTGCGGCCTTCAAGCCCGAGCAGGGGGTGCAGCTGTGCCGGAACTGGGTGGAGGGGCTGCGCCGCGGCGCCTATGCCTGAGGCGCAGACCGCGAACCGCTAGGCCCGCTTTATCACCTTGATCAGCATCAGCAGCACAACGGCACCGATCGTTGCATGGATGATCGCCCAGATGACGCCCCCGCCGATCCCGATGCCGATTGCCGGCAGCAGAAATCCGGCGATGAATGCTCCGACGATCCCGACGACGATGTTGCCGATGAGGCCGAAGCCGTAGCCTGAAACGATGAGGCCGGCCAGCCAGCCGGCGATTGCGCCGACGATGAGAAAGACGATGATGCTCTCGATGCCCATGGACACGCCTCCCGTGTGCGGGGTTGATCAACAATTGCTAGCATTGATTGAAGGCGGAGAGATTACAAGGCCTTGTGTTTCGCGGCCCCGCCGGCGCCTCCCTGTTTCGCGCGCGGTCCTTGCGCTTGCGATCGTCCCGGAAGGCGTGCCATGAGTGTTGCTGAAGGGGCCAAGCGCGATCGCCGGCGGCCTTTTTTCCGGAATGCGGGCGGAGGCGCTTCAATGCAGTACGGTGTGATCCTATGACCAAGACGGATATTGCGCGGCGCGTGTACGACAATGCCTGGAAGCTCGATCCGATCGTGCGCAGCCTGCTCGACACCGATTTCTACAAGCTTTTGATGCTGCAGATGATCTGGAGGCTCTATCCGGACGTCGATGCCACCTTCTCGCTGATCAACCGGACCAGGACGGTGCGGCTTGCCGAGGAGATCGACGAGCAGGAGCTGCGCGACCAACTCGACTACGCCCGCACCCTGCGCTTCACCAAGAAGGAGATGATCTGGCTGGCCGGCAACAGCTTCTACGGCAAGAAGCAGATCTTTTCGCCCGACTTCCTGGCCTGGCTCGCCGAGTTCCAGCTTCCCGAATACCGCCTGGAGCGTCGCGAGGGGCAGTACGAACTGACCTTTGCCGGGCGCTGGACCCACACGACCATGTGGGAGATCCCGGCGCTGGCGATCGTCAACGAGCTGCGTTCGCGCTCGGCCATGCGCGGCATGGGGCAGTTTGCGCTCGACGTGCTCTATGCGCGGGCGAAAGCGAAGATGTGGGCCAAGGTCGAGCAGCTGCGGCAGCACCCGAACCTGCGCATTTCCGACTTCGGCACGCGTCGGCGCCACTCCCACCTGTGGCAACGCTGGTGCGTCGAGGCTCTGAAGGAGGGGATCGGCGCCTCCTTCACCGGCACGAGCAACGTGCTCTTGGCGATGGATACGGACCTCGAGGCGGTCGGGACCAATGCCCACGAACTGCCGATGGTGGCCGCCGCCCTGGCCGACACCGACGCGGAACTGGCGGCCGCCCCCTACAAGGTGTTGCAGGACTGGAACCGCCTCTATGGCGGCAACCTGCTGATCGTCCTGCCGGACGCCTTCGGCACCGCCGCGTTTCTGCGGGACGCGCCGGACTGGGTGGCCGACTGGACCGGTTTTCGCCCCGACAGCGCGCCGCCGATCGAGGGCGGCGAAAAGATCATCGACTGGTGGAAGCAACTGGGGCGGGACCCCGAGGAGAAGTTGCTGATCTTCTCCGACGGCCTCGACGTCGACACCATCATCAGGACCTATGAGCACTTCAAGGGTCGTGTGCGCATGAGCTTTGGCTGGGGCACCAACCTGACCAACGATTTCGTCGGCTGCGCGCCGCAGCCCTTTCGCGGGCTGGATCCGATCTCGGTCGTGTGCAAGGTCAGCGACGCCAACGGCCGTCCTGCGGTCAAGCTCTCCGACAACCCGCAAAAGGCAACCGGCGATCCGGCCACGGTGCAGCGCTATCTGAAGTTCTTCGGGACCGAGGATTTCGTCGAACAGGCGGTGCGGGTGTAGGACAGATCCCCTACACGATCCCGCCGCCGCCGCTGGCGACGGCCGGGCGGTCCGCCGCGACCTTCGCCCTGTAGCCGGCGGCCCGGTAGGTTGCCACCGGGTCGATTGCCCCGCCGTGCTCGAGCCGCGCCATCGCCAGGATCGGCTCGACGTCGGTGCGGAAGGCGGCCTTCAGCGTTTCCGACGCCATCAGCGCGTCGTTGTCCTGCTGGTAGCCGGCAAGTGCCGACCGGTCGACGATCAGCCCCTGTGCATAGGCGCGGCAAACTTCCGTGGCGCTGCGCATCAGGCTCTCGATCGGGTCGGTCACGTTGTGGCTCTGGTCGAGCATGTGCGCCGGCGCGAACCCCTCGGCCTTGCGCTCCTCGGCGTTCACCAGTTCGTTGAACACGAGGAAAAGGCGATAGGGATCGATCGAACCGGTGTCGAGGTCGTCGTCGCCGTACTTTGAGTCGTTGAAGTGGAAGCCGCCGAGCTTGCCGAACTGGATCAGCCGGGCGACGATCATTTCGATGTTGACGTTTGGCGCATGGTGTCCGAGGTCGACGAGGCAGTAGGCCTTGTCGCCCAGTTCCTTGGCGATCAGGCAGTTGGTGCCCCAGTCCTGAACGACGGTCGAATAGAAGGCCGGCTCGTACATCTTGTGCTCGGTGAAGATGCGCCAGTCGTCCGGCAGGTGCCTGTAGATCGCCGTCATCGCCTCGAGATAGCGCTCGAAGCTCTTCGTGAAGTCAGCCTGGCCTGGAAAATTGGTGCCGTCGCCGATCCACACCGTCAGCGCCTTGGAGCCGAGCTTCTGGCCGATCTCGATGCACTCGATGTTGTGCTCGACCGCTTGCTGACGCGTGGCGGCATTGGCATGGGAGAGCGAACCGAACTTGTAGGAGTGCCGCTGGCCGGGTGCGTCGGAGAAGGTATTGGAGTTCATCGCATCGAAGCCCAGGCCTAGCGCATCGCCCCTTTCCTTCAGCGCCCCGATGTCGGCGACCCTGTCCCAGGGAATGTGCAGCGAAACGGTGGGCGTGGCGCGCGTCAACTCGTGGATGACGGCGCAGTCCTCCAGCTTGTCGAAGATGTGGCGCGGCTCGCCGGGTCCCGGGAAGCGGGCAAAGCGCGTGCCGCCCGTGCCGACCCCCCAGGAGGGAACCGCGACGGCGTAGGCGGCGACCTTTTTCTTGACGGCGTCGATGTCCACACCGCGACGGGCAAGTTGCGCGCCGAGATGGGCATAGTCGTTGTTCAGATCGGCTGTGCGCCTGGCGTTCTCGGCCGCAACGACATCCTTCGAGATCATGCTCATGTGCGGGGCCCTCCCGAAACCCTGTGCTTCCCATCCGGCCTATCGGGTGAAGGACTGGGCGTTACCGGCGTCGACGTTGATGATGTTGCCGGTTGACTTGGCCGACATGTCGGAGGCGAGGAAGTAGACCGCCTCGGCGATGTCTTCGGGAAAGACGCTGCGCTTCAGCATCGAGCGCTCTCGGTAGTGGGCCTCCAGGTCGTCGGTCTTGTAGGTGGCCGCCCGTTGTTCCTTCCATTCGCCGGTCCAGATCTTCGAGCCGCGCAGGACCGCGTCCGGATTGACGACGTTGACGCGGATCTGCTCGGACGCGCCCTCGAGCGCCAGGCAGCGGGCGAGGTGGATTTCGGCCGCCTTGGCGGTGCAGTAGGCGGCAGCGCCCGGCGAGGCGGCAAGCCCGTTCTTGGAGGCGACGAAGACGACGTTGCCGCCGCACTTCTGTCGCCGGAAGATCCTGAAAGCCTCGCGCGAGACAAGGAAATAGCCGGTCGCCAGGATGTCGATGTTCTTGGTCCAGAGCGAGAGCGTCGTTTCCTCGATCGGAGCGGAGGAGGCGAGCCCGGCATTGGAGACGAGAATGTCCAGCCCGCCGAATTCGACCAGCGTGTCGGCGAAGCTCCGTTCCACCAGCGCCTCGTCGGTAACGTTCATGGTCACGGCGCGCACGACGTCCCTGCCGTGGCGGCCGGCGAGTTCGGTCTGGGCCGAGGTCAGTGCCGCCTCGTCGATGTCGGCGAGCACCACGCAGGCGCCCTCGGTCATCAGCCGGTCGGCGGTCGCCTTGCCGATGCCGCCGGCACCACCCGTGACCAGCGCGATGCGGCCGGCGAGGCTCTTCGGTTTCGGCATGCGTTGCAGCTTGGCCTCCTCCAGAAGCCAGTATTCGATGTCGAACGCCTCCTTTTCCGGCAGGCCGACATAGGTCGAGACGCCGGACGCGCCGCGCATGACGTTGATGGCGTTGACGTAGAACTCAGCCGATATGCGCGCCGTCGGCTTGTCCCTGGCAAAGGTGATCATGCCGACGCCGGGGACCAGGTAGACGACGGCGTTCGGATCGCGCATGGCCGGGCTGTCGGCGCGCTTGCAGCGGTCGTAGTAGCCGGCATAGTCCGCGCGGTAGGCGTCAATCGCCGCGGCAAGGCCGGCGAGCGTCTTGTCCAAGTCCGGGCTTGCGGGATCGAAGTCGATCACCAGTGGTCGGATCTTTGTGCGCAGGAAGTGGTCCGGGCAACTGGTGCCAAGGGCGGCCAAAGGTTCAAGATCCTTCGAGGTCACGAAATCGAGCACGGCCTGGCTGTCGTCGAAGTGGCCGACCTTGCTCTCCTCGCCGCTGATCAGCCCGCGGATCATCGGCATCAGCTTCTGTGCGACCGTGCGCCGTTCGTCGCCCGACAGCATGGGACTGACCGCGCCGCCGAAGGCGGGGGCGGCGTTGTTTTCCTCGAACCAGGCGATCGCCTTGTTGATGATCTCGATGGTGGTCTGGTAGCACTCCTTGGCCGTGTCGGCCCAGGTGAACAGGCCGTGGCTTTCGAGCACGACGCCGCGCGCCGTCGGGTTTTCCTTGCAGAACTTTTCCAGCCACAGGCCGAGTTCGTAGCCCGGGCGCTTCCATGGCAGCCAGCCAATATCCCCGCCGAAGATCGTTTTCGTCAGTTCTCGGCTGTTGCTGGAGGCCGCGATCGCAATGATCGCGTCTGGGTGCATGTGGTCGACATGCTTTTTCGGGACGTAGGCGTGCAGCGGCGTGTCGATCGACGCGGCCCGCGGGTTGAGGTTGAAGGTGCAGTGGGGAAGGTAGCCCACCATCTCGTCCTCGTGCTCGACGCCGCGATAGAGGCCCTTCAGCGCCTCGAGCTTGTCCATGTAGAGCGTGGCGAAGCCGTCCATCTTGATCGTGCCGACATCGCCGCCCGAGCCCTTGACCCACAACACGTCCACCGCGCTGCCGCCGAGCGGGTCGGTCTCCGTCACTTTGGCCGAGGTGTTGCCGCCGCCGAAATTGGTGATCCGCTTGTCGGAGCCGAGCAGGTTCGAGCGGTAGAGCAGTCGCTCGGGTTCGCTCATCGAGGCCGCCTTTGTCTCGTCCCAGAGATTGGCAAGGCGCGACCCTTGTTGCTGGTCCAGCATCGGCATGTCCTCCCGGGCGTTCACGGGCGGCCTGTGCGGCCGCCTGTCGAGTTCAGGGAGTCAAATCTCACGGATGCGCCGCCGATGTCAATCAGAAACGATCATAATCGGTCATATTGCACCGCACAATGGAAAAAGTTGATCAATTATGATTGACATTGCGCGATCATGATGGAAGCATGCGAAGACGTTGGAGGGGCCATGCACGAAAAGGAAAGACACCGGATCATCCTGTCGGCCATCCAGGAGAAGCCCGTCGTCACGGTGCTGGAGCTGGTGGATCTGACGGACAGCTCCGAAGCGACGATCCGGCGGGACATTGCGGCGCTGCACGTGCAGAAGCGGCTGCGCCGGGTGCGCGGCGGCGCCGAGGCGATCAATCCGCCGCAGTTCGTGGGCCTTGCCGGCCGTCCCTTCCGTGTCAACGAGACGTTGAATACCAGGCAGAAGCAGGCGATCGCCAAGGAGGCTGTCGCGCTCTGCCAGGACGGCGAGCCGATCATCATCAACGGCGGCACGACCACCTTTCAGATGGTGCACTTCCTGGCCAACCGCCGCATGCAGGTATTCACCAATTCGTTTCCGATCGCCGAGCATCTGCTGAAGCACTCCAAGAATACGGTGATGCTGTCGGGCGGCACGATCTATCGCGAGCAGAACATCATCCTCAGTCCGTTCGACAACGACGTGACCCGCAATTTCTATGCGCGGCGGATGTTCATGGGCGCCCAGGGCCTCGGCCCGCTGGGCCTGATGGAGGCCGATCCGCTGCTGATCCAGGCCGAGCAGAAGCTGATCGACCAGGCCGATGACCTGGTCGTGCTGGCCGATTCCTCGAAGTTCAGGAAGCGCTCCAGCCTCATCCTGTGCGGTCTGAAGCGCATCGCAACGGTGATCACGGACCCGGGCATCGAGGACCGGGAGGCCGCGATGCTGGAGAATGCCGGCGTCAACCTGATCGTCGCGGACGTTCGGGCTGCGGCTCCGGCGGAGAATGCTCCTTCGCCGGCATAGCGCCGACGGGGAGGGGAACGCACCAGTCAGGGAGGACTTGGACATGAAGATGTGGAAGGCATTGCTCGTGGCGGCGGCCGTATCGACGGCGCTCGTCGTAAACGCCGCCAATGCGGCGGACAAGAAAATCGCCCTTGTCGTCAAGGCGCTCGGCATCGGCTTCTTCGAGGCGGCCAACAAGGGCGCCCAAGAAGCGGCAAAGGAACTGGGCGACGTCGAGGTGATCTACACCGGACCGACGACGACGACAGCCGAGGCGCAGATCGAGGTGATCAACTCGCTGATCGCCCAGAAGGTCGACGCCATCGCCGTCTCGGCCAACGACACCGACGCCCTGGTGCCGGCGCTGAAGAAGGCGATGGACCGCGGCATCAAGGTGATCTCCTGGGATTCCGGCGTGGCGCCGGAAGGGCGCCTGATGCACCTGAACCCGTCGTCCAATGCGCTGATCGGCAATATGTGCGTGAAGATGGCCGCAGACAGCCTGCCCGACGGCAAGGGCGACGTGGCGATCCTGTCGGCCACGGCCACCGCCACGAACCAGAACACCTGGATCGAGGAGATGAAGAAGGTGCTGCCGGACTATGCCGGCGTCAACATCGTCACCACCGTCTACGGCGACGACCTGGCCGACAAGTCCTACCGCGAGACCCAGGGCCTGATCCAGTCCTACCCCGACCTGAAGGCGATCATCGCGCCGACCTCGGTCGGCATCGTCGCCGCCGCGCAGGCCGTCACCGACGCGGGCAAGGCGGGGCAGATCAATGTGACCGGCCTCGGTCTTCCCTCGGAGATGGCGGGCCACGTGAAGTCCGGCGCCTCCAAGTCCTTCGCGATCTGGAACCCGATCGACCTTGGTTATTCGGCGACGATGATCGCCTATGACCTGATCGGCGGCGCCGAGGCCAAGCCGGGTGCCGAACTGAACATGGGCCGCATGGGCAAGGTCAAGCTCGACGACAACAACGAGGGGGCGATGGCCGATCCGTTCGTCTACGACGCCTCGAATGTCGAGGAATTTGCCAAGATCTTCTGATCCGGGACGGGCCCGGCGCGTCGCCGGGCCCACCGACCCGAACGGAACACCTCGCTCGCGGCCGGTCTTCTCGCCTGTGGCGGCGGAGGGAGGCCGAGGCGGGCAAGGGCAGCCCCGCAGGCTCCTCGGGACGTTACGGTGTTCCGGATTGCCTGGCACGTCATCCAACCCGGCGGACGAACACTTGTTGCAGGACACCACCACATCGCGGATGAGGCCGGCGATCGCGCTGGAGGGGATCTCGAAGTCGTTCCCCGGCGTGCGCGCGCTGTCGGGCGTTTCGCTGTCGCTCTATCCCGGGTCGGTGACGGCGCTGGTCGGCGAGAACGGCGCGGGCAAGTCAACCCTCGTCAAGATCCTCACCGGCATCTACCAGCCGGATGCCGGCACGATCCATGTCGACGGCGAAGTGGCGCATTTCCCCACCGCCAGTGCCGCCGCCAGGGCCGGTGTCACGGCGATCCACCAGGAGACCGTCCTGTTCGACGAGCTCTCCGTCGCCGAGAACATCTTTCTCGGCCATCCGCCGCGCACGCGGCTCGGTCTCATCGACTGGGCGAAGCTGAACGCCAACGCCCGGAAACTGCTCGAGCGCGTCGGCGCCGATCTCGATCCGACGCTCCGCCTGCGCGATCTCGGCATCGCCAGCAAGCATCTCGTTGCCATCGCCCGCGCGCTGTCGATCGACGCCCGCGTCGTGATCATGGACGAGCCGACCGCGGCCCTCTCCCACAAGGAGATCCACGAGCTCTACGCGCTGATCGACCGGCTGAAGGCCGACGGCAAGGCGATCCTCTTCATCAGCCACAAGTTCGACGAGATCTTTCGCATCGCCGACCGCTACACCGTGTTTCGCGACGGCGGCATGGTCGGCGAGGGGCTGATCGCCGAGACGAGCCAGGACGATCTTGTGCGCCTGATGGTCGGCCGCGACGTCGGCCAGGTCTTTCCCAAGCAGGCGGTGGAGATCGGCGGGCCGGTGCTGACGGTTTCCGGCTACCGCCACCCGACCGAGTTTGAGGACATTAATTTCGAACTGCGCCGCGGCGAGATCCTCGGCTTCTACGGCCTGGTGGGGGCTGGCCGCTCCGAGTTCATGCAGTCGCTGATCGGCATCACCCGGCCGTCGGCCGGCGCGATCCGTCTGGATGGCGAGGTGCTGGTGATCCGCTCGCCGGCGGAGGCGATCGCGGCCGGCATCGTCTACGTGCCGGAGGAACGCGGCCGGCAAGGCGCGATCATCGGCCTGCCGATCTTCCAGAACGTCACGCTGCCGTCGCTCGCCCGCACCTCCCGCTCCGGCTTCCTGCGGCTGGCGGAGGAGTTCAGGCTGGCGCGTGAATACACCGGACGGCTCGACCTGCGCGCCGCCGCGCTTGACCAGGACGTCGGCACGCTGTCGGGCGGCAACCAGCAGAAGGTCGTGATCGCCAAGTGGCTGGCGACGAAGCCGAAGGTGATCATCCTCGACGAACCGACCAAGGGCATCGACATCGGCTCCAAGGCCGCCGTTCACGCCTTCATGAGCGAACTGGCGGCAGAGGGCCTCAGCGTCATCATGGTCTCGTCCGAGATTCCCGAGATCATGGGCATGTCGGATCGCGTCATCGTCATGCGCGAGGGCCGCATCGCCGGTCGGTTCGACCGCGCGGAACTGACGGCGGAAAAGCTCGTCCGCGCCGCGGCCGGCATATCGGAGAGCGGGCTATGAAGACCCTTCTGAAGCACCGAGAGGTCCTGCTGGTGGTGGCGATCCTGACGCTGGTCGGGCTGGTCACGCTGCGCTTTCCCGGCTTCCTCGCGCCGGCCAATCTCGGCCGCGTCTACAACGATACCTCGATCCTGATTATCCTGGCGCTCGGCCAGATGGCGGTGATCCTGACCCGATGCATCGACCTGTCGATGGCGGCAAACCTGGCGCTCTGCGGCATGGTCGCGGGCCTGATCAACCTCGCCCACCCGGGTCTGCCGATTCCGCTGGTGATCCTTGCCGCCATGGCGCTCGGCGCCGCCCTTGGCTCGATCAACGGCCTGCTTGTCTGGAAACTCTCCATCCCGCCGATCGTCGTCACGCTCGGCACGCTGACGATCTTCCGCGGCACGATCTTCCTGCTGACCGGCGGCCAGTGGATCAACGCCCATCAGATGAGCGGAAGCTTCAAGGGCCTGCCGCGCACCGACGTTCTCGCCGTGCCGGCGCTCTCCTGGTTCTCCCTTGTCATCATCGCCGTCATGGCCGTGGTCATGACGCGCACGGCCCTCGGCCGCGCCTTCTATGCGGTCGGCGGCAATCCGCATGCGGCGGTCTATACCGGTATCGACGTCGGCCGGACGCGCTTCTTCGCCTACTGCCTGTCGGGCATGCTCGCGGGCCTGGCCGGCTATCTCTGGGTGTCGCGCTATGCGGTCGCCTATGTCGACATCGCGCTCGGGTTCGAGCTCGACATCATCGCCGCCTGCGTCATCGGCGGCATCTCGATCGCCGGCGGCATCGGCTCGGTGCCCGGTGCCGTCCTCGGCGCGCTGTTTCTCGGCATCATCAAGAATGCGCTGCCGGTCATCAACATCTCGCCGTTCGCCCAGATGGCGATCTCGGGCGTGGTCATCATTGTCGCCGTCGCCGTCAACGCCCGTGCCGAGCGGCGCAAGGGCCGGGTGATCCTCAAGCAGGCGGAGGCGCATTGATGGCAGAGACGAGCACCCAAGGTCGCCACATCCCCGACCGGCTGCAGGGCCGCGGAACCCGCCTATTGAAAAGCTGGGAGAGCCTGCTGATCGCCGTCGCGATCCTTATCTTTGTCGCCAACTCGCTGGCCTCCCCCTATTTCCTCGATCCGTGGAACCTGTCGGACGCAACCTTCAACTTCACCGAGAAGGCGATGATCGCCTTCGCCATGGCGCTCGTCATCATCAGCGGCGAGATCGACCTCTCGGTCGCCGCGATCGTCGCGCTGGCCTCGACGGCCATGGGCTATGCGGCGGCCCTCGGCTTCGGCACGCCGGCGCTTGTCGCCGTCGGGCTCGCGACCGGACTTGCCTGCGGCGCCGTCAACGGCCTGCTCGTCACCCGCCTCGGGCTGCCATCGATCGTCGTGACGATCGGCACGATGAGCCTGTTCCGCGGCATCGCCTTCGTCGTCCTCGGTGACCAGGCCTTCACCGCCTACCCGGCAAGCTTCTCCTTCTTCGGGCAGGGCTATGTGTGGTGGGTCTTTTCCTTCGAGTTCTGCCTGTTTGTCGGCTTTGCAATCGTCTATGCGGTGTTGCTGCACAAGACCAACTTCGGCCGCGCCGTCTATGCCATCGGCAACAACCAGACGGCGGCGCTGTTTTCCGGTGTGCGGGTGGCGCGGGTGAAGTTCATCCTGTTCCTGCTGACCGGGCTGATGGCGGCGATCGCCTCGATCTGCCTGACGTCTCGGCTCGGTTCGACCCGCCCCTCGATCGCGCTCGGCTGGGAACTGGAGGTGGTGACGATGGTGGTGCTCGGCGGCGTCAGCATCCTCGGCGGCTCCGGCACGATCGGCGGGGTGGTGCTGGCGGCATTGATCATGGGCATGGTGACCTTTGGTTTCGGATTGCTGAACGTGCCCGGCATCGTCATGTCGATCTTCATCGGCCTTCTGCTGATTTCGGTGATTGCGCTGCCGATCCTCTATTCGCGGGCCAGGCGCCGCATGCTGCGCTGAGGGACAGAATGGAAAAATATGCCTTCCGCATGCGCCTCAATCCCGGCATGGCCGACGAGTACAAGGCGCGCCACGACGCGATCTGGCCGGAACTGTCCGCCCTGCTGAAGCAAGCGGGCGTCTCGGATTACTCGATCCACCTGGACGAGGAGACGAACCTTCTGTTCGGCGTGCTCTGGCGGCTTGACGACCACGGCATGGACCGGTTGCCGGACCATCCGGTGATGCGGCGCTGGTGGGCGCACATGGCCGACATCATGGAGACGAAGCCGGACAACGAACCGGTCGCCGTCCCGTTGCGCACCGTCTTCCACATGGAGTGAAACGGACGCCATGACCCGGACGATCGCCGTCATCGACATCGGCAAGACGAACGCCAAGGTCGTGCTCGTCGATGGCGAAAGCTTCAGCGAGGTTGCCGCCCGGACGATGCCGAACGGCGTGGTCGGTGGCGCCCCCTATCCACATGTCGACACCGAGCGGCTCTGGTCGTTCATTCTCGACAGCCTCAAGGCCCTGCATGCGGAACGGCCGATCGACCGCATATCGGTGACGACGCACGGAGCGACCGCCGCGCTCATGGGCGCCGATGGCCGGCTGGCGCTGCCTGTGCTCGACTACGAGTTCGCAGGCCCGCAGGAACTGCACGCCGAATACGAGGCGATCCGCCCCGCCTTTGCCGAGACCGGAACACCAAGCCTGCCGGCCGGATTGAACGCCGGCCTGCAGGTCTTCTGGCAGGCGCGCCGTTTCCCCGCGGCCTTCGCCCGGGTCACCGCCATCCTGATGTATCCGCAATACTGGTCGTTCCGGCTGACGGGGGTGCTCTCGGGCGAGGTGACCTCGCTCGGCTGCCATGCCGACCTGTGGGAGCCGGGCGGGCGTCGCTACTCTAGACTGGTCAAGGGGCAGGGCTGGGAGGCGCTGATGCCGCCCCTGCGCAAGGCGTTCGACGTGCTCGGCCCGATCCGCGCCGAGGTCGCGGCCGCCACGGGCCTGCGGGACGGCACCCCGGTCCATTGCGGCATTCACGATTCCAATGCTTCGCTGCTTCCCTACGTGCTGACCATGCCCCCGCCCTGTGCCGTCGTCTCGACCGGCACCTGGGTGGTCGCCATGGCCATGGGCGCGCGGCCGAAGGCGCTCGACGAGCGCCGCGATACGCTGGTCAATGTCAACGCGCTCGGCGACCCCGTGCCCTCGGCCCGGTTCATGGGCGGCCGGGCCTTCGCGTTGCTCAAAGGCACCGATGCGCCGGCCGGCGATGCGGCGATCGCCTCAGTCCTCGGGCGGCAGGCAATGCTGTTGCCCTCCGTTCCGAGTGACTCCGGCCCCTATCCCGGCCGAGAGGCGAGTTGGACCGTCGAGCGGGCTGACCTGAGCGAAGCCGAGGCGCAGGTGGTGATCGCCTTTCATCTGGCCCTGATGACGTGCGCCTGCCTGGCGCTGATCGGTGCCGATGGGCCCGTCATCGTCGAAGGGCCATTCGCAGCGAACCGGCCTTATCTTGCGATGCTGGCAGCGTCCACGGGCCGGGATGTACTCGTCGGCGAGAGCGCAACCGGGACCAGTACCGGCGCGGCCTGTCTCGCGGTGGAACAGGTGCCGCAGCCGCGGCTGCGGCAGGTGGAGGCGGTTCTGCCGGAATGCGTGTCCGGCTACATTCGCGACTGGCAACGTCTCGCCGGCGCCTGAGCTGCCAGACGTCGCGTGTCGCAGAACCGTCGAAAGGTCAGAATATCGGGGCTGTCCGGGCGGGGTGCCGACCGTCGATGCCGATCAGCGCGGCAAAGGCGGCAAGGGTCGCGGCAGTCAGAATCATAGCACTCAGCCACAGAACAATCATTGCTCGTTCCCAGAGGACATCATCGTCTCGAATCGTCTTATAGCAGCAGAGTCTTGGTTATGCCTTGCTAATTTTCCGTTGCGCGCCCGCGACCTGGCGAATTCTAGGGATGTCCGTGCCGCGCCGGATGCCGTTGGGCCTTGAAAGAGAGCCGGAAGGCCGCGGTAGCCTTGTTCCGGTGACGTTGGACCACCCAAGCTGGGAATGGTTTATTAACTTTCAGGCAAGGAATTAACCATAAACATGGGCCACGCGTCGGAATGGGAGTCGGACCAATTCCCACACAGGCATGATGCCACCCGCCCGGACCGGTTTCGACCCGGTATCTGCTTCATCGAAATGACCTGTGGGCCGGCGGACGGCAGTGCCCGATTTATCGGCGCAGCGCGGAAGATCGACACCGCGTGACCGTTGCAGCTTCCCCATGGACACATTCACCGGCCAGGACCGGGCAACCGGCCGGCGAGACTGCCGTGCGTATGGGGACGAAGAGTGCAGGAGACGCCAGTAGATCAGGCTCAGACGGCGCAGGCGGCAAGCCTTCGCGATCGCCTGCGATTTGCTGGCCTGGAACCGTCCCAGGGCGAGATCCTGCGCAGCCATCGCCAGATGCTCGAGCGCCATGTCGAAACGGCGCTTCGCGACCTTTTCCAACGCTTCCAGACCTTTCCCGATGCGGCGCGCCATTTCCATAGCGAGCGCGCGGTCGATCGGCTGCATGACCTGCATGCATCGCACTGGAGCGTCCTGACCGACGCCCGTTTCGACGGGCTCTATGCCGAACGGGTGAAGGTGTTGGCCGACGTGGAAAGCCAGATGGGGCTTGATCCGCGCTGGCGCATGTCCGGTTGCGCCATCGTGCTGGAGCATGTCATCGACGGCCTGATCGGCGAGTATTGGCCGAAGCCTCTCCTGTCGGGCACGCGGGACGGGCGCCGGAAGGAGCTTTCGGCACTGCTGGGAGCTTTCGTCCGCACGGCCATGGTCGATGCCGAGATCGGTGTTTCGTTGCGCTTCAACGAGCTCCGCCACAGCCACCACCGCGCGATGGGCGAGCAGCGCCAGGCCGATCACGGCGCGCTCGAGGGCGTCTTCGGGGATGTCATCCGCAGCCTTGCCAATCTCGACTTCACCCACAGGACCGGCGAGCAGATGCCGGACGCCTGGCAGGAACTGGCCGAGACCCTGGACACGGCGCTCGCGGACGCCGAGCGTCACCTCGCCCATGCGCACGCCCGTAGCGGGACGGCCGGCGATATGGCCGAGGCCCTGTCCGGGCGCACCGGCCAGCTCGCCGAGCGTGCCGCGTCCCGGTCGGCGGAGCTGGCGGACACCGCCGCGGCACTGAACGGGCTCGCCAGCCGGATGCGGGGCAATCTCGACCAGACCCGCAAGGCCGAGGCGGCGGTCCAGGCGACCCGGCTATCGGCCGAGAAGAGCGGCCGCATCGTCGGCGAAGCAATGTCGGCTATGGCCGACATCGAGGCGTCGGCCGAAAAGATCGGCCAGATTATCGGCGTCATCGACGAAATCGCCTTCCAGACCAACCTGCTGGCGCTCAATGCCGGGATCGAGGCGGCCCGCGCCGGCGACAGCGGCCGCGGCTTTGCCGTGGTGGCGCAGGAGGTGCGCGCACTGGCGCAGCGCTCGGCCGATGCCGCCCGTGAAATCAAGCAGCTCGTGACCGGGACCAAGGCGCAGGTGGAAGCCGGCGTCGACCGCGTCAACCGCACCCAGGACGCTATCGGTGGGATTGTTCAACAGGTCATGGCGATCAACGAGGCCGTCTCCGCCATCGCGCTGCAGGGCGGCGAGGACGTCGACGGGCTTGATGGCGTGGCTGGCGGCCTTGGCCGGATCGGAACCGAGGCGCGGGCCGACGCCGAGCTTGCCGGTAGCGCTGGCCGGGCCGGCGACGAGCTCAACGCCGTCATCCTCGAAATCGGCGAGACGATCCGGCGGTTCCACGTCCGGCAGCGCAAGAACGCGCCCGGCGACCCGGCCGAGGCGCCACCGGCTATGCGTGCCCCGACGGCCCCGACGGCCGTGCGCACTCTTGGCTACGGAGGCTGAACATGAGCCGGCATGGACCTCGCCACCATTTTCAGACGGAATGGCACCAGCGCCACGTTGGGCCGCTTCCGCGCGTATCCACTCCGACATTCAACACCCACAAACGCAGACAAGGAGCGCAGTGATGGCGAGCAAAAAGGCGGCAAGAAAAAGCCTGAACCTTGCACCCGTGCTGGACATCAACGAGGCGGTGGCGCTTCGCGAACGGTTGCTGGCGATGAAGGGCAGCGACCTCTCGATCGATGCGTCCGCCGTCGAACGCGTCGGTGCCCTGTGCGCACAGGTCCTGATGGCCGGCGCGAAGACCTGGGAGGCCGACCAGCGAAGCTACACGTTTGCGAAGGCGTCCGAGCCGTTCCTGAAGACGATGCAACTCATCGGCGTGGACATTGAACACCTGCTGGCCAAGGAGATTCAGCAATGAAGAAGAAGGTGCTTACCGTGGATGATTCACGGACGATCCGGAACATGCTTCTGGTGACGCTCAACAATGCTGGGTTCGAGACGATCCAGGCGGAGGACGGCGTGGAGGGGCTGGAGGTGCTCGAGCAGGCCAATCCCGACGTCATCGTGACCGATATCAACATGCCTCGCCTTGACGGCTTCGGTTTTATCGAGGGCGTGCGCCGCAACGAGAAATACCGCGCGATCCCGATCCTGGTGCTGACCACCGAAAGCGACGCGGAGAAAAAGAACCGTGCCCGCCAGGCCGGCGCGACCGGCTGGATCGTCAAGCCGTTCGACCCCACCAAGCTGATCGATGCAATCGAGCGCGTAACCGCCTAAGTCGAGGTTCTTCCCGATGGATATGAACGAAATCAAGGAGATTTTCTTCCAGGAATGCGAGGAACAACTCGCGGAACTGGAATCGGGTCTCTTGAAGCTGAACGATGGTGACCGCGATCCGGAGACGGTCAACGCCGTGTTCCGCGCGGTGCACTCGATCAAGGGCGGGGCGGGTGCTTTCGGCTTGGACGATCTGGTCTCCTTCGCCCATGTCTTCGAGACCACGCTTGATTGCGTTCGATCCAACAAGCTCGAGCCGAACCAGGATGTGCTGAAGGTCATGTTGAAGTCGGCCGACGTCCTCGCCGACCTGACCAATGCCGCCCGCGACGGCGGCAGCGTCGACGAGACCCGCAGCAAGCAACTGATCCGCGAGCTGGAGGCTCTCGCCAAGGGAGAAATGCCGGCTCCGGCCGAGGCGCCGCCGGCAAGGCCGGCTCCAGCGCCGATGGCCGAGGCACCCGCCCCGGCAGCCAAGCCTGCGGTCAACGACGAGGGCTTCCAGCCGATCCCGTTCTCCTTCGACGATTTCGCCGACGAGCCGGCGGACGAAGCGCCCTATGTGCCGACCTGCGAGGTGCATTTCCAGCCAAGGCGCGACCTCTATGCCAAGGGCAACGAGGCGGCACTGCTCCTGCGGGATCTCTCCCGCATCGGCGAGATGAGCATTCATTGCGACATGGGTCGCCTGCCGCTCCTCCAGGACCTTGACCCGGAGGAGTCCTATTTCTCCTGGAAGATCTCCATCGCCACAGACACGGGCGAGGATGGGGTGCGTTCGGTATTCGAATTCGCCGAATGGGATTGCGACCTCGAGATCCGCACGCTCGAGGAGGAGGTCGAGGCTGTTGGCGAGGAGGGCGAGGAGCCGCCGATGCAGCCCGTCCCCTTCGACCTGTCGATCCTCGATGATGGTCTTGAGGCGGGAGCGAGCATGGGTGACGTGGAGTCTGCCGTGCCGACGGGCGCCGTCGAGGTCGCCAGCCTTGCCGAAGCCGCCGGCAACGTGCTCCCGATGCCGGCTACCGGCCGCGAGGCTGCCAAGGCCGAGCCGCGCCCGACGGCGGCGCCCCAGCAGGCGGCTGCCCAGGCCGCCGCCGCTTCCTCCGCCGCGGCGCCGACCATCCGCGTCGACCTCGACCGCGTCGACCGACTGATCAACCTCGTCGGCGAGTTGGTGATCAACCAGGCGATGCTGTCCCAGAGCGTCATCGAGAACGACAACAATGGCGTTTCCTCGATCAACATGGGGCTTGAGGAACTGCAGCAGCTGACGCGCGAGATCCAGGACTCGGTGATGGCGATCCGTGCCCAGCCGGTGAAGCCCGTGTTCCAGCGGATGTCGCGCATCGTGCGCGAAATCGCCGACGCCACCGGCAAGTCCGTCCGGCTGATCACGGAAGGCGAGAACACCGAAGTCGACAAGACCGTCATCGACAAGCTCGCCGAGCCGCTGACGCACATGATCCGCAACGCCGTCGACCACGGTCTGGAGACGCCGGAGAAACGCGCCGCGATCGGCAAGAATCCGGAAGGCACGGTTCGGCTCACCGCAAAGCACCGTTCCGGCCGCATCGTCATCGAACTGGCCGACGACGGCGGCGGCATCAACCGCGAGAAGGTGCGGCAGAAGGCGATCGACAACGACCTGATCGCCGCCGACGCCAACCTGACCGACGAGGAGATCGACAACCTGATCTTCCATGCCGGCTTCTCCACGGCCGACAAGATTTCCGACATCTCGGGTCGCGGCGTCGGCATGGACGTCGTCAAGCGTTCGATCCAGGCGCTCGGCGGCCGCATCTCGATCTCGTCGAAGCCGGGCCAGGGCTCGGTCTTCACCATGAGCCTGCCGCTAACGCTTGCCGTCCTCGACGGCATGGTCGTCACGGTCGCCGGCCAGACCCTGGTCGTGCCGCTGACGGCGATCGTCGAGACGCTGCAACCCGAGGCCTCGGCAATCCATTCCTTCGGCGCCAGCCAGCGGCTGATCTCGATCCGCAACTCCTTCTGCCCGCTGGTGGACGTCGGCCGGATCCTGAATTTCCGCACGAGCCGGGCCAACCCGGTCGAGGGCGTCGCGCTGTTGGTCGAGTCCGAGGGCGGCGGGCAGCGGGCGCTGATGGTCGACGCGATCCAGGGCCAGCGCCAGGTCGTGATCAAGAGCCTGGAGGCCAACTACACGCATGTTCCGGGCATTGCCGCCGCGACCATTCTCGGCGACGGACGGGTGGCGCTGATCCTCGACGTCGATGCCGTCGTCTCCGCCTCCCGCGGCCAGTCCCTGAAGCCAGAAATGGCGCTTGCGGCAGTGGGATGACGTCATGACCAATGCAGCCAAGTCACTGACACAGGGTCGGGAGCTGATCGCCTTCCGGATCGGGGAGCAGGAGTTCTGTGTCAACATCATGTCCGTGCGGGAGATCCGTGGCTGGACGCCCGCCACGCCGATGCCGCATGCGCCGCAATATGTTCTCGGCGTCATCAACCTGCGCGGCGCGGTGCTGCCGATCATCGATCTTGCCCACCGTCTCGGCATGAAGCCCGCCGAGCCGACCGTACGCCACGTCATCATCGTCGCCCAGGTCGGGATGAAGGTCGTCGGCCTGCTGGTCGATGCGGTCTCCGACATCCTGACCGTCACCGACGAAAACGTGCAGCCGACGCCGGATATCGCCAGCGAACTGGAGAAGAACTACGCCCGCGGCATTCTCGCCATCGAGGGCCGCATGATCTGCATGATCGAGCTCGAGGCCCTGTTTCCGCAGATCGAAAGCGAGGCGGCATGACGATCGCGACCGCCTACGAGCCAAGACTTTCTCCGGACGAGTGCCTCGCCAGCGGCGAATATCCGCTGACGCGCCGCGATCTTTCCGAGATCGCCGCGATGATCTATGCGGACGCCGGCATTTACCTCAATGAGACGAAGGCCTCGCTCGTCTATTCCCGGCTGTCCAAGCACATCCGCAATCTCGGGCTCAAGGGCTTTCGCGAGTACTGTGCGCTGGTGTCCTCGCCGGCGGGAACCGCAGCGCGGCGCGAGATGCTCTCGCACCTGACGACCAACTTCACGCGCTTCTTCCGCGAGAACCATCACTTCGAGCACCTGAAGGGCGAGATCCTGCCGGCGCTGATCGCACGCGCCAGGGCGGGCGGCCGCGTCCGCATCTGGTCGGCGGCCTGCTCGGATGGCCAGGAGCCCTATTCGATCGCCCTGACCGTGCTGTCGCTGCTGCCGAACGCGTCCGACTATGACTTCCGCATCCTGGCAACCGACATCGACCCCAAGATCCTCGCCCACGCCCGCGTCGGCGCCTATGACCAGACGGCGCTGGAAACGGTCGACCCGGCCATGCGCAAGCAGTATTTCCGCGAGGTCGAGATTGATGGTCGCCAGAAGTGGCAGGTCGACGACCGGGTCAAGCGGCTGATCACCTACAACGAGCTTAACCTGATGGCCCAGTGGCCGTTCAAGGGTCCGTTCGACGTGATCTTCTGCCGCAATGTCGTCATCTATTTCGATGAGCCGACGCAGATGAAGATCTGGTCGCGCTTCGCCGGCATGCTGGCCACGGGCGGCCATCTCTACATCGGTCACTCGGAGCGCGTTTCCGGCGAGGCGAAGGCTCACTTCGACAATATCGGCATCACCACCTATCGCTTTGCCGGCAAGGGGGGACGCCCATGACCGCCCCCGCTCGCGTGCTGGTCGTCGATGACTCGCCCACCATGCGCGGCCTGATTACGGCCGTGTTGAGCGCGGACCCGGGCGTGAGCGTCGTCGGCCAGGCCGGCGACGCGATGGAGGCGCGGAACGCCATCAAGCAGCTCAACCCGGACGTGGTCACGCTCGACATCGAGATGCCCAACATGAACGGGCTGGAGTTCCTCGACAAGATCATGCGGTTGCGCCCGATGCCGGTGATCATGGTCTCGACGCTGACGCATCACGGCGCCGACGCGAGCCTGGCGGCGCTGGAAATCGGCGCGTTTGACTGCGTCGGCAAGCCCCAGCCCGGCGATGCCAGGCCCTTCGGCGATCTCGCCGAAAAGGTGAAGGCCGCCGCACGCTCGCAGTGGCGTCACATCCGCCGCAGCGCGCCTGTCGAGGCAAGTCCGGCTGCGAACGTCAACGCGGCTGCCGCCTACCGCAACGGCCGCAAGATCGTCGCCATCGGCGCGTCGACCGGCGGCGTCGAAGCCCTGATCACGGTCCTGCAGAAGTTTCCGGTGAATTGCCCGCCGACGGTGATCACGCAGCACATGCCGCCGACCTTCACGCGGAGCTTTGCCGATCGCCTCAACCGCCTCTGTGCGCCAAGGGTCGAGGAAGCCACCGACGGCGCCCGACTGGAGATCGGCAAGATCTACCTGGCGCCCGGCGGCGACCGCCACCTGCAGGTCGTCAATGGCTCTGCGCCCTGCTGCCGGCTGTTGGACCGGGATCCGGTCAACGGCCACCGCCCGTCGGTCGACGTGCTGTTTGACTCGGTTGCCGAACTTGCCGGCCGCAATGCCGTGGGCGTCATCCTCACCGGGATGGGGCGTGACGGGGCGGCCGGCCTGCTCAAGATGCGCCACGCCGGTGCGCGCACCATCGGTCAGAACGAAAAGACCTGCGTCGTATATGGAATGCCCAGAGTGGCACACGAACTGGGTGCTGTAGAACACCAGATTCCACTCGCTTCCATCGGGGAGGAAATTTTGAAGCTTACAGCCGCCCGTAGAGAAGGGAGCGAATAATGTCTATCGCTGAAAAGATTAAGGTACTCATCGTCGACGACCAGGTCACCAGTCGTCTTCTGCTGGGAGACGCACTGCAACAGCTCGGGTTCAAGCAGATCACCGCAGCCGGCGACGGCGAGCAGGGCATGAAGATCATGACCCAGCAGCCGCACCACCTGGTGATCTCCGACTTCAACATGCCGAAGATGGACGGGCTGGTGTTTCTCCAGCATGTGCGGGCCAATCCGACGACGAAGAAGGCGGCCTTCATCATCCTGACCGCGCAGGGCGACCGTGCCCTCGTGCAGAAGGCAGCCGCGCTCGGGGCCAACAACGTGCTCGCCAAGCCTTTCACCATCGACAAGATGAAGGCTGCCATCGAAGCTGTGTTCGGGTCCCTGAAATGATCAATGAAGCGGGGACGCGCCGCGTCCATGTAATCCAGGGCGAGTACAAGGTGGTGAACGATCCGAGCGTCGTGCTGACGACGATTCTGGGATCCTGCGTTGCCGCCTGCATGCGCGACCCTGTGACGGGTGTGGGGGGAATGAACCATTTCCTCCTGCCGGGGTCGGCGGAGGCCTTGTCCTCCGGTGGCGATGCGACCCGCTACGGCGTGCATCTGATGGAACTCTTGATCAACGGCCTGCTGAAGCAGGGCGCGCGCCGCGACCGGCTGGAGGCCAAGATCTTCGGCGGTGCGCGGACGATCGCGCGCTTCTCGAATGTCGGCGAGCAGAACGCCCTGTTCGCCCGTCAGTTCCTGATGGACGAAGGCATCAGGATCGTTGGCGAAAGCACCGGCGGTGAGCACGGGCGCAAGCTTGAGTTTTGGCCGTCGACCGGGCGGGCGCGGCAGCACGCGCTGACCGGCGTGGAGACGCAGCGGACGGTCGCGCTGGAGCAGCGCCCGGTCGCGCCGCCGAAGCCGGCCGAAAGCGCGATCGAATTCTTCTGAGGCCACCAGGTGGGCTCAGGCAATGCAAGGGAAGTCACCGGCGGTGCAAAAGCCACCGTGCGGGAAGTGGAGATGCCATGAAGACCGAGTATCTGGGCAACGCATCCGTCGTCGGGGAGCCTCTACCCGCTGTACTGATGCGGATCGTATCCGAGTTGAACAATGTTGCCCATCTGGTCGAGCGGATTGAACCCCTTCTCGGCGACCTGCATCCCGAGGCGGGACCGGTCAACGCGGCCGAGCGCATGATGGTGCTGCAGGGCATCGATCTCGCCGTGCAGAAGACCCGCGGGCTGGCCGACTTCATCGGCCATATGACCGCCGGGATGCCGGAAGGCTGGGAGATCGACGTGACGACGGCGCTCAACCTTGTCAAGCTTGCCGACATGCAGAAGGCGCTGGGCAGCCGCGCGTCCGTTGCGCTGGCGCCGACACTGGCGAAGGCGGCCGGCGACTTCGAAGCCTTTTGATCTGACGGCCCGTTCGAACCATTTTTGCGCCGCACAAGCCCCGGCTTCGTGCGGCGATTTTCGTTGCGGCCTGCCCACCAGTGACGGCCCAGAGCGAACCGCTTTGCGGTATTGTCGGGCAGGCCCATCGCCTGCCGCGGCGCGAAACGCTCGCGCAAGTTTCGCCATCTAGTTTGCGGCACGGGTCACTATGGCCTGTGCAATTTCTGGGGCTGAAGGCGTCGATGGCTGTGGCACCTTTCCAGGGTTGGGCAAGTTAAACTGAGCGGGCGGCGCCAATTCATGGCCACTGGCAGCCCGGGATAGTTCGTGCGGGAACAGAATGAATCTGTTGGATCAGCTTAAGAGTATGGGCAAGAACCTGGCTGCGCTGGGACAGGCGAAGCTGGCGGTCCTGGCGGGCGCAGGGGTGGTGACCGTCGGTCTGGTGCTTGCCGCCGCGTTGTACGTCAACAAGCCGGCCTACGAGACCTTGTACGTCGGGCTGGAGAACACCGACCTCAACCAGATCGGCATCGCCCTTGCCGAAGCAAACATCGACTTCAAGACCGGCACCGACGGCGCGAGCCTTCAGGTTCCCGTCGGCGACGTCGGCAAGGCCCGGCTCTATCTCGCCGAACGCGGCCTGCCCAGCGGCTCCAACGCCGGTTACGAACTCTTCGACAACGTCGGCTCGCTCGGCCTGACCTCGTTCATGCAGGAGGTCACCCGCGTCCGGGCGCTTGAGGGCGAGATCGCCCGGACCGTGCAGCAGATCAACGGCATTGCCGCCGCCCGCGTCCACATCGTCATGCCGGACCGCGGCAACTTCCGCCGGGCCGAGCAGTCGCCGACGGCATCGGTCATGATCCGGGCCAGCGGCACGGCCGGACGCAAGGCCGCCGCGTCGATCCGCCATCTGGTTGCAGCCTCGGTGCCCGGTCTCGAAGCGGAGCATGTGACGATCCTCGATTCGGCCGGTCAGCTGCTCGCCTCCGGCGAGGACTCCGACAGCAACACGCTCAACCGCTCGCTCAACATCGTCCAGTCGGTCCAGGACGACGTGGAGCGCAACATCGAGAAGGCGCTCGCACCCTTTCTCGGCATGGACAATTTCCGCGCCAGCGTCATGGCGGCATTGAACACCGACTCGCAGCAGACCCAGGAAACCGTCTACGATCCGGAATCGCGCGTCGAGCGCTCGATCCGCGTTACGCGGGAAAGCCAGAAGTCGAACCAGAGCCAGCTACAGAAGCCGGCCACGGTCGAGCAGAACATTCCCCAGGGCGGCCCCGACGAGGGCATCGGCCCGCAGTCGAGCGACGAGGCCGACAAGAAGGAAGAGCAGACCAACTACGAGATCAACAGCAAGACGATCGCCACCGTTCGCAACAGCTACAAGATCGATCGCCTTTCCGTTGCCGTCGTCGTCAACCAGGGCCGCGTCGCCACGCTGGTCGGCGAGCCGGCGGACCAAGCGAAGATCGACGCCTACCTCGCCGAGATGCAGAAGATCGTTGCGTCTGCCGCAGGTCTGAACACGGACCGCGGCGACGTCGTCACGCTGACGGCCATGACCTTCCTCGACGACCAGTTGCTGGACGAGGCCGTGCCCGGGCCCGGCCTGGTGGAGACGCTGGCCCGCAACTTCTCGGCGATCATCAATGCGCTCGCCTTCGTCGCGGTCGCCGTCCTGGTGGTCTGGTTCGGCTTCCGGCCGGTCGTGCGTTCGGTCACCGGCGGCGCCGGCAGCACCGCCCTGGAGGCTGACGGCGCCGGGCTGGAACTGCCCGACTTCTCGCCGGCGATTGGCGTGGGGGCCGGCAGCGGCGCCCTGATGGACGGCTTCGGTTCAGACTTCGGCTTCGACAGTACCGACGATCTGCTCAGTGCCGCCGACGAGAGCGAGAACGTCTTCAACCGGCGCGTCAAGGAGGGGCCGGAACGGCGCCTCGCCCGCATGGTGGAGATCAGCGAAGAGCGCGCCGCCAAGATCCTGCGCAAGTGGGCCGAAAACCAGGCCGCCTGACCCTCAGGTCTTTGGGCAAGACAGACAGTCCCGCCGATGGGCGGGATTGTCGCCTGAGCCGGACCAGGGGACCACGGCGGTCGTTCTCGGTCATTCGTACAGGTTCCGCTGCCGTTTCCAGTCACCCGCAAGCGCGGGGCTCGGCCGCAACGCACCGCGGCAGGTTTCACCGTACCGGCGTGCACGGGCGCATTTCGGGTCGGGTGTGACTCAAAAGCGACGATCCGTCTGCGCAATTGCCCCTTCTACCGTTACGTCAGTCACACAAATGGCAAAGAAGGCGAGGCGATTGAAAAAAATGTTGCGGCGCTGCGGCGGTGCAGATGCCGCCGGACCCCGGAATTTTGTCTGTCGATCCTGCCCGCCGCACCGGCGGTTGACGCAGGGGCGATCCGGAAATCCGGATTGCTAACAAAAGCTTAATCCGCCTACCGGGAATTGCGTCGCGTCGCCGCCGTGTAGCGGGAGCGAATCGACTCACGAAGTCTGGCGAAAGTAAATCCCCAACTGGTGCCTGTGGCTTTTGAATCGCGCCGATGTACACTTTAGTTACTGATTCGTTTGGTGAATCTCGCCCAGGCGGCTTGATCGCGGTGGGGCTGCAAGTTCAGCCCCGACGCGAGGGGAGGCGGGATGAGCCAGCCGGGGTCGGCAACGGGGGCTGTAATGGAAACGATCAGAGCGGATGTAGCGCTCCGGGAACCGCATGGATTCTCCGCGATCGCCGGTGAACGCAAGAGTGCACGCGAGCTTCTGGTGCATCAACTCGCACGCTGCGCGGATCGAGCCGGTCTTTCCGCAGGTCTTCGGGCGCTGACCCAATATGTGAGTGCCTCCCACTACCTCTTGGTCAGGCATGACCTGTCGTTCAGTTCCGACATCGGCTTCGTGGTCGCCTCGGACTGGCCCTTTGACATGGTGCGCAGTCTGGCCGGCTCGGTGGGGGCAGCGCTGTCGCGCATGAGCGACATCGACCGTTGCGGCATCCTCATGCAGCCGGCCTTCTCGCAGTTTGCCGACGACGTCGCACTGCCTGGCGGCCTCGCCCGGGAATACTGCGCGATCACCTTCAATGTCGGCCGCGTGCGCATGACGCTGCTTCTGCTCTTTCCCGAGCACATTATCCTGTCGCAGAACAAGTTGCGGGACGTCGGCCTGCTCGCCGGCTACTTCGCCAGCGTCTGCTGCCAGACTGAGGCTCGGCAGGATCGCGAGTCCGATCTGACCGACCGCGAGGTCGAGTGCCTCTACTGGATCGCCGAGGGCAAGACCAGCGACGAAATCGCGGTGATCCTCGGCATTTCGCGCAACACCATCAACAACTACATCACCAGCGTGATGCGAAAGACCGCCACCAAGACCCGGTCGGAGGCCATTGCCTGGGCCGTCCGCAACAATCTCGTCTGAGGGGCGCCGATGGAATTCCAACTCTCGCAGGCCGCCGCCGATCCGGAGATCCGGATTTCAAGGCTCTCGAAGCCGCCACGCAGCAGCGATGCCGCGGCGACGCTGCTGCACCTGCAAAAGCTGATCGGCGCCAGAAACTTCGCCGTACTCCGCACCCGCGGCCAGGGGCTGCCCTCGGCGCGCCGGCTCAACTGCGCCCTCAGCAACGGGATGGACCGGGCCGAGGGCCAGGTGCGTCTGCTGCTCGAAGCCCATGGCGAATCGCTGATGGCGCATCTGGAAGGTTCGCTGTTGCCGATTGTCTGGGAAGGAGGCGAGGCCTGCCAGGTGATCGCCGCAGAACTGCTGTCTTTCACCGAGCGCTTGCCATCCTGGCGCGTCCCCTTTGCCGGCATCGCCTTTCCCGTCCGGCTGGGCTCCAGCGGCGGCGGCTTTGTCGTCTTCACCGGTGACGTGCTCGACATCGGCGTCGACGTCGTGCTCGACCTGCATATGCGGGCCAGCCAGCTCATGGTCGACCTGCTGGCCGCGGACGAAAAGAAGGTGCAGCCGTCCGAAGCCTTGAATGAACGCGAGATCGCATGCCTGCAGATGGCCGGCGACGGTTGCATCAGCGAGGCCATCGCCGAGAAAATGGGCCTGTCCGTGCACACGGTGAATGCCTATCTCGGCAGCGCGACCACCAAGCTCGATGCCGTCAACCGGATCCAGGCGATCGCGAAGGCGATCCGCCTTGGCCATATTCGCTAGCGATCCGGCGGGCGCCAGGCCCGCGACCTTTGGCTAGTGACTGTGCGCGACCGGCGCGCTCATGCGCTTGAACTGCGCCCCCTTCAGGCTTTCCGCCAGGAGGGCCGTGTTGTCCTCCGGATCGACGGCCGGATCGTCGAAGGCCACATGGGTGATCTCGACGCCGGCCTGCTCGTTGCCGAGTTGCAGACGCGCGTAGACGGTGACGCCCTGCGGACGCAGTTCGAGGTCGAGCGTGACCTCGGGCTCGCCGCCCCAGTCAAGCTTGTAGTCGCCGCCGGCGCCGAACACGACGGTGCCTGGAAGGAAATAGAGTTCAGCGGCCGACGCCACCAGATCGGCCAGGTTTCCGTAGCACTCGAAGCGCAGCAGCGATACGAGGTCGGCGGCGTCGAGCAGCCTGAGCTCCGTCGCGACGGGACCAATAGCTTCGGCGACAATCCTCTCGCGCTGGGCAGAATAGGAGCATTTTCTCATCGGATCTCGTTTACCCGTCTCATCTGGGGCGCTGATAAACCCGGTGAATCAGCTCCGCCACGGCCTTGTAGAACACCGGTGGAATGACACTATCGACCGAGACTTGCGCAAACATGGAGCGGGCTAGCGGTGGATCCTCGAAGACGGGTATGCCGTTTTGTTCCGCCAGCTCGCGAATCTTCAGCGCCACCAGGTCCTGGCCCTTGGCGACGACGATCGGAGCGTCGTTCTCCTCTCGGACGTAGCGCAGCGCCACGGCGAAATGGGTCGGGTTGGCGATGACCAGGGTCGCGCGCGGGACTGCGGAGATCATCCGTTTGCGGGCGCGATCGCGCTGAATGGACCGCAGCCTGCCCTTGACGATCGGGTCGCCCTGGGCCTGCTTGTGCTCCTCCTTGACCTCCTGCTTGGTCATGCGCAGTTCGGAGAGCCAGTGATAGCGCGTCCATGCGAAATCGATGACGGCGATGACGGCGGTGGCGAAGAGGATGATCACCATGATCGTGTTGGCGTTTTGTGCCAGCACGTGAAGGATCGCCAGCGGATCAGCGAACATGGCATTGAGCGTCGCGAAGTAGTCGTCCCACAGGACGAGAACGACGAAGGTCGATACCGCCCCGACCTTGATCAGCGACTTGGCGAACTCGACCAGGCCAGGCTTGCCGAACATGCGTCCGAGACCCTTGATCGGTGACAGGCGCGAGATTTGCGGCCGCACCCGTTCCAGCACCGGGCTCGGCATGTTCTGCAGGATCGAGGCGGCGAGCCCGAAGAGCATCATCATGGCGAGCGCCGGCAGCAGCATCGCCCCGGCTTCCCAGATGAGGTGGCGGAACAGTGCCACGACGTCTCCGCTGGTCTCGAGATCCCAAGCCTCCGGCTGCTCGAAGAGATCGCGCAGCGTTTCCGCCATCCTGGCGATGCCGCCGGGCAGAAAGAAGACCAGGAAGAGATAGATCGCGACCGTGGACGCGAAGACGGGCACTTCGCGCGCGAAAGGCGTGTTACCCTTTTCTGCCGCGTCACGGAGTTTTTTCTCCGACGGGGCTTCTGTCTTGCTGTCCTTGTCCTCGCCGTCGGCCACCGGCAATCCCCCTCGACTTGCGCGACCCGCCGGGCCTGCTTTCCCGCGCCGAACCCGGCGCAAGAAAAAGGACCCGATTCTTCAGGAGATTCGGGCCCTCTGGACGGTCGATCCTGATGGAGGGGGTGTCAAGCGGGATCAGGCCGCGGCCTGTGCGTCTCCCGCTTCTTTCAACTGAATCTGACCGGACGCCGCCAGGCGGATCGCTTCTTGCGTGATGGAGCGGCGGGCGATGGCGACCTCGCGCGGGTTGCCCTGATTTTCGACGGCGAGATCCGATTCGATCATCCGCCGCTGGCGCGCGCCGATCGAGGACAGCACCGCCTCGCGCAATTCCATCGACGTGCCGCGCAGGGCCGCCGTGATGATGTCGCCGGCGACGTCGTTGAACAGCGAGACGCGGCTGCGCTGCGGCATCGCGAGCAGGTCCTCGAACAGGAAGATCTTCGGCCGCACCTTCTTGACGGCGGCGGTGCTGATCGTCTCCAGCGAGGCGAGCAGTTCGTCGACCTGGGTCTTCTCCATCTCGTTCATCATGTCGGCAACCTTGTGCGAGCCGGGCGAGTTGCGCTCGGCCTCGAACGCATTCATCATTTCGATGACGCGGTTCTCGATGATCGCGGCAGCCTTCGGGCTGACGTCCTTCAGGTTGACGGTGCGGTTGATGATGTCGGCGCGGTTTTCCTCCGGCACCTCCAGCAGCACCTTGGCGCCGAAGGCGGACGGCATCATCGACAGGATGTAGGCGATGGTCTGCGGGTGTTCCTTGAGCAGGAAGCGGCTGATGAACACCGCATCGGCATCCTGCAGGCGGTCCCAGATGGTCGTCTCGTAGGCCTGGAAGGCGGTGCGGCGGCCAAGAAGGCCGTCGACCTCGTCCGGCGTCAAGCCTTCCTCGAGGATGCCCTCCATCATCTTGGCGTTGTCCATCAGGCCGGCGCCCTCGGTGAAGAGGTCCTCGAATTCGTTGACGAGTTCGAGCAGTTCCTGGGGCGGGATCGGACGCAGGTTCTGGGCCGCGGCGATGATGCCTTGCAGCTCGGCCTGGGTGAAGAACTTCAAGAGCTTGCCGGCCACCGGCTTGCCCATCGCCAGGAGAACCGCCGCCGCCTTGTCGACCGGGCTGAGCGGCGCGCCGACAGCGGTGCTGCCGAAATTGTCGAAATCCATCATGGATGCCTCCTGAGACCCTGGACCGGGATCAGTTCCTGGACGTTTTCATGACCTCGATCAGCTTGACGCCGAAGCGGGTGTCGTCGTTTTCGAGAATGGTGATTTCGCCGCGACCGATGACGCGGCCGTTGACCATGACCTCGACCGGCTCGCCGATCCGGCGGTCAAGCGCGATGGTGGCGCCCTCGGACAGGTTCATCAGGCCGGAGACCTGCATCTGCGACGAGCCGAGCACGATCTGCAGGTCGATCGGGATTTCCATGATCAGGCCGAGATTGGCCTCGAGCGCGCTTCCCGGCCGGGCCGGTTCGGTATCCCCGGTCTCGGCGCCGCCGAAGTCGCTGCCGGAAAAGTCGGAGGCGCCAAAGCCGGCTTCGGTCGCGCCGAAGTCGCCGCCGAATCCGGCGTCTGTACCGGTCGAGCCGAAATCGTCGCCAAAGGCCGCAAGCGGATCGGTCGCGTCCGCGTCCGGAAAGTCCATGCCGAAATCGGTGGCGGCCGAGCCGGCCGCATCCTGCTTCAGGACGCCGCGCAGATCGTCGATGGCCTGCTCGAGCTCGCCGTCGTTGGCGTTGATGGTCGACGCAAGGTCGTCTGCAAGGGGTGCTTTTTTCGGTGCCATGTGATCACTATTCCATTTGAAACTTGCCCGAGGCCGGACAGCCCACCGGGTCTACCCGACGATGTGTTGCAGCAGTTCGTCCTCCGACCCGTAGGTATCCTTCACGCGAACCGTGTAGCGTGCGCCGGAGCGGCCGAACTCGCAAACATAGAGCTTGTTGCCGTTGGCGCTCACGTCGACCCGGACGTCGCCCGCGTCGTGGAAGGGGATGACGTCGCCCGCCTGCAGCCGGCTGATTGTCCCGAGCGTCTGGCTTTCCAGGCGGATGCGCGCCTGCAGGGTCACCTTTGAACGCCGGACCTGCTCGCTCAGTTGCTCGCTCCAGTCCTGGCGCGACCTGACGGCGTTGGGGGGCTTCGGCGCGGATATCGTCGACTTCAGCAGGACGTACTGCGGCACGACCAGGTAGAAGTGGGACAGTACCGGACCCAAGCCGACCGACATCTTCACGAGCGCAGCGTAGACGTCCTCGGAGCCGTTTTCGGGCGCGCTGCGGCCTTCGACATTGTAGGGCGGGCCGATCGCCGGCTCTTGGCCGGCATCGCCGCCGACCGCCGTCTTCAGCACGCTCGAGACCTTGGCGAACACCATGGTGGCGACGTCCAGCTCGATCCGCGACAGTTGGCGCGGTTCCGGCTCCTCGAGCGTCTCGCTCTCCGCACCCAGCATGCTCTCGACCAGCGTGATGATGAGCGGACTGTCGCAGACGACCGCATACTGGTCGCTCCAGCCCCGCAGCTCGCAATCGGCAATGGCCATGCCGCCGCCGAGATCGCCGATGAGCTGGCTGTATCGGCCGATCTCGCAACCGGCATAGGCGACGGCGATCTCGAACCCGAGCTCGCTGGCAAAGACGTCGGGGAGAGACCCGGCCAGCACCTCGCCGAGGGCGGAGCAGCGCTTCGAGATGGTTTCCCGGTCGCCGAGTCGGCCGATCAGGCGCGCCAGGACGATCGGATCGTGTTTCGGCTTTGTCGCTGACATGTGGTTGCTGCTCCTTTAGGCCGCGCGGGACTCGCCGCCGCCGGGGTTCATCATCTCCTGCTCGACCGCGTCGATCGACGGGCGCTCGTAGGAGGAAATGGTCTTGCGTCCGTATTCGAGCGCGACTTGCGGCACCGAACCGTTCATGTAGGCGAGCAGCGTCTGCTTGACGATGATGTAGAGCCGGTTCTGCTTGGTGCGGACGGCCTTCACGTTGGTGGCGATCGGCGAGACGATCGAATAGGAGAGGAACACGCCAAGCAGCGTGCCGACGAGCGCGGCTGCGATCTTGCCGCCGAGGACTTCCGGCGATTCGTTGATGGCGCCCATCGCCTTGATGACGCCGAGCACGGCCGCGACGATCCCGATGGCCGGGAATGCGTCGGACATGGTGGTGAGCGCTGCGTAGGGCTTCATCTTGTCATGGGTGATGGTCTGGATCTCCTCGTCCATCAGCGCCTCGATCTCGTGCGAACGGGCATTGCCGATGATGATCAGGCGCACGTAGTCGCAGATAAAGGTGGTCAGTTCCTTGTTCTGCAGCACGGTCGGCGCCGCCTGGAAGATCGGGGATTCGTCGGGGTTGTCGATGTGGCTTTCGATCTCGTTGCGCGATTTCGTGCGCAGGTCCCGCATCAGGCTGTAGAGCACCCCGAGCGTATCGAGGTAGTGCCGCTCCTTGGGGACCTTGTGCTTGAACGCCTCGCCGAGCGCCTTGCCGGTGTCCTTCACCACTTTCATCGTATTGGCGATGATGAAGCCACCGAGGCCGGCGCCGCCGATGATCACGAGCTCGAAGGGCTGGTTGAGCACTTCCAGATGCCCGCCCATGGCCATGTAGCCGCCAAGGACGCAACCGAAGGTAACGATCAGACCGATGATGATGTTCATTGTATGCCCACAAGCCTCGACACAATTCTGACGGCACCTGATTAGGGTTCGAGCCTTGTGTGAGGCTGTATCGCCGTCGCCGAGCCCGGCCCGCCCGGTTACAGGTTCGCGCAAGCAAAGACCGTCAGGTTGGCGCCGCATGGGGGGCCGCGCGCCCTCGCCAAGCGAAGGGAACGGTTACGTGACGACAACCTACACGAGCTACAAGCTGATCACGGCTGATCTGGCGACCTCGCTCAAGCGGGTTGCCGAACAGCCGGACGTCAAGCGCGAGACCGAGTACTACCTGGCCAGGATCGGCTCGATTAAGTCCATTGACGAGTTCTTCGCCGACAGCCGGCTTTACAATTACGCCATGAAGGCGCACGGCCTGGACGACATGGCCTACGCCAAGGCCTTCATGCGCAAGGTGCTGACCGAGGGCGTCGACAACGAGGATGCCTTCGCCAACAAGCTGTCCGACAGCCGTTACAAGGAGCTGGCCGAGTCGCTCAATTTCGCCCGCTATGGCGAGGCTGCAACCAGCTTCACCCGCGCACAGCAAGGTGTCGTCGAGAAGTACAACCGCCAGACGCTGGAGGTGAATGCCGGCTCCGACAACACAGGTGTGCGGCTCGCCCTCTACTTCGAGCGCATGGCTTCCTCGATCACGAGCGGCTACTCGATCATCGCCGATGACGCGATCTCGCAGGTCGTGCGCACGGCGCTTCAGCTGCCCGTCGAATTCGCGGCCACCGACGTCGACCGGCAGGCCGCCTATTTCGAGGATGTGCTCGACCTGGCAGAATTTCAGGACCCGGTGAAGGTCGGCGAATTCCTCGAGCGCTTCACGTCGCTGTGGGAAATCGACAACCCGTCCGGTTCCTATGATCCGCTCACGGCGTTCCAGTCCTCAAGCCTGACCGGAATCTCGACCGACCTTCTCATTTCCATAAACAACCTGAAACTTGGAGGCCGGTAATGGAGACTGGGCTTTACGTATCGCTTTCGTCCCAGATCGCGCTCGATCGGCGCCTGACGACGTTGGCCGACAATGTCGCCAATGCCAACACGGTCGGCTTCCGTGCGACCGAGATCAAGTTCAACGATGTCGTCGCCGACAACGGCGAGGCCGAGATCGCCTTCGTCGACCAGGGCAGGGAGTTCCTGTCCACGCGCAATGGCGGGATGACCGAGACGAACGGCATGCTCGATTTCGCTGTCAGGGGCGAGGCCTGGTTTGCGGTGCAGACGCCCGCTGGACAGACGCTGACCCGGGACGGCCGCTTCACGCTGACCGAAAACGGTGACCTCGTCACGCTCAATGGCTACCCCGTGCTCGACGCCGGCGGCGCGCCGATCCAGATCAATGGAGACGCAGGGCCCGTGAAGCTGAGTGCCGACGGGCAGCTGAACCAGAATGGCCAGCCGGTCGCGGCCCTGGGCCTGTTCGAGGTGGACCTGTCGGCGGGCTTCGTGCGGGCCGGCAACAGCGGCATCATCCCGACGCTGGCACCCGAACCGGTCCTCGACCGTGTCGATGTCGGCGTCGCCCAGGGGTTCATCGAGGAATCGAACGTCAATCCCATCTCCGAGATGACCCAGTTGATAACCGTCACGCGTGCCTTCGAAGCGATCAACTCGCTGCTGCAGCAGAGCGAGTCCTCGATCGACAATGCCGTCAAGACGCTCGGCGGCAGTCGGTAACGATCGATGACGACGGCGACGGACCTCACACCAAAGCGCGCCGCAAGCGATGGCGGGCGCAAACTCAACGCGCTGGCCGGGCTTGTGCGCCGCTATTCCGATCCCGAGTTTTCGGTGGCCCATGGCGGCCATGTACAGACGATTGCCGCGGGAAACTATACGGTCTCCGGCCTGTCGCGCCATGTGCGTCTCGGCGAGTTCGTCGCCCATCGCAGCAAGACCGGCATCCACCTCGGCGAGGTGGTGCGGGTCGAGCCGGAGACGGTCGTTGTCTGCCCGATCGAGCCGGGTGAGCCGATCGGCATCCACGACACGGTCATCCGCAAGGGCGCCTTCCGCATCGCGCCGGCGGCTGCCTGGTGCGGCCGCACGATCAACGCGCTCGGCGAACCGATCGACGGTCGGGGGCCGCTGGGTCAGGGTGACCACCGCCGCTCGATCGCCAACACGGCGCCGCCGTCGATGACCCGCCGGCGCGTCGATACCGGCTTTGCCACCGGCGTCCGCGCCATCGACATTTTTGCCCCGCTCTGCCTCGGCCAGCGGCTCGGCATCTTCGCCGGCTCCGGCGTCGGCAAGTCGACGCTGCTGTCGATGCTGGCCCGGGCGGATGCCTTCGACAAGGTGGTGATTGCGCTGGTCGGCGAGCGCGGCCGCGAGGTGCGCGAGTTCATCGAGGACACGCTGGGCGACAATCTGTCGAAGTCGGTGGCGGTGGTGGCCACCAGCGACGAAAGCCCGATGCTGCGCAAGATGGCGCCGTTGACGGCCGTCACCATTGCCGAGCACTTCCGCGACCAGGGCGACAACGTGCTCCTCATCGTCGACAGCGTCACGCGCTTTGCCCATGCGATCCGCGAGGTGGCGACCGCGTCCGGCGAACCGCCGATCGCCCGGGGCTACCCGGCGTCCGTGTTCACCGAGCTGCCGCGGCTCCTCGAACGGGCCGGGCCGGGAGCGGAGGGAACGGGGACGATCACCGCCATCCTTTCGATCCTCGTCGACGGCGACAACCACAACGATCCCATCGCGGACTCCACGCGCGGCATCCTTGACGGCCACATCGTGCTCGAGCGCAGCCTGGCGGACGAGGGGCGCTATCCGCCGATCAATCCGCTCTCCTCGATCTCACGCCTGGCGCGCAAGGCCTGGACGTCCGATCAGGAGGTGCTCGTGGCACGGCTCAAGGCGCTGATCCATCGCTACGAGGAAACGCGCGACCTGCGGCTGATCGGCGGCTACCGCCCCGGCAGCGACGCCGACCTCGACATGGCGATCAAGCAGGTGCCGGTGATCTATGAGGTCCTGCGCCAGGCCCCCGGCGAGAAGCCGGCCGCCGATGCCTTCGCCGATCTGGCGCTGGCGCTGCGCAACGCGCCGGCGAACCAGATGGCCGGCAATGCAAGAGCGAGAGGGTGAACATGACGGACTATGACGCGGACAAGACCGTCCCGCCGTTGCGGCGATCAATGGAGAAGCGCGGCAGCATCGCCGACCGCATGCTGATCGCGACCGGCGTGTCCCTTGCCGCGCTCGCGGCGTTCTTTCCCTGGTACGTCTTTCTCAATCCGCAGGACTTTTCGGTTCCGCCGCTGTGGCAGGACGACAGGCGCGACCTGCCTGAAACGCCAGCCCGCGAGGTGATGAGCGTATCGCCGACCGCGATGGTCGATGACGACGACGACCAGCCAGAGACCGACCTCGATCCGATCAGTACCGCGACGACCGCGCCGAACCTTGGTGCGGAGCGGGCGACCGGGGCCACGCCGGAGCCGGTCGAGCAGCCGCTGCCCGCATCGGCCGGCTTCCGACTGATGCACGTTGCCAACGGACGGGCCCTGATCGAGGACACCTCGGGCCTTTATATCGTTCGAGTCGGCTCTATCCTGCCGGACAACAGCCGGCTGGCGACGCTCGAGCAGCGGGACGGCGAATGGGTGATCGTCACCTCCAACGGTGACGTCTACAAGCGCAACTGATTCGTCCGGCCCGACAGGCAGCCATCGAAACCGCCGGAGCGCGCGCCCGGCGGTTTTGTGTTTTCGGGCCCGATGTCCACGGCTTTCGGGCAATGGCGGCAAAGCGTCTCCAAGGCAAGTCCCACGCAAGTTTAACGACCTAGGTTCCGGGGCAACAAGGATGGAGTTTGCCCTCATGCAACCGATACAATTCTTCGAGCTGGCGTCGCGGCAGGCCGAATGGCTCTCGGTGCGCCAGTCCGTCGTTGCGGGCAACATCGCGAATGCCAATACCCCCGGCTACAAGGCCAAGGATGTGACCCCGTTCCAGTCGGTGCTCGAAAACACGGGCATCCGCATGGCGGCCACCAATCCCGCACACCTCACCGAGGCGAGCCTCAGCAGCGAGATTACCGAGGTCGAGCCGAACGAGAATGTCGGCGAGCAGATTTCCGGAAACTCGGTCGGTCTCGCCGAAGAACTGATGAAGCAGGGCCAGGTCAAGCGTGAGTTCGAGCTCAATGCCGGCCTCGTCAAGTCTTTTCATCGCATGATGCTGATGACTGTCAGGAAATAACGATGGATCCCCTTCTCGCCTCGATGAAAGTCGCGGCCTCCGGTCTCGAGGCCCAGTCCACCCGCATCCGCATCGTCTCGGAAAACCTGGCGAACGCGCGCTCCACCGGAGACACGCCCGGTGCGGACCCCTACCGCCGCAAGACCGTCACCTTCGTCTCGGAACTCGACAGGGCCAGCGGCGCCGCCCTGGTCGAGATCGATCGCCTGAGCGAGGACGAAAGCGACTTTGCGGCCGAATTCGATCCCGGCAATCCGGCCGCCGACGAGAAGGGCATGGTCAAGCTCCCGAACGTCAACATGCTGGTCGAAATGGCCGACATGCGCGAGGCCAACCGCTCCTACGAAGCGAACCTGCAAAGCATCAAGCAGTCGCGCGACCTTATCAGCGCGACCATCGACCTCCTGAGGGCATCGCAATGATTGATTCGCTCAACAGCGTCAGCTCGCTCGTCTCCTCTTCGGGCCTGACGCGCGCGGCAACGGAAACAACGGTCACCGCCGGCCCGCAGGCCGGCGCCTCCCCGGGCGTGCAGCAGCCGATGAGCTTTGCCCAGGTCCTCGGCGACATGGCGACCGATGCGGTCAACTCGCTCAAGCTCAGCGAGGTCAAGTCCTTCGAGGCGGTTCAGGGCAAGGCGAGCACCCGAGAGGTAGTGGATGCCGTGATGAACGCCGAACAGGCACTGCAGACGGCGATCTCGATCCGCGACAAGGTCGTCACCGCCTATCTTGAAGTCGCACGCATGCAGATCTGAAGGACCGTGCCATGAAAGCTCTTGCCATCGCCGCAACCGGCATGAACGCGCAGCAGACCAATCTCGAGGTCATCGCGAACAACATCGCCAACATCAACACGACCGGTTACAAGCGCGCGCGCGCCGAGTTTTCCGATCTGCTCTACCAGACCGAGCGCGCCCAGGGCGTGCCCAACCGCGCCAACCAGGCGATCGTGCCGGAAGGCGCCATCATCGGCCTCGGCGTCAAGACCGCAGCCGTTCGCAACCTGCACCTGCAGGGGCAGCTGACCCATACCGGCAACTCGTTCGACATCGCGCTCGTCGGTCGCGGCTGGTTCCAGATCGAAGCCCCGGACGGGACGATCCTCTATTCGCGCTCCGGCGCATTCAACACCAGCCCCGACGGCCAGCTTGTGACGATCGACGGCTACACCGTTTCCCCGGGTATCACCGTGCCGCAGGATGCCACCGACATCACGATCAACCGGTCCGGCCAGGTCTTCGCCAGCGTCAACGGCGAGGACCAGGAACTCGGCCAGATCACGCTGGCCAGCTTCGTCAACGAGGCCGGTCTCGAACCGCTCGGCGAGAACCTCTTCCGGGAAACCGAGGCTTCCGGCCCGGCGACGGTCGGCGCGCCCGACGAGAACGGCTACGCCTACATGCAGCAGAACTACCTCGAGGCGTCGAACGTCGATCCGGTCAAGGAAATCACCGACCTGATTTCGGCCCAGCGCGCCTACGAGATGAACTCCAAGATCATCCAGGCGGCGGACGAAATGGCGGCCGTGGTCAGCAAGAACCTTCGCTAGCCGCAACAGACGAGGGAAACATGATGTTTCGCCTGAAAATCAAGCCGGAAGCAGGACCCGCAACAAGGGTCCGGCGCCTTGCCGCCGCCCTCGCGCTTGCGGTGGCCGGCGTCCTGCCGGCGCTGGACATGGCCCAGGCCGACGGGCGCTACGCGGTGGTGCCGAAGCGTACCATCTATCCCGGCGAGCAGCTCGAGACGAACCTGCTCGAAGAGGTCGAGGTCACCAACCCCAACATCGCACCCGGCTATGCCGAGGCGATCTCCGCGGTCCGCGGCCTGATCACGAAGAAGACGCTGCTGGCCGGCCGGATCATCCTCGTCTCGGCGCTGCGCGAGCCCTTCGCCGTCTCGCGCGGCAAGACCGTGCGGCTCGTCTTCGAGAGCGGGCCTCTGACCATCACGGCGTCCGGCACGCCGCTGGACGATGCCGCTGTCGGCGATCTCATCAAGGTCCGCAACAAGGATTCGGGGGTCATCGTCTCCGGAACCGTGATGGAAGACCACTCTGTGCACGTGGTGGCAAGATGATCAGACCGCTCCTGTCCCGTTTCCTTGCCGCCGTCGTCGGGCTCGCGCTTTCGGTCGCGCCGGCGCACGCCGCCGCGCGCATCAAGGACGTGGCGTCGCTGCAGGCGGGGCGCGACAACCAGCTGATCGGCTACGGCCTTGTCGTCGGACTGCAGGGCACCGGCGACAGCCTGCGCTCCTCGCCCTTCACCGAACAGGCGTTGCAGTCGATGCTGCAGAACCTCGGCATCAACACCGAAGGCGAGCGCTCGCGCGCAAAGAACGTGGCGGCCGTGCTCGTGACGGCGACGCTGCCGCCGTTTGCGAGTCCGGGAAGCCGAATGGACGTGACCGTCGGCTCGCTCGGCGATGCCACCTCCCTGCGTGGGGGCTCGCTGGTGATGACGTCGCTGACCGGCGCCGACGGGCAGATCTACGCCGTGGCCCAGGGCTCGGTGGTGGTGACGGGTTTCAACGCGCAGGGCGATGCCGCTTCGATCCAGCAGGGCATCACCACGGCTGGACGCGTGCCGAATGGCGCGATCATCGAGCGGGAACTGCCCGCACGCTTCAAGGACGGCTCCGATCTCGTGCTACAACTGCGCAATCCCGACTTCTCCACAGCCGTCGGCATGGCCGACGCGATCAATCGCTACGCCGCGGCCCAATACGGCGGCCGGATCGCCGAGGCTCGGGATTCCCAGTCCGTCTATGTCGCCAAGCCGAAGCAGGCCGATCTTGCGCGGCTGATGGCGGAAGTGGAAAACCTCGTCATCGAAACCGATGCGCCGGCCCGGGTCGTCATCAACGAGCGCACCGGCACGATCGTGATCGGCCAGGACGTGCGCATTTCCGAGGTGGCGGTAAGCTACGGCACGCTCACCGTCCAGGTCACCGAGATGCCGCAGGTGGTCCAGCCGGCACCGTTCTCGGACGGGGTGACGGCGGTCGAGCCGAACACCGACATCATCGCCCAGCAGGACGGCGGCACCGTCGCCATCCTCAACGGCCCCAACCTGCGCACGCTGGTCTCGGGGCTCAACAGCATCGGCGTGAAACCGGATGGGATCATCTCGATCCTTCAGGGCATCAAGTCCGCCGGCGCCCTCCAGGCTGAATTGGTGCTGCAATGACGAGAAACATCGATCGCTCTCTGGTCCACGGCCTGCGCGCCCTGCTTTTGCCGGCCGCGGGCGTGCTCATGCTGGCCATCCCCGGCGCGCTCGCAGAAGAGCGCCCGGTCATCGTCACCAGCAAGGCGACCGCTGACGAGATCCGCGAGTTCTGCACCAACATCTCCGACAAGGCGCGTGACCAGCGCTACCTGCTGCAGAAGCAGGAACTGGAGAAGCTGCAGAAGGACGTCGACGACCGCATCGCCACCCTGCAGAAGCGGCGTGCGGAGTACGAGGACTGGCTGCAGCGCCGCAACGACTTCCTGAAGGTGGCCGAGGCCGGCCTGATCGAGATCTACAAGAAGATGAAGCCGGACGCCGCGGCCGCCCAGCTGGAGCAGATCCACCCGGAAATTGCCTCGGCGATCGTCATGAAGCTCAATCCGCGCATGTCCAGCCTGATCCTGAGCGAGATGCAGGCCGAGAAGGCCGCGCTGCTCGCCAGCATCATCGCCAGCGCCGCCGACCCGAACACCTCGAAGGACCCGTCATGAAGAAGTTCGCACTCGCCGTGGTGGCGACCTCGCTGTTGTCGGGCTGCGCCAGCCAGGCGGTCCGGGAGATCGGCCGGGCGCCGTCGATGAGCCCGATCGGCAGCGGTCTCCAGTATGCCCAGACGCCGCAGATGAACATGTACCCGAAGCAGGCGCATTCGGCGGTCGCCGGATATTCGACCTGGAAGGACAGCCAGTCCAACCTCTTCAAGGATCTGCGCGCGATCAATGTCGGCGATCTGCTCACGGTCAAGATCCGCCTGAACGATGAGGCGACCTTCGACAACAAGACCGATCGCAGCCGCGTCAACAAGAGCGGCATGAATTTCGGCCTGACCGCCTCGGGTGAAAACTTCGACGTGGATTCGGACGGCGACCTCACCTACGGCTCGAACACCAGCACCAAGGGCGACGGCAAGACCGAGCGTTCGGAAAAACTCAGCCTGCTCGTCGCGGCCGTCGTCACCGGCGTGCTGGAAAACGGAAACCTGCTGATCAGCGGCTCGCAGGAAGTGCGCGTCAACCAGGAGCTGCGAATCCTCAACGTCGCCGGTATCGTGCGGCCGCAGGACGTCGATTCGGACAACCGCATCTCCTACGAAAAGATCGCCGAGGCGCGCATCTCCTACGGCGGCCGCGGTCGCCTGACCGAGGTGCAGCAGCCGCCCTGGGGACAGCAGGCCGTCGACCTGTTCGCGCCGTTCTGATCGGCGCAAAGAAGCGGAAAAACGGATACGGACATGGCGGACCAGGAGCAGAGCGGCGAAGGCAAGAAGAAGCCGTCGCCTGTCGTGACCATAGCGATCGTCGCCGGGCTGAGCCTGCTGGCCGGCGGCGGCGGCTGGTTCGTCGGCCATTTGCTGGCGCCGGCGCCCCCGGAGGTCGAGGTGGCCGAGACCGCGGGCGAGCACGGCGCCGAAAAGGACGACGAGGAGGGGCTGCCGCGCGTTGCCACCGAGGCTGACGGGGTGGTGGCATTGCAGCCGTTCACCAGCAACCTGGCCTATCCTGCCGACAATCTCGTACGCATGGAGGTTGCGCTCGCCTTCAACGGGCCGCCGGATCCGGTGCTGGCCGAGGCGATCCACCAGGACATCATGGCCTACATGCGCACGGTGTCGCTGCAGCAGATCCAGGGGCCGCGCGGCTTTCAATATCTCCGGGACGACCTGAAGGAGCGGGTTGACGTTCGCTCTGAAGGGCGCGTAACGAACATCATGTTCCGGACTTTTGTGATCGAATGATTCGATTTTTGACGACGTTCCTCGTTGCCATGATGGCGATGACCACGATGGCGTTTGCCCAGCAGACGCCGGTACAATTGCTCAATACCCCCATCGACGGCTCGGTCGCGTCCTGGATCATCCGGACGTTCGGGCTCCTGACCGTGCTGTCGGTTGCGCCGGGCATCCTGATCATGGTGACGAGCTTTCCCCGATTCGTGATCGCATTCGCGATCCTGCGCTCGGGCATGGGGCTGGCGACGACGCCGTCGAACATGATCCTGGTGAGCCTTGCCCTGTTCATGACCTTCTACGTCATGGCGCCGACCTTCGACCGTGCCTGGCAGGCCGGCGTCGAGCCGCTGCTCGCCAACCAGATCGACGAGACCGAGGCGGCGAGGCGGGTCGCCGAGCCGTTCCGAGAGTTCATGGCGGCCAATACCCGAGACAAGGACATGGAACTGTTCATCTCGCTGGCCGAGGAACGCGGGCAGACGGTGGTCGAGGATGGCAAGGTCGATCTGCGCACGGTGATCCCAGCCTTCATGATTTCAGAGATCCGGCGCGGCTTCGAAATCGGCTTCCTGGTCGTCCTGCCCTTCCTCGTGATCGACCTGGTCGTCGCCACCATCACCATGGCGATGGGCATGATGATGCTGCCGCCGACCTCGATCTCGCTGCCGTTCAAGATCCTGTTCTTCGTCCTGATCGACGGCTGGAACCTGCTCGTCGGCAGCCTGGTGCGATCGTTCGCCTAGCCCGGGCCGGGAGCAGGTTAGGGCGCAGGTCAAAAAGACCGAAACCGGCATGCCCGATGCCGTGGGCTTCCCACGGGAGCCGCCAGTCCTCGTCCATCGTTCGGCAATCGTAGGAAGGTCGGTATTCCAACGACTGATGCGACGCGCGCTTCAGGCCGTTCCACACGTGGGGATGGTTAACGAGCGCGGTTAATCTACTTGGTTTATATTTGCCTAAGCTTGCGCAGCTGTTAACCACGAGTCCCGACGCCTCGAATGCCCGCCCGAAAATTAAGATGCTGGCAATAATCGGCGCCTAATCCTGCCTTCACACGACAGGTTTGGTTTTCTGTTCGGAATATAGAGACCAAGTGGCATGACGCCGATCTGTAGTCGCCGGTAGTATAAATAAAGTCCGGTATGTCCCATCAATTGTATTTCGTAAAAGGGACAACTCCAATGTCTAGCATCATGACCAACGTCTCGGCAATGTCTGCCCTGCAGACCCTGCGCTCGATCAACAACGACATGGCTACCACGCAGGACCGCATTTCGTCGGGCTACCGCGTCGGCGCCGCTTCCGACAACGCCGCCTACTGGTCGATCGCCACCACCATGCGTTCGGACAACCAGGCCTACTCCGCCGTGCAGGACGCACTCGGCATGGGCGCTGCCAAGGTCGACACCGCCTACACGGGTATGGAAGCGGCGATCAACGTGGTCAAGGAGATCAAGGCCAAGATTGTTGCCGCCACCGAAGAAGGCGTCGACAAGACCAAGATCCAGGAAGAAATCACCCAGCTTCAGGAACAGCTGGTCAGCATCGCTTCGTCGGCTTCGTTCAATGGTGAGAACTGGCTCGATGGCGCCGCCGCCACCAAGACCGTCGTGTCCGGCTTTGTCCGTGACGCGTCGAATGCTGTTTCGGTCAAGACGACCGCCTACGACCTGACGGATGCCGCCGACGGAACGCTGCTGTTCACCGACGCGTCGACCAGCGCAGGCGGCATTCTCGGTACGAACCAGACCAACGGCAACGCCATTGCCACCCTTGACATCTCCGCGATGGACGCCACCGCACTCGCCAACGCCCTTCAGGACGTCGAGGACGGCCTGTCGGCGATGACCAGCGCGGCCTCCAAGCTGGGCTCGATCTCGACCCGCATCGGCCTGCAGGAAGATTTCGTCGCCAAGCTCTCCGACTCGATCGAGCGTGGTATCGGCCGCCTCGTCGACGCCGACATGAACGAAGAATCCACCCGCCTCAAGGCTCTGCAGACGCAGCAGCAGCTCGGCATCCAGGCGCTGTCGATCTCCAACTCCAACTCGCAGAACATCCTGTCGCTCTTCCGTTAATCGGAGTGCTGGCGGGAGGTTCCCGCAGGTTGAAGCGTTGAGCAGGGGCCGCGTTCCGCAAGGGACGCGGCCCTTTTTCATTTTTCTTTCCAGCGTTCAATCTTGGTTAACCTTCCTCGTGTTTTCTAGGCCCATCGAAACGGCGGGTTAACCAACGAAATTAACCAGTTAGCAGGCATGACGCTGACCGTCGTTCCCGGTGGCAATCCGGAATGTCCCTTCCAGAACTGTTTTGCTTTTAGGGGCACCAAATCATGACGAGCATTCTCACCAACATCGCAGCCATGTCCGCTCTGCAGACTCTGCGCACGATCAACTCCAGCATGCAGGACACCCAGGGCCGCGTTTCCTCGGGCCTGCGCGTCGGCGAAGCCGCTGACAACGCCGCCTACTGGTCGATCGCCACCACCATGCGTTCCGACAACATGGCGCTTTCGTCCGTCCAGGACGCTCTCGGCCTTGGCGCAGCGAAGATGGACACCGCTTACGCCGGTATGGAATCGGCCATCGAAGTGGTGAAGGAGATCAAGGCCAAGCTGGTCGCCGCTAGCGAAGATGGCGTTGACAAGACGAAGATCCAGGAAGAAATCCAGCAGCTGCAGGACCAGCTTCTTTCGATCGCCGAATCGGCCTCCTTCAGCGGCCAGAACTGGATCGTCGGGGACACCGCCGACACCAAGCTCGTTGTCTCCGGCTTTGTTCGCGCGACGGACGGCTCGGTGACGGTCAAGACCACGACCTACACCTTCGATGCCTCGGCGACCGGGAACACGCTGTTCGGCGCAGACGCCACCACGGGCGTGCTCGACATGACCACGGGCATTCTGGGAACGGCCGGCACGAACACCGCAGGCGAATCGGTCTATGACCTGACCCTGACCGCGACGATGGACGCCACCGAGATTGGTCTCTACATCGACGACGTGGAAGTCGCCCTCACGGCCATGACCAGCGCCGCTGCCGAGCTTGGCTCGATCTCGATGCGCATTGGCCTGCAGGAAGACTTCGTCGCCAAGCTTTCCGACTCGATCGACTCGGGCATCGGCCGACTGGTCGATGCGGAAATGAACGAGGAATCGACCCGCCTCAAGGCGCTGCAGACGCAGCAGCAGCTTGGTATCCAGTCGCTGTCGATTGCCAACAGCTCTTCGGAAAACATCCTGTCGCTCTTCCGCTGATCCTGGTCAAGCGATCTGTCATCATCAAGGCAACCGCGTCCCGCAAGGGGCGCGGTTTTTGCTTGGGTACACTTTATCCGTGCCGTTTAAGGATTGTTAACCATGACCGCATTATCTGTTGCCATCGAAACGATGGGTTAACCAAGACGAAGAAGCGGTTAACGGGCATCAGGCCGTTCATCGTTCCCGGAGAAACCGGGATGTCCCTTTTCAGACATAGCCATCGAAGGGGCCCCTGCAATGACCAGCATTTTGACGAACAACGCGGCCATGGCGGCGCTCCAGACGCTCCGCTCGCTCAACGACAGCATGGAAGACACGCAGGCGCGCGTATCCTCTGGCCTGCGTGTCGGGCAAGCGGCCGACAACGCCGCCTACTGGTCGATTGCGACGACGATGCGTTCCGACAACATGGCGATTTCCGCGGTCAAGGACGCGATCGGCCTCGGCGCGGCCAAGGTCGACACCGCATACGCCGCCATGGAAAGCGCGATCGAGGTCGTGAAGGAGATCAAGGCGAAGGTCGTCGCCGCCACCGAAGAGGGCGTCGACAAGACCAAGATCCAGGAAGAGATCACACAACTGCAGCTTCAGCTGGTGTCGATCGCCGAATCCGCCTCCTTCAGTGGCGAGAACTGGATCTCCGGCGGTATCGACACCGCGACCACGCCGCTGGCGGCGACGGTCGTTTCCGGCTTTGTCCGCGATTCGAACGGCAATGTGTCGGTCAAGACCACCAACTACACCCTTGACGCCAGCACGGTCGGATCGATGACGCTCCTGTTCGGCGGCGCGGCCGCCACCGGAGCGATCGACCTGACCAGGGGCATCCTCGGCACGGTCGCCGAGACCTTCAACGCGGTCGTCGACTGGGACAACGACGGCACTTTGAACCAGGCGCCGACCGAAATCACCGGCATGTCGATCCAGTCGCTGACGATCACCGGCTTCACCGACAATGCCGTCGGCATGGCCGAGGCGCTGGCTCTGGTGGAATACGGCCTGCAGGCGATGACCAGCGCCGCCTCCGCGCTTGGCTCGATCTCGATGCGCATCGATCTGCAGGAGGATTTCGTCTCCAAGCTCAGCGACTCGATCGACTCCGGCATCGGCCGTCTCGTCGATGCCGACATGAACGAGGAATCGACGCGCCTGAAGGCGCTGCAGACCCAGCAGCAACTCGGCATCCAGTCGCTGTCGATTGCAAACAGCAATTCGGAGAACATCCTCCAGCTCTTCCGTCAGTAAGCGGCGCTCCGGGCTAGGGGCGACTTCGTCCCGCTTCGACGGGAATCCGCGGCTCCGAGAGGGGCCGCGGACTTTTTTGTTTCGGGGTCGCCCGACGCTTGCGCCAGCCTTGCAGGATTGTCGATTGCGGGGCTTCTGCGGACAAATCCTAACAAGTCCCTAACGGCATTAACCATTTGTTAACCATTCGCTCGTTAAGCCTTTGTTAAGAGGGTCGGACTGTCGCCCAGGGCAAGCAACTGGCGACAGTGGCGCATGACGCGGTTCCGCCGTTGCCGGTGCCAATCCGGCCTGCACCATGTTTTTCGAAAAAGGCATTTCCGATGGCCAGCATCCTGACCAACGCGGCCGCCATGGCGGCCCTGCAGACCCTTCGCTCGATCGACAGGAACCTCGAAACGACGCAGGCGCGGGTTTCCTCCGGCCTGCGCGTCGAGACCGCCGCCGACAACGCGGCCTATTGGTCGATCGCGACCACCATGCGCTCCGACAACCGAGCGCTATCGACCGTCCAGGATGCGCTCGGTCTGGGTGCCGCAAAGGTGGACACCGCCTATGCGGCGATGGAGAGCGCCATCGAGGTGGTCAAGCAGATCAAGGCGAAGCTGGTCGCCTCCTACGGCGTCGGCGTCGATCGCCAGAAGATCCAGGAAGAAATCGGCCAGTTGCAGCAGCAGCTCAGGAGCATTTCCGAATCGGCCTCCTTCTCCGGCGAGAACTGGCTGCAGGAGAACATCAGCACTGCCGGTCCCCCTGTGACGCCGGTAACCGTTACCAAGCAGGTGGTCGCCTCGTTCATTCGCAATTCCTCCGGCACCGTATCCGTCACGACGGTAGACTATCCTCTGAACGGAACGACCATTCTCTTTGATCTCAGCGGCGGCAATCTTGGCATCCTCGACAAGGAGGCGACGGCGGGTGCGGCTCCCGGCACCTCGCTCGGCTTCTCCGTCTCGACGCTGAACATCAACAACCTGGCCGCCGTCATCACCCAGCTGGACACCGCCGATCCCGGTAACGCCCCGCACGACGAGGTCGACGCGCTCGACGCGATGACCCAGTTCGTCGACACGCAGCTGGAAGCGATGACGAGCGCGGCCTCGAGCCTCGGCTCGATCCAGAGCCGCATCGACATGCAGGAAGACTTCGTCGCCAAGCTGATCGATACGATCGACAAGGGTGTCGGTCGCCTGGTCGATGCCGACATGAACGAGGAATCGACGAGGCTCAAGGCGCTGCAGACGCAGCAGCAGCTCGGTATCCAGTCGCTGTCGATCGCCAACACCAACTCCGAGAACATCCTGCAGCTGTTCCGGCAGTAAGCCGAAGGCCGCATGCCGGGCCCGGCCCTTGTCCCGGCGGTTGCGCAGGCGCAACAGCACCGGCGCGGCGCGGTCTGCGGTCCGCCGGCAGGCATGGGCCGCGCGACCTGCCCGGGGACCGGCCAAACCTTCATCCTCGCACAAGTTTGGCCCTCTAGTTTCGGCAGTCGCAGTCAGGAAGATTGGTCGTTCGACAGCGATGGCTGGCGGGGCCGGGGCTCTAGGGAGACGGGGCAGCGTGTTGAGAGGTAAGGCAATGTCGGTGCGCAAAGCAGGGCGCGATCGTTCGGCGTCCGGGATGGATGCAGCGGACGGAACCGCGTCATGAGCCTGCAGCTTGCCAGATACCTGAAGGACTTCAGCCCGTCGCGCCAGCCGGCGCTCCTGCGCGAGAGCGCGTTTGCCACGACGGCCACCCCGATGACGGAATCAGTGTTCGCCCAGTCGGAACCCGAGCCGCAGGTCGATGTCGATGCCGAGCGCGCGGAGGCCTATGCCGCAGGTCGGGCCGAGGCCGAGGCCGAGCTCGAGCGGCGCCACCGCAGCGAGATCGGGGCGCTTTGCGAGCAGCACGCGGAAGAAATGGCGGCGCTGCGGACGCGCTGCGAGCTGCAGGCGGCCGCACTGATCGCCGAGCGCTTCGCGCAGATGGCCGACGACACAGCCGACCTTGTCGCCGGCCAGGCGGCCAATGTCCTCGCGCCTGTCCTGGACGAGGCGCTTGCGCGCAAGGCGGTCGCCGACCTGGCAGCCATGATCCGCGCCGGCCTTCCGGCGGGCGAAGGCTTCGTTGTGACGGTCAAGGGGCCGTCGCATCTGTTTGAACAATTGCGGTCGCATTTTAAGGGCGAGACGCCGGCATTCCGGCATGTGGAGGCCGACGATCTCGACATCGCGGCCGAGTTCGGCGAGACGGTCCTGGTGACGCGGATGGCGGCTTGGGCTGATACGGTCCGCAAGGTGCTGGCATGAGCGAAGGCGACAACAACTTTCACGGCAAGAACGAGATCATCATCGTCAAGCGCCACGGCGACCACGACGGCGAGCACCATGCGTCGGCCTGGAAAATCGCCTATGCCGACTTCATGACGGCGATGATGGCGTTCTTCCTCGTGATGTGGCTCGTCAACGCGGCCAACGAGGAGACGAAGGCCTCGGTCGCCTCGTACTTCAACCCGATCAAGCTGACCGACGACAAGCCGGCCGACAAGTCGCTGAAAAAGCCGGGCAAGCAGGCAGAGGGCGAGGCCACCGAAGACAAGTCGCGCAGCGAGGGCCAGAAGCAGTCGCAGTCGGACGGAGCGGAAAAGGGCAAGGACCAGAGCACCACGGCCGGCGAGGAGGTGCAGTACTCCCAGGCCGACTTCTTCGAGAACCCCTACTCGGTGCTGTCGGAGATTGCCCAGGAAGTGGGACAGCAGGCCAACGTTAGCGCCAAGGGCGACGGCGGCGCCGCCGAGTCCGGTCCGGCGACGGGCGCCGCCGGCGGTGAAGCCTATCGTGACCCCTTCGATCCGGATTTCTGGACTCAGCAGGTCGAGATCAGCGAGGCGACGAGCGCCGGCAGCGAGAATGTTGCCAAACCCGCCCCCGACAAGCCGGCAGAAACCGCCGGCGAACCGGAGGACAGCGCGAGGAAGGACGATGCGGAGGCCGCAGCGACGGCCGCAGAGGACGCGCGGAAGCTCGCGGACGCCGAGACGCTGCGGAAGGAGATCGTCCAGAACATCGGGTCTGTCGGAAAACTGGCCGAGGGATTGACCGTGACGCCGACCGAGGAGGGTTTGCTCGTGAGCCTGACCGACCAGCTGAACTCGGCGATGTTCAATGTCGGCTCGGCTTTGCCGAAAAAGGAACTGGTCATCGCCATGGAGAAGATCGGCAAGATCCTCGCAGATCGGCAGGGAACGATCACCATCCGCGGCCATACGGACGCGCGCCCGTTCAAGGGCGGCGGCGACAACTGGCAGCTTTCCACGGCCCGTGCGCAGAGTGCCTATTACATGCTGGTGCGCGGCGGGCTGGACGAGAAGCGCGTCAGCCAGGTCAGCGGCTTCGCCGATCGGCGGCTGAAGCAGCCGGACGATCCGCTGGCCGACGTCAACCGTCGCATCGAGATCCTCATTCAGGCGACCCAGGGCTAGCATCATGCGGGCAAGGCTGCGGCTTGGAACACTTGGCTTGGCGCTCGCTGCGGGACTTGGGCTCGCAGCGCCGGCGCATGGGCAAAGCCAGGACAACCTTGCGCCGTTCAAGATGATCCGCTCGCTGCAGTATGTGCAGGATACGGTGGTGCTTGGCGACCACTCGGCGATGGAAATGCAGCGCTTCCTGCTGTCGACCATCGACGAGCGGTTGCGGACGGCCGATGCTGCGATTTTCGCCGACCCGCGCAATGTCGATGCCGCGCTCGTCTACGCCATGAGCGGCGGCAATCCGGAAACGCTCGAGTTTCTCGTCAAGAGGGATGTCGCCGGCCATTTCGACCCCCGCATCACCGATGCCGTCCGCAACTATCTCGACGGTCGCGGCTCGAGCAATGCACAGTCGCTGGCCGAGCTTTTTCCGGAATACCGGAACCTGGAGATCGGGCCGTACCTGGCGCTGGTGTCCGCGAACTCCGTGCTGCGCAAGGACGCCAAGCTGGCGCTCGGCTACTTCGACTGGGCGCGCCTGGTCGCGCCCGGAACGATCGTGGAGGAGGCGGCGCTTCGGCGGTCCATTTATGTGGCCGAGCAGAACGACATGGTCGACAGGGGGGTGGCCTATTCCATCAGATATGCCCGGCGCTTCCTGCGCTCGCCCTATGCCAGCCAGTTCGCCGACCTGTTCGTCAGGCTCGCCGTTCAGAACTACGAGGCGGTGGGCGACGAACGGATCCAGGAAATCTTGTCATTCATGGACACGCCGCGGCGGCGCGAGGTCTACCTGCGCATGGCGCGTCTGTCGGCTATTTCCGGCAAGGAGCGGCTGGCCGCCATGGCTGCCGATCGCGCCCAGGCCCTGTCGGGTGATGGCGAGGAAGTGCCCAAGACGCTGGCCGATCTCTATTCCGGACTGGCTTCGATCTCGTCGACGGACGTGACCCAGGCCGTCGACCGGCTGGCTGCCATTCCCGATGCGGACCTGTCGGCCAAGGACCTGGCACTTAAGGAGGCGGCGCGCGTGGTCGCGGAAGAAGTGCTGCGGCCCCCGGTCCCGGTCGCGACGACAGGAATGCAAGTAGCGCCGGACCCGGCCGACCCCGACCGTTCCGACGAGGTCCAGCCCGGGGGGCTGGTCAGCGAAGAAGAGCGCATGAACCCGACGGCCGTGGCCGGCAAGGCCACGGACGGCGCAGCTAAACAGCCGAGCGCGGCAGCCACGCAGCTTGAGGGAGCGCCCGGCGGACCGGCCGGTGCGGACGATCCTGTATTCGACAGCTTCGTCGCGACGGGGCGGTCTAAGCTCGAGGAAATCGACAGGCTCCTGGAGGGAGAAGGGATTTGAGCAGCATCGACACGAGCGGATTGAGCCAGATCCCTGCCAAGCATGCTTCCGGCCGGGACAAGTCCCCCGCCGACGGCGGCGACGGCAAGGGGAACGGCGGCTTCGCCGACGCTTATGCGACCGTTTCCAGTAAGGGCGCCGGGCCCGCAGTGGGGCATCGGCGCATTGCGGACGGTGAACGGGGGCGGCAGCCTGGCGAGGCGGACGGAACCAGGGGTGCGAACGCGGACGAGGGAGAGCAGGCGGCTCTGACCATCGCTCGGCGGGACCTGACCATCGGCAGCGGCCGTGGGAGCGGCCCGGGCGCCCGCGCGTCAGGGTCGGATGACACCGGCGACGGGAACACCGCGGAAGGACCGGCAAGGGGACGCAACTCGAGCGACGACGGCGACGTCCATGCGGAACATGCGTCGGAAGGCGCGCAGGCGGCCGGCTATGACGACCTGCTGGCGATGCTGGCGAGGGCCGATGGTGCACCGGCCGGCCCGGCTGTGGCGGACGCGATGGAAGGTTCGTCGGGCGCGGCGGCGGCCATGCTGCCGCAGGCCGTCGACGATCCGGCGGAACGAGCAGGTGCGACCGCCCGGCGCACGGATGACGCTGCAAAGCGGCCTGCCACGGCGACCGGACCCGATCAGGGCGCGGCGGCGGACGATGTCGCGGACGCCCTTGCAGGGGATGTGGCCGAGGCCGACAAGGTCTTCCGCCTGGCGCGCGCCGACGGCAAGGCCAAGCCGGTCGACATGGCCATTTCAGGCAGTGGCGAGGCATCCCCGGCCAAGGAGCAGGGCAGCGGCTCGGTGAAGATCGAGACTGTGACGGTGCTGGAGTCCCGGCGCTACCTTGGTCTGGCGCAAACCGGAAATTCTGCTGCGGTGACGGCGGCGATCGCCCAGGACCCGTCCTGGGCGGCGGCCCTGACGGAAGCGGCGGACAAGGCGGATGCGACCGGCAAGGTGGTCAACACCCTCAAGCTCCAGTTGCGGCCGATCGATCTCGGTACCGTCACGGCGACGCTGCGGCTCCAGGGCGATGCGCTGGTCGTCGACCTGAAGGTGGAGACGGGCAAGGCCCTCCGTCAGCTTAGCGAGGATCAGGACATCATCGTCAAGGCGCTGCGCGGCCATGGCTTCAGCGTCGATCAGATCAGCGTGCAGCTCTCGTCCTCCGATCGCGGCAATCCGGCCGGCCAGGGCGAGGCGTCGCCCCAGTTCGCCGGCCAGCAACAGGCGCGTGAGGGGGATGGCGGCCGCCAGGGCGGAGAGACCCGCCAATCGGGAACCACGAGCGAAGGACCGGCACATGACCACGGGCAGGCGGATGGCATCACTGATTCTCGCCAGCGCGGCGGTGCTGGGGGTGTCTATCTGTAGCGCCCAGGCGTCGATGGGCAGCTGCGAGCGGGAGATCCTCGCCGCCGCCGCCAAGTACCAGGTTCCCGCAGGCATACTCTATTCCGTTGGTCTGGCCGAGACCGGCCGCAAGGGGTCGCTGCAGCCCTACGCGCTGAACATCGAGGGCAAGGCCGTGTTCGCTGGCAGCCGGCGCGAGGCGATTGCGCGCTTCCAGCAGGCGCGCGCCAGCGGCGCCAAGCTGATCGACCTCGGATGCATGCAGATCAACCACCATTTCCACGGTTCCGAGTTTTCCTCGCCGGCGGACATGCTGGACCCGCGACGCAATGTCGAATATGCGGCGCGCTTCCTGTCCGAGCTGCACGCGCGACACGAGACATGGACCATGGCGGTGGCGCGCTACCACGCGGGACCACACAATGATCCGGCGCAGAAGCGCTATGTCTGCCGGGTGATCGCCAACCTCGTCGCCACCGGCTATGGAAGCTGGACGGACAACGCCCGCAGCTTCTGCCGATAATGCAATCCAGAATAGAAAAATGTCCGGCCACCCAAATGTGGCGGCAATTTGCAGGCATTGTGGCTCGCAAGCGGCGATATCGCGGCCGTTAACTTTTTCCACGAGAAAATAGTCGAAATCCGAGGCTGACCTACTAGATGTAGATCAAATCGCCGCCGTATGGTTAATCAACTGTTAAAAGATCGGGATGATTTTATCTAATTGCCGCTGAATCGCTCGATTCGTACCACTTTCGCAACGAGGCACCACACTGATTCGGAGGCGGACGAATGATCGTAGTGGTTGATGAGCGCGAGCTCGTTAAGGATGGCTATACTTCCCTATTTGGGCGTGAGGGCGTGCCCTCGACGGGCTTCGATCCGAAGGAATTCGGCGAGTGGGTCAATTCGGCGGCCGACACCGACCTGGAGGCCGTCGAGGCGTTCCTGATCGGACAGGGGCAGCAGATGCTGGAGCTGCCGCGGGCGATCCGCGACCGATCCCAGGCCCCTGTCATTGCCGTCAGCGACACTCCGTCGTTGGAGACGACGCTGGCATTCTTCGACTGCGGTGTCGACGACGTGGTGCGCAAGCCGGTGCACCCACGCGAAATCCTGGCGCGCGCCGCGGCCATCCGGCGACGGCTGAAGGCCATCAGCAACTATACCGACATTGGACCGATCCGGGTCTTTTCGGACGGCCGCGATCCGGAGATTGAGGGAAGCGTGTTTCCCTTGCCCCGGCGAGAGCGCCGAATCCTCGAATATTTGGTCGCAAACCGCGGCCGACGGCTGTCGAAGACGCAGATCTTCAATGCCATCTACGGCATCTTCGACGAGGACGTCGAGGAGAACGTGGTGGAGAGCCACATCAGCAAGCTGCGCAAGAAGTTGCGCAAGAAGCTCGGGTTCGATCCGATCGATTCGAAGCGGTTCCTTGGCTATTGCATCGACTGGAACTGACGTCCCGGCTGGGCCGGCACGCGCTGTGCGGCGCAAGGGGGCAGGCACAGCCAGCCTCACGCAAGGCCCACCGCCTACTCTCTGCGACAGATTGAAATAGCGAGGAATCAGAATGAGCCTCTACGGAACGATGAGAACCGGTGTGTCCGGCATGAACGCCCAGGCCAATCGCCTGAGCACGGTCGCGGACAACATCGCCAACGCCAACACGACGGGCTACAAGAAGGCTTCGACGCAGTTTTCCTCGCTGATCCTGCCCTCGACCGGCGGCGCCTACAATTCCGGCGGCGTCACCACCGATGTGCGCTACTCGATCTCGGCGCAGGGCACTTTCACCTACACGACCTCGGCGACGGATCTGGCGATCAACGGCGGTGGCTTCTTCATCGTCCAGGGGGCCGATGGCGTCGAGTACCTGACGCGCGCCGGGGCCTTCACGCCGATGGACGACGGCACGCTGCGCAACACGGCCGGCTTCACGCTGATGGGCTATCCCTATTCCTCGACCCAGGATCCGACGATTGTCATCAACGGTTTCGCCGGTCTTGAGCCGATCAACCTGCAGTCGGCCTCGCTCAAGGCGACCGGATCGACCAAAGGCAATCTGGACGTCAACCTTCCGTCCAACGAGCCTGTCGGCTACACCAAATCGACCTCGCTCGTCGCCTTCGACAGCCAGGGCAACGAGCGCCTGCTGAACTTTGAGTACGAGAAGACCGCCGACAACGCCTGGACGGTCACGGTCAGCTACACCGATCCGACGACATCGGCCACGACGGTCCTGAATGGACCGACCGCCTTGACCTTCGATGCGGACGGCAAGCTCACCGCGCCGGTCCCGGCATCGCTGACCACCGCCGCCATGACGATCAACGGTGCGAACCTTGCGCCTTTGGCGATCACCATCGGCGGCACCACCCAGATTGCCGCGGATTTCGAGGTCTCGAAGGGCAGCAAGGTCGACGGCAATGGCCCGAGCGAGATCATCGGTTACCAGATCAGCGACGACGGCGTCGTCTCGCTGAAATACGAGAACGGCGACCTCGAGCCGAAGTTCCGCATCGCGCTCGCCAATGTCCAGAGCCCGGACAAGCTGAAGCCGCTCGCCGGCAATGTCTATGTCCAGAGCAACGAATCGGGCGTCATCGTCATGGGCTATGCCGGCAACAGCGGCTACGGCGCGATCCTCTCCGGCGCGCTGGAAGATTCCAACGTCGATATCGGCGAGGAACTGACCAGCATGATCGAGTCGCAGCGCAACTACACGGCCAACTCGAAGGTCTTCCAGACCGGGTCCGAACTGATGGAAGTCCTCGTCAACCTCAAGCGTTGACGCGGGCAGGTGATGCATTGAAACGGTAGGTTGGTACGATGTCGCTCTCAACGGCAATGAAAATTGCCCAATCTAGCTTCTCGAACACGGCATTGCAGACCGCCGTGGCCTCGAAAAACATTTCCAACGCGAGCAACACCGCATACAACCGCCGTGCCGCGATCCTTGCCACCGCCAATACCGGGGCGGCGGTCGTCCAGACCTTTCGCGCGCAGAACGAGGCGCTTCAGAAGCAGAACCTTCTCAGCATCTCAAAGGCCTATGCCCAGAACACCACCCTGGCGGGTCTCGAGCGGATGAAGACGATGCTGGGCGGCGAGGATTACGAGCTGTCGCCCGCCAACTACATTGCGGTGCTGCGCGACAACCTCCAGGCCTTCGCCGACAAGCCGAGCGAGAAGTCGCTGGCGGAAACGGTGATCGCCAATGCGGTGGACGTCGCCAATTCCCTCAAGTCCACCACCGAAGCGATCCAGAAGATGCGCGCGGAGGCGGACGAGGACATCGCCACGACCGTGACCGAGCTGAACCGGCTTCTCTCCGAGTTCAAGACCTACAACGACCAGGTCAAGGCCGGTACGGCCGCCGGTCAGGACGTCAACGACGCGCTTGACCAGAGGGACAAGCTGCTGACGCAGATCTCGGAGATCATCGGCGTCACAACCCTGGTTCGCACCAACAACGACATTGCCCTCTATACCAGCGACGGCACCGTTCTGTTCGAGACCTCGCCGCGTCCGGTCACGTTCGTGCCGACCGCGACCTACGGGGCGACGGTCACCGGCAACCAGGTCTATATCGATGGCGTCGCCATCCCGGCCGGATCGGGCGGCAATACCAGCGGCCGGGGCATGCTCGCCTCGCTGTTGCAGTTGCGCGACGACGTCGCTCCCACCTTCCAGTCCCAGCTCGACGAGATGGCCCGCGGGCTCATCACGATGTTCCAGGACAACGGACAGCCGGGGCTTTTCACCTGGATGGACGGCGCGACCCAGTCGACGGTCGTCCCCGGCGCCCTGACCGACGGGCTCGCTGGCGCCATCATCGTCAACCCTGTGCTGATCACGGCGCAGGGCGGCAATCCGATGCGGCTCCGCGACGGCGTGAATCTCAACCAGAATACCAACAACGACGCGAGCTTCTCGACGTTGCTGGATGCCTATGCCGCCGCCTTCGAGACGCCGATGACGTTCGATGTCGCCACCGGCATCGACACCGCGACCAACATTCTCAACTTCTCCACCGCTTCCATCGGTTGGGTGGAGCAGTTGCGCAGCGCCGCCGTGACGGCGAACAACGACAAGTCCGCGTTGCTTTCGCGGACGCAGGATGCCTTGAAGAGCGTAACGGCGGTCAGCCTCGACGAGGAACTGGCTCTGCTGCTCGACCTCGAGCACTCCTACAAGGCCTCAGCGAAACTCGTGGCGGCGATCGACGAAATGATGGTCGCCCTTCTCCAGGCAGCAGGCTAAGCCCATGAAGACGTCTTTCGTATCCAACCTGACCATGCAGAACACCTTGCTCCGGACCATTGCCGAAGCGCAGACGGAGTTGATGCAGAAGCAGAAAGAAACGACCACTGGCCGCCATGCCGACCTCGGCGCGGTGCTCGGCGCAAAGACCGCGCGCACCCTGAACCTGCACCGGGACCTGCAGCGGCTGGAATCGCTGCACAGCACGAATGCTCTGACGACGCAGCGGCTTGGCGCATCGCAGCTGGCGCTGGGGCAGATCTCGGAGGCGGCGAACAAGGTTCAGGAAACCCTGGTCGCGCTGACCGGAACCGACTCCCAGAGCCAGCTGGACCGAACCAAGGAGAGCTTCGGCGGCGCGATTTCGCTTTTCACCAGCGCCGCCAACACCTCCTTCAGCGGCGAATATCTCTTTGCCGGTATCGACACCGATGTGATGCCGATGAAGGACTACCTCGCGGTCGGATCCACGGCCAAGGCCACCTTCGACGCAGCCTTTCTCGGTTACTTCGGCTTCACACAGACGGACCCGCAGGTGGCGAACATTACGCCGGCGCAGATGTCGGGCTTCATCTCGGATCTTGAGACGATGTTCATGGACACGACGCCGACGGGCACCTGGGCGACCGACTGGTCGAACGCGTCGGACCAGAACATGACCAGCCGGATCAGCAACTCCGAGGTCATCCAGAGTTCGACCAACGCCAATTCCGAGGGCATGCGGAAGTTCGCGCTCGGCGCGGTGATCGGCTATGAATTGATCAACCTGAACCTCGACGCGGGCGCGCGCAAGGAAGTCAGCGATCGCTCGCTCGCCTATATCGGCTCAGCCATTGCCGGGGTCGATGGCGAGCGCGCCACGCTCGGCGTCTCCGAGGCCCGGGTGAAGCAGGCGAACGTCTCGCTCGAGGCGCAGTCGAAGATCCTCACGACCAGCATCAACAATCTCGAGAAGGTCGACACCAACGAAACCGCGACCCGTATCACGACGCTCGAGAACCAGCTCTCGCTGGCCTATACGCTGACAGGTCGCCTGCAGAACATGAGCCTGGTGAACTATCTCTGATGATCAGAGACGCGCGACAAACATGAAGGATGTCTGAATGTACCAGTTCTCATATGTCGAGATCATGGAGGATGGGGTCGAGACCTCCAGGAGCCGAGAACGCCAGGTTCTCGACCGGTCGATCGAGCTGCTGCGCAAGGCCGCCGAGAGCAAAAGCTACGGCAAGGACACCATCGAAGCCGTCTATTTCACCCGGCGCGTCTGGATCCGCTTCGTCGAGGACCTCGGCAATCCGGAGAACCAGCTCGACAAGGAGCTGCGCGCCAATCTCATCTCAATCGCCCTTTGGATCTTGGGGGAAGTCGAACGCATCCGCAAACGCGAATCGACGAATTTCCAGGGCATCATCGATATAACCACCATCATCAGGGATGGCATAAAATGAAAAGTACACTGCGGATCTCACTGAAATCGGGCGAGCGCATCTTCGTCAACGGCGCAGTCTTGCGGGTCGACCGCAAGGTCGCGCTCGAGTTCCTGAACGACGTGACGTTCCTGCTGGAGAACCACGTCCTCCAGCCCGAGCAGGCGACGACGCCGCTGCGCCAGCTCTACTTCATCGCGCAGATGATCCTCATCAATCCCGAGGGCGCGGAACAGTCGACGGCGATCTTCCGCAAGTCGATCATCATGCTGCTGAACTGCTTCAAGAACGAGGAGGTTCTGGCAGAGCTGAAGCGGATCGACGGCCTTGTGACGCAGGGACGGGCCTTCGAGGCGTTGAAGGCGATCCGCGCGCTTTATCCGGTCGAGGATCGCATCCTCAACAATCAGGAAATGACGCCGGCAACGATCGAGCACATCCGCAAGGAGATCGCGATATGGTAACGGCAGTCGCGGCGACGGGAAATGGATACACGCCGACCGCCTCGGCGACGGATTCGGGAACGGATGCTTCGAATGCGGCGCTGAACTACGAAAGCTTCCTGAAGCTGCTCGTCGCGCAGTTGAAGAACCAGGATCCGACCGAGCCGATGGACTCGGCCCAGCAGATGGCCCAGCTCGCCACGTTCTCGCAGGTCGAGCAGACCATCAAGACGAACAAGAACCTGGAGAGCCTGCTGCAGCGCACCTCGCTGCAGGAAGCCAATGCCGTGATCGGCCGCACCGTCACCAGCGAGGACGGCAAGATTTCGGGTGTGGTCACGGACGTGACATTGTATACCGATGGCATTGTCGCCACGCTTGATTCGGGCGAGAAGCTCGTCATCGGCCCTGGCGTGAAAGTGAGTTCGACGTGAACGAGGCTGACGCCCTCGACATTGCACAGGCTGCCATCTGGACCGTGATCGCTGCATCCGGCCCGGCCGTTCTCGCTGCGATGGTCATCGGCGTCACCATTGCCTTCATCCAGGCCCTGACGCAGGTGCAGGAAGTGACCCTGACCTTCGTCCCCAAGATCCTTGCGGTGTTTGTCACCGTCGCCATCTCCGCGCCCTTCATCGGGGCGCAGATTTCCATCTTCAGCGACATCATCTTCTCCCGGATCGAATCCGGCTTCTGACCGGGCGGACGGTTCGTCCCCGCTGCCACCTTCGCGCAAGCTTCGCGCGTTACCGATGGCGGCAGCATCGCGCCTCTGACGGGGCGCTCCTCTCATGATGAGACGGGACGAATATGGCTCAGGTACCATCACTCTCCATCCCCAAGGTCAACCCGAGCGGCCGCGACATCGCCTTTGCGATGGGCATCGTCGCCATTCTGTCGATCCTGTTCCTACCGATCCCGTCATTCTTGATCGACATGGGGCTGGCGTTCTCGATCGCGTTCTCAGTGCTGATCCTGATGGTATCGCTGTGGATCCAGCGACCGCTCGATTTCTCCTCCTTCCCGACGATCCTGCTGATCGCGACGATGATCCGGCTGGCGCTGAACATCGCCACCACGCGCGTGATCCTGTCGCATGGCCACGAGGGCCATGACGCCGCCGGCAGCGTGATTGCAGGTTTTGCGAGCCTCGTGATGTCCGGCGACTTCGTCATCGGCCTGATCGTCTTCATGATCCTGATCACGGTGAATTTCATCGTTATCACCAAGGGCGCCACCCGCATCGCCGAAGTCGGCGCCCGGTTTACCCTCGATGCCATACCCGGCAAGCAGATGTCGATCGACGCCGACCTTTCGGCCGGCCTGATCGACGAGAAGGAGGCCCAACGCCGCCGGCGCGAACTGGAAGACGAGAGCTCCTTCTTCGGCTCCATGGATGGTGCCTCCAAATTCGTTCGTGGCGATGCCATCGCCGGCCTCATCATCACCGCCATCAACATCTTCGGTGGCATCATCATCGGCTATTTCCGTCACGGCATGGAAATCGGCGAGGCCGCCGACGTCTTCGTCAAGCTCTCGGTCGGCGACGGTGTCGTCTCGCAGATTCCCGCCCTGATCGTGTCTTTGGCGGCCGGCCTGCTCGTCTCGCGCGGCAGTGCGCCGGGCTCGACCGACCAGGCGGTTGTCAGTCAGCTCAGTGGTTATCCGCGTGCACTTCTCGTCGCTGCCGGGCTGATGGTTCTCCTCGCTGTCATGCCGGGCCTGCCGTTCATTCCCTTCATGGTGCTCGGCGGCGTCATGGCGTTCGGCGGCTGGATCATCCCGCGCCGGCTGGAGGAGGAGAACCGGCTGCGGCGCGAGCAGGAGGCGAAGACCGCCCAGCAGACGAAGGAGGCCGACAAGGATTCGGTGAGATCGGCGCTGAAGACCGCCGAGATCGAATTGCTGCTCGGCAAGCAGGTTTCCACCCGCCTGCTGGGCGCCCATCAGGAACTGGCGTTCCGCGTCGGCAAGATGCGCAAGAAGTTTGCCACCCAGTACGGCTTCGTCGTCCCGGAGATCAAGGTTTCCGACGATATCGCGATCGCCGACAAGTCCTATCACATCCGCATTCACGGCACGACGGTTGCCTCGAGCATCGTGCGCGTCGGCGAAGTGCTCGTCGTCACCGGCGGCGGGCGCAAGCCGAGTGTCCCGGGGGACGACATTCGCGAGCCGGCGTTCGGCATGCCGGCCGTGTCGATCCTCGAGACCTTCGCCGAGGACCTGCGGCGCGAGGGCTTCCATCCGATCGACAACGTGTCGGTGGTGCTGACGCACCTGTCCGAGGTCATCCGCAACAACCTCCCGCAGCTGTTGTCCTACAAGGACGTCAAGATCCTGATCGAGCGGCTCGATCCGGAGTACCGCAAGCTGGCCGACGAGATCTGCTCCTCGCACATGTCCTATTCCGGCCTGCAGGCGGTGCTGAAGCTGCTGCTGGCCGAGCGGGTGTCGATCCGCAACCTGCACCTGATCCTCGAGGCTGTGGCCGAGCTGGCGCCGCATGTTCGCAAGACCGAACAGATCGTCGAACATGTCCGCATCCGCATGGCCCAGCAGATCTGCGGCGACCTGGCCGAGAATGGCGTGCTGCCGGTGCTCAGGCTCGGCAACCGCTGGGACATGGTGTTCCATCAGGCGCTCAAGCGCGATGCCAAGGGCGAGGTGGTCGAGTTCGATATCGATCCGCGCCTGCTGGAGGAGTTCAGCGAGCAGGCGACCAAGGTTATCCGCGAATTTCTCGATCGGGGCACCCCGTTCGTGCTGGTCACCTCGCCCGAATCCCGTTCATATGTGCGCATGATCATCGAACGCCTCTTTGCCACACTGCCGGTGCTATCCCACGTCGAGCTCGCCAAGGGCATCGAGATCAAGATCCTCGGCTCGATCTCATGATCGCCGACCCGCAGGGCATGGTGCTGGCGCTGTTCGCCGCCTTCTGCCGTGTCGGCGGCTGCTTCATGCTGCTGCCGGGGTTCTCATCGGCCCGCGTCGCGATGCAGGTCCGGCTGTTCGTGGCGGTCGCGGTGTCCATGGCGGTCCTGCCGCTCCTGTGGGACACGATCTATCCAAAGACGCAGGACACGGCGGTGTCCTACATTGCGCTGATCCTGTTCGAGACGATGACCGGGGCGGTCATCGGCCTGATCACCCGCTTCTACGTGCTCGGCCTGCAGTTCGCCGGCACGGCGCTGACGATGATGATGGGCTTCAACGCGCCGCCGTCGCAGGACGTGCTCGAGGACGCGGCGGAGAACCAGTTGACCAACCTGATCGGGTTCGCCGGGCTGATGGTGCTGTTCATGCTGAACTTCCATCACGTCGTCTTCCGTGCGCTGGTGGACTCCTACACCGCCATCCCGATGGGCGGGTTCAACCCGCAAAGCGCGCTGATCACGCTGACCGACACGCTGGCGCAGACCTTCAGCATCATGCTGCGGCTGGCCAGCCCCTTCATCATCTACGGCCTGCTGTTCAACGTCGCCGTCGGCCTGATCAACAAGCTCGCGCCGCAGATGCCGATCTACTTCATCTCGCTGCCCTTCATCATCATGGGCGGCCTGTTCCTGCTCTATTTCGGCATATCCTCGCTGCTGGAGATCTTCGCCAGCGGCTTCATTCCGGTATTCGAGGGACGATAGGGTGCACGCGTGAAGCCTCGCTCCGACAAGCTCAAGCGTCTCGTCACGGTCCAGCGCCACCTCGAGCAGATGGCGGAGATGGACCTGGCCGTGACCACCCAGCAGCGCCAGGACGTGGCCGAGACCATGGACGCGGTCGCATCGGCGATCAGTTCGCTCAACCCCGTCCACCGCAACTTTGCTGGCGTCTATGCCGCCCAGATCGGCAAGCTGCGCCACAAGGACGTCATGCTGGCCGGTGTGCAGCAGATGCACGAGATGCGGGTCGTCCGCGAGCGCACGAAGGGCGACCGGCTGGAGGACAGGATGCACGAAGCCCGCGCGCAGGAAGAGCGGGAAGCCCAGGACGACGCGATCTACGATCTCGTCGATCAGCACGTCGCCTATGGCGATGATGGCAGTCGTTAGCCGCGGGTGCGGCCCGAGGGTCGCGACGGCTTGACCAGCCTCCCGTAAGGTTGAGCGGCGATAGTCGATTCCAGCACGAAGGATGCAGTTCCACGAGACGCTGCCGATGCCGAGACGGTTCGTTCGGTGGCGGCGGGCGACGCGGAGCCTTCGCAGACCAGCAGGAGCAGGTCGCCATGACGGCGAGGGCGGCTCCGGCACACCCGAAAGGCAAGAGACGTGGCAATTTCACCCCCCAGCGATCTGGTGCTCGACGTCGTCCGGGCGGCCGATCCTGCATCGGTGCAGGAGGCGCAGGCCAAGCTCAAGACGAACCGTTCGAGTTTCGAGGCGAACAGCCTCGCCGACGCCGGCAACGGCTTCGGCGCCGCCGTCAGCATTCTGAACCGGGACAGCGTGTTGCCCGCAGCCGCCGATGGCGCCGCGTCGGGCAAGGCCGTTCCGGAAACCTATCGCAAGTTCGAGGCCATGGTGTTGCAGAACTTCGTGAAGTCCATGTTGCCGGCCGACAGCGAAGATGTCTACGGCAAGGGCACTGCGGGAGAGATCTGGCGCGGCATGATGGCCGAACAGATCGGCGAGGTCATCGCCAAGGGCGGCGGCATCGGCATCGCCGCGAGCCTTGCCAAGGACAGCCGCAGCGACGGCGGTGCTGCCGACATCGCGGTGACCGACCCGAATGCCCACCGCGTGTCCACCGCCATGGTCCAGGAACTGCAGCGAACCACCTTTTCAGAGCTGACGCCGGGCGAAACCAATAACACGACAAAGACCATCTGATCGGAGGAACAAAAATGGACATGGCAACGAACGATCTCCGTATCCGCACCGTCCTGAACCGGCTCGAGACCATCGTCGACGCGGAGAACGCGGGCATCGGCGTCGATCCGGAATTCGACCTGAAGACCTCGAACGCGCACAAGAGCCGCTGCCTGTACGAACTGGCCATGCTGTCGCGCGATGTTCAGCCGGAAGCGATGCCGAGGGCCTTTGCGCCGCAGTTGAAGAACCTCCGCGACAAGCTCGCCGTCAACGCCCAGCGCATCTCGTCCCATCTCGAGGCCGCGCGGGCGGTCGTGCAACTGCTCAAGGATGCCGTCCGTGAGCAGGAGGCCGACGGCACCTACTCGCAGGAGCAGTTCCGGCTGGGATACCAGCCGTGATCAAACTGGTCCTCACCGGCGTCTGGATCTGCGTCATCACGCTCGCCTCGGTCTATTTTTCCATGCAGATGGCGGCCGCACCCAAACTCGATGAGGACGCCGCCGCTCGCGCGGCCGCGCTCGAGCATGTCACGGGAACCCAGGCCACCGTCCCCGTCATATCCGACGGCGAGGTCAAGGGTTACTTCCTGGCGCGCCTGTCCTACACCGCCGACAAGGAGCGCTCGGCACGGCAGACGGTGCCGTTGCGCGAGGCGATCGTCGACGAGCTCTACACCTTGCTGGTGGGCCACCGGCTGATCGACGTCGAGAGGCTCGATCGTTTCGACGTCGACGGCTTCCGCACGCTGATCAAGGACGGGCTGAACAAGCGTTTCGGCGAGGCGATCATCGACGACGTGCTGATCGAGCAGATCGACTACATCGCCAAGCTGGAGGTGAACGTCAAGCCGCCCCGCAAGGGCACGGCCATCTTCCGTGACGGCGCGGTTGTCGGCCAGGCCGCCCGGACGAGCGCACACTAGACGGCGATCGTCGCGATCACGAACGCTCGCGCCGTGCGTCAGGCGCTTCGGGTCGTGTGACGGCGCCGCAGGCCGCGCAGCTTGTAGCGGACGACGTGATAGAGAAACAGCGGGTTGCCGACGACGTAGCGGTACCAGAGCCGGCTCGGCTCCTGGACCAGCCGGAACAGCCATTCGAGGCGCAGGCGGCGCAAGTGCGCCGGCGCCCGCGGCACCCGTCCGGCAACGAAGTCGAAGAGTGCGCCGACACTGATCACCAGCCGGGCATGGCCGGGCGTCACGTGCTGAGCGATCCATTTCTCCTGCACCGGGCTGCCCATGGCGACCAGCAGGATGTCGGGGGAAAGCTCCCGCACGCGCTCCATCACGGCGTCGGACTTGCTGCGATCGAAATAGCCGTCCGCGATGGCATGGAACTCGTGCCAGGGCGTATGCATGCGGAATTGTTCCACCGCCTTCAGCAGGATGTCGCGCTCGGCGCCGATAAGGGCGACGCGCTTCGGCTTTTCAATGTAGGTCAGCAGCGCCGGCACGAAGTCGGTGCCATTGAGGTTGGCCGGAAAGGGCCGGCCATGGAACAGCTTGGAGGCGATGTCGACGCCATGGCCGTCGGGGAGCACGATCTGGCGCCGCAGCGCGTGACGATAGGCGCGGTCGCTCATCATCAGGTTCGCATTGTTGGCGTTCAGAAAGGCGATCGTCGTCTGCCCGACCGGCAGGTCGGCTAGATGGGCGACAAAGTCGAAGGCGCTGGCCCAGTCGAGGTCGCAGACCGGCAGACCCAGGATGTCGCGCCGTGACGCCGTCATGGCGCCGGTTGAATGAAGGTTCATGCCCGGCCTCCCTGTTCGGTCAGCCGGTGTCCGGCCTTGCGGTGCCGAAGCGCGAAGGGGACTGGCTCCGCAGGCACTGTCCGGTCGTGGGCGTAGAGGTCGAGCATGCGCAGCGGTCCTTCCGGTGATCGTCTGCGTGTAGCAGCTCTGCCTGAAGGCGCCTTTAAGTTGCCTGCTCGAATTCGATGCTCTGTCTTTATCCTTCGTTAACCTTGCCGTCCGGTCCCGCGCAGTGGGTTGGATTCGATGGTGTTTTGCCGCCGTGCACGCCGATCTGCGCCGTCAGGCCGCGGGCCGGCGCGCTTGCAAAATTTGATTCTGGACAGCATAGGGCGCTTAGAGGCCATTGCCGGTGTTTCGAAGACACTAGATTTTCGCGCAGTCCGCGAGGGAGAAGAACGTGACCACCATTATCGATGGGAAGCAGGTTGCCGCTTCCGTGATTGACGCCGTCAAGTCCGCCGCCCGAAACCTCGAACAGGAAGCCGGGGTGAAGACCGGTCTGGCCGTGGTGATCGTCGGAGACGATCCGGCAAGCCATGCCTATGTCTCGGCGAAAAGCCGTATGGCGAAGGAGTGCGGCTTCACCTCGATCCAGCACACCCTGCCGCAGGAGACGACGCAGGAGGAACTGGCAGCGCTCGTTCAGAGGTTGAACGACGACGACACGATCAACGGCATTCTGGTGCAGTTGCCGCTTCCCAAGCACCTGCAATCGGAGCCGATCATCCAGTCGATCCTGCCGGAGAAGGACGTGGACGGATTGCATGTCGTCAACGCCGGCAAGCTCGCAACCGGCGACCTGGATGGCGGGTTGATTTCCTGCACGCCGGCCGGCGCAATGGTGCTGGTGCGCGGCATCCACGGCGAGGACCTGTCGGGACTGAACGCCGTCGTCATCGGTCGGTCCAACCTGTTCGGCAAGCCGATGGGAGCGCTGCTGCTCAACGCCAACGCCACCGTGACGATGGCCCACTCGCGCACGAAGGATCTTGCCGGGATCTGCCGCAAGGCGGACATCCTCGTTGCGGCCGTCGGCCGGCCGCAGATGGTCCAGGCGGAATGGGTGAAGCCGGGCGCGACCGTCATCGACGTCGGCATCAACCGTGTGCCGGCGCCCGACAGGGGCGAGGGTAAGTCGCGCCTCGTCGGCGACGTCGCGTTCGACGAGTGCGTCAAGGTGGCCGCGGCGATCACGCCGGTTCCCGGCGGCGTCGGCCCCATGACCATCGCCATGCTGATGGCCAACACCGTCATTGCCGCCCATCGCACGGCCGGACTGAAGGCACCGAAGTTCTGATCGGGGGGCGGATCGCTATGCCGCGGCCGCGCCCGTTGCACTGCAGTCAGGGCGCCGGGCCGGTCGACGCCCGGACGATCAGTTCCGCCTTCCAGAGTTCCTGATCGGGGAGATCCTCCAGCTTGAGAATGCGCGAGATCAGGCGCTTGGCTATGCGCGATCCCGCCGTCCGCAGCGACGAGCGCGTGGTGGTGAGGGGGACGGTGAAGTTCTCCGGCCTGAGCATGGGCAGCACGTCGTCATGCGCGATCATCGAGATGTCGGAACCGATCTTGAGGCCGGCCTGGTGCAGTGCCCGTACGGCGCCGAGCGCAAGCACGGTGCTCGAGCAGAGGACAGCCGTGGGCGGCTCGGCGAGCTGGAGAAAGCGCTGCATGCCGCGATAGCCGTGCTCGTCGGTCATTGGCGAGTGCTGCACGCAGGCCTCGTCGAGCACATAGCCGCGCTCGCCGAGCGCCCGTTCGGTCCCCTTCCGGCGTCGCATCGCGTAGGTCATGTAGGCCGGGCCGTTCAGAAGGGCGATGCGCCTGTGGCCGAGCTGCACCAGCAGTCGCGCGGCATCGTAGAAGGCTCCGGTGTTGTCGATGTCCAGGAACGGGTAGTCCGTCGGGATTCCGATGGACCGCCCGTGGACCACAAACGGGATCGACATTGACTTGAGCATGGCGATGCGCGGATCGCGCTCGCGCGTATAGGCGATGAAGAGCGCATCGACGTTTCCGCTCGCCACCAGCCGCTGGCAGGTCGCGACCTCGTCGGCCGGGTGGCTGGGGTTGATGACGAAGTGGAAGTCGTGCCTGACGGCCTCGTCGCCCAGCCCAGCGAGGAACTCACCGAAGTGCACATCGGAATCGGTGCCGTCGGCGGTCGGCATGACCAGCCCGATGGATCCGGCGCGCCCTGTTGCCAGGCGCTGCGCCGCCCGGTTTGGGCGGTAGCCGGTCTTGCGCACCGCATCGAGCACGCGCCGGCGCGTGTCGGCATTGACCTCGGGATATCCGTTGAGGGCCCTGCTGACGGTCGTTTGCGACAGACCGAGGAGTTCCGAGAGCTGTTTCAGATTCACGTTCTTGCCTTCGCGCTATCGAAGCGCTTTGAAATGGCCCTGTCCTGTGGGGCATTTTATCAAAGCTGCATGAATTCATGTAGCATTTGCCAAATCCGGTGTGAACGGGATTCTTGCAGGTAACGCGCCCAGATCCTTGTTGCAGCGCCTGGCTCAGTGCAATTTTCGCTTCCGTTCGACTGTCGCCGCTTGACGTGAGGACATTCCTGAGGAATGGTTAGCCGTTCAAAGCGCTTTGAATGCTCTTGAGGTCGGATGGAGGAGCCCGCCGCAAGCGCGGGCATGCGATGGGAGGCGATGACGTGAGGAAGAGTTTGCTAACGGTGGCGGCCGCGGTGTCGCTGATGGCCGGAACTGCCGCTGCGGCGGAGTTGAAGTTCAAGCCTGGCGAGGATGCCAGGTTCAACTGGTCCAGCTTCGAGGAGTTCAAGCAGGGGCATGACATGAAGGGCCAGACCCTGACCATTTTCGGGCCGTGGCGCGGCGAGGATGAGGCGCTGATCCGGAGCGTCCTTGCCTACTTCACCGAGGCAACGGGCGTCGAGGTGAAGTACTCTTCGTCGGAGAACTACGAGCAGCAGATCGTCATCGACACCCAGGCCGGCAGTCCGCCGGACATTGCGGTTCTGCCGCAGCCCGGGCTGATCGCCGACCTGGCCTCCAAGGGTTACCTGACACCGCTCGGTGACGAGACCAAGGCGTGGCTGCTCGAAAACTACGCTGCCGGCCAGTCCTGGGTGGACCTGTCCACCTACAAGGACAAGGACGGGAACGAGCAGCTGTTCGCCTTCCCCTACAAGATCGACGTGAAGTCGCTGGTCTGGTACGTGCCGGAGAACTTCGAGGATGCCGGCTACGATGTCCCGAAGACCATGGAAGAACTCAAGGCGCTGACCGAGCAGATCGCCGCCGACGGCGACGCGCCATGGTGCATCGGCCTGGGGTCGGGCGGCGCGACCGGATGGCCGGCGACCGACTGGGTCGAGGACCTGATGCTGCGCACACAGACACCCGAGACCTACGACAAGTGGGTGACCAACGAGATGCCCTTCACCGATCCGGCCGTGACGGGCGCGCTGGACGAGTTCGGCTGGTTTGCCAAGAACGACAAGTTCGTCTCGGGAGGCACCGCGGCCGTCGCCTCGACCGATTTCCGCGACAGCCCGAAGGGTCTCTTCGACTCGCCGCCGAAGTGCTACCTGCACCACCAGGCGTCCTTCATTCCGTCCTTCTTCCCCGAGGGAACGGTGGTCGGCGAGGACGTGGACTTCTTCTACATGCCGCCCTATGCCGCCAAGCCGGAACTGGGCAATCCGGTCCTCGGCGCGGGCACGCTGGCGATGATCACCCGGGATACGCCGGCCGCGCGCGCCTTCATTGATTTCCTCAAGACGCCGATCGCCCATGAGGTCTGGATGGCTCAGACAAGCTTCCTGACGCCGTTGAAGAGCGCCAACCCGGAGACTTACGCCAACGCGCCGATGAAGAAGCAGGGCGAGATCCTTTTGAATTCCACCACCTTCCGCTTCGACGGCTCCGACCTGATGCCGGGCAAGATCGGCGCCGGGGCGCTTTGGACCGGCATGGTGAGCTTCGTCGGCGGTAAATCCTCCGCCGACGTCGCCGCAGGCGTCCAGAAGGCCTGGGACGCCATCAAGTAACGGACCGGGCCGGCCAACGCCGGCTTGCGAGGGTTTCCGGGCAGGCCCCTTGACCTGCCCGGACAAGGGTTGATGCCTTGCGGCACGACATACTTCCTGGGGAGGAGGCAGAATGCAGCAGCTCCTGTTTGCCATAGTCACGATGATCGCGGGGGTGCTGGCCTGCGCCTTCTATTTTTTGGCGACCAACTGGCTGCTTGACCGGATGTTCCCCTCCAAGGGGCTGAAGGGCAAGACTGCCTCGCAGAACCTGCGCATCACCAATGCGATCCGGCCCTGGCTGTTCATGCTGCCGGCGCTGCTGGCGCTGGCGGTCTATCTTGTCTATCCGGTGTTCGAGTCCGTCCGGCTCAGCCTTCATGGCCGCTCCGGTCGGGATTTCGTCGGCTTCAGCAACTTCGTCTGGATGATGGGCGACGGCGAGTTCCGCCAGTCGATCTTCAACAATTTCCTGTGGCTGCTGGTGGTGCCGGCGCTGTCGACCTTCTTCGGTCTGGTCATTGCGGCGCTGACCGACCGGATCTGGTGGGGCAACATCGCCAAGACGCTGATTTTCATGCCGATGGCGATTTCATTCGTCGGTGCCGCGGTGATCTGGAAGTTCGTTTACGACTATCGTGCCGAGGGCAGCGAGCAGATCGGCATCCTCAATGCGCTCGTCACCTATTTCGGCGGCGCGCCGCAGGCCTGGATCACGCTGCCGTTCTGGAACAACTTCTTCCTGATGGTCATCCTGATCTGGATCCAGACCGGCTTCGCCATGGTGATCCTTTCTGCCGCCCTGCGCGGCATCCCGGAGGAGACGCTGGAGGCGGCCGTCATCGACGGCGCCAGCGGCCTGCAGATCTTCTTCAAGATCATGATCCCCCAGATCTGGGGCACGATCGCGGTCGTCTGGACGACGATCACCATCCTGGTGCTCAAGGTCTTCGACATCGTCCTGGCGATGACCAACGGGCAGTGGCAGACGCAGGTGCTGGCCAACCTGATGTTCGACTGGATGTTCCGCGGTGGTGGCGACTTCGGGCGCGGGGCCGCGATCGCGGTCGTCATCATGGTGCTGGTCATTCCGATCATGATCTGGAACATCCGCAACGCGACGCGCGAAACAGGAGGCCACTGAGATGTCCGGCGCCAAGCGCTCCCCGCTCACGTTCGCCGTCCACCTGTCGGTGCTGTTGCTCGTGGCCCTGTGGACCCTGCCGACGGCCGGCCTGCTGATCTCCTCGCTGCGCGACAAGGACCAGCTTGCCGTGTCCGGCTGGTGGACCGCGCTCTCCACATCCACCCAGAATCTGGTGTTTCGGGCGCCGTCGCCGGAAACACAGGTGGAACAGGACGGCACCTTCGTCATCGCCGGCAATCTCCTCGAGGGGCAACCGGGCGAAGTCTCCGCCTTTGGCTTCAGCAGCCGCGAGCCGACCGCGTTCCAGCCCGGAGAGGCGGCCGAGCTCAATGACGGCGAGAAGCTGACGGTGCAGGCTGACGGCAATTTTGCGATCGTCTCGAACACGAAGATGGAAGGCAGCCGCGGCCAGCGGATCTTCTACACCGCGTCCGTTCCGCCGCGCTTCACCCTCGACAACTACCGCGAGGTTCTGAGCGCCGAGGGCATTGCCGCCTCCTTCATCAATTCGCTGACCGTCGCCGTGCCGGCAACGGTCATTCCGATCCTGGTCGCCGCCTTCTGTGCCTATGCGCTCGCCTGGATGAAGTTTCCCGGTCGCGCGATCCTGATCGCGGTCGTCGTCGGGCTGCTGGTCGTGCCGCTGCAGATGTCGCTGATCCCGCTGCTGAAGCTGTACAACGGCGTCGGCGCCTTTTTCGGCGTACCCGCCAAGACCTATGTCGGCATCTGGCTCGCACACATGGGCTTCGGCCTACCGCTCGCGATCTACCTGTTGCGCAACTACATGGCCGGGTTGCCGAAGGAGATCATGGAGTCGGCCCGCGTCGACGGCGCCAGCGACTTCGACATCTTCGTCAAGATCATCCTGCCGCTGTCCTTCCCGGCTCTCGCCTCCTTCGCCATCTTCCAGTTCCTCTGGACCTGGAACGACCTGCTGGTGGCGATCGTGTTCCTCGGGACCGGCAGCGAGCACCTGGTGCTGACCGGGAGGCTGGTCAACCTGCTGGGCTCGCGCGGCGGCAACTGGGAGATTTTGACCGCATCGGCCTTCATCACCATCATCGTTCCCCTGATCGTGTTCTTCGCCCTGCAGCGCTACCTCGTGCGCGGCCTGCTGGCGGGCTCGGTCAAGGGCGGCTAACAGCAAGACAGGGTTTCGGAATGGCGACGACGAGTGCAGCACTGCCGGCAGTCGACAAGGACTGGTGGCGCGGCGCGGTGATCTACCAGATCTATCCGCGCTCCTACCAGGATACGAACGGCGACGGCATCGGCGATCTGGCCGGGATCACCCGGCGACTGCCGCATGTGGCGTCTCTCGGTGTGGACGCCATCTGGATCTCGCCCTTCTTCACCTCGCCGATGAAGGACTTCGGTTACGACGTCTCCAACTACGAGGACGTCGATCCGATCTTCGGCACGCTGGCCGACTTCGATGCGATGGTCGCCGAGGCGCACCGGCTCGGCATCCGGGTGATGATCGACCTGGTGCTGTCGCACACCTCAGACCGGCACCCCTGGTTTGCCGAAAGCCGGTCGAGCCGGACAAACGCCAAGGCGGACTGGTATGTCTGGGCCGACCCGAAGCCCGATGGGACCCCCCCGAACAACTGGCTGTCGATCTTCGGCGGTTCGGCCTGGCAGTGGGATCCGAGCCGGCTGCAATACTACCTGCACAATTTTCTGACCGCGCAGCCGGACCTGAACCTGCACAATCTCGAGGTTCAGGACGCGTTGCTCGCCGTCGCGCGCTTCTGGCTCACGCGCGGCGTCGACGGCTTCCGTCTCGATACGATCAATTTCTACTTCCACGACCAGGAACTGCGCGACAACCCGTCACTGCCGCCCGAGCGACGCAACACGCAGACCGCGCCGGCCGTGAACCCCTACAACTACCAGGAACATCTCTACGACAAGAACCGGCCTGAGAACCTGGCCTTTCTCCAGCGATTCCGCGCGGTGATGGAGGAGTTTCCGGCGATTGCCGCGGTCGGCGAAGTCGGGGACAGCCAGCGCGGGCTGGAGATCGCCGGCCAATACACCTCCGGCAGCGACAAGATGCACATGTGCTACGCCTTCGAGTTTCTGTCGGCCGATGTCCCCAGCCCGGCGACGATCGCGACGGTGCAGGACGCGCTCGAACGCGCGGCCCCGGACGGTTGGGTCTGCTGGGCCTTCTCCAATCACGACGTGGTGCGCCACGTCAGCCGCTGGGGCGCGGGCGTGGCCGACCACGCCGCGCATGCGAAGCTGCTGGCCTCGCTGCTGATGTCGCTGCGCGGCTCCGTCTGCATCTACCAGGGCGAGGAGCTGGCGCTGCCGGAGGCGGAACTTGCCTACGAGGACCTGCAGGATCCCTATGGCATCCAGTTCTGGCCGGATTTCAAGGGGCGCGACGGTTGCCGCACGCCGATGCCCTGGGACGCCGGCGCGGCAGGCGCTGGCTTCACCAGCGGCAAGCCTTGGCTGCCGGTTCCGGCGGGGCATCTGAACGCTGCCGTTTCCGTCCAGGACGACGATCCCGCCTCCGTCCTTAACCACTATCGCCGCTTCCTCGCCTTCCGCCGCCAGCACGCCGCGCTGGCGAAGGGCGAGATCGAGTTCGGACAGGCGGACGCAGGCATCCTGACCTTCGTTCGCAGCCACGGCAACGAGCGCATACTGTGCCTCTTCAACCTGGGAGCGGCACCGCGTGAGGTGACCCGTCCGGCGGCGGCGATCGAACCGCTGGAGGGGCACGGGTTTGCGAGCAGGTTGAACGAAAAGACCATCGCGCTTCCGGCATGGAGCGGGTTCTTCGCCCGTTTCGCGTGACGGACAGAAGGGGACAAAAATGACCGGACTGGTTTTGAAGGATATCCGCAAGTCCTATGGCGCGGTGGACGTGATCCACGGCATCGACCTGGACATCAGGCAGGGCGAGTTCATCGTGTTCGTCGGCCCGTCCGGTTGCGGAAAGTCGACGCTGCTGCGGATGATTGCCGGTCTGGAGGAGATCACCGGCGGCGACATGATGATCGACGGCGAGCGGGTCAACGACACGCCGCCCTCCAAGCGCGGCATCGCCATGGTGTTCCAGTCCTATGCGCTTTATCCGCACATGACCGTCTACGACAACATGGCATTCGGCATGCGCATCGCCAAGGAGAGCAAGGAGGAGATCGACCGGCGGGTGCGCGCCGCTGCCGATATCCTGCAACTGACCACGTATCTCGACCGCCTGCCGAAGGCGCTGTCCGGCGGCCAGCGCCAGCGCGTGGCGATCGGCCGCGCCATCTGCCGCAACCCGAAGGTCTTTCTGTTCGACGAGCCGCTGTCGAACCTCGACGCGGCGCTCCGGGTCGCGACCCGTATCGAGATCGCCAAGCTGGCCGAGCGCATGGCCGACACCACCATGATCTACGTCACCCACGATCAGGTCGAGGCGATGACGCTCGCCGACCGCATCGTCGTGCTGTCCGCCGGCCACATCGAGCAGGTCGGTGCACCGCTGGAACTCTACGAGCGCCCGGCCAACCTGTTCGTCGCCCGTTTTATCGGCTCGCCGGCGATGAACGTCATTCCGGCGACGGTCATCGCGGCCGGGCAGGCGACCACGGTCGAGCTGAAGGGCGGGATGAAGGCCACCCTCGATATTGCCACGGCAGAGAGCGAGCTTGGCAAGGCGGCCAGCTTCGGCGTGCGCCCGGAGGACCTGCAGGTCACGACCGGCGCGGACTATCTTTTCGAGGGCACGGTCTCGATCGTCGAGGCGCTGGGCGAGGTGACGCTGCTCTATATCGAGGGGCTGGTCGAGGGCGAGCCGATCATCGCCAAGATCCCGGGCATCCGGCCGGTGCACCGCGGTGACAGGGTGCGCTTCACCGCCGAGCGCGGCAAGCTCCACCTCTTCGACGGGGAGGGAAAGAGCTATCGCGAGGCGTAGCGTTTCGACACGACTGCGACCATTAGGCATGGGCGTTCAACCCGTTCTTAAGGGTTTGCCGCCTAGCATCCTGCCAACAAGAAGCAGCAGGAATATTGGGATGAGCTTGCACCTTCCTTCTCAGCGTCCGAACTACCTGAACAAGGAAGAGTCCTTCATGTACGACCGGGAAAAGACCTTTCCCATGGAGGACACCTGCAACGAGGCCCGGATCGAGTTCACCGAGAGCGGCGGCATTGTCAACCTCGTGTCAAGGCGCTGCCAGATCATCAGGCTGTCGCGCAGTGGCGCCGTGCTGAAGATCCTGACCAAGTTCAATCTGCCGAAGAACTTCTACCTCGACGTCGTCAGCGCGCGGATCCCGATGATCGGCTGTCTGACCCTGCGCGTTCACGCCAACGACCTCGTCGAGGCGCGCTTCCTGCGCCTTCTCGCCGAGAAGGACATGAACCGGATCTTCGTCTACAGCACCCATCCGAACCATCGGAACCGGACGCTCGACATCTATTCTTAGGTCCGGCCGACGACCTTCTGCCGTCGCGATAATCTTTCATCGAACCTGACAACGCACCCAGTGGAGCGTGCGAACGGGCTGAAGGCCGCCGGGCCGCGCAGCTCAGGCAAAGAGCACGCTCGCGCCCCGGTCCGCCGGTCCGGCGATGGCGCGGAATGCGGCGAACAGCTCGCGTCCCATGCCGAACTCGTTGCCCGAAAGGTCCGCCGCGGCGACCGGGCGGGCTTCGAACTCGGCGGCATCGACCTGCACCTCCACCGTGCCCCGCACGGCATCGACCCGGACCACGTCGCCCTCGCGAATGCGGGCGATCGGCCCGCCGTCGGCGGCCTCGGGGGTGACATGGATCGCTGCCGGCACCTTGCCGGACGCGCCCGACATGCGCCCGTCGGTCAGGAGCGCCACCTTCTGCCCGCGATCCTGCAAAATGCCGAGCACGGTGGTCAGCTTGTGCAGTTCCGGCATGCCGTTCGCCTTTGGTCCCTGGAAGCGTACGACGGCGACGAAGTCGCCTTCGAGGCTGCCCGCCTTGAAGGCGGCATTGAGCTCGGCCTGGTCGTGGAAGATTCTCGCCGGCGCCTCGATCACGTGCCGTTCCGGCTTGACCGCCGAGATCTTGATCACCGCGCTGCCGAGGTTGCCGGTGAGCATCTTCAGCCCGCCGGTGTGCTGGAACGGATGTTCGACGTTGGCGAGTACCTTCGGGTCATGGCTGGTTGCCGGCGCCGGCTCTCGCCGCACCGTGCCGCTGTCCGACAGCCGGGGCTCGATGGTGTAGGCATGCAGGCCCTGGCCGTAGACGGTGCGCACGTCGTCGTGCAGGTAACCCGCCTTCAGCAGTTCCTTGATCAGGAAGCCCATGCCGCCGGCCGCATGGAAATGGTTCACGTCGGACAGGCCGTTCGGATAGACGCGCGCCAGTAGCGGCACGACGTCGGAGAGGTCGGAAATGTCTTCCCAGGTCAGGACGATGCCGGCGGCGCGGGCCATGGCGATCAGGTGCATCGTGTGGTTGGTCGAGCCGCCGGTGGCGTGCAGGCCGACGACGCCGTTGACGATCGATCGTTCGTCGATCATCTCGCCGGCCGGCGTGAACTCGTTGCCCTGGGCGGTAATCGCCAGCGCGCGCTTCGCCGCTTCCCTGGTCAGCGCATCGCGCAGCGGCGTGCCCGGGTTGACGAAGGAGGCGCCGGGCAGGTGGAAGCCCATGATCTCCATCAGCATCTGGTTCGAGTTCGCCGTGCCGTAGAAGGTGCAGGTGCCCGGGCCGTGGTAGGACTTCGACTCCGCCTCGAGCAGCGTGTCGCGGCCGACCTTGCCCTCGGCAAACAGCTGGCGCACCCGCGACTTCTCGTCGTTCGGCAGGCCGGAGGTCATCGGGCCTGCGGGAATGAAGACCGCCGGCAGGTGTCCGAAGGTGAGCGCGGCGATCGTCAGGCCCGGCACGATCTTGTCGCAGACGCCGAGATAGACGACCGCGTCGAACATGTTGTGCGACAGTCCGACGCCCGCCGCCATTGCGATCAGGTCCCGCGAGAACAGCGACAGCTCCATGCCGGGCTGGCCCTGGGTGACGCCATCGCACATGGCCGGCACGCCGCCGGCGACCTGCGCAACGCCGCCGGCCTCGCGCGCGGCCTGGCGGATAAGCTCCGGATAGGTCTCGAACGGCTGGTGGGCCGAGAGCATGTCGTTGTAGGAGGTGATGATGCCGAGGTTGGCAACGCGGTCACCCGCCAATGCTGCCTTTTCGGCGGGTGAACAGATGGCAAAGCCGTGCGCGAGGTTGCCGCAGCCCAGCACCGCGCGGTGAACCCCGCTGGAAACGGCGGCGCGCAGACGGTCGAGATAGGGCTCGCGATAGGGTTTCGAGCGCTCGACGATGCGGGCGGTGATGGCTTCGATGCGGGAGTCAGCGGACATGGGTGCTATCCTGTTTTCTCTCTGCAGTTTTCATGCCGGCGCATGCGGTGGCCGAACGGCCTTGTCCGTGGCGGCGGGATCGCGTGCCGGTTGGCGCCAACCGTTTTTTTGTCCGTTCGGACTACGGCGCCCAGTAGATGTCGACCGGCGTGGCGGCACGCCGGAGCATCGCGCGGACCGGCATTTCGCTTTCGTCGCCGGTGGAAAGGGCCTCGTCGAGCGTGTCCTTCTTGGCCTGGCCTTCGATGTGCAGCACGATCAGGCGCGCATCCTCAAGACCGGAGAAGGTCAGTGTCAGCCGGGTTTCGCCGGCCCCTTCCGCCTCCATGGTCATCACGCCGCGCGGCGTTTCCGGCGCGAGCGCTTCCGCCAGCCGGTCACCGCCGGGAAAGAACGACGCCGTGTGCCCGTCATTGCCCATCCCAAGGACGGCAACGTCGAGCGGGGCCGGAAGCGCGGCGATGTCCGCGCCGGCCAGCCGTGCCGCGTCCCCGGCGCTTGCCGCCTCGCGAAACAGCGGCACGAAATTCGCCCGGGATGCCGGACCCTGCAACAGGCACTCGGCCACCAGCAGGTGGTTCGAGCGCGGATTGTCGGCCGGCACGAACCGTTCGTCGACCAGCGTTACCGTCACCTTCGGCCAGTCGAGGTCGCGCGTCGACAGGGCGGTGAAGAACCGCTTCGGCGTCGAGCCGCCGGAAACGGCGATCGTCGCCCGGCCGCGTTCGGCGATGGCGTGCTTGAGCGTGGCGGCGACCGCATCGGCCAGGGCCTCGGCCAGGGCGGCGCCGTCGGCGTATTCGTGGAACCTCGTCACCATCGCGCGCCTCAGGTCTCGTGCCAGGTGCGGCCGTCGCGCTCGATCAGCGCGATTGCCTGGCTCGGGCCCCAGGTGCCGGCGGTATAGCCCTGCACCTGCTGGCTGGTGGTCGCCCACGCCTTCAGGATCGGGTCGACCCAGCGCCAGGCGGCCTCGACCTCGTCGCGGCGCATGAACAGCGTCTGGTTGGAACGGATCACGTCGAGCAGCAGCCGCTCGTAGGCGTCCGGATTGCGGGCGTCGAAGGCCTGGGCGAAGCTCATGTCGAGGGACACGTTGCGAAGGCGCATGCCGCCCGGGCCCGGGTCCTTGATCATCAGCCATTGCTTTACGCCCTCGTCGGGCTGCAGGCGGATGATGAGCTGGTTCTGTTCGATGCGGCCCGCCGCCGGCTCGAAGATCGAGTGCGGGATCGGCTTGAAGGTGATGGCGATCTCGGAGACGCGGCTGGCCATGCGCTTGCCGGTACGGATGTAGAAGGGCACGCCCGCCCAGCGCCAGTTGCCGATCTCGGCCTTGATGGCGACGAAGGTCTCGGTGTTGGAAACACCGCCTTCCAGTTCCTCGAGGTAGCCCTTCACCGGTCCGCCGGCCGAGGCGCCGGCCCGATACTGGCCGCGAACGGTCAGGCGTTCGACATTGTACTCGTCGATCGGCTTCAGTGCCCGCAGCACCTTCAGCTTCTCGTCGCGGACGGCCTCGGCGTCCATCGAGGAGGGAACCTCCATCGCCACGAGGCAGAGCAGTTGCAGGATGTGGTTCTGCACCATGTCGCGCAGCGCACCGGCCTTGTCGTAGTAGCCTGCGCGGCTCTCGAGCCCGACCGACTCGGCGACCGTGATCTGCACGTGGTCGATATGGGCGGAGTTCCAAAGTGGCTCGTAGAGCGCGTTGGCAAAGCGCAGCGCCATCAGGTTCTGCACCGTCTCCTTGCCGAGATAGTGGTCAATTCGGAAGATCTGGTCCTCACGGAACACCTTGCCGATCGTGTCGTTCAGTACCGTCGCCGAGGCGAGGTCGCGACCGATCGGCTTTTCGACGACGATCCGGGTCTGCCTGGTGATCATCTTGTGGTCGCGGATCTTTTCGGCGATCTCGCCGAAGATCGCCGGCGCCACCGCCAGGTAGAACGCCCGCACGCGATCCTTGCCCTCGTCAAGGATCTGCTTGAGCTTGTCCCATCCCTGATCCGACTTCGCATCGACCGAGACGTAGTAGAGCCGGTCGGTGAAAGCCCGGACCTGATCGTCCTCGAACTCGCCCGGCTTCAGGTGCTCGCGCAGCGCGTTTGCGGCGTATTCGCGGTAGGCTGCATGCGTCATCGGTGCGCGCGAGGCACCGATGATGCGGGTCGGGTCGGTGAACTGGCCGGCGAGCTGGCGATGATAGAGCGCCGGCAGGAGCTTGCGTTCCGCCAGGTCGCCGGTACCCCCGAAGACCACGTAGTCGAACGGTTCGACGGGTATCAATTGGCTGCTCATTGCAAATCTCGATCTGGTTCGCGTTGACGCCCTTATAATCTAATCGATTTAAAATGGCCAGAGTGCGGCGCAACAAAATCGAGGGAATCGACTCACAGCTTGTCGCGTAGCGCGTACCAGGTCATCGCCAGAAACAGCAGCGGCGAGCGGAACCGTGCCCCGCCGGGAAAGGCCGGAATTTTCAGGCTCTTGAGGACGTCGAGATCGGCGCTGCCGCCGGAAACCGCCTCGGCGTAGAGCCTTCCGCAGTAGTTCGACAGCATGACGCCGTGGCCGGAATAACCGCCGATCGTGGTGATGCCTGGCATGACCTCGCGCACGTAGGGCTTGCGCGACATGGTGATTCCGACCGAGCCGCCCCAGGCGTGCGTGATGTCGATGTCCGCGAGGTCCGGATAGACCTCGGCGATCTGGCGGCGGATGTGGACGGTCATGTCGCGCGGATTGTCGGCGGTATAGGCTTCGCGACCGCCAAACAGCAGCCTGCCGTCGCGGCTGCGGCGGAAGTAGCGCACGACGAAACGGGAATCGGATACCGACTCACCGCCCGGTATCACCCTCGGGTAAGCGTCGAGCACCGGCGTCGCGCCGATGAAGGATCGGATCGGCATGACATGGGCGGCCGTGTTCGGTTCAAGACCGCCGATATAGGCGTTGCAGGCCACCAGCGCCCTGTCGGCGGTGATGGTGCCCCTTGCCGTGGTGATCACGGCCTTGCCGCCGGTGCGTTCTATCCGTATCGCCGCCGTCTTTTCGTGCAGCACGGCGCCGGCCGCCGCCGCAGCTCGTGCGCTGCCGACGAGCAGCTTCATCGGATGGATGTGGCCGGTGCCGGTGTCGCGCACGCCGAATAGATAGAAGCTTGACCCCAGCCGCTCCTGCGTCTCGGCCTTGTCCATGAAGACGGACTGGGTATAGCCGTAGCGCCTGGCGGCGATCTCCGGGCTGGCGCGGTAGTCCTTTTCGTAGTTCTTCTTGTGCGACACGTTGAGGTGCCCCGGCACGAACTCGATGTCGAGCTTCTGTTCGGCGGAAAAGTCGAAAATGTGCTGCTTCGCGCGCTCGGCCAGGTCGAACAGCGCTCTTGAGCGCTCGTAGCCCAGTTCCTCCTCGATCTCCTCCGGCCATGCGCGCTGGCCGGTGCCGAGCTGGCCGCCGTTGCGGCCGGAGGCACCGTCGCCGAACCGGTTGGCGTCGATCAGGACGACGCGCGTACCCTTGCGCGCAAGGTTGTAGGCGGCCTGCAGGCCGGTGAAGCCGCCGCCGATGATCGCGACGTCGGTCTCGCAGGAGCCGGACATCGGCGCATACTCGGGGCGCTCGCCGACCGTCGCTTCATACCAGGAGATACCGGGGGAGATGGGGCTTTGCCAGGACATGGGAATGCTTTCGATCGCAAGGAGGGAAAGACGGAGCGACCGGAACACCCATGCAGCCAAGCGGTTCGGGGTGTTCCGGCGTGGCCGCCGGCCGCAGCGTCAGACGTTGAGCAGCAGGAATTCCCGCTCCCACGGGCTGATTACCTGCATGAAGGTCTCGAACTCGCCGCGCTTGACGCCGGCATAGATGCCGATGAACTCGGGGTTCAGCACCTTTGCCAGATCCGGATCGGATTCCAGCAGTGACACGGCCTCCAGCAGTCCGCGCGGAAGGGTGATGCTGCCGTCGTTCGCAGTGGCCTCGCTCGGCGCCGTCGGCTCGACAGCGTTCATGATGCCGAGCAGGCCGCAACTGAGCGACGCCGCGAGCGCCAGGTAGGGGTTCGCATCCGAACTCGGCAGGCGGTTTTCGACACGCCGTGCGTTGGCATCGGACACCGGAATGCGGAAGGCGGTGGTGCGGTTGTCGTAACCCCACGCATTGTTGACCGGCGCCGACATCTCCGGTGTCAGTCGGCGGTAGGAGTTCACGTAGGGCGCCATCATCACCAGCGTCTTCGGCACATAGGCCTGCATGCCGCCAATGAAATGGAAGAACTCCTTGGAGGCAGAGCCGTCCGCGTTGGAGAACACGTTCTTGCCGGTCTTGATGTCCACCACCGACTGGTGGATGTGCATGGCCGACCCGGCCTGGCCCTGCATCGGCTTGGCCATGAAGGTGGCGTAGATGCCGTGCTTCAGCGCCGCTTCGCGGATCGTGCGCTTGAACATGAACACCTGGTCGGCGAGTTCGATCGGATCGCCGTGGCGCAGGTTGATCTCGAGCTGGGCCGGGCCCTCCTCGTGGATCAGCGTGTCGATCTCCAGGCCCTGCTTTTCCGAAAAATGGTAGATATCGTCGATCAGTTCGTCGAACTCGTTGATGCCGGCGATCGAATAGCCTTGCCCACCGAGCCCGGTACGACCGGAGCGCCCCTTCGGCGGACGCAGCGGATAATCCGGATCCTCGTTCATGGCGACGAGATAGAATTCGATCTCCGGGGCCACGACAGGCCGCCATCCGCGCTGCTTGTACAGGTCGACGACGTTCTTCAGCACGTTGCGCGGTGCGTAGCCCACGCTTTCGCCGGTGGAGCCAACGACGTCGCAGATCACCTGGGCTGTCGCGTCGCTTTCCCACGGCACGACGCTGAGCGTCGACAGGTCCGGCACCAGCTTCAGGTCGCTGTCGCGCGGCTCGTAGCGGAACTGCCCGGTCTCCTCAGGATACTCGCCGGAAATGGTGTGGCGGTAGACGGCCGACGGCAGCGCCAGCGAGGTGTTGGACGTGAACTTCGACGACGGCATCATCTTGCCGCGCGGCACCCCGGCAAGGTCCGGGGTGATGCACTCAATGTCCTCGATGCCTCGGAACTTGAGCCAGTCCGCCGCCTCTTTCCAGGAACCGACGCCGCGCAGGGCGGTCAGGGAGGGCGGGATTTTGGTGGAACGGCTGGCTTTCTGAATGGTGGAGGCAACGGTCTTTTTGGACGGCATGAGACACCGGGGTTGGTTTCGGATGCGCCATCATAGCCGGAGTTCGAGCCTTGGCTAGGGGGGAGAAAGGCTGAAAATCGAGCCGATATGGGCATCGCCAGCGCGGATTGCCGCAGAATGGAGTGGGGCGATTGACTTTCGCCGTGCGGGGCGGAAAGGAAGGCCGACAAGCAGGAACGGGTGCGCGGCGTGACAGAATACAAGGACGTGGTCATCATCGGCGCCGGCGCGGCCGGCATGATGTGTGCAATCGAGGCGGGAAGGCGCGGGCGGCGCGTCCTCGTGCTTGACCATGCCAAGGCGCCGGGCGAGAAGATCCGCATCTCTGGCGGCGGCCGTTGCAACTTCACCAACCTTCATGCCGGGCCAAAGAACTTCCTGTCAAAGAACCCGCATTTCTGCAAGTCGGCGCTGGCCCGCTTCACCGTGCAGGATTTCATCGCCATGGTCGAAAAGCACAAGATCGGCTGGCATGAGAAGACGCTGGGGCAGCTCTTTTGCGATGGTAGCGCGACGCAGATCATCCGCATGCTGCTCGACGAGATGCAGGCGGCCGGCGCGCACCTGCGGCTGGGATCACCGATTGCAGCGATCGAGAGGACGGGCGGCGGCTTCGCCGTGCGCACCGAGACCGGCACGATCCATGCCGCCTCGCTGGTGATCGCCACCGGCGGCAAGTCCATACCCAAGATGGGCGCGACCGGCTTCGCCTATCAGGTCGCCGAACAGTTCGGCCTGCCGCTCGTCGAGCCGCGCCCAGGGTTGGTACCGCTGACGCTCGATCCGGGGCTGTTGTCGGGCCTTTCGTCTTTGTCGGGCATTGCCGTCCCGGCCGAAATCCGCCACGGCAAGACCACCTTCCGGGAAGCCTTGCTTTTCACCCACCGGGGGCTGAGCGGACCCGCGCTGCTGCAGATCTCCTCCTATTGGCGCGAGGGCGACGACATCACGCTTGTGATCGAGCCCGAAGTCGACATTCTCGCCGCGCTGAAGTCTGCCCGTCAGGGCAACGGGCGGCAGGCGATCCAGACGGTGCTCGGCGACAGTCTGCCGAAGCGGCTGGCGCAATACATGGTTGAAACGCATGGCTTCGCCGGCCATCTGGCGGACATGTCCGACAAGGTTCTGGCGCGGGTCGTGGCCGCCATTCAGAACTGGGTCATCCGTCCGGCGGGATCGGAAGGATACCGCACGGCGGAAGTGACGCTCGGCGGGGTCGACACGGCAGCGCTCGACCAGAAGACGATGCAGGCGAAGGCCGTGCCCGGGCTCTACTTCATCGGCGAATGCGTCGACGTGACCGGCTGGCTCGGCGGCTATAACTTTCAGTGGGCCTGGTCGTCGGGCCACGCCGCCGGCGTGGCGCTGTAGGGCTCTCGACGTGGCGGCCCGCGGGTGTGGGCTGCGTCTCGTTTGGGGCAACGACCAGGGCGGTCGTTTGAAGCTGCCGGCAGACATGGGTGACTGAGCTAACGCGTTGTCACAAAAGGTTTCCTGATTGTGAAAGTTTTGTGAAATCGCCGGCATTTCCTGCCGCATTTGCCAATTGTTAGGAACGCGCGGTGCTAAGGATCGGCAAGCGTTGCGGAGGGGAGGCCGCGACAGTCCGCCATCGCCGGGAAACGAAATCATGGAATGGTTCGATCGCCTTTTGTCTCGCTTCAGCATCCGGACGAAGGTGCTGCTTCTCATCTTGCCCTTTGTCGCCAGCATCTCGGCCGTCGGCATCACGGGCCTGGTCGCCTCCGGCATGTTGCAGGACCGCATGGCGCTCGCCAACTCGGTCTCGACGTCGCTGCGCGGCTTCAAGGACGTCTATGCGGCGATGGGCAACTTCCTCGAACGGGCCGATGCGGAGAACCGGGCCCGGGTTATGGAGCGGATCGACGAACAGCGACGGGCGCTCGAGGCGTCGAAGGCGCGGCTGACGGGCGGCGAGGGCGGTGCCGACCTTGATGCCGCCTATGGCTCGCTCGCCTCGATATCGTCGCGCATGGATGACCTATGGTCGCTGAACCGGCGTGAAAACACGCTGGTGGGCGAGCTGGATATGGCCATCGCCGAGGTCAAGGCCGTGCAGGCAGCCCTGCAGGTTGCCGTTGCCAGCCTGGATGAGGCGGCACGCCGCAGCGAAGAGTCGGCACGCGACAAACTGCGTGCGGGCGACAAGATCGCGGCGGCCTCGGCGACGGTCGTCGAGCTCAAGCAGGCCTTCGACCGACGCTCCGGCGACGCCGACGGCCAGAAGATCCTGACGTCCCGGATGGATGAACTTGCAGCGCGTGCGAGACACCTTGGGCCCGCGCTCCCCAAGTCCGAAAAGGCGCTCGGCAAGACGATGGCCGGTCTGGTGAAGGATCTGCGGGCAGCGGCCTCGGATTCCGAGGACGCGGCAATGAGGCGCCCGGCCCTGGTCCAGTCGCTTGCGAACCTGTCGGCGGCGCTCGACCGCGCCGCATCGGTTCGGATGAAGGAGGCCTCCGCCGCCTATTCGGACATCGAGGCGATGCTGTCGAGGGCGGACCTCGTCGCCCTCGACTCGCGGCTCCTGATCGACGCCGTCCATTCCGTCCGGCTTGCCTTCTTGAATTTCTCGCTCGATCGCTCCGACAAGCACAGGGCCGCCCTGGTCGAGCAGGTGGTTGCGGCGCGCAACGCCCTGTCCGGGTTGAAGTCGACGGCGGGTGATCTCGATGCGATCAACGGCCCGGCGGCAAAGATCCTGCCGGCGCTGGACAGCATTGAAGCCGACAGTCTGGCGCTGCTGGAGATCACGGTCGAGCGGCGGGAGCGCTTTGCCGCGGCCGCTGCGGAGATCGATGCGATGGGCGGCCACCTATCCGGCTTCGCCGACGTGCAGCGGGCGGCCGCCGAACGGCAGGGCAGCAAGGCGAACGCCATCTATCTCGGCGTGACGGCGCTCGGCGTGCTCATTGCCGTCGTGTCCGGCGTTGCCCTGGTCTACACCCTGCGCCGGCCGATCGGGCGCATCACCAGCGCCATGCGCCACCTCGCCGACGGCAACCTGCAGGTGGCGATCGCCGGCGAGAAGCGCGGTGACGAGATCGGCGAAATGGCGCGTGCGCTTGCGGTCTTCAAGGAAAACGCTGCCGCCAAGATCGAGATCGAGGCCGAAAGCGAGCGGCAACGCATCGCCGTCGAAAGCGAGCGCGACCGCAACGATGCGGAGAAGCGCCGACTGGACCGGGAGATAGAGCAGGCCGTATCGGCTCTGGCCGACGGACTGCGCCGGCTGGCCGAGGGGGACGTCTCGACGCTGATCGAAACGCCATTCATCGGTTCGCTCGAGCAGTTGCGGCTCGATTTCAACCGGTCGATGGTACGGGTGCAGCAGACGGTCGCCAGGATCCAGCAAAACGTCGCCGCCATCCAGGGCAATGTGCGCCAGATGGCGCAGTCGGCCGGCCACCTCTCCGAGCGGACCAAGACGCAGTCGGCGTCATTGCAGCAGGCGGCCGCAACCGTCGACGAGATCACCCGCACCGTCCGGCTTTCGGCTGACCGCACACGCGAGACCAATGCGATGGTGGCCGAGACCCGTCGCGACGCCGATGGTTCGGCCGTCGTCGTCCGCAATGCGACCAGCGCGATGGGTCGGATCGAGGATGCCTCGAAGAAGATTGAGCAGATCATCGACGTGATCGATTCGATCGCCTTCCAGACCAACCTCCTGGCGCTGAACGCCGGTGTCGAGGCCGCGCGCGCCGGCGAGAGCGGCCGGGGCTTTGCTGTCGTGGCGCAGGAGGTCCGCGAACTGGCCCAGCGTTCCGCACGGGCCGCCAGCGAAATCAAGGAGCTGATCGGCAGGTCCGCCCGCGAGGTCACCGACGGCGCCCAGCTGGTGCGGGAGACGGGCGAGGCGCTGTCGCTGATCGGCGAGCGCATTTCGGCCATCACGGACAATGTCGACGATCTCGCCAGGGCGGCCGGCGAACAGTCCGCCTCGCTCGGCGCGGTCAACGGCACCGTCGACAGTCTCGGTCTCCTGACCGAGGAGAACGCGGCGATGGTCGTCCAGGCCAGCCAGGCCAGCCGCCGGCTGGCCGAGGAGGCCGACGAGCTCGTGGCCTTGATCGGACAGTTCCGGGTGGGCGCGGCCGCCGAGGCGCGGACATTCGCGCGTGCCGACGCGGCCTAGAGGGCGGGCCGGGTTCGTCGCTCCGCACGACGTTGCCGCGCCGGCCGGTGAGGGCAGGCCCGCCGCCGAGCGGATCGCCCCTGCGAAAGTATGGGTGGCAAAGCCGGTGTCGGCGCTTTACCCTTCATTAAGAGCTGCGGGCCGATGCTTGCCTCTATAGTCGGCGTTTCCGCCACCCTCGAACGAGCGTTCGCGACCATGGCGGCAACAACATGATGTAGGCCGGCTGGCCGGATCATCCGGGTGCCCGTATTTCGCTGACGGAGTATCGCCATGCCTGCAAACAACCGCCGTCCCGCCGTCCGTGCGATCGCCATTGCCGTTGCCGAGGAAAGGCGTCGCAACGCCGTCGGCGTTGCCGTCACCTGCGTTGCCGCCTCGCTGCTTCTGGCCGCGCTCGCCGTGTCGGTTGCCAACCTCTTCTAGGGTGGTTGCCGCTGCCTTGCGGCGGCGGCCGTGCCTCCCTCAACGCATCAGCAGGGCGACCAGTGACGCCCGCGAGTTGACCTGGGTTTTGGAGTAGACGTTCTTCAGGTGCGTGCGCACGGTCTCGTAGCTGACGCCATCGGCCGCAGCCATCTCCTTTAGCGACACCCCGGCCAGAATGCCGGACGCCACCCGTATTTCCTTCGGCGTCAGCTTGAAGGTTTCCGCAAGCCGCGCCCGCTCCGGGTCGAGCGCCATCGTGCCGGTCTCGGCGATGATGGCGACCGTCGACCCGCCCAGTGTTTCGGTGAAGGCGTCGGACTTCAGGCGAACCAGGGTCAGCCGGCAGAAGCCGCCGTCGCTGCTCCTGATCGTGGAGACATGCGGCCCGCTTTCCGCCCCCTGCCGGGAGGTGAGGTGGTCGAGCATCTCCGCTGTGTGCGGTGACCGGAAGGCGAGGCGGCCGTTGACCGCCACGCGAAGCGGGCCGTCACCGTCGAGCATTCGCCTTGCATTGTCGTTGAGGGAGCGGACCGAGCGGTTCTCCGCAACGTAGATCAGGCCCGCGCCCATCGCGTCGAGCAGCGCCTCCCCGTCCCGTCGCTCCCTGGCGGCGAGGTGACCCTTGCGCACCAGGTCGACGGCGCGGCGCAGGTGCGGCGCCAGTTCCGTGTAGAGACCGGCGGCGCGCCTGTTCAGGCCGGAGTTGGTGGATGGCGTGCAGGCGGAAAGCACGAAGACGTACGGCGGTTCCCGGAATAGCGTGACGCCGACACTGGTTTCACAGCCGGTCTGCGGCTTGAGCCAGCCGTTGTAGAACTCCGTCCTGACGAGGTCGGCGCGCGGAAGGAGATCCTCTCCGGTCACGCCCTGGCCGACCCGGACGAACCCCGTTCTCGGGATCCAGGGATCAACGGCGCCGAAACGGGCGGAGAACTGATCGATCGCCTCGTGGCTGAAGCCGGACATGTGGGGAACCCGAGTGACGGGCGAGGTGAAGTCGTGGAGGTGAAAGGCGGTCTTGCCGTCCGGCAGGATCGTGGCGAGGCGGTCAAGAAAGTCCTGCCAGCGACACTCGCCGAATACGCTGCCGTAAATGAGATCTGTCAATTCGGCCAGACTCGCCGCCTCCATCCGCGGCATCAGCGTCCCCCCACACCTTGCGCGATGTGCACTTATAAGTCGCAGGCGATGGCGCGCGCAATGGGAGCGGGCCGGTCTGAACCCGGCCCGTTCGCTGTTTTTACCTTTTTTAAACTTCAGGCGGTGGCGCAGGCCGTCGATCAGCCTCGGCCCTGGGTTACAACCACGGGTATCAGCAGGTCGCCCCAGTTGCCTTCGCCGCCGTGATGGCGGGCGGAGCGAACGAGCTCGACCGAGACACCCGCCTCAACGGCCTTCATGACGGAATGATTGAGGCGGTGCAGGTCGTTGGCGAGCATGCGGATCGCCGCCTGCTGGTCGCCGGTCATCGCCGTCGATTGCTCTTCTGCACGTTCCTTGACGCGGGTCTGGACAGTCATGGCATTTCTCCTCTCACGGGGTTCTTGAATGATCCCCCGGGTCCGGGGGCGGCGGGCGGGCGGGGGAAGTCCACCGCCCGTCTCGTTCGCATCGACGCTATTCGGCGGCCGGGCGGAACTGGTCGTGCTCGGTCGATTCCTTCATCGCTGTGGTCGACGACTGGCCGCCGGTGATCGCCATCGACACCGCGTCGAAGTAGCCGGTGCCGACCTCGCGCTGGTGCTTGGTCGCGGTGTAGCCGTTCGCTTCGGCGGCAAATTCGGCCTCCTGCAGCTCGGAATAGGCGGCCATCTGCCGGTCCTTGTAGCCGCGGGCCAGCTCGTACATGCCGTAGTTCAGCTGGTGGAAGCCGGCCAGGGTAATGAACTGGAACTTGTAGCCCATGGCGCCGAGCTCGCGCTGGAACTTGGCGATCGTCGCATCGTCCAGGTTCTTTTTCCAGTTGAACGACGGTGAGCAGTTGTAGGCAAGCTTCTTGCCCGGATGGGCCTTGTGCACCGCCTCGGCGAACCGGCGCGCCTGTTCGAGGTCCGGCTTGGACGTTTCCATCCAGATCAGGTCGCAATGGGGCGCGTAGGCGATCGCACGCGCAATGCAGGGCTCGATGCCGTTCCTGACCTGGTAGAAGCCCTCGGCGGTGCGGCCGGCGTCGTAGTCGACGAACGGGCGGTCACGCTCGTCGATATCGGAGGTCAGGAGCTTGGCGGCTTCCGCGTCGGTACGGGCGATGATCAGCGTCGGCGTGCCCATGACGTCGGCAGCAAGCCGCGCGGCGTTCAGGTTGCGGATGTGGGCTGCGGTCGGGATCAGCACCTTGCCGCCGAGGTGGCCGCACTTCTTCTCCGATGCGAGCTGGTCCTCGAAATGGACGCCGGCGGCGCCCGCCTCGATGAAGGCCTTCATGATCTCGAAAGCGTTGAGCGGTCCGCCGAATCCGGCTTCCGCGTCCGCGACGATCGGCGCGAACCAGGTCTCGACGGATAGGCCCTTGCCCTCCTGGGTCTCGATCTGGTCGGCGCGCTGGAGCGTGCGGTTGATGCGCTTGGCGAGCTCGGGCGCGGCGTTCGCCGGGTAGAGCGACTGGTCCGGATACATCGCCGATGCCGTGTTGGCGTCGGCCGCGACCTGCCAGCCGGACAGGTAGATCGCCTTCAGACCGGCGCGAACCATCTGCATCGCCTGATTGCCGGACAGTGCGCCGAGGGCATTGACGAAATCATCCTGATGGATCAGCTGCCACAGGCGGTTGGCGCCCATTTCCGCCAGTGTGTGCCTGATCTGGACGGAGCCGCGCAAGCGCTGCACGTCCGCCGCGCTGTAAGGGCGGGTGATGCCGTCATAACGACCCTGCGGCGCGCTTTGAACAAGATTGTAAAACTCCGTCATAAAATCGATCCTCCATCAAGCCGGTCGTAAGGCGGTGCATCCTTCTCTGGATGCGTGTGCCGTGTTGTTGATGTAAGGATATTTACATCGCAGCGCACAATTTCGCCAGAAATATTGATAAATCAGAGCGCTGAAACGGGTTATCCTGTCTTGTCTTTGACAATGACATCTTGTAATTTTGTAAAAAATGTAAACGGCTCGCCATTGGTCGAGCATGTCAAAGGTTTGACAAAAATGGCGGAAAACAAGATTTTCGCTGGGCCGAAGGTTCGGCGCATACGCAACACCCTCGGCCTGACCCAGACCGCCATGGCCGAGGCGCTCTCGATCTCGCCGTCCTACCTCAACCTGATCGAGCGCAACCAGCGGCCGCTGACGGTGCAGCTCTTGCTGCGTCTGGCATCGGTGTTCAAGGTCGACCTTGATGACCTTCAAGGGGAGGCGACCGGCAGTGCCCGGCAGTTGCGGGAAGTGTTCGCCGACCCGTTGCTCGCGGGCGAGTTGCCCGGTGATCAGGAGTTGGTCGAGGTTGCCGATGCTGCGCCCAACGTCGCGGGCGGCATCCTGAAGCTATATCGAGCCTATCGCGAGCAGGCCTCGCGGCTGTCGGACCTGGCGGAACTGCTGGCCAAGGAGGGGCGGGCAACTTCGCTTGCGCGCGCCCGCCTGCCGATGGACGAGGTTCGCGAAACGCTGGAGCAGCGCCCCAACCATTTCGACGGGATCGATCAGGCGGCCGAGCGCTTTCACGAACAGCTCGTTGCCGGCGATGACCTCGCCGGGGCATTGAAGACGTGGCTGAAGCGGGAGCACGGCGTGGTGGTCCGTACGCTTCCCATCCATGCGATGCCGACGCTGCGCCGCCGCTTCGACCGGCATTCGATGCGGCTGTTCCTGTCCGACCGTCTGTCGCCGCAGGACCAGTTGCGCGAGATCGCGATGGAGGCGGTGCAGATGCTGCTGCAGGATGAAATCAGGATCGCGCTCGATGAGCTTGGGCTTTCCGGCAACGAGGCGCGCCGCATCGCCCGCTTCGAGCTTGCGCGCTATGCCGCCCACGCGCTGATGATGCCCTACGAGGCGTTCTGCGCCGCTGCGCAACGCGCGCGCTTCGATATCGACGTGCTGCGCACCCGTTTTGCCGTGTCCTACGAGCAGGCGGCGAGCCGGCTGACGACGATGCAGCGCCCCGGGCGGTCCGTGCTGCCCTTCTTCCTGCTCGAGATCGACAGTGCCGGTCATCGCGTTCGCCGGGCCGGCGCCCAGGGCTTTCCGCAGGCGCGCTTCGGCGGTGGATGCCCGAAGCTCAATATCCACGCCGCCTTCGCCCAGCCGGGCCAGGTTCTGGTCGACCGGGTCGAGATGCCCGACGGCGCGGCCTTTCTGATCGTGTCCCGCACGATCGAGGGGCCGCAGGCGGCATTTGACGAACGGCTGCGCCGCACGGCGCTGCTGATCGGCTGCGATGCCGCGCTCGCCGCGGACACGGTCTATGGCGAGGCGGCCGGGCGGCTGGCGCCGGTGCCGGGCGGCACCGCTTGCAGGCTGTGCGAGCGGCAGGGGTGCCTCGCGCGGGCGGAGCCGCCCGTGACGCGTCCGCTGGGCCTTGACGAGATGGTCGCCGGCCTCAGTCTTTTCGACTTTCAATAAGATTTTGCTTGCATTCCGCAGCAGAAGCGCATTGAAATATGATAGGAAAGGTCGAAATGTGATATCAAAGTTTCGCGCAGGAACAATGACGCTTGTCGCGCAACCGAAAAAACTCATAATTGCACACGACCGCCCGCGGGAACGAGCTGACTGGAAAAACTGGGAGCCATATACATGAAAAGACGTAACCTTTTGGCGACTGCCGCCATCGTTGCCCTGTCGGGCATTGCCGGACTGCCGGCCATGGCCCAGGACAAGGTGGTGCATGTCTACAACTGGTCGGACTATATCGACGAGTCGATCCTGGCCGACTTCACCAACGAGACCGGCATCAAGGTTGTCTACGATGTCTTCGATTCCAACGAGACGCTGGAGACGAAGCTGCTGGCAGGCGGAACGGGCTACGACGTGGTGGTGCCCACGGGCAACTTCCTGCAGCGCCAGATCCAGGCGGGCGTGTTCCAGAAGCTGGACAAGTCCAAGCTGCCGAACCTTTCCAACATGTGGGACGAGATTTCCGAGCGCGTGGCCGTCTACGATCCCGGCAACGAATACGCCATCGACTACATGTGGGGCACGACCGGCATCGGCTACAACGTTGCCAAGGCCAAGGAAATTCTGGGCACGGACGAGGCCCCGGGCTGGGACGTGCTCTTCAACCCGGAGATCGCGGCGAAGTTCAAGGATTGCGGCATCTACGTGCTCGACACCGCCGACGAGGTCGTCCCCGCCGCGCTCAGCTATCTCGGCCTCGATCCGAACTCGACCGACGCGGGCGACCTGGAGAAAGCCGGCGAGCTGTTGGCCTCGGTGCGTCCCTTCATTCGCAAGTTCCATTCGTCCGAGTACATCAACGCGCTCGCCAATGGCGACATCTGCCTGGCGCTCGGCTGGTCGGGTGACGTCCTGCAGGCGCGCGATCGTGCGGCCGAGGCTGGCGCCGGCGTCGAGGTCAACTACACGATCCCGGCCGGTGGTGCGCTGATGTGGTTCGACACGATGGCGATCCCGACCGATGCGCCTCACGTTGAGGAGGCGCATGCCTTCATCAACTATATCATGAAGCCGGAGGTCGCGGCCAAGGCCTCGAACTACGTCTTCTACGCCAACGGCAACAAGGCCTCGCAGGAACACATCGACAAGGAAGTCCTCGAGGACCCGGCCATCTATCCGTCGGAGGAGACCATGGCCAAGCTTTACACGAAGCTGCCCTACGATCCGAAGACGCAGCGGGTGGTTACCCGCATCTGGACCAAGGTCGTCACCGGCCAATAGTCCGACAGGCCGATTGCCCGGAAGATGCTTCCGGGCAATTTGCTGTTTGCGCGTCGAGCACCAATCGGGGGCAGAGCATGAAGTCACTCGGCAATATCCGCCGCTCCTTTGCGCCGTGGTCGGATCCACAGGCCAAGCCGTTCATATCCTTCCGCAATGTTACGAAGAAGTTCGGCGAGTTTGTCGCCGTCGACAACCTGACGCTCGACATCTACCATCGCGAGTTCTTTGCCCTGCTCGGTGCATCCGGCTGCGGCAAGTCCACGCTGTTGCGCATGCTGGCCGGGTTTGAGCGCCCGACGTCGGGCGAGATCATCCTGGACGGCCAGAACATTGCGGGCATCCCGCCCTACAAGCGGCCGGTCAACATGATGTTCCAGTCCTATGCGCTGTTTCCGCACATGACGGTGGAAGGCAACATTGCCTTCGGGCTGAGGCAGGACGGTATGCCGAAGCCGGAGATTGCCCAGCGCGTGGCGCAGATGCTCAAGCTCGTCAAGCTGGAGCAGTTCGCCAAGCGCAAGCCGCAGCAGCTGTCCGGCGGCCAGCGCCAGCGCGTCGCACTGGCGCGCTCGCTCGCCAAGCAGCCGAAGGTGCTGCTGCTCGACGAACCGCTCGGCGCGCTCGACAAGAAGCTGCGCGAGGAAACGCAGTTCGAACTGATGGACCTGCAGCAGGAACTCGGACTGACCTTCGTCGTCGTCACCCACGACCAGGAGGAGGCCATGACCATGGCCGATCGGATCGCGGTGATGAGCCATGGAAAGGTCGTCCAGGTGGCCACCCCGGCGGAGATCTACGAGGCGCCGAACTCGCGTTTTGTCGCCGATTTCATCGGTGACGTGAATATTCTGGAAGGCCAGGTCAGGGCGACCGGAAACGGCAAGGTGGAGATCGCCGGCGCCGATTTCTCGGTGCGCACGCTCAGCGAGGCCACGCCGGCCGCCGGCGCCACCGCTGCCTTCGCCATTCGCCCCGAAAAGCTGAAGGTCAGCCGAAACGCACCGACCGACCCGACGGTGAACACCTCGGAGGGCGAGATCTGGGACATTGGCTATCTCGGCGACATGACCGTGTTCCACGTCAAGCTGCCAAGCGGCCAAGTATTGAAGACCTCGATGCTCAACGCCGAGCGCGAAGTGGAAAATCCGATCGGCTATGACGAGAAGGTCTGGGTTTCCTTTGCCGAGACCTCCGGCGTCGTCTTGAGGGACTGAGGCGATGACCAATCTCGGCTCCGCCATCTTCCGCCGGCTGGTCATCATTGTCCCCTATGCCTGGCTGCTGTTCTTCTTCCTCGTCCCGTTCATCATCGTCTTTCGCATCTCGCTGTCGGCCACGGCCATCGCGCAGCCGCCCTACGTGCCGGTGTTCTCGTTGGATGAAGGGCTCGCCGGGATCTGGGGCAGCCTGCAGCAGCTGAATTTCGACAACTTCCTCTGGCTGACCGAGGACGCGCTCTACCTGAACGCCTATCTCTCCAGCCTGAAGATCGCGGCCATCTCGACGTTCCTGACGCTCTTGATCGGCTATCCGATCGCCTACGGCATGGCGCAGGCGCCGCGAAGCTGGCGGCCGACGCTGCTGATGCTGGTGATCCTGCCGTTCTGGACCAGCTTCCTGATCCGCGTCTACGCCTGGATCGCGATTCTCAAGCCGGAGGGTTTGCTCAACCAGTTCCTGTCGACGATCGGGCTGATCAGCGAGCCCTTGATCATCCTCAACACCAACTGGGCGATCTACATCGGCATCGTCTACTCCTACCTGCCGTTCATGGTGCTGCCGATCTATTCCGCCCTCGAAAAGATGGACCATTCGCTGATCGAGGCGGCACAGGATCTCGGCTGCCCGCCGATCACGGCCTTCTGGAAGGTGACCTTTCCATTGTCGCTGGCAGGCGTCGTCGCCGGCTGCATGCTGGTCTTCATCCCGGCGGTGGGCGAATTCGTCATCCCCGACCTGCTCGGCGGATCCCAGACGCTGATGATCGGCAAGACGCTCTGGAACGAGTTCAATGCCAACCGCGACTGGCCGGTCTCCGCGGCGGTTGCCACCATTCTGTTGCTGATCCTCGTGGTGCCGATCGTGTTCTTCCAGAACATGCAGGCCAAGGCCGACGAGCAGGGGAGATAGCCATGCCGAGATGGTCCCGCTTCAACATGATCTCGGTCGTGCTGGGTTTTGCCTTCCTGTACCTGCCGATCCTGTTGCTCATCATCTTCTCGTTCAACGAGTCGAGGCTGGTCACCGTTTGGGCCGGGTTCTCGACGAAATGGTACGTGGAGCTCTTCAACAACCAGGGTCTGATCGACGCTGCCTGGGTGACGATCCGCGTGGCCCTGCTCACCGCCACCATTGCCACCGTGCTCGGCACGATGGCGGCGCTGGCGCTGGTGCGCTACAGCCGCTTTCGCGGGCGGCTGCTGTTCTCGGGCATGGTCTATGCGCCACTCGTCATGCCGGAGGTCATCACCGGCCTGTCGCTGCTGCTGCTGTTCGTTGCGATCGGTCTGGACCGCGGCTTCTGGACGGTAACGCTGGCGCACATTACCTTCTCGATGTGTTTCGTCGCCGTCGTCGTCCAGTCGCGCCTGCTGTCCTTCGACCGGTCGGTCGAGGAGGCCGCTCTCGATCTCGGGGCCACGCCGGTGCGCACCTTCTTCGAGGTGACGCTGCCGATCATCGCACCGGCGGTCCTGTCGGGCTGGATGCTGGCCTTTACGCTGTCGCTCGACGACCTGGTGATCGCCAGCTTCACCACGGGTCCAGGCGCAACCACGCTGCCGATGAAGATCTATAGCCAGGTGCGGCTCGGCGTCACGCCGGAGATCAATGCCGCCTGCACGATCCTGATCGGCTTCGTGGCGGTCGGCGTCGTCATCACCTCGATCGTAACCAAGCGCCGCGAAGTGCAGCGGCAGCGCGACGAGCAGGCCGCTTTTGCCGGCCGCTGAGGCGGCTCGCCCCGGTACCGGTACGGCGCCTGCGGCCCGCCGGTCCGCGTGCCTGTCAGTTTGCGGGTTGCTGTGTCAGGTACGCCATCGGGGTTATGACCGGTGCCGGCCAGGCGCCGCCGACGAGGAAATTGATGGCAGGAGCCGACATCGACGCCTCCGGTGAGGTGCGCGTGAACAGCGAACCGGCGAGCGCGACGCTGCCGTTGGCCGGGATCATGCCGGAAAGGGAGATCGTCTTCTCCATCCCCTCGAACGTCGCCCGCGTCAGTTCGACGAGGCCATGGTCGATGCGCCCTTCGATCATGGCGGTCGCGAATTCGAACGAGCCGTTGCCCGCCTCGGCCAGGCTGAACGCCGACGTCCCCTGCGCCAGACGTTCGAAGGCGCTGCGCTCGAGGCTCCGGATCGCTCCCTTGTCGAGATCGATCCTGAACCCTCCGGATATGTCCGCCCTCGCCATCCCGCGGCCTCCGGCGACAAGATGGACGTCGGCCGAGCCTTTGCCGCCCGGTAGCGGCCCCTCAACGCCCGACAGCCTGAACAGGGCGCCGAGATCGACGTCGCGAAGCGAAAGCTGCAACTCGCGACTGGGGTCGGGTTGGCGCTCCTTGACCGCGATCCGGCCGCTGAGGGTGCCGCCGAGCAGGGCCGCGTCACCGATGTCGAGCGAGGTCTCGCCCTTGAACGAGCGGATGCCAACCGCGACCTCGTTCAGCACGAGCGGCGCGGCAGAGGCCTCCCGTGACGAAAGGCGCAGGTCCAGGTCGATCCAGTCGCCCGCTGCGGGCGCGACGCCGGACACTTCACCGCTCCTGCCGGGCGCAAGCGCATAGGCTTCGACCATGGCGCGCAGGTCGAGCCTGTCGAAGGCGAGCGTACCACCGATCTTCTGTGTTCCGCGCGCCGGCAGGCTGACGTCGAGAACGCCGGTGGCGGTCGTATCCTCGATGCCGAGGCTGAGGTTGTCGAGCCTGGCGGTATGGCCGCTGGTGACGATCGTCGCCTCGACGGTCATGCGCCCCACGTCGTCGGCCGGCCTGAAGTCCGTTCCGCGCCAAGCGAGCAGCCGGCCGAACGACGGGGTGTCAAGCCTGATGCTGCCGGCGGCAAAGGCGTTGCTGGAGAGGTTGGCCGTTCCTTCGAAGTCGACCGCGAGAAGGTCGGCGGACAGGGAGGTCCGCACCCCGGCAATTTTGCCGTCCAGGAAGGCCATGGGTTCGTCGACCGACAGGTTCCAGGTCACCAACTCGCCGCCGATGACCCCCTGCAGCGCAATGTCGAGGTCGGACGAGGGGGCCGGCCAGACGAACCGTCCCTCCACGGCCGTGACGCGATAGTGCTCCGACCGCTTCTCGTCATCGACGGAGACGGTGCCGTCGCGAATGACGACGGCGCCGAAACTGGGTGGCGCTTCGGCCGGTCTCCAGCCGTCGCCCTTGGCGGTCAGTGCCTGTTCGATCCGGGCGCCCTTGTGCCAGTTGAGCGCGCCGCTCTCGTCGCGATGCAGCCGGATGATCGGGCGCATCAACTCGATCTCGGCAGGGTCCGGTGCGCCGAACAGCGCACCGATCAGGCTGAAGCTGACCGCGATGTGCTCGGTAGACAGCAGCACGGCTGATGGTCGCCCCTCGAGCGCCGGCGCAACCAGCCGCGCCTGCGCGAAGCCGACCTGGGGGCGTGGCCAGAAGCTTACTTGCGGCGTGCCGCTGTATTGCAGTTTCGCGTCGACCCAGGCGGAGACCTTCGCCTCGACCTCGCGCTCGATCCGGTCGGGTGATACGAGATAGGGGCCCGCGAGGCGCAGCGCCAGCGCGAGCACAGCCATCGCCAGGAAAAGTCGAAACAGGGACTTCGGGTGGAACAGGTTGAGGGGCCCCATGCGCAGATTGTCCATTGTCCGTGGGCGGTCGTTTCGCCCGGGTAACGGGATAGGCCCACTGCGTTGCGAAATCAAATGGGCGAGCGACGAAAATGCCGCTTATGCACCTTGCGCGACCGGCTCTCCCGGCTTTCTATTGCAGCGCACCATGCTATAGAGGCCTCATTGGAGTGGAGGAACATATGAACCAGGAAAAGCCGCTTTGGGAGCCGTCGCGCGAGGTGCTGGAAAAGAGCCCGATGGCGCTCTTCATGAAGACCTGTGAAACGCGTGCCGGCCGCAGGTTCGACGGGTATGACGATTTCCATGCCTGGTCGGTCGAGGATCGCGCCGCGTTCTGGTCGGCGGTCTGGGACGACTGCCACGTCCTCGGTGACCGCGGTACCCGCGCACTCGTCGATGACGAGCGGATGCTGGATTCGCGCTTCTTTCCCGACGCGACCCTGAACTTCGCCGAAAACCTGCTCCGTCGCACCGGGCCTGACGACGCCGTCGTCTTTCGCGGCGAAGACAAGGTATCCTACCGCTGGAGCTGGGACGACCTGCACGAGCAGGTCTCGCGCCTGCAGCAGGCTTTCAGGGCGATGGGCATCGGCACCGGCGACCGCATCGCGGCAATGATGCCGAACATGCCCGAGACCCTCGCCTGCATGTTGGCGGCCGCCTCGATCGGCGCCATCTGGTCGTCCTGCTCTCCCGACTTCGGTGAACAGGGCGTGCTCGACCGATTCGGCCAGATCGCACCGAAGCTGTTCATTGCCTGCGATGGCTACTGGTACAACGGCAAGCTCCAGGATGTCGGCGCGAAGGTCAAGGCGGTGGCCGAAAAGCTCGAAGCCCCGGTGCTGGTCATCCCCTATGCCGGGGACGCGGTCGCCGTCGCCGCCGCGGTGAAGAACGGCAAGACGCTGGCCGACTTCATCGCTCCCTTTGCCGCGGCCCCGGTTGCGTTCGAGCGGCTGCCGTTCCGCCACCCGCTCTACATCCTCTTCTCCTCCGGGACGACCGGTGTGCCGAAGTGCATCGTTCACTCTGCCGGTGGCACCTTGCTGCAGCACCTGAAGGAGCACCGCTACCATTGCGGACTGGTCGAGGGCGAACGGCTTTTCTATTTCACCACCTGTGGCTGGATGATGTGGAACTGGCTGGTCTCCGGGCTCGCCGTTGGCGCCACGCTCTGCCTGTATGACGGCTCGCCCTTTTATCCGGACGGCAATGTCCTGTTCGACTACGCGGCGGACGAGGGATTTGCCGTGTTCGGCACGTCGGCGAAATACATCGACGCCGTACGGAAGGGCGGCCTGACGCCGCATACCAGCCATGACCTTTCAAAGCTCCGGCTGTTGACTTCGACCGGCTCGCCGCTGTCGCCGGAGGGCTTCGGTTTCGTCTATGAGGGCATCAAGCCGGACGTGCAGCTGGCCTCGATCTCGGGCGGGACGGACATCGTCTCGTGCTTCGTCCTCGGCGTGCCGCTGAAGCCGGTCTGGCGCGGCGAGATCCAGGGGGCGGGCCTCGGGCTGGCGATGGACGTCTGGAACGAGGAAGGTCAGCCGGTTCGCCTGGAAAAGGGCGAACTCGTCTGCAGCAAGGCGTTTCCGTCCATGCCGGTGATGTTCTGGAACGACCCGGACGGCGCCAAGTACCGGGCGGCCTACTTCGAGCGGTTCGACAACGTCTGGTGCCACGGCGACTTCGCCGAGTGGACCGGTCATGGCGGGATCGTCATCCATGGCCGCTCGGACGCGACGCTGAACCCGGGCGGTGTCCGCATCGGCACCGCCGAGATCTACAACCAGGTCGAGCAAATGGACGAGGTGCAGGAGGCGCTGTGCATCGGCCAGGACTGGGATGACGATGTCCGCGTCGTGCTGTTCGTGCGGCTGGCGCCCGGCTGTGTTCTGGACGAGAGCCTGGAGAAGGCGATCAAGACGCGCATCCGCACCGGCGCCTCGCCGCGCCACGTGCCGGCGAAGATCGTGGCGGTCAGCGACATTCCGCGCACAAAATCCGGAAAGATCGTCGAACTGGCCGTGCGTGAGGTCGTTCATGGACGTCCGGTCAAGAACAAGGAGGCGCTGGCCAACCCTGAGGCGCTGGAACTGTTCGCCAACCGGCCAGAGCTTCGGGAGTGACCGGCAGGGATGCGCAAGTCCCTGATGGCGTTAACGATTTCAAGTCGTCCGGGTTAACCAACTTCAACAAGAAGTGAACGCGGCAGGCGGTTCGGGAATTGCCGGGTAAGGATTTGTTAAGCTGGGGACCGCCATGGTCGACCGGACTCGAGCACGTCCGATGTGGGGACGGTTCGGCGGCCCGGCCGCCCTCATGGCATGACGTCGTACCCAGGCGCTTTAGTTGGACAGCAAAGACTTGTTGCGGGCGGCCGAGAGGCCGCCCCTTTTTTGGCCTAGCGGCGCTCGTCCGCACCCAGGGAGCGCAGCACAAGGAACACCGGAACCAGCCCCGCCGCGACGATGATGATCGCCGCCACCGAAGCGTCCTCTACCTTCGCGCGTGACGCATCCTCATAAACGAGGGTCGCCAGCGTGTTGAAGTTGAACGGGCGCAGCATGATGGTTGCCGAAAGCTCCTTCATCGACTCGATGAATACGAACAGCGCCGCCGTCAGCGTCGCCGGTCGCATCATCGGCACCAAAACCGTCCACAAGGTCTGGGCGCTTGTGCGTCCGAGCGTACGCGCCGCCATATCGAGATGCGGGGAGAGCTTGTGGAAGCCGGCGTCGATCGTTCCTTCGGCCATGGTGAGGAAGCGCACGGTGCACGCGTAGACGATGGCAATGCCGCTACCGGTCAGGAGCAGCCCCGTCGACAGCCCGAACCAGTCGCGCACGGCCGCGTCGACGGTGTTGTCGAAGCGCGCAAGCGGAATCAGCACGCCCATGGCGAGCACGGTTCCCGGAACCCCGTAGCCGAAGGAGGCGAGGCGGCCGGCAAACACGGTCAGCGGCGACCGTGCCGCGCGCGCGGCGTAGGACAGCAGGAAGGCGAGCAGCACCGCGACGCAGGCGGCGGAGAAGGAAACGAGGAAGCTGTGCCAGAGCGCCGACAGGAGGCGCAGCGACGCAAACTGGTCGAGCCGGCGCAAGGCGTAGGTGCCGAGCATGATCACCGGGATGGCGAAGCCGAGCAGTGGCGGGATCAGGCAGGCGGTGGTGGCGGCCCAGCGCCTCCAGCCAGTCAGGGTGAGCCGGACCGCATCCGGCACGGCCGAGGTCGTCTTGCTGCTTGAAAAGCGCTGCTGGCGTCGCGCCGCGCGTTCGATGGCAAGCAGGGCGACGACAAATATCAGCATCACGCAGGCGATTTGGGCGGCCCCGGCCAGGCTGCCGCGGTTGAGCCAGGTGTCGAAGATCGAGAAGGTAAGCGTCTGCACGCCGAGGTATTCGACGGCGCCGATGTCGTTCAGCGTTTCCATTGCGACCAGGGTCAGGCCGACCATGATGGCCGGTCGCGCCATCGGGATCTGGACCTTCGCGAGAACCGCCAGCGGCCCCGCGCCGAGTGTCCGGGCAACGTCTGCGGCCGCGCGCCCCTGCATCAGAAACATCGCCCGGGCGGCGAGATAGACATAGGGATATAGCACGCTCCCCAGTACAAGCACCGCGCCCCCGGTCGTGCGGATCTCGGGAAACCAGTAGTCGCGCCGTGTCGTCGCCCCGAGCAGCGCGCGCAGGGCGGTCTGCACCGGACCGGTGTAGTCGAGGAATTCTCCGAACGCGTAGGCGGAGAGATAGGAGGGGATGGCCAGCGGCAATACCAACAGCACCGAGAGCAAGCGTCGCAGCGGGAACTCGCAGCTGGCCGTCAGCCAGGCCGTGACCACGCCGGCGACTGCGGTCGCCACGGCCACGCCGGCGAGCAGAATCAGTGTGCGCACGGTCGCCCGTGGCAGCACCGTGTCGACGAGATGCGGCCAGTTGTCGCCGGAGCCGCCGGACGCGATCACGACGATGGCGATGATCGGCATCAGCACGATGAGGCAGGTGAAGAGCGCGGCGGCGACCAGCGTGCGATGGGCACCCGCGCCCGGCCTGCCGCGTTGCTTCATCAGGGCGAGACGGGAAAGTACCTGCAACGCTGATGTCCTCGTGTGCGGTCCTGCGCAAGGCCACGGTCAGGGTGGGGCGCACGGGGCCGCCATCATGCGAAGTGCGGACCGGCCGGCCGGGTTACGCCCTGCAGTAGCGCATTTGCCTCAGACTGCCAACACGCGCGGCGAGGGAAAGGTGACTTCGACCAGCGTGCCCTCGTTCGGGCTCGAGGTGATGGCGAAATGCCCGCGGTTGGCGTCGACCATGGCTTTGGTCAGCGGCAGGCCGAGCCCGGTCCCGTCGCCGCGCTTGCGCACACCGGTGGTCACCTGCCGGAACGGCTTCATCGCCTGCTCCAGCTCGTTGCGCGTCATGCCGACGCCGGTATCGCGGATGCGCAGCACAACGCTGCCGTTCGCCTCGTAGGAGGTCGACACGACGATCTGCCCGCCGGCCGGGGTAAAGCGGATCGCGTTCGACAGGATGTTGATCGCAATCTGCTTGATTGAACGCTGGTCGGCGACGACCGGCGGTACCACCGTCGACAGCGATGTGCGGATGATGACGCGCTGGCTGTTCGCCTGCGGCTGCACCAGCGACACGGCTTCGGAAACAGCCTCGTTCAGGCCGACGGCGGTGAAGTCGAGCTCCATCTCGCCGGCCTCGATCTTGGAGATGTCGAGGAGGTCGTTGACGATGTCGAGCACGAACCGGCCCGATCGTCCGATATCGTTGGCGTATTCCACGTAGCGCGGATGGCCGATGGGGCCGAACCGTTCGCTCGCCATCATGTCGGAGAAGCCGATGATCGCGTTCAGCGGCGTACGGATCTCGTGGCTGACGCGGGCGAGGAACTCGCTTTTGTGCGCATTGGCGGTCTCCGCTGCCCGCTTGGCGTTGCGCAGTTCGTCCTCCGACCGTTTCCATTGCGTGATGTCGCGGATTACGGCGCAGTAGCCGCTCGAGGAGGACAGCCGCCCCATCGTCATGAACAGCGGGATGAAGCCGCCGGACGCCTCGCGGCCGATGACCTCGCGCCCATCGTTCAGAACACTCGCGACCCCATGCCCGGAAAGGCCGCCAAGATAATCGATCACCGCCCGCTGGCTCTCATGAGCAAAGAGCGTGGCGAAGGGCTTTCCACGGATCTCGTCCTCGTCGTAGTTGAACAGCGCGCTGGCCGAGCGGTTGATCGAGCGGATCTCGCCGTCATGGCCGACGATGACGACGCCGTCGGTCGCGGTCTCCAGAATCGAGCGCAACTCGGTGGCTTCGCTGCGCAGTGTCTCCAGTTCCTCCTCGTCGACCGCATCGGTCAGTGCCCCGACGGGTACCTCGCCGGCGGGGACCTCCGCTTCGGGAACTGCGGTCGGCGACAGCGCCAGCATCAGGGCCGTGCCGTCCTCCCAGCGGATCGATTGCAGCCGTGCGCTGACCGGCAGGCTGCGCCGTCCGTCCGCCTGCCGGAGCAGCATCGTCCCGGAAGGGGCCGGGCCTTCCAGTTCCGGCCGGTCGAGCAGGACGTCCAGACCACCGGCCTGTTCCAGTTCGGAAAGCGATGCGAAGCCGGTGAGGCTCAGGAACTCCGGATTGGCGTGGATCAGGCGTTCACCGGCATGGATCAGCAAGGCGACCGGAAGCGCATCGACGACCGCGCCGGTCAGGCCGTAGTCCATCGCCGTGCGGGGCGTGGTGATCGAGGCGGTTCTTGCCGGTACGTCGTCGGCGTGCTCGCCCACCTCTAAGCCGGGAAATTGCTGCTGGGGGTCGATGGGGGCGGCGTCGGTGGCAGCAAGATCGGCCCTCTCGCCTTCGCCTGCGTCCGGCTTTGCGGTGTCGTCCTTGCCGGTTGCCGCCGGTCTGTCCTCCGGCTTGCGCTTGCCGAAGGACGCACCGAGCTGTCGGGCGATCTCCCGGAATGCCGCCTGCTCGCCGGTCGTAAGGTTGCCGTTGCGGCCGCGCCGTTCCTCCAGCTGGACCACCTTGTCCGACCCGGCGCGCGTCGGGGACGGCGGGATCAGGCGCAGGGCCGGGCGCTCGCCACGAAACGCGTCGCCATGTTCGATGGCTTCGCCTTCGGGGCCGGCGCCGGCCGCGTCGGAAGCCGCGGTTCCGCGCTCGTCCTCGGCGACCAGCGCGTCCAGCAGGGACGGCGGGGCAGCAGATTCGTTGTCATCCTGGTCTGGCACGGGCATCGGCCGGCTGGCCGCGTCGCTCGTCGGCGTTTCGTCTTCTGCTTCGGCCGAATTTGCCGCCGCGTCCGGCGCCCCGGTCGCGCCGGAGAGTTCCAGGCCGCGGCCGGCCGGATCCGCCTCCGCATCCGCGGTGCGGACGATGCCGAATCCGCGGAAGCCGTCGAACTCGCGGTTGCGCGAATAGGTCGGCAGTGCCGCGAGGTCCACAGGAACGGCAAGTTCGGTGCCTTCGATCGGCCAGAGAATCGTCTTGCCCGACCAGGTGTCGCGCCGGCGCAGCAGTTCGGCGATGGCATGGTCGGTGTCGAAGGCGAAGCGCCGGGCGACCTCGACGAAGGGCTGCCCGATCACAGCGGCCGCGTTCGGGCCGACCGTCTGGGCGAACTCCTCGGAAATCTCGCTGAACACGCCTCCGGCGTCGATTTTCCAGACGAACCGTACCGGTCGGGCGCCAGGATTGAAGACGAAGGGCGCGTCCGCCGTCGACGGTCCCCCGGGCCCATTCGTCGAGGCGTCTGTGGGCAGGGGGGCGTCTGGTGTGTCGGCGGCCTCGGCTGCGGATCGCCCGCCCGTCTCGCCTTCGGCCGGTTGCGGGCCGGAGGGGGAAGGCTCCCCGGCTTGCACAGTCTTGCCGGCGGCGGTCGCTTGCCGGGATGCCGGGGCGTCGCCCTCGGCCGCAGCCACCGGACCATCATCGGCCGTGGCGGCCGGCCGGATTTCGGTCGGTGCCGGGCTCGCTGCGGCACCTGTCTGCTCGGGGTGGTCGAGGTGTCCAAGGATGGTCTCGACGGCAAAGAGAAGGTGCAGCGCTGGATCGGTCGAAATGCGGCCGAGGGCAGCCGGAAGCAGCCCCCTTTCGGTCGGAATCGGGCGCTTCACCAGCCCGTCGCTGTCGCGCTGTGCCGCCTCGACCATTCGCCGGCGCGCGTCCTCGCTGATGCCGAGCTCCGCAAAGCCGGGGGAGGCGGCGACGATATCGGCGTCCGCATCGAGCACGGCCATGTGCGTGTCGGGATCGTCGAAGCCCACAAGCAACGAGGCTGCGCGATCGGCCAGCGGTTCCTCGCGGGGCGCCACCGGCGAGCTGAACAGGATCGCGTCCTGGTGGGGGGCAAGCGAGATGCGCTCGACATGGGCATTGACCGGCAGGCCGCGAAAGCCGGAGCCGATGCGTAGCAGCAGGTTCTTGCCAAGGCCGCTGTGGGGCAACTGGCGTGCCGCCGCCGCCAGCTGGCGGAAGACGACGTCGCCGGCCGGCGGCATCGCGTCGAGAAAGTCGTAGATGGTGGCATAGCCGAAGAGCGCGGCCCCGCGCCCGTTGGCCCAAAGCACCTGGCGCAGGTCGATCGAGAACAATACCACCGCCTCTCCGCGCGCAAACGGTTGGCGTACCCGTTCATGGACGGCGACATCGATAAAGGGGTACTGATGAACGGACATCGGCAGCCTGTCATGGGTTCGCGGCGGCCACCGCCGCACGCTTAACGCTTTATTAATAGCGGTGCGATTCCGGCCGGTCCAGCTTCGCCCCCGGTGCCCCCAGCTCTTTCGGCCGGAAGGGTTAACATTGTGCGTCGCACAATTTATGTTGCAATGCACAAAATTCTCGGATATAAGCATTTCATCACACAAATCGGTGCCTCGAGAGAGGGCCACATCAAGGATGATTGAAATGGCTGCCAAGAAGACCGACGACGTATTTTCCATTCCCGCTTTCGACCCGGCCAAGGTCACCGAGAGCTTCCGTGAGTTCGCCGAGAAGGGCGCAACCCAGACCAAGGAAGCCTATGCCAAACTGAAGGCTGCCGCCGAAGACGCGACCAAGACGGTCGAGGCCACGCTCGAGAACGCCCAGGCCGGCACCGTCGAGATCGGCCTCACCGCCATCGAGGCGCTGCGCACCAATGCCGAGAGCTCGCTGTCGCACATGGAAGCCCTGCTTGGCGTAAAGTCGGTTTCCGAGCTGTTCGAACTGCAGACCGCCTACCTGCGCAAGCAGGCCGAGGTTGTCGTCGAGCAGGCCAAGACCATGCAGGAAGCCACCCGCAAGGTCGCCGAAAAGGTCGTCGAGCCCGGCAAGTCGGCCGCGGAGCGCGCAATGAAGACCTTCAAGGCCGCCTGACCGGCAAAGAGCCAAGCATTTGGCCCGCGCCTCTCAGGACGAGAGCGGCGCGGGTTGGCGGACCAAAAGGGGCTGGACGTGTTGTCCAGCCCTTTTTAATATCAACGCCCATACAAGGGGCTTGCATTATCGGCACGCTGCCCGTATGTGAGCCCCCAAGCGCTAAGCGCTTCAAGTGCGGTTGTAGCTCAGTTGGTTAGAGCGCAGGTTTGTGGCACCTGAGGTCGGTGGTTCAACTCCACCCAACCGTACCATTTCCCTCTAGGAAAACCAGCCACTTGCAAGGTTTCGAGACAGCTGGGCTCCTCTGGAGCCACATCGCCTCATCCCACCGTGCAGTCGCAAAGCGATGCCCCGGCCAGATCGTACGGCGCTCTGCAATCAAGGCGAACTTCATACCGCGCCCTTTGCATCGTTGGCCGCTGTTGCTCGAAAGATTTCGCGCTCCGCCTTCAACTTCGCGACCTCACGGCGCAGCCGCTCAATCGGCGCGATTGGCCGCCCGCTTCGGTAGCGGCCAATTTGCTTGTGTCGCGTTCACTCTGCGCTGGCTCGGCCGATCAGGTCGCCGGGGCATCTCCCGTTCTCTGCGCCCCTTTGCGGGGGGCAAGGGACGTCGCTGCCGTGCGAATCCGCTGGCACTCCACGGGCATGCCGGCCTCGAGACAGGCGGCAATGAAGCCCTCGCGCGCGACGGCGAGCGGAGTGCACCTATTCAGCGCGCCGCGACAGAGGCGTGTCGCCCGGTTGTAGTGATCGCCGCGGCGCCGCGGCCATTTGTTCGCGAGGAAGTCGAGGGCGTCATGGGGGCCGGTGAACAGATGGTGGCTGTCGTCGGGCAGGCGCACCGAGAGGGGCATTGACCACGATAAATCCGGAGTGTGCATGGTTTTTCCTCCTTTCCTTGCAAACCGGACAGAGCGAAGCGGCCTAGATATTGGTGCGGGTCCCCGTGCCTTCAAGCGATCATCGCGGTCGGCCCGACTGGCAGTCCGTACGGTCGGGGTCGAGGCGGCTAGACGAAGATCTCCTGTTCGCGATCGACCAGTTCCTGCACGAAGGCCGTGACGGTGCGGACGCGGGCGAGGTCGCGGGCGCTTTCGTGATAGGTGGTCCAGTAGGCCCGACGGATCGTCGTGTCGGGCAGGATGCGCACGAGTTCCACATCCTGGCGGGCGATGTAGTTGTGCAGGATGCCGATGCCGGCGCCCGAGCGCACCGCCTCGGTCTGGCCGGTGGCGCTCGAGATCTCGAAGGAGGCGTTCCAGCTGCGCATCACCTCGGCGGTAAAGTCGAGCGAGGCGGTGAAGATCAGGTCCTCCACATAGCCGATGCGCCGGTGATCCCTCAGTGCTTCGACGCTCGCCGGCTCGCCGTGCGCGGCGAGGTAGGCCCGGCTGGCGTAGAGGCCGAGCGTATAGTCGGTCAGCTTCGAGGAGACGAGACGTCCCTGCTCCGGTCGCCCCAGCGTGATCGCGATGTCGGCCTCGCGCTGGGAGAGGGAGAACGAGCGCGGGATCGGCACGAGTTGGATCTTCAGCTCGGGATGACGCGCGGTCAGTCGCCCGAGCCGCGGCGCAAGAAACGAGACGCCGAAGCCGTCCGGCGCGCCGATGCGCACGGTGCCGGCGACCGCCGCGTCAATTCGGCCGATCGTCGCCTGCGCGGCGAGCATCTCGGTTTCCATTCGCTCGGCCGCGTGGAGGAACACTTCCCCTTCCGCCGTGAGGTCGCAGCCGTTCGTCCGGCGTACCAGCAGTCGCGTCTTCATCGCCTGCTCGAGTGCGCTGACGCGGCGGCTGAGCGTGGCGTGGTTGACCCCGAGCCGGCGCGAGGCGGCCAGGAGCTGTCCGGTCCGCGCCACCGCCAGGAACATGCGCACGTCGTCCCAGTTCATGCAGTCGCCTTCCGTTATCTCACGGGCTTCAAATTTTGCACAACGGATGCTTACAGCAGGCGATTGAATTGAGCAAATTGTAGTGCGATCATCCCTGTCACCAACAAGGAGGATATCCCATGCGCGAGATCGGACATTTCATCGGTGGCAAGCACGTGCCCGGCAAGAGCGGTCGCACGGCCGACGTCTACAATCCGGCGACCGGCGAGGTGCAGGCCAAGGTGGCGCTGGCAAGCGATGCCGAGCTCGCCGCCGCCGTCGAGGTCGCCAAGGCCGCGCAGCCGGCCTGGGCCGCCACCAACCCGCAGCGCCGCGCCCGCGTGTTCATGAAGTTCGTGCAGCTTCTCAACGACAACATGAACGAGCTTGCCGAGATGCTCTCGAAGGAGCACGGCAAGACGATCGAGGATTCCAAGGGCGACATCATCCGCGGCCTCGAGGTGTGCGAGTTCGTGATCGGCATCCCGCATCTGTCCAAGAGCGAGTTCACCGAGGGCGCCGGGCCGAACATCGACATGTACTCGATCCGCCAGCCGGTCGGCGTCGGCGCCGGCATCACCCCCTTCAACTTCCCGGGCATGATCCCGATGTGGATGTTCGCCCCGGCGATCGCCTGCGGCAACGCCTTCATCCTCAAGCCCTCCGAACGCGATCCGTCGCTGCCGATCCGCCTGGCCGAACTGATGATCGAGGCCGGCCTGCCGGCGGGCATCCTCAACGTCGTCAACGGCGACAAGGGCGCGGTCGACGCCATCCTCACCCATCCGGACATCGGCGCCGTCTCCTTCGTCGGCTCCACGCCGATCGCCCGCTACGTCTATGGCACCGCGGCGATGAACGGCAAGCGCGCCCAGTGCTTCGGCGGCGCCAAGAACCACATGATCATCATGCCCGACGCCGACCTCGACCAGGCCGCCAATGCCCTGATCGGCGCCGGTTATGGATCCGCCGGCGAGCGCTGCATGGCGATCTCGGTCGCCGTCCCGGTCGGCGAGGAAACCGCCAACCGCCTGATCGACAAGCTCACGCCGATGGTCGAGAGCCTGCGCATCGGTCCGTATTCCGACGACAAGGCCGATCTCGGCCCGGTGGTCACCAAGGAGGCCCAGGCCCGCATCAGGGGCCTGATCGACAGCGGCGTCGAGCAGGGGGCCAAGCTCGTCGTCGACGGCCGCGGTTTCAAGCTGCAGGGCTACGAGAACGGCTACTTCGTCGGTGGCTGCCTGTTCGACCACGTCACGCCGGACATGGATATCTACAAGACCGAGATCTTCGGGCCGGTGCTGTCGGTGGTCCGCGCCAGCAACTATGAGGAAGCGCTGTCGCTGCCGATGAAGCACGAGTACGGCAACGGCGTCGCGATCTACACGCGTGACGGCGATGCCGCCCGCGACTTCACCTCGCGCATCAACATCGGCATGGTCGGTGTCAACGTGCCGATCCCGGTTCCGCTCGCCTACCACTCCTTCGGCGGCTGGAAGTCCTCGTCCTTCGGCGATCTCAACCAGCACGGCACCGACTCGATCAAGTTCTGGACCCGCACCAAGACGGTCACCAGCCGCTGGCCGTCGGGCATCAAGGACGGCGCCGAGTTCGTCATCCCGACGATGAAGTAGCACTGCGGTGCGGCAGGGCAGGGGGCCGGTGGCATCCCCTGCCGCCAAAAAAAGACGGCGGCCCAGGGGCCGCCGTTGTCGTTTGCCGGGCTTGGCGGCGACTTACATCGCCGGCCCGTCGTTGTAGCCGACCTTGTCGACCAGTTCGGAAGCCTTCTTGCGATTGGCCGCAATGTCGGCCAGCGGCAGCGTGTCCGGCTTGATCTCGCCAAAGGACTTGACGATGTCGGACGGCGCCTTGCCCGGCATCACCGGATATTCGAATACCTGCTCGGCATAGATTTCCTGGGCGTCGCCGGACGCGAGGAAGTCGATCAGCTTCTGCGCATTTTCCTTGTTCGGGGCGTTCTTGGCGAGCGCCACGCCGGAGATGTTGACGTGGGTGCCGCGGTCGCCGCCGTTCGGGAACATGACCTTGATCGCGTTGGCCCAGTCCTTCTGCTCCGGGTCCTTCTCGTTGGTCATCATCAGGCCGACATAGTAGGAGTTGCCGAGCGCCACGTCGCACTCGCCGGCGAAGATTGCCTTGGCCTGGTCGCGGTCTCCGCCGTCGGGCTTGCGGGCCAGGTTGTTCTTCAGCCCGGTCAGCCAGGTCTCGGCCTCGGCTTCGCCATGGTGGGCGATCATCGAGGCGAACAGGCCGATGTTGTAGGAGTGCTGCCCGTCACGGGTGCAGATCTTGCCCTTCCACTTCGGATCGGCAAGCTCCTCGTAGGTGATGGTCTCCTGCGGGACGCGCTCCTTCGACGCGTAGACCACCCGGCCGCGGGTGGTGAGGCCGACCCATGCGCCTTCCGGATCGCGGTACTGCGGCGGGATGTCGCTGTCGACGACGGCACTGGTGATCGGCTGGGTGACGCCGGCATCCTTGGCCTCGGTCAGGCGGGCGATGTCGACCGTCAGGATCACGTCGGCCGGCGAGTTCTCGCCCTCGGCCTGGATACGTTCGACGAGGCCCTTGTCGAGGAAGAGCACGTTGGTCTTGACGCCGGTTTCCTCGGTGAATCGGTCCAGCAGCGGCTTGATCAGGTCCGGCTGGCGGTAGGAGTAGATGTTCACTTCGCCGTCGGCGAGCGCCGGTCCGGCGATCATCGTCGAAACCGATAGGGCAAGCGCGAGTTTCCTGAAATGCGACATGAGGGCCTCCTTATACTTTACCGTTATGCTCACCTTTTAATCTCGCTCCCGTCGCAGTCAATAGGGTCCGGCGCTTTAACATGAATGTGATTTTCCGCTTTTTGGAATTGTTCCAAACTGTGATCCGGCCTATATGTAAGTGACACGTACCGACAGCGGAGCCACCGATGCGCCTGACGAAACAGACAAACTACGCCGTGCGGCTGTTGATGTACTGCGCGGCCAACGGGGAAAAGCTGAGCCGGGTCCCCGAAATCGCCAAGGCCTACGGGGTGTCGGAACTGTTTCTCTTCAAGATCCTCCAGCCGCTGACGCGCGCCGGCCTGATCGAGACCGTGCGCGGGCGCAATGGCGGGGTTCGCCTGCCGCGGGCCGCCAGCGAGATCACCCTCTTCGACGTGGTTCGCGTCACCGAGGATTCGTTCGCGATGGCGGAGTGCTTCGAAACCGGCGAAGTTGTCGAATGTCCCCTGGTCGACAGCTGCGGTCTGAACGCCGCCCTGCGCAAGGCGCTGAATGCCTTCTTCGAGGTTCTTCAGCAGTACACGATCGACGATCTCGTCAAGGCGCGGCCGCAGATCGGCTTCCTGCTCGGGCTCGAGGACGCGCCGTCAAGGCGACAGCCGGCTGCCTAGGCGGCCGGTATCGGCCGAGCCGATTGACCCGCCTTGACCCCTGTCGGGCGGGTTTTGCTTGGCCGTGTTACCTGGCCGCGGGGTCCCGTTCGGTGTACTCCCGGATAATGAAGGCGATCGCGGTCGGGTCCAGCTCGGACTTGTCGATGCGGAAATCGACGCCGTAATCGTCGATCTTCTGGAAATAGGCGTCCGAGATCGATGACGAGATCACGCCGACCGGGCCGATGTAGCCGTTGTGGCGCAGTTCCGGCACGGTTTCGCGGAAGTCGGCCTGGGGTTGGAGGCGATTGTCCATCAGGATCATGTCGAGGGGCGGCTCGCCGGCACGGATGAACTCCAGCGCGGCCTCCACGGTCTCGACATAGTGCAGCTTGATCTCGAAATCGGTCACCTTGCGCATCAGCGCCCGCATGATCACGTTCTCCGCGGGGTCATCGTCGACGAGCAGGATGTTCACAGTGGCGGTCATTGCGTTCCCAGACAGATCATGACAACCGGTCGCGTTTGCTCGGACTGGAGCGGCCGTCGCGCCGGCACGTGCCGGCCGCAGCCGGGCAGGCTGCTGTAGTCCTGGCACTGTGTTTCAGGGCGCCGGACTTCACAACCCCCCGGCGACCGAGTTCCTGCGTTATTGCAACGTTAACCAAGGAATTCGCCGCTCGGTCAGGTGATGATTTGCTCGCGGATCGCCTTCGCCACCATCTGGGTGCGGTTGACCACGTCGAGCTTCTTCAGGATCGTCGCCGTGTGCGAGTTCACGGTGTGCTCGGAGACCGAAACGATGAGGGCGATCTCGCTCGCCGTCTTGCCGTACGAGATCCAGCGCAGGATCTCGGTCTCGCGCGGCGTCAGCCCCATTCCGGTCTTGGCCGACAGCACGACCCTATAGAAGTAGTCGAACACGCAGGCGGTTTCGTAACACAGCTCCATGTGCGGCTGCCGGCCGATATCGTCGGTGTCGCCAAGAAAGAGAACGGCGTAGCGTGCGCCGGTCGTCGCCTGGACCGGTACGCTGACCGCCAGCTCGAAGCCGAGCTGGCCGAGCAGGTCATTTCCATTGCGTTGTTGCCGGTCGCCCCCGTCCGCTCGCCACACCGTCGAGATGGCGGAGCGGTGCAGGCTCTTGAACACGTCTGATTCGCCGAAGCGATGGCGCTTGTCGTAGGCCTCGGCGAGTCCCGCGGGCAGGTCGTGCAGGACCAGCTTGCCGGAGAGTGTGCTGCCGTCCTGTTCGGCGGCGAGCTGGAGGACGCCGAAATGCTCCAAGCCGTACCGCAAGGCCGTGCCATGGAACAGGCGGAAGAAATCGACGCGATTGAGCGCCTTTTCCAGTTCGCCCTCGAAATCATAGCGGCGGTGTTGTTGCGAAAGTGCGGCCACGCGGCCCCCCGAAACCCTCGAGCCCTGGTGCGGAGTCTAGCGTTCCGTTCGCCGGCAGCAAAGGGCCAGCGCGCCACTTTTGCGGCGGCCATCGGCTTTTCCCGGCGAAATTGCCCGACATGGTTGCATTTTTCGTTGGGGTGGCCGTTGCCTGTGCCGGGACGGGCGAGCGGTGGTCGCAGGGCCGGCAGGCTGCGATTTCTCCCTGAGTGCGCCTGACGGCGAGGAGGTCCGTGCAGCCATCGATCCGGGCCTCCTTGACGCCCCCGGAGCCGCGAACCGGCGAATCGGTGGACAGGTCGGCGAGGCGGGGATTCCTCAAAAAAAGACCGTCGCAGGACGATTTTTCTCTACTGTTTTACATTTGGATAAATTTATTCGCGGAGTTATTGCATTCCTGCGGCAAATATCGTTCCATCCGCGCAAGGCCGGGGCCGTCCGCATGCACCCGTGTCCGAAAACAAGAGAACAAAAGCAAATCTGGGAAGCTCGCTATGAAAAAGCTGACTACTCTCCTCGCGGCGACCGCGCTCGCCTCCATGATGGGTACGGCCGCCTGGTCGAAGACGCTGGTCTATTGCTCGGAAGGTTCGCCGGAAGGCTTCGACCCCGGCATGTACACCGCCGGCACGACCTTTGATGCCGCCGCGCGCACAGCCTACAACCGCCTTGTCGAGTTCAAGCACGGCGGTACGGAAATCGAGCCGGGCCTGGCCGAAAGCTGGACGGTTTCGGATGACGGCACGGTCTACACCTTCAAGCTGCGGCCGGGCGTCAAGTTCCAGACGACGGAGTTCTTCACGCCGAGCCGTGACCTGAACGCCGACGACGTCATCTTCTCGTTCGAGCGCCAGTACAAGGACGACAATCCCTGGAACAAGTATGTCGCAGGCGCGTCCTGGGAATACTTCGCCGGCATGGGCTTCCCGGAACTCATCAAGTCGATCGAAAAGGTTGACGACCTGACGGTCAAGTTCACGCTGAACCGTCCGGAAGCGCCTTTCCTCGCCAACCTCGGCATGGACTTCGCCTCGATCCTGTCGAAGGAGTATGCCGACAAGCTGGAAGCCGACGGCAAGATGGAGCTGATGAACCAGCAGCCGCTCGGAACCGGTCCGTTCGCCTTCGTCGCCTATCAGCCCGACGCGGCGATCCGCTACAAGGCACACCCGGAGTATTGGAACGGCCAGCAGAAGATCGACGACCTGGTGTTCGCGATCACGACCGACGCGGCCGTGCGTGCGCAGAAGCTGAAGGCTGGCGAATGCCACATCATGCCCTACCCGAACGCGGCCGACGTGGCTGACCTCAAGGCGGACCCGAACCTGACGGTTCTGGAGCAGGAAGGCCTGAACGTCTCCTACCTGGCCTACAACACCCTGGTCGCGCCGTTCGACAAGCCGGAAGTGCGCAAGGCGCTCAACATGGCCGTCAACAAGCAGGCCATCGTCGACGCGGTGTTCCAGGGCGCGGCCACGGTCGCCAAGAACCCGATCCCGCCGACGATGTGGTCCTACAATGACGCCGTCGAAGACGACAAGTACGACCCGGAAGCCGCCAAGAAGATGCTCGAGGACGCTGGTGTCTCCGGCCTGAAGATGAAGATCTGGGCCATGCCGGTCGCCCGTCCGTACATGCTCAACGCGCGCCGCGCCGCCGAGCTGATGCAGGCCGACCTGGCCAAGATCGGTGTCGAGGTCGAGATCGTGTCCTACGAATGGGCCGAGTACCTGAAGCGCTCCTCCGACAAGGACCGCGACGGCGCGGTCATCCTCGGCTGGACCGGTGACAACGGCGACCCGGACAACTTCCTCGACACGCTGCTCGGCTGCGACGCGGTCGGCGGCAACAACCGCGCGCAGTGGTGCAACCAGGAATTCGACGACCTGATGACGAAGGCGAAGACCACCTCCGACGTCGCAGAGCGTACGAAGTACTACGAAGAAGCCCAGGTGATCTTCAAGAAGGAAGCGCCCTGGAACACCCTCGACCATTCGCTCGTCACGGTTCCGATGAGCAACAAGGTTTCGGGCTTCGTGATGGACCCGCTCGGCATCCACCGCTTTGACGGTGTGGACATCGCCGAGTAAAATAACAATCAGAACAGCGCGCAGTCAAAGCGCGCGTGGCCGGCGGTCCGAAGCAATCGGGCCGCCGGTTTTCCAATAAGGGATTTGGCTCCCATGCTACGATTCATCCTGGGACGACTGGCCGTCCTGATACCCACCTTTGTCGGGGTATCGATCATCGCCTTCTCCTTCATTCGGCTTCTTCCCGGCGACCCCGTCATGCTCATGTCGGGCGAGCGCGTGATGTCGCCCGAGCGCCACGCCGAACTGATGAACCAGCTCGGCCTCGATCGTCCGTTCTACGTCCAGTACCTGGACTACCTCGGCGGCCTGCTCACCGGCGATTTCGGAAGTTCGATCGTCACCAAGCGCCCCGTTCTGGAAGACTTCATGCAGCTCTTCCCGGCGACCCTGGAATTGTCGCTCTGCGCCATCATCCTTGCCGTCTGTCTCGGCATCCCGGCCGGTGTTGTGGCGGCCGTAAAGCGCGGGTCCTGGCTGGACCAGACCGTCATGGGCGCTGCCCTTGTCGGCTATTCTATGCCGATCTTCTGGTGGGGCCTGCTGCTCATCATCTTCTTTTCCGGCTATCTCGGCTGGACCCCGGTCTCGGGCCGGATCTCGCTGATCTACTACTTTCCCCCGGTGACCGGTTTCATGCTGATCGACAGCCTGCTGTCCGGACAGGCAGGGGCCTTCAAGTCCGCCGTCACCTACCTGATCCTGCCGACGGTCGTGCTGGCGACGATCCCGCTCGCCGTCATCGCGCGCCAGACGCGCTCGGCCATGCTGGAAGTGCTCGGCGAGGACTATGTCCGTACCGCCCGCTCCAAGGGGCTGGCGCCGCTGCGCATCGTCGGCGTCCACGCGCTGCGCAATGCGATGATCCCGGTCATCACCACGATCGGCCTGCAGGTCGGCGTGCTGCTTGCCGGCGCGATTCTCACCGAGACCATCTTCTCCTGGCCCGGCATCGGCAAGTGGATGGTCGATTCGGTCTTCAAGCGCGACTATGCCGTGGTGCAAGGCGGCCTCATGCTGATCGCTGCCATCATCATGCTGGTCAATCTCATCGTCGATCTCCTCTACGGGCTCGTCAACCCGCGGATCCGGCACTAGGAGGTGGCCCAATGACTGCAATCGAAACCAAGGCCACCGATGCAACGGTGGTCGAAACCAAGTCGTCCCCGCCCTCGGGCCTGTCCGAGTTCTGGTTCTACTTCTCCCGCAACAAGGGAGCAGTACTCGGCCTCGTCGTCTTTCTTGTCATCCTGCTCGTGGCGATCTTTGCGCCGCTGGTGGCGCCGCATGACCCGAGCCAGCAGAACCGCGCGTTCCTGCTTCTGCCCCCGGCCTGGACGCAGGGCGGCAACTGGAGCTTCGTGCTCGGCACGGACGCGGTCGGGCGTGACATCCTCTCACGCCTGATCTATGGCGCGCGCTTCTCGCTCTTCATCGGTCTTGTCGTTGTCACCCTGTCGGTTCTCTCGGGCGTGCTGATCGGCCTCGTCGCCGGCTATTTCCGCGGCAAGGTCGACACCTTCATCATGCGCATCATGGACATCATCCTGGCGTTTCCCTCGCTGCTGCTGGCGCTGGTGCTGGTCGCCGTGCTCGGCCCCGGCCTGCTGAACGCCATGATCGCGATCTCGCTCGTCAACCAGCCGCATTTCGTGCGCCTGACCCGTGCCTCGGTGATGACCGAGCGGACGAAGGAGTACGTTATCGGCTCGCAAGTCGCCGGCGCCGGCACGCTGCGACTGATGTTCAAGACGATTCTGCCAAACTGTCTGGCGCCCTTGATCGTACAGGCGACGCTCGCCTTCTCTGCGGCGATCCTCGACGCTGCGGCGCTTGGCTTCCTCGGCATGGGCGCCCAGCCGCCGACGCCGGAATGGGGCACGATGCTCGCCGAGGCGCGCGAGTTCATCCAGCGCGCCTGGTGGGTGGTTACTTTCCCCGGCCTGGCCATCCTCATCACCGTGCTTGCCATCAACCTCATGGGTGACGGCCTGCGCGATGCCCTCGACCCCAAGCTGAAGAGGTCGTGACCATGTCGCTATTGGAAATCAAGAACCTCACCGTCGAGTTCGAGACGTCGTCCGGCCTGTTCCGGGCCGTGGACGGGGTCTCGTTCTCGTGCGACAAGGGGGAGATCCTTTCGATCGTCGGCGAGTCCGGTTCGGGCAAGTCCGTCTCGATGCTGGCCGTCATGGGGCTCCTGCCGTGGACGGCCAAGATCACCGCGGACCGCATGGCCTTCGACGGCAAGGATCTGCTGAAAATGTCGCAGCGCGAGCGGCGCAAGATCATCGGCAAGGACATTGCCATGATCTTCCAGGAGCCGATGTCGAGCCTCAACCCGTGCTTCACCGTCGGCTTCCAGCTCGGCGAGACGTTGCGTATCCACATGGGGCTCAACCGGGCCGAGCGGCGCCAACGGTCGATCGAGCTCCTGCGCCTCGTTGGCATTCCTGCGCCCGAGGATCGGCTTTCCAACTACCCGCACCAGATGTCGGGCGGCATGAGCCAGCGTGTGATGATCGCGATGGCGCTGGCCTGCAATCCCAAGCTGCTGATTGCCGACGAGCCCACGACGGCGCTCGACGTGACGATCCAGGCCCAGATCCTCGACCTGCTCGCGCGGCTGCAACGGGAGCACGGCATGGCGCTGGTGTTGATCACGCACGATATGGGCGTGGTCGCCGAGACGGCCCATCGCGTGCAGGTGCAGTATGCCGGCCAGAAGGTGGAGGAGCAGCCGGTGAAGGAGCTGTTCCGCGATCCGCATCACCCCTATACCGCCGCGCTGCTGTCCTCGCTGCCGGAGCGCGCCACCGTCGGCGGCCGTCTGCCGTCGATCCCGGGCGTCGTGCCCGGCCAGCATGACCGGCCGACGGGCTGTCTGTTTTCGCCGCGCTGCTCGTTCGCCACCGACATCTGTCGCAAGTCCGTGACGCTGCAGCCGCCGTCGCTCGGCAATGCGCTGTGCAACTACCCGCTCCTGGGCGGCGTCCCGCAAAACCATCCCGGCAAGTCTGCCGCACTGGCCGAGGAGCGTGCCTGATGAGCCAGCCAGTCATCCAGGGGAAGGACCTTTCCCGCTTCTATTCCGTCAACCGCGGCATGTTCAAGCCGGCGGCCACGGTCAAGGCGCTCAACGGCGTCACCTTCGAACTGCACTCCGGCAAGACGCTGGCCGTCGTCGGCGAATCCGGCTGCGGGAAATCGACGCTCGCCCGCCTCGTCACGATGATCGAGGACCCTACCGACGGCACGCTGCTGATCGACGGCAAGCCGGCGCAGGTCGGCGACGGTGCGCTGCGCAGCGTGGTGCAGATCGTCTTCCAGAATCCCTACGGGTCGCTCAATCCGCGCCAGAAGGTCGGGGCGATCCTGGAGGAGCCGCTTGTCATCAACACCAAGGACAACGCGGCGACGCGGCGCCGCAAGGTCGAAGAGATGATGACCAAGGTGGGGTTGCGGCCGGAGCACTACGACCGCTATCCGCACATGTTCTCCGGTGGCCAGCGCCAGCGCATTGCCATTGCAAGGGCGCTGATGTTGCGGCCGAAAGTGCTGGTCCTCGACGAGCCGGTCTCGGCGCTCGATCTCTCGATCCAGGCGCAGGTGCTGAACCTGCTGATGGATTTGCAGAAGGAGATGGGGCTCGCCTATCTCTTCATCTCGCATGGCCTTTCGGTGGTGCGGCATATCGCCGATGACGTGATGGTGATGTACCTGGGACGGCCGGTCGAGACGGGCACCGCCGAGAGCGTCTTCGCCCACCCGAAGCACCCCTACACGGCCGCTCTTCTGTCGGCGACGCCGATGGCCGATCCCGAGCGGAAGCGTGAGCGCATCCAGTTGCAGGGCGAACTGCCCTCGCCGCTGAACCCGCCGGCGGGTTGCCCGTTCAACCCGCGCTGCTGGCGCGCCACGGACGCGTGTCGGCAGGAGATGCCGCCGCTCGAAGGCGACGCCACCCAGAACTACGCCTGCTACCATCCGCTCTGATGACGGACGAATTGCCCGCGCAACGATACGAAGCGGCGGCTCCCCCGCCGCCTCGCATCGTCGTCATGGGCGTCAGCGGCTGCGGCAAGACCTCGGTTGCTCAAGGGCTGGCGCATGGCCTGTCGCTGCCCTTCCTCGAAGGCGATCAGCTGCATCCGCCCGGCAATGTCGAGAAGATGTCTCGGGGGATACCGCTGGCCGATGCCGATCGCTGGCCTTGGCTCGACCTGATCGGCGAACGGCTGCGCACGGCCGCCGAAACGGGGCAGGGCATCGTCGTGTCCTGCTCCGCCCTGAAGCGTGCCTACCGCGACCGGCTGCGGGCCGCCGCCGGCGGCGGTGTTGTCTTTGTCTATCTCAAGGGCGACCGCGCGCTTCTCCTTGCCCGGATGCAGGCACGGCAGGGCCACTTCATGCCGGCCAGCCTCCTGGACAGCCAACTGGCGACGCTGGAAGATCCGCAGGCCGAGCACGGCGTCGTGACGGTCGGCATCGACGCGCCGTTGGAGGCTATCGTCGCGGCCGGTCTCGATGCGCTGGCCGCGTTGTCCCGGATGCCGTAGCCGACACGTGTCACAATCGCTCTGGCAATGCGGCAGCGGCGATCGTATAGAGCGAACGCCGCACCAGGTGCCCGCTGGCGGATGGCTGCAGCGTTCCTTGCGGACGCCGGCCGCAGGGCTTGATCAGTTAAGACAGGAACAGTCCCATGACCATTACTCGCTTTGAAACCGGCGCACGCATGAGCCAGGCCGTCGTCCACAACGGCACCGTCTATCTGGCCGGCCAGGTCGGCGAGCCCGGCGCCGACGTTGCCACCCAGACGCAGCAGGTGCTGGCGGAGGTTGACCGGCTGCTGGCACTCGCCGGTTCCGACAAGACGCGCATCCTGTCCGCACAGATCTGGCTCGCCGACATGGCCGACTTCCAGAAGATGAATGCGGTCTGGGACGCCTGGGTTGCCCCGGGCCACACGCCGGCACGCGCGACCGGCGAATCCAAGCTCGCCGGTCCCGAGTATCTGGTCGAGATCATCATCACGGCCGCGCAGGCCTGATCGCAACGGCTTGCCGACAGGCGGGCCGCCGGTTCCGGCGGCCCGCTCTTGTGTTGGTCTGGGTCAGGCGCTCTTGGCCAGCCGGGCGTGTTCGTCGAAGAACAAGGCCTGGCTGATCAGCGCCTTGACCATTTCCGGGTTGAACGGCTTGGTCACGAGGAAGGCCGGTTCGGGCCGTTCCCCGGTCAGCAGGCGCTCCGGGAAGGCGGTGATGAAAATCACCGGTATGCTGCTGCTCTTCAGGATGTCGTTGACGGCATCGATTCCGGAACTACCGTCGGCGAGCTGGATGTCGGCCAGCACCATGCCCGGTCGCGCGCGGTTGAACAGTTCGAGCGCCTCGGCATGGGTGCGCGCGATGCCGGTGACACGATGCCCTAGTCCGGTCACCATGTCCTCGATATCCATCGCGATCAGCGGCTCGTCCTCGATGATCATGATATCCGTGGCGACCTGCTGCGAGATCTCGCGCGAGGCCTGGTCCAGGAGAGCTTTGACCTCGCCCTCGGTCACGTCGAGAATGTCGGCGCAATCAGCCAGCTCGAAGCCCTCGACGGCAACGAGCAGGAAAGCCTTGCGGGCAAGTGGCGTCACATGGGCGAGATTGGCCGCGGCGTGCCGCTCCCAACTGAAGGGTGACTGGCTGGCTGCGGCCGGGTTGACCTGGACCTTGTCGAACAGCGAGCAGTAGAGCCTGAAGAGGCTGATGCGGTCGTCCGCACGCTCGGGATATAGCGAGACATCGTTGACCAGCGCCTCGAGGATGGCTGCCACGTACGCATCGCCGGAGGTCTGCGACCCGGTCACCGCACGCGAAAAGCGCCGCAGCAATGGCAGGTGAGGTGCGATTCGGGTGGATAGCGGCATATACTTCTCCCTGAATTTGTTCCGAAATCGGCTAGTTTGCTGTAAATTCACCGCTAGGAAGCAATTTTGCTGTGAAATTATACCCCATATGACGCGCGGCGGCCTGGGGGCGACGACAGAATGCATGTTGCAAGGAGCAGATGGTCATGAGCAAGCCTGCTGTCGGCGGCCGCATTCCGAAAGGTGCGGCCAACGCTCTCGATCCAAACAGCGTACTCGGTCGCAAGCTGCGGTCGTTCTACGAAGCCATCGAGACCGAGCCGGTGCCGGACCAACTGCTCGATCTGCTCGAACAGCTGGACGAGGCGGAACGCAAGGCCAAATCCGGGCGCTGACTGACCCGGCCGTTCTCCCGGACACGCAAAGAAACGGGCCGTCGGCCCGTTTCTCTCTTCCAAGGCAATATGATCAGCGGCAGGGGGCTTCATAGCGGCGCCCGTAGCGGTCGCGATAGATGCAGCGGCCCGGTTCACTGGCATTGCCGATCAGCGCGCCGATCGCGCCGCCGGCGAGCGCACCGACCGCGGCCCCGCCGACCTTGTTGGTCGCAACGCCACCGATGATGGCGCCGGAGGTGGCGCCGATCGCGGCCCCCTTTTCCGTCTGGGTGCAGGCGCTGACGGTAAGGACCGTGAGCGCCAGAGATGCTGCGAGCATGAGTTGTTTCATTGCGTTATCCTCTCCCGAAGGGGTTCGACTTCAGATGCGTCCCATCAACACCAGAATAAGCAGAATGACGATGACGAGTCCAAGCCCTCCCGACGGTCCGTAGCCCCAGCTGCGGCTGTAGCCCCAACTCGGCAGGGCTCCGATAAGAAGCAGGATGAGAACAATGAGCAGAACGGTACCAAGCATCAAGCGCCTCCGGTGATGTCAGGCAATCAGATTGCGTTGGCCGGTAAATGCACGAGCCGGCGAATTGTTCCCGCGCCGAGTGCAATTCACCGCGGACAGGGACGGCTGAGCGGCCGCCGTGCGCGCCCGAAGGTCGGTCGGCCGTAGTTGTCGGAACGATCCCAGAGCTTTCGCGTTTTGTCCGGGCAACCCACCGGAAAGGAGACCCGAATGAACTGGGATATCATTGAAGGCAAGTGGAGAGAGTACAAGGGCAAGGCGCAGGCCCAGTGGGGCAAGCTGACTGACGACGATCTCGACGTCATCGACGGCCGCCGCAACGAACTGGCCGGCAAGATCCAGCAGCGCTACGGCGTCGCCAAGGACGAGGCGGAGCGCCAGATCGATGAGTGGCAAAGCCGCCACTAACACCTCAAGTTGCATACTGACGCCGCCGCGGTTCCGCGGCGGCGCTTTGCTGTCTGGGTCGCAGGCAGACTGCCGGCGATGGGAACTTTAGTCAGGCGATTTCGTTGTTGCTTGCGATGACAAAAGAGGAGACCGTCATGCTCTACTATGCGCTTATTTTTCTCGTCATTGCGCTGATCGCCGGCGTCCTTGGTTTCGGTGGAATCGCCGGTGCATCGGCAGGAATCGCCCAGATCCTGTTCTTCGTCTTCCTAGTGCTGCTGGTCGTGTCGCTGGTGTTTGGCTGGTCGAGGCGGGTCTGATTCACCATCCGTGGCAAAAGCGGGCGGCGCGCATGCGCCGCCTTTTTCATGTCTCGACGAAGAACTTGACCCGGTCTGCGGCAAAGCGCGAGCGCGAATACTGGATCGGCTGCCCGCCGATATCCGCATTGACCGCAGTCGTGACCAGAAGGATGGCGCCGGGCGAGAGCTTGAGCTGACGCAGATCCTCCCCTTCGGCATGAACGGCGGAGATCTCCGTGGATTGGCGCACATAGTCGTCGACGCCGAGTTCAGCGAGTGCCTTGGTGATGGATCCGGTACGCCGGTAGAGATCGCCTATGCCGGAGAAGCGGCCCGCGGGAAAATAGTTGGTGGCCGCCGAGATCGGCTTGCGGTCCGCGGTTCCGACCGTCTCCAGCCGCACGCATTCGGTGCCCGTGGCAAGCCCGAGCGCCTTGGCCACCGCCGGGGGCATTGGTTCCAAGGTCTGCGCGAGCAACCGCCCCTCGAGTTCCCTTGCCTGGTCACCCAGCCCCTGGGAGAAGCGAGTGCGTCGGGAGATCGGAAAGGTCAGCCGGTCGCGCCGCTCGATCAGGGTCCCGACCCCCTGCACCGCGCGCACCATGCCCTCCTGCGCGAGCGAGGCGAGGGCGCTGCGGACGGTGTGACGGTTGACGCCGAACCGTTCCGCAAGCGCTGTTTCCGGCGGCATCATGCCGGTCGCATCATAGTCCCCATTGTTGATTGCCAGCCGCATCCTGTCGGCGATTTGCCGCCAGAGTGCCACGCCGGACTGACGTTCGATCATTTTTTCCTCCTGTCATGGGCCTGTCACGTTGCCCCGCTATTGGGGGACCATAGAATGTACGATTGTCTAGATCAATAGACAACATATGACGACAAGTTCTGGAGACAGGCAATGGCACCACTTCAAAGGCAGACCGAAACCGGCCTCGAGCCGGCAGAGCGGAAGCAGGCGATGGGCCTGCTTGCCAAGGCCACACGCGCGGAACTGGAAACGGCCTGGAACACGCTGCAGCCGAAGCCGGATGTCGTGCCGGTGCGGGGGCCGGAGGCGGGACTGGTCATGGTGCGCGGCCGCATCGGTGGCGGTGGCGCGCCGTTCAACCTCGGCGAGGTCACGGCGATGCGGGCCAGTGTGCGGCTTGGCGACGGCGTCATCGGCCACGGCCAGGCGCTGGGAACCGATGGCGAAAAGGCGCGGCTGGCGGCGGTATTCGACGCGCTGCTGCAGGTGCCGGATCATGTGCCGACCGTCGAGCGCCTGCTGGACGGGATTGCGGCCCGCATCGAGGCCGACGACGCGAAGAGGGCACGCGAGACCGCTGCCACCCGCGTTGACTTCTTCACCATGGTTCGCGGAGACGACTGATGGCCGAGACCCAGATCTTTTCCGGCGGCTTCGCCGAGCCGGTGTTCGCGGCCCAGGCGGTCTTTCGCGCGGTAATGGACTGCATGGCCCGACCGGGCACGGTCGGCGAGATCCTTGCGGCCGCAAGGCCGCCCCAGCCGATGAGCGCCGCGGCGGGCGCGGTGGCGCTGACGCTCTGCGACCACGACACGCCGGTCTGGCTGACACCAGCGCTTGCCAGGTCGAAGCTGCCCGGCTGGCTCTCGTTCCACACCGGGGCCGGTGTGGTAACCGAGAAGCAGGACGCCCGCTTCGCCTTCGTCGAGAAGGGCGGAGCGATGCCGGGGCTCGGGCTCTTCGCCCAGGGCACGCAGGACTATCCGGATCGCTCGACGACGCTGGTGGTCGAGGTCGACAGCCTCGAGGGCGGGCGGCCGCTTGTGTTGAGCGGCCCGGGCATCCGGGCCGAGGCCCGGCTGGCGCCGCGCGGCTTGCCGGAAACCTTCGTCTCGCTGGCCGAGGTCAACCGGGCGCAGTTTCCGCGCGGCATCGATCTGATCCTCGTGGCGGGCGACCGCATCGCCTGCCTGCCGCGCACGACCGTCATCAGAAGTGGGGAGGCCTGAGTCATGTATGTCGCCGTCAAGGGAGGCGAGGCCGCCATCGCCAACGCCCATCGCCTGCTCGCCGACCGTCGCCGTGGCGACCGTAGCCTGCCCTCCATCACCATCGAGCAGATCGTCGCCCAGCTCGGGCTGGCGGTCGATCGGGTCATGGCCGAGGCGTCGCTCTTCGATCGCGCCTTGGCTGCGCTCGCCATCCGCCAGGCGCGCGGCGACCTGATCGAGGCGATCTTCATCCTGCGTGCCTACCGCACGACGCTGCCGCGCTTCGGCTATTCGGTACCGCTGGAGACCGAGCGGATGCAGATCGAGCGTCGCGTTTCCGCCACCTACAAGGACCTGCCCGGCGGACAGTTGCTGGGGCCGACCTTCGACTATACCCATCGTCTGCTCGATCCGTCGCTTCTGGGCGACGAACCGGTCGACGCGGCGCCCCAGCGCGATGCCGATCACGAGCCACCGCTGCGCGTGGCCGACATCCTCTCCGGCGAAGGGCTGGTGGAAGGCGATGGCGACCTGCCGGACGGCCATGTCCCGGCGGACCTGACGCGCGAACCGCTGGAGTTTCCGATGGAGCGCGACCTGCGTCTGCAGGCGCTTGCCCGCGGTGACGAAGGCTTTCTGCTGGCGCTCGGCTATTCCACCCAGCGCGGCTATGCCCGTACCCACCCCTTTGTCGGCGAGGTCCGCATCGGCGAGGTCGAGGTGGAGCTGGACTTGCCGGAACTCGGCTTTTCCGTCTCGCTCGGCCGGATCCAGGTCACCGAATGCCAGATGGTCACCCAGTTCAACGGGTCGGCCAAGCAGCCGCCGCAGTTCAGCCGCGGCTACGGTCTCGTCTTCGGCCAGAGCGAGCGCAAGGCCATGGCCATGGCGCTGGTCGACCGCGCGCTGCGCGCCGAGGAGTTCGGCGAGGATGTCGTTGCCCCGGCACAGGACGAGGAATTCGTCATCTCTCATTCCGACAACGTGCAGGCCACTGGCTTCGTCGAGCACCTGAAGCTGCCGCACTACGTCGACTTCCAGGCCGAACTCGACCTCGTGCGCCGCATGCGGCGCGAACATGACGAACGCAACCGCGAAGACCCAGGCGAAGCGACGCTGGAGGCAGCCCAATGACCGCCGTACCGACCGAACTGGCGAGCTACAACTTCGCCTATCTCGATGAGCAGACGAAGCGGATGATCCGCCGCGCGATCCTGAAGGCGATCGCCATTCCGGGCTACCAGGTGCCGTTCGCCTCGCGCGAGATGCCGATGCCCTATGGCTGGGGCACCGGCGGCGTGCAGGTGACGGCGGCGATCCTCGGGCCGGCGGACGTTCTCAAGGTGATCGACCAGGGCGCCGACGACACGACCAACGCCGTCTCCATCCGCGCCTTCTTCCAGAAGGTCGCCAGCGTCGCCGTGACAACGAAGACGCGCGAGGCGACGATCATCCAGACCCGTCACCGCATCCCCGAGGAACGGCTGACGGCCGGCCAGACGCTGGTCTACCAGGTGCCGATCCCCGAGCCGCTGCGCTTTCTCGAGCCGCGCGAGACCGAGACCCGCAAGATGCACGCGCTCGAGGAATACGGCCTGATGCACGTCAAGCTGTACGAGGACATCGCCCGGAACGGCCACATCGCCACGACCTATGCCTATCCGGTGAAGGTGGAGGGGCGCTACGTCATGGACCCGTCGCCGACGCCGAAGTTCGACAATCCGAAGATGCACATGTCGGAAGCGCTGCAGCTTTTCGGCGCCGGCCGCGAGAAGCGCATCTATGCCGTGCCGCCCTTCACCGAAGTGGTCAGCCTCGATTTCGAGGATCATCCGTTCGAGGTCCAGACCTTTGACAAGCCCTGCGCACTCTGCGGCGCGGAGGGCGTCTATCTCGACGAGGTCGTGCTCGACGACCGGGGCGGACGGATGTTCGTCTGCTCCGACACCGACCACTGCGAGGACCGCCGCGACCACGGCCACCGCGGAACCATGCTCGCCTACAACAAGGAGGCTGCCCGATGAGCGACGCCCCTCTGCTCAAGGTCCGTGACATCTCGAAATTCTACGGCAGCCGCATCGGCTGCCGCCAGGTCTCCTTCGACCTCTGGCCGGGCGAGGTGCTGGCGATCGTCGGCGAGTCCGGCTCCGGCAAGACGACGCTGCTCAATTGCCTGGCAACGCGGCTGATGCCGACTTCCGGCACCATCGAGTACCGCATGCGCGACGGCCAGATGCGCGATCTTGCCCGCATGGGCGAGGCCGAGCGGCGGTTCCTGATGCGCACCGACTGGGGCTTCGTGCACCAGAACCCTGCCGACGGCCTGCGCATGACGGTGTCGGCCGGCGCCAATGTCGGCGAGCGGCTGATGGCCGTCGGCGATCGCCACTACGGCAACATCCGTGACGCTGCCGGCGACTGGCTCCGGCGCGTCGAGATCGGCATCGACCGCATCGACGACCAGCCGCGCGCCTTCTCCGGCGGCATGCGCCAGCGCCTGCAGATCGCCCGCAACCTCGTGACCTCGCCCCGCCTCGTCTTCATGGACGAGCCGACCGGCGGCCTCGACGTGTCGGTACAGGCGCGCCTGCTGGACCTTGTTCGCGGCCTCGTCCACGACCTCGGGCTCTCGGCCATCATCGTCACCCACGACCTCGCCGTCGCGCGTCTTTTGTCGCACCGGATGATGGTCATGAAGGACGGTCATGTGATCGAGCAGGGCCTGACCGATCGCGTGCTCGACGATCCGCGCGAGGCTTACACCCAGCTTCTCGTCTCCTCCATTCTCCAGGTTTGACGGCGATCGCCGCGAAAATCGGCTGCAAAAGGACAGACATCATGGCGACCCCACTTGTCGTTTCCGAAGTTTCGAAAAGCTTCACCATGCACCTGCGGGACGGGGTGCGGCTGCCCGTCGTCTCCGACGTCAATTTCTCCGTCAGGACCGGCGAATGCGTGGTTCTCGGCGGCCCCTCCGGCATCGGCAAGAGTTCGCTCCTGAAGATGGTCTACGGCAATTACGGCGTCGACGGCGGGCAGATCCTGATCGGGCACCAAGGCAAGGTGATCGACCTTGCCAGCGCCGACCCGCGCACCGTGCTCGCCGTCCGCCGAGTCACGCTCGGCTATGTCAGCCAGTTCCTGCGCGTCGTACCGCGCGTCTCGGCCGTCGACATCGTCGCCGAACCGCTGCTCGAGGGCGGCGAGGCCCCGGCCGTCGCCCGGCAGAGAGCCGAGGACATGTTGTCCCGCCTCAACCTGCCGCGCGAACTCTGGCAGCTGCCGCCGGCGACCTTCTCCGGCGGCGAGCAGCAGCGCGTCAACATCGCCCGCGGCTTCATCACCGACCACCGCATCCTCCTGCTCGACGAGCCGACCGCCTCGCTCGACGCGAGGAACCGCGCGATCGTCGTCGACATGATCGAGGAGAAAAAGAAGGCCGGGGTGGCACTTCTCGGCATCTTCCACGACGACGACGTGCGCACCGAGGTCGCCGACCGCATCGTTGATGTCTCCGCCTTCTCCCCGCGAAAGGCTGCGGCATGACCAAGCTTTCCGAAACGCCGCTCATTCATGCCACCGCGTCGGTCACCGACAGCAGCCTCGGGCGCTACACCGAGATCGCCGAGCGCTGCCGCATCAGCGAGACCGAGCTCGGCGACTATTCCTACATCATGGAGGACGGTTCGGTCTGGTGCGCCACCATTGGCAAGTTCGCCAACATCGCAGCCTCCGTGCGGATCAACGCCACCAACCATCCGACGTGGCGCGCGACGCTGCATCATTTCACCTATCGCGCCGGCGACTACTGGCCGGATGCCGACCAGGAAGAGAGCTTCTTTGCCTGGCGTCGATCGCACCGCGTGACGATCGGGCACGACGTGTGGATCGGTCACGGCGCAACCGTCCTCCCCGGCGTCACCATCGGCAATGGTGCCGTCGTCGGCTCAGGCGCCGTTGTCACCAAGGACGTGGCCCCTTACACGATCGTCGGCGGGGTGCCGGCAAAGCTGATCCGCGACCGTTTCGGCAAGCATATTGCCGAGCGTTTCGAGCGGCTTGCCTGGTGGGACTGGGATCACGACCGGCTGCGTTCGGCGCTGGACGATTTCCGCGCGCTCGATGCCGAAAGCTTCCTTGCCCGCTATGGCGCCTGAACGCCGAAAAGTCCCGGAAATCCGGGCGTCGTGGATTGTTACCGAACGGACATGAAACTGACATTCGGCCTTCATCCGGCCTCGGTAAAGCCCCCGCAAGATCAATGACCAGCCCTCGAAAGGGGATGCCATGCTTCGCCTGATGAACGTCACGCGCCGGTTCGGCGGCCATGCCGCGGTCAATGCCGTCAACGTCGAGATCCCCCAGGGCCAGATGGTCGGCGTCATCGGCCGCTCGGGCGCCGGAAAATCGACGATGCTGCGCATGATCAATCGCCTCGCCGACCCGAGCGAGGGATCGATTCACTTTGGCGATATCGAGGTCTCGGCCCTGCGCGGCGCTCCCCTGCGCAACTGGCAGCGCGACTGCGCCATGATCTTCCAGCAGTTCAACCTGGTGCCGCGTCTCGACGTTCTGACGAACGTGCTGCTCGGGCGTCTCAATCATCGCTCCACCGCCCTCAGCATCCTCAACATGTTCACCCGCGAGGAGCGCATCATGGCGATCGCCGCGCTTGAGCGCCTCGGGATCGAGCAGACGGCGCTGCAGATGGCCGGCACGCTGTCCGGCGGCCAGCAGCAGCGCGTCGCGATTGCCCGCGCCCTGATGCAGCAGCCGAAGATGATCCTCGCCGACGAGCCGATCGCCTCGCTTGACCCGCTCAACGCCAAGGTCGTCATGGACGCGCTGCGCGACATCAACGAGCGCGAGGGCATCACCGTCATCACCAACCTTCACACCCTCGATACCGCCCGCAGCTATTGCGAACGGATCATCGGCATGTCGGCCGGCAGGGTCGTTTTCGACGGCTCACCGCGCGAACTCGATGCCGACGCCGTCCGCTCGATCTACGGCGCGGGTGCCGAGATCGACGAGACCATGACCTCCACCAGCATCGGTGCCAAGGCGCCGCTCGTGCAGGACAACAGCAAGCAATCGGCCAGCGTCAAGCCGCTGGCACTGGCCGGCATCTGACGCCGACCGGGATCGAACGGCCCGCGTCAAGGGCCATTGCGATTACAGAGAGCCGGCGCGGCCGGTCAAACAGGAGAGAAGTCCATGCTGAAGAAAGCTCTTTTCGGCGCCGTCGCCCTTCTGGCGCTGGTCGGCCACGCCCAGGCGGAAGACATGAAGGAATTCCGGGTCGGCATCCTCGGCGGAGAGAATGAGGCCGACCGCCTCCGCAACTTCCAGTGCCTGGGCGACAAGCTCAAGACCGAACTTGGCGTCGAGAAGGTCTCCTTCTTCCCGGCTGCCGACTATGACGGCGTCGTTCAGGGCCTCCTCGGCGGCACGCTCGACTATGCCGAACTCGGCGCATCGGCCTACGCCAAGGTTCACCTCGCCGACCCGAGCGCGGTCGAGCCGATCCTGACGACCGTCCAGACGGATGGTTCCACCGGCTACTACTCGATCATGGTGGCCCGCAAGGATAGCGGCATCGCTTCGCTGGAGGACCTCAAGGGCAAGAAGCTCGGTTTCGCCGACCCGGACTCCACCTCCGGCTACCTCGTCCCGCTCGTCACCCTGCCGGAATCGATCGGTGGTCCGGTCAAGGAATACTTCGGCGAGACCGGCTTCGGCGGCGGCCATGAGAACCTCGTCCTCGAAGTCGTCAAGGGCACGTTCGACGCCGGCACCACCTGGGGCTCGGGCGTCGGCGATTTCAAGGACGGTTACTCGTCCGGCAATCTGCGCAAGATGGTCGACAAGGGCATCCTCGACATGAATGACCTGGTCGAGCTGTGGCGTTCGCCGCTGATCCCGAACGGCCCGATCGTCGTTCGTACCTCGATGGCCGGCGACATGAAGGCGAAGTTCAAGCAATTCCTGATGGACCTGCCGCAGACCGACGCCGCCTGCTTCGCCGCCATCCAGGGTGGCGATTTCACCGGCTACACCGAGGTCAACGTCGACTTCTACAAGCCGATCATCGACGCGCGCAAGGCGACGATCGGCGGCTGATCCGGCCCACCGACCCGGGCGCAGGCCGGAACCGTCCGGCCTGCGCCTCCATTTGAGCAAAGCCTTGCTGATCGAGCGGGCTCCATCGACCGCGGGATGCGACATGGCCTTCACCACCGTTCCGAAAGGGTTCAGCGAGAGCGGCGCGCTGATCGAGCGCCACTGGCAGGAGCTCGCCGCCAAGCGCCGGCTCTATACCTGGCTCGGCTTCGGCCTGCTCATCGTTGCGATGGGTGGTTCGCTGTGGTTTGCCAATGCCACCAATGCCGGCAAGTTCTTCGATCGCCTGCCGCATCTGTTCGACTTCGTCGGCGATCTCGTTCCGCGCGACGGGCTGGAGGTGTTCCGCGCGTTGTTCGATCTGCCGTCGCCCTATGATGACGGCAGCTTCAAGTACAATTATACGGAGGGGCGGGTCTACCTGACCGAAAGCCTCTATGTCCCGGAATATTTCTACAAGATGCTGGAGACGCTCAACATTGCGATCTTCTCCACCATTGCCGGCGCGATGCTCGGTTTCGTCCTCTGCTTCCTCGCCGCGCGCAACCTCATGCCGAACTGGTTCGTCCGCGGCTTCGTGCGCCGGCTGATGGAGGTCGTTCGCGCCTTTCCGGAGGTGGTGCTCGCCGGCTTCTTCCTGGCGATCCTGTCGCTGGGACCTTTGCCCGCGGTGATCGCGGTGTCGATCCACACGATCGGTGCCCTCGGCAAGCTCTTCTTCGAGGTGGTCGAGAATGCCGACATGAAGCCCGAAGAGGGCCTGCGCGCCGCCGGCGCTAGCTGGATCGAGCGCGTCTGGTTCGGCATCGTGCCGCAAGTCATGCCGAACTTCATCAGCTATTTTCTGCTTCGGCTCGAGATCAACGTGCGCGCCTCGACCATCATCGGTGCGGTCGGCGGCGGCGGCATCGGCGAACTGCTGCGCCTGTCGATCGGACAGAACCACCAGGCCAAGACGCTCGCCATCGTGCTGTTGCTGTTCTGCACGATCGTCGCGGTCGACCAGTTGTCCGCGTGGGCGCGCCGCCGCCTCGTTGGCGACCAGGCCTTCCAACTGGCTCAGTGAGGAGAGGGACGATGACCAAGCTTCACCCGTCCGAGATGGAAGCCATCGCCGCACGGCACCCTGACGTTTTCGCGCGTTCGGCCTGGTCGCGCTTCCGCATGCCCTTGATCGTGTTCGGAGCTCTGCTGTACGCGATCTATTGCTGGTGGTTCTTCGCCATCGGCACGGTGCTGGGCAATGCGAACTGGTCGCTCGCGGGCAGCTACCTGTCCGACTGGGTCTCCTACGAGGTCCGGCCCGAGATCCGCATGGCGTCCGACGGGACGATGCAGATCCAGTATCCGCGCTTCTCGCCGCTGGGCGACAATCCCAACCCCGACTGGGTGGTCGCCACGCGGGAAATGGTGACGCGCACGGTCGAGGCGCCGGCTGTCAATGCACCCCAGGCCGCAGCGAAGAAATCGACGACCAGCTTCATGGCGCCCGGTGCCGCGCTCGGCAGTACGGCCGAAGGCGGCTCAGCGGTTGGCGTAGCCCGGATCGAGACCCGCACCGAGGAAGTCGTCACCCGTGCCGAAGTTCGGGTGGGTCGCTCCACCCGTATCGAGGTTGTCCCTGGCAAGGCCACCGTCGAGCACGGCGGCGAAACGCTCCGTCTCACCATGGACGGCAAGACAGTCGGCGTCGACGGCGCCCGGCTTCCGGAATGGGCAAGCCAGAAGCGACCCGGCGAGAAGATCGTCCTGTCCTTCGGCCTTGCCGGCTGGGCCGAGATCGAGGCGGACGAGGTCAGCATCCGTCGGCGCTTTCTCGGCTGGGCGAATTTCGTCTTCGATACCCACTCGCCCTTCTTCGGCAAGACGGCCGCGGAGGTGGCTTCGCTGATCGTGTCGGGCGAGCGCATCGATCCGGAGCGCTCCAACCTGTCGCTTGCCTGGAACAACATCCTCTACAATCACGAATGGCAGCATCTCGACGTCTGGACCAAGCTGCTGCAGACCGTGGTGATGGCCTTCGTCGGCACGGTGCTGGCAACGGTGGTGGCCTTCCCGCTCGCCTTCGTCGCCGCCCGCAACATCACCCGCAGCCGCCTTGCCAATCAGCTGGCCAAGCGCTTCTTCGACTTCCAGCGTTCCGTCGACATGCTGATCTGGGCGCTGTTTTTCACACGCGCCTTCGGTCCCGGGCCGCTCGCCGGCATGTCGGCGATTTTCTTCACCGACACTGGCACGCTCGGCAAGCTCTACTCGGAGGCGCTCGAGAACATCGATGACAAGCAGCGCGAAGGGGTCAAGTCGGTGGGCGCCCCGGCCGCGACGGTGCAGCGCTTCGGCGTGCTGCCCCAGGTGTTGCCGGTCTTTGCCTCCCAGGCGCTCTATTTCTGGGAATCCAACACGCGCTCGGCCACCATCATCGGTGCGGTGGGTGCCGGCGGCATCGGCCTGAAGCTCTGGGAGGCGATGCGCACGAATTCCGACTGGGAGAACGTCGCCTACATGGTGATGCTGATCCTGCTGGTGGTGTTCGTCTTCGACGGTATCTCGAACGCCCTGCGCTCGCGGCTGATGGGGCGCACACGCCACTGAAGGGAATGGCAAATGCCGGGCGCGATGGCATGATGCTGCCACACGAATCCCGTTAGGCTGGCAGGATCACCGAAAGGCGGATCCGGTCCGCAACAGCCCGAACTGACAGGAACGACGACCTTGCGATACGCTCTCTATTTCACGCCCGCCGCCACCGAGGACCTGACCCTGGCTGCTGCGCGCTGGCTCGGGCGCAACGCCTTTGCCGGTGCCGTACTCGATCAGCCGGTCGTTCCGGAGTTCCGGCCGGAGCTGCTTCGCGACCTGACCGCCGACCCGCGCCGGTACGGCTTCCACGCGACGCTGAAGGCGCCGTTCGAACTGGCCGCCGGCCGCAGCGAAGCCGAATTGGTGGCCGAAGTCGCGCGCTTCGCGGTCGAGATGGAGGCCTTCGACATACCCGAGGTCGTCGTCGGTCGGCTTCAATCCTTCTTCGCGCTCGTCCCGCGGGAGGAGTGCGCGCCGTTGCAGAGCTTCGCCGGCGCGGTGGTGCGTCGTTTCGAGCGCTTCCGTGCGCCGCTGACCTCCGCCGACATCGCCCGGCGCAGGCCCGACGAACTGACCAGCGAAGAGCGGCAGAACCTCGTGCAGTGGGGGTATCCTCACGTTTTCGACGCTTTCCGCTTTCACATGACGTTGACCGGGCGGGTCGCGGCTGAACACACGCCGGCGATGGAGCGCGTGCTGATGCGCCAGTTTGCCGATTTCCATGGCAAGCCACTGACCATTTCCGGCCTCGCTCTGTTCAGCGAGCCGTCCCGCGGCGCCGATTTCACAGTTCATTCGCTGTTCCCGCTCGGGGGAATGGCCAACCGAAAGATAGCCTGACATGTCGACCGAACTGACGCTCACAAATGCCCGTATCGTGCTTGAGGACGAGGTCGTCCACGGCGCCGTCCTGATCCGCGACGGGCTCATTGTCGAGATCTCCACAACGCCGTCCGGCGTCGGCGAGGACATGCAAGGGGACTATCTTCTCCCCGGCCTCGTCGAACTGCACACCGACCATCTGGAAGCGCACTATTCGCCAAGGCCCGGCGTGCGCTGGGGCAAGACGGCGGCGATCCAGGCTCATGACGCCCAGGTTGTCACCTCGGGGATCACCACGGTGTTCGACTGCCTGCGCATGGGCTCGGACGACAATGACGGCTTCGAGAAGGGCGAGATGCGGGCGATGGCCGATGCGCTGGCCGAAGCGGCGCAGGACGATCGGCTGCGCGCCGAGCACCTCATCCACCTGCGCTGCGAGGTGTCGACCAGCAACGTGCTGGAGCATTTCGAGGAGTTTGCCGAGGATCCGCAGGTGCGGCTCGTCTCGCTCATGGACCATGCGCCCGGCCAGCGCCAGTTCCAGACGATGGAGCAGTACACCCTCTACTACAAGACGAAGCGCGGCATGACCGACGAGGCCTTCGCCGCGTTCTGCCGCCATCAGCAGGAGCTTTCGGCGCGCTATGCCAAGCCGCACCGCGACGCCATCGCCGGCCACTGCGCGGCGCGCGGCATCACGGTCGCAAGCCATGACGACGCGACCCTGGACCATGTCGAGGAGGCGATCGGCTACGGCATCCGGCTCGCCGAGTTCCCGACCAGCTTCGAGGCCGCCAAGGCCTCGCACGGGGCAGGCATGAGCGTGCTGATGGGGGCGCCGAACATTGTCCGCGGCAAGTCGCACTCCGGCAACATCGCCGCGCGAGACCTTGCCAGCCATGGCGTGCTCGACGTGCTTTCCTCCGACTATGTCCCGCTCAGCCTGATGCACGCCCCCTTCGTGCTGGCTGACGAACTCGAGGCGATCAGCCTGCCGCAGGCGATCGCCATGGTGTCGGCGACGCCGGCAAGGACCGTCGGCCTGACCGACCGCGGCCGCATCGCCGCGGGCTTGCGCGCGGACATCGTGCGGGTGCGTCGCCCGGACGGCGTCCCGGTCGTCCGCTCCGTCTGGCGCCAGGGCCGGCGGGTGGCATGAGCGGTCTGCAGGACATGGTCACGACCGAAGCCGCGGCAGGCACCTTGGTCGTCGTCGTCGGTCCGAGCGGAGCGGGCAAGGACAGCGTGATGGGGTTCGCCGCACGGCACTTCGCCGGCGACGGACGGGTCCGCTTCTGCCGGCGGGTCATCACCCGCCCCGCCGACGCCGGCGGCGAGGATCATGTCGCGGTCGATGGCGAGACGTTCCGGCGCATGGCCGGTGAGGGCGCGTTCTGCGTCGCCTGGGATGCGCACGGCCTGAGCTACGGCGTGCCGGCGGAGACGCGCAACCGCGTGGGGCAGGGGGACGTCGTTGTCG
>NZ_JBSWVO010000001.1:667500-3602500 GCF_056159645.1 Mycoplana sp. ABR4_002
GGAAGTGCGAATGTTGACATGAGTAACGATAAAGCGGGTGAGAGACCCGCTCGCCGAAAGACCAAGGGTTCCTGCTTAAAGTTAATCTGAGCAGGGTTAGCCGGCCCCTAAGACGAGGCGGACACGCGTAGTCGATGGGAACCACGTTAATATTCGTGGGCCTGGTGGTAGTGACGGATTGCACAAGTCGTTCAGCCTTATTGGATTGGCTGGGCGGCGGAGCGGTTCCAGGAAATAGCTCCACCATTATAGACCGTACCCGAAACCGACACAGGTGGTCAGGTAGAGTATACCAAGGCGCTTGAGAGAACTGCGTTGAAGGAACTCGGCAAATTGCACGCGTAACTTCGGAAGAAGCGTGACCCCTTTTTACGCAAGTGGAGAGGGGTGGCACAGACCAGGGGGTAGCGACTGTTTATCAAAAACACAGGGCTCTGCGAAGTCGCAAGACGACGTATAGGGTCTGACGCCTGCCCGGTGCTGGAAGGTTAAGAGGAGAGGTGCAAGCTTTGAATCGAAGCCCCAGTAAACGGCGGCCGTAACTATAACGGTCCTAAGGTAGCGAAATTCCTTGTCGGGTAAGTTCCGACCTGCACGAATGGCGTAACGACTTCCCCGCTGTCTCCAACGCAGACTCAGTGAAATTGAATTCCCCGTGAAGATGCGGGGTTCCTGCGGTCAGACGGAAAGACCCCGTGCACCTTTACTATAGCTTTACACTGGCATTCGTGTCGGCATGTGTAGGATAGGTGGTAGGCTTTGAAGCAGGGACGCCAGTTTCTGTGGAGCCATCCTTGAAATACCACCCTTATCGTCATGGATGTCTAACCGCGGCCCGTCATCCGGGTCCGGGACAGTGTATGGTGGGTAGTTTGACTGGGGCGGTCGCCTCCGAAAGAGTAACGGAGGCGCGCGATGGTGGGCTCAGAGCGGTCGGAAATCGCTCGTCGAGTGCAATGGCATAAGCCCGCCTGACTGCGAGACTGACAAGTCGAGCAGAGACGAAAGTCGGTCATAGTGATCCGGTGGTCCCGCGTGGAAGGGCCATCGCTCAACGGATAAAAGGTACGCCGGGGATAACAGGCTGATGACCCCCAAGAGTCCATATCGACGGGGTTGTTTGGCACCTCGATGTCGGCTCATCGCATCCTGGGGCTGGAGCAGGTCCCAAGGGTTTGGCTGTTCGCCAATTAAAGCGGTACGTGAGCTGGGTTCAGAACGTCGTGAGACAGTTCGGTCCCTATCTGCCGTGGGTGTAGGAATATTGACAGGATCTGTCCCTAGTACGAGAGGACCGGGATGGACATATCTCTGGTGGACCTGTTGTCCTGCCAAGGGCATAGCAGGGTAGCTATATATGGAAGGGATAACCGCTGAAGGCATCTAAGCGGGAAACCCACCTGAAAACGAGTATTCCCTATCAGAGCCGTGGAAGACGACCACGTTGATAGGCCGGGTGTGGAAGCGCAGCAATGTGTGAAGCTTACCGGTACTAATCGCTCGATCGGCTTGATCGTTCTCATTGACAATGCCCATCCCCGGATGGCGACGTGTTCAAGACAAACGAGGTGAAAACCTCACCAGCTTCTCAATCAATTTGCCCTTAGCCGACCTGGTGGTTCTGGCGGGGTGGCTGCACCCGTTCCCATTCCGAACACGGCCGTGAAACGCCCCAGCGCCAATGGTACTTCGTCTTAAGACGCGGGAGAGTAGGTCGCTGCCAGGTCTGCTAAAGGCAAATCAACAATCTTCTCGACACGCAAGGGCCCAAAGCCCGACACCTGGAACAGGCGCACGCGCCAACCATAGCCGGTCCGGAACAACAATAACGCGGGGTGGAGCAGCCCGGTAGCTCGTCAGGCTCATAACCTGAAGGCCGCAGGTTCAAATCCTGCCCCCGCAACCAACGAGACTTGAATACTTGCCCATTCAAGTCGCTTCTCTGAAAGCTCCTCCGCGTAAGCGTCGAGGAGCTTTTTTTGTTTCTGCTCCGTCTCTAGTTCGCCAGCGCGCAGCTTCTCCAGACAATCGTGCAGCTTCAGTGCCTCGAACTGCTTCTCCAGGATCGTCGCCACTGCCATCGCGGCCAGGATCGAGCCGATCCGGCCGTGACAACAGCGATCTGGCGCGGGCCACGCGGCTTGCCTTTGACATAGAGCAAACCCTTGGCTTCGGCACCGAACATCCGCTGCTCTATCGACCGCGAACCCGACCTGGCGGCTTGTGTTCATGCCAGGCTGGAAGCCGTGACCTTGCCCCCAAGTTTTATCCAGTTTTGAGTTCGCTCCAGCGGTTTTGGGTTGCAACACTTGGGGCGGTAGCGGCGGGTTGCGGTGCGGAGCCATTTCGGCCGCGCAGCACCGCATCACGTCGCGGGTTGATGGTCCGAGCGTACTCGGCAGGTGTCAGCCAGCCGAGGCCAGAGTGCGGTCGGTGATCGTTGTAGTCGCAGCGCCAGTTTGAAAGCGCTGATCGGGCATGGGGCAGGGACGAGAAGAGGGTTTCATTCAAGAACTCGTCTCGCAGCCGCCCATTGAAGCTTTCGATGAAAGCGTTCTGGATCGGCTTGCCCGGCGCGATGTAGTGCCAATCCACCTTGGCCCGGTCCGTCCATTGCAGGATCGCGTTGCTGGTGAACTCGCTGCCATTGTCGCTGACGATCATCTTCGGTTTGCCACGCGCCTCGACAATCCGGTCAAGCTCACGGGCAACCCGCAGGCCGGAAAGCGACGTATCGGCGACGAGAGCGAGGCATTCCCTCGTGCAATCGTCGACGACCGTCAGAACCCGGAACCTGCGTCCATCGGTGAGTTGATCTGACACGAAGTCGAGCGACCAACGATCATTGGCGGCCATCGGGATCAGCATCGGCGCTCGTGTACCGATCGCTCGCTTTCGACCGCCACGTCTGCGTACCGTCAGCTTCTCCTCCCGATAGAGCCGGAAGAGCCTCTTGTGGTTCACAAGGTGGCCCTCGCGTCTGAGCAGCACATGAATGCGTCGATAGCCGAAGCGGCGGCGTTCATGCGCCAGCGCCTTCATCCGCTCGCGAAGGTCATGATCGTCGCTGCGCCTGGTTTCGTAACGGATCGTCATCCGGCAAAAGCCGATGGCTTTACACGCCCGCCGTTCGCTCATCCGATGTTGGTTCATCAGATGCGCGACAGCTCTCCGCTTGGCTGCGGGCGTCACCACTTCTTTCCCAGAAGGTCTTTCAAAGCAGCATTGTCGAGCATCGCGTCCGCCAGGAGCCGCTTCAGCTTCGTATTCTCGTCCTCCAGCGTCTTCAGCCGCTTGGCTTCCGACACGTCCATGCCGCCGAACTTGGTCTTCCACTTATAGATGCTGGCATCGCTGACGCCGTGCTTGCGGCAAAGCTCCGAGACCGGCATGCCCGCCTCATGCTCCTTCAGAATGCCGACGATCTGTTCGTCTGTGAAACGGTTGCGCTTCATTCCCTGGTCCTCTCAATGGCCAGAGCTTACTTCAAAATGGATTAGGTCAGCGGGGCAAGGTCAGCCGCCCTTGACCGGGCGAGGGCAGTTCTCAGGAAGCGAAGGCCCACCTTCCATGTCCTCGCAAAGGCACTGTTCGAGGCCCAGGCAATGGATGAAGAGGCCGTGTTGTACATCCTGACGAGAGACGATTTACAGAATTAGGTGGTGGATCCGATCGACGAAGGTTCCAATGCGCTGGCGCTGGCGCTGGCTGCAGCCGAGACGTGAAGACTCAGGCGTTGGAAGTCATCTGCTCGTCTGCAACACGATAGCTTCGGGCCAAGGCCGCGGCCGGTAATCTTCCTTGCTGATGTGGACGAGGCCAATGCGGGCGTTGAACTTCACATCCTCATCAACGGAAGCGGTTATGGAAAGATGAATGCTCGACGTTCCAAGCCGCTCGACTTGCAAGTCGAGTTGCAGCCGTTCCCCGAGGCGGCTCGGTCCCCGGAAATCGATCTGTAGCGACACAACAGGGATCGCACTGTTCATCTCGACATGGATTTTTGCGAAATCAAAGCCGACGGCTTCGGCGAACCAGTCTTCGACGGTCGCATTGATCATTTCCACATAGCGTGGATAGAAGACGATCCCCGCCGGATCGCAGTGCTGGAATCGAATGAGTTCTTGCTTGCGGAACATAGGGCTATCCGATCGGGATCATCAGGTGATGAGGATTGCGCGGAAGTCATTGACGTTCGTGCCGGTCGGCCCGCAGACGAAGAGATCACCGATGGCTGCGAAGGCTGACCATGCGTCATTTTTGGAAAGGTAATCCTCCGCCCAGACGCCGGTCGCGATCATACGATCAACAGTGGAACTAGAGACGAAAGCGCCGGCATTGTCCTCGCTGCCATCGATGCCGTCCGTATCTGCCGCCAACGCATGAATCCCCTGGGTGCCCGGGATGTTCAGGGCGAGCGACAGCAGAAACTCCGTGTTGCGGCCGCCCTTGCCTTTCCCTCTGACGGTGACGGTCGTCTCGCCGCCGGACAGAAGGACGATGGGGCGCTCGAACGGCCTGCCATTGTGCGCTATCTCTCGTGCTATCGCCGCGTGAAAGGCGCCGGCTTCGCGGGCTTCCCCTTCAAGGGAATCCGACAATATCGCTGCCCGAATGCCCATTTTCGTGGCGACGTCGGCGGCCGCTTCCAACGATACCTTGGCCGAGGCGACGATATGCACAGAATGCCCTTCGAAGACGGGATCATCCGCCTGAGGTGCGGGATCTGCCGAACGGAGGTGCTGAAGAAGCTTTTCGGGGAGGTCGATCCCATATCGTTCGATCATGGCGATCGCATCGCGCGCGGTCGTCGTGCTCGGAATTGTCGGGCCGGAGGATACCAAGGCGGGATCATCTCCGGGAATGTCGGAAACGACGAGCGTCACGACTTTCGCAGGATATGCCGCCGCCGCCAGCCTGCCGCCCTTGATCCGTGAGAACTGCTTTCGGATCGCGTTCATTGCCGAAATCGGCGCTCCCGATCGCAGCAATGCCTCGTTGAGCGCGATCTCGTCGGCAAGATCGAGACCATCGGCCGGGGCTGGGAGGAGCGCTGATCCGCCGCCACATACAAGGGCAATCACCAGGTCGTCTGCCGTCAGGCCCTGGACGAAGTCGAGAAGTCGTTGCGACGCCAGCAAGCCGGCGGCGTCGGGGACGGGATGGGACGCTTCCAACACCTCAATGTGTTCGCAGGGTGCACCATAGCCGTAGCGCGTCACGACCGCCCCTTCGAGCTTGCCCGGCCAAAGCCGTTCAAGGGCACGGGCCAATTGTGCCGCACCCTTCCCCGCACCGACAACGACCGTTCGGCCTTTTGGCACCTCCGGCAGAAAGGGGCGCAGGCAGTGTTCCGGATCGGCCGCCTCCACGGCGGCATCGAAGAGGGACACGAGAAGTGCTCTGTGATCTTGCATTTCTCACCTTGAGGAGAGGGTGTTGGTGCGAAGCCACAGCGCGGATTCGCAGGAACGGGTTTGCATTTCACCAGGCGTAACCGGCGCCCGAGCGCCGGATCGAGCGCCCTATCTCGCCATTGGGGCCGTGCTGGCTCGTACGACCAGCCTGAGCGGCAGTTCGCGCTGGCGCATATGCTGACGCTGGGCATTCGTGGCGAGAAGATAGTCGCCGGCCAGCGTGCCCATCTCGCGGGCGGGGACTTCTACCGTCGTCAGGTCCGGCGTCGTCAGTTCGGCAATTTCGAGGTTGTCGAAGCCCAGCACCGATATGTCGTTCGGAACGACAATCTGGTTCTCATGACAATACTTGATAACGCCGGCGGCGATGATATCGCTGCCGCAAAAGACCGCGCTTGGCCGATCTTGGCGCTCCATGAGCCTCTTCATGGCGTTGCGGCCAGCTTCGATCTTGTAGGCCGACTCCAGCACCGCGATGTTTCCTTTCGGGATGCCCTGCTTTTCCAACTCAGCCACGAAGCCATCGCGCCGTGTGGTGGCACGGTCGTTGTTTTCGGTGATGCCGGCAATCATGGCGATTTTCGTGTGTCCAAGATCGAGAAGATAGCGCGCGGCCATGCGGCCCGCCTTCTCGTTGTCGAAGCCGACGGCCGCGCCTATGTCGGTCGATGAGGACGTGTAGGTGTAGACATAGGCGATCTTTCGCTGTTCCAGCAGTGCTATCGTTTCGGGGCGATGGATGGACCCGACCAGAATGATCGACTCGATGCCGCGTTCGACCAGAAGGCGGACCTGCTCCCATTCCATGTCGATATCGTAGAAGGAGGTGCTGATGATGATCGACACATCCTTCTCCGCCAGCCGGGCTTGAAGACTGTTGACCATGGTGGCGTAGATCGCGTGATCGAGCGTCGGGATGACTGCGCCGACGAGGCGCGATCTGGTCGACCGCAGAGCCCGGGCCGAGCCGTTCGGAACATAGCCGAGGTCTGCCGCCGCTTTCAGGACCCGCTCGCGCGCGGCCACGCCGACGGAAGGATTGTTGTTCAACACCCGCGACACCGTGGCGGGCGAACATCCTGCCCGCTTGGCCACATCGATCAATTTGGCGTCGAGGCTTTGCTGGTCGGTTTGCAAGTGCGTCTCCTCGTTCCGCAACTGTGAAATCGATTTATTGCAGCTTTAGTTCGGAGGTTCAACCGTCAAGTTTGCGCTGACGCCCACAATAGCACCTTTTGATGCCTCTCCCAAGAAATCGATTTATCGAAATCGCTGGAGAGTTCGATAGATGGCGCATATTTCAGGCGATACAGGCTCACTACTTTGATGAAAACGCCTCGGAACCGTGCGCAGTGTGACTTTGTTGACGGGCGGATGGGGAGGAAAAACAGTCTTGACATCATCGCCAATCACTGAGAAAACGATTTCACGAACGCTTGGGGAATTCACTTAGGAGGGCGTTCACATCTCGCTCATGACTTGTCCGGCGCGGCACAGTTGCGGCGTCAGTCATGCGGCATCGTCGATACATGGAGGAGGCCTATGAGGAAATTTGCCAAGCTCATCGCTGCGTCTGTCATTGCCTGTGCAGCGGCCGCGGGCGCACATGCCCAATCGATCAACGACATCATTTCCAGCGGAAAAGTGCGGATCGGCGTGAACGCCGGCGCTCCGCCGTTCAGCATGATTGACGGTAGCGGCGCTACCGTCGGTTATGACGTCGACGCAGCCAGCCTGATCGCCAAGTATCTCGGCGTCGAGGCGGAGATCGTGCCGTTCACCACGGCTGCCCGCATTCCCGCGCTGGAATCCAACAAGGTCGACATCGTGGTCGCGACACTTTCTCCGACGCCGGCGCGTGCCCAGACCGTGATGTTCACGATGCCCTACAGCACGTTCCAGCTCGTCATCCTGGGCGCAAATGACGCCACCTTCGCGAAACTCGAGGATCTCGCAGGCAAGAAGATCGGCGTATCGCGTGGCACGCCGCAGGAGGCTGCGCTCGACAAGATGGCGCCGGAAGGCGCGACCGTCACCCGCTTCGAAGATGACTCGACGACGATGCAGGCCCTTATGTCCCAGCAGGTTGATGCGGTTGCCATTCCCGAGACCGTGTTCGGCGAATTGAAGAAGGCTCGGCCGGACATTCCGTTCGAACCGAAGTTCACGCTCTTCAATCAGTACATGTCGATCGCCGTGCGCAAGGATGCCTACGAGCTTCGCCAGTGGCTGAACACCACGCTCTCGTTCATCAAGCAGAGCGGTGAACTCGACGATATCTCGGTCAAATGGACCGGCAAAAAGCTGCCGGCGACCATGCCCGTCTTCTGACAACCGCGGCGAGCGGCGCGAAGTGCCGTCGCTCGCCCGCCCGTCTTGAGGAGACCTACAGTGCTTTTCGATCTCCAGTTTGCGCCCGTCGTGGCGAATATGCCTGCTCTGCTGAAGGGCGTCCTGCTGACCGTCGAGCTTTCGGCTGCCGCAATCATCTGCGGGAGTGGGCTTGGCCTTCTGGTGGCGCTGCTTCGCCATCTGGCGCCACCGTCGCTGCGCTGGCCAATGACCGTCTATGTCGAGCTGATCCGCAACACGCCGTTCCTGATCCAGCTCTACATCATCTTCTTCGGCCTGCCGGCCTATGGCTTCAAGGTCAGCGCCATTGAGGCTGGCCTGATCGCGATGACGATCAATCTCGGAGCCTACGCCACGGAAATCTTCCGGGCCGGCATCGACTCCATTCACCGGTCTCAGATCGAGGCCGGGCATGCCTTGGCTCTGACCCGGCTGCAAATCTTCCGCCAAATCATCCTGAAGCCTGCCGTACAGAAGGTCTGGCCATCGCTCGTCAGCCAGTTCGTTCTTATGATGCTGACGTCGAGCGTGTGCTCGTTCATCTCTGTCGAGGAACTGAGCGGGGCCGCCAACACCATCCAGTCGGCGACGTTCCGAAGCTTCGAGGCCTATATGGTCGCTGGTGCGCTCTATCTGGCGCTCGCCATCGTCCTGAAATCCGGCCTCTTCGCCCTTGGCCGCTATGCATTCGGCAGGAAGGCGGCGAGGGCTCGGTCCTTCGGGACCGCGGCGTTGATCGCCGGGGAGGCAAAGCAATGATCCGCGATTTCGGCATCCAGGAAATCTGCATTTTGCTCGCGGCGGCGCGCTGGACGATCCTGCTCACCGTTTCCGCGACCGTCCTCGGCGGCGTCTTCGCGCTCTTCATCGCGCTCGCGCGCGTGTCGATCCACCGGTGGCTGCGCGTTCTGGCGACAGGCTACATTGCCGTCGTTCAGGGCATTCCTGCTCTGATCCTGCTGTTCCTGTCCTATTACGGGCTGTCGAAGGCGGGCTACGATCTCAGCCCGATGGTGGCCGCCTCCATTTCGCTGGCGATCTATGCGAGCGGCTATCTTGCGGATATCTGGCGCGGCGCGATCCAGTCCGTGCCGCCCCAGCAATGGGAGGCGTCGACATCCCTCGCCATGACCCGGGCCCAGCAGTATCGCTATATTATCCTGCCGCAGTCCGTGCGCATCGCCCTGCCGCCCACCGTCGGTTTCCTGGTCCAGCTCGTCAAAAACACCTCGATTGTCTCGATCGTCGGGGTCGTCGAACTGGCGCGTGCGGCCCAGCTCGTCAACAACGCCACGTTCCAACCCTTTCGCGTGTTCATCGCGGTCGGCCTGATCTATTTCGTGATCTGCTACCCGCTTTCGCTCGCGAGCAAACGCTTCGAGGTGAAGTTCAATGCCTATCGTGCGAGTTGAAAACCTCAGGAAGAGCTTCGGGGCTCTCGAGGTCCTGAAGGGCGTGTCGCTCAATGTTGAAAAGGGCCAGGTGGTCGCTCTGCTCGGGAAGAGCGGATCCGGCAAGAGTACGCTGCTTCGGTGCCTGAACGGCCTCGAAATGGTCAATGACGGGAAGATCGAGATAGCTGGTCATTCAATGGTCTACAGCGCCGGGGCCCTGCGTGACCTGCGCAAGGACGTCGGCATCGTTTTCCAAAGCTTCAATCTCTTTCCTCATCTCTCGGTTCTGGAAAACGTCACGCTGGCGCCGCGCCTCACCAAGGGCATCACACGAGCGCAGGCGCAAGAGACCGCTCTCGAAATGCTGTCGAAGGTTGGTCTGCGCGAAAAGGCGGGCTCCTATCCGGACGAACTGTCGGGTGGACAGCAGCAGCGTGTCGCCATCGCGAGATCGCTCGCCATGAGCCCGAAGGTGATGCTGTTCGATGAGGTGACCTCGGCGCTTGATCCCGAGCTGACCGGGGAGGTGCTCCTTGTCATGGAGAAGCTTGCCGCCGACGGCATGACGATGATCCTCGTGACCCACGAGATGGAGTTCGCGCGCAAGGTCGCGACGACTACTATTTTCATGCATCAGGGGCTCATTCACGAGGAGGGGCCGTCCGCAGAGATTTTCTCTTCCCCGCGGACGAGTGAGTTCCGCCAGTTTCTCGGCGCTGCATAGCAACCGAGAGAACGATTTATCGGCCGCCGGCGCTCTCTGAGGCCATTTCTCTTAGCTGCCAGCATACCGTAGATTGACTCGCCTGTGAAAATATGAGAAATCGTTTTCACAGACGCATGGGAGGGAAACTTGCTGCTCAATGGAATCAAAGTCGTCAGCTTCTGCCACTTTCTTCAGGGACCTGCTGCTGACCAATATCTCGCCGACATGGGCGCCGAAGTCATCAAGGTCGAACCTCTCGGGGGCGCCTACGAGCGCGCCTGGTCCGGTGCTAATGTCTATATCGAAGGCGTCAGCGGCTTTTATCTCTGCGCGAACCGCAACAAGCGCTCGATCGCCATCGATCTCAAGAACCCTGCTGGCAAGGAAGTTGCCCGCAGGCTGATCCAGGAGGCCGATGTCGTCCTGGAGAACTTTCGGCCCGGTGTCTTCGCCCGTCTCGGCTTCGACGACGAGGAACTCAAGCGCCTGAACCCGACGTTGATTTTCGCTTCCGCGAGCGGCTTCGGCTCCAGCGGCCCGATGCTCGGTAAGCCGGGTCAGGATCTTCTGGTCCAGGCCCGCTCCGGTCTGATCAGCGTCACCGGCAATGTTGCATCCGGCCCGACGCCGGTGGGTGCTGCGGTGGTCGATCAGCACGGCGGCGCGCTGCTCGCCATGGGCGTCCTCGGCGCCTTGGTTCGCAAGTTGCGGGAAGGCAAGGGGACGCGGGTCGAAGGCAGCCTGCTGAATTCGGGCATCGACCTGCAGAACGAACCTCTCGTGAACTGGTTCGCCGGCGCGATCGAGCGGAACGCCCTCGATCGGCCCAAGAGCCTTGCGACCTGGTTCCATCAGGCGCCCTATGGCGTTTATCCGGCCGCCGATGGTCATGTCGTCGTGTCGCTGTGCGAGACGCCGGATCTGGCCGAGGCCGTCGAAAGTGCCGAACTTCGTAAAATGATTGGACTGGATCGTTACGAGGACCGGGACGCCTTCGCCAAAGCTCTTGCCGAGGCGACCGCGAAGTACACGATTGCCGAGCTGGAAGAACGCTTCGACGGCCACAATGTCTGGTGGGCGCCGGTCAAATATTACGACGAGCTGCTCAACGATCCGCAGCTTGTGCACTCGGAAGTGTTCCGCGAAGTGGATGTTCGCGGCCGCAAGATTCATTTGGTCAACCACCCGAACCGATACGACGGCAAGGTTCCAGATCTTCGCGTCCTCGCTCTCGAAATCGGCGAGCACACCCGCGAAATCCTTACCGAGCATGGCTTCGGTTCAGCCGAGATCGAGCAGCTTTTTTCCTCCAAGGCGGTGACCGCGCCCGATGAGCAATCGCAGAAGGGAGCCGCGTGATGGACACGACTTCCCGTGAACAGGATGTGCTGGCGGTCGAAGGCCGGAGGCGAGGCGTCGCCATCGTTACCGGCGCCCGTCGCGGCATCGGCCGGGCGATTTGCGTCGCGCTTGCGAAGTCGGGCTTTGATGTTGCCGTGGTCGATATCGCCGCGGACGGCAATGGTGACGAAACCGTGCGCCAAGTGACGGAGAAGGGGCGAAAAGCGTTCTTCTTCAGGCTCGACATCTCCAATACGGCCGACTATTCGGCGTTCCTCTCGGCGGTGGAGGATCGGCTTGGCCCGGTGACGTGCCTCGTCAACAATGCCGGCGTGCAAGTCGCCGAGCGTGGCGATCTTCTCGATGTTTCCGAGGAGAGCTTCGATCGGCTGATCGATATCAACCTCCGCGGCACGTTTTTCCTCACGCAAGCCGTCGCGAAAACGATGGTTGCGCGCGAGCATGCTGACGACCGCTCGATCGTCTTCATCACCTCGTCGAATGCTGGTCTCGTTTCGCCGGAAAAGGGGCCGTATTGCATCTCCAAGGCGGGGCTCTCGATGGCTTCGCAGCAGTTCGCGCTACGGCTCGCCGAGCACGATATCAATGTCTTCGAGATCCGCCCCGGCCTGATCCGCACCGATATGACGGCGGAGGTCTTCGACCGATACAATCCCGGCGTCGAGGCCGGCTCGCTCTCGCCCATCCGACGCTGGGGTGAGCCCGAAGACGTGGCCCGCGCCATTACCACACTCGTGACCGGCGGCATGCCGTTCAGCACCGGCGACATCTACAGCATAGGTGGAGGACTGCAGGTTCCGAGGCTGTAATTTTTGGACCTGTCGAGAAAACGATTTCACGCGTATTGGGAGGCAATGCGATGACGGCGCCTGTTCTGGAAATGAGGGGGATACATAAGCGTTTCCCTGGCGTTTACGCGCTCAAGAATGTGAGTTTCGCTGTGGCGCGGGGCAGCGTCCATGCTCTCGTTGGCGAAAACGGCGCGGGCAAGTCGACGCTGATGCGCATCCTGTCCGGCGCCTATACCGCGAGCGAAGGCTCCGTCGTTATCGACGGCGTCGAAATCGACAATCCGACGCCGGAGAAAATGCTTCAGCTCGGCGTCGCGGTTATCTACCAGGAACTTGCGCAGGCGCCGCACCTGACAGTAGCCGAGAATATTTTCCTCGGTCGCCTCCCGAAAAGCAGCCTTGGAACTGTGGACTGGCGCCAAGCGCGCGCCGACGCGCGCAAAATCCTCGACAGCCTCAATTTCAAAGTCGATCCGGCAGCAAGGATTGACCGCCTCAGCGTCGCCCAGCGCCAGATGGTGGAAATCGCCAAGGCAATCTCCCGCAACGCCCGCATCGTTGTGCTCGACGAGCCCTCGGCCGTGCTCGGCGACAGTGAGTTGCACAATCTCTTCGCCCTCATCCGCAAGCTCAGCACGGAGCAGGGTGTTTCCTTCGTCTACATCTCGCACCGCCTGAAGGAACTCTACGAGATCTGCCAGGACGTTACGGTTCTCCGGGACGGCCAGGTGATCTCGACCGCGCCGCTCGCGGGCATCACGACGGACGACCTCATCCGCCAGATGGTCGGCCGCGAGATGAGCGACATCTTCCCGCAGCGGCCGGAGCCGAAGGCAGACGTTCGCCTGTCCGTCGCAAATGTGAACCGCAAGGGGGTTCTGCAGGACATCAATTTCGAGGTTCGCCGCGGCGAGATTTTCGGCATCTGCGGTCTTGCAGGCTCGGGGCGGACGGAAGTCCTTCGCGCCATCGCCGGCGCGGACGCGCTTGATAGCGGCGAGATCACCGTCGACGGCGAAAGGCTTGCCTTGAGAAGCCCGGGTGCGGCGCTCTCCAAGGGCATCGGCTTGTTGCCCGAGGATCGCAAGACTGAAGGCTTGTTCCTCGACCAGTCCGTCGCCTTCAACGTCACGATCTCCGCATTGAAATCGGTCAGCGGCGGCGGCTTCCTCCGTTCAAGCCGCGAGCGCCGAAAGGTCGCTGGCTATATCGAGCAGATGCGCATCAAGACGCCTTCGGGTGCGACCCGTGTGCGCACGCTTTCCGGCGGCAACCAGCAGAAATGCGGTATTGCCCGGCAGCTCAACGCCGGGACCACCATTCTGCTGGTCGACGAGCCGACGCGCGGCGTCGATGTCGCCGCCAAGCGCGAAATCTACGATCTCCTGGTGCAGCTCACCTCCACGCTCGGCGCCAGCATTGTGATGGTGTCGTCTGAACTTCCCGAGGTTCTGGGCTTGTGTGACCGGATCATGGTCATGCGGCAGGGGAGCGTCGCGGCAATTGTCGACGGGAAAGGCGCAACCGAGGAATCCCTCATGGCCCACGCGGTCTGGAATTAAGGAGCAAGACATGTCAGCCCGTCAGTACACCCACTTCATCGATGGCCGTTTCGATGCCTCCGCCGATGCGCACGTCGAACGCAAGGCACCCGCCTCCGGTGAGGTCGTTGCCCGTTTCGCTTCCGGCCAGATCGCGGACATGGACCGCGCGGTCGCGGCGGCGCGTGCTGCCTTCGATAAGGGGCCCTGGCCGTCGATGAGCGGCATGGACCGCGCCGAGATTCTCAACAAGTATGCCGATCTCGTTCGCGCCAACTTTGACCGTCTCGTCCGCATCGAGGTTGAGGAGGTCGGCAAGCCGATCCGCTTCGCCCGTGGCGATATTTCCGGTGTGGTCGGCCTCATCCGCTATGCTGCTTCGCTGGCGCTCCAAATGGCCGGCACGACCTACACCAATCTCGGCGCCAGCAAGACTGCGATGATCATGCGCGAGCCGGTCGGCGTTGTCGGCCTGATCACGCCGTGGAATTTCCCCGCCTTGATCCTCAGCCAGAAGGTGCCTTTCGCGCTCGCCGCGGGCTGCGCTGTCGTCGTGAAGCCGTCGGAATTCACCTCCGGCAGCGCGCTTGAACTTGCCGCACTCGCCACGGAGGCAGGCGTTCCGGCGGGTGTATTCAACGTCGTGACGGGCAAGGGCTCCGTCGTCGGTCAGCACCTCACCGAGCATCCCGGCATCGATTTCATCTCCTTCACCGGCTCGACCCAGGTCGGTCAGACCGTCATCGAGGCATCGGCGCGCAATGTCGTGAAGACTTCGATGGAACTCGGTGGCAAGTCGGCCAATATAGTCTTCGCTGACGCCGATCTCGACGCGGCCGTCGACGGGGCGCTGATGGGCGTCTTCTTCAACAATGGCGAATGCTGCGTCTCTGGTTCGCGCCTGTTCGTGGAGGCCGCCATCGCCGACGAGTTCGTCAAGCGCGTCGCCGAGCGCTCGGCGCAGCTCAAGGTCGGCAATCCCTTCGACGAAGATACCGATATCGGCGCGATGATCGATGAGAAGCACTTCAACAAAGTCCTGGAATTCGTGCGCTCGGGCGTTGACGAAGGCGCAACCCTCCTGACTGGCGGCAGTGCCGCGAAGCCGGGCAGTGGGCATTTCGTCGAGGCAACGATCTTCGATCATGTCGCACCGTCGATGACGATCTTCAAGGAAGAGATCTTCGGGCCGGTTCTCAGTGTCACACGCTTCGACACCGTCGATGAGGTCATCGAGCTCGCGAACTCCAGCATGTACGGCCTGTCGAACTATGTCTGGTCGAAGAACATCGACACGGTTCTGACCGTCACCAAGCGCCTGAAGAGTGGCTGGGTGCAGGCAAACACCATCATCGACGGCGCCCCGCAACTGCCGCTCACCGGCGTCAAGGGCTCGGGCTTCGGCTACGAGATGGGCCAGGCCGGCTTCGAGGAATTCACGCAGTTGAAGACACTGTTCATTCACACGGGTCCGCGCCAGCCGGTCTTCGCACGATGAACGCCGCCGCCCCCATCGCGCTTCTGGTCTCGGACGTCGACCGTACGTTGCTGACGCACGACTATGCTCTTCCCGAGCCGGTCGTGGACGCCATCGCACGGGCCGGAGAGCGGGGCGTGCGGGTCGTGCTGGCATCGGCACGATCCCCCGAAGCGCTGCGCCCCTATGCGAAGCGCCTCGGGCTTACTGATCTCGTCGCCTGCTTCAATGGCGGCTGGATCGGGAGCCTTCAAACGGGGGCGACGATCGCAACGACGACAATCGAGCGTGAGGATGCCCTGTCTGCGATGCAGGCTGCCAGAGATCTTGGGCTCGACGCCCTCTGGTACGGCATCGACCGGGTCTATGCCCTCGAAATCAATCCAGTGGTGCAGCGCGAGGTCGCGATCACCGGCGAGACGCTGGCTATCGTCCATGCGTTCGAAGATCTTCCGGGACAGCCCGGCAAGATCATGTGCGTGCGTACTGACGCGAACGATGCCCGCCCATTCGAGACGATGCAGGAAAGATTTTCCGAGACACTCTCTCTCGTGCGCTCGCATTGGAGGCTTCTGGAGATCAATCCGCCGGGTGTTTCGAAACGCACCGCCATCCAGATGCTGTCCGCCCATCTGGGCGTCACCCAGGAACGCTGTGCGGCCGCCGGAGACGCGGAAAACGACGTCGGCATGCTGCGCTGGGCAAACGTCGCCCTGACCGTCGGCAACGCGATCGACGAAATCAAGAGCTTCGCGGCCTTTGTCGGCCCGTCCTGTGACGACGGCGGAATGGCTGCCGCCGTCGATTGGCTCACCAACCGGCTCCACGAGCCGCCGAACCAGAACTAGGGAGGAGAGGGGACATGGCTCACACGGCAACCCCCGGGAATGCGTCAATGGAAGGCTCGGCTGCTTCGCGGGCATGGTCGCTCGTGCAAGGCCTCGGCCTTTTCTGGGTGCTGGTCGCGCTGTGCGCGGTAGCAATCTACCTTTCGCCAAGCTTCCTGCAGGTCGGTAATCTCATGAATGTCGGGCGCCAGATCGCCCTGTTTGGTATCGTCAGCATCGGCATGACCTTCGTCATTCTGACGCGCGGCATCGACCTATCCGTCGGCTCGATCGTCGGGGTCGTCGCGGTCTCCAGCGCGATGCTGCTTTCGTCGGGCACGCCGATCCCGGTCGTGATCGTCCTGGCGCTCGTGATGGGTGCGGTGTTCGGCGCGCTGAACGGCACCGGCGTTGTCTTCTTCCGCATGCCACCCTTCATCATGACGCTGGGCACACTCGTCATGGGTCGCGGTATCGCGATGACCATCGCCAACGGCGAGCCGCAGAACCTCGGTGATGCCACCGATGCCTTCTATTTCCTCGGTGGCGGCTTCCTTCTCGGCGTTCCCGTGCCGATCTGGATTTTTGCTGGCGTCGCCTTGATCGCCTTCGTCGTGTTGCGCTCGACCGCCCTCGGCCGCCAAGTCTACGCCGTCGGCTCCAATGCAGAAGCCGCGCACCTTGCCGGCATCAAGGTTGGGGCGGTGCTCATGTCGGTCTACGTCATCTCGGGCATTCTCGCCTCGCTGACGGCGCTTATCACGATCTCTCGCCTCACCGTCGGCGAGCCGACGGCCGGCACTAACCTCGAACTGGAAGCGATCGCGATCGTGGTCATCGGTGGCACCAGTCTCTTCGGCGGCGAAGGCACCATCATCGGAACCGTCATCGGCGCCGCCATCATAGCCGTCATCGCCAACATCCTGAACCTGCTCGGCATCTCGCCCTTCACCCAGCAGATCGTCAAGGGCGCCATCATCATCGCTGCCGTCATGTTCGAGGTTTATCGCCACCGCCAGCGGATCTGAATGCCGTCGCGCCATGGTGGTGCACGGAGAATTGCAACTGTCCAATCTTGAGGAGGAACGAACATGAACACCAACCGCAGACAATTCCTGACGCTCTCCGCAGCCCTGGCCGCCGCCGTAGGCACGTTAGGACTGCCGCTGCGCGGCGCTTTCGCCCAGGATAAGATCAAGATCGGCTTCAGCCAGGGCACCATGAACCATCCCTGGCGCATCGCAATGGTCGAGGTGAACAAGAAATTCGCGGCGGAGAACTATCCGGACCTCGACATCATCGTGACCGATGGCAACAACGATGCCGCCAAGCAGGTGGCGGACGTGGAAAGCCTGCTGACGCAGGGTATCAAGGTTCTCGTGATCTCGCCGCTCACCGAACAGGCCCTGACACCAGTGGTCAAGGACGCTCTGGCGCAGGGCATCCCCGTTCTGACACTCGACCGCAAGGTTAACACGGAGGTAACCTGCCATCTCGGCGGTCTCAACCTGCCGCTCGGCGAAGGCGCCGGCAAATTCCTGATCGATGCGCTTCCGAACGGAGGCAACATCATCGAGCTGCAGGGCACGGCCGGAGCCTCGGCCACCAACGATCGCCACAACGGCTTTGCGAGCGCAGTCGCCGGCAATGCCGCCCTGAAGGTCGTGGCGCAGCAGAACTGCGACTATACCCGCGACAAGGCCGTGAAGTTCATGGAGGACATGCTTCAGCGCTTCAGGCCGGGTGAAATCCAGGCCGTTTACGCACACAATGACGAAATGGCGCTCGGCGCAATCCAGGTGATGGAAGCCGCCGGCCGCCTCGAAGGCGTAAAGGTGATCGGGATGGACGGCCAGAACACGGCCTTCCAGGCGATCAAGGACGGCAAGATGTCGGCCTGCTTCATCTATCCGTTCTGCGCGCCGGAAGGCATCCAGGCCGCCTACAAGATCGCCAAGGGCGAGACCGTCGACAAGGAGATTGTCCTGCCGACCGTCCAGGTTTCCAGCGACAACGTCGATCAGTTCCTCGGCAAGGGGATCTAAGCCACGCCGATGGGCCGCGCCGTCCGTGCGCGGCCCCACCTCGAACAGAAGGAAGAAGCGATGACATCCGTTCGCCACTACGACGATCCCCAGGGCGTCGTTCCCGCCGTTCTCATGCCGTTCAATGCGAAGCTCGAGGTCGATGAAAAAGCCTATCGCAGACACCTCGCAGATGTCGGCGGCGTGGAAGGTATCAGTGCGATCGCCATCAATGGTCATGCAGCCGAGGTCGCGTCGTTGACCATCGAGGAACAATTCCGCGCGATCACGGTCACCAAGGAGGTGCTCGAAGAACGCGTTCCGACCGTTGTCGCGGTCTACACGAATTCGAGCCTTGAAGCCGCACGCATCGCCCGCAAGGCGCAGGACGAAGGCGCGAACGGTCTTCTGGTTTTCCCGCCGGAAGTCATGGTTCTCGGTGGGAATATGCGTTTGGAAGTTATTCAGGAGCACTACAAGCACATCACCGGTTCATCCAGCCTTCCGATCATCCACTACCAGTTCCCCGTCGCCTCGAACCTTGCGATACCCCTGCCGACGCTGCTTGAGCTTTGCTCGCGTTTCCCCTCGATCCGGGCGATCAAGGACAATTGTGGTGACGGCAACCTGCATGAACGCCAGATCCGCGAGCTTCGGGCGCTGGACCAGCCGGTCAGAACACTCACCACCCACAGCTCCTGGCTCCTCGGCTCGCTTGCCCTTGGTTGCGACGGCCTGCTCTCCGGCGCCGGGTCGGTGATCGCCAACCTTCAGGTCGCGCTTCTGCGCGCTGTGAAGGCCGGCGATCTCAACGCGGCCAAGGCGATCAATGACAAGATCTATCCGACGGTCCGCGCCTTTTATGATCATCCGCTTCTCGACATGCACAATCGCATGAAGGAAGCGCTTGTCATTCTCGGTCGCTGGGAGGAAGCCTATGTTCGCCCGCCGCTGGTCAAGCCGACGGCCGCCGAAATCGAAAAGATCCGCCGTTGTGTTGAGCAGGCTGGCCTGACGCCGGAGACCCTTTACAAGAAGGTTGCATGACCGATGATCGCACTTGTGCTGAAAAACCGTCCGTCGCCCGGAGTGCTCCACCTGACGCTGAACCGTCCGGAAAAGCTGAATGCGCTGTCGAAGGAACTGCTCGCCGACCTCGTCGGTCTGCTCGATGATGCGAAGGCGGACAACGAGGTCGGCTGCGTGATCCTGACGGGCAGCGGACGCGCTTTTTCAGCCGGTGCGGACATCTCCGATATGTTGGAGAGGGGCGTGGCATCTTATGCCGATCCCGACAGGTTGGCGCGCTGGCAGGAGATCCAGGATTTCCCCAAGCCGATCATTGCCGCCGTAAACGGCTTTGCCCTTGGCGGAGGGCTGGAATTGGCCCTTCTTTGCGACATCATCATCGCTGCGGACACCGCCAAGTTCGCAACGCCTGAGATCAACATCGGCTCCTTCCCCGGCGATGGCGGCACGCAAAGGCTTCCCCGTCTCGTCGGACGGAGTTTTGCCATGCAGATGGTGCTGACCGGCCAGATGGTCGATGCCGCGCTCGCCGAGCGAAAGGGCTTGGTCAGCGAGATTGTGCCGGTGGATGGTTTGCAGGAGCGGGCGGTTGAAATTGCGTCCGCCATTGCCGCGCAGTCAATCGCAGTCACACCCTATGCCAAGCGCGCCGTACGGGCGGCGGACGAGTATTCCCTCGCTGAGGGCCTGCGTGTCGAGCATAAACTCACCGTCGAGGCCTTTGACACGGAAGACCGAATGGAAGGGCTTCGTGCCTTTGCCGAAAAGCGCAAGCCGAAGTTCCAGGGTCGTTGAGGAGATCCCAGAAGGGATCGGGAGGTAGCATGCCAGATTTCGATTACATCGTGACGGGCGCGGGCTCTGCCGGCTGCGTGATCGCAAACCGCCTGAGCGAAGACCCGTCGGTCAAGGTTCTTTTGCTCGAAGCCGGCAGCCGGGACTGGAACCCTATGATCCACATACCGGGTGGCCTTGGCAAATTGTTCGGACCGGGCGTTAACTGGCGCTTCTCGACCGTGCCGCAGAAGAATCTGGACAATCGCGAGATCTGGTATCCGCAAGGCAAGACACTGGGCGGCTCGAGCTCCATCAATGCCATGATCTACATTCGCGGCCAGCGTGAGGACTATGACAACTGGGCGGCGCTCGGAAACGAAGGCTGGAGCTACGAGGACGTTTTGCCCTATTTCCGCAAGTCGGAAGACAACGATCGCCTCTTGAACAGGTATCATGGCGAAGGCGGTCCGCTCTGGGTCTCCGATCAGGTCAACCCCCATGAGCTCTCGAAGGCCTTCGTCCGGGCCTGCCAGTCCTGGGGGCTGCCATATAACCCGGATTTCAATGGTGAGACCCAGTATGGCGCGGGTCTCTACCAGGTGACCTGCCGCGACGGCCGCCGCCGGAGTTCGGCGGTGTCCTATCTCCGCCCTGTGCAGTCGCGGAAGAACCTGACGGTGATGACCGGTTCCAGGGCGATCCGCATTGTCCTCGAAGGGGATAGGGCCGTCGGCGTTGAAGTCGCGCAGGGTCAGTCGGTCCGAACGATCCATTGCAGCCGCGAGGTGATCGTCACGAGCGGGGCGATCAATTCGCCGCGTCTACTGATGTTGTCCGGAATCGGTGACGCCAATGAGCTTCGCCAGGTTGGCATCGATCCGAAGATCGACCTCAAGGGCGTGGGCAAGAACCTGCAGGACCATCTGTGCTCGAACGTCCATGTTAGCCTGAAGGAACCGATCAGCTACGATGGCCAGGACCGCTTCCCCCGTTCCATGCGTCACGGGCTGCAGTGGTTGCTCTATCGCAGCGGTCCGGCGGCTTCGGTGATCGTCGAGGGAGGCGGCTTCGCCTCCAGCGAGAACAACGGCCGCCCGGATATGCAGATCCACATCGCGCCTGCAATGGTGATCCGGGGTGGTCAGACGCGCCTCGATGGGCATGGGTTCACGGTCAATACGACCTTCCTGCGGCCGCGGAGCATCGGGACCATCGCACTGCGGTCCGGAAACCCAGCCGATGAGCCGCTGATCGATCCGAACTATCATGGTGAGGAGTACGACCGCGACATGTCACTCAAATCGATCGAGACGACTCGCGAAATTCTCTCCCAGCCTGCGATCGCCAAATACATCAAGATCGAGCGACTGCCTGGTCCCAACGCCAAGTCGAAGCAGGATATCATGGCCTATGTTCGTCAGTATGCGTGCTGTGATTACCATCCGGTCGGTACATGCAAGATGGGTGTGGACGAGGACGCGGTCGTCGATCCGCAGCTTCGTGTGAGAGGTGTGCAGGGCCTGCGTATTGCGGATTCCTCGATCATGCCCGTGCTTCTCAGCGGGAATACCAATGCCCCAACCATGATGATCGGTGAAAAGGCGGCAGACCTGATCAAAAATGGGGCTGTCAACAGTGTATCGGACCGCTGCGCCATCCCAGCGTGACGGAGTTTTAGTTCAAACGGCGAAGGAGTGCTAATTTCCCGGCCCGTTTGGACCGGGTTTCTTATGTGAATCAGGAGCTTGGATTCGAGGCAGCGGTTCGTATCCTTACAAGCCTCTGAATAGCCCCAAGTTTCGTGGACGCCTTCGGGTTACATTTCCTGCTGCCGCTCGAACTCGACGGGTGACAGCATTCCGTTCCTGACGTGCTTGCGCTTGGGGTTGTAGAACATCTCGATGTAGTCGAACACCATCCTTCCTTGCCTCCTCGCGTGTTCCGGTATGTCCTGCGCCGTATTCTCTCGCGTTTGAGGAGATTGAAGAAGTTCTCCGCCACGGCATTGTCATGGCAGTTAGCTTCTTCTTCCACGCGTAGAGCGAGTGTTGACTCACGCCCAGCCGCTGCGACACCTCCGCAACCGGATAGCCCCGCTCGGTAACCTGCGCGACAGCATCGCGCTTGAACTCGTCACTGAAATTGCCAGACCCCATCATGGCCTCCTTGCCTCAGAAATAGGGAGGAAGGCGTCCACAAATCTAGGGGCTATTCAGTTGCGGAAGATGAGGGGCGCAGAGGGCGGCCGGGAACAGACGCGCGTCGTGCGCGTTGTATGCCGTCATGACAGGAGGGTCCTGCGATGGACGACGGATTTGTTGAACTTTCGGTGTTGGCGGTTGCCATGATGTTCGTGCTGCTAGTCACGCTGACGCTATGACATGATGTAACGAAACCGGACAGCGTGAACGCATTCATCGACGTGCAAGGCTTGGCGCCTCGGCGTTTTGGTCGGCTGCTGTCACTGACCACTGACGAGCCGGATGTTTGGTCGGCGACTGCCACCGCCGGCGAGGCCTTCGTCCTCGACGAGGAGGCGGAAGCGGCCGGATCAGTCGCCGGTGTGATCGGAGGCCACGCGGCGTAGGTACTGTTCCAACGTCCGGCCGGCATCGAGGATGTGTGAGGACGTGAGACTGATGGCGCGGTCCACGTCCCTGCGGTAGCAGGCCTCGAGAATGGCCTCGTGATCGTCCGACGAGCGACGCACATAGTCCAGGTGCACAAGCGTGAAGCGAAGGTAGCGCTCGGCGATGTCGTGCAGGCTCGCGATGTGCGCGATCAGGCGCGGCCGGTCCGCGGGCCGGTAGAGCGTCGTGTGGAACGCCTTGTTGAGCGCGCCGAACTCCAGAATGTCACAAGTCTCCAGCCGCTTCTGAACCGCTGCCGCCGCGTCGATGTGAGCGTTCGACAGGTGCGGCACGGCCAGGCGGATCGCAAGCGTCTCGGCCGCCTCGCGCATCTCGAAGTTTTCGCGCAGTTCGTCCGCCGAAATCGGCGCGACGATGGCGCCCTTGTTCGGGATGAGCTGAACCAGGCCCTCCGCGCTCAGCGTCCGCAACGCCTCGCGGATCGGCATTCGGCTGGAGGCATAGGTCCGCGCGAGTTCCTCCTGGCGAAGGGCGCTTCCGGGCGCCAAGGCACCGGTGATGATCGCGTCGCGGATCAGCGCTTCAACGTGCTGTGCGCGGTCGCCGCGCTTTTGAGGAACACTCTGCATGCGGTCTTCATAGCAACTGCAATGTTGACAAGCAATCGGAGGTGTGTCTTTCAATAATAAAAATTGGATCCAATATGGAGAGTTGGGTGACTGTTTCAAGACTTGCCGACATTCCTGGTATCGGGGTGGACAAGATGGGCAATGCCGCCGACGCGCTTGCGAGCGCCGAGATGCTGCGCCTCGAAAATCTCGACACGGATATCGCTCCCCCCCCGGCCGCCATCGAGGCGACCCTGGCCGCGGTGACGCGGGACGATGCGAACAGTTACCTGCCGTTCCTGGGAATCCACGAATTGCGCCGGGCGGCCGCCGCCCGGGTCTCGGCCACGACCGGCGTGAGCTACGACCCCGAGACGCAGTGCATCATCTCCGCCGGCGGGTTGTCGGGTGTCCTGAACACCTTGCTGGCGCTGATCGAGCCGGGTGACGAGGTGCTCATCTCTGACCCCGCCTATGCGGGCCTCATCAACCGGATCCGCTTGTCGGGAGGCGTGCCGAAGTTGATCCCCCTCGTCGTGAGTGGAGGGCGCTGGCGGCTGGACCTCGATGCGCTTCGCGACGCGGTTTCACCCAAGGTCCGCGCGATCGTGACGATGAGTCCCTCCATGCCGAGCGGCATCGTGCACACCCGTCAGGAGTGGCAGGCGATCTGTGACGCCGCCGAGGCCGCCGACGCGTGGATCGTGCACGATGCGGCGATGGAGCGGATTGTCTTTGCCGGTGCGCCGGTGCTGCATCCGGCCAGCTTTGCCGGCATGGCCGAGCGCGTGATCACCATCGGGGCGGTTTCGAAAGAGTACCGCATGATCGGCTGGCGGGTCGGCTGGATCGTGGGGCCGCGCAGGATCATGGGCGATATCGGGCTGGTCAGCCTGACCAATGTCGTATGCCAGGTGGGCATTGCCATGCCCGGCGCCGCTGCGGCGCTGACCACCGCGGACGACGGCGTGGCGGCCGCTACGGCGGAATGGCAGCGCCGACGGGATCATATCCTGGCCGAGATGGCAGGGCTGCCGGTGGTGGCGCCCGACGGCGGATGGTCGCTGCTGATCGATACCGTCGCGCTGGGAATGAAGCCCGGCGAGGCGGCGCAGCGGATCTTCGATCTCGGAGCCATCGCCGCGACGCCGATGACCGGCTGGGGCCTGGACAGGCGGGCCGGTCGTTACCTGCGCTTCGTCTACGCCAACGAACCTGTGTCGCGCATGGGCGACCTGCGCGAGCGCATCCGGAGGGCCTGGTCGGTATGAGCATCGAGCGCTTTCGGGCAGGGCCGGGCATGATCCGCACGGGGAGGGCAGGAGCGATCGAACCGATCGGTCAGGGTGCCGATGCCGTGGCGCGGGCAGGAAGGAGATTCGACCGGACCGACGCCGGCTACGCGGGCGCGCGCATGGAGCGCAATGACATCGTCTCGGCCTGCGTCATGACCGCCCGGGGGGCTGCCGCCGCCGAGCCGGCACATGCCTGCGTGCCGTCCGCACAGTCCTTTTTGCCGGTGCATCTCGACATCGGGCCGCCCGCCTATCGTTATGAGGGCAGGATATGACAAACGCACTCTTAAACCGCTTCCCCTGGCTCCAGGGCGCGCCCGTGATCGACGGGCTCTGGCCCTGGTCCCGCCCCTTCCTTCCGCCCGGTGCGGACTTCGGCGAACAGGTCGGCCGTTTTCGTGAGGCCGGGTTCAGCCACGTGTCGCTGACCGTCGCGAGCGGGCAGGAGACGGCGTCCGAGGCCCTTGCCAACCTCGGCCAACTGGCGCGCCTGCTCGCCGGCTCCGGCGTCTCCTTGGCCCGGTCGGCCGCAGAGATAACGGCGACCCAGGCCGAGGGGCGCCTCTCGGCGTCGCTGCATTTCCAGTCCGCCACGCCCTTCTCGCGCGATCTTGACCTCGTCGACGCATTCTTTCTGGCGGGGATCGGACGCACGATCCTGGCCTACAACGAGGCGAACATCTTTGCCGATGGCTGCCATGAACCGCGAAATGCCGGGCTGAGTGCGCGCGGGCGCGAATTGGTACGCCGAATGGATGCCGTCGGCATGCGGGTCGACCTGACGCATTGCGGCGAGCGGACCACCTTCGACGTTCTCGCAATGGGCCTGAACTGCCCCCCGATCTTCTCGCATTCCAACGCCCGCGCCCTTTTCGAGCACGAGCGCAACCTGACCGACGCCCAGATTCGGGCCGCAGCCGAGGCCGGATGCTACATCGGCGTCAACGGGGTGGGTTTCTTTCTCGGAGCCGAGGGGCCCGATCTGCCCTGCGAGATGGCGCGCCACATCGCGCACATGGCGTCCGTGGCCGGGGTCGATCGGATCGGTCTGGGCCTTGACTTCATGTACCTCGAAGGTAGCGATTTCGCCTTTTACCACAATCACAAGGCTCGCTGGCCTCGCGGCTACCCCACGCCGCCATGGACCTTCTTCGCGCCAGAACGGCTGAGCGATCTTGTCGCCGCGCTCGAAAAAATCGGCTTCTCCAGAGACGAGATCCGGGGCGTCCTCGGTGCGAACTATCTCCGGCTCGCCCTGCCGGCAGGGGGGGCGGCATGAGTGACAGGAGCACGCGCCGGGTGGCAGAGGCAGCCGCAATGGCAGGGCTGGACGTTGAGATCCTAACCATGCCCGACAGCACGCGCACGGCGGAGGAGGCGGCGCGCTCCTGTTGCTGTGGTGTTGCGCAGATCGTCAAGTCGCTTGTCTTCGAGCGTTCCGATACCGGTGGGCTGGTCCTGTTGCTGATTCCCGGCGACCGACAGGTCGACATTGCAGCCGCTGCGGGTTCCGTTGGCGGGCCGCTCGTGCGCGCGGATGCCAAAAAGGTGCGAACGGAGACCGGCTTTGCCATCGGCGGTGTCGCACCCTTGGGTCACCGGAGCCCGGTACCGGTCTTCATGCATCCGGCATTGCTCGCGCAGCCGCTTGTCTGGGCCGCCGCCGGAGCGCCCAACGCGGTCTTTTCCGTCGATCCTCGGCAGCTTCTGCATGCGACCGGCGCAAGCCTGCTGGCGGCGGCTGGGGGAAATGACGCGCCGAGCCGCGCCACTGGCAGTCACCACCGCGAATGCGGGGGCAATTCTCAACAGGGAGCAAACAGATGAACACCCGATACCTGCTACTGAGCGCGGTTTGCGCATTTGCCCTCAATGCCGCGCAGACATCGGCCGAAACCTTGACCTTTGCTCACCAGGCGGACGTGCAGGGCCTCGACCCGCAAGCGTTGAATGAGACCTTCACGTTGGGGTTTCTGGGAAACATCTACGAAGGACTGACCGCCTATGACGGCGAGATGCGGGTGCAGCCAGCGCTTGCCACCTCATGGGCCCTGACCTCGCCGACCACCTGGAAATTGACACTCCGGCAAGGCGTCGCCTTCCACAACGGCAATCCGTTCACCGCCGACGACGTGATCTTCACCTGGCGGCGGGCGTTGACCGAGGGTTCCGACCAGAAGGGCCGGGCGCGGCTGATCGAGAACATCGAGAAGGTATCCGATCACGATATCATCATCACCACCGCCGGGCCGGTGCCCACGCTGATGAATGACCTCGTCTTCTTCTACATCATGGACCAGGAATGGGCCGAGGCCAACGGCGCGACGGAAGCGACCAGCGTTGCCGACAGCAATTCGGCCAATTACGCCAACCTCAACGTCAACGGTACCGGCCCGTTCACCGTCAAGGAGCGTCAGTCCGGCGTCCGCACTGTCCTGGAGCGATTTGACGGCTATTGGAACGGGGTGCCGGGCAACGTGACGGAGGCGGTATTCACTCCGATTCAAGAGGATCCGACGCGCGTGGCTGCGCTGCTCTCCGGCAAGGTTCACCTCGCCTATCCCGTGCCGCTTCAGGACTGGGAGCGGATCAACAAAGCCGAAGCCATCCGCGTCATCGCCAATCCCGAAGCGCGCACGGTCTATCTGGGCATGGACCAGTCACGCCCGGTTCTGCAGCGCTCGGACGTCACCACCGCCAACCCGTTTGCCGATGTCCGTGTACGCGCGGCCTTTGCACACGCGATCAACGTTCCCGCCATTACCGGACGCATCATGCGTGGCGCGGCGAGCCCGGCCGGTCTGATGGTGGCGCCGCAGGTCATCGGCTTTGACCCGGCGCTGAACGAGCCCTACGCCCATGATCCGGAAAAGGCCCGGGCGTTGCTGGCCGAGGCGGGCTATCCCGATGGCTTTGCGCTGCAGATGGACTGCCCGAATGATCGCTACGTGAACGACGAGGTGATCTGCCAAGCGATCGTCGGCATGCTGGCGCGGGTTGGGGTCAAGGTGGACCTGCTGGCGCAGACGAAATCCAAGTATTTCGCCAAGATCCTGGCCGCCGGGGGCTACGACACTTCATTCTATCTGCTGGCCTGGACGCCAAGTTCGATGGATGCCTACGAGGTGCTGAACCTGCTGATGGCCTGCCGGGACGTGGAGGGCACCACCGGCCCCTTCAACCTCGGCGGCTATTGCAACCCCGAGGTCGACGCGCTGGCCGGCCAGGTTGCGGTCGAGACCGACCCCGAAAGGCGTCAGGCCTTGATCAGCCGAGCATTCGAAATCGTCAAGGCCGATGTCGGCTATATCCCGCTGCATCAGCAGCCGATCAGCTGGGGCGTGGTCGACGGGGTCGAGGTGACCCAGCGCGCCGACAACGTTCTCGATCTGCGCACCGTCACGATCGCTGAGTAACCGCACCACAGCAACAGAATTGCCGTGATCCGTTCAGGAGCGTCCCATGCTAGCTCTCGTTTTCAGGCGGTCGGCCGAGAGTGTCCTCGTCCTACTGGCCGTGGCCTTCGTCGCCTTTGCGCTGTACCGGTTCGTGGGCGATCCGGTCGCCGCAATGGTCGGCCAGGACACGGGCACCGGCGACCGCGCCGCCTTGCGTACGGCGCTTGGCCTCGATGATCCGGTCCTGGTGCAATTCACGCGGTTCCTGGTGCAGGTCGTCCAGGGCGATTTCGGCATTTCCTATCGCCACCGCATTCCCGTCGCCGACCTGCTGGTGCAGAGGCTGCCCGCAACGCTGGAATTGGCCGTCGTCGCCGCCTTCTTCGCCGGGCTGACCGGCGTCCCTCTCGGCGTCTATACGGCCATCTGCCGCAAGAGCGTGCTGTCCCGGCTGATCATGAGCGGGTCTCTGATCGGCGTCTCGTTGCCGACCTTCCTGATCGGCATCCTGCTGATCCTTGTCTTTGGGGTCTGGCTGCGCTGGCTGCCGACCTATGGGCGCGGCGAGCTGGTGAGCCTTTTCGGATGGACCACCGGCCTGCTCACCGGGTCGGGCCTGGCCTCATTGCTGCTGCCGGCCTCAACGCTGGCGCTCTTCCAACTCACGCTGGTGCTGCGGTTGGTGCGGGCCGAGATGTTGGAAGTGCTGTCGATGGACTACATCCGTTTCGGCCGGGCTCGGGGCCTGTCTCAGCATTCGCTCTGCTTTCGACATGCTCTGAAGAACACCCTCATCCCGGTGGTCACCGTCGCGGGGTTGCAGCTCGGGTCGATCATCGCCTTTTCGATCATCACCGAGAGCGTGTTCCAGTGGCCCGGCGTCGGACTGATGTTCATTCAGGCCATTGGCGACGCCGACGTGCCGGTGATGTCCGCCTACCTGCTGCTGGTCGCCTTCATCTTTGTGCTCATCAATCTGATCGTGGATCTGCTCTATGTCCGAATCGACCCGAGGCTGCGCCATGGCTGCTGACGATGCAACGACCGCAAGGCCGGCAGGCTTGTGCGCACGCGCCTGGTCCAGCGATGCCGGATACGCCTTCCGCACCTCGCCCGTGGCGGTCCTGTCGACATTGACTCTTCTCCTTTTTCTGCTGTGCGCGCTGTCTGCCCCTTGGCTGGCACCCCACGATCCCTTTGATCCCGGCGCGCTGGATATCATGGACAGCAACCTCCCGCCGGCCTTCGTCGATGGCGGTGATGCCCGCTACTGGCTGGGCACCGACGACCAGGGACGTGACGTGTTGTCCGGCATTCTCCATGGTGCCAGGATCTCGCTGCTGGTCGGATTTGCCTCTGTCGCCATCGCACTAGTGATCGGCGTGGGCGTGGGGCTGGTCGCGGGCTATGTGGGCGGCTGGCTCGACTCGGCGTTGATGCGCCTGGCCGATATCCAGCTGGCCTTTCCCGCGATTCTGCTGGCGCTGCTGATCGACGGACTGGCCCGAAGCATCTTCCCACCCGGATGGCTGGCCGGTCTCCAGCTCTGGGTGATCGTGGGCGCCATCGCGGTATCGACCTGGGTACAGTATGCGAGGACCGTGCGGGCCTCGGTCATGGCGGAGTCGGCCAAGGAGTATGTGCTGGCCTGTCAGGTGATGGGCCTGGGGCACTCAGCGATCATGTTCCGGCACATTCTGCCCAACGTGCTGACCCCGGTTCTTGTCATCGGAACGATCAACTTCGCGCTTGCGATCATCATCGAGAGTTCGTTGAGCTTCCTTGGTCTCGGCGTGCCGCCGACGACGCCGAGCATCGGCACGCTGATCCGGGTCGGCAACCAGTATCTGTTCTCAGGCGAATGGTGGGTCACGATCTTCCCCGCGGCGGCCTTGGTGACGCTGGCACTGGCGGTGAACCTGCTGGGCGACTGGATGCGCGACGCGCTCAACCCCAAGCTGAAGGTGTGACCATGGCGCTTCTCTCTATCCGCAATCTGCGCGTGGAGTACCCCACAAGGCGCGGCTCCTTCGTCGCCGTCGACGACGTTTCGCTCGAGGTGGCGGCGGGCGAGATCGTCGGTCTGGTCGGCGAAAGTGGTGCGGGTAAGTCAACCGTCGGCGCTGCCGTCATCGGTCTCCTCTCGTCACCGGGGCGGGTGACGCGCGGCGAGATCCAGATGAACGGCCAGTGCATCGACACGACCGACGCGCTTCAGTTGGCGCGCATGCGGGGCAAGCGGATCAGCATGATCTTTCAGGATCCGCTGACTTCGCTGAACCCCGTCGAGACCGTTGGGTCGCAACTGATCGAGACGATCAGGCTGCATCTGAATTTCGACGCCGCCACGGCGCGCGCTCGGGCAATTGAACTGCTGTCGCGCGTCGGTATCCGCGCCCCTGAAGACCGCATCGACCACTATCCACACCAGTTCTCCGGCGGCATGCGCCAGCGTGTGGTGATCGCGCTGGCGCTGGCGAGCGAGCCGGAGGTGATCGTCGCCGACGAACCGACGACGGCGCTGGATGTCTCGGTACAGGCGCAGATCCTCCAGTTGCTGCGCCAGCTTTGCGACCAGCACCGGGTGGGCATGATTCTCGTGACCCATGACATGGGCGTGATTGCCGAGGTGACGGACCGCGTGGCGGTGATGTATCGCGGCAGGATAGTCGAAGCCGGCCCGACCACGCGCGTGCTGAGTGCGCCAGAGCACGCCTACACGCGCAGCCTGCTGTCCGCCGTGCCGCCAATGGACGGCAAGATCGAACGCTTCCCGGAGGTGAACTTCATCGAGAGGGGAGGCGACCGGGCGGTCGATCTGACCAACCATTGGCTGGGTGAGGCGAGGGATTTCGCGCGTCGGGACGGCCCCTTGCTGGAGATGGAGGACGTTTGCCTCGATTTTCTCACGCGCGCCAGCCTCTGGCCTTCGCGGCGCACCTGGCTGCATGCGCTGCGCGGCATCTCCTTTTGCATCCCGCAGGGCAAGACCTTTGGTCTTGTCGGCGAGAGCGGATCGGGAAAGTCCACCATCGCGCGGGTCGTTACCGGGATCTACCGGCCGAAGTCAGGATCGGTGCGTTTCGCCGGTCGGGAGATGGTGGGCCTGGAAAGCCGGGCGGCAAGGGACCTGCGGCGCGAGATGCAGATGGTCTTTCAGGATCCCTATTCGTCGCTCAATCCGCGGCACCGCGTCGGCGCCATCGTCAGCGAGCCGATTCTGTTGCACGGGCTGGCCGGCGGCCGCAGGGAGGCGCGGGAGATCGCCGAGGACCTTTTGCACGTCGTCGGGCTCGGCCGGGCCGCCGCGCAAAAATTCCCGCATGAGTTCTCGGGCGGGCAGCGGCAACGCATTTCCATCGCCCGTGCGCTCGCCACGCGGCCGCGCTTCCTGGTGTGCGACGAGCCGACCTCGGCGCTTGATGTTTCAGTGCAGGCGCAGATCCTGAACCTTCTGCGCGACCTGCAGGCACAGCTCGGTTTGACGATGCTCTTCGTGTCGCACGATCTGGCGGTGATACGGCAGATGTGCGACCAGATGGCGGTGATGCGCCTTGGCCAGATTCAGGAGCAAGGCGATGTCGAACAGCTGTTTACCCGACCGACCCATCCCTACACCGCCACGCTGTTGTCGCTCGCGCCAAGGTTCAGGCTCGCGAGCTGAAAGCCGGATGAGGCTTGCCGTATCCACGCCGCGCCGCGCGGTTCAACGACCTGTTGTCCGCCTGCGGTTTGGAGCCCGACGGCTGTCATCGCGAACCTATTGATGCCGGAACCGCAATGAAGCCTCTCTCGCCGCTCACCCTGGCCCGGGTCCTGATTTTCCTCGCGGTCTGTCTTCAGGCCATCGGCAAGGTGAGCTACGGGACGTGGCTTGTGGCGCTCCCGGCGCCCCTCTTCGTCTTCTTCAGCTTTGCGCTCACCGCAACCTTCTTTCTCGCTGTGGCGAGAAAGGGTGTGGGCGGGCGCGCCCGGGGGGCGCTGCTGTTGCTGAACGCCGGCACCGCTCTAACCTTCCTCTGCTTCTTCCAGGCCCTGAAGCTCATCGAGCCGGCGGTTGCCGGGGCTGTTGAGATCGGTGTTGGCCCGATCCTGACGGTGGCGATGTCCATGGCTTTGACGCGCGAGCGCCCGCCGTGCCGGCGCGTCGTGATCTGCATCGGCGTACTTTCCGGCTGCGTCCTGCTCGGCGTTGCGGCATTGGGCAGCGGTGCGCTCGAGTCCGCCGGCCAAGACGTGTGGCTGGGGCTGGCGGCGAGCGTGGCGGCCGGCTTCGGGGCCGCGCTGATCACCATGGCCTCCAAGACGTTGCTAGGCCATGGCTGGACGTCCGGCGCGGTACTGGCGCACCGCTTCTATCTGATCCTGCCGCTTTCGCTTGCAATGGCGTGGGGCGCCGGCGGTGCCCCGGTCGAATGGTCGGGCCACCTGGTCGCGGTGCTGCTGGCCGTGTCCGTCATCGGCATCCTCATCCCCCTCTATCTGCTGCAGGTCGGCATTCGGTATTCCGATCCCCATACGGTCATGGTGACGATGGCGGCCCTGCCTGTCGTGACCTTCCTGCTGGAGGGCCTTTCGCCACGTTACGCCTGGTCCTGGGGGACCGCGGCCGGGCTGGCGGTGGTGACTGTGTTCCTCTTGCTCGATGCGCGCGCCCGGCGCCGATGAGGCGCCGACTGAGCGCTCTATTCTCGAATGAATTGCGAGATCGTGCGCCGTGTGTTGCGCCGCCTCTGAATCTGATTCGCCCCTCGGCTCGTCCAGCCAGGACGCGGAAATCACCGGCGCGTGCAGAACTGCGAATCCGTGCGGCCGATGTCAAACGGCCATATCGCCAAGTCTCTGATGGCGGAGGTTTCTCCCCGCAATCGATGATGGATGTATCGACGCTCCGCGAGATGCTGAAAGAAACGTCTGACGCCCGGCTCGAGGAGGAATGCCGTGAGTTGGGCAGTCGAGAAGAAGAACTACTCGCAGCGGCGGGCCTGCGCCCTGGTTGGCATTGCGCCGCGGGTCTGCCGATCCATATCTAGCCGGCCGGACGATGCTGCTCTGAGAGAACGTTTGCGGGAGCTGTGATCGGAGCGACGGCGGTTCGGCTACCGCCGCCTGCACCTGCTTTTGAAGCGGGAGGGCGTCGCGATGAACGGGAAGAAGCTCTACCGGATTTACAAGGAAGAGCGGTTGACGGTCCTAAAACGCGGTGGCCGCAAGAGAGCAGGGAGCAGGTCAGCCGATCGGCGACAGAGGCTGAAGGTTCTACATGACGTGGCCGACAGAAAGGCCCGCCGAGGTCGCCGCCATCCAGATGGCCATGGCGATCATCATCAGGTTTTCCGTGAGTGAGATGAAGCCGAGCGGCACGTTGCTCGATCCACCTACGCACGCGCATTTCAGTTCCCGCTTGTCGATGTACACGGCTTTGAACACCGATGCGGCTCCCACCGTGCCGATGAAGAGCGCGACCGGCACCGACAACCAGGTCAACGCGCCCGCGATCATCAAGACCCCGGCCAGCCCTTCTGCGTATGGGTAAATGTAGCTGTACGGCACCCAACACTTCGCGAGCAGGTCGTAGTTCAGGAACATGGTTGCGAAGCTTTCGACGTTCTGAAGCTTCAACATGGCGAGCACGACCATCGAGAAGGCTATGAACCATTCCGCCGCACGCAGCGAAAACGGATTGCCATCGACTGCGAAGCTGGCCGCCATTGCCATAAAGGCCGTCAAGGCGAACAGGACAATCACCGGGCGATAGCTCGTGGCTTTGGCATCGGCCACGGGTTTGCCAAGAAACCTGCGAAGATCGTCGTAGCCGCCGACCCTGTTCTCACCGACGAACACCTGCGGTGTCGTGGCCACGCCGTGCTGAGCCTTGAACGCGTCGGTCTCTTCACGGGTCGTCAGGTGGCGGTCGTCCACTTCGTAGCCGGTGCGCTTCAGCAGGTCTTTGGCCTTCAATCCGTAGGGACAGGTGTGGTCAGCTGTCACCATACGGTAGAGGACCGCCTTTTTCGATCGATGTGTCGGCTTTGTCTTGTCCAACATTTCACGTCTCCCTCGACTTGTGAAACCGTTGGCAAGATCATAAGTTCCGTACCATAGTACGGAGTCAAGAGCTCATGGGAATGACCATCGGAAAACTTGCCGCAGCAGGGCATGTCGGCGTGGAGACCGTCCGCTACTATCAGCGCCGGGGACTGTTGGACACTCCCCGGCAGTCGCCGGGAGTTCGCCGCTACGGCGAAAAGGACGTGCGGCGACTGCTGTTTATCAGACAGGCACAGACGGCGGGTTTCACGCTTGAGGAGATCAAGGAGCTTCTCGACCTGGATTCCCGAGAAGACAGGGAGCGAGCGCGAACCCTGGCGAGAAAACGGATTGATGCCCTGGACATCAGGATCACCGAGCTGGAGCGCGCACGTGAAGCCCTACGGCGGCTCGTCTGGGAGTGTACATCCGGCAAGCCCGGGCCTTGTCCAATCCTGGCATCGTTCGATTTGTAGCCGCGCTGGCGGTCATTGGGGCACAGCGTAACAGCCGACAACCCCCTGGTGCCGGACATTCCAGGGAGCACGGCGAACATCACCGCCTCGAGCGCCCCGTTCGCCCACTTTCACCTACGTGGCGCCGATGTAGGCCTCTCTGACCCTGTCGTTCTTCAAGAGTTCGTGACCGGTTCCGGAAACAACCAGTCGGCCGTTTTCCAGCACATAGCCGTAGTCAGCAATCCCGAGGGCGAGATTGGCAAACTGCTCGACAAGGAGGATCGTTCGGCCCTCTTCACGCAGCTGGATGACAATCCTGTAGACCTCCTCCACCAGTTTCGGCGCCAGTCCCATCGACGGCTCGTCGAGCAAGATCAGTTCCGGCCTTGCCATCAACGCGCGTCCGATCGCCAGCATCTGCTGTTCCCCACCAGAGAGCGTCCCGGCCATCTGCCTTCGGCGCTCCTGCAGTCGGGGGAAGAGCGAAAATACTTCGTCCAAATCGGCCGACAGTTTTCGGTGGCCGCTCCCCCTTATTCGGAACGCGCCGAGCGTCAGGTTGTCGAGAACGGAAAGGCTGGCAAAGACGCGCCGCCCCTCAGGGACGTGGGCGAGGCCGAGTGCCGCCACCTTGTGTGCTGGCATGCTGGTGATATCCACTCCACCGAAGCAGACCCGGCCGGAGGCAACGGGGACCATCCCCGTAATGGCCCGCATTGTCGTGGTCTTGCCGGCGCCATTGCCTCCGACAATGCAGACGAGCTTGCCTTTCGGCACCACTAGTCCAACTTCGTGCAAGACATCGGACCGGCCATATCCGGCGGTGAGGTTCTCAACTGTCAACATAGAGGCCTCCTTCAGGCTACGGCGATGGCGGTGCCGAGATAGGCTTCGATCACCTTTGGGTTCTGGGATATGGACTGCGGGGTGCCTTCGGCGATCTTCTCGCCAAAATCGAGGACTGTGACGTGGTCACTGAGCGCCATCACCACGTCCATGTGGTGCTCGATGAGCAGCATCGTGATGCCCGCCTGTTTGATCTTCTTCAGGATCGTCACCAGTTCCTGCACCTCTGCTGGGTTGAGCCCTGCAGCCGGTTCATCGAGCAGCAGGATCGCGGGCTCGGTCGCCAGCGCCCTGGCAATCTCCAGGAGCCGTTGCTTGCCATAGGGGAGATTGCGAGCATCTTCACCAGCAAGCCGAGCAAGTCCGACGAGTTCCAGAAGCGACAGGCCGGCCTCGCACTGGGCCACAGTGTCCCGCCTGTATCGCGATCCACCCCATAAAACATCCAGCATGCCCGTACGAAAGGAGCGATGACGGCCTACGAGCACATTCTCCAGAACGCTCATCTGGCCGAAGAGCTGAATGTTCTGAAACGTCCGCGCCACGCCCAAACAGGCGATGCGGGCGGTCGGGGCACCGCCAATGGACTTGCCGTCAAGCCTGACCATACCCGAACTAGGAGTGTAGATCCCTGTCAGGATGTTGAGCAGAGTGCTCTTGCCGGCGCCGTTCGGACCAATAAGGCCGTGGACGGTACCAGGTTCGATCACCATGGAAAGATGATTGATCGCTGTCAGCCCACCAAAGCTGAGCGTGACGTCGTCCAATTCAAGTGTTCTCTTCATCCGGTCTTGGTTTGAGTACGGCAGGATATCCGGGGCATTGTTCCTGAGGCTTTCGGTCACTTTGCTGGATGGGCCCTCGCCGAGGGCCATCAGGCTCCCGACAATGCCGTTCGGCAGGTAGCTGATCGCGCCGAGCAGGATGAGACCGAAGATCGTCAGTCGCTGCTCGATCATCGTGTCTAGGCCAAAGCTGACGATGGTGACCACCACACTAACCGCCAAGGGCAACCACAAGGTCCGCTTCCGTTCGCGCACCCGGCTCGCCCGGACAGTCAGCACCAGCAGAATTAGTGTCGCGATGACTGCCATGACCCGAAACGTGGCGATATCGGCGAGCAGGTTGGGCAGCCATACCGCCAGCATCGCACCGGCCAAAGCGCCGGGCCTGCTCGCTCGTCCGCCGACGATCAGGGCCATCAGCAGCACGATCGTCAGTTCGAAGTTGAAGGATTGCGGCGTGATGTAGTGTTCGGAAAATGCATATATGCCGCCGGCAAACCCGGTAAGGCCGGCGCTCAGCAGAAATGCAAGAACCTTGTAGCCGAACGACGAAATACCCAGGCTGTCGGTGGCTATAGCGCTTCCCTGAAGGGCCTCGAAGGCGCGACCGTAGCGTGAGGCGATCAAACGGCCCGTGGCGGCCCAAGCAAGAATGAATGCTGCCAGCACGAACCAGTAGAAGTACTCTCCCTCCAGGACCAGACCGGCCAATGCCGGCTTCGGCAAGGCAAAGCCGCGCGCGCCGCCGGTCAGCCAGGACCATTCGTTGATGACGACAACCACTATCGAACCAAACGCGAGCGTCACCATCGCAAAATAGGGGCCGGATGTCTTCAGGGCGGGAAACGCCAGTATGGCTCCGAACAGCGCAGTCACCGCCGCCGCCAGCAGCAAGGCAGGGACAAGCGGGACGCCGGCGTCGACGGTGAGCAACCCTGCCGCATAGGCACCGATGGCAAAAAGTCCGAAATGACCCAGTGAAATCTGGCCGACATAGCCGACAATGAGATCCAGGCCCATCAGCGCGATGGCGAATATGAGGACCACGGTCAACATGTGGACGTAGTAGGCGTTGGGCGTGGCAAGCGGTGCAAGGACGAGAAGCAGCAGCCCAACCACCGGAAACGTAAAGTGCTTCATCTCACACCTTTTTCGAAATGGGTTTGCCGAACAGACCTTCCGGTTTCAACGCAAGTGCGACAAGCAGGATGATCAGCCCTGGCACTTCCTTGAAGCCGGTGGAGAGGTAGAAGGCGGTAGTAGCCTCGGCAATGCCGATGATCAGCCCGCCCACCAGCGCTCCCATGCCGGAGGTAAGGCCGCCAAGTATCGCTGCGGCGAAGCCCTTCAGAACCAGAACCAGCCCCATGCCAGACCCCGTCAGCGTCAAGGGCGCGATAAGTACCCCCGCATAGGCAGCGCTCGCGCAGGATATGGCGAAGGATGCAGCGATGACGGTCTTTGTGCTGATACCCATCAGGCTGGCAGCCTCCCGGTCGTCTGCGGTGGCGACGAACGCCTTGCCGATGAGGGTCGAGCGATTGAGGAACTCGACGGCGATCATAAGAACAAGAGCCCCCGCTACGATGAGGACCTCCATCGGCAAGACGAAGGCCGTACCGACCTGCAACGGAGAGGGGGGCAATGGCGACGGAAAGGGCAGGTCCTCCTTGCCCCAGATGTTTTCTGCGACGTTCTTCATGATGATCCCGACAGCAATCGTGGCAAGGATCCAACCTTCGCTGCCCGCCTTGAGGGCCGGGCGCACGGCAATGCGCTCGACCGCCAGCCCGTAGACGGCGCCGAAAATCATGACGACCGGTATCGCTACCCAGTATCCGAGATAAGGTTGGAGGGTGAGGCCGATGAGGGCGCCGACGGCAAGCGCTTCCGCCTGCCCGAAATTCACGGTCTTGGACGTCACATAGGTAAGCTGATAACCGAAGGCGATGAGGCCATAGATCATGCCTAGTGAAACGCCGCTGACGAGGACTTGTGGTAGTAGTTCGAGCATGGCTATCCCCTTGTGCCGCCGGGGATGCCCGACGGCGCCTGAGTGCTGATCGCTGGATTTTGTGGAGACCTAGCGGCCGATGCGCGCCTTGTCGGCTTCGTTCGCAAAGACCACGCGACCTTCCTTCACGACCCCGAAGACGACATGAGATGCTTCGGTCGCCTCGTGATCGTCCGGCCCGAACGGGATTTCATAATTGGCGATGACGCCGTCCACCGGCGCCTTTAGGTCTTCCAGCGCCTGTTTGATCATCTGACCTGTTGCGTTGTCACCCGCTTGCGCGATGGCGGCGGTGAGAAGCAGCATGGCGTCATAGGATTGCGCCGCGGAGGACGGATTGGGCAGGCGATCAACGTCATAGGCAGACTGGTAAGCCTTGATGAAGCGGCTCCAGCCCTCGCTGACGCTGTCGTCCTGGATGAAGGTCTGGGGCATGTAGACGCCCTCGCCGTTGGCTCCGGCATTGTCGATATAGTTCGACATGGACGAGTTCCAGCTGGTCACATACGGCACTTTCCAGCCGATCTTCGCCATGGAGTTTGCAACCTGCGCCAGATCGGGACCCAGCGCATAGCCGAATACGGCTTGGGCGCCTGCGGCGCGCGCCTTCAGCAATTGCGGCGTCATGTCCGGATCGCGCACGTTGAACTTCTCGGTCGAAACCGGCGCGACCCCCAACTTTTCCAAGGCGGCGACCAGGTCGCCCTGGCCCAACTGCCCGTAATTCGTGGAGTCCGCTAGTATGGCGAGCTTGTCGATGCCACGCCCCTTGATCATCTCCGCTGCCATCATCGCGGACTGAATGGTGTCGGAAGCGCCGATGCGGAAGATATAGTTCTCTGCATACTCAGGCGGCAGAAACTGACGGCTGACTACGCTCCCGGTCGCCACCGGGACAATGATCGGCACTTTCGCTTCCTGGTAGAAGCGGGAAGCGGCGAGGGCCACCGGCGTGTTGGCTATTCCGACGGCGCCGACAATGCCGGCGCTGCTGATTAGTTCCTGCGCGATCTGAACACCCCGTTCAGGTTTGGATTCGTCGTCGCGCTCAATCAGTTCGATCTGCTTGCCGTGGATGCCGCCACCGGCATTGATATCGGCGACCGCAAGGCGGACGCCATCGCGGATGGAAACGCCGAGCGGCGCAGACCCGCCGGTGAAGGGGCCCGTCAAGCCGATGCGGATGGTGTCAGCGGCCATGCCTTCGGCGGCCCAGGCGACGACGGCCGTCGCCAGGAGAATATGCTTGATCATTTTATGTTCCTCTCTGTGGTTACTTAGGGGCGGCTCTTCGCTCTTGTCACCTCAGTCCCAACTGATGGAACCGAGGAATGGGGGAACGCGGTCCAGGGTTGGGAAAACGGCGTCCGGTGCGTAGTCGGGGAGTGGTTTGCGGCCGGTGCCTCTGTCGATCCAGATGCATCGGAAACCGAGATCGCGCGCTGCCGCCAGATCGAGATGCGGGCTGGCACAAATGTGCACGACATCGGCGCGATCAAGGCCGAGTGCCGCGTGCGCATGATCGAAGATCTGCTGTGTTGGCTTGTAGGCACCAGCTTGTTGAGCCGTGATCACGCGGTCGATGTGACCACCCAGCTGGGAAACATTTCCCGCTATGATGTCGTCGTCGGTATTGGAGATGATGCAGAGCTTGAAGCCTTGCGCCTTCAAGGCACCGAGTGCCTCAACGACTTCGGGGAAAGGCGGCATGCATGAGATGCTGCCGGTCAGGATCTCAATATCGTCTGGGGAGTAATCGAGCTTCAGTTCCTCCATGGCGAGGCGCAACCCCTCTCCCGCAACCTCGCGGAACGACTTATGGGGTCGCTCGCCTTCGAGTTCATGCTCATATTTGTCATAGACCCGTATCAAAGTGGCCGGATCGATATTGGCGCCCGGGTGTTTCGCAAGGATCTGGTTGACGGCGGCAAGCAGACCTTCATCCCACTGGATGAGCGTGCCGTAGCAATCGAAGGTCAGCCATTCCGGCTTCTGTCCTGACAGCATCGGAAAGTCCTTTGGTTGAGTATAGAAAGTTGCGGGCAGCATGAACGCAGCTGCCCGCACGTGGATCAGAAGCGAGGCATGACAGCACCTTCGGATGCTGGTGCGACATGCTCCGAATAGAACTTCATATAGCCACGCTTTATGCGGGGCTCGGGTGCAACGTAGGACGACCACCGCGCATCCAGTTCAGACTGCGGCACATCGAGGTCGAGCTTGCGGGCAGCGAGGTCGATGTCGATCCTGTCGCCGTCCTTCACGATCGCGATTACACCACCGCGTGCCGCCTCCGGCGTGACGTAGCCGATCGCTGGGCCGTGTGTCGCACCGGAAAAGCGACCATCGGTCACGAGCGCGCAGGTTTCGCCGAGGCCCGCTCCCATGAGAGCGGATGTGGCACCGAGCATTTCGCGCATGCCCGGTCCGCCCTTGGTGCCTTCATTGCGGATGATGATGCATGTGCCGGGTTGGATGCTGCCGGCCCGAAGTGCGTCGATAGCGCCTTCCTCTTCCTCGAAGACGCGTGCTCGCAGGCTGGTGCGCCACATGCTCTTGGCAACCCCTGAAGCCTTCACCACGGCGCCACCGGGTGCAAGCGTGCCCTTGAGAATGAAAAGCGAGCCCTCTGCCTCGACCGGATCGGTGTCGGAATGGATGACCTCGGCGCTTTCGATCCGAGCCTCGTCAACGATCTCCCCGGCAGTCTTGCCGCTGACGGTCATCGCACCGCGATTGACCCGTGCACCCAGCGCCTTGAGCACACCGGGCACGCCACCGGCGTCGTTCAGCTCCGTCACACCCCACGGACCGGAAGGAGCGAGCTTCACCAGAGTCGGTGTCGTGCGAGACAGCTTGTCCCAAGTATCAAAGGATACATCCACGCCTGCTTCCTTGGCCATTGCCATGAAGTGCAGGACCATATTGGTGGAGCCGCCGACGGCCATGCCGACACGCATTGCGTTCTCGAAGGCTTCCTTCGTCAGGATCTTCGAGGGCCGGATATCTTCGCGAACCAAATCCATGATGCGCATGCCCGTATACTTAGCCGCTCGCAGCTGATAGTTCGAGCCCGCTGGCAGCGTCCCCGAATGAGGAAGCGCCAGGCCGAGAGCCTCGGTATAGATTCCGGCCGTATTGCCGGACGTCGCCGTATCGCAGGCGCCCGAGAACGGGAAATGGTTATCCTCCAGCCCCTTGAGATCGGCGCGAGATAGCTCGCCACGCAGATGTTCGCCGACGCCATCATAGACGGTCTCGAGAAAGACCTTGCGCCCGCGATAGCGGCCGACAGGCGTCGGGCCGCCATAGATCATGATAGCCGGCAAGTCGAGACGCGCGGCCGCCATGACCATGCCCGGCATAACCTTGTCGCCGGAACCGATGAGAACCAGACCGTCAAAGCGGTGGCCTTCGACCATGAGCTCAATCATGTCCGCCACCACGTCGCGGCTTGGCAGTACATACCGCATACCAACCGAGGCGAAAGTTTCGGAATCGGTTACGTGAAACGTGTTGAATTCGCACGGCGTTCCACCCGCCATGCGAATACCGGCCCGCACCGCTTCTCCGACTTGGCGTAGATGAAAGTTTTCCGGCGAAAAATCCTGGTAGGTGTTGACGACCGCAATCATCGGCCGCTCGAACTCTTCGTCGATTAGCCCGGCCCCCTTTGCCCAGGCCCGCTGAAGCGAGCGCTCGATCCCCGTGAATTGCTTTTCGCTGCGTCGCCGCTTGTCTGCCTTTTCCATCGCCTTGTCCTTCATCGACTGCCCTGATCGGGCGATGGAGACAATCTGGCATGCAATTTATCATCCGTCAATCGATTGTCTGACAATCGACATGGATAAGTGAATTTTTCTCGTGCCCATCGACCAGGGGCAGGGAATGCCTCAGCAGATCGGGCTAGACTTCGAGCGCTGCCAGATGTGCGACGAGCTTTTGCCCTTCCCGTTCATTGTGATTTACGGAAGCCTGCACGGCCCGATCAATATCACCAGCCCTGAAGGCCTGGAGAATTGGCCGGTGCTGCTCGACAATGGATGCCGGCTCGACGAGCGCGTCGCTGGACGAAATATATATGCGGATCTGCTGTTCGACCTTGGTGTACTGTTCCGCCAGCCTCTTGTGGCCGGCCAAATCGATGACGGTCCGATGCAGCGCGAAATCGGCTTCGGCGATCCGTCCACGGTCTCCATCAAGGCAAGCGGATTCCAGGGTGCTGAAGACCCTCTCTATTTTGTTTAGCGCTGCGGACGCATCTTTTTTTGAGATCTCTGTCGCGACAAGGCGGGCAGCCAACGCCTCAAGGCTGGAGCGAAGCGTGTAGAGTTCCCACGCATCATGAGAACTCAGTGACATGACGGTCCAGCCGGTGTAGGGGACTTGGTCGATCAGTCCTTCCTGCGCCAGTTGATGAAAGGCAGTCCTGATTGTGGCGCGCGAAACACCGAGCTGCTCCGCCATCCGGATTTCGGTCAACTTCGTGCCAGGCGGGATTTCGCCATCCAATATGCCGTGTCGAAGCGCCGATGCAGCTTGGACCTCGGCACTGAGCTTTTGCACTTTCGGGATTTTAAAGTCTGGTTCTTTCGACATGCAGCGTTGATAGCATCTGGCTTGGCTATTGTCGACAATCACCATTCCCATCAAAAGGGTGGGTGTTTCAAGGCTGGTCCGCATCGATCCGCTGCCCCCTGTCTCTTTTTGCTGAAGGGAGATAGGTGGCCGGCACTCTCAATCGAGTGCCTTGTTCGTTGCGGGTGGTGTGTGGCCTTCTCTGGCTAGACTGTGCGGAAAGGGGAGGGGCCGGCCGCAAGTTCAGTGCCAGGGCATTGTCGAAATTGGGCATCGTCGCATTGGCGGCTGGGCCGGTGCTCCCAGATCGGGCCCGAATATGAGACTGCCAACGCTTTGGTCCGCGGTCCATGTCCTCGAAGGAGCGAACCCTATTGGTACCGGACTTGTAGGACGTGCCCCACCCTTTTGGCGAAAGGAATGGCCGGTGGGCCAGCACGACCTCGGTTGGGGCGTCATCCTGATGACCTGCTGAAAGGCCTACCGGGCGGCTGCCTTGGTGAAGCGCTTGCAGTGGGCTTCGACAGCACACAGATCTATCGCAACATCAGCATCTCTATCAGCGCTGTCGCGATTACCGGCTTTTTGGCCTGGGTGACGGCGACGAACATTTCGAAGAATCTCGCAAACGCCACGCCGCCAGGTTTGGCGAGAGTGCTGCCACGATGTTCGAAACTGCGATGATCGCCGTCAGCAGCCACAGCACGAACCGTCTGTCGATCCTTCCAGCCGCTATGGTGAGCAGCGGCGCCGCGAAGGCCGCCACCACGCCGGGCATGGTGATCAACAGTCCGGCCGTTCCTTCCGTGACCTGAAGGTCGGCAGAAATGCCGGTCAGGAGACCGACAGGCAGGAATTCGGTTGTCACGAGCGCGAAAGTGCCCATGGCGATGGAGGCAACCGCCGCCCACGCATGCAGTGGTGGCTTTCCGGACGCAGAGGCACTGTCGGGATTATCGGCTGTAAGCATGGCGGTCTCATTTCTCTCGCGTCGTCATTGGTCCCATTCGACGTAATTCCCGACGATCGCGTTCTGTAGAGCCAAAAATGAGCCGCGCTGTTCCATGTTCAAAACGATCTTGTCGATGGTGCAGGCCCAACGACCTCCGTTACTTCGCCGAAGTCGTCGCGGACGGCGGATTCGCGGCGGCCGGGCGGTCGGTCATCGGCTCAGTTTCGGCTCGGCGAGATAACCGTGCCAATGCAGGGCCGGCTCGACGGAGACTTTACAAGCCTCCGTGCCATCAGGCCCCCGCAACCAATCACGAGCGTTGCCCGGTTCCGGACGTGATGTGGGTATTGATCCCGTTGTCAGGCAAAAGTATTCCTCTTGTCGACAAGAGGAATGACCCGAATGACAGATCGCGAAACGAACTCGACTCCCGAACGCAAGCGCGGCTCCGGCGTGAAACTGGTCTATGACCTACTGCGTGACGAGATCCTTGATCTCGCCCTGCCGCCCGGTTGTCCGATCGACGAGGTGCAACTGGCCGAGCGCTTCAAGATGTCGCGGACGCCGATCCGCGAGGCGCTGGTGCGGCTGGCGGGCGAGGGGCTCATCGACACGCTGCCCAACCGCTCGACGATGGTGTCGAACATCGATTTCCTCAACATGCACACCTTCTTCGACGCGCTGGTGCTGATGTACCGCGTCACCACCCGGCTGGCGGCGCAGTACCATCGTCCGGACGACCTGGTGGCGATCCGGCGCTATCACGAAGAGTATGCGGCAGCGGTTCAGGCCCGGGACGCGCTTGCCATGATCGCCACCAATGCCGGCTTCCACCTGGCCATCGCCGAAGCCGGGCGCAATCCCTATTTCACCGGGCTCTTCAAGCGGCTCCTCGACGAGGGCCGGCGAATTCTTCGCCTCTACTACCGCTCGTACGAGGATCAGTTTCCGCAACGTTTCGTCGACGAGCATGCGGACATGATCGCGGTCATCGCCGCGCGCGACGTGGAGGGCGCCGACCGGGCAGCCAAGGCCCATGCCGAGCAGATTATCCAGCAGATACAACGGCTTTTTAATCGCGAGGGGCGGCTCGACATCGCCTTGTGATCGCTGTCTATTTTTTGTCGACAAATAAAATACAAGAGCTATAATGTCCGGCGAAGGGCAAGGGCGGCATGCGCTTCAAGGTGCCGATCCTGCCCACCCGACCGCCCAACAGGAGCTTACGATGAAGGTCAAGATTTTTTCCGGCGTGATCCCGGCGCTGATGACGCCGTGCAGGGACGATCGCACCCCCGACTTCGACGCGCTGGTCCGCAAGGGCCGCGAACTGATCGAGAAGGGGATGGCGGCCGTCGTCTACTGCGGCTCGATGGGTGACTGGCCGCTTCTGACCGACGCGCAGCGCATGGAAGGCGTGGAGCGCCTGGTCAAGGCCGGTATCCCGGTCATCGTCGGTACCGGTGCGGTCAACACCGCGTCTGCCGTCGCCCATGCGGCGCACGCCCAGAAGGTCGGCGCACAGGGCCTGATGGTCATCCCGCGGGTGCTGTCGCGCGGCTCGGTCATCGCCGCCCAGAAGAACCACTTCAAGGCGATCCTCTCGGCTGCCCCCGACCTGCCGGCCGTAATCTACAACAGCCCCTACTACGGCTTTGCCACACGCGCCGATCTGTTCTTTGCCCTGCGGGCCGAGCATCCGAACCTCGTCGGCTTCAAGGAGTTCGGCGGCGCTGCGGACATGCGCTACGCGGCGGAAAACATCACCAGCGCCGACGATGATGTCTCACTGATGATTGGCGTCGACACGGCCGTCTGCCACGGCTTCATCAACTGCGGCGCGACCGGCGCCATCACCGGCATTGGCTGCGTCCTGCCGAAGGAAGTGTTGCATCTGTGCAACCTGGCTCAGGCGGCAGCCGCCGGCGACGCGGACGCGCGCCAGCGCGCGCTGGAGCTGGAGCAGGCGCTGGCCGTCCTTTCCTCCTTCGATGAAGGGCCGGATCTCGTCCTCTTCTTCAAGCACATGATGGTGCTGAAGGGCGATCGGGAATATACGTTGCACTTCAACGAAACCGATGCCCTTTCGGGCAGCCAGCGCGGCTATGTCGAGGCCCAGCTCAAGCTGTTCGACGCCTGGTACGCCGAGTGGGCCAAGCTTCCTGGCTCGGTCCAGAAGTACAAGGCCTGAAGGCACGGCCTGTGGCCGTTCGGGAAGCCGAAAACGGCGTTTGCCGGGATTATCGGTCGGGCCAGGTCGAGGAGACCCGGCCCGTTCCATGCAGAGGTTCGCGTCGACGCGCGCTCCGCCAATCAGAGAAAGGACCGCTAGATGGTTTCCAACCCCAAAGGGCAACACCTCATCGCAGGCGCATGGCTTGACGGAGCGGGAACATTCGCCTCCGCCCCGGCACACGGTCCCTCGCATCTGTTTGCCGTCGGCACGGCGGACCTCGTCGACCGCGCATGTGCGGCCGCCGAGGAGGCCTTCTGGAGCTACGGCCATGCCAGCCGGGCCGAGCGTGCGGCCCTTCTGCGCGCCATTGCCGACGAGATCGAGGCGCGTGCCGAAGAGATTACCGAAATCGGCACGCAGGAGACGGGCCTGCCGCCGGCGCGCCTACAGGGCGAACGCGGCCGCACGACCGGCCAGTTGCGCCTGTTCGCCGATCATATCGAGGCGGGCGAATACCTCGATCGTCGCTTTGACGCGGCGCAGCCGGATCGCCAGCCCGCACCGCGTCCGGAGATCCGTCTCGCCCAGCGCCCCGTCGGCCCGGTCGCCGTCTTCGGTGCCTCGAATTTCCCGCTCGCCTTTTCAACCGCCGGCGGCGACACGGCCGCAGCCCTTGCCGCCGGCTGCCCGGTCGTCGTCAAGGGCCATTCAGCCCATCCCGGCACCGGTGAGATCATCGCCCAGGCGGTCGAGGCGGCGATCGGCAGTTGCGGCGTTCACCCCGGTGTGTTTTCGCTGATACAGGGTGGCAACCGCCAGGTCGGCGAGGCGCTGGTGCAGCATCCGCTGATCAAGGCGGTCGGGTTCACCGGCTCGCTCAAAGGTGGCCGTGCGCTGTTCGACCTCTGCGCCGCCCGGCCGGAGCCGATCCCCTTCTTCGGCGAGCTCGGCTCGGTCAATCCGATGTTTCTGCTGCCCGGAGCGCTCAAGGCGCGCGCCGAGGCGCTCGCGCACGGCTGGGCGGCGTCGCTTACGATGGGGGCGGGGCAATTCTGCACCAACCCCGGCATCGCGGTCGTTGTCGATGGCACAGATGCCGACCGTTTCGCCGAGGCAGCCACGGCGGCCTTGGACAAGGTGGCGCCGCAGACCATGCTGACGGACGGAATCGCCAAGGCGTTCCGCGACGGGCAGGGGCAATTTGCCGAACGAAACTCGGTCAGGCCGCTGCTGGTGACCGAATCCACCGGCCGAGCCGCCTCGCCGAACCTGTTCGAGACCACAGGCGAGCAGTTCCTCGCCGACCACCTCTTGCGCGAGGAGGTGTTCGGGCCGCTCGGTCTTGTGGTCCGGGTGGCTTCGCTCGAAGAAATGGAGCAACTGGCCCGTGCTTTCGAGGGCCAGCTGACGGCGACAATCCACCTGGAGGCGGCGGACATGGACGTCGCCCGGCGCCTGCGTCCGGTTCTCGAGCGCAAGGCCGGAAGATTGCTCGTGAACGGCTTTCCGACGGGGGTCGAGGTGGTCGACGCCATGGTGCATGGGGGGCCATACCCGGCTTCCACCAATTTCGGCGCCACCAGCGTCGGCACGATGTCGATACGACGGTTCCTGCGTCCGGTGGCGTACCAGAACATGCCTGAAGAGCTTCTGCCCGAGGACATTCTCGGTTGATGCGGCAGCCGCAGCGCGGCAGTCCGCCGGGAGGAGTGTCGGAAATTCAAACGACATACTTTTTGTATACTGCTTGTATTTTTGATTTGATTTGCGTTAGCGAAAGCGAAATAGTGCGGTCGTCTCGAAAGACAGACCAACCCTGGGAGAGTGAAAAATGAAAACATCGGTCATTGCCCTTGGCCTTCTGGCCGCTACCGTCCTCGGCGGTCAGGCTCATGCCGACAAGCTCGACGACATCATCGCCTCCGGCACGCTGCGTTGCGCGGTGGTGCTCGACTTCCCGCCAATGGGCTCGCGCGACGAGAGCAACAATCCGATCGGTTTCGACGTCGACTATTGCAATGATCTGGCCAAGGCCCTCGGCGTCACCGCCGAGATCATCGAAACTCCGTTCCCCGAGCGCATTCCGGCACTCATGTCCGGCCGCGTCGATGTCGGCGTTGCCTCGACCTCCGATACGCTGGAGCGCGCCAAGACGGTCGGGATGTCGATTCCCTACTTCGCCTTCGAAATGGCGGTGACGGCGAACAACAAGGCTGGCATCAAGAGCTTCGATGAGATGAAGGGCAAGGTCGTCGGCGCCACCGCCGGCACGTTCGAGGCCATCGCGCTCGAGGAACAGGTCAAGGCCTGGGGAGAGGGCGAATTCCGTCCCTACCAGACCCAGGCGGACGTGTTCCTCGCATTGAGCCAGGGGCAGATCGATGCCACCGTTTCCACGTCCACCGTCGCGCAGGCCAACGTAAAGTCGGGCAAGTTCGGGGACATCTCGGTCGTCGGCAAGGCTCCGTTCGATGTCGACTACGTCGCGCTGTTCACCAACCGCGAGGAGTACGGCCTGATCAACTACCTGAACCTGTTCGTCAACCAGCAGGTTCGGACCGGCCGCTATGCCGAGCTTTATGAAAAGTGGGTCGGCGGTGAAGTGCCGGACCTGACCGTGAACAACGTCTACCGTTGATCTGACCACTTCTCCGGTGGCGCGGGGCAATGCCTCGCGCCGTCGCTCTTTTCTGAGAGGCGACACGGCAATGTTCAACTACACCTTCCATTGGAACCAGGCGTTGCGGGCCTTGCCCCAGATGGTCGACGGCGCGCTGGTCACGTTGCAGATCGCGATCCTGTCGATGGCGATCGGGCTTGCGATCGCCATCGCGCTGACGCTGTTCCGTCTTTCGGGTAACCGCATTCTTGGCGGCTTCGCCACGGCCTGGGTCGAGGTCGCGCGCAACACACCGGCATTGTTTCAGATCTACATGGCCCATTTCGGGCTCGGCAATTTCGGGATACACCTGAGCCCCTACGCGGCGCTGCTGGCCGGGATTGCCTTCAACAACGCCGGCTACCTGGCCGAGAACTTCCGCGGCGCGCTCAAGGCGATCCCGGACACCCAGACGCGCGCCGGCCGTTCGCTCGGCATGACCTCGCTGCAGGCCTTCCGGCTGATTGTGATGCCGCAGATGCTGCGCGTCGCCTTCCTGCCCGCCACCAACCAGATGGTCTGGGCGATCCTGATGACGTCCCTCGGCGTTACCGTCGGCATGAACACCGACCTTGCCGGCGTTACCCAGGAGCTCAATGCCCGTTCCTTCCGGACCTTTGAATTCTTTGCCCTGGCCGCGGTGATCTACTACGTCATCGCCAAGGCCGTGACGCTGGCCGCCCGCGCGTTTGCGTGGCGCATGTTCCGCTACTAGGAGAGGTGAGAGATGTTTGATACCGCCCTCACCTGGGGTGACCTCGCATTCCTTGCGCAAGGCGCGGGGATGACGCTCATGGTCACCGCCGTATCCGTCGCCGCGGGGACCCTGCTGGGCATTATCTTCGGCATGGTCCGCATCGAGCTCGGTCCCTACTGGTCGGCCCCGCTGACCTTCTTCCTCGACGTGTTCCGCTCGGTTCCGCTGTTGATTCAGCTCGTGCTTGGCAATGCACTCCAGTCGATCATGAAGCTGGGCTGGGCGCCGTTCACGACCTCCTGCGTGGTCTTGTCGCTCTATACGGCGGCCTATTGTTCGGAAATCGTGCGCGGCGGCATCACCTCCGTACCGTCGACCACCCGGCGCGCGGCCCGCTCCCTCGGCATGACCTGGTGGCAGGACATGCGCTATATCGTGGCGCCGCTGGCAACCCGCGTCTCGCTGCCGTCCTGGATCGGCCTGACCCTTGGCGTGATGAAGGACTCCGCTCTCGTGCTCTGGCTCGGCCTGATCGAGCTCTTGCGCGCCTCGCAGATCCTGGTCACCCGCCTGCAGGAGCCGCTGCTCATCCTGATGATTTGCGGCGCCATCTACTTCATCATCAGCTTCCCCATCGCCCGGCTTGGCGGGTATCTCGAAAAACGGTGGTCCCCCAATGATTGAGATCGAAAACGTCCGCAAATCCTTCGGTCAGCTGGAGGTGCTCAAGGGAATCAATCTCACCGTCAACAAGGGCGAGGTCGTGACCGTCATCGGCGGTTCGGGATCGGGCAAGTCGACCCTGCTGACCTGCATCAACGGTCTGGAGCCGATCGATTCCGGCCGGATCCTGATCGACGGTACCGACGTCCATGCCAAGGGAACCGATCTGAACAGGCTGCGCCGCAAGGTCGGCATCGTGTTCCAGCAGTGGAACGCCTTCCCGCATCTGACCGTGCTCGAAAACGTCATGCTGGCGCCGCGTAAGGTGCTGGGCCTGTCGAAGGGCGAGGCAGAGGAAATCGCGGTGAAGCAATTGACCCATGTGGGACTGGCCGAAAAGCTCGCGGTCTACCCGTCGCGGATGTCGGGTGGTCAGCAGCAGCGCATGGCGATTGCCCGCGCGCTGGCCATGTCGCCGGAGTATATGCTGTTCGACGAGGTCACCTCGGCACTCGACCCGATGCTGGTCGGCGAGGTTCTCGATACGCTGCGGATGCTGGCCTCCGAAGGCATGACGATGATCTGCGTGACGCACGAGATGAAGTTCGCACGCGAGGTCTCCGACCGCGTGGCGTTCTTCCACCAGGGGATCATGGCCGAAATCGCTCCGCCGGAACAGCTCTTCGACGCGCCCCAGCACGAAGAGACCAAGAAGTTCCTGGCTGCGACGCATTGAGGGTGAGATGAAGGTGCAGGTTCAGGCCGATGTCATCGTCATCGGCGCCGGTGTCGTCGGGCTCTCCGCCGCGATCGCGGCGCAGGCGCGCGGCAAGTCGGTCATCATCCTGGACCGTGAAGGTCCCGCCGCCGGCGCATCGGCGGGCAATGCCGGCGCTTTTGCCTTCACCGACATCCTGCCGCTGGCTTCGCCGGGCATCCTGCGGAAGGCGCCGAAATGGCTGCTCGACCCGCTTGGACCGCTGACGATACCGCCGGGCTATGCGGTTCAGATCGCGCCCTGGATGTTCCGCTTCTGGCGGGCCTGCCAACCCGGGCGCGTGGCTCATTCGACAAGGGCGCAGACGGCCCTGATGGACCTGTCGAAGGCGGAACTGCACCCCTTCCTTCAACAGGCCGGCACCCTTTCGATGCTGCGCAAGGAGGGTAACCTCCAGGTCTATGAGGGCGAGGCCGAATTCAAGGCCTCGCTTCCCGGCTGGAAGGCGCGGGCGGAACACGGCATCGAGTTCCGCCACCTGACCGCTGAAGAGATGGCGGCGATCCAGCCCGGCCTTGCGCCGCGCTTCACCCATGGCACCTTCACCCCCGGCTGGTACTCGATTGCCGACCCGAAGTCCTACACGCTTGCCCTCGCAGATCACCTCCGCGCCAGGGGCGGAAAGGTCGAGCGCGCGGAGGCAGTCGCCCTGTGCCCGGACGAGGGCGGAGTTGCGATCCGCTGTGCCGACGGCAACGTTCATCGCGCGGAGAAGGTGGTGCTTGCGGCCGGCGCATTCTCGCACCGACTCGCCAGGACCCTCGGCGAGAACATCCCGCTCGAAACCGAACGCGGCTACAACACCACGCTTCCGCTGGAAGCCTTCGACCTGCGCACGCAAATCACCTTCGGTGGCCACGGCTTCGTTGTCACGCGGCTCTCCACCGGAATCCGGGTCGGGGGCGCCGTTGAACTCGGCGGGCTGACGCTGCTGCCAAATTTTCGCCGGTCCGAGGCCATGCTGAAGAAAGCGCAGGCCTTCCTGCCGGGTCTCAAGTCGCAAGGTGGGGTGCAGTGGATGGGGTTCCGACCTTCGCTGCCGGACAGCCTGCCGGCCATCGGCCGCGCGCGCGCAACGCCGCGGGTCGTCCACGCCTTCGGCCACGGCCATCTCGGCCTGACCCAGTCGGCGGGCACCGCGCGGCTGGTCGCCGACCTTTTGACCGACCGCGCGCCGGCCATAGACATCGCATCCTTCTCGCCCCAACGGTTCTGACAGAGGTTCCGGCATGACCACGCACACGTTCTCCTGCATCGACGGCCACACCTGCGGAAATCCCGTCCGCCTCGTCTCGGGCGGCGGGCCGCGCCTCGACGGCGCCACCATGCTGGAAAAGCGCGCCCACTTCCTGCGGGAGTACGACTGGATCCGCACCGGGCTGATGTTCGAGCCGCGCGGGCACGACATGATGTCCGGCTCGATCCTCTATCCGCCGACGCGGCCCGACTGCGACGTCGCGGTACTCTTCATCGAGACCTCGGGCTGCCTGCCGATGTGCGGGCACGGCACGATCGGCACGATCACCATGGGCATCGAGAACGGCCTGATCCGCCCGCGCGAGCCCGGCAAGCTGTCGATCGACGCGCCGGCCGGCAAGGTCGACATCACCTACCGCCAGGAGGGCCGCTTCGTCGAGGAGGTGCGCCTGACCAATGTTCCCGGCTTCCTCTACGCGGAGGGCCTGACCGCCGAAGTCGACGGGCTGGGCGAGGTCGTGGTCGACGTCGCCTATGGCGGCAACTTCTATGCGATCGTCGAACCGCAGAAGAATTTCCGCGACATCGCCGACCATACGGCGGGCGAACTGGTCGGGTGGAGCCCGAAGCTGCGCAAGGCGCTCAACGAGAAGTACGAGTTCGTCCACCCCGAGCACCCCGAGATCAACGGACTCAGCCACATCCTGTGGACCGGCAAACCAACGGTGGAGGGGGCGCACGCCCGCAACGCGGTGTTTTACGGCGAGAAGGCGATCGACCGCTCCCCCTGCGGAACCGGCACCTCGGCGCGCATGGCGCAGCTGTTTGCCAGGGGCAAGCTGAAGGTCGGCGACGAGTTCTGGCACGAATCGATCATCGGATCGATCTTCAAGGGCCGGGTCGAGGCGGCAACCAAGGTCGCCGATCGCGATGCGATCGTCCCGTCGATCGCCGGCTGGGCCCGCATGACCGGCTATAACACCGTCTTCATCGACGAGCGGGACCCCTTCGCACACGGGTTCATCGTGAAATGAACAATCGCACGCGCAGCATCCTCGGCGGCTCGGCCTCGGGCCCCATCATCGCCACCTCGGAGGCACTGAGCTTCTGGGGCGGCGTCGATCCGGCCACGGGCTGTGTGATCGACGTGCACCATCCACTGCATGGCGCCTGCCTGACCGGCGGCATCCTGATGATGCCGTCGACGCGTGGCTCTTGCACCGGGTCCGGCGTGCTCCTGGACATGGCGCTGAACGGCCGTGCCCCGGCGGCGCTGGTCTTTTCCGAGGCCGAGGACGTCGTGACGCTCGGCGCGCTGATCGCGTCGGAAATGTTCGGCAAGGCGTTGCCGGTGCTGCGTCTTGCACCGGACGATTTTGCCGCGCTGTCGCGCGCCGAGCGTGCCGTCATCGGTGACACGGCGATCGAAGCCGACGGGTTGACGATCCCGGTCGCCCCTTCGGCGACCGCCGCGCTCGACCTCAGCGAAGCGGACCGCGTCATGCTTGACGGCGGGCAGGGGATCGCGGTCCGGCAGGCCATGCGCATCATCTGCGCCATGGCCGCGCAACAGGGCGCGACCAGCCTCGTCGACGTCACGCAGGGCCATATCGACGGCTGTATCTATGCGAGCCCGGCCAACCTGACCTTCGCCGAGACGATGGCCGACATGGGCGCCAAAGTGCGCGTCCCGACGACGATGAACGCGATTTCCGTCGACCGCGCCAACTGGGAGCGGCAAGGCGTTCCTGCCGCGTTCGGCGACCCGGCCGCGCGCCTTGCCGACGCCTATGTCCGCATGGGCTGCCGCCCGACCTTCACCTGCTCGCCCTACCTGCTCGACACGGCGCCAAAGGCTGGCGAGACCATCGCCTGGGCGGAGTCCAACGCGGTCATCTTCGCCAATACCGTGCTCGGTGCGCGCACGGCCAAGCATCCGGACTTCCTCGACCTGTGCATTGCGCTGACCGGGCGCGCGCCCCTGTCCGGCGTCTACCTCGACGCGCACCGCAAGGCGTGCCGCGTCATCGACGTCGAGCTGCCCGCGGGCGTGGACGATGCCTTCTGGCCGCTGCTCGGCTATCTCGCCGGCCGCTCCGCTCCCGACCGCATCCCGCTTCTGCGCGGCCTCGCACAGGCAGGGCCCTCGCGCGACGATCTCAAGGCGCTTTGCGCCGCCTTCGGCACCACCTCCGCCGCGCCGATGCTGCATATCGAAGGTGTCACTCCGGAGGCGCAGGATGCGGCCGCCCGGGATGCCGACCGGTCAAGTATCTCGCGCGCCGACATGGCCGCGGCCTGGGCCGGGTTGAACGATGGACCGGAAGAGGTCGAGCTCGTCGCAATCGGCAGCCCGCATGCCTCGCTTCAGGAATGTCGGGCACTCGCCGAGGCCCTCGGCGGACGCAGGCGTCACCCGGACGTTGCCGTGATCGTCACCGCCGGGCAAAAGGTCATCGCCGCGGCGCGCGCCGACGGCACGCTCGCCCGCCTCGAAGCCTCGGGTGTGCAGGTCCTGCCGGACCTTTGTTGGTGCTCGATTTCCGAGCCGGTGTTCCCGACGCGGACCCGGGCGGTAATCACCAATTCCGGCAAGTACGCCCATTACGGCCCCGGCCTGTCAGGCCGCACCGTTCGTCTTGGCGGCCTTGCCGACTGCGTCGCCGCCGCGTTAACCGGCCGCGCACCGGCGCGGCTGCCGGCCTGGCTTGCTTGAGGAGCATTGCGATGCGCAGCACAAAGACCATTCATGTGATTTCCGCCCATGCCGAGGGTGAGGTCGGTGATGTCATCGTCGGCGGGGTCGCCCCGCCTCCGGGCGACACAGTCTGGGAACAGAGCCGATGGATCGCCAAGGACGAGACGCTGCGCAACTTCGTGCTCAACGAGCCGCGCGGTGGCGTCTTCCGCCACGTCAACCTGCTTGTGCCGCCGAAGCACCCGGATGCCGATGCCGCCTTTATCATCATGGAGCCGGAAGACACCCCGCCCATGTCCGGTTCGAACTCGATCTGCGTTTCCACGGTTCTGCTTGACAGCGGCATCCTGCCGATGCGGGAGCCGGTGACGGAGATCACCCTCGAGGCCCCGGGCGGCCTCGTCCGCGTGCGGGCGGAGTGCCGGAACGGCAAGGCCGAACGGATCTTCGTGCAGAACCTGCCGAGTTTTGCGGAGCGGCTGGATGCCAGGCTCGAGGTCGAGGGGCTGGGTACGCTCACCGTCGACACCGCCTATGGCGGCGACAGCTTCGTCATCGTCGATGCCGCCAGCATGGGCTTCGCGCTCACGCCGGACGAGGCGCACGACATTGCCCGACTCGGCGTCAGGATCACCAATGCGGCCAATGCCGCACTCGGTTTCCACCATCCGGAGAACCCTGACTGGAAGCACTTCTCCTTCTGCCTTTTCGCCGGTCCGGTGGAGCGCACCGCGGACGGGCTGCGGGCTGGCGCCGCCGTTGCGATCCAGCCCGGCAAGGTCGATCGCTCTCCGACGGGAACCGCGTTGTCCGCGCGCATGGCGGTGTTGCACGCCCGTGGCCAGATGGGGAGCGACGATCGCCTGACGGCGGTGTCGCTGATCGGCTCGACCTTCACAGGCCGCATTGTCGGCACGAGCGCGGTTGGCGGCCGGCCGGCGATCCTGCCGGAAATTTCGGGCCGTGCCTGGATCACAGGCATCCACCAGCACATGCTCGACCCGTCCGATCCCTGGCCCGAGGGTTACCGGATGACCGATACCTGGGGCGCCCGCTGAGCCTGCGGATCGGGCTTGCGCTAGAGCACCGGTCGCAATGGTGCCCCCGCGGCTCGGGCGGTCGGCGAGCGTCAGCCGTCGAAGCTGGCCCGGTGCCGGCCCTGTCGGGGCCGGGACGCCGCTGGATCATGCCGCCGATCCCTGCGGCCTTGCCCGCTCGAACATGCCGAAGAGATCGCGCGGATCGTCGGGGTCGGCGATCATGTCGAGCTGGGTGTAGTAGGGGGTGCCCTGGATCGCCCGGAGCACGTAGCGCAGTGCCGCAAAATCCTCGATCGCAAAGCCGACGCTGTCGAACAGGGTGATCTGCCGCGCGTCGGCCCGGCCCCGGTGCCGGCCGGTGATCACCTGCCACAGCTCGGTCACCGGGTGGTCCGCGTCGAGCTGCTGGATCTCGCCCTCGATGCGGGTCTGCGGCGGATACTCGACGAAGATGTCCGAGCGCAGCAGGATGTCGCGGTGCAGTTCGGTCTTGCCCGGGCAGTCGCCGCCGATGGCGTTGATGTGCACGCCGGAGCCGACCATGTTGTCGGTCAGGATCGTGGCATACTGCTTGTCCGCCGTGCAGGTGGTGATGATCTCCGCCCCTTCGATCGCCTCCTGGCCGGAGGCGCAGGACACCACCTCGAGCCCGCGTCCGGCAAGGTTGCCGGCGCAGCGCGCGGTCGCCGACGCGTCGATGTCGTAGAGGCGCACGGTTTCGATGCCGCAGACCGCCTTGAAGGCGAGGCACTGGAACTCCGACTGGGCGCCATTGCCGATCATCGCCATCGTCCTGGCGCCCTTCGGGGCGAGGTGCCTGGCGGCCATGGCCGAGGCCGCCGCCGTGCGCAGCGCCGTCAGCAGGGTCATCTCGCTCAGAAGCTTCGGATAGCCCGTGTCGACGTCGGCAAGCAGGCCGAAGGCGGTGACGGTCTGCAGCCCTTCGCGCGTGTTCTTCGGATGGCCGTTGACATATTTGAAGCCGTAGGTCTCCCCGTCCGATGTCGGCATCAGCTCGATGACGCCGACCTCGGAGTGCGAGGCCACGCGCGGTGTCTTGTCGAAGAGTTCCCAGCGCCTGAAATCGGCTTCGATCTCGTCGGCAAGGTCCACCAGGACCTTCTCGACGCCAAGATGGTGAACGAGGTCCATCATATTGGCGACGGACACGAAGGGCACGTAGGCGCGCGCGGACGGAAGGGGGGGCATTCAGACACCTCGGCTGGACAGTTTCCCTACAATTAGATCAGGGCGCGCGGCGACGACAAGGTCAAAGACGATGGTGATGGCCGGGTCAAGCGCTCATATCGATCCGCATTCCGCAGAAGAAGACCGCCTCGGAGCGCGGCAAAGGCCAAGAAGCGCCGCCGACGGCGGCAACGGTAACGGCGTTGCAGGCGCATGGGCCAACGCGGTTCCCTGTCGCTAGGTCGGCGGCGAGAACGAGAAGAGCACATCCCCGGCGTCGGCGGCCAGTTTGTCGGAATCCGACTGGAATGCCAGCCGGCCGTTGGGCCTCTTTCTCAGGATCACAAAACCGTCCGCCGGGAAGCTGCCGGCGAAGTCCGCAAGGCCATACTCCTTGCTGATCTTGGTCTTTCGTATGGACCAGCCCTTGTGCCGCAGCTCGAGCAGCTCCTGCAGCGGATAGTCCGCCGGGGTCAGCGGCCGTCCGCCAATCGTCGACGGCAGGGAGTTCTTGCCTGCCCCGGTCTCGTCGCGCCCGATCTGAAAGACATTGGAGCGCCCGATCTCCGGGCCGAAATCGGTGCAGACCAGGCTGTTGTAGGCGGGGTTGCCGGTCGCGGCGATCAGGTAGGGATACCTGCCGAAGTCGACGTTGTGCTCGGCGGCCTCGCTGAGGATCTCGCCGAAATAGGTGGCAAATCCGGCCGCGCGCGCGGCCCTCAGTTCACTCCAGTTGCGGTCTGCGATGAGGATCGGAATGCCTTCTTCCCGGAGGCGCTCGGAAAGGGCGATCGCCCAGGGCGAGCTGCCGACGATCAGAATTCCGTCCGGCTCGGTCCTTGTCAGGTTCAGGTAGGCCGCCAGCGGCCTGAGCGAGAACCCGTGGAGGACGACCGTCGCCAGCACCACCAGGAAGGCCAGCGGCACCATCTTGCTCCCGTCGGCAATCCCGATGTCGACCAGCGCGGCGCCGAACAGGCCCGACACGGCGACGGCAACGACACCACGCGGCGCGATCCATGCACAAAGGAGTCGCTCCCCGATCGACATTGGCGTGCCGATCGTCAGCAGCATCACCACGACGGGGCGAATGACGAAGAGAAGGACGGCGCCGAACACCAGGTCGCGAAGGCCGATGCTCTGCAGGTCAGCGACGCTGATCGTGGACGTCAGAAGCACGAACACGCCCGATACGAGCAGAACCGTCATGGTTTCCTTGAAACGGCGGATCTCGTTGAACGAGGCGATGTTGCTGTTTGCAATGACGACGCCAAGTACCGTAACCGTCAGCAGCCCGGATTCTTCCAGAACGGCATTGGAAAGCTCGAAGGCCGTCAGGACCGACACGAGGAGGACGGCCGCCTTCAGGAATTCGGGCACCAGGCCCTTGGTGAACAGACCGATCAGGACGCGTCCGAGACCAATGCCGACCGCAAAGGCCAGCACGATCGCCAGCGCCACCCGCAGGATCGTCTGGCCCGGGCTTCCGTGATGGCCGTGCGTGATGAGCACGGTTTCGAAGGCCATGACGGCAAACAGCGCACCCAGCGGATCGGCCAGGATCGCCTCCCAGCGCAGCAGCGACGAAACCCGCGACGGCAGCCGGGCCTGGCGCAGCAGCGGCATGATGACCGTCGGGCCGGTGACCACCAGAATGCCGGAGAAGATCGCCGCCGTCGCCACTTGCAGGCCGGCGACATAGTGCGCCGCCAGGTACGTGACGCCCCAGGTGACGGGCGCGCCGAGCAGAACGAGGCGTCTCACGGCGACGGAGGTGCCTTTCAGTTCCGCGAAATTGAGCGTCAGGCCGCCTTCGAACAGGATGATGGCGACGGAAAGCCCGATAAGCGGCCGGAGCAGGTCGCCGAACAGCGCCTCGGGGTCGAGAATCCCGGTCAGGGGGCCGGCCACGAGCCCGGCAAAGAGCAAAAGCACGATCGCGGGTATCTGCGTGCGCCAGGCGATCCATTGCGCACCGATGCCCAGCACGCCTACCGTCGACAACTGAAAGGCATCGACTCCATCCCGCCTCCACGACGTTTCAGTGTTGTCCTGCCTGACGCCGCGTCCGCGCGAACGGCCGCCTGCCTTGATCTTGGCGATAGCTTCGGACCGACCTTTCATCCGGAATATGCGCCATAAAGTCCAGCGATGATTGCCCGGCGGGCGAGAAGACCGGCGGCGAAGCGTCTGGCCAGGCGGCTACCGGTAGACCTACGGCCGTTTCGCCTTGCCCGTGCAGGCACTATAAGAGCCTCATTCGGCTGGTCCTATCGCCGCAACGAACAAGAGGCTGCACAGAATGGCGCATGAAGTAATTGAAATTCCTGTAATTTCCGAAGCAATCCGGCGGCTGGGCGCGCCGACCTCCGCACTGACGCGAGTGGGAGAACTGCTCTACACCTGCGGGATGCCGCCGATCGACCTGAAGACCGGCGAGATCGTGAAGGGCGACATCGGGGTCCAGACGCGGGCGTCGCTGGAGGCCTTGGACTTTGCTCTGCGTCACGCCGGCTCAGGGCTCGGTAACGTCTTCAAATCGCTCGTCTTCATTACCGACAACGCGTTCGCTGAAGACATGAACGCCGTATACCGGGAGTACTTTCCCGCCAATTTCCCGGCGCGCAGTTGCGTCGCGATCAAGCCCTGGGCCCACTTCGACATCGAGATCGAGTGCATCGCCACGCTCGGCTAGCACCGCCAACGGCAGTCAGGATCGTCATTTGTGACATAGGCGGATACAATGCTTGCCATTGGAGCCGGCTATTTGCCTGCTGGCGTTCCTGATTGCCTAATGTGCCCAGAACAAGCGCAACAAACGAGGGTGCTATGAAACTGGGCATTTCGCAATTCTCCCGCCAGCTGGCCGCCACGGTGGTGGCCGGCATCATCGGTCTTTCCGCTCATTCCGGCGCCATGGCCGAGACGACGATCCGCCTCGGCCATGTGCTCGCCGACACCCACAGCTGGCACAAGGCATCGAGCGAGTTCGCAAGGGAGGTCGCCGAGAAGACGGAAGGCCGTGTCAAGATCGAGGTATTCCCCTCCGGCCAGCTTGGCACGGAAAAGGAAGTGATCGAGGGCATGCAGATCGGCACCATCCAGGGTGGCCTCATCGGCAGCGGCTCCTTCCAGTTCGTCGAGCCGAAGTTTGGCATCATCGAAATGCCCTACGCCTGGACCAGCCGCGAGCAGGCCTTTGCCGCGCTCGACGGTGAACTCGGCACGACGCTCGCCGACCTGTTGCGGCCGAAGGGCATCGAGGTGCTCGCCTGGTGGGAGAACGGCTTCCGCAACATCACCAACAACAAGCTTCCGATCACGACGCCGGCCGATCTTGCCGGAATCAAGATCCGCGTGACGCCGGACAAGGTTCGCCTTGCCACGTTCGAGCTGCTCGGCGCTCAGCCGGCGCCGCTCTCCTTCGGCGAACTCTATTCGGCTCTCCAGCAGGGTGTGTTCGATGCGCAGGAGAACCCGCTGTCGATCATCGACTCCGCCTCGTTCTACGAGGTGCAGAAATACGTCTCGATGACCGGGCATATCTGGGGCGCAGCCTGCCTGACTGTGTCGAGCATGACCTGGGCGCAGGTCTCTCCCGAGGACCAGGCCGTCGTAAGAGACGCGGCCGTCAAGTGGGGCGAGGCCCAGCGGCAGATGGTTGCCGAGAACGAGGCAGCACTGATCGAAGGCTTGAAGTCGAAGGGCATGCAATTCAACGAGGTCGACAAGGCCGCGTTCGTCGAGGCACTGATGCCGATCTGGGAAAGCGAAAAGGACGTCTTCGGTCCCGAACTGCTCGCCATCATGGACGGCTACCGCAAGTAATCCGATAGGTCCTGCCCGCGTTCCGCGGGCAGGACCTGTCGCGCAAGCGGCCCCGTGCCCATCCTGTCTGGGAGGTTTCCATGCAAGACGCTCCGCTGCCGCCCTCGCGGATTGCCGCGGCAATTGACCGCGCGGCCGGCGCTGTCGGCGGCGTAGCCATTGCCGCCTTTGCCGCCATCATCGTCTACGTCGTCATCTGCCGCTACGCCTTTGCCTTCACGCCTCGCTGGTCGGAGGAGGTTCCGCGCCTTCTGCTGGTGTGGGTGACGTTCATCGGCGCGATCTCTGCCTTCGTCCGCGGGACGCACCTGTGTGCCGGCCTGACGGACCTGTTCGTCGCCCCCGGAGCCTTCCGAAAGCTGCTCGATCTTGTCGCACGGCTCGCCGCCTTCCTGTTCCTGGCCGTCGTCTTCTGGGCCGGTTGGCAGATCACGGCGCTGACGTGGTCGCACCAGACGACGGTGATGAGCTGGCCCGCCGGCCTCGTCTATCTCGCCCTGCCGGTGACCGCCGGCCTCGCCTTCGTCGCCCTCCTGGCCATGGAATTGCGCAAATGAGCCTGGCGCTTCTCGTCCTCTTCGCCGTCTTCGTGCTGCTGCTCCTGATCGATGCGCCGATCGTCATAGCCCTTGCACTGTCCTCGGTCGCCTATCTTCTGGTCGGCGACGCGTTGCCGGTGATGGTGGTTGCGCAGCGTATGGTCGCAGGCATCGACAGCTTCACGTTGCTCGCGATTCCGCTCTTCCTGTTGGCCGGCCTGCTCATGGTCCATGGCGGTCTCGCGCCGCGGATCGTCAATCTCTGCGCGGCCATCGTCGGGCAGCGCACCGGCGGCCTCGCCATCGTGATGATCGCGGCGTGCATGATGTTCGGGTCGCTCTCCGGCTCGGGCGTTGCCGACGTGGTTGCGATCGGCTCGATGCTGCTGCCGGCGATGAAGGAGCGCGGCTACGACCCCGGCTTCTCCGCTGCCGGCCTCGGTTGTGCCGGATCGCTCGGCACGGTCATTCCGCCCTCCATCGTGCTGATCGTCTACGGAACGGCGACCGGAACGTCGATCGGCCAGCTGTTCGTCCATTCCATCGGTCCCGGCATCCTGCTCGGCCTCGGTCTGATGCTCGTGGCATGGTGGATCTCGCGCAAGCACGGCTGGAAAGGCGGCGAGCCCTTCAGCTGGCGCCGGCTGGGGGGCGCTCTTCGCGAATCCGTACTCGCTCTTCTGGCGCCGATCATCATCGTCGGCGGCATCCGGTTCGGCGTCTTTACGCCGACGGAGGCGGCGGGCATCGGCGTTGCCTATGCGCTGCTGGTCGGGACGCTCGTCTATCGACGCCTTCCGCTCGCCAAGGTCTTCGCGCTGCTGCGCGATACCACGGAAATGACCGGATCGATCCTGATCGTTATCGCGGCGGCTTCGGTGTTCGGCTGGATCCTGACGGTCGAGCAGGTGCCGCAACTCGTCGTCAATGCCATCACCGGTGCGACGGAAAACGCCACGGTCGCGCTCGCGATGATGATGCTGGCCGTTCTCGTGCTCGGCACCTTCATGGAGTCGATCGCCATCATTCTCATTCTGGCGCCGGTGTTTCTGCCGGTCCTCAGGGCCTTCGAGATCGATCCGGTTTATTTTGGCGTGCTGCTGACCATCAACCTTGCGATCGGCGCGAACACGCCGCCGCTCGGTATCGACCTGTTGGCAGCCTGCCGAACCGGCGGCATACCGATGTCGGCCTCCTTCCGCTACCTGCTGCCGTTCATCGGCGTCATGACTCTCGTCATGCTGTTGCTCGTGCTCTTCCCGGGCCTGATGACCGTGATGTCGCTCGGTCTGTGAGCGCTTTCTCCAATCCCGCAATCTGAGGTGAACCATGTCGTTCGCACCGAACACCCATGTCGATCTCGATCGCTTCTGGTCGACGATCGAAAGCTCAGCCGAAATCGGTCAGGGACGGCCGGGCGGCCTTGCCCGGCTTACGTTGACCGACGAGGATCGCCAGATGCGCGACCTCTTCGTCAACTGGTGCCGCGACGCGGGGCTGAGCGTCGAAATCGACGAACTCGGAAACATCTTTGCACGCCGCGAGGGAAGCGATCCGTCGCTGCCGCCGGTGCTGATCGGAAGCCATCTCGACACCCAGATCAACGGCGGCCGCTTTGACGGCATTGCCGGCGTGCTCGCCGGACTGGAGGTGGTGCGCACGCTGAACGATGCCGGCCATATCACGCGCAGGCCGATCGTCATCGTCGACTGGACGAACGAGGAGGGCGCGCGGTTTTCTCCGCCCATGGTCGCTTCCGGCTGTTTCGTCGGGGCCTATGATGCGGATTGGGTCCGCGGTCTGATTGCCGACGACGGCGCCCGCTTCGGCGACGAACTCGAGCGCATTGGCTACAACGGCAACAAGCCCTGCCGGGCCGGCGAGATCGACGCCTACTACGAACTGCATATTGAGCAGGGGCCGATCCTCGACCTGGAAGGTCGCGATGTCGGCGTCGTAACGGGGGGCTATCCGAGCTACGGCATGCGCGTCCGGTTCGAGGGAAGGACGGCCCATACCGGACCGACGCCGATGGACCTGCGGCGCAACGCGTTGGTCGCCGGCGCGCGATGGCTGACGGCGGTGGACGACATCGGCTGGGATTTTGCCGTCGGTGACGGCAAGGCGACCGGTGCGCGGCTGGCCGCATGGCCGAACAAGCCGGGCATCCTCTCCGACACGGCCCAGGCGATCTGCGACGTGCGCCATCCCGACCCTGCGACGGCACGGGTGATGGGGGAGAAAATGCGCCGCGCCGTCTTCGAAAGCGCCGCGCGCGCCGGCTGCAACGCGGTGATCGAGGACGAATGGTTCTGGGGCGGCGACATCTTCGATCGCGACATGGTCGACGGCGTTCGGGCCGAGGCCGACCGCATGGGCTACGACTGGCGCGACATCCGCTCCCAGGCCGGACATGACGCCTACTTCCTTGCCCGGCACTGCCCGACAGCGATGATCTTTACGCCCTGCAAGGGCGGCATCACCCACAACAACGAAGAGAACTGCGACCGGGACGACCTCGCGCCGGGTGTCAACGTGCTTTTGCACGCAGTCGTCGCCCGCGCCGATCGCTGACCCTTCTCGCCGCCGAGGGCGCCGGCCGGCGCCCTCAATGCAGGTCGGGATAGAGCGTCCGCAACTCCTGAACGAGGGCGAGGAAGTGCCGCTCGGCGCGGCAATAGTCGCCTTCCGGGTGCGTGACGAGAAAGACGTCGGCGCCGAGCGGGTATCCCTTGATCTCCAGGGGCCAGAGCAGGCCGTTGGCGACCTCGTCATGCACCGCGGTCAGGGGCAGGATGCCGATGCCGAGACCCGCCACGATCATCCGCCGCACCTCCTCGAGATTGGCGCTTTGTCCGCTGATCCGCTCGCCGAGCCCCAGGCTCTGGCTGAGCACGGCCATGGGCTCGAGGCCCATGCCTTCGCTGGCGCAGGTGAAGGAGACGAACGACTCCTGCCGCAACTCCCGCTTCTCCACCTCCTTGCGGCCGAAAAACGGATGCTCGGCACCGCAATAGACGCTGAATTCCTCGCGAAACATCAGTTCGCAGCTCAGGCTGAAGACCGGACGCGACAGCAGGCAGAAGCCGATTCCGCCCTTCTCCGTCTGGATGCGTTTGATCGTGTCCTGGCTGTTCTGCACTTCGACCACCCACGTCACCGACGGATAGCGCTGGTGATAGAGCCGGAGCGCCTCGTTGATGAGCGGCGATTCGAGGTTGGAGATGATCTGGATCCGGATCTCGCCGAATTCGCCGATCGCCTTTTCCTGCGTGCGCTGGGCGATGCGCTCGACGGCCTGGAAAATCTCGCTGCACTCCTCGTACACCTTCTGGCCCGGCGCCGTGAGCTCGAACCTGCGGCTGCCGCGCAGCACGAGCTGGCAGCCGAGTTGCTCTTCCAGCCGTTGCAGCGCCTGGCTGACGGACGGCTGGCTCATGTTCAGGCGGGCAGCGGCCCGCGTCAGGCCGCGTTCCTCGGCGACCATGAAGAATGACCGCAGGAGATTGAGGTTGAGATCTTTCAGCATCGCGGCACTGTAGCGATCACGGAGAACGCCCGCAATCGCGCGGCCGTCCATGTCGATCACCACGCGGTCTGGCCGGCCCTCGGCCGCCAGTCGCTGGGCCGGCTCGAGACAACCTGCCATCCGCGGAGCGAACGAACACTAGCCCATCATGGCGCGTGGGAGGAACATGACGACCTCCGGAAAGAGGATCATGACCGCAACCACCACGAGAACGGCCGCGGCCAGCGGGATCATCTCGACCGTGTACTCCTTGTAGGAACACCTGAGAATGCCGCAGACCGTGAACATCGACACGCCGACCGGCGGGGTCATGCCGCCGAAGGTGACGAGCGTCATCATGATCAGGCCGAAATGGACGGGGTCGATACCCGCCGCCACGACCACCGGAACAAGGATCGGCGTCAGCAGCATGACGATGACGGTGGCCTCGACCAGCATGCCGAAGCCGAGCAGGAAGGCGGAAATGACGAACAGGAGCGTCGCCTGGTTCGAAAAGAGGCCGAGGGTCAGTTCCGCGAGGGTCTGCGGCACCCGCTCGAAGGTGATGACGTAGCCGAAGGCGCCGGAGAACAGGATGATCAGCATGATCATGCCGATGTCGCGCACGCTGAGCAGCATCGCCTCGACAATCGCCTTCCAGCTGAGTTCGCGATAGATCAAGGCGCCGACGACCACGGCATAGGCGACGGCGAAGGCGCCGGCCTCCGAGGGCGTGAAGATGCCGAAGCGGATGCCGACGATGAGCCACACCGGAAACAGGATGGCCCAGAAGCTTTCGCGCACCGCCGCGACCACCTCGCGGAACGTCGGCAGCCGTTCGGTGATCGGCTGGTAGTCCCGCCGCCGCGCGATCCAGGTCGTGGCGACCATCAGGGCGATGGTGAGCAAGACACCGGGTACGATGCCCGCGATGAACAGGCGACCGATCGAGACCTCGCCGAGAAAGCCGTAGAGGATCAGGCCGAGGCTCGGCGGGATCGTTGCGGTGATCAGCCCGCCGACGGAGAGCAGGGCGCCGGTGAAGCCCGGGGAATACCCCTCCTTGATCATCGGGCTGCCGAGCACGCGCGACTGCATCGCCGCATCGGCCACGGCCGAGCCCGAGATGCCGCCCATCAGCGCCGAGAGCAGGAGGCTCGTCTGGGCCAGGCCGCCGCGCATCCATCCCGCGAGCGTCTTGGCGAGCGTGAGCATGCGCGGGGTGATGCCGGATCCGTTCATCAGGTGGCCGACGAGAATGAAGAGCGGAACGGCCAGCAGCGGAAAGGACTGGCTCGCGGCGACGATGCGCTGCACCGCGGTGATGTCAGGCATAAAGGTGGAGGGCAGGAGGAAGTACACGATGCTGGCGACGCCGATTGCGAACGCGACGGGCATGCCGATCACCATGAAGCCAAGGGCAAGGCAAAGCAGGAGAAAGGAAATCACAGCAGCTGCTCCCGGTCGTGATATTCAGGTTCGATGGAAAAGAGCAGGCCGTGGGCCAGTGTGCGGCGCAGCAGGGACAGGATCATCAGCACGCATCCCACCGGCAAGGCCAGGGTCACCCAGCCGTATGACAGGCCGGAAGCCCCCATCTCGCGGGCCCAGTTCGACAGTGCGAGCTGCCAGCCGAGCCAGGCAGCGTAGCCAAGGAAAAGCAGCATGCAGACCAGGCAGACCAGGTTCAGTGCCCGCCGGCCGGCCGCCGGCAAGGCATCGGGGAGGGCGGAAATACGGATGTGATCACCGCGTTTCATGATGAGGTCGGCACCGAGCATGCAGCTCCAGATCAGCAGGAGCTGGGCAATCTCGGCGCCCGAGGGAATCGGTGACCCGATCGCCCGGCCGATGGCGCCGAGCAGCACCGCAAGCACCGTTCCGGCCAGCAGAACGACCGCAACGACTTCTTCCGTCCGGTCAAGGACTTTCCACATTCCAACCTCCCTTTGCCCAATGATGGGGGCGCCCAAGGCGCCCCCGCGCCGATCAGGGCGTGGCTGCGTCGATGAAGGGTTTCAGGGCGTCCCGGGCCTCCTCCAGGCCGAGTTCCTTGTAGACGCCGGGCACCAGTTCTTCGAAGTCCGCGACCTTGATCTCGTTGACGACGACGCCGGCGGCCTGCATGTCCTTCAGCACGGTGTCGATCTTGGCGACCGTGCCGGCCGAGGCTTCCTCGCCGGCCTTCTGCAGTTCCTCGTCGATGATCGCCTGATGTTCGGGCGACAAGGACTTGAACCAGGCTTCCGAAGTCGCCATGCCGGTCAGCAGCTGGACGTGACCGGTGAAGGCGAGGTTCTTCGTCACCTCGTGCAGCTTGATGCCGTAGGCGCCGGTAAGCTGGGCCTCTGCCCCGTCGATCGCGCCGAGCTGAAGGGCCGAGTAGACCTCCGACCATGGCAGCGGCACCGCGGTCGCGCCGAGCGCGTTGACGGTCGCCAGCCAACCGGGCGCATCGATGGTACGGACGCGCACGCCCTTGAGATCGGCCGGCTTGGTCACCGCATTCTTGGTGAACATCTGGCGCGTTCCCTGGAACCAGTTGTAGTTCAGAAGGCGGATGCCGGACGAGGCGGCCAGTTCCTCCACCCAGGTCTTGTAGATCGGCGAGCCCGTGATCGCAGCGTATTGGGTGTAGTCGTCGACCAGATAGGGCGCCGCGAGAATGCCGAGTTCCTTCTTGAACGGGGCGAGGCGACCGGCATCGACGAGGGCCGCGACGGCGGCGCCATTGCGGATCTGCTCGAGCACGTCATTGTCCGAACCGAGCTGCGAGGACGGATAGACCGTCACGTCGATCTCGCCGTTGCTGCGCTCCTCGATGCGCTTGGCAGCCTCTTCCATCGCCATCGCCAGCGGATCCTGGGCGTTCTGGGACGTCGAGAGGGCAAATTTCACCTCGGCGATCGCGCCGGTGGCGGTGGCGGCGAGCAAGGCAGCGGCCAGGCTCATCGTCTTGAGATTGAGCATGCGTATTCTCCTCCGTTGTTGTGCCGGGTGGGTCCAGGCCAAAGGCCTGCGCCTGCGCCCTCGGTCAGCGCAAGCACGAGATGGTAGAGCAGGCGGCTGAGGGCATCCGGCCACAGATCCGCGCCGCTCGCGTCAAGCTGGTTGGCAAAGGCGGCCCGCCCCGCGAAGTAGCGGGAAAAGACCAAGGCGGTCAGGCTCCGGGCTCTCGCCGCAAGGGCGCGTTCCCCGGCGCGGTAGCGCGCGGCATGGGCCTTGATGGCTTCGGTCTGCGGCCACAGCAGAAACGATTCTTCCCGCCAGGCCGCATCGGCCGCGACTGCATCGACGGCGGCGCCCTCCATCGCGCCGGCCGATGCAAAGCCATGCTTGTCGGCAAAGTCGAAAAGGCGTGTCGCGATCCTGCGCATGCCCGCCTCGCCGCCGAGGTTCGCCTCACGGTCAAGTAGCCAGCCCCATTCGCATTGGTGGCCGACCTCTCGCCGTAGCCCCTCCCGCCCCGGCAAGAGCGACAGGTCGGGCTGGAGAAACTCGGTGATGGTTGCGCTTTGCGGGTCGAGGAAATGGGCGAGGGCTGTCCGGCGGACGGTGGCCGCCCGCTCCAGCCAGCGCCGGTCGCCGCCCATCTCGAAGGCCTGCAGCGCCGCCTCGTAGAGATGCATGTGCGGGTTCTGCGCCCGCAACGGTGCCGTCGGGCGAGCCGGCTCGCGGACGCTGTCGTCCTCCAGCAGCAGCCCGGTCGCGGGGTCGGTGAGCGTGGTTTCGATCGCTCTCCAACAGGCTTCCAGCTCCCGGTCGTCGCATTCGCGCGGCGCAAGCCGTCCATAGGTTGCGAGCGCAAGGATGACGAAGCTCTGGTCGTAGCTGCGGGCGGCGGCATCGGCGGCTTCGCCGGTCGGGCGCCCGTCGCGCGTGACGGCGCGGCGGTAAAGGCCTGGAGCCTTGCGGAAATGCGGCAGGAAGTCGTACGCCGCACGGGCGGCCGTGTGGTGGACGGGATCGCCGGACAGCAGCGCCAGATGCGAGAAGGTGAAGAGCAGACGCGCCTGCGCCAGCACGGTCTTGGGCGCGTCGCGGGCAGGCTCGCCCTGGCCGTCGAGCGTGTCGAAGAAGCCGCCGGCGACGGTGTCGCTGGCGCGCGCCAGCCAGCCCGGCAGGAAGCGGTTCCAGAACCAGTCGACCCATTCGCCAGCCGCGGCGCCGGCGGGCGGTTGCAAGGCCGTTGCGACAGCTTCCGGTCCACCGGTCATCGGACCGCCTCCGCGTTCTGGAAGTAGTCCGGCATGGCTGTGACGATGTCGGGAAGGTCGAGGATGATCTCGCGAAGATGCAGGCGCATTCCGCGTTCCGCCCCTGCCGCGTCGCCCGTGCGGATCGCTTCGACGACGGCGGAGTGCTGGGTGACTAGCTTGTCGAGTGCGAACTGCCGGGCGCTGATGTGCCGGACGCGGTTCATCTGGGTCTTCAGGCCTTCCAGATAGTCCCAGGCCGCATGCTCGCCGGCGAACTCGGCAAGCATGCGGTGGAATTCCTCGTCGAGCCGCATGAACACCGAAGGCTCGGCGCTCTCGCTGACGGCACGCTGGTCCGCGATCTGCGCATCAAGGGCGGCGAGCGTTGCGGCGTCGGCCGTCTCGGCGACCCGACGTACGATGTCCGCCTCCACGGCCTCGCGAATGAACCGGGCGGTCATGACGGCGGGAACCGAGATCCGGGTGACGAAGGTCCCGCGCTGCGGCCGGACCATCACCAGGTTTTCCTCCGCCAGCTTGATGAAGGCCTCCCGCACCGGCTGGCGCGAAACCTGGTAGGCGGCGGCAAATTCGGTTTCCGAAACCCGGGTCCCCGGCGGCAGTTCGCCGCGGATGATGCGTTCGCGCAGAAGCCGGTGCAACTGCGGCCCGACGGCCGTATTCAGCTCCAGTCCCTGCAACGGCAAGGTCGCCATCATGTCGTTTCCTCCCGGCGACTGGTATAGCTCCATACTTCCATACTAGTCAACATAACTCCTGCGTGCTATCGAGTTGACCAGTGAAATAGACGTAGGGAGGAAGGCGTGCGGCAGACGTGGCGCTGGTTCGGGCCGAAAGACCTGGTTTCAATCGATGACATGATGCAGGCGGGCGTGGAGGGCGTCGTCTCCGCCCTCCATCACCTCCGCACCGGCGCTGTCTGGAGCGCGGATGAGATCGCCCGCCGCCAGGCGGAGATCGGGCGCATGAGCGACGGAACACCGTCCGGGCTGCAATGGGAGGTCGTGGAAAGCCTGCCGGTGTCGGAAGATATCAAGAAGCAGACGGGGGACTGGAAGGCCCATGTCGCCGCCTACAAGCAGTCGCTGGCCAACCTGCGGCAGGCCGGCATCGAGGTGGTCTGCTACAACTTCATGCCCGTCCTCGACTGGACGCGTACTGATCTTGCCTATCGGCTCGCCAACGGCGCGACCTGCATGCGCTTCGACCTGATCGACTTTGCCGCCTTCGATATCCACATCCTCGCCCGCCCGGGCGCGGCCGAAGACTTCCCCGAGGATGTGGTCGGCGAAGCCGAGCGCCGAACCGCAGAAATGTCGGAGGCCCGCCGTGCCGCCCTTGCCCGGAACGTCGTGTTCGGCCTGCCGGGGGCGGCCGAGAACTTTTCGCTGGACGACGTGCGCCGTCATCTCGCCGAATATGCCAGCATTTCCCGCCAGTCCCTGCGGGCCCACCTGATCGACTTCCTGAGCGAGGTGGTGCCGTTCGCGCAGGATCTCGGCATGCGGATGTGCTGCCACCCGGACGACCCGCCGTTCGCCCTGCTGGGCCTGCCGCGGGTCATGTCGACGGAGGCGGACTACCGCGCCGTGATGGAGGCCGTCGACCTGCCGGCCAACGGCATTACGCTCTGTTCCGGATCGCTCGGCGCACGGCCGGACAACGACCTGCCGGGCATGATGGACCGGCTCGGCGAGCGTGTGCATTTCCTGCACCTGCGCAATGTCAGGCGGGAAAGCGACGCCGTCATGGGCAGCTTCTACGAGGCGGAGCACCTGGGCGGCGAGACCGACATGGTCGCTCTCATCGCCGCGGTCCTGCGTCAGGAGCGCAAACGGCGGGCGGCCGGGCGGGCGGATGCGTCGATCCCGATGCGTCCCGATCATGGCCAGGACATTCTTGACGATCTCCGGCGCCAGGCCCAGCCGGGCTATCCCTCGATCGGTCGCCTGAAGGGACTGGCCGAACTACGCGGCATCATGACAGCGCTCGCTCACCCGGTTGAAGGCCTGCGGCAATAGCCTTTCGCCTGCGCTGATGGTGCTTCTTGCCATCGGCGCGCGGCGCGGCTCTGGAGGGTGCGACGGGCCGGCTGCGGGTGTGGATCAGAACAGGTCCGCGATCATCTTGGCCGAGGTGATCGCCAGGAAGAGGCCGAACAGCTTGCGCAGAGTTCCGGGTTCGATCGTATGCGCCGTGCGCGCGCCGAGCGGCGCAAACCACATGCTGGTCAGGACGATCGCGACCATGCCCGCGAGGTTGACGTAGCCGAGCGAATAGATCGGCAGCCCTTCCTTGCCCCAGCCGTTGAGAACGTAGCCGAGCGCGCCGGGAAGCGCGATGATCAGTCCGATCACCGAGGCGGTGCCGACCGCGCGGCGGACGGGATAGCTGCAGATGCTGAGGGTTGGAACCGTCAGCGTGCCGCCGCCGATGCCCATGAGGGTCGAGATCGTGCCGATGGCGCTTGCCATCGCCGCCTGTCCCGGCTTGGCCGGCAACGCCTTGACCGGATGCCATCCCTCGCGGGTGAAGAGCATGTAGGCCGCGACGAGCGCAGCGACAAAACCGAAGATCGCCGTCAGCACCTCACCCGATGCATAGGCGGCGACGAAGACGCCGATCACCACGCCGAGCGCGACGAACGGCGCCCACAGCCGCAGCAGGTCGCGGTCGACGGCGCCCTTGGCGTTGTGGGCCCGGATGGACTGAAATGACGTGGGAATGATCGTTGCGAGCGAGGTGCCGACGGCGATATGGGCCCGGAGGGACGGATCGACGTCGAAGAAGGCCAGCACATGGTAGAGCACCGGCACGACGACGATCCCGCCGCCGACGCCAAGCAGGCCCGCCAGGAAGCCGGACACGCAGCCCACGAGGCCGAGCACGAGGGCAAAGGTCGTCATAACGGTCAATGAAACCGGCATCGTCGTATTCCGATCAGAGAAGGCAGGAAAGATAGGGCGCGCCGCAGCGCGCCCTCGTGGATCAGGCGACCTTGAAGGCCACCTCGTCGACGCCGTCGACATGGGCGACCATCACGTCGCCCTTGACGATCGCGCCGACGCCGGCAGGGGTGCCCGCGAAGATCAGGTCGCCCGCCTTCAGGGTGAAGAGGCGCGACAGGTAGGAGATCATTTCCGGCACCTTCCAGATCATCTGGTTGAGGTCGCCGCTCTGGCGAACCTCACCGTTGACCTTCAGCCAGATCGCCCCTTCGCTCGGATGGCCGACCGTTGCGACGGGGTGCAGCGGGCCGCAGGGGGCGGAGTTTTCGAAGGCCTTGCCGGTCTCCCAGGGGCGGCCGAGTTTCTTGGCCTCGCCCTGCAGGTCGCGACGGGTCATGTCGAGCCCGACGGCGTAGCCGTAGACGCAGTCGAGGGCCTGTTCGAGCGGGATGTTGTCGCCGCCGCTCTTCAGCGCCACGACCAGTTCGACCTCGTGATGGACGTCCTTGGTCTCGGACGGATAGGGGAAATCAATGCCCGGCAGGACGAGGGTATCGGGGTTCTTCTGGAAGAAGAACGGCGGCTCCTTGTTCGGGTCGTGTCCCATCTCGATGGCGTGATCGGCGAAATTGCGCCCCACGCAATAGATGCGGTGCACCGGAAAGGCCGCCTGGCTGCCGACGACCGGCAGGGTCGGGACGGGGGCCGGCTTGAACACATAGGCGGCATTGAGGGAGGTCATGTCGTTCATTATCGCGCTCCAGCGTAGTATTCGATACGTTTTTCAAAGAGTTCCACCGTCGCGGACAGCAGCATCGCCACCGCGAAGAGGATGATTGTCAGAGCCCAGAACCGCTCCATGTCGAAGCTGCGGGAATAGAGCTCGAAAAGTTCTCCGTAGCCGATGATGGACACCAGGATCTGGCCGATGACCACGCCCTTCACGCCGCGGATAAGCCCGATACGGATGCCCGCGAGGATCTCCGGAAGGGCGGAGAGCAGGATGATCTTGGTGAAGATCGCAAAGCGCGAGGCGCCGTAGCTTCGGCCCATCTCGATCAGCGAGGTCGGGACCTGCATGACGCCGGCTCGCGCATCGAGCACGATGATCCAGACCGCGAACAGGAACACGGTCACGAACACCGTCGTCTCGCCGAGCCCGAACAGGATCATCAGAATTGGCACGAGGGCGGAAAGCGGCGCGCTGACGAAGATGTTCACCCAGAGGCCGAAGATGTTGTCGACCACCTTGAAGCGCCCCATGGCGATGCCGAGCGGCACGCCGATGCCGATTGCCAGCGCCATGCCGAGCACGAAGGACCGGATCGTCACCAGCGAGGCGCTCTGCCAGGAATTGGTCGCCACCAGTTCCGCGCCGGCCGAGACGATCGCGCTCATTGGCGGGATCAGGAAGATCACGTCCGTCCTGCCGACGATTTCCCAGACGAGCGCCCAGAAGAGCAGGGAGGCCATCATCGGGATCTTGATGCCAAAGAGTTTCATAGCGCCTCACTCCGCATACTGCCGGAGGCCCTGCCAGATCTCCTCGACCACATCGAGGTAGCCCTTGTCGCGACGGATGACATCCGGAGCGACGGAGCGGTCGATGTTGGGTTCGATGATCTGGGAGATGCGACCCGGACGCGGCGACAGCAGGACGATGCGGTCTGAGACATAGACCGCCTCTTCGATGGAGTGGGTGACGAACAGGAAGGTCTTGCGTTCCTTTTCCACCAGCTGCAGGAGGTCTTCCTGGAATTTGCGGCGGTTCTGCTCGTCGACCGCGGAAAACGGCTCGTCGAGCAGGAGCACGTCGGCGTTCACCGAGAACGCCCGGGCGATGCCCACCCGCTGACGCATGCCGCCAGACAGTTCGTGCGGGTATTTCTCTTCAAAGCCGGCGAGACCGACCTCGGCGATATAGTGCCTGGCAATGCGGTGCCGCTCGGCCTGGGAGACGCCCTTGAGCTCGAGGCCGAAGGCGACGTTGCGCAGCACCGTCGCCCAGGGCATCAGCGCAAAGTCCTGGAAGACGAAGGCGCGCTCCGGGCCGGGGCCGGTCACGACCCTGCCGTTGATGCGGATCTGCCCGGATGTCGCGGGCACGAGGCCTGCGATGATCTTCAGCAGCGTGGTCTTGCCGCAGCCCGAGGGTCCGAGCAGGGTCGTCAGTTTGCCGCGCTCGAAGTCGAGATTGATGTTGCGAAGCGCCTCGAGGTCCGAATAGCGCTTGCAGATGTCACGCACTTCGACGATGGCGTCGGATGTGGCCGGTGCGGGATGGTCGGTTGCCGGGGCCGGCAGGGGCGTGGCCATGTCACTTTCTCCTTTTTTCGGGACGCAGGAAGCGCAGCTCGACGTATTGCAGGGCGGCGAGTGTCAGCGTCGACACGGCAATGATGGATGCGACGGCGGCATACATGTGCGCGTAGTTTGCGACCGAGCGGTGATAGGTAATGAGATCGCCGATTCCGGTGGGGGTGATCAGCAGTTCGGCGAGCATGACGCCGATGAAGCCCGCGGCGATGCCGAGGCGCAGACCGGCGAAGAGGACCGGCGTCGCGTCGGGGATGACGATCTTGAAGATCTGCTGCGCGCGGCTGCCCTGGAAGGAGCGGCACATGTCGACGAGCGAGGGGTTGACGTGCCGGACCGCCTTGTAGGAGTTCAGCACGATCACCGGCAGCGCCAGCATGATGACGGCCAGCGTCTTGGCCACAAGGCCGATTCCGTAGACGAAGGTGACGAGCGGCACCAGTGCCGCCATCGGTGCGGCCTGCAGGACGATGAACACCGGGGCGAGCAGCCATTCCGCCTTGTCGGACAGGCCCATGACGATGCCGAGCCCAAGCCCGAGAAGCGCCGATACGGCAATACCGAGCAGCAGCGGCTGGAAGGTGATGGCGTAGGCCGGCAGCAGCGTGCCGTCGAGCGCCATCTCGACCAGGGCCGAGACCGTCTCGAAGAATGTCGGGAAGGCGAAGCTGATCGGAACGCGCCCGGCGATTTCCCAGGCGGTGAACAGCGTCGCGAGTGAAACGGCGACCCAGAATGATTTCCGGCGTCGGGCGAATTCGGCGAGCGCTTCGACGATGCCGGAGGAGCCGGTGCCGGCCCCTCCCGTCGCGCCCACCTTCTGCGGTGAAGCGGTCATGTGCATCTACTTTGTACCGATTTTGGCAAGTACGGCGTCGAGGGCGGTGAGATCCCAGAAGTCCTCGACCTTGAGATCGGCGGCCTTGCCTTCCAGCGCGCCGGAGATCGTGTAGAAGTCGAAGTCGTCCTTCGCGGCAGCCGCACCGCCGCCGTTGAGCGGCAGGTTGCCGGCGGCATCCGCGAAATAAGGGTCGATGTCGGCGATCATCTCCGGCGTCGCATCGGGCAGCAGTTCGTACTTTTCCCGCAACGCGATTGCCGCCTTCGGGTCCGCCGCGACCTCGCGCCAGGTGGTGAGGATGCTCTCGACCAGGATTTCGACGTCCTTCTGGTTGTTCGACAGATAGTCGGTATTGGCGAACAGGGCCTCGTCCGTCGCGCTCACCTCGCCAAGCGGCAGGAAGGCGAACTTGCCGGGCGCTTCCTTCTCCAGCACACGCTTGCCGGAGGAATCGACGATGGTCGCCTTGACGTTGCCCTGCAGCAGCGCGCCGGTGCGCACCTCGGCGCCCGGAACATAGGAAATGTTGGAATAGGTGATGCCGGCCTTGTCGGCCATCAGCTTCATGATGGCCTCGGTTCCCGACCCGCGCGAGTGCACGGCGATTTCCTGGCCGTCGAGATCCTTCCACTCCTTGTAGTACTCGCTGTTGACCACGGGGTAGAACTGCAGCTTCGACAGTTGCAGGAAGATGCGGATCGGCGCCTTCACCTTCTGAAGCAGGGCGTACGGACCGCCGATGCCGATGTCGGCCTGGCCGCTGACGACGGCCTGGGCCGCAATGTCTTCGCTCTTCAGGAACGTGACCTGCACGTCGACGCCCTTTTCCTTGGCCCGCTCGAGGGCGGCGAGAAGGTGGAGCGACTCGACGGTGGCGATGTCGCCGAATGCGATGCGCATCGGCTCTGCCAGGGCCAGGCTGGGAATGGCGGCGGGTATGCAGATGGCGGCGGCGAGGGCCGACGTCCTTATTCGTCTCAGGAATGCGTTCATTTCTTCCTCCCAAAACTGGATCTTCCTCGACCCAATCAAGAACCAATTCTTCATTAAAACGAAATTGAGTCAATCAAAAATTTGCAATGACCGACGGCAAGAGTGGGCGAGGATTCGACCTGTGCCTCATAATATATTGTTTCTAATGCATTAAATTTGCAGAGTCGATATGGCAGGCGACGCATTGACAGGAGGATGTGGCTTCACTATAACGAAACCAATGTTGAATTGGTCCGGACAATTTGCATGATTGAGAACACGGATGCCACGGTCCTTGCGCGCTTGCGCGACTTTCTGGCGACGGCGGAACTGGCTGACGACGGGCGCCTGCCGCCGGAGCGGGATCTGGCGCTGTCGCTGGATGTCGGGCGCGGGGCCTTGCGCAAGGCGCTGGCGACCTTGCAGGCCGAAGGCGTGGTCTGGCGCCATGTCGGCAAGGGCACGTTCGTCGGCGAGCGGCCGATGGATACGGTCGCCGACATCAATGCGATGGTGCAGCGAACCAATCCGCTCGAAGTGATGGGGGCGCGCATCGCCTTTGAGCCGGAAGTGGCGCGTTGCGCGGCCCTCAATGCGACGCCGAGCCAGATCGCCGACCTCAGAACTTGCATGCTCAAGGCGCAGCAGGCGCCGACCTGGCGGCTCTACGAGCAATGGGACAACAGGTTGCACCGCGCGATCGGGGAGGCGTCGCAGAACTCGCTGCTGCTTGGCCTGCTCGACACGCTGAACGCCGTCCGTCGCGCCGTCACCTGGGGACGGCTCCGCGACACGCCGGTGCGGCCGCCGCCGGACCACCATTCCTTCGAGGAACATGCGAAGATCGTCGAGGCGATCGCCAACCGGGACGGCTCGGGCGCGGCCGACGCGATGCGACGTCACCTGCGCAGTGTCGAGATCCACATGCGGGATCTGCGCTGAAATGATTCTTACACCTGCAATCCGAGCAAGGGCGGCATCTCGGCGCCCGATGGGAGAACAAGCATGAAAAAGATCAAGGTCGCCAATCCGGTCGTCGAGCTCGACGGCGACGAGATGACGCGCATCATCTGGCAGTTCATCAAGGACAAGCTGATCCACCCGTACCTGGACATCGACCTTCAGTATTACGACCTCAGCGTCGAGAACCGCGACGCCACCGACGACCAGGTCACCGTCGACGCGGCCAATGCGATCAAGAAGCACGGCGTCGGCGTCAAGTGCGCCACCATCACCCCCGACGAGGGGCGGGTGGAGGAGTTCAAGCTGAAGAAGATGTGGAAGTCGCCGAACGGCACGATCCGCAACATCCTCGGCGGCGTCATCTTCCGCGAGCCGATCATCTGCAAGAACGTGCCGCGCCTGGTGCCGGGCTGGACCAAGCCGATCATCGTCGGCCGCCACGCCTTCGGCGACCAGTACCGCGCCACCGACTTCAAGTTCCCCGGCAAGGGCAAGCTGACGATGAAGTTCGTCGGCGAGGACGGCAAGGAGATCGAGTACGACGTGTTCGACGCGCCGTCGGCCGGTGTCGCCATGGGCATGTACAATCTCGACGAGTCGATCACCGAGTTCGCCCGCGCCTCGTTCAACTACGGCCTGCAGCGCCAGCTGCCGGTCTACCTGTCGACCAAGAACACCATTCTCAAGGTCTATGACGGCCGCTTCAAGGACATCTTCCAGCAGGTGTTCGACGCCGAGTTCGCCGACCGCTTCAAGGAAGCCAAGATCTGGTACGAGCATCGCCTGATCGACGACATGGTCGCCTCGGCGCTGAAGTGGTCCGGCGGCTATGTCTGGGCCTGCAAGAACTACGACGGCGACGTGCAGTCCGACATCGTCGCCCAGGGCTTCGGCTCGCTCGGCCTGATGACCTCGGTGCTGATGACGCCGGACGGCAAGACGGTCGAGGCGGAGGCCGCGCACGGCACCGTCACCCGCCACTACCGCCAGCACCAGAAGGGCGAGGAGACCTCGACCAACTCGATCGCCTCGATCTTCGCCTGGACCCGGGGTCTCGCCCATCGCGCCAAGCTCGACGACAATGCCGATCTGGCGAAGTTCGCCGCGACGCTGGAGAAGGTCTGCGTCGACACCGTCGAGAGCGGCTACATGACCAAGGACCTGGCGCTGCTGATCGGCCCCGACCAGCCCTGGCTGTCCACCACCGGCTTCCTCGACAAGATCGACGAGAACCTGAAGAAGGCGATGGCCGCCTGAGGCCGGCCCAAAGCGACCCGGCCCCGGCCGGGTCGGCTGTGGCCCGGCGGTCGACAGTGATCGTGGGGGCGGCACCATTCGGGACGGTGCCGTCAGGGTGTTTCCCAAGGGTCGACTTGGCGAACGGCGGCAGCCAGATGCTTCAGGCGGCTCGCCGCAATGGCCGCGCCGCCGCTTCCGCCTTTGCGGTCCGGTCCCGCATCCTGTCTTGGTGCGGCGCGCGAACGCCCCGGCGCTCGCGCCGCACCACGTTTGCGTCCATACTGCCGGCCTCGGAGGCTTCTGGGAGGTCGTCTTGCACACTTTGGCCGGAAGGATCGCCGTCATCACCGGTGCGGCGCGCGGACTGGGCGCCGCCTTGGCCTTGGCGCTCGCGGACGAGGGCTGCCGGCTGGTGCTGTGCGGGCGGCGGATGCCTGAACTTGAGGAGGTCGGCGCGGTGGTGGCGGCCCGCACCGGCCACAGCCCCGAACTGGTGCTTCTGGATCTGGCCGAGCCGGGCAGCGTCCGACGGGCGGTCGAGGAGATCGCGCGCCAGGCGGCGCACGTCGACATATTGATCAACAACGGCGCCATGTGGCTGGAGGCGAGCGGTGCCCCCTATGGCGAGGCCGCCGTTTTGGGCGTCGTCAATGCCGCGGTGACAGGGACATTCCTGCTCACCCAGGGGCTTCGGCCGTTGTTCGCGCAGTCGCAGACCCCTGATGTCGTCACCATCGGATCCATCAGCGGCCTTCCCAACGCGGCGTTGCAGAGCGTATCCGTTCCGTTTTACGCGGCCAAGCGGGGGCAGGTGGCGCTTGCGGAGGGGCTTCGGCAGGAGTTTGCCGGCACGCCGGTGCGCTCGATCCTGGTCAATCCGCCCTATCTTGACGATGCCCGCCCCGATCAGCCCGAATGGGAGGAGGCCGCTCGGCGCGAGAAGGGGCGGCGCGGGAGCAGCCGGGATGTGGTCGAGGCCGTGCTCTTCGCGCTGACGCGACCGCGCCATGTGTCCCTGACGATTGAAATCGGCACCGATGACGGTGGACTGTTCCCGCGGCCGGAGACGGGTTCCCGGTCGTGAGCGCGCCGCGCGTCGGCATCGGGGAACAACCGATGGGCGCCGGGTGCGAGCGGAGCCTCCTTGCGCGCACGGCGCTCAAGGAGCCAGGGCGCCCACGCCCGGCGCGCCAGGGCGAGCGGCTTACTCCGCCGCCCGGGCCTGCAACAGGTCCCGCATCGCCCCCGTGACGCGTCGGTCGTAGTCGTCCGCGAGCGCGCGGAGCGCGGCAGCCCCGTCGCCGGCGAAGGACGGGCCGTGCATCAGCGCCAGCGTGCGCGGCGACAGGTCCGCGAGCCGACGCAAGGTCGCGCCCATCCCCGGGTTGAGGCTGGCGTAGCCGAACAGATCCTCGCCGGCGATTGCCGGACCGACGACGTCTCGCTCGGTGAGCGCAGGTCCGTCGCCGAGCTGGCTGAAGAGGTCGCCGCACAGCAGGGTTCCGGTCGACTCCTCGTAGAGGACACCGGCATCCCACCCGTGGGGCGTTTGCGGCGTGTCGATATAGCGCACGCGCTTGCCCCGGCCGAGATCGATCGCCTCGCCGTCGGCAAGGGCACGGGCGGGACGGTCGGCAAAATCATTCAGGGACACCATCACCCCGGTCTGTCCCTGCGCCGGCGTCGCATGCGGGGCGGCCGACAGCCACTCGTTCATCGCGCCGCATTCGTCGGCCTCGAAATGGCCGTAGGCGATCCAGCGCAGCTGCTCGATCGGGATGATTCGCCGCAGCGCCGCGCTGTTCAGCGCAAACATCCGTCGCAGGCCAGTGTGAAACATCAGCGGCTCGTCACCGAGGATGAGGAACTGGTTGAAGGTGAACCCCGCTGGCGGGGCGATATCGGGGACATAGGTCGACAGCCTGAAGATGCCGTCTGCGATTTCGTCAACTCTGGTATTCATCCTCTTCTCCATAACAGCCTGGGCCCACCGATCCGGGCGCACCCGCAGGCGAGCCAGGCAAACGCCGTCGACGCAGGGGCAGACGCCGCCGCGTGTAGGGACATTGCATTTGATTTACTGACTGCTCCGACGGGACCGAAGTGCATTCGGTCCCTTGGACATTGCACCGAATTGGGTGTACATGTATGTGTAGCGAAAATCAAAATGACCGTCAATATCAATACACACTAATGTGCAGCGAAATAAAATGACCCGAACGTACACACTGAAGAAGCGTGCCGAGCAGAAGGCCGACACCCGGCGCCGGATCGTCGAGGCGGCGATCGATCTGCACGGCCGCCACGGGCCGGCGGCCACCACCTTCAAGATGGTTGCCGACGAGGCCGGCGTTCAGCGCCACACCCTCTATGCGCACTTTCCGGATGAGATGAGCCTCTACCTTGCCTGCTCGGGCATGCATCTCGACAACCATCCGCCGCCCGAGCCGGCGCGCTGGAGCGGGCTGGCGACGCTTCCGGAGCGCATCGAGACCGCCCTTTCCGAGATTTACGCCTGGTATTCGGTCAACCCCGATCTGATCGCATCGGTCTTGCGGGACGCCGAGCATCACCCGACAACGCAGGAAGTCGTGCGCCTGAGAATCGCGCCGCACCTGGTGGCCTGGCGCCGGTCCCTCGGCGTTGAAACGGTATCTGCCGAACGGGCCGCTATGATCGACCTGGCCCTGAGCTTCCAGACCTGGCGGACATTGGTGCGGGAAGGTGCGCTGGCATCGGCTGCTGCGGCGCGGACCATGACGGCGGCGATCATGTCCGCCCCATGAGCCGGGCAATCGCAAACGCGAGCTGCCCTCCCGCGGCGGCCGAGATCGGGATCGCGAACGCCTCGTCCGACCAAAAGTGCCAGCGGGCTCTGTTCCCCCGGGACCATCCATCTTCCGCCGGCCGCGCCACAATGGTAGCGTGATCGTCACAGAAAGCTGCCGAGCCCGCTCGGAGAACAGGGATTGCCGACCATTGCCCCGGGCCGAACAACCTTCAAGTCCTGCACAGGAGCTCGCGGATCGCCGCGGCTGGACGGGTCCGACCCTCGCCAACGGCATCTTGACCGCCGAGCTTGTGGCCTTCTGCCAGGGCGGCATCAGCATCGTCCTGGCCAGCCTCGACACCGCCGGGCGACCGGTCGTCGGGCGCGGCGTCGCGTGTCGCATCGATGACGGCGGCCGGGTCCGGGTCATCTACCGGGAAACGCCGAATCGGGGTCTTCGGCGGGCGATCGAGACCGGGGCGGCCATCGCCGCGACATTTACCAAGCCGTATTCGCACCGCTCGATCCAGCTGAAGGCCATGCGCGGCGACATCGTTCGTCCCGACACCTCGGACGGCCCGGCGGCCTACGCCCAGGCGCGCGCATTCTGCGAGGAGCTTGTCGCGGTCGGCTATAGCGAGCGCTTCGCCACCGACTACACGCGGTTCGAGCCGCACGAGCTTGCCACGCTCGAGTTTCTGCCGGAGAGCGCCTTCGTGCAGACGCCCGGCCCGAGCGCGGGGAGCGCGCTGACGCCGTGACCGCCCCTTCGCTCGACATGCTTCGCAACTGCTTCGAGGGCGTGGTGCCGGCCGTCCTTGCAACCTGCGACGGAAACGGCGTTCCGAACGCCTCTCTTGTCTCGCAGGTCCACTACGTCGACTGCGACCGCGTCGCGCTCAGCTATCAGTTTTTCAACAAGACCCGCCGCAACCTGCTGGAGACGCGCCAGGCCGCCATCTCGGTGGTCGATCCCGAAACCGTCACCGACTACCGGCTCGATCTTGCCTACGAAGAGACCAGGTCCGAGGGGCCGCTGTTCGAAAGCATGAAGGCCAAGCTCGCCGGGATTGCCTCCCATAGCGGCATGGAAGGGGTGTTCAAGCTGCTCGGCGCCGACATATTCCGGGTCCTGTCGATAGAAGTGGCTTCGGGGCCACTGGCCGCGCCGCCCGGCGCGCCGCGCAATCTTTTGTCGGCCGTCCGGCGGAGCTGGACCGTGCTTGGCGAGGCCCGCGACCTCGGCTCGCTTTTCGACCGGGCGCTGGATTGCCTTCGGGAGTTGTTCAACATCGAGCACGGCATGATCCTGATCCAGGACAAGACAACCGACCGGCTCTACACTGTCGCCTCGACGGGCTATGCCAGGTCCGGCATCGGCTCGGAGATCGCCCTTGGTCAGGGCGTGATCGGTGTCGCCGCGCGCGAAGGCGTGCCGATCCGGATCGGCCACATGACGTCCGACTACAGTTACGGCGTTGTGTTGCGCGATCAGGCCCGCGATCATGGCCTTGGCGCCGGCGAGGCGACCGAGATTCCCTATCCGGGCCTGCCCGCGCCCGAAAGCCAGATCGCAATTCCGATCGCGGCAGCCGGGCGGACCGTCGGCGTCCTTTTCTCCGAGAGCATCGAGCCGATGCGGTTTCGCTTCGACGACGAGGACGCGCTCGTTCTGGTCGCCGCGCGGCTCGGCGAAATGATGGCGTCCGGGCTCGATGCCGTCGCCACCGACGAGGGCCCCCATGCCGAGCCCGTGGCCGCGCGGCCCATCCACGTGCGCTACTACGAGGCCGATAACAGTGTCTTCATCGACCACGACTACCTGATCAAGGGCGTGGCCGGCGCGATCTTCTGGAAGCTTGTCGTCGAGCACGAACGCACCGGGCGCACCGAATTCACCAGCCGTGAACTGCGGCTCGATCCCGCCCTTCGCCTGCCGGAATATTCCGAGAACCTCGGGGCGCGGCTCGTGTTGTTGCAGCGACGGCTGGCGGAGCGCGACTGCCCGATTCGGATCGAGAAGGCCGGTCGTGGCCGGCTGAAGCTCTGCGTGCCCGCCAAGCTGACCCTCGAGGACGTGTCCGTCACCGCCGAGGGCTGACCGCTTACCAAAATTTTAGCGTTTCGTGCCGGGTCTCTTACCGAGCGTTGCCGTCTGCCTTGATTTATTGCGTCGGGCCGCGAGACCGGATCGCCGGTGTCGATGTCCCTGTTCAAATCGAGTGCTGCCAATGACCGTGGTCCACCAATCTCCTGCCGCATCCGTTCCCCTTCGGCACGCCATCGCGATCCGCGAGGCGGTGCCGGCCGATATCAGCGCCGTCGCGCGGATCATCTACGAGGCATTCCGCCGTTTCCACGAGAGCCGCGGCTTTGCCCCGGATTTCCCCGACCTCGAAACGGCGGTTCGGATCGCGACCGGCCAGATCGAGGACCCCACCTGCTACGGCGTCGTGGCGACGGCGGGCGGCCGGATCGTCGGCTCGAACTTCCTTACCGAGGGCGACCCGATCCGCGGCGTCGGGCCCATCTCGGTCGATCCGGACTTCCAGGACGCCGGCGTCGGCCGGCTCCTGATGGAGGCCGTCATCCGGCGCGGTGCCGACGCGCGCGGCGTCCGGCTCCTGCAGGACGCCTTCAACACGAAATCCATGGCCCTTTACGCCGCGCTGGGGTTCGAGGTGCGCGAGCCGGTCGCGGTCATGACCGGCCGGCCGCGCGGGATAGCGCCCGACGGCGCAACGGTCCGGCCGATGGCGCCGACGGACCTCGCCGCCGCCGACGCGCTCGCCCACCAGGTCCACGGATATGCCCGCGGGACGGAACTGCGCGGCGCGCTGGCGCGTGGCACGCCGGTCGTGCTGGAGCGTGCTGGCCGGCTGGTAGGCTACATGACGACGCCGGGCCTCTGGCTGCTGAATCATGCCGTCGCCGAGACGCCCGCGGACATGATGGCGCTGATCCATGGCGCGGGTCAGGCCGGGCCGATCGGCTTTCTGCTGCCGATCCGCCAGGCGGAGCTGTTCCGCTGGTGTCTGGCCCAGGGGTTCACGATCGAAAAGCCGATGACGCTGATGACCCGCGGCGAGTTTGAGGCGCCGCGCGGTCCTTGGATCCCGTCGGTGCTGTACTGACCAAGAAGAGCTTCCCGGAGAGCGGAAAATGGACACGAAATCGGTTATCTGGCCGCAGAAGACGCGCGAGATTCACAATCATCACTTCGACTCGTCGATCTGGAACGACTTCCGCTTCCGGTCCGACGATATCGTCATCGGCACCTATGCCAAGTCCGGCACCACCTGGATGCAACAGATCGTCGGCCAGTTGATCTTCGCCGGTGCGGAAGACGTGAACGTCCCGGAGATATCGCCCTGGCTGGACCTTCGCGTGCCGCCGAAGGAGGTGAAGCTGCCGGCCGTCGAGGCGCAGACCCACAGGCGGTTCCTCAAGACCCACCTGCCGGTCGACGCGCTGGTTTTCTCGCACAAGGCGAAATACATCTACATCGGCCGCGACGGCCGCGACGTGGTGTGGAGCATGTACAATCACCACGGGCGGGCCAATGCTGCCTGGTACAGCGCCCTGAACGACACGCCCGGCCGTGTCGGGCCGCCGATCGGTCCGCCGCCGGACACGATCCGCCAGTACTACCACGACTGGCTTGACTGTGATGGACACCCGTTCTGGCCGTTCTGGGAAAACGTCCGGACCTGGTGGAATGTCCGCGACCTGCCGAACGTGCTCCTGGTCCATTTCGCCGACCTCAAGCGCGACATGCAGGCCGAGATCGGGCGGATCGCCGCGTTTCTGGGCATCGAGGTGCCTCCGGAGCGCTGGCCCGCCATCCTGAAGCATTGCAGCTTCGACTACATGAAGCGCCATGCGTCGAAGAGCGCGCCGCTTGGCGGGATATTCTGGGACGGCGGAGCGAAGACCTTCATCCACAAGGGGACGAACGGCCGCTGGCGCGATCTTCTGACGGCCGAGGAAAGCGCCAAGTACGAACGCTTGGCCGAAGAGCAGCTTGGCCCGGAGGCGGCCCACTGGCTCGCCAACGGCACGCGCTGACGTCGCCCCGGCAAATCGTGTCGAGCGGCTGTTTGCCCCACCGAACCTTACCGTGCCATCGCGGCCTTTCTGGCCGGGTTGCGTGTCGGCGATGGTTCCAGGATTGCGTTCAGGAGCAGTGTCATGTGGCCCCTTCACGACAAAGCCCGGGCGCCCGGGTGGCCTGCGGCGGTTGCCGCCGGCCTCGCGGCGCTGCTCCTGGCCGCCCAGTCGCAGGCCTTGAACGCGGATGAGGGGGGCGCCGGCGCCAAGCGCGAGGCCCCCGCCACGCTGTTCGAAACCGGTCTCTATTCGGATCCGGACAGCTTGATCGTCGATCCGGCCCACATCGGCTTCGAGCCGCAATACCCCCTGTGGACCGATGGCGCGGAGAAGCGGCGCTGGATCGCGCTGCCGCCCGGCACCGCTGTCGACGCCACCGACGCGGATGCCTGGGAGTTCCCGATCGGAACCCGGATGTGGAAGGAGTTCGCTTTCGCAGGCGAGAGGGTGGAGACCCGCTACATGGAACGCCTGTCCGACGGCAGCTGGCTGTTCGCCGCATACGCTTGGGACGACGATCGGCGGGCGGCGCGGCGTGTCTCCGAAAAGGGACGCAGGAACGCCTATTCGCTCACCGGTGGCGCGGCCCACACGATCCCGAGCGCGGCCGACTGCCGGGCCTGCCACCTGTCCGGGGCGGCTCCGGTCCTCGGCTTCACGGCGCGGCAACTCGCGCGCGACGGGGAGATCGGTCCGGCCGTCACGGAAGGGCTCCGGGCGCTGGTCGAAAGGGGCGTTCTCTCTGGATATGACCCGAAGCTTGAGGCGGGGCCGCCGGCCGTCACCAGGCTCGAACGCCGGGCCCTCGGCTACCTGCACGGCAACTGCGGCCATTGTCACAATGCGGAAGGACCGCTGGCGAAGCTTGGGCTCAACCTGCGCCAACCGGCGGCAGGGGCTGGCGCCGGCGCGCTCGCAAGCGTGCTCGGGCAGCCCCTGAAGTCGCCGCCGCCAGGTCTCGCGCGCGGCACCGAGCACCGCATCCTGGCCGGGTATCCGGAACTGAGCGCCGTCCCCCAGCGCATGGCCTCGCGCTGGCCGGCCCTGCAGATGCCACCGCTCGGCACCGCCATGGTTGATGCCGACGGTGTCGAATTGATCACCCGCTGGATATCCGAAATGGAGGCGGTCTCCACCAAGGTCCGGCAAGATGAAGGAGATGAGGAATGAGGACACGCATCCTGGCGATCACGGTGCTCACGGGCGCCGTGCCGGCAATGGCGTTTGCCGGGGAGATCCCGGCCAAGGACAAGGTCGCGCGTGGCGAGTATCTGGTCACAACGTCGGCCTGTCACGACTGTCACACGCCCTTCAAGATGGGCGAGAACGGCCCGGAATGGGACATGGAACGCATGTTGTCGGGACACCCGGAGAGCGAGGCCATTACCGGAGGGGCGGCGCTGTCCGGTCCCTGGGCGGCGGCGGTCTCCGCCACCAACACGGCGTGGTCCGGCCCCTGGGGCGTGAGTTTCACCGCAAACCTGACGCCGGACCCGGAAACCGGCGTGCTCCGCGATTACAGCGAGGCGCAGTTCATCCAGATGATGCGCACCGGTCGTCACCTCGGCCAGGGGCGGCCGATCCTGCCGCCCATGCCGTGGCCGGTCTACAGCCAGATGACCGACGCAGACCTCGGCGCGATCTACGCCTATCTGCGTCAGATCCCGGCCATCCGCAACAAGGTGTCCGAACCGCTGCCGCCGTCGGCACCGGCCAACTGAGCGTGACGCCGCCGCGCGGACCTGCTTCGGCAGCCGAGTGGCGGCGCCATTCGCATTCGCGATAGTGGAGACGAGAATGACGAAATTCGATCTGCCGGCCGCCAAGCCGGATGACCATGGCGCGGACGGCCACATCCTGACCGGGACCTGCTTCTGTGGGGCCGTCGAAATCCGGGCGTCCGGCGCGCCGGTGGAAATGGGCTACTGCCATTGCGGTTCCTGCCGTTCCTATTCCGGCGCGCCGTTTGTGGCCTTTGCGCTCTTCGGCGCCGATCAGGTCGCCGTCACACGGGGCGGAGACGTGCTCGGCTGCGTCAACAAGACCGGCATGAGCGCCCGGCGCTTTTGCAGCGAGTGCGGCGGCCATGTCATGACCGAGCACCCGGGCATGGGCTTCACCGACATCCATGCCTGGACGCTGCCGCAACTCGCCTTCCGGCCGGAACTGCACCTCAACTATGCCGAGGCCGTGTTCCCCGTCCGCGACGGCCTTCCGAAGCTGAGGGACTTCCCGGCCCATGCCGGGGGATCGGGCGAGACGCTCGAGGAGTAGGCGCCGGCGGCTTGGCGCCCGACAAGGGCCATCGGCCGCAGAGAAGGCGAATGGCCGGCTCGCCGGACCGGACGGGCGTTGCCGGGGAGGGGCGCCTTCGCTGCGGTGCTGCCGGCTGTCCCTTCCCTCAGGGCTTATGATCCTGCCACCCCTCTTGCGACGTCCGCGATCAGCGAGCGCAGCCAGCGGTGGGCAGGATCATGGCGGTAGCGGACGTGCCAGGCCATCTGCACCGGGAAGGTGCCGAGGTCGACGGGGGGCGGCAGCACTTTCAGGCGCGTGTCCTGTGCCAGGCGGCGGCAGATCAGGGCGGGCAGGGTGCTGCAATAGTCGGACACGGCGATCAGTTCCGGGATTGCGAGGAAGTGCGTGACCGAAACCGCCACCTCGCGGCGCAGGCCCTGTTGCTCCAGGGCCTGGAAGAGACCGGCGCGCAGGCGCCCGGTCGGCAGCATGTTCACGTGGCGGAGACGCTCGTACTGCGCCCGCGACAGGCTGTCGCCGATTTCCGGATGGTCGGCGCGAACGACGCAGGCGAGGCCGTCGTCGAACAGGTGCTGGACGACGAGGCTGTCCGGCGGGTCGACGATGCGGCCGAGCACCATCGACGTCGTACCCGAGACGACGCCGGTCTCGCCGAGGTCGCTGCCATAGGGCGTCAGCCGGAGTCTGATGCCGGGCGCCGTCTCGCCAAGCCGGGCCACGATCGACGGCAACAGTACGAATTCCACGTAGCCGTTCGGCGCGATGGTCACCAGCCGCTCGGCGCTTGCCGGGTCGAACTGTTGCTGGCCGATCACCACGTCATCGATCTTTGAAAGCGCCGCGGCGATCACGGGCGCCAGTTCTTCGGCCATCTGCGTCGGCTGGATGCCGTAGCGCTCACGGATGAACAGCGGATCACGCATCATTTCGCGCAGCCGGTTCAACGCGTTCGATAACGCGGGCTGCGTGATCCCCAGCCGTTCCGCCGCGCGGGTGACGCTGCGCTCCTCGATCAGGGCGATGAAGACGGGCAGGAGGTTGAGATCGTAACGCATGAGTTATTATCATGGATGAATATCTCAAATAGAAGAAATAAATTTCTTAAATATATGACGCGAGAGCATGATGAAGCCATCCAGACAGGATACCACCTGAACCCGATGGAGGCTTCAATGAGCAAGGGTAAAGTGCTTGTGATCGGTTCCAACGCCACGCGGATCGAGATCCAGGGCGGACGGACCGCAGCAACCGGCCAGTATCTCAATGAAACGGTCGTGCCGGCATTGGCGGTGATTGCGGCGGGCTATGAGGTGGTCCTCGCCACGCCGAGCGGTGCCAAGCCGCACATCGATGAGGCGTCGGACAGCGTCGAGCATTTCGGCGGCGATCAGGCCGCCTATGACGCGGCGAAGGCCTTCTTTGCCGACGATCCGGCGATGACCCGGGTACGCACGCTGCGCTCGGTGATCGAGGAGGGGCTGGACAACTACGTCGGCGTGTTCGTGCCTGGCGGCCAGGCCCCGGTGGTCGACCTGATGCAGGACCCTGACACGGGCGAGATCCTGCGCCACTTCCATGAGCGCGCCAAGCCCACTGCTCTTCTCTGCCACGGCCCGATGGCCGTCGTCTCGGCCATGCCGCACGCCCGCGAATTTCGCGCCGCGCTGGTCGCCGGCGCCGTCGACAGCGCGGCAGAGTGGGCCAGGGGCTGGCAATACGCCGGATACCGCATGACGGTGTTCTCCAACAGCGAGGAAAAGGTCGTCGAGGACCATGTCCTGCACGCCAGGCTCTACTTCAACATGGTCGACGCGCTGCAGGCCGCCGGCGGCGATGTCGTCACCACCGAGACCGACTTCGAGCCGAATGTTGTCGAGGACCGCGAACTCATCACCGGCCAGAATCCGCGCTCGGACCGTCCGCTCGCCGCAAGGCTGGTTGCCGCGCTCGATCGCTACGTGGCGGCCGAATGACCGCAAAGGCATCGTCGCCGGCGGCCCGCCGTCGCCTGGCGACGGCACTGGATGGAGAAAGGAACGCTCGCAATGTCCCCTCCCGTGAAGATCACGGCAATCCTCGCCGCCCGGCCGGGCAAGGCCGCCGAACTGGAGGCGCTGCTGCGCGGCATGGTTCCGGCCTGCCGGGCCGAGCCGGGCAACCTGCGCTGGGACATCTGGCGCGACCAGTCCGTGCCGACACGCTTCGTCCTCGACGAACTCTACACGGACAATGACGCCGTTGCCGCCCACCGCGCGACGCCGCACTTCAATACCTACCTCTCGCGCATCAACGACCTCGCCGAGCGCACGGCGTTGGTGCTCGAGCCCGCCCAGGTCGCCTGAGACCTCGGCATCGTGACCACACCGGACATCTGGATGGAGAACAGGAAAATGGCACTCAAGGACATTCTTCCGGGACGGCTCGGCTTCGGCGCTGCCCCGCTCGGCAACATGTTCCGCGACATTCCCGAACAGGAAGCGCTGGCAACCGTGGAGGCGGCCTGGAACGATGGTATCCGCTTCTTCGACAATGCCCCCTTCTACGGTGCGGGCCTTGCCGAAATCCGCATGGGCGAGGCGCTTGCGGGCAAGCCGCGCGACCAGTACGTGATCAGCACCAAGGTTGGCCGCGTCATCCTGGACGAGATCGAGGACGTCAGCGCCCGGGATCTCGGCGAGAAGGGCGATGTCTTCAAGCACGGCCGGCCGAACCGGATCGTCAACGACTACTCTGAAGAGGCGACGCTGCGTTCGATCGAGGACAGCCTGAAGCGGCTGCAGACCGACCGCATCGAGATCGCCTGGGTCCATGACATTGCCCAGGACTTCTACGGCGACGAATGGCTCTCGATGTTCGAGAGCGCGCGCAAGGGGGCGTTCAAGGTGCTTGACCGCCTGCGCGACGAGGGGGTGATCAAGGCGTGGGGGCTCGGCGTCAACCGGGTCGAGCCGATCGAGCTTCTGCTCGAACTCGAGGGACCGCGGCCGGACGGCTTTCTGCTCGCGGGCCGCTATACCCTGCTCGACCACCAGCGTGCCCTGCAGCGCGTGATGCCGAAGGTGGCAGAGCGCGGGCTCGGCATCGTCGTCGGCGGGCCCTACAGCTCGGGCGCGCTCGTCGGCGGCCCGAACTTCGAATATGCGCCGGCAACCCCGGCAATCCTCGAAAAAGTCGCGCGGATCAAGGCCCTCGCCGATCAACACGGCATCAGCATGAAGGCGGCGGGGCTGCAGTTCTCGCTGGCCAATCCGGCGGTCGCCGCCGTCATTCCGGGGGCCAGCCAACCGAGCCGGATCGCCGAGGATCGCGCCGCTCTGGAGGAGAAGGTCCCCGCCGCCTTCTGGCGCGACCTGCGCGCGGCCGGACTGGTCGATCCGGCCGCGCCGCTGCCGGTCGCCGGCTGAGGAAAAGGCGTCGGCCCACCGTGACCCGTCGGCGCAGGCCGGCGGGTTGGTTGCGTTTAGGGTGGTGAAGTATACCTTGTAATTCCCTTTGCAATTGATGGGTTGAAGTTGATGTCGCTTGGGAATTGAGTAATAGTCTGCAGAAATGAGCAAAAATATTGAAATATTGCAGAATAATAGTTCAAATTATGAAATAAAAAGGGGGCGGCATGATCGTATTCTCGGACGAGAATCTGGAGGTGATCCACCGTCCCGGCTCCTCACCCTATCTGCTTGTCACCTTCAACGAGATGGAAATGCAGGCCAACGGCAGCCGCTTCTGGGCGCAGCGTTTCTGCGACAAGGCTGACATCGCCGCGCTGGGCTTCATCAGCCGCCGGCCGAACTGGTTCCCCGCGGCCAGCATGGTCAAGGCGGTGCATGCGGCCGCTCCGATCCTGCGCGCCGCGCCGGAGCGCATTCTCTACGGGCATTCCCAAGGTGGCTACGCAGCGCTCAGGTATCGCCGGCGTCTCGATGCGACGGTTGCCGTCGCCTTCTGCCCGCAAGCCTCGATCGATCCGACTGCGGTCCCTTTCGACGGCAGGTTTGCGCGCCACTTCTCGCCTGAGCTTCACGCCGGGATGGCTGTCGCGCCCGACCATGCGAGCGGCCGCGCCTATCTCTTCTACGACCCGTTCCACGCCGCCGACCGGCGGCACGCCGAACGGATCGCGGCGCTCCAGGCCGAGACCCATCTTGTTCCTGTGCACATGACCGGGCACGGGACCGTCCGCGCCTTTGCGGGAACGGCGCGCGGCCTGTCGCTGATCGAGGCCTGCCGCGCGGACGACCGAGCCGGTCTGCGCGCCCTGGCGCGCACCGCGCGCGTCGGAGCGCCGATGCGGCCTTATCAGCTCGCCGTCACGGCGATCGCCCGCCATCGCGCCCTGGCCGACCGGCTGTATGCATCTTTTGGTGAGGGGTTCTCGGCAATCGAGCGCGCCAACTTTCTCTACCATCGGGCCAACCGCCATATTCGCGATGGCGAGCTTGCCCGGGCGCGCGACACGCTGGCCGAGGCCGTGGCCGGCCAGCCGTCCAATGCGGGTTTCCTCCGCCGGCGCCACGAGCTCGAGCTCCGGCTCGCCCGCGACGGCGGGACGGCGGTGAGCGGCTAGGTTTTCCGGGAAGGTCCAACGGCAGTTGCAGGTGGCCCGCGCCGGGGCGGAGGCCACCTTCCGGTCAGCGGCGCATGATGCGCCGGGCCTGCCCGATCAGGCGACCCGCCGGGCCGTGCGGAGCGCCTCGATCTCGAGGTCGACGTAACCGGCGAGATCGGCGCGGGCCAGGGCCATGTGCAGGTTGGCGCTGACGAAGCCGGCCGGCGTGCCGCAGTCGAAGGTGCGACCGCAGAACTCGAACGGCCGGATATCCTGGCTCTGCATCAGCGCGATCATGGCGTCGGTCAGCTGGATCTCCCCGCCGGCGCCGGGCGTCTGGTTCTCCAGCAGGTCGAAAATCTCCGGCTGCAGGATGTAGCGCCCGGATATGAACAGGTTGCTCGGGGCCGTCCCCGGCGCCGGCTTCTCCACCAGCCCGGTGACGAGCGGACCGTCGGCGGTCGGCCGGAGCGAGACGATTCCGAACTTGTGGGCCTCCTCGGGCAGGCACTTTTCAACGGCGATGACATTGCCGCCGTGGCGCGCATGGAGATCCGTCATCGCTTTCAGGCAGGGTTGCTCGTCGACCATCAGCATGTCGGGCAGAAGAACGGCGAAGGGCTCGTCGCCGACGATCTGACGCGCGGTCCAGACGGCATGCCCGAGACCGCGCGGCTGCTGCTGCCGGACAAAGGAGATGCTGCCGGCGCCCGGCGTGTTCTGCGCAACCTTGTCGGCCAGCACGTGCTTGCCGGCATTGCGAAGGCAGACGTCGAGCTCGAAGGCGTGGTCGAAGTAGTCCTCGATCGCCCCCTTCATCCGGCCGGTGACGATGATGACGTGTTCGATTCCCGAGGCGATCGCCTCGGCGACGATGTAGTCGAGGATCGGCCGGTCGACGACCGGCAGGAGCTCCTTCGGAATGCTCTTGGTGGCAGGCAGCATTCGCGTTCCGAAGCCGGCAGCCGGGATGATCGCCTTGCGAATTTTCGTCTGCATGTTGGTAGACCTCCAGTTCATGCGACCCTGCGAAGGGTGTTTCTCAGGGGTTTTGTGGTATCGATCATCTTGTGATCGACGCCGTTTTCCGTCAGGAAGCGGTGCATCTCGCCATAGGTGTGGAACCATGCGCGGTTATACTGGTCGAACCGGGCCTGGTCCCAGTATTCGTCAAGATCAAACGTATCGTTCCCAAAGACATCGAAGCTCGGGATCCGGAACGTCTCGGCGAATTCTACCGTCCTGCTGTCATAGGTGAAGTAGATGGACGGCACCCCGTTGGCGAGCGCCATCAGGTTGCCGTGCAGCCGATAGCCGAGGACGAGTTCGAGCGAGCAGGCAAGTCTCTCGTAGTCCGCCACGACATCGGAATAGAACAGCCGCTCACGGTAGAGCCGTTCCATTGCCACATCGAGATACCACGAGCCCGTCCAGGGATCGGTTCTCAGCGCCGTGATCGCTTCTTCCCGCTGGGCTGCGGTCCCCAGCACGAGCTTCTTTTCCTCGACCTCGCCCTGGGCCATCAGCACCACGTCGAAACGGCCCGCCATCGCCTTGGCGAGGTCTCGATGAAGGGTCAGATAGCGCTCGATGTCACGGGCATAGGTCGGCGAGACCTCCCGGCGGATCGTCACGCCGACCCTGCCGACGCTCTCCAGCGCCGGCAGCGTGATCCGCAGTTCGGGGTCGTTGCGCCGGAAGGCGGTCGGGCAACCGACGATGCGGACGTTGCGGATGCCCATGTCCCAGAGGACCTGGGCCGAATAGCCGCCGCGCACGCCGATCGAAACGGTCGAGTCCGCCATCAGGTGCAGCAGCGCCCGCGTCGCATCGGAGAGCTGGAGCTTGCCCGCGACCGGTGCCTGGGCGCCGATGCCGAAGCCGATGACCGGCAGGCCGAGCCGCTTCAGGATCGGCACGGCCTGCTCCCAGTCCATCGATTCATGGATGTAGTTGGAGCCGCGCAGGAAGACGTAGTCGTACTCCTCGCGCAGGCGATCGACTGCATCCGGATTGAACTCGGAGATCTCCAGGACCCCCAGCGCCTCGTAGCGCAGCAATTTCAGAGACGAGTCGAACACGAAGGCATCGCCGATGTTGTGGTAGCGGTCGATATGCCGCTGGACGTCCTGATGCTGGTACCAGCGCACATTGTCGTGGGCGTAGACCTCGCCGGACGGGATCATGACCAAGACGCGTGCCAACGCTTCCTCCCCGGTCCTACAGCGCCTGCGCCAGAAGTTCGGGGCGGTCCGCCATTGCGGCCTCGAGCTTCTGGCGCAGCAGGTCGTGATAGAGGTCGGCGTGCTCTCGCGCGCAGGCGACGTGGTCGTAGGGCGGCCTGATCGTCGCCCGCAGCCGGTTCCAGGCCTGTGCATCGACCAGGACCTCGACAATGCGGTCGGCCAGATCCTGGCTGCTGCCCGCGCGGAAATGAAGCCCGTCCTTGCCATCGCGCACCTTCTCGGCCATCCCGCCGATGTCGGAGCAGAGCATTGGCCGGCGGTGCAGCAGTGCCTCCTGGATCACGACCGGAGAGTTCTCCCACCAGATCGATGGCAGGACCACCCAGTCGACGGAGCGCATCAGCCGCGGCATGTCGGCGTTCTGGTAGGCTCCGTAGAAGCGCACGCGGCGACCGGCATCGGCGATGAGCTTCTTCATGCGCTCCTGGAACTCGATCGGCTGACGTTCGAGATTGCCGCCGAAGATCATCAGGCAGGAGTCTTCGCCCCAGATGTCCTCCGGCACCCGCGCCACGGCGTCGACCAGCACATCGACGCCCTTGAACGGCGTCATCTGGCCGAAATAGGCGAACCGATTGCGGCGCGGGTTCCGCGCCGCCAGCTCGCGCGCCGGCACGGCGTCCTGAACGACGATCCCGTTCTCGATGACGCGGAGCTTGGCAGGATCGACGCCCCAGCCGGCGTAGCGGTCGGCCAGGAACGCGCTGGGGGAGACGAAGGCATCGGCAAGGTCCAGCATCCCGTGAACGAAGCGTTCCCGCTTCAGGAAGCGAGAGACCGGGATATCCGGAAAACACCCGTTGCAGGCGATCGGCGAGGCCTGGTCGCAAAGCTGGCCGGACGGCTTCTTCACCATTTGCCCGTGGTTGTGGCAGATCGACAGATATTCATGGAAGGTCACGAGCATCGCCGCATGCGGCAGCGCGTCGCGAAAGGCGTACAGCGCCTCGAGCCCGATACCCAGCACGTGGTGGAAATGGACGATGTGCGGTCTCAGATCGCGGGCAAAGCGCAGCAGGTCGCGACGGATGGCCTGCGTATCGCCGTTGGACAACAGGAACGGATCGTAGTCGGCGGTGTGAAACAGGACCTCGTTCTCGCCCTGGCGCAGGCTCATCAGCGCCGAACTGCCGTGCCGCGGAACAGGATGGCCGACGCGGGCGAGATACACCGATTCTGCGTTCGGCAGCGCGTTGAGGCCGCGATGCAGGTTGTAGGAGGCGAGCTCCGCGCCGCCCAGCGAGACCGACGGATGCCCATGCGACACGATGAGGACACGAAGCTGCTCGCTCATGCGTTCTTCTCCTGCAGGAGCCTGTCGGCGGCGAGAGCGGCCGACCAATGGTCCTTGAAAAGCCTGGCATCGATCTCGGTCACCAGCGCCGCCATGGCCGGGGTTCGCGAAAGCGCCGCATCGTCGCAACTCCACATCTGGACCGTCGGCAACAGGTAGCAGTCGATGCCGGACCGGCCGAGGCGCAGGCCCAGATCGAGCCCCTTGTCGTGCGAGCCGAGGTAGGCCCCGGAAAAGCCGCCCGCACTCAGGGCCGCGCGGCGGGGCAGGATGCAGCATTCGAGCGAGGCAGCCGCGATCCGCGTCAGGTCCAACTCGGTCACCGCCTTGAGCGGGTAGCCGGCATAGCGGCCCGTCAGTGGATGGTCGCCGTCGTCGGGGGCGATCCAGCTTCCCGCCCATCGAACCGACAGGTCCTCGTAGGAAAGAACCGGCGAGACGATGCTGCCTTTCAGCGCCGCCTCGGCCGCCACCAGCCTGCCGTACCACCCCTTGCCACGCGGCAGCAGCGAGCCGGACAGCAACACGACGGTCTCGCAACGCACGGCCCTCATGCCGGCTTCGAGCAGATCGTAGAGATCGCTGGCGCCCCGTGCCGCGACCAGCCGGAGCGACAGGCGATAGAACTTCGCAAGCTCCTCCAGACGGGAGGCCTGCTGCTGGCATCGTTCGCTGGGCATAGCCACGACGAGGGGAGCCTTTCGTGTCTCGGGGTCGAGAGCGAGCAGCGCCAGCAGCGGATTGATGTCAGCCTCGCTGTCGGCGAAGCCGATGACGATCGGCGGGCCGGACTCCGGGTCGAACGAGCCGGCGTCCAGCACCGTGCGAACCGATGGCGCCGCGCGCCCGGCCGTGCTCAGGAACGGGACGATCTGTGCGGCGACGATCGCCGGCATCGCCCAGTCCGTCGGATCGATCGCATCGATCTGGCGCAGCGCCGCCACGCGGGGCGGCACCCGTGTGGTCGTCAGCGGCAGGAACGCTCGCCGCGAGTCCTGCAGGGTCAGTTCGAGATAGAGCGGCGCATCGGCATCCTCGCCGGGAACATGGGCCTGGACGACAAAGCCGTGTGCATGGTCCGCGCTTCGAAGCGCGCGCGCGAATGGCGGCTGGTCTTGAAAGCTGTCCGAGACGTCGCGGCGATCGAGCCTTGTCCAGCGCTCGTCGAGCCTGACCGAGGCGCTGCCCCGGCACAACTTCACCACCGCGACGTGGCTGTCGGGATCGAGCAGCCAGCCCGACAGCAGCAGGCTGCCGCCGTCGGTCTCATAGACGCTGTCCATTCCCATGCGAACCGGCACCGGCAATCCGGACACCGTTTCCTTTCCCTCGAAGCTGTTCGCAGCGGACCGCAGCGACAGCAGAATGTCGGGCGTGCTTTGCGTCCTCAGCAGCACGGAACGGATGTGCTCGGGTGTTTCCAGCGGTCCGCTGATGCGTCTCTTGGGATGGACGGCGACATAGCGCCAGCCCTCGCGCCCCTGAAACACCATGCCCTCGATGCCGTGGGGCCTGATCGCTTTTGGGGCGGGGATCAGACCGACCATGCCCGAGCCGCCCTCGGGAATGTCGGAACGGGAGAAGGCCGCCATCCCGAACTCGGCGCGCACCGCCTCTCCGTCGCCGACCAACGCCATCTGGCAGCGCCCCGGTGCCAGGTTGTGGCACCAGCCCTGCAGCAGCAGCGCGCCCTCGTGGCAGGCACCGATCAGCTCGATGTATCCGTCGCTACCCCGGGCCGCGTGCAGCAGCGCGGCGACGGCGGCGAGCCGGCGGTGGTTGGTCGTGCCGTCCATGAGAAGGTCGACGAGGCGGTCGATCACGGGGCCGGCCTGGCTGCCGCCGAGGTCTGCGACGAGGGCGGCGACCTCGCCGGGCGGCACCGGCCGGGGCGCCAGCATGCAGCGCACGCCGTCGGGTCCCCCGAACCTGAGCGCCGTCAAGGGTCGACCGGTGCCGGTTGCCGGAACCAGTGCCGCAAAGCCGTGCGTTGCCACAGGCGTGGGCGTGGACAGTTTCCAGCCCGTCACGTGGGCGGTGTGCTGGCCGCCGGGTTCGTCGTCGATCTCTACCGTCACCGCGCCGGCCATGGATCTGCCGATGCCGAGAACGAGTACGGCAGTCTCGTCCAGCACGCACGCAACGACCCGGCCGGGGCGAAGCGGCCTGCTGGCGCCGGACATGGCGGTCCTGTGACGCGGGGGCGGCGGAGGTGAATGGTCTGCAACGAACAACGGCAGTCTCCTGCGTCAGATCCGGGCCAGCAGGCCGAGGGCCCCGCCCGCGGCAAAGCCGATGAGAACGAACAGCAGCAAAAGCAGTGGCTTCAGTTCGCCGTGCTTGCGCTTCTGCAGGGCGTGGAGGTTCTTCTCCATGCCGGCCACCACGCCGTCCAGGCGCATCAATTGGGCGTCGAGCTCGTTCAGCCGCTGGCTGATATCCGCGCGGCCGGCGGTCGCGGGCTCGGAATCGTCGATCTGCGGCGTGCGCTGCAGCGAGCGCTGCGACACCTGAAGCTGGCGTTGCGCCGCCATCAGCAGGTCGAGCTTGTCGAGCACCTTCGCCAGCGGGGCCGCAATGAGGGCTTCTGCCGCCTGCTCGTCGGGTCGGGGCACGCGCAAGGCCTGCTCGGCGCCGTGTGCGTTCAGCGCAACGACGACGAGTTCGCTCGTGCGTGCGTGCGCCGGTTCCGGCAAGGCGATTTCGAAGGCGTGCCTGCCGTCGCCGATGCCGTTGCGGCGCAGGTCCGGGCGCTCGCGGTCGGCAACCGCCTCGGCGATCACCTTGCCGTCGAGGAGGACGCGGATGGCCAGCCGCTTGTCGGGTGCCATCGGGTCGAATGCCCAGCCGAATATGCGGCCCGTGTCGATGGCATCGACACGCCCGTTCATCGGCTTCGTGTTGTCCTGCTCGGGGGCGGCGTCGGGCTTTTCAGCGGTGTTGGCCACGGATCTCTCCTATGCTGCCTGGGCCCGCGCCGTCTCGATCAGTTCGAGGTAGCGGCGCGCGGTGGTGTCGATGTCGTCGGGGCGGCGGGCATTGGCGGAGAGGGTGCGAAGCAGGCCCGCCGTCTCGATGGCCTGGCGCATCGCGGCCGCGAGGGCCCGTGCGTCGTTGGGCGCGACGGTCAGGCCGTTGACGCCGTTCTCGACCATCTCGGCCATGCCGCCGATGGCGCTGGCGATCACCGGTCGACCCAACGCTTGTGCCTCCTGGATGACGAGGGGCGCGTTCTCCCACCATATTGACGGGACGATGGTGCAGTCGACCGCGGCCACCAGTTCGGCAATGTCCTCGCGCCGGTACGGGCCGCGCTGCTGCACGGCTGGAGCGGTCTCGGCGAACAGGCGCTCGATCTCCTCGACGAAGTCCCGGCTCTGGAACGGGGCGCCGCCATGCACGCGCAGTTCGAAGTCGAGGCCGTCGGCGATCAGCTGACGCGCGGCCGCAAGCAGCACCGTCACGCCCTTCCAGGGGTTGAGATTGCCGAAATATCCGAACACCACTCGCCCGTCCGCCGCAGGACCGCGGTCCGCGACGGGCGCGCGCACCGGAATGCCGTTCGGAACGACGCTGATCGAATCCGCCGAAAGTCCCCATTGGAGATATCGCTGCCGCAGGAACTCGCTCGGGGCGACGAAATGGTCGACTGCGCTCAACAGCGCCTTCAGATGCTGCTCTCGCAAGGCGAAGCGGTCGAGCGGTATGTCCTTGAAGCAGGCATGGCAGCGGTCTGGGCTGGCCGTGTGGCACAACTCCCGGCTGCCGGTGCGGACCATTAGGCCGTCGTGGTGGCAGATCGGATAGTAGTCATGCAACGTCATGACGATCCGGCAATGGGGCAGGGTGCGGCGGACGATGTGCGGGAACTCGGCCCCGAGCAGGAGCAGGTGATGGAGGTGGACGATGTCCGGCCTGAAATCGCGCAGCAGTTCCACCAGGTCCGGCACCACGCCATAGAGGTCGATCTGGCTCATGAAGAAGCGGTCGAAGTGCCCCGACCACAGCAGCAGTTCGTCGCCCGCGGGCCCGACCCCCTGGAAGCTGGTGCCTGGCCGCGCCTCGCGGTGGATCTGGTTGGTGGCGCCGAGAAACAGCGCCTCGTGACCGGCCCGCTGATAGGCACGGAAGAGGTCGTGGGCGAATATTTCGGTGCCGCCGGGATGGAGCGAGGGATGGTTGTGGGCAGCCACCAGAATGCGCTTGCTCATCGCTCCGCTCCCCGGCGCTTGGCCACGAGGAAGTCCTGGTAGTGGCTCGCGTTCGTGCCGCGCCAGTGGCCCAGGGATTTCAGTGCCAGCGAGAGCCCGGCCTGCCGTACCGCACCGTCCAGGAACCCGTCGTCGAAGCCGACCGCGGCGAGGCGCGGCAGGTCGGGGACGAACCAGCACGGTCCCTCGCCGTCGCGCGTGAAGGCGAGCCGCGGATCGCGCCGCCCGGTCTCGTTGGCGGCCGCGATCCGGTCGACCACGAAAGCCGTCATGAACAGGCGGCCGCCCGGCACCAGTACCCGGCTTACCTCGCGGAGGTAGACGAGAACCTCGTCCGGCGGCAGGTGGGTGACGACCGAGGTCATGATGACGAAGTCGAAATGCCGGTCGGCGAAGGGCAGCTTCAGCGCGGCGCCGCTGAGCCTGCCCTTGGGGTTGTAAAGCTCATGGGCGATGTCGAGCCGGCGGAAGGCAAAGTTGGGATAGTGCGGCGTGATCGTGCGCTGGCACCAGCCGATCCCGCCCTCGACCGGGTCGATCCCGCAGTAGCGGCCCCTTTCCGGATCCAGATACTGGGTGAGGGGGACGGCCATCCGGCCGATGCCGCAACCGATGTCGAGCACGCGGCTGTCTTCGCGCAGGCCCCCGACGCGTATGAAATGGCCGATGAACTCGGCGCCGATGGCGCGAAAGTCGCCGTCTCCGACGAAGACGTTGTCGGGCTCGGGTTGCGGCAGGAAGCGGTTCCGCAACACCGCTTCGGCGAGCCAGCGGATGCGGTCCTCGTCGACCAGACGCCTGGGGCGGGCGCTGTGCAGGAGCGTCGCTTCCATCATGCCGCGCTCCTTTCGGCAACCGTCTGCAGCGGGGTGGGAATCAGGTCTGTGCCGAATTGGGTCGTCATCAGTTCGGTGATGTCCTCATCCCAGCGCTGCGTGTGCAGCCACGAATTGTACTGGCTCGCCACGCCGCGCATGTAGTCCTGGCTGCGGCGGATCGACCGGCGCTCGAAATGGTACAGGGACGCGGCCGGCTCATAGGCGATCTGCAGCCCCAGTCGCCGGATCTTGAGGCAGAGGTCGCTGTCTTCGTAGTCGCCGATCACGTAGTCCTCGGTATAGCCGTTGACGAGTTCGTAGACGTCCCTTCGGCTCACGAGGCAGGCTCCGGTCACGCCGGGAACGAGGCGGGCCCGTTGTGCCGGGGCATAGTCGCCGGGCATGCCCTTGTGGTAGTGATGGTTCAGCCAGGTGCCATGCCGGTCGCGGCCAAAATAGAGCCCGGCATGCTGCAGCGATCCGTCCTCGAAGATCAGTTTCGGGCCGATTGCCCCGAGCTTGCCCTCCTCCAGCAGCCGCCGCGCCAGCACCTCGAGCCAGCCGGGCGCGCAGGGCACGACATCCGAATTGAGCATCACCAGGATGGAGCCGCGGGCGAAGCGGGCGCCGGCATTGCAGGCCCGGGCGTAGCCGCCATTGCGGTTCATCACCACCAGCTTCATCGGCAGGCCGTGCAGGAGATGCAGGCCGCCGAGCATATGTTCGGTCTCGTCCTGGATCTCGGGCGAATCCAGCACGTAGATGATCTCGGCATTGCCCGCCAGCCAGGCATCGGTCGCCATGCCGGAGAGTTGGAACTTCAGGAAATCCAGCACGCGGTAGAGCGGAACCACGATGGAAACGAGCGGTGCGTCGAGCGGCAGCCCGTAGTCCTTGGTGTGATCGACCTCGATTGTCCGGCCAAGCCGTCGTTCGACGTCCTGCAGGGCGGGGGCCAGGATGGTCCGGAACGCGCCGTCGATCGCGTGCTGCGGCGGTACCGCGCGCAAGATGTGGTTTCGTTGGGTGACGGGTTCGTACGGCTGCGGCTTCGGCACCAGCGGCTGCACCGCCCCCGAGACAAGGCGCATCTGGAAACGCGGCTGCAGCAGGGGCCCGGGCGGCTCCGTCAACGGAACCCGGGCGACGAAGCCGGTGACGTGGGTCTTGTCGTCCTCGTTCCGGCCGCGCGCCCAGGCCGGGAACTGGTATGTGTTGCCGTCGAGCGGCACCGCGGTGCCGTCCTCCTTCAGGTAGTCGATTCCGGCAAGCATCGACGAGGCCGCATACCAGCCGCCGGCGAGCAGGCCATCCGGCAGCGCCAGCGCGAGGTCGATCTCGCCGGACGGGCGCATCGCCGACTTTGCGACCCGGCGCGCCGGCAAGGGGGACCGCAACTGCAGGTCGATCGCCGTGGTTGCGCCACCCTCGGGATAGGCGGAGAGGCTGCGCACGACCAGTTCTCGCAGTTCCGGTGCATCCAGGCTTTCGGCCCACCAGGCCCGAAGACCGGGAAAGCGCGGGCCGCCGTCGACAAGGGCGCGCACGGCGGCGCCATGCCTGCTCAACAGCACGATCATCACCGGGCGCGCCGCGGTCTCGGCGACGATGTGACAGGTCCTCGAGCCCTGCCTTGCCGGCCGGCCGACGACGAAGCGCAGCGGCAAGGGCGAGACCGAGGCAAGGCCGATGGAATAGATCGCCGTGACGTCGCCCAGATCGGGGCTGATGGCCGTCTCGATCAGATGGCGCCCCGGCGCGATCTGGCACACCATGGTCGCCGGCCGCGGGGCAGGCACGAGCGTGTGCAGTGCATCTTCGACGATCATGCTGAAGAACGGGTCATGGGTGACCCGGAAGGCGCTTCGCCATACCGTCAGCAGAGTGCCGAGAAACTTGGTGCGAACCTCCTGCGCGAGTTCCGCAAACAGGGCTTCCATATCGAGCGGCGGGAGCGCCGGCGCCGGCGGCATCACGGTGGCCTGAATGACCTTGCCCTCCGGCGTGCAGATGTGGAGGCTGACCGGCGCCTTGCCCGGTCGCAGGGCCCAGCAGATGCGCTGCCGGCCGTCGCCCATTGGAAGCGTGGTGCTGACGAGCGGTACCGGCTTCTGCGGCAGGGACAGCGTGTACCGCGTGGTGGCGGGCAGGTCTGCTGGGCGATCCCAGACCAGCATGGCCAGGTCTGTGCCGATCCGGAAGGTCCTTGCCTTGCTGAAGTCGCCGTCGGCGGTCGTCGTATCGTCGAACGTCACGCGCTGTCCTCTGGGTTGGGATGCGCGCGCCCCACGGGAGGATGCAGGGCGCGCCGAGGTCACGCTTAGTGAACCGTGAAATAGTTTTCGGGGTTGGCCTGGATGTCGTCGGCATCGACGTTGACGAGGGTCAGCGTGTCGCCATGGCCGAGGTCCACGATGACGTTGCCGCCAACCTGCGTGATGCGCGAGGCCAGGTCTTCGGGCGAAGACACGTCGAGTCCGTTGATGCCCTTGGAGATCTGCAGCAGATCTTCGCCGGGCGTGAAGTCGAGGATGACGTCATTGCCACCGCCACCGTCGAACACGAAGATGTCATGGCCGGCGCCGCCGGTCATGATGTCGTTGCCGGCGCCGCCGTCGATAATGTCGGCACCGTCGCCGCCAATGAGCACGTCATTGCCCTTGCCGCCAGACAGAAGGTCGTTGCCCTGTCCGCCGAGCAGGACGTCGTTGCCCTTGTCGCCGTACAACAGGTCGTCGCCCCAGCCGCCGACCAGCATGTCATCGCCCTTCTCGCCGTTCAGCAGGTCGTCACCCTCGCCGCCGAACAGGGCGTCATTTCCCTTCCCGCCGAACAGCAGGTCGTCACCTTCTTCACCGAGGATGATGTCATCCCCGTCGTCCCCGCTCACGAAGTCATCGCCGCCATGGGCACGGATGAAATCGTTGAAGCGAGAGCCGAATAGTGCGTCGTCATATGCGCCGCCTTCCAACGTGGCCATTTGCCTCTCCTCTTCAGGTTTATGTGCATGCGCTTTCGGCGTTGGCCGAGGTCTGCGCGGGGGGGAGTGTGCACTGCAAAATAATGCGGTGCAAGTCTAATTCCGAGAATAAATAAGGATTCTTTGTGTCATTTACTGTAGAAAATGACCCATTTTAAGATATTGAGGAAGTAATAATTCGTGAATGCTTATAATGAATAACCATTGTCGCGGTAATTTGCTTCAAAAATTGAAGCAAATTACCGCGAATGCTCGGTTTCAAGGGTGCGGGGTCAGTCTTCCCTGAACGCGCGATTGAAGCTGTCGACCACGGGCGAGGTGAGGTAGTCGATGGCGCGGCGCGATTTGTGAATGATCAGCACCTCGGCGGGCATTCCGGGATAGAGCCGCACGTCGCTGTTGCCGGCGAGCGACGTCGCCTCGATCTTTGCGCGTGCGACGAAGAAGGCGGTGTTCGAGCTTTCGTCGACGGACTGGTCCGCGGCGACATAGGTGATGGTTCCCTCGAGCGGCAACCGGGACCGCTGATTGTAGGCCGTCAGGCGAACCTGCGTCGGCGAGCCGACCGCGACGCTGTCGATGTCGCGCGGGTTCACGCGCACCTCGACCAGCAGCGGCTCGTTTTCCGGCACGATTTCGAGCAGCGGCTGACCCGGCGTGATGGCGCTGCCGGGCGTGCGCAGCCAGATATTGCTGACAATGCCGGCCTGCGGCGAGCGGATCTCCAGGCGCCGCAACACATCCTCGGCCGACTTGATCTGTTCCTCGACATCCGCAAGCTCGACCCGTGCCGTCGTGATCTCCCCGGCGATCGTCGACTGGAACTCGCTTTCGATGCCGGTCAGCGCCAGCTGGGCGCCCGCCTTTGCCTTCTCCGCCCGCGCCTTGTCGCCGGCAAGTTCGCCCCGCGTCCTGGCGAGTTCGCTGAGCTTGGTGTCGACTTCGATCAGTTGCGTGCGTGGGGAGACCCCCTTTTCCACGAGGGTCGCGATCGCCGCGCGGTGCTCGCTGACGAGTTCGATCTGCCGGTCGGTGGCCTGGACCTGGGTCGCGAGCGACTTGGCTTGCTCCAGATGCTCTTCGATGGTCTTTCCCTGGACCTCGGCGCGGTCGCGCTTGGCCTCGCGCCGCTTCTCGAAGAACACGTTCTCCGCCTTGACGGCATCGTCGACCACGGCGTCGCGGGGTTCGTTGAACTCCTCGGGGAACCCGATCTCCGGCGCGCCCGCCTGTTCGGCCTTCAGCCGGGCCAGCTTCGCGATCAGGCCGATGCGCCGGCTTCGCAGCGCCTGCAGGTTGGAGCGGGCCCGGGTGTCCTCCATCTCGATCAGCGGCTGGCCCGCAGACACCTGGTCGCCCTCCTGCACCAGCAGCCGGCTCATCACGCCGCCTTCGAAATGGCTGATGGTCTTCCGCTTGGAGTCGACGATGACGGTGCCATTGGCAACCGTGGCGCTGCTGAGTTCGGTCGAGAACGCCCACCCGAAGAAGCCGCCGAACGACACCAGGACTGTCGCGAGCCCGGCAACGACGAGGCGACGCAGCGGCGATCGCACTTCGCTGTCGTCGAGGGAAAGGACCGGCGGATTTGTGCCCGGCGGAACCCGTCCGTGCAGTTGCAGCCGGCTTTCGGGCGCGGCGGAGGGCGCTGGTACGGGAGGCTTGCTTGTCATCGCGCGGTCACCTCGCGGCGGGTTTCGCCGGGCGTCGTGGCGGCCACCACGTCCGTCCTCGGTCCGTATTGGGTGATGCGACCGTTTTCCAGGACCAACAGCTTGTCGGCGGCCTGCATGATGGTCGGCCGGTGCGCAATCATGATCACGATGGCGCCGTCGTTGCGCGCCTGCTCGATGGCGCGGATCAGCGCCCGCTCGCCGAGCGAATCGAGATTGGCGTTGGGCTCGTCGAGCACGATCAGGCGGGGTCGGTTGTAGAGGCAGCGCGCCAGCGCGATGCGCTGCCGCTGCCCGCCGGAAAGGGTCAGGTGGCCGTCGCCGACCGGGGTGTCGTAGCCCAGCGGCAGCCGCCCGATCATGTCGTGGACATCGGCCAGCCGCGCCGCCTCCAGCACCTTGTGCGGATCGCTTTCCTCCATCCGGGCGATGTTTTCCCGGATCGTGCCCTCGAGCAGCGAGACCGACTGTGGCAGGTAGCCGACCACCTGGCCGAACGAGCCACGCTCCCAAAGATAGGCGTTGTGTCCGTCGAGGAAGACGCCGCCCGCGGTGGGGCGCAGGATGCCCACCAGCAGCCGCGCGAGCGTTGACTTGCCGGCCGCCGAGGGACCGATCACGCCCAGCACCTCGCCTGGCGAGAGCGAAAACGAGATGCCCTTGATGATCGGAACATCCATGCCGGGAGGCGCGTAGACCAGCCTGTCGACCACGAGGTCGCCGCCGGTATGCGGGGTCGGCATGGTCTGGCGCACCGCCAGGTCCTCCTTCAGCGCAGCCTCCAGCCGGCGCCAGCCGGCGATTGCCAGGACCCACTGCCGCCAGTTGTCGATAATCGAATCGAACGGGATCAGGAGGCGCCCGACGAGGATGCTCGCCGCCATCATCGCGCCGGGCGTGATTTCCTGCTCCAGCACCAGCAAGGCTCCGACCGCCAGCGTGGCGATCTGGATCGAATAGCGCAGGCTGCGGGTGATCGACGTCATCGCCTTGCTTCTGCCGCCGCTCGCCTCGAAGGCGCTAAGGGCCTGCAACTGCAGGGCGCGCCAGCGCTGCGCCAGCGCCGGCAGCATGCCCATCGCCTCGATCGCCTCGGCATGCCGCAACGAGGCCCCGATCTTCGACAGGGCCTCTATGTTGGTCTGGTTGGCTTCCCGGGTCAGTTGTCGTGTCAGCATGTCGGTGATCAGGCCGCAGCAAAGCAGCAGCGCCACCGAAATCGCGCCGACGAGGCCGAACAGCGGGTGCAGCAGGAAGAGTGCGCCCAGAAAGATCGGCGACCATGCGGCATCGAGCGGCGCGCCCACGGCCGAGGAGGTCAGGAAGCTTCGCAACTCCGCCAGGTCGCGCAGCGACTGCGTGGCGCGGGCGAGGCCCTGGTCGACCGAGGCCTGCACCGCGGCAGTGAGCACCGGCATGTTCAGCCAGCGCACGACGACGCCGCCCATCGCCTGGAACGACAGCGCGCGGATGAACTCCAGGATGCCGAATACCACCAGTGCGCCGATCGCCAGGACCGTCAGCATCGTCAGCGTGTCGACGCTCTGGCTGTTGAGAACCCTGTCATGAACCTGCAGCATGAACAGCGGCATAGTCAGCTGCAGCAGGTTGATGCAGACGCTGAGTGCGGCGGCATACAGCAATGCGGCCAAAAATACCCGCTTTGCTTGCAGTATTAACAACCCGGGATTGATCGGGCCATTCTGTGGCAGTCCTCCCAAATTTTGCCGCTTGCTTCTTGTCTCATTTTGAACAGTATCACGCATGTGCGATTTGCCTGAAGTTAACGTTACGGCCATCTGACGAAGGAAGTTTGGCTTATTTTTGAACAGGTACATAGTATTGTTGCTGTCAATGTGGCACAAGAATCAGTGTTTGTGCAAGCTCAGGTTATTCGGGGGGAATGGGGCATATTTGAAGATTACTTCGAAATTTGAAGTAATTTTCTGAAATGGAGTGTGGGATGAAGGATGAAGTTGTGCTCTACCCGTCCGTGGAACTTAATGATGTTTCGAGATCTGAAGACGGCGATCAGTCGGCTCAGAATGCCACCGGGCCGGAATCTGACCCGTCGGATTGCCCGCAGATTACCTATTTTGAACTCGGTCGCCTCATGGAGCGGGCAAGCCGGCGGTTCTCGGGTCTAGTTCGGGCGGAGCTGACAAAGCTTCGCGTGGACGATATCGGACCGGCCCAGGCGATGGTTCTGCTCGCCATCGGCGATGCTGAACTTTCGGTTGCCGAACTTCTGGACCGCGGACACTATGTCGGCTCCAATGTTTCCTACTACCTGAAGCAGTTGGCCGACGGTGACTATATCGATCGCGTTGCCTCCCGGCGCGACAAGCGTTCCGCCCGCATCCGGCTGACTGAAAAGGGGCAACGGCTCAGGGCCGATCTCCGGGACGCTTCGATGGCCTATGAGCGTACCCTCAATCGCGGCGACGACGACCAGCGCATCCTCGAGACAGCGTTCCACACGCTGCACCAGGTCGAGTTGGTCTGGGGCAGTGCCTCGCGCTACCGGGTTTGAGCGCGCGGCTACGGCGGTCTGTTGCGAGCTAGACGCGATGCATGTGGCATTTGTTCACCGGCGCGGCTTCGGCCAGTTCGCCGCCCTGGCCGGCCATCTGGCGCAGGCGGGCAATGAGGTCAGTCTCGTAACCGAGACCATCGACCAGAGGATTCCCGCCGTCCGAGTCATCCGGCATCGGGCGGAGCCGGTTCCGGCCGCCAACGGAACCATGGCCCGCCATATGGGCGTTCCCGACCATCACGCGCGGATCGGGCATCGTGTCGCCGAAACGGTTGATGCGATGGTGCGGCAGGGACTGGCGCCGGATGTCGTCTTTGGACATATCGGCTGGGGCAGCATGATGTTCGTGAAGGACGTGATGCCTGCCGTGCCCATGCTCGGATATTGCGAGTTCTTCTATCGGGCCGAAGGGGCGGACGTCGGCTTCGCCCCGGGCGACCGGCCCGACGCGGACACGCGCAAGAGGCTACGGTTGCGCAACGCCGCCCAGCTCCTGACGCTGGAGGCGATGGACGGCGGCATCAGCCCGACGGAATGGCAGCGAAGCCTCTATCCGCTCGACGCCCAGGCGCGCATCTCGGTCGGGCACGAGGGAGTCGACACGAATCGCTTTCGGCCCGATCCCGCGGCCTCCGTTACCCTTGCTGACGGTCGCGTGCTCACCGCCGGCGGCCCGCCCATCGTCACCTATGTCGCACGCGATCTCGAACCGTATCGCGGATTTCCCCAGGCCCTGCAGGCTGCCGCCAAGGTGGTGCGGAAGCGCCCCGACACACTGTTCGTCTTTGTCGGCGGGGATGGTGTCAGCTATGGCGCGCCGCCGCCCGGCGGGGGGTCGTGGAAGGATCATCTGCTTGCCTCGCTCGACCTGCCGCGCGGGAACGCCATCTTCCCTGGTGTGGTGCCGCATTCGGTGCTGCGGCAGCTCTATCAGATCTCGGCCGCCCACCTCTACCTGACCTATCCCTTCGTGCTGTCCTGGTCGGTGCTCGAGGCGATGGCCTGCGGCAGTCTCGTCATCGGTTCGGACACCGCCCCCGTCCAGGAGGTGATCCAGTCCGGTGCCAACGGCCTGCTGGTGCCCTTTTTCGACACAGATGCGCTGGCGGACGCCGTCATCGATGCGGTGGCGAACCCCGCTGCCATGGCCTCCTTGCGGATCGCCGCGCGGCAGACGGTTGAGCGGCGCTTCCGGCTGCAGGACTGCCTCGACCGCCAGATGAATGCGCTGGCGCAGGTCATGAAGCTCTAGGGGTGCACTTTCCCGAAATGAAGCAATTGCTTCTATTTTTGAAGTATATATGAAGTTGTTTGTGTGATTCGCTTCGTATTTTCTTATTGTGCGTTGCAAAAATAGTTGTTACGTATTTGGATGATGATGGTTCAATCCGGATCAGTTCCGAATTTAACTGTTAGATTTCTGTTCAGGCGTCAATTTTATTTTTGAGGCGGTGCGTGCAAGATCTGATGTCTCCTGGTGTGGGCCAGCGGTTGGGAACGAGGAGGCTGGTGGCGGTCTCGGAACGGGACTGGCCAAGGATCGTGGGAAGCGAGATCGAGCATCTGGTCGTCCGTCTGGAAGAGGACGGGCGGGCTCCGGTCCTGCTGAAGAACGCGTTTCCCTTGATTGCCGTAGCGTTTTCCGACGAGGGCGAGGCGGGCCTGCGTGAAAGCCTGGCCGCGGTTCGGTCGATGGGAAGCGTTCCCGAGCCCCCGATCCAGCGGCTTGACCCCGCGAACATGGCGGAGAGTCTTGCGCTGCTGCGCGGCCTGATCGAGGGCGGGCTCGGGAGGCTGGCGCGCTACAGTGCCTCGCTCACCTCCGAGCTTGCCCTCCTGCGGCGCGAGCGCGAAACGTTGTTGGAAAACTACCGCGCCCTCGAGGATGCCTTTCAGGCGCGCAGCTGGGAGCCGGTCGCAGAGGCGTTCGCCCACGATCCCTACTCGGACCCCAAGGACGAGGGCATCGGGCAACTGCTCGCGAACGCCTACATCGAGCAGCTTCTGCCGATCTCCAGCCTCGGCGTGGCCGGCTTCGCGCTGCACCTGCATTCGGTGCCGAAGGCGAGCGGCGAAATGGTCGTGGCGTTGAGCTATCTTGAAAGCGGCGAGGGGGTGGCCGAGTGGACCGTGCCCTACGCCCAGCTCGTCCCGAACTGGAACTTCTTCTCGCTGCCGCGGGCCTGCGGAGGAGCAGCGCGAACCCTGCGTCTGAGAGTTTCCGCGACCGGCCCCGAGACGGTTGGCCTGTCGCTCGGCTACCCGATCGCCGGCGAGCGCTACTCGGCGCGGTCGGAGCAACCGCATCCCGACCTTGACCTCCGCCCGCTGGCCTTCCGCGTGTTTACCGGTCTGCCCGGGGTCAAACCCGCCGCCGTGCCCAACATGATCGCCCCAAGCAATCTGCTCGAGGGCCAATTCATCGTCGACTACCGGCTGGCGGTCGATGCGATGAGCCAGATCGCCGACGTATCGGTCACGCCGATCGTGCCGGAGTTCCAGACCGTACGGTACCTGGAGCATGAGCATGCGGTCGTCTGCCACCCGCTTCCGAGCGGCATTTCCGCCGGTGCCATCAGTCGCGCCGTGGAGCCCGGCACGATCTCGTTCTCGGCCAGCGCCATCATCGACCATCCCCAGGGAGCGCCGGCCGCGGTCAGCTTCCTTCTCGCCCCGGCCAACTCGAACGCGCGCTCCGAGGTGGCCGAGCTGGCGCGCAAGGGCGCGGCCAGGCCGTCGGCGTTCTTCAGCGGATGGCGCGAAGTCAGCGCCAAGCAATCCGTCAACGTCAACATCCAGCTTGAGGAGCCGCTGCGAGGCCCGATGGATCTCTTGATCCTCAGCCGGGCGGTGACGGAATCGGTCGATTTCTCCTGGCTAAAGGTGTCGGGTTTCAGGCTGGTCAAGCAATCAGCGGAGGCCGCCGATGCCCGCCGATAGGGACCTGCCGGATCTCGTTGCGGTGGCGATGCCGCTCTACGGCCATGCCGCCCTCGCGCTGGAGGCCATCGAATCCGTGCTCGCCGCGAACACGGGCAGCTGCCGGATTGCCATTGTCGTCTCGGTCGACGGCGATCCGCGACACGAGACCTTCGACCAGCTGTTGCTGTTTGCCGCCGCCCATCCCTCGATCCATGTCGTGTTCGGGCGGAATGCCGGCCCGGGCGGGGCGCGCAACCGCGCCATCGACTATGTGCTCGAGCATCTGCCCGAGGCCCGCGCCGTCTATTTCCTCGATGCCGACAACCGGGTCCTGCCCGGTACCATCGAGACCCTGTACCGTCAGCTGCGCTCCAGTGGCTGCGGCTGGGTCTACACCAACATCGACACCTTCTCGGTGAGCTGGCGCGCCCATTACGGCAACCGCTATTCACGGCTGGTCCACTGCATCACCGACAACATCTGCGACACCGGATCGATGATCTCGATCGACGTCTTCGAGGCCGGCGTCCGCTTCAACGACGACAGGCAGAACGGCTTCGAGGACTGGGAATTCTGGCTGTCCTGCATCGATCACGGTTTCGTCGGCGCCCCGTGCCACGACACCATCTTCGAGTATCGGCTGCGCGCCGAAAGCCGCTTCAAAGAAGCCAATCGCGATCGCGCCACCTCGGTCAGCTTTCTGCGGAAGCGTCACAAGGCGCTGTTCCAGCGGCCGATGCTGGTAGACTTCGAACACGAGGAGTGCCCGCGCTACCTGTTCGCGCGGACGGAGGATGCGGCACTCTCGTTCTTCACCGACCCGACCAAGCCGCCGGCGATGCTGCGTCTCGACGACATCATCCCGGCCTACTGGGCCAATATCGGCGAGCCGGACAACGTGCACTTCCCGCCGTTCATGATTGCCGGCAGCGGCGCGGCGCTCGACTTGCTGCGGCGCTCGCGGATGCTTCCGAACGTGCTCGCCCACCTAGAGCGGCTGAGCGAGAATGCCAACGTCGTGTTCGTCCAGCTGGCCAACGATGCCGCCCAACGCAAGGTCGAGCCGATCGCATACGGGGCTGGCGCACAGAACATCGGCCCTGCCGACCTGATCTTCCTGCCGAGCACGCTCGTCCAGGACGTGATCCAAAACAACGCGCTCGACTGGTTCGCTTCGATCGGCGGCCAACAGGTATGGCCGACATCGACGGTTCTCAGGGTGCGGTTCCCCTTTCCACGGACCTTGCCACGGCGCTCGCTCGTTACGCCGCAGCAGGTGATGATCAACTGCGTCAATGCGATCGCGTCCAGCCCCTTGCGCCGGACGGCGGGCCGCCGCTGGACCTGGCGCCCGGCACGGCTCGTGCCTTACGCCGAGTTGCACAAGGCGCTGCGGAAGGAAATCGGCGGCTCGCCGGTCCTCCCGCTCGGCCACAGCGCGGGAAAGCGAACGGCGGCACTGCTTGTGCCGAACGCCTCGTTCGGAGGGGCCGAGAAGGTGATCTATGCCGCCGCACGCGAATTGCAGGCGGCGGGCTACGAGACGCACCTGTTCGTGCTCGGCACGGCCCGGATGGACGTGATCGACGAATTCGACGCGAGCTTTGACTTCATCCATTTCTGGGACGCGGGCATTCCGGCCTGGGGGGCGACCGGTTCCTTCCTGGGACAGGATTTCATCACCGAGGGTCATCCGGTCGACTGGGAGGCATTGAAGGGACAGCTGTCCGGCTTTGACCTGGTCATCAACAACCACGTGATGGCCGTCCATCCGCTGATCGCGCGCCTGCGCTCGGAGGGAACCCGCACCGCCTGCTACCTCCACGTCGTCGACAACACGGCCTTCAAGCGACCGGCTGGGCAGCCCTTCGCCGCGATCGCCCACGAGCATTGCTACGATGCCTTCCTGACCTGCTCCGAACAGCTCAAGGTCTACCTTCACTCCTTCGGCGTCCCGCACGAGAAGGTCTTCGCCGTGGCCAACGGCGCGAGCTTCTCGGTGCCGCCCAAGACGCTGGCGGACGTTCTGGCTGTCCGGCGAATCGAGCGCAAGGACGACCAGCTTCGGCTGCTTTACATGGGCCGCCTCGACCAGCAGAAGGGTATCGACCGGTTGGCCGCCGCGCTCGTCGACCTGCGCGCCGCCGATGTGCCCTTCGACGCGCTCGCAATCGGCGGCGAGATCCTCGCCGACTCGACCGTGTCCTGGACCGAGCGGCTGAAGGATCTCGGGGTCGATGTCCGCCCTCCCGTCTTCGCCAGCAAGGACCTGATCAAGGCATTGGGTTGGGCCGATGTGCTCGTCATGCCGTCGCGCTGGGAGGGTGCGCCGCTGATGATCGCGGAGGCGCAGCAACTCGGCTGCGTGCCGATCGCCACGGCGGTCGGGGCCGTCGACGAACTGATCGTCGATGGCGAAGACGGCATTCTCATCGACGCTGCGTCCGATCCCCAAGTGGTGCGGGAGATGGCGCGGGTGATCGCGGAGATCGCGCACAATCGCGGCAGGCTCGCGCCGCTGATGGAGGGATGCATCCGCACGGCGGCGCGCCGCTCCTGGACCTCATCCTTCTCCGAGTTCCTGACGTGGTGTGATCAGTCCGTCAACAATTCGTCGCTGTCGCGCGCCGCGATCTTTCGCGAGCAGGCGACGGCAGGTCCCGTCACGGCGGCGTTGGGCTGAAGCCATGCCGCTCGTGCGAAACAGAAAGGTCTAGTCGAATGCGTCCAAGGATTCTCGTAACGGGCATTCCTGGTCACTACACCCGCCTTGCCAACGGCGCGCACGGGTTGTCGGTTTCCTATGCGGAGCGGCAGAAGCAGCCTGAGTCGAAGGAAGACTTCCTGCAGGAACTTCGCAACATCAGCAACACCGGGAACTATCTCATCGGCGAAGGCGCCCTGCGGGCGCTTGCGCCGCATGCAAGGCAGGTCCCGTTCTGGCACCTCTACAATCTGAGCAAGAGCGGGGCCGGCCTGGAGGAGTTCAACGCCAATTTCGACATCTGCGTCTTCACCTGCGCCAACCTGTTGCGCAAGGGGCTCTCGGCCGATGCCGAGGCAGAAGTCCTGAGCCGCCTCAACATGCCGATCGTCATGCTCGGCATCGGCCTGCAAAGCCGCAAGGATCTCGAAAACGTGCTGCCGGAAGGCACCAAGCGTCTGCTGGCCGTGCTGAAGGAGCGCGAGCACTACTTCCTGACGCGCGGCTACGAGACCGCGGGCTTCCTGAAGGACCAGGGCTTTTCCTTCGTGCGCCCCACCGGCTGCCCCTCGGTCTATTTCATGCCCGACAACATGCGCCGGTCGCTGAAAAGGCTGCCGAGCGTGGAGATCGGCAAGGCGCGGACGATTTTTTCCGGCTATCTCGGCGGCAATCAGGACGCCATCCTCGACGCCAATGCGCTGGCGCCGAAGGAAACCGTGCCGCAATACGTGGTGCAGGACGAGTTCCTGCATTTCGATATGAGCGTGGAGCCCAACGACGAAGGTCGTGTCTACGATTCGGCCTCGGGCCTGATGATCGGCGAGCTGGCCTATCCGGGCGCCGATCGGCTGAAGCGCCCGTTCGAGGTGCGCACGTTCTTCGACACCAACCAGTGGCGCGCCTGGGCCTCGTCGATGGACTTCAATCTCGGACGCCGGTTCCACGGCTCGATCATCGCCATGCAGGCCGCGGTTCCGAGCCTGATGGTGGCCGTCGACGATCGGATGCGCGAGATGCTCGGCTTTACCGGCCTTCCGGCCGTTGACATCAACGATATCGACAAGGCCGAGGATCGGGCCGCCTTCGTCGCCGACCATCTGGCAACGCTCAACACGACCGAGCTTGTCGACCGCTACTCAGATCGCGAACGCGCCTTCCGCGTGACGCTTCGCGAAATCGGCATCGGGCTCTAGCAGGGGTTAGTAATGCGTATCTTGCTTACAGGAATTCCGTCATATCTGCAGCGGACGATTGCCGGCGTGTCCGGCACGACCGTCATGCACCGACCGTCGTTCGACGAGACCCGCACCAAGAAGGACTTGCTGTCGCAGGTCAGGCGGATTGCCAACACCGGCAACTACCTGATCGGCGAGGGCGCAGCGCAGAGCCTTCGCGGTCATGACGTCACCTATCTGCCCTTCTGGCACCTTGCCAACAACCAGGGTTCGGACGAACTCTTTGCCCAGGTCAACCGCGAGTTCGACCTCTGCGTGTTTGCCTCGGCCAACCTCCTGCGGCCCGGTTACTCCGCCGACCTGGAGGCTGAGATCTTCGCCAGGCTGGACATGCCGGTCGTTGTGATGGGCATCGGCATCCAGCGCAAGGAAGGGTTGAAGGAGCAGTTGCCGGCGGGCACGTTGAAGTTCCTGGACGTGCTGCGGAAGAAGGAGAGTTTCTTTCTGACCCGCGGCTACTTCACCGCCGAGTTCCTGCGCGAGCAAGGGATGAAGTTCGTCAAGCCGACCGGTTGCCCGTCGCTCTACTTCGCCGCCGGGGAGATGAGGCGCTCGCTCTCCGGACTGGCCAACCCGGACCTTGCCGACGCCCAGAAGATCGCCTTCGGCGGGTATCTGGGCAGCGTCGCCGACACGATCGTCGATGCGCACGCGCTGCTGAAGCCGGACAGCGTCGCGACCTATGTCATCCAGGATGAGGTGGTCGCCTACAACCTCGATCTGGTCGGCGACGACAACCAGCCCGTCTACGATCCGGCAAGCGGCCGCATCATCGGGCCCACCGAATACAAGCATTCGGAAAAGTGGCAGAGGAAGTACGAATTGCTGGTCTATTTCGACACGCACCAGTGGCGCGGTTCGATGTCGACGCGGGACCTGTGCTTCGGCCGCCGCTTCCACGGCTGCATCATCGGCATGCAGGCCGGCGTGCCGGCGCTCATGATTGCGGTCGACGACCGCATGCGCGAGATGCTGGAATTCATCGGCTTCCCCTACATCGAGGCGGCGACCTGGAACCGGGAGGCCGACAAGCGCGCCTACCTCAAAAATTTCCTGGCCAAGATCGACACGCAGGCCGTGATCGACCGCTACTCTGCTTGCGAGGCGAACTTCCGCAATGTCCTGGGGCAGATCGGGCTATAGCCGCCGCGAGGGTCGGGGTGGCGCGCGCGGGCTGTTGCTGTGCGCGCTGCTGGCGTTCGCGCCGCTCGCCCCGCCTTCGGTCGCGGCATCGCCGGAGCGGATCGGCGTAAACCGGGTGAACCTTGGCTGGCTTTCCCGCGCCGAGCAGGAACGGGTGCTGAAGGCGATTGCCGCGAGCGGCGTCACCCATGTCAGGCTCTCGCTGTCGCGGCCGGTGGACAGGAGCATCGAGGCGCTGGCGATCGCCGACCGGCTTGGCCTGCGGATCCTGCTCGAGATCCAGCTCACCAACAAGGACTACTATCCGGACGGCAACAGGCGACGCAGCGGCCATGGCCGCATCTGGGATGTTGAACGCCTTTCGGATCTGGATCCGGATCTCTACCGTGCGAACCTGCGCGCAGCGCTGCGGCGCGTGGACGGCATGGGTATTCGCCTCGACGCCGTCGAGCCCGGCAACGAGATCAACTACAGCGCCTATAACGGCGACCTTGAGGTCTATCCCGAACCGGGCCGGCGCACGCCGCGCGCGGCCGCCGAAATCGCCAACGGCGCGGCGTTCGCGCGCGGGCTCGACACCTATGTCGAGGTCGTACGGATCACCCGCGAGGAGGTGCAGGCGACGAGGCACAGCAGCGGCGCGGCCATCGTTTCAGCGGGGCTGTCCGATGTGAGCACCGGCGAGGCAGACCGGCGCGGCATGGAGCGGCTCGAGCCCGGCGAGGTCATTTCGCTCCTGCGCGAGCGCGGGATCGACGAGTTGGTCGACGGCTATGGCATACATCTCTATCCCGGCCAGAAGAGCGGGCCAAAGCTCAAGCGCCACATTGCCTCCGTGCTCGACTTCTGTCGGCCGGCGGATGAGGGCAGGGCATGCTGGGTCACCGAGTGGGGCATCGCTAACACTGCCAGGTCCTGCCCGATCGACGATCGCGACCGGGAAGGGGCGATCCGAGCCGTGCGCGGCGTGTTCGAGGAGATGATGGCGGCCAACAGGCTGGCCGCGGCCTTCTACTACGACTGGGATACCCAGCCGGCGTACAGCATCTGGCGTTGCGGCGCGCTCAGTCCTGCCGGCGCGGCGGCGACCGACCCGGACCTTGACCAGGAGCCGTCACGATGATCCTCGGAGTTTCGCTCTCCGCCGGGCTGCGGGCCGCGCGCGGCGGCCTTGTGCCCGACTGGAACGCAGCAACCGGAGAGGTGGCATGAAAGGCATCATCTTGGCAGGCGGGAGCGGGACCAGACTCTACCCCGTGACGATATCGGTGTCGAAACAGCTGCTGCCGGTGCACGACAAGCCGATGATCTATTATCCGCTCGGTACCCTTATGCTGGCGGGAATCCGCGACATCCTGGTGATCACCTTGCCAAGGGACCGGCCCTTGTTCGAGACGCTGCTCGGCGACGGCAGCGAGTTCGGCCTCTCGATCACCTATGCGGAACAGCCCCGCCCGAACGGACTGGCGGAGGCCTTCGTCATCGGCCGCGAATTCGTCGGAAACGACTCCGTCGCGCTGATACTGGGAGACAATGTCTTCTATGGCGCTGGCCTGGCAGACATCTGCCGCGATGCTGCCGCGCGGACGTCGGGCGCCACGATCTTCGCCTATCACGTCGACCAGCCGAGCCGCTACGGCGTCGTCAGCTTCAATGCCCTCACCGGCAGGGCCGAGGCGATCGAGGAAAAGCCCGCCAGGCCCCGTTCGAACTGGGCGGTGACCGGCCTCTACTTCTACGACAACGACGTCCTCGAAATAGCGGCGGCCGTCCGGCCATCCGGGCGCGGGGAACTGGAGATCACCGACGTCAACAGGGCCTACCTCGAGCGCGGCGATCTGCACGTCCGCCGGCTTGGCCGCGGCTATGCGTGGCTCGACACGGGAACGCATGACAGCCTGCACGATGCCGCCTCCTTCGTGCGCACCATCGAGCATCGCCAGGGCGTGAAGATCATGTGCCCGGAGGAAATCGCCTTCGAACTCGGATACGTGTCGGCGGATCAGGTTCTGGCGCGGGCCCGGCTCCTCGGGCAGACCGACTATGCCGCCTACCTGCAGCGGAGAATCCGGGAACTCGCCCATGCTTGAAATCCGACCGCTCGCCCTTGAGGGCGTCCTCGAACTGACGCCGCGACGGTTCGCGGACGATCGCGGCTTCTTTGTCGAGGCCTACAACGCCGCCCGACTGGCCGATCACGGCATCGACCTCGCCTTCGTGCAGGACAACCACTCTTCCTCCGCAAGCGCCGGGACCCTGCGCGGATTGCATTTTCAGCTCCCTCCGCGGGCGCAGGCCAAGCTCGTGAGGGTCGTGCGGGGGCGCATCTTTGATGTGGCGGTCGATCTTCGCAGGAACTCGCCGACATTTGCGAAATGGGTCGGTATCGAACTTTCCGCCGCCAGAGGCAACCAGCTGCTGGTGCCCGCCGGCTTCGCGCACGGCTTCGTCACGTTGGAGCCGGACACCGAGGTTCTCTACAAGGTGAGCGACTTCTATTCGCCTGACCATGATTGCGCCATCCGCTTCGACGATCCGCAGATCGGCATCGAGTGGCCGATCGGCATCGATCGCCTGCGCATGTCGGCGAGGGACCACAATGCGCCGGCGCTTGCGGCCGCCGCCGTCTGCGATGCGTGAAGGGACAGGGCCGGCCTTGCCCTACCTGTTTTGTCCCGCCACGCTTCGCAGCTTCTGCAACAGGGCCGCGACCTCCGCATTGTCGGGCTGCAGCCGCGCCATTTGCTCCGTGTATTTCAGCGTCTCGGCGTAGCGGCCCAGCTTCAGGCCGAGGCCGATCGCCGTGCCGAGCAGTTCGGGATCGTGCGTCTGGTCGCTGATGCTTCCCTCGAGCAGCGAAAAGGCCTCCGCCGTCCGGCCCGTCGAATCGAGGCCGATCGCGAACGTCATCCGGTAGCGCGCGTTGCCGGGATCGAGCCTGACGGCGGTTTCCAGCTCCTGCATGGCGTCCGGCATGTTCTTCAGTCGCACCAGCGCGAGCGCGTGACCGTAGCGCAACTCGGCGCTGTTCGGCGCCTGTGCGATGCCGGACCGGTAGGCGAGCTCGGATTTTGTATTGTCGCCGGCCATGCGGTAGAACTCGGCGAGGTTGCCGTGCGCTCCTGCCAGGGTCGGGTCGAGCGCGACGGCCTGCTGCAGGACTTGCTCGGCCTTTGCCTTGTCGCCGCCGCCCGCAAGGAACAGGCCGTACCGTCCGCGCGCCTCGGCGAAGTCGGCGTTTGCCTCGGCGTAGGTGGACACGTCTACGGCGGCTGCGGCGAAGGCGGCGCGGGCATGTCCCAGCAGTTCGCCCTGGACGCCGGCCAGCGCATCGGCCGCGGCCACCCGCACCGCCCGCCGTTCGTCGCCAAGCAGTTCGGCCATTGCGGCCGGTCTCTGATCGGGAGGCAGGTTGGCAGCGGCCTGTGCGGCCCCCAGCCGGACGAGGGGTTCGGGGTCTTCGGCGGCGGCCTTGATATCGGCTGCCGCGGCCGGGCCACCCAGTCTCGCGATCTCGGTCACCGCGCTCGCCCGGGCGAAGGGCGCCTGGTCCCGGTTCGCGACGAAGGCGCGGAGCGCTTCAACCGCGCCCGGCGCGCTTGTGGCTGCCGCCGCAAAAGCGTGGGCGATGGTTTCGCGCTGTCGCCACGCGGTGCCGTACCAGGCGTCCATCTGTGCCGCGGCCCAGGCGTTCGTCCGGTCCTGATGGCAGGACGTGCAAGCGTTCGGCGTACCGTGGATTTCGGAGAGGTCGGGACGCGGGATGACGAAGGCGTGGTCGCGACGCGGATCGACCTTCATGTAGGTGCGCGCGGGCATGTGGCAGTTGACGCATTGCGCGCCCGCCGATCCCGCTGCGTGCCGCGTGTGGTCGACGGTGTCGAAGGCGCCTTTGGGGTCGAAGCCCTCGAACCGGTCGGACCCCGCCTCGGAATGACATTGCGTGCACAGCCCGTTGCCGGCGACGCGCACGACCCCCTCGTGTGGCAGATGGCAGTCCATGCAGACGACGCCGGCCCGGGCCATCCGGCTCTGCATGAAGGAGCCGAACTCGAAGACCTCGTCGAGGATCTGACCGTCCGAAAAATACAGCTCCTGACGCATCAGGTCCGGCGAGAAATGGTCGAGATAGTCCTGGCCGGGGCCGTAGCCGTCGACAAGCTTGATCCGCCTCGAATGGCAACCAAGGCAGGCGTCCATGTCCACGCTCGGCATGGCCCAGTCCGACTGTGGCGCGGCGCCCTTGGCCCGGCCCGTTGCCAGTTCGACGTGGCGGGCGCCACCGCCGTGACAGGACTGGCATCCGATGCTGGTCGCCACGTAGGAAGAGCGATAGCCGCCGCTGTCAGCCTCGAAGTTGGCGCGGGGATCAGTGGAGTGGCAGTCGATGCAGGTGCGGTTCCAGCGATAGAACGGACCGGTCCAGTGGTAGGTCGAGCCCGGCCGCGCCGGGGAACCCTCACCGAGCCAGAACCACACGCGCCTGTTCGTGTCCCAGGCGATGTCGAGCGCCTGCAGTTTTCCGTCGCCGAGATCGGCAAGATATTGCTGCAGCGGTTCGTAGCCGAAGGTGTACTTCACCTCGAACTCGGCGCCCGCGCCGTCCGCCCCTTCGGTGCTGACGAAGTAACGTCCGTCGCGGCGGAAAAATCGCGTCACGACGCCATTGTGTTCGAAGCGTGTGTCATCGAAATCCGCCAGAACCGTCGTGTCGTCCGCAACGGCCATCGCCCTGGCGTGATGGGATTTTCCGAAGGCGGTCGACTGATCGTCGTGGCAGGAGGCGCAGACCGCCTCGTCCACGAACCCCTTATGCGGCGCGATCAGCGGATCGACCGGACGGTCCTCGGCGCTGGCGGACCATGTCAGGATGGCCAGCGCCAACCCGGTGACGACCGCACTTTTCAAGCCCGCCAGCAATGTCTTCACCAATCGCCGCCCTCCGTCCGCCGCGCATGTGCCAAGCCGTCATTTCTGGGGAAATATCTGCTTCCAGTCGGACTTCATGTCGACGACCATCCATCCGTTGATCGGGGCAACATCGAGCGCCTCGTCCAGCCGGCCGAACTCGGTGTCGCGATCGTAGGCATATTCCCGCTCCGCGTCGGTGTGATGAATGATCATCCCGAAACGGGGTGTCGCGCCGCCGAGCGTCGTCCACTGCAGCATCTGGAGATCGCCGTCCGAATTGCCGAAGGCGGCGATCGGTCGGCGACCGATGGCGGTGTTGATGCCGACTGGCTTGCCCGCCTTGTCGTCGATGAAGTTGATCTCGGGCAGGCGGAGCAGCACCGGTATGCCGTCCCGCGTGATGAACTCGGTCTTGATGGACGAACCGACCACCTGTTCCGGCGGCACGCCATAGACCGTTTCGGTCCAGGGGCGCATGAACTCCACGCCGCCGCCTGAGACAATGAAGGTCTTGAAGCCGTTCGCCCGCAGGTAGTCCAGCAACTCCAGCATTGGCTGGTACACAAGGTCGGTATAGGGACGATCAAAGCGCGGGGCTCGGGCGGCGGCGAGCCAGTCGGTCACGATCGCCTGGAACTCGTCCACGGTCATGCCGGCATGGGTCGTCATGACGAGTTCGAGCAGCCCCTTCTCCCCGGACGCCCCAAGCGCCTTGACGTCGCCCTCAAGCGCCGCCTTGAAGGGCTGCTGGTTCTTCCATTCCGGATGTTGCGGGGCCAGTGCCTTCACCCGTTCGAGCGCGAAGGCGAGCTGAGTGTACATCGGATGCTCGACCCAGAGTGTGCCGTCATTGTCGAAGACGGCGATGCGGTCGGCCTCGGGGACGAAGTCGGGCGTATTCTCGGTCGTGACCTTCTCGACGAAGGCGATGATGGCCTTCTTCGGATCGGTGTCGTTCCACGACGGCAGCGGATCGGACTGGGCCAGCACCGCGGTCGCGACGAGCAGGCCGATGGCCAGGCCCAGCACGGCGCCGCCGGTCACCCTGATCAGTTTTCGGAAAGCGCGCATCGGTCCCCCCTTGTCAAGTGGAAGTGGCGGCAGCCGCGACGCTGGTCGCGGCTGCCAACCGTCGGTCAGTTTCCTGTCGGCACGGAAATGTCGATGCCGTCCTTGGCGAGTTGGTCGCGCACCCACTGGAAGCGCTGGTAGTTCGAGATGGTGATCGGACCGGTATAGGTCAGGCTCTGCAGTTTCCGCGGCGGATAGTCGACATAGGTCTTCATGAGGTTCTTGATGGCTTCGCTGATCGTCACCATGGACCAGGTGCGCTCGGTGAAGTTGTTCATGAAGATGTCGTAGCGTTCCTGCGGGTCGGCCCACAGATCGAAAATCTGGGGCGCGGTGGCGACATAGGATTCGGGGCCCTTCCAGCCGAGGTTGGAGTCGACCGCGAGGCCGCCGGTCTGCGCGCCATCATCTCCGCGAAGGTTGAAAACCGCCTTGAGATGGCCAACGCGCGCTGCGCCCGGCGAGAGCTCGTCCTCGGTGAAGTAGAACCACTCCTTGCGTGGGGACGGGCCCGAACCGGTCAGCACCGGCGTCATGTCGTAGCTGTCGAAGATGATCGGCTTGTCCTCGCGGTCCTTGTCCGGCAGCGGCACGCCGCCGACGGAGGCGAAGGTCGCCATCAGGTCGAGGCCGCCGATCAGTTCGTGGTTTTTGGTGTTGGGCTCGATCTTGCCCGGCCAGACGGCGATGGCCGGCACCCGGTTGCCGCCCTCGCGCACCGTGCCCTTGGTGCCGCGGAGGGGCGTGTAGCCGGCGTCCGGATAGACGTCCTGCCAGGCGCCATTGTCGGTCGTGTAGAACACCAGGGTGTTCCGGTCCATGCCGGTTTCCCTAAGCTTGTCCATGATCCGGCCGATGCGGGTATCGAGCTCGACGACCGAATCGGCATATTTCGACTTCGACAGCGACTTGTGCTCGAACTCCGGCGCCGGCAGGTTCGGCTGGTGGACCTTCATGAAGTTCACGTTGATGAAGAACGGCTCGTCCGGGGTCTTCGCCGCCTCATCCAGGAACTCGAGCGCCGCCTTTTCGACATATCCATCGAAGAAGGGGATGCCGACGACGCCTTCCTTGCCGTCGATCACCGGGGTATCGACATACTGGCCGTTGATCTTGAAATCCTCGGTGACCGGTCCTCCGGCCACGCCGGACAGGGCGCCCTTCGTCACCTTCTGGAACATCGCCCGCAAGGCCGGGTCCATGTCGGGGAACCAGGTCGGATCGCCGTAGGTGTAGGCATTGAGATGGTAGAGCCCGACATATTTCATCATGTCATAGCCCTGCGCGTTCGGCAGCGCGAAGTCGGCCTCGCCCAGATGCCATTTGCCGGTGAAGTAGGTGTGGTAGCCGCCACGTTTCAAGACGGAGGCAAGCGTCCATTCCGCCGCCGGCAGGCCGCCGCCCTGGCCCTGGAACGCCACGGTCGTCATGCCGCTGCGGTTGGGGATGCGGCCGGTCTGCATTGCCGCGCGCCCCGGCGTGCAACTTGGCTGGGCGTAGAAGGAGAAGAACGTCATCCCGTCCGCGGCCAGCTTGTCGATGTTGGGTGTGGGCATGCCACGCCCGGCGCCGCCGCCATAGGGGCCGAGGTCACCATAGCCGGTGTCGTCGGAGACGATCAGAAGAATATTGGGTTTTCGCGATTGCTGTGCCTGGGCCTCGCCGGACGCCCACAGCGCCGAGGCGAGAGTGAAAGCAAACAGACTGCCAATGCCAATTTTCCGCTTCATACGTTTTCTCCCTCATGAAGCCAGGGAGCACGACTTCGGACGTGCGATGTTCGCGACCGCGGTCGTCAGTCTCGCCCTGCTTTGGATTTTTCTGGAAAGGCTGGTTCGTGCGACCTTTCGGTCCTCCTTTCGTCATCTGCGCAACGTGCAACTGACCCGGTGTCTTGGTCAGCAGGAGAGTGTGTCGGTCTGGGCTTGGCGCAACGGCAACATCGGCATGCTGCCACGGGCTGTTCGGCGGTCGCAATGTATCATGGCGGAATATCTCGCGGAAGCGCACTCGCTTGCAGATTGAATTTCGTCGGCGCGCCATGGGGAGAGGCCCGGGCGGCGGCGTCGCCGGCTTTGCCGAAAAGTCGGTTCCGAAAAGACGAGAAGTAGCGGCAATGCAGTGGCGCGCAAGAATGTCGTCGGAGACGAGTGGAATTCGCGTGAAAAGGAGCGTGCCAGAAAAAGAGCTCTTCGACGCGGACCCATACAACGTCGAAGAGCCAATGAGACATTACTTGACGATGAAAGGCGCATCCTCGCCATTCTGAACGCATGGTCTTGAGTTCGAGGCGCCTTTTACGCGGGAGCATGGTTATAACCCTTTGTTTCGGGTTGAAATACAAAAAGATTTAAAGCGTCGTGAAGCGGGAGCCGTTGCCGGACGGGATCGGCGGCCGTCCGGCGCCTTAAGGATCGTCTTCATCCGACGCCGGGCGGTCGACCGGAGGGGGGACCGCAGGATCGCCCTCCGACCGGTCGCGATGGAGAGCGGCTCGGGCGAGCAGCATGAGCGTGACCGGCGTGGTGACGGTGATGAAGATGCCGACCAGGATCTCGTGGAAGGCCGGCCGGCCTCCGAGCACGGTGAAATAGATCATCGACGCCATCACCACTCCGCCCGTGCCCCAGCTCGTCCCAAGCGTCGGCGCGTGCAGGCGCTCGTAGAAGGTTGGCAGGCGCGCGAGGCCGACCGTCCCCACGAGCGCGAGGCCCGCACCGAGGACAAGGAAGGCGGACACGACGATCGCCGCCCAGAGCGGCAGGTCTCCGGCAGCGTTCATTCGATCACCTCGCCGCGCATGAGGAACTTTGCCAGCGCCACCGTGGCGACGCAGCCGAGCAGGCCGATGATCAGCGCCGCCTCGAAGTAGATGGTCCGGCCGCTGCCGATGCCGAAGGTCAGAAGCAGCAGCATCGAGTTGACGTAGAGCGCGTCGAGCGCCAGCACGCGGTCCTGCGCCCGCGGGCCTCGGATCATCCGCAGCATCGCGAGCGCCATCGCTGCGGCCAGCATGACGTGCGCGGCCACCACAGCCCAGGAAAGGATGGTTGCGCTCATTCGAAGATCTCCATGAGCATGCGCTCGTAGCGGTTCTTGACCAGATCGGTCCATGCGCTCTCCTCGACCAGGTCGAGGATGTGCATCAGCAGCGTTCCGGTGGCCGAATCATATTCCACCCAGGCGGTGCCGGGCGTGCTCGTCAGCACCACCGCGAGGATGGCGAGGGCGGTCGGGTCCTTCAGTTCGAGGTGAATCGTCATGAAGCCGGAGCGGCGCTGGCGCGCGCGACCGGCAAGGACGATCGAGGCGACGGCGAGGTTCGAGCGGACGATGTCGTAGAGCACGATGCCGAGCAGCCGCGGCAGCAGGTGCCAGCGCCGGATCGCCGGCTTCTGCGGGCGCAGGGCGGCCATCGCCCACGACGCGAACACCGCGATCAGGCTGCCCAGGATCAGGTGGCCGATCGAAAAGCCGTTGAGCATCAACCACATCAGCAGCAGCGACAGCGACAGCAGCGGATAGGGAAGCACGCTCATGGCTGGACCTCCGTCGGTTCCCCGGCCCGGCGCGCCTCGACCACCGCATCGACATATTGCTGCGGCAGGGCGAGCGCCCGCGTGGTGTCGACCATGTAGCGCATCACCGGCCCCGCCTGGAGCGTGAGAAACAGGGTGGCGACAAGCAGAAGCAGCACCGGCACCGCTTCGATGACGAGCACGCGCGGCTTCGTGCCCTCGATCGAGGCCCAGAAGGTGCGGATGCCGGATCGCGTCATCGCGATCAGCGCCGACAGGCCCGACAGGATCATCAGGACCACCACCGGCCACATCACCACCGGCACGGCCGCGGCGCTGTCACCGCCGGCCGGATTGAGCATGGCCGACAGCATGGCGAACTTGGCGACGAAGCCGGAGAGCGGCGGCAGGCCGGCCAGCAGGATTCCGCAGGCGGCAAAGCAGATGCCGAGCGCCGCCATGGTCCCCGGCAGGGCGACGCCGCTTTCGCCTTCCTCGGGCTCCTCCTCCTCGGCATCGCCGTAGGCTTCCATGGTCACGGCGAGAACGTTGGCACCGGCGTCCTGGCCGCGCTCGACCAGCTCGATCAACATGAAGAAGGCGCCGATCGTCAGCGTTGAACTGACAAGGTAGAACAGCGCCCCGGTGGTGATCTCGCCGCTGCCGAGCGCAATCGCCGTCAGCAGCGTTCCGGAAGAAACGAGGACGGAGAAACTCGCGAGGCGGCCGAGCGCCTGCGAGGCGAGCACGCCGATGGCTCCGAAGGTGATGGTGGCCATGCCGCCGACCAGCAGCACCGGCAGGCCGAAACCGGCCGACGGCGAGCTCCCTTCGCCGAACACCAGGAGCGACAGCCGCAGCACGACATAGATGCCGACCTTGCTCATGATCGCGAAGATGCCGGCCACCGGCGCGGAGGCGGCCGCATAGGCCGGCGGCAGCCAGAAGTTCAGCGGCCACATGCCCGCCTTGATCAGGAAAGCGACGCCGAGAATGCCGGCCCCCGCCTCCAGCAGCGTGCGTTGCTCCGCTCCGACCGTTGCGACGCGCACGGCGAGGTCGGCCATGTTCAGCGTGCCGGTCACACCGTAAATGAGGCTGACGCCGATCAGGAACAGGAGTGCGGCAAGGAGGTTGACGGCGATGTAGTGCAGGCCCGCCTTGACGCGCAGCAGCCCCGACCCGTGCAGCAGCAGGCCGTAGGACGCGGCCAGCATCACCTCGAAGAAGACGAAGAGATTGAACAGGTCGCCGGTCAGGAAGGCGCCGTTCAGCCCCATCAGCAGGAACTGGTAGAGGCTGTGGAAATGCGCGCCCGCCTGGTGCCAGCGGGCCAGCGCGTACACCAGCGCTGGAATGGCGAGCGTCGCGGTCAGCACGAGCATGAGCGCCGACAGGCGGTCGACGACGAGCACGATGCCGAAGGGCGCCGACCAGTTGCCGAGCAGATAGACGCCGCGCCGCGCCGCGTCCGGCCCGTCGATGCCGTCGGCAAGGCGAAGGAGCGCCAGCGCGATCGCGAACAGCGCGACGGTGGAGGCCAGCCCGATCATGGCCTTGAGCACGCGCCGCCGCTCGTCGAGCAGCAGCAGCAGGGCGCCCGTGGCGAGCGGGACCAGGATCGGCGCGATGATGAGATGGTGCCAGAAGGTCATCACTGCGGCGGCTCCCGGCCGTCGACGTGGTCCGTGCCGGTGAGGCCGCGCGACGCGAGGAGCACGACGAGGAACAGGGCGGTGGTGGCGAAGCCGATGACGATCGCCGTCAGCACCAGCGCCTGCGGCACAGGGTCGGCAAGGGGCACGATGTCCACACCGTCCTCCAGGATCGCCGGCGCGTTCACCGTCAGGCCGCCGACGCCGAAGATGAACAGGTTGACGGCATAGGACAGCAGCGACAGCCCGATGATGACCTGATAGGTCCGCGGTCGCAGGATCAGCCAGACTCCGGATCCGGCCATGATCCCGATGCCGAGCGAGAGCACGAGTTCCATTAGCCGTCCTCCGGTGTCGGCACGGTCCTGACGCGATAGGTGCGGATCGACTGGTGCGCCAGCGCGATCAGGATCAGCACGGTGGCGCCGACGACGAGTCCGAACACGCCGAGGTCGAACAGAAGCGCCGAGGCCGCGGGCACCTTCCCGACCAGCGGCAGGTTCACGTATTGCGAATGGGAGGTCAGGAAGGGATAGCCGAAAAGCCACGACCCGACGCCGGTCGCGACGGCCGCGAGCAGGCCGGTCGCGATCCAGCGCAGCGGCAGGATCCTGAGCCGGTCCTCCGTCCAGCGCGTGCCGTTCGCCAGATATTGCAGCAGGAAGGCGATTGCCATCGTGATGCCGGCGGCAAATCCGCCGCCGGGCAGGTCGTGGCCGCGGACGAACAGGAAGACGGCGAAGGTGATGACGACCGGGAACATCCATTGCATGACGACGGACGAGACGAGCAGGTAGTCCCTCGCCGTGTCGCCGGCCGCCCGTTCCGGCCGCTCGTCGTCGAACGCGTTCTGGATGCGCTGCTGCTCGGTCACGCCGATGCTTTCCGGGGCCGGCCGAAACCGGCGCAAGAGCGCAAAGACGGTCAGCGCCACGATGCCGAGAACGGCGATCTCGCCAAGCGTATCGAAGCCGCGGAAGTCCACCAGGATCACGTTGACGACGTTCCTGCCGCCGCCTTCGGTATAGGCGCGGGCGAGGAAGTAGTTGGCGATTGTGTCCGGCACCGGCAGGGTCATCACCGCATAGGACAGGATCGTCATGCCGACGCCGCAGGCGACAGCGAGCGCGAAGTCGCGCAGGCGCCGGATCCGGGCCGAAAGCGTGGTGTTGTCGTCGACCTTGCCCACGCGCTTCGGCAGCCAGCGCAGCCCGAGCAGCAGCAGCACCGTCGTGACGATTTCCACCAGCAGCTGGGTGATGGCGAGGTCGGGCGCCGACAGCCAGACGAAGGTGACGCAGGTGACGACCCCGGCGCCGCCGACCAGGATGAGCGCGGCCACGCGGTGATACTTGGCCAGCACCGCCGCACCGACGGCCGCAATCATGCCGGTGGCCCAGATCATGGCGAAGGCCGGGTCGAGCCCGGCGAACGGCGGCAGCTTGGGTTCGAAGCCGGCGCGGTAGAGCGGCACGAATGCCGCCAGGAAGGCGAGGGCGACGACGATCCGCAGTTGCGGCTGCAGGTGTCGGGTGCCGAGATGGGCTTCCGCCCACCGCGCCCATTTCCACGATACGGTAACGAGGAGCCGCTCGAAGATGCGTTGCCCCTGCAGGTGGCGGATCAGGGGCGGACCGTCCTCGCTGTGCGCCAGGTATTTGCGCAGGGCGAAATAGAGGGCCGAGCCGGTGATCATCGCGACCAGGCTCATCAGAAGCGGCAGGCTCAGGCCGTGCCAGAGCGCGAGGCTGTAGTACGGGGTCCGGTCTCCCAGCACCGAAACGACGGCGGTGTGCAGGAACGGGCCGATCGACAGCCCCGGAATGGTGCCGACGATAAGGCAGGCGAGCACGAGGAATTCCACCGGAAAACGCATCCAGCGCGGCGGCTCATGGGGATGCGGGTTGGGCAGTTGCGTCGGCGCCGGGCCGAAGAAGACGTTGTGGATGAAGCGGATCGAGTAGGCGACGCTGAAGCCGCCGGCGAGTGTGGCGACATAGGGCAGGATCCGGTCGAGGACCGAGTCCGCATGCGTCTCGACCGCCTCGGCGAAGAACATCTCCTTCGACAGGAAGCCGTTGAGCAGCGGCACGCCGGCCATCGCCGCGCAGGCCACCATCGCCAGCGTCCCGGTGTAGGGAAGGTAACGGTAGAGGCCGCTGAGCTTCTGCATGTCGCGGGTGCCGGTCTCGTGGTCGATGATGCCGGCCGCCATGAACAGCGAGGCCTTGAAGGTGGCATGATTGACCATGTGAAAGATCGCCGCGACCGCGGCGAGCGGGCTGCCGAGGCTCAGGAGCGTGGTGATCAGGCCGAGATGGCTGATGGTCGAATAGGCCAGCAGTCCCTTCAGGTCGCGCTGGAAGATGGCGAAGTAGGCCCCGAGCACCAGCGTGCTGATGCCGGCGGCCCCGACCAGCCAGAACCATTCGAACGTCCCCGACAGCACCGGCCAGAGCCGGGCGAGCAGGAACACCCCGGCCTTAACCATCGTGGCGGAATGCAGGTAGGCCGAAACCGGCGTCGGCGCGGCCATCGCGTGCGGCAGCCAGAAATGGAACGGGAATTGCGCGCTCTTGGTCAGGGCGCCGATGAGGATCAGCACCAGCGCCGGGAGATAGAGCCGGTGCGCCCGCACGATGTCGCCGGCGGCAAGGATGCGGTCGAGGTCGTAGCTGCCGACGATGTGGCCGAGCAGCAGCAGCCCGACCAGCAGGCAGAAGCCGCCGATGCCGGTGATCGTCAGCGCCATGCGCGCGCCGTCGCGGGCATTGGCGTTGTGGTACCAGTAGCCGATCAGCAGGAACGAGAAGATGCTGGTCAGTTCCCAGAAGACCGCAAGCAGGATGACATTGCCGGAAAGGACGATGCCGAGCATCGACCCCATGAATGCGAGCAGGAACGAGAAGAAGCGCGGGATCGGGTCTTCCGCCGAGATGTAGTAGCGGGCGTAGACGACGACGAGGAAGCCGATCCCTGTCACCAGCATCGAGAACAGCCAGGCCAGCCCGTCCATCCGCAAGGTGAGGTTCAGGCCGTATTCGGGCAGCCATTCGATGTCGTGGCGGAGGAGCCCGCCGCCGGTCACCGAGGGGTAGCAGGCGGCGGTGACGATCGTGGCCAGCAGTGCCACGGCTCCCGCCAGCCAGGCGGGCAGGCTTCGGGATGCCGTGCGCAGTAGAAGTCCGGTTGCGATGCTGCCGGCGAAGGGAAGAACGAGCAGAAGGAGCAGGAACTTTTCAGGCATCGGCGATCATGGCGCGCGAATCGGAACCTCGTTGTCACATGGAAACATCTCTAGCGCAGACCAGCCGCGCCTGCGCGCGGGGGCGTCATGAAATTATTGTTACCGATCAAGGTGTCGGTTGCAATCGTCGTGGCGGCATTTGGCAGCGGCTGCCGCGCCAACAGCGCGGCGCCCCCCGGTCGGATCGCGGCTCGGCGATGCCACGGGGCGGCTGTCCAGGCGCGGCGCATCGGTCGCGGGCCCGGAAGGTGGCGGCGTGGCGATGCCTTGTCCTACCGCGACAGCTTCATGTGGCGGTTGACGTCCTTGTAGAGCAGGTAGCGGAACCGGCCGGGGCCGCCGGCATAGCAGGCCTGCGGGCAGAAGGCGCGCAGCCACATGAAGTCGCCGGCCTCGACTTCTACCCAGTCCTGGTTCAGCCGGTAGACCGCCTTTCCTTCCAGCACGTAGAGCCCGTGCTCCATCACGTGGGTCTCGGCGAACGGAATGACCGCGCCCGGCTCGAAGGTGACGATCGTCACGTGCATGTCGTGGCGCAGGTCGGACGGATCGACGAAGCGGGTCGTGGCCCACTTGCCTTCGGTATGCGCCATCGGCGTCGGGACGATGTCCTGCTCGTTCGTGAAGATCGGCGCCGGCACGTCCAGGCCCTCGACGCGGTCATAGGCCTTGCGGATCCAGTGGAAGCGGGCGGGCTTGGGGCCGTGGTTGCGCAAGCGCCAGCGGCTGTCCGGCGGCAGGTAGGCGAAGCCTCCGGGCCGCAGCCCATGCAGCAGGCCGTCGAGTTCCACCGTTACCTCGCCTTCCATCACGAACAGCGCGCCCTCGGCCGCGGGATCGAGCTCGGGCCGGTCGCTGCCGCCGCCGGGGGCGACCTCCATGATGTATTGCGAGAAGGTCTCGGCGAAGCCGGACAGCGGGCGCGACAGCACCCACAGCCTTGTGTCGTCCCAGAAGGGCAGGTAGCTGGTGACGATGTCCATCATCACGCCCCTGGGAATGACCGCATAGGCATCGGTGAACACCGCCCGTCCGGTCAGAAGCTGCGTCTGCTCCGGAGAGCCGCCCTTCGGTGCGAAATAGGTCCGTTCACTCACGTCGTCTCTCCCGGTCTTGGCGGAGCCCGCATTTCTTCTGCAGATCGTTAGCGCAAACCGTGGCAAATGACAGCGGTTAGTTGCGCGGGCGGGCCTGAAGCGCCCGCCGGAGCGCGCTGGATCGGAAACGCCCCGAGGCCTCAGAAAGCAGATCGTGCCGCGCCGAAACAGCGGCAAAAATTTGAAAGTCTTTCGTCTGACGCTTGGAAATCCCGTACTAGCGGAGGCGACCACTTGCACGCACAATCCCCGACCGTATGAGACGGCCGCCGTCGTCTCGCGGGCCTGCTTGCCGGAGGAGATGCAAACGGGCCTGTCGTTCGGCAGCGTCGGAGACGCTCGCCCAGGGAGGGAAAATGTTAGAACGACTGTTCAAATTGAGCGCGCACGGCACGTCCGTCCGCACGGAAGTGGTTGCCGGCGTGACCACGTTCCTCACCATGTCCTACATCATCTTCGTCAACCCGGACATCCTGTCGACCACCGGCATGGACCGCGACGCGATCTTTGTCGCCACCTGTCTCGCCGCAGCCCTCGGCTCGGTGGTGATGGCGCTGGTCGCCAATTGGCCGATCGGCCTGGCGCCCGGGATGGGCCTCAATGCCTTCTTCGCCTTCACCGTGGTCGCGGCCCTCGGCTTCACCTGGCAGCAGGCGCTGGGCGCCGTGTTCATTTCGGGCCTGATCTTCCTGGTCCTGACGGTCACCGGCGTCCGCAGCTGGTTGATTGCCGGCATTCCGCACTCGCTGCGCAGCGCGATCGCCGCCGGTATCGGCCTGTTTCTCGGCATCATCGCGCTGAAGAACGCCGGCATCGTCGTCGACAACCCGGCAACGCTGATCGGCCTGGGCGATCTCAAGCAGACCGGTCCGCTGCTCGCGATCTTCGGCTTCTTCACCATCGCGGTGCTGGATGCGCTGCGCGTCAAGGGCGCGATCCTGATCGGCATTCTCGCCGTCACGGTGCTCTCCTGGATCTTCGGCGTCAGCGAGTTCCGCGGCATCGTATCGGCGCCGCCGTCGATCGCGCCGACCTTCATGCAGCTCGACATTCTCGGCGCGCTGCATGGCGGCCTGCTGCAGGTCATTCTGGTCTTCGTGCTGGTCGAGGTCTTCGATGCGACCGGCACGCTGATCGGCGTCGCCAAGCGCGCCCGGCTGGTCGAGCCCGGCAAGCCGAACCGTCTCGGCCGCGCCCTTTTGGCCGACAGCACGGCGATCGTCGCCGGCTCGATGCTCGGCACCAGCAGCACCACCGCCTATGTCGAGAGCGCTTCGGGCGTGCAGGCGGGCGGCCGCACCGGCCTGACCGCGCTCGTCATTGCCGTGCTGTTCATGTCGGCGCTGTTCATCTCGCCGCTGGCAGCCTCGGTGCCGACCTACGCCACCGCACCGGCGCTCCTCTACGTCGCCGGCCTGATGATGCGCGAGATGACCGAGGTTGACTGGGAGGACGTCACCGAGGCGGCGCCTGCGGCGCTGACGGCGCTGGCGATGCCGTTCACCTACTCGATCGCCAACGGTCTTGCCTTCGGCTTCGTCTCCTATGTCGTGCTGAAGGTCTTCACCGGAAAGTGGAGCATCGTTCACCCGGCGACCCAGATCGTCGCAGCGCTGTTCGTGATCCGCTTCGCCTTTTTCTCCGGCGGCTGATCAAGCCCTCCGCCCTTGAGGGAAACAGGACGGCCGGGCCATCGTGGCCCGGCCGTCCTGTTTCTGCGTCGTCCGCCTTGCCAAGACCGTCCCGGCCCGGCGCCTTCTTCCCAAGAAGAAAGGACCCCGCAACCGGTTCGAACCAGTTCGGGGTCAGCATCAGAACCACGGAGTTGGGGGCAGCTGTGACGCGCCTCGCCCCACCTGCTACAGTGCGCCGGCTCAGCCGATGAGATAGGGCGCGTCGAAGACGTGCTCTTCCAGGTTCGTGCCGTCCCCGCCGCGGTCGACCACGACGAAGTCGCAGACGGCCTCGAGCGGTGTCAGGACGCCGTGCCAGACATTGCGGCCGATATTGACGCCTTGGCCGGGCCGGGTGCGAAAGGCGCGCGGCGTGCCGGGCCCGCTTGCGGTCTCCGGGGCGACGACCACCAGGAAGGGCCGGCCCGACAACGGGATGAAGGCCTGGCTGCCGAGCGGGTGGCGTTCGACCATCGTCAGCTTGAGCGGCAGGCGATAGGGCTCCCCGCGCAGCAGGCTGATCAACGGCCGCGCCCCTTCGCCCGTGGTCTCGATCTTCGCCAGATCGTGATAGCGCAGGCATTTGCCCGCATTGATCGGAAAGCTGTGGGCGCCCTCCGTCTCGATGACGTCGCCGAAGGGGGCGAATGCCGCGCGCGTCAGCGGTTGGATTTCGATCGATCGCATGATCGTGTCTCCGAAGGTGATCGAGCCGTCGCGGCGCCGTCGCCTGGACGCCGCCGGACAGCCCGGATGTGGTGCTGGACTGGACCTACGCCGTCACGCCGGCAGCAGGGCGGCGAGGCGGAGATAGGCGATGCGCTCCACCTGGCGGCAGGCGGTTTCGAACTCGGTTGTGCGGTCGTTGCCGATGCGGGCCTCGAACGCTTCCAGGATGTCCTCCTTGGTCTTGCCCTTCACCGCCACGATGAAGGGAAAGCCGAAGGTGTCGACATAGCGGTTGTTCAACCGCGTGAAACGTTCCCGCTCGAGGTCCGTCAGGGCGTCGAGCCCGGCCGACGCCTGCTCCTCGGACGAGCTTTCGGTCAGCCGCCGTGCCTGTGCCAGCTTGCCGGCGAGATCCGGATGGGCGTTCAGGACGCCGAGCCGCTCCTTCTCGGAGGCGCTGCGGAAGACTGCCGCTAGCGCCGCATGCAGCCCGCCTGCGCTGTCGTTCGCCGGCGCCAGTTCGGCGCGGAAGGCCCGCCGCGCGATCCAGTCGGAATGTTCGAACACCCCGCCGAAGCGCTCGACGAAGGCCTCCTCGGAAAGGCGCGAGGGGCGGTCGTCGCGCGGCCGGAAGGGATGGACCTTCGCCCAGTGCTCGGCGATGTCGATGCGACGGGCGAGCCAGACCTTGTCGTGGCCCTTGACGTAGTCGATGAAGCGGGCGAGCGCCAGCGCCCGGCCGGGCCGCCCGGCCAGGCGGCAGTGAAGGCCGATGCTCAGCATTTTCGGCCGGCCCGCGGCTCCTTCCGCATACAGCACGTCGAAGGAATCCTTCAGGTAGCTGAAGAACTGGTGCCCGCTATTGAAGCCCTGCGCGGTGGCAAAGCGCATGTCGTTGGCGTCGAGCGTGTAGGGGATCACCAGTTGATGACGGCCGCCGTGCTCGTGCCAGTAGGGCAGATCGTCGGCGTAGGAGTCCGAGACATAGGCAAAGCCGCCGTCCTCGCTGATCAGGTCTACGGTCTGGGCCGAGCAACGCCCGGTGTACCAGCCGCGCGGCCGCTGGCCGGTGACGATCTCGTGCAGCCGGATGGCCTCGGCGATCTGCGCCTTCTCCTCCGCGATGCCCATGTCCTTGTGCTCGATCCATTTCAGCCCGTGCGAGGCGATTTCCCAGCCGGCGTCCTGCATGGCTGCGACCTGTGCCGGCGAGCGCTGCAACGCCGTCGCCACGCCATAGACCGTGACCGGCACCGCCCGTTCGGTCAGCAGCCGGTGCATGCGCCAGAAGCCGGCTCGCGCGCCGTATTCGTAGATCGATTCCATGTTCCAGTGGCGCTGGCCGGCAAAGGGCTGGGCGCCGACGATCTCGGACAGGAAGGCCTCGGAAGCGGCGTCGCCGTGCAGCACGCAGTTCTCGCCGCCTTCCTCGTAGTTGACGACGAACTGCACGGCGATGCGGGCGCCGTCGGGCCAGGCGGCATCGGGCGGGACCGCACCGTAACCGTGAAGATCGCGCGGATATCTCATGGAACGCTCCTCCAGACGTTTGCGAGTGAGCGATCTCTACGCGCAAAACGCGCGCGCCATTCCCCTCGAAAAATTTGAAAGTCTCGAAGGACCAGTCGGCTTCCCAAGGGGAGTGGCCTCGCCGATAGTGGGCGGAAAAGGCATCGGATCGGGAGGACTTTCGCATGCAATCTCAGGCAGGAGGCGCCGGTCGGCTGACGACCCATGTGCTCGACACCGCGCGAGGAAAGCCGGCGGAGGGCCTGCGCATCGAACTGTTGCGTATCGACGGCGAGCGCGCCGAACGGATCGGGACCGCCCGCACCAATGACGACGGCCGCTGCGACGCGCCGCTGCTGTCGGGCGAGGCGATGCGGCCGGGCACCTACGAACTGCGCTTCCACGCCGGCGACTATCTCGGCCGCGGCGAGGCGGTGCCGTTCCTCGACGTCATCCCGATCCGCTTCGGCATTGCCGACGTGTCGGCACACTACCACGTGCCGCTCCTGCTCTCGCCCTTCGGCTATTCGACCTATCGCGGGAGCTGAACCATGGCCGTCGAGATCCGCAACAAAATCCGCTTCCTGCTGAACCACCAGCTCGTCGAGCTGTCGCAGGTGTCTCCCGTCCAGACGCTGCTGGATTTCCTGCGACTTGACCGGAGCCTGCGCGGCACCAAGGAAGGTTGCGCCGAGGGTGACTGCGGCGCCTGCACCGTGCTCGTCGGCCGGCTGCGCGACGGGACGCTCAAATACGAGACCGTCAACGCCTGCATCCGTTTCGTCGGCTCGCTCGACGGCTGCCATGTGGTGACGGTGGAATCGCTGGCGACGCCCGGCGGGCCGCTTCACCCGGTGCAGCAGGCGATGGTCGACACCCACGCCTCCCAATGCGGTTTCTGCACCCCGGGCTTCGTCATGTCGCTCTACGGGCTGTGGATGGAGACCCCCGGTCCTTCGGTCGAGCAGATCGAAAAGGCGTTGCAGGGCAATCTCTGTCGCTGCACCGGCTACGCCGCGATCATCCGCGCCGCCGAGGCGATCTCGTCGATCGGCGCGGTCGGCAAGGATCCCCTGGTCGCCGAGCGCGACGCGATCGGTCGCAGGCTTCGGGCGTTGAAGGACGGACGAAGGGTGGTCGTCGGGGAGGGCAAGGACCGCTTCGTCCTGCCGGCCTCGGTCGACGACCTGGCCGACCTCTATGCGGCCGAGCCGCAGGCCCGCATCGTCGCCGGCTCCACCGATGTCGGCCTGTGGGTGACGAAGTTCATGCGCGATATCGCTCCGGTGATCCACCTCAGCCACCTCGACGAGCTGCGCCGCATCGCGGTCGACGCCGAGGGCGTCACGTTCGGCGCCGGTGTCAGCTACAGTGAAGCCTATCCGCTGATCCGGCAGCATTTTCCCCAGCTGACCGAGCTGTGGGACCGCATCGGTGGCGCGCAGGTGCGCAACATGGGCACGGTCGGCGGCAACATCGCCAACGGCTCGCCGATCGGCGACACGCCGCCAGCGCTGATCGCACTCGGCGCCTCGGTGACCCTGCGCAAGGGCGAGGCCCGGCGATCCGTTCCGCTCGAGGATTTCTTCATCGAGTACGGCAGGCAGGACCGTCAGCCGGGTGAATTCGTCGAGTGCGTTCGGGTCCCGTTCCCCGACGCGGCCGACCATCTTGCCGTCTACAAGATCACCAAGCGGCTCGACGAGGACATTTCCGCGGTCTGCGGCGCCTTCCGCCTCGCGCTGGGCAGCGACGGCCGGGTCCGGGACGCCATCATCGCCTTCGGCGGAATGGCCGGCACGCCGAAGCGGGCGACCCATGCGGAAGCTGTGCTGCGCGGCAGGGCGTGGGACGAGACGGCGGTCGAGGCAGCGGTCGCGGCGCTGGCATCGGACTACACCCCGCTGACCGACTGGCGCGCCTCGGCGGAGTACCGCTTGCTGGTGGCTCAGAACCTGCTGCGCCGCTTTCATCTGGAAACGCAGGGCACGGCCGCGCTACGGCTCGACCGCAAGGCCCGGATCGCGGGTTGAGGGAGACAAGGCCATGAACGTGATGCAGCCCATCGACCGTATCCGCGGCGGCGTGCACGAGCAGGAACGCCACGAATCCGGCCACAAGCACGTGACCGGCGCGGCGGAATACATCGACGACATGCCGGAGCCGGCCGGCACGCTCCACGCCTATCTCGGACTGGCCGAGCGGGCCCATGCCGAGATCGGCGCGGTCGACTTCGCCGAGGTCGCCGCCAGCCCCGGCGTGGTCGGCATTCTGACGGCCAGCGACATCCCCGGCGACAACGATCTCAGCCCGGCGCACAAGCACGATGATCCGGTCTTTGCGACCGGCACGGTCGAGTTTTACGGCCAGCCGATCTTCGCCGTGATCGCCGCGACGCGCGAGCAGGCGCGGCGCGCCGCTTCGATGGTGAAGATCGACTATCGCGCCCTGCCGCACGTGACCGATGTCATCGAGGCGGCGGAGGCCGGCTATCCGCTGGTGATCGATCCGCTCAAGCTCGAGCGCGGCGACATCGAGGCCGGCTTTGCCAGGGCGAAGCATGTCGTCGCGGGCGAAATGCGCATCGGCGGGCAGGATCACTTCTATCTCGAAGGCCACGTCGCGCTCGCCGTTCCCGGCGAGGACGACGAGATCCTCGTGCATTCCTCGACCCAGCACCCGAGCGAGACCCAGCACATGGTCGGGCAGGTCCTTGGGATCGCATCGCACGCGGTGACCGTCAATGTCCGCCGCATGGGCGGTGCCTTCGGCGGCAAGGAAACCCAGGCGAACCTGTTTGCCGCGGTTGCCGCGCTGGCCGCGAAGAAGTTCGGCCGGGCGGTCAAGATCCGCCCCGACCGCGACGACGACATGACGGCGACCGGCAAGCGGCACGACTTTCATGTCGGCTATCGGGTCGGCTTCGATAATGAGGGCCGGATCGAAGCGGTGGACGCCACCTATGCGGCGCGCTGCGGCTTCTCCGCCGACCTATCCGGCCCGGTGACGGACCGGGCGCTGTTCCACGCCGACAACTGCTATTTCTACCCGCATGTGCGGCTGCGCTCGCGGCCGCTCAAGACCAATACGGTGTCCAACACCGCCTTCCGCGGCTTCGGCGGGCCGCAGGGCATGGTCGGCTGCGAGCGGATGATCGAGGAGGTGGCCTACGCCCTCGGCAAGGACCCGCTGGAAATTCGCAAGGCGAATTTCTACGGCGGCGAGGGGCGCAATCTGACCCCCTACCACCAGACGGTCGAGGACAACATCATCGCCCGGATCATCGAGGAGCTGGAAGGCTCGGCCGGCTATGCCGAGCGGCGCCGGGAGATCCTCGCCTTCAACCGGCAAAGCCGCATCATCAAGCGCGGCATCGCGCTGACGCCGGTGAAGTTCGGCATCTCGTTCACCAAGACCGAGTACAACCAGGCCGGTGCGCTGGTGCATGTCTATTCCGACGGCTCGATCCAGCTGAACCATGGCGGCACCGAGATGGGGCAGGGGCTCTACACCAAGGTGGCCCAGGTCGTCGCCGACGAGTTCCAGGTCGACCTCGACCGCATCCGCGTCACCGCCACCTCGACCGGCAAGGTGCCGAACACCTCGGCCACCGCGGCATCCTCCGGGTCCGACCTCAACGGCATGGCGGCGGCCGACGCCGCCCGGCAGATCAAGGCGAGGCTGGTGACGTTCGCGGCAGAGCGCCACGGCGTCCCCGAGGCCGAAGTCGTGTTCGAGCCGAACGTCGTCCGGGTCGGTGCGGAGCGTTTCGCCTTTTCAGATTTCGTCAGGGCGGCCTATGGCGCGCGCGTGCAACTGTCGGCCGCCGGCCACTACAAGACGCCCAAGATCCACTGGAACCGCGCCGAGGGCCGTGGCCGACCGTTCTTCTACTATGCCTACGGCGCCTCGTGCTCGGAGGTCAGCGTCGATACCCTGACCGGCGAGTACCAGGTCGATCGCACCGACATTCTCCACGATGTCGGCCGCTCGCTGAACCCGGCGCTCGACATCGGCCAGGTCGAGGGCGCCTTCGTCCAGGGCATGGGCTGGCTGACGACGGAAGAGCTGTGGTGGGACGACAAGGGCCGTCTGCGCACCCATGCGCCCTCGACCTACAAGATCCCGCTCGCCTCCGACCGGCCGCGCGTCTTCAACGTCCGCCTGGCTGAGTGGTCGGTCAACCGCGAGGAGACCATCCGCCGGTCCAAGGCCGTCGGCGAACCGCCCTTCATGCTCGGCATATCGGTGCTGGAGGCGATCTCTATGGCGGCGGCGAGTGTTGCGGATTATCGTACCTGCCCGCGCATCGATGCGCCGGCGACGCCGGAGCGCGTGCTGATGGCGGTCGAGCGGATGCGAAAGGCGGGCAAGGAGCAGGACCATGACGGCCGTCCGTGACACGTTGCGCGAGTTCCTGCGCGAGGAGCCGGACTGCGTGCTCGTCGAGGTGACGGGCGCCGACGGTTCGACCCCGCGCGACACCGATGCCTGGATGCTGGTCGCCCGCAGCCGCATCTTTGCGACCATCGGCGGCGGCCAGCTCGAATACATGGCGATCGACCATGCGCGCCGTGCCCTGCGTCAGGGTCGACCGGCGGAGCCGATGACGGTCCCGCTCGGCCCCGAGATCGGGCAATGCTGCGGCGGCCGCGTCGGCCTCGTCTTCAGGGGCATGACCGCCGCGCTGATGGCGGAACTGGTCGCCCGTGGCGACGCCGAGATCGCCGCCCGCCCCCACGTCTACGTCTTCGGCGCCGGCCATGTCGGCGACTGCCTCGCCATGGCGCTGTCGCTTGCGCCCGTGCGCACCGTTCTGGTCGACACGCGCGAGGACGAACTGGCCGCTTCCCGCGCGCACGGGGTCGAGACCTGTCTGACGGCGATGCCGGAGGCGGTGGTGCGCGCTGCGCCCGCCGGCAGCGCCTTCGTCATCCTCACCCACGACCATGCGCTGGATTTTCTGATCGCGGCCGAGGCGCTGAAGCGCGACGATGCCGCCTATGTCGGCATGATCGGCTCGAAGACGAAGCGGGTGACCTTCCGGAAATGGCTGGCGCGCGAGACCGGCACCCCGGAGCTGTTCCAGCGCCTCGTCTGCCCGATCGGCGGCGCGGCGGTAAAGGACAAGCGGCCGAGCGTGATCGCCACGCTGGCGGCCGCGGAGGTCCTGACGGCCGTGCTGACCCGCGCGGCGTCGGACGCGGAAGCGGGCATGGCTCCGGCTGCGCCGGTCGACCGTCCATAGGGGTCGGCGACCCGGCGGTCCGCCTTACTCCAGCATTTTGCCGATCAGCCGCTGGCAGCGCTCCGCCATGAAGTCGATCATCAGCCGGACTTTCGGGTCCTGGAAGCGCTTGTGCGGATAGATCGCGGCGAGCTGGACGCTGGCAGGCGGCGTGTCCTTCAGCAACTCCACGAGCCGCCCGTCGTTCAGGTGCGGCTTGACCTCGAACAACGGCTTGTTGATGATGCCGCGGCCCTCGAGCGCCCATTGCGTCAGCACGTCGCCGTCGTCGGAATCGTAGGGGCCGGCGATCTCCAGCTTGCGGGGGCCGTCCGGCGTCTGCAGCGTCCAGAAGTACTCCTTCGACCCGGGATAGCGCAGCAGCAGGCAGTCGTGACGGTCCTCGACGAGCGCGTCCGGGGTGGCCGGAATGCCGCGCTTGTCGAGGTAGGCCGGCGCGGCGCAGATGACGCGCTCGCAGTTGAGGATGCCGCGCATGCGCAGGTTCGAATCCTCGAGCACGCCGAGCTTGAAGGCGACGTCGACGCCCTCGTTGAGGATGTCGACGTTGTGGTCCGACAGCCGCAGCCGCACCTCGATGTCGGGGTACTTGTCGTGGAACTCGGGGATGCCCGGCGCGATTAGCCGCCGCCCGAGGCCGAGGGGCGCGGTGATCCGGAGCGAACCCTTGGGGTTGCGCGACAGATCGGCGATCGCGCTCTCGGCCTCGTTCACCGCCTCGATGATCTTCACCGCGCCCTGGTAGAACACCCGCCCGTGCTCGGTCGGCGACAGCTTGCGGGTGGTGCGGTTGAACAGCCGCACGCCGAGGTGCCGCTCCAGTTCCTTGATGCGGTTGCTGGCGACCGCCGGGGTCACCCGCTGGTCGCGGCCGGCTGCCGACAGGGTTCCGAGTTCGACCACCCGGACGAAGACGCGCACGTTGTCGAGATAGGACATAACACCCTCATATCACGGCGAAATGCCGAAGCGGCACGGTGATATTATAGATTTTTTTGAAAGTGTTGAGGATTGTCGCACGTTTTCGCGGCAATCGGCCGATGGCATTAATCCCCGAAACAGGGAGAGTTGCATGTACGAATTCGCCATCGCCTGGGACTGGCTGGCCTTCGCCGTCCGCTGGCTGCACGTGATCACCGCGATCGCCTGGATCGGCTCGTCCTTCTACTTCGTGGCGCTGGATCTCGGCCTGAAGCAGCGGCCCGACCTGCCGGTCGGCGCCTTCGGCGAGGAATGGCAGGTCCATGGCGGCGGCTTCTACCACATCCAGAAGTACCTGGTGGCGCCGGAGCACATGCCCGACCACCTCGTCTGGTTCAAGTGGGAGAGCTACGTCACCTGGCTGTCCGGCTTCGGCATGCTCTGTCTCGTCTATTATGCCGGTGCCGATCTCTACCTGATCGACCCGGCCGTGCTCGACGTCTCCAAGCCGATGGCAATCGCGATCTCGCTCGCCTCGATCGGCTTCGGCTGGATCGCCTACGACCTGATCTGCAAGTCGCCGCTCGGCAGGAACAACACCCGGCTGATGGTGATCCTCTACTTCATCCTGGTGGCCATGGCCTGGGGCTACACCCAGCTCTTCACCGGCCGCGCCGCCTTCCTGCATCTCGGCGCCTTCACCGCGACGATCATGTCGGCCAACGTGTTCTTCATCATCATCCCGAACCAGAAGAAGGTCGTCGCCGACCTGATCGCCGGCAAGGTGCCCGATCCGCGCCTCGGCAAGCAGGCCAAGCAGCGCTCCACGCACAACAACTACCTGACGCTGCCGGTGCTGTTCCTGATGCTGTCGAACCACTACCCGCTGGCCTTCGGCACCGAGTTCAACTGGATCATCGCCTCGCTCGTGTTCCTGATGGGCGTCACCATCCGCCACTACTTCAACACCCGCCACGCCGATGCCGGCAATCCGACCTGGACGTGGCTCGCGACCGCGCTGCTGTTCGTCGCGATCATGTGGCTGTCGACCGTGCCGAAGGTGCTCACCGGCGAGACGACGCAGGCAACCATCCCGGCCGCGGAGCAGCCCCTCCTGGCGGCTTCGGAGTTTCCGATGGTGCGCGACACCGTGCTCGGGCGCTGCGCCATGTGCCACGCCCGGGAGCCGGGCTGGGAGGGGATCGTCATCCCGCCGAAGGGTGTGATGCTCGAGACCGACAGCCAGATCGCCGAACACGCGCGCGAAATCTACCTGCAGGCGGGGCGGTCCCATGCGATGCCGCCCGCCAACGTCACGGCGATCTCGGACGACGAGCGCCGCCTGCTCGTCGCCTGGTACGAGCAGGCCATCAACGGAGGAAAGACCGAATGACCGAGCTTTTGATCCGCGGCCGCGTGCTCACTTTCGTCGACCAGCCGAAGGGGATCGACGACGGCGCGGCCTATCGCTACATCGAGGACGGCGCGGTGCTGGTGCGGGACGGCAAGGTCGTGCTCGCCGGCGCGCATGCCGAAGTCGCCCGTCTCGCCGCGCCCACGGTGCGGGTCGTCGACCATCGGCCGAACCTCGTGCTGCCGGGCCTGATCGACACCCACCTGCACTTCCCGCAGACGCAGGCGATCGCCTCCTACGGCGCGCAATTGCTGGAATGGCTGAACACCTACATCTTCGTCGAGGAACAGAAGTTCGCCCGCGCCGACCACGCCGCCTTCATCGCCGGTCGCTTCATGGACGAACTGCTGGCGAACGGCACGACCACGGCGGTGGCCTATTGTTCCGTCCATCCCGAAAGCGTCGACGCCTATTTCGCCGCCGCCGAGCAGCGCGGCATGCTGATGGTCGGCGGCAAGGTGATGATGGACCGCAATGCGCCGGAGGCGCTGCGCGACTCGCCGCAGCGGGGGTACGACGAAACGAGGGCGCTGATCGCCCGCTGGCACGGGCGCGGCCGGGCGCACTATGCGATCAGCCCGCGTTTCGCCATCACCTCCACGCCCGAGCAGATGGAGGCTACTCAGGCGCTCGTGCGAGAGCATCCCGAATGTTACGTGCAGACTCACCTGTCCGAAAACAGGGATGAGATCGCCTTTGCCATGTCGCTCTACCCGGAGGCGAAGGACTACACCGACATCTATGCGCGCTACGGCCTCCTGACGCGCAAGACGCTGCTCGGCCATTGCATCTACCTCAGCGACCGCGAAATCGCGGTGCTGGCGGAGACCGGCGCGGTCGGCACGTTCTGCCCGACCTCGAACCTGTTCCTGGGGTCGGGGCTGTTCGACCGCGACCGCTTCGACCGGCTGGGCGCGCGCTGGTCGGTCGCGACCGATGTCGGCGCCGGCACCAGCTTCTCGATGCTGGAAACGATGGACGAGGCATACAAGGTCCTGCATCTGCAGGGCCAGCGCCTGTCGCCGCTCCAGTCGTTCTACATGATGACGCTCGGCAATGCCCGGGCGCTCGACCTCGACCATCGCATCGGCTCGCTGCACGCCGGCGCCGAGGCCGACATCGTCGTGCTCGACAGCAGCGCCAAGTCCGCCATGGAGTTGCGCATGCGTACGGCAAGGTCCCTGCAGGACGAGTTGTTCATCCTGCAGACCATGGGCGACGATCGCTGCGTGGCGGAGGTCTATGTTGCCGGCGTGCCGATGAAGGCGAAGAAGGGCACGCCCGCCGGCGAAGGGTCGAGCCGCGCCGCCCGACCCCTCGTGACCGCCTGAGCAGGACGTCTGCCGTACCGGTCTGAGCCGGCGGATGCCGTTGGCGTCGCCAGCGTCAGGGTCGCCCCCTAAGAAAGACTGCCGAGGCGGTGATCGTCGCCGCCTCCGCACACGGTCATCGCGGTGGCGGCTGGCCGCCCATCGCTCGCGTCAGCGCGTCGGCGGCCTCCCCGACGACCGGGCCGAACGCCGCGAGCTTGTCGTCCGGAAGCCGCACCGCCGGCCCCGACACCGATATCCCGGCAATGGCCTCGCCGTACTCGTTGAAGATTGGCGCGGCGATGCAGCGCATGCCGAGCGTGTGCTCCTCGTCGTCGACGGCCCAGCCTCGGCTGCGCGCGGCCGACAGGTCCTGCAGCAGCAGCGGCAGGCTGTCGCGCGTCGTCGCGGTGAAGCGTGCCAGCGGCCGCTTGGCCAGCAAGCGTTCGACCTCGGCCGCCGGCCATGCCGACAGGATCGCCTTGCCGATCCCGGAGGCGTGGATCGGTCCGCGCCGGCCCGGGCGGAAGAAGGCACGCATGGGCGCGTGGCTTTCGACCTGGGAAATGAAGACGACGTCTCCTTCGTCCTCCACACCGATATTGGCGGTCTCGCCACAGCTTTCCATCAGGTGCTTCAGGAACGGGCGGCTGATCGTTCCGAGTTTGCGGAAGCGCAGGAAGGCGTTGCCGATCTCGAAGGCTTTCAAGCCGATCGTCCAGGCACCCGTCTCCGCATCGTGTGCCACCATGCCGTGATTGGCGAGCGATGTCAGCAACCGGTGCACGGTCGAGGGCGCCATGCCCGTCCGGTCCGACAGGGCGGTCAGGGTGGAGCCGTCGTGCTCGGCGACAAGGGCGAGCAGCGCCAGGCTGCGGTCCAGCACCTGGACCGAGGTGGGGGCCGCGTTTTCCCCTGCCTTGCGCCCGCGCTTGCCCTTGCCCGTCGATTCCATGCCGCCCTCCAACTGACCCGCCGCCGCATCATCCTCTAGCAGCCGCCGTCGCGATTATCTTCGATTTCTTGAAAATCTTTATTTCCACATGATGGGAATGATTTCCATTTTATAATTGCCTGCCGGTCCGGTTGCGTTATCGTCTCGACAAACAGGAGGAGATCCCATGGTCAAGATGCGTGCGGTCGATGCGGCGGTTCTGGTGCTGGAGAAGGAAGGCATCGACTGTGCCTTCGGCGTTCCCGGAGCGGCGATCAATCCGTTCTACTCGGCGCTGAAGGCCCGCGGCAGTGTGCGCCACGTGCTGGCGCGCCATGTCGAGGGCGCCTCGCACATGGCCGAGGGCTATACCCGCGCCAGGCACGGCAACATCGGGGTCTGCATCGGCACGTCCGGCCCGGCCGGAACCGACATGATCACCGGCCTCTACTCGGCCTCGGCGGACTCCATCCCGATCCTCTGCATTACCGGCCAGGCGCCGCGCGCCCGTCTCGACAAGGAGGACTTCCAAGCGGTCGACATCGCCAAGATCGCGGCGCCCGTGACCAAGTGGGCGGTCACCGTCATGGAGCCGGCGCTTGTGCCCTTCGTGTTCCAGAAGGCGTTCCATCTGATGCGCTCCGGGCGGCCGGGGCCGGTGCTGATCGATCTGCCGGTCGACGTCCAGCTCGCCGAGATCGAGTTCGATGCCGACACCTACCAGCCGCTCGAGCCCTACCGGCCGGCGGCGACCCGCGCCCAGGCGGAGAAGGCGATCGCCATGCTCAATGCGGCCGAGCGCCCGCTCATCGTCGCCGGCGGCGGCATCATCAATGCGGACGCCTCCGACCTTCTGATCGAGTTCGCCGAGATCACCGGCGTGCCGGTCATCCCGACGCTGATGGGCTGGGGAACGATCCCCGACGATCATCCGCTGATGGCGGGCATGTGCGGCCTGCAGACCTCGCACCGCTACGGCAATGCCAGCCTGCTGGCGTCGGATTTCGTCTTCGGCATCGGCAACCGCTGGGCCAACCGCCACACCGGTAACGTTCCAACCTATACCGAAGGCCGCAAGTTCATCCACGTCGACATCGAGCCGACCCAGATCGGCCGCGTCTTCCCGCCGGACTTCGGCATCGTCTCCGATGCCGGCGCCGCCTTGAAGCAGTTTCTCGACGTGGCGACGGAGTGGAAAACCGCAGGCAGGCTGCGCGACTGGAGCGGCTGGGCCGAGGAGTGCCGCGGCCGCAAGCGCACCATGCTGCGCAAGACCCATTTCGACCAGACGCCGCTCAAGCCGCAGCGCGTCTACGAGGAGATGAACAAGGCCTTCGACCGCGACACCTGCTACGTCACCACGATCGGGCTGAGCCAGATCGCCGGCGCCCAGTTCCTGCACGTCTACAAGCCGCGCAACTGGATCAACTGCGGCCAGGCCGGCCCGCTCGGCTGGACGCTGCCGGCCGCGCTCGGGGTCCGCGCCGCCGATCCCGAGCGACCGATCGTGGCGCTGTCGGGCGACTACGACTTCCAGTTCATGATCGAGGAACTGGCCGTCGGCGCCCAGCACAAGCTGCCCTATCTGCACGTGGTCGTGAACAACTCCTATCTCGGCCTGATCCGCCAGGCGCAGCGCGGCTTCGACATGGACTTCGAGGTCAGCCTCGCCTTCGAGAACATCAACGCCAGTGGCGATGCCGAGAAGGGCTACGGCGTCGACCACGTCGCCGTCGCCGAGGGGCTCGGCTGCAAGGCAATCCGGGTGCGTAGCGCCAACGAGTTCCAGGAGGCCTTCGCCAGGGCAAAGACGCTGATGGCGGAGCACCAGGTCCCGGTCGTCATCGAGTTCATTCTCGAACGCGTCACCAACATCGCCATGGGGCCGGACATCAACGCCGTGGTGGAGTTCGAGGATCTGGCGGAACGCGGCGAGGACGCCCCGACGGCAACGCTGGCGCTGCTGGACTGATCAAGGAAACAGGAGGAGTGACGATGCCGAAATTCGCGGCAAACCTGACCATGCTGTTCAACGAGGCGCCGTTCCTGGAGCGCTTCGCCCTTGCCGCCAGGGCAGGGTTCGAGGGGGTGGAATTCCTCTTTCCCTACGAGTTCCGGAAGGAGCATCTGCGCGCGGCGCTCGACGCCAACGGTCTGGTGCAGGTCCTGCACAACCTGCCGGCGGGGGACTGGGCCGGCGGTGAGCGGGGGATCGCCATCCTGCCCGCCCGGGTCGACGAGTTCCGGCGCGGCGTCGCGGCAGCGGTCGACTACGCCACCGCGCTCGGCTGCCGGCAGGTCAACTGCCTTGCCGGCATCGCGCCGGCCGGTGTCGAGGACGCGGTCCTGCGCGGCACCTTCATCTCGAACCTCGCTTTCGCGGCGGCGGAGCTCGGAAAGAACGGCATCCGGCTGCTGATCGAACCGATCAACCGCTTCGACATTCCGGGATTCTACCTCAACACCCCCGACCAGGCGGCCGAGATCATCGCCGCCGTCGGCAGCGACAACCTGTTCATCCAGTACGACCTCTATCACCAGCAGCGCACCGAGGGCGAACTGGTCGCCACCTTCCGGCGGCTGCAGCGTCAGATCGCCCATGTCCAGCTCGCCGACAACCCCGGGCGCAACGAACCGGGCACCGGCGAGATCAACTATCCCTTCGTCTTCGACGCGCTCGATGCGGCCGGATACGACGGCTGGGTCGGCTGCGAATACAAGCCGCGCACGACCACGTCGGAAGGGCTCGGATGGCTGGCCGCGACCGCGGCGCAGCCCGGCGCAGACATCATCAGGATCAGGAGCTAAGCATATGGCAAGAATCGGTTTCATCGGGCTGGGGATCATGGGCACGCCGATGGCGCGCCACCTGCAGGACGCCGGCCACACCGTCGTCACCTCGCGGTTCGTTATTCCGCCGCGCCAGGAACTCGTCGACAACGGCCTGCAGTTCGTCGAGACGCCGAAGGCGTTGGCCGAGGCGGTCGACACGATCATCCTGATGCTGCCCGACACGCCCGAGGTCCAGGACGTCCTCTTCGGCGAGAACGGCGTCGCCTTCGGCCTGTCGGGCGGCAAGCTCGTCATCGACATGAGCTCGATCTCGCCGATCGAGACAAAGGAGTTTGCACGGAGGGTGCGCGAGACCGGCGCCGAGTATGTCGATGCGCCCGTCTCCGGCGGCGAGGTCGGCGCGAAGAATGCCTCGCTGTCGATCATGGCCGGCGGCACACCGGAGAGCTTCGAGCGGGCGTTGCCGCTGTTCCAGCTGATGGGCAAGAACATCACCCTCGTCGGCGACTGTGGCGACGGGCAGGTTACCAAGGTCGCAAACCAGATCATCGTCGCGTTGACGATCGAGGCCGTTTCCGAGGCGCTGGTCTTCGCCTCCAAGGCCGGCGCCGACCCGGCGCGGGTGCGTGAGGCGCTGATGGGCGGCTTCGCCTCCTCGCGCATCCTCGAGGTGCACGGCGAGCGCATGATCAAGCGCACCTTCGACCCGGGCTTCCGCATCTCGCTGCACCAGAAGGACCTGAACCTAGCGCTGCAGGGGGCGAAGTCGCTGGGCATTTCCCTGCCCAACACGGCCGCGACGCAGGAGCTGTTCAACAACTGCGCGGCCAACGGCGACAGCGGCCTCGATCACTCGGGTCTCGTCAAGGCTCTGGAACGCATGGCCAACCACGCGGTCGCCTGACGAACCGGCCGGGCGGCTCGGGGAGAGGCCGCCCGGTCCACTTGAGCGGCAAAGGGAGGAAGACATGCCGGCAATCGCCAAGCCGAGGGCGTTTCTGGAATCGCTGTTCGACGCGGCCGTTGCCGCCGCCGATCCGGAGAGGGTGCTCGCGGCCAGCCTGCCCGAGCCGCCGAAAGGCCGGACGGTCGTCGTCGGCGCCGGCAAGGGCGCGGCCCAGATGGCGCGCGCCTTCGAGCAACTGTGGCAGGCGCCGCTCTCCGGCGTCGTCGTCACCCGCTACGGCTATGGCACGCCGTGCGAGCGGATCGAGGTCATCGAGGCCGCGCATCCGCTTCCCGACGAGAACGGGCTGGTTGCCTCGCGCCGCCTGCTCGGCGCGGTCGCGGGCCTCAGCAAGGACGACCTTGTCGTCGCGCTGGTCTGCGGCGGCGGTTCGTCACTCTTGCCGCTGCCGCCGAACGGGCTGGCGCTGGAAGACGAGATCGCCGTCAACCGGGCCCTGCTCGCCTCCGGTGCTCCGATCAGCGCCATGAACACCATCCGGAAGCACGTCTCCGGTATCAAGGGCGGCCGGCTCGCCGCCGCCGCCTGGCCCGCCAGGGTGGTCTCGCTGGTGGTGTCGGACATTCCCGGTGACGACCCGGCGCTGGTTGCGTCGGGTCCGACCATCCCCGATGCCGGCACCCGCGCCGACGCGTTGCGGATCGTCGAGCGCTACGGCCTCGACCTGCCGGCCCGGGTGATCGCCCACATGCAGACCGAGCGAGCGTCGGCGCCGCTGCCGGACGATCCGAGATTCTCCCGCAACGCGGTGCGTCTTGTCGCCTCCGCGGCGGTCTCGCTCGACGCCGCCGCCGCCGCCGCGCGGGCCGCCGGCGTCGACGCGGTGATCCTGTCCGACGCGATCGAGGGCGAGGCGAGCGACGTCGGGCGCGTCCACGCCGCCATCGCCCGCGAGGTGGCAGGCCGGAACCGGCCCTTCGCCAAGCCGGTGGTGATCCTGTCGGGCGGCGAGACGACCGTCACGATCCGGGGTCGGGGCAGGGGCGGGCGCAACAGCGAGTTCCTGCTCGCGCTTGCGCTCGGCATCGAAGGTGCGCCGGGCATCGCCGCGCTGGCGGCCGACACCGACGGCATCGACGGCTCGGAGGACAATGCCGGGGCGTTTGCCGACGGCGAAACGATCGCCCGCCTGCGCGATCGTCGCCTCGACGCTGCCGCCCTGCTGCGGAGCAACGACAGCTGGTCGGCCTTCTCGGCCCTGGGCGACCTGTTCGTGCCCGGCCCGACCGGCACCAACGTCAACGACTTCCGAGCGATCCTCGTTCAGTAGCCCCAGAGAGTTCCGGTGCGAGGCGCACGTTTGCCTGCATCCGGCCCGGCGCTCGGACCACGGGGCGATCGCCCGAGTCCGAAAATCGGGGATGACTCCTCATTGTCGCCGACCGACCGTCATGAGAACATAGGAATGCCGGATTTCGGCGATGATTCTCGCGTCCAGCATGTGGCATGGCAAGGAACTGGGCACGGCGCGTGCTCCGGGGTTGAGGCGGACGGCAGCAGCCTTTAGGAGAGTGCGAGGCAAACGTCGAACTTGCCGGAGACGGGTGGTACTGTGATCGATCCCTATGACATTATCGGTGTCGCGCGCGACGCCAACACGGCCTCGATCAAGGCCGCCTACCGCCGCCGCGCGAAAACCGCCCACCCCGATTCCGGCGGCGATGTCGATACCTTCGGCCGGCTGAAACTGGCCTATGAACTGCTTCTCGATCCCGTCCGGCGCAAGGTCTATGACGACACCGGCTACGACCCGCAGCTTGCCGACACCAAGGATCTCAAGGGCCTCATGGTGCTGGAGAAGCTCATCAACGAGGTGATCCTCGACGAGCGCGAGCCCGGCAGCTTCGACCCGATCGCCACAATCCGCCGCAAATTGACGAACGAGATCGTCAACGCCCGATTCCACATCATGGAAATGGAGCGCCATCGCGCCCGCATCCGCAACCACATGGACCGGGTCGGCAAGCGTCCCAGCACCGACGTCTTCGGCAGCATGCTGCGTGCCCGCAGCGAGGCCATTGCCGAGGCGATCGGCAAGGCCGAGGCCCAGATCAAGGACATCGAGCAGGCCTATGGCATGCTCGACGGTTATTCCTACGAGGTCGAAGTGGAAATCGAAGCCCGAAACGCAGCGGAGTAGGCGCGGCGGCGACAATCACCCTTGCCGGACGCTACAGTTCGTCCGTCGAGACTTCATAGAGTTCCTCGCCGGTCTTGGCGTCCACCCCGACCAGGCTGACGTCGTAGCCCCAGAGATGCCGAATGTGGCGCAGGGTCGCGTCCCGGTTGCCTTCGTCCAGCAGCACGCGGTTCTTGACATTGTGCCGCAGCCTGAGTTGCCGGTCGCCCAGAAGGTCCACGTCGACCACCTGGATGTCCTGCTGGTTGGCGCCGATGTCGTAGCTGCGGGCGAGCCCGGTGCGGATGGACTGGTATCCGCGCTCGTTGTGGATCGAGGCCACTTCGTAAAAGTTGTCTCCGGACCGGTCGGTCAGGCGAAACAGCCGGAACTTCCGGATCAGCGCCGGGCTCAGATATTGCAGGATGAAGGACTCGTCGCGATGGTTTGCCCAGGCGTCGAGCAGCGTTTCCAGCCAGTTGCCATTGCCCGCGATCTCGGGAAACCAGTCCCGGTCCTCCTCGGTCGGATCCGTGCTGATTCGCTGGATGTCCTGCATCATGGCGAAGCCGAGCGCATAGGGATTGATGCCGGAAAAGCGCGGATCGTCGAAGCCGGGCTGGAACACGACGTTGGAATGGCTCTGCAGGATTTCCAGCATGGCGCCTTCGCTGATCTGGTCCTTCTCGAACAGCCGGTTCATGATCGTGTAGTGCACGAAGGTTGCGCAGCCCTCGTTCATCACCTTCGTCTGGCGCTGCGGATAGAAGTACTGGGCGATCACCCGCACGATCCGGAGCAGCTCCCTCTGCCACGGCTCCAGGATCAGGCTGGTCTTCTCGAGGAAGTAGAGCAGGTTCTCTTCCGGCAGGTTCAGCGCCTTCTTGCGCTCCGAGGCGTCGCGCTCGGCCTCGGCCCGGTCGCCGGGACTGGCGGAGGGCGGCAGCGTCCGCCACAGGTCGTTAAAGGTCTGCTCCTCGTATTCCAGCCGCTCGCGCGCCCGCTCGCGTTCCTTCTCCGACGACAGCCGCGGCGGGCGGCGATAGCGGAAGACGCCCTGGTCCATGATCGCGTGCGCCGAGTCGAGGATGACCTCGACGGCCTGGGTGCCGTGCCGCTCCTCGCACTTGGCGATGTATTTCTTGGCGAACTCCATATAGCTCAGGATCGCGCTCGCATCGGTCCATTGGCGGAACAGGTAGTTATTCTTGAAGAAATGGTTGTGGCCGAAGGCGGCATGGGCGGTGACCAGCGCCTGCATCGCCATGGTGTTTTCTTCCATCAGGTAGACGATGCAGGGGTTGGAGTTGATCACCAGCTCGTAGGCGAGGCCGCGTCGCCCCTTGCGGTAGAGGTGGTCCTCGAACACGAACCGCTTGCCGAACGACCAGTGCTGGTACATCAGCGGCATGCCGACCGAGGAATAGGCGTCGAGCATCTGTTCCGACGAGATGATTTCCATCTGGTTCGGGTAGACGTCGAGGTGCAGTTCGTCGAGCGCCACCGTCTCGATCGCGTCGTAGGTGCGCGAGAGGGTGGCGAAATTCCAGTCAGAACTGTGAAACAGGAGCTTGTCGGCCCGTGGCTTCATGGCGATGCCTCCTTACTTGCGAGGCTTGCGGGTGGCAGGCTGCCTGGCGAACAGCTTTCGGAAGACTGGATAGATGTCGGCCGGCTTGGCGATCCGCGTCATCTGGAAATTGGGGAACTCGCCGTCGATCGTGCGGTAGGCGCGCCAGAGCGAGGTGCCGTTGTCGGTGCGGGCGAAGATCTCGCTTTCACGCTCGTCGATGATTTCGACATAGGCGTAGTACTGGCAATAGCGCATGACCGTGCTGAGCAGCGAGATGCAGCGCTCGGAATCGCCGGAGATGTTGTCGCCGTCCGAAGCCTGGGCGGCGTAGATGTTCCACTCGCTGGCGGGGTAGCGCGCCTCGATCACGCGCAGCATCTCCTCCAGTGCGGTGGAGACCATGGTGCCGCCGCTCTGGGTGCTGTAGAAGAACGTCTCCTCGTCCACTTCCCGTGCCTCGTCCGTATGGCGGATGAAGACGATGTCGATGCGCTCGTAGCGGCGCTTGAGGAAGAGGTGGAGCAGCACGAAGAACCGCTTGGCGAGATCCTTCTCCCGCTCGCCCATCGAGGCCGATACGTCCATCAGGCAGAACATCACCGCGCTGGCATTGGGTAGCGGCTGCTGCTCGAAGCGGTTGAAGCGGATATCGACGGTGTCGATGAAGGGGACGCGGCGGCGACGGCGTTCCAGCCATTCCAGTTCTGCCTGCAGCATCTCGAGGCGTTCCTGGTTCTGTTGGCCGGGCTTCTTCTGCAGCGTGGCGATCTCGGCCGCGAGCGCATCGACCTCGGCCTGTTTGGGCCGCCTCAGCGCGATGCGCCTGCCGAAGCTGTTGCGCATCGTGCGGCCGACGTTGATGTTGGTGGGAGGACCGCTTCGGGCGAAACCGGCACGCCGCGCCTTGAAGGTGAGGGTTTCCTTCAGCGACAGCTTGACCATGTCGGGCAGTTCGAGGTCCTCGAAGAACAGGTCGAGCACCTCGTCGCGCGACAACACGAACTGGAAGTCGTCCTCGTCCTCGCCGGTGCCGGCCCCGCCCTTGCCGCCGCCGCCGCCCTGCGGCTTGCGCAGCCGGTCACCCGGGGAGAACTCCTTGTTGCCGGGCAGCACGCGTTCGTGGTCGCCGGTGTCGCCGGCCGGCTGGAAGGTCGGCTCGCCGACCCCGCGCGTCGGCATCGACACGCTCTGCCCTGCGCCGACATCGGCGATCCCGATCGACTTGACCTGCTCCTTGACGGCGCGTTTCAACTCCTCCCGCGCGCGCCGCAGGAAGCGCTGCCGGTTCCCGATGCTCTTGTCCTTCGGGTTCAGACGCCGGTCGATGAAATTCGGCATGCACCCCTCTCATCGTGGCATGTCAGCCCGCTTTGTTGACCCGCATGTACCAGTCGACCAGGCGTCGGACCTGTCGCTTGGTGTAGCCGCGTTCGGTCATTCGCTGGATGAACTCGACATGCTGCTTTTCGGTGGCGCTGTCCTTCTTCGAGCCGAAGCTGATGACGGGGAGAAGATCCTCGACCTGGCCGAACATCCGCTTTTCGATCACCTCGCGCAGCTTTTCATAGCTGGTCCAGGCCGGGTTGCGCCCGTTGTTCTTCGCGCGGGCACGCAGGGTGAACTTCACCACTTCGTTGCGGAAGTCCTTCGGGTTGGCGATGCCGGCGGGTTTCTCGATCTGCGACAACTCGCTGTCGAGGATCTGCCGGTTGAGGATCTGGCCGGTGTCGGGATCCTTGAAGTCCTGGTCCTCGAGCCAGGCATCGGCATAGGCGATGTAGCGGTCGAACAGGTTCTGGCCGTACTCGCTGTAGGATTCCAGGTAGGCCTTCTGGATCTCGTGGCCGATGAACTCGGCGTAGCGGGTTGCCAGTTCCGAACGGATGAAGTCGAGATAGGCGGCTTCGGTCTCCTTCGCGAACTGCTCGCGCTTGATCGCCTGTTCCAGGATGTACATCAGGTGAACCGGATCGGCGGCGACTTCCTTGGTGTCGTAATTGAAGGTCTCCGACAGCACCTTGAAGGCGAAGCGGGTGCTGACGCCGGTCATGCCCTCGTCGACGCCGGCGGCGTCGCGGTACTCCTGGACCGATTTCGCCTTGGGGTCCACGTCCTTCAGGTTCTCGCCGTCATAGACCCGCATCTTCGTGTAGAGCGGGGAGTTCTCGTGCGGGGCGAGCCGCGTCGCTACCGTGAACCGGCTCAGGTTCTCCAGCACCTCCGGGGCGCAGGGGTTCTTCGCCAACTCGCTTTCGCGCAGCAGCTTCTCGTAGATCTGGCGTTCCTCGCTGACGCGCAGGCAATAGGGTACCTTGACCACGAGAATGCGGTCGAGGAAGGCTTCGTTGTTCTTGTTGTTCTTGAACTGCAGCCATTCGGACTCGTTCGAATGGGCGAGCACGATGCCCTGGTAGGGGAAGGCGCCGAAGTTTTCGGTGCCGTTGTAGTTGCCCTCCTGGGTCGCCGTCAGCAGCGGATGCAGCACCTTGATCGGCGCTTTGAACATTTCGACGAATTCGAGCAGGCCCTGCGTCGTCCGGTTGAGGCCGCCGCTGTAGGAATAGGCATCCGGGTCGGCCTGGCTGTAGTTCTCGAGCTGGCGTATGTCCACCTTGCCGACCAGCGAGGAGACGTCCTGGTTGTTCTCGTCGCCCGGCTCGGTCTTGGCGATCGCGATCTGGCGCAGCCGCGACGGCATCAGCTTGACGACGCTGAACTTGGAGATGTCGCCGCCGACCTCGTCGAGCCGCTTGGCGGCCCAGGGCGAGATCAGCCCGGTCAGGCGTCGCCTTGCGATGCCGTACTTGTCCTCGAGCAGGTCGGCCATGCGGTCGGGATGGAACAGGCCGAGCGGCGATTCGAAGATCGGGCTGATCTTGCCGTCGACCATCAGCGTGTAGATCGGCCGGAGTTCCATCAGCTTCTTCAGGCGCTCGGCCAGCGATGACTTGCCGCCGCCGACGGGGCCGAGGAGATAGAGGATCTGCTTGCGTTCTTCGAGACCCTGGGCGGCATAGCGGAAATAGCCGACTATGCGTTCGATCGTGTCTTCCATCCCGTAGAAATCGGAAAAGGTCGGATAGATCTTGATCGTGCGGTTGGAGTAGATGCGTCCCAGTCTTTCGTCTGCGCTTGTATCGACGAGCGTCGGCTCGCCGATCGCGTCAACCATCCGCTCCTGCGCGGTGGCGTACATACTTTTGTCGTCACGGCACGCTAGCAGATATTCTTGAAGACTCATCTCCTCACGCGCGGTGCTGGAGTAGATCTCCGAGAAAAGGTTGAAGACGTCGGACTCACTCCTTTGCATATTCGTCTCCCACGACAAGCCGTTGAGGTCGGAAGGAATCACTGACTGCACTATCATTATACAGGAAAACGGATTCTGTGCGGCAAAGTTCGCTTCACATAATTGGCATAAACGGAGAATGGCGTGAACGCGCCGCTTTCTGTATCATTCCGCGCCGAGCGGTCGCTGGCGAGTCGCGACCGCTCCGCCCCGGCCGATAAAGCCCTGTCGGCGTCAGCCCCTCCGATCCTTGTCCTCGGCAAGGTCGCTGCGGCCCGTCGGGATGGTGCTGACCGTGACCGAGACCGGATCGCTGGCCGGGAACGAGGCTTCGAGCCCTTCGTCCAGCTCTTCTTCCAGCGTGTCCGCATCGCCCTGCAGGCGGGCGCTGCGCACGGCCTTCAAGGCGGACTCGTCCAGTTCCGGCAGATCGGCCGTCGTCGATGCGACCTCCAGCAGAACGGCCTTGGCCCTGTCCACGGCGTTGAGCCGGTTGAGGTCGCCATCGTTTTCCCCGCGCAACTGCACGCTGACCACTTCTCCAGCCTTGCCAACGAATTCGACGGTGAAGCCCGCCTTGCCACCCATTTCGGGATGAACCTGCGTGCCGATCACTTCCATGCTCTTGCTCCTTTCATGATCCCTGCAATCATAAACGACGGAGTGGCGGCTCGGTTCCACGCGAGCGTCTTGACCGGGATCAACGCCAGCAGCCCGGGCACCGGCTACGCATTCGCGCGTGGCGCCGGCTCCGGATCGGCGGCGCAGCCGCGACAACCGGGATCGTGAGAGAGGAGACGTCCGATGACACCGAAGACGAGCGCATCCCGTGACCGTGGGCTCGATTCCAAGGGCCTCGCCCTGATCGACCGCTACTGGCGCGCGGCAAACTACCTTTCGGTCGGGCAGATCTACCTGCTCGACAATCCGTTGTTGCGCGAACCGCTTGCGCCCGAACACATCAAGCCGCGCCTGCTCGGCCACTGGGGCACGACGCCCGGGCTGAATTTCGTCTACGCGCACCTGAACCGCATCATCCGGGCCCGCGACGTCGACATGATCTATGTCTGCGGGCCGGGTCACGGCGGACCCGGCATGGTTGCCAACACCTACCTTGAAGGGACCTACAGCGAGGTCTATCCGGAAGTGAGCGAGGATGCCCGCGGGATGCAGCGGCTGTTCAAGCAGTTTTCCTTTCCCGGCGGCGTTCCCAGCCACGTGGCGCCGGAAACGCCGGGATCGATCCACGAGGGCGGCGAACTCGGCTACGCGCTCGTGCATGCCTTTGGCGCCGCCTTCGACAATCCCGATCTCGTCGTCGCCTGCGTCGTCGGCGACGGCGAGGCCGAGACAGGTCCGCTTTCGGCAAGCTGGCAGTCGCACAAATTCCTCAATGCCGCGCGCGACGGCGCCGTGCTGCCGATCCTGCACCTCAACGGCTACAAGATCGCCAATCCCACCGTGCTCGCCCGGATGAGCGACGAGGACCTGCGCAGCCTCTTTTCCGGCTATGGCTACCAGCCGTATTTCGTCGAAGGGCACGAGCCGGAAAAGATGCACGTGCGGATGGCCGAGGTGCTCGACGAGGTGTTCGACGTCATTGTCGAGATAAAGGCGGAGGCCCGTTCCGGCGCGGCAACGCGAGGCTGCCCACGCTGGCCGATGATCGTGCTCCGCAGCCCCAAGGGCTGGACCGGACCTGCCGAGGTGGACGGACTCAAGGTCGAGGACTTCTGGCGCTCCCACCAGGTACCGGTTTCCAATTGCCGCGGCGACGAGGGCCATCGCCGCATTCTCGAGGCGTGGATGAGAGCCTATGATCCGGACGACCTGTTCGACGCCGCCGGCCGCCTGAAGCCCGAACTGCGGGCGCTGGCGCCGCAAGGCGCCCGCCGCATGGGGGCCAATCCCCATGCCAATGGCGGGCTGCTGCGCCGCGAACTGGAGCTGCCGGATTTTCACGAGCACGCGCTTGGGGTTGAGGGCCGGGGCCAGACAGCGGGCCAGGCGACGAAGGCGCTCGGCGCCTATCTGCGCGACGTGCTGCGGCTGAACGAGACGCATTCCAATTTTCGCGTCTTCGGTCCCGATGAGACTGAGTCGAACCGGCTCGGCGATGTGTTCGAGGCGACGGACCGGGTCTGGATGGAGGAGATCCGTCCCTACGACGTCCATCTCGGCCGCGACGGCCGGGTGATGGAGGTGCTCAGCGAGCATCTGTGCCAGGGGTGGCTGGAGGGCTATCTACTGACCGGGCGCCACGGCTTCTTTTCCTGCTACGAAGCCTTCATCCACATCGTCGATTCGATGTTCAGCCAGCATGCGAAATGGCTGCAGGTGTCGCGGGAGTTGCCGTGGCGCAAGCCGGTGTCCTCGCTCACCTATCTGCTGACCTCGCATGTCTGGCGCCAGGACCACAACGGCTTCAGCCACCAGGACCCGGGCTTCGTCGACCTCGTCGCCAACAAGAACGCCGATATTGTGCGCGTCTACATGCCGCCGGACGCCAACACGCTCTTGTGGGTTGGCGACCACTGTCTGAAATCCTACGACCGCATCAACGTCATCGTCGCCGGCAAGCAGCCGGGCCCGCAGTGGCTGCCGATGAAGGAGGCGGTCCGCCATTGCGAGGCTGGCATCGGTGCCTGGGACTGGGCCGGCACCGAGGGCGGGGACGGCCCGGACCTCGTCATGGCCTGCGCCGGCGACGTGCCGACGATGGAAACGCTGGCCGCCGTCGCCTTCCTCCGGAACAGAATCCCGGACCTGCGGATCCGCGTCGTCAACGTGGTCGACCTGCTGGCGCTGCAGCCGCAGGACCGCCACCCGCACGGGCTGGACGATGCGACCTTCGACGACCTGTTCACGAAGGACCGGCCGGTGATCTTCGCCTATCACGGCTATCCGTATCTGATCCACCGGCTCACCTACAAGCGCGCCAATCACGGCAACTTCCATGTCCATGGCTTCAAGGAGGAGGGGACGACGACCACGCCCTTCGACATGACGGTGCTGAACGAGCTCGACCGGTTCCATCTCGCGCTCGCCGCGATCGAGCGGGTGCCGGGGCTGAGGCAGCGGGCGGCCGAGGTCGTGGCCGAACTGGAGGGCAAGCTCGACGCGCATTATCACTATGTGCGCGAGTACGGTCAGGACATGCCGGAAATCCAGAACTGGAAATGGCCGCACTGACCCAAGGCGTCAGGCGGGCGAGCCGCCGGGCGGTCTTCTGGCTTGACATCTGCGCCGCGGTGCCGGACGAGCGGGATACGTCACACCCAGCCGCTGGAGGATAAGCGCGCATGCCCGGTCCCTATGTCGTTCCCGTTTCCGGCGACCTCGACTTGCCGAAGGTGGTGGATGTCGTCGTCATCGGTGGCGGCATCATCGGGGCAGCGACCGCGCTCGAACTGAGCGAGCGCGGTCTGCGCGTCGCTTTGTGCGAAAAGGGTGGCATCGCCCAGGAACAGTCCAGCCGCAACTGGGGCTGGGTGCGCATCGCCTGCCGGGATCCGCGCGAGGTGCCGCTGATGGCGCAGTCGCTGCGCATCTGGGACACGCTCGACCGGCGCACCGGCCGCGACACCGGTTTCAGGCGCGCCGGCATCATCTTCACGTCCTCGACCGAACGGGAGTTTTCCGACCACAGCCGCTGGATCAAGAACCTCGAAGGCTACGACATCGAGGCACGAATGCTCAGCGGCGGAGAGTTTCGCCGCCTGTATCCGGGCACGACGATGGAACTCAAGGGAGCGCTGTTCACCCCGACGGATGCGCGCGCCGAGCCGCAGAAGGCCGCGCCCGCGATCGTCGAGGCCGCCCGCGCGAATGGGGCGGCGATCCTGACCGAGTGCGCCGTGCGCGGCATCGAGACCGCCGCGGGCGCGGTGTCCGGCGTGGTCACCGAACGCGGGTCGATCGCCTGCAGGGCGGTGGTGCTTGCCGGCGGCGCCTGGTCCAGCCTGTTTGCCGGCACGCTCGGGATTCACCTGCCGCAACTGAAGGTACTCAACTCGGTGCTGCGCACGCTGCCGCTCGCAGGCGCGCCCGAGCAGACGATGTGGGCCAGCGACTTCGCCTTTCGCAAGCGCCAGGACGGCGGCTACACCATCGCCTCCGGCCACGAGAACATCGTCGACATCGTGCCGAAATCCTTCCGCTTCGCGCTCGACTTCGTCCCGGCGCTGCGCAAGGAGTGGCGCGCCCTCAGGCTGCGCGCCGGCTGGCGCTTCTTCGACGAGGCCCGCATCCCCGAGCGCTGGTCGCTGGACGAGCCGAGCCCGTTCGAGTACTGCCGCGTGCTCGACCCCGCGCCGTCGAAGCGGATGGCGGACAATGCGCTCGCCAATCTGCGGCGGGCCTTTCCGGTCTTCGCGCAGGCCAGCGTCGCCCAGCGCTGGGGCGGCTACATGGACGTGACGCCGGACGCGATCCCCGTGATCTCCGCCGTCGACCGCATTCCCGGCTTCCACATCGCCACCGGCTTCTCCGGTCATGGCTTCGGCATCGGCCCGGGCGCGGGCCGGTTGATGGCGGACATCGTCACGGGCAGCGACCCCGTCGTCGACCCGCGGGACTTCCGCCTGTCGCGCTTCACGGACGGATCGAAGATCGAGCTGATCAGCGGCTATTGACCGGTCCGGCTGTCACCGGCGCAGCCAGGCGTCGATCCCTTCGGCGGCAGTGCGGCCGGTGGCAAGGCACGCGGTCAAGAGATAGCCGCCGGTCGGCGCTTCCCAGTCGAGCATCTCCCCGGCGGCGAACAGTCCGGGGATCGCCTTCAGCATGTAGTCCGCGCCGACGCCGTTCCAGCCGATGCCGCCGGCCGAGGAGATCGCCTCGGCAATCGGCCGGGGCCGCAGGACCGGCACCGGCAGAGCCTTGATCGCGCCGACGAGGCTGGCCGGCTCATGCCGGGCGATGTCCGGGACAAGTTCGCGCAGCAGCGCCGCCTTGACGCCGGACAGGCCGGCGCCCTTGCGCAGCCGGTTGGAAAGGCTCGCCTTGCCGCCCTGGCGGCCGAGATCGCGCGCCAGCCGCTCGGCCGTGCGTCCCGGCGCCAGATCGAGGATGAGCGCAGCGGTGCCGTTGCGCTCCAGCCGGTCGCGCAGGTTGGCCGCGTGGGCATAGACAAGGCTTCCCTCGATGCCATGGCGCGACACGACGAACTCGCCGGGAAGGGTGCCCGCCTCCGACGTCGCCGTCACCGACTTGATCGGCTCGCCGGCGAACCGATCCGCGAAGCTCGCGCTCCAGCCGACGTCGAAACCGCAGTTCGCCGGGCGGAAGCGCGCCACGTCCACGCCGCGCTCGCGCAGCGGGCCGACCCAGGTCGCGTCCGAGCCGAGCCGTGGCCAGCTCGCTCCGCCGAGCGCCAGCAGGGCGGCGCGGCAGGAAACCGTCGTCCGGCCTGCCGGCGTCTCGAAGACAAGGTCGTTGCCGGCAAATCCGCTGAAGCGATGGCGGGTCCTGATCGTCACGCCCTGTTGCTGCAGCCGGCGCAGCCAGGCGCGCAAGAGCGGCGAGGCCTTCATCGCGACGGGAAACACGCGGCCCGAACTGCCGACGAAGGTCTCAGCGCCAAGCCCGTCGGCCCAGGCCCGCACGTCGGCTGGGGTGAAGCGGTCGAGTGCGGGGCGGAGCCTGTCCGAGGCGGTCCCGAAACGCGCGGCGAAGTTGGCGTAGGGCTCGGCGTGAGTGATGTTGAGCCCGGACTTGCCGGCCAGCAGGAACTTGCGCGCCACCGTGGGCATCGCCTCGTATACCGTCACCGCCCGGCCGGTGCCGGACAACATCTCGGCCGCCATCAGCCCGGCCGGTCCTCCCCCAATGATCGCGACCTCGTCCCGTTCCATCCCGCCCCCAGGTCTTGAGAATTCTTGCCGCACTCTTCGCCCGTGCGTCGAGCGCACGCAAGGAAAACCGTCCGCAATGGCACGGCGGTGCACCGCTCTTCTCAGCCGAAGCGCGCCTGTGGACGCGCGTTCCACCCGTTGGCGCCGGACGGTCGAGCGGCTACGTTGGCTCCCGCAAGGTGTCGGGGGCGAGGGCAATGGAAGAAGACGTGTCGGGTGATTTGCGGGTGATCCTCCGGGTCGATTTTCCGAATGCCGAGCGGCTCGGGCGCGGCAAGATGCTGCTGCTGGAGAAGATCCGCGAAACCGGCTCGATCTCGGCCGCCGGCCGGGCGATGGACATGTCCTATCGCCGCGCCTGGCAACTGGCCGACGCGCTGAACCGGATGTTCTCGACGCCGGTGGTGGAGGCGCAGCGCGGCGGCAGGCGGGGCGGCGGGGCGGCCGTCACCGCGTTTGGCGAGCAGGTTCTGGCGCGGTTTCGCGGCATGGAGGCGCGCGCCAGGGCCGCGCTTGCCGCCGACCTCGCATGGCTGGAGACGCACCGGCCGCCGGACGGGCCAGGCAAGGGCTGATCGGCTCAGTGGATGTCGAGCGCCACCGTCTTGATGATGGCGAAGACGGTCTTGCCAGGTTGCAACTGCAGCCGTTCGCCCGAAAGCGCGGTGACGCGGGCGTTGATCCGGTCGCCGCCGCAATCGACCCGCACGGCCAGCATGCCGTCGCTCTCCTCGGCGATCGATTCGATCACCCCCTCAAGGACGTTGAGGGCGCTCAAGCCCTGCGGCCGGACGATCGCCAGAATGACATCGCGGGCGGGAATATGGACGCGAACGGCCTTTCCCGCCGGGATGTCGGTGCCCGGCACGTGCAGTTCGCTGCCGCGCAGGCGAACCGTGGCGAGCCGGTGCGCCGGATCGAAGGCGTGGACGGCACCGGTCAGCACGCTTCCGGCCTCGCGGCGGTCGGCGGCGGTGGCCAGCGAGGGGCCGCTCAGGATTTCAGACACGGACCCCGTGGCCTCCACCCTGCCGTCCTTCATCAGCACGACGCGGTCGGCCAGACGCGCGACCTCGTGCACGGCATGGCTGACATAGACGATCGGCACGTTCGTGTCGTCGCGCAGCCGCTCGAGATAGGGCAGGATCTCGGCCTTGCGCTCCTCGTCGAGCGCGGCGAGCGGCTCGTCCATCAGCAGCATCCGCGGCGCGGCGAGCAGGGCGCGCCCGATCGCCACCCTCTGCTTCTCCCCGCCCGAGAGATTGGCCGGCCGCCGGTCCAGCAGGGCGCCGAGGCCGAGCAGGTCGACGACGTGGGCGAAGCCACCTTCGTCCGCGCCGCGCGGTGCGAACCAGCGGCCATAGCAAAGGTTCGCGCGCACGCTCATGTGCGGGAACAGCCGGGCCTCCTGGAATACGTAGCCGAAACGCCGCTTGTGCGTCGGCACGAACACCTTGCGCTGCGTGTCGACCAGCACCTCGCCGTCGAGCGAGATGTGGCCTTGGTCCGGCCGGATCAGGCCGGCGATGGCACGCACCAGCGACGTCTTGCCCGATCCTGATCTGCCGAACAGCGCGGTCACGCCGCCCTCGGAGGTGAAGCCCGCGTCGAGGCGGAAGGCGCCGAGCCGATGCTGGACGTCGACCGAGAGCGTCATTCGAAGTGCACCCGCTTGCCGATGGCCTGCGCCATGAACTCCGAGGCCAGCAGCGCGGCCATGGAGATCGCGATCGCGACGATCGTCAGCCGCATGGCCCCGGCATCGCCGCCGGGCACCTGTGTCAGCGTGTAGATCGCCGAGGCGATCGTCTGCGTCTCGCCCGGAATGTTGGAGACGAAGGTGATGGTCGCGCCGAACTCGCCCATTGCCTTGGCGAAGGACAGGATCATGCCGGCGATGACGCCGGGCAGGATCAGCGGCAGGGTCACGGTGAAGAACACCCAGACCGGGCTGGCGCCGAGGGTGCCGGCCGCATCCTCCAGCCTGCGATCGACCGCGTCGAGCGACAGCCGGATCGAGCGCACCAGCAGCGGGAAGCCCATGACGGCGCAGGCGAGCGCCGCGCCGGTCCAGCGGAAGGAGAAGACGATGCCGAAATGCGCGTCCAGGAACGCGCCGACCGGGCCCTTGCGACCGAACAGGACCAGCAGCAGGAAGCCGGTGACGACCGGCGGCAGGATTAGCGGCAGATGAACGATGCCGTTGAGCACCGACTTGCCCCAGAAGCGCCCGCGCGAGAGCGCGAGCGCCACGAGCATGCCGAACGGCAGGCTGGCGGCGACCGCGACGGTCGAGACGAGCAGGCTCAGGCGGATCGCCGTCCATTCGTCATCGCTGAGCGTCCACCACTCCACCTCAGCACCGACGGTTCTGGCGACGTGCCGCAGGGGGCCGGCATCGGGCTAGGGGCCGCGGACCGGTCGATCGGGAACCAGAGTCTATCGACGCCATGGGTGCACCGTAGCAAGGGACTGGAACGACGGCCGCCGCTTTCCACGCGTGGTCGCTCATTTCAGGACCGTGAAGCCCTGGTCGGTAAAGAAACGAGCCGCCGTCTCCGACCGAAGATAGTCGAGATAGGCGGCGGCGTCGGCGTGCGTCGAGTCCGACAGGATCGCGACCGGGTAGACGATCGGCGGGTGGGTGGCCTCCGGAAAGGTGCCGACCACGGCCACGCCCGGATCGGCGGCGGCATCCGTCCGGTAGACGATGCCGAGCGGCGCCTCGCCGCGCGAGACGAGCGCAAGGGCGGCGCGCACGCTCTCGGCGCCCGCCACCTTGCCCTCGACTGCCGGCCACACGCCGAGCGCCGCCAGCGCCGCCTTGCCGTATCTCCCGGCCGGCACCGAGTCCGGCGCTCCCATTGCAAGCCGGCCGTCGCCGAGGCGCCCGGCAAGGTCGAAGCCCGGTCCGATCACGACCGGCGCGGCCGTGTCCCTCGGCGCGATAAGTACAAGCCGGTTGCCGAGCAGGTCGGTCCGCGTGTCGTCCCGGATCAGCTTCCGGTCGGCGACGTAGTCCATCCAGCCAAGGTCGGCGGAAATGAAGAGGTCGGCCGGGGCACCCGCCTCGATCTGCCGTGCGAGGGCAGAGCTCGACGCGTAGGAGACGGTGACGGTTCTCGCCGTGGCCTTCTCCCAGGCGGCATTCGCCGCGTCGAGCGCGTTTTTCAGGCTGGCCGCGGCGAACACGGTCAGCCCGTCCTCGGCAGCCGCAGGCAAGGGGGCGACGCCGAGCCAGACCGCAGCGAGGGCGGCGGCTGCCATCCGGAACCAGTGACGTCGATCGAAGTTCATGAGCCCCCGCATCATCCGCGACATTCCATTGAATATCGCGATGCACGGGTAAAGACCAGTGCTATATTCCTGGAAATATAGCGCTGCGGGTAGCAGGGGGCGCGTCGCCGTGCAACGATGCCGTGGGCGACCGGCGAGACAATGAGCCGCCGGGGAGGAGGGGTGCATGGTGCCGGACAACGAAATTCGCGAAAACGAGATCGCCGTGTCGCCGCCTGCGCCGACCGACGCCGGACTGTTGTTCATCGGCCGCATCCACACGCCGTGGGACAAGAGGGCGCTGTGCCCGAGACAGGGGCGGATGGACGGGCCGGTCTGCCGGATCGAGGTGTTCGACCCCTGGGGTCCGGCATTGCAGGGCGTGGTCGCGTTCGAGCGGCTGGAGGTGCTCTACTGGCTGGATCGCGCACGGCGCGACCTTGTGCTTCAGAGCCCGGGCAGCAACGGAAAGGCGCACGGTACGTTCTCGTTGCGCTCGCCGGTGCGGCCGAACCCGATCGGCAGCGCGATCGTCCGGCTGGACCGGCTGGAGGGCAATGTGCTGTTCGTGCGCGGCCTCGACTGTCTCGACGGCACGCCCCTGCTCGACCTGAAGCCGGAGCGTTCGCAGTTCAGACCCATCGCGTCACCGCACCCGGAGGCAGGCGAGACGGCGCCGGAGGGGACGGCGAAATACTGCCAGAAGGCCTGAGGCCCGTCGCGATTACATCTGCGCCGACATCCCGCCGTCGACCGTCAGGGTGATGCCGTTGACGAAGCTCGCGGCCGGCGAGGCGAGGAACAGTGCGGCCGGCGCCAGTTCCTCCGGCCGGCCCCAGCGCTTCAGCGGAATGCGGACGTCGACGAAGGCCTGCACCTGCGGATCCTCCGACAGCGCCCGGTTCGGGTCGGTGACGAACCAGCCGGGGGCGATCGCGTTGACGGTCAGGTTGTCGGCGCCGAACTCGACCGCGAGCGAGCGCGTCAGCGCCTCCAGTCCGCCTTTCGCGGCGGTATAGGCGGGATCGGGCGCGCGCGCGATCCGGGCCGCGATCGAGGTAACGAACACCAGCCGGCCGGCGAGGGACTTTTGCAGGTGGGGGAGCGCGGCGCGGGCCAGTCGGTAGGACGCGGTCAGGTTGACGTCGAGCAGCGCGGCGAAGTCGGGTCCGTCGAGATCCTCGGTCCGGCGCCGGTCGCGAATGCCGGCGGCGTGGACGACGACGTCGAGTCCGCCGAGCCGGTCTGCGGCCGCGCATGCGATTCCTTCCGGGTCCTCGGCAAGGTCTGCGGCCAGAACCTCCGCGACCAGGCCGTCCCGCCGCAGCGGCGCGCAGCGGGCCTCCAGCGTCGACGCGTCCCGCCCGTTGAAGACGACGCTGGCCCCGTCGCGGGCGAAGGCCACGGCAATCTCGAAACCCAACCCGCGGGTGGCGCCGGTAACCAGCACGCGGCGTTTGTCGACCGTCATCTCCAGGTCCTCCGTTACAGCACCTTATCGGGGTTCATTATCCCTTTCGGGTCCAGTGCCTGCTTGATCCGGCGCATGGTCTCCAGTTCCGCGGCGCTGCGGGAGCGGCCGAGATAGGGGCGCTTCAGCGTGCCGATGCCGTGCTCTGCGGAGATGGAGCCGCGGTAGTGCTGCACCAGATCGTAGACGATCTCGTCCAGCACGTGCAGGTCGTCCTCGGATGCGGGGCCGATCGATATCGCAAGATGCAGGTTGCTGTCGCCGATATGGCCGTAGAAGGAGACGTGGGCGCCGGGGAAGCGCGCCAGAACGGCGGCCTCGCAGGCCCCGGCGAAGGTGCCGATCTCGCCGATCGGCAGGCTGACGTCGAGGTTGACCAGCGAGGGCAGCAGACGGTCCATCGCATGGCCTTCGCGCACGGTCCAGAAGGCGAGCGCGTCCTTTTCCGACTGGGCGATCAGCGCGTCGACGATCAGCCCGCCTTCGAGCGCATTGCCGAGGAACGCCTCGAAGCGCTCGCGCGCGGCCGCCGATCCGTCGCCGTCTTCCTCGACGATGACGAGGAAGGGGTAATCGGCGTCGAACAGCCGGATGCCGTCCGCCTCTCTGTTGAAGCGGACGTATGCCTGCCACATCACCTCGAAGGCGGACAGCGCGACAAGCTCGCGCTGCGCCGTCTTCAGCAGGGCCACCACCGCCTCGTAGCTCTCCAGCGCCACGAGTGCCGTGCTGCGTCCGGTCGGAAGCGGCTTCAGCCGCAGCACGGCGCGGGTGATGATGCCGAGCGTGCCCTCCGCGCCGATGAAGAACTGGCGAAGGTCGTAGCCGGTGTTGTTCTTGGTCATCTTGTTCAGCATCGACAGTACCGTGCCGTCGGCGAGCACGACCTCGAGCCCCAGCACATTGTCGCGGGTCATGCCGTGACGGATGACGCGGATGCCGCCGGCATTGGTGGAAATGTTGCCGCCGACCTGGCAACTGCCGCGCGCGCCGAGGTCGATCGGCAGCAGGAAGCCCGCCTCCGCGGCGGCGCGCTGCGCCGTTTCCAGCACCGTCCCCGCCTTCGCCGTGATCGTGCCGGCGGAGGCGTCGATTTCCTCGATGCCGGCCAGATGTTCGAGCGAGATCGCGATCGCGTCGCCGCTGGCGTTGGCGCCGCCGGCAAGACCGGTCAAGCCGCCCTGCGGCACCACCGGCTGACCGTGCGCGTTGCAGATCCGCAAGGCCGTGGAAACCTGTTCCACGCTGCGCGGGCGGATGACGGCGAGCGGCAACGCCTCGCCGGTCAGGCTGGCATCGCCGCGGTGGCGCCCGCCGATGTCGGGCCCGCAGACCACCGCCTCGGGGCCGAGCGCGTGCTTCAGGTCTTCGATGATCGTCATGCTGTCCCCGCCGGTATCGTGGTGCTGTTGGCCTACGAGTATCCGCGCCACAAGCGGAATGCAATCTTCGTTGCCGTAATCGAGACGTATCGCGCCTATTGTGGGTTAAGTATCAGCGTTTGTTGTATTAATTCAGGTTTTGCCTCGCCGCGCCAGGTTTGCGCAGGCGCTATTGACTCCCCTCGCGGCTCATACATAATGCTCAGATGTCAGACCAATTTTGAGAAGCTGACGGAACGGCGGGGACTGCCGGATGACGGCACGGATCGACACCAGGACAGTGATGGCGCCGCTGCCGCGGATGGACCGGGCGCGCCAGGTCACCGAGGCGCTGGCGACCTATATCGGCCAGTCCAACCTCAAGGCCGGAGACCGGCTGCCGGCCGAGCGTGAGCTGATGGCGGCCCTTGCGGTCGGCCGCTCGACGATCCGCGAGGTGATCCGCCACTTCCAGGCGCTAGGCGTGATGGAGACCCGCAAGGGCAGTGGCACCTATCTGCTCAAGCCCGTCACCACCGCGACGATCCACATGCCGCTGTCCTTCGATGCCGCGCACCTGCGTGATGCGCTGTTGCAGACGCTGGAGGTGCGGCGCGGCATCGAGTGCGAGGCCAACATGGTGGCGGCCCGCCGGCGCAGCGCTGGCGATCTCGTGGTGATCGAGGAGAAGCTGAACGAGATGGAGCGCGTCCATCTCTCCAAGGGCACCTCGGGGCCGGAAGACCTGGCCTTCCACCTCGCCATCTACGATGCCACCCACAATCCGCTGTTCCGTCAGCTGCTGGAGCAGATGCGCGAGGCCTTCGAGCGCTTCTGGGACGAGCCGTTCGACCGCCCCGACTTCGCCCGCCGCTCCTTTCCTTTCCACCGTACGCTCTTCGAGGCGATCGTCGCTCAGGACACCGAGGCCGCGCGCCGCGAAACCGTCAAGATCCTCGACGTCGTCGAGGAAGACATCAAGGAAATGTCCCAATGATCAACGGCTCTGATCCGTTCGAGCACGCCTCGCTCATCGTGGCGCATGACGAGGAGAACGCCTTCGAGGCGGTGGTGCCACCGATCGTGCAGACCTCGCTCTTCACCTTTTCCAGCTATGACGAGATGCTGGCGGCCTATCGCGGCGAAATCGTCCGCCCGATCTACACGCGCGGGCTCAACCCGACCGTTCGCGCGTTCGAGGAAATGCTGGCAAAGCTCGAAGGCGGCGAGGACGCGATGGGCTTTGCCAGCGGCATGGCCGCGATCTCCTCGACCGTGCTGTCTTTCGTCGAGCCGGGCGACCGCATCGTTGCCGTGCGCCACTGCTATCCCGATGCCTTCCGCCTGTTCGGCACCGTGCTGAAGCGGATGCGGGTCGAGGTCACCTATGTCGACGGCCGGGACGAGGAAGAGGTCGCCCGCGCGCTGCCGGGCGCGAAGCTGTTCTACATGGAGAGCCCGACCAGCTGGGTAATGGACGCTCACGACGTCGGAGCGCTGGCCGCGCTGGCGCGGCGCCATGGCATCGTCTCCGTCATCGACAACAGCTGGGCCAGCCCGGTGTTCCAGAAGCCGCTGTCGCTCGGCGCCGACCTGGTCCTGCATTCGGCCTCGAAATATCTCGGCGGCCACAGCGACGTGGTCGCCGGCGTCGTCACCGGCTCGAAGGCGATGGTCGACCGCATCCGCGCCGAGGCCTATCCCTATCTCGGCGGCAAGCTTTCGCCCTTCGACGCCTGGCTGCTCGTGCGCGGCCTGCGCACGCTGCCGATCCGCATGAAGGCGCACGAGGCGTCGGCGCTGGACATCGCCCGCCGCCTGCAGGCGCTGGAGCTCGTCGAGAGCGTCCAGCATCCGGCGCTGGCGAACCGCCTGCCGCCCGGACTGACCGGCACCTCGGGCCTGTTCTCCTTCGTGTTCCGCGAGGGTATCGACATCCGTGTCTTCGCCGATCGCCTCGACCTGTTCAAGCTCGGCGTCAGCTGGGGCGGCCACGAGAGCCTGATCGTGCCGGGCCAGGTGGTGCTGCAGCAGAAGGCCCAACCCAATTCCGCGCATGCCTTCGGCATCCATCCGCGGTCCGTTCGTCTCCATGTCGGCCTGGAAGGAACCGAGGCCCTGTGGAGTGATCTGGAGGCGGCCATCGCCGCCGCCTCCCAAGTCTGAAAGCAACAAGCCAGAGCCCAAAGAGGGGGAACGACCATGAAGAGACTACTGACTGCCGCCGTCTTCGCCGCGATGATGTCCGGCACCGCACTTGCTGACACGACGTTGAAGCTGGTGGAAGTGATTACCAGCCCCGAGCGGACCGAGACATTGAAGTCGATCGTCGGCACGTTCGAGGCCGCCAACCCGGGCACGAAGGTCGAGATCATCTCGCTGCCCTGGGGCGAGGCGTTCCAGAAGTTCGCCACCATGGTGTCCGCCGGCGAGATCCCGGACGTCATGGAAATGCCCGACACCTGGCTCTCGCTCTATGCCAACAACAACATGCTGGAGAGCCTCGAGCCCTACCTCGCCAAGTGGGAGCACACCTCCGGTCTGACCGATCGCGCGCTCGAACTCGGCCGCGACATCGACGACACCGCCTACATGCTGCCCTACGGCTTCTATCTCCGGGCGATGTTCTACAACAAGAAACTGCTGGAAGAGGCCGGCGTCGCCGAGCCGCCGAAGACGATGGACGAGTTCGCGGACGCCGCCAAGAAGGTCTCGGCGCTGCCCGGCAAGTCCGGCTACTGCCTGCGTGGCGGCCCGGGTGGCCTCAATGGCTGGGTGATGTTCGGCGCCTCGATGGCCGGCTCCAACAAGTTCTTCAACGAGGACGGCACCTCGACGATGAACAGCGAGGGATGGGTCAAGGGCCTGACCTGGCTGGTCGATCTCTACAAGAACGGCTACGCGCCGAAGGACAGCGTCAACTGGGGCTTCAACGAGATCGTCGCCGGCTTCTACAGCGGCACCTGCGCCTTCCTCGACCAGGACCCGGACGCGCTCATCGCCATTGCCGAGCGCATGAAGCCCGAAGACTACGGCATCACCACCATGCCGAAGGGGCCGGACGGCAAGACTTTCCCGACGATCGGCTATGCCGGCTGGTCGATGATGGCGGCAAGCGAGAACAAGGACCTCGCCTGGAAGCTGATCGAGGCGCTCGAGGGGCCGGAGGGCAACGTCGAGTGGAACAAGCGCACCGGCGCCCTGCCGGTCCACCGTTCGGCGGAGATGGACCCGTTCTATGCGAGCGAGCAGTTCAAGGGCTGGTTCGCCGAGCTTGAGGACAAGGACGCGATCCCGACCGTCATGCCGACCCATCTGGAGGAGTTTGCCTTCTTCAAGGACTCGCTGGTGATCCAGAGCTCGCAGAAGGCGCTGCTCGGCGAGATCACCCCGGAGGAACTCGCCAATCAGTGGGCCGACTACCTGACCAAGGCACAGCAGAAGTTCCTTGCCAAGCAGTAGCCGATAGCGGCCTTGCAGCCTTCGTCCCCGTCGGGGGACGGGGGCAGGCCCTGGAGGCATCCATCCCGGCGCGCCCGCGGCGGCGCGCCGGCAACGACGTCAATGGAACGACCGCCGATGATGCATCAAGCGATTAAGCAGGACCGGCGACCGCTGCTGCAGCGGTTCGCGCACGCCTCGGAGCCCTATCTCTACAGTGCCCCGGCGCTGATCCTTATCATTGCGGTCATGCTGGTGCCACTTGTCGTGGGCATTTCCTATGCCTTCCGCGACATCCAGCTTCTGAACCCTTTTTCCGGCGGCTTCGTCGGGCTCGATCATTTCCGCGCGCTGGGGCAGGACACGGCCTTCTTCGGCGCACTCAGGAACACGCTGTGGTGGACCGGTGCATCGGTCGTCCTGCAGTTTACCTTCGGTCTGATCCTCGCGCTGCTGCTCGACAAGCCGTTCGCCGGCCGCGGGCTGGTTCAGGCGCTGGTCTTTCTGCCCTGGGCGGTGCCGAGCTTCCTTGCCGGCCTCAACTGGGCCTGGCTGTTCAATCCGGTCATCGGGCCGTTGCCGCACTGGCTTCATGCGCTCGGCATCCTCGATGCACCGAACAATATCCTGTCCGATCCCAACCTTGCCATGTGGGGGCCGATCGCGGCGAATGTCTGGTGGGGCATCCCGTTCTTTGCCATCACCCTGCTCGCCGCCCTGCAGGCGATCCCGCGCGACCTCTACGAGGCCGCGGCGATCGATGGCGCCGGCCCGGTCCAGCGCTTCCTGTCGATCACGCTGCCGTTCCTGGCGCCGACGATCGCGATCACCGTGCTGTTGCGCACCGTCTGGATCTCCAACTTCGCCGACCTGATCGTGGTGATGACCAATGGCGGCCCGGCCGACCGCACCCAGATCGTCGCCAGTTACATCTTCACCCAGGCCTTCAGGCGGCTCGACTTCGGCTATGCCTCGGCGATCGCGCTCGTGCTGCTCGTGCTGCTGCTCATCTATTCGATGCTGATCGTGCTGCTGCGCCAGTCCATGCTGAACAGGGGATGAAACCATGAGTTCCGGCCGTCTTCTCCTCACCGTCGCCCATCGCGGGGCAATCCTCGCCTACATCGTCTTCGCGCTGTTTCCGCTGTTCTGGCTGTTGAAGGTGTCGGTCACGCCGAACGACCTGCTCTATAGCGAGGGCGTGCGCATGTGGCCGTCGCGCACGACCTTCGAGCACTTCAACTTCGTCATCGCGCACAGCGCCTTTCCGACCTTCTTCAGGAACAGCCTGATCGTTTCCGGCGCCACCGCCGTGGTCGTCACCGTGCTGGCCTCGCTCTCCGGCTATGCGCTGTCGCGCTTTTCCTTCCGGGCGAAGTACTGGATCGTCGCCTTGATGCTGATCACGCAGATGTTCCCGCTGGTGATGCTGGTCGCGCCGATCTTCAAGATGCTGTCGCCGCTCGGCCTGACCAACTCCCTCACCGGTCTCGTCATCGTCTATTCCGCCTTCAACGTGCCCTTTGCCACCTTCCTCATGCAATCCTTCTTCGATGGCATCCCGAAGGACCTGGAAGAGGCGGCGATGATCGACGGCGCCACCCAGTTCGTCGCCTTCCGCCAGATCATCCTGCCGCTGACGCTGCCGGGCATCGCCGCGACGCTCGGCTTCGTCTTCACCGCCGCCTGGAGCGAGTTGCTGTTTGCGTTGATGCTGATTTCCGGCAACGACGCGGCGACCTTCCCGGTCGGGCTCCTGACCTTCGTGTCGAAGTTCTCCGTCGACTTCGGGCAGATGATGGCGGCGGGCGTGCTGGCGCTCATCCCGGCCTGCCTGTTCTTCCTCCTCATCCAGCGCTACCTCGTGCAGGGCCTCACGGCCGGCGCCGTCAAAGGATAATACCCATGGCTTCCATCGACATTGCCAGCGTCCGCAAGAGCTACGGTCATTTCCCGGTCCTGCACGGCGTCGATCTGACGATCAGGGACGGCGAGTTCATTGTCCTGGTCGGCCCGTCCGGCTGCGGCAAGTCCACGCTGCTGCGCATGATCGCCGGGCTGGAGGAGGTGACCGCCGGCGAGATCCGCATCTCGGGCAAGCGCGTCAACGACCTGGCGCCCAAGGACCGCGACATCGCCATGGTGTTCCAGTCCTATGCGCTCTACCCGCATATGAGCGTCGCCGACAACATGAGCTACAGCCTGCGGCTCCGGAAGACGGCCAAGGAAAAGATCAAGAGCGCCGTCGGCGGCGCCGCGTCCAAGCTCGGCCTCGAGCCGTTCCTGCAGCGCCGGCCGAAGGCGCTGTCCGGCGGCCAGCGCCAGCGCGTCGCCATGGGCCGCGCCATCGTCCGCCAACCGAAGGCGTTTCTGTTCGACGAGCCGCTCTCCAACCTCGACGCCCGCCTGCGCGAGCAGATGCGCGCGGAGATCAAGAAGCTGCACGCCGGCCTCAAGGCCACCTCGATCTACGTCACCCACGACCAGATCGAGGCGATGACGCTCGCCGACCGGATCGTCGCCATGCACGGCGGGGTCGTCCAGCAGGTCGGAACGCCGTTGGAACTCTACGACACGCCGGCCAACCTCTTCGTCGCCGGCTTCATCGGCTCGCCGGGCATGAACTTCCTCGAGGGCCGCTATGTTGTCTCGGGAGAGCAGGCCGGCATCCGGCTTGCCGATGGCACGATCGTGCCGGTTTCCAGGCGTCGCGGCCTCAACCCGGACGCCGCAGCCACCCTCGGGATCCGCCCTGAGCATGTCGTCATTGCCGACGGCGGTGCGCTCGAGGCGAGCGTCGATCTGATCGAGCCGACCGGCTTCGGCATCATCCTGCACCTGTCGCTGCACGGCCTGCCGTTCAAGATCTTCACGCTGGATCGCGACGCCCTGTCGGCCGGGCCGAAGGTGCGGGTCGATTTTCCGCAGAAGCACCTGCACGTCTTCGACGAGGAGGGCAGCCGGGCGGACTGACCGGGTCCTGTCTCCTGTCCTGCGTGCCGACCAGCGCAGGCCGTTCCCATTTTTGCCCCTGTCCCGCGTCTTCGTTTTCGGGCATGAAGGTGGCCGCATCATCGGAGGAGCACGGCATGGCATCGCAGGCGGACGCATTCGATCGGGGTACCTTTGTCGGACGCGTCTGGCGCCCGGACCGCAGCGGCCCTTCGCTGGTGAACGTGCGCGAGGGCAACCTGGTCGACATCACTGGCAAGGGCGCCCCGACCATGCGTGACCTGCTCGAGGCGGAAGACCCGGTCGGCCTCGTGCGCGCCCAGCCCGGAGAGGTCGTGGCCCCGCTCGCCGAGGTGTTTGCCCATGCCGTCGAGGCGGCCGGCGACCTGTCGCGCGTTCATCTTCTCGCGCCTTGCGATCTCCAGGCAGTCAAGGCCTGCGGCGTCACCTTCGCCCGCTCGATGATCGAGCGCGTGATCGAGGAGAAGGCGGCGGGCAATCCTGCGCTGGCACAGAAGATCCGCGAGCGCGTCACCGCCATCATCGGCGACAGCCTGCGCGACCTGAAGGCCGGCTCGGAAGCCGCGGCGAAGGTCAAGGCGGCGCTGATCGAGGAGGGGGTCTGGTCGCAATATCTCGAGGTCGGCATCGGCCCGGACGCGGAGGTCTTCACCAAGGCGCCGGTGCTGTCGGCCGTCGGTTGGGGCGCTTCGGTCGGGCTGCACCCGATCTCGAGGTGGAACAATCCGGAGCCGGAGGTGGTTCTTGCGGTCAACAGCCGCGGCGAGGTCAGGGGCGCCACGCTCGGCAACGACGTCAACCTGCGCGACGTCGAGGGCCGGTCGGCGCTGCTGCTGGGCAAGGCGAAGGACAACAATGCCTCGGCCGCGATCGGCCCGTTCATCCGCTTGTTCGACGACACCTATGCGATCGACGACGTGCGCAGGGCCGACCTCGACCTGCGGATCGAGGGCGAGGACGGCTTTGTCCTCAACGGCTCGAGCACCATGCGCGAGATCAGCCGCGACCCGCTCGATCTCGTGGCCCAGACGATCGGCCGGCACCACCAGTATCCGGACGGCTTCATGCTGTTCATGGGGACGCTGTTCGCGCCGGTCGAGGACCGCGACGTCGCCGGCGAGGGCTTCACCCACAAGATCGGCGACCGCGTGACCATCTCCAACGCCGAGCTTGGATCCCTGTCGAACACCGTGAGGCTCTCGACGGACTGCCCGCCCTGGGTCTTTGGCATCGCCGACCTGATGCGCAACCTCGCCGGCCGCGGCCTGCTCTGAACAGTGACCGGCCGCGTTCAGTCCCGGTCCGGCGCCCCGAGTGGAAAGAGCTTGCGGTAGGGCCTCGCCTCGTCGACCGCACGGGCAAAGGACGGACGGGCAAGCAGGCGGTCTCGATAGGCCTTGAGGTTTGCCAGCGCCGTATCGATCGGAAAGGTCCAGTCGGCGTAGAACAAGGCGGGAGCGGCGGCGCAGTCGGCGAGGCTGAAGTCGTCGCCCGCGGCCCAGGTCCGGCCTGCCATGTGCCGGTCGAGCCACTGGTAGGCCCGCTCCAGCATCGTCTTCGCTTCGGTGACGCCATAGGGGTCTCGGTCCGCTTCCGGCCGGATCGCATTGTAGATGATCCGCTGCTGCGGCGTGTTGATGTAATTGTCGAAGATCCGGTCGAGCATGCGCACGTCGAGGGCCGTCGCTGGGTCCGCCGGGATCGGCCTGAACCGACCCGGATAGGCAATTGCCAGATATTCGATGATGACGGTCGCCTCCAGCACCGTCCTGCCGTCATCGACCAGCACGGGAAAGCGCTTGAGCGGCCACAGCGTTTCAAACTCCGCATAGATCTCCGGATGCTCCGCGCTCAAGATCCGGAACTCGAACGGCGTCCCGCTTTCGTAGAGGGCGACGAGCGCCTTCTGGCAGTAGGACGAGAACGGATGCGCATAGAGGATCGGCTTCATCGTCGCCTCCCGTGACGTTTTCCGAGGTCGCCGATGATACAGATCTGGTTGCATATTGCAATCAGCGTCTGTTGAATGAGCTGTCACCACTTCGGTGGGCCCGCTCGCGAACCGCGGCGGAGGCTCAGACGGGACGGGATCCGGCTTGGGCCGCCGGCCGTCACGGAGCCTTCGCTTGTCAAAGCGACGAACTCTTGATGTTATGGGCGGATGGTCGGTCGCTGACGATTCGTCACTAGGTCGAGACTTAGCCCTGGGGCCCGCGTAACGTGCGTCGGAGCAGCAGTCGAAACAATCACGGTTGTGCCTTGGAGGGCCCCATGAAGCATCGCATCGCATCCACTCTTCTTTGCGCCGCGCTGGGGTTGATGGCCCACGGTGCCGGTGCGGCCGATCTTGCCCCGGTCGCGGTGGCCCCGGACGCGCAGCAGATCGAGACGGAAAGCGGCTGGACCTTCACCTTTGCACCCTATTTCTGGGCGGCCGGCCTGTCCGGCGACGTGGGCAGTTTTGGCCTGCCCACCGTCGACGTGGACATGTCGTTTGGCGATGTCTGGGACCACCTCGACTTCGCGGCAATGGCGATCGGCGAGGCGCGCTATCAGCGCTACAGCATCTTCGCCGACGTCCTCTACACCAAGCTGTCCGGCAGCAAGGGTACGCCCAGGGGAGTCGTCGCCGACCGGGTGAACGTCGATGCCGAGACCTTTGCCGGTCTTCTCGGCGTCGGCTACTCGGTGCTGGAAAGCGGTTCCGGGCGCCTCGACATCGTCGCCGGTGCGCGGGTCTGGTCCGCCGATACGACGATCTCGATCAGCGGCGGGCTCCTCGACGGCCGGTCGGAAAGTGACAGCGCGACCTGGGTCGATGCCGTCGGTGGCGTGAAGGGGAGCTATTTCCTGACGCCCAATTTCTTCCTCACCGGCTGGGGGCTCGTGGGCGGTGGTGGCGCGGACCTCGACTGGGACGTCGCGGCGACCGTCGGCTACAAGTTCAACGACACCTTCTCCTCGGTCGTCGGCTACCGGGCGCTTGGGGTCGACTACAGCAACGACGGCTTCGTGTTCGATGTCGTCGAGCAGGGACCGATCGTCGGCCTCGTCGTCAATTTCTAGGCATCCGAGGCGCCATCTGGCACAACGAAAAGGGCCGGTCCGCGCGGACCGGCCCTTTGCCGTCACTTGGCCTTCCTATCGGGCGCGCTTCAGCGCATCGCCGAGGATCGACACGATTTCCGCGAAGTGCGTCTTGTCGGCGATCAGCGGGGGCGAGAAGGCGATGATGTCGCCGGTGACGCGGATCAGCAGCCCCTTCTCGAAGCAGTCGACGAAGACATCGTAGGCGCGGGCGCCGACCGCGCCGTCGCGCGGCGCCAGCTCGATGCCGGCGATCAGCCCGATCGTGCGGATGTCGATCACGTGCGGCAGGTCGTTCAGCGAGTGCATCGCCTCGTGCCAGTCGTCCTGCAGTTCGCGCGCCCGCGTCAGCAGCCCCTCGTCGCGGTAGATGTCGAGCGTGGCGATGCCCGCGGCGCAGGCGGCCGGGTGGCCGGAATAGGTGTAGCCGTGGAACAGCTCGATCTGTCCCTCCGGACCGTGCATCAGCGCGTCGTGGACCTTGCGGCTGGCGAAGACAGCGCCCATCGGGATGGCGCCGTTGGTCAGGCCCTTGGCGGTGGTGACGAGGTCGGGCGTGACGCCGAAATAGTCCGTGGCGAACGCTGCGCCGAGGCGACCGAATCCGGTGATCACCTCGTCGAAGATCAGCAGGATGCCGTGCTTGTCGCAGATCGCGCGCAGGCGCTCGAGATAGCCCTTCGGCGGGATCAGCACGCCGGTGGAGCCTGCGACCGGCTCCACGATGCAGGCTGCGATCGTTTCGGCGCCGTGCAGGGCGACCAGCCGCTCGAGATCGTCGGCGAGTTCGGCGCCGTGTTCCGGCTGGCCCTTGGCGAAGGCGTTCTTCGACAGGTCGTGGGTATGGCGCAGATGGTCGGTGCCCGGCAACTGCGGGAAGACGCGACGGTTGTTGACGATGCCGCCGACCGAGATGCCGCCGAAGCCGACGCCGTGGTAACCGCGCTCGCGGCCGATCAGGCGCGTGCGCGTGCCCTGGCCGATCGAGCGCTGGTAGGCCAGCGCGATCTTCAGCGCGGTATCGACCGATTCCGACCCGGAGCCGGTGTAGAAGATGCGGTCGAGCTTGGCTCCTTCCGGCCCGGGCGCGATCTCGGCGAGCCGCTCGGCGAAGTCGAAGGCGATCGGGTGACCCATCTGGAAGGACGGGGCGAAATCCATCGTCGACAGCTGGCGCTCGACAGCCGCGGCGATCTGGCGGCGGCCGTGGCCGGCATTGACGCACCACAGCCCGGCGGTGCCGTCGAGGATCGTGCGGCCGTCCTGGCTGGTGTAGTGCATGCCCTCGGCCGCGGCGAGCAGCCGCGGCGCGGCCTTGAACTGGCGGTTGGCGGTAAACGGCATCCAGTAGCTGTCGAGCACGGGCGCATTCGGCTTGTTGTGAACGTTCATGGGTCTCTCCTCTGGCCGCGCGATTGACGCCATGATTTGCCAGCTTGAACAAGTCCTTTTCTGCTTGCTATGAAGGCATTGAAATCTTTGAGCCGACGCCATCGATGTTTCGCTATTTCAAACAATCGAAACAGGCAAAGGCTACGGCAGCAGGGTGAGGGTGGAATGTCGGTCGATATCGGAGGCAGGCTGCGTTCCCTGCGCATCGCCCACAAGTTGTCCCAGCGTGAACTGGCCAAGCGCGCCGGCGTCACCAATTCCACCATCTCGCTGATTGAGTCCAATGCCTCCAACCCTTCGGTCGGCGCGCTCAAGCGCATTCTCGACGGCATCCCGATCGGGCTTGCCGAATTCTTTGCCTTCGAGCCGGAGCGCTCGCGCAAGGCGTTCTACCGCGCCGACGAGCTTGTCGAGATCGGCAAGGGGCCGATCTCCTATCGCCAGATCGGCGAGACCTTGTTTGGCCGCAGCCTGCAGATCCTGAAGGAGTGCTATCAGCCCGGCGCCGATACCGGGAAGGTGCCGTTGGTGCACGACGGCGAGGAAGGCGGCATTGTCCTGTCCGGCCGGCTGGAGGTGACGGTGGACGACGAGCGCCGCATCCTCGGACCTGGCGACGCCTATTATTTCGAGAGCCGCCGGCCACACCGCTTCCGCTGCGTCGGCCCGGTGCCGTGCGAACTGATCAGCGCCTGCACGCCGCCGACCTTCTGAGCGCCCGTCCGCTCAGTTTCGGACGGTCACGGTTTCGGCGTCCATCTGCCCCCTGTCCTGTTCTTCCGCCGCCGCCCGGATGCCGACCACCTCGTAGAGCTCGAGCGCGGTGGCGCGGCCCTTGGCCTGGGCCTGGCCGAGCGGGCGGAAAGCGATCTGGTCTGCGCATTGGTCGACGACTTCGCTGCTCGCCAGAATGGTCGTGTGATAGGTCTTGTTCATGCCCTCGATCCGCGAGGCAACGTTGATGCTGTCGCCCATCGCGGTGTATTGGAGGCGGTCGCGTGCGCCGACGCTGCCGACGACGGCCGCGCCGGAATGGATCCCGACCCGGGTGCGGAATTCCGGCAGACCGAGACCGCGCTGCCTGTCGTTGAATGCGTCGAGCCGATCCTTGATCGCCAGCGCGCAACGGCAAGCGTGCTCGGCGTGGTCCGGATCCGGCGCCGGCGCGTTCCACATGGCGAAGATGGAATCGCCGAGGAACTGGATGATCGTGCCGCTATGGTCGTTCACGGTCTCGTTGAGAATGTCGAAATACTCCGACAGCATGCCGACCACCTCTTCCGGCGAGTGTTGCTCGCTGATGGTGGTGAAGTCGTAGATGTCGGTGAAGAGCGCGGTCACCTCCTGGCGTCGCGCGGTCCGTCCCGAGAATTCGCCCGAGGCCATGCCCTTGCGCACCACCTCTTTCGGCACGTAGAGCCCGAAGGTGAAGATCGCGTCCCGCGCCCTGTTCATCGCGCCGCCGAGGGTGGCGATCTCGCTGACCCGCGTCGGCACCTCGATCGGCGTGGTGAAGTCCAGGTCCTGCAGCCGGTGGGCACTGTCGGTCAGCTGGTGCAGCGACTTGGTGATGAGGTGGGCGAGAAGCAGCGCGCCGAGCACGGCAAGGCTGACGATGCCGGCCGATATCATCAGGCCCTGGTAGAGTCCGGCCCGGGCCGGGGCCATCAGTTCATCGACCGGGGCCGCGATCACCGCGACGTGACCGGCAAACAAGAGCGCGGAGACTACCTCCGTCCCCATCACCACCCAGCGTCGGCCGTCCGCCTCGACCAGCGCCATCGTGTCCAGCGAGAGCGGGTTCGCCTTGATGGCCGCCATCAGCGGTTCCTCGAGAATTGCCGGATCGAAATCCCGCTCGACCTTGGAGGCGGTGATCGCGTACATGATCCTCTGATCGGAGTGCATCAGCGGCTTGCGGCCGGCGTCGACGACGAAGGCGACGGCGCTCGGCGTCAGCCGCTCACTGGCGATGAAACGCGTGACCTTGTCGAGCACGACATCGGCGCCGACGACGATCTCGGGATTGCCCTTGTGCGCCTGGGACACCGTCATGCCCAATGTCCTCGTCGTCGCCATGGTGTAGGGGCCGGTCGCGATCGGGCCGGTCCCGTTGACGGCGGCCCGGTACCAGGGGCGCTGGCGGGGATCGTATATCCAGCCGGTGAGCGTTCGTCGCAGCAGTTCCTTGCCGCCACCGTCATAGAAGAGCACGCGCGTGATCGGCGCGCCGTCGTTCTGGCTCAGGATCCGTACGGCCATGGTGGCCCTGGGCGGGGCGTCGAGCACGCTTCGCCAATCGCGCGAGGACAGGTTGACGGCGTGGAAGAAGCCGCCGTCCGGATAGCCGGCATAGACGCCGTCGATCTGCGGCGAGCGGGTGAGGGCGGCCCGCAGGATCGTCACCTTGTCGTCGACGCGCTGCGTCGGCGGCGCGAGGAAGGAATTGGCGACCGAGACGATCAGGTTGACCATCGCGGTGGTTTCGCCGGACAGCGTCTGCATGCGCGAGACCAGCCGGTCCTCGAAGGCGTTCATGTGGATTTCCGCCGCTTCGATCGCGGCGTTACGGGCACGATAGTAGTCGAGCAGCACCAGCGAGCCCGACACCGCCAGGAGCAGCGCCACCATCACGGCGGCGAGCAGCGTGCGCAACGATCCGTGCCAAGCGCGCCTTGCCGGAACTGCCGCCACGTCCTTGGTAGTAGTTGCCATCCTCGACCCTTGCCCCACTTCGTCCCGCCGCCCACGGCCGGCCGTCCCTCAACCCTGCCGTGGTGTTATCCCACGGTCGCATCCTGCGCACCGGCTGCCCGCGCGCCAGCGTGTGCACGGCGGAAACCGCCATGCCGGCGACGATCCTGCTGATGGTCCCCACGTCGCCGCGCCGACATGGCCGGCGGCCCCCGGCGCGCGGCGTCTCGCCGGGACGAGGTCAGCACGCGACTCTACCCCCCGCCGTAGGTTCGGGCAAGAAAGCCTCATGGCGCCGCGGTGGACAGGGCTTGGTTGTTCCCGCCTGCCGATCACGCCTGCCGCACAAGCGGCAAGCCCGCGGCGAACTGCCACCCTGACATTGCCGAGCAGGCCGGCCGCCTACCGCCCGCCGTCTGGCCCGGCATCCGTCCAGGCGACAAAAAAGGCCGGGCAAAGCCGGCCTTTCTTGTCGTCACCCCATGCCCTGCCAGTACATCCGTGGTCAGAGGCACGAGGGACGATCTTCAAGCAATGTAATCCCCGTTTGTGGCAGCGGCAAGATGCACTTAGGCATTGCCTTGGCCCCGACCATTCCACGATCGGATGATGGCCCTGCAGCCCACGCTGGCGGTAGGTGTAGCCGACACCTCGATCCCAAGATCGACAGCGGACGACAGAAGCGGACGGTCGGTCTGCAAGTGCCTCTTCGGTGCTATCAGGACGCGGGAGGCAAGGCCTGGCATAGCCGGGGGTGCGTCTCGGATGATCCGATCCATGCTTTCCACAGTCAGATCCCGAGCATTTCCTTCGCCTCGCCGAGTGCTGCCTCCGAGCCTGCGTGATCGCCGGACTGGTGCAACTGCTCGCCCTGTTGGCGCAACTCTTTGACCTTAGCCATATCGGCTTCCGAGAGGGAGGCGTTCGGCAGGGCCGCGTCAATCGCCGCCATCATGGTGGGGCACTGACTGGCGAAGGCAGTCACAGGCGAGAGTGCCAAAAGAAGGGCAATCGAGATCCTGGTAATCATAGGGGGTGCTCCTCCATAGCCGGAGTGCGGGTGCCTCTCCGGCAACCGAAAGATGATAGACCAGCGGCGATCCAAGGCCAAGAGCGGGCGGCACGCAGACTTGGTCGGGATGCGGGTGCGATGGATTGCGGAGGCCGAAATTTGGCACTTCCGGTTCGCTTCGGGGTTGACGGTGTCCCAGCGCCGATCGCAACTGCCGAAAGTGAAAGGCAGAGCTTACGATTGAGAGACGGCCTTTGCTGGAACGGTCACCAGAAACCTTTGTGGCCGCTAACGATCACGTCTTCAAGCTCAGGAAAAGGGCCACGGACCTCCACATGGCGCCGTCCTGAGGCGAACACTTCGTGACAGCTCAGGTTGAGGGTGAGATTCTTCGGGTTGTCTCCGGTCAGCGCGGCCAGCCGACTTTCACTGAGGCCGTACACGACGGTCCCGATGCCGGCCCAGTAACACGCCCCGGCGCACATGCAGCAAGGTTCAACCGAGGTGACAAGTGTGCATCGTTCGAGAAACGTCGGCGCGTATCGTTGCGCGGCCGCCCTGGCAACGTTTGTCTCGGCATGGCCAACACCGCGATCACGGGAGTAGGTGTTGCCCGACGACAGGAGCACGTCGCCCGCCGGCCCGACCAAGAGCGCCCCAAAGGGATGGTTGCCACTGGCTCGGCTTTCGATGGCAATCGCGATGGCGATACCTAGATATTCGGTATCGCTCCTGTTCGCAGCCTCGCTGCGAGGCAGCGTGATCGGCGTTTGTTCTCCGGCACGCGCACGCAACATTGTTTCCAGGGTGCTCGCGTCTCGAATGCCCTGGCTGTAGTGAACCAGAATCGAACGAGCGAGACCGCTGGCGCCGACGCTGCCCTGGGTGAAGCCGTGCTCGTCGCAGAGGCCCTGAAAGACCCGCTGGACCTCGACCAGATCCTCCGGAGTGAAGATGCCCATCTCTTCCTGGCTGAGCACGTACTTCATCGCTATCTCCGCTTTTCGGGGGATCGCCCTCAGGACGTGCGATTGTGCCAAGAGTGTTGGTCGCGACCCGGCGACTAAGGGTTAGGAACTGCCGGGTCGCGTGAGCGTGGCTTGGGCACAAGCCACGAACGCCAATGTACGCCTCGGGCGCTCGGCGGGCGATTAGCTAAATCTATCTAGACCCTGGTTCATGTCGCGCGGAGTGGGTCGAGCCCAGTGCAACTCGTGGAAAACTGCTAATGCCGGTTGGCCCAAAGACGTGGTCAGCTTCAGCGGGCATTAAGTGGTCCGCTAAGCGGTCGAAACAGACGAATCGTAGAGCCACTGAACGTTTTGTCGTGACGATGTCATTTGTCGGAACTGTAAAGACGACTGTCTCAAAGGAAGAATTCGACGTTATCGTGGCGCAGGGCGCTCGCAGCTTGAAGGGGAGTAGCTAACGGCCTCGCGACAACCTCGGCTACTCCCATCCTGCTCTTGCCGCTGCGCCCGCAATCGCTTCCTTGATGGCGCCAGGGATCCGTAAAATGCGCAGTAGCCGATCAAGGTTCACCAGTATTCCGGGCTCGTTCCTGTTGCCGAAGTGGCAGCGCTACGCCCGTCGCCTTCTGGCCGGTGCACCTTTGCGGGGCGCCCAGAGACCCGAGCGACAGACCGGATCAATGGTGCCCGCTCGGCCCTTCCATCAGTCGGGTGAAGCTTCGAGAAACATGATGGCGTTAGGGTTGACGCTGCAGTTGGAACGGTTGGCACACGGGTTCTGTCGCCAATCATGCGGCCAGAGCGACAAGCCGAATGCGAGATAAATAACCGGGTACGGGCAGGGGTATGCACCGTTTCCTAAGTCGTTGATTTCATTTGCTGAAGAAAGTTGGCTGGGGAACCTGGATTCGAACCAAGATTAACGGAGTCAGAGTCCGCTGTTCTACCATTGAACTATTCCCCAACGAGCGGCGGCGAAGTCGGCGCCCCGTCGGTGTGCCGGGCTTATAACCAAAAGGTCGGCGGATGCAAATAGGCTTCGAAATTTTTTTTGGTGGCAACCGGGCGCGGGATCGGGGCGGCACGTCTAGCAGCCGTGGCGACCCGACATTGTGCGGACGCGGCCGCCGGCGCCGCAGGGCGGTCGGGCCCGGACCGGTTGCCGGCGGCGGCATCGCCCGCCAACCAATCGGCCGCGAAACAAAGCAATTGTGGAAAAGCGAACACGCTGGTAAGGTCGCGCCAACGAAAATCGAGAGAGCGTCAGCTGCAGCCCGTCCAGGCTTTGCGCGGCGCGATAGGCAGACACGTGAACGACCCCGACCACGGCCTCAGGCCGTCCGTTTCCGGGGGGCAGGCCACGGGTGGGCAGGCGAGGCCGAAGCGGTCGCGCCGCCGCAAGGGAAAAGCAAAGCGGGCCCAAGGTCCGTCCTCCGCCTCCCTTTCCCCGGGCAGCGAACCCCGCCACCAGGCGCTGGAGGCACGCCCCCATCACGTCGCGAAGGACGGCGAAGCCGTCCGCAAGCGCAAGCGTCGCCGCCGCGGCAAGGGTGGCGGCGAGGGCGTGCCGCAACAGCATCCATCCCAAGCCGAGCGACCAGCGCAGGACGAAGCCGGCCCCGCGGCCCACGGCCGACCGGGCAAGAAACGGCCGCAGCACCAGCGCGGCCTGCAGGGGCGTCCGCTGAGAAGCCCTGAGCGCCCGGCCGAAGTCGTCGCGCCGAAGCCGTCGATCGTGCCCGCCGGTGCCCCGGTACCGCCGCAGGCGAGCGGCCGCGACCGCGCCGAGGGGTCGGCGGCGCATGGTGCGCGCGGCGAAGCCCGGGAGGCGCCGCTTTACGCCGCCCTTGACCTCGGCACCAACAATTGCCGCCTGCTGGTTGCCCAGCCGACGCGCCCCGGCCAGTTCCGCGTCGTCGACGCGTTCTCGCGCATCGTCCGCCTCGGCGAGGGCCTGGCCGCCAGCGGCCGGCTCTCGGACGAGGCGATGGAGCGCTCGATCGAAGCGCTGAAGGTCTGCGCCGCCAAGCTGCGCAACCGCGACATCCGCCGCAGCCGGCTGATCGCCACCGAGGCGTGCCGGCGCGCGCAGAACGGCGAGGCCTTCCTGGCGCGGGTCCGGGCGGAAACGGGGCTGGAGCTGGAGATCATCAACCGCGAGACCGAGGCGCGGCTCGCCGTGTCCGGCTGCTCGTCGCTGGTCGGCCGGGAGGCGAAGTCGGTCGTCCTGTTCGACATTGGCGGCGGCTCCTCGGAGATCGCCGTCATCCGCATCGGCGACAACCGCTCGAGCCGGCTCGCCAACCACATCACCCACTGGACCTCGCTGCCGGTGGGCGTGGTGACGCTGTCGGAGCGCCACGGCGGCCGCGATGTGACGCCGGAAAGCTTCGCCGCAATGGTCAGCGAGGTCGAGGGCATGCTGGCCGAGTTCGATTGCCCGCGGCACGGCGAACGCGTCGCCCCGGAGGACTTCCACCTGATCGGCACCTCCGGGACCGTGACGACGCTGGCCGGCGTGCATCTCGACCTGCCGCGCTACGACCGGCGCCAGGTCGACGGTGTCTGGCTTTCGGATACCGAAGTCAGCGCGATGCAGGCGCGGCTGCTGTCCTGGGACTTCTCCGCCCGTGCTGCCAATCCCTGCATCGGCCCCGACCGGGCCGACCTCGTGCTTGCCGGCTGCGCCATCCTCGAGGCGATCCGCAACCGCTGGCCGGCGACCCGCATGCGCGTCGCCGATCGCGGCCTGCGCGAGGGGCTGCTCACCGACATGATGGCTGATGACGGGGTATGGCGCCGCGGCCGCGGCCGGCGACAGAACCGCAGCGGCTTCCGCCACCCCGGCCGACCGGAAGGACAGCAGAAATGACCAAGCCCCCTGTGGCGGGCAACCGCACCGGGCGCAAGCTCGGCCAGAAGGTGAAGAAGGGCAAGCTCAAGGCGTCGTCCCGGCGCTGGATCGAACGCCACATCAACGACCCCTACGTGCAGCGTGCCCGGCTCGAGGGTTATCGCGCCCGCGCCGCCTTCAAGCTGCTGGAGATCGACGAGAAGCACAAGATCCTCGACGGCGCCCGGCGCATCATCGATCTCGGCGCGGCCCCCGGCAGCTGGTCGCAGATCGCCGCCAAGGTGACGAGCTCGACCGACGCGGACCCGCGCGTGGCCGCGATCGACTTCCTCGAGATGGATCCGCTGCCGGGCGTGACGATCCTGCAGATGGACTTCCTCGATCCCGAAGCGCCGGACAAGCTGAAGGAGGCGATCGGCGGTACGCCCGATCTGGTGATCTCCGACATGGCCGCGCCCACCACCGGCCATCGCCAGACCGACCACCTGCGGACCATGCACCTGTGCGAGGTTGCCGCGCATTTCGCCGTGGAGGTTCTGGGCGAGGGCGGGCACTTCCTGGCCAAGACCTTCCAGGGCGGCACAGAGCGCGAGCTGCTGAACATGCTGAAGCAGAATTTCCGGCAGGTCATTCATGTCAAGCCGGCCGCCTCGCGCGCCGAATCGGTGGAGATGTTCCTGCTCGCCAAGGGCTTCAAGGGGCGGCCAAAATCCAGTGACGCCACGGCGCAGGAGGACGCCTGAGATGCTGCTATACGTCACCGTCGGCACCAATCACCTGCAGCGCGCCGGCGCCTTCTACGACGCAGTCCTGCCGCTGCTCGGCTATCGCCGGCAGAAGCAGGCGGAGGGCGAAATCGGCTATGGCGCAGACGGGGACGTGCGCTGCCGCTTCTGGGTGGTCGAACCGTTCAACCGTGAGCCGGCAACCTTCGGCAACGGTGCGACCGTCGCCTTCGACGCGCCGAGCCGGGCGGCGGTAAACGACTTTCATGCTGCGGCGCTGGCAAGCGGGGGAACCGACGAGGGCGCGCCGGGCATCCGCCCGTTCCATCCGAACTTTTACGCCGCCTTCGTGCGCGACCTCGACGGCAACAAGCTCTCGATCGTCTGCGAGCGGCCGGAATAGGTCTGCAACCCGAATTCTGGCGGCGTGATGACTCCCGCGAGAGCACGGTTGTGACGCCGAAGCCGGTTTTCCACATGATCACCACAGACAAGGCCGTCGCAATAGGCTATCATGCGCCCTGGCCTGCCGAGGGTGATGACGCGCAGGCTGACGAGGAATACGGCTCGTGCCGCTCAGCTATCAGTTCGATCTCTGAAAGTGCATGAAGGCAACGCAAGCTGCCCGGGAGCAATCCCGGGCTTTTTGCTATTTCCAATCCGTCATGAACGTGTTACGAGCCCTCGCCAACTTCCAAGACTTATCTTGCAAGCGACCAGGTGGACGCCTCCCAGGCCCCTTGGACCGTAGCCTGTTACATCGAAGGGAATTTGGCCATGGCACGCATCATAGAAACCGCAACCGGACTGGAAGCACTCACCTTCGACGACGTGCTGCTTCAGCCCGGTCATTCCGAGGTCATGCCGGGCCAGACGAACATCGCCACCCGCATCGCCCACGACTTCGATCTCAACCTGCCGATTCTGTCCTCCGCGATGGACACCGTCACTGAGGCTAGGCTCGCAATCGCCATGGCGCAGGCCGGCGGCCTCGGCGTCATCCATCGCAACCTGACGCCCGCAGAGCAGGCGGAAGAGGTGCGCCAGGTCAAGAAATTCGAAAGCGGGATGGTCGTCAATCCGGTGACAATCGGCCCCGAGGCGACGCTCGCCGACGCGCTGGCGCTGATGAAGGCGCACGGCATTTCCGGCATCCCGGTGGTGGAGAAGAGCGAAGGCGTCGTCGCCGGCCGCCTCGTCGGCATTCTGACTAACCGCGACGTGCGCTTCGCCTCGGATCCGAAGCAGAAGATCCACGAACTGATGACCCGGGAAAACCTGATCACGGTGAAGGAGAGCGTCGACCAGCAGGAAGCCAAGCGGCTGCTGCACAAGCACCGCATCGAGAAGCTGCTGGTGGTCGATCCCGGCGGTCGCTGTGTCGGCCTGATCACCGTCAAGGACATCGAGAAGTCGCAACTCAACCCCAATGCATCCAAGGACGCGCAGGGCCGCCTGCGGGCCGCCGCGGCGATCTCGGTCGGTGACGACGGTTTCGAGCGCGCCGAGCGCTTGATCGAGGCCGGTGTGGACCTGCTCGTGGTCGACACCGCCCACGGCCATTCGCAGCGCGTGCTCGACGCCGTGACGCGGGTGAAGAAGCTGTCGAACTCGGTCCGCGTGATGGCCGGCAACGTCGCCACCGCTGGCGGCACGAAGGCGCTGATCGATGCGGGCGCGGACGCCGTCAAGGTCGGCATCGGCCCCGGTTCGATCTGCACCACGCGTATCGTCGCCGGCGTCGGCGTGCCGCAACTGGCCGCCATCATGTCGGCGGTCGAGGCTGCCCACGGGGCCGGCATTCCGGTGATCGCCGACGGCGGCATCAAGTTCTCGGGCGACCTCGCCAAGGCGATCGCCGCCGGCGCGTCCGCCTGCATGGTCGGCTCGCTGCTCGCCGGCACCGACGAAAGCCCGGGCGAGGTGTTCCTCTACCAGGGGCGCTCCTTCAAGGCCTATCGCGGCATGGGCTCGGTCGGCGCGATGGCGCGCGGCTCGGCCGACCGCTACTTCCAGGCCGAGGTGCGCGACACGCTCAAGCTGGTGCCGGAAGGCATCGAGGGGCAGGTGCCGTACAAGGGGCCGGTATCGGGCGTGCTGCACCAGCTCGCCGGCGGTCTCAAGGCCTCGATGGGTTATGTCGGCGGCCGCGACCTCAGGGACTTCCAGGAGAAGGCGACGTTCGTTCGCATCTCCGGCGCGGGCCTGCGCGAGAGCCATGCCCATGACGTCACGATCACGCGCGAGAGCCCCAACTACCCGGGCGCGAGCTCGTAAGGCGAGGCGCGGATCGACAGATGGCTGACGACAGGCGGCGCCGGTGGTGCCGCCTGTTTCATTTGGCGAAGCGGGCCTTGTCATCGCGCCTGCGGGATCCCTGTCGGAGCCGACCGTCTTGTCTTCGCCGCGATCACGCGACCGTGACGATCTGTTGTTCGGCATGGCTGTCCGTCGTGGCTTATTCTCTCACGCGAAGCGCACGTTCCCGGCGCGGCGATCACAGGAGAAGCCAACATGGAAAAGCTGCCGAAGATCACGCAGGCGATGATCGACGCCTATGGCGAATATACCCATCTGACGCTCGACCGTCGCCGTTTCATGGAGCGGCTGACGGCGCTTGCCGGATCCGCGGCCACCGCCGCGGCGATCGCCCCGCTGCTGGCTGCCGACAGCGCCAGCGCCGAGATGGTCGCCGAGGACGACGCGCGCCTGACGGCCGAGGAGGTCAGCTGGGCCGCGCCGAAGGGCCGCATGACGGGATACATAGCCCGCCCGAAGGACGCCCAGGGGCCGCTCGGCGGCGTCATCGTCATCCACGAGAACCGCGGCCTCAACCCGCACATCCGCGATGTCGCCCGCCGGATGGCGCTGGAGGGCTTTGTCGCCCTGGCGCCGGACTTCCTGTCGCCCGCCGGAGGCACGCCGGCCGACGAGGATCAGGCGCGCGACATGATCCGCGGCCTCGATCGCGCCGCCACCGCCGACGATGCGGTGGCAACGGTCGCCTATCTGTCCGAGCTCGACTGGGTGAACGGCAAGGTCGGCGCCATCGGCTTTTGCTGGGGCGGCGGGCTGGTCAACCGCCTTGCGGTGGTCGACCCGAACCTGAAGGCCGCGGTCGCCTATTACGGGGCGCAGCCGCCGGCCGAGGCGGTCGGCGATATCAACGCGGCCATGATGCTGCACTATGCCGGGCTGGATGAGCGCATCAACGCCGGCATCGATGCCTTCAAGGAGGCACTCGACGACCACGGAAAGACCTATGAACTGTTCGTCTACGACGGCGTCAACCATGCCTTCAACAACGACAGTTCCGCCGCCCGCTACGACAAGGCGGCCGCCGAACTCGCCTGGCAGCGTACCGTGGTGTTCCTGAAGCAGCATCTGGCATAACGCCGAACGGGCTTGCAGGGCTGCGGACGGAGCCGGTCGCACGATTGCCGGCAAGGGAGGGGCGACCCCTCGTCGGCTCCGGTCTCCGCTACAGCCACCTTGGACGAAACCGGGCAGGCGAGCACACCGCGGCCCGCGCTCCGGCCTTGTCAGCCGAACCACCGTCTGCCATGCCTGTCCGACACCGGATAGGAGACGTTCATGGCCGACTCATCGAACCGATTGCGCATTGCCGTCCTCTTTGGCGGGCGCTCTGCCGAGCACCAGGTTTCGGTGCTGTCGGCGACCAATGTTCTGCGCGCGCTGGCGGCGGCGAAATACGAGGCTATTCCGGTCTTCGTCACCCGGGACGGGCGCTGGCTGCTGAGCCGCTTCGACAACGGCGTGCTCGAGCAGCCCGCGCACGGCACGGAGTTGTGCCTGGTGCCGGGCGGATGCGGCCGGGCGCTGGCGATTCCGACCGACGGGGCGCCGCGGGAACTGGCGAAGGTCGATATCCTCTTTCCCGTGCTGCATGGCTTTCCCGGCGAGGACGGTGCGGTGCAGGGGCTTGCCGAGGTTGCCGGCGTCCCGCTTGTCGGTTGCGGCATCCTCGGTTCGGCGGCGGCCCTCGACAAGGACGTCGCCAAGCGGCTGCTGAACGAGGCCGGCCTGCCGACCGCCCGGTCCCGGACGGTTCACCAAGGGGCCGCGCCGACGTTTTCGGACCTCGTGGGCGCGCTCGGCGCGCCGCTCTTCATCAAGCCGGCCCGGCAGGGCTCCTCCGTCGGCGTGAGCAAGGTCTCGAGCGAGGAGGAATATGTGGCAGCGCTCGCCGCTGGCTTTGCCCACGACCGCAAGCTGCTGGTCGAGGAGTTCGTCCGGGGTCGCGAGATCGAATGCAGCGTGCTCGAAGATGCCGACGGAAGCCTCTTCGTGTCCCGTCCGGGCGAGATCGTGCCGGCCGAAAGCCACGGCTTCTACAGCTACGATGCCAAATACATCGACGCGGACGGGGCGACGTTGCGGGTTCCGGCCGACCTGCCGGCGGACGTCGAGGCGCGGATCCGAGACACCGCCGCAGCGGCCTTCCGGGCGCTTGGTTGCGACGGCATGGCCCGCGTCGACTTCTTCGTCACGGCGGGCACCGGCTTCGTCGTCAACGAACTCAACACCATCCCCGGCTTCACCGATATCAGCATGTACCCGAAGGCGATGGCGGCCAGCGGCGTCAGCTACGCCGAGCTCATCGACCGGCTCGTCGCCCATGGTCTTGCGCGCGCCGGCCGTTCGGCCTGATCCGGCTCACCACCCCGGCAGCACATGCCCGGGTCGCAGGCGCGGCAGCCGCGGAAACTGCTTGATGTCCGCCTCCGGCAGGTCGTCGTTGACGGCCAGCGGCGAGATGTTGTCGAGGCAGGCTGTGATATGGCTGGTGATCGCGTTCATCAGTGACGGCGACAGCCCGGGCCGCTTCATGATGCCGATCTGCACCGGCGCGAGCGGCGGGAAGCCATCCGCCTGCGTCAGCACCTTCATGCCGGGCCGCAGCGCCGATTCCGGCAGCACCGAGACCGCCATGCCGGCCATGACCGCGGCGGCCACGACCGTCGACGACCAGCTCGTGAACAGCACCTGGTAGTCGCGGCCGACTGAATCGAGCGCGGCGCAGGCGACCTGCCGCCACTGGCAGTCGCGCCGGCCGACGGCCAGCGGCACCGGTGCGTTCTCCGGCAGCGGATGGTTGGCCGACATCACCCAGCACAGCGGCTCGGTCCGCACCACGTCTGACTGGCGCTGGCGCGGGTTGTGGGTAACGAGCGCGATGTCGAGCTCGCCCTTGCCCATCTTCTCGGCCAGGTCCACCGACGGCTCACACACGATGTAGAGTTCGACGTTCGGGTGCGTCTTGGCGAAGCGGCTGATGATCTCCGGCATGTAGCGGTCGGCATAGTCGTCCGGCGTACCGATGCGCAACGTGCCTTCGAGCCGGTTGTCGTCGAAGGCAGCGATGGCTTCGTTGTTCAGGCGGAGCATGCGACGCGCGAAGTTCAGCAGCCGGTCACCCTCCGCCGTCAGCCGATTGCCGCGCCCGTCCTTCATGAACAGCTGCTTGCCGATCCTCTCCTCGAGCCGGCGCATCTGCATCGATACGGCTGACTGGGTCTTGAACACCCGATCCGCGGCCTTGGTGAAACTGCCGGTATCGGCGATGGCGACGAAGGTTTGCAGCTGGTCAATGTCGAGTGGAGCAGACATGGCGATATTCCATAAGAGGGTTTGATCAATACTATTAGAAACATTCGTTGGACTGATCAATGTCAATTTGCGAAAAGCGGGATGCAAGGTGAAGGGACGTTCAGCCGGCCCCTTGCACCAGCCGACTACCCGGCCTGCGCAGATCTGCGACGGGACGGGAACATATTGAAATACCTGTATCTTTTGCAAACGCCGGTCGGTTGTCGACCGGCGAAACGATCACGAGTGCGCGCAAACTGTCCGCAAGTCGCGGAGTGCGTCGCGCCGGAAAGGAGAAAACGCCATGCGCATGATTGACCGCCACATCGACCTCGACCTCGCTGCTTCGCAGCCGCCCCGTCCGACCCTCGCCGCCCGCCTGCAAAAGTCCGCGATTCGCCTCTTTCGCACATGGCTCAATCGCTCCGCCGTGAACCGGCTGCAGGATCTGGACGATTATCAGTTGCTCGATATCGGGCTGCGCCGGGACGATATCCGCGAGGCGATGACGTCCGCCTACTTCGCCGATCCCGGCCTGCATCTCACGCTTGCCGCGCGCGAGCGGGCCCGCAGACATTTGCGGAGCGGCTACCTCGATTGAGGTCGCTCCCAGCCTCCCCGCAGGGTGAGAGCCAATAGCCCTGCCACTTGCCCGGCGTGCGACCCTCCCTGGTCCCGCCGGGCTTTTTCTTGGTCATGTCGGGGAAGACTACTTCTTCTTGTTTGGACGCGGTTCCGTAGGGGTATCGGGGGCGTCCTGCGCTTTCGACGCGCTCGCGGCCTTGCCTTCCGAACCGGCGGACTTGCTCATCGCGTCGAAGATGCCCTCGATGCTCTTCTGGTAGTCCTTCTGCATCTCCAGCCCGGTATCGAACATGGTGTTGACGAACTTCGTCAGCGAGTCTGCCGGCGTGTCGGCTTTTTCCGGCTGCGGGGTTTCCGGCTTGCCGCCGCCCATCGCCGTCATCATGTCGGCAAAGGCCTTGGCGAAGGGGTTGTCGGCGAAAATGTTGGTCTCTTCCTTCTTGCCGCCGGCCGTGCCGAAAAAGGCCTGGGTGAAGGGATTGTTGAACGGGTTGGCGAGCGGGCTGGAGTCCGGCTCCGGCTTCTTCGCCATGCCCGTTGCCTGCAACCATTGCTGCATGGCCGCAACGAACGGGTTTTCCATCCCCTGCTGCGTGGCGCCGAAGTAAGGCGCGACCGATTGCTTGAACAGCCCGCCCATCAGGGTACTGGCGACCACCGGCATCATCTGCTTGTAGATTTCCTGGCCGATGCCGGTCATCTGCGCCGCTTGCGCCGCGATCGCGCGCGAAACCTCCTTGGAGCCGAAGAACTGGCCGAGCAGGTCGTTGCCCTGCTCGATGCCCTTCGGCGTGAAGGCCTTGGTCATGTCGTCGAAATATTTGGCGTAGTCACCGGAGTAGAGCGCCTTGAGGAAGGCGCCGAAGTCATAGGGATTGGTGGCGCTGCGCTTCAGGCCCTCGGAAAAGGCCGGCATCAGGGCGGACACGGCCTCGCTGGCCTGCTTCTGCGCCAGGCCGAACTGCTTCGCCATCACGTCCATCGCATTGCCGTTCTGGGCCTGCAGCATCAAATCGTAAAGCGGGATCATCGCCGGTCCTTTCGTCGTCCTGCGGGCAGCCGAATGCCAGTGCATCGTCACGTCGCGCGGCCGTGGCCCAAGCGCAAGCATGTGCTTGCACTATAACGGGAATATCCGGGACGGAAACTGCTTTTCTTGCGCGTGCGGCGCGGCGCGGTCAGTACTGGTACTCGGTGAAGACCGGCTCGACGGACTGGTTCCAGCGGCCGTGGTAGAGCGCCAGCATGTCCTCGGCCAGCGTCGATTTCTTGGCCAGCGCCTCTTCCAGCGGCGAGAGGAACACGGTCTCGTCGACGTCGTCGCCATTGCGGCGGTCGCGCGCGGTAAGCCCGGAACGGGAGATGGCGAGCACCTCCCGGCCGATCTCCCACAGCGACCGGCCGCGATGTGTCGCGTTCAGGCCGAGGGCCGGGACCGCGTCGCGCAGGGTGCTGACCTCCTCGACGGTCCAGTCGCGGGTCAGGTCCTCGGCGGCCGCAAGCGCGGTGTCGTCGTAGAGCAGGCCGACCCAGAAGGCCGGCAGCGCGCAGATGCGGCGCCACGGGCCCCCGTCGGCGCCGCGCATCTCCAGGAAGCGCTTCAGCCGCACGTCGGGGAAGAGCGTCGAGAGATGGTTGGTCCAGTCGCCCATGTTGGGCTGCCAGTCGGCGACCTCGCCCCGCAGCGCCCCGGCCATGAACTGGCGGAAGGTGATGTGCGTACAGTCGTGATACTTGCCGTCGCGCACGACGAAGTACATCGGCACGTCGAGCGCCCACTGGACGTAGTGCTCGAAGCCGAAATCGGGCGCAAAGGCGAAGGGGATGAGGCCGGCCCGGTTGTTGTCGGTGTCGCGCCAGATATCGCCGCGCCAGGAGACCAGCCCGTTCGGCTTGCCCTCGGTGAACGGGGAGGAGGCGAAGAAGGCAGTGGCGAGCGCCTGCAGCTTGAGCGACACCTGCATCTTGCGGCGCATGTCGGTCTCGGAGCCGAAGTCGAGATTCACCTGGATGGTGCAGGTACGATACATCATGTCCAGGCCTTGGCTGCCGACCTTGGGCATGTACCGGGTCATGATCTCGTAGCGCGACTTCGGCATCTTCGGCGTCTCGCCGAGCGTCCATTTCGGGCTGCCGCCCATGCCGAGGAAGCGGATGCCGAGCGGCTCTGCGACGCTGCGGAGCGTCGCCAGGTGCTGGTTCGATTCCTTGCAGGTCTGGTGGAGGTCCTCCAGCGGGGCGCCGGAAAGTTCGAACTGCCCGCCCGGTTCGAGCGAGATGGCGCCGGCGCCACCCGGCCCCGAAAGCCCGATGATATTGTCGCCGTCCATGATCGGCTCCCACGCGGACCTGGCCTGCATGCCGTTCAGCAGTGCCGATATGCTGCGTTCGCCGAAATAGGGCACCGGGCTGTTGTCGGCCGTGTAGAAGACGAACTTCTCGTGTTCGGTCCCGATGCGGAACGCCTCCTTCGGCTTGCAGCCGGCGGCGAGGTAGTCGGTCATATCCGCTATCGAGCGAACCGGCGTCTGGTCGGTGGTGTCACGGGCCATGGGCGTCTTCTTGTGCAGATGGAACCCGGCCGAAGGGCCAGGCGGTGAAGGGTGCTTGGACCGTAATCATGTGAGGCGCAAGCAAATTTCTTTCAAGGTTCCATCAAAAAAACGGAATGTTGGCGGCCGGTGACCGGCGCCTGCGCGTCTTGGTTGCCTGAGCGCCGGCTATCGCCAGTCGCCGATCGTAGCCTGGATCACCGCCATCGCGGCGACGGCGGCGGTGTCGGCCCTGAGGATGCGCGGGCCGAGCGGGATGGCGGTGACGAACGGGAGGCCGCGCAGCAGTTCCCGTTCCGCGTCAGAAAAACCGCCTTCCGGGCCGACCAGCAGCGCCAGCCTGCTTCCCTGAAGGGTTTGGAGCGCGGGCAGCGGGTTCTGGCTGTCATGCCCCTCGTCGCAAAAGACGATGCGCCGGTCCCCCGGCCAGTCCCGCAGCAGGTCATCGAGCCGTCGCGGCGCCTCGACCTTCGGAATGCCGAGGATGCCGCACTGCTCGGCCGCCTCGATCACGTTCGCCTCGATCCGTTCCAGGCTGGTGATCTTGCCCTGCACGTGTTGCGTCATCACCGGCTGCAACAGGCCGGCGCCCATCTCGACCGCCTTCTGCACGATATAATCGAGCCGGCCGACCTTCAGCGGCGCGAACAGATAGTGCAGGTCGCTGGGCGCCGGCTGCGGCCGCGTCTGTTCGGAGACGGTCATGAGCAGGCGTTTGCGGGTGGGGTAGGAGAGTTGCGCCCGCCATTCCCCGTCGCGACCGTTGAACACGAGAACCCCGGTTCCCTCCTCGGCCCGAAGAACGTTGGCGAGGTAGTGGAACTGGTCCTTCGAGGCCTCGAACACGGCGCCCGCGGCGAGATCCGGCTCGACGAAAAGGCGCTGCATGCGGTAGTTGGCGCGCATGGTCTTCCCTTCAGCCGAACAGGGCATGGAGGAGGGCGAACAGCAACGCCGCCGCAATCGCGGTCAGCGGGACGGTGACGATCCAGGCGGCGACGATGGTCATGAAATGCGATCGCCGCACCAGGCGGCGCCGGCGGAGTTCGTCCGGGTTGTGGTCGTCGAACTCGTCCGGGGCGACGAAGCCGCCGCGCGTGCGGATGTAGTTCAGCCGGCGCTTCGAATTGCGCGTATACCACTCCCGGAAGAACCCGACGCCGAACACCGAGCCGACGGCGACGTGGGTGGAGCTCACCGGCATGCCCAAGGCGGACGCGACGAGCACGGTCACGGCCGCGGACAGTGCCACGCAGTAGGCCCGCATCGGATTCAGCTTGGTGATGTCCTTGCCGACCAGCTGGATCAGCTTCGGACCGAACAACAGCAGGCCGAGCGAGATGCCGAGCGCGCCGATCAGCATCACCCATAGGGGCACGGCGGCGTCGAAACCCGACTCCGCCGTCTGGGCGGTGTGAACGATCGCGGCCAGCGGGCCGATGGCGTTGGCGACGTCGTTGGCGCCGTGCGCGAAGGAGAGCAGGGCCGCGGAAAAGATCAGCGGAAGCCGGAACAGCTTGCGCAGGGACTGGTTGCGGTTCTCGAGCCCGGCCGATTGCCGCGCGATGATCGGGACGCTGGCCGCATAGGCCAGGAGGCCGGCGGCGAGCCCGATCAGCAGCCCGGTCCCGAGCCCCAGCCGGACGATATGGTCGAGCGGGCTGATGACCAAGTAGGCGGCAAAGCTGCCCATCATCGCCGCGATCAGGACCGGAACCCAGCGGCAGGCGGCCTCGATCTTGTCGTGGCGGTAGACGATCGCTTCCTTGATGAAGAACGAGAACAGCGCAGCGATCAGCCCGCCGAGCAGCGGCGAGGCCACCCAGCTGATGGCAATGCCCGACATCAGGGCCCAGTTCACGGATGAGGCGCCGGCGGCGGCGACGCCAGCGCCCATCACAGCGCCGACGATGGCATGGGTCGTCGAGATCGGCGCGCCGAGCCAGGTCGCGGCGTTGAGCCAAGCCGCTGCCGAGAGCAGGGCGGCCAGCATGGCCCAGATCAGCGTGTCCGGCGGCATCGAGGTCGGCACGACGATCCCCTTGGAGATCGTGGACACGACGTCGCCACCGGCGAGCAGGGCGCCCAGCGTCTCGAAGCTCGCCGCGATGACGAGTGCGACCCCCATGGTCAGGGTGCGCGAGCCGACGGCGGCGCTGACGTTGTTGGCCACGTCGTTCGCACCGATGTTCATCGCCATGTAGGCGGCAAGGGCGGCTGCTGCGATGATGACGGCCGCACCGGGTCGGTCGATGACGATGGCGCCGGCGGCGATCGTGGCCAGCGCGAGGAAAATGAAGCCGACGCCCGGCGCCACCAGCCCCCTCGAGACAAAAGTCGACGCCTGCTCGATGCGCGTCAGCTTGTCGAGATCCTTGTCGAGGGTCGGTTTTCCCAGCCGTGCGGGGGTATTGTCCATCGGGTGCTCCAGCGTCACCGTGGCACTACTGGCTCAGTGCGACGAGAGCAATACGGCCACACGGTCAGGCGCGAGCATTTTTTACCGTGGGAACATGGTGCTTCGCCGGGGCAGGCCGGTTCGCCGCGGCCCAGTCCCGTTCGAAGTCGAGGATCAACTGCTTCAGCATGGGTTCGTCCACGCGGGCGGCGGCCTCGCTGCAGGACACCCATTCCGTCCGCCGTTGGCCTTTCTCCGGGTAGTTCTTGCACAGTTCGTCGGTTTGGAGCGAATAGACCTGCACCTTGCACGGCACCGACAGGCCCTGGGACAGTCCCTTGTCGTACATGTAGTAACCGACCGGTTCCTTGTGCACCTTGCCCCTGACGCCGGCCTCCTCGTAGGCTTCGCGTTCGGCAACGGCGTGGGCCGCCTTGCCCTCCATCGGCCAGCCCTTGGGGATGATCCACCGCCCGGTGTCGCGGCTGGTCGCGACCAGAACCTGCAGGCCGCCATTTTTCTTCCGGAATCGATAGCACAGGGCGGCATACTGGATGCGCGCAGGGCGACGGAACATCAATTGCACATCATGGGCGATGCGATTGAATATGTTCAATTTGGTTCTCATGTCCTTTCCGCGTCGCCTTGCGAGCTTTCGTGCTGATTCGCGAGCGCCTGATCCCGTCAGTATGAGCGCATTTGGTTCTCTGTAAACGTCAGTACCGCCGCGGAGCCCGGCAATGAAGGATAAATTGGGTAAAAGGGCGGCGGCGCTATTCGCTTTTGCCCAGGGCGTTGCGCTGCTGCATCCGCAACTGTGATATCCGCTGCCATTCGCCGGTGCGCTCCGCCTCCCGGATGGCCTCGAAGATATAGTCTATATGGGCCTGGGCCGCGGCCTTTGCAACGCCGGGCTCTCCGCCGATGATCGCCGCGCCGATCGCCTCGTGCTGTTCCAGCAGCTGGCCGCGCGCGCGGTCGGAGGCAAACACCAGATGGCGGTGGAAGAAGATTCCCTGTTCCAGCAACCGGTAACAGGCCCGGAGGGTGTGCAGCAGGATGATGTTGTGCGCCGCCTCGCCGATGGCGTTGTGCAGGTCGACGTCGGCGGCAAGCTCGTCCTCGAAGCGACCGCTCTGGTGGGCCCTGCGCATTTCCTGAAGGATGCCGGCCAGCACCTGCCGGTCGTAGTCCGTCGCGCGTTCGGCGGCGAGTTCGGCCGTGATGCCTTCGAGGGCCCGGCGGTATTCGAGGTAGTCGATCGTCGCGCGCTGGTGGCGGGCGATCAGATCGACGACCGGCTTCGAGAACACCTGGCCGATGATGTCGGCAACGTAGGTGCCGCCGCCGTGATGGCTGACGAGCAGTCCGCGCGCCTCCAGCTCCTTGAGCGCCTCGCGCAGGATCGGCCGCGACACGTCCAGCCGCTTCGACAGTTCCCGTTCTCCCGGCAGCCGGTCGCCGTCGCGCAGGATGCCTTCAAGCAGCAGCAATTCGATCTGGCGCACCACCTCGTCCGCCGTGCGGCTGTGGCTGACCCGGGCAAACAGGTCGAAGGGGGGATGGGCGGGCGTGCTTTCCATGACGCGAAGGATAGCAGCGCCCCGCCACTGGTCAATAAACTTGTCCAGCGACGGCCGGGCTGCGTCAATGCGTCATTTTTGCTCGGCAGTTGTGTTTTGCTAAGAAGGACCAGTGAGTGCATCTAGAGGGGACGATGCAGGCATGAGCAATGGAAGCTTTGCTTTCCCGCCGGCGACGCAGCGCGCGCAGGCGTTGGGGGAGATTCACGCCCGACCATACGCGCTGGTGCCGTCGCCGCGGGTCATCTTTCAGCTTGCCTTCCTGACCGAGGGCGGTTCGGCGGTCGACCACGCCGTTCTGTCCGAGCTGTCGCGCTCGCGCGGCATTTCACCGCCAGCGCGCGATGCCAGCCATCACGCCATGAGTTGGGGGCAGGGGACGCTGCGCTGGGAGCGACACACCGAATTCTCCACCTATTTCTGGGACTGTCCGGTGCCGGAACGTTTCGGCGACGTCGTGCCGGTGCATCCGTTCGGCGACAGCTTCTCCCCGCCAGGCACGCTCATTTCCGGAATCCGCCTTGAGCTGCGGCCGGACACCGAACAGACGCAGGAGGCGATCCGCACCTTCGACCCGACCAGCCTCTGCTACAGCGAGGTCAAGGACCGGCAGGCGATCATCGTCACCGACTTTCGCCAGAACGGCGACGGCCTGACGCCGATCCTGGTTATCGACCGCGGCCTGACCGAGGCCGGGCGCGGGGCGCTGGTGCAGCGCCTGCTCGACATCGAGACCTACCGGACGCTGGCGATGATCGGGCTGCCGCTCGCCCAGTCGCTTTCGCCCGAGATCCGGCGGATCGAGGACGGCCTCACCGCCGTCACCCAGCGTATGAAATTGCACGCGCGCGCCGAGGCGGACTCGATGCTGTCCGAGATCACCCGCCTGGCCGCCGAACTGGAGGCCAATGCCGCGCTTAGCCTTTACCGCTTCGGCGCCAGCCGTGCCTATTACGGCATCGTGCAGGAGCGCATCCGAACGCTCGCCGAGACAGCCATCTCCGGCTACGAGACGCTCGGCTTCTTCCTCGAGCGCCGGCTGGCTCCTGCGATGCGGACCTGCCAGTCGATCGAGGAGCGGCAGGCGAACCTGTCACGCAAGCTCGCCCGCGCTACCGCGCTTCTGCGCAGCTGGATCGACGTCGAGCTGGAGCAACTGAACTCGACGCTGCTCAATTCGATGGACCGTCGCGCAAGGTTGCAACTCCGGCTGCAGCAGACCGTCGAGGGCCTCTCGGTCGCGGCGATCTCCTACTATGTCGTCGGCCTGTTCGGCTACCTGGCCAAGTCCGCGAACAGCCTTGGCCTGCCGGTCAAGCCGGAGACGCTGACGGGTCTGTCGGTGCCGGTGGTCGTGCTCGGCATGTGGCTGCTGGTGCGGGCGATCCGGCGCAGGCACGCCGGCGAGGATGCGCAATAGCGCCGGGCAAATACCTGTCGGGCGGGGGCGGTCAGCCCGGCGCCTGACCGTGTTCCCAGTAGGGCGTCGGGCCGTAGAGCGTGGCCAGGTAGTCGATGAAGACGCGCACCTTGGCCGGCAGGTATTGCCGGCTGGCGTAGATTGCCGAGAGCACGACGTTGCGCGATCCCTCGTATTGCGGCAGCACCTGGACCAGCCGCCCGTCGCGCAGTTCCGGGCCGATGTCCCAGGTCGAGCGCAGCGCGATCCCCATGCCGGAGATCACCGCCTCGCGCACCACTTCGCTCGAGTTGGTGATCAGCCGTCCCTGTGGCCGGTAGGCCACGGCGCCCTCCGGTCCCTCCAGCCGCCAGATGTCCTGGCTGTGCGGCGGGATGCAGACATGGTCGGCAAGGTCGGCCAGCGAGCGCGGCCGGCCGTGGCGTTCGATATAGGTGGGCGCGGCGGCCAGCACGCGGCGCACTGGAGCAAGCCGGCGGGCGACCATCGAGGAGTCCGGCAGCTCGCCGATCCGGATCGCCAGGTCGAAGCCCTCGCCGACGATGTCGGAAAATTCGTCCGTCAGCACCAGGTTGACCAGCAGGTCCGGATTGCCGTCCATGAACGCCTTGAGGTGCGGCGCGATGTGCATGCGGCCGAACGAGGTCGGGGCGGAGATGCGCAACGTCCCCTTCATTGCGCCGGCGCGACCGGAGACGAACGCTTCGGCCTCCTCGATGCCGGCGAGAATCCCTAGGATGCGCTCGTGAAAGCCGTGTCCGGCCTCGGTCAGCGAGACCTGCCGCGTCGTGCGCTGCAAGAGACGCGTGCCGAGCCGTTCCTCCAGCCGCTTGATCCGCTTGGACACCGCGGCGGGCGCGAGCCCGAGCGTACGTCCCGCCGCCGACATGCTTCCGGTCGTCACCACGCGCGAGAAGATTTCGAGGTCGCCCAGATTCGTCACAAATGCGTTCCATTCTCGCCCTAGTGGAAAAAGTGCTTAGCATTTGCCTGCCTCCCCGCAAAGTGGTAAACAAAAAATACCAATTGGACGGGAGGGCGTTTCATGGAGCAGATCGGCTTCCTGCCGCCGAAGGCGGCGGTGCTGTCGCGGCGGCGCGAGATCGTCGGCGATCTGAAGGATCTGCTGCCGGAAGGTTGCCTGGTGCACGAGCCGCGTGAACTGGTACCCTTCGAGACCGACGCCTTCGTCTCCTATCGCCGCGTTCCGCTCGCGGTGGCGCTGCCGGAGACCACGGCCCAGGTCGCGGCGGTGATGAAATACTGTCACCGCTACGGCATCCCGGTCGTGCCGCGCGGCGCCGGCACCTCGCTCTCTGGCGGCGCGATCCCGCAGGAGGACGCGGTCGTACTGGGGCTGTCGAAGATGTCGCGCATCCTCGAGGTCGACCTGGCCAACCGCACCGCCACCGTCCAGGCCGGCGTCACCAATCTTGCGATTTCCGATGCCGTTTCCGGCGACGGCTACTTTTATGCGCCCGATCCCAGTTCCCAGCTCGCCTGCACGATCGGCGGCAACATCGGCATGAACTCCGGTGGCGCCCACTGCCTGAAATACGGGGTGACGACCAACAACCTGCTCGGGGTGAAGCTGGTCCTCGTCGACGGAACGGTGATCGAACTGGGCGGCAAGGCGCTAGACGCGCCGGGCCTCGACCTGCTCGGCCTCGTCTGCGGCTCCGAAGGGCAGCTCGGCGTCGTCACCGAGGCGACCGTGCGGCTGATCGCCAGACCGGAAGGCGCACGGCCGGTGCTGTTCGGCTTCGACAGTTCGGAAGAGGCGGGTGCCTGCGTCGCCGACGTCATCGGCGCCGGCATCATCCCGGTCGCGATCGAGTTCATGGACAAGCCGGCGATCACCATCTGCGAAGCCTTCGCGCAGGCCGGCTATCCGATGGACGTCGAGGCGCTGCTGATCGTCGAGGTCGAGGGTTCCGAGGCCGAGATGGACGACATGCTGCAGCGGATCATCGAGATCGCCGGGCGCCACGGCGTCAGGGTGGTCCAGGAAAGCCAGTCCGCCACCCAGGCGGCGCTGATCTGGAAGGGCCGCAAGTCCGCCTTCGGCGCCACCGGCCGCATCGCCGACTACATCTGCATGGACGGCACCGTGCCGCTCAGCCAATTGTCGAACGTGCTGCGCGGGACGGCGGAGATCGTCGCCCGCCACGGCTTGCGGGTTGCGAACGTGTTCCACGCCGGCGACGGCAACATGCATCCGCTGATCCTGTTCAACGCCAACGATCCGGACGATGCCGCGCGCGCCGAAGAGGCCGGCAACGAGATCCTGAGACTCTGCGTTGATGCCGGCGGCTGCCTGACCGGCGAGCACGGCGTCGGCATCGAGAAGCGCGACCTGATGCGGCACCAGTACGCCGAGGCCGACCTTGCCCAGCAGATGGCGGTACGGGCTGCCTTCGATCCGCAGTGGATCCTCAATCCCTCGAAAGTATTCCCGCTGGAAGGGCGACCGGCCGCATGAGCGTCATTCACGACCCCTTGTCCGAGGAGGCCGCCTCCCGGATCGTCCGCGCCGCCGTGGCCGCCGCCAGCCCGCTTGAGATCCGCGGCGGCGGCACCCGCACGCTGGCGGCTGCGGCCCCCGGGCGCGACGTCCTGTCGTCGGCCGGATTGTCCGGCATCGTCACCTACAACCCGGCCGAGATGACGATGACGGCCAGGGCCGGCACGCCGCTGGAGGAAATCGCCGCGGCGCTGGCCGAACGGCGCCAGATGCTGTCCTTCGAGCCGCTCGACCTCCGGCCGGCGCTCGGCACCGGCGGCGTGCCGACCATCGGCGGCGCCTTTGCCACCAATGCCTCAGGCCCGCGCCGCTTCGTCGCCGGCGCCGCCCGCGATAGCCTGCTCGGCGTCCGCTTCGTCAATGGCGCGGGCGAAATCGTCAAGGCGGGCGGGCGCGTGATGAAGAACGTCACCGGGCTCGACCTGACCAAGCTTCTCGCCGGCTCGCGCGGCACGCTGGCCTTGCTGACAGAGGTGACGTTCCGGCTGCTGCCGCTGCCCGAAACGGCCGCAACGATCGTCGTCTCCGGCTTGAACGACGCGGAGGCGGCGGCGGCCATGGCGACGGCGATGTCGCTGTCGGTGGAGGTCTCCGGTGCGGCGCATTTGCCCGAGAGCGTGGGCGGCCGCTTTCTCTCCGGGCGGCTGCCCGTGGGCGCGGCAACCGTGCTGCGCCTCGAGGGCCTGGCCGCGTCCGTCGCGGTCCGCGCCGAAAAGCTGGCGGCGGCGATGGCCCGGTTCGGTGCGGTGTCGGCGTTGGACGAGGAGGCCAGCCAGCAGCTCTGGCGCGAGATACGCGACGTCCATCCCTATGCCGACGGCACCGCGCGGCCGCTCTGGCGCGTCTCCGTCGCCCCCACGGTCGGCCATCAACTGGTCGCCGCGCTCCGGCTCGAGACCGGGGTCGATGCCTTATACGACTGGCAGGGCGGTCTCGTCTGGTTGCGGATGGAAGCGGATCCCGAGGCCGAACTGGTCCGCCGCTACATCAAGGCGCTCGGCGGCGGCCATGCGACGCTGATGCGGGCTTCGCATGCCAAGATGGCCGCGACGCCGGTCCTGCAGCCGCAGGCCGAGGCGGTCGAGGCGCTGAGCGCGCGGATCCGGGCAAGCTTCGATCCGGCCGGGATCTTCGCGGGGAATGTCGGGGTCGGGGCCGCCAGCTGATGCAAACGAACTTTACCGCCGAACAGCTCGCCGATCCGCATGTCGCAGCCTCCGAAAAGATCCTGCGCAAATGCGTCCATTGCGGCTTCTGTACCGCCACCTGCCCGACCTACGTGACGCTCGGTAACGAGCTCGACAGCCCGCGCGGGCGCATCTACCTGATCAAGGACATGCTGGAAAACGGCCGGCCCGCGGACGAGCAGGTGGTCACCCATATCGACCGCTGCCTCTCGTGCCTTGCCTGCACGACGACCTGCCCCTCCGGCGTCGACTACATGCACCTGGTCGACCATGCCAGGGTGCACATCGAAAACACCTATCGCCGCCCGTTCTGGAACCGGATGACGCGCAGCCTGCTCGCCGCCGTGCTGCCGCATCCGCAGCGCTTCCGGCTGGCGCTGCGCGCAGCGGCGCTCGGCCGTCCCTTCGCCGGTCTGCTGAAGCGGATGAAGGGGCTGGAGCCCTTCGCCGCCATGCTCGAACTGGCGCCGCGCCGCGTGCCGAAGCCCTCGGCGAGCGCGGCCCCGGGCGTCCATGCGGCGGCGGGAGCCCGGCGCGGCCGGGTCGCGATCCTGTCCGGTTGCGCCCAGCCGGTGCTGAAGCCGGAGATCAACGCGGCGACCATCGGCCTCCTCACCCGCCTCGGGGTCGAGGTGGTGGCGCCGGCCGGCGAGGTCTGCTGCGGCGCGCTCGTCCACCACATGGGTCGCGAGGAGCAGGCGCTGGAGGCGGCCCGCCGCAACGTCGACGTATGGCTGGGCGAGGTTGAGCGCGGCGGCCTCGACGCCATCATCATCACCGCCTCCGGCTGCGGCACGACGATCAAGGACTACGGCTTCATGCTGCGGCTGGACCCGGCCTATGCGGAACGGGCGGCGCGCGTCTCGGCGCTCGCCAAGGACGTGACGGAGTATCTCGCCACGCTCGACCTGCCGCGACAGGAGATCAAGCGCGTCAACGTCACCTACCATTCGGCCTGCTCGATGCAGCACGGGCAGAAGATCACCGCGCTGCCGAAGACGCTGCTGAAGAATGCCGGATTCACCGTGCGCGATCCGGCCGAGGGGCATTTGTGCTGCGGCTCGGCCGGAACCTACAACATCCTGCAGCCGGAGATTTCCGCCACGCTGAAGGCGCGCAAGGTCCGCAACCTCGAGGCGACGAAGCCCGATGTGATCGCCACCGGCAACATTGGTTGCATCACCCAGATCGCTACCGGTACGGACGTGCCGATCCTGCACACGGTCGAACTGCTGGACTGGGCCTATGGCGGAAAAAAGCCGGCGGCGCTGGCCGACGACTAGCTCTGGCCGTCGCTTCGGCCGAAAAAAATATGGCGCGCAGACGGTTCCCGGCCGCGCGCCGATCGGTTCAAGCCGCGGCTGTTCAGCCGCCGAAGTTGCCGAACAGCGTGCGCAGCACGTCGACGCCGCGGTCGTCGTAGCTGACCTTGCCCTGGCGGTCGCCGGGGCCGACGACGATCACCTTGGCGCCGATCGAGGCGCGCTCGTAGAGGTGCTCCACGTCCTTGTTCATCATGCGGATGCAGCCGGACGACATGTTCAGGCCGATCGACCAGGGCTCGTTGGTGCCGTGGATGCGAAAGGCGGTGTCGTGGCCGGCCTTGGAATAGAGGTAGAGCGCGCGCGCGCCGAGCGGATTGTCGATGCCGCCTTCCTGATAGGCGGGCAGGATCCGGCCCTTCTTGCGTTCGCGGGCGATCATTTCCGGCGGCGGCGTCCAGCCCGGCCACTCGGCCTTGCGGCCGACCTTGACGACGCCCGACCAGCCGAAGCCCTCGCGCCCGACGCCGATGCCGTAGCGGACCGCCCGCTTCTTGTCTTCGACGAGATAGAGGTACTTGTTGTTGGTGTCGACGATGATCGTGCCTGGCTTTTCGTCCGTCACCAGTCGCACCATGCGGCGATGGTATTTCGGCGCCACCGACTTCTGCTGCGCGATGCGAACGGTATCGCCGGACCGGGTGTCCGGTGCGCCGGTCGTGAAAGCGTTCGCGGTGGCTGCCGGCAGTACGGAAGCAAGCGCGATGCCCGCCGCCAGCAGCGCGTGAACGGATCTTCTCATGTCGTATTTCCTTGTCGGTCCCACTTCGCGGGCGACGCTAGCGAAGTCTGGCCGCAATTCAAGCGCCGTCCGGCGGGTGATTAAGGAAATGGTAATGCAATGGCGGACCGGTGTTGCCGATGGCGCACAGGAACGGCGGCGCAAGGCCGCCGTTCGGAGGCTTTCGCCCCTGGTGGAGCGATCAGATCACGATCACCTTCGTGCCGAGGCCGACGCGCTCGTAGAGGTCGACGACGTCCTCGTTGCGCATGCGGATGCAGCCGGAGGAAACGCCGTAGCCGATCGTCCAGGGGGCATTGGTGCCGTGGATGCGATAGAGGGTCGAACCGAGATAGAGTGCGCGCGAACCGAGCGGGTTCTCCGGCCCGCCTTCCATGAAGGATGGAAGGTAGTGGCCTTTGGCCGCCTCGCGCTGGATCATCTCCTTCGGCGGCGTCCAGCTTGGCCACTCGCGCTTGGCCGTGACCCTGTGCGTGCCGGCCCACTCGAACCCGGGCTTGCCGACGCCGACGCCGTAGCGCCGTGCCTTGCCGTCGCCCAGCACGAGGTAGAGGAAGCGGTTGTCGGTGTCGATCACGACCGTGCCGGCCTTGTGGGCCGTCTCGTAGGCGACGACCTGTGGCAGGAACATCGGGTCGATCGCGGTCCGGGCTGGCCTGGCACCGGTCACGGCGGCCTGTTGCACCCCGGAAGCCGGCGGCTTCCGGCCGAACAAGGGTTGCCACCGGCGGGCGGTGCTCTTCTGTGCGGATACCGCCGGGCGAACGTCGCGGCCGGTCAGTTGCATCAGCCAGGGGGCCGTCAGGTCGGGGCTGACGACGACCGGCGGGCGGGAGCCGTAGCGGTCATTGGCCTGGGCGGCCGGAACCGCGACCAGCAGGCTCGCGGCAACTAGCAGGGTTTTTCTCAACATCGGGCGTACTCTTTACCTCTCGCCGGACAACACGGATCCGTCGCCCCGGCGGGGCGGCGGCTGACACACGGTTCGCGCGCACCCGAGGGGCGCACTCGGCGGCAATGCTCGCACCGCACGGAAAGCGAATGGTAAATTGCCGTTCATTAAAGGGCGAGCGAACGGCGAAAGCTTCGGGTAGGGTTATTGCCGCCTTTCCGAATCTGGTTGATGAATGGTAAAGCGAACAAAAAGGAAACGCGGAGGCTCGGAATGACGGAGAAGGGGATCATCATCGGCGAGGACGGCCTGCGCCGCTGCGCCTGGCACGGCAATCTCGAGGATTATCGCCGTTACCACGACGCGGAGTGGGGGCGACCCGTCACCGACGACGTTCGCCTGTTCGAGAAGATCTGCCTCGAGGGATTCCAGTCCGGCCTGTCGTGGCTGACGATACTGCGCAAGCGCGAGAACTTTCGCGCCGCCTTCGCCGGCTTCGATTTCGACAGGGTGGCGACGTTCGGCGACGAGGACATCATCCGCTGCCTTGCCGATCCCGGCATCGTGCGCCATCGCGGCAAGATCGTCTCCACCATCAACAATGCCCGCCGCGCACAGGAGTTGCGCCAGGAGTTCGGGTCGCTGGCGCGCTATTTCTGGAGCCAGGAACCGGCGCCCGGCGAGCGGCCCGAGGTGATGGATTTCGCGACGTTGATGGCCAATCCGAGCACACCGACCTCCACGCGCATCTCCAAGGACCTGAAGAAGCGCGGCTGGACATTCGTCGGCCCGACCACCGTCTATGCCTTCATGCAGGCGATGGGTCTGGTCAATGACCATCTCGCCGGATGCTTCTGCCAGCCGGAGGTGGACCGGCTGCGGCGTGGCCTGGACCGCTCGTTCCGCGCCGTTGCCGCAACGTGAGGACGAATGGCCAGCCGGCAGGAAGAAGCATGCGCATAACCTTGTGCGGTAATGTCTTTGTCGCCGCCACGCCGTCGATTTCTGGTGTAAATTTTCGCGAATCATGTATCGTTTTGGTTGCGGGGCAATCAGATGACTGATTCAACTTGGGGCGTGCGGCGTTTTTGCCAGGGTGCACCGTTTAGTGCTGAGTGTCTTAGCCTACGGGGAAGAAATGACGCATAACGGGGAAATGCTCGAAGCCTGGGCCTGCAGCAAGGCGCAGGAAATCGTCTTGCGCGAGGGGTTCGACCTGATCCGGTCGGTCAAGACGGGCAACAATATCGAAATCCGGCAGCAAAGCCTGACGCTGGCGAAGGTCATCGCTGCGTCCCTGGTTGAGGCCTCTACTGCGGCCGGTGCAGCACCCATGCGTGCGGCCAAGTAAATAACGGCGGACCACAGCGAGCGGATCCCGGTGGGATGCCACCGGGATCCGTTCTTTACTTGGCGTTTTTCTCCAGCCAGGCCTTCATGAAGGCGCTCTCGCTTTCCTGCGCGGCGATTACCGCTTCTGCCAGTTCTCGCATGGCGGGGTCGGTGCCGAATTCGAGCTCGATCCGGGCCATGTCGATCGCACCCTGGTGATGGGCGATCATGCCACGGGCAAAATCGACGTCGGCATTGCCGGTGAACGGAATGTCCATGTCGGCATGCATCTTCGCATTGGCGTCGGCAAAGGCCTTGCTCGACGCGCCCTGGTCGCCCTTCGGCGCGACGGTCTGTGTGGAGGAGTGGGAGGCCGGCCCATGGGCCGCGTGGTTCTCGGCGGCGGCCGGCAGGGCGAGGACGAGCGCGAGGGTGGCGCCTGCAATGAAGGTCCTGGTGTTCATGTCGTGTCCTGTCTGAAGTGGTTCGGCGGAGCGGCGCTCCGCGTTGTTGGCTGGCTTCAGGACGCTTCATCCCTGGGCGGGGGGTCTGGCGGCGTTACGCACCCGCCGTCGAGCGTGGCGGCGGCCCGCAGGTGCCGGACGGCGACGCTGGACGGCGCTCTCGACCGCGGGATTTCGGCGGGCACGGCGGCGGATGGACGGTAGCCCCGTCCGGCCCGTGGTGAGCCGCCCGGTCGTTGCCGGTCGCGTGTTCGATGTACGATGGCGCACTGGCCGCGGTATGAAGCGAGGCCGCCATCACGGGCGCCCAGCCTGCGAATGGGGCGGCGATCACGGCCAGGATCAGGAACAACGCTCTCATGCCGAGCGATGTAGGTGGCCTGCCGGCGGCGGAAAAGCCCTCCCGTCAGCGCCGGCGCTAATTTTTGGTGCGGCAGAACGGCAGGGCCGCGGCCCGGCCTCGGCCGTCGCCCTTGCCGCACCGGGTTCAATCCGCTAGGGAAGCCGGCACGAGCGACATCAGCAGTCCGGGCGTCCCCATGAGCGAAAAACAGAAGAAGCCACAGAAACTCAAGGCCCGCCTGCCGCGCGGCTTCGTGGACCGGTCCGCCGCCGATATCCGGGCCGTGGAGGAGATGACCGCGAAGATCAGGGAAGTCTACGAGCGCTACGGCTTCGATCCGGTCGAGACGCCCCTGTTCGAATACACCGATGCGCTCGGCAAGTTCCTGCCCGACAGCGACCGGCCGAACGAGGGCGTGTTCTCGCTGCAGGACGACGACGACCAGTGGATGAGCCTGCGCTACGACCTGACGGCCCCGCTCGCCCGCCACGTCGCCGAGAACTTCCAGGAGATCCAGCTTCCCTATCGCACCTATCGCGCCGGCTACGTCTTCCGAAACGAGAAGCCGGGCCCGGGGCGGTTCCGCCAGTTCATGCAGTTCGACGCCGACACCGTCGGCACCGCGGGCGTCCAGGCGGACGCCGAGATGTGCATGATGATGGCGGACACGATGGAGGCGCTCGGGATCAAGCGCGGCGACTACGTCATCCGCGTCAACAACCGCAAGGTGCTCGACGGCGTGCTCGAGGCCATCGGACTTGGCGGCGACGACAAGGTCAATGCCCGCCTGACCGTGCTGCGCGCCATCGACAAGCTCGACAAGTTCGGCCCCGAGGGCGTCCGCCTGCTGCTCGGCGAGGGCCGCAGGGACGAATCCGGAGACTTCACCAAAGGCGCGGGGCTGAACCCCGAGCAGATCGAGAAGGTCCTCTTCTTCGTTGGCATCAAGGACTATGCGGAGAGCGCCGACCGTCTGGCGACGCTGGTGGCCGGCTCCGCCAGGGGTCCGGAGGGCGTCGACGAACTGAACCAGATCGGCCACCTGGTCGCGTCTGCCGGCTACGACAGCGACCGCATCAAAATCGACCCGTCGGTCGTGCGCGGCCTGGAATATTACACCGGCCCCGTGTTCGAGGCCGAACTGCAGTTCGCCGTCACCAACGAGAAGGGCGAGAAGGTGGTGTTCGGCTCGGTCGGCGGCGGCGGCCGCTATGACGGGCTCGTCTCGCGCTTCATGGGCCAGCCGGTTCCGGCGACCGGCTTCTCCATCGGCGTCTCGCGGCTGATGACGGCGCTGAAGAACCTCGGCAAGCTCGGCCAGGACGAGGTCGTGGCGCCGGTGCTCGTCACCGTCATGGACGGCGACGTCGACAGCATGGGCCGATACCAGCGTTTCACCCAGGCGCTGCGCGCTGCCGGCATCCGTGCCGAGATGTACCAGGGCAACTGGAAGAAGTTCGGCAACCAGCTGAAATATGCGGACCGCCGTAGCTGCCCGGTCGCCATCATCCAGGGCGGCGACGAGCGCGTGCTCGGCGTGGTGCAGATCAAGGACCTGATCGAGGGCAAGCGGCTGTCCGGCGAGATCGAGGACAACGTCACCTGGCGCGAGGCGCGGGTGGCGCAGGTCACGGTATCCGAGGAGGACCTGGTCCAGCGGGTGCGCGAGATCCTGGCGCATCAGGCCGACGACCGGAGACGGTCGGCCAGGGGCTGACGGGAGCCATCCGATGCCGTTGATCAACCTCCCTTCGTTTGCGCCCGGCCTGCTGGCCGACTTCGAGAGCCTCGGCACCGAGCGCGTCGACACGCCGGTGATCCAGCCGGCCGGGCCGTTCCTCGACATGGCCGGCGAGGACCTGCGCCGCCGCATTTTCATGACGGAGAGCGAGACCGGGCAGAGCCTGTGCCTGCGGCCGGAATTCACCATCCCCGTCTGCCTGCGCCACATCGAAAGCGCGACCGGCACGCCGCGGCGCTACGCCTATCTTGGCGAGGTCTTCCGCCAGCGGCGCGAGGGCGCGAGCGAGTTCTACCAGGCCGGCATCGAGGATCTGGGGGAACGGGACGTGGCTCGCGCCGACGCGCGTGCCGTCCATGACGCGCTGTTCGTGCTCGGCCGCAGGCTGCCGGGACGCCCGCTCAGCGTGGTGCTGGGCGACCAGGCTGTGTTCGAGGCGGTGATTGCTGCCTGCGGATTGCCCGGCGGCTGGCAGAAGCGGCTGATCCATGCCTTCGGCAACCAGCAACAGTTGCGCGACCTCCTGGCGGCACTGGCCGAGCCGGCCGCAACGGGCGTGTTTGGCGCCGAGGTCGAGCGGCTGGCGATCCTCGGCCTGCTCGACGACGAGGCGAAGCTCACCGCCCATATCGACGCGACCATGCAGGCGACCGGCTATTCCACGAATGCGAGCCGCAACCCGGCCGAGATCGCCCGGCGGCTACGGGAGAAGATGGCGCTGGCGAGCACCCGGCTCGACCCCGGCACGCTGGAGACGCTGCGCGCCTTCCTTGCGATCGAGGTTCCGTTCGCGCAGGCTCCCGCGGTCCTGTTCGACTTTGCCCGCACCGCCGGCCTTGCCATCGACGACGCGCTCGAGCGCTTCGACATCCGCGCCCGGGCGCTTGCCGACGCCGGCGTCGACGCAGCCGCGCTCGCCTACCGCAGCGCCTTTGGGCGCCCGCTCGACTACTACACCGGCCTCGTTTTCGAGGTCACCGCCAGCGGGAGCCCGGCGGTCCTGGCCGGCGGCGGCCGCTTCGACCGGTTGATGACGCTTCTCGGGGCGCAGACCTTCATCCCGGCCGTCGGCTTCTCGCTCTGGCTCGACCGGATCGAGCATGCGATCGCAGAAGGGGCATCCGCATGACGATCACCATCGCGCTGCCTTCCAAGGGCCGGATGAAGGAAGATGCCTCCGAGGTGTTCCTCCGTGCCGGCTACCAGATCGTTCCGGTCGGCAACGATCGCTCCTATCGCGGCCGGGTCGAGGGGCGCGACGACATCGAAATCGCCTTCCTATCCGCCTCCGAGATCTCCCGCGAGATCGGCAACGGCACGGTGGATTTCGGCGTCACCGGCGAGGACCTGGTGCGCGAAGGGCTGGCGGAGGCCGACGCGCGCGTCGAGTTCTGCGCCCGCCTCGGCTTCGGCCACGCCGACGTCGTCGTCGCCGTGCCGGAGATCTGGCTCGACGTCGACACTATGGCCGACCTCGGCGACGTGGCGGCCGACTTCCGCGCCCGCCACGGCCGCCGCCTCACGATCGCGACCAAGTACTGGCGGCTGACGCAGCAGTTCTTCTCCGGCAATCACGGCATCCAGCTCTATCGCATCGTCGAGAGCCTCGGTGCCACGGAGGGTGCGCCCGCATCGGGCTCGGCCGACATCATCGTCGACATCACCTCCACCGGCTCGACGTTGCGCGCCAATCACCTGAAGATCCTCTCCGATGGCGTGATCCTGAGGTCAGAGGCCTGTCTGGTGCGGGCGCGCAAGGCGAGCCACGACGGCGATCCGGTGGTGGCGGAGATCATCCGGGCCGTGCGGCAGGCCGTCTAGGCCGGCATTGTTGCGGTCGGGGTGGCGGTGACGCAGCCGCCTTCCTATCTAAGCAGTCCCGCACCACGAGGAGTTGTTCGTGACTGATCTTTCCGCCTTCCCGATTACCCAGAAATGGCCCGCCACACACCCCGACATCATCCAGCTTTACTCGTTGCCGACGCCGAACGGCGTGAAGGTGTCGATCGCGCTCGAGGAACTGGGGCTTCGCTATGAGGCGCACCGGATCGACTTCGGAGCCAACGAGCAGAAGTCGCCGGAATTCGTGTCGCTCAATCCCAACGGCCGCATCCCGGCGCTGATTGATCCGGACGGACCGGACGGCAAGCCGATCGGGCTGTTCGAGTCCGGCGCGATCCTCTGGTATCTGGCCGAGAAGACCGGCAGGCTGGTTCCGGCCGACGCCGCGGGCCGCTACGAGACGCTAGGCTGGGTGATGTTCCAGATGGGCGGCGTCGGTCCGATGTTCGGCCAGTTCGGCCATTTCCACAAGTTCGCTGCCGACAAGGTCGCCAACAACGCCTATCCGAAGGAGCGCTACCGCGATGAGGCCAGGCGCCTGCTCGGCGTGCTGGACGGTCGGCTGAAGGAACGGCGCTGGATCATGGGCGACACCTACACCATTGCCGATATTGCGCTGTTTCCCTGGGTTCGCGGCGCCGACGTGTTCTATGGCGGTCGCGACGTCATCGGTTATGACGACTTTCCCGCCGTCCTGGCATGGCTTGAGCGATGCCTCGACCGGCCGGCGTCGCAAGCCGGGCTGACCGTTCCGGCCAAGGAGTGACGCAAAGGCGCGATCCGGCGGCGTGCTGGCGCGTTGACGACGGCCGCCGCCTCGCGCTACCTCTGGAAAAAACAATAGAGCGGGAAGGGACATCGTGACGGACAGATTGGTAGTCGTGGGAGGCGGCCAGGCCGCCTTCGCCCTGGTTGCGAAACTGCGTGCCTTGAAGGACATGCGCCCGGTAACGATCGTCAGCGCGGAAGCAAGCCCGCCCTACCAGCGCCCGCCTCTGTCAAAGAAGTACCTGCTCGGCGAAGCCGATCTTGGCCGCCTGCATTTCCGTCCCGAGACCTGGTATGGCGAAAATGACGTCGACCTCAGGCTGTCGACCGCGGTAACGGCCATCGACCGCGATGCCAGGACAGTCACGCTCGATGACGGCTCCACGCTCGCCTACGCCTACCTGGCGCTGGCGACCGGCGCTGCGCCGCGCCGCCTGCCGGCGGAGATCGGCGGCGACCTGAAGGGCGTCTACACGGTTCGCGACTATCTCGACGCCGACCGGCTCGGCGAGGAGATGACCGAGGGGCGCAAGGCGCTGATCGTCGGCGGCGGCTACATCGGCCTGGAGGCGGCCGCGGTCGCGCGGGGCCGGGGACTCGATGTCACCGTCGTCGAGGTGGCCGACCGCATCCTGCAGCGCGTCGCCGCCCCGGCGACGTCGACGATCCTCAAGGCCATCCATCTCGCCCGCGGCGTCGACATCCGCGAGAAGACCGGCCTCGTCCGGCTGATCGGCGAGGACGGCCGCGTCACCGGCGCCGAATTGTCCGATGGCCTCGTCCTTCCCGCCGACATCGTGATCGTCGGCATCGGGGTCGCGCCCAACGACCGGCTTGCGCGCGAGGCCGGGCTCGACGTTGCCAACGGCATCGTCGTCGACGAATTCGCCCGCACCTCCGATCCGTTGATCTTCGCGGTCGGCGACTGCGCCAATCTGCCCTACGAGGGCAGCCGCGTGCGGCTGGAGTCGGTCCAGAACGCCGTCGACCAGGCCGAGGCGGCGGCCGCGGTGATCGCCGGCGGCGACCAGCCCTACGCGCCGAAGCCGTGGTTCTGGTCGGACCAGTACGACGTCAAGCTGCAGATCGCCGGCTTCTGCCTGGGCTATGACGATACGCTGGTGCGGCCGGGCGCGCGCGAGGGCAGCGTCTCGGTCTGGTACTTCCGGAACGGCCGGTTCATCGCCGTCGACGCGGTCAATGACGCCAAGGCCTATGTGGTCGGCAAGAAGCTGCTCGAACTCGGCCGCCATCCCGAACGGTCCCAGCTCGAGGACCCGGCGCTGGACCTGAAAAGCCTGACGCTGTGAAATGCCAGCGGGCTGGTCGCCCGCCTGGCGCCCACGTGCCGTTCAGGAGTTGTTAGGCACGACGTTTAAATTTGTTTGCATCAGGCGCCCCACCTGCCAGCGCGGTTCATGCATTCTTCAGCTTTGTCCCGCTGAGTGCTCGCGAAAGCTCACTCTGCCGGATTTCACATGCTTCGCGTTCTTTCCTGCATCACCGTAGAGCACGATCTGCGGTTGGTTCTTCTTGCCGCATTGATCTGCTTCCTGTCCTGCTTCGTGGCCGTTTCGCTGATCCAGCGGGCGCGGGCGGCGTCGGGCAGGGCACGCACGCTTTGGCTCGGCGCGGCCGGCGCTTCCAGCGGGTTCGGCATCTGGGCGACGCATTTCATCGCGATGCTGGCCTACGACCCCGGCGTGGTCATGGGCTTCGGCATGCACCTGACCCTCATCTCGCTGATTGTCGCCATCGTCGTCACGACGATCGGTGCGGGGCTTGCGACCTATGTGGCGGGATCGGCTGCGGCGGCCGCAGGCGGGCTCATCGTCGGCGCAGGCATCGCCACCATGCACTACATCGGCATGGCCGCACTCGAACTGCCGGGCGAGATCGCCTGGGACCCGATGCTGGTGGCGATATCGGTGGCGAGCGGAGTGTTCTTCAGCGGACTTGCTCTGGTTCTGTGCACGCGCCACGGCGGCTCCTCGCGCGTGATGGCGACGGCGGCCATGGCGCTCGGCGTGGTCTCGCTCCATTTCATAGGCATGGGCGCCGTCACGGTCGTGCCGGGGCCGATGCAGGTCAACGATGGTTCGATGCTGTCGGCCGCGCTGATGGCGCCGCTGATCGCCGTCGTCGCCCTTTCGCTGCTGCTCACCGGGCTGACGGCCGCCATCTTCGCCAAGCAGGCAGAGACGACGGTGGCCGAAGGCATGCGCCAGTTCGCCATGTTCGTCCAGGGCGTGTCCGACTACGCGATCTACACGCTCGATCCGAACGGCATCGTCGCCAACTGGAACGAGGGCGCCGAGCGCACCAAGGGCTACAAGGCGCAAGAGATTGTCGGCGAGCACTTCTCCCGCTTCTACAGCGCGCAGGAGCGCCAGGCGGGGCTGCCGGAAAAGGCCCTGCGCCTCGCCCGGGACAACGGCAAGCACGAAGCCGAAGGACGCCGCTACCGGAAGGACGGGACCTATTTCTGGGCGCATGTCGTCATCGACCCGATCCACGACGAAGCCGGCGCGCTGATCGGCTATACCAAGATCACGAAGGACGTGACGAAGGAAAAGGCCGACGCCGAGCGCATCGCCGAGGTCAGCAAGAACCTCGACCTTGCGCTGGAGAACATGTCCCAGGGACTGTGCCTGTTCGATCGTGATGAGCGGCTCGTCCTCTCCAACAGACGCTTCGCCGAGCTGTTCGACTTTCCCGGCGAGCGTGTGCGCCCCGGTCTCAGCTTCCGCGAACTCATCGACCGGGCGCTGGCCAAGGCCTATCAGAATCCGGAGGTCTGGCTGCCGATGGCGTCGGATATCTACGCCCGCCACCGTGCAACGATCCAGCAGAGCGGCGCGATCGTGGAGAAGCTTTCCAGCGGTGTGTCGCTCCAGATCCGCTATCGAACCTTGCCCGAAGGTGGCTGGGTTGCGACCTACGACGACATATCCGAGCGCCTGCGCAACGAGGAGCAGATTGCCTTCATGGCCCGGCACGACGGCCTGACCGGATTGCCGAACCGGGCGAGCTTCAACGACAGCCTGGGAGCGGTGATCGACCTCGCCGCCCGGTCTTCCGGCAAGGTGGCCGCGATCGGCATCGATCTCGACAAGTTCAAGGAGATCAACGACACGCGCGGCCACGCCGTGGGCGATCAGGTGCTCACCACGCTGTCGCAGCGGATGAGGGACTGCCTCGGTGCGGGCGAGACGGTGGCGCGCTTCGGCGGTGACGAGTTCGCGGCCTTCAAGCGCTTTGACGACGTGGCCGAACTCGACGATTTCATCCGTCGCCTGGAGCGCTGCTTCCAGGAGGACATTACCATCGACGACTACGAGCTGAAGCCGGGCGCCAGCCTGGGCGTGGCCATCTATCCGCAGGACGCGGACAATCTGGAGGCGCTTCTCAACAATGCCGACCTTGCCATGTACCGGGCCAAGGAGGCGCTGACCCAGACGGTCTGCTTCTATGAGGTCTCGATGGACGAGGTCGCGCGCAACCGGCGCCTGATGGCGAAGGACCTGTGGCAGGCTCCCGGACGCGGCGAATTGCTGCTGCACTACCAGGTGCAGAAGGCCGTCGGCTCGGGCCGCGTCACCGGCTATGAGGTGCTGCTGCGCTGGAGCCACCCGGAGAAGGGCATGATCTCGCCATCGGAGTTCATTCCGGTCGCAGAGGAATGCGGCGCCATTCTTCCCATCGGGGAATGGGTCCTGCGTGAGGCCTGCCGCGAGGCGGCGAGCTGGGAGGTCCCGCACAAGATCGCCGTCAACCTTTCGCCGGTGCAACTCGGCAATGCCGACGTCGCCGATCTGGTCAGCCGGGTGCTGTCGGAGACCGGCCTTGCCCCGCGCCGGCTGGAACTCGAGATCACCGAGTCGACGATTATCGGCGACAAGGAGCGCGCCCTGCGGACCTTGCGTCAGATCAAGGCGCTCGGCGTCACCATCGCCATCGACGACTTCGGCACCGGTTATTCCTCGCTCGAGACGCTCCGGTCCTTCCCCTTCGACAAGATCAAGCTCGACCGCAGCTTCATGAACGAGGTGGAGGAAAGCCCGCAGGCAAAGGCGATCCTGCGCGCGATCGTGGCGCTCGGCCAGACGCTGGAGGTGCCGGTGCTGGCGGAAGGCGTGGAGACGGGCGACCAGCTCGCGATCCTGCGCGCCGAGGGCTGCAACGAGGCGCAGGGCTATTTCCTCGGCCGCCCGCAGCCGCGGGCCGGCGACGCAGTCAAGGCCGCATAGCCGGCCTTGCGCCGCTCCGGCTCGCAGCCGGGCGTTCGGACTACTGCGGGACGTGCACCTGGCCGGGGCGCTCGATCTGGAAGCGGGGGAAGACAAATACCCCGAGGATCGTGCCGGCATAGCGTTGCTCCAGACCGGTCGACTCACCGACGCAGAAGACCGGCTGGCGCGACGCCCCCTCGATTTCGATGGTCGTCGAGAAGCAGAAGGACGAAGAGGCCGTGGCCGCCTGCTCGAAGAGCTCGAGCACGCGGTTGCGGTCGAGCGGATCGTAGCACCGGACGAGGTTCAGCAGGCCGCAATTGCGCTCGTCGAGCCGGTGCATCCGGGTGGCCTTCTCGCCCAGCCGCAGCAGCCCGTTCGACAGGTCGCCGGTCCAGCGCTCAGTCACGCAATACTGGGTGAGAAGTTCGTTGTCGGAAGGGTCGAACGACACCGAGCCGGGCACGAACGGCGAAGCAAATGCAGTCTTGGCAATTTTGAACACGATATCCCCAGCCGGCAGGTCCGACTCCACCCTCATGCCACGCATTGCACTGCTGGCATTCCCCAATGCACTCGCTGCGACCGGCGAAGGTGCGGGCTTCGCGGATCGCTGTCATTACTTCGACAACCGCGGGTTCCGGTCAAGGGGGCGCCCACGGTCGTCCACCGCCTCGCACAATGGCCTGGCCGGCATCTGTATTATGATTCTATCTCTGTGATTTGGAAGCACATATTCAACGAACAGTTAACGCGAGGCGGCCAGGCGCTCTGCCCTGGCTGATCCGGCCCGCGCCAGCGTCGTGCGCGCATGGCGTGTGTTCGCGTCCGGGGCGGTTCTCGCCATTGTCTGGCATCCGGCGCGTAGAGCTCCCCGGCCCCGGCCAAAGAAAAAGGGCGGCCCGAAGGCCGCCCCGTATTGCTGGGTGACGGATCAGGCTGGCGCCTGATTACATCATGCCGTCCATGCCCATGCCGCCCATGCCGCCCGGCATTGCCGGTGCGTCCTTCTTCGGCAGCTCGGCGATCATGGCTTCGGTGGTGACGAGCAGGCCGGCAACCGAAGCGGCGTCCTGCAGAGCCGTGCGAACGACCTTGACCGGGTCGACGATGCCCATGCCGATCATGTCGCCATATTCGCCGGTCTGGGCGTTGTAGCCGAAGTTGTCCTCGTTCTTCTCGAGGATCTTGCCGACGACGATGGAGGCTTCATCACCAGCGTTCTCGACGATCTGGCGGGCCGGAGCCTGCAGAGCGCGACGAACGATGTTGATGCCGGCGTCCTGGTCGTCGTTCTCGCCCTTGACGCTGATCTTGGAGCCGGAACGCAGCAGCGCGACGCCACCGCCGGCAACGATGCCTTCCTGGACGGCAGCGCGGGTGGCGTTGAGCGCGTCGTCGATGCGGTCCTTCTTTTCCTTCACTTCGACTTCCGTCGCACCGCCGACGCGGATGACGGCGACGCCGCCGGCGAGCTTGGCCAGGCGTTCCTGCAGCTTCTCGCGGTCGTAGTCGGAGGTGGTTTCCTCGATCTGGGCCTTGATCTGGGCAACGCGACCTTCGATTTCCGACTTCTTGCCGGCGCCGTCGACGATCGTGGTGTTTTCCTTCGTGATCGAGACCTTCTTCGCACGGCCGAGCATGTCGAGCGTGACGGTTTCGAGCTTGATGCCGAGGTCTTCGGAGATCACGGTACCGCCGGTCAGGATGGCGAGGTCTTCGAGCATCGCCTTGCGGCGGTCGCCGAAGCCCGGAGCCTTGACGGCAGCGATCTTGAGGCCGCCGCGCAGCTTGTTGACGACGAGAGTTGCCAGGGCTTCGCCCTCGACGTCCTCAGCGATGATGAGGAGCGGCTTGCCGGTCTGGACGACGGCTTCGAGAACCGGAAGCATGGCCTGCAGGTTGGAGAGCTTCTTCTCGTGCAGCAGGATGAATGCGTCTTCGAGTTCGGCGACCATCTTTTCCGGGTTGGTCACGAAGTAGGGCGACAGGTAGCCACGGTCGAACTGCATGCCTTCGACGACCTCGAGCTCGGTCTCGGCGGTCTTGGCTTCCTCGACGGTGATCACGCCTTCATTGCCGACCTTCTGCATGGCTTCGGCAATGTCGAGGCCGATCTGGCGCTCGCCGTTGGCCGAGATCGTGCCGACCTGGGCAACTTCTTCCGAGGTGTTGATCTTCTTGGCCTTGGCCTGGAGATCCTTGACGACTTCGGTGACGGCGAGGTCGATGCCGCGCTTCAGGTCCATCGGGTTCATGCCGGCGGCAACGGCCTTGGCGCCTTCGCGAACGATCGCCTGGGCGAGCACGGTTGCGGTGGTGGTGCCGTCACCGGCGATGTCGTTGGTCTTCGAAGCGACTTCGCGGACCATCTGGGCGCCCATGTTCTCGAACTTGTCTTCCAGTTCGATTTCCTTGGCGACCGACACGCCGTCCTTGGTGATGCGCGGCGCGCCGAAGGACTTGTCGATGACGACGTTGCGGCCCTTCGGGCCGAGGGTGACCTTGACTGCATCCGCGAGGATGTCGACGCCACGCAGCATCTTTTCGCGCGCGGTGCGGCCGAATTTGACTTCTTTGGCTGCCATTTTCAAAACTCCTGGTTTCGAAATGCCGGATTGCCCGGCTTGAAGTTAGGGGAAGTTCGCGGTGGGAAGATCGGCGATCAGCCGATGATGCCCATGATGTCGGCTTCCTTCATGATCAGAAGCTCTTCGCCCTCGAGCTTGACCTCGGTGCCCGACCACTTGCCGAACAGGACGCGGTCGCCGACCTTGACGTCGAGTGCGACCAGCTTGCCGCTTTCATCGCGGGCACCCGAGCCGACGGCGACGATTTCGCCTTCCTGCGGCTTTTCCTTGGCGGTGTCCGGAATGATGATGCCGCCCTTGGTCTTTTCCTCGGACTCGACGCGACGGACGACGACGCGATCGTGGAGCGGGCGGAAATTGGTGGTTGCCATTGTCTAATCCCTCGATCAAATGACATGTCTCGGATCGGAACCGACCCGGTGGATTTTTTTGTTAGCACTCGCAAATGGAGAGTGCTAGCGGAGCCGAGATAGGCGTCGGGCGAGCACGAGTCAAGGATGGGTTCGGGAAAAAAATCGAACAAGCCGATCGTTGTTGACTTGGACGGACTGATTGGCTTTAACAATGCCATGGGGTTTGCGATACCCCACGAGGCGCCATGCCGAAATTCGCGTCCTTTACTGTCACATAGAGGGACGTATCATGGCTTCCTACAACGGAATTTCCCCCGAGAAGCTTTCTCGTCTGGTCGGCACGCCGCGAGCGCCGGTGCTGGTCGACGTTCGCGATGACGACGACTTCGCCGCCGCGCCCTTGCTGCTGCCCGCCGCTGTCCGCAGGGACCATGCCGCTGTTTCGGCCTGGTCGTCCGACTACCGCGGTCGTTGGGTGGTGGTCGTCTGCCAGAAGGGGCTGAAGCTCAGCGAGGGCGTCGCCGCGATGCTGCGCTGCCAGGGCGCGCAGGCAGAGGTCCTGGAGGGTGGCTTCGTCGCATGGCAGGAGGCGGCGCTACCGCTCGTTCCGGTCAAAAGCCTGCCGCAGCGAAGTGCGACCGGCGGAACGCTTTGGGTGACCCGGTCGCGGCCCAAGATCGACCGCATCGCCTGTCCGTGGCTGATCCGGCGGTTCGTCGATCCGCAGGCGCGCTTCCTCTTCGTCGCGCCATCCGAGGTGCAGGCCGTCGCCGATCGCTTCGGCGCGACGCCCTTCGACATCGAGGGCGTGGACTGGAGCCATCGCGGCGAACTGTGCAGCTTCGACGTCATGGTCGAGGAATTCGGTCTCGATTTTCCGGCGCTGAAGCAACTCGCGCGGATCGTGCGCGGCGCCGACACCAATCGCCCGGATCTGGAGCCGCAGGCCGCGGGCCTTCTGGCCGTCTCGCTCGGCCTGTCGCGCATGTTCGCCGACGATCTGGAGCAGCTCGAGGCCGGGATGCTCGTCTATGACGCCTTGTACCGCTGGGCGCGCGATGCGGCCGACGAGAAGCACGACTGGGTCTCCCATACCCCCCGCAGGAAGGATGGCCGCGACCGTGGATAAGCCCATCGATGCCGACCTTGAGGCGGATGCGCCGCCGCATCCGTCCTTCGGCGAGGCGGCAAGGGTCTGGGCCCGGGTCGGGCTCTTGAGCTTTGGCGGCCCGGCCGGCCAGATCGCGCTGATGCACAAGGAACTGGTCGAAGACCGCCGATGGATTTCCGAAAGCCGCTTCCTGCACGCCCTCAACTACTGCATGCTGCTGCCCGGACCGGAAGCGCAGCAGCTCGCCACCTATGTCGGCTGGCTGCTGCACGGCACGCGCGGTGGCATCGTCGCGGGAACGCTGTTCGTCCTGCCGGGCTTCGTCGTCATCTGCGCGCTTTCGGCGGCCTACGCTCTGTTCCAGCGCACCGACTGGCTGCAAACCTTGTTCTTCGGCCTCAAGGCGGCGGTGCTGGCGATCGTGATCGAGGCGCTGCTGCGCGTGGCCCGCCGCGCACTGAAGACGCCGCTCGCCCGCCTGCTGGCGGCGCTCGCCTTCGCGTGCCTGTTTTTCCTGGCGCTGCCGTTTCCGCTGGTCATCGCCGCGGCGGGCATGACCGGCTATCTTGTCGCGCGAACCGCACCCGGCCTGCTGCAGCCGCCGCCAGGTCACAGGGCGCACGCGCCGGACAAGCCCTCGGTCATCGGCGAAACCGTCTCCGATCGGCGCCGCGGCCTCGGCCGGACGATGGCGATCGCCGTTGTCGGCATCGCCCTGTGGGCGGCGCCCTTTGCCCTCGTTCCGCTGCTTCCCGAGGGACCCGGCGCTTTTGCCGCCATTGGCGTCTTCTTTTCGAAGATGGCGGTTGTGACCTTCGGCGGGGCCTACGCGGTGTTGGCCTATGTCGCCCAGCAAGCGGTCGACACCTATCACTGGCTGAGGCCCGGCGAGATGCTCGACGGCCTGGCGCTGGCCGAGACGACGCCCGGGCCGCTGGTGCTCGTGCTCTCCTTCGTCGGCTTTCTGGCCGCCGCCCGCGACGGCGCCGGGCTCGACCCGCTCACGGCCGGGCTGCTCGGCGCAGGGCTGACGACCTGGGTGACCTTCGTTCCCTGCTTCCTCTGGATCTTTCTCGGCGCGCCCCATGTCGAGCGGTTGCGGCAGCACGCGGCCCTTTCCGGCGCGCTCTCGGCCATCTCGGCCGCCGTCGTCGGCGTCATCCTCAACCTCGCGATCTGGTTCGGCCTGCACGTGCTCTTCCGCGAGGTCGGGACGCTCGAGGCCGGTCCGATCTCGATGGCGATGCCGACCCTTGCCTCGATCGACCCGTTGGCCGTGCTTCTGACGGCGGCGGCGACGGTCATGCTGTTGCGCCTCGGGTTCGGGATCGTCCAGACGCTCCTGGCCTGTGCGATCGTCGGTTTCGCGCTGCGCCTGCCGATCTAGGGGCCGCGCGGCAAAATTGCCGGGGGGCTCTTGTTTTCTCCGTCGGGCTTTGCGATGTCAGCCGGGCCCCTCAGGATCGGGAAACGAGCATGGCCAAGCGCATTCAGTCCTTCAGCGAGATCACCGACCAGTACGACGTCGTCCTTTGCGACGTCTGGGGCGTGCTGCACAATGGCGTGGAGGCCTTTGCCGCGGCCTCGGAGGCGCTCGCGCAGGCGCGGGCGGCCGGCCTCACGGTCGTCCTGATCACCAATTCTCCGCGGCCGCATCCCGGCGTGAGGGTCCAGATCCGGGGCCTGGGCGTGCTTGACGAGGCCTACGACCGCATCGTTACGTCCGGCGACGTCACCCGCGCGCTGATCGCCTCGGGACCGGAGAAGGTCTATTTCATCGGCGCGCGCAAGGACGTGCCGTTGCTGGACGGGCTGGGCGTCGAGGCCGTTTCGGCCGAGCAGGCCGGCATCGTCGTCTGCGCCGGTTTGCGCAATGACGAGAAGGAGACGCCGGAGGACTACCGCCCGGAACTGGAGCGGCTGGCTGCGCGGCATCTGCCCTTCATCTGCGCCAATCCCGACCTCGTCGTCGAGCGCGGCCACAGGCTGATCCCCTGCGCGGGCGCGCTTGCCAAGCTTTATGGCGAGATGGGCGGCTCGACGCTGATCGCCGGCAAGCCGCACCGGCCGATCTACGAGAAGACGCTCGAGGAGGCGCGCGACGTTCGCGGCGCGATCGATCTCGCGCGCGTCATCGCCATCGGCGACGGCATGCCGACCGATGTGCGCGGTGCCGAGGGCTACGGGCTCGACGTGCTCTACATTTCCGGCGGCATCCATGCGCAGGAATATGTGGTGAACGGAGTAACCGACGAGGCGAAGCTGAAAGCCTTCCTGAAGCGCGAAAGTGCCACGCCGAAGTGGTGGATGCCGCGCCTGCAGTAACGATACGGGAAAAAAGGGCCATGACCGTATTCCATCGAAACGAGACGAAGGAGCCGTTGCCCCAGCATCTCCGCGGCGGCGTCGTCGCGATCGGCAATTTCGATGGCGTCCACCGTGGCCATCAGTCCGTGCTGCAGCGCGCGCTCGACATTGCGCGGTCGCAGAATGTGCCGGCGCTGGTGCTGACCTTCGAGCCGCATCCGCGCACGGTGTTCCGACCCGACCAACCCGTGTTCCGCCTGACGCCGGCGCCATTGAAGGCCCGCATCCTGGAAGGGATGGGGTTTGCGGCGGTGATCGAATATCCCTTCAACCGGCAGTTCTCGCAGATGACGGCGGCGGAGTTTGTCCAGCAGGTGCTGCTCGACTGGCTCCATGCCGGCCATGTCGTCACCGGCTTCGACTTCCATTTCGGCAAGGGCAGGGAAGGCGGTCCCGCCTTCATGATCGCCGCCGGCGAGGAAAACGGCTTCGGCGTGACGCTCGTCGACGCCTACCGCGACGAGAACGCCGACGTGATCTCGTCCAGCCGCATCCGCGATCTATTGGCCGGTGGCGCCGTCACCGAGGCCGCCGGTCTGCTCGGCTATCATTACACCGTCGAGACCGAGATCATCGCCGGCAAGCAGCTCGGCCGCACGCTCGGCTTTCCGACCGCCAACATGCAGCTCCCGCCCGAGGCGGCGCTGAGCACCGGCATTTACGCGGTCCGCTTCCGCCGCGCTGATGGCGCCCTGTTCGACGGGGTCGCAAGCTTCGGCCGGCGCCCGACCGTGGACAGCAACGGGGCGCCGCTGCTTGAAACCTTCATCTTCGACTTTTCCGACACGATCTACGGCGAGACCTGCTCGGTTTCCTTCTTCGAACACCTGCGCGACGAGCTGCGCTTCGACGGGCTCGAGGCACTGGTGGTGCAGATGAAACGCGACGAGGAGGAGGCGCGCGCGCTCCTGTCGGGCGTGCGTCCGATCGGCGCCATCGACCGCCAACTCTGTTTCTAGCAGGTCAAGAAAACGTGCCGACCATGCGCGCGGCACCTTTTCAAGCCGGTCAAAACGCCGTAATACCGCCGGTCATGATGTTCGTACGGCTGACCATCGATCTGCGAATTAGTGGCCCGGCCTTCCGCGCGCTCTGAGCGAGGCCGGAAGTCCGGGATTTCGGGCGTTTCAAGCCACGCCCCGCCGTCACCGACAGACAGATTCCCTCTTTTGGCGCGACAATGCGCGCGATGAAGCGATAGCCATGACCGATACGTCCGAAAAGATCGACTATTCCTCGACCCTCTATTTGCCGCAGACGGACTTCCCGATGCGCGCCGGCCTGCCGCAGAAGGAGCCGGAGACGGTCGCCCGCTGGCAGAAGATGGGCCTTTACAAGAAGCTGCGGGCCTCCGCCGCCGGCCGCGAGAAGTTCGTCCTGCATGACGGGCCGCCCTATGCCAACGGCAATATCCATATCGGCCATGCCCTCAACAAGATCCTGAAGGACGCCATCAACCGCTCGTTCCAGATGCGCGGCTTCGATGCCAACTACGTGCCCGGCTGGGACTGCCACGGTCTGCCGATCGAGTGGAAGATCGAGGAGAAGTATCGCGAGAAGGGCAAGAACAAGGACGAGGTGCCGGTCAACGAGTTCCGCAAGGAGTGCCGCGACTTCGCCGCCGACTGGATCGCGGTCCAGACCGAGGAGTTCAAGCGTCTCGGCATCGAGGGCGACTTCGATAATCCCTACACCACGATGGCCTTCCACGCCGAGGCCCGCATCGCCGGCGAATTGATGAAGATCGCCAGGAGCGGCCAGCTCTACCGCGGCTCCAAGCCGATCATGTGGTCGGTGGTCGAGCGTACCGCGCTGGCCGAGGCCGAGGTCGAATATGCGGACGTCGAGAGCGACATGATCTGGGTGAAGTTCCCGGTTCGGGAAGGGCCGGACGCGCTGTCCGGCGCCCACGTCGTGATCTGGACCACCACTCCCTGGACGATTCCGGGCAACCGCGCGATCGCCTATTCGTCGCGCTACGCCTACGCGCTCTACGAGGTTGCCACCGCCGAGAACGACTTCGGCCCGCAGCCGGGTGAACGGCTGATCTTCGCCAAGCGTCTTGCCGATGAGTCCGCAGCCAAGGCCAAGGTGACCTTCAATTTCGTCGGCGACATCGAGGCCGATGAACTTGCGGCGATCACCTGCGCCCATCCGCTGCACGGGCTCGGCGGCGGCTACGACTTCAAGGTGCCGCTGCTGGACGGCGACCACGTCACCGACGACGCCGGCACGGGCTTCGTCCACACCGCCCCCGGCCACGGCCGCGACGACTTCGACGCCTGGATGGATTCGGCACGTGCGCTCGAGGCGCGCGGCATCTCGTCGGCGATCCCCTTCACCGTCGACGACGCCGGCTACTTCACCGCCGACGCGCCCGGCTTCGGCCCGGACGCGGAAGGCGGGGCAGGGCGCGTCATCGACGACAAGGGCAAGAAGGGCGATGCCAACGACCGCGTCATCAAGGCGCTGATTGCCCGCCACGCGCTGTTCGCACGCGGCCGCCTGAAGCACTCCTACCCGCATTCCTGGCGCTCCAAGAAGCCGGTCATCTTCCGCAACACGCCGCAGTGGTTCGTCTACATGGACAAGGACTTCGGCGACGGCACGACGCTGCGCGCGCGCGCGCTGTCGGCGATCGACGATACCCGCTTCGTTCCCGCCGCCGGCCAGAACCGACTGCGTGCCATGATCGAGGGCCGTCCGGACTGGGTGCTGTCGCGCCAGCGCGCCTGGGGCGTGCCGATCGCGATCTTCGCCGACGACGACGGCAACGTGCTGCTGGACGATGCGGTCAACGCCCGCATCCTCGAGGCGTTCGAGCGGGAAGGGGCCGACGCCTGGTTCGCCGAAGGCGCCAAGGAGCGCTTCCTCGGCAGCGACCATAACCATGCGAAGTGGCACCAGGTCATGGACATCCTCGACGTCTGGTTCGATTCCGGATCGACCCACACCTTTACGCTGGAGGATCGCCCCGACCTGAAGTGGCCGGCCGACGTCTATCTGGAAGGCTCCGACCAGCACCGCGGCTGGTTCCATTCCTCGCTGCTCGAAAGCTGCGCGACCCGCGGCCGCGCGCCCTACAACGCCGTCGTCACCCACGGATTCACGATGGACGAGAAGGGCGAGAAGATGTCCAAGTCCAAGGGCAACGTCGTCGCCCCGCAGGACGTGATGAAGGACGCCGGCGCCGATATCCTGCGCCTGTGGGTGATGACCACCGACTATTGGGAAGACCAGCGCCTCGGCAAGACCATCATCCAGACCAACATCGACGCCTATCGCAAGCTGCGCAACACCATCCGCTGGATGCTCGGCACGCTCGCCCACGACAAGGGCGAGGAGATCGCCTTTGCCGACATGCCGGAGCTGGAGAAGCTGATGCTGCACCGGCTCGCGGAGCTCGACCAGTTGGTGCGCCAGGGCTATGACGCCTTCGACTTCAAGAAGATCGCGCGTGCGCTGATCGACTTCGCCAATGTCGATCTGTCGGCCTTCTACTTCGACGTGCGCAAGGACGCTCTCTACTGCGACGCGCCCTCCAGCCTGCGCCGCCGCGCCGCGCTGGCGGTGATCCGCAAGCTGTTCGACTGCCTCGTCCTGTGGCTTGCGCCGATGCTGCCGTTCACCACCGAGGAGGCCTGGCTGTCGCGCCGGCCCGAGGCCGTTTCGGTGCATCTCGAGCAGTTCCCGCAGATCCCGGCCGAGTGGCGCAACGACGCGCTCGAGGCGAAGTGGGAGAAGATCCGCGAGCTCCGCATGGTCGTGACCGGCGCGCTGGAGATCGAGCGCCGGGAGAAGCGGATCGGCTCGTCGCTGGAGGCGGCCCCGGTCGTCCACGTCAACGACCCGGCGCTGATCGCCGCGATCGAGGGCACGGATTTCGCCGAGATCTGCATCACCTCCGCCATCACGGTGGTTGCGGGCGAGGGCCCGGCCGGAGCGTTCCGCCTGGCGGACGTCGCCGGTGTGGCCGTCGAGCCGAAGCTCGCCGTTGGCACGAAGTGCGCACGCTCCTGGCGCATCACCACCGATGTCGGCGCCGATCCGGACTATCCGGACGTCTCCGCCCGTGATGCGGCGGCGCTGCGGGAGATCGGCTTCCGCGCGGCCGCCTGAGGCCGATCGGGGGCGAAAGGTTGTGCACAAGCACGCCGATATACCGGATGAATTGCACTTTTGCCGTTCATCCGGTATTTCTGCCCGAAAATCGTCGGATTTTTCGGCCAACGCACAGGTTTGATGATCGTCCTCGACGGTGTGCACCGGCTCTGCTGGAAAGGTTTGCATGGGAATGACGCGACAACATCGACTGGGCGCCAGCGTGGCGGCACTGCTTGGCGCCTGCGCCATTCTTTCGGGATGCATCGGCGGCCCGACCTATGGAACCGACAAGACCAGCGGCGAGCAGTTGATGGACGACCTCGGCAACGCCGTCATGCTGCGGCCGCCGAACGGCGACAAGAAGATCGCCTACCAGCCCCGCGGCGGGCTGGTGCTGCCGAAGGAGGACAAGCAGCTCGTCGAGCCGCAGAAGTCGCTCGCCTCGACGGCCGACAACCCGCAATGGGTCGAAAGCCCCGAGGACATGCGCGCCCGCCTGAAGCAGGAGGCGACCGAGAACGAGCGCAACATCGCCTACAACTCGCCGCTCGCCAGCCAGAATACGACCGCGCGCAGCCTCTCGACCAACGAGCAGCTCGAGCAGTACCGTGAGGCACGCAAGCTGCAGCAGGGCCTCTACTCCGACAAGCGGCGCTATCTCAGCGACCCGCCGCTCGAGTATCGCGCGATCCCCGAGGAAGCCATGAACGATCTTGGCGAGCCGGAGAAGAAGAAGGCGAGCCGCCGCAAGAAGGAGGCGGAGATCGCCAACACGGGCACGAAGAAGTGGTGGCCGTTCTGATCCGATGAGCTACCGCATTCGCAACGCGTCCGTCGCCGACGCGCCGGTGATCCTGCGCTTCATTACCGAGCTTGCCGAGTACGAGAAGGCGGTTCACAAGGTGGTGGCGACGGTCGAGACGCTGGCCGAAACGATGTTTGGCCCGAAATCGGTGACCAAGGCCGTGATCTGCGAGACCGACGCGGGCGAGCCGGTCGGTTTTGCGGTATGGTTCGTCAGCTTTTCGACGTGGCAGGCCCGCAACGTCCTGTCGCTCGAGGATCTCTACGTCGTGCCCGAACACCGCGGCGGCGGCGTAGGGCGCATGCTGTTGCGGCATCTCGCGCAGATTGCCGTGGCCGAAGGTTACGGCCGTTTCGAATGGAACGTGCTCGACTGGAACGCGCCGGCGATCAGGGTCTACGAGTCGATCGGTGCCGAGCCGAAGTCCGAATGGATCCGCTACCGGCTGGCGGGCGACAAGCTGAAGGCCTTCGCAGAGAGCTGACGTTTCAGCGCCGTTCGGCAAAGAACTCCTTCAGGATCGTCGCGGCCTCCTGCTCGCCGATGCCGGAATAGACCTCCGGCGCATGATGGCAGGTCGGCTGGGCGTAGAACCGCACGCCGCTGTCGACGCCGCCGCCCTTCGGGTCCTCGGCGCCATAGTAGAGGCGTCGCAGCCGGGCGAAGGAGATGGCGGCGGCGCACATCGTGCACGGCTCGAGCGTCACGTACAGATCGGCCTCGTTGAGGCGCTCGTTGCCGAGGATTTCGGCGCCTTTCCGGATTGCCAGGATCTCCGCATGGGCCGTGGCGTCCCGATCGGTGCGGGTGCGGTTGCCGGCGCGCGCAATGACCTTGCCGTGGTGGACGAGCACGGCGCCGATCGGCACCTCGCCGCGTTCGGCCGCCTTGCGCGCCTCCGCCAGTGCGAGGTCCATGAACCTATTCGTCATCGCTGCTCAGAATTCCTCTTAACCCCGGTCGCCTGACCTGATACGACACGCCAAAACGCTAGGCAAACAACATATGACATCCAGAGACAAGCCAAAACGGCCGGGCGCGAAGCCCTTCGGCCGGGATCGCAAGCCCGACGGCGCTGGCAAGGCCGGCGGCAAGAAGCCCTTCGCCGGCGCGAAGCCCGCTGCCGCGGCCAAGGGCGAGCGCGGCCCGGCCAGATCGGCCGGCGCCAAGAAGGGCGCGGGTCCGGCGTCCGCGGCCAAGCCGCGACCCGCTGCTGCTGCCAGCCACGGCACGGCGATGGAGCCGGAGCGCGTCTCCAAGCTGCTGGCGCGTGCCGGCGTCGCCTCGCGTCGCGATGTCGAGCGCATGATCATGGATGGCCGGGTCAAGGTGAACGGCGCAGTGCTCGACACGCCCGTCGTCAACGTGACCTTCGCCGACCAGATCGAGGTCGACGGCGAGCTGATCCGCGGCATCGAGCGCACCCGGCTCTGGCTGTATCACAAGCCGGCCGGCCTGGTGACGACCAACGCCGACCCGGAAGGCCGCCCGACGGTGTTCGAACATCTGCCGGACGACCTGCCGCGGGTCATGTCGATCGGACGCCTCGACATCAATACCGAAGGGCTGCTGCTATTGACCAATGACGGCGGCCTTGCCCGCGTGCTCGAGCTGCCGGCCACGGGCTGGCTGCGCCGCTACCGCGTGCGTGCCCACGGCAAGGTTGACCAGGAGGCACTCGACAAGCTGAAGGACGGCATCGCCGTCGACGGGGTGCTCTACGGCGGCATCGACGCCACCCTCGACAAGGTGCAGGGCTCCAACGTCTGGATCACCATGGGCCTCCGGGAAGGCAAGAACCGCGAAATCAAGAACGTGCTCGGCGCGCTCGGCCTGGATGTGAACCGGCTGATCCGCATATCCTATGGTCCGTTCCAGCTCGGCGAGCTGCCGGAGGGGCACGCCCAGGAAATCCGCGGGCGCACGCTGCGCGACCAGCTTGGCCCGCGCCTGATCGAGGATGCCAAGGCGAACTTCGACGCGCCGCTGTTCGAGCACCAGCACGAAGAGCGCGACGAGGCACCGGCGCGGCCGGCACGGGGCGACCGCGATGAGCGCGCGGAAACACCCTTCCGAGACAAGGGCGGCGACCGGCGCGAGAAGGCGCGTGCACGCCTCGACACTAGGCGGGACGAGCGCCTTGACGACAAGCGCGAGGACAGGCGCGGTCGCGGCCGCGACGACGACCGCTTCGGCGATCGGCCGAAGCGCGAGCCGGGCAACCGCGCGCGCAAGTCGAACGTCTGGATGGCGCCTGGCGCCCGCCCCGTGGCCGAGAAGAAGGCCGAGGAGACCGAGGAGGCCGTGAAGCGGACGCCGCGCGCCCGGCCGGACGGCGCGCCCAAGACCAAGCGCTATGGTCGCACCCGCGATGGCGAGGCGACGCGCACGACCAGCAAGTACGACCCCGACCGCAAGAAGGCCGCTCGCGATTCCGGTCCGGAACGCGCTCGCAAGCCACGCGTGCTCGGCGCCGAGGAGGGCGGGGACTGGATCCGTGCCGCCGAGCCGGAAACCCGATCGCGCGATGACCGGGAGGGCTTTGGCCGCAAGCGGTCTGGTGGCGAGGAACGCGGATCTGGCGATTTCGTCGAACGGCCGGCCCGCGACGAGCGCCGACCCCGCGGCAAGCCGTTCGGCGACAGGCCCTTTGGGGATCGCGGCGGCGAAAAGCCGGCCGGCCGGAGCGGCAAGCCCGGCGGCAAGTCCTTTGGCGGCAAGTCCTTTGGCGGCAAGTCCGGCGGAAAGTCCTTTGGCGGCGGCAAGCCCGCTTTCGGCAAGCCTTCCGGCGGCCGTCCTGGCGGCAAGCCCGCCGGCGGCAAGCCGCGCGGCCGGGGGAACTGACGCGTCGTGCGGATCGTCGGGGGCGTCTTCCGCGGCCGCGCGCTCGCCACGCCGAAGGGCGATGACATCCGCCCGACCACGGACCGCACGCGCGAGAGCCTGTTCAACATCCTGAGCCACGGCTACGCGGCGCATCTGGAAGGCGCCCGCGTGCTCGACCTGTTCGCCGGCACCGGCGCGGTCGGCCTCGAGGCCATCTCCCGCGGGGCGCGGGCCGCCCTGTTCGTCGAGCAGAGCGTCGAGGGGCGCGGTGTGTTGCACAGCAACATCGAGACCTTCGGCTTGCAGGGCAAGGCCAAGATCTTTCGCCGTGACGCCACCGCGCTCGGCCTCGTCGGCACGATGGAGCCGTTCGATCTGCTGTTTGCCGACCCGCCCTATGGTCGTGGCCTCGGCGAAAGGGCGCTGCTGGCGGCGGCCAAGGGCGGCTGGCTCATGCCGGGCGCACTCGCGATCCTAGAGGAGCGTGCCGACATCACGCCGGAACCCGTCGACGGCTACGAACTGCTGGAGGTTCGCACCTTCGGCGGGACGCGGATGCATTTCTACCGCTACACGCCGGCCTAGCAGCAGGCGGACGAAGGAGGTTCGATGCTTGCCGATACACCGAAATCGGAGGAACGCCAGCGCGGCGCGGGAGAGGCGGTGCCGACCGTGTCCCTGGCGCTCGGTGGCGGCGGTGCGCGCGGCCTGGCCCATATCCACGTCATCGAGGTTCTGGACGAGTTCGGAATCCGCCCGCAACTGATTGCCGGATCCTCCATCGGCGCGATCATGGGGGCGGCGATGGCCTCCGGTCTCAGCGGTCTTGAAATCCGCGATCACACCCTCGCCGCGGTCGGCCGGCCGGCCGAGGCGCTCAGCCGCATCTGGGGCCTGCGCCCCGCGACGCTGGCGGACGCCTGGTCACGCGGTCTGCGCATCGGCCAATTCGACCTCGAACGCCTGCTGCGCGCCTTTCTGCATCCGCGCATGCCCGAACGGTTCGAGGACCTTGCCATTCCGCTGAAAGTCATCACCTCCGACTTTTACGAGCAGCGCGAGCGCGTCCAGGAGACGGGGCCGCTGTTCCCGGCGCTTGCCGCGTCCGCCGCGCTGCCGGCCCTGTTCCTGCCGGTCAGGATCGGGGGACGGGTCCTGATCGACGGCGGCCTGAGCAATCCGGTCCCGTTCGATCATCTGGAGGGCACGGCGGACATCACCATCGGAATCGACGTGATCGGCAAACCCACCGGCGATGAAGGCGCGATCCCCAGCCCGATCGACAGCCTGTACGGCGCGAGCCAGCTCACGATGCGGTCGATGATCGCGCTCAAGCTGAAGCAGGGCCGGCCCGACATCTACCTCCAGCCAGAGGTCGGGCGCTTCCGCGTCCTCGATTTCCTGAAGGCGAAGGAAATCCTCGATCGATCGACGCCCTTGCGCGACGAACTCCGACGCGCGCTCGAGGTTCAGATCGCGCGCCTTTCCGGAAACCGAGCGTAGCCGCCGTCAATCGCCCGTCGCTTCCTTCAGGCCGGCGAGGACCTCGTCGTCGTCCGACACCCTTTCGGTATGCTTGGGCTTGATCAGCGGTTCCGGCCGCATCGGGCGCGAATGCAGCATGTGCCGCCCGGCCGTCAGCCCCTCCGACGCCTGCAGGATCAGGCGTTCCTCGTCACGGCGGCGGATGTCGTTGCTGATCGCGAGCGCCTCCTCGTCGCTGACGCCGAGCGCCTCCAGCGTCTCCCGGCCGAACAGCAGGCCGGATTCGAAGGTTTCGCGCACCTCCAGGTCGACCCCGCGCGCCCGCAGCGACAACGTATGGATGCGGTCATAGGACCGCGCGAACACGCGCGCGTTCGGATATTCCGACTGCACCAGGTCGACGATCCGGTCGGTGATCTCGGCCTTGTGCGTGCAGACGGCGACGATCTTGGCCCGCTCGATGCCGGCGGCGCGCAGCACTTCCTTGCGCGTGCCATCGCCGAAATAGATGCGGAAGCCGAAGCTCGCGGCCTGGCGGATACGGTCGGCCGAATAGTCGATGATCGTCACGTCGCGGCCGCTCGCCAGCAGGATCTGCGCGGCGATCTGGCCGAAACGGGAAAAGCCGACCATCAGCACGTCCGATCCCGCGCCCTCGAAGTCCTCATCCATCTCCTCGCGCGTGTCCTCCTTGATCAGGACGCCGGACAGCAGCGAGGCGATCGGCGTCAGGGCCATCGAGACGGTGACGACGACGATCAGCAGCGAGGCGATGCCGGAGGAGAAGACGCCGGCGGCGGAGGCGGCAGTGAACATCACGAACCCGAACTCCCCGCCCTGCAGCAACAGCAGCGAGACCCGGATGGCGTCGTTGTGCGGGGAGTGTCCCATGCGGCAGATCAGGTAGATCACGACCGCCTTGACCAGCATCAGCGCCGGCACGGCGACGAGGATGATCTGGTAGTTCTGGAACACCACGTCGATGTCGAGCGACAGCCCGACCGCCATGAAGAACAGCGCCAGAAGGATGCCGCGGAACGGCTCGATATCGGCCTCGAGTTCATGGCGGTAGGAGGATTCCGACAGCAGGACGCCGGCGAGGAAGGCGCCCATGGCCATCGACAGCCCGGCAAATTGCAGCAGCGTGGCCGATCCGAGCACGACGAACAGCGCCGCGGCGATCATCGCCTCACGCGCGCCGGTCCGTGCGATCACCTGGAACAGCGGGTTCAGCACGTAGCGGCCGAACACCGTCATGCCGAGGATGGCCGCGACCGCGACGACGAAGTCCTGGAACGCGGACGTGGGGTCCTCCGGGCCCTGGGTGGCAAGAAGCGGGATCAGCGCCAGCAGCGGGACGATGGCGAGATCCTGGAACAGCAGCAGCGAGAACGCGCGCTGGCCGTAGCGGGTGTTGGTATCGCCCTTTTCGTCGAGGATCTGCAATGCGAAGGCCGTGGAGGACAGGGCGAGGCCGAAGCCGATGATCAGCGAGGCCCGCCAGCTCTCGACCCCGGCGACCAGGGCGATCGCGCTCAGTGCCAGGCCGGTGGTGACGACCTGGGCCGTGCCGAGGCCGAAGATCTCGCGCCGCATCTGCCACAGCCGCGACGGCTGCAACTCGAGCCCGATGATGAACAGCAGGAAGACGATGCCGAGTTCGGCGACGCCGAGGATTTCCTCCCCGTCGTGGATGTAGTGCAGGATCGGTCCGATCACGACGCCCGCCGCAAGGTAGCCCAAAATGGTGCCCAGTCCGAGCTTCTTGAAGATCGGCGCAGCCAGAACCGCCCCCCCGAGGAGAAGCAGCGCTTCGGCGAATAGGGCATGCGTGTCGGCCATGCGAGCGGGTTCCTTTGAAAATGCGAGATCGGGGGGCGGCAAGAATCAGCCTGCCAGCCCTTGATGCCTTAGCCACTGCACAATAAATGGGGCAGGAATGAAAGGCTACATCATGTCTGAAACGATCGATTCCGAAAGCCTTCTTGCCCGAGCCGAGGAGCTCATCGACCGTGCCAGGCGGGCGGGTGCGGATGCCGCCGATGCGGTGGTGGTGCGTGGCCGCTCCCGGTCGGTGTCGGCGCGGCTCGGCAAGGTCGAGGCGACCGAGGCCTCGGAGAGCGACGATTTCTCCCTGCGTGTGTTCATCGGCAAGCGTGTGGCCAGCGTTTCGGCCAATCCGGGTTTCGATCTGGAGCTGCTGGCGGAGCGCGCCGTGGCGATGGCCAAGGCCTCGCCGGAGGACCCCTTCGCCACGCTCGTCGAGCCGGACGACCTCGCCAAGTCCTGGCCCGACCTCGAACTGTTCGACCCGGCCGAGGTCTCTTCCGACAGCCTGGCCGAGGCGGCGCTGGCGATGGAGGCGGCCGCCCTTGAGGTCGCCGGCGTGACCAATTCCAGCGGCGCGGGCGCGTCTGCCGGCATGGGCGGACTGGTACTCGCCACGTCGCACGGTTTTTCCGGCGCCTACAGTGCCAGCCGCTTCGGCCGCTCCGTCAGCGTAATCGCCGGCGAAGGCACGGGCATGGAGCGCGACTACGACTATGACAGCCGCCTCTACTTCGCCGAGTTGCGGGACGCCTCCGACATCGGTCGCACGGCCGGCGAGCGCGCGGTCAGGCGCGTCAATCCGCGCCAGGTGCCGACGGCGAAGAACGTCACGGTCGTCTTCGACCCGCGCATGGCGCGGGGCATCGCCGGCCACATCGCCGGGGCGATCAACGGCGCGGCCGTCGCGCGCAAGACGAGCTTCCTGCGCGACAAGATGGGCAAGCAGGTGCTGAAGGCCGGCCTTTGCGTCACCGACGATCCGCTGATCGTCCGCGGGCCCTCCTCGCGGCCATTCGACGGCGAGGGCGTCACCGGCGAGCGCCTCGTCATGATCGAGGACGGGGTGCTCAAGCACTGGTTCCTGTCGACCTCCACGGCGCGCGAACTGGGTCTCCAAACCAACGGTCGCGGCGTGCGCGGCGGCACCGCCGTCAATCCCGCCAGCACCAACCTCGCGCTCGAGCCGGGCGACATCGCGCCCGAGGAACTCATCCGTTCGGTCGGGACCGGGCTTTACGTGACCGAGTTGATCGGGCACGGCGTCAACATGGTGACGGGTGAGTACAGCCGCGGCGCCTCCGGCTTCTGGATCGAGAATGGCGAACTCGCCTATCCGGTCTCGGAGGTGACGATCGCCTCGAACCTGGGCGACATGTTCCTGCGGATGACGCCGGCCAGCGACATCGACCGGAAGTTCGGCGTCGCAGCGCCGACACTCGCGATCGAAGGCATGACGATCGCCGGCAGGTAGGCCGCGGACCGTGCCGGGTCCGGCAGAAATGGAAGAAGACATGCTGGTCGGAAGCAGCCAGTCCCGTTGGCGGGACGATCTCGATCTGCTGCTCGCAGCCGCGCAGGCCGCCGGCGCGCGGGCGATGGGCTACTTTCGCAACGCGCCTGATGTCTGGTGGAAGAACGAGGGACGCTCCCCGGTCAGTGCCGCGGACCTCGCCGCCAACGACGTCCTGAAGTCGACCCTGCTGGCAGCCCGTCCGAATTACGGCTGGTTGTCGGAGGAAACCGACGACGATTCCGCCCGACTGTCTTGCGAGACGCTGTTCGTGATCGATCCGATCGACGGCACCCGCGCCTTCATCGCCGGCAAGGACCTGTGGTGCGTCAGCGCCGCGGTCGTGCACCGGGGACGGCCGGTCGCCGGCGTGCTGGTGGCGCCCGCGCTCGGCGAGGTGTTTGCGACCGCTGCCGGCGGGCCGACCCTGAAGAACGGGGTTGCCGTGCGCGTGTCGCAGCCCGGAGCCGACCGTCCGCTGCGGCTGGCGGCAGCCGAGGACATGGTTTCCCGCCTTGACCGCTCCGGCCTTGGCGAGGTGACGCGGGTCCCGCATGTGCCCTCGCTGGCCTATCGCCTGGCGATGGCCGCCGACGGCCGCATCGACGGCACGCTGGTCAAGGTCAATTCGCACGACTGGGACCTCGCCGCCGCCGACCTGATCCTCGCCAATGCGGGCGGCGGGATCGCGACGCTGGAGGGCGCGGCCTTGACCTACAACCGCGCCGAGGTCAGTCATGGCGTCCTCTGCGCAGCCGGGACCGGCTGGCTTGGAAGGTTGATAAGCGCCTCACGGCAACTTGGCGGCCATTGACCTTTTCGCCCGGATGCCGCAAATCCGCATTGAAAAATATCACAATTGATAGAGAGCAAGATGAGTGAGATCGACTCCAGGCAGCGCCTGCACCTCGTTTTCGGCGGCGAGCTGACGACCTTGAAGGGCGTTCAGTTCCGCGACCTCGACAAGCTCGACGTCGTCGGGATCTTTCCCGACTACGCCAGCGCCCTGGCCGCCTGGAAGGCCAAGGCGCAGCAGACCGTCGACAACGCCCATATGCGCTACTTCATCGTCCACATGCACAAGCTGCTCGATCCCGAGAACCCGTGATGCCTTCTTTTCGCCTTGCGGCTGGTCTTGATGCCGCGGGCACACAATGACCGGAACATGCATGCACCCTTTCGGACGGATCAAAGCGGGCGGTAAGCGCCGATGAGCAGCCCGCTTGCGCGCCTGGCGCTGTCCGCCTATCGCTGGATCGGTCTCGGGCTCTATCCGGTCATGCAGCCGTATCTCGCCATTCGTGCCGCGAAGGGCAAGGAGGAGCGGGGGCGGCGGCGCGAGCGCTTTGGACGGGCCAGCGTCGACCGGCCGGCCGGGCCGCTGGTCTGGGTGCATGCGGCGAGTGTGGGCGAGACCAATGCGGTGTCGCCGCTGATCCGGGAAATACGCCGGCGCGGCATCAACGTCGTCCTCACGACCGGGACGGTCACCTCCGCCCGCGTCGCCCGGGAGCGGCTTGGCGATACCGTGATCCATCAGTACGTTCCGCTCGACCTCAAGCCGGTCATCGGCCGTTATCTCGATTACTGGCACCCCGACCTGGCGATCATGGTGGAGTCCGAGATCTGGCCGATGACCATCGTCGAGCTCGGCGCACGGCATGTCGCCCAGGTCCTGGTAAACGGGCGGATGTCCGACCGCTCCTTTGCGCGCTGGAAGAAGCGTCCGGCCATTGCCGACGCGCTGTTCGAGAAATTCGCCCTCGTCGTCGCCCAGTCCGAACTGGACGCCGAACGCTTCCGCACGCTCGGCGCGCTGCCGGTGCTGGTGTCGGGCAATCTCAAGGTCGACACCGACGCGCCGCCGCACGACCCGGCCGTACTCGCTGCCTATCGCGGCCAGATTGCCGGCCGCAGGACCTGGGCGGCGATCTCCACCTTCGAGGGCGAGGAACTGGCCGCCGGCGCCGTTCACCGGGCGCTGAAGGAGCGCACCGGGCTGCTCACGATCGTCGTGCCGCGCCACCCCGAGCGTGCCGACGCGATCGAAGAGGCGCTTGTCGCCAAGGGGCTGAAGGTGGCGCGGCGGACGCGCAATGACGCGATCACCGCCGAAACCGATATCTTCCTGGGGGACACCATCGGCGAGATGGGCCTCTACCTGCGCCTGACGGAAGTGTCCTTCGTCGGTCGCTCGCTGTTCGGCGAGGGCGGGCAGAACCCGCTCGAACCCGCCATGCTCGGCTGCGCGATCCTGTCCGGACCCAACGTGCAGAATTTCCGCGAGAGCTACCAGCGGCTGGCCAAGAGCGGCAGCGCCAAGATGGTGCGGGACGTGGAGATGCTGGCCAAGGCCGTCGGCTATCTTCTGCTCAACGACGACGTGCGCCGCAAGATGATCGCCGCCGGCCGGGACACGGTGGAGGACATGCGCGGCGCGCTCACCGAAACGGTGCGCGGCCTGGAGCCCTACCTGAACCCGCTGACGGTGAAGGCGCGGCTGCATCCGCGCGAGGCCCGATGATCGGAGACGCCATGGACAAGACACGCACGATCTGCGGCATCCTGTTCGACAAGGACGGTACGCTGCTGGACTACGCCAAGAGCTGGGTTCCGGTGAACTACGAGCTAGCCCGCATCGCGGCGATGGGCGACGAGGACCTCGCCCGCCGTTTGCTCGTCGCCGGCGGCATGGACCCCGATACCGGTCATGTGGCGCCCGACACGCTGCTGGCGGCCGGCAACACCGTCGAGATCGCCGCCGGCATGGTCGCCGCCGGCGCGCCGATGACGGTGGCCGAGCTTTCGTCCGTGTTCGACGGCCTCTTCGCCCGGTCGGCCGCGCTGGCGGTGGCGGTCACGGACCTCGGCGCCTTCTTCGCCGCGCTGCACGCCAAGGGTTACCGCCTCGGCGTCGCCTCGAGCGACAATGAGCAATCCATTCGCGAGACGGCGCGCCGTTTCGGATTCGAGCAGTACCTCCATTTCGTCGCCGGCTATGACAGCGGCCACGGCGTCAAGCCCGAGCCGGGCATGGTGCTGGGCTTCTGTGCCGCCACCGGGCTGCAGCCGCACGAGGTCGCCGTCGTCGGCGACAACAATCATGACCTGCACATGGGCCGCAGCGCCGGGGCGGGGCTGACGGTCGCGGTGCTGACCGGAACCGGCTCGAAGGAGTCGCTGGCGTCCGCCTCGGACTACTGCCTCAACGACATCACCGAACTGCCGGCGCTGTTGCCCGATGACGGTGCGCCGCGGCGCTCGGCCGCCTGAGGCCGTTGCATTCCTTGATTTTCAAGGCATTGTAGGCGCGAAGGCCGGGGCGGCGTCGCTGTCGTCCAGGACTGCGATCGAAATCGCGCCGGCTTTTGCGGTTCTTTGGAAGGCGTCGGGGTGGGCTGCCGCGACGGCTGGATTGCACGGACATGACGTCAGGGGCTTGCCGCCGCAAGGCGGATCGGATCGGGGGACGAAATGGTATCTGAGGCGCCACCTTTCTGGTGGACGAAGCCGGATTGGCGCGCCTATGCGCTGTGGCCGGTCTCGCGGCTCTACGGGGCGATCGCCGGCGCGCGCATGCGGCGCGCGCATCGGGCCACCGTTCCGGTCCCGGTTGTCTGCGTCGGCAACTTCACCGTCGGCGGCGCCGGAAAGACGCCCACGGCGATTGCACTCGCCCGCGCCGCCACGGCGCGCGGCCTGCGGCCGGGCTTCCTCAGCCGCGGCTATGGCGGTTCGCTCGACGTCATCACCGTCGTCGATCCGGAAAGGCACCGTGCCCGCGACGTCGGCGACGAGCCGCTCCTGCTTGCGCGCGAGGCGCTGACGGTAATCTCGCGCCGCCGGGTGGGCGGGGCCCTGCGGCTGGTGGAGGAGGGGGCCGATCTCATCATCATGGACGACGGCTTCCAGAGCGCCCGGATGGTGTTCGACTACGCGCTGGTCGTCATCGATTCGCGGCGCGGCATCGGCAACGGTTACCTTGTGCCGAGCGGCCCGGTGCGTGCCCCGCTCGCCGAGCAACTGCGCCAGGCGTCGGCGTTGCTGGTGGTCGGCGACGGCAACGCCGCCGACGCGCTGGTCCGGCGCGCGGCGCGTGCGGGCAAGGCTGTCCATACGGCCACGCTTGCGACCGTTGACGTGGAAGCCCTGCGCGGCGTGCCGGTGCTGGCCTGGTCGGGGCTTGCCGACAATGACAAGTTCTTCCGCACCGTCGAAAGCACCGGCGCCTCTTTGTACGCCACCCGCAGTTTTCCCGACCATCACCACCTCTCCGACGACGAGGTGACCGACATCATCGACCATGCCGATGCGCGCGACTACACCATCGTGACGACGGCGAAGGACAGCGTGCGTCTGGTCGGCGGACACGGGCAATCGGAGGAACTGCGGCAGAGGAGCCGCGTGATCGAGGTGGAGATCCGCTTCGACGACCCGAAGGTCCCGGACAAGATCATCGACGCGGCGCTTGTGTCCGCCCGCAAGCGCCGGATCGGCGCCTGAGAGACGGTCTTCAGTCCTGCAGCGTGGGAAGGGCGCCCGCGCGCCGTTCCGCCTCCAGCGAGGCGGCGGCGTCGACATAGGCCTCCTGGCGGGCGACGCTCCAGTACCGCAGCTCATCCAGCGGGATTTGCTCGCCGGTCACGGCGCAAACCACGAAGGCGCCCGGCATCAGGATCTGGAAGTCGCCGTCGAGGTAACGGATCTTGGCCTCACGGCCTGCACTTCCTTCGAATCGGTTCATCGTCCGCATCTCCTGTCGCCTGCGCGGCCCGCATCGGGGCGGGCGTCGCGCGCCGCTCATGACCTGTCCGCTCCGGCCTGGCTGCCGGTTACGCGGCCAAAGGCCCCGGCGCTTCCTGTGCCATAACGTGGCAGGTCGGCGATTGCCAGCATTTTCAGCTTCGGCCGAACAGCCGTTCGATGTCGGCCAGCTTCAGTTCGATATAGGTCGGTCGGCCGTGATTGCACTGGCCGGAGCCAGGCGTCGCCTCCATCTGTCGCAACAGTGCGTTCATTTCCTCGGGGCGCATGCGCCGGCCCGAACGCACCGATCCGTGGCAGGCCATGGTCGCGGCAAGATAGTCGAGCCGGGCCGCAAGCCCGCTGGCGGTGTCCCATTCGGCCAGTTCGTCGGCCAGTTGGCGCACCAGCCCGGCTGCGTCCATCTCGCCGAGCATGGCCGGCGTCTCCCGCACCGCGACCGCGCCGGGACCGAAACGCTCGATCCCGAGCCCCAGCCGGGCGAAGGCGTCGGCGTGGGCGACGAGCCGGTCGCAGTCGTCCTCCGGCAGGTCGACGACCTCGGGAATGAGCAGCGCCTGCGCAGGCACCGGCCGCGCATGCAGCGCGTTGCGCATCGCCTCGAACACGAGCCGTTCGTGCGCGGCGTGCTGGTCGACGATGACGAGGCCGTCCTCCGTCTGCGCGACGATGTAGTTCTCGTGCAGCTGTGCCCGGGCGGCGCCGAGCGGATGGCGGGCCGTCTCCGTTTCGGCCGGGGGGCTGGCGGTCATGGGCTCCGCCCGCGCCGACGGCTCGATCCCCATGTCGAACCCCGCCTGGGGCTTGTCCGAAAGGCCGTTCGGAAGCGGCTCGAAGGGGCGGTACGGCGAGGCGGACGGGCTCCAGCCGCCCTGCGTCCGCGGCGCCTCGGGCCGGAAGGCGCGCATCAGCCCGGTGGCGCCGGTCGTCGCCGCCCGGTCGCCCTCGCGGCTGAGGCCCTGCCGGATCGCGCCGATGATCAGGCCGCGCACAAGGCCCGGATCGCGAAAGCGCACGTCCGACTTGGCCGGATGGACGTTGACGTCGACCAGTTCGGGATCGATGCCGATCTCCAGCACGGCGACCGGAAAGCGGCCGCTCGGCACTGTCTCCGCATAGGCGCCGCGCAGCGCCGACCAGATCAGCTTGTCCTGCACCGGGCGGCCGTTGACGAAGGCGAACTGATGCAGGCTGTTGCCGCGGTTGAAGGTCGGAACTCCGGCGAAGCCCGTCAGCCGCACCCCCTCGCGCTCGGCGTCGAGTTCGATCGCGTTGTCGCGGAAGTCCTTGCCGAGCACCTGAGCGATGCGGGCGAGCCGGTCCGGCCCGGTCGCGGCGAGCTCGAGCGTCGTGCGGTCGGGGCCGGACAGGGCGAACCGGATTGCCGGAAAGGCGATCGCCATGCGCCGCACCACCTCGGTGATCGCCGCCGCCTCGGCCTTTTCGCTTTTCATGAACTTCAGCCGCGCCGGCGTGGCGAAGAACAGGTCGCGCACCTCGACCACGGTGCCGCGGTTGGCCGGCGTCGGCCGCACCGCATCGACCTTGCCGCCGGTCACCGCGATCACCGATCCCTCCGGTGCCTCGGCGGTGCGGCTCTGGATCGTCAGTTTCGCCACCGAGCCGATCGAAGGCAGCGCCTCGCCTCGGAAGCCGAGCGTGCGCACGTCGCCGAGGCTGTCGCTGATCTTGGACGTGCAGTGGCGCCGCACGGCCATCGCAAGGTCGGCTGGCGACATCCCGCCGCCATTGTCGGTGACGCGCAGGAGCGTCTTGCCGCCGCCGGCCGTGGCGATTTCGATCCGCGTGGCGCCGGCATCGATGGCGTTCTCGATCAGTTCCTTGGCGGCGCTCGCCGGCCGCTCGATGACTTCGCCCGCGGCGATCTGGTTGATCAGGGTTTCGGAGAGCTGGCGTATCGTCATGCCGTATTTTCCGGGATTCGCATCGCGGTGGGAAGAGCAAATGTTGGTTTTGCCCGCCTCACGCGCCGGCGGCGCGGCGCGAAAAGTCGAGCCGCCGCGGGCGTTTAATCGGCCTTTAATAAAATGCTGCCAACGTGGCCCTCGCTTGTATGAGCACAAGCCGGCCGGGGCGACCCGGCGGACCACATCAGCGTCGCTGGCCGCTGATCCTTGCGCGTCCGAGGCGTTTCAGCCCGATCAGCATGAAAGAACAGAAGCTGCCGCGCTGCGCCGGAGTGGGTGCGAGGGCGCGTGGCACAATTGATCAGCGCGTGATCCCTTCCTCGGGGGCATGTGCGGGGGCGGGGTCTGCGTAGCATGAACGGGGATGCGTCGCTCGACGCAAACATCCAGTCGGCAATGTTCGACGCGACATGCGACATCCTGGGCGTTGGCGTTTTCGTCTACGACAGGAACGACTGCCTTGTCTTTGCCAGCCGTCAGGTTCTCCGTTTTCTGCCGATCTGCCCCAAGCTCCTGCAGCCAGGCACGCGCCTGCGCGACATCCTCGGCGCCATCTTCGATTCCGGCATTCGCTACGGTCTGCCGACGGATCACCGCCACGGCGCGGTCAATCGTGAGGAATGGATATCCGGCCGCATCTCGGCCCACTGGCGCGAACAGTTCGACTCGGTTGAACGGCTCGGCAAGGATCGCTGGGTTCGCTTCCGAAAGCGCCGCCTGCCTACGGGCTACAACGTCTCGACCTTGACCGACGTGACGGACCAGCGCAAGCAGGAAGAGCAATGGCGCTCGGACCTCGAGCGCGTGGCGCTCACCGAGCTGGCCCTCGACACGCTGCCGCATCCTTTGGCGATCAAGGACCAGAACCTGATCTATGTCGCCGTCAACAAGGCCTTCCGGGCCATCTACGAGCTGGAAGGCGAGGCGATCCTGGGCCGGACCGTCTGGGACCTCGCCGATGCGGAGAACGCGGCACGGCTCGAGGCCAGCGACCGCAAGGTGCTTGAGACCGGCGTGCCGTTTCGGGCGGAAGAGCACATCGTGCGGGCTGACGGCAGTCATCTCTACGTGGTGACCCGCAAGTACAGGATCGGCCCGGCTGGAAACCCCATGGTCGCCACGGTGCTGGACGATGTCACCGACATTGCCGATCAGCGCGGCGACGTGGCGGCGAGGCGTCTTGCGCTGCGGCCGTCGACCCGCTTCCGCGATGCCGAGAACTGCTTCGATCCGGTCCGCGAGGCCGAGCGGCGGCTCCTGTTGCAGCAATGGCATCTGGATGACGGCACCGATCTGGCCGGAAAGCGCATTCTGGTCGTAACGGCCGTTGCCAGGTTGGAAGACATACTGCTGGCCGAGCTGCAGCGGCGCGGGGCCGATTGTTGTGCGGTTCGCTCGCTCGCAGAGTTCGACGCCTTCGTTGCCGTCGCCACGACCAGTGGCATCACGATTGACCTCGTACTGGCAGACGCTTCGCTCGATGGGGGCGAGGTTGTCGGCCGCGCCGGCCTGCCGACCAGGGTAGCCGGACATGACCGCATCGCTGCCGATCTGTTCCGGGCGCTGCTGGAGCCGCAGGCGCCGGTGCTGGTCGAGCAGGAACCTGCCGACCCCGTTGCTCCGACCACGCTTTTCGACGACTGGCACATCGCGACCGACCTGGAGGAGATGGCCCCCGCCACCCGCGGCGACATCGAAGTGCTCGTCGCCGAGGACAACCAGATCAACCAGTTCGTCTTTTCCCAGATTCTCGAAGGCATGGGGGTCTCGCACCGGATTGCCGAGAACGGCGAGGAGGCGGTCATGCTGTGGCGCAAGCACCAGCCGCGGCTGGTGCTGATGGACATCTCGATGCCGATCAAGGACGGCCTCGACGCCACCATCGAGATCCGGGAAGCCGAGAAGGCGCTCGGCACGAGGACGCCGATCGTCGCCGTCACGGCCCAGGCCCTCAACGTCGACATGCAGAATTGCCTCGACGCCGGCATGGACGACTACATCACCAAGCCGGTCAGCCCCGACATGATTGAGGCGATCTACCACAAGCACGTGGGTGGCAAGCAGGGCAGGGACGCCGCCTGAGGCGGTCCGATCGCTGTCAACTCCCGACAATTGGGGATGCATTTCCGCGAGCAGTGAAACCGGTTGCTATGCCTTTGTTAATTCTCCTGCTGCATCCTGCGATCGCTCTCGGAGGCAGATCCTTGTCGGGAAGTTGAGAATGAAGTCGGGTGAATTGACGGATACGGTTGTTTCCCAGAGCGATTTGCATGCCATGGCGTACACGGACCCGTTGACGGGTCTCGGCAATGCCTACCGCCTGCGCGACAAGGTGCGCCAGCTCGTGCTCGAGCGGGCCGACGATCCGGCCCCTTTCGCCGTCGGCATCGCCAACCTCGACGGCTTCAAGCCGATCAACGATCTGTTCGGCCCGCAGGCGGGCGACGAGATTCTTTGCCAGGTTGCTCATCGCCTCAGGGCCTGCATCCCCGACGGGGCGACGGTGACGCGCCACGGCGGCGACGAGTTCGCCTTTCTGTTCCCGCTCGTGTTCGAGCGCAAGGGCGCGGAGAAGATGGGGCACATGCTGCGCGAAGTGCTGTCTGCGCCGTTCGACCTCGGCGACCGCAACGTCCGGCTTTCCGCCTCCTTCGGCCTTGCGATCTATCCCTTCGCCGGCGAGGACTTTGCCGAGCTGATCAAGAGCGCAGACACCGCGCTCTACCGCGCCAAGCGTCGCGGTCGCGGGCAGATCACGGTCTACTCGCAGGAGATCGCCCAGGAAATGAAGCGCGCCACCCATCTTGAGCAGGCGCTGCGCAATGCGATCATGGCCAACGAGGTCGACGTTCATTTCCAGCCGATCGTCAGCCTGAAGGACGACACTGTCGTCGGCTTCGAGGCGCTGGCGCGCTGGTGCGATGCCGATCTCGGCTATGTGTCCCCGGCCCTGTTCGTGCCGCTGGCCGAGGAGCGCGGCTTCATCGACGCCTTGTCCGAGACCCTGCTGCGCAAGGCGGCCGAGGCGGCGCTCGGCTGGCCGAAGGAGCTGTTCCTGTCCTTCAACCTATCCTCTGCCCAGCTGATGGACCCGAAGACCAGCCTGACGACGCTGGCGATCCTCAACCGCGTCGGCCTCGATCCCCGCCGGCTTGAGCTGGAGATCACCGAGACCGCGGTGATGACCGACGCCGCGACGGCCCAGAAGATCGTCGCCGAGCTGCGCGCCGCCGGCGTTCGCGTCTCGCTCGACGATTTCGGCACCGGTCAGTCCAGCCTCGGGCGCCTGCGCGACTTCACCTTCGACAAGGTGAAGATCGACCGTGCCTTCGTGTCGCGGATCTCGGACGACCGGGTCTCCGAGCACATCATCAAGGCGATCGTCGCCATGTGCGACGGGCTCGACCTGCAGGTCGTGGCCGAAGGCATCGAGGATTTTTCGGAGGCGCTGAAACTGAAGGCGCTGGGCTGCGGCATGGGGCAGGGCTATTTCTACGGCAAGCCTGCCGACGCGGTCGCGACCATGCGCTTCCTCAGCGAACGCTACCTGCACGTGGAATCCGAGGCGCTCCTGGCCTGACCCCGCCCCGGTCGCGTTTACCGCGCGTTGACCAAACGCCTTAGGCAGAAATCAACTTGGCCGGCCTAACGTAACGGGATACACCATCAGATTGCAGGGCAGAGCAATGCAGAACATCAAGGATATGCCGGTACGGACCAACGACCGCTCCAAGGTTCGTATCTTTGCGACGGTCAAGGTGATGCACGAATCGAGCCGGGCGCGCGTGGTCGACCTCTCGCCCACCGGCATGGCGCTCGACATGGAAAAGCCGATCCGGCTCATGTCCGGTCAGATCGTCACCATCGAGAGCGAGGAACTGGGGCGGCTCACCGGCACGGTGCGCTGGTACAACAACGGCCGTGTCGGACTGCAGTACAAGCTCAGCACCAACGCGCTGGCGCAGATCTCCTCCTATTTCCGCTTCTTCCACGAGGAAGTGAAGCCGATCATGCGCCGCTGACGCCGGCGCGCGGTTCCGGCGGCATCAGGCCCCGCCGGCCTTCCGCAAGCAGCCAGTCGCGCACCCGCTGCGCCTGGCTGTTGAGCTCGCGCGAGCGCGGCCAGACGACGTAGAAGGCAAGGCCCGTCTCAAGCACGTGCCCGCCGACGGCCACGAGCGCGCCGGAACGCATCTGCGGCGCCGTCAGGTGCCGCCAGCCGAGCCCGATTCCCTCTCCGGCCAGCACGGCCTGGATCACCAGCACGTAGTCGTTGATGGCAAGCCGCCGCGATTGCGCCGGATAACGCAGCCCGGCGCTGGCGAACCATTGCGGCCAGTCGCACGCCTCCCGCACCGGTTCCTCCAGATGGATCAGCGGCAGCTTCAGCAGATCCTGCGGTGTCATCGGCATGCCATGCGCCTCGATGAAGGCGGAGCTGGCCACGGGCGCGATCACCTCGGGCGCGAGCAGGGCGGCATGGTAGCGCGGCCACTTGGCCGGGTCGCCGCCGCGGATGCCGAGCGGAATCGGTTCCTCCTCGAGGTCGAGGTCGCGTACGCTGGTCTGGATCCGGAGGTCGATTTCCGGCAGGTCCTCGCGCAGCTTCGCCAGCCTTGGCAGCATCCACATCGAGGCGAAGGCGGTGGAGGCGGCGAGTGTCACGTTCACCTCGCGCCCCTTGGCCCGGATGCTCTCCGCCGACTTCTGGATTCGCCACAGGCCGAGCGAGACCTCGGTGTGAAACCGCTCGCCGGCATCGGTCAGCGCGACGGCGCGATGGACGCGATGGAACAACGGCACGCCGAGCTGCTCCTCCAGTCCGCGAATGGCATAGGAGACCGCCGCCTGCGTCATGCCGAGCTCCCGGGCGGCGTGGGTGAAGTTCTGATGGCGGCCAGCGGCCTCGAAGACGATCAGGCTTGCGGCGGAGGGAAGCAGGCGGCGCAGCGTTTCCATAAGCAGACCTTATATCACCTCCAAGTTTTTTCCAGCGTCACAGGGGCGTCATTACAGATTAGCCTCCTCTCCAATTATGGAGGACGGCATGGTTGCGACGCTTGCAGCTGGAAATACGACACGGCGCGCGCGGGGCGTGCGCCCTCAGCGCCGGGATCACGCGGCGACGGTGAAGGGCGTCCCCTACATCGTCCGCAACATCCCGACATACGACGTCCTGTCCGAGGAGAACCTGCAGCGGATCGAGCATACGGCCGAACGCATCCTCGCCGAGATCGGCATCGAGTTTCGCGACGATCCCGTCGCAATCGAACACTGGAGGCGCGCCGGTGGCCGTGTCGACGGGCTGCGCGTGCGCTTCGAGCCGGGCATGCTGCGGGAGATCGTTTCGAGCGCGCCGGCGCAATTCACCCAGCATGCCCGCAACCCGGCCAACAATGTCGAGATCGGCGGCAGGAACGTCATCTTCGCGCCGGCCTACGGCTCGCCCTTCGTCATGGACCTCGACAACGGGCGCCGCTACGGCACGCTCGAAGACTTTCGCAACCTCATCAAGCTGGCCCAGTCGAGCCCCTGGCTGCATCATTCCGGCGGCACCATCTGCGAACCGGTCGACGTGCCGGTGAACAAGCGCCACCTCGACATGGTCTACAGCCACATCAAGTACTCCGACCGCGCCTTCATGGGCTCGATCACCGCCGAGGAGCGGGCCGAGGACTCGGTCGACATGGCCAGGATCCTGTTCGGTGCCGACTTCGTCGACGGGAACTGCGTCATTCTCGGCAACGTCAACGTCAATTCGCCGCTCGTCTGGGACGGCACGATGACGCGCTCGCTGCGGGCCTATGCCCGCGCCAACCAGGCCGCGGTGATCGTGCCGTTCATTCTCGGCGGCGCCATGGGGCCGGTGACGAATGCCGGGGCCATCGCCCAGGCCTATGCCGAGACGCTGGCCGGATGCGCGCTGACGCAGCTGGAGCGCAAGGGCGCACCGGTGATCTTCGGCAACTTCCTCTCTTCCATGTCGCTGCGCTCCGGCTCGCCAACCTTCGGTACGCCGGAGCCGGCCATCGGCTCGATGGTGATCGGTCAGCTCGCCCGCCGCCTGAACCTGCCGCTACGCTGCGCCGGCAACTTCTCCAATTCCAAGTTGCCCGACGGCCAGGCGATGCAGGAGGGACTGATGTCGATGCTGTCGGCGGTTCACTGCGGCGCCAACTTCGTGCTGCATTCGGCCGGCTTTCTCGACGGTCTGCTGGCGATGTCTTACGAAAAATTCGTGATGGATGCCGACCTTTGCGGCGCGCTGCACTCCTACCTCGCCGGCATCACGGTCGACGACAACAGCCTGGCGATGGATGCGTTCCTGGAGGTGGGGCCGGGCAGCCACTTCCTTGGCTGCGACCACACCATGCGCAACTACCAGACCGCGTTCTGGGACTCCGCGCTATCGGACAACGAGCCGTTCGAGAAGTGGAGCGAGGAGGGCGGCTCGACCGACATCGCCACCCGCGCGAACCGTCTGTGGAAGAAGACGCTGGCCGAATACGAGGCGCCGCCGCTGGACGTGGCGGTCGACGAGGCGCTCTGTGACTATGTGCGCCGCAAGAAGGCGGCGATGGCCGACGCCTGGTACTGACAGCCCGCCAAGGACACTGGAATGACGCTTTCGAAGGACCCGCTGCTGCAGCCCTACCGGCTGAAGCATCTGACGCTGAAGAACCGGATCATGTCGACGGCGCACGAGCCGGCCTATTCCGAGGACGGCATGCCGAAGGATCGCTACCGCCTCTACCACCTGGAAAAGGCGAAGGGCGGCATCGCACTGACGATGACGGCGGGCTCGGCGATCGTCTCGCAGGACTCGCCGCCGGCCTTCGGCAACCTCTTCGCCTATTCCGACGAGATCGTACCCTGGCTGAAGAGGGTCGCAGACGATTGTCACGAGCACGACTGCGCGGTGATGATCCAGCTCACCCATCTCGGCCGCCGCACCGGCTGGAACAAGGGCGACTGGCTGCCGGTGCTGTCCGCCTCGCCGGTGCGCGAGGCCGCCCACCGCGCCTTCCCCAAGGAGATCGAGGACTGGGACATCGAGCGCATCGTCGGCGATTACGCGGCCGCCGCCGAACGCATGCAGGCCGCCGGGCTCGACGGCATCGAGATCGAGGCCTATGGCCACCTGATGGACGGCTTCTGGTCGCCGGCCACCAATCGCCGCGAGGACGCGTTCGGCGGCTCGCTCGACAACCGCATGCGCTTTTCCACCCTGGTGATCGACGCCGTGCGCAAGGCCGTCGGCCCGGACTTCATCGTCGGGGTCCGCATGGTCGCCGACGAGGGCTGGGACATCGGCCTGTCAAAGGAGGAGGGGGTCGAGATCGCAAGGCGCCTCGCCGGTTCCGGCAGGATCGACTTCCTCAACATCATCAGGGGCCATATCGACCATGACGCGCACCTGACCAGGGTCATCCCGATCCAGGGCATGGCCGCCTCGCCCCATCTCGACTTCGCCGGCGAGGTGCGCGCGGCGACGCGGTTCCCGGTGTTCCATGCCGCCCGCATCGCCGATGTCGCCACCGCGCGGCACGCGATCGCCGAGGGCAAGCTCGACATGGTCGGCATGACCCGCGCCCACATCGCCGACCCGCACATTGTCAGGAAGATCGAGGAGGGCAGGGAGGCGCAGATCCGCCCCTGCGTCGGCGCGACCTACTGCCTCGACCGAATTTACGAGGGTGGCGGCGCGCTGTGCATCCATAATGCGGCTACGGGGCGCGAGGCGATCGTGCCGCATGTGATCCAGCGCACGGTGGGCCCGGTGCGCAGGGCGGTTGTCGTCGGGGCCGGGCCGGCGGGCCTCGAGGCCGCGCGCGTGCTGGCCGAGCGCGGGCATGCGGTGGAGGTGCTGGAGGCGACCGGCGCCGCCGGCGGCCAGATCCTGCTCGCCGCCCGCAATCCGCGCCGCAAGGAACTGATCGGCATCGTCGACTGGCGGCTGGCCGAACTCGAGCGCCTCGGCGTGGTGGTCCACTACAACGTCTTTGCCGACGCTGCGGACGTGCTCGAGCGCCGGCCCGATCTGGTCGTCGTCGCGACCGGGGGCATCGCACAGAACCCGGAGCTGGAGAGTGGCGACAACCTCGTGGTGTCGAGCTGGGACATCATTGCCGGCACCGTCAGGCCCGAGGGGCCGGTGCTGCTCTATGACGACAACGGCGCCCATTCCGGCATGACGGCGGCGGAACTGATCGCCAATGCCGGCGTCGAGCTTGAAGTCGTTTCGCCGGAGCGCTTCTTCGCCCCGGAGATCGGCGGCATGAACCACGTGCCCTATGCGGCGGCGCTTGCGGACAACCATGTGCGCGTGACGATCAACACGCGGCTCAAGGCGGTGCGGCGGGACGGCAACGGGCTGGTGGCGACGCTGGGCTCGGACTTCTCGCCGACAGCGCGGATCGAGCGGCGGGTGGCGCAGGTCGTGGTCGAGCACGGGACGATGCCGATGGCCGAGCTTTATTTCGAACTGAAGCCGCTCTCGCGCAACCTCGGCGCAGTCGACTACAAGGCGCTGATTCGTCAGGAAAACCCGATTGCGACGCGCAATCCGGAGGGGCGGTTCGATCTGATCCGCATCGGGGATGCGGTCCACAGCCGCAACATCCACGCCGGTATCTATGACGCCCTGCGCTACGGTGTGTTGTTTTGACCATCGATCCCGCGAAAAACCCGGCAGCTGGCGCTGCCGGGCTTTTCGGGCTCTGGCCTGTTATTCGGCCGGAGCCGGAGCCGGTGCGGGTTCCGTAACAGGAGCCGGCTCGGTGGTCGTCGAAGCGGTCGGGGTGGTGTCGACGGCGTTGCGTTCGGCCATCTGCTGCGACAGGGTCTTGAACTCCGGCGCGGCCTGCAGGCTCTCGGAGGTTTCGGACGTCGTCAGCTTGACTTCTGCGCTGTCGGGTATGCGGGTGACGGCGACGTTTTCGAACGGCACGGCCACCCATTTCTCGCCGATGCCGAGGAAGCCGCCGACGCCGATCACCGCAGCGGTGATCCCGCCGTCCTTCTCCATGATCAGGTCGTTGATCGTGCCGATGCTTTCGTCGGCCGAGTTGTAGACGGGCTGTCCGATATAGGTGTTGGCGCTGATCTGGTTTTCCGATTGCTCGGACAGATAGGTGTTGTCCGCCTCGGCCATGCTGGCGGCCGGATCATCGGCCGGCGCGGTGGCGGTGTCGTCCATCGGCTTCTGGGTCTCCGTCTCGGCACCCTCGAGCGGTTCGGTCGTCATCTGGGTGTCCGTGGACGGGGTCTGGGTGTCCGGAACCACAGCCGGGCTTTCGGTCTGGCCGGCCTGCGGCTGGGTGGTGTCCTGGGCATAGGCGGGCGCCATGGCCGCCCCAAGCAGAATCGCACCGGCGGCAACGGAAGTGAGAAGCTTGTTGGTCATCTTGAAACCCTTTCGTCTCGTTGCGTCTAGGAGCGGCGGAACCAGTCTCGTTCTTCGGCCGCGCCGATGCATGCAGAACTCGTGCAACCAAGATTGGTTCCCGGAAAAACGCACGCGCCGACGTCTCAAACGAAGACGGCTCCGGACGATGACTTCCGGAGCCGGGGAAGGAGCCAGGTCTAGGCTCAGAGCCGGAACGGAGGCTCGTGCCGCCCCTTGACGACAATGCCCAGCTCGAAGGTCGTGCCGCCGTGCGGATCGGCCGTGCGAGCCGTTTCGTCCATTCCTTCCCAGGCGGAGGTGACGAGCAGACGATCGGCTTCCGGCCCGATGAAGGCAGGGCAGCTCGGCTGCAACGCGGGCGTTTCATGGCGGCGAATCCTGGTGCCGTCGGGGGTATAGACGTCGATCGCCGCCGCCCCCCATCGCGCATTCCAGATCAGCCCGTCGGCATCGCAAACCGATCCGTCGATGCCGCCGCCATACGCGGACTGGTCGCTGAGCATCTCCGGCGCACCGGTCGGCAGCCCGGTACCCGGATCGACCGCCACCCGCATGAGCTTGTTGACGGCGGAGTCGGCGAAATAGGCAACGGTGCCGTCCGGCGAGAAGCAGATGCCGTTCGGGATCGACACGTTGGCGAAAAGGCGCGTCACCGTCGTTGCGGCGACGTGATAGATGGCGCCGGCGCCGCTTTCGGCGCTGCGGCCCATCGTTCCGATCCACAGGGCGCCGCTCCGGTGCACCCGGCCGTCGTTGGAGCGGTTGCCGTGCTTGTCTTCGATCGCGACGAACGGCTCGAGACGCCCCGTGCCGGTCTGGCGGATGAAGAGGCCCGCATCGGCGGCGATCAACTGCCGCTCCGGATCGATGGCGGCGATCACGCTGCCCATGAACGGCAGTTCGTGCACGCGCTTGGTCTCGGAGCCCAGCTGCAGTTCGTGCAGCGTGCGCCCCTTGATGTCGAACCACCAGGCGGTGTCGGTGATGGGGTCGTAGCTCGGTCCCTCACCGAGTTCGAATCGCTCCTGGCAGAGCGCCCTGCCGGCAAAGGGGGTCGTCTCGATCATTGTCCGGCTCCATAGGCGCGGTCATAGGCTGTGAGCGTGGCGCGTGCCCGCGCTGCAACCTCGGAAGCGCTCATCCCGGGCTTGTAGAGGCTCGATCCGAGGCCGAAGCTCCTGATGCCGATCCGGGCATAGTCGGCAAAGTTCGCCTCCGAGACGCCGCCGACGGCGGCGATCTCGAGGTCGGCGGGTAGCACGGCGCGGATCGCGTTGATGCCGGACGGCCCGAGCACGCTGGCGGGGAAGAACTTCAGGCCGGTCGCGCCGGCGCGGGCGGCGGCCAGCGCCTCGGTCGGGGTGAACACGCCCGGCATCGTCACCATCCCGCAGGAGGCGGCAAGCGAGATCACCGCCGGCTCGACGTTCGGACTGACCATCAGGCGCCCGCCGACGTCCTCGAGCCGCTCGACCTGGTCCGTGGTCAGCACCGTGCCGGCGCCGATCAGGCAGCCCTCCGGCGCCATCTTCACCGCGGTCTCGATCGAACGGAACGGATCGGGCGAGTTCAGCGGAATTTCGATTGCGGTGAAACCCGCTTCGATCAGCGCCCCGACGACGCCCTCGGTCTCCTCGGGCCTCAGTCCGCGCAGGATCGCGATCAGCGGATATCTCATCGCGGGAAAGGGAATACGGCTCATGTGCTGGCCTTTCTTACGGCAGGTACGAATATGAAGCAGGGAGATCAGATAGCCCAGAGGGCCCTGGCGGCAACGGCAAGGCCCGAGCGGACGCCCGCGTCGGCATCGATGACCGTGGCGGTGACGCCGGCCGTTTCCAGCGCGCTCTCGTACAGCGCTCCGAGCCCGCCGGAGGCGACGAGCGCCACCGGGGTGTCCCGTCCGACGGCATCGAGCGCGCCGGCGATCTCGAGGCCGATCAGAATGCCGGACAGGCGTGCCTTCGCGTCGGTGGGGTCAAGGCCGTGCAGCAGCATCCCCGAGCGGGCGCCGAAAAGCAGGTTGGTGGCGATCGCCGGCGCGCGGAGGACGTCGGCGACCGCATGGCGGAACGCGTCGCTGCGGCCGTTGACCGCGCCGCCGCCGCCGATCGAATGGCTGAGGACCGTATGGGTTGCGATCGCTGCGAACAGTTCGCCGGTCATGAAGGTCGAGAAGCGGTTGACCGTTCCGGCGGCGACATGCACCCATTTGCTGTGGGTGCCGGGCATGCAGACGAGGCAATCCCTGTCGCCCAGGGCTGCGACCGCGCCGAGCAACTGGGTCTCCTCGCCGCGCATCACGTCCGGGCGCGCTACGTCGCGCTGGGCCAGTCCCGGCAGGATGCGGATGTCGGCGTCGCTCTCCGGAACGCGCACGGCGGCGGCGGGGATGGCGGCCAGCGCCGCGGGCACGTCGAGGTAGCCGGCCTCGACCCAACCCTGCCGGGCGCCGGCCATGCCGCAGACGACTACGGGCAGGTCCGCCGGCGCCGAAACGGCCTCGAGATGGCCCGATAGCACGCGGGCAAAACCGGTCGTCGCGGCCGTCGTCATGCCCTCGCCGCTGCGGCGTTCGGCAAGGGCGCTGCCGTCGGCGCCGATGAGCCAGAGCCGGAAGCTGGACGTGCCCCAGTCGACGGCGCCATAGGCCGGCTTCATCATCAGAGTACTCCTGCGTCGATGATCATGGTCTGCGCGGTCATTCCGCGCGAGGCTTCCGAAGCCAGATACAGACATGGACCGGCCATGTCCTGCGGCGTCAGCGCGCGCTTCAGGCATTGCTTCGCCAGCATCCGTTCGATCGCGGCGTCGTCGATCCACAGCTGCAATTGCCGCGGCGTCAGCACCATCCCTGGCAGGATCGCGTTGACACGGATGTTGTCGGGGCCGAGCTTGCCGGCGAGCGACTTGGTCAGGCCGATGAGGCCGGCCTTGGCGGTGGCATAGGCCGGAAGGTCGCCCATGTTGAGCATGAAGGCGATCGAGGAAAAGTTGATGACCGAGCCGCCGCCGGCCGCGCGCATCGACGGCGCCACCGCCTGAACGGCGAAAAAGCAGTGTCGCAGGTTGACCGACTGGCTCTCGTCCCAGTGCTCCGGCGAGATGTCGGCAAGCTCGTGCCGATCGTCGCGGGCGGCGTTGTTGACCAGCACGGTGACAGGCCCGACCGCTGCGACGGCGGCATCGAGCGCCGCTCGGTAGGCCCCGATGTCGCGGAGGTCGACCTTGAAGAAAAGCGGCGCATGAGCCGAGGTGGCGGAGAGGCGGTCGACCAGTTCGGCGCTCTCCCGCTCGGCAATGTCGAAGAAGGCGACACGTGCGCCCTGGCCCGCGAAGGCCTCCACGAGCATCGCCCCGATGCCCGAACCGCCCCCGGAAATCAGCACGCCGCGGCCGCGCAGATCCGGATAGGACGCGGTGTCGCTCGCCATGGAAGCTCGCCTCCCCAAGTCTTCGAGTTGCAGGGTGAAAAATTCCATTATATGGAACTTAATTTGATTATGTGGAATTATGGCCAGCGCGAGGCGCTTGTCAAGCAAACGGCTGGAGGCGGAACATGGCAAGGAAGAATGATGCGGGTGCCAGCGGTCCGGCAACCGGGACGCTGGGGAAGGCCGTTGCGGTGCTGGAGCTGGTGGTGCTGGCCGATCGGCCGCTCCGCTTCACCGAGATTCTTGAGCGCGCCGGGCAGCCGCGTGGCACGCTGCACCGGCAACTCAGTCATCTCGTCGAGGAGGGCCTGCTCGAGCTCAACGCCGATCACTGCTACGAGCCAGGGCTACGCCTGTTGAAGCTGGCTTCCGGTGCCTGGACGCGCAGCGATCTGCGCCGGTTGGCAGAGCCGCATCTGAAGGTGTTGCACGAGCTTACCGGCGAAACCGTCCATCTCGGCGTGCTGCGGGGTGCGGAGATCATCTATCTCGACAAGGTGGAGAGCCGGCAGGCGGTGCGCATGACCTCGCAGATCGGCAAGGCCTCCCCGGCCTATTGCACCGGGATCGGCAAGGCGGCGCTGTCGGTGCTGCCCGAGCCGCGCCTCGACGAACTGGTCGGCAAGATGTCGTTCCAGCGCTTCACGCCGTACACGCTCACCGACTGCGCGGCGTTGCGGGCGGAATTGGCGCACGTCCGTGCGGCCGGGCACGCCTTCGACCGCGAGGAGCACGAGCCGGGCATTCGCTGCGTCGCCGCAGCGATCGCCGATGCGCAGCACACGATCGTCGGGGGCGTCTCCGTGACGGCGCCGGCCTACCGGGTCGACGAGGCGATGCTGAGCGCCTGGGCGCCCATGGTGCGAAAGGCTGCGGTCGCGATCATGGAGGAAATTGCTGCCCGTCTCGGGCCGCGGAAGTAGCCGGGGCACCGCGTAGCGCCCCTTTGTACAGACATTATTTACCGTAAATTAGAAGAACGCGCTGGACGGAGGCGAGGCCGATGTTTAGCTTCCGCTTCGGCTGAACATTTCTGGGTGCTTCGTCCTTGGCCGATGATGCGCCGGCAATGTTCGGGAAAGTGGAATGCGGAGGAATGTCGTGTCGAGTAGTGCCAAGCCTTGCCTGGTACGCCATCGTATGCAGCAAAGAAGCGCGGCATGACCGAACAGCTTCTCGTGTCCTCACCGCGGACATCACCATATTGGACGCGCCGGTTTGACGAGGTTAGGTCCGAGGCCGAGGTGTCGGCACTCCTGTCGGAATTGACCGAGGCGCATGGTTTTTCCAGTTACATGCTGATTAACGTGCCCTCCGGCACGTCGACCGAGATTTCGCCCCATGTGCTGTTGACGACCTGGCCCGCCGAATTGCTGACGGGATACGACCAGGCCGGGCTGATCCTGGGCAGCCCGGTGATCCAGCGCCTGCGCGACAGCACCAATCCGTTTACCTACGACATCGCCAACGCCACCAAGAACAGGCGCGACGGCAAGGCGCAGATCGTCGTCAGCCTGTTCGCTCGGCACGGCCTGCCGCGTGGGGCGTATTTCCCGGCCCACAACCCCCATGGCCGCCGCGGCGCGCTGGGGTTTGGCGGCGACCGGCCCCCCTTGGCTTTCCGGGAGATGGCGGAACTCAACGCCATCGCCAATCTCGCCTTCACCAAGGTCCTGGAGTTTCGCCTGGACGGCCAGGCCGGCGTTGCGCTGTCCCGGCGCGAGATCGAGTGCCTGTCCTGGGCGTCGGCCGGCAAGACCAGCGTGGAGATGTCGGAGATCCTCGGACTGTCCGAATACACCGTCAACCACTACCTGAACCGGGCCACCCGCAAGCTGGACGCCGTCAATCGCGTCCAGGCGGTCGCCAAGGCAATGCGGGCGGGGCTCTTGAATTGACCGGGGGCGGGGTGCGTGCCGGTCCTGAATGCCGCAGGCGCAAACGGCGGCCTGCGGGTTGCGGAGTACATGGATGCGGAACGACATGACGGTGGAAGACACGGGGCGCCACGAACGCTACGGCCAGGATGCCAGCGCGGAGATCGCGGCCCTCGAGACCCAGTTCGATGTCGTGCGCTACATGCGACGAACGGGTGAGGCGTTCTCACTCGGCTACTTCATCGCCTTTTCGCTTCCTGGGTTCGAATCCGACAAGCTCGCGGCCAGCTCCATTGTCAGCAACTGGCCCTCCGAACTGCTGAGCCGGTACGATGCGCTCGGCATGGTTCGCCGCAGCGCCGGAATTCGCAAGCTGCGAACTACGACGATCCCCTATTCCTATGAACTTACTCGCTGGATCGGCGAGGCTGCAAACGAGACGGAGCTGGCGGAACTGCACGACCTCATGCGGCGTCACGGCATGCTGGTCGGGCATTTCTTCCCCGTGCACGATGCCGTCGGCAATCGCGGCGCCGTCGTGTGGATCGGCGAGAGCCCGGAGCTGAGCTTCGACAGCCGGCTCCAGCTGCAGATGATCTCGATCCAGGTGTTCAACCGGCTGGCCGAGATCGGCGCCGTGTGGAAGACCGGCCAGGTGGTGCTGACGGAGCGCGAGATCGAGTGCCTCAGCTGGACGGCGGCCGGCAAGACGAGCCTTGAGATCGCCGATATTCTCGGGCTGTCGGAGCACACGATCAACCACTACCTCAATCAGGTGACCCGCAAGCTGGAGGCGGTGAACCGCACCCAGGCCGTCGTCAAGGCCATTCGCCGCGGCCTGATTTCCTGAGGCGCCGGGCGCTGCCGCGTCCCGTCGACGCAGGCACGCGGCCACGACGCCAATGGCGCAGAACATCATTCCGCTTCGGACGCGAATGCGCTATCAACGCGCCAGATGATCGTGGCGAGGCCTGCATGACGGACGTATCGAAAGACCTGGTACTGGAGAAGCTCAAGGCGGTTCGCGGACCGGACATGGAAGGCAACATCGTCGACCTTGGTCTCGTGTCCGACGTCTTCATTTCCGATGGCAAGGTCTATTTCTCGATCACCGTTCCGGCGGACCGGGCCAAGGAGCTTGATCCCATGCGCGCCGCCGCCGAGCGCGTCGTGCGCGACATTCCCGGCGTCAAGGCCGCAATGGTCGCGCTCACGGCGGACAAGAAGGCCGGTAGCGGGACGGCGCCGGTGACGCGGCCCGCGCCGCAGCCGCAGGGTGGCCATGGCCATGGCCATGGACACGGCCATGCCCATGGCGGACCGGGCCAGCCCGCGCAGCGCACCAAGACGGGCGTTCCCGGCGTCGGCGCCATCATCGCCGTCGCCTCGGGCAAGGGTGGCGTCGGAAAATCGACCACCTCGGTCAACCTGGCGCTCGCGCTGAAGGCCAACGGCCTTCGCGTCGGCATTCTCGATGCCGACATCTACGGCCCGTCGATGCCGCGTCTCTTGAAGATTTCCGGTCGCCCGCAACAGATCGAGAACCGCATCATCCGGCCGATGGAGAACTACGGCATCAAGGTGATGTCGATGGGCTTTCTCGTCGACGAAGACGTGGCGATGATCTGGCGCGGCCCGATGATCCAGTCGGCCCTGATGCAGATGCTGCGCGAGGTCGCCTGGGGCGAGCTCGACGTGCTCGTCGTCGACATGCCGCCCGGCACCGGCGACGCCCAGCTGACGATGGCGCAGCAGGTGCCGCTGGCCGGCGCCGTGATCGTCTCCACGCCGCAGGACCTGGCCCTCATCGACGCCCGCAAGGGCCTCAACATGTTCAGGAAGGTCGAAGTGCCGGTGCTCGGCGTGATCGAGAACATGAGCTACTTCGTCGCCCCCGATACCGGCCATCGCTACGACATCTTTGGCCATGGCGGCGCCCGCCGCGAGGCGGAGAAGATCGGCGTGCCGTTCCTCGGCGAGGTGCCGCTGACGATGGACATTCGCGAGACCTCCGATGCGGGAACGCCGGTGGTGGTGTCCAATCCGGACGGCGCCGCGGCCAGGACCTACCGTGAGATCGCCACCCGCGTCTGGGACGGGCTGAAGGCGCAGCAGGCCGCAGGCGGGCGCGCGGCACCGGCGATCGTCTTCGACTGAGCCGGTCCGCGGCGCGCACCGAGGCGGGGCTTGATTTCGGCACGGCGCCGCGCAATATGCGCTTCCGCTCTGCCGCCCGCATGCGAAGCGGTCGTCGCATGGCAAGGTTTGCGTTGATCCTCCTCGGAGCCTCCAGCAGGTGATAACGGTCTATCGTTCCAACGGGGAAGCGCTGCCGCTGACGGCCGCGATGCTCGCGGATGCCGCAGCGATGCCGGCGGATATCGTCTGGGTCGACCTGGTCTCGCCTTCCCATCACGAGGATGCCTTCGTCGAGAAGCTGCTCGGCATCGACGTTCCGACCCGCGACGAACTCAAGGACATCGAGCCGTCCAGCCGCCTCTACGTCGACAAGGGCACCGTCTACATGACGGCCTCGCTGGTCTGGAAGGCCGACAGCGAGCCGGGATTAACCGACATTGCCTTCATCCTGACCGATCATTGCCTGTTGACGATCCGTTACGCCGAGCCGCGCGCGTTCGAACTGTTCAAGACCGCCATGCCCCGCATCAGCGGTGGTTGTCCGTCCGGCACGGCGATGATCACGCGCCTGCTGGAGACGATCGTCGACCGGACCGCCGAGATCCTTGAGACGTCGGTCGCGCAGGCGGACAAGCTGTCGCTGGAGGTGTTCGGCAACAAGCGCCACCTCAACCGACGGCCGCCGCGCTATCTCGAGGACCGCCTTGTCGCCGTTTCGGCCCTGCACCGCCTGGTGGCGAAGACGCGCGACAGCCTGATGTCGCTGGCGCGGCTCTCCACCTTCCTCTATGCCGCGCCGGTGCTGCAGTCGGACCGGGAAAGCCGGGAACTGTGCCGGACCATCTCGCGCGACATCCAGTCGTTGTCCGAGCATGCGGGCTTCATATCGAGCAACGTCTCGTTCCTGCTGGACGCCTCGCTTGGCCTGATCAACCTCGAGCAGAACCAGATCATCAAGATCTTTTCCATCGCGTCGGTCGTGCTCCTGCCGCCGACCCTGATCGCCTCGATCTACGGGATGAACTTCCAGTTCATGCCCGAACTGCACGTGTCCTACGCCTATCCGCTGGTGCTCGGCGTGATGGTCCTCTCGGCCGTGGTTCCCTTCTTCTTTTTCCGCTGGAAAGGCTGGCTCTAGGCCTGTTCGTACTCCATGGCACAAACGCATGCAGACGCCCCCGCCGGGCAGAGCCGCGCACGCGCGCTCCTGCTCCTCACCCTTGGTTCGATCGGCGTCGTCTACGGCGACATCGGTACCAGCCCGCTCTACGCCTTCCGCGAAGCGCTTCGTCCGATCGCGCATGACGGCGTCACCTGGGTGGAGGTCGTCGGCCTGATCTCGTTGATGATCTGGACCCTGACCATCATCGTCACGCTCAAATACGTCCTGTTTCTGTTGCGCGCCGACAACGACGGCGAAGGCGGGACGCTGTCGCTGCTGGCGTTGCTGATGAAGACCGCGAATGGGCACGCGGCCATCCTCTTCTTCATGGGGCTGGCCGGCGCCGCGCTCTTCATCGGCGATGCCATGATCACGCCCGCGCTGTCGGTGCTGTCGGCGGTGGAGGGGCTGAAGCTCGTCACCCCGGAACTCTCGGAATATGTGGTGCCCATCTCGGTGGTCATTCTCGTCTGCCTATTTGCGATGCAGTCCTGGGGAACGGCCGCGGTCTCCAACCTCTTCGGCCCGATCACGGCGCTCTGGTTCGTCGTCATGGGCGTCGCCGGCGCGGCGCACGTCAGCGACGACACCAGCATCCTGATGGCGTTCAACCCGCTTTATGCGCTCGAATTCCTCTACACCGACGGCTATGTCGGCTTCATCGTCCTCGGTGCGGTGTTCCTGACGGTGACGGGAGCCGAAGCTCTCTATGCCGACCTCGGTCATTTCGGCCGCAAGCCGATCCAGCTCGCCTGGTTTGCCCTCGTCTTTCCTGCGCTCACCCTGAACTATCTGGGGCAGGGCGCACTGGTGCTGAAGCATCCCGAGGCGGTTGCCAATCCATTCTATCTGCTGTTCCCGCAGTGGGCGCTGCTGCCGGCGATCATCCTGGCGACTGCGGCCACCATCATCGCCAGCCAGGCGGTCATCACCGGGGCATTCTCGATCGCGCGGCAGGCGATCCATCTCGGCTTCCTGCCGCGGATGGAGATCTTCCACACCTCCGCCACCCAGACCGGCCAGATCTATCTGCCGGCGGTGAACGCGATCCTGCTGTTCGGCGTGATGGTGCTGGTGCTCACCTTCGGCACGTCTGAGAGCCTTGCCACGGCCTACGGCATCTCCGTCAGCGGGGCGATGCTGGTGACGACCGTACTCGCCTTCGAGTTCCTGCGCATCTGCTGGCGCTGGCGGACGCCGGTCGCGGCACTGGTGCTGCTGCCGCTGTTCCTGCTCGAACTGGTGTTCTTCAGCTCCAACCTGTTGAAGATCCACGACGGCGGCTACGTTCCGATCCTCATCGCCGCTGTCTGCATGCTGCTGATGTGGACCTGGGTGCGCGGCTCGAAGCTGCTGCGCGAAAAGACGCGACACATCGAGGTGCCGCTGGAGGCTTTCGTCAGGTCGATCGAGAAGAAGAGCGAACACGCCCCGGTACGCGTCGGCGGCACCGCCATCTTCCTGACCAGCGATCCCGGGTCCGCACCCGCTGCGCTGCTTCACAACATCAAGCACAACCACGTGCTGCACGAACAGAACTACATCCTGACCATCACCTCGACCAACACGCCGAAGGTGCCGCCGTCCGAACGTTGCAGCCTGGAGCGCCTGTCGGACCGCTTCGCCCGCATCCAGATCCGGTTCGGCTTCATGGAGACGCAGAACGTCTCGCAGGCGCTGGGCCAGTTCCGCAAGTCCGGCGTGAAGTTCGACATCATGTCGACCTCGTTCTATCTCGGCCGGCGCAAGCTGGTGCCCGATCGCCATTCCGGCATGCCCTACTGGCAGGACCGGCTTTTCATCGCCATGGCCAACGCGGCGATCGATCCGTCCGACTACTTCCGCCTGCCGACCAACCGGGTCGTCGAGCTCGGCTCCCAGGTGGTCATCTAGGCGGGGGCTCCGGCCCGAAGCAGGCGCAGTGTGGCACACGTCGGCGGATGCGGACGCCGTTAACCGTCCATCAAGGTTAATTCTTCATCTTCGTTCGGAGAAACAAGCCGACAGCGCCCGCATCCCGGGCCGGCTTCAGCAACAGTGATCGCGATCGGATCCGCGTCCCGGCCCGCCGGACGTCGATGCCGCTCGGCCCTCGGAGTGTGCTTGCGTATGCGTTGCGTTCGTATCGTCAAGACGGCCCTTGCCCGCCGCGACTGGATGGCTCCCGCAACGGTGGGGCTCGCCCTCTATGCCGCCTTTCCCGCCGCGGTCGGCCACGCCGATCTGGCGACCTTCATTGCCGGTGTGAACCGCAAGGGGGCGAGCCAGCAGGTGGTGATGACCCCGTCGCCGGCAGGCTCGATCCATGCGGTCGACGTCGCCTTCGCCGATCCGATCACGACCGGGGCGCTGGCGTCCGGCGCCGGCCTCGAACTGCCCGGCGGGTCGGAAGGCTCGGTCGTCAATGCCGAGAAGGGGCAGGGGGGCGTGCCCGACGAGGACCGGGTGACCCGCGGGCAGAAGAAGCGACGCATCGTCGCGGTGACGCCGGTGACGCCGCCAAAGGCCTTTTCCGCCGGATCCGTGCTCGACCGGCAGGCGTCGCTCTTGCTGCAACACTTCGATGGCGCCGAGCGCATGCGCTTCTCGAAGCCCGAGATCAGGGGCAAGGAGATCGAGATCGCGACCGCCTTCTATCGCAAGAGGCCGATGAAGGCGGATCCCGGCGTGCCGTCGATGCTGGCGGGCCTGGTCACCAACGACCGGGCCGACGTGCTTGCGACCGCCTATGCCCCGCCTGAACCGGACTACGCCCGCGTCTCGCCGTTCGATTCGATCCTGACGAACCGGGATGCCAATGGCGGCCGGTTCGTTCCGGAGATCGCGCCGGAAGACCACGCCTGGGCCGCGACCGCGCTGCCGTCGGGCGTCTTCTCTGCCGCCGAGCAGAAGTGCCTGACTGCCGGCATCTACTTCGAAGCGCGCGGCGAATCGCTGAAGGGCCAGGCAGCCGTCGCCCAGGTCATCCTCAACCGCGTCCGCAATCCGGCCTATCCCGACACGGTCTGCGCCGTCGTCTACCAGGGCCAGAACCTTCGTACGGGCTGCCAGTTCTCCTTCACCTGCGACGGCATTCCCGACCTGGTCCTGGCGCCGTGGCACTACAAGACGGCCAAGGAGGTGGCGATGGCGGTCACCGCCGGCAAGATCTGGCAGGCGGAGGTCGGGTCGTCGACCCACTACCACGCCACCTATGTGAAGCCGAAGTGGGGCCCGACGATGAAGCGGGTGGCGAAGATCGGCAAGCATGTCTTCTACCGCACCTATGGTGGCGGCTGGATCTGACGCCGGTCGCGGACGCAGGGGCGCGGCAAGAGCGCGCGCCCCCCGGGGCGATTCCCCCACTGCAAGCGACCTGAATCGCTGTGGGTGGCATAACCAATTGTTTTTATGAAGAAAATTTCGCTGCGGTCAAAGCCTGCCCCCGCCTTGACTATGCAAGCCCCTAAAACTATGTTGCGCCCGACTTCAAACGGGTCCCAAGCTGGCTTAAACCTAGCCGTGAATATGTCCGCAATTGGGCGTGAGAGCGCCGGCGGAAACGGAAGGAAAGTGCCATGAAGGGCAGCCGCAAGGAAAGTCTGGACGAGCGGATGCAGCGCTTCAGCGCCGAGCTGGCGAAGAAGCGGGCGGACGACAGGGCGGACGACGTCGCAGAGGAGAAGGCCGCCGAAAGCCGCAAGGGCTATGCGGTGGCGATGAAGCTCTCCAGCGAGTTCGTCGCCGCGGTCATCGTCGGTGCGATCCTCGGCTACCTTGTGGACCGGTTCGCCGGTACGGCGCCGTGGGGCATGATCGTGCTCCTGCTGCTCGGCTTCGGCGCCGGCGTGCTGAACGTGATGCGGTCGGCGGGTTTGGTGGCATCGCCACACCCGGTCGACAGGATGGCCGGCAGGGATGCCGGCGACAAGAATGACGAGGACGGCGCCTGACTGCCGTCCGGACGAGAGGAATATCCGTCCTGCGGGCGGTAAACGAGAGAGATTAGCGGTGGCAAACGATCCGACCCATCAGTTCCTGGTCAACAAGATTGTTCCGATCGAGATTGGCGGAATCGACTTCTCCTTCACCAATGCGTCGTTGTTCATGGTCGCCTCGGCCGCGGTCGCCGCCGGGTTCCTCTACATGACCACCTCGCAGCGCGGCATCATTCCGAGCCGCATGCAGTCGGTCTCGGAAATGTCCTACGAGTTCATCGCCTCGATGCTGCGCGAGGGCGCCGGCAGCAGCGGCATGAAGTTCTTCCCGATGGTGTTTTCGCTGTTCATGTTCATCCTGACGGCGAACCTGCTCGGCATGATGCCGTACTTCTTCACCGTCACCAGCCAGATCATCGTCACCTTCGCGCTGGCGGTTCTCGTGATCGGCACGGTCATCCTCTACGGTTTCTACAAGCACGGCCTGGGCTTCCTGAAGCTCTTCGTGCCGCATGGCGTTCCCGGTGCGCTGCTGCCGCTCGTCGTCGCGATCGAGATCATCTCGTTCCTGTCGCGGCCGATCAGCCTCTCCGTCCGTCTCTTCGCCAACATGCTGGCGGGCCACATCACGCTCAAGGTGTTCGCAGGCTTCGTCGCCTCGCTCGGAGCCCTTGGCGCGCTGGGTGTCGGCGGCGCCGTTCTGCCCCTCATCATGACGGTCGCCCTGACCGGTCTCGAGTTCCTCGTGGCATTCCTGCAGGCCTATGTCTTTGCGGTACTGACGTGCATGTACCTCAACGACGCCATCCATCCGGGCAGCCACTGAGGAGAAAGTCGTTGGTGCGATCCGCACCAGTCAAAGCCGCAACAACCCATTCGAAGGAGTTCATCATGGAAGCGGAAGCAGCAAAGTTCATTGGCGCAGGTCTCGCGTGCTTTGGCATGGCCGGCACGGCCCTCGGCCTCGGCAACATCTTCGGCAACTACCTGTCGGGCGCCCTGCGCAACCCGTCCGCTGCTGACGGCCAGTTCGGCCGCCTCGTCTTCGGCTTCGCCGTTACCGAAGCTCTGGGCATCTTCTCGCTGCTCATCGCCCTGCTGCTGCTCTTCGCCGTCTAATCACGGCTCGAAGACCGGACCACGGCCCCTGGCGGGCCGTGGTCCGCTTACTATTTGAGTGCACCTGGAGGTGAGCATGTCTGCGACCGCGGCCAAGGCCGAGTCCATCCCATTCAAGATCGCTCAGGCCGAGACGGATACGCACGGCACCGCTCCGGCGGGTGACACGCATCAGGCGGCTCCGGCCGGCGAGATGCACACCGAAACCGGTGTGCCGCACGGCGAAGAGCATGGCAGCGGCGTCTTTCCGCCGTTCGACGCCTCGACCTTCCCCTCCCAGCTCCTGTGGCTGGCGATCACCTTCGGCCTGTTCTATCTGGTGATGTCCAAGGTCATCGTGCCGCGCATCGGTTCGATCCTCGAGACGCGCCACGACCGCATCGCCCAGGACCTCGACGAGGCCGCACGCCTCAAGACCGAGGCCGACACGGCGGTTGCGACCTATGAGAAGGAACTGGCGGAGGCCCGCGCCAAGGGCAACGTCATCGCCAACGAGGCCCGCGACGCCGCCAAGGCGAAGGCCGAGGCGGAGCGCCGCAAGATCGAGGACTCGCTGACATCCAAGATCGCGGCGGCCGAGACCCGCATTGCCGAGATCAAGCAGAAGGCGCTCGCCGATGTCGGCGCGATCGCCGAGGATACGGCATCGGCGGTTGTCGAGCACCTGATCGGCGGCAAGGCGACCAAGGCCGAGATTGCCGCCGCGGTCAAGGCGGCAGCGAAGTAAGGAAAGCGGACCATGGCATTTGACGCAACATTCTACGCCTTTGTCGGTCTCGTCCTGTTCCTGGCGCTGATCGTCTATCTCAAGGTTCCCGGTATCATGGGCAAGTCGCTCGACCAGCGGGCCGAGAAGATTACCAACGAATTGACCGAGGCCAAGCGCCTGCGCGAGGAGGCCCAGGCGCTGCTGGCCGAATACCAGCGCAAGCGCAAGGAAGCCGAGGCCGAGGCGGCGTCGATCCTGGCGGTCGCCGAGCGCGAGGCCGAGGCGCTGATGGCCGAGGCCAAGCAGAAGACGGAAGAATACGTGACCCGCCGCACGGCGTTGTCCGAGCAGAAGATCAAGCAGGCCGAGGCGGACGCGATCAACGCGGTGCGCTCGGCTGCGGTGGACCTTGCCATCAGCGCCGCCGAGCGCGTGGTGGAAGCCAAGTCCGACGCGGCCACCAGCAAGTCTCTGTTCGACCAGGCTCTGTCGGAAGTGAAGGCCCGCCTGAACTGAGGGCCGTCATCCGTCGGAAGAAGAGTTGAAGGCCGGAGCGATCCGGCCTTTTTCATGCGCGGTTTCAGGGGCGCCGGGCATCGCCGGGCCGGGTGCCTGTGCTCAGAGGCCGTCGAAATCGGCTTCGGCCGTCTCGCCTGCCGTGTCCTGCCGGAACGGCCGGAAACTCATGCGGTGCATGGCGCAAGGGCCGATTTCGCCGATTGCGTCGCGATGGCGCTCGGTGGCGTAGCCGGCGTGGGTGGAAAAGCCGTAACCGGGGAAGCTGTGCTCGGCTCGGGCCATCATCCGGTCCCGCACCACCTTCGCGACGATCGAGGCCGCGGCGATCGACAGCACGCGGGCGTCGCCCTTGACGACGGCGCGGCCCTCGCAGGCGAGCCCGGGCGGCACGTCGAGCCCGTCGGTGAGGACCAGCCCTGGCCGTGTCGGCAGGGCGCAGACGGCGCGGCGCATTGCGTCCAGGCTCGCCTTGCGGATGTCGGTGCGGTCGATGCGGCGGGCGCTGCTGGAGGCGACGGAGACCATGGCCGTTTCGATGATCTGGGCGAACAAGGTCTCCCGCCTTGCGGCGGTCAGCTGCTTCGAATCGTGCAGGCCGTCCGGAATCCGGTCCGGGTCCAGGATCACGGCCGCCGCGACGACGGGACCGGCCAGCGGGCCGCGCCCGGCCTCGTCCGCGCCGGCGACCGGCCATTGTCCGGCCTTGCGGGCGGCGAGTTCCATCAGGAAATCCGGCCCGGCCGGGAGGTCGAAGAGAAGGGGGGAATCGGTGGTCGCGCGGCGTGGCATGCGGCGACCGTCGCACGACCGACCGATTCCCTGCAAGTCCCCCGGCGAGGCGGCACCGGGGGAAAACGACATTGCGAGGGGGACGGGCAATGTCGAATGGGCGGGCCGGTGTTTCCCGGCCACATGTCAGTTTCCGTCTCCGGCCCAGGCGTTGCGCCTGCGCCTAAAGCAGCGACAGCTGCACGCCGCTGCCGGACGGCGGGACGAACAGGTCGGTCGAGAGGCTGCGCCGCGTGCGGTTCAGCTTCAGCCGTTTTGCCGCCAGTTCGAAGCGCCGGGCGATCTGCCAGGCATAGGGGCCGGCGCCCTTCATCCGCTTGCCGAACTCGGCGTCATAGTCCTTGCCGCCGCGCATCGAGCGGACCAGCGACATCACATGGCGGTAGCGGTCCGGATATTCGCGCAGCAGCCAGTCACGAAACAGTGGGCTGACCTCGAGCGGCAGGCGCAGCAGCACGTAGCTCGCCTCCTGCGCGCCGGCGGCCTTGCCGGAATCGAGGATCCGTTCGATCTCGTGATCGTTGAGCCCGGGAATGACAGGTGCGGCCATGACGCTGACCGGGACGCCCGCCTCCGACAGCGTGCGCATGGCCTCGAGCCGGCGTGCCGGCGTCGCCGCCCGCGGCTCCATCGCCCGGGCCAGCTTGCGGTCGAGCGTCGTCACCGACAGGCCGACCCAGGCGAGCCCGCGCGCCGCCATGCGCGACAGGATGTCGACGTCGCGCGTGATCAGTGCCGACTTGGTGACGATCGAGACCGGATGGCTTGCCGCCTCGAGCACCTCGAGGATCTGGCGCATGATGCCCCATTCCCTCTCGATCGGCTGGTAGGGATCGGTGTTCGTGCCGATGGCGATCGGGCGCGGGCGGTATCCCGGCTTGGACAGTTCTCGCTCGAGCAGCCTCGGCGCATCCGGCTTGGCGAAGAGCTTCGACTCGAAGTCCAGTCCGGCGGACAGCCCCATGAAGGCGTGCGAGGGACGGGCGAAGCAATAGATGCAGCCGTGCTCGCAGCCGCGGTAGGGGTTGATCGAGCGGTCGAACGGGATGTCGGGCGAGTCGTTGCGGGTAATGACGCTGCGCGGCCTTTCCACCTGCACCTCGGTCTTGAACGGCGCAAGCTCCTCCAGCGACTGCCACCCGTCGTCGAAGCTCTCGCGCGCCTGCGGCTCGAAACGGCCGGAGAAGTTCAATCCGGCCCCGCGTCCGCGGCGACGGTCCACCTCGATGCGCAGGCCCGTTTGCGCCATCAGGGCATCGGCCATGTCGGCCGTGTTGGCGGGCGCGAGTGCACCCTGCCTGAGACTGGACAGTTCGGTCATCGGGGTTCTCCGGCGAGGGAATCTCGTCCCTCCAATGACTTTATTCCTAGCAGTCGAAAGAGAACAATACAAGAACAAAATTGAAGCCATCCGCGTTTGTCCGAACCGGGGGCGGCGGGCCAGCCGATACCGAACGGGCGGGTAGGGCGGCGCGGCGCGCTGCTGCAAGCGCGGTTTTGTCAGGCGGCCAGTGGCATTGCGTGCTGCAATGCGGTATTGCTCCGTCATGCTGACGGTCATCATGGAATGCCGAAACAACGAGCCCGAACTGGCGCAGACCCTGTCCGCCCTCGTCGCTGGCGCCGTCGAGGGGCTGGTGCGGGACGTGATCGTGCTTGATCACGGCTCGGACGACGGCTCCTCGACGGTCGCCGACGCCGCCGGCTGCACGTTCCTGCCGAATTGGGACATGCCGGACGTCCTAATGTCGGCGCGTGGCGAGTGGCTGCTGCTGCTGGAACCCGGAGCGCGCCCGCTCAGCGGCTGGATCGAGGTCGTCGCCGAATATGTCGCGACGAACCGCGGCCCGGCGCGTTTCGCCGGCTCGCGCAACCATCGCCGGCCCTTGCACCAGCGGCTGCTGAAGCGGCGCGCACCGCTTGAGCATGGGCTCTTGCTCTCCAGGCAGCAGGCAAGCACGCTCGCGCGATCCGGCGTCGGGCTGGAGGAAATCGCCGCCGGCGCGGCGGCGCGGCAACTGGCGGCCGAGGTCGTGCCCGCCTGGGCGATCCGCGCCATGCGCGATGCGGTCGGGGCCTGATCGTCCCGGCGGTTGCATCGCGACCCGTGCCGGCCCGAGCGGCCGCAATCCGGTCACGTGCGCTTCAGGTGCTCGTCCAGGCGCGGCATGATCTCGACGAAGTTGCAGGGCAGGTGTCGGTAGTCGAGCTGGGCCGCAAGGATTCCGTCCCAGGCGTCGCGGCACGCGCCGGGCGACCCGGGCAGCACGAAGATGAAGGTCGCGTTGGCGACACCGCCCGTGGCGCGCGACTGGATCGTCGACGTGCCGATCTTGTCGTAGGACAGGCGGTGGAACACCTCGGAAAACCCGTCCATCCTCTTTTCGAACAGCGGCTCCAGCGCCTCCGGCGTCACGTCCCGGCCGGTAAAGCCGGTCCCGCCGGTCGTGATCACGACGTCGATCTCCGGTGCCCTGGTCCAGGCCTCGACCTGCGCGCGGATCGCGGCCTTGTCGTCCGGCACGATGGCGCGGCCGCCGAGCCGGTGTCCGGCCTTCTCCAGCCGCTCGACCAGGGTGTCGCCCGAGCGGTCGTCGGCCATGGTGCGCGTGTCCGATACCGTCAGGACCGCGATCGATAGCGGGATGAAGGGGCGGCTTTCGTCAATCCGTGCCATGGGTCTGCCTTCCTTCGAAGCTCTCGGTGGCGACGACGAACCAGTCCGGCTGCGCCGCCTGCAGGACAGCGGCGGCGCGCTGCGCCGCATCTGGGGTCGCGAACAGGCCGAAGCAGGTGGCGCCGGAACCCGACATCCGCGCCAGCCCGGCGCCCGTCTGCGCCAGCGCCGCCATCACCGCATCGATCTCCGGGCAAAGCGCGCGTGCCGGCGTTTCGAGATCGTTGCGCATCGCCGTCATCGCCGCAAGCCAGCTGCGTGCGGGGGCGCCGGCCGCTGGCCGGTCGAGCGGTGGGTTGGCCTTGTCGGCAAGCCGCCGGAAGATCTCCGGCGTCGAAACGGCGACGAGCGGATTGACCAGCACCATCGCGAACGAGGGCAGATCGTCGACCGGGGCGATCCGTTCGCCGATGCCGCCGGCAACGAGCGGCCGGGCCGTAAGGCACATCGGCACGTCGGCGCCGAGTTGCAGCGCCAGCCTGGCCAGCTCGTCCGCCGCGAGCGTGGCCCGCCAGTGCCGCAGCAGCCCCCGCAGCGTCGCAGCCGCATCGGCCGAGCCGCCGCCGATTCCGGAGGCGATCGGCAGGTTCTTCTCCAGGTGCAGGTGGACGGGCGGCGCTGCGACGCCGCTGCGCTCGAGCGCTGCGCGAAGGCGGTCGCGCGCCCTGAGCACCAGATTGTGCTCGGGCGCTTCGCCACGCAACTGCCCGGCAAACCGGCCCGACAGCGTGAACGCATCGGCTGACGCCGACGCCATGCCGATCCGGTCGCCGAACCGGGTGAAGGTGACGAGCATGTCGAGCAGATGGTAGCCGTCGGCGCGCTGACCGACGACATGCAATGCCAGGTTGATCTTGGCGGGTGCGGCTTCGCTCGCTGCGAAGGCATCGATGCCGTGGTCCGACGCCATCGCCCGATCAGGACTTCTTGTCGAGCCCGGTGGCCTCCAGCGGCGCGGTCTTGGCCGGCTCCCCGTCCTCGTCGGCCTCGGCGGCGGCCGGCTGGCTGGTCAGTTCGGGCAATCCCTTCTCGATCTTTTCCATGATCTTCGGGATGTCGGCCTCCTCGGGCTTCAGCCCGAGCGCTCGGTTCCACTGGAACGTCGCCTCGAGCTTGCGGCCGACGCGCCAATAGGCATCGCCGAGGTGGTCGTTGATGGTGGGGTCGCCGGCGCGCAGCTCGGCGGCGCGTTCCAGTTCGGCCACCGCGTCCTCGTATTGTCCGAGGCGATAGTAGGCCCAACCCAGCGAGTCGACGATGTAGCCGTCGTCCGGCTTCACGCTGACCGCCTTGCGGATCATCTCCATCCCCTCGTCGAGGTTGATGTTCATGTCGACCCAGGAGTAGCCGAGATAGTTCAGCACCTGCGGCTGGTCCGGGTTGAGTTCCAGCGCCTTGCGGAAGTTCGGCTCGGCCTGCTCCCATTTCTTCTGGCGCTCGTAGGCGATGCCGCGCTGGAAAAAGATCGTCCAGTGCGTCCGGTTCGGCACGTTGCCGATCACCGACACGGCGCGGTCGTAGACCTCGCCCATTTCCGCGTATTCCTTGGCGTCGGAGAGGACGCTGCCATAGGCGAGGTAGCTGCGCAGGTCCTTCGGGTCGGCATCGATCAGCGCTTTCAGGTGCGCCTTTGCTTCGTCCACCTTGCCGAGATCGGCCAGCTGCAGGCCGAGCTGCAGCTCGGAAATGCGGCGCATCGGGGAATCTTTCGGAACCTGGCGGTAAAACTCGATTGCCAGCTCCGGCTTGGCGAGGTTCTCGGCAAGGCCGCCGAGCAGCACCAGCGTGTCGGCGCTGTCCGGATCGAGCGCGCGCGAGATCTGCAGGTAGAGCGAAACAATGTCTTCCGCGCCTTCGCGGTTCAGCGCGCCGCCGATCGAAAACAGCACCGCGGCCGCCCCCTGGGCGGCGGTGCGCACTTGCTGTTCCTGCTTCTCGCCGTTCTCGATGCTCTCGCGCAGCGCCTTCAGCGGCGCGTAGTTCGAGATCATGTTCTCGCCCACGGAGATCGCGTCCAGCGCCTTCTGCTTGTTGCCGTCGCGGGCTTCCAGCCGCGCGAGCGCCATCACCGAGCGCATGAACGTGTCGGGGGCCGCGCTTCCGCCGTCGCGGTCGAGGATGGCGTCGTTCAGCCGCCGGCGTGCGGTGCTCTTGTCGCCGGCCGCCGCAGCGATCGCGCCGGCGTGGTAGTTCTTGAAGATGCCGAACCAGTCGGGCCCCCTCATGTCGGAAATGGTGGCGAGTGCCTCCTTCGTCTTGCCGTCGCCGAACTTCGCCCAGGCGAGCAGCAACCCGTTCATCATCCGGTCGAGATCGTTGGGGCCGTCGTAGACGAGGATCTTCGCCGCGGTGCGGTATTCGCGCTTGCGGATTGCATCCACGCCGCGCACGACCGTCGTGATGCGCTCGACGGCGGCGTCGCCCTTCAGCGCCTCGGCCAGCTTGGCGCCCTCGTCGAACTGGCCGTTCATCAGAAGCGTGATCATCAGCCGCTCTTTGACCTCGATGTTGGTCGGGTCGTATTGCAGCACGATGCGGTAGAGCGCGATGGCGGTATCGTAGTCCTTGTCGACATCGGCGGTGCGGGCGGCCAGATAGGCGCCGGAGAAGCTGCCCACGCTCTGCGGGTCGAAGCTTTCCTCCTCGCTCGTCGTGGCCGGAGCTTCTTCGGCAAAGGCGGCCGGAAGACCCGCAAAGGCGAGTCCGGCGACGATGGCGGCGCCCGAAAGAAGCCGGGCGATCAGGGAATGCCGCATGCAGATGCCTTTCATTTCTGGGCGACGGGCGCGGCCGCCGGCCCATCTGGTTCGGTCCGGAACAGCCGGACCCATGACGTGAGAGAATGGCTTTTTTGGCACGGAGCGGCAAGAATTTCCTGCGCGCTCACCGATAGGCCGCGAGATCAGCTGACGCGCGAAATGCAGAAGTCGATGACTTCCAGCAAGGCCGCCTTCCACGGGCTTTCAGGCAGCGGGGCGAGCGCGTCCCGGGCAATCGTGCCGTAGTGCTGCGCCCGCGCAATCGTGTCCGACAGGCCGCCGTACCGGGTGATCAGCGCCATCGCCCGATCGAGGTTGGCATCGCCGCTTTCGCCGCCCTCGATCGCCTGGCGCCAGAAGGCGCGGTCCTCGGCCGTCCCGCGCCGCCAGGCGAGGATCACCGGCAGGGTGATCTTGCCCTCGCGGAAGTCGTCGCCGACGTTCTTGCCGAGATCGGCGGCCTTGCCGCCATAGTCGAGCGCGTCGTCGACCAGCTGGAAGGCGAGCCCGAGGTTCATGCCGTAGGATCTCAGCGCATTGCGCTCCGACCGGCCGGCATTGGCGACGATCGGCCCGACCTCGGCGGCGGCGGCAAACAGCGCCGCGGTCTTGGCGCGGATGACTTCGAGGTAATCGTCCTCGGTCGTCTCCATGTTCTTGGCGACCGAGAGCTGCAGGACCTCGCCCTCGGCGATCACGGTCGCCGCGGAGGAGAGCACGTCCAGCGCTTCGAGCGAGCCGACCTCGACCATCATCTTGAAGGCCTGGCCGAGCAGGAAGTCGCCGACGAGCACGCTTGCCTGGTTGCCCCAGATCATCCGCGCCGTCGACTTGCCGCGGCGCAGGTCGCTCTCGTCGACGACGTCGTCATGCAGCAGCGTTGCGGTGTGCATGAACTCGACGCTGGTTGCGAGCTTGACGTGATGGTCGCCCTCGTATCCGAACATTGCGGCGGCAGCGAGCGTCAGCATCGGCCGCAGGCGCTTGCCGCCCGAGGAGATCAGGTGGTTGGCGACTTCCGGAATCATCTGCACGTCGGAACCGGCCTTCGACAGGATCAGCTGGTTGACGCGCTCCATGTCGGCCTTTGTCAGGTCCACCAGCGGCTTTACCGACGCCAGTTTGTTTTTACCTTCGTCAAGCGATATCACCACGCCCAAATGCCTGGACTCCTGTTCAATTCCGTCGCGGGACAATAGAAAGGGGGGCTTGCGGGAGCAAGAGGCGAATTGACCCGCCTGATCAAATAATAGCTGGAAAACGAATGATCGAACTGATCCGCACCAACGACGCCGTCCTGCTCTCTTTCGCCGAGAGCCTGATGAAGGATGCCGGCATCCATTGCCTCATCGCCGACCAGGGCATGAGCATCCTCGAGGGATCGCTCGGCATGCTGCCGCGCCGCCTGCTGGTGGAGGCCGATCGCGAGGACCAGGCGCGGCGCATCCTGACCGATGCCGGGCTCGGCGCGGAGTTGCGGCCTTGACCGCGCCGGGCAGCGCCGCGACCGACACGGTCGACGCCTTCCATCGCGGCCGCTTCCATCTCGTTCAGCCGAAGGGCGGCGGCCATCGCTCCGGCATGGACGCGATGCTGCTGGCAGCGCTGGTGGCCGGCGAGGGGGCGCTGCGGGTCGCCGACCTCGGCGCCGGCGCCGGCGCGGCGGGACTGGCCGTGGCCGCCCGCATCGAGGGCGCGCGGGTGCTGCTGGTGGAGCGCTCGCCGATCATGGCGGCCTATGCGCGCAAGAGCCTGGCGCTGGCGGAGAACGGCGACCTGGCGCGACGGGTCGAGATCATCGAGGCGGACGTCACCCTGACCGGCCGGGCCCGCCTCGATGCCGGTCTTGCGGACGAGGTGCAGGACCACGTGATCATGAATCCGCCGTTCAACGACGCCAGCGACCGCCGCACGCCGCACCCGCTCAAGGCCGAGGCGCACGCCATGGCCGCCGGGCTGTTCGAGCAATGGACCCGCACGGCCGGTGCCATCATGAGACCCGGCGGACAGCTTTCCCTGATCGCGCGGCCGGAATCGATCGCCCTGATCATCGACGCCTGCGGCCGTCGCTTCGGCGGCCTTGAAGTCACGCCCCTGCACCCGCGGCCGGGCGAGAGCGCAGTGCGGATCCTGGTGACCGCGATCAAGGGATCGCGGGCGCGCCTGACGCTGCGCGCGCCGCTGATCATGCACGAGGACGACAGCCATCGCTTTTCCGCCCGCGTCGACGATCTCAACAACGGCCGCGCCGCCTATCCCCGGCTGGGGGCGCGTCGCGGCCCGTCCGCCTGACTCCAGGGAAAGCCCTGACTCGGGGGCAGGCAGCTTCCCTTGCGTGTGGCGGCGTCGCGCGCCCCGAATTTGCCGCCGGAGCATTGCGTTTTTCCGCTGCGTGCATACATCTGGCGCTGAAACCTGGATTGGAGTGTTAAGAGCAACATGGCCGGTATTTTCGGGAAGTTGATGCCGAAGCGGTTCCGCAGGGAGGGCGTCACCATCCCGGTCGTGCGGTTGCAGGGGGCGATCATGGCCGGCGGCGGACCGTTCCGCCCGGCTCTCAACCTCGCCAGCGTCGCGCCCGTGCTCGACAAGGCCTTTGCGGTAAAGGACGCCCCCGCCGTCGCCGTCGCCGTCAATTCGCCGGGCGGCTCGCCCGTGCAATCGCGGCTGATCTTCCAGCGCATCCGGGACCTTGCGGCCGAGAAGAAGAAGCAGGTGCTCGTCTTCGTCGAGGATGTCGCCGCGTCCGGGGGCTACATGATCGCGCTCGCCGGCGACGAGATCTTCGCCGATCCGACCTCGATCGTCGGTTCCATCGGCGTGGTTTCCGGCGGCTTCGGCTTTCCGGAACTGCTGCGGAAGATCGGTGTCGAGCGCCGCGTCTACACCGCCGGCGAGAACAAGGTTATCCTCGACCCGTTCAAGCCGGAGCGCGAATCCGACATCGAGTACCTGAAGTCGTTGCAGGTCGAGATCCATGATATCTTCATCGGCATGGTCAAGGACCGCCGCGGCGCGCGCCTTTCCAGCGACCCGGATCTGTTCTCCGGCCTGTTCTGGACCGGCCAGCGCAGTCTTGCTCTCGGCCTGATCGACGGCTTGTCGGACATGCGCGGCGAGATCCGGCGCCGCTACGGCCCCGATGCGCGGCTGCAACTGATCACGCCGGCCCGCGGCTTCCTCGGTCGCAAGGTGCCCGGCGTGGGCGCTGCGCTCCTGCCGGGCGCCACGGCCGAAGCGGGCGCGGCCGGAGTGGAGACCCTGGTCGAGATCGCGGAAGAAAAGGCACTGTGGGCGCGCTACGGCCGCTGACGACAGGGAGGAAAGATGCCGCAGCTCATATTCCTGCTGATTATCGTTGCGGTCGCCTGGCTCGGCTACCGCAAGTTCGTGGCCGATGCCGAGCGGCTTTCCCGCCAGCGTCGCGCCGCCGAGAAGGAGCGCGAGACCGGCGCGGTCGGCACACTGGTGAAGGACCCCGAGACCGGGGAATACCGCCTGCGCCGCGACGAGTGATCCGGCCTTGCCCGTCCCGTTTCCGGACGGCGCGGCACATCTTTGGCCCGGGCCGGGCCGTTAACCAGCTTGCGTAAGGTTAACGCGCCATAAAGGCCGGACCGGCCGCCTGCGCGCATTGCCTTGCACGGCGAAAGCCCCGATGTCTCCTCCCGAACGTGTCACCGATCAGGGAAGGCTGCACCATGGCTTCGCTCGACCTCGCCAATATCCGCACGATCGTTGTCACCGGCGGCGCCGGCTTCGTCGGCTCGCACGTCGTGGACGATCTGCTGGTCGCCTGCCCGACGGCGCAGGTCCGCGTGCTGGACGCCTTTACCTATGCGGCCGACATGGGCAACCTCGACGGCGCGATGCGGACCGGCCGGGTGACGCTGCGCCAGGGCGATGTCGGCAATCTCGACCTCGTCACGGACATGCTGCGCGGGGCCGATCTGGTCGTCCACGCGGCCGGAGAGAGCCATGTCGAGCGCTCCTTCCTCGCGCCCGAGCGCTTCAGTGTCGCCAACGCGCTCGGGACCCAGGTCCTGGCCGAGGCGATGGCCCGGCGCCGGGTGCCGCTGATGGTCCATGTCAGTACCGCGGAGGTCTATGGCGAGGCAACGTCGCCAACCGAGGCGGCGGCAATGCATCCGGACAACCCGCTCGCCGCCTCCAAGGCGGCGGCCGAGATGCTGCTGTCGGGCCTGCGCCAGGCCTATGACCTCGACGTCCGCGTGCTGCGTCCCGTCAACATCTTCGGCACCCGCCAGAACGCCGAGAAGCTGCTGCCGCGCTTTCTCGAGCTGGCCGCGGTCGGCAGGCCGCTGTCGATCCACGGCGACGGCAGCCAGCGCCGCTCCTTTGTCGCGATCTCGGACTTCTGCGCCGCCCTGCGGGCGGTCGTCAGCCACGGCGCAAGCAACGGTGTCTACAACATTGCCGGGCCGGACAATCACTCGGTGCTGGATGTCGCGCGCATGGTGTTCGACGCCGTCACCGACCCGGTTGCCGGCATCGACTTCGGCAGCAGCCGTCCCGCCGTCCGCAGCCGCCCTTCGGTCTCCACCGAAGCCATCGCCGCGCTCGGCTGGCGGGCGGAGGCGTCCCTGCGCGATGACCTGAAATCGCTTGCCGGCTGGTATCGGGCGCGGCTGTCACCGCTCTCGCGCACCTTGTTGCGGCGCGTGCCGGAGCTGGCGCCGAGCCGGGCGACCGTCACCACCCAGCCGGCCGGCTCCGGGCTGTTCCGCTCGCTCGAACGGCACTGACGGAAGGCGGGCGGCAAAACCGGCCGCCAACCCTTGACCCTGCCGGCGTGGCGTGGCACCTGTCCGCCCGATCCACAGACCCATCCGGACCGGACCGATGACCGCTGCCCTGCCTGACCACATGCACCCGACGCGCTCCTTCCAGGGGCTGATCCTGACGCTTCACAACTACTGGGCGGACAAGGGGTGCGCGGTGCTGCAGCCCTACGACATGGAGGTCGGCGCCGGCACCTTCCACCCGGCGACCACACTGCGTGCGCTCGGTCCGCGGCCTTGGCGGGCGGCCTATGTGCAGCCGTCGCGCCGTCCGTCCGACGGCCGTTACGGCGAGAACCCGAACCGGCTCCAGCACTATTATCAGTATCAGGTGATCCTCAAGCCGAACCCGTCGAACCTGCAGGAACTCTATCTCGGTTCGCTCGCCGCGATCGGGCTGGACCCGCTGCTGCACGATGTGCGCTTCGCCGAGGATGACTGGGAAAGCCCGACGCTCGGCGCCTGGGGGCTCGGCTGGGAGTGCTGGTGCGACGGCATGGAAGTGTCGCAGTTCACCTACTTCCAGCAGGTCTGCGGCATCGAGTGCGCGCCGGTCTCCGGCGAGCTGACCTACGGCCTCGAGCGCCTGGCCATGTATGTGCAGGGCGTCGACAACGTCTACGACCTGAACTTCAACGGCCGCGACGGCGCCGACAGGATCAGCTACGGTGACGTCTTCCTGCAGGCCGAGCAGGAATATTCGCGCCACAATTTCGAGATCGCCGACACGGCGATGCTGCATCGCCACTTCGACGATGCGGAGAAGGAGTGCGGGGCGATCCTGGCCGCCGGTGCGCCAAGCGAGCCGGGCGGCTACCACAAGTGCGTGCTGCCCGCCTATGACCAGTGCATCAAGGCCAGCCACGTCTTCAACCTGCTCGACGCCCGCGGCGTGATCTCCGTCACCGAGCGCCAGAGCTACATCCTCAGGGTGCGCGCGCTGGCAAAGGCCTGCGGCGAGGCCTTCCTCCTGACCGACGCCGGCGGCGTGAACTGGGACCGCAGCGCGGCGTAGCACGCGCGGTGACGGCTGCGGACAGGCCGGGCTAGGCTGCGACCGGGCCGAAGCACGGCGTGGCCTGCGTGCAGCGACGGACGAAGTTCGTGCGCGACCGCGTCATCAGGATGATGGTCGAAAACTCGCCGGCAATGGTCTGCAGCGCCCTGCGCACCCCCGTCGGGCGTTCCGTCGGCACGCCCATGGCGTAGGCAAGGAACAGGGCGGTGAAGCCGGTGACGATGATGGCGGTGGCGAGCGGTTTCACTTTCGGGGCTTTCGCTTTCGGGTGTCGATGAGCCTTTAATGACCGCGGCCGCGCTTTTTTTCGGTTCCCTGGGATACAGGCCGGGCGAGAGCCTCGTCCTCCCGGCACCGAACGGCGGTCTCGGCGCTCGCCGCTCGGCCTGTCGCAACCCTTCGGCGAACGGCCGCGGGGGCTTCCCTCCGCCTCCGACAATGCTACTGTCGCCGCCGACGGGCCGTCCTGCCCGCGAACCGGAGGAAATGATGATCGGTCTCCTAATCACCGCGGCGGTCGCCCTGTACGCGGTCATCCTCTACAACAGCCTGGTGAAGGCCCGCCAGGTCAAGGAAGAGGCCTGGTCGGGCATCGATGTGCAGCTCAAGCGCCGAGCCGACCTGATTCCCAACCTGATCGAGACCGTGAAGGGCTATGCCAGGCACGAGCGCGAGACGCTGGAACAGGTGGTGGAACTGCGCAACAGGGCGCAGGCCGTCCCGGCCGGCGACGTCGAGGGGCGGGCGGCGGCCGAGGGCTTGCTCGGTCAGGCGCTCGGCAAGCTGATGGCGCTGGCCGAGGCCTATCCGGACCTCAAGGCGAACGAGAACTTCAGTGAATTGCAGCAGTCGCTCGAGACGATCGAGAGCGAGATCCAGATGGCGCGCCGCTACTACAACGGCGCGACGCGCGATCTCAATGTCAAGGTCGAGAGCTTTCCTTCGAACCTGGTCGCGAAGGTGTTCTCCTTCGACAAGGCACCTTATTTCGAGATCGACAACCCCGCCGACCGCGCCGTGCCGAGCGTGAAATTCTAGGGTCGGGGCGGGCGATGGAACGGGTTCCGGCCCTTCTTCTGCTTCTCGTCACGCTGCTTGCGGCCGGCGCCGGTCGGGCGGCGGAGACCATTTCCTCGTTCCATGCCGACATCGTCGTGGCGAAGGACGGGGAACTGACCGTCACCGAGACGATCGCGGTGAACGCCGAGGGGAACCGCATCCGCCGGGGGATCTATCGCGACATCCCGCTCACCTTCGTCGACGCTGGCGGCCGGGTGCGTCAGGTCGGCTTTGAGATCGTCGCGGTCCGGCGCGACGGTGCGGCCGAGCCCTATCACACCGAGCGGGAGAGCGGCGCCATCCGCATCTATTTCGGCTCCGCCGACGTGCTGCTCGCGCCCGGGCCGCACAGCTACGAACTGACCTACCGCACCGACCGCCAGATCCGCTTCTTCGAGACGCATGACGAGCTGTTCTGGAACGTCAGCGGCACCGAATGGGCGTTCCCGATTGGGCGCGCCAGCGCGACCGTGACGCTTCCGGAGGGCGTCAGCGCTGAGGATCTCACCTTCTTCACCGGCGCCCATGGCGATACCGGCAAGGCCGCCCGCGCCGGGGCCTCCGGCAACCGGGCGACCTTTGCGACCACGCGCGGTCTCGGTCCGCATGAGGGGCTGACGATCGGCGTGAAGATGCAGGCGGGCAGCATCGACCGGCCGAGCGCGGCGCAGGACTGGCGGTGGTTCCTGCGGGACAACGCCGGCGCGCTGATCGGCCTCGCCGGCCTGGTGCTGGTCGGGCTGTACTACCTGCGTGCATGGCTCGCCGCCGGGCGCGATCCGCCGCGCGGCGTCCTGGTCCCGCGCTGGGACGCGCCGGAGAAGGCCTCGCCGGCGCTGGTCAACTATATCGACAACAAGGGTTTCGGCGGTGCTGGCTGGACCGCGCTCTCGGCCGCGCTCCTCAACCTTGCGGTCAAGGGCTACGTCACGCTCGATGACCTCCGGCAGGCCATCGTCGTCACCCGTACCGAAAAGCCGTTGGGGGAAACGCTGCCGACCGGCGAGCGTGCCCTGCTCAAGTCCCTCGCCACGGCCGGCGACAGCCTCACCATCGACAAGGCCAATGGCACGAAGGTGCAGTCGCTCGGCACCCGCTTCCGCAACGCGATGGAATCGGAGCACCGCGACAAGTACTATCGCGCCAACCGGGGTTACGTCGTCGCCGGCGTCGTGCTGTCGGCGCTCTGCCTGGTGCTGCTGCTCGCCTTCGGCAACCTCACCGAGGACGGCATCGCCCTGGTGTTGACCCCGGCCGCGGCCGCCTTCTTCCTCTCGGTCTTCGCCGTCTCTTTCGGCAAGTCGCTGCGCGGCGCCAGGAGCCTGGGCCAGCGCATCATGGCGGCTGTGGTGATCGCCTTCTTCGGGTTCGTCTTCCTCAGCATTTTCGGCGCGGTCTTGGCCGGGCTGGTCGCGGCCGGCCTCGAGACCGGGCAGCTTCCCATCCTCGCCGCGGTCGGCGGCATCGTCCTGCTCAACCTGCTGTTCTTTTTCCTCATGGGCGCGCCGACGCCCATCGGCCGCAGGATGATGGACGGCATCGACGGGCTGCGCCAGTACCTGACGCTGGCCGAGAGGGAGCGCCTGAATCTCGCCGGCGCGCCGGAAATGTCGCCGCGCCACTACGAGACGCTGCTGCCCTATGCGGTGGCGCTCGGGGTCGAAAAGCCCTGGTCGCAGACATTCGAGCGCTGGCTCGCCACCGCTGCGGCCGGCGCCGCGGTCGCTGCCGGCTATCACCCCGCCTGGTACAGCGGCAGCGGCCCGGGCGGCTTCGGCGAGCGCATGGGCGGCTTCGCCGGCTCCATGGCCGATACCATCACCGCTTCGCTGCCGCCCCCGCCGAAAAGCTCCTCGTCCGGCTTTTCCGGCGGCTCCGGCGGCGGCTTCTCCGGCGGCGGGGGCGGCGGCGGCGGCGGTGGCGGCTGGTGAGGCCTGCCGTCCGTGCCGGCCTGTGCTACCCGTCACATCGCCGTGCAGGTGACGGCCGGGCCGCGACTTTTCCGCCAATGCACGGATGACTTTTCCTGCCGGGCTTGCTAAGTCCGCCGCAGTCCAACGATCCGCAAGAAAAGCATCCAGCCCATGCCCGATCTTCTGCTTGAGCTCCGTTCCGAGGAAATTCCCGCCCGCATGCAGCGCAAGGCGGCCGGCGACCTGAAAAAGCTCGTCACCGACGCGCTGGTCGAGGCCGGCCTGACCTACGAAGGGGCGCGCGAATACTGGACGCCGCGCCGGCTGACGCTCGACATTCGTGGCCTCAACGCCCGCTCGGCCGACATCCGCGAGGAGCGCAAGGGCCCGCGCACCGACGCCAACGAGAAGGCGATCGAAGGATTCCTGCGCGGCGCCGGCCTGTCTTCGATCGAACAGGCGCATGTCCACCGCGACCCGAAGAAGGGCGACTTCTATGTCGCCCACATCGTCAAGCCGGGCCGTCCCGCCGAAGCGATCATTGCCGAGGTGATGCCGGGCATCATCCGCAATTTCCCCTGGCCGAAGTCGATGCGCTGGGGCGCAGCCTCGTCCAGGCCGGGCGCGCAGCGCTGGGTGCGCCCGCTGCAGTCGATCGTCTGCCTGTTCGGCTCGGAAACCGAGGAAACGCAGGTCGTTCCGTTCGAGGTCGACGGCATCGTCGCCGGCAACGTCACCGTCGGCCACCGCTTCCATGCGCCCGAACCCTTCACCGTCCGCCGCTTTGCCGACTATGCCGACGGCCTCGAAAGGGCCAAGGTCGTCCTCGACGCCGAACGCCGCAAGCAGGTCATCGCCACCGACGCCGCCAACATCGCCTTCGCCAACGGTCTCGAACTGGTCGAGGACGAGGGGTTGCTCGAGGAAGTCTCCGGCCTCGTCGAGTGGCCGCAGGTGCTGATGGGCACCTTCGAGGAGGAATTCCTGGCGATCCCGTCCGAGATCATCCGGCTGACGATCAAGACCAACCAGAAGTGCTTCGTCACCCGGCCCGCCGGCGGGCAGGGCCTCTCCAACCACTTCATCCTCGTCGCCAACATCGAGGCGAAGGACGGCGGCAAGGAGATCGTCCACGGCAACGGCAAGGTCGTGCGCGCGCGCCTGTCCGACGCCCGCCACTTCTGGAGCCGCGATCAGCACGACCTGCCGGACCTCGGCACGCTCGCAGCCTCGGCGGCGAAATTCGGCCTCGACCTGAAGAAGCCGCTCGACCAGCGCATGGCCAAGCTCGACGCCCTCGATGTGACCTTCCACGCCAAGCTCGGCACCCAGGGCGCGCGCGTGGGCCGCATCCGCTCGCTGGCGGCCGAACTCGCCAAGGTGACCGGCGCCGACCCGGCGCTCGTCGACCGCGCCGTCGTGCTCGCCAAGGCGGACCTGCGCACTGAGGCGGTCGGCGAGTTTCCCGAGCTGCAGGGCATCATGGGTCACAAGTACGCGCTGCTGCAGGGCGAGCCCCAGGCGGTGGCCGATGCGATCGAGGATCACTACAAGCCGCAGGGGCCCTCCGATCGGGTGCCCTCCGACCCGGTGGCGATCACGGTCGCGCTGGCCGACAAGCTCGACACGCTGACCGGCTTCTGGGCGATCGACGAGAAGCCGACCGGCTCGAAGGACCCCTACGCGCTGCGCCGCGCCGCACTCGGCGTGATCCGCGTCCTGCTGGAGAAAAACATCCGCCTGCCGATCCTGTCGGTCGCGCAGGATCCCGATCTCCTCGCGTTCTTCCACGACCGCCTCAAGGTCTACCTGCGCGACCAGGGCGCCCGCCACGACATCATCGACGCGGTGCTGACGGCGGATGCCGACGACCTGTTGATGGTGGCGCGTCGCGCCGAGGCGCTGACCGCCTTCATCACCTCCGAGGACGGCATCAACCTGCTCGCCGGCACCAAGCGCGCCACCCAGCTGCTCGCCGCCGAGGAGAAGAAGGGCACGGTCGTCGCCGACGGCGTCGCCGCCGAACTCTTCCGCATCACCGCCGAGAAGGAATTGCACGACGCCGTGCTCGTGGCGACGCGGGAGGCGGCCGCGGCGGTCGCCGGGGAAGACTTCCGTGCGGCCATGGCGGCGCTGTCGAAGCTGCGCGCGCCGGTCGACCGATTCTTCGACGACGTCCTGGTCAACGATGAGGACGCGGCGATCCGGGCCAACCGGCTGGCATTGCTCGCCGCGATCCGCGCGGCGACCGGAACGGTCGCCGATTTCTCCAAGATCGCGGGCTGAGCGAGGGGCGCTGATGGCCGGCAAGATCCTCATCAGCGCCTGCCTGATGGGCCTGCCGGTCCGCTACAACGGTTCGGCGAAGCCGCTGCTGCACGAGGCGGTGGCGCGCTGGCGGGCGGAGGGCCGGCTCGTCAGCTTCTGTCCCGAACTCGCCGGTGGTTTTACGGTGCCGCGTCCGCCGGCGGAAATCGCCGCCGGGATGGACGGCGGCGACGTGCTCGACGGCGCGGCGCAGGTGGTGGAACCGAGCGGCCGCGACGTCTCCGAGGGTTTCATCGCTGGCGCACGGCGTGCACTGGACATCGCAAGGGCCAATGGCTGCCGCCATGCGCTGCTGATCGACGGCAGTCCGTCCTGCGGCTCGGGCTTCCTCTATGACGGCAGTTTTTCCGGCAGGCGCCACGCGGGCGCGGGGGTCACCGCCGCCTACCTTAGGCGCCACGGCATTGCCGTGTTCTCGGACGGCGAGGTCGACCGGCTGGTCGAGCAGCTGGAGGCGGAGGACAAGGGGGGCGCATAATACTTGCGCCCCTGCTTCTCTTCAGGGGCGCAAGACATCCGCCCTTGCGGACGGATGCCCGACCGGCCTGGTGGGCCGATGGGGCAGGGAACCGCCCTATTATGGGGTCATTCGACCCGAAGTTCAAATGTCGATGAATCAAGCGCGGGCGAACCGGACGGCTCTCCGCCGGCCGAGGCGGTCACGGCATGGCTGGCGGCCTTGGCGCCCAGCGCGCCGGTGGTGGCGTCGGGATCGATGACATTGGCGGTTTCGGACGGCGGCATCGCCGTCGCGTCGACGCCCGCTTCCGGCGCCTTGCTGACGAAGACAACCGGCGAGCCGCCGAGCCAGGCCTCGCTGCGGAACATCTTCTTCTCGCCGCCGATTTCGCGGATCTCCACCTTCTGCGTGCCGGGATCGATGTCGGGCACGAAATAGGCCTGGCCTTTCGGCTTTTCCCGGAGGGCGGGGCATTCGCCACAGGTGATGGTATGGATGCTTCCCTGGCCTTCGCCGTCGCCCGAGGTCACAGGCTCGATCGAGGACGCAAGCGCAGGCGAGGCCAGTAGCGCCAGGGCAATGGTCGACAGATGCAAACGCATGATGGTTCTCCCCTAAGGTCAGGGCGAGACTACGCGCTTTCCGTTACGTTCCGGTCAGGAGAATTGGTAAAAATTGAATGACTCGCCGCCTGGCCGCGTTAAGCCCCGGTGCCGGCGTCAGCCGCCTTCGCGCCCGATTGCGCGCCAGCCGATGTCGCGGCGGCAAAAGCCGTTCGGCCATTCGACCCGGTCCGCCAGCGCATAGGCGCGTGTCTGCGCCTCGGCCACCGTCGGCGCCATTGCGGTGGCGTTCAGCACGCGGCCGCCGGTCGCCACCAGCCCGCCGTCCTGCCGTGCCGTGCCGGCATGAAACACCTTGGCGGCCTCGGAATCGGCCGGGATGAAGGCGATCGGCGTGTTCTTGTCGTAGGATCCCGGGTAGCCCTTCGAGGCGAGCACGACGGTCAGGGCGGTCTCCTCTTTCCACGCGGCGGACTGCTTCTCGAGCGTGCCGGTCGCCGCGGCATGCAGCAGCGGCAGCAGGTCACTGTCGAGCCGCATCATCAGCACCTGGCACTCCGGGTCGCCGAAGCGGACATTGTACTCGATCAGTTCCGGTCCTTTGGCGGTGATCATCAGTCCGGCGAACAGGACGCCGCTGAAGGGATGGCCGTCCTCGGCCATGCCGCGGATGGTGGGTTCGATGATCTCCCGCATCGTCCGCTCGACCATCGCCGGCGTCATAACCGGGGCCGGGGAGTAGGCGCCCATGCCGCCGGTATTCGGACCGGTATCGCCGTCGCCGACGCGCTTGTGGTCCTGCGCCGAGGCCAGCGGCAGGGCGTGGGTGCCGTCGCACAGGCAGAAGAAGCTCGCTTCCTCGCCGTCGAGGAAGGCTTCGACCACCACCTCCGCACCGGCCGCGCCGAAGGCGCCGTCGAAGCAGTCGTCGATGGCGGCGAGCGCTTCGTCGACCGTCATCGCCACGGTCACGCCCTTGCCGGCGGCGAGCCCGTCGGCCTTGATGACGATCGGCGCGCCCTGCGCGATGACATAGGCCTTTGCCGCAACCGCGTCGGAGAACCGCTTGTAGGCGCCGGTCGGGATGTCATGGCGGGCGCAAAGATCCTTGGTGAACCCCTTCGAACCTTCGAGGCGTGCCGCGGCCCGGGAGGGGCCGAAGACGGCGATGCCGTCGGCGCGCAGCCGGTCGGCCAGGCCCGCAACGAGCGGTGCCTCCGGGCCGACGACGACGAGGCCCACGCCGTTGTCGTGGCAGAAGGCGGCAACGGCGGCGTGGTCCTCGCTGTCGAGGGGGACGAGCGTGGCGCACTCGGCCATACCGGGGTTGCCCGGGGCGGCGAAAAGCGTGGTCAGTTGCGGCGACTGCGCGAGCTTCCAGGCGAGTGCATGCTCGCGTCCGCCCGAACCGATCAACAGAACCTTCATTGCCATATCCCCTGCAATCCGCGTGTGTCCGCGGGGTTAAGGGGGCGGGCGGCAAAGGTCAAGGGCGACCGCGCGTGGCGCGGCGCAATGCCGGCAGGTCCGGCGGCGGAGCAGGGGGTGCCGGCGGGGCTTCCGCGGTGGATGGGCGGCGTGTTGCCGCGCGCGTCCGGCGAAGCCCGCCGAGCGTGCGCTCGATGATGTCCACCTCTTCGTACCACCCGTCGTCCTCGACGACAGCGCACTGGTGCGCGGCCTGCTGGAGGGCGCGGGCGAGGTTGCGTAGCCGGCGCAGCCTTGCGATCTTCTCGGTGGTCGACAGCCCGGCGTCGGCGCAGATCGCATTCACTCGCAGTGCCATCGAGCTCGTGGGCATGAAACACTCCTGTGTTGGCGGCCTGCTCTTCCCAACGCGGGACGCTCGGAAACGTTCCGGTCGGCGCCTCCGCACATCGGTCTTGACCCGTAGCGGACGGGCTGCGAACTAGGCGCATGAGCACAAATCCTCCCGATTCCGGCCGCGTCGCCGACGCGCCCTCCGACAACTGGGTTTATCGTGTCCTGCCGCGCTCGCTCTGGCCGTATGCGCAGCTTGCCCGTTGGGACCGGCCGATCGGCTGGCAGCTCCTGATGTGGCCCTGCCTCTGGTCGGCGGCGCTCGCCGCCAACGTCGCGCGTGCGCAGGCGGCCTATTCTCTGCCGCAGTTCGCCTGGCACATCCTGCTCTTTGTCGTCGGCGCGATTGCAATGCGCGGCGCCGGCTGCACCTACAACGACCTCGTCGACCACGAGATCGACAAGGCGGTGGCACGGACGCGCTCGCGGCCGCTGCCGTCGGGCCGGGTGAGCCGCGGCCAGGCGAAGGCCTTCATCGTGCTGCAGGCGCTGGTCGGGCTGTTCGTGCTGCTGCAGTTCAACCTGTTCACCGTGGGGCTGGGCATTGCCTCGCTCGTGATCGTCGCGGTCTATCCCTTTGCCAAGCGCTTTACCGACTGGCCGCAACTGTTTCTGGGGCTTGCGTTTTCCTGGGGAGCGCTGATGGGCTGGTCCGCCCAGTTCGGCGCCCTGTCGCCTGCTGCGCTCTTGCTCTATGCCGGCGCGGTCGTCTGGACGATCGGCTATGACACGATCTACGCGCACCAGGACAAGGAGGACGATGCGCTGATCGGCGTGCGCTCGACCGCACGGCTGTTCGGCGAGCGGACCCGAGCTTGGCTGGTCGGGCTTTACGGGCTCGCCGTGCTGCTGATCGGCCTTTCGTGCACCCTCGCCGGGGTCGGCGTGCTCGCCTATGCCGGCCTGGCCGGCGCTGCTGCAATGCTCGCCTGGCAGATCGTGAGGATCGACATAGACGACCCCGACCAGTGCCTCGCGCTGTTCAAGTTCAACAGCGTCGTCGGCCTCATTATCTTCCTCGGGCTGCTCGCCGCGCTCGCATTCGCCTGAGCCCGACAACGAAACGGGACGCCCGCCGGCGTCCCGTCACCAGCCGGCTGATGCGCCAGGTGCTAGCTGCGGGCGATGATCTCGCGACCGTTGATCGTCATCGATAGGCCGAGATTGCCGGGCGAGCGACGCACGAGGAAGCGCGGCCGGCGATCGGCGAAGAAGGAATGGCGGCGACGCTGCCGTGCTGGCCGCGTCGGGATCGCGCCGAGGTGCATCTCCAGTGGCCGGGCGACGCCGTCGGCCTCGACCATCAGCATGGGGATGCGATAAGCCTCCGCCCAGCCGCGCCAGTCGGCCGCGATGTCGCACAGGTCATGCGCGACGAGCAGCGGGATGCACAGGTCGGGATCGTCGTGATGCAGTTCGAGCGTCACTGTCACCTCGCCGTTGCCGTGGTCGATGGCGCGCGCCGCGACGCCCTTGAAGGCGCGTGCGGGCAGGGCGAACGAAAGCGGTAGCCCGCTGGAGGGCAGGGTCTTGCGCAGCACCGCGCCGCGTTCGTCAAGGCTGATCATGACGGCGTCGGGGCCGCTATCCGGGGCATAGCTGATCTGGTGGGGAAAGCGCTTCGGGTCGAGGCGCAGCGTTGACTCGGCCCAGGCCGGTTTGAAAACGGTGTTCAGCATGTCTTTCACCCTTGTCTTCCTTGAGAGCCGGTTTCCGGTCTTCTCCTCGGGACTTTTTCGTCCTCTGATGGCGTGAAGGTAGGGTTGGCCGCCTTCTGTCCGGCTTAAAAATCGCGGTTAAGAAATTTTTGCCGGAGCTGATGGTTAGCAAATGCCGGCCGGGCAGGGTTTCCGTTCCGTGAACATGCTCCCCGACAGCCCCGGACAAGGATCGTCGCCCATGGTGCCGTCGGCGCCATTCGCGCGCGGGGATGCCGGCGCGCCAGGGAAATGTCTTGCGATGCTTTCGACCTATACGAGCTACAACCTACTCTCCAAGGACCTCCTGACCACCATCAACCGCGTGTCCCAGCAGACGATCAACGCGCGCGACTCGGCCTATTACAAGGAGAACATCGGCAAGGTTTCTTCCGTCGACGAGTTCCTGGACGACTACCGGCTCTATACCTATGCGATGAAAGCCTACGGGCTGGAGGAGATGGCCTATGCCAAGGCCTTCATGCGCAAGGTGCTGGAAAGCGACCTGACCGACGAGAACAGCTTCGTCAATCTTCTCACCGACACCCGTTACCGTACCTTCGCGCAGTCGTTCTCTTTCAACGGCGAGACCGCGGTCGCGCAGTCGGACGCCCAGCTGGACGAGGTGATCGGGCTCTACACCGCGACCGCGAACAATGCCGGAAAGGCGCAGCAGGAGGAGACGCGCTACTACAACATCGTGATCGACAAGGTCACGACCGTCGACCAGCTGTTGCAGAACGAGCGGATGAAGGACTACCTCTTCACCGCCTTCGGCATCGATCCCAACACCTACTCCTACCAGGCCGTGCGCGGGGCGCTGACGAGCGACCTCGATGACCCGGACAGCTACGTCAACACGACCTTTGGCGCGGCGATCAACGGCTACCAGGCCAAGATCGACGATGCGAACGACCAGATCGCCAACGGAAACCTGACGCCCGCCGAAAAGGCGGCGCTGACCGCGAGCATCACCGGGTGGAGGGCGCAGATCATCGCCGCGAGCAGGTATCTCGCCCTGGCGGCGGCCTTCGAGTTCAACGCCGACGGCACCCTTCCGGCCGGAACGCTCGCCCAGACCGCGCAGCAGAAGCAATCCACCAACGAGGCCTATGTCCTCTCGACGCCGCGGGTCACCTCGGCCGCGGCCCTTTTGAACAAGGCGCATTTCGAGGAGGCGGTGGCGACGGCGACCACGGTGGAGGGACTTCTCAGCGACAGCCGCGTCCTGAACTATATCCGGGTTGCCTACGACCTGAACGGCGTCACCATCGTGCCCTCGACGATCAAGAACATCCTGACCAGCGACCCGGACGATCCGACGAGCTACATCTACACGGTGGGCAAGGGCGACAAGCGCTACGTTGAACTCGCCAGGGCGTTCAACTTCCGCACCGACGGCACGCTGGCCCCCGGCGACGTGGCCCAGGATCCCGACAAGACCGTGATCGCCGGCAACTATTACATGACCCGATACAACGACAAGGACGACGAAGCCGACGCGAAGCTGATCGCAAGGTACAAGTCCGACGTCGGCAACATCACCACGGTCAACGACTTCTTCGTGGCGTCGAGCGTCTATCAGGTCGCATTGAACGCCTTTGGCCTGGACCCGAGCACCGAGAGCGCCTGGAAGATCAAGCAGGTCCTGCTGAGCGACCTCAACGACCCGAAAAGCTACGTCTACCGCTTGAAGGACAGCCGCTATCTCGAGCTGGCCAAGGCCTTCAACTTCGACGACAGTGGCGACATCGACGTCCCGGTGATGGCCCAGACCGAGGCGGAAATCCAGATCGTCTCCAAGGCCTATGTCGTCGAAAAGTCCCGCTTCGGTACGGAGGACGACAAGAAGAAGGCGCAGGCGGAGGCGAGCTACTACAGCGAAGAGATCCAGAAGGTCTCATCGCTGGCCGAGTTCCTGGCCGATACCCGGCTGGTCGCCTTCGTCCTGGAAGCGAACAACATCGACCCCGGCACGGTCCCGGAAGGGTTCATGGCGGAGATCTTTGCGTCCGACCTCGATGACCCCGACAGCTTCGTCAACCAGCAGGCCGACCGCAGCTACCGCACCATCGTCGCCTCCTTCAACTTCGATGCCGAGGGCAAGGTGGCGCGCCCGCACGACGCGGCGATCCAGACGAAGCGCGGGATCTATCAGACGCTCGACTCCTTCATCCGCCAGGCAATGGAAGTCGAGGCTGGCGAGGAGAATGCCGGTGTGCGCCTGGCGCTCTATTTCGAGCGCAGCGCGAACTCGATCTCGAACGCCTACGACATCCTGGCCGACGATGCGCTCTATCAGGTCTTCAAGATCCTGAACGACCTCCCCGACGACATCGGCAGCGCCGACATCGACGCCCAGGCGGAGCTGATCGAGCGCTATCTGACGCTCGAGGACCTGCAGGACCCGGAGAAGGTGTCGAAGATGATCGCCAAGTTCGCGGTCCTCTACGATCTGCAGAACGGCGGCGAGACCTCCGGCGCCGTGGCGATCCTGAGCGGTGGCGGCGGCAGCATCAGCGCCGACACTCTGTTGACCATGGCGCAATTGCGCACCGGCGGGGCCTGATCGGCCGGGCCGTATCCGGATTCTAGGCTTCTGCCCGCAACACCTTGCCGGGATTCATGATTCCGGCGGGGTCGAAGGCGCGCTTGATCCGCCGCATCAGCTCGATCTCGATCGGCTCGCGCACCTCGGCCAGTTCGTCGCGCTTCAGCTGGCCGATGCCGTGCTCGGCCGAGATCGATCCGCCGAACCTGCGGACGATGCCGTGCACCACAGCGTTCAAGTCCCGCCAGCGATCGAGGAAGGCCTGCTTGTCGGCGCCGACCGGCTGGGAGATGTTGTAGTGGATGTTGCCGTCGCCCATGTGGCCGAAGGCGCAAACACGTGCGCCCGGGATCATCGCCGTCACCGCGGCGTCCGCGTCCGCCATGAACGCCGGAATGCTGGAGACGGGCACGGAGACATCGTGCTTGATCGAGCCGCCCTCGGGCTTCTGCGCCGGCGACATGCTTTCGCGCATGTGCCATAGCGCCCGCCGCTGCGCGCCGCTTTCGGCGATCACCGCGTCCTGCGCGAGGTCGTCGGCGAGTGCCTCCTCCAGCAATGCCTCGATCATCCGCCGCGCCGCCTCCGGCGAGTCCGAGGTGGAGACGTCGATCAGCGCATACCAGTCGTGCCGCGTCGGCAGCGGATCGCGCACGCCCGGAATATGCCGCGTGGTGAAGTCGATGCCGATCCGCGGCATCAGTTCGAAGCCGGTCAGCGCCGGGCCGCAGCGGCGCATGGCGCGGTCGAACAGCGCAAGCGCATCGGCGACGGAACGCAGGCCGGCGAAGGCGACCTCGTGGCCGGCCGGCCTCGGCACCAGCCTCAGCACCGCGCCGGTGATGACGCCGAGCGTACCCTCCGCGCCGATGAACAGGTCGCGCAGGTCATAGCCGGTATTGTCCTTTTTCAGGCGTCGCAGCCCGTTCCAGATCTCGCCGGTCGGCAGCACCACTTCCAGCCCGAGGCAGAGCTGGCGCGCATTGCCATAGGCGAGCACGGCTGTTCCGCCGGCGTTGGTGGCAAGGTTGCCACCGATCTGGCAGGTGCCCTCCGAACCGAGCGAAAGCGGAAACAGCCGGTCGACCGCCTCCGCCGCGCTCTGGACGTCGGTCAGGACGCAGCCGGCGTCGGCGACGATCACGTTGCCGACCGGGTCGACGTCGCGAATGCGGTTCATGCGCGAGAGCGACAGCACGACGTCTGCGGCCCCTTCGCGCGGGATCTGCCCGGCCACGTGCCCGGTGTTGCCGCCCTGCGGCACGATCGCCGTGCCGGTCGCCGTTGCGAGTTTCAGGATGTCCGACACCTCGGCGACGCTGCCCGGCCGCAGCACCAGAGGGGTCGTGCCGTGGTAGAGGCCGCGTGTCTCGACGAGGTAGGGCGCGATCGCTGCGGCATCGGCCAGCGCGTGGGCAGTGCCGGTGATGGCGGCAAAGCGGGCGATCAGGTCGGGGACGAGGGGGGATGGCATGGCTAGCTCCTCGGCGCCGCCGCGCGTTCGAGCCGGTCGTTGATGGCCTCGCCGAGCCCGGTGGCCGGCACCGGTGCGAACGCGATCGAGCGGGCGCCCGTGGCGTCCGCCCGCTGCATGTAGCCGAACAGGTTGGCGGCCGCCTCGCGCAGGTCGCCGGCCGGGCTGAGGTCGAGGACGATCGCGGCCTGATCCTCGCCGGGCAGGGCCGTACCCCCGAAGCGGATCAGTGCCTCGCCGGCGACGACCTCGCGGGCATTGAGCCGTACCCCGGCAACCGGCGCATAATGCGAGGCGAGCATGCCCGGCGCCTCGATCGCGGCGCCCGCACCTTCCGGCCGGATCACCGAGGTGCCGGTCAGTCGCTCGATCTCGGAAACCTCGAGCCCGCCCGGTCGCAGCAAACGGATCTTGCCGTCGTCGATTTTCAGGATCGTCGATTCCAGCCCGACCGTCGCCGCGCCGCCGTCCAGGATCAGGTCGATCCGATCGCCGAGATCGCCCCTGACGTGCTCCGCCGTCGTCGGGCTGATGCGCCCGGAGGTGTTGGCGCTCGGCGCGGCCAGCGGCCGCCCGAACGAGGAAAGCAGCCGGTTTGCAAAGCCGGTGGGCACGCGGATGCCGACGGTATCGAGCCCGGCGCGTGCCAGCGGATGGATCGAGCTGTCCGCGCGGATCGGCAGCACCAGCGTCAGCGGACCGGGCCAGAAGGCTTGCGCGATCTGCCGGGTCAGCGGATCGAAGCGGGCATGGCGCTCGGCCATGGCGATATCGGCCATGTGGCAGATGAGCGGATTGAAGCGCGGCCGCCCCTTGGTTTCATAGATGCGGGCGATCGCCTGCGGATTGGTCGCGTCCGCGGCGAGCCCGTAAACGGTCTCCGTCGGGATCGCGATCGGCGCCCCCCGCTCCAGCACCTCGGTCGCGCGCCGCAGGGCCGCCTCCGGGTTCGTTCTCGTGTCGATGACCTCTGCCATCTCGCCCGCTCTTCTTCACTGTCGGTCCCTGCCTTACAGCCTTTGCGGAACGATTGCCAATCAGAAAGGTCGCGCACGCACTGCGTGTGAGGTTCCGGTTTTCTAGTAATTGGTGACGACCCGTTAGATGCTTCGTAACGGATGACTGCTACCAAATGTCCGATACGGACGGGGTTGATCAAAATGAACCAAAGGAAATCCTCTACCAACGACATTGCTTTGCGGATCGCCACGGCCATGCACCAGATGGGCATCGACGGCCTGCCGCGGAACTACGAGCTGGTCTACGAGGCCTATGCCGGTGCCAATCCGGACCTTGTTCGCGAATTCATTGCGCTCGGCAAGTACAAGACCCAGGCGGCCCTGGACGAGCTTGGCCGCAAGTATCTGCCGCACCATCACGAAGAGAGCGTGCTGCAGCGATCGGCTGGCGCCGTACGCGACGAAATGACCAACTTCATGGCGTTGCTGCAGCAGGAGAAGATCTCGCTCAGCGATTACAGCCGCCTGATCGGCGAGGCGTCGCAGGCGATCCTTGCCGATGGCGAGCCGTCCTCGGAAGCCCTCGGAACCTCGATCGAGCGCCTGCGGCAGGCGACGGAGCAGCAGGTGACGCGCAATGCCGCCCTGGAGGCGAGCGTCGCCGCGCAATCGGAAAACATGGATGCGATCCAGAAGGAGATGGCGGCGTTCGAGGCGACGAAGTTCACCGATGCGCCGACCGGCCTCGGCAACCGGCGCGCCTTCAACAAGGCGGTCGCCAAGGTCTACGCCAATCCCGAGATGCCGGCGTCATGCGGCCTTGCGATCGTCGAAGTGGATGTCGGCAAGCGGTTCTCTCCCGTGCAGGTCGAGGCGCTCAACGGCTATCTGGTCCAGCACTACGGCGCGCTCGTCAAGCGGGCCACGCCGTCGGCCGACGTCGCCAGCCGTTTCGAGGGGCTGCGCTTCGGGTTCCTGTTCTACACATCGGACGAGACCGAGATCCAGCGGCTGCTGGCGCTGCTGCGGGCCGCCTTCGCCGCCGCCCCGCTCAAGCATCCCGAGACGATGCGCAGCCTCGGCAGCCTGACGTTCTCGGCCGGCGTCTGCATGGCCGGGTCGGCCGGTAACGCCTTCGACTTCGTCAGCTTCGCCGAGAAGGCACTGCACCAGGCCCAGGCCGGCGGCGGCAACCGCCTCGTCGTTCATCGCAGCAGCGACGGCGGATCCGAGGGCAAGGACTGGATGCTCTACAAGACCGTCTGACCGTCTCCCGAGCGACCTTCCCGACGACCGCGCACGGCCCGGCCAGGCGGCGACCTTTTCCGTTGCCTAATGCGGCGATTGGTGCAAACTGTCTCGCCTTGGGGGCCATGGTAATTTCGTTACCTGGAGGCAAGGAGGTGTGACGTGAGACTTGCAATCAACGATCTGGCACCGGACTTCAAGGCGCAGACGACCGAAGGCGAGATCCAGTTCCATGACTGGATCGGCGATTCCTGGGCGGTGCTTTTCTCGCATCCCAAGGACTACACCCCCGTCTGCACGACCGAGCTGGGCTACATGGCGAAGATCAAGCCGGAGTTCGACAAGCGTGGCGTCAAGATCGTCGGTCTGTCCGTCGACCCGCTCGACAGGCACGCCGGCTGGGCCAGCGACATCGAGGAGACCCAGGGTCATGCGCCGAATTTCCCGATGATCGCCGATGTCGACTACACGGTCTCGAAGCTCTACGGCATGTTGCCGGCCGAGGTGTCGGGCGATCCGACCGGCCGCACACCCGCCGACAACCAGACCGTGCGCAACGTGTTCGTCATCGGTCCGGACAAGCGGGTCAAGCTGATCCTGGTCTATCCGATGACCACGGGCCGCAACTTCGACGAGGTGCTGCGGGTGATCGACTCGCTTCAACTGACGGCCCGGCACAAGGTCGCCACGCCGGTCAACTGGCAGCAGGGTGAGGACGTGATCATCGCCGGGTCGGTGTCCGACGACGACGCCCGCAAGCAGTATCCGGACGGCTGGCGCGCACCGAAGCCCTATATCCGGATCGTGCCGCAGCCGCGAACCTGACAGGGAGGGCCCGCCGTGGCGGGCCAACGCGGCGGCGATGATCTTCCGGCAGCTGTTCGACAGCACCTCCGGCACCTATACCTACCTCGTCGCCAGCCGGCGCGGGGGAGAGGCGCTGATCATCGATCCGGTGCTGGAGAAGGTCGATCGCTACCTGCAGCTCGTGCGCGAGCTTGACCTGAAACTGGTCAAGGCGGTCGACACCCATCTTCACGCCGATCACGTCACCGGGCTCGGGGCGCTGCGCGACAGGACGCACTGCGTCACGGTGATGGGCGAGCAGACCGCTGCGGACGTGGTGTCGATGCGGGTCGCCGAAGGCGACCGCGTGGCGATCGAGGGCCTCAGCCTGGACGTGCTCTATACGCCCGGCCACACCGACGATTCCTACTCCTTCCTGATGGCCGGGCGCGTCTTCACCGGCGACACGCTGCTCATCCGCGGCACCGGCCGCACCGATTTCCAGAATGGCGACCCGCGCCAGCAGTATGATTCGATCTTCAACAAGCTGCTGAAGCTGCCGGACGAGACGCTGGTCTTTCCGGCCCATGACTACAAGGGCGACACGGTGTCGACGATCGGAGAGGAGCGGCAGTTCAATCCGCGCCTGAAGGTGCGATCGGTCGACGAGTACGTCGACCTGATGAACAGCCTGAACCTGCCTAATCCGAAGATGATGGACGTGGCCGTCCCGGCCAACATGCATGTCGGGCTGCATCAGGACGAGATCGCCCGCAAGGGCTGGGCGGTGACGGCGGTCGAGGCGCTGGCGCTGCTTGGCCGTCCGGACGTGGCGCTCGTCGACCTGCGGGAGCGGGCCGAGCGGGAGAAGCACGGCACCATTCCGGGATCGCTGCATGCGCCCTATCCGGACCTGCAGGAGAACATCGGGCCGGGTGGCGTGCTGCACGAACTGGCGGCGGCCACCGGCAGGCGCATCGTCTTCTACTGCGCCTACGGCGAGCGCTCGGCCATGGCGGTGGTGGCGGCGCAAGGCGCCGGCCTGGCCGGCGCCTGCCACATCGAGGGCGGGATCGACGCCTGGAAGCGGGCCAGCGGCCCGGTTGCGCGCTCGTAGGCGGCTCAGATCGCGCGGATGATCTTGCGCAGTTCCTCGCTGCGCGCCCCGAGCAGCAGCACGTTCTTCATCGCCACCTTCGGATCGTGGGTCTGGAACAGCACGCCGTCGTCGCCCACGGTTCGATTGATTTCCAGCCGGCCCTCGATTTCGGACGGGCTGATGGCGACGGCGAAATACATCCGGCGGTGCTGCGGATCGATCGCCTCGAAGAAGCGCTCTCCCTCGCCGAGTTCGGCATAGAAGTTCGCCATGTAGAAGGACCACTGCACGTTTTCGTCCTGGGTCAGCCGCGTGCTCGAGACGGTGACGTGGCAGTAGCCGAGGTGTGGCATGGAGGCGAGCGTGCGGTGGAAGATCAGCCTGGGAAAGCGGATCGAGCCGTGGAAGCTGTTGATGCGCTCGTGGGTGACACTACCTGCCTTCTCCAGCCTGCGGCCGGTCCGCGCGGCGACCTCGCCATGGCTGAGATAGCGCCTGTCCGCCTCGCTCCATTCCCGCCGCTCGAGCTTGCCGCTGCGCAGGTATTCGGTATAGGCGAACCAGCGCGCGCTCTGCGAACGCTTGAAGGCGACGGCGTCGTAGTATCGGAATTTCGGCGTGGGCTGCACGGAAAGGCGCTCCGGGGCTGGTGCTTTTTGAGCGCAATCATGCGCCCTCATGGTTAATGTCCCCCTTACGCGGTGCCGCAATGGGACGGCTGGCTCCGCTTTGCCGGATGGTCGGCGTGGATGGCGCGGCACAGGAACCGCGCCGGCTGCCGTCGTGACACTGGTGGCGCAAAGAGAATATCTGCCTGTCGAACGCGCAGTTTGCGCAAAATCTTGGCGGCGTTGCGTTTATGGCTTTATAAGCATCTGAATATAAATAATAATTTTAATTGATACCGGGATGAATTGCTGTCGTCAAAGCGGAAGGCGATGTCGCTTTAGGGCGTGTCCGCGTCCCGGCTTTCCGCTTAGATGAAGAGGCTCAAGGTGCTGCCTCGATAGGGAGGGGTGGAGAATTGGGAAGCCGGTGAAAATCCGGCGCTGCCCCCGCAACGGTAAGGGAAGAAATCGCGGCGAAGTGCCACTGGGGAGACCCGGGAAGGCGCCGCGCAGGTCCGCAGAGGACATCTCCCGAGCCCGGAAACCAGCCTTGGAGAAACGTAACGTGACTGGCTGCGGCGGGCGGCCGGGGCGCAGCGAAGCCGTGTCCTGTGACCGGCCGCTTCCGTCCGCGTCCGCATCGGTCGAACCAGGGCTTTGAGGACCGGCAATGGATATCCGCAACGACGTGCTTCGCAAGATCAGGAACCGGCGCGAGGGCTACAGCCTCGACCAGGCTTTCTACATCGACCCCGACCATTATCGCCTCGACCTCGAGACGATCTGGTATCGCGACTGGCTGTTCATCGGCCACGACTGCGAGATCCCGCGCCCGGGGAACTATTTCACAGTGCAGGTCGGCGACTATCCGGTCGTCGTCACGCGCGACCGGCAAGGCACCGTCCGCGCGCTGCACAACTCCTGCCGGCACCGCGGCTCGCGCGTCTGCACCCAGCACAAGGGTTCCTCCGCCAAGCTCGTCTGCCCCTATCACCAGTGGACCTACGAACTGGACGGCACGCTGCTGTTCGCCCGCCACATGGCCGAGGACTTCGACCGGACCGCGCACGGCCTGAAGCCGATCCATTGCGAGACCGTCGGCGGCTACATCTTCATCTGCCTCGCCGACCAGGCGCCGGACTTCGGGCCCTACCGCGAGCTGGCCGAGCCCTACCTCGTCCGTCACCGCCTCGGCGAGACGAAGGTCGCCTTCGAAAGCACGATCGTCGAAAAGGGCAACTGGAAGCTGGTCTGGGAGAACAACCGCGAGTGCTACCACTGCGCGGCCAACCATCCCGAGCTTTGCCGGACCTATCCGGAGGCGCCGAGCGCCACCGGCGTCCAGGGCGCCAAGGATGATCCGGTGATCGCCGAACACTGGCAGCGCTGCGAGGCGGCCGGGCTGCCGAGCGAGTTCCGCATGTCGCCGACAGGGCAGTTCCGCTTCGCGCGGATGCCGCTGGTCGGGGACGCGGAAAGCTACACCATGTCGGGTGGGCCGGCCGTCCGCCGTCCGCTGGCGACGGGCCTGGACGAGCGCCGGATCGGCACGCTGCTGATGTTCCACTATCCGACCACCTGGAACCACGTTCTTGCCGACCACGCGATCACCTTCCGTGTTCTGCCGCTTGGCCCGGAACTGACGCAGGTGACCACCAAGTGGCTGGTCAACAAGGACGCGGTCGAGGGCGTGGACTACACGCTGGAGGAGCTGACCCACGTCTGGACCGAGACCAACGACCAGGACCGCCGCATCGTCGAGGAGAATGCCTTCGGTATCCGTTCGCCCGCCTATGAGCCGGGTCCCTACTCGCCCGAGGACGAGGGCGGCGTGATGCAGTTCGTCGAGTGGTACTGCGCCTTCATGGAGCAGCGCCTTCAGGGCGAAGACCAGATCCTGTTCCGGGTGGCCTGAGATGACGATTCACAGCGAATTCCGCCATTTCGATGAACTGGAGCCCTGGAGCGATCGCCGGCAGCTGCTGGAATGCATCGCGGTCACGGTCGAGGCGCCGGACGTGATGACCTTCGCCTTCCGCTCCGACCGGGCGAACTGGTTCCGCTACATTCCCGGTCAGTTCGTCACGCTCGAGCTGCCGGTCGGTCCGGAGTCGGTGATGCGGACCTACACCCTGTCGTCGACGCCGTCGCGCCCGTTCTCCGTCGCGGTGACGGTGAAGGCGCAGAAGGACAGCGTCGGCACGCGCTGGATGTTCGATCACCTGAGGCCGGGGATGAAGCTGAAGGCCTTCGGGCCGCTCGGCGATTTCTCCTTCGTCCGGCATCCGGGGGAGAAGTACCTGTTCATCTCCGCCGGCTCTGGCATCACCCCGATGATGTCGATGACGCGGTGGATGGCGGACTGCGCCCCGCAGTCCGACGTCACCTTCATTTCCTGCGCGCGCACGCCGTCGGACCTGCTGTTCCGCCCGGAGCTGGAGTTCATGGCGGCGCAGATGCCGAACCTGTCGCTCGGCTTCGTCGTCGAGAGCCACAACCCGCGCGATGGCTGGCACGGCCTGCGCGGGCGGATCGAGACGGCCAAGCTCGCGCTGCTGGCGCCCGACTTCAAGGACCGGACCGTCTTCTGCTGCGGCCCGGAACCGTTCATGCGCGGCGTCAAGGCGATGCTGCAGAGCGTCGGTTTCGAGATGGGGCGCTATCACGAGGAAAGCTTCCAGCCGGCTGCACCGTCCGCACCGGTACCGATGTCGGTGGCGAATGGCGTTGCCGCGGACGCGGGCACGGTCACCTTCGCACGCGCCGGCAAGGAGGCGAAGTGCCAGCCGGGCCAGACCATCCTGCAGACCGCGCGGCTGGCGGGTGTGCGCATCGGCGCCGCCTGCGAGGGCGGGCTCTGCGGCACCTGCCGGGTGATGAAGCTGTCGGGCGATGTCGAGATGACCCACAATGGCGGCATTCTCGACGATGAGATCGCCGAGGGCTACATCCTCGCCTGCTGCTCGCGTCCGATCGGCGACGTGCAGATCGAGGCCTGACGCCGATTGACGGCTGGCGCGACCAGGGGTCGCGCTAGAAGTCCTGGTAGTTCTGCGGCGTCATTTCTCGCCGATCCGGATGCGCCGTGACCGGCACCACCTTGGCCGTTTCTCCCTCCGGGCCCGGCTTGCCTGGCCCGGCGACGAGGACGGAGGCTTCCTGCGCGACCTGCACCTTGGCGAGGGCGCCGACGCCGACGGCGGTCTCGGCGCTGGCGGTGAGCGGCAGCGAGGCCGGCTCCGGCGATGCTGCGCCGCGTTCCAGCGCGGCCGTCACGATGTCGTCGATCGGCCCGTCGTCCGTCGGCGGGAGCGGCTTTTCCGGGACGAGGTCGCCGAAGGCCCAGATCTTGGTCAGCTGCGCGCGGGTCATCGGTGCGACGTTGACGTCGATGTCGTTGAACGTTCCCTTCACGCGGTAGGGGCATCGCCGCTTGTTGCAGTTGGCGCCCGCGGAGAACTGCCAGAGCGCATAGTTGTCCCAGTTGCCGAGCGGGAAGACGGAGCGGATACCGGGCTTGTAGCGGGCATACCACAACGGCAGGCGCGACAGGATGCGATACTTGTCGCGGTTCGCCGCGATGTGGCGCGCCGTCGAGTGGTTGGTGTAGAGCACGGGGTAGCGCCCGGTGCGCGTCCTGATATGGCCGGCGAAGATCTGGGCGTCTTCCAGCGACATGAACTGTTCGGGATCGATGCCCTCGATGTCGAGCACCATCATCTCGTCCGGCTGCGGCTTGGCATAGTCGAGGAAGTGGTTGGCCTGGTCGACCGGATTGTCGGGTCGGGCGAGGTGGTAGGCGCCCCACAGCAGGCCGTGGGATTTGGCAAGCAACCGCCGGGTCTCGTACAGCTCCCGGCTGACGGCATATTTGCGCCACATGGTCTTGCAGTGGGCGATGGTGTCGCCGCCGTGGTCGCCCTTGCATGAGAAGCTCTCCGGCAGGCCGTCGGAGGCCTTGGAAATGAAGCCGGCGATGCGCTTGTCGGTGAGCATCAGCGGCCACTCGATCTCGTTCATCTCATAGGCGTCGATGACGATGGCGTGCTCGGGCTTCTTCCAGGGCTCAAGGTCGGCGGCAGAGGCCGCTCCGGCCCCAATCAGCAAGAGTGCGCCGGCTGCGAGCGCAGACAGTCTTTTCATCATCGTCATGCCGCGATCCCCGCGTTCTGCCCCTCCGCCCCCAATGGTGCTTCGACATGGTTAGCAAGACGTTAACGGGCGGACGCCGGATTGGGCCTGGCTAGGCCCGGGCTGCCGCCGGATGGTGAGCTGGTCCCCTCGTTGCCGGACAAGTGATCTCTAATGTACACCCGCGATCCGGCTTGGAAAGCGCAAATGGCCGGCCGGTCCGTACAAGCCGCGGCAGTGTGGCATGTCGGGAACACCTCGGCCGGCCGACGTCAGAGAATGCCGGTGCGCCGCAGCACCCACCAGGCGAAGGCGACCGAGAGCACGATCAGGCCGAAGGCGAAGGCCGTTCCATGCGTGGTCCCGGCAAAGGGCATGGCCGAGGTGTTCATGCCGAAGAAGCCGGTGACGAGCGTCGGTGGCAGGAGAAAGGCGGTCAGGAGCGACAGGATGTAGAGGTGGCGATTGGTTTCCGACGACAGCCTGGAATCCATTTCCTCGTGCAGCAGCCGGGCGCGCTCCTGCAGGGCGAAGACGTCGCGGTCCACCGCCTCCAGCCTTCCGGTCAGCCGCTCCGCCGTCTCGGCAAAGCCGGCCGGCATCTCGTCCTCGTCGGCGGCCCCGGCGCGCCGCAGCAGCGCGAGCACGGTGCGCAGGTGCCGGTGCAGCCGCACCGCCGTCCGGCGCAGCGGCGCCAGCCGACGACGCTCGTCGCGGGCGTGGTCGCCATAGACGCTGTCCTCGATCAGGTTCAACTCCTGGGTCAGTTCCAGCACCATGGTGATCAGCGTGCGCTGGAACTCGACCACCAGCAGTTCGAAGACGTCGATCGGCCGCCGGCATTTCGGGCTTTTCTCGAGCGCCGCCTTGACGCGGTCGACGCTGCGCAGCGGGTGCAGGCGGGTGGTGACCATGACCCGGTCGGTGACGGCGAAATGCAGCCAGCCGATCTCCTTGGTCATCTCGTCGAAGGTGCGCTCGAAATCGACCAGCGTGCCGTAGGCGATGTCGCCCGAGACGGTGAGTGCCGCCTGGGTGTCGCTGCTCGTCAGTGTCTGCAGGGCCGGTTCCGGCAACTGGCCCAGCCGCTCCAGCAGCGCCGGGGTCCGAGCGTCGCTGAGCGCCAGGTGCAGCCAGACAAAGCCGTCGCCCGCCGTCAGCGCCGATTCCGGCGAGGTCGCCTCGATGCGGCTGCACGACCCGGTCTCCGGATCGATTCGATAGGCCCAGACAAGGCCGGGAATTTCGGGTGTTAGGTGATCCATGGGCGGCAAGGGCTGGCAGGTTTGGCACCGGTCTAGCCGCACTGTGTGACAGTTGTGTTGCGGGTGGGCCCGGCGTGGCGAGGGCGTGCTTCCCTTGGATTGACGTTTACGTAAAAATAAATAATCTGCCCTCGCATTGCGCCGAAGCAGTACACCCGCCATGCTGGCGGGCGCCAGGCGCAGGCCGTCTATGAGGAGGACCATCATGTACAAGGCTCCGGTCGAGGAGATCGCCTTCACGCTGCGGCACGTGGCCGGGCTCGCATCCGCGCTGTCCGAAAACCGCTTCGGCGAGCTTTCCGACGATCTCGTCGACGCGATCCTGTCCGAGGCCGGCCGCTTCGCCAGCGAGGAGATCGCCCCGCTGGCCGAGATCGGGGACCGCGAGGGGGTCACGCTCGACAATGCCGAGGTGCGGACGCCCGAGGGCTGGCCGGCCCTCTACCGGGCCTGGGCCGAGGGGGGCTGGAACGGCTTGACGTCCGCGTCGGAATTCGGCGGGCAGGGGCTGCCGCACATGCTCCATGTCGCCACGATGGAGATGTGGAACAGCGGATCGATGGCCTTCGCCATCGGCCCGACGCTGACGATCGGCGCCGTCGAGGCCCTGGCCGCGCACGGATCGGCGGAGCTGAAACAGATGTATCTGCCGAGGATGGTGTCGGGCGAGTGGATGGGTTCGATGAACCTGACCGAGCCGCATGCCGGCTCCGACCTCGGTGTGATGAAGACCCGGGCGGAACGGCGCGCCGACGGCACCTATCGCCTGTTCGGCCAGAAGATCTTCATCACCTATGGCGAGCACGACTTCACCGACAACATCGTCCATCTGGTGCTCGCCCGCCTGCCCGATGCCCCGGCCGGCACCCGCGGCATTTCCCTGTTCCTGGTGCCGAAGTTCCTGGTCAGTGCCGACGGGTCGCTCGGGCCGCGCAATGACGTGTTCTGCCACTCGCTCGAGCACAAGCTCGGCATCCACGGCTCACCCACCTGCACGATGATCTATGGCGACGGCCGCTTCGGCGACGAGCCCGGCGCGATCGCCTGGCTGGTCGGCGAGGAGAACAAGGGGCTGGCCTGCATGTTCACCATGATGAACAACGCCCGCCTTGCGGTCGGCATGCAAGGGGTGGCGATCGCCGAGGCCGCGACGCAAAAAGCGACCGCCTATGCCCGGGAACGCACGCAGGGCAGGGCGCCCGGCTGGCAGGGCGACGGCATGAGCCCGATCATCGCGCATCCCGACGTCGCCCGGATGCTGCTGACGATGAAGGCGCTGACCCAAGGCGCGCGCGCCATCACCTATGCCTGCGCCCATGCGGTGGACATGGCGCACGCCACCGAGGGCGACGACGCCCGCCACTGGGCCGAGCGCGCCAGCCTCCTGACGCCGATCGCCAAGAGCTTTGCCACCGATGCCGGGGTCGACGTCGCCTCGCTCGGCGTGCAGGTTCACGGCGGCATGGGCTTCATCGAGGAGACCGGCGCCGCCCGGCTCTACCGCGATGCCCGCATCGCGCCGATTTACGAGGGCACCAACGGCATCCAGGCGATCGATCTCGTCACGCGCAAGCTGCCGTTGTCGGGCGGTCGCCAGGTCGGCGGGCTGATCGAGGAACTGCGGTCGGTCGCGCGCGCGGTCGCCGCCTCCAACGATCCGGCCTTCGGCGAGACGGCGGACCGCCTAGAGGCGAGCCTGGCCGACCTCGAGGCGGCGACCGGCTGGCTCGGTGCGGCACTTTCGGACGCCCGGCAGGCCGAGGCGCTGGCCGGCGCCACGCCATACCAGCGGCTGTTCGGCCTGGCGCTGACCGGCGCCTATCTGGCCAGGGGTGCGCTGGCAAAGGCCGGCGACGGCCGAAGCGGTGAGCGGATCGCCCTTTGCCGTTTCGCCGCCGAGAACATGCTGGCCGAAACGGCGGCCCTCAAGGACCGTGTCGTCAACGGCGCGGCCAGCCTTGCGGCGGCGCGAGTGGTCCTGGGCTGAAGGGAAGGAACATCACCATGACCGATCATATTCTTGTCGAGCGCCCCGGCTCCGCCCCCGGCGTGCAGGTGATCCGCTTCAACCGGCCGGAAAAGAAGAACGCCATCACCCGCGCCATGTACCAGCGGATGACCGAGGCCCTGCGCGGTGCCGACGTCGACCCGGCGGTCCGCGCGACCGTGCTGCTCGGCACGGAGGGATGCTTTTCGGCGGGCAACGACCTGTCCGATTTTCTCGCCTTTGCCATGGGCGGCACCATGGGCCGCGAGGTCGTGGATTTCCTGCACGCGCTCGCCGCCCACACCAAGCCGCTGGTCTCCGGCGTCGACGGCCTGGCCATCGGCGTCGGCACGACGATCCACCTGCATTGCGACATGACCGTCGCCTCGTCGCAGGCGGTGTTCAAGACGCCGTTCGTCGACCTGGCGCTGGTGCCGGAGGCGGCCTCCAGCCTGATCGCGCCGCGCCTCATGGGCCACCAGCGTGCCTTCGCCCTGCTCGTTGCCGGCGAGGCCTTCACGGCCGAGCAGGCGCGCGACGCCGGCCTGATCTGGAAGATCGTGGATGCGGTCGAGAGCGAGGCGATGGCCATCGCCACGCGGCTCGCGGCTAAGCCACCGGAAGCGCTGCGCACGGCGCGCGAGCTCATGCGCGGCAGCCGCGAGGAAGTCGAGGGCCGGATCGACGAGGAGGCTCACCATTTTGCCGTGCGCCTGCGCAGCGCCGAGGCCCGCGCCGCCTTCGAGGCGTTCATGGCAAAGAAGTAGGAAGCCGCGACGGTCGGGCGCTGCGGATGGCTGAGGCGCCCCATTGTCCGAGGCCCTGGGCTAAGTCCGGCCCTCATGCGCGGCGGCGGCCGCCGGCCAGGTCGTTGTCGCCGCAGCCGTCCCAACTCTTGGCATCTGCCGCCGCCCCATGGTGAGGACGCGCGCCGGCCCGCGGCCGGGACGTCGCAATGGCCCCGCGGCGACGATTTCACAACTTTTCACTCGCCGTTCCCGATGGCGGCTGCAATCATGCGCGCGGCAAGTGGTTCAGTTCAGGGACGGCTTCAGCCGAAATCCACATGACCTATGATCTTTCAGTCAATGGCACGACCTACGCCGTCGACGTGGACGGCGATATCCCGCTGCTATGGGTGTTGCGCGACACCATAGGCCTTACCGGGACCAAGTTCGGCTGCGGCATCGCCATGTGCGGCGCGTGCACCGTCCATGTCGACGGCTTGCCGATGCGATCGTGCGTGATGCCGGTCGCGGACGCGGTCTCCAGGTCCATCACCACCATCGAGGCCATCGGTGAGACCGCCGAGGGCGCGCGGATCCAGAAGGCCTGGCTTGACCTCGACGTGGTGCAATGCGGCTACTGTCAGTCCGGGCAGATCATGTCCGCGGCCGCCCTGCTGGGCGCGAACCCGTCGCCGACCGACGACGATATCGATGCCGTGATGGCCGGCAACATCTGTCGCTGCGGCACCTATGCGCGCATCCGCGCCGCCATCAAGCAGGCTGCAAAGGGGTGATGCGATGTCAGTCTTCGATCGAACCGGCCTTGCCGTCTCGCGCCGCAACTTCTTGATCGCCGCATCGTTGACCGGGGCGGGCCTCGTCATCGGCCTGCGGCCGTCGCCGGCGTCCGCCGCCGCCGAGCCTTTCGCGCCGGACGCCTTCATCCGCATACCCGCCGAAGGCAAGATCGCCTTCGTCATGGCCTCCGTCGAAATGGGGCAGGGGATCTATACCGCCGTCGCCATGATGCTCGCCGAAGAGCTGGACGTGACGATGGATCAGGTGATCCTCGAGCACGCCCCCGCCGATCCTTCGCTCTACGCAAACCCCTTGCTCGGCGACCAGATCACCGGCGGCTCGCTCGCCGTGCGGGGGGTCTACGAACAGATGCGCAAGGCGGGTGCCGCCGCCCGCATCATGCTGGTGAATGCCGCGGCGCGCGGCTGGGGCGTCGCCCCTGGGACGTGCACGGCCGAGGCCGGCCACGTCCTCCATGGCGCAAGCGGCCGAAGCATCGCCTATGGCGATCTGATCGAGGTCGCGGCCGCGGAAGCGGTTCCGCAGGAGGTGCCGCTCAAGCCGGCCTCCAGCTTCAAGCTGATCGGCCAGCCTGCCCGGCGTCTCGACAGTCCCGAGAAGGTCAACGGCACGGCGAAATACGGCATCGATGCGCGTCCGGAAGGCGTATCCTATGCCGCGATTGCCATCTGTCCACACTTCGGCGGCAAGCTGCGCTCGGTCGACGATGGCCCGGCCATGGCGGTCAAGGGCGTCAAGCAGATCGTCCGCATCGACGAGGCGGTCGCCGTCGTCGCCGACAATACCGGCTCGGCCCGCAAGGCGCTGGCAGCGCTGGCGATCGACTGGGATCCGGGTCCGCATGCCAGGCTCACGACCGCCGATCTCGAAAGGCGCATCGAGGAGGCGGTCGGCGGGGGCGACGCCCTGCCGCATATCCTGGAGGGCGACGTGGCGAAGGTTGAAGCCGAACATGGGCCCGTTCATGAGTTCATCTACCGGCAGCCGATCCTCACCCATTCGGCGATGGAGCCGATGAACTGCACCGTCCATGTCCGCGGCGACGGCTGCGAGGTCTGGGTGGGCACCCAGGTCATGGGCCGGGCAAGACAGGCGGTGGCCGACGTGACCGGCCTGCCGGTGGAGCAGGTCGTCGTGCACAATCACATGCTCGGCGGCGGCTTCGGCCGCAGGCTGGATGTCGACGGCGTCATCCTGGCGGCGAAAATCGCAAGGCAGGTGGATGGGCCGGTCAAGGTCACCTGGAGCCGCGAGGAGGACATCCGCCACGACTGCTACCGCTACCTCAACTACAGCAAGGTCAGCGCGACGCTGGGCCCTGACGGCATGCCGGTATCCTGGCGGCACCGCGTCATCGGCCCGTCGGTGATGGCGCGCTGGCACCCGCCCTTCGTGCGCGAAGGCATCGATCTCGACATCATGGCAGGCGCGGAATCGCCCTACGCCATCCCGCACAGATACACCGAATTTGTGCGCCACGAGGCCCCGGACGGCATGTTGACGGGCAACTGGCGCGGCGTCGGCGCCACGCGCAACACGCCGCCGATCGAAGGCAGCATCGACGAGCTGGCCCATATCGCCGGCATCGATCCGCTCGACTATCGGCGGCGGCTGCTGCAGGACAAGCCGCGGCTGCTCGGCGTGCTCGACCTTGCCGCCGAGAAGGTCGGCTGGTCCGCCCCACTCCCCGCCGGCAAGGGCCGGGGAATTGCGCTCGCTGAGGATTTCGGCAGCTTTGCCGCGATGATCGCCGAAGTCTCCGTGGCAGACGGCAACGTCCGGGCCGACCGCATCGTCTGCGCCGTCGATTGCGGCCAGGTCATCAACCCGGACACGGTCGAGGCGCAGGTGCAGAGCGGCATCGTCTACGGGCTGAGCGCTGCCCTTTACGGGCGCATCACCGTCGAAAACGGCGCCGTCGTCGAAGGCAATTTCGACGATTCCCCGGTGCTGCGGATCAACGAGATGCCGGCGATCGAGGTTTATATCGTGCCGAGTTCGGAGGCTCCGGGCGGCATCGGCGAGCTTGGCACGCCGGGTGTCGCGCCGTCGCTCTTCAATGCGATCTTCGTGGCGACCGGCAAGCGGCTGCGGTCGCTTCCGATCGACCAGAACGACCTGCGGAGGGTGTGATCGTGGCCCGCTACGCCATCCCCCTTGCCGCTGCCCTTGTCGCAACGGCCGTGATTGCCGGTCTGGCCCCCCTTCGGGGCCACGCCGAAACCTCGGACGGTGGAGCGCTGAAGCCTGCATCCGACTTCGGCTCGATATCCGATCCCGGTGAGCGCTCGAAGGCCATCTTCGCGGAGGCCAGCCGCGTCCTGACCCATCCGCGCTGCATCAACTGCCATCCGGCGACGCGCAGCCCGACCCAGGGCGAGGACATGCATCCCCACGTGCCTCTGATCGTTGCCAGCGAAAGCTCGCTCGGCCCGGCCGGGCTTTTCTGCGGCACCTGCCACGGCGAGGAGAACCGGCCGATCGTCGGCAGCCGGATGAAGTCCATTCCCGGCAACGCCCACTGGTCGCTGGCGCCGGAGAGCATGGCCTGGCAGGGGCTGACGGTCGGCGAGATCTGCCAGCAGGTGAAGGACCCGAGCCGCAACGGCGATCGGTCCCATGCCGACCTCGTCCGCCACATGGGCGAGGATCACCTGGTCGGCTGGGCCTGGCACCCGGGCGAGGGGCGGAGCACGCCTCCCGGCTCGCAGGCGGAGCTCGCCGCCCTGATCGCCGCCTGGGTGGAGACCGGGGCAGAGTGTCCCGACTGACGGGGCAGGCCTTGACGAGGGGACCGGAACGTGACCGCTCCCGGTTGTGCGGCAGCGGGCAGCCCGCGTGGCGCTATTTCTCCAGCGTCGCCACGGCCTCGACGTGCGGCGACCACAGGAACTGGTCGATCGGCGTCACGCCGGTGATGCGGTAGCCGGCCGCGGCGAGGATCGACAGGTCGCGCGCGAGCGTTGCCGGGTTGCAGGAGACGGCGGCGATCCGCTTGACGCCCGAGCGCGCCAGTTCGCGGCACTGCTCTTCGGCCCCGGCGCGCGGCGGGTCGAACACGACCGCGTCGAACCCCTTCAGTTCCGCGGCCATCAGCGGGCGGCGGAACAGGTCGCGTTTCTCCACCGTCACCGGCTTCAGGCCCTGTGCGTGGCGCGCGGCGTGGTCGAGCGCCTGCAGCGCCTTCTCGTCGCCTTCCACCGCGTGCACGCGGGCAATCCGGGCGATCCGCAGCGCGAAGGTGCCGGAACCGGAGAAGAGGTCGGCGACACGCTTGGCCTTGTCGAGATGGTCGAGCACGAGCGCCGCCATCGCATCCTCGGCCGGCCTGGTCGCCTGGGTGAAGCCGCCGGCCGGCGGCGTGACGGCAACCCCGCCGAAATCGATCTGCGGCTTCTGCGGCTCGATCAGGATTTCGCCGTCATGGGAGACCCGTGCGATGCCGCGCAGCGACAGCACCCGCTCGGTGACCGCGCGCCGCTGCCTGTCGCCGAGCTTGCGGATGCCCTCGAAGGCGAGGTCGAGGCCGGCGAGCGTCTCCAGCACGGTCAGGCGAAATCCCTGGCTGTCGGTGGTGAGCGCCGCCGCCACCGCGCGCACGGCATCGAGCCGCGCGACGATACCCGGACTGCTGATCGGACATTCGTCGATGTCGACGATGTGGTGGCTCGACGCCTGGTTGAACCCGAGCAGCATGCCCTTCTCGGTCCTGCGCGCGGTGAAAGCCACGCGCCGCCGTTCGCCGGGGCGCGCGACCACCAGCGGGGCCACCGCCGGCACCAGTCCTCTCGCCTTCAGCGCATCGACGACGACGTCGCGCTTGAAGGCGTGGTAAAGCTCCTCGCCGGCATGCTGCAGCGAACAGCCGCCGCAGGTGCCGTTCTTGCCGTCGGGGCCGAAATGGCGGCAGGCGGGGGCGACGCGCTGCGGCGAGGGGACGGTGAGCGACATCACGGTGCCGTGGTTCTTTACGCGCGCGATCGCCACGGTCTCGCCCGGCAGGGCGAAGGGCACGTAGACGGGGCCGTCCGGGCCGTCGGCAATGCCGTCGCCCCCGTGCCCGAGCCGCTTGATCGTCACTGTTTCCGTGCTCATGGCTTCCGTCCTGCGAGTAGGTATTCCTGGTTTCCGTCTCCGCCGGCGATCGGCGAGGGCATGATGCCGAGGCTGCGCCAGCCCATGTCCTCGACCAGCCAGCGCTCGAGCGAGGCGGCGATGGCCGGTCCGGCGCTGGGGTCCCTGAGCAGCCCGCCCTTGCCGATCGCCGCGCGTCCGGCCTCGAACTGCGGCTTCACCAGCAGCACGGCGAAGGCGTCGGCACCGGCCAGCGACAGCGCCGGCGGCAGCGCCAGTCGCAGCGAGATGAAGGACACGTCCGAGACGACGCAGCCGATCGGTCGGCCGCCGGCGTCTGCGGCCGACAGCGTGCGCGCGTTCAGGCCCTCCAGATTGGTCACGCGCGGATCCTGCGCGATCTTCGGATGCATCTGGCCGTGGCCGACGTCGACGGCGACGACGTGGCGCGCGCCGCGCAGCAGCAGCACCTCGGTGAAGCCGCCGGTCGAGGCGCCGATGTCGAGGCCGTCGAGCCCGTCCGGGTCGAGGCCGAAGTGGTCGAGGGCGGCGACGAGCTTCAGCGCCGCCCGCGAGACATAGCCGCGGGCCGGGTCGTCAATCTCGATGGCCGCCTCCGCGCCGACCGTCGCGCCCGCCTTGGTCGCGATCCGGCCGTCGACGCGCACGGTGCCGCGGTCGATCGCATCGCGGGCCCGCGAGCGGCTGTCGAACAGGCCGCGCGCCACGAGCAACTGGTCGAGGCGGAGGGAAGGGGCGGTTTGGTCGCTCATCGCCACTCCATGGCGCGTCGCGGCCATGGAGGCAAGCTACTTTTCTGCGTTCGGGGCGGCGATCGCGGCCTTGCGCTATCCTGCGACGCCGACGCCGATGTCCTTCTGGCCGAGCGCCTTGAATACGGTGGAGACGATGCCGGCGCGGTCGAGGCCGGCTCTGGCATACATGCTCTCCGGCTTGCCCTGCTCCATCCAGACGTCGGGGAGCGCCATCGGCCGCACCTTCAGGCCGCTGTCCAGCAGCCCCTCCAGCGCCAGGAACTGCAGCACCTGGCTGCCGAAGCCGCCGACCGAGCCTTCCTCGATCGTCACCAGCACCTCGTGGTGGCGGGCGAGCTGGCGAATCAGGTCGTGGTCGAGCGGTTTGGCGAAACGCGCGTCGGCAACCGTGGTGGAAAGGCCGGCGGCATCGAGATCTTCCGCCGCGAGCTGACATTCCAGCAGCCGCGTGCCGAACGAGAGCAGCGCCACCTTCGAGCCCTGCTTGACGAGCCGCCCCTTGCCGATCTGCAGGATTTCGCCACGCGCGGGCATGTCCACGCCCACGCCTTCGCCGCGCGGATAGCGGAACGAGATCGGGCCCTCGTCATAGGCCGCGGCGGTGCGCACCATGTGCTTCAGCTCCGCCTCGTCCGCGGCCGCCATGACGACGAAACCGGGGAGGGTGGCAAGGTAGGCGGTGTCGAACGAACCTGCGTGCGTCGGGCCGTCGGCGCCGACCAGCCCGGCGCGGTCGATCGGGAAGCGCACCGGCAGGCCCTGGATCGCGACGTCGTGCACGACCTGGTCGTAGGCGCGCTGCAGGAAGGTCGAATAGAGTGCCGCGAACGGTTTGTAGCCCTCGGCGGCCAGCCCGGCGGCGAAGGTGACGGCGTGCTGCTCGGCAATGCCGACGTCGAACAGGCGGGCCGGATAGACCTCGCGGAACTTGTCGAGCCCGGTGCCGCTCGGCATCGCCGCGGTGATGCCGATGATCTTGTCGTCGTGGGCCGCCTCCTGGATCAGCGCCTCGGCGAAGACCGAGGTGTAGGAGGGGGCGTTCGGCTTGGCCTTGGCCTGTGCGCCGGTGATGACGTCGAAGCGGTTGACGCCGTGGTACTTGTCCGCCGCAGCCTCGGCCGGGGCATAGCCCTTGCCTTTCTGCGTCACGACATGGATCAGCACCGGCCCCTTGGCGTTGTCGCGAACATTGCGCAACACCGGCAGCAGGTGGTCGAAGGAGTGGCCGTCGATCGGGCCGATGTGGTAGAAACCCATCTCCTCGAACAGCGTGCCGCCGGTGACGTAGCCGCGCGCATGTTCGACGGCGCGGGTGATGGCGCGGTCGACCGACTTGCCGAGATAGGCCGTCATCTTCTTGCCGAGCTCGCGGAAGCCCATATAGGTGCGGCCCGAGGCCAGGCGCGCCAGGTAGGCGCTCATGGCGCCGGTCGGCGGCGCGATCGACATGTCGTTGTCGTTCAGGATCACGATCAGCCGGGCGTCGAGCGCACCGGCATTGTTGAGCGCCTCGTAGGCCATGCCGGCCGACATGGCGCCGTCGCCGATGACGGCGATGACGTTGCGCTCCGTGCCCGAGAGCTCCGCCGCCACCGCCATGCCGAGGCCGGCGGAGATCGAGGTCGACGAATGGGCGGCGCCGAAGGGGTCGTATTCGCTCTCCGCCCGGCGGGTGAAGCCCGACAGTCCGTCCTCCTGACGCAGCGTGCGGATCCGGTCGCGGCGGCCGGTGAGGATCTTGTGCGGATAGCACTGGTGGCCGACATCGAAGATCAGCCGGTCATGCGGAGTGTCGAACACCTTGTGGATGGCGATGGTCAGCTCGACGACACCCAGGCCGGCGCCGAGATGGCCGCCGGTCACCGAGACGGCGTCGACCATTTCGCTGCGCAGTTCGGCGGCGAGCTGCGGCAGGTCACGGTCCTCCAGCTTCTTCAGATCCGAGGGAAGGTCGACCTGGTCGAGCAGGGGGGTGGCTGGCAATTGTTTCACTCTCGATGCCCTTTTGCGGATCGTCGGCCGGCCACGTCCTTGCTCGGCCTTGCCGTCGTCCTGTTCTGCCTGTCATTGCCGATGCAGCGGCGCTTTGCAACTCTCACGCCAGACTAGATGCTATTTCCCGGCAAGGAAACCGGGCCGAACGCCGCATCCGGGCTTCCTGGCGCCACAGATAGGCATTGTCGCGGCGCGGCGCCACCGCGCCGTCAATTTTCCGGCAGGGGAATGAATTCTTCCTCGTCGCCCGGCACGATGTCGAAGCGGCCGGTGCGCCACTCCTGCTTGGCCTGTTCGATGCGCTCTTTCGAGGACGAGACGAAGTTCCACCAGATGTAGCGTTTCGAACCGAGGGCGGCACCGCCGAACAGCGCCAGCTGGCAGCCCTGCGCGCCGGCCTTCAGCGTGATCGTGTCGCCCGGACTGAACACCAGAAGCCGGTCGGCCTCGAACAGGTCGCCGGCGACATCGAGTTCGCCGGAGAGCACGTAGACCGCGCGTTCCTCCCAGTCGGGCGGCAGCGGCGCGCTTGCGCCCGGTGCCAGCGTCATGTCGGTGTAGAGCGTGTCGGTCGGCACCTTGACCGAAGAGCGATGCCCCTCGTAATGGCCGATGATGACGCGGCCGCTGATCCCGTCGCTGTCAAAGGTCGGCAATGCGTCACGGGTGGTGTGGACAAAGGCCGGGTCGACCTCCTCCTGGCCGTCGGGAAGCGCCAGCCATGTCTGCAGCCCGGAGAGGCTGTGGGGGTGGCCGCGCAGGTTTTCGGGCGAGCGTTCGGAGTGGACGATGCCGCGCCCCGCCGTCATCAGGTTGAGGTCGCCGGGGCGGATCACCATCTCGGTGCCGAGGCTGTCGCGGTGCTTGATCTCGCCGTCGAACAGATAGGTCACGGTCGAAAGGCCGATATGCGGGTGCGGCCGCACGTCGATCGCCTGATCCGCCCTGAGCAGCGCCGGTCCCATGCGGTCGAAGAAGATGAAGGGGCCGACCAGCCGGCGCTTTGCCGTCGGCAAGGCCCGCCGCACCTCGAAGCCGCCGATGTCGCTGGTGCGGGGAATGACGAGAAGATCGAGTGCATCGCAGGCCGAGGTGTCGCCCGCGGCCGGGTCCTTGCTGGGGAAGAAGCTCATGAGGCCCACTCCGTTTCTGGTCCGCGCAGTGAAGCAGGAGGCCGCCCGCGATGACAAGGGCTCGGGCAGCGCCGCCGCGTGAACATTGTGTTCAAGGTCACGCGCGTTTCTCGTTACGGCTTCAGCCGTTGTCGAGCGGCTCGGTTCCTTGCGGGTTTCCGGCGCGGTCGAGGCGGATCTTCTCGATCCGGTTCTCGGCCGCGTTCAGCAGCGTCTCGCAGTGTTTCTTCAGCGCCTCGCCGCGCTCGTAGATCTCGATCGACCTGTCGAGCGCGACGTCGCCGCGTTCCAGCGCCGCCACGATCTTCTCCAGCTCTTCCACGGCCTGTTCGAAGGACAGGGCCGAGACGTCCGCGGCCGGGGTGGTCGATGTGCTCATGATCAGCCTTTCATTAGCCGGTAGATGTGGGTCGCCGCCGATTCGGCGAGCCCCTGCAGGTCGTAGCCCCCTTCGAGCAGGCTGACCACCCGGTGCGACGCGGTCCGCCCGGCGATGTCCATCAGCTTGGCGGTCGCCCAGTCGAAATCGTCGGCCACCAGGTTCAGTTGCGCCAGCGGGTCGCGGTAATGCGCGTCGAAACCGGCCGAGATCACGATCAGGTCCGGACGGAACTCGGTCAGCCGCGGGAGCACCCGGCTGCGGAACGCCTCGCGGAAATGGTCGCTGCCGGTGTCCGGCGACAGCGGCGCATTGACGATGTTGCCGGCCCCGGTCTCGTCCCTGGCGCCGCTACCGGGATAGAGCGGCATCTGGTGGGTCGAGCAGAACAGCACCGACGGGTCGTCCCAGAAGATGTCCTGGGTGCCGTTGCCGTGGTGCACGTCCCAGTCGACGATGGCGACGCGCTCGGCGCCGTGGGCCCGCTGCGCGTGTCGCGCGGCGATCGCCGCGTTGTTGAACAGGCAGAAGCCCATCGCCTTCGTCTTCTCGGCGTGGTGGCCCGGCGGCCGTGCGGCAACGAACGCGTTGTCCGCCTCGCCGGCGAAGACCGCATCGACCGCCGCGACCGCGCCGCCGACGCCGGCCAGCGCTGCCCGCAGGCTTGCCGGGCAGGCATAGGTGTCCGCCTCGAAATGATGGATGCCGTCCTCGGGGATGACGTCGATCACCTCGCGCAGGTGGCTTTCAGGATGGGCGAGCAGGACGAAGTCCTCGGCCGCCTGTTCGGCGTTCTTCCGCACCAGCGTCTGGAACCGCTCGTGTTCGAGCGCGAGGTTCAGCGCGCGCAGCCGGTCGGCCCGCTCGGGATGGCCTTCCGGGGTCTGGTGTTCCAGAAAGACCGGGTTTTCGAAGAGGATCGTTGTCATGGGCGCGAGGCTAACCTCTGTCCCGTGAGTGGTCCACGGGAAATGCCCAGACGTGTTGCGTTTTTCAACAATTGTACAATTCGAGGTATGTCTTGGTGGCCGGAATCCCGTTTTCCGTGCGAGGTCAGGTTCGGGCCGGCAGCAGCGGGTATCCGGCGAGCACGGCGCGGCCCGCCAGCATCGCAACGAAGGCCTTGACCAGGTCGCCCGGGATGAAGACGAGCGAGGCGAGCGTCGTCTCGATGACGGCCCGGCCGCTCATGACGCAGAGCCAGGCGATGCCGAACAGATAGACGACGCCGATCCCGCCGACGACGGCGGCGACGAGGAAGCCGATATACTGCTGGAACTCGGCCTGGCCCTCGCGCACCAGCCGCTCGGCGAGCAGCCCGGTCACATAGGCGCCGGCGACCCAGCCGGCCAGGAACCCGGCCGTCGGTCCGGCGAAGACGGCCAGTCCGCCGCGCCCGCCCGACAGCACCGGCAGGCCGATCGCCACCAGCAGCATCACCAGCAGCAGCGCCGCGGCTCCGCGCCTGGCGCCGAGGATGCAGCCGGCCAGCATCACGCCCAGCGACTGCGCGGTGACCGGCACCGGGATGAAACCGAGCGTGATCGGCGGCAGCAGCCCGAGCACGACGACGATGGCGGCAAACAGCGCAATGAGGACGATGTCTCTGGTGGTCATGTCAGCCCCTCCGCCGATCGGCGCGCCTGCCAAGAAGGGCAGGGGTCGAATCGTGATTTCCTAATATGCGGTTATTGCCGCCGAAAGCCGCGAGCGTCAATCGCCATCGCGATCGTGTCGGCATCGCGAAGCGTCAGGATGATCAACGGAACGAGCACTCCGAGGGGCCGCGCCGGCACGCCGCGGGCACGATGGGCCTCGCGGATGTCGGCGTAACGCTCCAGGATCTCCGGGGCGAAGCGCAGCACCAGCCCGACGGCGAGGCTGACATCGGCGGCGCGCGGAAAACCGAATCGCTCGAGCGGGCGCAGCAGCCGGGTGATTTCGTCCATGAAGGCCGAGATCGTCGTCGTCGCGGTGACCGCCGCGGCCAAAAGCACCAGCGCGGTCAGGCGGAACAGAACGGCCAGCGCATCGGCGAGTGAGTGGAAAAAGTAGTTCGCCGCCGCCACCAGCAGCACGGTGAAGAGCACGAAGCGAACCCGGCGCACCGCCTCGCCGACCCCGATCCCGGTCGAGGCGTAGAGGCCGGCCGCAACCAGGCAGGCGCCACCAAGGATCCACGGATCGGCAACGACAAAGAGGGCGACCGCGGCGATGAACAGCAGCAACAGCTTCGTGCCGGCCGGGAGCCAATGGAAAAAAGAGTCGCCTTCGATGTCGAGGCCGGTCAGCATGCCGCGATCTCCCGGTAGGTGCGGATCGCCTCGGCAGGGGCGGTGTCGGCGGCAAGGCGACCCTGGTGGAACAGCAGCACGCGGTCGAAGCCGTCGAGCAGCGACAGGTCGTGGGTGATCACGATTGCCTGCTCCGGCAGCCCGGCGATCGTCCGCACGATCAGGTCGCGGTTCTTCAGGTCGAGCTGGTTGGTCGGTTCGTCGAGGATCAGGATGTCCGGCCCGGTCACCAGCACGCTCGCGATCGCCGCGAGTTGCGTCTCGCCGCCGGAAAGTTCGTGGATGCGCCGCCTGGCCAGATGGGGGATGCCGAAGCGCTCCAGCACGGCCTCCGTCCGCCGCGCCACCTCGTCCCTGGCCAGGCCGCGGTTCTTCAGGCCGAAGGCGATGTCCTCGGCCAGCACCGGCAGGATCATCTGGTGCTGCGGGTTCTGGAAGATGAAGCCCGCGCGACCCCGCGCCGCCGCCTCGTCCTCGACCGTATCGAGGCCGCCGACCGTCACCCGACCGGTCGTCGGTCGCACCAAGCCGTTGATCAGCCGCGCGAAGGTGGTCTTGCCCGAGCCGTTGAGGCCGATGATGCCGACGCGCCGCTCGGTCAGTGCCAGCGACAGCGGATGGAGCGCCGTCCGTCCGGCGAAGCTGACCGAAGCGTCGCTGAAAACGATGTCCACCTGCTGCTCCAGAGCCCTTGACGTCGGCGGAGCTATAGCCAGTTCGCCGGTCAAAGGAAACCGGGTTGGAAGGCGTGGGAATATTTGCCTATGATCGGGCATGACGAATCTGCTGAAGAACGCCGACGCCCGCCGCATCTTTCTCGCCAGGCAGGGGCTCTCCGCCCCGCCCGGCCGGTCGCTGGGCAAGGACGGGCTCTTGCAGCTGATCCACGCCATCGGCTTCGTCCAGGTCGACAGCATCGCCACGGTCGAGCGCGCCCATCACCAGATTCTCTTTTCCCGCAACCAGACCTACCGGCGCGAACATCTCGCCACCCTTCTGGAGAAGGACGGAGAGCTGTTCGAGAACTGGACACACGACGCCTCGATCATCCCGAGCACCTTCTATCGCTACTGGAAGCACAAGTTCCAGCGCGAACACGGCGCCATCCTCGAGCGCTGGCGGCGCTGGCACGGCGAGGGCTTCGAGGCGAGCTTCGAGGAGACCTTCCGGCGGATCGCCGAAGGCGGCGCGGTGCTCTCGCGCGAGCTGAAGTCCGACGAGCACGAATCCGGCGGCTGGTGGAACTGGCACCCGAGCAAGACGGCGCTCGAATATCTCTGGCGCACCGGCAAGGTCGCGATCGCCCGGCGCGAGAACTTCCAGAAGGTGTACGACCTCGCCGAACGGGTCGTGCCGCGCCACCACCACGACCCCGAGGTCGACCACGACGCCTTCGTCGACTGGGCCTGCCGCAGCGCGCTGGCGCGGCTCGGCTTTGCGACTCACGGCGAGATCGCCGCCTTCTGGGACCTGGTTTCGCCGGAAGAGGCGAAGGCCTGGGTCGCGGCCCATCGCGACGAGTTGCGGCCGATGCTGGTCGAGCCGGCCGACGACGGCAGGCCGCGCGCCTGTTTCGCTCTTGACGGATTTTGGCAAGAGGCGGCCGGCGTGCCGGAGGCGCCGGCGCGGCTGCGCGTGCTCTCGCCCTTCGATCCGCTCATCCGCGACCGAAACCGCACGGAGCGGCTGTTCGGCTTCCTCTACCGGATCGAGGTGTTCGTGCCGGAGCCGAAGCGTCAATACGGCTACTATGTCTTTCCGCTGCTGGAAGGGGACCGCCTCGTCGGGCGCATCGACATGAAGGCGGACCGCAAGGCCGGCCAGCTTGCCGTGCGAAGGCTGTGGCTCGAGCCGGGGGTGCGGCCTTCCGCCGGCCGGCTGGAGCGGCTTGAGGCCGAATTGACCCGCCTGGCGCGCTTTACCGGCGTCGAGACGGTCCGCTACCTTGACGGCTGGCGTTCGGACTGACGGTTCAGAACAGGACCCGCTTGCGGATCCTGCGCCAGTTGACAAGCAGCAGCTTGCCCAGGTTCAGCGCCGCGAGCGGCGGATAGGTCCGCCGCGTCTTCCGCGATGCGCTCTGCAGCAGGCTCTCGACGGCGGGAATCCTGCGCAGTTTCTCCTCGTCGTAATAGGTCAGTTCGGCGGGGTGCCGCCCGAAGATGCTGTCGCCTTCGGGACGGGGATGCATGTGCTCGCGCAGGACGGCGAGCAGGCGCCTCTCCACGGTCAGGAAGCTCCTGGACTCGCGCGACAGCGTCATGGTCCGGCGCGCCGAGTGGCCGGCGCCGGCGATCGTATCTACGATCCGTGCCTTCTCCTTCGGCGTGAACAGGTAGCGCATCACCTGACCGATATGGAGTGCCTTGCGGCTGTTTGACCGGCCGGTGGGAAACGCGCTTGCACGGGACAGCATCCGGATGAACACCGTCATTTCGATCGACATCCGTTCGTTGGCCGAAGGCCTCGTCGCCTTCAGGTCATGAATGCCGAGCGCCGTCTGGAGGAAGTAGGTGAAGATGTCGAGATCCCGCCTGCGGATCTCCTCGTAGTTCAGCACCGTATAGTCCGCGAACGGCAGCGACAGGATCGGCCGGATCTCGACGAGCGGGTTCATGTAGACGTTGCGCAACGGGTTCCGCCGCGGCCGCGCCATCCAGACGGGCAGGCTCGGCGCCGAGCCCATGCCCGCCTTTTGCGCCCAGAGCGAATAGACGGTGTCGAGCGGGTCGCGCAGCGTGTAGACAATGTGCAACGAGCGCTTGCCGATGATTTTCTTGATCGCCCGGAAATGCTCCTTCTTCCAGCGCCGGAAGCCTTCCGAGGAGAGCAGGATGTTCAAGCCATCCCGGTCAGCCCTCCGCAACACTTTGAGGAAGTCGCTATAGGCCGGCCCCGAGCGGGTGATGAACTGGCTCTCGTGGTCGGACAGGTCGTGATGGGCGATGCCGACGCGTTCGCCGATGGCCGGATAGAGCCAGCCGCGCTGAAGCAGCCGGTCGGCATTGTGGTGAAAGTTGGCCTGCATGTAGGTGGTCGCGGTCTTGTGCGGACCGATGTGCATCACCAGGCGCAGCGGCTTGCCCTGCTTCAGGTGGCCTGCGGCTTCCGCGGCGGGCGCAGGCTTGCCGGCCCCCGAGGGTGACGCTCCCATTCAGCAGATATCCGTGGCCGCAATGCGGATGCCGAAGCCCTCGAGCCCGACGTAGTGGCGCTCGCGCGAGGCCATCAGCCGGATGGAGCTGATGCCGAGGTCCTTGAGGATCTGGGCGCCGAGGCCGATCTCGAGCCACTCGTTCTCGCGAGCCTTCGCCTCGTCATGCCCTTCGCGCTCATGGTTGCCCTTGCGTGCTGTCCGCGAGACGCCGACGCCGACGGACCCTTCGCGCAGGTAGACGACCACGCCGCGGCCGTGGTCGGCGATGCGCTTCAGGATCGTCTCGATCTGTCGGTCGCGGCCGAACACATCTTCGCCGACGTTCTCCAGATGCAGCCGCACCGGGATGTCGACGCCGTCGCGGATGTCGCCGAAGACGACGGCCAGGTGCTGCATCGGGTCCCAGGGCAGGGTGTAGGTATAGCCCTTGGCCTCGCCGTAGGGGGTTTCGATGTCGATCACGCCGACCTGCTCGATCAGCGTCTCCTTGCGTTGGCGATAGGCGATCAGGTCCGCGACCGAAACCTGTTTGAGCCCGTGCCTGGCGGCGAATTCGACCACCTGCGGCCCGCGCGTCACCGTGCCGTCATCGTTCACGAGCTCGCAAATGACGCCGACCGGCGGCAGGCTCGCAAGTCTGCAGAGGTCGACGGCGGCTTCGGTGTGGCCGGAGCGCATCAGCACGCCGCCCTCGCGCGCAACCAACGGGAAGATGTGGCCGGGACGGACGAAGTCGCTCGGGCCGACATTGGGGTTGGCGAGGTTTCTTGCCGTCAGCGTCCGGTCGTCAGCGGAGATGCCGGTGGTCGTGCCGTGCTTGAAGTCGACCGACACCGTGAACGCAGTGGTGTGCGCCGAGTCGTTCTCGGCCACCATGGCGCTCAGGTTCAGCCGCTTGGCCTCCTCGCGCGGCATCGGCGCGCAGACGATCCCGGAGGTGTGCCGGACGATGAACGCCATCTTCTCGGGCGTGCAATGCACGGCGGCGACGATCAGGTCGCCCTCGTTCTCGCGGCCGTCGTCGTCGGTGACGACGACGATTTCTCCCGCCTCGAACGCGCGGATGGCTTCGACAACGCGCTTCTGGTCAAAGGTCATCATGCTCCTCCCGGTCGTTTTGCGGTTATTCCAGCCGTCCGGTCTGGCCCCGGTCCCGCAGATAGTGGTCGGCGATCGCGCAGGCGACCATCGCCTCGCCGATCGGCACCGCGCGGATGCCGACACAGGGATCGTGCCGGCCCTTCGTGCGCACGTCCACCTCCTTGCCGTCGCTGTCGATCGAGCGGCGCTCGGTCAGGATCGACGAGGTCGGCTTGATCGCGAAGCGCGCCACCACCGGCTGGCCGGTGGAGATGCCGCCGAGGATGCCGCCGGCATGGTTGGAGAGAAACACCGGCTTGCCGTCGGGACCGATCCGCATCTCGTCGGCGTTTTCCTCGCCGGTGATCTCGGCCGCGCCGAAGCCGTTGCCGATCTCGACGCCCTTGACGGCGTTGATCGACATCAGGTTGGCGGCGATGTCCTGGTCGAGCTTGGCGTAGATCGGCGCTCCGATGCCGGCCGGCACACCCTCCGCCACCACCTCGACGACCGCGCCGACAGAGGAGCCGGCCTTGCGGATGCCGTCCAGATACTCTTCCCAGACGGGCACGATCGCCGCGTCGGGTGCGAAGAACGGATTCGTGCCGACCACGCTCCAGTCCCAGTTGGCGCGATCGATCCTGTGCTTGCCGATCTGCACCAGCGCGGCGCGCACGGACATGCCGGGGACCACCTTGCGGGCGAGGCCGCCGGCGGCGACGCGGGCTGCCGTCTCTCGCGCCGAGGAACGGCCGCCGCCGCGATAGTCGCGGATGCCGTACTTCACGTCGTAGGTATAGTCGGCATGGCCCGGTCGATAGCGCTTGGCGATCTCGGAATAGTCCTTCGAGCGCTGGTCGGTGTTCTCGATCAGCATCGAGATCGGCGTGCCGGTCGAGATCATCGTCTCGCCGTCGTCATCCAGCATCACGCCGGAGAGGATACGCACGAGGTCGTCCTCACGCCGCTGGGTGACGAAGCGCGACTGGCCGGGCTTGCGCTTGTCGAGCCAGGCCTGGATCTCGGCGAGCTTGAAGCGAAGGCCGGGGGGGCAGCCGTCGACGACGCAGCCGAGCGCCGGGCCATGGCTCTCGCCCCAGGTGGTCACGCGGAAAAGATGGCCGAAAGTGTTGTGCGACATGAATCCCTGTCCGGAGTGCTCGGGGCCGGGCGCAGGGATGCGCCACGATCCGGTCCTTCCTCTGGCCGCACTCATAGAGCCGATTGCCGCAAAGTTGAAGCGTTTTTGGCGCGAAAGCGCCGGGCCGGGCACAGAGGCTGCAAAAGGGCCTAGGAGGCGGCCTTCCAGTGCCGCTCGAGCGCGCAGGCCCGGAACTCGTCGCGCGACAGCGGCCGGGCGAAGGCGTATCCCTGCAGCAGGTCGCAGCCGAGTGCGCTCAGCAGCTCCGCATGAGCCATCGTTTCCACGCCTTCAGCCACGATCTCGATGCCGAGCGACCGGCCGATGTCGATGATCGAGCGCACCAGCGCCTGCTCGTGGCGGGAGGTCAGGATCGGCGCCACCAGCTGGCGGTCGATTTTCAGCCGTTTCGGCCGTACCTTCAACAGGCTGACGATCGAGGTATGGCCGGTGCCGAAGTCATCGATCTCGATATCGATTCCGAGTTCCTTGATGCGCTCGATGTTGCGCAGGACTATATCGTCGGTCTCGTCGAGGAAGATCGATTCCACCAGTTCGAACGAAATCTGCCCGGGCAGGATCTGGAGACCGGTCAGGCTGTTGACAAGGGTCGCGTCGCGCAGGCGCCGGGCTGAGACGTTGACCGAGATTTTCGGAATCCGGATCCCGCCTGCCGCCCACAGGCTGCAATCGATCAGCGCCTTCTCCAGCATCACCCGGTCGAGCGCGCCCATGACGTTCAGGTCCTCGGCGATCCTGAGAAAGCGGTCGGGTGGCAGCAGTCCGTCCCGCGGATGCCGCCAGCGGATCAGGGCCTCGGCTCCGGCGAGCTCGAGCGTGCGCGCGCAGATCTGCGGCTGGTAGTAGGGGATGAATTCGTTGTTCTCGATGCCGGCGAGGATGTCGTCCGCCATGCGCTTGTTCGATACGATCTCGGCTTCGAGCGCGGCATTGAAGAATTCGTGGCGGTTGCGACCCGACGCCTTGGCCCGGTAGAGCGCGATGTCGGCATTGACGAGCAGCTTGCGGGTGTCGAGCGCCCTGCCGTTGCCGACGGCGACACCGATGCTGACGCCGAACCGGCACATGTGCCCGTTGTAGTCGAGCGGCTGGCGCATCAGGCCGATGATGCGTTGCGACAGTGCCGCCAGTCGTCCATGGTCGTTGCCCTCGGTGACCACCACGAATTCGTCGCCGCCGATGCGGGCCACCAGGTCGCCGCGATTGACGGAGGCGCGGAGGATTCCCGCGGCATGGACGAGCAGCGCGTCGCCCGCCGCGTGGCCCAGCGTGTCGTTGATCTGCTTGAAGCGGTCGAGATCGATATGGAGGATTCCGATCCCCACGTTCTCGCCCTCGCTGCGTGCGGCCAGAGCCTCGAGCTCGGCGTCGAGCTTCCTGCGGTTGCCGAGGCCGGTCAGCGGGTCGTGCAGCGAGTTGTGCTCGATACGGTCCTTGGCCTGCTCCAGTTCGACGTTCTTCGCATCCGCCATCGCCTTGGCATGCTTCAGCTGTTCGGTCATCATCACGTCGTCGGTCACGTCGAAGGCAAGGCCGACGAAGGTGCGGCGCCCGTCAGCCTCGACGTGCAGCTTGCCGACGGACTGGATGTAGCGCACGGCCCCGTCGGGGTGCACCACGCGGGACTTGCGCATGTAGGCCGAGCCGTCCGCGATCGCCGCGTTGGCCGTCGCCTCGGCATCCGAGCGGTCGTCGGGATGGATCGCGTTGAGCCAGGTCGCGTGGGTGATGCGGTCGCCCGTGCTGGGGACGCCGTAGAGCTGGTGCATGCGGTCGTCCCACAGCGTCAGACCGTCATCGAGGTCCGCCTCCCATAGGCCGCATTGGTAGGCGTCGAGCGCCATGTCGAGGCGCTGGGTGATCTTGATGAGCGCGTCCTTCTGCCGGTCCGCCTGCTCCTTGGCCGCCCTCAGCCGCTCGTTGAGGATGACGTCCTCGGTGACGTCCCAGCTGATGCCCGTCAGTTTTTCCTCGGTCCCGACCGTCAGGTGCGAGCCGACGCTGCGGATATGGCGGACGCCGCCGTCGCGCAGCACGACCCGGTACTGCGACCAGTAGCCGGACTGGCCGTCGATGGCCTGCGAGATGGCGGCCTCGGCACTGGCGAGGTCATCGCGATGGACGATTGCCCGCCAGGTGTCGGCACTGGCCGGCATCTGCTCGTCAAGTCCGAGCAGATTGTACATCTGGCGGTCCCACTCGAATTTGTGGTCGGCGAGCGCAATTTCCCAGATTCCGGTCTTGGACGCCTCCAGCGCCAGGTCGAGCCGTTGCGAAAGCGAGCGGATCTGGGTCTCGCGCGCCTTCAGCCCGGCGATGTGCCGCTGCCGTTCGCTGACGAGACCGCCGGTCAGAAGGATCGGCACGATGATGACAAGGGCTGCGCCGGCGGTCAGGAGCCGGATTTCCGTCAGGTTGTCGGCGGGGGTGTCCCAACCTTCTGCCGGAATGGCCGCAAGCTCCCAGGTGCCGCCGGGGAAGTCGACGTTGCGACGGACGGGCGCGTTGCGAAAGACCTCGGCCCTGCCGAACAGCGGCTCCTGGTTGCTGTCTGCAACGCTGGTGTCGCGGATCGCCAGCTGCAGCGCGGGGTGGCCTGCGCCGTGTTCACGCCGGGCGCCGCCTGCCTTGCTGATCAGGCCGGCCTCGGCGAACAGCCGGTACTCGTCTATGGTGCCCTCGACATAACCCCAGAAGGCGAACGGGCCGGCCTCGGTGCCGAACACGGGGATCAGCAGGTTGAAGCTGCGGCTGCCGTCCGGCATCTGCACCGGCCCGATCATCACCGGGCGGCCGAAGGCCCGGTTTGTCTCCGCCGCCTGGCGGAAGGACTGGAATCGATTGAGGTCGGTGCCGTTGTACTTTTCGTTGCCCCTCAGCGGAAAGGTCTGGGCGACGACCGCACCCGGCGCCGCGGCAATGCGCCGGAACTGGACGTTCTGGACCAGCAGCTTGCGGGCGAAGAGGTTGAACCGGGAGGCCGCCTGTTTCGGTGCGGCGGCAAACATGTTCGCCAGACCCTGCAGCGCCGCCACGTCCCTGTTGATCTCGCCTTCGAGCTGGGCCCCGATCAGGCTGAGGTCGGTGGAAACGCGCGCGTTCAGCTTGTTTCGGTACAGCCTTTCGTTCTGTTGCTCATACGCCTGGCCCGCGAGAAGAATGACGGTTGCGGCGATCGCGGCCGGAAACAGCGACGGCTTGGCCCAATCGGCAATGCTCTTGATTTTGTTTGTTATGTGCCCGGTCCGCACTGCACAGCCATCCCCACACCAGCCCTGCACGTTAGGCAGTTTTAATTAAGATTGGATTGATGTTCGCCGGCCGGCCTGTGACCGTGCGCGGCGGCGGCAACGGCGTCGGGGATGGCGAGCCATAAGGGCTTGATCGGCCGGGCGTTTCCCGGCATCCATGAACACCGGCGCGGTGCCACGGCGAATTTCGCCATAATCGAGGGGCATCAAGCGTGACGAGCAGCAAGACTGGAATACTCAAGGGGGTTCGCAAGATGCGTTTCATCATCGCCGCGCTGGTGGCCGCGGCCAGCATCCTGGCGCCGCTGACAGCCCATGCCGAGAGCGCCGACGTCGAGGCCACGATCACCAGCGTCGACACCGCCGAGCTGAGCCTGTCGCTGGACGACGGCAAGAGCTACCAGGCGCCGGAAGAGTTCAACTTCGAAGGCCTTGCCCCGGGCGTGAAGGTGCTGGTGTTCTATACCGAGGTTGACGGCAAGCGCGTGATCGACGACCTGGAAATCATCCAGTAGCCGGAACCGGCAACGGGCGCGGCCCCGGCAAGCGCCGGACCACGTCAGAGCCAGGTTGCTCCCTCGTCGTCGACGCGCAGGATCCGGTCCTGGTGGATCGGGGCATTGGCGGCGTCGTGCAGCGGCATGCCGCTGAATTTCAACAGCGCACGGACAACGCCGCCATGGCTGACGCATACCGTCGGCCGGGTGATGTTGTTGAACCAGGAGCCAACGCGCCAGGACAGGATCTCGTAGCTCTCGGCGTCGTTGCCGGGCGGAATGAAGTCCCATTTCGCGCGCGAGCGCTCCTTTACCCGGTCGCGAACGCTCTTCTTCAGTTCCGAAATGGTGAAGCCTTCCCAGTCGCCGAAGGAGACCTCGATCAGCCGGTCGTCGGTGCGGTAGAGGCGGGGATCCATCCCCATCGCGGCGCGGACGAGCTCCATCGTCTCGCGCGTGCGACCGAGCGGGCTCGCGACGAAATCGAACGCCTCGGCGTGGGCGCCGAGGAGGCGCCGCAGGGCGCCGCCGTTCTCGGACGCCTGCCGGCGCCCGAGGTCGTTGAGCGGAATATCCTTCTGCCCCTGCAGCCGGCCTTCGGCATTCCAGTCGGTCTGGCCGTGGCGGATCATGTATACCAGCACGTTGCGTGCTCCGGCGCTGCTCAGTCCTTGACGACGGAGATGTCGGGCGCGTCCACCGCCTTCATCCCGACGACGTGGTAGCCGCTGTCGGCATGGTGTACCTCGCCGGTCACGGAGCGGGACAGGTCGGAGAGCATGTACAGGCCGACGTCGCCCACTTCCTCGATGCTGACGGTACGGCGCAGCGGCGCGTTGTACTCGTTCCATTTCAGGATGTAGCGGAAGTCGCCGATCCCGGAGGCGGCAAGCGTCTTGATCGGCCCGGCCGAGATCGCGTTCACGCGGATGTTTTTCGGCCCGAGGTCCACCGCGAGGTACTTGACGCTCGCTTCCAGCGCCGCCTTGGCAACGCCCATGACGTTGTAGTTCGGCATCACCTTTTCGGCGCCGTAGTAGGTCAGCGTCAGCATCGACCCGCCGTCGGTCATGAGCTTCTCGGCGCGACGGGCGACCGAGGTGAACGAGTAGACCGAGATCTGCATCGTTTTGGCGAAGTTGTCCGCCGACGTGTCGATGTAGCGGCCGGTCAGCTCGTCCTTGTCGGAAAAGCCGATGGCATGAACGAGGAAGTCGATCTTGCCCCACATCTTCTCGACATTCTCGAAGACGGCATCGATGGAGGCCTCGTCGGCGACATCGCAATGGCCGGCGAGGACGCCGCCCAGCTCGGCCGCGAGCGGCTCGACGCGCTTCTTGAGGGCGTCGCCCTGATAGGTGAGGGCAATCTCCGCCCCGTGCGCACGCAGGGCCTTGGCAATCCCCCACGCAATCGAGCGGTTGTTGGCAACGCCCATGATGACGCCGCGCTTGCCGCTCATGAGACCCTGAGCCATGGAATGTCCCTTGCTGATTTCGTTGGATTTTGCCTATGGCATAGGCCGCAATGCCGTTCAAGCGCAACAGGTTCAGGAACTGTTAGCGCCCGTAACAATGGGTGCGTATTTCACCGAAATGTCACGAAACCGGCGATGCCTGCAGAAAAGCCCGTCGCCTACAGATACAGCCCTTCGCGCAGGCTGCGCATCAGGTCGATCATCTTGGCGTCCGGCCTGTCCCACAGTTGTAGCCGGACCTCGACGATCAGGTTCCCGCGCTTGCCGTCGGGGTCGATCAGGCCATGGCCCTCGATACAGATGGTGTGGTCGGAACTGGACCAGGCCGGCACGGTCACCGGCAGGTCGTCGCCGGCAGGCCCCGGAACGGTCGTCTCGCAGCCGAGAACGGCGTTCTCGATCGTCACCGGAAGGCTGGTGCGCAGGTCGAAGCCGTCCACGCGGAAGGGGCCGGGGGCGATGCGGACCGTCACGACCGTGTCGCCGCGCTTGAGGTCGTTGATGCGGTGCCCCTGTTCCGACAGGCGGATGACTGTTCCCGCGGTGGTGCCGGCGGGCAGCGGCACCCTGAGCGATTCGCCATTGATCTCCAGCGTCATTTTCGCCTGGTTCAGCAGGTCCTCGACGGTGACGGTCAGCTCGCAGGCCAGGTCGGGCGCCTTGTCGACCATCGGGCGCGAGCCGCGGATGCGCCGCAGGAGGGAGGAGATGATGTCGGAGGCGGCCGTCGCCGGACGCGGTGCCGCCTTCGCGCTGTCGATCCCTTCGCTCGCCGGAGGGGGCGCCTTCGGAGCGGCGGCCTGCCGTTCCGGGGCCGGTGCGGCGGGCTGGGGAGAGGCGGCGGCATTGCTGGCGGCCTGATGCTGGCGCGCGTCGACGCCGAAGATGCGCGAGACCATGTCCTCGGCGCTTTCGCCCACGCCTTGGGCGCTGCCGCCTTGTGCCTTGCGGGCGCTCTGCTGGCGGCGCATCTGTTCCATCCGGCGCAGTTCCATCTCGCGCCGCACCTCGGCGTCGCGGTGGGCGCGGTCGTAGCGGCTGCGCTTCTCCGGGTCGCGCAGGAGGTCATAGGCGCGTCCGGCCTCGGTGAAGCGGATGGTGGCGAACGGGTCGTCCTGGTTCTGGTCGGGATGGACGGCCTTGGCTACGGAGCGCCATGCGGCCTTGATCTCTTCCTGGCCCGCGTCGCGCCTCACACCCAGCACCGCATACGGATCGCGCATCAACATATACCCGCTCTTCTTGGTCGAGGCTTTTGCGCCCCTTGTGTTTCGGGCTCCCTGCAAGGCCCGCGCGGACGGATGATGCCAGCAACCTCCTAACCGTTGGTTACGCGGGATGGGGGGAAATAGAGCATAGGATGCAGGCCTGGAAACGGCCCGCGCAGGTCTCGAGACTAGCCTTGGCGGTCGAAGCGCGTCAGCGTCCACAGGCCGTTGCCGCCGGTGCAGGTCCGGCCGTCGTAATTGGCGATGCCGCTGTAGGAGTGCAGCGTCGTGGTGAAGTCGCGGCAGGTCCGTCCGGCCCCGTCGCTGCTCTCGGCCACGCTGCTGACGATGCCGGCGCTGCCCGAGGCGGCATTGGCCCACGGGATCGGGTTGCCGGCATTGCGGGCGAGGTCGGCGGAGGACACCGCATTGCCGACGGTGGTGGCGTCAGAGGTGCTGTCGGGCCGCTCGGCGACCGCGCTCGTCCGGACGCCCCTGTCGACCGAACGGTCCGGCAGGAGGTCGAAGCCGCTGCCCATGCAGCCCGACAGCGGGCCAATGCACAAGGCGGCGAGGGCGATCCGTAGCGGTTGCGTCCACAATATCATTGTCTCCCGTCGCGACTTTGCTATGACTTCCAACTCCCGCACGCCCCAACGGACCGATCTTCGGCAACGGAAGCGAATATGAGCGACAGAGAGTTAACAACTGGTGACTTCACCGAGGAGCGCGAGCCCTTTTCCCTGTTCGGCAAGTGGTTGCAGGACGCCGAGAAGAGCGAGCCGAATGATCCGAACGCGGTGGCGCTGGCGACGGTTGATGCTTCCGGCCTGCCCAATGTGCGCATGGTGCTCCTGAAGGGATTCGACGAAGACGGTTTCGTTTTTTACACCAATTTCGAAAGCCGGAAAGGCCAGGAATTGCTGGAGACCGGAAAGGCGGCCATGTGTTTCCACTGGAAATCGCTGCGGCGCCAGGTGCGGCTGCGCGGGCCGGTTGAGGTCGTGTCCGCCGAGGAGGCCGATGCCTACTATCGATCGCGCCCGCGCGGCAGCCGCATCGGTGCCTGGGCCTCGAAGCAGTCGCGCCCGCTGGAAAGCCGCTTTGCACTGGAGAAGGCCGTGGCCGAATATACCGCGCGCTACGGCCTCGGCGACATCCCGCGCCCCCCGCACTGGTCCGGCTTCCGCATCAAGCCGGTATCGATCGAGTTCTGGCACGACCGCCCGTTCCGCCTGCACGACCGCATCGAGTTCCGTCGCCCCGCCGAGGGTGAGGGGTGGGAAAAGGTCCGGATGTATCCCTGACCGGAACGGCGCGGCCAGCGCTTGAGCGCCGGCCGGCCTCTGGTGCGCGTACATTGCCGTCTTTCCGGCTCCCGGGGTCGCGCAATCGAGGCGCATACCGCCCGCGAGGTATACAACTCGCACTGGTGTGATATATTCTGCGCCAAGCAAGAACGCATCTCCCTCACAGCCCCTTGAAGCGCACGGCTTTGCATTGCGCGGCGCTCACGCATGGGAACAGGCTGAAATCCAAGGCAATCACGCGGAGGAGAGTTCGATGGCCGGCAATCTTGTTTCATACCTCATGACGTTCCTGACCCCGGACACGGTCGCACGAATTGCCACCGCGCTTGGACTCGACAGCGACAAGGCCCAGCGCGGCATCGCCGCCGCGGTTCCGGCCATCCTCGCGGGGCTGGCGGGTGTGGCGTCGCAACCGGGTGGAGCCGGGAAGATCGCAGACGCGGCGCGCCAGCAGAGCGGTGTGCTCGACAACCTCGGCAGCCTGCTCTCCGGCGACAGTTCGGCCACGCTCGCCCAGTCCGGGTCGCAACTGCTCGCTTCGCTGCTCGGCGGAAATGCCGGCGCCTTGGCGGGGGCCGTCGGAAGCTACACCGGCCTTGGCCAGAACGCGGGCGGATCGCTGCTGGGGATGCTGGCTCCGCTCGTCATGGGCGGCGTTGCCAAGAAGCTCGGCGCCGATGTCAGCCCGGAAAGCATCTCCGCCCTGTTCGATCGCGAGAAGGACAACATCGCTGCGGCAATGCCGGCCGGGCTGAAGGGGCTGCTCGGCGGAACCGGCCTGCTCGGCGGGCTCGGCAGCTCCGCGGCGGCCGCGGGAAGCGACGCTGCGGCTCGCGCCGCCGCCTCGGCACGTTCTGCCGCCCGTGACACGGCGGCCACGGCGACCGCCGCCACGCGCAGCAACTGGCTGTACTGGCTGCTCGGCGCGCTTGCCCTGTTGGTCGTCTTCTACTACCTGTTCGGCCGCCCGGCCGAACAGGCCGTCGAGCAGACCGCCCCGGCACCGGAGACCGAGACCGCGCCGGAGGCGCCGTCAGATACGGCCGAACCGGCGGCACCGGCTGAAACGCCGGCCGCTCCCGAGACCCAGACCCAGACCCAGCCTGCGACGCCCGCTGCGCCATCGCTCGAGGTCGGTGGCGTGGACCTCGGAGCGCAGGTCAGCGATGCCATCGCCAGCCTCGAGGGCACGCTCAATGGAGTGACCGATGCAGCCTCCGCCCAGGCGGCGGCACCGCAGCTACAGATGGCGATCGAATCGATCGACGGTGTCAGCGGCATGCTCGGGCAGCTTTCGGAGGAGCAGAAGGCGGCGCTGTCGGCCATGGTCAAGCCCGGTATCACCTCGCTCGACGCGCTGTTCGACAAGGTGCTGGCGATCCCGGGTGTGTCCGACGTGCTGAAGCCGACGATCGACGCGATAAGGGCAAAACTCGGGGCGCTGGCGCCGTGACCAGCGCGGACCGGATCGCCGCCAGTGCGCCCGGCGGTCCTCCGACCACGTTCGATTTTTCCGCCAGCTGAAAATTGCGAGAGGAGGCCCCCGGCCATGGCTGACAGATCCACCTTTACCGCCGACGAATGGCGCCAGTTGATGCAAGGTGTGATGGCGGCCGGCATTGCCGTCACCGCCGCAGAGCCGAGCGGGCTGTGGGGCATGCTGAAGGAAGGGCTCGCCAGCAGCCGCGCCTTGTTTCAGGCCAAGTCCGCCCCGGGCTCGACCCAGTTGATGACGGCGATCGTCGAGAGTTTCGAGTCGACGCAGGACCGCAATGCGGCCCGCGAGGGGTTGCAGGCGGAGCTCGAAGGCGCAAAGGCGGAGGAGATCAAGGCAAAGTGCGTCGCGGTGGTCGGGCAGGCCGGCGATATCGTCGATGCCAAGGCGCCCGAGGATGCACCGGCCTTCAAGGCCTGGCTCCTGCAGATCAGCCGGAATGTCGCCGAGGCCGCCAAGGAGGGCGGCTTCCTCGGCTTCGGCGGAACCCCGGTGAGCGCGGCCGAAAAGGCGACGGTCGAGGAGATCGCGTCGGCCCTGAGACTGGCCTAGGCCGCGTCAGCGCCGCAACAGCCGGAACGGGATGCCCGAGGCGAGCGCCGAGACGTACTTGCGCTTCTGGTACAGCCCGTTCAGCGAAATGCGGGGCAGCGCCATCGGTGCGTCGAAGCTGCGGCCGTCGAGCGTACCCGGCTCGGTTGTGACGGCGAGCTGGAAGCCGAGTTCGGCGGCAAAGCCGTGTTCGCGCGCCGAGACGGCGGCACTGCCGCCGTAGGGATAGGCGAACGCGACCGGGCGGACGCCGGTGATGCATTCGATCCGCTCCGCCGAAGCCTGCATCTCCTCGCGCGCCTCGTGCTCGCCAAGGCGCGCGAGCGCGCGGTGGCTGATGGTGTGGGCGCCAAGGGTGGCGAGCGGGTTCAATACCAGGCTCTTCAGTTCCGGCTCGCGCATGACCAGCCGTTCGGTGATCAGGAGCGGGTCGATGCCGCTGGCCCGTGCCGCCCGGTCGAGCGCCTTGATCGCCCCGGCCTCGTCGGCCGACTGGACGAAGGCGGACAAGCGTGCGAACGCGGCCTGCTTGTGCCCGGCGGTCGCCAGCGGCAGCGTCACCTTCCCGGAGCCGAAGTCGAACTCGACATGGGGGAGGGCGCGCAGCAGTTCGGCCAGCGTTTCCCACCAGATGCTGTGCGTCCGGCAGGCAAAGCCGCCGGTGATGAACACGGTGAAGGGAACCCGGTGCTCGGTGAAGACCGGCTGGGCATGGACGGCATTGTTGCGATAGCCGTCGTCGAGGGTGAAGGCGGCAAAGCGTTCCTCGGGCCGGGCCACGGCCATGCGGGCGGCGAGGTGATGCAGGGCGACGAACTGGTAGCCTTCGCCGGCGAGAAAGCGGATCGTCTCGTCGAGGAACTCCGGCGTGATCTCGAGATGGGCATTGGGGTCGAAGGCATGATCGACCTTCGGCCGCACGTGGTGCAATGTGAAGATCGCGCCGCGGCCCCGCGCCGACGTCAACAGGCCGGCGCGGCCGGCAAGGTTGGACAGTTCCAGCCCGCCAGCGATTGCTGCGCGCTTCAGGTTCCGGCGCACGGCATTCTTCAATGTCGGCATCTGCGCTCCCGTTGGCGGTTCTCCCGCCGCCCTTTATGCGGGTGCCATGGTATCCGCGCGGTTAACGGCCCGCCGCGTTGTGCGCGGCGATGGGTCAGGCCTTGGTGCCGCCGACGGTGATCTGGTCCATGCGCAGATGCGGCTGGCCGACGCCGACCGGCACGCTCTGGCCGGCCTTGCCGCACATGCCGATGCCGGTATCGAGCTTGGAGTCGTTGCCGATCATCGATACCCGGCGCATCGCGTCCGGGCCGTTGCCGATGATCATCGCGCCCTTGACCGGCGCGCCGACCTTGCCGTTTTCGATCAGGTAGGCTTCGGTGCAGCCGAACACGAACTTGCCGGAGGTGATGTCGACCTGGCCGCCGCCGAACGAGACGGCATAGATGCCGTTCTTCACCGAGGCGATGATCTCCTCCGGCGTCCTGTCGCCGGACAGCATGTAGGTGTTGGTCATGCGCGGCATGGGGCTGTGCGCATAGGACTGGCGGCGGCCGTTGCCGGTCGCCGTCATCCCCATCAGCCGCGCGTTCTGCCGGTCCTGCATGTAGCCGACCAGCTTGCCGTCCTCGATCAGCACATTGTAGCCAGAGGGGGTGCCCTCGTCGTCGATGGTCAGCGACCCGCGGCGCGCCTCGATCGTGCCGTCGTCGACGACGGTCACGCCCTTCGCCGCCACCTGCTCGCCGAGCAGGCCGGAAAAGGCCGAGGTCTTCTTGCGATTGAAGTCGCCCTCGAGACCGTGGCCGACGGCCTCGTGCAGCATCACGCCGGGCCAGCCGGACGAGAGGACGACGTCCATCGTACCGGCCGGCGCCTCGATCGCCTCGAGGTTGACCAGCGCCTGGCGCAGCGCCTCGTCAGCCCCCTGGCGCCAGCTCTCGCTGGTCAGGAACTCGCCGAACCCGCGCCGGCCGCCCATGCCGAAGGAGCCGGTCTCCTGGCGGTCGCCTTCGCCGACGACGACGGAAATGTTCAGCCGCGTCATCGGACGGATATCGGTGACCCTGTGGCCGTCGGCGCGCAGGATGTTCACCACCTGCCAGCTCGCCGCGATCGACGCCGTGACCTGGCGCACCTTCGGCTCCTTGCCGCGCAGATAGGCGTCGATGTCCTGCAGCAGCGCCACCTTGTCCTCGAAGGTCGGGCTGCCGATAGGGTTCTCCGGCCCGTAAAGCCGGCGGTTGGTTCCCTGCGGTGCGGCGGCGTAGCTGCCGGCATGGCCGCGCGTGACGGCGGCGGCGGCATCCGCGGCCCGCTTCAGCGCCGCCAGCGACATCTCGCCCGAATGCGCATAGCCCACCGCCTCGCCGGCGACGGCGCGAAGCCCGAACCCCTGGTCGGTGTTGAAGCTGCCGCCCTTCAGCCGGCCGTTGTCGAAGGTCAGGGACTCGGCCTGCGCGTGCTCAAGGTAGAGCTCCCCGTCGTCCGCGTCCTTCAGCGTTTCGGCCAGGACTGTGCGCACCGTTGCCTCGTCGGCGTCGAACAGGGAGAGTAGGTCGGTGTTCATGAGGGGCTCCGCGCGCAATCTGTCATCCTGCCCCATGTAGAGGCGCAAGTGCCGATCGACAAGTTTTGGCTGGGCCGTCCGTTACGGCAGGGCGTCGTATCCTTCGCCGAAGCCCTTCAGGTCGACGGGGATGCCGATCCCTTCCTCGGGCGTCTGGAACACGATGAAGGTGGCGGTTGCGCCGGAACGGAAGGTCTTGAGCAGCTCTTCCTCCAGTACGACTTCCGCATAGCAGCCGTCGGAGAAGCAGCGGACGAAGTAGGCGCGGCCGATGTCCTTGCCGTCGACGTTGAGGCCGAGGCCGTTCGGCAGCAGCACGCCGAGCGGCGCCAGCACGCGTAGGATCTTGGCCTTGCGGTCGGCGGTCTTGAGCACGACCACCGATAACCCGACTTCCGGACGGTCCTCGGCGATCACGTTCTGCATCAGCGCGCACTGCTCGGCCGAGGCGCCGGCCGGCTGGTCGCAGACGATCGACCAGGCGCCGTGGTTCGACTTCACCGTGCCCGGCTGCTGCGGAGCCTGCGACAATGCCGGCGTTGCCGTCGCGACGATGGCGAGAGCCGCGACCGCGCGAACCGTCCTGGCCAGACGCGAAGGGAAACCGGAACCCATGAGAACCTCGAAATCTCGAATCACACGCGCCATTCTTGAATAGCGCGCAGGCAAATGAAAAGCCCTTAGCGCTCTTTTCCAGTCTATGCGGCGGAAATTGGACCGTGGCGGCAAAACCCCGCGCCGTGCCGGGCCGTGCGCTGCATCGCATCGGTTGGCGGCACGACGGTCCTCCTTTCGCCGGCTCGATCGCGGCCCATATTATAATGAGTCAGGCAAAATTCTGACGGCTCGTGCCGCTGTCTTGGCTTTGCGCAAAAATGCCGCATGGGCAATCTTCCGAGGCGGTTGCGGTGCGCATCAAACTGTGATTTTAAGCACTCAGCATTGCAGGGATTCTGCGCATTGTTTGATCCCAATCAAACGCTTTGGGGAGATATGTTGTGATAAACAAGGCTTTTGCAGCACTGGCCGCCAGCGGCTGTCTGCTGTTTGCTACGGGCGCCTTTGCCGACCAGCCGGTCGATTGGCAGAGGGGGCTGCAGCCCGCCGCCACTTCGATCATGGAAGAGATCCGCTGGTTCGAACAGTATACCCTCTGGTTTATCGTCCCGATCACGCTGCTGGTTCTTGTTCTCCTCGCCGTCATCGTGATCAAGTTCCGGGAGCGCGCGAACCCGGTTCCGTCCCGCACGAGCCACAACACCGCCATCGAGGTCATCTGGACCATCGGCCCGGTGATCATCCTGCTGTTCCTGGCCGTTCCGTCCTTCCAGCTCCTCACCAGGCAGCTTGCGCCGACCGAAGAGCCGGAGCTGACCGTGAAGGCCACCGGCTTCCAGTGGTACTGGGGCTATGAGTACCAGGTCGGCGAAGAGCCGCTTTCCTTTGATTCACTGCTGCTGCAGGACGCGGACCGCGCCGCCCTCGGCAAGGAAGACAAGGCGGTCTATCCGCGCCTGCTCGCCGTCGACAACGAGTTCGTGGTTCCGGTCGGCAAGCACGTCCGCCTTCTCGTGACCGGCGCCGATGTGATCCATGCCTTCGCCATGCCGTCCTTCGGCATCAAGATCGACGCCGTTCCGGGCCGCATGAACGAGACCTGGTTCAAGGCCGATCGCGAAGGCCTGTTCTACGGCCAGTGTTCCGAGCTGTGCGGCAAGGATCACGCCTACATGCCGATCGCCATCCGCGTCGTCTCGCAGGAGCGCTTCGACAGCTGGCTGGCCGCCGCGGCGACCAATCTCGGCGATGCCAACAAGGCCCTGCTGGCATCGGTCGACGGCGAGAAGAAGACCCTCGACGTCGCGCAGAACGCCGCGCAGTAATTCCAAGGGAGTGCAATCCATGGCCGGAACAACCGCTGCCCACGATGACCACCACGGTCATCACGACCACAAGCCCTCGTTCTTCGTCCGTTGGTTCCTCTCGACGAACCACAAGGACATCGGAACCCTCTACCTGATCTTCGCGATCTTCGCCGGCATCATCGGCGGCGCGCTCTCGGTCGCCATGCGCGCCGAGCTGCAGGAGCCGGGCATCCAGATCTTCCACGGCCTGGCCTCGATGGTCTACGGCTACGAAGGCGATGCCGCCATCGATGGCGGCAAGAACATGTTCAACGTCTTCACCACGGCGCACGCGCTCATCATGATCTTCTTCATGGTGATGCCGGCGCTGATCGGCGGCTTCGCCAACTGGATGGTGCCGATCATGATCGGCGCGCCGGACATGGCGTTTCCGCGCATGAACAACATCTCGTTCTGGCTGCTGCCGCCGGCCTTCACGCTGGTGTTCCTGTCGATGTTCGTCGAGGGCCCGGCCGGTGCTTACGGCGCGGGTGGCGGCTGGACGATCTACCCGCCGTTCTCGACCTCCGGCATGCCCGGTCCGGCGATGGACTTTGCCATCCTCGGCCTGCACATTGCCGGTGCCTCGTCGATCCTGGGTGCGATCAATTTCATCACCACCATCCTGAACATGCGGGCGCCGGGCATGACCCTGCACAAGATGCCGCTGTTCGCATGGTCGGTGCTGATCACCGCCTTCCTGCTGCTGCTGTCGCTGCCGGTGCTCGCTGGTGCCATCACCATGCTGCTGACCGACCGCAACTTCGGCACGACCTTCTTCGCGCCGGAAGGCGGCGGTGACCCGATCCTGTTCCAGCACCTGTTCTGGTTCTTCGGCCACCCGGAAGTGTACATCCTGATCCTGCCGGGCTTCGGCATCGTCAGCCACATCGTCTCGACCTTCGCGCGCAAGCCGATCTTCGGTTATCTCGGCATGGCCTACGCCATGGTCGCGATCGGCGCCGTCGGCTTCATCGTGTGGGCGCACCACATGTACACGGTCGGCCTGTCGCTCGACACGCAGCGCTACTTCGTGTTCGCGACGATGGTCATCGCCATCCCGACGGGCATCAAGATCTTCTCCTGGATCGCGACGATGTGGGGCGGCTCGATCCGCTTCACCACGCCGATGGTCTGGGCGATCGGTTTCATCTTCCTGTTCACCGTCGGTGGCGTCACGGGCGTCCAGCTCGCCAACGCCGGCCTCGACCGCGCCCTGCACGACACCTACTACGTGGTCGCGCACTTCCACTACGTGCTGTCGCTCGGCGCTGTCTTTGCGATCTTCGCGGCCTGGTACTACTGGTTCCCGAAGATGAGCGGCTACATGTACTCCGAGTTCCTCGGCAAGCTGCACTTCTGGGTCATGTTCGTCGGCGTGAACCTCGTGTTCTTCCCGCAGCATTTCCTCGGCCTCGCCGGCATGCCGCGCCGCTACATCGACTACCCCGATGCCTTTGCCGGCTGGAACCTGGTGTCGTCCTACGGCTCCTACATCTCGGCCGTCGGCGTCCTGATCTTCCTCTTCTGCGTGTTTGAGGCGTTCGCCAAGAAGCGCGTCGCCGGCGACAACCCGTGGGGTGAGGGCGCAAACACGCTCGAGTGGCAGCTCTCGTCGCCGCCGCCGTTCCACCAGTGGGAACAGCTCCCGAAGATCAAGTAGGATCTTGACCGAACACGGAGGCCGCCAGCTGGCGGCCTCTCCAAATCCCGGGCCGGACGAGCGGCCACCAGCAAGCGACAGGCCAATGGCAATTATCGATCATCACGAAGCAGCTGCGGGGGGCGGGGACATGATCCTCTCTGAGGCGACTGCGCGCGATTACTTCGAGCTTCTGAAGCCGCGCGTCATGTCGCTCGTTGTCTTTACGGCCCTGGCCGGCCTGGTTCTGGCCCCCGGCCACATCAATCCGGTCATCGGCCTGATCGCGATCCTCTGCATCGCCGTCGGCGCGGGCGCGTCCGGTGCGCTGAACATGTGGTACGACGCCGACATCGACGCGGTCATGTCGCGCACCGCCAAGCGTCCCATTCCCTCCGGCCGCGTGCAGCCGCGCGAGGCGCTCGCCTTCGGCCTGACGCTGTCGGCCTTTTCGGTCGTCATCCTCGGTCTTGCGGTCAACTGGCTGTCCGCCGGCCTGCTCGCCTTCACCATTTTCTTCTACGCCGTCATCTACACGATGTGGCTGAAGCGCTCGACGTCGCAGAACATCGTCATCGGCGGCGCCGCCGGCGCGTTCCCGCCGATGATCGGCTGGGCGGCGGTCACGAACGGCGTCTCCATCGAGAGCATTGTCCTGTTCCTCATCACCTTCCTCTGGACGCCGGCCCACTTCTGGGCGCTGGCCCTGTTCAAGATGCGCGACTACGAGGCGGTCGGCGTGCCGATGCTGCCGAACGTGGCGGGCGAGAAGGCGACGAAGCACCAGATCGTCATCTATGCGGTTCTGACCGCCGTGATCTCGGTGATGCCGAGCTGTCTCGGCTTTGCCAGCGTCGGCTACGGTGTCTTCGCCGCGGCCATGGGCGTCGGCTTTGTCTGGTATTCGATCGGCGTGCTGCGCATGCCCGAAGCCGACCGCGCCATGGTTCCGGCCAAGAAGCTGTTCGGCTATTCGATCCTGTACCTCTTTGCGATTTTCTCTGGCCTGATGATCGACCACGCGATCGCCGCCGCCGGATGGGCGTCTGGATGGAGCCTCTGATGGAAATGATCACCCTCAACGACAAGCAGAAGAAGTCGCGCCGCGGCCGCAACGTCGCGATCGCCGTCACACTTGGGGCGCTCGTCGTGCTCTTCTACGTCATCACGCTGGTGAAGGTCGCCGGCGGCATGGTGGGCTGAGCCATGGACGCGGACGCCAGGGAGCCCCGCAAGCGCGGCAACGCGACCATCGTCGCGGTGTGCCTGACCTTCGTCGTCGGCATGCTCGGCATGGCCTACGCGGCTGTTCCGCTCTACGAGATGTTCTGCAAGGTGACCGGCTACGGCGGCACGACCCAGCGTGTCGAGCAGGCCTCCTCGGTCATCCTCGACAAGACGATCAAGGTTCGTTTCGACGCCAACACCGGCCCCGGCCTGCCCTGGACGTTCGAACCGGTGCAGCGCGAGATCGAGCTGAAGATCGGCGAAACCGTGCAGGTCCTGTACAAGGCCCGCAACATTTCCAACGCGGAGGCGACCGGCCAGGCCACGTTCAACGTCACGCCGCAGGCGGCTGGCGCCTACTTCAACAAGGTGGAGTGCTTCTGCTTCACCGAGACGACGCTGAAGCCGGGCGAGGAGATGGAGATGCCGGTCGTCTTCTTCGTTGATCCGGCCATCGTCGGACCGGTCGAGACGAAGAACATCCACACCATCACGCTTTCCTACACCTTCTTCCCGCATGAGAAAACGAAGCCGGTGGCTTCGGCGGCGGACAAAGTCGGCGAGCAGGAAAAGAAGCTTTGAGAGACACGAGTTTCCGGCTAAGCCGGGGACGAGAACGCGATACATTCGGGGATGACTGACATGGCGAGTGCGCATCAGAAAAATCACGACTACCACATCATCGATCCGAGCCCGTGGCCGCTGCTGTCGTCGGTCGGCGCCTTCGTGCTCGCGCTCGGCGGCATCGTCTACATGCGTTACCTCGCCGGCGGCTCGCTGAAGCTGTTCGGCCTCGAGCTGGCCAACCCCTGGATCATGATCATCGGCCTGGTGATCACCCTCTATTCGATGTACGGCTGGTGGGCGGACACGATCAAGGAAGGCAACGAGGGTCACCACACCCGCGTGGTGTCGCTGCACCTGCGCTACGGCATGATCATGTTCATTGCCTCCGAGGTGATGTTCTTCGCCGCCTGGTTCTGGGCCTTCTTCGATGCCAGCCTGTTCCCGGGCGAGGCGATCCAGGCGACGCGCGCCGAGTTCACCGGCGGTGTCTGGCCGCCGAAGGGCGTCGAGGTTCTCGATCCCTGGCACCTGCCGCTCTACAACACCGTCATCCTGCTGCTGTCCGGTACCTGCGTGACCTGGGCGCACCACGCGATCCTGCACAACGATCGCAAGGGCCTGATCCAGGGGCTGACGCTGACGGTGCTGCTCGGCATCCTGTTCTCCGCCGTGCAGGCCTATGAGTACGCCCACGCTCCGTTCGCCTTCAAGGACTCGATCTACGGCGCGACGTTCTTCATGGCGACCGGTTTCCACGGCTTCCACGTCATCGTCGGCACCATCTTCCTGCTGGTCTGCCTGTTCCGCGCCATCGGCGGAGCCTTCACGCCGAAGCAGCACTTCGGCCTCGAGGCCGCCGCCTGGTACTGGCATTTCGTTGACGTCGTCTGGCTGTTCCTGTTCTTCTCCATCTACATCTGGGGTGGCTGGGGTGCGCCGGTCGCGCACTGAGGTGTCGCTGGATTTCCTACCGACGGCCGCAGCGATGCGGCCGTTTTGCATTGTGGGGACCGGGCGCTATGTCGCACGGCGGGCGTTGGACGTGCGGTGCGGTTGGGCGTACCTATAGACGGAAGACTGCGTTGCGCTGCGCTGCGAAGGTTCCCGCCGGCCGGGGCATTCGCGGTCGGGCGCGTGCGCACCGCAACTGCCGCGGAGTATGAGCATGAACGAAGACAAGGCGCTGTATCCACCCGTCGATCCGATTGCGACCGGCCTGCGGGGGCGCTGCCCGCGCTGCGGCCAGGGGCAGTTGTTCGATGGCTACCTGAAGCCGAAGGCGCGCTGCGCCGGTTGCGGCCTCGACTATTCCTTCGCCGAGGCAGGCGACGGTCCCGTCGTCTTCGTCCTGCTGATCGTCGGCTTCATCACGGTCGGCGCGGCGTTGTGGATGGAGGTATCCTACAATCCGCCGCTGTGGCTGCTCTTCGTGCTGTTCGTGCCGCTGGCGCTGGTTCTGGGGCTGGTCCTGACGCGCATGCTGAAGGGGGTGCTGATCGCGCTGCAGTACCGCAACAACGCGCGCCCCGGCGAGATCGACCGTGGCTGAGGCGATCCTGCGCCGGCGTCGGCCCGGGCGCCTGGTCATCGCGGCCGGGCTGCTGCTGGCGGCCCTGGTGGTCTTGCTGTCGCTCGGCACCTGGCAAATGCAGCGTCTGGCGTGGAAGGACAGGCTCTTGGCGGACATCGCCGAGCGCCGCGCCAAGGCGCCGGTCGCGCTCGGCGTCCTTGAGGATGCGAGGCGTGCCGGCGCGGATATCGAGTACCGCCCGGTGACGGTCAGCGGAACCTTCGACCATGCGCGCGAAAGGCACTTCCTGGCAACCTGGAAGGGAAGGTCCGGCTATCATATCTATACGCCGCTCCGGCTTGCCGACGGTCGCGCCGTCTTCGTCAACCGCGGCTTCGTGCCCTTCGAGACGAAGGAACCGGGCGAGCGCGCCGCAGGGCAGGTGGGAGGCGTGCAGGCGATCGCCGGGCTGGCCCGCGACCGGCTCGACGCCAGGCCATCGTCACTCGTGCCCGACAACGACCTCGCCAAGAACGTGTTCTACTGGAAGGATCTGGAGGCGATGGCGGCCAGCACGGGGATTGCACCGGACAGGCTCGTGCCGTTCTTCATCGATGCCGGCGACGCCCCCAATCCGGGCGGGCTTCCAGTCGGCGGGGTGACGCAGTTCGACCTGCCGAACAATCACCTGCAGTACGCGCTGACCTGGTACGGCCTGGCGCTGGCGCTGGTCGGCGTGAGCGCGGCCTATCTCTGGCGAGCGCGGCCGTCTTGATGCTTGCCGGCCTCCCACGGCTTTCATCCGCGGCCATTTGTGCTAAACGCGGGTGGTCGGCAGCGCTGCCAGGTCCATGGCCGGTCCGCTTTTCCGATCGTGTGTCTATCCCGACCCCAACATCTTCGGTAACCTACTGACATGGCTTCCACTCTCGCTCGATCACCCCTGACGATCCGTCTCTGCGGCCCGCGCGGTTTCTGCGCCGGGGTCGACCGGGCGATCCAGATCGTCGTGCTGGCGCTCAAGGCCTATGGCGCGCCGGTCTATGTCCGCCACGAGATCGTCCACAACCGCTATGTCGTCGAAGGGCTGGAGGCGAAGGGGGCGATCTTCGTCGAGGAGCTGTCGGAGATCCCCGAGGAGCACCGCGGCCAGCCGGTGGTGTTTTCCGCGCACGGCGTGCCGAAGTCGGTGCCCGCGGATGCGGTCGCGCGCAATCTTTTCTACCTCGATGCGACATGCCCGCTGGTCTCGAAGGTGCACAAGCAGGCCATGCGCCACCAGCGCCTCGGCCGCCATGTGGTGCTGATCGGTCACGCCGGCCATCCGGAGGTGATCGGCACCATGGGGCAACTGCCAGAGGGATCGGTGTCGCTGGTCGAGACCGTCGAGGACGCCGACGCCTACGTGCCGGCCGACCCCGACAATCTCGGCTTCGTCACCCAGACGACTCTGTCGGTGGACGATACCGCCGGCGTCATCGCCCGGCTGCAGGAGCGCTTCCCCAACCTGACGGCGCCGGCCGCCGACTCCATCTGCTATGCCACCACCAACCGGCAGGAGGCGGTCAAGCAGGCCGCGCCCGGTTGCGACCTGTTCCTTGTCGTCGGCGCGCCGAACTCCTCCAATTCCAAGCGCCTTGTCGAGGTCGCCCTGCGCGCGGGGGCAAAAAAATCGCTGCTCGTGCAGCGCGCGTCGGAAATCGACTGGAATGGAATCGGCGAAGTCCGTACGGTCGGCCTGTCGGCGGGCGCTTCGGCGCCGGAGGTCATCGTCGACGAAATCATAGAGGCGTTCCGCGCCCGCTACGACACGACGGTGGAGCTGGCCGACACGGTGGAAGAGACGGAAAACTTCCTCGTCAACCGCGAGCTCCGCAACATCGAGCTGACGCCGGCCGACATGGCCTTCGTCAATGGGTAACAGCAATTTGGCTTGCCTTCCGGGCCTTCGATCGTGAGCTAGAGATTTGGCAGTCTACACCGATATCAGTGAGGACGATCTCGCCCGGTTCCTCACCGAGTACGAGGCGGGCACGCTGCTCTCCTACAAGGGCATCGCTGAAGGGGTGGAGAACTCCAACTTCCTTCTGCACACCACCAAGGGCGCGTTCATCCTGACGCTCTACGAAAAGCGTGTCGACCGAAGGGACCTGCCGTTCTTTCTCGGCCTGATGCACCATCTGGCCGACCGCGGTCTCAACTGCCCGCTGCCGCTGTCGCGCAAGGACGGCGAACTCTTGGGCGAACTGTCCGGCCGTCCCGCCGCGATGATCACCTTCCTCGAGGGAACCTGGCTGCGCAAGCCGGCCGCCAAGCACTGCCGCGAGGTCGGGCGGGCGCTGGCGGAACTGCACGTTGCCGGGCAGGGCTTCGAACTCACCCGCAAGAACGCGCTCTCCGTCGACGGCTGGCGCCCGTTGTGGGAGAAGTCGGCCGAACGCGCCGACGAGGTGGAGCCCGGCCTGCAGGACGAGATCGCCGAGGAACTGGACTTCCTCGAGAGCCACTGGCCGAAGACGCTGCCGCACGGGGTCATCCACGCCGACCTGTTCCCCGACAATGTCTTCTTCATCGGCGACCAGCTGTCCGGGCTGATCGACTTTTATTTCGCCTGCAACGACTCCTATGCCTACGACGTTTCGATCTGCCTCAATGCCTGGTGCTTCGAGAAGGACGGCGCGTTCAACCTGACGAAAGGGATGGCGCTGCTTGACGGCTACGAGCAGGTGCGGCCGCTGAACGGGGCCGAGCTGAAGTCGCTGCCGCTGCTGTCGCGCGGCTCGGCGCTGCGCTTCTTCCTGACGCGCCTCTACGACTGGCTGACGACGCCGCCGGGCGCGCTGGTGGTGAAGAAGGACCCGCTCGAATACCTGCGCAAGCTGCGCTTCCACCGGCAGGTAAGAACGGCCGACGAATACGGCCTGGTGCATCGATGAAACACGTGGACATTTTTACCGACGGGGCCTGTTCGGGCAATCCGGGGCCGGGCGGCTGGGGCGCGGTGCTGCGCCACGGCGAGGTCGAAAAGGAACTCTCCGGTGGCGAGGCGGCAACGACCAACAACCGCATGGAACTGATGGCGGCCATCACCGCGCTCGACGCGCTGAAGGCGCCGTGCGAGGTCGACCTCTACACCGACTCCAAATACGTCATGGACGGCATCGAGAAGTGGATCCACGGCTGGAAGCGGAACGGCTGGAAGACCGCCGACAAGAAACCGGTGAAGAACGGCGAGCTGTGGCAGGCGCTCGACGAGGCGCGGCGACGCCACAAGGTCACCTTCCACTGGGTCAAGGGCCATGCCGGCCACCCCGAAAACGAGCGGGCCGACGAACTGGCGCGCTCGGGCATGGCGCCGTTCAAGCGCGGCTGAGCCCGGCCCGCTCCGGCCACTGGCAAATCTCTGCGTTCTGTCGTTAGATCATCGCATGCCGATGCTAGAAGGCGACGGGACGCAACAGGGGGATCTGCCGTGACCAAGACGTTTTCCGTAGGGCTGCTCGTTCTGGCGCTGACGGCGGTCTCGCTGCCGGCGCGGGCGACCGACCTCACCGTGATGACTTTCAATATCTGGGGCGGCGGCGCCAACGAGGGCAAGCCGGTCGACGAGACGGTGGCGGCGATCAAGGCGGTCAATCCGGACATCGTCGGCCTGCAGGAAACCCGGCTGGAGCCGGAGGACTGCAGCGCCGAGGCCTGTGCTGCGACCGGCGAAAGCGTGGCTGCGAGGATCGCCGAGAAGCTCGGCTACCACTACTACGACCAGAGCAAGACCAATGACGCGCTCTGGGCCAACGCGGTGCTCAGCCGCTATCCGATCGGCAGGCCGACGACGAACGATCTCGGCGTGGAGATCGACGTCGACGGCCGCAAGGTCGCCGTCTTCAACATCCACCTGACCGACTTCCCCTACCAGCCCTACCAGCTACTGAACATCGAGTACGGCAATGCGCCCTATCTGACGACGGAAGAGGAGGCGATTGCCGCTGCCCGCGCCGCACGCGGGCCGGCGCTCGATCTGCTGGAAAGCGACATGAAGGAGTTGGAGGGTGCCGAGGCGGCCTTCCTGCTCGGCGACTTCAACGAACCCTCCCACCGCGATTGGACGGCAGCGGCGGTCGCCGCGAGGCTGCAGCCGTTGGCGGTGCGCTATCCGACAACCGAGCGCATCGAGGCCACGGGCTTCGTCGATCTGTTCCGCGCCGGCAACGCGGACGTGGCGGCAAAGCCGGGCTTCACCTGGACGCCCACGAGCGAGGCGACCGCGACGGACGACCACCACGACCGCATCGACTTCACCTTCGGCAAGGCGCCGAACCTCGTCGTCGTCGAGGCCGGCATCGTCGGTGAGAAGGCGCCGGAGGCTGAGATCGTCGTGACCCCCTGGCCATCCGACCATCGCGCCAGCATGGCGAAGGTGCGGTTCTGATCCCGGGGGCAGACCCCGGGACCGGACTGTCAAAGGTCAGAGCTGCGCGATCATCGCCGCGGCGCCCGAGACCGTCGCCTGGCCGGGGCTGTCCTCGACGTTCAGCGTCTTGACCACGCCGTCCTCCACCAGCATCGAATAGCGCTTCGAGCGCAGGCCGAGACCGCCGGCCGAGAGGTCGGCGTCGAGGCCGAGCGCCTTGGTGAAGGCAGCGTTCCAGTCGGCGATGAAGCGCAGCTTGCCGGCCGCATTCGTCGCGTTCGCCCAGGCGCCCATGACGTGATGGTCGTTGACCGCGACGACGACGATGTCGTCGATGCCCTTGCCAAGTATCGCGTCGCGGTTCTCGAGGTAGCCCGGCAGGTGGTTCAGCGAGCATGTCGGCGTGAACGCGCCCGGAACGGCGAAGAGCACGACGCGCTTTCCCTTGAACAACTCACCGGTGGAAACATCCGCCGGGCCGTCCGGGGTGCGCTCCTTCAGAGTCAGGTCGGGCAGTCTCTCTCCTACGGCAATCGTCACGTTCGTTCTCCTTTTCTGCCGCGCCCGTGCCGATTGCACGGGCTGTCGGCGCGGACTATAGGGCGTGGTCAGTCGATGGCAAGCGGCGTCTCCATCGACCGCCCGCCGCTTTCGGCGGTGAACATTATGGTGGCGCCGGCAAGGCTCGCCGCCTTCGGCTTGCGCAGCAGGCGGGCGTCGACGCGATAGGTGTCGCCTTCGCGAACCGGTGCCGATGCGACGTCAAACTGGAAACCGTCCGGGCCCGAAACGAACGCCCGCAGCGGCGCGCTCATCGCCGTCTCCGGGGCGGTGAAGGTCACGGACAGCGTCTTTCCATCGTCGCCCCAGGACGCCTTCGTCACCATGAAATCCGGCGCGGGTGCCTCCGGCAGGTCGGCCTCGGCACGGGCGGCGATCGCCTGTTCCAGCCGGTTGCTGGCGGCGCTCGACGCGAGGTCGACCACGAGGTCCGCCTGCACCGGGATGCAGATGTCCTGGCACACGCCAAGGAAGACGGAGGCCGTGACCGCGCCGGCGTCGGCCGCGGCTTCATCGCGCCGCAGCGTCAGCGGAAAGACAACGGAGCGGTCGTAGCCGGTATAGCGAGAGACACCGTCGTCGAAGTGCTTCGGCACGGGGAACCGGATCGATTCCAGTTCCAGTCCAGCCGGTTGCGTGATCCGGACAGAGGGTGGAATGCCGCTCGCGCCGGGGTCGCGCCAGTAGGTCTTCCAGCCGGGCTCGAGCCGGACCTCCAGTAGTGCCGGGATCCGCCCGTCGGGTTGCTGCGGCAACACGATCAGCCGGACTCGTCCGCCCTGCGTTTCGAACCATTCCGAACTGGCCGCCGCGGCCAGGGTCGGAGCGAGGAGGAACGCGGCGAGCGCGAGAGAGACGAGGCGAAGTCTTGTCATGGAGGGAAGCTGTATCCTTCCCCCTCGGGACATTCCACTGCCGCCTCCGATTTCTTGATCATATTCTCTTGAACGACGCCCGGGACGCTCCATTTCAGATATGAGGGTTGGGTTTCTGCGGTTCGTGCACGAGCCGAGCGGCGGCGAGATGGAGCTTTTCATTTGGCCGCGAATTGATAGGCTATCTCACCATGGCGATGTCGGTTTTGGACAACAAGAAGAAAGAGCGCGGCTTCCTTGACGGTCACTTCCTGATCGCCATGCCGGGCATGCTCGACAAGAATTTCGAGCGCACCGTCGTCTATATCTGCGCCCATTCGGACGATGGCGCCATGGGGTTCGTCATCAATCGTTCCCAGCAGATGAGCTTCACCGACGTGCTCCTGCACCTGCAACTGGTCGACGAAGACCAGTCGATCCGTCTGCCGGAGCACACCGTCGAGTTTCCGATCCGCGCGGGCGGCCCCTGCGAAAGCGGCCGCGGCTTCGTGCTGCACTCGGATGACTACACCTCGGAATCCAGCATTCCCGTCAGCGACGACATCAGCCTGACGGCGACGCTCGACATCGTCCGGGCGATCTCGCGCGGGGAGGGGCCGCGACGCGGCATGCTGATGCTCGGCTATGCCGGCTGGGGGGCGGGGCAGTTGGAAAACGAGATTGCCGCGAATGGCTGGCTGACCTGCCCGGCGTCGGAAGACCTGATCTTCGACACCGCGATCGAGGACAAGTACGCCCGGGCGCTCGCCCTGATGGGCGTGACGCCGGCGATGCTGTCGATGGAAGCCGGTCACGCCTGACCCGCCTGCGGCGTCACCTTCGCACCGATAGCGGATCGGCTCGCCCGCAGCTTTGCGGCGTGATGCGCCTCACGCCCGCTTCATCAGCGGGAAGCGTTCCTTCAGCAGCCGCAGCGCCGAGTCGTAGCCGATTGGCGGCCCGAACAGGTAGCTCTGGCCGAACTCGCATCCCATCCGGCCGAGTTCGATTGCATCCTCCTCGGTTTCGATGCCTTCGGCGACGACCTGCATCTCCATCTCGCGCGCCATCGAGATCACCGAGCGCAGCAGCACCGTGCGCTTGTCGGAGCTGTCGCGCACCAGCGCCTTGTCGATCTTGATCGTGTCGAAGGGGAAGCGGGTGAGGTAGGCGAGTGAGGAATGGCCGGTACCGAAATCGTCGAGCGCCAGGCCGAGGCCTGACTCGCGCAGCTTGTCGAGCACGAGCCGAGCCTGCTCGGCGTTTTCCATCACCACCGACTCGGTCAGTTCGAATTTCAGCTTGTGCGGCTCGCAGCGCGTCTTGGAGAGGACGGCGCGCACCTCGTTGCAGAGTTCGTTGTTGAGCAGCTGGGAGCTGGAAAGGTTGACGGAGACGAAGATCGGCAGGTCGCCGGTCTGCAACTGCCAGTCCATCAGGTCGCTGGCGGCCTTGTCGAAGGCGAAGGCGCCGAGCTGGCTGATCAGGCCGGTCTGTTCGGCGACCGGGATGAACTCCTCCGGCGAGATGCTGCCGCGCTTGGGGTGCTCCCAGCGCATCAGCGCCTCGAAGCCGGCGACCTCCGCGTCCGCCAACCGCACGATCGGCTGGTAGACGAGCGACAGTTCCTTGCGCTCGATCGCGCGGCGCAGGTCCGATTCCATCTGCAGCCGGTCGGTGCCCATGGTGCGGAAGGCCGGGCGGAACGGCTCGACGCGATTGCCGCCGGCCTTCTTCGCCCGGTACATGGCGAGCTCGGCGTCGTTGAGCAGGCTGGCCGCGTCCTGCTGCGGGTCGAGCCAGGAGACGAGGCCGATAGACGCGGTCAGGATGATCTCGCGATTGGCGAAATTGATCGGAACGGTGATCGCCTGGCTCACCGCGTCGGCGAAGTCGGCCACCTTGGCCGGGTCGCGCTCCGACAAGAGGATGAGCCCGAACTGGTCGCCGGACAGCCGCGCCAGCGTGTCCTGCGGCTTGAGCAGGCGGCGCAGCCGCCGCGACAGGGCGACGAGGATGTTGTCGCCGGCGGCGATTCCGAGCGCGTCGTTGACCTGCTTGTAGCGATCGATGTCGATGGCCAGCACGGTGGGCCGCACCGCCTCGCCGGAGCCGGCGATCGATAGCACCGACTGCAGCCGGTCGAGAAACACCTGCCGGTTCGGCAGGCCGGTGAGATTGTCGTGCAGGGCATCCTGCAGCAGCCGGTCGACGGAGTTGCGCTGCTCGGTGATGTCGACGATCGTGCCGACGCAGCGGATGATCTCGCCGGTGGCGCCGAGCACGGGCCGGGCGCGGATCGCGAGCCAGTGGTAGTGCCCGTCCTCGGCGCGGACGCGGAACTGGTGGTTCAGCCGTCCGCGGCGGTGCTCGAGCAGCACGTCGAGCGTGGCGCGAAAGCGGTCGCGGTCGTCGGGATGCAGCCGCGGCAGCCAGTTGCGGGCGGGGCCGTGCATGACGCCGGGCGACAGGCCGAGCTGGGCGGAGATGTCGGGGATGGTGACGACGCGGTCGCGCGCCACGTCCCAGTCCCACACCGTGTCGCCGGAGCCGGTCAGCGCCAGCGACTGCCGCTCCAGGTCCGAGAACAGGCCCTGTTGGTAGGCGCCGCCGGCAAAGGCGTGCTGCATCACCGTGAAGCCGATCAGGAGGACGATGAGGACCAGCCCGCCGCCGAGCGCGGGCTGGATGATGTCGTTGTCGAGCCTGCCGGTCACCGTCATCCAGGCGCCGAACAGCCAGACGAGGATCAACAGCCAGGCCGGCACGAGCAGGATCGCCCGGTCGTAGCGGTTGAAGCCGAGATAGGCGATCAGGACGATGCCGGCGGAGGCGGTCAGCGCGAACGAGATCCGCGCGATGCCGGCCGCCACCGGCGGGTCGTAGATCGCGACGCCGAACAGCAGCCCGAGGCCGAGGATCCAGGCGAGCGTGGCGTAGGACAGGTGCGCGTGCCAGCGGTTGAGATTGAGGTAGGTGAAGAGGAAGACGACGAGGCCGACCGACAGCGACACCTCGGTCCCCGCGCGCCAGATCCGCTCGTCGTTGGCGGTGATGCTGATCAGCTTGGACAGGAAGCCGAAGTCGACGCAGATGTAGCCGAGCACCGCCCAGGCCAGGGCCGCCGTCGCCGGCAGCATCGAGGTCCCCTTGACGACGAACAGGATGGTCAGGAACACCGCGAGAAGCCCGGCGATGCCGAGCACGATGCCACGGTAGAGCGTGAACGCGTTGACCGTGTCCTTGTAGGCGTCCGGCTCCCAGAGATAGATCTGCGGCAGGTCGGGGGTCGCGAGCTCGGCGACGAAAGTGACAACGGAGCCGGGGTTCAGCGTGATGCGGAACACGTCCGCCTCCTCGCTTTGCTGCCGGTCGAGCGCGAAGCCTTCGCTCGGCGTGATCGACAGGATGCGTTGCGAGCCGAGGTCCGGCCAGAACATCTTCGAGCGCACCATGCGGAAATGCGGCGCGACGATGACGCGCTCGATCTGCTCCTCGGACACGTTGGCCAGCGCGAACACGGCCCAGTCGCCCTCGTGGGTCGGATTGGAGGCACGCACCTCGATGCGGCGCACGATGCCGTCGGTGCCCGGCGCGGTCGAGACCTGGAACGCTTCGCCGCGACCGGTGTAGATCTCGGTCGTCGCCGTCAGGTCGAGGGCGGTGTCGTCACGGGAAATCTGCACCGGTTCCACGGCATGCGCGGATGCCATCAGCGGCCCGACGAGCGAGAGCGCCGTCAGGAGGATAAGGGCGAGCGCCCGGCTGACGGTCAGCAGTGTCGGCGCGGAACGGAAGGTCATTGAAACGCTAGATTCCTGTCGTCTGGGGGTCTCGCACCCCTCTCTCCTGCGCGACCTGCACCCGTGGCTGGCTTCTGTCCCCCGCCAGCAGCGAATACATCACGTGGTCGCGCCACTCCCCGTTTATCTTCAAATACTCTCTCAGGTAGCCTTCGCGTTGAAAGCCGGCCTTTTCAAGGAGACGGACGCTCCTCTCGTTCTCTGGAATACAGGCTGCCTCGATGCGGTGCAACTGAAGCCCCGTAAAGATATAGGGGATCGAAAGCTTCAGCGCCGCCAGCATGTGCCCGCGGCCGGCGTGCCGTTCCCCCATCCAGTAACCGATCATGCAGCATTGAGCCGCGCCGCGGCGGATATAGCCGATGGTAAGACCGCCCAGAAGCCGCTGTTCCGGCTTGTAGAACAGGAACAGCGGAAGCGCCTGGCCGTTGGTGAACTCCTGTTCGTTGCGCAGCACGCGCGCGCGGAAGGAGCTCTCGGACAGTTCGTCGTTGCGCCAGGTTGGCTCCCAGGGTTCGAGGAAGCGTCGGCTTTCCGAACGCAGCTCGTACCACTGCCGATAGTCGGAATAGCGGGGCAGGCGAAGCAGGTGGGTTTCGTCTTCCAGCACGACGGAGTCGGACTGTCTGGACAGGAACCGAAACACCGATCGCGCCATCTATGCCTCTCCGCCGTGGCAGCCAGGAGGCTCCCGGTTCGTCCAATGACGGTCGCCTCGCCATGCCGTCGGCAAACTGTACGCCAGCGGCCGCGACCCCGTCAAACCGGGATTTAGCCGGCCGCGCGCTGGGGCGCGTTGCCGCGGGCAAGCGCGTTGACGACGTCGGCGGCGGAGGCCAGCTGGTCCAGCGGGCCGATGGCCGACAGCGTCGGCGCGGTGTCGAAGAACAGCCGGCCGGCAAGGTCGGTCAGCCGTGCCGAGTTGATGCCGGCCAGCCGCTCCATCAGTTCCTCGTTCGGGATCGGGCGGCCATAGAGCATCATCTGCCGTGCGATCTGACCGGCGCGGGCCGCAGGGCTCTCCTGGCCCATCAGCAGTTGGGCGCGGATCTGCGCGCGGGCGCGATCGATCTCCTGCTCGTCGATCCGGTCGGCGGACTTGCGCAGCTCGTCGATCAGGACGGGCATGAGTTCCGGCAGGTTCTCGCCGCCGGTGGCGGCATGGATGCCGAAGATGCCGGTGTCGGAAAAGCCCCAATGGAAGGCATAGACCGAATAACAGAGGCCGCGGTGCTCGCGCACCTCCTGGAACAGCCGCGAGGACATCCCGCCGCCGAGGATGTTGGCGAGGATCTGCGAGCAGTAGAAGTCGCGCGCGTGGTAGGCCTTGCCCTCGAAGCCGAGCAGCAACTGCGCGTCCATCAGATCGCGCGTCTGGCGCACGTCGCCGCCGGTGTAGCGGGCAGCTTCGAGAACCGGCGTGGCCGAGGGTGTTTGCGGCAGGCGGGCGAAGCGTCTCTCCGCGTCGCGCACGAACGCGTCGTGGTCGACGGCGCCGGCGGCAACCACGAACATCCGGTCGGTGGTGTAGTTGCGGCCGAGATAGGCGCGAATCTGGTCGGGCCGGAAGGACAGCACGGTCTGCGGCGTGCCGAGGATGGCGCGGCCGATCGTCTGATCGCGATAGGCGACTTCCGAGAACCTGTCGAAGACGACATCGTCGGGCGTGTCGTTGGCCGCGCCGATCTCCTGCAGGATGACGTGCTTTTCGCGATTGAGTTCGTCCTCGTCGAAGACCGATTCCGTCAGGATGTCGGCGAGGATGTCGATCGCCAGCGGGACGTGGTCCTTCAGCACGCGGGCGTAGTAGGAGGTCGTTTCGGTCGACGTCGCGGCGTTGACCTCGCCGCCGACGTTTTCGATCTCCTCCGCGATCTGCCGCGCCGAGCGGCGGGCGGTGCCCTTGAAGGCCATGTGCTCGAGCAGGTGGGCGATGCCGTGTTCGTCGGTCGTTTCGTTCCGCGAGCCCGACTTGATCCATACGCCAAGGGCGACGCTTTCGAGATGCGGCATGTTCTCGGTGACGACCGTCAGGCCCGACGGCAGCCTGGTGCACTCAACTTTCATTTTCCGACTTTCTGCGATCGCTAACCCCGAATGCGGGAGTGCTCGCCGATGAAGGCTTCCACAATGCCAAGTTCCGGATCCAGGATTTCGAACCGCTCCTCCCTTTGCATCATGCCAGCAAGCCACGACGGAAGCGCCGGGTCAATACCGCTGGCCGATTTTACGGCGGCGGGGAACTTGGCGGGGTGGGCGGTCGCCAGCGTCACCATCGGGCTCGCCGGGCGGGTGTGCTTCGCTGCGACGAAGACGCCGGTGGCCGTGTGCGGATCGAGAAGATACCCGGTCCTTTCAAGTGTTTCGGCAATCGTCTTGGCCACCTGCTTCTGCGTGGCGCGACCGGCGCGGAACTCCTTGCGGATCGCCTTCAGCGCCTTGTCGCCGATGCTGAAGGAACCGGACTGCGTCAGGCCCGCCATCAGCGAGCGGATCTCCGCCGGGTCGCGCCCGCAGGCCTCGAACAGCAGGCGCTCGAAGTTGGAGGAGATCTGGATGTCCATCGACGGCGAGCTGGTGGCGACGACCGCGCGCATCTCGTAGCGGCCGGTCTTCAGCGCGCGGGCAAGGATGTCGTTGTCGTTGGTGGCAATCACCAGCCGATCGATCGGCAGGCCCATGCGCTTGGCGACGAAACCGGCGAAGATGTCGCCGAAGTTGCCGGTCGGCACGGTATACGAGACCTTCCGGTCGGGCGCGCCGAGCGCGATGGCGCTGGTGAAGTAGTAGACGATCTGGGCCATGATGCGCGCCCAGTTGATCGAGTTGACCCCGGACAGCTGCATCCGGTCGCGAAAGGCCTTGTCGTTGAACATCGCCTTCACGAGGCTCTGGCAATCGTCGAAATTGCCCTTCACCGCGATCGCATGGACGTTGTTCGCGCTCGAGGTGGTCATCTGCCGCTGTTGCACCGGCGAGACCTTGCCGTGCGGGAACAGGATGAAGATATCGGTGCGCTCGCGACCGGCAAAGGCATCGATTGCAGCGCCGCCGGTGTCGCCGGAGGTGGCGCCGACGATCGTCGCGCGCTGGCCGCGCGTCGCCAGCACGTGGTCCATCAGCCGCGCCAGCAGTTGCATCGCCACGTCCTTGAAGGCGAGCGTCGTGCCGTGGAACAGCTCGAGGATGAAGTCGTTCGCGCCGGTCTGCACCATCGGCGCGATGGCGGGGTGGCGGAAGGTGGCATAGGCCTCATCGATCATCGCCTGCAGGGTCTTGTCGTCGATCTCCCGGCCGACGAAGGGCGACAGAACGGCGAAGGCGACCTCCTGATAGCTCATGCCGCGCATCGCCCGGATCTGCTTCTTCGTGAAGGTCGGCCATTCCTGCGGCACGTAGAGGCCGCCGTCGCTGGCAAGGCCGGCGAGCAGCGCGTCGCAGAATCCGAGGGAAGGGGCCTCGCCCCGCGTCGAAATGTACTTCACGTCATCATCCCTGAAAATTGAACCGAAGACTGGTGCGAAGGAGCGCTCGTGTGCAGGAGGCCATGTCGGCTCGGGGCGCGGTCACGAAACTTCCTTCCGGTTCGGCGGCGATGGTTGCCGCCTCGTGAGAGACTGGTCCGGGTCCCGCGGGGGTGCCCGGTTCTGCTTGCGGCAAGCGATGGCACGCCATGTCCTTCGCCGTTGCGTCTCCGTCCTGCGAGCGGATACAGCAAAAAGTGGAAGGTCTGCGCTGGACAATCGATTTTTCGCCGCACCGCTGCTATAGAGCATCCGCGAGGGTCTAGAAAGGCCCGTTTTTTGTGTGTCGAAGCAGGCACGTTGGTCCGAATGCAGGGGTAAGACATACGTGATTGGTAAGATTGGCCGCCGCCTTCTGGGCATTTCCCTTCTCGCCGTCCTCGCCGGCTGCAGCCAGACGGACAAGGGTGCCGGTCTCGGCGCCAGCTCCGGCGCGCAGCAGGCCTCGGCCCAGCAGCCGGTGATCCAGGGCGCCTGCCCGCAGGTCTATCTGCGCGACGGCACCGCGGTACACCGCGCCTATGCCAAGGGCGCCAAGGACGATCCGCAGCAGGTGCTTTATCAGGCGACCCTGGCCGCGACCACGCGCCAGTGCGTGCAGACCGCGGATTCGTTGAAGGTCACCGTCATGGCGCAGGGCCGGGTCGTCTCCGGGCCGGCCGGTTCGGCGGGAACGGTCAGTCTGCCGATCCGGGTGGCGGCGACGGACGGCGACAGCACGCTCTATTCGACGCTGACGAAGTTCAATGTCGACATTCCGTCGGCGGGCACCGCCCAGTATGTCTTCACCGATGCAAACGTCGTCATCCCCGGCGGCGCCGGCTCCTTCGCCAAGATCTACGTCGGCTTCGACGAAGGCCCCTACGACACGCGCTGACGAGCCGCCTTCGCCCCGCGGCGGCCCCTTGCCGCCCGCCCCGTTCTGTGGAACGAAGGGGCGGGGGAGTGGCAGGTGAAGACAGGCATCATCGTCAATCCGGTCTCCGGGCGAGGGGCGACCGGCAGGCTGCGGGCGCTCGCGGCCTTTTCCAGGCATTTTCCGGCGGCGGAGATCCGCGAGACCAAGGGGCCAGGCGAGGCGGCCGCGATCGCGCGCGCCTTCGCCGATGGTGGCGCCGAACTGGTGATCGCCGCCGGCGGCGACGGCACCATCAGTGATGCGGCAGAGGGAATCCTGTCCTCGAGCCGGCCGCACGTCTGCCTCGCCTTCGTACCGGTCGGAACGGGGAGCGATTTCGCCCGCAATTTCGCGATTCCGGCCGACATGGACGAGAGGCTGCGGGCGATCGCCACGGCCGAGATCCGGACCGTCGATGTCGGCCGGCTCGAGTGCCGGTCGCCCGACGGGCGGACGATCCGCCGTCATTTCGTCAATGTCGCCAGCCTCGGCGTCTCCGGGCCGACCGCGTCGGCGGTCAACGAGAGCCGGCGCGGTGCGATCGGCGGCAAGGCGCTGTTTCTCTTCCACTCGATCCGCGCGATGCTGCGCTATCGCTTCCAGGAGGTCGTGCTGCAGCTCGACGACGGGCAGGACGTGCGCGAACGCATCCTGCTCGTGGCGGTGGCGAACGGCGGCTGGTTCGGCGGCGGGATGCGGATTGCGCCCGGGGCGTCGATCGACGACGGGCTGCTCGAGGTCGTCGCCATCCGTGCGGCCTGGAAGCCGCGGCTGCTTGCGCTGATGAACACCGTCTACTCCGGCCGGCACCTCGGCCGGCCGATGGTCTGGAGCCGAAGCGTGCGATCGCTTACGGTCCTGCCCTCGGGCGGGGAGCCTGCCAATCGGGCGATGGTGGAGTGCGACGGCGAGACGCCCGGCGTGCTGCCGCTGCGGATCGAGGTGATCCCCGCCGGCCTGTCGCTGAAGATGCCGCGCTAGCCGCGCCGGCGGTTCAGATCGCTTCCTGCCACTCGGCCAGTGCGGCGATAACGCCCGGCAGGTCGCTCATGCGCGAGATCACCGTCTCCGCGCCCGCGTCCGTCAGCCGGTCGGCATGCGAGGGATAGGTATGCGAAGCGCCGGTGAAGCCGACGACGCGCATGCCCGCCGCGCGCGCGCCGTGGATGCCGTGCACCGAATCCTCAATCACCAGCGCCCGCGCCGGATCGGCGCCGAACTGCTGGGCCGCGTGCAGGAAGATGTCCGGCTTCGGCTTGACGCGATCCGGGCCGAGGTTCTTGGCGGAGAAGATGTGCGGTGTGAAAACCTCCTTCAGCCCAACCTTCGTCAGCATCATGTCGAGCCGGTGCGAGGCCGAGTTGGAGCAGATGCAATAGGGCCGTCGCAGCCGCGACAGCGCCAGCTTCACGCCGTCAATGATCGTGACCTCGCTCGCGAGCCGGGCGTCGAGGAGCTTCTCGGACTTTTCCAGCAGCGAGGCCGACAGCGGGATCGAGGCCTCGCGCTCGATCGTCAGCAGGATGTTCTGCCAGGTCATGCCGGCGAAGCGCTCGCCCATTTCCTCGACGCCGATCGGATAGCCCGCCTCGGTCAGGAGCCGGGATTCCACTTCGGCGGCGATGATCTCGGAATCGACCAGAACGCCGTCGCAATCGAAGATGATGAGGTCGAAACCATCCATATCTGCTTTTCCTTGAAGGAGGGCATGGCGACGCCGGCAACTGGGGCGGACGCATTGGGCTCGGGGCCATGTATACGATCGGGCCGCAAAGCTCAACCTCGGCCGTCATTGGGCTATCGACAGGGACGGACGGGCCCTCTATCACTAGGCCATGGCAAACAGTCAGGGCAACAGGCACCCCCGCGGCGTTCGCCGTGCCGGTGCGACGATCCTTTCCGTGGGGAAGCGGCCGTGACCGTGCGGCTGCGGCCACACCATCTGCTCTGCATGCTGACCTTCGTCGGCAGGGGCTACAACGCCGCCTTCGTCGCAAACTACAAGGCCCTGGCCGGTCGTCTGTCGGCCGGCGAGGACATCGAGGTGGTCGAGGGCCCGGACGACATCTGCGCACCGCTGCTTTCCGACCCCGATCCCCTTTGCGATCCCCACTGTCACGGCGAGGGCGTGGCGCTGCGCGACCGGCAGGCCGCCGAGGCCCTGGCGGATCTGATCGGTGGTCCGGTCGGCCCCGCGCTCACCATCGTGCCGGATGGCGCCCTGCTCGAGCGGCTGCGCGCCGCCTTCCGGGCCGGCCAGGTGCGGGCGGCCTGCGGTGGATGCCAGTGGTCCGGCCTCTGCACCCGCGTGGCCGAGCACGGCTTTCCCGACGTGCTGGTCGGGGCGGCCCCTGTCACGGGCGAACCCGGCGAGCCTCGGGGAGCGGGAACAGCTCGAAGAAGGCGCGCTCGCCCGCCGGCGTGAAATGGATCGCACGGCTGTCGGCGGTTCGCCGCGCCCAGCCCTTGGCGGTGAAATGCGCCAGCAGCGCCTCGCCGAGCGAGCCTGCAAGGTGCGAGCGGCGTTCGCTCCAGTCGAGGCAGGTGCGGCAGACCGGCCGCCGCTGGCTCTTCAGCGCCGGGATGTCGATGCCGATACCGGCCATTTTCGCTTCGCCCGCCGCCGTCAGCGCCACGTCGTCGCCATCGAGTTCGACATGGCCGTCGGCCACCAGGCGGTCGAACATCCGCACGCCGAAATCGCCGGCAAGATGATTGTAGCAGACGCGCGCCTTGCGAAGCGCCGGCTCCCTGGGACCCGGCCGGGACCGCAGCAGGCCCCGGGTCGCGGCAAACCCCATCAGCCCCTCGAGCAGCAGCCCGACCTCGTCGTCGGCCAGCGCGAAATAGCGATGGCGTCCCTGCTTGCGCTGGCTGACGAGCCCGCCGGCTTCGAGCTTCGCCAGGTGCGAACTTGCCGTCGGCAGCGTGACGCCGGCCACCCCCGCCAGCTCCGTGGCCGTCAGCGCGCGGCCGCCCATCAGCGCGGTCAGCATGTTGGCACGGGCGGGGTCGCCGATGAGCGCGCCGATCTGGGCGATGTCCGGACCTTCCTTCATGGTTCGATCGTAGTCGAAGCATAGGCGCCGCGCAATATGGCATCCCTGTGCCGTCGGCAACATCGGGAGAGCCCCATGATCACCTGCTTCATCCGCTACGAGATCGATCCGTTCAAGAAGGACGCGTTCGCCGCCTATGCCCGCGCCTGGGGGCAGGCGATCCCGCGCAACGGCGCCGACCTCATCGGCTATTTCGGCCCGCACGAGGGGTCGGCGACGACGGCCTATGGCGTCTACAACATCGAGAGCCTGGCCGCGTACGAGGCCTACCGGGCCCGGCTGGCATCCGATCCGCTCGGCGCGGAGAATTATCGCCTGGCCGGACAGGAGCGGTTCATCCTGAGGGAGGACCGGCTGTTCCTGAAGAACCTCTCGGCGCCGCACGCCGTAACGGTGACGCCATGATCGCCGTGATCTTCGAGGTGGCACCGGCGCCCGGCCGGCGCGACGTCTACCTCAATCTTGCCGCCGGCCTGAACGCCCGCCTCGGCGAGATCGACGGCTTCCTGTCGATCGAGCGGTTCGAAAGCCTTTCGGTGCGGGGAAAGATCCTGTCGCTGTCGTTCTGGCGCGACGAGGAAGCGGTCAGGGCCTGACGCAACGGCGTCGAGCACCGCGCTGCACAACAGGCCGGCCGCGGCGGTGTTTTCGCCGACTATCGCCTGCGCGTCGTCTCGGTCCTGCGCGACTACGGCATGTTCGACCGGGACGAGGCGCCGCAGGACAGCCGCGCGGTGCATGACGTTCGAACCTAGGCGGCGCGCCGATTGCCGCTGGCGGCATGCCGCCGGTAGAGCGACAATGGACGCCCGGCCCGGTGGGCAGGGATTGCAGGGAGAGCGTCGGTTGCGGACTTCTTGGAAAGCCTTCACCCTTCGGTAACCATCTTCGGTAACCATAGGGGCCAGCAAGTTCGTATCCGCGTCAGCGTATCAGCGAGTATCTCATGCCCCATGTTCTTTCGCTTGCCGAAGCCCGTTCGGTCCGTGCCAATGGCTGGATCGACACGATCATCAAGGGCGACTGCGTCGCCGCCCTCGAGGCCTTGCCCGACCAGTCGGTCGACGTGATCTTCGCCGATCCGCCCTACAATCTCCAACTCGGCGGCACGCTGCACCGGCCCGACCAGTCGCTGGTCGACGCCGTCGACGACGAATGGGACCAGTTCGCCTCGTTCGAGGCCTACGACGCCTTCACCCGCGCCTGGCTGCTCGCCTGCCGCCGCGTGCTCAAGCCGAACGGCACGATCTGGGTGATCGGCTCCTACCACAACATCTTCCGCGTCGGCGCCACGCTGCAGGATCTGAACTTCTGGATCCTCAACGACGTCGTCTGGCGCAAGACCAACCCGATGCCGAATTTCAAGGGGCGGCGCTTCCAGAACGCGCACGAGACGATGATCTGGGCCAGCCGAGACCCGAAGGCGAAGGGCTATACCTTCAACTACGATGCGATGAAGGCTGCCAATGACGACGTGCAGATGCGCTCCGACTGGCTGTTCCCGATCTGCTCCGGCGGCGAGCGCCTGAAGGATGCCGACGGCAAGAAGATCCATCCGACGCAGAAGCCGGAGGCGCTGCTCGCCCGCGTCATCATGGCCTCGACCAGGCCGGGTGACGTCGTGCTCGACCCCTTCTTCGGCTCCGGCACGACCGGCGCGGTCGCCAAGCGCCTTGGCCGCCACTTCGTCGGCATCGAGCGCGAGCAGGACTATATCGACGCGGCGCTTGCCCGCATTCAGGCGGTCGAGCCGCTCGGCAAGCAGACGCTGACGGTCATGAGCGGCAAGAAGGCCGAGCCGCGCGTCGCCTTCAACACGCTGATCGAAAGCGGCCTGATCGCCCCCGGCACGGTGCTGACCGATGCCAAGCGCCGCTACAGTGCGATCGTGCGTGCCGACGGCACGCTCGCCGCCGGCGCCGACGCAGGCTCGATCCATCGGGTCGGAGCCAGGGTCCAGGGCCTTGACGCCTGCAACGGCTGGACCTTCTGGCACTATGCCGAGGGTCAGGAACTGAAGCCGATCGACGCGCTCCGCGCCGTCATCCGCCGAGACATGGCCAAGCTCGACTAGAGCTGGTCCGAAGCAAGGCATGCCTCCTGTCGCGACCTCCGGCGCTCCCTGCGCCGGGGGGCGCGGCAGTTGAGGGGCGTACCTCAACCGCTGGCGGCATTCGCCCAAAACTGAGCAACGTTCAGATTGTACGCGCCAGCCGGGCCGCACCGCCGGACGCAGACGTGGACAAAGCCGCAAGCCTATGATCTCATTGAGAATGCACATGCGAGCATACTGATGCCGGCCACGCCAGCGCGTGGCGGCAAGCCCTGAGGCGCTGGATAGCGTTGTACCGTGTCAGTGGGAGGCGATCATGAGGCATATCGACAGCAGGCATCTCGATCAGGACCAGGCCAAGCACGTCTGGGACGTTGCGGAATATTGCCGCAAGGCCGGCATTCACCGCGCGGAGGAGAAGCGATTGATCAAGATCCTGGGTCGTTTCGCATCCGTTCACGAATTGCAAATGAACATCAACCGTCCCAACAACCGCTCACGCGTCTAGCCAGGCGCGCGAGTGCCCCTCACCAGCCCGACCCCGGGCTGCATTTCCCAGTTTCCGGTCGAGAACGTCGATGCTGCGCGCCGTGCCGATGCGCCCTGCAAGCAGTTGCGAATATTGGCCAAATTCGAACTTGGGGTGGGTTCTGTTCAAGGGCTGTTAACCGTCCGGGTCCTATGGTGCCGTCAACCGATGCAGCGGGCTCCCTGAACCGGCTGCAACGCGACCCGCCTCCGGTTTAGTTCCTTCAGTCCCGGGCAGGCGCGAACGCCCGAAGCCGTCACCGGCTTCGGGCGTTTCCTTTTGCGCCGGGCCTGCAATTCAGACGGCGATGCCGTGCACGGCAAGGTCATCCCGCAGCTTGCCGGCATCGACGAACAGCACCGCGTTCCAGCCGGCCGCGCGGGCACCCTCGACGTTCTTTTCGCTGTCGTCGATGAAGAGCGTGTGCGCCGGGTCGAGGGCGAAGTCGCGTGCGTGCTTCTGGTAGATCGCAAGGTCCGGCTTGATCAGCCCGATTTCGCCCGACACCGTGACGCCGCGCGGCGTGTTCAGGAACGGGTAGAGCCTGCGCGCCTCGCTGAAGGTGTCGGCGGCGAAGTTGGTCAGCATGGTGACGTCGTGGCCACCGGCGACCAGTCCTTCCATTACCGCGACGCTGTCGGTGTAGGCGTGCGAGACCATTTCGTGCCAGCACTTGCGGAAGGCGAGGATGTTTGCCTGGTGCTGCGGGAACTGGTCGATCAGGAGCGCCTCGGCGTCCTCCCATTTGCGGCCGCGATCCTGTTCGAGGTTCCAGTCATGGGTGCAGACATTGGCGAAGAACCAGCTGCGCTCGGCTTCGTCCGGGATCAGGCGCGAGAAGGGGATCTGCGGATCGTAGTGGATTAGCACGCGCCCGATGTCGAAGACGATGTGGCGGATGTTGCGGCTCATGGGATACTTGCCTTTTCTGTTGGGAGCGCGCGCGACTGCAACGCCTGCGGCAGCGCCTGCTGGATGACCTTCTTCATGACGCTGGGCAGCGCCTGCTCGCCCAGCGTTTCGTTCGGTTCCCACCATCCCGGCCCGTCCGCCGCGGCGCGGCCGACCGTGGCGCGGAAGACCGTCAGGCGGAGCTCGAAATGCGTGAAGACGTGGACGACGGTGCCGCAGCTCTGCCAGGCCGCGGAAAAAGGTGCAGCCTGCGCATCGGTCGCGCCGTCTCGACGGGCGGTCCAGCCGCTGTTCGGGACCTCGGTCATGCCGCCAAGCAGGCCATGGCCGGGTCGCTTGCGCAGGAACACCGCACCGCCTTCGTCGCTGGCGACGAAGGCCGCGCCGAGCCGCACCGGCTTGTCCTTCCGCGCCGCCTTGACCGGGAAGCGCTCGGGATCGTCGCCGGCGAGCGCGCGGCAGTCCGCGTTCAGCGGACAGAGCGCGCAGGCCGGGCGCTTCGGCGTGCAGATGGTCGCACCGAGATCCATCATCGCCTGGGCGAAATCGCCGGGCCGGCGGGCGGGCGTCATCGCCGCCACCAGCGCGCGCATCTGTGCCTTGGCGCCGGGCAGGGGGGCATCGACGGCATGGAACCGCGAGATCACCCGCTCGACATTGCCGTCGAGCACCGCCGCCGGCCGGTCGAAGGCGATTGCGGCGATCGCCGCGGCCGTGTAGTCGCCGATCCCCGGCAGCGCCTTCAGCCCGTCCTCGGTGTCGGGGAAGCGGCCGTCATGGGCGAAGGCGACGGTCTCGGCGCATTTCTTCAGGTTGCGGGCGCGGGCATAGTAGCCGAGCCCGGCCCAGGCCTTCATCACGTCCTCGGTGTCGGCGCCGGCAAGGGCGGTCACCGTCGGCCAGGTTGCGGTGAAACGGGCGAAATAGGCCTTCACCGCCTGCACGGTCGTCTGCTGCAGCATGACCTCCGACAGCCATACGCGATAGGGATCGGGCCGGATGCCGCGCGCCGCCATGGTCGGCGATACGCGCCAGGGCAGGTCGCGATGGTGCCGGTCGTACCAGGCGAGCACCTGGCTGGACGGGTCTGCCGCTCTGTGCGCTTTCGTCATGATTTGCCTGGATGCGGTAAGGATGCGTATAACTGGCCGAGCAAGGCCCTTTCTTCAAGGCATTTTTTGCCGGAGGGAAAGGTCGCATCCGCCGGAGTATGTGCATCGTGAGTTCCAGACCGTTCCGCAAGGGAGCCCAGCAGATCAGCGAGGTGGCCAACGACCTGATCGATCCGGTGCTGGCCCGGCGCGCGGGAATCAACACGATGCTGCTCGGCTCCTGGGACGAGATCGCCGGCCATGCCTTTGCCGACTGCAGCCGGCCGGAGAAGATCACCTGGCCGCGCCGCGCCGCAGAGATGGCGGGCGAGGATGGCGGCCATCAGCCGGGCGTGCTGACGATCGCGTGCGAGGGCTCGCGCGCGCTGTTCCTGTCCCACCAGCAGGGTGAGTTGATCCAGCGCATCAATGGCTTCTTCGGCTTTCCCGCGATCCGCCAGGTCAGGATCGTGCAGAAGCCCGTCTCGCCGCCGGTCCGGCGTCGCGGCCCGCCGCGGCCGCTGACGGGGGAGGCGGCGCGCCACCTCGACCAGCTGACCGCGGACATCGAGGACGATGCGCTGCGGGCGGCGCTGAAGCGCCTCGGCACCGCCGTGCTCGGCAGGCAGAGGTCGCCGCGGCGCTGATTTGCGGTCACAAATCTTTGAAGAACACGGTATTGGCGGTGCTTGTTCGCGCCATGAAGCCGGTATATCCGGTCTGCCGAAACGACTTTTTCTTTGTCCCACAGGAGAGACCATGTCCCTTTCCGAATTGAGCCTTGCGAAGCGTCTTTTGGGCGGCGTCGCCGTTGCGGCCCTGGTTGTCACGCTAGCCGCCTGCAGCGACGAGAAGACGGAGACCGCCAAGGCTCCGGAAACCGACCAGACCGAAACGGCTGCGGCCGAGCCTGCCGCACCCGCCGCGGCCGGTGCTGCCGAGGCGCCCGCGGCTTCGACCGAGACCGCCCAGGCGCCTGCCGCCGAGGCGTCGCCGCCGGCGGCCGCCAAGGTCGACCTGCCCGAGGCCGATGGCGACGTCGACATGGCCAAGGTGCTCGAACCCGGCCCGCTGCCGGACATGGTGATCGGGGATGCGAACGCGCCCGTGACGATCGTCGAGTACATGTCGATGACCTGCCCGCATTGCGCCGCCTTCCACAACAACACCTTCGAGGCGATCAAGACCAAGTATGTCGACAGCGGCAAGGTGCGCTTCATCCTGCGCGAGTTCCCGTTCGATCCGCGCGCTGCCGCAGCCATCATGCTGGCGCGTTGCGCTCCGCCGGAACAGTTCTTCCCGATGGTCTCAATGTTGTTCAAGCAGCAGGAGCAGTGGGCGGCGGCGGAAAATGGCCGGGAGGCGCTCCTGCAGATGTCGAAACTCGCCGGTTTTACACAGGAGAGCTTCGAGCAGTGCTTGACGAACCAGAAACTTCTCGATGATGTGAACGCGGTACGCGAGCGCGGTGCCAAGGAATTCGGCATCGCATCGACGCCGACCTTCCTGATCAACGGCCAGCGCTATTCCGGAGACATGTCGGTTGACACCATGTCGGCCCTTATCGACAGCAAGCTTTGATCGCGACGTCGCACGCATCGCGGGCGCCGGCGAAAGCCGCGCGCCCGCTTTGTTGGTGATGGCAGAGGAGGGGAGTCGGCCCCTCGTGTGCGATCGATGAAGTTCACCAAGCTCCGTCTCCTCGGCTTCAAGTCCTTCGTCGAGCCGACCGAGTTTGTGATCGAGCGCGGCCTGACCGGCGTCGTCGGCCCGAACGGCTGCGGCAAGTCCAACCTGGTCGAGGCGCTGCGCTGGGTGATGGGCGAGAACTCCTACAAGAACATGCGCGCGTCCGGCATGGACGACGTGATCTTTTCCGGCTCCGGCAACCGGCCCGCGCGCAACACCGCCGAGGTCGGCCTTTTTCTCGACAACGCCGACCGCACCGCGCCGGCTGCCTTCAACGACGCCGACGAGATCCAGGTGACGCGCCGCATCGAGCGCGAGCAGGGCTCGGTCTATCGCATCAACGGCAAGGAGGCGCGCGCCAAGGACGTGCAGCTCCTGTTCGCCGACGCCTCCACCGGCGCGCGCTCGCCCTCGATGGTCGGGCAGGGCCGGATCGGCGAACTGATCCAGGCCAAGCCGCAGGCGCGCCGGCAGCTGCTCGAAGAGGCGGCCGGCATTTCCGGCCTGCATTCGCGCCGTCACGAGGCCGAGCTGCGGTTGCGCGCCGCCGAGACCAACCTCGAGCGCCTCGACGACGTCACCTCGCAGCTCGAGGGCCAGATCGACAGCCTGAAGCGGCAATCGCGCCAGGCGAACCGCTTCAAGATGCTGTCGGCCGACATCCGCCGCCACGAGGCGATGCTTTTGCACATGCGCTGGGCCCAGGCCAAGGAGGCCGAGGGCGAGGCGGAAAGTCAGCTGAACCAGGCAACCTCGCTGGTTGCCGAGCGTGCCCAGGCGCAGATGGAGGCGGCGAAGGCGCAGGCGGTCGCCAGCTTGAAGCTGCCGGAGTTGCGCGAGAGTGAGGCGCGGCTCGCAGCGGCGCTGCAGCGCCTGCAGATCGCCCGTGCGCAACTCGAGGAGGATGCCGGCCGCCTGCTGCGCCGCCGCGACGAGCTTGCCCGCCGGCTGGCCCAGCTGGCCGAGGACATATCGCGCGAGGAGGCGATGGTCGCCGACAACGCGGCGGTGTTGGAGCGGCTTGCGGCCGAGGAGGAGGAAATCGGCGACATTCTCGGCGAGGCCGACGACCGCGCTGCTGCCGCCCGCGAGGCGATGGATGAGGCCGCCGACCGCCTTGCCGGGAGCGAGCGGGTTCTCGGCGAGGTCACCGCCGAGCGCGCCGAGGCGCTGGCGGTGCGCAACCAGCTGGAAAAGACCATTCGCGACCTTGGCGACCGCCGGGCGCGACTGGCGCAGCAGTTCCTGAATCTCGAGGCCGAGATCGCGGCGATGGACGACCGTATCGCCGCCCTGCCGGATCCGGAACGCAAGCGGCAGGAGGTGCAGGACGCCGAGGCCGCGCTCGAAGACGCGGGCGAGCGGCTGGCGGAAGCGGAGGAGGCGCTCGAGGGCGCGCGGCTCGCCGAGATCGAGACGCGCGGCCCGGTCGAGACCGCGCGCGGGCAGCTGAACGCGGTCGAGACCGAAATGAAGACGATCCGGCGCATGCTGGAAGCGGGCGCCGCCGGCGGCTCCTTCGCGCCGGTGGTCGAGGACGTCCAGGTCGACCGGGGTTTCGAGACGGCGCTCGGCGCAGCGCTCGGCGACGATCTCGACTCGCCGGCCGACCCCGCCGCGCCTGCGCACTGGCGCTTCGCCGGCGACGGCGCCGCCGACGCGTCGCTGCCCGAAGGCGCCGTGCCGCTATTGTCCCATGTCCGCGCACCCGCGGTCCTGACGCGGCGGCTGCGCCAGATCGGCGTGGTCGGGGAGGAGGCCGAGGCGCTGGCGCTGCTCGCGGGCCTGGCCCCCGGCCAGCGGCTCGTCACCCGCGACGGCGCGGTGTTCCGCTGGGACGGCCATGTCACCGGCGCGGATGCGCCGAGCGCGGCCGCCCTGCGCCTGGCCCAGAAGAACCGCCTGCGCGAACTGGAGGCCGAGCTCGAGGCGGCGCGGTCTGCGCTTTCGCTTGCCGAGGCTGCGCTCACGGCCGCCGCCGAGGCGATCCGCGCCGAGACGCAGCGCCTGCAGATGGCCCGCGACGGCCAGAAGCGCGCCGCGCGCATGCTGGCCGAGGCGCGCGAGGGGCTCGACGCGGCCGAACGGGCCGCTGGAGAACTGATCCGCCGCCGCGCCGTGCTGGCGGAATCGAAGGTGCAGCTCGAAGGCCAGGTCGAGGAGGCCGCCGCCGCGCTGGAAGAGGCGCGGGCGACCCTTGAGGACGCCCCCGATGTGGCGGCGCTGGAGCTCCGGCTCGCGGCGCAGTCGGCCACCGTTGCCAGCGACCGCGCGGCCCTCGCCGAGGCCCGCGCCCTGCATGATGGCCTCGCCCGCGAGATGGCCGATCGCCGCCGACGGCTGACGACGATCGCCGCCGAGCGCGACACCTGGCGCAACCGCGCCGCCAATGCCGAGCGCCACATCGCCTCGTTGCGCGAGCGCGAGGCCGAGGCGCGGGAGGAGGCCGAGCGCATGGCCGAGGCGCCGGAGGAGATCGAGGAGAAGCGCCACGCGCTGATGGGCGAGCTGTCCCGCGCCGAGCAGGCCCGGCGTGCCGCCGCCGATGCGCTGCAGGCGGCGGAGAACCGCCAGCGCGAGGCCGATCAGGCGGCCGCGACCGCACTGTCGCAGCTTGCCGAGTCGCGCGAACGGCGCGGCCGTTCGGAGGAGCGCCTCGTCTCCGCCCGCGAGCGCCGCATCGACGGCGAGGCCCGCATCCGCGAGGCGCTGCACTGCGCGCCGCACGAGGCGCTGAGATTGGCCGAGCATCCCGCCGACAGGCCGCTGCCCGACCCGCGCGACACCGAGATCGAGCTCGACCGCCTGAAGATCGAGCGTGAGCGCCTCGGCGCGGTGAACCTGCGCGCCGAGGAGGAGCAGAAGGAGCTTTCGGAAAAGCTGCAGGCGCTCGTCAACGAGCGCGAGGACATCATCGAGGCGATCCGCAAGCTCCGCTCGGCGATCCAGAGCCTCAACCGCGAGGGTCGCGAGCGGCTGCTCGCCGCCTTCGACGTCGTCAACGCGCAGTTCCAGCGGCTGTTCACCCATCTCTTCGGCGGCGGCACGGCGGAACTGCAACTGATCGAGAGCGAGGATCCGCTCGACGCCGGCTTGGAAATCCTTGCCCGCCCGCCCGGCAAGAAGCCGCAGACGATGACGCTTTTGTCCGGCGGCGAGCAGGCGCTGACGGCGATGGCGCTGATCTTCGCGGTCTTTCTCACCAATCCCGCGCCGATCTGCGTGCTGGACGAGGTCGACGCCCCGCTCGACGACCACAATGTCGAGCGCTACTGCAACCTGATGGACGAGATGGCCGCCTCCACCGAGACCCGCTTCGTCATCATCACCCACAACCCCATCACCATGGCCCGCATGAACCGCCTGTTCGGCGTCACCATGGCCGAGCAGGGCGTGTCCCAGCTCGTCTCCGTCGACCTGCAGACGGCGGAGCAACTGCGCGAGGCCGTCTAGCCGGACCCGAAAGGCCGGACGGAACAAAACCCGTCGCCGGGCATTTCCCCAGCGCCAGCCGCGGGCTGCGCCAGCAAGGGGACAAGCATGAGCAGAAACGCACTTTACATGATCATCGGCGGCCTCATCGTCGTGGTGGCCGGCTTTTCCTACTACGCCTACCAGGAAGAACGGCAGCCGGACGGCATCGAAATCCAGCTCGGCAAGGACGGCGTCTCGGTCAAGGAGAACTGAACCGAGGGGCCGCGCGCCGCGCGGCGTGCCGTTCTTCAGCCGGATCTCGCCAGCTCCGGCGAGAGATGCAACCCTAAGGCGATTGCAATTTGTCAGTTCCGCTGCAAGCGTTGTCCTGGAGGGCGCGTATGAGGCAGGTCCGGGCGGGAGATGGTGCGCTGCAACATTTTGTCGCGCCCGTTTCGTTCCCATACCATGCCATATGCTGTAAATCTGTCATGAAAGACTGTTTCGGGGTGGAGAACAGCAATGCAGAAGTGGGTGTACACCTTCGGCGGGGGAAGTGCCGAGGGCAGCGCGGGCGACCGCAATCTTTTGGGCGGCAAGGGCGCGAACCTGGCCGAAATGTGCAATCTCGGCCTGCCGGTGCCACCGGGACTGACCATCGTCACCACGGCCTGTACCCACTACTATGAGAACGGCCGCACGATCCCCGACAGCCTGAAGGACGAGGTTCGCGCCGGTCTGCGCCGGATGGAGGAGGTTACCGGCCGCACCTTCGGCCACAACGAGCGCCCGCTGCTGCTGTCCGTCCGCTCGGGCGCCCGCGCCTCCATGCCCGGCATGATGGACACGGTGCTGAACCTCGGGCTCAACGACGACACGGTGCAGGCTCTCGGCCACGACGCCGGCGACGCACGCTTCGCCTGGGACAGCTATCGCCGCTTCATCCAGATGTACAGCGACGTCGTCATGGGCCTGGACCACGAAGTGTTCGAGGAGATCCTCGAGGACGAGAAGGCCAGGCTCGGGCACGAGCAGGACACCGAGTTGTCCGCCGTGGAATGGCAGCATGTGATCGCCCGCTACAAGGAGACGATCGAAGAGGAGCTCGGCGAATCCTTCCCGCAGGACCCGGAGGTCCAACTCTGGGGGGCGATCGGCGCGGTCTTCGCCAGCTGGATGAACGCGCGCGCGATCACCTATCGCAACCTCCACAACATCCCGGCCGACTGGGGCACGGCGGTCAACGTCCAGGCCATGGTGTTCGGCAATCTCGGCAACGCGTCCGCCACCGGCGTCGCCTTCACCCGCAACCCGTCGAACGGCGAAAAGGCGCTCTATGGCGAGTTCCTCGTCAACGCCCAGGGAGAGGACGTGGTCGCGGGCATCCGCACGCCGCAGAACATCACCGAGGAGGCGCGCATCTCCTCCGGCTCCGACAAGCCGTCGCTGGAAAAGCTGATGCCAGAGGCCTTCGTCGAGTTTTCCGGCATCTGCGATCGGCTCGAGGGCCACTACCGCGACATGCAGGACCTCGAGTTCACGATCGAGCGCGGCAAGCTGTGGATGCTGCAGACAAGGTCCGGCAAGCGCACCGCGAAGGCGGCGCTGAAGATTGCCGTCGACATGGCGGAGGAGGGGCTGATCACCCGGGAAGAGGCTGTCGCCCGCATCGACCCCGCCTCGCTGGACCAGTTGCTGCACCCGACGATCGATCCGCGCGCCCGCCGCGACGTCATCGGCGCCGGTCTGCCGGCCTCGCCGGGCGCCGCGACCGGCGAGATCGTCTTCACCTCGGAGGAGGCCGTGCATGCCGAGTCCGAGGGTCGCAAGGTGATCCTCGTCCGGGTCGAGACCAGCCCCGAGGACATTCACGGCATGCACGCCGCCGAGGGCATCCTGACGACCCGCGGCGGTATGACCAGCCACGCCGCCGTCGTCGCCCGCGGCATGGGGACCCCGTGCGTCTCCGGCGCCGGCACGCTCCGGGTCGACTTGCGCAATGAAATGCTGATCGCCCAGGGCGTGACACTGAACAAGGGCGACGTCATCACCATCGACGGTTCGTCAGGGCAGGTGCTGAAGGGCGCGATCCCGATGCTGCAGCCCGAACTGTCCGGTGATTTCGGGCGCATCATGGAATGGGCGGACGCGACCCGCCGGATGAAGGTGCGGACCAATGCCGAAACGCCGGCGGACGCGCGCGCGGCGCGCTCCTTCGGGGCCGAGGGCATTGGCCTCTGCCGCACCGAGCACATGTTCTTCGAGGACGAGCGCATCAACGTCATGCGCGAGATGATCCTTGCCGAGGACGAGGCCGGCCGGCGTGCGGCGCTCGCCAAGCTGCTGCCGATGCAGCGCTCTGACTTCCGCGAGCTGTTCGAGATCATGCACGGGCTGCCTGTGACGATCCGCCTGCTCGATCCGCCGCTGCACGAGTTCCTGCCAAAGACCGACGAGGAGATCGCCGAAGTCGCCGCGGCGCTCGCCTTCGACGCGGCGGAACTGCGCCAGCGCGTCGACGCCCTGCACGAGTTCAACCCGATGCTCGGCCATCGCGGCTGCCGCCTGGCGATCTCCTATCCCGAAATCGCCGAGATGCAGGCGCGGGCGATCTTCGAGGCCGCGGTCGCCGCGGCGCAGGAAACCGGTGCCGCGGTGGTGCCCGAGATCATGGTGCCGCTGGTGGGCCTGAAGGCCGAGCTCGACTACGTCAAGGAGCGCATCGAAGCGGTCGCCAGGGAGGTGATCACCGAGGCCGGCATGAGCATCGACTACCTCGTCGGCACGATGATCGAACTGCCGCGCGCGGCGCTGCGCGCCCACGTCATCGCCGAGTCGGCCGAGTTCTTCTCCTTCGGCACGAACGACCTGACCCAGACCACCTTCGGCATTTCGCGCGACGACGCCTCGAGCTTCCTTTCGACCTACATCCAGAAGGGCATCGTCGAGCGCGATCCCTTCGTCCAGCTCGACTTCGACGGGGTCGGGGAACTGATCCAGATTGCGGCCGAGCGCGGCCGCCGCACGCGCAGCGCCATCAAGCTCGGCATCTGCGGCGAGCATGGCGGCGATCCGGCGTCCATCCATTTCTGCGAGGAGGCCGGGCTCGACTACGTTTCCTGCTCGCCCTTCCGCGTCCCGATCGCGCGTCTGGCTGCAGCGCAGGCGGCCTACGCCGGGGGCAAGGCGACCGAACGGGAGGCCTGAGCGCGGGCCGTTACCAGCCGGGTCCGTACCAGGGCCGGTACCAGCCGAGTTCGACCGCGCTCTCGATCCGCCGTGCACGGGCGTTGGCGGCGCGGTTGAGGTCGATGCGCTGCAGGCAGTCGGCAAAGGCGGTGGTGCCGCGCTTGAAACCGTAGCCGCGGCATTGCTGCTCGTCGGCCGCGCGCTGCTGCTCCGGCGTCATTGTCTGGCAGCCCGCGGCGAGCACGGCGACGGCGGCGAGCAGGATCGGCACACGCATGTCCCGGTCTCCTTGCGGGGAGTTACGTCCTCTGCCGGGATATAGCGGTGGCGCCGGGATCGGCAAGCTTACTGCATGCGTTCGAGAACGCTGACGAACGAGTTTGCGAAGGCCTTGAGCCCGGAGGTCTCCTCGCGCGGGTCTTCCACGCGGATTTCCGTTCCGCTGCTGTCGAGCAGCGCGAACACGATCTTCAGGCCGTTGCCCGTGGCCTCGGGGATCCTGAGCGCGGCGATGCGCTGGCAGTTCTCCGCCAGGCCCGAGGCCGGCAGGTCGAACAGGAACTCGCCGCCAAGCGTCTTGGCCGCCCGGCGGATCGCTTCCGAAAAGCCGTCCTGCTCGACCGCAAAGCCGTCCAGCGACAGTTCCAGTTCGATCAGTTCGAGCGGCAGCGCCGATTCACCGGAGGGGGAGGGCAAGGCCAGCGGCCGTGCCTGCAGGGCGGCCATCGAAGTTGGCAACATTATCAGATCTCCTTCTGCCCGCCCGGCCGCAAGGTCGTTAACGAGCGTGTCATTTTTACGGCACGCAAGGAGATTCGCCCGCCCCGGTCCGGTTTCACCGATTTCCTCCGGCCGGATTGACGCCGCGCGGCCGAGGTTGTTCTGTGGGGACATGATGCGTCGCGGGGATGGCGAATTCCCCGCCGGCGAGCGAACGAGGACGGACCGATGGCGATGGTCATTCGCTACGAGCGACCCTTTTCCCATGCCGCCCACTGGGCGCGCCGGCTGGCATCCTTCGCGCTGGTGCTGTTTGTTGCCGCCGCCCTGTCGCACCGCTTCGGCCCGCTGACCACGCCGCATTTCCTCGTGCTCGGCGCCGTTGCCACCGGGCTCGCGCTGCTGGCGGTGGTGCTCGCCGTCTCCGGCCTGTGGCGCCTGTGGCAGGTCGGCGCGCGCGGCGGCAAGGCCGCGTTCCTGGCGTTGCTTCTGTCCGCGCTGCCGCTCTGCGTCGCCGGCCTTGCCGTCTACGCCTATTTCACCCGGCCGGTGATCTACGACGTCACGACCGACCCCTATGCCTCGCCCGCCTGGCTGAAGGTGCCGATCGCCGACCAGGACTTCCTGCCGCGGCCGCCGGTGACGGTGCAGGACCGGGAGGCCCAGGAGGGCGCCTATCCGGGCCTGACCGGCCGGCGCTACGAGGGTGCGCTCGACCGCGTGCTGCAGGGCGTGCGCACCGTCGCCGAGGAGCAGGGCGTCGTCTTCACCGCCGAGAGCGGGCTGGAGAACGTGATCGCCGATCTCGAGGACCTGGTGGTCAGGCCGGAGGCGGCCGAGGGCGAGGCCGAAGCGGGCCCGATCGCCGCCGTCCCGGTGCCCGTCGAACGGCCGATCGAGCGCGGGCTGCTGCCGGCGACCGGCGGGCCGAGCGACGTGCTGCTGCAGGGAGAGTGGCGTTCGCTCGTGTTCGGCTTCCGCTTCGACGTGGCGGTCCGGCTGCGCGAGGAGGAGGAGACGGCGCTGGTCGACATGCGCGTCGCCTCGCGCTACGGCCCGCACGACCTCAGTCTGGGGGCGGCCTTTGCCGAGCGCTACCTCAAGGCGCTCGACGCCGAGCTGCTCGGCATCGCCGGCGACTGATCCCGGCGCCCGGCCGCGGGTTCAGGCCGGCAGGTAGAGGCCCCGCAGTGACGGCGGCCCCTCGGTGGCGACCTCGCCGCGCTCGACCAGGTCCTCCAGATGCGCCAGCACCGACAGCGCCGCCGCCCCGTGCAGGCGCGGATCGGTGTCGCGGTAGATCACCTTCACCATGTCCGCGATCAGCCGGTCGCCCTTGTGGATGCGTTCGCGCACCGCCCGCTCGCGCATCCTGCGATGGGTCCGAAGCGCGCGCACGAACGACGCGGGCTCCGCCACCGGCCCGCCGTGGCCGGGCAGGTAGAGCCGGTCGTCGCGCGCCAGCAGCATGTCGAGCGAGGCCATGTAGTCGGCCATCGCGCCGTCGGGCGGGGCGACGATCGATGTCGCCCAGGCCATCACGTGATCGGCGGAGAACAGGATGCCGGTGCCCTCCAGCGCGAACGCGGCATGGTTGGCCGTGTGCCCCGGCGTCAGCAGCGCCGTCAGCGACCAGCCGTCGCCGCTCACCCGGTCGCCGTGGCCGAGCGCGACGTCGGGCGAGAATTCGCTGTCCGCGCTTTCGGCGAACGGGTTTTTCTCGCCGGCATGGAGCGGGCGCGCCGGCCGGTGCGGCCCCTCGGCGACGATCATCGCGCCGGTCTCCGCCTTCAGCCGGCGCGCCAGCGGCGAGTGGTCGCGGTGGGTATGGCTGACGGCGATGTGCGTCACCTCGCGCCCTCTCAGTGCCTGCATCAGGGCGGCGAAATGCGCCTCGTCCTCCGGCCCCGGGTCGATCACCGCGACCGAGCGGTCGCCGACGATGTAGCTGTTGGTGCCGTGGAAGGTGAACGGGCCGGGATTGTTGACGGTGATGCGCTGCACCTGTGCGGCCACCGGCACCGCCGTGCCGTGGGCCGGCTGGAACTCGAGGTTGAAGGCGGGAGAGGTGCTTTTCTTCACGGGGACCTGTTCTCGTTGCGGCATCGGCTGCTGCCCGGCCGGCCTGACCGGCGCCTGGCGCAGGCCTGTGGCGGGGGCAGTCGCAGCGATCCATACGCCGACCGCCGGACTTGCGCAAAATAAACTTTGCCGGATGGAACTTAGGCATTGTCGGCCCGGGCGAGCTTTGCTATCAGGCTCCCGCCTGTCGGGCGCGAATTTCGCCCGCGCGTTGGGGCGTCGCCAAGCGGTAAGGCACCGGTTTTTGGTACCGGCATTCCCAGGTTCGAATCCTGGCGCCCCAGCCATCGCTCCCTTTCAAGTCGGAGTAACGGTATTCCAGCTCTTCGAAGTTGGCTGGGAATCGAATTCGGGGCACCGTCGTACAGGTTGTCTTGCACGACGGTCGTACACACTGTCCGAACGGGTTCGTCAAACCATGGCGGCGATCGGAAGCGTCACGCCACGCCGCCCCAAGAGCGGGCGAGTTTCGGTCGTTTGTCAAAGTTGCGCCGGCCAGAGCCCCGCAAGAATGAAGAGCCGTCGGCGAAGACCTGGTGTATGTTAGGCGACGGCATCCGTCGCACGTGGGGATCGTCATGGTCGGTTCGCCAGCAACTGCCACCCTTGTCCTCAACGACAAGGTTGTCGTCGACCTGGAAGGCGAGACGCTCCGTCTTGACGACGGCGGCGCAATCGCCCTCAGGCCGCAGGCCTTTGCGGTCCTTCGCCACCTCGTCCAGAACGCGAACAGGCTGGTCAGCAAGGCCGAGCTGCTTGAAGCCGTCTGGGGCGGCGCCGCCGTCACCGACGACAGTCTCGTTCAATGCATCCACGAGATCCGGCGAGCGCTCGGCGACGAGCGGTATGCGGTCCTGGCCACCGTCTCGCGGCGGGGCTACCGCCTGTCGCTGGAGCGCAGCGACGAGAGTGCGTTCTGCGGGCCTTCGATCGCCGTCCTGCCGTTCGCCACCATGGGCGGCGACGAGCCCAACGACTACTTCGCCGATGGCCTGGTCGAGGATATCATCACCAACCTCTCGAAGATCCCGGGTCTGTTCGTCATCGCACGCAATTCCTCCTTCGGCTTCAGGGGCGAGAAGGGCGATCTGCGCACGATTGCCGCCGAACTGCGCGTTCGCTACCTGCTGCAGGGCAGCTTGCGGCAGTCCGGGGGGAGGCTGCGGATCAATGCCCAGCTTGTCGACGGCGCCTCCGCCACCAATGTCTGGGCCGACAGGTTCGAGGGCGCGGCGACGGACGTGTTCGATCTCCAGGATCGGTTGACCGAGCAGATCGTGGGCTCGATCGAACCGAGCGTCCGCCGTGCGGAAATCGAGCGTGCCCGCCGCAAGCGGCCCGAAAGTCTGGATGCGTACGATCTCTACCTTCGGGCCCTGCCGCACACGCACGCGAACACGCCCGTCGAGACCGACAAGGCCCTGCAACTGCTGGCGCGCTCGATCGCGCTTCAGCCGGATTATGTCGCAGCGCATGGCTATGCCGCATGGTGTTACGAGCAGCGCTACCTCCGCAACGGGTTGGATCCCGCCGACAAGGCGGCCGCACTCAGCCACGCCGACATTGCCCTGGGCATCAACAGCGACGACCCGCAGGCGATGAGCATCGGTGCGTTCGTCCGCGCCAACCTCACCCGGGACTACGACGCCGCTATCGAGGTGCTCGACCGGGCTCTCGCGTTGAACAACAATTCGGCCCTGGCATTCGGCTTCAGCGCCTTGGTCGGCGCCCACAGCGAGCGACACCAGCGGGCGGTGGAACATGCGCACAAGGCGCTGCGGCTGAGCCCGCTCGACGATCCGCTGAGCTACCATCCCTACTGCGCGCTCGCCCTGACCCACCTCTTTGCCGGCACCTTCGCCGATGCAGCCAGATACGCCGCCCTGGCGGTCCGGGCAAATCCCGGCTTCAGCATCCCGTACGCCTATCTGGCGGCCAGCCATGTCGGCCTCGGCAATGTCGAAGCCGCGCACTCCGCGGCACGACGACTGATCGAGGTGGCGCCGAACTTCTCGGTCGGCGGCTACGTGCGAACGAACCTGTTTCAGCCGTACTTGATGGACGCGCTGGCAGCGGCCTTGCGAACGGCAGGGCTTCCCGAATGATCCCGGCCAGCGCGGCGCAAACTCCGCGTCAGGGGCGGCGCTGTCACACGCCGCCGGTCGCCTATCCGTTGGACGCATGGACCAGTCGAGCAGCGATGTGAACAACATCTGCATCATTTCGAAGGGCCCCTCGGGGCCAGCCTGCAACGCCCTGCCGAGCCAAGCGAGATGCCCGACAGGCTGCCACGCGGCAACCGAATGCTCGTCTCAGCCATCGGCGGCAGGCAGGGCGCCAAGATAGAAGTCGGCAGACCGCTTCCGGAGGCGCAACGCTTCCAGACGTCCATTGCGCATCTCCCGCCTCGGTCGACGTCGAGTGCGCGGGCGGCGATGTCGGCAAATGCTTTCCGACAGAGCCGGGCAAAGGTGCCGATCGCGGAAATATCGTCGTTTGATCGGCGTCCGTTCGTTACATCCGGCAGGACCGCGCTCACAATTGCCGGCGGATCTGCAACCTGCCGTCCCCGGAACAGCAAAGATGAATCGCGCGTTGTGCCTCTCAGCTATCCTATCGGCGCTGTCGTGCTGGAATGGTGCTACCGCCCACGACACCGGGTCGGGATGGATCTATCCGCCCGCTTGCTGCCGAGGAGACAAGGAACGAGGCGATTGCCAGAAAATTCCCAGTACCAGCGTGAGCACCGGTCCGGACGGTTACGGAGTGCTGCTCAATCCGGGCGACCATCACCTCGTCACAAAGCGACACTTCTTCCAGATCCCCTACGGTGACACCATTCCGTCCGGGGACAATCATTTTCACATTTGCCTGCACCCCACCGAAGACCACGCGAACTGCTTCTTTGCCCCTCCTTACGTATATTGATTTGCGCGGCATCGGGACGCGCCGCTGAAATGCCGACCAGAGCTACAGTTGAGATGCGCTCCTGCTCGTGTCGAGCGTTCGCACGATTGGCGACGCCGCCAGGATCGGTCGCGTTGCGGCTTGCCCGACGCAGCTTGCGTCCTTGCGACAGTCGCTCTCGGCGAGGCGGCAATCGTCGCATGTTTCAGCGCGCAGAGGTAGCAGGCCGCTCCGGATTGCCAGCGCGACATGTCAAGCAGATCGGCGACCCACTCGGCGCCGTCGTGCGCCAGACCCGAAGGGTGATTTGCAGGCCGGTTGCGGTCTCAGTTCGAGGCCGGCTGCCAGCCGGCGGCCAGGGCCTGGTCCTCGCTGCAGAACCACTGCTCGCCCTCTGCCGGGCGGATGCGAATCGCCGAATAGCGGTCCTGGCCGGGCAGATAGTAGCTGCGCGTGCCGGTGACCTGATCGATGTTGCCCTTGATCTGGCAATTTTCCACCGCGGCCCGGAAGGCGGTCACCAGGCCGGCGCCGCTGAGGCTGTCGAAGGTGGCGAACACCAGCCCGGCAATGGCCAGGCCGGTCAAGGCTGACACAAGCGGCAGGTTGCGACGTTGCTCCTGCCTATGCTCGGCAAATTTCGGGTGCATCATACTCCCTCCAGCATCGCTTCGATCATCGCGCCAGAACCTTGCCGCCGGCTTAAGAAACACCCGCATCAAAGCATGAAAGAAAATGCTAACGTTTTAACGATTGGTTTCCGCGACAGGCCTTGGCGCGGCGCTCGCGCGCAAGGCGCCGATGCCCGCAGCGGTCGCTGGCGGGGCGGTGGGTCGAGGCGGCTTTAGTGGGGGCGGCGAACAGGGGCGGGGTTTTTCCCCGGCCATGCACCGGGCCGGTCAGGCGCCGGCAGGTCCTGCCGCGTCGAGCACCTTCTCGCAGTGCGACGGGCCACCCTTCGGATCCTTCGGATCGACGACGGTGCGGATCTTGCGGATCGTGTAGTCGCCACCGACGCTGAGTTCGACCTGGCAGGTGCGGCGGTTGATGAAGCCGCCGCGCCAGGTGTAGAGCGTCTGCCCGTCGCTGCCCTGGATGTCGCGCACCGGCGGACCGTAGGCGGCAAAGAACGTGCCCGCCGACCGGCCGAGCCACCGCGTCTCCAAAGCACTGGCCGGAACGGGATCGGCGATGGTGGTGCATCCGGTAACGGCAAATGCGAGTGCTGCCAGGGTTGCTATGCGGAGGGTCATGGGGCCAAATCCTCGGGGCGTTGTGCGGTCGACATCCGGCTCTTGGGAGCTTGGGTCGTGCTCTAGCGCAGGCGGGGCAAAAGAAAAGCGGCTTCATCGCGGAGATGCGATTTGTCCAGCTTCGCGAGCCGGGCTTTCGACCGAATTGCAACACTTTTGCCCTGTGACATGATCGCGGCCGGCGCCGGCGCCACGGGTACCGGAAGGTATGCTTGCCGAACGGGGGAAGGCTCGCTAACGATAGGACGCCATGAGTATTGAATCCGTTCGCAATTTCTTCGCGGCGCATGCGCCCGACATCGAGATCCTGGAGACCGAGGAAAGCTCGGCCACGGTCGCGCTTGCCGCGGCCGCCCACGGCGTGGCGCCCGAACAGATCGCCAAGACCATCTGCCTGCGCGTCGGCGACGACGCCATGCTGATCGTTGCGAGCGGCACGGCGCGGCTCGACAATCGCAAGTTCAAGGACCACTTCGGCGGCAAGGCGCGCATGCTCGATGCCGGGCAGGTGGTGGCGCTGACCAGCCATCCGGTCGGCGGCGTCTGCCCGTTCGGACTGCCCTCGGCGATCCCGGTCTATTGCGACGTCTCGCTCAGGCCGTTCGCCGAGGTGGTGCCGGCGGCGGGGGCGACCAACGCCGCCGTGCGCATCGGCACGGAGCGGATGGTGGCGCTTGTGGGCGGCAGCTGGGTCGACGTCTGCCAGTAGTGTCCGCCGAAGGGATTGCTTCGTCGCCGCAGGCGTTCCGGAGCGCGCGTTGTGCCTGATTGTGGTAGGTTATCCCGATGGACAGCAGTAGCGATGACTTCTTTCGCACGCTTGCCGGCTTCTCCGATTTCGAGGGCGTGGCCGATCCGGGCCACTTTCATCCGCTACCCGAGGGCTGGGCGCTCGTGCTCGCCGACATCGTCGATTCCACCGGCGCCATCGAGGCCGGCCGCTACAAGGCCGTCAACATGGCCGGCGCCAGCGTCATTTCCGCCGTGCTGAACGCGATCGGGCAGCACGACCTGCCCTTCGTGTTCGGCGGCGACGGCGCGCTGGTGGCGGTGCCGCCATCGCAGGTGGAAGCGGCCCGGGCCGCCCTTTCGGCGGTCCAGCGCTGGTCGCAGGAGGAACTCGGACTCGACATGCGCGGGGCCGTCGTTCCGGTCGACACCATCCGCGCCGCCGGACAGGACGTTCGCGTCGCGCGCTTCCAGGTGAACGAGTTCGTCGCCTACGCGATGTTCGCCGGCGGCGGCTCGGCCTGGGCCGAGCGGCGGATGAAGGAGGGACACGAGGTCAACCCGCTGGCGCCGCCGGGCGCGCGACCGAACCTTGCGGGCCTCTCCTGCCGCTGGAACCCGATCGCCGCCCGGCATGGGGCGATCGTCTCGGTCATCGCGGTGCCCGGCCCCGGCGGCAGCGACGACGCCTTCCGCGCGCTGACCTCCGAGATCGTTGCGCTCGCCGCGCGCACCGAGCGCGCCGGCCATCCGGTCAGTGTCGAGGGCCTGACCCTCGGGATCGACCCGCTCGCCCTTGATGTCGAGGCGCGGGCGGCGGTGCCGGCCGGCCGGCGGTTTGGCCGCAAGGCCTTCATCATGCTGCAATACCTGTTGATGCGGGCGCTCCTGGCCTTCGGCATCAACTTCGGCGCGTTCGATCCGAAGCTCTACCGCCGCGATCTCGTTGCCAATTCCGACTTCCGCAAGTTCGACGACGGGCTGAAGATGACGCTCGACATCGAACCGCAGCGGCTGGCCGCGCTCGAGGCGCGGCTGGCCGAGGCGCAGCGGCTGGGCATCTGCCACTACGGCCTGCACAGTCAGGACTCGGCGCTGATGACGTGCCTTGTCCCGACGACGGTGCTCAACCGCGAGCACGTGCATTTCATCGACGGCGCCTCGGGCGGCTATGCGCTCGCCGCCGCCAAGCTCAAGGCGTCGCTGAAGGCCGCGGCGGTGGCGGCGCAACCCTGACAGGGCACTGCAGACGGCGTCGCGGGCCGGCTATTCGCCGACAAGCGCGCGCGTCAGTGGATGGGCCGGATCCGTCAGCCCGTCGATGACGTTAAAATGGTGCCTGTCCGGCTCTTCGACACTCGCGGTCGTGGCGCCCAGCCCCGTCCAGACATTGGCGAGAAGTGCGCTCTGGCGGCGGAATTCCGCACGCTCCGCACCGCCGACCCAGCAGGTGAGCCGCGCGTCCGGCATCGGCCGCAGCAGCGCCGGACTTTCCGCCAGGGCCTCGGCCTCGTCGATCGCCAGCGTCGCGTTCATCGCCGTCGCCATCAGCGGCCGCAGGTCGTGCACGCCGGAGATCGAGACCACGTGGCGGATGCGGGTGCGCAGGTCCGGCGCCAGCGGCGAGCTTTCGCACACCATGCGGCTGACGAGATGGCCTCCGGCCGAATGGCCGGCCAGCATGACCGGCCCTGCGACCTCGGCCGCGGCGGCGGTCACCGCGGCGCCGATCTCGGCGGTGATGCCGGCGATGCGGCTCCCCGGACAGAGCGTGTAGCTCGGCAGCGCCACGGCATAGCCGCGCGCGACGGGACCGGCCGCAAGGTGCGACCAGTAGCTGTTGTCGAAGGCCATCCAGTAGCCGCCGTGGACGAAGACGACGAGGCCCTTGGGCGGGCCTTCCGGCAGGAACAGGTCGAGGCGCTGGCGGCTGCCCTCGCCGTAGGCGCGTGCCAGCCGTGCCCGACCGGCGGACGAGAGCAAGCCGCGGTACGCCTCCGCCGGCGCGATCCAGGCCGCCGGCCAGCGTTCGCCGCCGGCGATGTGCGCCTGATTGCTGTAGGCGTCGCTCCAGTCCTCGATCCGGTACCCGAACATGGTCTCCTCCCGCATGTCTCGCTCGTCTATACGGCCGCGGCGTGGGCGGCGGTAGCGGGCGCTGCAAATTTTTCGCCGGGAGGGTTCAGATCGGCGCGAAACTGTGGTCAATGCGCAAGGACGAAGAGGGCGCGTCCGTGGCCTGTCCCGGCGCGGGATGCGGCCGGGGGAGGGGCTGAAGCCACCCGCCGCGCCGCCAGGGAGAGCACGATGACCGAACCATATGATCCCGAACGGGAAGGCGCGCAGATGTCGTTCAAGGGGCGCATGTCCTACAGCGACTATCTCCAGCTCGAGAAGGTGCTGGACGCCCAGACGCCGCTGTCGAGCGCGCATGACGAGATGCTGTTCATCGTCCAGCACCAGACCTCGGAGCTGTGGATGAAGCTGGCGCTGCACGAGATGCGGGCGGCGCTGGCGGCGGTCCGGGCCGACCGGCTGGACGTCGCCTTCAAGATGCTGTCGCGCGTGGCCCGCATCTTCGAGCAGCTCAACAGCGCCTGGGACGTGCTGCGCACCATGACGCCGAGCGAGTACACCGAGTTTCGCGATGCCCTTGGGCAGTCCTCGGGCTTCCAGTCATGGCAGTATCGGGCGATCGAGTTCCTCGCCGGCAACCGCAACCTCGCCATGCTCGGCCCGCACCAGCACCGGCCCGACCTGATGCAGGCGCTGGAGGCGATCCTCGCCCAGCCCTCGCTCTACGACGAGGCCATTCTCCTGCTCCAGCGCCACGGCTTCGATATCGGTGCCGACGCGGCCCGCAGCGACTGGCGCGAGACGCGCAAGGAGAACGAGGCGGTGCTTGCCGCCTGGCAGGCAGTGTACCGCGACCCGCAGCGCCACTGGATGCTCTACGAACTGGCGGAGAAGCTGGTCGACTTCGAGGACTATTTCCGTCGCTGGCGCTTCAACCACGTCACCACCGTCGAGCGGGTGATCGGCATGAAGCGCGGTACCGGCGGCACGGGCGGCGCCTCCTATCTGAAGAAGATGCTGGAGGTGGTGTTGTTCCCGGAACTGTGGAAGGTGCGAACGGTGCTTTGAGCGCTGCCTGAAGGGCCGGAATCGGCCTGTGAGCTATTCCGTCCAGGCGCTTGAATCGATTCCGTTTGCCGTCATTTGCCCGGCGCCGTTCTGCCGCTCAGCTCGCGACCGCGACGGTGAGATCGGCGGCGCCCTCCTCGGAATGGGCGTAGACGTCCATGGTGTAGCCGATGTGCTCTGCCATCAGGCGCTGTGCGCGGGTCACGTCGCGGTCGAGCGCGGCCTCCATCAGCGCGGTGTGGTGGGAAAGCCCCATCGCTTCCCGCAGCGCCGCCATTGCGGCCTCGTGCCCGTCGCTCCGTCCCGCGGCCGCGCGCAGTGTCGGCGCCAGCCCGAGGAAGCGATGGTGCCGGCGCAACTGGTCGGAGATCGTGTTGCGGAACCGCAGCAGCCAGTTCGACGTGGCCGCGCCGACCAGGGCCGCATGGAAGGCTTCGTGTTTCTCGTCCCAGTCGTCGAAGGCGGCGGCGTCGGACGGGTCCTCGGCCGCGGTCCTGCAGCGCGACAGGCGAAAGTGCGCGGTGACGAGCGTCTCTTCCCAGGCGTTGTCGCCACGCGCAAGCGACTCGATCAGCAACGGCACCTCCACCACCATGCGGGCGCGCACCAGGTCTTCCAGCTCGCGCCGCGAGACCGGCGCCACGGCAAAACCGCGGTTGCTGACGGCGGTGACCAGCCGTTCCGCCTCGAGCCGCGACAGCGCCTCGCGCAGCGGCGTCCAGCCGAGGCCATAGGTCTCCTTCAGCGAGCCGAGCTTGAGCGAGGCGCCGGGCGGCAGCCGCGTGGAGAGAATGTCGCGCCGCAACAGCCGGTAGGCCTCTTCCGTCTTCGTCTCGCTTGCCGCCTCGCGCATGGTTCCTCCGGTCGGGCGTCGGTTCGAATATATATAATTGGCTAGGTTGCCCGAAATATATATCATCTGCAAATGTCCTTTGGATTATATATCGGCATTTGACAGCGCTGGCGCCCCCGCTATGATCGCCGCAGATCGCGGGCCCGCCGCGGCTTTGTCATGTGGAGGAAAAGATGTTGAAGTCGAAATTCGGTTGGCTGTCCGGGATCGTCCTGGCCGGCGCCCTGATGGCTGCGGGCTCCGCCGCGGCAGACCCGATTCGCGTCGGTATCGCCAACTTCGGCGAGCATCCGCAGCTGAACGCCTCGATCGCCGGCTTCAAGAAGGCCATGGCCGACAACGGCTTCGTCGAGGGCACGGATGTCGTCTATAGCGAGAGCCACACCAACTTCGACGCCTCGCTCGTGCCGCAGATGATCCAGAAGCTGCAGTCCGAGCAGCCGAAGCTGATCTACACCATCACCACCCCGGTCTCGCAGATTGCCAAGAAGGCGCTCGCCGGCTCCGGCATTCCGGTCGTCTTCGCCGCCGTCACCGATCCGGTCGCGGCCAAGCTCGTCCCGTCGTGGGAAGCCGGGGACGAGGGCATGACCGGCGCCACCGACCTGCAGGACGTCGGCGCGGTGATGGAGTTCGCCAGGAAGATGGTTCCGGACGCCAAGCGCATCGGCATCCCCTACAATCCGGGCGAGGCCAATGACGTCGCCCTGCTCGAGAAGGTCAAGGAAGCCGCCCCGGAGGCCGGTTTCGAGGTCGTCGAGGTCGGCGTCGACAACGTCAACGACATCCAGCAGCGCATCGCCTCGCTCGCCGGCAAGGCGGACGTGATCTATACCCCGGCCTCCAACCTGCTGCAGCCGGCGATCGCCGCCGTCGCCGCCGCCGCCCGCCAGGCCGGCATCCCGATCGTCAACTCCGACGATGGCGCCGTGCGCAACGGCGTCGTCCCGGCCAGCTTCGCCGTCAACTACGACCAGGTCGGTCTGGCCGCCGGCAAGATCGCCGCCGAGATCCTGAAGGGCAAGGACCCGAAGGAGATCCCGGCCTGGCGCCCCGCCTATGAGGACCATGCGCCGCTGGTCAACAAGGACGTGCTGAAGGCCTTTGGCGCCGACCTGCCGGCCGCGCTCGACGAATGCAACTGCTTCGTCAACTAAAGAACTGAAAAGACTTCATGAAATGCTCGACGGCGCCCTCGCGGCGCCGTTGCCACACAGGGAGAAACGGATGCTCGAAATCCGATCGGCTCGAAAGACCTTCTACCGGGGACAGCCGGATGAAAAGGTCGCGCTCGACGGCCTCGACCTCAAGCTCGCCACCGGCGAGTTCGGCGTCGTCATCGGCTCCAACGGCGCCGGCAAGAGCAGCATGCTGAACGCCATTTCCGGCGCGCTGCTGCTCGATTCCGGCAAGGTCCTGATCAACGGCGACGACGTCACCGACATGCCGGTGCACAAGCGCGCCGCCCGTCTCGCCCGCGTCTTCCAGGACCCGATGAAGGGCACGGCGGCCAGCATGACGGTTGCCGAGAACATGCTGCTGGCCGAGCTCCGCTCCTCCCGGCGGACGCTGCGGCCCGGCCTGAACGCCGCCCGGCTCGCCGCCTACAGGGAGCGGCTGTCGGTGCTCGGCCTCGGCCTGGAGAACCGGCTCGACACCCGCGTCGACCTGCTGTCCGGCGGCCAGCGCCAGTCGCTGTCGCTGATCATGGCGGTCGGCGGCCAGCCGGAGGTGCTGCTGCTCGACGAGCACACGGCGGCGCTCGACCCACGCACCGCCGACATCGTCATGCAGGCGACCGTGCGCGCCGTCCAGTCGCTGAAGCTGACGACCCTGATGGTGACGCACAACATGCAACACGCCGTCGACTTCGGCGACAGCGTGATCATGCTCGACGCCGGCAAGGTCCGCCTCGAGATCACCGGCGAGGAGAAGAAGCGCTCCACCGTGGCCGACCTTGTCAGCCACTTCGCCGTGAAGACCGACCGCATGATTTTGGCGAGCTGACGACCATGGATTTCCTTCAGACCACGCTCACCAGCTTTCTCGGGCTGATCCCGGTCACGCTGGCGCAGAGCCTCATCCTCGCCTTCGTGGTGCTCGGCATCATGATTCCGTTCCGCATGCTGAATTTTCCCGACCTTACCAGCGAAGGCGCCTTTCCGCTCGGCGGCTGCGTCTGCGGCGTGCTGCTGGCGGCCGGCGTCGCGCCGTTGCCGGCGATCCTGGTCGCGCTGCTGGTCGGCTTTCTCGCCGGCTGCTGCACCGCCTTCATCCACCTGCGCTTCCGCATCCACACGCTGCTCGCCGGCATCCTGATGATGACGATGCTCTACAGCATCAACCTGCGCATCATGGGCAAGTCCAACCTGTCGGTGTTCGGCGCGCCGACCCTGTTCGACGCCGTGCCGTTCCTGCAGCCCGGCTTCCCGGCGGCGAAGATCGCCGTGGCCGGCCTGATCGGGGTGATCGTCTTCCTGCTGCTCGACTACTTCTTCAAGACCGAGAAGGGCACGGCCGTGCGCGCCGTCGGCGCCAACCCGGACATGGCCGAGGCGCAGGGCATCAACGTCTGGGCCGCGACCATCGGCGGCGTCGGGCTGGCGAGCGCGTTCTCGGCCACCGGCGGCGCGCTGATGGTGCAGTCGCAGGGCTTCGCCGATGTCAACATGGGCATCGGCATCCTCATCAACGGCCTTGCGGCGCTGATGATCGGCGAGGCCATCGTCGGCAAGAAGACGGTGCTGCGGCAGCTGCTGGCGCCCTTTGTCGGCGCGGTCGTCTACTACCAGCTCGTTTCGCTCTGCCTTGCCGCCGGCATGCCGCCGCCGGACCTCAAGCTCGCCACCGGCCTGTTCGTGCTCGCCATGCTGGCGCTGCCGAGCCTGAAGCGCAGCCGCGGCCCCGCGCCGGCCCGCGAGACCATGCGCGAATAGCCTGCCCAGGCCCGGGCCGGCAGCGGCCCGGGCGCCGTGACACCGTTTACTTCAGAACGCCCAGGGCCTGCGGACGGGCGCGTCGCAGGCAAGCGGCAACACAGGATTGCGACCATGACCGGAACCATTGATGCCGCCGCCGTCGACGCCATGGACGCGGCCGACCCGCTGCGCCACCACCGCGCGCAGTTCACCCTGGCCGACGGCCTGATCTATCTCGACGGCAACTCGCTCGGCGCGGCCTCGCGGGCGGCCTTTGCCGAACTGGAGACGGCGGCGAAGGAAGAGTGGGGCCGCGACCTGATCAAGAGCTGGAACACGGCCGGCTGGTTCCAGCTGCCGATGGAACTCGGCGACCGCGTCGGCCGGCTGATCGGCGCCGGCGCCGGGCAGACGGTCGTCTGCGACACCACCTCGCTCAACATCTACAAGGCGCTGCATGCAGCGCTCGCCCTGCGCCCCGGGCGCCGCGTTGTCGTCGCCGAGGCCGGCAGCTTCCCGACCGACCTCTACGTCGCCGAGGGCGTGGCCTCGACCCGTCCCGGCACCGAACTGCGCCTCGAGGGCGTCGACGGCGGAGCGATCGAAGAGCTGATTGACGAGGACGTCGCCGTCGTCCTCGTCAATCACGTCAACTACAAGAGCGGCGAGTTGCGCGACATGGCCGCCCTGACGAAGCGGGCGCACGCGGCCGGCGCCCTGGTGGTCTGGGACCTTTGCCACAGTGCCGGCGCGCTGCCGGTCGACCTTGACGGCGCCGATGTCGATTTCGCCGTCGGCTGCACCTACAAGTACCTCAATGGCGGGCCCGGCGCGCCTGCCTTCGTCTATGCCGCCCGCCGCCATCACGACCGGATCACCCAGCCGCTCAGCGGCTGGTGGGGTCACGCCCGGCCGTTTGCCTTCGAGCAAAGCTTCGCCGCCGGCAGCGGCGTCGTCCGCTTCCTCTGCGGCACCCAGCCGGTCCTGTCCCTGCGTGCGCTGAAGGGCGCGCTCGACCTCTGGGACGGGGTCGACATGGCGGCCCTGCGCGAGAAGAGCCTGGCCTTGACGGATCTCTTCATCCGGCTGGTGGAGGAGAGGTGCGGGCGCTATGGCGTCGAGCTGGAAACGCCGCGCGATCCGGCCCGGCGCGGTAGCCAGGTCTCGTTCGCCCATGACGGCGCCTACGCGATCATGCAGGCGTTGATCGAGCGCGGCGTCATCGGCGATTTCCGCGCGCCATCGACGATGCGCTTCGGCTTCACCCCGCTCTATGTCGGCTATCGCGACGTGTTCGAGGCGGTCAACGTGCTGGAGGAGATCCTGCGCACCGGCCTGTGGCGCGACCCGCGCTTCGCCGTGCGCGGCGCGGTGACCTGAGCCCCGTTCTGGCGGCGGCGCGATGCCGCGTCATTTCGCCATGATGTTGGTGTTTCCTCGTCGCATGGGCGCCGGCGAAGGAGGCTGTGCATGCGGTTTGTGGGTGCGATCCTGACCATGCTTGCGACCATCGCCGCCCCGCAGCAGCCCGCACGGGCGCACAGCTTTTACGAGGTCGAATGCTGTTCCGGCCGCGATTGCATGCCCGTCCCCGAGGGCGAGGTGAAGGCGACCAAGGAAGGCTGGCTCGTCAAGACCACCGGCGAGATCATCAAATACAACAGCTGGCCGGTAAAGCTTTCGCCCGACGGACGTTTCCACCGCTGCGCGGGCCTCGGCGATTTCGGACCGAATGGCCGGACGCAGTGCCTCTACGTGCCCAATTTCGGAGAGTGACGCTGTCGCCCCCGCGGCTCCGTGGCGACCGGGCGCGAAGGGTCCGGCCGCTGCCGCCGGCGGAGCGACAGTGTGCGCATGATCGACGGCGCGCGGAAACGCCCAATCGATGCTCTGCGGCGGCCCGCAGGAGCGACCGACCGGCAGAGAACGACAATTTGGGGCAGGATTAGCGCTTTGCCAGTTCCTCAAGTTCACGACGCGTGATGGGTTTGGCGATCGAGGTTCCGGCGGGCGTGTGGCGGTAGCGGAAATCGGCACGGTTCGGCAACTCGAGAGCCTGCCTTATATTCATGATCCCAACAGGCACCGGCCCGCCGGCGCGAGCCGCGGTTACCTCTACAATCCGTTCCATGGCTGCTTCTCCCTGTTGCGCGGACCATGGCAACAGTTCGCGACGATTTGATGACGCGGTCAGCCTCAAAAGGGCATTCTCGGAAAAATGTCGCCACGGCCGCCGCGCCCGGGAACGGCCCGCGCACCACCGCAAAAGCGCGTCGCCGCGAAGTGCAGGGAAGGGCGTCCGGGTATGCCATTGCAGCCGCCGCGCTTCCCGCGCCACGACCGCCACCTGGTCGGCTGCCAGCCACAGCACGGCTGGGCCCGGACGAACCCGCCTTGGATCAAGCTAGCGTCTCGTAGCCAAACTGGTTGAAATCGAAGGCGAATGCGCGATCGATGACTTGCCGCGTTTGTTCGTCGTAATAGTCGGAAAAGTGTCTGTCCCGATGGCGCCTTGCCTCGGTTTTCCACCTGGGCATGATGTCCGGATCGACGGCGACGCCAATCGTGTCCCCGAAGGCTTTCAGGTCTTCCCGAAGACTCTCCTGCTTGATTACCGTCGCGTCGAGAAGGCGCTTTCCAATTCTGTAGAATTGCGCATCAGTATTGAGATTGGGGCGCATCCGGAGCCAATCGGAAAATAGCTGCCGGGCTGAATCGAAGTCGTCGCCCACCCTGTGCTTCGTGCTCATGGGCATCACATGCCAGAACCAGGAGACGACTTTGTCGTACGGGTTCCTGACGACGTAGATCTTTCGGTAGGAGTTGAACGTCTTGGAGCCAAGCCAGGTTTCGATCTCGGACGCAGATGCGTGGGCATTGATCCCGTCCGGAAGGGATACCCCGCCCGCCCGCGCTGCGACGATACCGAATTCTGACCTGATCTCGTCCTGGGTGTGCTGTGGTTCGTGTCCTGGTGGGGTGCAGTAGCGCTCTAGAAGGCCCTCGACACTCGTGCTGGCGGTTTTCCTGGTCTTCAAATAGATGAACTTATGGGTGGCATGGAATGCCTCTCATGGTTGCGGGTCCAGAGAAGGCAGCAAAAATCATACTTGTCACATTCAATCAAGGGGTGTGTTCGACAAAAAAGCAACTAAATGACGGGAAAGTCCACGCGAACCGCCTCGGAACGCGGCTCCTTGCCCGATTCCCGCCAGAAATCATGGATTGCAAATCGCTGCGATCCGTTTCAACTGTCTCAACCTGTGCGATCATGTGGGGTGGATATGTTTGCGAGTTTCATAAAGCGCTTCTCTCGGGAACCGGCGCCAAAATTTCGGAACGAGCTGTCCGAGCAGAACCACATCATCGATCATGGCGCGGCTTCAATCAGGGGGCGGCTCTACGGACGCCCCGACAGTCGCGGCAATACGGTTTCGTTCGGCGCGAACACGAAATTCGAGGGAAAGATCAATATCAGGGGCAACAACAACCGGGTGCATATTGGTGACGACTGTACCTTCAAGGGCATCATCGTCGTGAAAGGGAACAGGCAGACCGTCTCGTTCGGCGATCATTCGACCGCGGCCGATGTCTACATTCTTTGCCAGGAGCGCTGCGATGTGCATATCGGCAGGTGGTGCATGTTCTCGCGCAAGATCGAGATACGAACGACGGACGCGCATTCGGTGGTCGACCTGTCGTCGGGCAAGCGTCTGAACCGCCCGGAAAGCATCGTTATCGGCGATCACGTCTGGATCGGCGTGGGCAGCGTCATCAGCAAGGGGGCGCAGGTTCCAGCGGACTCGATCGTTGGTGCAATGTCGTTCGTGAATGCCAGGTTCAGCAGGAGCAACGTCATCCTCGCCGGCGTGCCGGCCCGTGTCGTGCGGGAGGGGATCACCTGGAACCGCGCCACCAAGCCGTCATTTTCCGAAGCAGACCTCGGCTACTGGAAGTGACCCCGTTCCCAGGGGCATAGTTCGTTTGGTGGCGGCCGGATTCTCGACGAGGTCGGAACAGGCGGAATGGCTTCCATCTGTAGCCGGCCGAACTCGGCATTCACATGGTGGGCTTCATTCCTGCCGGCGGTTTCTCGCGCGCCGCGCTGGAAGAGGGCAAGTCTCGCGGATGCGCTGTCCGCGCGCGGCGGCAAACGGGCCGGCGGTGGTGGAAAGTCGATCTTCGTGAGGCGGCTCTCGGGTAAGCCTTTGGATAAGCTGGTCGGAGTGGCAAGATTCGAACTTGCGACCCCCTCGTCCCGAACGAGGTGCGCTACCAGGCTGCGCTACACTCCGTGACCAGCGGCGTCCGTATAGAACAGGCCTTCGGTTTCGACAAGCGCCAAACGCAAAAAAAATGTGATCCCGGGAAAAGTCCACAACGGCCGCGTGGCGGCCCGCCGGCGGGGCAGGGAACTTCGGACGCGCCGCGGCGTTTTCCGGCCATGCAGCAGATCGTCGCCGACATAATGCAGGAGACCGAGCTCGCCTTCCCGGTCATCGCGGCACGGCTGGTGGGGGCCGCCGTGCTCGGCGCCGTCATCGGCCTCGAGCGCGAGTATCGCAACCATCCCGCCGGACTGCGCACGCATATTCTCGTCAGCCTTGCTGCCGCGGTGTTCGCCATCGTCTCGATCGAGGTGGTCCACATGCGCCATTTCGGCGATGCGCAGGTGCGCATCGACCCGCTGCGCGTGGTCGAGGCTGTCACCTCCGGCGTCGCCTTCCTCGCCGCAGGCATGATCTTCTTTTCCCGCGGCAAGGTGCGCAACCTCACAACGGGCGCCGGCATGTGGCTCTCCGGTGGCGTCGGGCTCTCGGTGGGGCTCGGCTATTGGGCGATCGCCGCGCTGTCGGCGCTCGCCTGTCTGCTCGTCCTCAACGTGCTCGGTCGCCTCGTCCAGGGGGTCGGCGAAAGTCCGGCGCAAAGCTGCTCCGACGAATCCGACGCTGCAACGGCCGCGCCTCACGAGAAGCGTTGACACGGGTTTAACTGCGGACAAAATAATCGACATAGTAGTAATCAGAATTAGATGTCACTAAAATGTCTAGGTGCTGCCATCTTGTGCAGTTGATTCGCTAATAAGACGGGACCCATATCGTCTTTACTCCGAGACGTACCTGTCTTGACCGCCCGTAGAAACCCGGGCCGGCCCGGCAGGTTTTTTCGTGTGAGATTCGAGACCGCGCACGCGGCGATTAGAGGGTAAAACGTGGCAATCAAGGAAAGCAGGATCGGTGCGGACGAGTTGCGGACCGCGCTGAAGGACAGCTCGCATGCCTTTCTGGCTATGGGTGTTTTCAGCTTCTTCGTAAATCTACTGGTCCTGACCGGACCGCTGTTCATGCTCCAGGTCTACGACCGGGTGCTGGCGTCACGCTCCGAGGCGACGCTGGTGGCGCTGACCGGCCTGATCGTCATGCTGTTCGCCATCATGGGCGTGCTCGACCATATCCGCAGCCGCGTGGCGGCCCGCGTCGGTTCCGGCTTCCAGTCGCGGTTCGACAAGCGCGTCTTCAACGCCGTGCTCGACCGCACCGGGCTGCACGCCAAGGGCATCTCGACCCTGACCGGCATGCGCGACCTCGACGCGATCCAGAAGGCGCTGTCGTCGCCGGCGGTCTTCACCGTCTTCGACATTCCGTGGACGCCGCTGTTTCTCTTCGTCATCTTCATGTTCCATCCGCTGATGGGCGCGCTCGGCCTTGTCGGCGGCCTGATCCTGGTCGCGCTGACGTGGCTGAACCAGAACGGCACCAAGATCGACCAGGAGCGGGCGATGGTCGCCGGCCGCCAGAGCGACGAGTTGACCCAGGCGCTGCAGCGCGAGAGCGATACGGTCCGCGCGCTCGGCATGCGCCGGTCCGTCACCACGCGCTGGCAGGCCCTGCGCGAAAAGACGCTCGACGCCAATGTCCGCTACAGCGACAGCAACGGCTTTTATGCCATTACCTCCAAGACCTTCCGCGTCTTCCTGCAGTCGGCGATCCTGGCGCTCGGCGCCTGGCTGGTGCTGCAGAACGAGATCAGCGCCGGCGCGATGATCGCCAGCTCGATCATCATCGGCCGCGCTTTGGCGCCGATCGAAGGCGCCATCGGCCAGTGGAGCCTGGTGCAGCGCGCGGTGCAGGGCTGGTGGCAGCTCTCCGAACTGCTCGACAAGGTTCCGGAGGAAGAGGGGCGCACCGCGCTGCCGAAGCCGCGCGCCATCCTCGAGGTCAACCAGGTCACCGCGATTCCGCCGGGCGAGAAGGTTGCGACGCTGCGCATGCTGTCCTTCGACCTCGGCCCGGGCCAGGCGGTCGGAGTCATCGGCCAGAGCGCGTCCGGCAAGTCGACGCTGGCGCGCATCCTCACCGGCATCTGGCCGCCGGCCGGGGGCAATGTCCGCCTCGACGGCGCGTCGCTGGAGCAGTACGGCTTTGACGGCCTTGCCGAACATGTCGGCTACCTGCCGCAGGACGTCGTGCTCTTCGATGGCACGGTGGCGGAAAACATCGCCCGGATGCAGATCAACCCCGACGCCGCCAAGGTGGTCGCGGCCGCCAAGAAGGCGGGTGCGCACGACATGATCCTGCGTCTGCCGGACGGTTACGACACGCGCCTGTCGGTCACCGGCGGCAAGCTCTCGGGCGGGCAGAAGCAGCGCATCGGCCTTGCCCGCGCGCTCTACGGCGACCCGGTGCTGGTGGTGCTCGACGAGCCGAACTCCAACCTCGACGCCGAGGGCTCGATGGCGGTGAACCTTGCGATCCGCAATCTCAAGGCGGAGGGCAAGGCGGTCGTCATCATGGCGCACCGGCCGGCCGCCATCGAGGAATGCGACCTCATCCTAATCATCGAGAACGGCCAGCGTCTTGCCTTCGGGCCGCGCGACGAAGTGCTTCGCGCTCACCTGCGCAACCACGCCCAGGTCGTGGCCAGCACCGGAACCGGCGGCAGCAACAAGTAAGTCGCCGCACGGCGCGAGACGAGAGTAGGAATTCGATAGCATGAACAACAAATGGAACGGGCGGAACTACGCGGTCATCGGCTATGCCACGGTGTTCCTGTTGCTGGGCGGCATGGCGGCCTGGGCCGCGCTCACCCGGATCAATGGCGCGGTCGTCGCCTCCGGCGCCATCGAGGTCGCCAGCAACCGCCAGGTCGTGCAGCATCCGACCGGCGGCGTGGTCGGCCAGATCATGGTGCGCGAGGGTGACCGGGTGAACGCCGGCGACGTGCTGATGCGGCTCGACGACAAGTTCGACCGGTCGGAACTCGCCGTCATCGAGGGCCAGCTCTTCAGCCTGATGGGCACCGCGGCGCGCCTCATGGCCGAGCAGGACGGCAAGGCCGAGATCCGCTTCGATCCGGAGATGATTGAGCGGGCCGGGACCGACCCCGCGGTCCAGGAGATCATCGACGGCCAGACGCGCCTGAAGGAGGCGCGCCAGGAGACCCGCGAGAAGCAGGTCGGCCAGCTCAGCGAAAAGAAGCAGCAGATCGCCAAGCAGAACGAGGGCCTGCAGAGCCGCATCAAGGCGCTTGACACCCAGCTGAAGTTGATCGGCGAGGAGCTCGACGCCCAGAACAAGCTGCTCAAGCAGTCGCTGACCAACGCCAGCCGGGTGCTACAGCTGCAGCGCGAGCAGGCCGATATTTCCGGCACGATCAGCCAGGCGGAGTCGAGCATTGCCGAGAACGCCGGCAAGGTCGCCGAGATCGAGCTGGCGATCCTCAACATCAACTCCAACACCCGCGAGGAGGCGACGACGTCGCTGCGCGAGATCGAGGCCAAGATCGCCGAGTTGAAGGAGAACCGCACGGCCAAGCTCGAGACGCTGAGCCGCATGGACATCACCGCGCCGGTTCCGGGCGTCATCCTCGGCATGACGGTGCACGCGCTGAAGTCGGTCATCAGGCCGGCAGACCCGCTGCTCTACATCATTCCCCAGGAGAACGACCTCGTCGTCAAGACGCAGATCTCGCCGACGCAGATCGATCAGGTCCATGTCGGTCAGGTGGCGCATATCCGCTTCGGCGCCTTCGACCACCGCACCACGCCCGAGCTTGTCGGTCAGGTGACCAAGGTCGCCGCCGACGTGCTCAAGGACGAACGAACCGGCCTGACCTATTACCAGGCCGAGATCCGGCCGGACGACGGCGAACTTGCGAAGCTCGGCGACAAGAGCGTCATTCCCGGCATGCCGGTCGAAACCTTCATCCAGACCTCCGAGCGCTCGCCGCTGGAATACCTGATCAAGCCGCTGGCGGACTATTTCTCCAAGGCCTTCCGCGAACGCTAGTCACGGCTTCCGGATCGGTCGCCGAACGCGAACCCCGCCCCGCACGTCGCGGTGCGGGGTTCTCTGTTGCGGGCGATCCTCCGCGGCCAGTGCCGAGGTCCGGCCGGTCACGCGTGGAACAAAGCCGGCGAAAGGGCATTTCTCCCGCAACGCAATGTTTGCAAGGGAGATCATGATGTTCCGGGCTCTGATTCTGTGGCTGCTGGGCGTGCCGTTCTTTGTCGTGCTGCTGCTGTGGTTCTTCTATTTCTAGGGCCTGGAGCCGGTTGTGATGGTCCGCTGGCTGGCGGGCCTGTTCGTCCGGTGTGAAAGCGAGCACGGTAGAGGTGGCCGCTGACACGCATGGCCCATACCCGCTTGGTCCCGCCGTCGACAGGCTGGAGCCACCGCATTCGGCTCCCGCCCCGGAAGTTTGCCGCGAGCCGGATGAAGGAGCCTGGCGGCGGCCACGCATGCAGGCATCGTGGCCGCCTGGACCATCGAAGTTCGAGCGCCGAAGGTCAGGGGCAAGGCTGCGGGCGTCATCGGCTTCCGCCCGCCTGCGCGTTTCCGCCATGCCAGCGGGAACCTATCCTCAGGTGTAGCTGCCCCGACGACAATCCTGCCCATACAGTCTCCGACGTGGCTCGTGATCGACCTGTCTCGATCGCGCAGGCGCATCCTGCCGTCATCAACAGGAGACAAACATGAGCTTGGACAATATCGCTCACGCCGCCAGGACGGGTTCCGAGGAGTTGGTTCCGTCGCGCTACGCGGTGCAGATCGGCGAAATCGAGGTCGTTGTAATCAGCGATGGGGTGCTGCCGCTCCCAACCAAGATGTTGGGGCACAACGTCGCCCCGGCCGCGCGGGCGGCCTGGCTGGACGACATGTTCCTGCCGCCGGACGCTTTCGACTGGGCGCTCAACGTGGTGCTGGTTCGCAGCGGCGACCGGACCATCCTGGTCGACGCCGGCCTGGGGCTGGACCCGGACCTGAACCTGCCGCGGGCCGGGCAGCTGATCAAGCGACTTGAAGGCGCCGGAATCGATCTCGGCTCGGTGACCGACGTGGTGCTGACGCACCTGCACATGGACCACATCGGCGGGCTGCTCGTCGATGGGGTGAAGGAGCGGCTGCGCCCGGACCTGCGGATCCACCTGGCGGCCGCCGAGGCCAAGTTCTGGGAGGCGCCCGATTTCTCTCACGCGGTCATGCCGGAGGGGTTCCCGGATGCGTTGCGGGCGACGGCGAAGCGGTTCATGAACGTCTACCACAACCAGTTGCGGACGTTCGAGGACGAGTGCGAGGTGGCGCCGGGCGTGGTTGCCACGCGCACCGGCGGTCACACCCCGGGGCACTGTGTCGTTCGCGTCGCGTCAGGCGGTGACCGGCTGATGTTCGCCGGCGATGCCGTGTTCGCGGTCGGGTTCGACCACCCCGACTGGCACAACGGCTTCGAACACGACCCCGAGGAGGCGGCCCGCGTCCGGACCGCGCTTTTCACGGAGCTCGCGTCGACCAAGTCGTTGCTGGTCGCCACCCATCTGCCGTTCCCGTCCGTCGGCCGGGTGGCGGTCGATGGCGACCACTTCCGCTGGGTCCCGGTCTTCTGGGACTACTGACCGGGCGGGCATCGCCCAAAAAAGAAGCGCCCGCATGGGGCGCTTCGATGTTTGTCCTCTGCCGCGGCGGGATCGGCCCCGCCGCGCCGGCGGCTCAGGCCGCCTCGCGGCTTTCGGCGTCGGTCGGGACCATGGAGATCGTCTTCAGGATCTGCGAGGCGATCTGGTAGGGGTCGCCCTTGGAGTTCGGCCGACGATCCTCGAGGTAGCCGCGGTAGCCGTTGTTGACGAAGCTGTGCGGCACGCGGATCGACGCACCGCGGTCCGCCACGCCGTAGCTGAACTGGTGGATCGAGGCGGTTTCGTGCTTGCCGGTCAGGCGCATGTGGTTGTCCGGCCCGTAGACGGCGATGTGGTCGGCGCGGGCCTCGGCAAACGCGGCCATCAGGCTTTCGAAATAGTCCTTGCCGCCGACCTCGCGCATGTAGCGGGTCGAGAAGTTGGCATGCATGCCCGAGCCGTTCCAGTCGGTGTCGCCGAGCGGCTTGCAGTGATACTCGACATCGATGCCGTACTTCTCGGTCAGGCGCTGCAGCAGGTAGCGCGCCAGCCAGATTTCGTCGGCCGCCTTGCGGGAGCCCTTGCCGAACACCTGGAACTCCCACTGGCCCTTGGCCACTTCGGCGTTGATGCCTTCGTGGTTGATGCCGGCGGCGAGGCAGATGTCCAGGTGTTCCTCGACGATCTTGCGGGCGACGTCGCCGACATTGCTGTAGCCGACGCCGGTGTAGTAGGGACCCTGCGGTGCAGGGAAGCCGGTCTCCGGGAAGCCGAGCGGGCGGCCGTTCTTGTAGAAGAAGTATTCCTGCTCGAAGCCGAACCAGGCATCCTCGTCATCGAGGATCGAGGCGCGGCTGTTGGACGGATGCGGCGTCTTGCCGTCCGGCATCATCACTTCGCAGAGCACCAGCACGCCGTTCCTGCGCTCGGGATCGGGATAGCAGGCGACCGGCTTCAGCACGCAGTCCGAGCTGTTGCCCTCGGCCTGCATCGTCGACGACCCGTCGAAGCCCCACAGCGGAAGCCTGTCGAGCGTCGGAAAGGCCTCGAACTCCTTGATCAGGGTTTTGCCGCGCAGGTTCGGGGTGGGCTTGTATCCATCGAGCCAGATGTACTCGAGCTTGTACTTGGTCATTGCGTTCTCTCACGTCTCTCTGGTTTCGGAGGCGGCCGCGCGATCTGATCGCCCGGCCGCCGATACCCAGGAAGAAGCATTAGTCGTGCCAAGTTGGTTCCGGTGCGCCAATTCCCTGGAAAATCGTGCTCGGCCCGGCGAGGCGCAACGACCGGCTGGTGGGCGGCGCACAAGGAAAATGCGCACTGCACAAAAACTGGGCGGCAGGTGCTGGGATGACGGGCAGCGCTGCCTGGGCGACGACCGGTGCACGCATAAAAAAAGGGGCCGTGACGGCCCCTTTTGTTTCGTGCGGTCTGCCTCAGTCGAGGTCGGCCAGCAACTCGTGGGCGCGGCCGGCGCTGGTGTGGCGCACCTCGGCGTCGTGGCGGCGGCTGGCGAAGATCTCCGTCGCCATCAGCTTCTCGGCCAGATCCGCCGGCAGCGACAGGATCACGCGGTCGTCGTTGGTGTGGATGCCGCCGAGTTCGGAGTGCCGTCCGGTGATCATGCCGCCGGCGACGGTGTTGTGCGTGTCCGGGTCGATCAGGATGAAGGCGCCGGTGGTGCGGTTCTGCTCATAGGTGTCGAACACGGCCTGCTCGTCGAAGGTGAGCGCGACCTTGCCGATCGCATTCATCGGCAGCGCCTCGGCCGAGGCCCACTTGCCGCTCTTCAGGTCGAGCTGCGTCGTCGGGGTGACGCTGACGCGCTGGCGGCGGCTGCCGCTCTTCAGCCAGTAGCGCTTGCCCGGCTCGATGCCGTCCGGCTGCAGCGCCACGATCTGCGCGTCGAACTTGCGCCCGGTCATCGGCTGGCTGTCGATCGAGGCGATCATGTCGCCGCGCGCGACGTCGACCTGGCGGTCGAGCACGAGCGTGATCGCGTCGCCGGCGACGGCGGCGTTGCGCACGAGGTCGAAGGTGACGATCTGCTTGACGTTGGCGACGACGCCCGAGGGCAGGATGACGACGCTGTCGCCGGGCTTGACCGCACCGCCGGCGACCGTGCCCTGGTAGCCGCGGAAGCTCTCGCCCGGGCGCGAGACGCGCTGCACCGGCAGGCGGAAGCCGACCGTCTGGTTGGAGCGGACGGTGGCTTTCTCCAGCGTTTCGACCAGCGTCGGCCCCTCGTACCACGGCATCGAGGCGCGGCCGTCATAGACGACGTTCTCGCCCTTCAGCGCCGAGACCGGGATCGCCGTGATCTGCTTGACGCCGAGCGACAGCGCCAGTTCCTTGAACTCGTGGGTGATCTGCTCGAAGCCGGCGCGGTCGTAGCCGGTCAGGTCGATCTTGTTGACGGCGAGCACGAACTGGCGGATGCCCATCAGCGTCGCGATCGTCGCGTGCCGGCGGGTCTGCTCGAGGATGCCGGTGCGGGCGTCGACCAGAAGCACGGCGAGGTCGGCGGTCGAGGCGCCGGTGGCCATGTTGCGCGTGTACTGCTCGTGGCCGGGGGTGTCGGCGACGATGAAGGACCGCCGGTCGGTCGAGAAGTAGCGGTAGGCGACGTCGATGGTGATGCCCTGCTCGCGCTCGGCCTGCAGGCCGTCGAGCAGCAGCGCGAAGTCGGGCAGGCCGAGATCGTTCTGCTTGCCGGAGGAGTCGCGCCGCAGCGTGGCGGCCTGGTCTTCCTTGACGGCCTTGGTGTCCCAGAGCAGGCGGCCGATCAGCGTGGACTTGCCGTCATCGACGCTGCCGCAGGTGATCAGCCGCAGCGGGCGGCTGTCGCGCGTGACGCGTTCGGTCTCGGCGGCCGGAAAGGCGGCAATGGTCGCGGTTGCGGTCATCTCAGAAATATCCTTCGCGCTTCTTCTTTTCCATGGAGCCGGACTGGTCGCGGTCGATCGCGCGGCCCTGGCGTTCGGAGACGGTGGCGGTTTCCAGTTCGGAAATGATGTCGTCCAGCGTGGTGGCGGTCGAGCGGATCGCGCCGGTCAGCGGGAAGCAGCCGAGCGTGCGGAAGCGGATCAGGCCCTCCTGCCTGGTCTCGCCCGGCAGCAGCTCCAGCCGCGGGTCCTCGGCCAGGATCATCATGCCGTCGCGCTCGACATACGGGCGCTTCTTGGCGAAGTAGAGCGGCACGATCGGAATGTTCTCGGCCTGGATGTAGCGCCAGATGTCGACCTCGGTCCAGTTCGACAGCGGGAAGGCGCGCACGCTCTCGCCGCGGTTGATCATGCCGTTGTAGATGTTCCACAGCTCGGGGCGCTGGTTGCGCGGGTCCCAGCGGTGGTCCGGCGTGCGGAACGAATAGATCCGCTCCTTGGCGCGCGAGGCTTCCTCGTCGCGGCGCGCGCCGCCGAAGGCGGCGTCGTACTGGCCGGCGTCGAGCGCGTGACGCAGCGCTTCGGTCTTCATGATGTCGGTGTAGCGCGCCGAGCCGTGGGTGAACGGCGTGATGTTCTCGGCCGCGCCGCGCGGGTTGATGTGCTCGACCAGGTCGAGGTCGTAGCGCTTCACGATCTCGTTGCGGAACGCGATCATCTCGGCGAACTTCCAGCCGGTGTTGACGTGCAGCAGCGGGAAGGGGACACGGCCGGGATGGAAGGCCTTGCGCGCCAGGTGCAGCAGCACCGAGCTGTCCTTGCCGATCGAATAGAGCATCACCGGCCGCTCGAACTCGGCAGCGACCTCGCGGAAGATGTGGATGGCCTCGTTCTCGAGGGCCTTGAGATGCGGATCGAGCGGCGGCTTGGTGGCCGCTGCGCCGTTGGCTTCCGCTTCGTTACGGATATCGGACATTCCTAATCGTCTCCAGAAATCTGACCGGCCGGGAGAGGCCTCAGAGCGAGCTTGAATTGAGCGAAGGGATTGCGGATTCGGGAACGTGGAGGCCGCATTCGCGCTTCTCGTCGTTTTCCCACCACCAGCGGCCGGCGCGCTCCGGCTCGCCGGGCTTGATCGCCCGCGTGCACGGCTCGCAGCCGATCGAGGGATAGCCGCGCGCGTGCAGCGGGTTCACCGGCACGGCGTTGTCGGCGACATAGGCCTTGATGGTCCCGAGGTCCCAGTCGGCGAGCGGGTTGACCTTGATCAGGTTGCGCTCGGCGTCGTACTCGGCGAAGGCGATGTCGGCGCGGTTGCCGGACTGGCCGCGGCGCAGGCCGGTGACCCAGATCGACGCCCCTTCGAGTGCGCGCGCAAGCGGCTTCAGCTTGCGCACGCCGCAACAGGCGTGCCGGGCCTCGACGCTTTCGTAGAAGCCGTTCATCCCGTACTGGGCGACATAGGCCTCGACGTCTTCCTTCCTGGGATGGAAGCGGGTGATGGCGATGCCGAAGCGTTCCTCGGTCTCCTCGATCAGGTCCGCCGTTTCCTTGAACAGGCGGCCGGTGTCGAGGGTGGCGACGTCGATCGGCAGGCGGTTGAGGCCGATTTCGGCGGTGATCACCTGGTCCTCGATGCCGAGGCTGGTGGTGAAGACAGCGCGTCCGCCAAGGCTTGCGACCAGCGCAAGCCGCTCGGTCAGGCTGAGGGCGCCGAGTTGGTCGTTGAGCGTCTTGGCGGCGCTGTTTTCCGTAACTGCAGTCATGCTGGGGTCCTGTCTGAGTTTGGCCGGATTATTGCAGGCGCGCTGCGGCGCGGACAGAAAAACGGATTTCCATTCGTTCCGGCCCGGAGCAAATATCTCTCTATCTTGCGTCGATGACAGAAATCCTGCCGTTCCTGCCGCGGCTGTGCCCGCGAACGGCCGGGGACGGTGGCGCTCCCGCGGGGCGGGGCGCGGCTGCCTGTGGCGGGGCGACCCGCCGGCCAGGAGCGGGCGACCGTCGAACGCAGGGGCTCGCGTCCGGCCGACCGCTGAGGTCCCTGTCGCATTTCCCGGCGAGGGCCTTTCCCGGCAGATCCGTATCGTCCGCCCCCCTCTGTCGGAGTACCGTTTTGCCGTTCCTTCCGCCGCAGGGAACCACTTTTGCGAACTTCGTCCTCTATGTTGACTAACTCTACTAATTTAATAGAGTTTATGGGCAAAGTGAGGAGAGGTTGAAAATGACGAAAATTTTCAGTAGTTTACGTGTCGCACTCGTTGGCGCCGGGCTGGTTCTCTCCGGCCTGACTACCGCCGCGGCGCAGTCGGCCCTGCTCAATGTGTCCTATGATCCGACGCGCGAATTCTACCGCCAGTACAACGCCGCCTTCGCGGCGCACTGGAAGGCCTCGACCGGCGAGGACGTTGCGATCCAGCAGTCGCATGGCGGCTCGGGCAAGCAGGCCCGCGCGGTCATCGACGGCCTCGAGGCCGACGTCGTGACGCTGGCGCTCGCGGCCGACATCGACGCCATCGTCGAGCACAGCGGCAAGATTCCGGAAAACTGGCGTGCGCTGCTGCCGAACAGCTCCACGCCCTACTCGTCGACGATCGTCTTCCTGGTGCGCAAGGGCAACCCCAAGGGGATCGGCGACTGGGGAGACCTGATCAGAGACGGCGTCCAGGTCATCACCCCGAACCCGAAGACCTCGGGTGGGGCGCGCTGGAACTTCCTCGCCGCCTGGGCCTGGGCCGAGCGGGAGTTTGCCGGCGACCGGACCAGGGTGAAGGCGTACGTCGCAACGCTGCTCCGGCACGTGCCGGTCCTCGATACCGGTGCACGCGGGGCCACCACCACATTCGTCGAGCGCGGCATCGGCGACGTGCTGCTCGCCTGGGAGAACGAGGCCTGGCTGGCGCGCGAACAGCTCGGCCCGGACGCGTTCGAAATCGTGGTTCCGGCGCTATCGATCCATGCCGAGCCGCCGGTCGCCGTGGTCAAGGGCAATGCCGAGGCAAAGGGCAGCGAAAAGCTGGCGACGGCCTATCTGGAGTACCTCTACAGTCCGGAAGGCCAGAGCCTTGCCGCCAGCAACTTCTACCGCCCGTCGGATCCGTCGGCGGTCGATCCGAGGCTGCTGGCGCGATTTCCGAAGCTCGAACTGGTGACGATCGAGGCCTTTGGCGGATGGAAGTCGGCGCAAGCCGAGTTCTTCGGCGACGGCGGCCTCTTCGACCAGCTCTACAAGCCGGGGAACTGATGGCCATGACAACCGCCCCAAGCGCGGCGCGGTGGCACTGGAAAACGCCAAGCGTCATTCCCGGTTTCGGACTGACGCTCGGCTTTACCCTGGTGTACCTGACGCTGGTCATCCTCATTCCGCTGGCGGGGCTTGCCTGGCGCTCCGCCGCGCTCGGCTGGTCCGACTTCCTCCGTCTGGTGACGGACCCGCGCACGCTCGGTGCGCTCAGGGTCTCGTTCTCGACCGCGCTCGCCGCCGCCCTGCTCAACGTCGTCTTCGGCGTCGTCACCGCCTGGGTGCTGGTGCGCTATCGCTTTCCCGGCCGGCGCCTCGTCGATGCGATCGTCGACCTGCCCTTCGCCATCCCGACCGCCGTCGCCGGCATCGCGCTGACGGCGCTCTATGCGCCGACCGGTCCGATCGGCGGCCTGTTGGCGCCGCTCGGCGTCAAGGTGGCCTACACGCCCCTCGGCATCGTCGTGGCGCTGATCGCGATCGGCCTGCCGTTCGTGGTGCGCACCGTCCAGCCGGTGATGCAGGAGATCAGCCGGGAGGTGGAGGAGGCCGCGGCCTCGCTCGGCGCCAGCCGCTTGCAGACCATCGTCCGGGTCATTCTGCCGGGGCTGTTTCCGGCGATCCTGACCGGCTTCGCGCTGGCGCTGGCGCGCGGTGTCGGAGAGTATGGTTCGGTCATCTTCATCGCCGGCAACATCCCGTTCGTCTCGGAGATCGCGCCGCTCCTCATCGTCATCCGCCTCGAGGAGTTCGACTATGGAGCCGCGACCGCGATCGCGAGCGTTATGCTGGCGGTCTCCTTCCTCATGTTGTTCCTCATCAACCTCGTTCAGGCCTGGAGCAGACGGAGGTTCGGCCATGTCTGATCCCCGTTTCCGGAGTCCCGTCAGCGAGCGCGCGCCGGTCCGCCTCGTCCTGATCCTGGTGGTGCTCGCCTTCCTGTCGCTGTTCGTGCTGACGCCGCTCGCGGTCGTTTTCGCCCAGGCCTTCAGGGAGGGGTGGGGCGCCTACCTCGCGGCGCTGCGCGACCCCGACGCCGTCTCCGCGATCCGCCTGACCCTGCTGGTGGCGGCGATCGCGGTGCCGGCCAACCTGATCTTCGGCGTGGCCGCCTCCTGGGCGATCGCCAAGTTCGAGTTTCGCGGCAAGGCGTTCCTGACCACGCTGATCGACCTGCCGTTCTCGGTCTCGCCGGTCATCTCCGGCCTGGTCTTCGTGCTGTTGTTCGGCGCCAATTCGGCGCTGGGCCCGCTGCTCAAGTCCTACGGGGTGCAGGTCGTCTTCGCCGTGCCCGGCATCGTGCTGGCGACGATCTTCGTCACCTTTCCCTTCGTCGCCCGGGAACTCATTCCGCTGATGCAGGATCAGGGCGCAGGCGACGAGGAGGCGGCGATCTCGCTCGGCGCCAACGGCTGGCAGGCGTTCTGGCATGTCACCCTGCCGAACATCAAATGGGCGCTGCTCTACGGCGTGCTGCTCTGCAACGCCCGCGCCATGGGCGAGTTCGGCGCCGTCTCGGTCGTTTCCGGCCACATCCGCGGGCTGACCAACACCATGCCGCTGCATGTCGAGATCCTCTACAACGACTACAACGTCGTCGGCGCCTTCGCCGTCGCCTCGCTGCTGGCACTGCTGGCGCTGCTGACGCTCGTGCTGCGGACGATCCTCGAAACCCGATACGGCGCCGAGCTGTCGGCCTCCCGGAAGCATTGAGAAGAGCTGGACCCATGGAAATCCGCGTTGACCAGATCCGCAAGGAATTCGACCTCTACCCGGCGCTGCACGACGTCTCGCTGACGATCGGCTCGGGCGAACTGATCGCGTTGCTCGGTCCCTCGGGATCGGGCAAGACGACGCTGCTGCGGCTGATCGCCGGTCTCGAGCAGCCGACGCTCGGCCGGATCTTCTTCGGCGAGGAGGATGCCTCGTACAAGTCGGTACAGGAGCGCAATGTCGGCTTCGTGTTCCAGCACTATGCGCTGTTCCGGCACATGACGGTGGCCGACAACATCGCCTTCGGCCTGACCGTACGGCCGCGTCACCGGCGCCCGTCGCGCGCTGACATACGCAGGCGCGCGTTGGAGCTGCTCGACATGGTGCAGCTGACCGGGCTGGAGAAGCGTTTTCCCAGCCAGCTTTCCGGCGGCCAGCGCCAGCGCGTCGCGCTCGCCCGTGCCATGGCGATCGAGCCGAGGGTGCTGCTGCTCGACGAACCCTTCGGCGCACTTGACGCCAAGGTGCGCAAGGAACTGCGCCGCTGGCTGCGCGAGTTCCATGACCGCACCGGCCACACCACCGTCTTCGTCACCCACGATCAGGAGGAGGCGTTGGAACTGGCCGACCGCGTCGTGGTGATGAGCCAGGGCAGGATCGAGCAGGTCGGCTCGCCCGACGATGTCTACGACCGGCCGAATTCCGCCTTCGTCTTTTCCTTCATCGGCTCGTCGGCGAGCCTGCCCGTCGAGCAGAAGGACGGCATGGTGTTCTTCCAGGGCCAGCCGATCGGGCTTGCCGCCGAGGGGGCAGGCCCGGCCCGGCTGTTCTTTCGCCCGCAGGACGTGGCAATCGTCCCCGACGCCGAGGCGCTGTGCGGCAAGGTGACGGCGTCACGCCGGCTTGCCGGAACGCGCATCGCCGAAGTCGACGTCGGGTGTGCGGGCCATTCCCATCATATCGAGATCGAGGTGCCGCTCGAAGCCAGGACTGAGATTGGCGGCGAGATCCGCTTTCGTCCCACGCGGTGGGAGCGGTTCGCGTCCTGACTGCCCGGGCGATCACCGTCCCGCCCTGCCTTATGCCCCGCCGCATCAACAAATCTTGAAGGCTGCTCCTCGCCCGGACTGTTATCTTGCGCTTCCATCCGGACTGCAGAGAGGATGAAGACAATGTCCATGATGATTGCGCGGCCGGCGGCCACGACGGCATGTTTGGTGGCGCTGTTCGCCGGCGCGGCGATGGCGCATCACGGCTGGTCCTGGGCCGAGGCGGAACTGTCCGAACTCGATGGCACGATCGAAACGATCTCGATGGCGCCGCCGCATCCGAGCCTGGAGGTCGCGACGGAGAGCGACGGTGTCTGGCGCATCGAACTCGGCAATCCGCGGCTGACCGAGCGTTCCGGTTTCGTCGAAGGAGCCGCCAAGCCGGGCGATCCGATCGTCGTGCTCGGAAACCGCTCGCTCGAACCCGGCGAGAAGCGGATGAAGGCCGTCCGCATCACCGTTGCCGGCAAGCGCTATGACATCTACCCCGAACGGATCAGGATGAATTGATCGGACCGGCGATGGAGTGGCTGCAATGGCTGTCGCAGACGCCGCTGGCCGAGGCGCTGAAGCGGTCGGGAACGCTCTACCTGTTCGTCAATGCCGCGCACATCCTGTCGATCGGCCTCATCGTCGGCGCCATCCTTCCGCTGGACCTTCGGCTGCTCGGCCTGTTTCGCGGCTATCCGCTGTCGGTGTTGGCCTCCTACCTGTCCCGTAGCGCGGCGGTCGGCGTGCTGCTCGCCGTGACGACAGGCGCGGTGCTGTTCAGCGTCCGTCCGCTCGAGTATGCGGCAAACCCGGCCTTCCTGACAAAGCTCGTGCTGGTCGGCGTGGGCGCGGCAAACGCAATGGCGATCCGCTGGAGCCGGGGATGGAAGGTCGCCCTGCACGGCGGCGGCGTCTCGCCGCTCCTGCGCCTTCAGGCCGCCCTGTCGCTGCTGGTGTGGCCGGCGGCGCTGGTTTCCGGCCGCTGGATCGGCTTTGTCGCCTGAGCAGCGCTACCGCGCAGCCACCCAGCCCCGGCGTCAGGTCCGGCCCCGGTAAGGCAGGAGTTCGCCCCATTCGCTTCTCCAGAGCCCGTCCTCGTCGATGACCACGACCCGGCGGCGCCGGTCGTCATGCCGGGCCACATGCCAGGCGAGCGATAGCGCGCTGGCGACCGGTCGCAGCATCCGCCCCAGCATCAGCGTCGGTTCTTCCACGATCGCCACCGGGCCGCGCTCGCCGCGCACCAGCACGACCGCGATCTCGTCGCTCCGCCGGATGTGCAGACGTGTAACCCGGACATAGCGCCCAGGTCGCTCGTAGTCGGGCCTGCCCATTGCCATGTGCTCACCGTCCATCGACCGTAATGTATGCATCATAACATAATGCACGACGGTCGGCGAAGGGGCGACGGTCCCCGGCGTCAATGCGGGCCGACCCTACCGGTCGCTGGTCTCCCAGCGCGGGTTGATCCACGGTTCCTGGTTGGAACGGGGCAGGGGCTGCCGCCCGAGGATATGGTCGGCCGCCTTCTCGCCGGTCATGATCGACGGCGCGTTGAGGTTGCCGTAGGTCACATGCGGGAAGATCGACGAATCCGCCACCCGCAAGCCATCGACTCCGATCACCCGCGTCTCGGGGTCGACCACCGCCATCGGGTCGTCGCGGTCGCCCATCCGGCAGGTGCCGCACGGGTGGTAGGCGCTTTCCAGGTGCTCGCGCAGGAAGGCATCGATCGCCTCGTCGCTCTGCACGGACTCGCCCGGCTGGATCTCCGGCCCGCGGAACCGGTCGAACGCCGCCTGGCCGAAGATCTCGCGCGTCAGGCGCACGCAGTGACGGAACTTCTCCCAGTCCTCCGGATGGCTCATATAGTTGAAGCGGATGACCGGATCGGCCATCGGGTCGTTCGACCGAAGCGTGACGTTGCCGCGCGACTTCGACAGGTTGTAGCCGACATGCACCTGGAAGCCGTGGGTGTTGGCCGCCGCCTTGCCGTCATAGGAGATCGCAACCGGCAGGAAGTGGTACTGGATGTCGGGCTGCTTGACGCCCGGAGCGGAACGGAGGAAGGCGCAGGCCTCGAACTGGTTGGAGATGCCGAGCCCCTTCTTGAAGAACAGCCACTGCGCGCCCGCGACCCCCTGCCAGAACCATGGCAGCCAGGAATAGAGCGAGACCGGCTTGGTCGAGATCTGCTGGAAGTAGAACTCCATGTGGTCCTGCAGGTTGGCGCCGACGCCCGGCCGGTCGACCTTCACCTCGATCCCCATGTCCTTCAGGTGCTCTCCCGGGCCGATGCCGGACAGCATCAGCAGTTTCGGAGAGTTGAACGAGGAGGCCGAGACGATCACCTCGCGATTGGCGCGCACCACCTCGATCTTGCCGCCCCGCTCGATCTCGACGCCGACGGCGCGGCCGTTCTCGATCACGATCCTGCGGGCGAAGCAGCGCACCAGCTCGACATTCTGCCGCTTCAGCGCCGGCCTCAGGTAGGCGTTCGCCGCCGACCAGCGGCGGCCCTGCCAGACGGTCTGCTCCATCAGCCCGAAGCCTTCCTGCTTCGAGCCGTTGTAGTCCTGCGTCAGCTCGAACCCGGCCTGCTTTCCGGCCTCGATGAAGGCGTGGAACAGCGGGTTCTTCACCGGCCCGCGCTGCACGTGCAGCGGTCCGTCGGTGCCGCGCCAGCCGTCCTCGCCGCCATGGCTGTGTTCCATGCGCTTGTAGTAGGGCAGCACGTCCGCATAGGACCAGCCGCGCGCGCCAAGCTCCTCCCAGCGGTTGAAGTCCTCGGCGTGGCCGCGCACATAGACGAGACCGTTGATCGACGACGAGCCGCCGATCACTTTTCCACGCGGCGCCGTTATCCTGCGATTGTTCAGGTTCGGTTCCGGCTCGGACAGATAGCCCCAGTTGTAGCGCTTCATGCTCATCGGCCAGGCCAGTGCGGCCGGCATCTGGATGAACGGGCCGATGTCGGACCCGCCATATTCCAGCACCATGACGGTGTTCGAACCGTCCTCGGAGAGCCGGTAGGCAAGGGCGGAGCCGGCCGAACCGGAGCCTATGATGATGAAGTCAGCCTGCTGCATTGCTGTTTCCTGGCGGTTGCGGTTCGTGCCACCCGCCGTGGCCGTGCCTCACGGCCACGCGGCGGTTCCGTTTCGTCTCAATACGGCGCGTCGACCTTGCCCATGCCGACATAGACGGTCTTCAGCTCGCTGTAGTGCTCGAGCGCGGCAAGCGAGTTCTCGCGGCCGAAGCCGGACTGCTTGGAGCCGCCGAAGGGGATCTCGACGGGGGCGAGGTTGTAGGCGTTGATCCACAGCGTGCCGGCCTCGAGCCGGTCGGCGACGCGGTGGGCGCGGCTGATGTCGGCGGTGAAGACGCCGGCCGAGAGCCCGAATTCGGTGGCGTTGGCGCGGGCGACCACCTCGGCCTCGTCGTCGAAGTCGAGCACGCACATCACCGGCCCGAAGATCTCCTCGCGCGCGATGGTCATGCCGTCCGTCACGTCGGCAAAGACGGTCGGCTGGATGTAGAAGCCCTCGCCGGGCACGTGGTTCGGGATGCCGCCGCCGGTGACGAGCCTGGCGCCCTCCGCCTTGCCCTTGCCGATATAGTCCATCACCTTGTCGCGCTGCGCCTTGGAAACCATCGGCCCGAGCTGGGTCGCCTCCTCCAGCGGTTCGCCGATCACGATCGCCTCCGTCCGTTCCTTCAGTCGCGACAGGAACCGTTCCTTGACGGCCGTGTGCACGAACACGCGGGTGCCGTTCGAGCACACCTGGCCGGTCGAATAGAAGTTTCCGAGCATCGCCCCGCCGATGGCGCTTTCGAGGTCGGCGTCGTCGAACACGATCAGCGGCGACTTGCCGCCGAGTTCCATCGTCACGTGCTTCAGCTCGGCGGCGGCCGCACCGGCCACCTTCTTGCCGGTGGGCACCGAACCGGTCAGCGACACCTTGGTGACGTCGGGGTGGTTGACCAGCAGCGGGCCGGTGGCGCGGTCGCCCTGGATGACGTTGTAGAGGCCCTTCGGCAGGCCGGCCTCGATCAGGATCTCGGCGATCTTGAGTGCGCCGAGCGGGGTGTTTTCGGACGGCTTGAACACCATGGCGTTACCGGCGGCGAGCGCCGGTGCGCCCTTCCAGCAGGCGATCTGCTGTGGGTAGTTCCAGGCGCCGATGCCGACGCAGACGCCGAGCGGCACCCGCTTGGTATAGGCGAAATCGCCGCCGAGCGGGATGTAGTCGCCATTGAGGGCGGCGGCGATGACGCCGCCGAAGAACTCGAAGCTGTCCGCGCCCGAGGTCGGGTCGGCGACGATCGTTTCCTGGATCGGCTTGCCGGTGTCGAGCGTCTCCAGTTCCGACAGTTCGCGGTTTCGCTCGCGCATGATCTCGGCGGCGCGCCTGAGGATCCGGCCGCGCGCCGTCGGGCTCATCGCCGCCCATTCCGGCTGGGCGCGCTTGGCGGCTGCGATCGCCTTTTCGACGATCGCCGGCGTCGCCGCGTGCAGCCTTGCGATCACTTCGCCGGTCGCCGGGTAGACGCTCTCGAACGGCGCGCCGGCGGTGTCCTCGACATAGGCGCCGTCGATGAAGTGCGAGGCTTTGGGTTGGGCTCTCATCTTATTCTCCTCGCGGGTAGCGTTTGGATTCCTCGAGGTTGTCGAGGTTCATATGGTTCCGCATGTAGCGCTCGGAAGCCTTCTGCAGCGGCTGGTGGTCCCAGGGATAGTAGGCGCCGTTCCGGAGCGCCTCGTAGACGACCCAGCGCCGCGCCTGGCTCTCGCGCACGGCGGCGTCGAAGGCTTCCATGTCCCAGCGCGCCTCGCGCATCTGCCGGAACGCCTCGAGCGTCGCCCTGATTGCCGGATCGGTCGGGCCGGCGGCGAGGTTGGTCAGTTCCAGCGGATCGCTTTGCAGGTCGAACAGCTGCTCGGGGTCGAGCGCGCAGTAGACGTATTTCCACCTGCCCTCGCGGATGCCGACGAGCGGCGCATAGGAGGCTTCCGCCGCATATTCCATCAGCACCGGCGTAGTGCGCTCGACACCCTTCGTCATCGGCACCAGGCTTTCGCCGTCGGTCCAGGGCATCACCTCGTCCATCGAGATGCCGGCGAGCTCGGCCAGCGTCGGGGTGACGTCGAGGTTCGAGGTCGGGGTGAGGTGCAGGCCGGGGGCGATGCCGGGGCCGGCGATCATCAGCGGCACGCGCGCCGACCCCTCGAAGAAGTTCATCTTGAACCACAATCCGCGCTCGCCCAGCATGTCGCCGTGGTCGGAGCAGAAGAGGATGACGGTGTCGTCGAGCATCCGAGTGCGCGTCAGCGTGTCGACCAGTTCGCCGACCTTCTCGTCGAGATAGCTGATGTTGGCGAAGTAGGCCCGGCGCGAGCGGCGCACGTTATCGGCGGTGATGTCGAAGCTGGCATAGTCGCAGGAGTGCAGGATCCGTTCGGAATGCGGATCCTGCCTCTCCAGCAGCCCGACTTCCGGCTCGAGCTGCTCGCAGGTCTCGTACAGGTCCCAGAACCTGCGCCGCGCCACGTAGGGGTCGTGGGGGTGGGTGAAGGACACCGTCAGGCAGAAGGGCCGCCGGCCGCTGTCGTCGTTCTCCCGCGACAGCTGGTAGAGCTTCTGGTTGGCGAGGAAGGCGACCTCGTCGTCGTATTCCATCTGGTTGGTGATCTCGGCGACGCCCGCGCCGGTCACCGAACCCATGTTGTGATACCACCAGTCGATGCGCTCGCCGGGCTTGCGGTAGTCCGGGGTCCAGCCGAAATCGGCCGGATAGATGTCGGTCGTCAGCCGCTCCTCGAAGCCGTGCAACTGGTCGGGGCCGACGAAGTGCATCTTGCCGGACAGGGCGGTGTAGTAGCCGCTGCGACGCAGGTGATGGGCATAGGTCGGGATCGAGGAGACGTATTCCGCGGCATTGTCGTAGACGCGCGTGCGGCTCGGCAGCTGCCCGGCCATGAACGAGGCGCGGGCCGGCGCGCAGAGCGGCGAGGAGGTGTAGTTGTTGCGGAACCGCGCCGAGCGCGCGGCCAGGGCCTTCAGGTGCGGCGCGTGCAGGAAGTCGGCCGGCCCGTCGGGAAACAGCTTCCCGTTGAGCTGGTCGACCATGATGATGAGGATGTTCGGCTTCTGGCGGGTCACGGAGTGCGGTTCCTCGGCGATAACGGTTACTGCGGGCAATCTAGCGCCCCCTTGCCGGGCGAGGTCGCCGCGCAGCGGCGGGCGGGGGTGATCCTGCGACAGCGGCGATCGCGCCGGCCGCTTTGCCAACGGCGTCGACCGCCCGCAGTTGCGCGTTCAGGTAGTCCTCCGTCAGCGCGATAGACGCCTCGGCGCTGATCGGCGCGGCCCGCAGCCCCTGGCGGATGTAGAGGCCGTCGATCATGGCGGCCGCGCCCTCGGCGATGCGGATCGCGTCCGGCGCCGGGCAGAGCGCCTTGAGGTTCGACACCAGGTTCGACCGCAGCCGGCGGGCATAGAGCACGAGCATCCGCCGGGTGTCCTCCGAACGCTGCGCCTCGGCATAGAAGGCCAACCAGGCGGCGATCGTCTCCGGCGCGAACTGGTCGGCCTGGAAGCTGACGCGGATGACCGCCGACAGCTTCTCGCGCGGTGCGTCAACGGATTGAATCGCTTTCACCACATCCTCGCGCAACTGCTGGAGAAGACTCTGGATTGTCGCGAGCAGCAATTGCTCCTTCGAGCCGAAATAGTGGTGGGCAAGGGCGGGAGAGACGCCCGCATGCCGGGCGATTTCAGACATGGTAACGGCCAGCGAGCCGTGGTCGCCGACCGCTTTCAGCGTCGCGTCGACAAGCGCCTTCCGGCGCACCGGCTCCATTCCGACCTTGGGCATCCGCCGCCTCCTTGCTGATGGAACTTATTTTTAATTGACTGACCAATCAACAAAAAAATCGCTTCCGGTCGCACCTGTCCGGTCGCCCTTTCCGGTCGCCCATGACAACTTCCGATATCGTGCTAGGATTGTGGCGTGTCGTTCCAACTGTTGGGGGTTGTCATGGCGGTTCAATCGGGAATTCCTCATCTGTCCGAGGTGCGTGCCAAGTGGGGCTGGTTCGTCGCCCTCGGGGCCGCGCTCTTGATCTTCGGCTTCATCGCGGCGGCCAACCTGTTCTGGGCCACGGTGGCGTCGGTCTACTACGTCGGCATGCTGATGATCGTCGGCGGCGCGGTCTATCTGGCCCATGCCTTCCAGGTGAAGGCATGGAAGGACACGATCTACTGGGTGCTGAGTGCACTGCTCTACATCGCCGCCGGCGTGCTTGCCTTCGTCAATCCGATCCTGACCTCGGCCGTGCTAACGCTGTTCATGGCGGCGGCGCTGCTCGTCTCGGGTCTGTTCCGCGTCTGGGTGGCCTTCGATTCCCGCCACGAGAGCGGCTGGGGCTGGCTGCTCGCCGGTGGCCTCGTCACCGCGCTGGCCGGCATTGTCTTTTTGATCGGCTGGCCGGTGAACAGTCTGTGGCTGCTCGGCCTGTTCCTCGCCTTCGATCTGGCGATGCAGGGCTGGGCATTGATCGCCTTCGGATTTGCCCTGCGCAGGGCCTGACCAAGCCGGCGATGGCGGCGTTTGACAGCGCCGCCGCCGCCGCGATAGGGAGGCGCGTGGGCTGGGCCCCGACAACTCTCGATCGGGCAAGATCTCCCGCCTGTGGCGCATCGGATGGCCGTGAAGGGGCAGGTGCGGCTGCGGCGGCTCACGGGCGCCGTTGTCGCCACGCCGCGGAGGGGTAACGCATGTACTATCTGATCGTCTTCATCGGGGCCGGGATCGGCGGGGCCGGCCGGCACGGTGTCAACGTTCTGGCGGCGCGGCTCGCCGGCAACGGCTTTCCGCTCGGCACGTTGGCCGTCAACGTGCTCGGCTGCCTGGCGATGGGGCTGCTGGCGGGCTTCTTCGCCTTTCGCGGGCACCTGCCGCAGGAATTGCGCCTGTTGCTGACGACGGGCGTCCTCGGCGGCTTCACCACCTTCTCCGCCTTCGCGCTCGACGCCACGGTGCTGTGGGAACGCGGGAACCTCGGCCTGGCGCTCGCCTATGTGCTGGGCAGCGTCGTGCTGTCGCTTTCATCGGTCGTCGCCGGGCTGGCGCTGGCCCGGCTTGCCTGGGAGAGCCTGCCCTGAAACGTCGGCGGCTATCTGACAAGTTTCTGATGTAAGCCCTTGTCGTAACTTAAGTTCATCAAAACGTCACACTGGCGAAACGATTTCTTCAGGGTCGGCGGCGAAGAGTCGCGGGCAAAAAGCACGCCCTCCGGAGCCAGCCCGATGTCCGCCGCCGAAATGCTCGCCCTTACCCGTCTTGGCGACGATGAGATCGTCACGCTTGCCAAGCTGGTCATCGAGACGGCCTTCCAGCCGATCGTGGAATGCGTTTCCGGGGCGGTGTTCGGCTACGAGTCGCTGATGCGCGGCTTCGACCGGCTCGGGGTCGCCTCGCCACTGGAACTGCTCGACCGGGCCTTTGCGGCCGGACAGTTGCTCTCGCTCGAACACATGGTCAATTCCCGGGCGCTTGCCGCCTTCGCCGCGCTGCCCGACTTTTCCAGCCGGACCCTGTTCATCAATCTTGATTCCCGCCTGACGGCAGAGGCGCATGACACGGTGGAGCGCCTCACCAGCCATCTCAAGCGGGCGGGCATCCCCGCGTCCTCGATCTGCTTCGAGATTTCCGAGCGCTTCGACAGCACCCTGGCTCCGGAGTTCGGCTCCCTCGTCCGCCGGCTGCGGCTCGAGGGGTTCAAGCTCGCCATCGACGACTTCGGCATCGGCCACAGCGGCATGAAGGTGCTGTGCGACCACCCGGTCGATTATCTGAAGATCGACCGCCACTTCGTCACCGGCATCGACGCGGACGCGCGCAAGCGGCATCTGGTGCGCAACATGGTCAGCGCCGCCCATGTGCTCGGCATCCGCGTTATCGCCGAGGGCGTGGAGACGGAAGCCGAGTTCATCGCCTGCCGCGATGCCGGCTGCGACCTGGTCCAGGGCTGGTACGTCGCCCGTCCGCAAACCGACATGTCCGCCCTGCGCCCGTTCTATCCGGCCGTTGCGCGTGCCGCGGCCCGTCGCAGCAGCCTGCATTCGCTCGACAAGATGCTGATCCGCCGCCAGATCGAGCGCCTCCCGGCCGTGCGCGAGAACGCCAGCCTGGAATCGGTGTTCGAGCTGTTCCGCAAGGACCCCAAGCGCACGTTCTTCCCGGTGCTGAACGCCAACGACGAACCGCGCGGCATCCTGCACGAATATCATGTCAAGGAACTGATCTATCACCCGTTCGGGCGCGATCTTCTGAAGAACAAGCTGTACCAGAAGAGCCTTGCGCATTTCGCGATCATGGCGCCGGTGGCCGACCTCGAGACCCCGGCCGAGCAGCTTCTCAGCATCTTTGCCGACATGGGCGGCAACGAATGCGTGATCCTGACCGAGAACATGCGCTACGCCGGCATCCTCAGCGCCTCGTCCTTGCTCAAGATCATCAGCGAGAAGCAGCTGAAGACGGCCGAGGACCAGAACCCGCTGACCGGGCTGCCGGGCAACCGGTCGATCCACGAGTACCTGCAGGAGCGGGCGCTGGACGGCGGCCAGGTGCGCTATTTCTGCTATTTCGACTTCGACAACTTCAAGCCGTTCAACGATCACTACGGCTTCCAGACGGGGGACCGCGCGATCCTGCTCTTCGCCTCGCTGCTGCGCCGCCATTTCGTCGGCTCGGACACGTTCGTCGGCCATCTCGGCGGCGACGATTTCTTTGCCGGCGTCTGCGGCCGTGACGAGGCCACGCTGAACGCGCTGCTGGAACTGCTGGTCAAGGAATTCGCCGCCGAGGCGCGCAACCTCTATGCGTCCGAGGACCTGCGTGCGGGCGTCATCCGCGGCCATGATCGCGACGGCAATGCTCGCGACTTCCCGCTGCTGCGCTGCTCGGCGGTGGTGCTGCGCGTGCCGGCGGGCGAGCTCTTTGCCGACCCGCAGCAGATCAGCGCCCGGATCGCAATGCTGAAGGGGGCGGCCAAGTCGAGTGCGCGCGGCATCGTGATGTGCAGGGAAAGCATCCGCAGCGCCGCCTGAGGGCAACACCCGCGCCGGCCGCACCGGCCGGAAACGGGGGAGGGCGAGCCCGGCGCCGGACCCGCCCTCTTTCGGCCGAGCGGCCTGTACACACACATCAACCGGCTCGGCCTATCCTGAGCGGCCCTTGTTTTTTCGGGGCAGGCCGCTCAAGACTGGGAAACTTCACGTTCGTTCTCGCGCGAGGAGACCGAAGACGCCGGCCATCGGACCGCATCTGACGGGGCTCAGCCGCGCGCGGGCCGGCCGTCGGGCTCCAGTGGGGCATCCGGCTTCCAGGTCCGGCCGTGGCCCGTCCGGAAGGCGTCGCGTCGCGACCGTTGGCCCCGGGACATCCCGGTCTGGGCGTGAAACTAGGCCGGTTGGGGCCGCAGTTCAAATTAAGCTTTGGTAATTCGGCAAGCCCATGAAATATCGCCATTTCAATGGGTTGCAGCAGGTTGTGCCGTGCCCTATATGACGAAAAATTAATGTTCGGCCGGGCGGCCGGCCTGATGCCCGCAGGCGATATCCGCTATCTTGGACACCGGCCGCAGGCCACCGCCGGGAGGAGACGCGATGCCACTTCCAGAAACCATGGCCTATGTCGGGATCGGCGAATACGGTGGACCCGAAAAGCTCGCGGTGATGCAGGGCGCGCTGCCGCAGCTGCGGCCGGGCGAAATTCTTGTCCGCGTCGCCGCCGCCGGCATCAACCGGCCCGACATCATGCAGCGCAAGGGTGACTACCCGCCGCCGCCCGGCGCGAGCCCGGTTCTCGGGCTCGAGATCGCCGGCGAGGTGGTCGCGCTCGCCGCGGACGTGGCGGAGTTCAAGCTCGGCGACCATGTCTGCGCGCTCGCCAATGGCGGCGGCTACGCCCAGTACTGCGCGGTGCCGGCGAGCCAGGCCCTGCCGTTCCCGCGCGGCTATGACGCGGTCAAGGCGGCCGCTCTGCCGGAGACCGTCTTCACCGTCTGGGCCAACCTCTTCATGATGGCCGGGCTCAAGGCCGGCGAGTCGGTGCTGGTGCACGGCGGCACCAGCGGCATCGGCACGACGGCGATCCAGCTTGCCGCCGCCTTCGGCGCAACGGTCTATGCCACGGCCGGCTCGGCCGAGAAATGCGAGGCCTGCGTCGGGCTCGGCGCGCACCGGGCGATCAACTACCGCAGCGAGGATTTTTGCGCAGTCATTGCCGCGGAGACCGGCAGGGCCGGCGTCGACGTCATCCTCGACATGGTCGGAGCAGCCTACTTCGAGCGCAACCTCAAATCGCTCGCGATCGACGGGCGGCTGGCGATCATCGCCTTCCTCGGCGGTACCTTTGCCGAAAAGGTCAGCCTTGCGCCGATCCTGCTGAAGCGGCTGCGGATCATGGGCTCGGCCATGCGGCCGCGGACGAACGCGGAAAAGCAGGCCATCCGCGACGAGCTGCGCGAGCGGGTCTGGCCATTGCTGGATGCCGGCCGCGTCGCGCCGGTGATCCAGGCGGTGTTGCCCCATACCGACGTCGTCCACGCCCATCGCCTGCTGGAGCAGGGCGACCACATTGGCAAGATCATCATGACCTTCGAGTGAGGGCGCCGCAGCGGCGCCCATCTTGACGGATGTCACGGCCCCGGTTTTCGGCTAAGACGGCAGCCGGAATACGGATTCGGAGGCGTGCAGCATGGAAAACCCCGTTCTTGTCGAAGTGACGCGCGGAAATCGCGTCGAAAGCCGCCACCGCGGCATGGTCGCCGTGGTCGACGGCGACGGCAAGGTCGCCTTCTCGCTGGGCGACGTCGAGGCGCCGGTTTTCCCGCGCTCGGCCTGCAAGGCGATGCAGGCGCTGCCGCTGGTGGAAAGCGGTGCGGCCGACGCCTATGGCTTCGGTGCGAAGGAACTGGCGCTCGCCTGTGCCTCGCACAGCGGCGAGCCGGAACACGCCGCTCTTGCGGCCGGCATGCTGGCTGCGGCCGGGCAGCAGCCGTCCGTGCTCGAATGCGGCGCCCATTGGAGCTTCTACCAGCCGATCCTGATCGGCCAGGCGCGCAGTCTCGACCAGCCGACCGCGCTGCACAACAACTGCTCGGGCAAGCATGCCGGTTTCATCTGCGCCGCCTGCCACGCCGGCGTCGACCCGAAGGGCTATGTCGGCTACGACCATCCGATCCAGGCGGAGATCCGCGGCGTGATGGAGAGCCTGACCGGCGCGGTGCTGGCGCACGACAATTGCGGCACCGACGGCTGCTCGATCCCGACCTATGCCGCCTCGCTGACGGCGATGGCGCACGGTTTTGCCAGGATGGCGACCGGCGCCGGCCTCGCGCCGGTCCGCGCCCGCGCCGCCCGGCGGCTGCTCGACGCCTGCATGGCGGAACCGTTCTACGTCGCCGGCAGCAACCGCTTCTGCACCCGGCTGATGCAGCTCGCGCCCGGCCGGATCTTCGCAAAGGTCGGCGCCGAGGGGGTCTACTGCGCCGCCGTGCCGGACAGGGGAATCGCGATTGCGCTGAAGTGCGAGGACGGAACCACCCGCGCCGCCGAGGCCATGGTCGCCGCGACGCTCGCCGGCTTCGCCGGCGAAACGCCCGAACTCAAGGCCTCGCTGATGGCGCTTGCCAATCACGCCATGCACAACTGGAACGGCATCCATGTCGGCGACGTCCGGGTGACCGACGCGCTGGCCGCGTAACGCCCGCCGTCCGCGGGAACGTGCCGGCGGGGCGGCAGAACCGCCCCGGGCCTGGTGTCGGCGCTAGTTGGCGGCGAAGCAGTAGAACAGGCCTTCGCCGCCCGTACCCTTGAAGGCGTCGATCGTGCAGCCGCCGCGCGTCGGGTGCGACGAGTTCCACGACTTTGCCTCGGCCGAGTCGTTCAGGCCCATGCGGTCGCTGTGGCCGACGATCGCCGCCCCGTCCGCGCCGCCCATCGTCCAGTTGCCGCAGGTCTCCGGCGCTGCCGTGCCGTCGGCCATCGAGCCGGTCAGGATGTCGTGGCGGTTGGGGGTGTCGCCGCGGCCGTTGATGACCTCGCCCTTCTCGTTGAGGGCCGTCTGCTTGGTCAGGTTGTTGCCGTCGCCGTGCAGCGAGGCGACGTCGTCGGCGATCTTCTCGCCCTTGGCGTTGTACCAGGGTCCGTTGCCGATCCGGTCGCGGGCGTTCTCGGCGTCGGTGGACAGGTACGCCTTCCAGGTCTTGCCGGTCGCGCCGGCCGCCGTCGCCAGCGTCGTGCAGTAGGCGTCCGCGCCCTCAAGACCGCCAAGGTCGCCGCCCTTGCCGGGATTGGCGCTGGTGACGAAGAAGCTCATGCTGGTGTCCTGCGCATGGGCCGCCCCGGCAAATACCAAGGCGACTGCGACCACTGCAAGCTGGCGTTTCATTGCTTCTCTCCCTGGGATGTTGTTCGGTCCGAAGACTATCGGGCGTTGCAGCCGGCGTAAAATCGAAATGATGTGATGGAATAAAATCCCTCCACCCGGACGGCGCGGCGGCGCGTCGACGGAACGGCCTTCATTCCTGTCGGAAGAAGCTGCCGACCGTCGCGGCCTGACAAGGACCGGAACGGCGCGCGGGGTACCGCCACAAAAAATGGTGCCGGCTGTCGGGACAAGGGTGTCGCGGCCGTCCTTGGGCCATGCGGCGGACGCGGGCCAGGTGGCGCGTCCCTGAAGAAGCGGCAAAGGAGGCCTCGCATGCGCATGATTTTCGTCAACCTGCCGGTCAAGGACCTGTCGGCCACGCGCCGTTTCTTCGGCGCGCTCGGCTTCGCCTTCAACGAGCAGTTCAGCGACGAGCAGACGGCCTGCATGGTCGTTTCCGACGTCATCTTCGTCATGCTCATGGTCGAGGCGCGCTTCCAGCAGTTCGTCACCGGAAAGGTCGGCGACCCGGAGAAGGACACCCAGGTGCTGACCTGCCTGTCGGCCGAAAGCCGCGCCGAGGTCGACGCGTTCAAGGCGAGGGCGCTGGCCGCCGGCGCGCGCGAGTGGCAGCCCAACATCGAGTTTGGCCCGATGTACGGCTGCAGCTTCCAGGACATCAACGGCCATGTCTGGGAGATGATGCACATGGCGCAGGGCTGACGCGGCCGGTTGATCCGCGCCCGATCGTCGGCCACCGCCGATTGCGGCGCGGCGACGCTGCTGGCAGACTGGTCTCAGACAAATTTTCGGAGGAGACCATGCTGACATTGCACTTCGCGCCGCGCACCTGCGCGCTCGCCTCGCTCATCGCACTGGAGGAAAGCGGACTCGACTTCGATGTGAAGAAGCTCGATTTTGCAAACAACGAGCAGCGCACGCCCGAATTCTTGGCGATCAACCCCAAGGGGCGCGTGCCCACGCTCGTCACCGAACGCGGCGTCCTGACCGAGACGCCGGCGGTCCTCGCCTACATCGCCCAGGTCACGCCCGGTGGACGCCTGGCGCCGCTCGACGACCACTTCCAGTTCGCGCGGATGCAGTCGTTCAATTCCTACCTCTGCTCCACCGTCCACGTCGCCCACGCCCATGCCCGCCGCGGCGCGCGCTGGTCGGACGATGCGGCCGCGATCGAGACGATGAAGGCGAAGGTGCCGGAGAACATGGCCGAATGCTTCCGCCTGATCGAGGAGGGGATGCTCGAGGGGCCCTGGGTGATGGGCGGCGGCTATTCGGTCGCCGACCCCTACCTCTTCACCATCGGCACCTGGCTGGACGGTCACGGCATCGACGTGCAGCGTTTTCCGCGCGTTGCCGACCATCACGCCCGCATGCGCGAGCGGCCGGCCGTCCGGCGCGCGCTCGCGCGCGAAAGCGCCTGACGAGCAAGCCGGCGCGCTGCGCTGGCCTATTGGCCCGGCGGCTCGGCTGGTCGCGCCGCCCGGCGCAGCTTCGCCGGCGCCCGCCTGCGCCATGCCTCGGTCAGCCGCAGGCGCAGTTCCTCGTCGCCGATGGCGCTGGCGCGCACCAACACCGCGGCCCAGCCGCGATAGTGCGGCGTCTCGAAATAGATCTCGGGCGCCAGTTCGATGGCGTGTTCCTTCTCGTCCAGCGGCATCGGCAGCATGACCGTCTCGGCATCCTTGGCGCGGGCGATCAGCCGCCCGGCCACCTTCAGCGCCATGGCGCCATAGGACGTGCCCGTCTCCACTCCGGGAAGGCCGTCCGCCAGCCGCCTGAGCCGGGCCTCGAGTGCCATCTTGTCGCTGTCGGCCATGGCGGCGGCTCCTCCGTGCGGAGCCATGATAGCGCCCCCTCGCGCCCGGGACGAGCGCTCAGGTCTCGCAGCAGGGCAGGGCCGGCTTGCCGCCGTCACGCGCCGCCGCATAGCCCGGAAAGGGCAGGTCGGCGCGCTGGCGCTCGTCCATCGCCTCGATGTCGGGATGGGCCAGCAGATCGCCGGTCCACGCCTCCACGCTGTAGTCGGCACCTCGATCGGCGGCCGCGGACCGATGCGTCTTTCTGAAGAAAAACTTGAACATCGCCGTCTCCATTCACATGCCATTTTCGCGTTCTGGGTCAAGCCTGGGAGCTCTATGATCTGCAGAATGAGGCGTGGCGCCGTCGAATTCAATTGAGGATTTCAGGTGCGTGATATAGATAATCTATATGAAGAACCTGAGCAGCATCCACCTCAACGGACTGCGAGCGATCGAGGCGGTCGGCCGGCTGGGGTCCTTGCAGGCGGCTGCCGAGGAGTTGGGCGTGACGGTCGGCGCGGTCAGCCAGCAGGTCATCCGGGCCGAGGGCCAGCTCGGGCGGGCGGTGTTCGAACGCACGCCACGCGGCATGGTGGCCACCGCCTTTGGCGTGCCCTTCCTGCGCAAGCTCAACGCCGGCTTCCACGCGCTGTCCGAGGCCGTCGGCAGCGCCCGCGAGCGGGACAACGCGGTTCTCGTCATCTCGGTGGCGCCGATCTTCGCCTCGCGCTGGCTGATTCACCATATCCACCATTTCAGCGCCGCCCATCCCGAGATCAGTCTCAGGATCGAATCGACGACGGCGCTGACCGACCTGTCCGGCTCCGACGTCGACCTCGCCATCCGCATCGGCCCGGGCAACTGGCCCGGGGTGAGGGCGGAATTCGTGCTGCCGCAGGAGATGTTTCCCGTCTGCACGCCGGAGCTGGCGGAGCGGCTGCGCACGCCGGCCGATCTCGTCGACATGCCGGCGCTCGTTGATGCCAATGACCAGTTCACCTGGGATGTCTGGCTGAAGGCGGCCGGGCTCGCTCAGCCGGCGCCGAAGACGCGGCACGTCTTCAGCGACGCCTCGCTCTGTCTCGACGCGGCGCTGGCGGGGCAGGGGGTGATGCTGGCCTGGCCGATCCTGGCCGCCTGGGCGGTGAAGGAGGAGCGGCTGGTGGCGCCGCTGGACATCCGGGTGCGGACCGGCACCGGCTATTACTTCGTCACCGACCCCGACGTGCGCGAGCCGCGCAAGGTCCGGCTGTTCAAGGCCTGGATGACGCAGGCGATCGCCGACACGATCGGTGACGGCGCCGCGACGCCTATGCCGGCTCCTTCAGGCGCGTCTCGTACATCGCCTTGAAGGCCGGGCGCGCCTGGCAGGCGGCGAGCCAGCTCTTGACGTTGGGCGCGGCGTCGAACAGTTCGTCCTCGCTCATGGTGTAGCGGAATACCTCCGCCAGGTTCAGGTCGGCCACGGTGAAGCGGGCGCCGACGACGTGTCCGGTTGCCGCCAGCCGCCGGTCGAGCAGGGCAAAGGCCTTCTTCAGCGCCTTGGTCGCGGCACGAATGGTCAGCCGGCCCTGTTCGCTCCCGGCGGCGTTGTCGTCGAGGGTCAGGATGATCTTCACCGCATGCGGCTCGACCTCGGTCGCCGCCCACATCGTCCACTGCAGCATCTCCGCCTCCTCCGTCAGCGTTTGCCCCGACAGGGGGCCGCCGTGCTTGCGGGCGAGGTAGAGGTTGATCGCCAGCGACTCGTTCATGACGAAGCCGCCGTCGTCGATGCAGGGAATGAGCCCGGTCGGATTGACCTTCAGGAATTCGGCTGACTGGGTGTTCAGCGGCGCGTCCGGCGCCGTCGGGTTCTCGAGGCGGCGGGCCTGGAGCACGGGAACGGAGACGAAGGGCAGGTCGAGCTCCCCGGCCATCCAGTAGTTGCGCGAGGCGCGCGAGCGATAGACCCCATAGATCGTGAGCATGTGCGGTTCTCCCTGATGCGCGATACCATAGGCGGGCGAGCCGGAGGGAAGAAGCCTTCGTGTGTGATCTACCGATGAATTGTCGTGATGCCGGACCCACAATGCCGCATTGACCGTCGTTCGGCTTGGCGTTAAGGCGGCATGATCCGCGCCATGGCGGATCGCGAGGCGACGATGAAGCTGACGGGCAACAGGGTGTCGGGGCTGGTGCGCATGCTGTGCATGCTCGCGCTGGTCGCGCTCGCCTTCGCCCACAAGCCGGTCCTTTCCGCGCGGCTGTCGCCGGCCGAACTGGCGGCGATCACGCTGCCGGACGGCACCATCGCCGACCTCTGCCTCGACGGCGGCGTCGAGCACGGCAAGACGAAGTCGGGCGTCGGCGGCCATTGCGAGGCCTGCCGCATCGGCGCGGCCGCCATCCTGCCGGCGCCGGTCGATCTTGACGGCCGCGTCTTCGCCTTCCGCATCGTCGGCGACCGCCCGATGATCGAGGCGGTCATCCGTCGCCATCGCTACCAGCCCGGGGCGCCGCCGACCGCGCCCCCTGTTCCGTCGATCCGAGCCTGAGCCACCGTCGCGCCCTGGTGCGCGCGGTCTTCACCCTCGCTTCGACGGAGCATGCCATGACCCTTGCAACCGATGCGCCGGCAGTCGCCGCCGCGGACGCCTCCACCTTCTCCCAGCGGCTCTACCGCGCCGTCTGGCGCTGGCACTTCTTTGCCGGCCTCCTCGTCATCCCCTTCCTGATCAATCTCGCCGTCACCGGCGGCCTCTACCTCTTCAACGACGAGATCGACGCGACGCTGTTTCGCGGGCGTAACTACGTCACCGTGTCGACGCAACCGCTGCGGCCGAGCGAGGTCGTCGAAACGGCGCTTGCCGCCGTGCCGGGCGCCTCGCTATCCTCCTACCGGGTGCCCGCGGCGTCGGACCGCTCCGCCCGGGTGACGCTGTCGACGGAAGAGGGCAGCCTGCTGGTGTTCGTCGACCCCTACAGCGGCACCGTGCTCGACACAGTGCTCGCCGCCGAGGAGTTCAACCAGGTGGTCGAGGACATCCACAGTCTCGACTATTTCGGCAAGTCGTTCGAGATCATCATCGAGATCGCCGCCGGCTTTGCCATCGTGCTGGTGGTGACCGGGATCTATCTGTGGTGGCCGCGCAACCAGGCGGGCGGTGTCCTGTCGGTGCGCGGCACGCCGTCCCGCCGCGTGTTCTGGCGCGACATGCACGCCGTCACCGGCATCCTGGCCGGTGTCCTGATCCTGTTCCTTGCCGTGTCCGGCCTGCTGTGGTCCGGCTACTGGGGTAGCAACGTCAACAGCTACCTGACCGCGAACGGCATGGGCTACCCGGCCCAGCTCTGGGACGACGTGCCGCAGTCGAAGAAGGTGACCGCCGACGTGATGCCGAAGAGCGGCTGGCTGATGGAGAACGCGCCGGTGCCGGCGTCCGCCGCGCCGGCCGGCGGCGAGGGCCCGGCTCCGATCAGCCTCGACCGCGCCGTCGAGATCGCCTCGGCCGCCGGCATGCTGCCGGGCTACGAAATCTCGCCGCCCTCCGACGACACCGGGGTCTATACCGCCGCGATCTTTCCGGCCGAGCTGGAGCGCGAGCGCACGATCCATATCGACCAGTACTCCGGCGAACGGCTGGTCGACATTGCCTTCGGCCAGTATCCTTTCACCGGCAAGGCGATCGAGTGGAGCATCAACGTCCATCAGGGGCGCGAGTGGGGACTGTTCAACCAGTTGCTGATGCTGGCCACCTGCCTGGCGATCGTCGCCTCCAGCGTCACGGCGGTGGTGATGTGGTGGAAGCGCCGTCCGTCCGGCCGTCTTGGCGTGCCGCCGGCGCCGCGCGGCCGCGCGATCTATGCCGGCCTGTGGGCGTTGGCCGCCCTGTTCGGCGCGCTGTTCCCGCTGACGGGTCTGGCGATCCTGGCGATGATCGCCCTCGATCTGCTTCTCGTGCCGCTCGTGCCGCCGCTGCGACGGTTTCTGTCCTAGAGCGTCCGCTCCGCCGTTGCCGCGGAGCGCAACCAGTCTTTGTTCAACCCAGAAAGGGCATCAGATGAAACTGCTTTCCCGGATCCTGGCTTCGGCCATCCTTCTTGCCGCGCCGGCCTTCGGCGCGGGCGCGCACGACTACAAGGCGGGCGACATCGAAATCCAGCACCCGGCCTCCAAGGCGACGCTGCCGGGGCAGCCGGTCGGCGGCGGCTTCTTCACCGTCGTCAACCACGGCAGCGAGGCCGACCGGCTCGTCTCCGTCACCTCGCCGGTGTCCGACGACGTGCAGTTGCACGAGATGTCGATGGAAAACGACGTCATGAAGATGCGCCAGCTGCCCGACGGCATCGAGATCCCGGCCGGCGGGACGGTGGAACTGAAGCCGGGCGGGCTGCACATCATGTTCATGGCGATCAAGCAGCCCTTCAGGGAGGGCGAGCACGTCGCCGCCACGCTCACCTTCGAGAAGGCCGGGGCGATTGCGGTCGAGTTCGACGTCGAGGCGGCCAGGCCCGCTGCGAATGGCGGGGGCAAGCACCACTAGCGGGACGGGAAATGGGGAAGGCACGCAGAGAAGCCTTCCCCATCCCGCCCCATCGCCCTGTCCGGTGTTCGGGAACCGGTACGGGCGAGTATCGCGGCCATGTCGCCCTCTGCTGGCGGGCATGGCCGGTTGTGAATGAACCGCGGGCGCGTCGCCCCTGACGCGCACCGCGGGAGCGCCTACCCGACTTATCCCGTACGGTTGCGCTCAACCGTGATATGCGCGAAGGCTTCGCCGCCGCGCGCGAGGTCGCCGGTCGCGCGCTCGTTCCAGCGGTAGCCGGCGATGGCGCCCTGCGGCGTTTCCTCGAAAATGTTTCCCGAGATCAGGGCCGACCCGGCCCCCTCGACGACCGTCACCGCGCACCCCACAGGCGTCTGCCGCACGAGGTTGCCGTTGACGACGAGGCCGCGCATGTAGGGTCCCCAGCCGAGCATCAAGCCGTATTTCGGCGCGTTCTCGACCGTGTTGCCGCTGACCACGGTGTCGGCCTCGACGGCGATGCCGAAGCCGAAGCCGGCGCCGTCATGCACGTAGGGTCCCTCCAGCCGCAGGTTGCGCACGATGTTGCCGGTCACCGTCGCCAGCCGTCCGCCCTCGTTGAAATTGACGATCAGGATGCCGTTGGCGGCGCCGTCGATCAGGTTGCCGCTGACGATCGCGCCTTCGAACCCGAATTCCGAATAGATCGCGGTTTCCCCGGAGCGCAGGCACGTGTTGCCGGCGATCCTGACGTTCGATCCGGCGTTGGCGCGGATCGCCGAGAAGGCGCAGTCGGAAAGGTGGTTGTCGGTCACCATCACGCCGTCGGCGCGGAAGATGTTGATGCCGTTGCCGTATTCGCCCGTTCCGCCCTTCGTCGCCGCGATCCGCGAAACGCGGTTGCCGACGACCATCGTGCCGTCCGGGCCCTTGGTCCAGCGGTGCACGAGGATGCCGCCGTTGGCGCATTCGATGACGGTGTTGCCGGCGATCGACAGCCCCGCGCTTTCGACCGCGAAGATGGCAAAATCGGCGGCGCCGGAGATGCGGTTGTTGCCGATCCTTCCGCCGCAGCGTTCGAGATAGAGGGCGGACTTGGCCGAGCCGGCGATCTCGCAGTTGTCGATCCGAACGTCGGAGGCGCCGCCGAGGTGGACCAGCCCCTGCACCGTGTCGTCGAGCCAGCGGTTGCCGCCGTCGATGACGAGGTTTTCCAGCACGATGCGGCCGCCATCCTGCCCGGCGAACAGGTGGCCGCCGCCGCCATAGACGATGCGGGTTGCCCCGGGCACGCCGGTCAGCCGGGTGTTTTCGGGCAGCGTGACATTCGAGACGACATAGTCGCCCGCCGGCAGGAACACCGGCTGGTTCTTCGCCGCGGCCTGGCGCAGCAGCCGGTCGAAGGCCTTGCTCTTGCGGTCGCCGCCGCCGGGCCGCACCCCGTGGGCGGAGGCGTCGATGGCACCGCGCAGCTCGACGTTCAGCACCGGCGCGGCGGCAGCCGACAGCGGGGACGCGATGCCGAGTGCACCGAGGCCAAGCGTCGAAAGAAGTAAGCGTCTGGTAACCATTTATGCTCCTTGAGGACTAAGGAGCAGGAAGCGTGCCAGTCGATTCTGTGTCGAAACGGCACGGAATCGGGGGGTAAACGGCGGGTGCGGGATCGGACCGCTGTCCCTCAGCGCGACGTCGCCCGGAATTGGCACGCCGCGGCGGACGGGTGCGGCCGCGGGTGGCCGGGGCGGACTGAGGGGCTCGGCGGGCCTCGTGATGGGGGGCGTCAGGTTCGGACGCGCGGCAGCCCGAACCCGTGCTCTAACGTCCGCCGGTGCGCCGGCGAGGAGCGGACGGACGCACGGCCCGCGCGGCGGGGCGGCCTGGCTAGCGCCGCTTCCAGTAGTGCATCTCCATCAGCTTGTGCCAGTGGCCGTCGGGCTTGTGCACGAGCGCGGTGAGCGTGCGATGGTGGTCGTCGATGAAGGTGATGACGTCCTGGTAGGGCAGCTTCTGTCCCGGGTTGTCGAAATCCGGCCCCATGCAGTGCAGCGCCAGAAGGTCGCCGGTCGGCTCCAGCGCGCCCTCATAGTGCCAGAGATAGGTCATCATCGAGCCGATCCATGTGCCGACATAGCGTTGGCGTTCCGGATCGTAGCCGAGCGTCATCAGCGTCTGGCCCTCGGCGCCGTCCGGCATCAGGCCGCTGCCTTCGCACACGGCCCACAAATCGCCGAGCGGGCGCACGCGCTCGACCCAGGTGCTTTCGGTCGGCGGCGCGGTGATCGCGTCGGCCGCGACGTCCCATTCGCCGTGCAGGCGCTCGAGCCAGTGGTGTTGCGTGGTGACTTCCGCTTTCATCAAGATCTCCCTGCGGGTTGACCCGTTCGCTTCGGGCACGCGTCCCGTTCACCTGCAAGCTAGGCGCGTTTGGCGCTTTTCAAGTGGCGCCTGGCGCCGACGCCGCGACGCCGCCCCTTGACAGGGTTGAGTTGATATCAACAGTAACTCCCATGACCACGAAAGTCGCCATTCCCTACGAGACCACGGTGCATGTGCGTGACCATTGTCTCTGCCTGCATGCGCAGCGGGCCGCGCGCGCGCTGGCGCGTCGCTTCGACGAGGCGTTGCGTCCGCTCGCCATCACCAGCGGCCAGTTCTCGCTGCTGATGTCGCTGAACCGGCCCGAGCCGCCGCCGATGGGGCCGGTCGCGGCGCTGCTCGCCATGGATCGCACGACGCTGACGGCGGCGCTGAAGCCGTTGCAGCGGCGCGGGCTCGTGCTCGTCGTGCCCGATCCGCGCGACCGCCGCGGCCGCCGGCTGATGCTGACCGATGCCGGCAGGGCGCTGCTGGCGCAGGCGGTGCCGGTGTGGAAGCAGACCCATGCCGAGGTCGAGGGCGCGCTGGCCGGCGGCGACGTCGACGTCGATGCGCTGCGGGCGGGACTGCTGGCGATCGCCTGACGGGGCCGCGGACGCGCGGGTCAGGCGGGTCTGGCGCACGGCGGAAATGTCCCTATCTTCTCAGGCATGAAGCCAGATCAGCTGCTCCATCCCGCACCCGCCGGCCTCTATTGCCCCGCCGGCGACTTCTACGTCGATCCGATGCGCCCGGTGCCGCGCGCGCTGGTCACCCATGGCCATTCCGACCACGCCCGCGCCGGCCATGGGGCGGTGCTGGCGACCCGGGAGACGCTCGACATCATGGCGATCCGCCACGGCCCGGACTTCTGCGGCAGCGCCCAGGCCGTGGCCTATGGCGAAACGGTCGCTCTCGGCGGCGCGTCGGTCTCCTTCCATCCCGCCGGCCACGTGCTCGGCTCGGCGCAGATCGCGATCACCGCCCATGGCACGCGGTTCTGCGTCTCCGGCGACTACAAGCGCGGCGCCGACCCGACCTGCGCCGCCTACGAGCCGGTCGCCTGCGACGTCTTCATCACCGAGGCCACCTTCGGCCTGCCGGTGTTCCATCACCCGGACCCGAAGGGCGAGATCGCCAGGCTGCTGACGTCGCTGCGGCAGTTTCCGGCCCGCACCCATCTCGTCGGCGCCTATTCGCTCGGCAAGGCGCAGCGGGTCATCCGGCTGCTGCGCGACTGCGGCTACGACCGGCCGGTCTTCATCCACGGTTCGCTCGCCCGGCTTTGCGACTACTACGTGAGCCGCGGCGTCGACCTCGGCGAGCTCCGGCCCGCGACGCTGGAAAAGGGCGACGCGACCGACCTCGGCGGCGCCGTCGTCGTCGGCCCGCCCTCCGCCTTCGCCGATCGCTGGGCGCGCCGCTTCACCGAGCCGCTCGTCGCCTTCGCCTCCGGCTGGATGATGGTGCGCCAGCGCGCCAAGCAGGGCGGCGTCGAACTGCCGCTGGTGATCTCCGATCACTGCGACTGGCCCGAGCTGACGGAGACGATCCGCGAGCTTGCGCCGGCTGAGGTCTGGGTGACGCATGGCCGCGAGGAGGCGCTGGTGCGCTGGTGCGAGCTTGCCGGCATTCCCGCCCGCCCGCTGCATCTGGTCGGCTACGAGGACGAGGGGGACTGATGCACGCCTTCGCCGATCTCCTCGACCGTCTCGTCCTGACGCCCTCGCGCAACGGCAAGCTCAAGCTGCTGGCGGATTACTTTAGAGAAACCCCGGACCCCGACCGCGGCTACGGGCTGGCCGCGATCGCCGGCACGCTCGAGCTGAAGAGCGTCAAGCCGGCCATGCTGCGCGAACTCGTGCTCGAGCGCATGGACGAGGTGCTGTTCCGCTATTCCTACGACTATGTCGGCGACCTCGCCGAGACGATCTCGCTGGTCTGGGACCAGGAGCGCAAGGAGCGCATCGCCGTCTCCGGTCAGCCGAGGCTCGGCGCGGTGGTGGCGCGGATGAACGCGCTCGGCCGGACCGAGGTGCGCTCGGCCGTGCGCGACCTGCTCGACCGGCTCGACCCGTCGGCCCGCTTCGCCTTCATCAAGCTCGCCACCGGCGGCTTGCGCATCGGCGTGTCGGCGCGGCTGGCCAAGCAGGCGCTGGCGGACTTCTCCGGCCGCGACGTCACCGAGATCGAGACGCTCTGGCATGGCCTGCAACCGCCCTACGAGCCGCTGTTCGCCTGGCTGGAGGGAAGGGCCGGCCGCCCCGTGCTGGCGACGCCGGCGATCTTTCATTCGGTGATGCTGGCCAATCCGGTCGGCGAGGGCGACCTCGACGGCCTCGCCCCCGGCGACTTCGCCGCCGAATGGAAGTGGGACGGCATCCGCGTGCAGATCTCCGCCGCCGGGGCCACGCGCCGGCTCTACTCCCGCTCCGGCGACGACATCTCCGCTGCCTTTCCCGACGTGCTTGAGGCGATCGGCTTCGAAGGGGTCATCGACGGCGAACTGCTGGTCGGCGGCACGGCGCGCTCGAACGCTCTAACGCGCAGCTTTTCCGACCTGCAGCAGCGGCTCAACCGCAAGACGGTCAACGCGCGGATGCTGGAGGACTACCCCGCCTTCGTGCGCGCCTACGACATCCTCTTCTCCGGCGAGGCCGACGTGCGCCCGGAAGACTTCGCCACCCGTCGCGCCCGGCTGCAGGACCTGATCGACAGGGCGCCGCACGACCGCTTCGACCTGTCGCCGCTCGTGCCGTTCACAAGCTGGGAGGAGCTTGACAAGCTGCGCTCCGACCCGCCCGACCCGGTGATCGAGGGCGTGATGATCAAGCGCTTCGACAGCCCCTACCAGGCGGGACGGCTCAAAGGGCCGTGGTTCAAGTGGAAGCGCGACCCCTACAATGTCGACGCCGTGCTGATGTATGCGCAGCGCGGCCACGGCAAGCGCTCGAGCTACTACTCCGACTTCACCTTCGGTGTCTGGGCCGGTGGGGCCGAGGGGGAAATGCTGGTGCCGGTCGGCAAGGCCTATTTCGGCTTCACCGACGCCGAGCTCGAGGTGCTTGACCGCTTCGTGCGCAACAACACCGTCGACCGCTTCGGTCCGGTGCGCGCCGTGCGCGCCGAACCCGACTTCGGCTTCGTCCTCGAGGTCGCCTTCGAGGGCATCAACCGCTCGAGCCGCCACAAGTCCGGCGTCGCCATGCGCTTTCCCCGCATCGCCCGCCTGCGCGACGACAAGCTGCCGCGCGAGGCCGATCGGCTGGACACGCTGATGGCGCTGGTCGAGGCCAAGGAGGCGGGCTAGCGGTGCTAGCCGTCAGGGGCGCGGGACATAGACCGCAAGCGCGTCGTCGAACTCGGCGACCGGGTGGGCACCGCCATAGGTGAAGCGGTCGGCGATCGGCGCGGCAAACGATGCCGATGCCAGCACGGGCCGGGCGAGCGGCTTGGTCAGCGCCTGCAGCCGCGCCGCCTCGTGGACGGCGCGGCCGATGACGGTGAAGTCCAGCCGTTCGTCGGTGCCGACATTGCCGTACATGACCTCGCCGACATGCAGACCGATGCCGACCTCCGCGGGCCGGCCGGCAAGGTGCAGGTCCCGCATGTCGGCGAGCGTGCGCATCGCCGCCGCCAGCGCCCGCTCCCGCATGTCGGTGTCGCTTCCCGGCCGGTCGGAGCGAAAGATCCCCATCACCGCATCGCCGATGAGCTTCAGCACCTCGCCGCCGGCGTCCATGACGGCCCCGATCGTGATGTCGAAATAGCGGTTCAGGAGCGCGACGTAGTCCCCGAGCGGCATTTGCGCCACCAGCCGTGACGACTGGCGCAGGTCGCAGAACCAGATGCCGCAGGTGATCAGCTCCGAATCGCCGCGTGTGATCCGGCCGTCGAGCACCAGCGATCCGCATGAGCGTCCGAGGTAGATGTCGAGCAGGCGGGCGCTCGTCTCGAAGTTCATCCGCGCCGTTGCCGCCAGCGCCAGCGCCGGCGTGATGGCCTGGAGGCAGCCGATCTCCGCCTCGCTGAAGCCGCCGGGCCGGCGCGTCGCGAACGACCCGACGACGCAGGGGACGAAGCCAACCCGACGGGCAAACGGGGTGACCGCCGACGCGCCGCCGGTGGCGTGAAAGAAGCCGAAATACTCGGTGTGGCCTTCGGCACGCAACCGCGCGAGCAGCGACATGTGCGCTGCCGGCGGGCTTTCTTCGAGCCGGTACCGCTTGGAGCGCAGCCGGTTCAAGGCGAGTTCGAAGTAGGGACCGTTGCGGCTGCCGGGATCCTCCATCAGGCTCGGCGTGTACGAGCGCGTCGTTGCCCTGCCTGTCTCCGCGACCCAGGTGATTTCCTGCGAGACGATCTGGGGGTGAAGCGTCAGGATCGCGCAGCCGGCCCGCGCGACGGCGATGCCGTGGTCGTTGAGGCACCGGCCCAGGCCGGCGACGAGGTCCGGCAGGCTGCTGCCGCCCAGCCCGCTGTCGACAAGCCAGTTCACAGCGGCCGCCACGGGCGCCGGGGCATCGCAAGCAGAAAGCGCGTCGGGCATCGCCATCACCTCGCCAGGGTCGTTCGTGCGGCCGCCATCATACCGCGTGCCGCGGCGCTTGCCGATGGAGGGGACGAGGCCGGCCGGACGGCGCCGTGCGCGATGACGAAACCGTGATGGCGCAGGCGTTTGCGCGCAGGCGGGCGAAATTTATCATGGCAAGCCACGCGCCAGCCGGGTCTGCCACAATTGCGGCACGGTGACGGCCTTATCTCGCTGGCAGGGATTCGTGCGTGCCGCCCGCTGCTTGCGTTTCTCGGTAATTCACGGATTGCGTTGCTTGACCATGGTCCCAGAACTCGATTTCTCCCGCCGCCGCTTCCTGCGCCTGTCCGGGCTCGCGGCAGCGACGGCGCTCGCCGGCTGCACCTCCTCGATGAACACCGACCGCTTTCGCTGGCAGACCGAGCCCGTCTATCGCAACCCGGCCCTCGAAGGCGTGCCCGGCCCCTGGCTCGAGGGCCGCGACCCGGATCAGGGACCCTATGACACCGCCATGCTGCCGACCGGCATCCCCGATCTCGACCCGCGCTATGCCGGGATCTATGCGGCGCGCATCGACGGCGGTTTCACCATTCCGCAGGTGCCCTACACCCGCATCGACGCGCGCTACCTGCGCCACGAGGTGGAGGATCCGTTCGGCGAGGCACCGGGGACGATCATCGTCGACACCGCCAACCGTTATCTCTACCTGACCATGCCGGGCGGTCGCGCCATGCGCTACGGCGTCGGCATCGGTCGCGAGGGATTTGCCTGGTCCGGCCGCGGCGTCATCCAGTGGAAGCAGTCATGGCCGCGCTGGACCCCGCCGGACTCGATGATCGAGCGCCAGCCGGAACTGGCGCAATATTCGGCCAGCAACGGCGGCATGGCGCCGGGCCTGGCCAATCCGCTCGGTGCGCGGGCGCTCTACATCTTCCAGAACGGCCAGGACACGCTCTATCGCCTGCACGGCACGCCGGAATGGCAGTCGATCGGCCGCGCCGCCTCCTCGGGCTGCGTGCGGCTGCTCAATCAGGACGTGATCGACCTGTACGGCCGGGTGCGCAACGGCGCCCCGATCGTCGTGATCTGACGCCTCTCAGCCTTGCAGCACCGCTGCGATCTCGCGCAGGTGCTCGAGCGTCAGCGGCTTTTCCAGGTAGCTGCGCACGAACGGGTAGCGCAGCGCCCGTTCCTTGTCCGAGCCGAGGCGGGAACTGGTCAGAAGGGCGACCACCGGCGCATGGTTGTCGAACTCGCGGGCATAGCGCTCGAGGAACTCGAAGCCGTTCATCACCGGCATGTTGATGTCGAGGATGATCGCGTCGGGCATCGCCGTCTTCAGGATCGACAGCGCCTCGGTGCCGTCCATGGCCGCCAGCACGGTGATCGTCGGATCGTACTTGCGGATCGTGTATTCGCAGATGAACTGATCGTTCTCGTCATCGTCAACGACGAGGATGGTCTGGATTTTCATCATCAACCTCATCGGGCAGTTCCACGACGAAGCGGCTGCCCTTGTTCCTTGCCTCGTAGTAGGTCGCGCCGCCGAGCGATTCGGCGCTCTTCTTCAGGATGTAGAGGCCGAGCCCGCTGCCGAAGGAGCGGCTCGGATGCAGGCGCCTGAACATGCCGAACAGGAGCGCCCGCTTCGGCTCCGGCACGCCGATGCCGTTGTCCTCCACCACGAGCCGGATGGTTCCGGCCCGCCGCTCCGCGAAGACGTCGACCTGCGGGGTCGGCTCCTGCGGATCGTGGTACTTGATCGCGTTGGACAGCAGGTTGCCGACGATGACCTCGAATTTCGATTTCTTGCCGACGATTGTCAAATCCGGGGCGACATGATTGGTGATCGCCATGCGGCCCACGTCCTCCAGGTGGGACAGCGCCTCGACCGTCGCCTGCACGAGTTCGCGCAGCGAGAATTTCTGGCCCGCCTCCTCCATCAGCCGGTCGCGGGTCAGGACGATGATGTTCTGGATCAGGTGATCGAGGCGGCTGAAATTGCGCTCCATCCGCGCCAGCGTGCCGTCGAGCGCGTCGCGGTCGCCGCGTTCGAGCAATTCGCGGGAGATGGTCAGCAGCCCGACCGACGAGGCGATCGGCGAGCGCAGGTCGTGGGAGGTGCGGTAGGCGAACTCCTCCAGTTCGGCATTGGCGGCCAGCAGCTGTTGCTCGAAATGCTTGCGTTCGGAGATGTCGCGCACGATGCCGCTGTAGATGGTCCCCTCGGCGACGTCGACCTTCGCCACCGCGAGGTCGATCGGAAAGACGCTGCCGTCCTTGCGGCGGCCCTCCAGCTCGCGGCTGCGGGTGTCGGGCTTGGCGGTGCCGGCGCGCCAGTACCCGACGTGATCGGCGCCGCGGCCGCTATAGTGGGGTTCCGGCATCAGCATCCGGACGTTGCGGCCGACCATCTCGGCCGGCGCGTAGCCGAAGATGCGCTGGCAGGCCGGATTGGCGGACAGGATCACGCCGGCGCCGTCGATCGTGATGATGCCGTCCACGGCGTTGTCGATGATGGCGGCGAGGCGGCTCTGGCTCTCGCTCAGTTCGCTGGCGCTCTGGCGGTAGCGCCGCGCGTTCCAGTAGGAGTAGCCGACAAGGCCGGCATAGATCGCGCCGGAGATCAGGATCAGCGATGCCAGCGTGGTCGCGGTCGACGCCATCGCCGCGCGCTCGATCACCGAGATCGGCCGGCTGACCTCGGCCCGGATCTTGGCATAGGCCAGCGTCAGCAGGATCAGGTAGGTGGCGGCCCCGAGCGAGGCGGCGATCGCCATGCGGTGATAGCCGGCGGGACGGGGGGTGCCGAAGACGATGGCGCAGCCGATGACGAGGAAGCAGCTCGCGCTCTGGACCGACATGCGCGTAAACGTCACCCAGTCGTGGGCGCCCTCGAGCGCGATCGCGTAGCCGGCCAGCGCGGTGGCGGCGATCACGGCGACCAGGTAGCCGCAGCCGAGCTGGACAAGGTCGGTGCGGCCGCGGGCGGCGCGCAGGGCGATCGCCGTGCTGATGAGCACGAAGCACAGCGCCGTGTTCGGTGCGATCCGCCCCGGCAGGCTGGTGCCGATGTCGATTACGGGGCGGTAGAGCAGGAGGTCGATGCCGAAATCGGCGGCGAACAGATGCTGCGCCAGCGCCAGCACGCCGTAGACGAACACCGCCAGCATCAGCACGATCGGCAAGGTTCTGTAGCGCGACAACGTGAGAATGAAGGCCGCGCCGACGGCCGTGAAGGCAAGGGCGGCGTTGAACTTCATCCCGAACACGGCCGGGTGGCGACCGGCAAGGTCGAGCGGGGCGAACAGCCAGGTCGCGATCATGCCGAGACCGACCAGGACGCACCACAGTCCGGCCGAAAGGCCGGTCACCCGTCCGTGCCGGTCATCGCTCCGCATTCGTCCTCCCATCCCGGGTGAAGCCTCGAGTGTAGCCGGGCATCGGGGATTGCCCGACGCGAAATCGGCCGTCAGGCGGCGTCCGTCTTGTCGTTGCCGCGCAGGTTGGCGGCGAGGGCCTGCAGCTCGCTGCCGAGCCGATGCAGCTCGTCGGCGGTGCAGCCGGCCGCCTTGCCGATCTCGCTCAGGATGGTGCGGGCCACGTCCTTCATCTCCCGGCCCTTCCTGGTCAGCGTGATCAGCACCTGCCGCTCGTCGGTGCGGTCGCGCTTGCGTTCCACGTAGCCGTTGGCCTCGAGCCGCTTGAGCAGGGGCGAGAGCGTGCCGGAATCGAGATGCAGCGCCTCGCCGAGCGCCTTCACCGTCTTGCCGTCCGCTTGCCACAGCGACAGCAGCACCAGATACTGCGGATAGGTCAGGCCGTAGGGATCGAGCAGCGGCTTGTAGGTGCGGTTGAACGCGTGCGCCGCCGAGTAGATGGAAAAGCACAGCAGCCGGTCGAGCGCGAGCATGTCGTCGCCGGGCAGCTGGGGCAAGGGCGTGTCGTGATCGTTCGTCATGCGCTATTGTCGCAGTGCTTTTCGGAAAATGCAATGCGCAAAATTGTATTGCGTCCAATTTAATTTTACGCTACACGATGTCCATCCAACCACGAAGGAGAGCTGACATGCCCATACTCTACACCACCAAGGCATCCGCCACCGGCGGCCGGGCCGGCCACGGCGCCACCGAGGACGGCGTCCTCGACGTCACCCTGACCGTGCCGAAGGAGCTGGGCGGCGATGGCGCCCGCGGCACCAATCCCGAGCAGCTGTTCGCCACCGGCTACTCCGCCTGCTTCCTCGGCGCGCTGAAGTTCGTCGCCGGCAAGGAAAAGGTGAAGATCCCGGACGAGGCCAAGGTCACGGCCACCGTCGGCATCGGCCCGCGCGAGGATGGCGGCGGCTTCGGCATCGAGGCAGCCCTGCAGGTGTCCGTTCCCGGCGTCGACAAGGCCGTGGTCGAGGACCTGGTCAAGAAGGCGCACGTCGTCTGCCCCTACAGCCACGCCACCCGCGGCAACCTCGACGTCAAGACGACCGTCGTCTGACCGCGGCGCAGCGCGTCGAACGGCAAGGGCCCGGCGAAGCGTTTCGCCGGGCCCTTTTTCTTGCTAGCGCAGCGAGTGGAACGCGTCCCTGAGGTCCATGGCAAGCAGCGCGGGCTGTTCCCAGGCGGCATAGTGGCCGCCCTTGTCGTGCCGGCTGTAGTGGATCAGCCCTGGGTAGGCCTGTTCCGCCCAGCGCTTTGGTGCCGCGTAGATCTCGTCCGGGAAGACGCTGACGGCCACCGGGATGTTGACGCCCTTGGGCGCGAAGAAGGCCAGCTTGTTCTCCCAGTACAGCCGCGCGGACGACACGGCCGTGTTCGTCAGCCAGTAGAGCGTGATGTTGTCGAGGATGTCGTCGCGTGTCAGGCCCTCGGCCTCGCCGTCGAACACGCGCGCGATCAGTTCGTAGCTGCGGATGTCGTGGTCGAGGATCCACCCGGCGAGGCCGATGGGGGAATCAGCGATCCCATAGAGCGTTTGCGGCCGGTTGCCCATTTCCTGCGCATAGGCGAGGCCGTGCCTGTAGAAGTAGGCGAGCTGCTCGTAGGCCCGTGCCTCGTCGGCGGGCAGACCGGCGGGCACCGGCGCCCCGGCAAATGCCGCCTTGTCGATCTCGGGCGGAACCGCCCCGGCCATGTTGGTATGGATGGCCAGCAGCTCCGCAGGGGCTTCAACCGCCATCAGGTCGACGATCAGCGCGCCCCAGTCGCCGCCCTGGGCGGCGTAGCGGGTGTAGCCGAGCCGCTTCATCAGTGTGATCCAGGTCCGGGCGATGCGCTCCGGGCTCCAGCCGGTCGTGCTCGGCTTGCCGGAAAAGCCGTAGCCGGGCATCGACGGGATCACCAGGTGAAAGGCGTCGGAAGCCTTGCCGCCATGCGCCGTCGGGTTGGTCAGCGGATCAATCAGCTTGAGCTGTTCGATGATGGAGCCCGGCCATCCATGGGTGACGATCAGCGGCAGCGCGTCCTCGTGCCTGGATCGGACATGGATGAAGTGAATGTCGAGCCCGTCGATCTCGGTGACGAACTGCGGATGGGCATTCAGCCGCGCTTCGCCCTTGCGCCAGTCGTAGCCGGTCGACCAGTAGTGCGCGAGCTTCTGGATCGTGTCGAGCCGGACGCCCTGCGAATTGTCCGGAACCGTTTCCCTCTCCGGCCAGCGCGTGCCCTGAATGCGTTGGCGCAGATCGGCAAGCGCCTCCTCGGAGGCGGTGAAACGGAAGGGGCGGATGGCGCCGGAATCGACGCTTGCCGCGGCAAGCGGGCCGGGCAACAGGCTGATCGCGCCTGCCATGGCTGCGCCGGCCAGCAGGCCGCGCCGGGTAAGGGGAGACGATAGGGCTGACATGTGTTCTCCTGCATCGGGTATTGCGGATGCGTGGCCCGTCCTTGCGGCCGGGCCGTTGCGCGTCCCGTCATCGATGGTGGCGGCGGGCGCCGCCGGTGCGTTGCTGGCTCGGCGTCAGACGAGGTTCGTCGTGACCTCGATGTTGCCGCGGGTTGCCTTGGAGTAGGGGCAGATCTCGTGGGCGGCGTGGATGATGACCTCGGCGAGGTCGCGGTCGAGGCCCGGCAGGCTGACGTTGAAACGCGCCCGCAGGAAGTAGGCGCCGTCGTCGACGTTCAGGTCGATCTCGGCGTCGACTTCGGGGCCGGCCGCCAGCTTGATCTTGCGCTGGGCGGCGGCGAGCTCGATCGCGCCGATGTAGCAGGCCGACCATGCGGCGCCGAACAGGTTCTCGGCGGCCGGGTGCGGCTGGCTCAGCCGCAGGTCCAGTAGGCCGTCGCCGCTGCGGGTGCCGCCGGCACGGCCGCCGGTGTTGTGGGTCTTGCCGGTGAACAGAAGCTTCTCGGTCATGTCGTGATCCTTTGGTGGTTATTAATCGGATCCGTTTTAATCGGATGCGATTTTAATACGGATTGGAAGAAGATCTGTCAACAGATATTCGATTTAATCGGATGCGAGCTAAAGGCGACATCGACGGATCCGTGTCCCAGCCGCGGGCGCGTCATCGTGCCGGCGATGGACTATGACGGAGCGGAGTGAGACAATTGCCACCGTCCTGCAGGCCGGGTCGCGATATTGCGCTATCGGCCGCCTTGCTCGTGACCGGCTCCTTGCGCGCCGCGCGTCCGGGCGGGCAAGGTCGCTTGTCCATGCGCATGGAGGGTGCCATGAGGGGGGATATCCGTCACGGGTTGGTCCTGGCCGCCGTGCTCGCCGGAGTGGCCGGCGGCGGACTCGCTCAGGACAGCCATTCCGTGCAGGACAAGTATGCCGTGGCGGTCCAAGGCGGTCTCGCGCTCGCCGAGTGCAAAGGATATGAGGACTGGCCAGCGGTGGCGTCCAGCCAACCCGAGGAGCCCGAGGCCAAGCTCAACCTGATCGTCGCCAACGCGCCGATGATCGCGGCCTACCGTGCCGGCACGCCGGGCAACGGCAAACCCTTCCCCGACGGCTCGCGGATCGTGAAGATCCTTTGGAATCCGCGCCAGCTCGCCGAGGCGCCATTCGCCGTGAAGGTGCCGGGCACGATCTCGAGCATCGGCTGCATGGTGAAGGATAGCGCAAGGTTCCCCGACACCGGCGGGTGGGGGTATGCCCAGTTCGACTATGACCCGGCCGCCGACAGGCTCGTGCCCAATACGGCCCTGCAGGGCAATGACGCCAAATGCGGGGCAGCCTGCCACCAGGCCGCGGCGGCCAAGGATTTCGTCTTCACCGAATACGGGAGGCGGTGAGCGAGCCGGGAGCCGCGCCGCCGCGCCGGAGCAGGGACGGCGGCGGCCAGGGATGCGGCCATGGGCAGGTTGCGGCCGCGGCCGGTTCCTCCCGTGGTCTAGCGCTGCGCTGCTGCCGCTGGCACGTCGGCCGCCATCATCGCCGCGGCCCGGGCATAGCCGCCGTCGCTGCCGTCGAGGAAATGCAGGTGCCCCTCCGGTCGCCCCGACGGCACCAGGCAGGTCATGAGCGCGTGCGACTGGCGGTGCAGGCCGAAGCGGATCTCGCCGCGCGCCCGGGCTTCGGCCAGGATCGCCTCGGCCCGGTCGATCTGCTCGGCCGTGCAGTCCAGCGTCAGGCGCAGCCCGTCGTCGTACTTGCGGACATCCGAGTGGGCGGCGACGTCGATCCAGGCTTGCCGGCTGACGGCGGTCGCGCTGTCCTTGGGGGCCGCCGGCTCGACCGGCACCGGGTGCGACCGGCGCGGCCCGGCGTCGAAGACGGCCAGCACCCGGCGCGCCAGGGCGGCAAAGCCCTCCGGGCTGGTGTGCTCGGCCGGCTCGACCAGAAGCGAGAGAATCTCGCCCTGCTCGCTCGCAAAGGGGGTCCATTCGCACATCAGCCCGGTCAGGTCCGGTTGTGTGTCGTAGCGCCCCGGCTTGACGCGGTAGCGTCCCGCCTTGATCTGCTCCTCGGCCCATTTCAGTCCGCCGCCGCTGAACATCGCATAGCTGGCATTGTCCGAGGCGGCGTAGCGCGCCAGCCGGACGTCGCGGCCGTTGGCGCGGATCTCGCGCACCGGCAGCAGGCCGATCCGCAGCGTCAGCCCGAGATGGGCGGCGGCGAAGCTCGCGACCTGGCGCAAGGTCGACGTCGCCGTCATCATCCCCTCGGGCGGCAGCGCGAAGGCGGCGCCATCACCGCGGAAGACGAAGGGGAAGTCGAAGCTGCCCCAGGCGTTGCCGAGCGCGGCGATGATGGAGGCGCCGGCAAAGTTGACGTCCTCGTAGCGCCCCGCCTCGATTGCCAGGGTCGAGTCGACGACGTCGGTGATTCCGATCAGCCAGTCGCCGGGCAGCGGTGCGTAGCTGGACGGGTCGAGCACCAGCGCGAAGTCGCGATGCGCTTCGGACGGCGGCGCGGGTCGGTGTGCCATGGCATGGTCTCCGTTTTTCCGGATCCGGCCGGCCTGGGGCCGTGCCGTCCGGGGTCGGGTGTCTGGTCGGTCGATGGCTTCGCCCGCCTGCTGCGGGCTGCCCGTGCTGACGCCGGCAAGGCTCATCTAGATCACGTCCGATTTAATCGAACAGGTGTGATATAGTTGATGACGAGTTCGGTGTCAATGCTATTGCGATTTCATCGCGTACGATTTATATAGGAGAAACGGCACCCCGGAACCCCGATCAGGAGAAGCCCATGACCATTTCGAATACGGCAGGCGGCGCGGACGCGCCCGCGCAGGGCGGCAAGAAGCTCTCGAACTTCCTGTGCTTTGCGATCTATTCGGCAAACTTGGCCTTCGGCCGGGCCTACAAGCCGATACTGGACAGGCTCGGCCTGACCTATACGCAGTACATCGCTATGGTTGCGCTGTCGGAGGAGGACGAGCAGACCGTCCGCGAACTGGGCGAGCGGCTGTTTCTGGAATCGAACACGCTGACGCCGATCCTCAAGAAACTCGAGGCCGAGGGCTATCTCAAGCGCCGCCGAGACCCCGCCGACGAACGCCAGGTGCGGGTGAGCCTGACGACCGCCGGGCGCCGCCTGGTGGAGATGGATCCCGGCGCCGCGCTGACCGAGGCCACGGGGCTCGGCGAGGAGTTCCCGGTGGTGCAGCAGTCGGTGGCGCGGCTGCGCGACAACCTGCTGCGGGCAAACCAGGCCGAGCCGGCGGAAGGCAACTGACGGCTTGAGCCGGCCGAAGCGCGAGGGCCGCGGCCGGCGTTCGCTCAGGCCGCGCCGGCGCTTGCGAAGAACGCCTCCGGGCCGTCGACCTCGACCAGCCGCCCGCGCTCGACCTGCCAGAAGCGGTTGGCGACGGCCCGCACGAAGCTGCGGTCGTGCGACACGAACAGGCAGCTCGCCTCCGCCGCCGTCAGTTCCCGTTCCAGCGCCTCCTGCCCGTCGATGTCGAAGTGGTTGGTAGGCTCGTCGAGCAGGTAGAAATTGGGGTGGGTCAGCCGCAGCACCAGCATGCCGAGCCGGGCCTTCTGCCCGCCCGACAGCTTGCCGACCGGCCGTCCTTGCGCCTCGATCGAAAATCCCGCGCCGACCAGCAGCGTGCGCGCCCGCTGGTCGCCGATGTCGAAGCGGCGCACGATCGTCGCCAGCGGGCTGTCCTTCCCGTCAAGGTCGGCGAGCGCCTGGTCGCCATAGCCGAGCACGAGCGACGGCGTCGCCTTGATGCCGGCAACGCCTTCGCCCGCGATCGCCGCCCGCAGCGCGGCCACCAGCCGGCTCTTGCCGACGCCGTTCGCCCCGAGCAGCGCGACCCGGTCGCCCTGGCAGAGGAACTGCCGGCCGGTGCGGAACAACGGCGTCCCGTCCGGCGTCGCGATCGCGGCATCCTCCAGCGTCACCAGCACCTTGGCGTGGGTGCCGCGATGGGCGAGCCGGATCGCCCCGGCCGACCGCTCCTGGTGCGCCGGCCGCGCGGTTTCCTCTAGCTTCTCCGCGCGCTGCTTCAACTGCTTGGTCTTGACCGTGAGCAGGTCGGAGCCTGAGTTGATGCCGATGTTGTTCAGCTTGGCCGCCTGCTGGCGCAACTGCTGCGCGGTCTTCATGTCGCGCTGGAATCGCCGCTCGTCGGCGGCGTCGGCCTCCGCGAGCGCGGCCCGGGCGCGGGAATAGGGCAGGGCGTAGAGCTGCGACTGCTCCGGGCGCAGGAACAGCGTCCGGCCGGTGGTGGCGTCGAGGAAGGCGCGGTCGTGACTGGCGACGATCACCGGCACATCGCGCGGCAGCGCATTGAGCCAGGTCTCAAGCTGCAGGATGCGGCCGAGGTCGAGGTGGTTGGTCGGCTCGTCGAGCAGCAGCATGTCCGGCTCCGTCACCCAGACGCGGGCAAGCAGGGCCTGCCGCTGCCAGCCGCCGCTGAGATTGGCCAGCGGGCGGGTGCGCAGCGCGTCCGGCACCTCCAGCGAGTCCAGCACGACGTCGACGCGCCAGCTCTCGTGCGCGGCCTGATCGGCGGGCAGCGCGGCGAGCACGGCGGCGTGGAAGGAGAAGGACATCAGCGCCGCCGGCACGTCCTGCGCGACATGACCGACGGTCAGTCCGCGCGCCCTTGTGATTTCGCCTTCGCCAGGCTCCAGCGCCCCGGCGATGCAGCGCAGCAAAGTCGACTTGCCCCGGCCGTTCGCCGCGACGAGGCCGAGGCGGTCGCCTGCATTGACCGTCAGGCTGAGGTTGGAAAACAGCGGCGCGCCGAGGGTTACGCCGAGATTGCGGAGAGTGATGAGCGACATGGTCGATCCCTGGGAAACGTTCCAAGCACGCGCCGCGTCGTGGGCCTCAGCCGTCGTCGAGGGCGGGCGCGTTCAGGCTCGGAAGCAATGGAAAATGCGGGCGTCGCAAGACGCCGCGCTGCCACCAGGGGCAGACCAGGGATGGGTCGCGAGGAACGGTCTCTGGTCAGCCCTGCAAACGCGTTTGCAGGGCCCGATCGGGACCGTGCGAGAGATTGGGCAGGAAATCGAATCTCACGTCCGCCCTCCTTTCACGGTTCGGTTGAGAACCGCCTGATAGCACCGGATGCGGCAAAATTCAATCGCTGCCGGGCATCGAAGACGGTCAGCGCTGCAGGAAGCGCACCGACCAGCGCCGGGGAATGAGGATCGCGGCCGCGGTGACGAAGCAGGCGACGACGAAGGGCGCCCAGACGGCGGCGTCCGCGACGTTCCGCTGCAGCATGGCGCCGGCGACCGCTCCCGCCAGCATGCCCGACCACGGCACCAGCTGGATCAGCCACTTGTTGTCGCGCACGCCGAGGATCCAGCGCCCGAGCCCACGGCCGAAGCGCGAGAGCGCGCCGGTGACGTAGGTGAGCCCGATCGGCAGGCCCTCGATCTGTTCGACGGCGGCGTTGATCGTGCCCATGGCGAAGATCAGCAGCAGGAACCGCGCCTCGCGGTATTCCGGGACGAGGGCGGAGGCGGCGAACAGGGCGGTGACGCCGAGCAGCACGCCGTGCGACCGGAACCGGCTGGCAATGATGACGCCGCCGCAATTGCCGAGCACGAAGGCAAGGAGGCCGGTCAGCAGCAGGCCCGTGCGCGGGGTGTCGCCGTCGGCGATGGCGACGGCGGTGCGGGTGGTGTTGCCGCTCATGAACGAGACGAACTCGCCGACCGACATCAGGCCGATGGCGTCGGTCATGCCGGCCAGGAACGAGATGGCCGCGACGAGCGCGAGCCCGACAGAACTCCGTTGGCGCCTGATCAGGCGCCGGCGCCGCGCAACGGTCATGCAGGAATCAATCCGGAATTGCGATTGCGCGAGCTAACCAGAGGCGGCCGGTCCTTGCAAGCGCTGGCCCCGAACGGGCGCGTGGCGCCAAGCCGTCGCACGGCGGCCATTTGCCGCTACCGCTTCAGGCTGCCGAGGATCCCGCGCACGATGGCCCGGCCGAGCGAGGTGGCGATGCTGCGGGCGGCCGACTTCATCGCCGCCTCCACCACGGTCTCGCGCTGGTAGCGCGAGCGGCTGCGCGGCTTGGTCGTGCCGGTCGTCGTCGGCGCGTCGTCGCCGAAGCCCGGCAACGTCCATCGTCCGCCGCCCTGCTGCTGTGGTTCCGGCTCCTGCTCGGCCTGCTGCTGCGTCTCCAGCTTCCTTGCGCGTTCGGCCAGCATTTCGTAGGCCGATTCCCGGTCGAAGTCCTCGTCATAGAGGCCGGCGACCGGGCTGACCTGCATCACCCCGGCGCGTTCGGCCTCCGTCAGCGGCCCGAGGCGCGAGGCGGGCGGGCGGATCAGCGTGCGCTCCACCATCGACGGCGCGCCCTTGCCGGACAGGGTGGAAACCAGCGCCTCGCCGGTGCCGAGCTCGGTGATCACGGTGGCGCAGTCGAAGTCCGGATTGGGGCGGAAGGTGTCGGCGGCGGTCCTCACCGCCTTCTGCTCGCGCGGCGTGTAGGCGCGCAGCGCGTGCTGCACGCGGTTGCCGAGCTGGGCCAGCACCGTCTCGGGCACGTCGAGCGGGTTCTGGGTGACGAAATAGACGCCGACGCCCTTGGAGCGGATCAGCCGCACCACCTGCTCGACCCGCTCGACCAGCACCTTCGGGGCATCGTTGAACAACAGATGCGCCTCGTCGAAGAAGAACACCAGCCGCGGCTTGTCCGGGTCGCCCACCTCCGGCAGTTCCTCGAACAGTTCCGACAACAGCCACAGCAGGAAGGTGGCGTAGAGCCTGGGGTTCATCATCAGCCGGTCGGCGGCCAGCACCGAGATCGCGCCGCGCCCGTCGTTGGTGGTGCGCATGATGTCGGAGATCTTCAGCGCCGGCTCGCCGAAGAAATGCTCGGCGCCCTGCTGCTCGAGGATCAGCAGTTCGCGCTGGAGCGAGCCGACCGAGGCCTTGGAAATGAAGCCGAACTGGTTGGAAAGCTCGGTGGCGTTCTCGCCCATGTAGTTCAGCAGCGCCTGCAGGTCCTTCAGGTCGAGCAGCGGCAGGCCGCCCTGGTCGGCGATCTTGAAGGCGATGTTGAGCACGCCTTCCTGCGCGTCGGTGGCGTTCATCAGCCGGGACAGCAGCAGCGGGCCCATCTCGGTCATCGTCGTGCGGACGCGATGGCCCTTCTCGCCGTAGAGGTCCCAGAAGATCACCGGGAATTCCTGGAAGTCATAGGGCGAAAGCCCGATCTCCTCGGCGCGCTTGAGCAGGAAGTCCTTCGGTTCGCCGATCGCGCCGACGCCGGAAAGGTCGCCCTTCACGTCGGCGCAGAACACCGGGACGCCGGCGTTGGAGAAGCCCTCGGCGAGAATCTGCAGCGTTACCGTCTTGCCGGTACCGGTGGCGCCGGTGACGAGGCCGTGCCGGTTGCCGAACTTCAGCTCCAGATATTCCGGCTTGTTGATGGCATTGTCCGGCTTGCGGCTGGTGCCGATATAGAGCATGCCGTCCTGAAGCTTGGTCTCGCTCACTGCAGTCTCCTGTCCGTGCCGCCCGGGGGCGCGTCTCACGCCACCCCGAAGCTTCATTGAATCGCCGTGTCGACTTTATAAGGTGGGGACGGAACTTCAACACCCGTGGCCTTGCCCGGCTTTGCACGGAAGACGCGCTTGCGGTGCTTGAGTTCGCTGGATGTTTCATTTAACGTTGACGTTAACGTCAAGTTTGGACCGGAGGAAAGTGCATGAACGATCTCGTCAACCGCGTCGCCGAAAACGTCGGCATCGAGCCGGCGACCGCCGAAAAGGCCATCGGCATGATGCTCGGCTTCCTGCAGCGCGAGGCCGCCGAGGGACCGGTGGCGAAGATGATCGAGGCGATTCCCGGCGCCCCCGAGCTGGTGGCCAAGTACAACGGCGAGGGGGCCGGTGGCGGCCTTCTCGGCGGCCTGATGAACGCCATGGGCGGCGGCGTCATGGCGCTCGGCCAGCAACTGATGAGCGAGGGGCTCGGCATGGGCGAGATCACCGGCCTTGCCAAGGAGACGATCGCCGTTGCCCGCGAGTACGCCGGCGACGAGGTGGTCGACGAGGTGGTCGGCTCGGTGCCCGGTCTGGGCCAGTTCGTCTGAGCCGTCCGGCCAACGGCACCGGCTTGCAGCCCGCGGGCCGTGTCCGCGGGCTTTTTCATGCGCGGTCAAGGTGCGCGGCGGCCGGGTGCCGCGACGGTGCGGCTAGCGCCTGCCGAAGGCGAAGAAGGCCGTGAGCACCGCCAGCCCCACGCCGACGGAGAGCGGCCCGGCCTGCGGGCCGCCGACTTCCATGATCGCCCCGGTCAGGCTGGAGCCGGCGCCGCTGCCGACCGCATAGCTGAGCGAATAGGCGGCGCTGCCGGCGAGCAGCATGCCGCCGCGGAAGTTCTCGCCGAGCATGGTCAGCGCGCAGGTGTAGAGCGAGAAGCCGGCGATGCCCATCATGGCGAACGCGGCGAGGATCAGCGCCGGCGCGTCGAGGAACGGGATCGCCAGGTAGCTGAGCGCGGCCGCCAGCGCGGTGCCGACCGCGACCGAGTGGCGCGGCAGCCGGTCGAGCGCATAGCCGATGAAGGGCTGCGCCAGCGCCGTCGGCAGCGCCAGCACGGTGACGCTGACGGCGGCGAACGCCTCGGAGTGGCCGGTCTTGACGAAGTAGACCGGCATCGCCGAGATCGCGGCGATGTCGGCGAAGCCGAAGGCGAACACCATCGCCACCAGCATCGGCGCATGGCGGAAGAAGCCGAACAGCTCGCGTGTCGACGACGGCTCGGGCACGGTGCGGGTGGCGAACATCAGCGTCGCCGTGGCGAAGGCGACCAGGGCCAGGTAGACGGCGGTCAGGGCAAAGCCGAGGCCGCCATCGGTGCCGAACAGCGGGATCGCCAGCGGGCCGGCGGCAAAGCCGGCGCAGATCGAGGCGCCGTAGATGCCGGAGACGCGGCCGCGCAGCCGGTCGGGGCACGCGACGTTGAGCCAGGCCTCGCTGAGCATGAAGATCAGGCTGGAGCAGAAGCCGAGCAGGAAGCGGGCGACGAACCACACCGAGGTCGACGAGAAGGCGGCAAAGGCGGCGAGGCAAAGCGAGCAGCCGACGAGGCCGGCGATGATCAGGTGGTTGGCGCGGAAACGCTGCGTCAGCCGGCCGAGCATCAGCGTCGCCGCCGCCAGGCCGAGCGCGAAGCCGACGGCGTTGACGCCGATCATGGTCGAGGAAACGCCGCGCGCCTCGAGCACCAGCGAGATCAGCGGATAGGTCACGCCCTGGGCCACCGAAAAGGCGGTGACGCCGAGCACGACCGCCACGATCGCCGGCCAGTCGGGCATGGTCTGGACCGCAAGGTTCTGGTTCGCCTGCATTGCTTTGCTCCGGGGCCGCGGCCTGCGGCCGAACCTGCTTAGCCGAGGACGGGGCGGAAGGGAATGCCCGCCGGCGCCGCCGCACGTCGACCCTTGCCCGCCGGCGGCTCGAGAGGGTGGGTGCGGCGGCTGCTGGCCGTCATGCCGGGCGGGGGCGACCGTTCCTGATCCGGCCGCGCCGCGTGCGCCGGCCGTTCACTGGGGGCGGCGCCCCGTCCTTTCAATTGCGGGGCGCTTGTGCCAGTAGTGATAGCGATTGCGTCCGGTCGGTTTCCGTGCCAATCCGGTCGCCGTGCATTGGGAGTGTGAAATGGGCATTCGTTTCGGTCATCGGGTGCGGGTGGGCATGCAGCGAGCAAGGGCCGCCGCCGGTGCTGTACTGGTGTTCGGGTTGATCGCGCTCGCCCTGTCGATCGGCGCCGCGATGGTGCACGGCCGCACCGCCGTCGCCGCCGACTGCTCGAGTTCGGCCGAGCCCGGCATCGACTGGAGCGGCTGCAGGAAGCGGATGATCGTGCTCCAGGGCAGCAACCTGATCGGCGCGAACATGGCGGAGTCCGACCTCGCCCTGACCGACCTGAGCCAGACCAATCTCACCCAGGCGAACCTGGAGAAGGCGACGCTGTTGCGCGCCTGGTTCACCGACGCGGTCCTGACCAAGGCCAATTTCAACCGCGTCGAGGGCTATCGCGCCGGGTTCGAGCGGGCGAGTGCGCAGGGCGCCACCTTCGCGTCCGCCGAGCTTCAGCGCGCCAACTTCAGGAGTGCCGTCCTCACCGGCGCCGATTTCGAGAAGGCCGAGCTTGGCCGCGCCGACTTTTCCGGCGCGGAACTGACCGGTGTGCGCTTTCCCTATGCCAATCTTTCCCGCGCCGACCTGAGCAAGGCCAGGTTCGAGGGGGCGCTCGATTTCACCCATGCCTTCCTGTTCCTGACCCGGCTGGAGGGGCTCGACCTGTCGACGTCCATCGGGCTGGAGCAGGAGCAGGTGGACCTCGCCTGTGGCGACGCGACGACGAAGTTGCCTCCGGGCTTCACCACCCCGTCGAAGTGGCCGTGCCCGTTCGACTGAGCGGCCGCCCGGTTCGCGACGCCTCTGGTGATCGTGTCGTTGCGGTGGCGAGCGGCGGAACAGGGAACGGCGGCAGTGCCGCGGCGGTTCTGCGGTCCTATTCCAGCGCGTCCAGCGTCGGCAGGATCAGTGCCGGGCCGAGGTCGGGATACTCGTCGGGCAGGTTCATGCGGTTGATCCACACGGTGCGGAAGCCGAACTTCGTCGCCCCCGCCACGTCCCAGCGGTTCGACGACTGGAACGACACGGCGCTCGGATAGAGCCGGTAGCTGGTGGTGACGATGTCATAGACGGCGGGCGCGGTCTTGTAGGTCTTCAGCGCGTCGACCGAAAAGACGTCGTCGATCACCGTATCGAGCGCGGCGTTGGCGACCGCCGACTTCAGCATTTCCGGCGAGCCGTTGGAGAGGATGGCGATGCGCGCGCCGCGCGCCTTCAGCGCCTTGAGCACCGTCGGCACTTCCGGGTAGCAGTCGAGCTTCCAGTAGGCCTCGAGCAGCTTCGGCCGCAACGCCGGGTCGACGCCCGGGATGCGCTGGAAGGTGTAGTCGAGCGCCTGCTCGGTCAGTTGCCAGAAGTCGCGGTAGGCGCCCATCAGCGCCCGGGTCCACGAATATTCGAGCTGCTTGGCCCGCCACACCTCGGAAAACAGCTGGTAGTTCGGCCCGACGTCGCCGGCATGGCGGCGCACGGCCGCGTGCACGTCGAACAGCGTGCCATAGGCATCGAACACATAGGCGGCATAGGGCAAGGGCTTCGTCTACCTTCCGGAAAGCGCTTTCATTCCAAATTATTAGCCTTGCATAATGTCAATATTCGGTGCGATGCACAATACGGCTGTCGGCAATCAGGGCGATGCCCATGTCTCTCCCATCCCCCTCCCGTGTCTCTCGACCTGAAGCGGACCAGCCTTGGCGGGGCGCCGACGACAAAGAGCAACGGGCCCCTTACTCGTGCGCCAGCGCCATCGCGCCCGATCGAAACCGCCCTTCGTAGAAAATCCGGACAGACAGGACGACGCCGGTGATGAGGACTGCAACGCCTGCGGCTTCCATTGCGGTCGGCCATCGAGCATGAACGATGAGGCCGCCGACGACGCCAAAGGCGGTTTCCGAGACGATCAACTGTGCGGCAAGCGCGACCGGCAAGCTTCGCGAAGCGATGTTCCACGCCCAGACGCCGCACACGGTTGCCAGCAACGCGAAAGATGCACCCCAGAGATAGAGCGAGCCAGCGGCATGCCAGCCGAAACCGAGTTCGGGAAGCTGGAAGAGCCCCATCGCTGCTCCGACCGGGTAGAAGGCCAGCATCAAGACGCCGCCGCCGACCAGTATGAGCGCGGACCACACGCCGGACGGCATTTCGGGCCGTGCCGCCAGTGCGGCCTGGTTGGCCATCGCGAACCAGACCCACAATCCCACGGCTGCGAGCGCCAGCGGAACGCCGATCCAGAATGAACGGACGGACCCCAGTCCCTCGGCCGTGAAGGCCGTGCCGTTGATGAAAACGAGGCCGATCAGCACCAGCATCAGAGGAATCACCAGGATACGCCACGGCATTGATCCCTGCCGTCGGTTGCCGATGACCATCAAAGCGATCGGAACCAGGCCGAGGAAGGCGGGAGCGATCACCGGTCCGGCAAAGATGGCCGCGCCTGTCACCGTCAGGAAGTAGCCGACATAGCCGATGAAGGCGAGCCAGATCGCGGAAAGCCAGTTGCGGAGCGTGAGGTGTCGTATCACCCCTCGACCCGAAAACAGAACGCAGAGGCCGACCAGAGCCGAGACCACGTGGCGGACAAGGGCAAAATCAAAGGTGGAGTAGTCACCGATGATGAAGGGCACAACGAAGTTGAGCGAGAAGGCAAAGGCCGCGAAGAGTGCGGCAAGAACGCCTATGAAGAAATCCTTGTCCATGGGCCGGCCCTTTTTGATCCTGGGACGCTAGTGCTTCCTTTCCCGGTCCCGCCCATGGATGTGTTTGACCAGCACCTTTCCCAGATTGGAAATCGGTGGCCTGAACAACCCGAAATTTGCGCGAAGCGTGGCTGGAAAGGCGCGTTGGACCCTAGTTTCGAGGCCAACGTCGCTTTGGATTAGAGCGCTGGAAATGCGTACGGCGTGTGTCCTGGCGACCCCGGTTGTGTACCAGAATGTACGGGGGAGGCCGTCCTGGCAGGCTGACGCGCCTGATGGCCGCTTGTGGGCGCAAGGCTGCCGCGAGACTGGCGGCGCGGCAGCACCACCATGCCCCAAATCACGGCTAGAACCGCGTGATCACGCTGATGCCGAGATCCGCCGTCCGGTCCATCGCCATCAACGCCGGCACCGCCTGCTCCAGGCTGATCTCGCGGCCGATCAGCTTTTCCGGCTGGAGCTTGCCTTCCGCCATCATCGCCAGCATCGCGTCGTAGCGCCAGGCCTGCATGCCGTGGCTGCCGTAGATCTCCAGTTCGTGCGCGATCACCTGGGCCATCGGGATCGGCGCGGTCGCCTCGGCGCCGAGCATCAGCCCGACCTGGACGTGGCGGCCGCGCCGCCGCAGGCTCTTGATCGAGTTGAAGCTGGTGGCGGTCGAACCGAGCGCGTCGATCGAGGCGTGCGCCCCGCCGCCGGTGATCTCGCGCACCGCCTCGGGCACGTCGGCCACCGTGCGGGCATTGATCGCCGCGACGGCGCCCATCCGGCGGGCGAAGGCGAGCTTGTCGTCGGAAATGTCGATCGCGACCGGCAGCGCGCCGAGCGCCGCGGCGATCATGATCGCCGACAGGCCGACGCCGCCGCAGCCGTGCACGGCGACCCATTCCCCGCCCTTGACCCGGGCCTGGTCGCAGACGGCGCGGAACGAGGTGGCGAAGCGGCAGCCGAGGCTGGCCGCGGTCACCGAGCTGACGCTGTCGGGCAGCCGCACCAAGTTCTGATCGGCAAAGTCGAGCGCGACGTATTCGGCAAACGAGCCCCAGTGGGTGAAGCCCGGCTGGAATTGCGCCTCGCAGACCTGCTGGTGGCCGGAGCGGCATTCGTGGCAGTGGCCGCAGCCGGAAACGAACGGCACCGTCACCCGGTCGCCGACGCGGAAGCGCTGCACCGCCGCGCCGGTGGCGACGACGGTGCCGGCAAGTTCGTGACCTGGCACGTGCGGCAGGCTGATGTCGGGGTCGTGTCCCTGCCAGCCGTGCCAGTCGCTGCGGCACAGCCCGGTCGCCTCGACCTTGACGACCACGCCGCCGCCGGTCGGCGTCGGGTCGGACAGGTCGCGAATTTCCGGCGCGGCACCGAAGGCTTCGTAATACATCGCTTTCATGGGTGGTTCCCTCCCTCTGTGCTTTGCTGCAATCTATGCCACGCAGCCCGTGGTGTTCCACCACCGCGCTCATGACATTGGCTGATGCATCCATTCAACATCGTGAGTGGACAGCGGCGGCCAAGTAGGTCAGGTCCGTCTTCAGAGCCTGATCCGCATCGCCGTGCCGGCCCGCCCGGCCAGAAGGAGCCCTGAACATGGCAGTCGATACCTCCCCGCGCACCCCCACCTGGACCTATGTCGAGGGCCAGTGGCTCCCTGGCAACCCGCCGCTGATCGGGCCGACCTCGCACGCAATGTGGCTGGCCTCCACCGTCTTCGACGGGGCGCGCTGGTTCGACGGCCTGGCGCCCGACCTCGACCTGCATTGCCAGCGCGTCAACCGCTCCGCCGAGGCGATCGGCCTGAAGGCGACGATGAGCGCCGAGGAGATCGAGGGCCTGTCGCGGGAAGGGGTGGCGAAGTTCGACGGCAAGACGGCGATCTACATCAAGCCGATGTACTGGGCCGAGCACGGCGGCGCCGGCCTCGTTCCGGTCGATCCGGATTCGACCCGGTTTGCGCTCTGCCTGTTCGAGGCGCCGATGGTCGCGGGGCACGGCGGCGGCAGCTCGCTGACCGTCTCGCCGTTCCGCCGCCCGACGATGGAATGCATGCCGACCGACGCCAAGGCCGGCTGCCTCTATCCGAACAACGGCCGCATCATGCTGGAGGCGCGCAAGCGCGGCTTCGACAATGCGCTGGTGCGCGACATGCTCGGCAACGTCGCCGAGACCGGCTCGTCCAACATCTTCATGGTCAAGGACGGCGTCGTCTTCACGCCGGCCGCCAACCGCACCTTCCTTGCCGGCATCACCCGCGCCCGGGTGATGGGGCTGCTGCGCCAGGAGGGGTTCGAGGTCGTCGAGACCGTGCTGACCGTGGCCGACTTCGAGACCGCCGACGAGATCTTCACCACCGGCAACTACGCCAAGGTCGTGCCCGTCAACCGCCTCGACGATCGCCACCTGCAGCCAGGGCCGGTGTCGGAAAAGGCGCGCGCGCTCTATTTCGATTGGGCGCGTTCGCTCGCCTGAGCCGGGCCTCAGCCGAGCGCCAGCCAGATGTAGCCGTCTTCCTCGCGCCACGGGATCAGTCCCAGCGGCGCGCGGTTCTTGGAGATGTCGCCGAGCATCGGCATGCTCTCGGACACGCCGGCGTCGTCCAGTGCCGTGCACCAGCTGACGATCTCGCCGGATGCGAGATCGAAGCGGCTTTCGTGCCAGCGGCAGTTGATGATCCCGTTTTCGACCTCGCTGCCGGTGCCCGCGGCCTCTGGCGACTGCTCGAACAATGGCAGCTTCAGATGCGGGCAGGCGTTGTTGAAGGCGAAGATCTGCTTTCCCTGCTTCAGGACCACGGCATAGAGAGCGGGGAACTCCAGCACCATCGGCTCCCCCTCCACCAGCGCATCGACGCGAATGGTCTTGTGCCAGGTCTTGCCGCCGAGGGTCATGGTCTCGCGGCTTGTCGCCGCATGCAGCGCCCGCTCGGTGTCCGGATGCAGACGCGTCACCTCGTAGAGGGTGATGCGGTCGGTGGTGCCACGGAGCCGCACGCGGACAAAGTCGGCGATCTCGACGTCGCCCTCGACACGGTCATACAGCGCCTGGGAGATGAGCAGCCGCGTCCCGGCCTCCTTGTTGGCGGCCTCGATGCGGCTGGCGACATTGACGGCGTCGCCGATCGCCGTCAGCCGCTCGTGACCGGGCGAGCCGACCGAGCCGATGACCGCCTCGCCGAGGTGCAGGCCGATGCGGATGTCGAAGTCGATGCCGTACATCGAGGAGAAGAAGGGCTTCATGCGGTCGACGGCGGCGAGCGTCTGCAGGGCCGCGTTGACCGCGCGGATCGGGGCCTCCGGCTGGTCGTCGACGCCGAAGATCGCCATCAGGCCGTCGCCGACGAACTTGTCGATATAGCCGTCGTTCCGTTCGATCACCTGGCCGGCCTGGGCGAAGTAGCGGTTCAGCAGATACATCACGTCATAGGGCGTCAGCGTCTCGGAGAAGGTGGTGAAGCCGCTGACGTCTGAGAAGAACAGAATGACGGGCTTCACCTCGCCGAACCTGGAGGCGGCCTTGCGGTGCAACTGGTTGGCCAGCAGCAGGTCGGTCTCGTCCAGCACCAGGCGGCGGAACGCGATGTCGCCGGTCGGGCGGAGCTGGCAGGCGAGGCGGATGTTGTCGGACAGGCCGAGCCGGCCGGTCAGGTCGGTTTCGAGTGCGTCCTTCGCCGCGCAGGTTTCGCCGCCGGCCAGGATCCAGATGCGGCAGGTCGAGCACTTCGCCTTGCCGCCACAGGCATGCGCGATCGGCAGATGCGCGCGCCGCGCCGCCTCCAGCACCGACTCGCCCGGCGCGCAGTCGATGACGATATTGTCGGGCAGGGAACGAAGGGTCGGCACGGGCGATCCTCACCGATGTCGTTGGACGCTGCCGCATGTTACCGCGCCCGGGACCCGGGAGCCATCCAATTGAAGCCGGCGAGGCGTGGTTTCGGCCGCGGGCCGGGTTTCCGGCTGGCGATGGCCGCCAGCACGGAGCCACGGAACGATATTGCTGGCTGCGAGCAAAATTTGGCATGCAACCGGTTGTCTGCGACGGGCTGCCCCCCTATGTTCCGCTCCACGGATTTCATTGGAAAAAATTCCGCATTTCAGAGGAGACACGCCATGGCCTTCGAACTTCCCCCGCTTCCCTATGACTACGACGCGCTTGCGCCGTTCATGTCGCGCGAGACGCTGGAATATCACCACGACAAGCACCACAAGGCCTATGTCGACAACGGCAACAAGCTGGCCGAGGAAGCCGGCCTGTCGAACCTGACGCTGGAGGAGATCGTCAAGAAGTCCTACGGCACCAATCAGGGCCTGTTCAACAATGCCGGCCAGCACTACAACCACATCCACTTCTGGAAGTGGATGAAGAAGGGCGGCGGCGGCAAGGCGCTTCCGGGCGTGCTGCAGAAGGCGATCGACGCCGATCTCGGCGGCTACGACAAGTTCAAGGCCGACTTCGTCGCCGCCGGCACGACGCAGTTCGGCTCCGGCTGGGCCTGGCTGTCGGTCAAGGACGGCAAGCTCGTCATCTCCAAGACCCCGAACGGCGAGAACCCGCTCGTCCACGGCGCGACACCGATTCTCGGCGTCGACGTCTGGGAGCACTCCTACTACATCGACTACCGCAATGCCCGTCCGAAGTACCTCGAGGCCTTCGTCGACAGCCTGATCAACTGGGACTACGTGCTGGAGATGTACGAGGCGGCCACCAAGTAGGCCGCCCGCCTTCCAGCCTTTCCACGAAGCCCCGGCTGCGACGCCGGGGCTTTTTGCTGGCATCGACCGGGTCTTGCGCGTGTCGCTGTCGCCCGGATCCGGCCATCGCCCGCGCTGGCGAACACGGGGAGTTCAAGAAGAGTTTACTTCCGTCGTGCCTCCGCCATGCAATCTATTGCCGCGCGCGGGACACTAACGATCCGCATACCTTGCACGAACGACATTTCCAGGAGTGCTTTATGAAGTTCAACACGATCATGGCCGCCCTTGCTCTTGCCCTTGCCGTTGCCGGCGCCGGCGCAGTTGCTGCGGCGGAAGAGCCGCAGGTCGCCCGGCAGGCGCTGATGAAGAAGGTTGGCGGCGCCATGGGCGCGCTGGCCGGCATCGCCAAGGGCGAGAAGCCCTATGATGCCGATACCGTCAAGGTTTCGCTGACGACGATCGGCGAGGCCGCCGAGGCGTTCCCCGGCCAGTTCCCCGCCGGCACCGAGACGGGCGCGGAGACCGAGGCCAGCCCGAAGATCTGGGAGAACATGGACGACTTCAAGGCCAAGTCGGAGCAACTCGGACAGGATGTCGAGACGGCGCTCGCCTCGCTACCGGCCGACCAGGCTGCGGTTGCCGCGGCGCTCGGCCCGATCGGCAAGAACTGCGCGAGCTGTCACGAGACCTATCGCCTGAAAAAATAAGCATCCTTCGCACGGTCGACGCACTCTCCCGGGGATTGTTCCCCGGGAGCGTTTGCGTTTCCGCGCCCCCGTGCGACCATGTGCGGACGGGGCCGTGAGTCCGTGTTCGGCACGGCAGCGGCGCAGGGTCGGCGCATCGCTTCCGACATCGTTGCGAGGTGGGCGTCATCGAGGGGCGGGCAAGAACCCGCCGGGGCAAAGGCAATGAGATTTCGTAGGTTCGCGGCCGCCGCACTGGTTGTCGCTGTCGCCGCTGCCGGCGCATTCCTGGTGCTCACCGGGCCCGAGCGGATGCCGGCGGTAACCTGGGAGGGGCTGGATCAGCCCAACCTGGAGAATGGCGAGCGGCTGTTCTGGGCCGGCGGCTGCGCCAGCTGCCACGCGGCCGTGGGCGCGACGGATGAGGACAGGCTGGTGCTCGCCGGCGGGGCGCCGCTGAAGAGCCCGTTCGGCACCTTCTACCCGCCCAACATCTCGCCCGACCCGGCCGCGGGCATCGGCGGCTGGTCGCTGCCGGAATTCGGCGATGCCATGCTGCAGGGCGTCGGCAAGGGGGGCGAGCATCTCTATCCCTCCTTTCCCTACACCTCCTACACGCGCATGACTCCGCGCGATATCAACGATCTCTACGGCTACCTGCAGACGCTGCCGCAGAGCGCCAACGTGGCGCCGACGCACGAACTGCCGTTCCCGTTCAGCCTGCGCGCCCTGCTCGGCGGCTGGAAGCTGCTCTATCTCGACCACCGGCCGCGCGTGGTGCTCGCCAAGCCGGACCCCAAGGTCGAGCACGGCCAGTACCTGGTCGAGGGGCCGGGCCACTGCGGCGAGTGCCACACGCCGCGGGATGCGCTCGGCGGCCTGCGCGACGGCGAGTGGCTGGCGGGCGCCCCCAATCCGGAGGGCGGGCCGGGTCGCGTGCCCGACATCACGCCGAGTGACAACGGTCTCGGAAAGTGGAGCGAGGGCGAGATCGCCTATTATCTGGAGTCGGGCTTCACGCCGGACTTCGATTCTGTCGGCGGCGCGATGGTGGCGGTGCAGAAGAACATGGCCCGGCTGCCGGCCGAGGACCGCGAGGCGATCGCCGCCTATCTGAAGGCGATCGCCCCGCGCTGACCGGAGCCGGCGTCAGGCGGCGTGCTCGCGGCCGTACAGCCCGGTGTAGTGGTCGAGGTCCGGATTGTGGAAGCCGAGCGCGCGGTAGATCTCGGCCGTGAAGGTGACCGGCGCCGTCCCTGGCGCGGTGATCAGGTTGCCGTCGCGCACCGCCTGCGGCTGGTCGCGGTACAGCGCCTGGCCGCGGTACTGCGGCGCCGCGGCGAGGAACTCCGGGTCGTTGCTGGTGTGGCCGTTGCCGTCGAGGATGCCGGCGCGGGCCAGCGCCAGCGTCGCGCCGCAGATGGCGCCGACCGGGCGCCCGGCGGCATGGAAGCTGCGGAGCTGCGCGCCAAGGTCCGGCGCGGCCTCGCTCTCCCAGATCGTTCCGCCGCACAGCACCAATGCGTCATAATCGGCCGGCGTCACGGTTTCCAGCGCCGCGGCCGGCTGAACGCGCAGGCCGCCCATCGAGGTCACCGTCGCCGCGCCCGGCGTGGCCGCCACCACCTCGAAGCCGAAATAGCCGCGGGCCGAGGCCATCAGCAGCGCGCATTCCCAGTCCGCGAAGCCTTCGGTGAGACCGATCGCAATCCGCTTCGTCATTATCCTCTCCATCGTCCGTTGTCGTGGGCACGCATGCGCGCAGGCCTGGCAGGGCGCGGGAGCCGCGCGTCCCTGCGGGTCGGGCAGGCTGTCAGGCCAGCGCCTGGATATAACGCATACCGGTGATCGGGCCGGCCGTGAAGTTCATCTCTTCGTAGAAACGGTGCGCACCGAAATTGCCGGTGGCGGCGCTGACGGAGAGGTAGGTGCAGCCGGCCAGGCGCGCGTGCTCGCGCGCGCGCGCCACGAGGTGTCGCCCGATGCCGGTGCCGCGGTGGTCCTTGCGCACGAAGATCTGGTGCAGTTCCATGCCGCGCCGCCCCTCCATGGCGCGGTATTGCGGGACGAGAATGGCATGGCCGATCAGGCGGCCGCCGGCCTCGGCCACCAGCGCGCTCACCCAGGGCGACGGGCCGAACAGGTCACGGTCGAGGTCGCTCGCCGTCAGCTTCGCCGATTCGCCGTGGCACTCGGCATGCAGCGCCATGAGGTCCATTAGCTGGCTGAGGTCGCCCGGCCGGGCGAGACGGATGTTCAGCACGGGCGGGCGTTCGACCGGCGCTGTCTCGAGCTTGATGACGGTGTTCATTGCAGAGGCTCCTTCGGGTCTTGTGCCACCAGGTGCCTGAATACAACAAAGCCGCCCGGTGGCGGCTTGTTGACATGATGATCGAACAGCCGCTCCTTATCGGAACAGCCAAAAATACGTCGCGGCGATGGGTGCGTGCGTGATCATGGCGGCGATATTCTCCAATTCCGTGGCCTTGTCAACGCCAAAAGAACCGTCGCGACGAAATCCGGGGTCGGATCGGCGCGCTGCCGTCCGGCGGGGCGCCGGCCGCGGCGCGGGGCAGGGGCGTCAGGTGCCGCAGAAGGTCTGCAGCACCTCTTCCCCGGGCCGTGGTGGTTGCTGATAGGCGGAGAAGCGCGGCTGGTCGTCATAGGGGCGTGCGAGCACCTCGTTCATCGCCTCGAACAGCGAGAAGTCCCCGTCTTCGGTCGCCGCCTTCAGCGCCTCCTCGACCTTGTGGTTGCGCGGAATGAAGGCCGGGTTGGCCGCGCGCATCGCCGCCGCCCGGACGGCCGCGGGGCGGTCGTCGCGCGCCAGCCGCTCGCGCCAGCGGGAAAGCCAGGCGGACGCCGCCTCCGGGTCGGCGAGTTCGGCGGCGAAAGCCGCGTCGTCGCGGTCGGCCGCCTCCGACAGCCGGCGGAAGGCGTTGGTGAAGTCGGCCTTCTGCTCGTGCATCAGCGCCAGGAAGGCGCGGATCAGGTCGTCGTCCCCATCCTCCTGCCGCGCGCCGAGGCCGAGCTTGGCGCGGATCACGTCCTTCCATTGGGCCTGGAAGCGGTCCATGAAGCGCGTCACCGCGTCGTTGGCGCGGTCGACCGCCTCGCCAGGCGTCTCGTGGATCAGCGCCAGCAGCGTCTCGGCGAGGCGCGCGATGTTCCATTGTCCGATCATCGGCTGGTTGCCATAGGCATAGCGGCCCATGTGGTCGATCGAGGAAAACACGGTGCGCGGATCGTAGCGGTCCATGAAGGCGCACGGACCGAAGTCGATCGTTTCGCCCGACACGGCCATGTTGTCGGTGTTCATCACGCCGTGGATGAAGCCGACGCCGAGCCAGCGGGCGATCAGCGCCGCCTGCCGCGCGGCCACCGCGTCGAGAAGGCCGAGATAGCGGTCGTCCGTGCCGGCAAGGTCGGGATAGTGCCGGTCGATCACGTGGTCGGCGAGCCGGCGGAGGCTGTCGCCGTCGCCGCGGGCGGCGAAGAACTGGAACGTGCCCACCCGGATGTGGCTGGCGGCAACGCGGGTGATGACCGCCCCCGGCAGCACCGTCTCGCGATAGACCGGCTGGCCGGTCGTCACCGCTGCGAGTGCGCGCGTGGTCGGGATGCCGAGCGCGTGCATCGCCTCGCTGACGATATACTCGCGCAGCACCGGGCCGAGAGCCGCCCGCCCGTCGCCGCGACGCGACCATGGCGTCTGGCCCGAGCCTTTCAGCTGGATGTCGCGCCGCGCCCCGTCCGGGCGCACCACCTCGCCGAGCAGGATCGCCCGCCCGTCGCCGAGTTGCGGCACGAACTGGCCGAACTGGTGCCCGGCATAGGCCAGCGCGATCGGCTCGGCACCGGGAAGCAGGCGGTTGCCGGCGAACAGCTCGGCCCCGTCGCGTTCCAGCGCGTCCGCGTCGAGCCCCAGGTCCAGCGCCAGCGGACGGTTGAACTTGACCAGCCGCGGCGCGGCGACCGGCGTCGGGCTGACGGGGGTGAAGAAGGCTTGCGGCAGCCGCGCATAGCTGTTGTCGAAGGCGATGGGGGCGGCGTCGCGCCGCCGGGCCGGATTGGGCGCCGTTTTGCTCATGGTTCTGCTCGCATCCGCCTGATGGCTGTGATTGGCGTCACCCTAATAGATAGGAACGGCGGATGCGAGCAAAAGGGTCGGGTCAGGGCCGGGCGGTCCGTTCGCGACGGATCGCCCGGCGGTAGCGCAGGCGGGCTAACGCCCGCAGCTTCGGTAACGCCCAGGTTTGCGCGGCAGACTTGGCAGGTCGCCCTCGCAGACGAGGCGCTCTTCGAGCAACTCGGATTCCGGCAAGTCGGTCGGCGCGCATCCCCAGTCGTAGTCCGCGCGCTCGAGCCATCCTCCGAACAGACGCCCGAATAAGCCGCGCAAGCGACGGTCGGTTGTCGTCATGACGTATGGTCCTTCTCACTGGGTGCGCCTCAGGCGCTCAGCGCCTGCTGTTGCGGCATGCACGCCTCGCAGATCGCGCCGATGTGGCGATGATCCGTTCCGCAGCAGCCGCCGAGCACGCGCAGTTGCGGCATGCGGCGCAAGAGTTCATGGTAGCGCCGGCCGAGGTCGACGGGGTCGCCGGCATCGAGCACCTCGCTCTCGTCCAGTTCCTGATGGCTCTGGGCCGAGGCATTGGCGCGGATGCCGCCGATGCGCTTGACCCAGGCACTGCCATGGTCGAGCGCTTCCTCGAAATGGCTCGGGTGGGCGCAGTTGATCATGTAGAACAGCGGATAACCGCCGGTGGCGGCATCGACCGTCTCGATCGCCTGCTGCATGGTCCGGCCCGTCACGAGCTTGCCGTCGGTCTCCACCGTGAACGAGATCACGCAGGGTACCCCGGCCTTGCGCGCCGCCCGCGCGACCCCGATCGCCTCGTCGACGTTGTTCAGCGTCACCGCGCTGATCAGGTCGACATCGGTGGCGGCGAAGGTCTCGACCTGCGGCCGGTGATAGGCCTCGGCCTCGTCAGCGGTCATGCGGCCGGCCTTGTAGCCGTCGCCGCGCGGTCCGATGACGCCGTTCAGCACGATCGGCTGGCCCGGGCGTTCGTACGTGTCGCGAAGCTGTTCCAACAGTCCGACGGCCTCCTCGTGCGCGGCGCCGAGCGCTTCGGCGTCATAGCCGAGCTTCTCCGCCCAGTCGGGGTTCGCCCGCCAGGTGGCCGTGTCGAGCACGAAGCCTCTGCCGGAACGGTTGGCCAGCTCGAGGTAGCGCAAGTAGTAGTCCTTCAGCTTCCGTCGTCCCTCCGGCGTCGCCAGAAGCACGAACGAGGCGAAATGCGGCAGGTCGACGCCTTCGTGGAAAATCAGCGTCGTTTCCATGCCGCCATCGGTCAGAAACCGTTCGCCCTTGGTCAGCGGCAGGCCATGTCTGTACTTTGCCATAACTGTCTCCACTCGTTTCGCTTCGTCCCGGAAACGCTTGAATGGGCGCGGTCTTGCGAGCGCGCCTGGAGAGCCATGTCAGTTTTTAAGTATTTTTGTTTCCCTCAATGCGAATCTCGTTTGAGGGTAATTCCCACAATTTCCGAAACGCGCGTGGATTTTTGCCTGTTTTTCGTCCGTAAAACTAGCGGACTTGTGGTCAAGCTCGGGCTGCCAGGTGCCATATTAGCGACAAATCAATTGCTTGCGGCCGACTTTCACGCCAATGTTAACGCCGTTGGCAGGGCGTGACGCGGGAAAACTGTACCAACGGTACACGAGGCGACGATGCGCAAGGGCGAGGAGACGCGCGCGAGGATCCTGGAGGTGGCGGAATCGGCCGTGCTGGCCAAGGGCTTCGGCGCCACATCGATCGAGGAGCTGATCGTCCAGACCGGCATCACCAAGAGCGGCTTCTTCTATCATTTCCATGACAAGAACGAGCTGGCCAGGGCGCTGCTGGAGCGCTACATCGACAACGACCGCCGGATCTACGACGAGGTCTTCGGCCGAGCCCGCGAACTGACCGACGATCCGCTGCAGGCGCTGCTGCTCGGGCTGAAGCTGTTGTCGGAACAGCTGGCCGACCTGCCGAACGGCCACCCCGGTTGCCTCGTCGCCGTCATGTGCGTGCACGAGCGTGCCTTCGACCGCACCATCCAGGAGATGAACCGCCAGGCGGCGCTGATGTGGCGTCACCGTTTCCGCGGCTATTTCGAGGAGATTCTGACGGTCTACGAGCCGCGCGAGCAGATTGACATCGACCAGCTCGCCGACATGGTCTCCGCCGTGCTCGAGGGCGGCATCGTCCTGTCGAAGGCGCTGAAGGAGCCCGGGTGCCTGTCGCGGCAGCTCCTTGTGCTGCGCGCCCTCGTCAAGATCCTGTTCAAGGGTGGGGTCGAGCGTCGGGCCGCGGCGGGCCCTCCGGAGCTCAGCCCGTAGCGGTCGTCGACGCCTTGTCCTTTGTGACCTCGAGTTCGAGTTGCCGCTGGATGGCGTTCTCGATCTCCTCGACGATTTCCGCGCGCTGCTCGGCGTCCATGGCGGCGAGGTCCTCCTGCGTCAGGCCCTTTTCCTTCAGAATCTGCGCCTGGATCTTTTCGGCGTAGGACATCTCCGCCCATTCCATGAACTCGTCCGCCACGCTGGTCGCCAGCGGCGCGCCGTCCTTGTCCGATTCCAGCCTGTCGGCCAGCGACAGCCAGAGCATGGAGGACAGCGAAGCGGTGGATCCGCCGCCGCCGACGGCGACGGTCGGTCCGTGGCCGCGCTGTCCGCCGGCCTCCGTTCCGGCCGGAAGGCCGTTGACCGGTCCGCCGTTGCCGATGCGGATGCGATAGTGATTGCCGATGCTGTCGCCGATTTTCATGTCGATACTCCCTGCGGTTGCAGGGAGAGCTAAGCTGCATGGCCTGCGCGAGGCTTGCCGCGCCGGCAGGCCGCGGCAGGACGCGTCCGGGGCGGCCCTGCCTATGCCGCCGCCATCTTCCCGGCCACCTTGATCGCAAAGGCGTATTCGAAGGCGATCTCCTCCAGCCTCTGGAAGCGGCCGGAGGCGCCGCCGTGGCCGGCGCCCATGTTGGTGCGCAGCAGGATCGGCGCATCGCCGGTCGCCTTTTCGCGCAGCTTCGCCACCCACTTGGTCGGCTCCCAGTAGGTGACGCGCGGATCGGTCAGCCCGGACAGGGCCAGGATCGGCGGGTAGGCCCTGGCACCGACATTGTCGTAGGGCGAATAGGAGGCGAGCAGGCGGTAGAACGCCTCGCTCTCGATCGGGTTTCCCCACTCGCCCCATTCGGGCGGCGTCAGTGGCAGGGTGTCGTCGAGCATCGTGTTCAGCACGTCGACGAAGGGCACGGCGGCGATGATGCCGCCGAACTTCTCCGGCGCCATGTTGGCGACCGCGCCCATCAGCATGCCGCCGGCCGAGCCGCCCTCGGCGACGATGTTCGCGTAGGAGGTGAACTTCTCCTGATTCAGATAGTCGGCCGCCGCGATGAAGTCCTTGAAGGTATTGGGTTTCCTCTCCATCTTGCCGGCCTCGTACCAGCCGTAGCCCTTCTCCTTGCCGCCGCGGATGTGGGCGATGGCGTAGACGAAGCCGCGGTCGACCAGCGACAGGCAATTGGTGTTGAACGAGGCGGGGATGGAGATGCCGTAGGCACCGTAGCCATAGAGCAGGCAGGGGGCGGAGCCGTCGAGTGGCGTGTCCTTGCGGTAGAGCAGGGTGACGGGCACGCGCTCGCCGTCATGGGCGGGGGCGAACACGCGGCGGGTGACGTAGTCGTCGATGGTGTGGCCCGAGGGCACCTCCTGGGTCTTCAGCAGCGTGCGCTCGCGCGTGACCATGTCGTAGTCGTAGAGCTGCGAAGGTGTCGTCATCGAGGAATAGGTGAAGCGGATCACGTCGGTGTCGTATTCGGCCGCCCCCGACAGGCCCAGCGAATAGGCCTCCTCGGCAAAGGCGATCGCGTGTTCCTCGCCGGTCCTGCGGTCGCGCACGATGATTCGCGGCAGTCCCTCGTGGCGCTCGAGCCAGACGAGGTGGCGGGCGAAGGCGAGGTGGCTGAGGATCAGCGTGCCGGGCCGGTGCGGCACGATCTCGCTCCAGTTCTCCCGCCCGGGCGCGGCGACCGGCGCCTGGCAGATCTTGAAGTCCTTGGCGCCGTCGGCATTGGTCAGGATGAAGAAGACGTCGCCGCCTTCGGTCATGGCATATTCCAGGCCCGCCTGGCGCGAAGACACCACCGCCGGTTCGGCGAGGAGGTCGGTGGTCGATAGCAGCCGGTACTCGCTGGTTTCGTGGTCGTGGATGTCGATGTAGATGAAGTCGTCGAGCAGCGAACCGCCGACCGACATGAAGTAGCCGGGGTCCTTTTCCTCGTACACCAGCCGGTCCAGCGACTGCGGCTGGCCGAGCACGTGGTGGAAGATCTTCGAGGGCCGGTGGTTCTCGTCCTGCAGGGTGTAGAAGAAGCTCTTGCCGTCCGGGGCCCAGACGCCGCCGCCGCCGGTGTTCTCGATGATGTCGGCGAAATCCTCGCCGGTGGCGAGGTCGCGCACCTTGAGCGTGAAATATTCCGAACCCTTGTCGTCATAGCCCCAGATGCCGCGCGAATGGTCGGAGCAGTGGTCCAGCCCGGACAGGCGGAAATAGCCCTTGCCCTCGGCCTCCTTGTCGCCGTCGAGCAGCATCGTCCTGTCGCCGCCCTCGCGCGGGGTGCGGAAGTAGCGCGGCTGTTCGCCGCCGGTGACGTAGGCGGTGCCGTAGGCATAGGGCCCGTCCTTCACCGGCACGGAGGAGTCGTCCTCCTTGATCCGGCCGCGCATCTCCTTGAACAGCGTCTTCTGGAGTTCCGTCGTGTCCTCCATCGCCGCCTCCATATAGGCGTTCTCCGCCTCGAGGTGCGCGCGGATCTCCGGGGCCAGCAGCGAGGTGTCCTTGAACATGGCCTGCCAGTTGTCGGCGCGGAACCAGGCGTAGTCGTCGGTGCGGGTGATGCCGTGGCGGGTGTCCTCGACCGGCTTTTTCGTGGCGATCGGGGCGGCGGGCAGGTTCTTGAAGGCGGCCAAGGGAGGGTACTCCGAATAAACAGGCAGGGATTGCCGCCCACAGATAAAGCTGCGCGCGTCGGTCATCAAGGTCGGCTTGCCGCTCAGCGGCGCCGGCCACGAATGTCCATGTCGAAGCGGACGATGTTGAGATAGATCGGCGTGCCGACGTCCATGCGGTAGCGCGAGCGGTAGACGTCGCCGGTCACCGAGAAGGCGATCGCGTTGCCCCTCAGGCCCAGCAGCCGCACGGCGAACTGTTCGCGTTGCGTGATGCCGCGGGCGGTCAGCAGGCCGTGGACGACCGCCGTGTCCGCGCCGGTCCGGCGCACGGCGGTGGAGCGGAACGTCACCGTCGGATAGGCCGCGGCATGGAACACGGCCGTCGAGCGCAGGAAGTTTTCCATCCGCCGGTCGGCGGTGACGACGCTGTCGGGATAGAGCGTGAACGACACGGTGGAGGCGCCGATGTCGGATCCGTCGATGCGGAACCGCCCGGCGAACCGGGTGAACCGGCCCCTGATGCCGCCGCCGCCGATCTGGTCGACCGAGAAACGCACCTGCGATGCGCTGCCGATGTCGTAGGTGCCGGCGGCCTGCGCAAGGTCGGGCGTCCGCGCCAGCGCGCAGGGAGCCGGGGCAAGCAGGGCAAGCGCGAGTATGGCCAGGGCCGAACGTCTCATCGCTCGTCCCTCCGGCCGCCGGTGTCGGGCGCCGGCGCTCGGCCGAGCATGCGCCGCAGCACCGCGTCGCGGCGGACGAAGTGGTGGTAGAGCGCGGCGGCGGCGTGCAGGACCGCCAGCGCCAGCAGCAGGTAGGCCGCGCCGGCGTGGACGACGGTCCAGAAGCTCTCGGCAGCGTCGTTTCTCGAAAGCGGCAATGGCGGGATCACGACGAGGTTGAAGAAAAAGGTGGGGATATTCAGCACCGTGGTCGAGGCGACCGCCCAGCCGGTCACCGGCACGGCGAGCGCCAGCAGCGCGAGCATGGCGTGCACGGCCTGCGCGGCGCGCCGCTCGATCGGCCCGAGCCCCGGCACTGGCCCGGGATGGCGCGCCGCCAGCCACAGCAGCGCCTGCAGCCCGGCGAACCCGAGCGCCGTCAGCCCGATCGACTTGTGCCACTGATAGAGCCAGAACTGCAGCACGGGGTCGAGCGCGATCCGGCGCATGACGAAGCCGAGTGCCGTCAGGCCGAAGATCAGTCCCGCGACGAGCCAATGCAGGCCGATCGCCCAACGCCCGAAACCGTTCGCCTGTCCGTCCGTCATGAACAGATGACGCCGCAAGGTCGCCGGTTATTCCGGTGGGGCTGTCAGGGCAGCATCGGCTGCGGCTTGTGGTCCGGGCGCAGTTCGTCGGCGATCGTCATGCCGATGATCGACAGCGGCAGTGCCAGCATCGCCCCGGCGGCCCCCCACATCCAGCTCCAGAACACGATGGCGGTGAAGATGATGAAGGCGTTGACCTCCAGCTTCCGGCCCATGATCGCCGGCATGACCACGTTTTCCAGCACCACGTTGGCGGCGAGGAAGGCCAGCGCCGGCGCGAGGCTGGCCATCACCGTGTCATGGGCCAAGAGGCCGCCGGCGACGAGCGCCAGCGTCATCACCGCCACGCCGAGGAACGGCACGAAGGAGGTGACGAAGGCGAACAGGCCCCACATCCACGGCATGCCGAGGTCGCCGACGAAGGCGATCAGGGCCGTGACCACGCCGAAGCCGGCATAGACGAGGCCGGCGGTGGCGAAGTAGTAGCCCAGCGACCGGTCGATCGCGTTCATCACGCGGATCGCGGTCAGCCGCTGGGTGCGATGCGGAAACGCGAGGATCAGCATGCGCCGCAGCTTCAGCCGCCCGGACAGGAACAGCACCAGCGCGACGAAGAAGATCAGCACCTGCACCAGCGCCGGCGTGACTCCGATGGTGACGAGGCCGATCAGGCTTCCGGCCTTTTCCAGCAGGCCGTCGAGGGTGACGGAGCCGGCCGAGAAGCTCCGCGGGTCGAGATGCAGCCATTCAAGCCGGTTCAGCAGCGGCATCACGCGCTCGATCGTCGCGTTGATGAGGTCGGGCGCCTCGCCGGCGAGGCGGCTGAGCGGACCGGACAGCGCCACCGCGGCGAAGAACAGGCCGGTACCGAAGGCGGTCGCCAGCAGCAGCGCGGTGGGCAGCGGCGGAATGCCGAGATTGTTCAGCTTCTCCGCCGCGACGGCGAGGATCAGCCCGGTGACGACCGCGAGCGTCAGCGGGATCAGAATCGGCGCCATCAGGTAGATGGCGCCCAGCGCCATCATGGCGAAGATGCCGATCGTCGCCCATTTCGACGTCAGGGCCAGTCCGTCCTCACGGTCCTGCGTCTCCTCGGCCGGCAGGGCCGGTTGGCGGAGGCCGGCTTTGTTCTTTGTCAGGATCTCGTGCATGGCGCCACTCCCCTCGATCACGCGTTAACGCGCGAGGCGGCCACCGGTTCCACGCCGGTCCGGACGGAAGTGCGCGCGCTTAGGCCGAAAGCGTCAGGCCGATGCCCCAGGGATCGACCAGCGCGACCGCGTCGCCGGTCCGGGTTGTCGGTATCTCCATCTGGTCGAGCCTTGCGACCGCCGCCGCCAGCCGGTCGGCACCGCTGAAGCGGATCGTGTAGTCCGCAAGCCCGGTCATGTGCGCCTCGCGCCTGGCCGATCCGCGCGAGTTCCAGACGTTGGCGCCGATGTGGTGATGGTATTTGCCGGAGGCGAAGAAGCTTGCGCCCGGATAGCGCGCCATCAGGTCGAGCCCGAGGACGTCGCGGAAGAAGGCGTCGGCCTGCGGGATGTCGGAGACCTGCAGGTGGATGTGGCCGATGGCCGAATCCTGCGGCAGGCCGTTCCAGCCATCCCTCGGCGCCTCGTCGTGGAGCTTCTGCAGGTCGAGCGGCAGCGTCGCCAGTTCGACCGTGCCGTCGGCGCGGTAGTTCCACTCGTCGCGGCCGCGGTCCCGGTAGACCTCGATTCCGTTGCCTTCGGGATCATCCAGGTAGAGCGCCTCGCTGACGAGGTGGTCGGAGGCGCCGGTCAGCCGCACCCCGTTCCGGGCGGCGTGGGCGAGCCAGTGCGCGAGGTCCTTGCGGCCGGGCAGGAGGAAGGCGTTGTGGAACAGGCCGGGCGTCTGCCGCGAGGCGCGGGCGGCGTTGCCCTCGGTCGTCAGCGTCAGCAGCGGCCGGCCGCCGATCCCGAGCGTCTGCCCCGAGGCGCCGCGCTCGAGCACGGCAAGGCCCATCACCTTCTGGTACCAGTCGGACGTCGTCGGCAGGTCGAGCACGACGAGGTGGGAGTGATCGACATGGGCCGGCATGTTGACGGCGTGATCAGGCGAGGACAGCGGCGTGGTTTCGGACATTCGGGAAGCCTCCATTTCAAGTGCCTGGCGCCGGCCGCGCGGACCGGGGCAGGTGGCAACGCTGCGGCCTCGACGGTGGCGGCGGAGCCGGTTATGCCGAATATGACGCCCCGCGGCTGTTCGGGAAAGCCGTCACGCCGGCGATTTACCGTCAACCTGCCGTTGACGATCGCCCTTCCGGCATAGCCGCAGCGGGCGCCGCTCCGCCGGCCGATGGCTGCAACCTCTCGTTTTGTTGTTGTCCGCTACACAGATTTCACTTGATCCTTGTCAATGCGGCGCGCAGTCTCCAAGGACACCCTTGCTGCATGGGAATGGAGCCAAGGAGGAGAGCTGCGCATGTACAGCAAGATCATCGTCCCCGTTGCCATGGATCAGTTGGAGCGCGGCGAACAGATCTTTCGCAAGGCGGCCGGATTGCTGCCCGACGGCGGCGAGATTGTGCTGGTGCATGTGATCGAGGTCGCCACCGGCTACCTGTCGATCGAGTTCCCGGCAGACCTGGTGGAAATGGAGCTCAGGCAGGCGGAGGAGCGGCTGGAGCGGATGCGCAAGGATGTCGGCGTTGCCGCCCGGATCGACATTCGCTACGGCGGGGCCGCGCGCCAGATCGTGGCCGCCGCGCAGGAACATAAGGCCGATCTGATCATTATTGCCTCACACCATCCCGGGTTGGCAAACTACCTGCTGGGATCGACTGCCGACCGTGTCGTGCGCCACGCGCCGATGTCGGTACTCGTGGATCGCTAGCGCAATTTCGGCGAGGTCAATATGGGAGATCGGAGCATGCTGGACACCGAAGGCTTCAAGGCGAAGCTCCTTGACCGCAAGGCTGAACTCCTTGTGCGCCTGCACAAGATCGAGGGCGACCTCGAGACCACGCCCAACCCCGATGCGGAGGAGCGGGCCACCGAGCGCGAGAACGACGAGGTCCTCGAGGAACTTGGCAACAAGGGCGTGGACGAGCTCAACGCGATCGACGCGGCGCTCGACCGCATCGAGGCCGGCACCTTCGGCATCTGTCCAAGGTGCGGCGAACCGGTCTCGCCGGCGCGGCTCGCGGCGGTCCCGCATGCGGCCCTGTGCGAGGAATGCATCCGCTCCCTCTGATGTCAGGGCAGTCCCGCGCAGTTGCGGTCCGTTACCGGCGTTACCAAAAGTGAGGCCCATTCCGCCCTTGCCGCCCTCATCGGCGCTTGAAGATGAAGGCGGCAATTGGCACGATAAGCCATGCCCGCAGGGCCTGTAGGGGCACTCCCGCGCGGGAAGGGAGTGGGGCAGCATGGCGCCGATGGTCCCGACCTGTCCAACGCGCCTTCGAAGTCTGGACGTGCACATGTATCGCGTGGAACGGGTTGCATGGAACTCGAAGGTTTACGCTGGCACTACGATCGCCATGAACTGATTGCCGACGGCATCGTTCATGGCGTCGGCGTCGTGCTGGCACTGATCGGGGTCACGGCGCTGATTTTCTACGCCACCGTCTGGACGACCGGTGGGCAGTTGGCGGCGGCCTGCGTTTATGGGGCCGGCCTGATCCTGTCGCTCGGGGTGTCCTTCGCCTACAACCTCTGGCCCGTCTCCAACATCAAGTGGTATCTGCGCCGTTTCGATCATTCGGCGATCTTCGTGCTGATCGCGGCGACCTACACGCCCTTTCTGCAGCGCGGCATCGACGATCCGACCCTGGCCGGCATGCTCGTCGCCATCTGGGTCATCGCGGTCGCCGGTATCGCCCTGAAGTTCCTGCGCCCGGGACGCTACGACCGGCTGGCGATCCTGCTCTATCTCGCCATGGGCTGGAGCGGCCTCGTGGCGGTCGATCCGCTGCTGGCGGCGCTGCCGGAGGAGACGGTCGTGCTGATTCTGGCGGGCGGGCTGCTCTACACCGTCGGGGTGGTGTTCTACGTCTGGCAGACGCTGCGCTTCCAGAACGCGATCTGGCACGGCTTCGTCGTGGCGGCCGCGGCCGTCCACTATTCCGCCGTCGTCACCTGCGTCAGCGCCTGAGCTTCAGGGGGCGTTGCGGTCGGCCTTCAGCAGGATGACGAGGTAGCGGCAGGTCCGCTCGGTGTCATTGTGAAAGACGCAGTCGGCGGGCGGGCCGAGCACGAGGCAGTCGCCGGCCTCGAGCCTGTGCACCTCCTCGCCTTCGCCGAAAATCAGCATGCCGTCGACGACCCGCACCATCTGGCGCTGGAAGGCGAAGGCGGCAGCGGGATAGGACACGCGCGCGCCGGGCGGCAGTTCCACCTCGATGATTTCCGCCGGAGCGGTCGAGGGGGAGACGTGGCGGCGTCGGTAGCCGGTCTCGGGGTCGACCCAGACAGGCTGGTCCGCCAAGCGCGACAGCCGTTCCGTGCCGGCCTCGGCACGCGCGATCAGTGTGGAGATGGAAAAGCCGAAGGCGCCGCACAGCCGGCCGAGCAGGGCCGCGGTCGGACTGCTCTCGCCGCGCTCGACCTTGTGGATCATCGCGCGCGAGACGCCGGCGCGCTCGGACAGGTCGGACAGCGACCAGCCGCGCCCCTGCCGCTCGGCCCGGACGCGCTGGCCTAGACTTCGATCAAAGCCATCTGTAAAAGTGGACATATCGCAACAATAGTGGACGAGAGACGATGGAGCAAGCGACGCTGATCCGCGACGCGCGCGAAGAGGACATGGCTTCTGTCATGGAGATCTACAACGACGCCGTCACCAACACGACCGCCATCTGGAACGAAACCGTCGTCGATCTCGACAACCGGCTCGATTGGTTTCGCCAGCGCCGCCAGCGCGGGTACCCGGTCCTCGTCGCCGAGCAGGCGGGGCTGGTCGTGGGCTACGCCTCCTATGGCGACTGGCGCGCCTTCGACGGCTATCGCCATACGGCCGAGCACTCGATCTACGTGCACCACGACCGGCGCGGCCACGGCATCGGCCGCGCGCTCCTCGGCGGCCTGATCGACCGGGCGCGCGCTTCTGGCATCCACGTGATGATCGCCGGCATCGAGGCGGAGAATGCGGCCTCGATCCGGCTGCACGAGAGCTTCGGCTTTCGCGTTGTCGGCCGGTTCGAGGAGGTCGGTACCAAGTTCGGCCGCTGGCTGGACCTGACCTGCATGGAACTGTGCCTCGACCGCGCCAGGATGCTGCAGGAAAGGGCCGCCCGCGCCTGACGGAGGCAACGGCCGGAATCGATTTGTCAGCCCGCCGGCACAAGCCGCTGATCGCCGGCAATTTTCATCCGTCCGGCTCGGCGAGATGCTTCCGGGGCGGCCGCGGCTGGGCCGGCCAAAACCGCGCCCGGGGGCGTGCCATCACCGGGGCGGCGAGGCGGCACGGGCGGGGCGGGGAACCGGATCTCCTGCGCATTCGCAGGAAAATGCCGCGTCGCTGCTTTTCAACGGTGGCGATTTCCGGCATACCGGCATAAAAGCTGCGCACTGAAGGCAAGGGCGAATCGGCCCGCCGCAAATCGTGGAAATCGATAGGGATTTCAAATCGGGCGATACGCGGATCAGAGCTGTCGCTGCTGTCTTCTGCGTCCGGCCGGGCGCGCGGGCGGCGGGACGCCATGACGAGGAGGGGGCATGCAAACAGACACAATGGCCATGACATTCGTCGCCTTCTGTCTGCCGTTTTTGGGTGCCCTTGTCGCCCCCGTTCTCACCCGCTTCCTCGGTCATCGCGCCGCCTGGCTGCTGGCGCTGTTTCCGGCCGCGATCCTGCTGCATTTCGCCCGCTTCCTGCCCGAGGTCGCTGGCGGCGAGGTCGTCACCGGCGGCTACGCCTGGGTGCCATCCTACAATGTCAGCTTTTCTTGGCTCATCGACGGGCTCTCGCTCACCTTCCTGCTGCTGATTTCCGGCATCGGCACGCTGATCGTGCTCTATTCCGGCGGCTATCTGAAGGGGCACCCGCACCTGGGCCGCTTCTTCTCGTTCATCCTGATGTTCATGGGCGCCATGCTCGGGCTGGTGGCCTCCGACAGCTTCCTGATGCTGTTCGTGTTCTGGGAGCTGACCTCGATCACCTCCTTCCTGCTGATCGGCTTCGACCATGCGCGCGAGGCCTCGCGCCGCGCGGCGCTGCAGGCGCTGGTCGTCACCGGCGGCGGCGGCCTGTTCCTGCTGGCCGGCCTGCTGGTGATCTGGAACGTTACCGGCATCACGCAGCTGTCGCTGCTGCTGTCCTTCGGCGAGGAGGTGCGCGCCAGCCCGTTCTACATCGCGATCCTGGTGCTGGTGCTGGGCGGGGCCTTCACCAAGTCGGCGCAGTTCCCGTTCCACTTCTGGCTGCCGAACGCGATGGAGGCGCCGACGCCGGTCTCCGCCTACCTGCACTCCGCCACCATGGTGAAGGCCGGCGTCTATCTGCTGATGCGCCTCAACCCGGTGCTTGGCGGGACGGCGCCGTGGGAGACGATCCTGCCGGCCTTCGGCGGCCTGACGCTGCTGGTGGGCGCCGTGCTGGCGATCCGCGAGACCGACCTGAAGCTGATGCTCGCCTATACCACCGTCGCCTCGCTGGGCCTGCTGGTGATGCTGACCGGCTACGGTTCCGAGCACGCGGCCGCCGCCGCGGCGCTGTATCTGGTTGCGCATTCGCTGTTCAAGGGCGCGCTCTTCATGGTCGCCGGCATCATCGACCACGAGACCGGCACGCGCCACATAACCCGGCTGGGCGGGCTTGCCCGCGCGATGCCGCTGACCTATGCCGCGGCGCTTCTGGCGGCGCTGTCGATGGGCGGCCTGCCGCCGTTCTTCGGCTTCCTCGCCAAGGAGGAGGTCTATGTCGCGCTCGCCGGCGGCAGCCTCAAGGCGGTCGCCTTCACGCTCGCGGCGGTGATCGGCAACGCGCTGATGTTTGCCGTCGCCTTCGCTATCGCCCTCAGGCCGTTCCTGGGCGAGACGGTGGCGACGCCGAAGACGGCGCACGAGGGACCGCCGCTGCTGTGGCTCGGTCCGGTCGTGCTGGCGCTCTGCGGCCTCGGCGCCGGGCTGTTCTCCTCCTCCCTCCACCCGCTGCTGTCCTCGCCGCTCGCGACCGCGATTGCCGGCAGGCCTGAGACGGTGACGGTCACCGCCATGCCGCATCTCGGGGTCGCCATGCTGCTGTCTGGCGTGACGATCCTGGTCGGCCTTGCCCTGCTGCGCGGCGTCGACCGCGCCCGCACCATCGCCGGTCGGCTGATCGAGGACATCGGCTGGGGGCCGGACCGTGGCTTCGACCAGTTCATGGGCGGGCTCGTCGGCTTCGCTCACCGGCTGTCGCGGCTGCTGCAGCCGGGTTTGATGGAAGCCTACCTGACGACGACCTTCGTCGTCGTTGCGCTGGCGCTGCTGGTCCCGCTGGCCTGGTTCGACGAGTGGCCGCGGCTGCCGATCTGGCCGGCGGATGCGCAGTTCCACGAACTGGCGGTGATGGCGCTGGCGGTCGTCGGCGTCGGCGGGGTGCTGACGGCGAAGAACCGGCTGAACTCCATCCTCGCCCTCGGCATCCAGGGCTTCGCGGTGGCCCTGCTGTTCCTGCTGTTCGGCGCGCCCGACCTGTCGTTCACCCAGTTCATGGTCGAGACGTTGTCGGTCGTGATCCTGGCGCTGGTGATGACCCGGCTGCGGCTGCAGCCGCGTGATGCCCGGCCGCTGTCCCAGAAGCTTCCCGACGCGACGATCGCCATTGCCTGCGGCCTCGGCTTCTCGCTTTATCTGCTGCGCGTCACCCAGGGCCGCTTCGATCCGGTGCTGACCGACTTCTTCAATCTCTATTCGAAGGCGATCGCGCACGGCGCCAATGTCGTCAACGTGATCATTGTTGATTTCCGTGGCGTCGACACGCTCGGCGAGATAGCCGTCGTCATGACCACCGGGCTTGCGATCCTGTCCCTGATCCGCATCCGCAAGACGCCGCGCGTGGCGGCCGGGGAGAAGCGCCGATGAACACCGTCATTTTCCGCACGCTCGCGCCGTTTCTGACCGCCCTGATGCTGCTGTTCTCGGTGTTCGTGCTGCTGCGCGGCCACAACGAGCCGGGCGGCGGCTTCATCGGCGGGCTGATTGCCGCCTCCGGCATGGCGATCTACGGCATTGCCCGCGGTATCGAGCCGGTGCGCCACGCGCTGTGGTTCCATCCGATGACGATCTCGGCCATCGGGCTGATGCTGGCCTGCGTCGCCGGTTTCATCTCGATGTTCGCCGCGGTGCCGTTCATGACTGGGCTGTGGGTCTATCCGACGCTGTTCGGCGTCGAGGTGCCGCTGTCGACGGTGATGCTGTTCGACATCGGCGTCTATCTCGTCGTGGTCGGCGCGATCACCTCGATCGCGCTGGCGCTGGAGCGGGAGGACATCTGATGGAAGCGCTGCTGTCGATCCTGATCGGCGTGTTCTTCGCCGCCTCCGTCTACCTGATGCTGTCGAAGTTCCTGGTGCGCATCCTGCTCGGCGTGGCGCTGCTCGGCAATGCGGTGAACCTGTTGATCTTCACCTCCGGGCGGATCGTGCGCGAGGTGCCGCCGATCATCGCCGATGGCGCCGACCGGCAACTTCTGGCGACCGCCAACCCGCTGCCGCAGGCGCTGATTCTGACCGCGATCGTCATCTCGTTCTCGTTCTTCGCCTTCCTGCTGGTGCTGTCCTACCGCGCCTTCCAGGACCTGCGGACGGACAATGCCAATGAAATGCGCGTGGCCGAGCCCAAGGCTGACGCCGCGCCCCCGACCGGATATTAGGACTCCTGATGGCCACCGCAGCAGGTCCCGCGATCGATCTTTCCAAGGCAATGGTGCTTGCGCCGGTGCCGCTCGCCGACTGGCTCGTCATCACGCCGGTGGCGTGGTGCCTGCTCAGCGGCGCCGTCCTGCTGATGCTGCGCAAGAACCAGGCCATCCAGCCCTATCTCGCCATCGCCGCGCTGGTGGTCCTGCTCCTGCTCGACGGGATGCTGCTGCGTCACGTGATCGAGCGCGGCCCGGTCACCATGGTCATGGGCCGCTGGCTGCCGCCCTTCGGCATCGCCTTCACCGTCGATCTGACCGGCGCGCTGTTTGCGCTGTTCGCGTCGATCATCGCGCTCGCCGGCGGGATCTACGCGACCGAGGGCATCGACGCGTCCGGCCGCCGCTACGGCTTCTATCCGTTCCTGCTGCTGCTGCTGGCCGGTGTCACCGGGGCATTCCTGACCGGCGACATCTTCAACCTCTACGTCTGGTTCGAGGTGCTGCTGATCTCCTCCTTCGGCCTGCTGGTGCTGGGCTCGGAGAGCCGGCAGATCGACGGCGCGGTGAAATACGCCTTCCTCAACCTGGTCGCCACGACGCTGTTTCTGATCGCCGTCGGCTATCTTTACGGACTGTTCGGCACGCTCAACATGGCCGACATCGCCGTCAAGGCGGCCGCCCGCCGCGCCGACCTGCCGTTGATGACGCTGGGCAGCCTGTTCGTGCTCGCCTTCGCGATGAAGGCCGCCGCCTTTCCGGTCAATTTCTGGCTGCCGGCCTCCTATCACACCCCGCGCATCGTCGTCTCTGCGCTGTTCGCCGGGTTACTGACCAAGGTCGGCGTCTATGCGCTGGTGCGCGTCATGACGATGCTGTTCCCGGTGGAGGGCGAGGCGCTGAGCTTCGTGCTGGCGGCGGTGGCGGCGGCTACCATGGTGCTCGGCGCGCTCGGCGCCATCGGCCAGAGCGACATCCGCCGGCTGCTCGGCTATCTCGTCATCTCCGGCATCGGCGTGATGCTGGCCGGCGTCGCCGTCGGCGGGCCCGGCGGCATCGGCGGCGCGCTCTTCTACGCGCTTCACTCGATGCTGGTCATGACCGCTCTGTACATGGCCGCCGGCGTCGCCGGGCGGCTGTCGGGCACCTTCGATCTGCACCAGGCCGGCGGCATCTACGGCCGCGCCGCGCTCTTCTCGGCGCTGTCGCTGGTGCTGTTCCTCGCCGTCGCCGGCATGCCGCCGTTCTCCGGCTTCTGGCCGAAGGTGATGGTGGCGAAGGCGGCGATCGACATCGGCGCCTGGTGGCTGGCCGGCACCGTCTTCCTCACCGGCTTTCTGACCATGATCGCCGTCGGCCGGGTGTGGGCGCTTGCCTACTGGCGCCCCGCCGAAGAGGCCTCGGAGGTTGCCGACCCGCGGCTGCGGACGAGCGCGCTGCTGCCGCTGGGCGTGCTGACGCTGGCGTCGGTGCTGGTCGGGCTCTTCCCCGATCCGCTGCTGTCGCAGATCCAGGCGGCGGCGAGCCTGCTGTCGGAGCCGTCGGCCTATGTTGACTCCGTCTTCCCGCAAGGAGGCCGATGACGATGCTGATCCTGCCCGCAGTTCTGTTCGCCGCCGTCTGGGCGGCCGTCACCGGCAGTCTGGCGCCGCACAACCTCATCCTCGGCTTCCTGCTCGGGCTGTTCGCGCTCTGGCTCATCCGGCGCGACTTCAGCGGCAGCCGCACCGCGTTCCGGCCGTTGAAGCTGCTGTCGCTCGCCGTCCTCTTCATCAGGGAACTGGCGCTGTCGGCCTCGCGCGTCGCGCTGATGGTCGCCCGCCCGAAGATGGACCTCAAGCCCGGCATCTTCGCCTTTCCGCTGACCGTGGACCGTGACATCGAGATCACGCTGCTGGCAAACCTGATCACGCTGACGCCGGGCACGCTGTCGGTCGATGTCTCCGACGACCGGCGCTATCTCTACGTCCACGCGCTCGACTGCTCCGATCCGGTCGCGCTGCGGCGCGACATCGCCGACGGCTTCGAGCGCAAGATCCTGGAGGCCCTCCGCTGATGACACCCCAGGCCATCGTCATTGCCGCCTCTGCCGTCGCGCTGTTCTTCATGTGCGTCGCCTTCTTCCTCACCGCCTATCGGGTGATCCGCGGGCCGACACTGCCGGACCGGATCGTTGCGCTCGACATGCTGGTCGCGATCGCGATCGGCTTCCTCGCGGTGGTGGCGATCAAGACCGGCTTCACCCTCTATGTCGACATTGCGATCTCGCTCGGCCTCGTCGGCTTTCTCACCACCGTCGCCTTTGCCCGGTTCGTCCTGACCCAGGGCATGCCGGAGGACGAATCCGACCCGATGGTGGCGCCCGCCGCCGGCAGGGCGGGGCGGGGGCAGCCGCGCGGGCGGCGGCCGAAGCGGAAGGGGAGGGCACGCTGATGGAGATGCCGGTTGCGATATTCGTGGCGATCATGCTGGTGGCCGGTGGGCTGTTCAGCCTGCTCGCGGCGGTCGGCGTCGTGCGTCTGCCCGACGTCTACACCCGCATGCACGCAGCCTCCAAGGCCGGAACCGTCGGCTCCGGGCTGATGCTGATCGCCGCCGGGGTCCATGGCGGCGACTTTGCCACCTTCGCGCGCGCCTTTGCCGGGTTCGTCTTCTTCATCCTGACGGCGCCGGTGGCGGCCCACCTCGTCGCCAAGGCGGCCCATCAGGCCGGCTACCGGCTGTCGCGCCGCACGGTTTGCGACGATCTGCGCGATCACGGCAAGAACTGAGCGCCGCCTCGCCGCGTAATGAATTTGCGCTGGGGCCGGTTTTTTTGCGGGTTCTCCCCCAAATGGGGGATGTACAAGTTTCACATCGTGATCGCCAAAATATTATTGGACTTTCTAAAAAACGATGTTATTTCAAATTAAGTAAAGCTTCGATGTTGATATTGCTAGTGCGTTGATCTCCAGTCTAAGTTGCGATCTTTGCGACATGCTCTTTTTGGGGCGTCGTTGTGGCCAAGATTTGGAGGGGCGAGGGGCGCTCCGGACACGGAAGTATTATTGGCGCACTATGAAATCTGTTCCCGAGGGGCCTTCCTTTGTCGGATGGGGACAGGTTTAGCCGGCCACGACAAGATTAGCTTTACGGCAGTTCGCAGAATGGTTCCGCCCGCGCCATGCGCGAGGGGCGGTTCGCCGCACAGGAGAAGAAAATGACCGAGAATTCCGACGGCATCGGCTCGAATCTGTTGGTAGAACTGACAGCCGACATCGTTGCCGCCTATGTCAGCAATCACGTCGTGCCCGTTTCGGATCTCCCGACCCTGATCGCCGACGTGCATGCCGCGCTCAACAACACCTCGCAGCCGCCGGCGGCGGTCGAAGCGCCGGCCCAGGCGGAAAAGCCGAAGCCGCCGGTGCCGATCCGCAAGTCGGTGCAGAACGACTACATCATCTGCCTTGAGGACGGACAGAAGTTCAAGTCGCTGAAGCGTCACCTGATGACCCACTACGGCATGAGCCCGGAGGAATACCGGGAAAAGTGGGATCTGCCGCCGGACTATCCGATGGTCGCGCCGGCCTATGCCGAGGCGCGCTCGCGACTGGCAAAGGAAATGGGGCTCGGCCAGCGCCGCAAGGGCAAGCGATAGCACGCGCGGGCCTTGCGCCGGCGGCCGGGCCGGCATTCGATCGTCATTCGGACCGGGTCGCGGAGCGATCCGGTCTTTTTTTGTTCCGAATAAGGAAAAAAAGCCTACAATTGGGGATGCGCGTTTACAAAGCCCTCACGATTTCAAGGGGAGAGCGGTGGTTGGCGCTTCATTTATCCCCGTCTGTTGCATAGGGTGTATGAATAAATTCCTATTAACGGAGTTCACCTCATGCCCGATGCCCAGCCCCTGCCCACCCCCCTCGCCACGCCTGCGCCGCCGTCGGGCGGCCGTCGCCACCGCTCGTCCCGTTTGGCCGCCCGTCGCGCACGGTTGCAGGCCGTGGTCTTCGGCGGTGCGGGCCTGTTCCACCGCTCGGAGGCCAGCCCGCGTTCGGTCTGCCGCGTCGTGCGCCAGCTGGTGGCCGAATTGTTGCTGCTGGCGGGCCAGCCGGCGCGCGGGCGAAGCAGCCGCCGGTCGGCGACCCACGTCCGTCAGATCGCCATGTATGTCTGCCACGTTGGCCTGCAGATTTCGCTGGCCGACATCGGCGCGGCCTTCGGTCGCGACCGCACCACGGTCGGCCATGCCTGCAACGTGGTCGAGGATCGCCGTGACGACAGGGCCTTCGACGACTTCGTCGGCACGGTCGAGCGGATCACCCTTTCGGTGTTCGGCACGGCGGGAGTGATCGAGCATGAATGAGCCCGATGCGGCCGGCAGGCGGGCGCTTGCCGTCCTGCTGCGCTTCCTCGCAGCCGCCGGCGGTGAGGTGGCGGTGGCGGGCGAGAACCCGGTCAGGCTGCGCACTCGGGCGGGTCGGGAGGCCAGCGTCGCCGCCGCCGTGGTGGCGGACGCCGTCCGGCTCGGGCTCGCCGTCAGGGCCGGCGACACGCTGCGCAGCTCTGGCGAGACCCGCGCCTACCTGCGTCGGCTGCTGTCCGGGGCCGACGCCTTTCGTGACCAGCATCGCGACCTTGCGCAGCGGACGGTCGATATCGGTCCGGGGCGCCAGCCGGTCAGCGTCAACCGGCTTGAATCGCCGCTGTCGACGCTGGCGCGATTGAAGGACAAGGCGGGATCGCCCTTCCTTGCCGAGACGGCGATGGCCGCGGGCGAGCGGCTCGCGCGCGATTTCTGCCGGGCCGGCCTGCAGCCGCGGCTGACCATGGTCTGGCAGCCGCGGCTCTCCGGACGCACGGTGGGCGAGGCTGGCCAGGGGCGCGAGATTTCCGACACGGCGATCGCCGCGCGCCAGCGCCTGCGGCGGGCGATCGAGGCGATGGGACCGGAACTGTCCGGCGTCGCGCTCGATGTCTGTTGCTTCATGAAGGGGCTGGAGACGGTGGAACGCGAGCGCCAGTGGCCGGTGCGCTCGGCCAAGCTGATGTTGCGCGCGGCGCTGATGGCGCTCGCGCGCCACTATGATCCGCCGCCGGTCGCCGCCAGGCGGCAGCATGCCTGGGGCGCGGAGGGCTACCGTCCCGAACTGGCGGCGCTGCTGCGCGGCGACGAACGCGGTCCGCGCTAGCGGGCAGGGTCTTTGCGGTCAGCGACGTCTGGCGGCGTCGGGCCACCGCCTGGCACATCTCGGGATCAGGCGGCGACGCGGACGGTCGCCTCTTCGCGCATGCGGCGCACCATCGAGCGCAGGCCGTTGGCCCGCTGCGCGGACAGGTGCTCGACGAGGCCGATCTTGCTGAACACCTCGAGCGCGTCGGTGCGTGCAATTTCCGAGGCGCGCTTGCCGGAGTAGACGGCCAGCACGATCGCCACCAGCCCGCGCACGATGTGCGCGTCCGAATCGCCCTCGAAGGTCAGCACCGGGTCCGCGCCGCCGTCGGAATGGGTGACGAGCCACACCTGGCTGGCGCAGCCCTGCACCTTGTTCTCGCTGGTGCGCTTGTCCTCGCTCAGGTCCGGCAGGGCCTTTCCCAGCTCGATGACATAGCGGTAGCGGTCCTCCCACTCGTCGAGAAAGGCGAAGTCATCGATGATCTGCGCAAGCTCTGTCATTTCCGGTCCGATCATTGTGCTGTCGGACATATAATGCACAAGCGGCGCGATTTGAACCATGTCGGCGCGTTCGGCGAGAAAGCAAAAAAGAACGCCGCGCGGCATGGGCGGTCCTCGCGGCGGTTGCTTCGGGCAACAAGGCAGGCAGTCGAAAGGTGCTAGCGCGCCGGGTCAGGCCGACGCGCGGGAATGGCGACCGTGCCGGTGACGACCGCGTCGGCCTCTGCCGCGGCATCGACCGGCGCCGGCAGCGGCTGGGCCAGGGCCGCCTCGGCGCTCGCCGGCGCTTCGGTCGGGTCGGCGAACTGCGAATCGAGCAGCTTGTAGGCGACGCGCGCGCCCTCGCGGGCGCGGTGGCCGAGCGCCACGAAGGTCTCGGCGCCCTTTTCGCAAACCTCCGGCTTCTCCAGGCAGATGGCGGAAAGATAGCCGAACGCTTCGCTTGCGGCAGTAAAGGTATCGTCGAGCTCGACGGCCGGGCCGTTCTGCAGCTTCTCGGTGGCGTCGTTGTCGAACAGCGGCAGCAGCACCAGCACCAGCGAGAACCAGAACGCTCCCTTGATCAGAAACCACATTGCCTTGCCCATCCTGCGTTTCGGGCGCGGCGTTCTGTCGGGCCGCTGCCACCTGTGCCACCGCGGTCATGACGACCGCTGCTGGCTTGTCATTGCTGCGACGATAGCCAACGCCGGAAAATGGCCCATTGCAAGAAACGCTCGGATTTTCCTCAAATTTGCATAAGATTTGAACGATCGCCCCCGGCGCGGCATTTGTGACAAATTTTAGCGACCGTCGTTAAGCATCGTGGCGGCGCGCCGCCGGCCAACCGGCCCGCGATCCGGCCATCGCCGCCCGGAGGCTCCGTCCCAGAGGTTAACGTCAACCGAAAAATGCCGCATTTCTAGATGCTTACCCCCTATTAACCACGAAAATCAAATGCCGGCTGTACCGCTTTGAAACAGCCGTTTTCGGGCTTTTCGGCCCCGATCCGCCGGCCTGCGTTTATCCTTTTCTAAGCCGGCGGTGCGATTCTGGCGGCAGACAAAAGAACGACAGACGGCAGGGTATTGCGTGCGTCTCCTGAATGACATCGCTGACAGAATGGCGGCCATGGCGGCTGCTGTCACGGGTGAGGCCTGCCCGTCCGGCGATGCGCGCGCGTCCACCGCCCTGCGCGCGATCTTCATCTCGTCCCTTCTGGCCGTGCCGGCGCTGCCGCTCGCCCTGTCCACCGTCATGCCCGTGTCCGCGGCCCTGCCGGCCGGTGCCGCCCTTGCCGCCGCCGGCGGCCTGCTGGCGACCGCTTCGGCGGCCGCGCTTGCCCGCCATCGCGGCCGCGGCGGCCCGCCCGCTGACCGCACCGCCTCTGCGGCCGACGCCGGCGCCAGCTACGACCTGTTTGCCGGTCTCGTCACCGTTCACGACCCGCGCGGCCACGTCACCGCCGTCTACGGCCGCGACCGCGACACGATCCTGGCCGCCATGCGCAGCCCCGCCGGCCGCGGCTTCATCGACCAGATACACGTGTCCGACCGCCTTGGCTTCCTGCAGGCGATCGACCGCCTGCGCCAGGGCGAAAGCCGTGCCAGCGTCGACCTGCGGCTCGAGCAGCGCCGCGAGGCCGGGCCAGGCGAGCAGTTCCTGCACGTGCGCACCGACCTGACCGCGGTCCGGGACGCCGACGGCCTGCTGGCATCGATCCTGGCCCAGTCGCGCGACATCTCGGTCGAGGCCGAGCTGCGCGACGTCGGCGCCCGCAAGGCGGCCGAGGCCGAATCCGCAAACGATGCCAAGACGCGCTTCCTCGCCGCCGTCAGCCACGAGCTGCGTACGCCGCTGAACGCGATCCTCGGCTTTTCCGACGTGCTCGCGGGCGAATACTTCGGCAAGCTGGAGAACGACCGTCAGCGTGAGTACGTCGCCCTGATCCACCAGTCCGGCGGCCACCTGCTGTCGGTGGTCAACACCATGCTCGACGTCAGCAAGATCGAGGCCGGCCGCTACGAGCTTCTGCTCGAACCGTTCTCGGTCTGCGAGAGCGTGCGCACCTGCGAACAGATGCTGGCGCTGCAGGCAAGGCAGAAGGGCGTGCAGCTGGCGAGCCGCGTGTCGCGCGAGCTTGGCGAGGTCGTCGCCGACCAGCGTGCGCTGCAGCAGATCCTGATCAATCTCGTCGGCAACGCCGTCAAGTTCACCGACCGGGGCGGCATTGTCACCATCGACGCCACTCGCAGCGGCCGCTCGCTCGTGCTCAGTGTCAGCGATACCGGCATCGGCATCCCGGCCGAGCAGTTGGACCTGATCGGCCAGCCCTTCATCCAGGTGCAGAGCCACTATACCCGGCGCTACGAGGGAACCGGCCTCGGCCTGTCCCTGGTCAAGGGCCTCGTCGGCCTGCATGGCGGCACCTTCGCCATCCGCAGCCGCGCCGGCGAAGGCACGCAGGTCACGGTCACCATCCCGGCCGACGGTCTGGTCGCGGCGGACCCGACCGAGGCGCGCGGCGCGAGCTTGGTCGGGGAATTCCCGCCGCGCCTGTTCCCCGGCGACCGTAACAATGCCATACCGGCGGGGGCGGCGGAGAGCGTTCTCCCGGACAGCAACAAGGACAGGAGCCATGACGGCGCGCGCGCGAAGACAGCCTGAGCGGGACGGCGGCCACAGCCGCAAGCGCCGGGCCAGCGAGCCCGGCCTTGTCCAGCGTTCGCTTCTGGCGCTCGGTGCCCTGGCCGCGCGCCATCCGTCGGTCGTCGGCGGCTGCGCGGCTTTCGGTGTCGTCTTTTCCTTCATCGCCGCCAACGCGCTCTGGTACCAGCCCGGCCACCATCCCTCGCCGATCCTGAAGACCCGCTCGGCCCAGAACACGCTTGGCTTCGCGGCGCTGCGCAAGCCGCCCGGCGACGTGACCACCTTCCGCATCGAGCGCGAGGGTGAAGGGGAGGCCGCGGAAGCGTCGCGTTCGGATCTGGTGCACGATCTGCAGGCCGAACTGGCGCGGCAGGGCTACTACGCCGGCGATCCGGACGGGCTGCTGGGGGAGGCGACGGCGGAGGCGATTCGCCGCTTCCAGCAGGAGCACGGCCTTGCGGTCAGCGGCGCGCCCAGCGCCGAGCTGCTGGCTGCCGTCTATGGCGGCGTCGCCGCGCAGGTGGCGGTGCTGCCGACCGAGCGGCCGATGCCGGACGCGCGCGCGATCGAGGCCGCCGAGGACCCGATCGCAGCCGCCATCCGCGCCGCCGAGGCCGAGGCTGCACCGGCCCCGGCATCCGGGCCGTCCGTGTCCAGCGCATTGGTGATGAAGATCCAGAAGGGCCTGAGCAACATCGCCTATGCCGACATCGCCGTCGACGGCGTCGCCGGCGAGAAGACCCGCCAGGCCATCCGCGCCTTCGAGAAGCACTACCGCCTGCCGACCACCGGCGAGCCGAATGCGCTGGTGCTCAACAAGCTGAAGGAAATCGGCGCGCTCTGACGCCCGGCCGTCCCGGACCGTTCGGCTGGCATCGGCGCGCCCGTCCTGGTGCTGACGGTTGCACGCCGGCGCCGCTGTGGGTATGCAGCCTGATGCGCCTGAAATCCGAAATCTACGCCTCTGCCCTCGTTCGCAACGTCTTTGCCCGCGGCGACTTCGCCGCGATCGAGCGCAAGGGGGCGGGCGACGGTGGCGCCATCTTCGTGCGCCAGTCCTTTCGCGACGGCACCGAAACGCTCTATGCGCCGGCGCCGCAGAGCCTGTTCGATGCGGACGACGGCGTCCGGCGCCTGTTCGAGCTGCGCCTCGAGCGACAGCCGCGGGAGACCGTCTCCGACGCGCTGGTGCGCGAGGTCCGCTTCGACCCCGACCTCTGGATCGTGGCGCTCGAGACCGAGGAGATCGGCGATCTCATCGAGCTGGGACAGGCAGGGCGGGACGACCCGCTGTTTCGCCGCTGACCGGCTGGCCGGCGTTCAGCCGGCGCTCCGGCGCGGCCGGGCGGCAGCGGCAACAGCCGCCTTGCGGCCGGGCGCGCCTGCATTGGCCGCCGTGCGCGGCAGGTCCCGGCAGGTATAGGCGTCGGCCCGGCGCCAGCTCTCCACACGCTCGCGGCAGGACGCCGGCTGAAGGCCGGACAGCAGCAGTTCGGCGCGGTTCCCGGCATCGGCGGGCTGGGCCAGGTGCGGATAGAGGCGGGCAAGGACGAAGGCGCTGTCGCGGCCGGGGGCCGACAGCGCGAGCAGCGTCGTTGCCAGCTGCTGTCCGGAGACGTCGAGCAGGATGCGCTCGCTGAGCCATTGGCTCGTGCCGAGCGCGTCGGCGAGCACGACCGCGACCATGCCTGCCTCGCCGGCGCGGGCGAAGCGCACGAGCAGGGCCAGGTGGACGTCGCTGATCGCGGCAAGCGGGGCCAGGATGGCCGGTTGCGCCAGCTGCGCGCGGACCCGGGCCTTGATCTCTTCGCGCAGTTCCTCCTCGCGTGCCCGGCGGTGGGCCTCGGCGCGTGCCGCCTCCTCTGCCTGCGTGCCGCGGCTGCGGTGCTGCTGGTGCAGCCCGACCAGACGCTCGATCAGGCGCGGCGAGAGATTGTCGCGCCGTTCGATCGCGCGGGCGTGCGCCGGAGAGGCGTCGCGCAGGATCTCGAGGAGCGTCGGATCGCCGAGCGCCTGCGAGCGCGTCAGGAAGATCGCGGCGACGCCGATCGGCTGGCGGGCGATGAACAGCGCCGTCGCCTCGGGCACGACCGGGCATTGGGAGAGGGCGGCCACCGCCTGTCTTCGGGCTTCGTCGCTGCAGGCGGGGTAGGTCGCCACGAACAGGTCGTGGAACTGCCGCTGGTCGGAGCGGGAGGGGCGGCTGAGGCTTTCGAAGCCGGAGACCGTCGCCATCAGGACGATGTCCTTCGGGCGCGCCGACCGCGGCCTTTCCAGTTCGCGAAACCTGTCCCCCACAACCGCACCACTCTTACGCAAAAGCAACGATGCCCGGCGCCATGCCTGCTTCACCCTACGGCTTTCGGAGGTGGCAGGCCTGCGGCGGGTCAGGGTCCGGATCGGCCCACACCCGCCTGAAACCGGTGATTGCCAACAAGTAGACGAAAAGAATTAGCAACGTGTTAACCGTAATGCCGTTAGGGTTCGGGCAAGGGAAGGGCGTGGGCAAATCGAAATCCCGTGCTATGTTTCCCGCATGCTGAGCTGCTTCGCGCGCGAATGCCGGGCGGCGGCGCATCAAGGCAAGGTGCAATGCATCGGATGGCCTGGCCGGCGGCGAGAAAATCTTTCCCGTTTCGGGAAACCTTCACAGCCCTCCCGCCGTTCAGGGGTCGACAGCGGCTTCAGAGTAAAAGTGCTCCCCCGCCGCCGACGACGACGGATCCGTGCCGCACTGGCCCGTTTTGCGGGCAGGGTGAAATAAGTGCAGTACTTCATCCGTCTCGGTTCTGTTAGGAGGCGAGAATGGCAGACGTGGTACGACTGCAAGAGAGACTTTCACGCCTGCCGCGACGCGGCAGGGTCTGGCACGAGACGCCGGCGGCGGTGCTGCTGTTCACCGGCGTCCGCTACGAGCGGCTAACCGCGGCAATGATCGCGGCCAAGCACCGCGACGGCCGCAAGGCGACCGCGGCGGAACCGGGCAAGGACGCCCGGCGCTGACCATCCACCCTGTTCGCGCGCGGCCGTCGCCGGCGCGTGAGCATGCTTCGGCGTGCCGTTTTCCGCCTGACGGGGAACCGGCCATCGTCTTCAGGACGCGCTTGAAATCAAGACATTGGGGTCGCTTTTCGGGCAACCGGCTCGGGCATCCGGCGCGCTAGCCGGCGAGTTCGTCCTCGATCGGTTCGCAGCCGGCATTGGCGAAAAACGATTGCGCCGCCTCGTGCATCGTCGCCGTCGGCACGAACGTTCGCAACACCGCATAGCCGTCCTCGTCCGCCATCTCGACCAGAATCGACTGGGCGAGGTCCTGCGGCAGCGACTTGCGGATCGCGTTCAACTGCACCGGCGTCGCCACCACCACGTCGAGCGCGCCGCCGACGGTGGTGCGGTCGTTCATGCTGAACACCTCGTTGGCGGCGCTGTCGAACAGCCCGACCGACCAGAACGGCATGCCGGCCGGTGCGAACAGGCGCACCGGGCGCTCGGCGATGGAAAGGGCGCAGGCCGCGACCCGCAGTCCCGGATCGTCGTTGAAGGGCAGGCCGCCCGGTCCGCGCTCGTTCGGCAGCGGATAGAAGCGCTGCGGCGCCCCGAGGCCCACGATCTTCGTATAGGCGTCGTTGCCGGTGAAGCGCGGCAGCGCCAGGATGATCAGGATGTGCAGCGCCGCCGCCCCGATCAGTCCCACCAGGACCGCAAAGAGGATGCTACGCATCGGCGCATCCCGTCCGGCTGATCGCCGGCATCGACAGGTCGATCACGCCCGAGCTGCCGGCCGTCGGCGTGTCGAGCAGCGTCAGCACGAGGCGGAACGGGCGATCCGCCGGGATCGCCAGCCAGTTGCCGGGCTGCGCCGTCGCGGCGACGTGGATGACGAACGAGCTGTCGGTTCCCCGCAGCACCGTCCAGGAGTTGAGACCGGCAGGCGTGCCGTCGGCGGGCGCGGCCGGCGCGCCGTCCGGCGCCGTCGCGTGCAGCGTCCAGTGCCGGGCCGGGGGCGTCAGCCCGGCTACGTCGTAGGTGCAGCGGCCGGACAGCATCGTGCCGTCATTGTCGGCGGCGGCGCGGAACACCAGACCCTCGGCGCTGCCGAGCAGCAGCGCGCCGTCACGGGCCCGGTGGGCCTTGGCGTAGGGGTCGGCCGTGTCCTTCTGCGCGTTGGGAAAGGCGCTCCAGGGGCCGAGCGCGATCGAGCCGAACCCGATCGTCGCCTTCAGCGCCCAGACCGCCGACAGCGTGCCGAGGCCGAAGGTGATGGCGAGCGCCAGGGCGACGAGAAGGGGGATGCGGAACAAATCGGCCTTCCGGTTGGATACGCGACAACTTTCGGTCGCCCGGCCCGGAGCGATGCCGTGGCGGGTGACAGGCAGAACCTTGCATGATTCCCCGGCGAAATCGATGGCCATCTCGGCGGCGGGGCGAACAATGCTGCCGCAGCGTCAGGCCCGGGTCCGCCCGGGGTCGCCGGGCGGGGCCTGCCGCGTCACAACGCCGCCACGCGGCCGTCGGTGGTGAGTGGCTTGGCGTCGTTGAGGTCCTTGGCGAGCGCGCGCAGCAACCGTGTCACCCCGACCGACAGCGAGCGCGGGCGGATCAGCGGGGGCAGCTCGTCCGCCGCCGCTTCGCCCGAAGCCGCCGCCGTTTCCGTGGTTTCGCCGGGAAGCGGGTTCTCGATGCCCGGGATCGCCCGCAGCTCGATGCCCTGGTGGGCGTAGTCCATCAGCCGCTTGAACGTCATCGCCGGCAGCGAGCCGCCGGTCATGTTGTCGGTCGAGGTGTAGTCGTCGTTGCCGAACCAGACGGCGGTCGTATAGTTGCCGGTGAAGCCGACGAACCAGCCGTCGCGATAGGCCTGGGTCGTGCCGGTCTTGCCGCCGGTGACGATGCCGCCGTCCAGCGCCGCCCGGCGCGCGGTGCCGCTGACGGGAATGGTGACCAGCATCCGGTTCATGTCGGCATTGGCGCGCTCCGACAGGATGCGCCGTGCCGGCGAGGCGTCGCGGGTGAAGTCATAGAGCACGTCGCCGTCGTAGTTCAGGATCTGGGTGATGCCGTGCCGCCGCGACTGCACCCCGCCGGCCGGGAACACCGCATAGGCGGTGGCCTGATCGAGCACGGTCAGTTCCGAGGTGCCGAGCGGCATGGTCTTGTCGGTCCTGAGTGGGGTCTCCACGCCCATCTCCTTGGCGGTCTTGGCGATGGCCTCGGTGCCGAGCAGGTCCTTGGCGAGGCGCACCGGCACGGTGTTGATCGACTTCGCCAGCGCGGTCATCAGCGTCACCCTGCCGGCGTAGCTGCGGCCGTAGTTCTGCGGCGACCAGCCGCGCCAGGTGATCGGTGCGTCGACGATGGTCGTTTCCGGCGTCTTGCCTTTCTCCATCGCCGCGGCGTAGGTATAGACCTTGAACGAGGAACCCGGCTGGCGCAGCGCCTTGGTGGCGCGGTTGAACTGGCTTTCGCCGTAGTCGCGCCCGCCGACCATGGCGCGCACCGCGCCGCCGTTCTCCACCATCACCAGCGCGCCCTGCTTGACCTTGTAGCTGTCGCCGAACTGGCGCAGGCCGGTCTCCACCGCCTCCTCGGCGGCGGCCTGCAGGCCCATGTCGATGGTGGTGCGGACGATCAGCGAATGCTGGGCGAAGGGGCGGGCGATCCGCTGCACCTCCTCGAAGGCCCAGTCGAGGAAGAAGTCGGGGGCGGTCTTCTCCTGCCGGTCGATGACGCTCGCCGGGCTGCGCCGGGCGGCGATCACCTGTCCCTCCGACATCAGCCCGCCCTGGACGAGGTTGGACAGAACCTCGTTGGCGCGCGCGCGCGCGGCCGGCAGGTTGACGTGCGGGGCGTAGCGGGCCGGCGCCTTGAACAGCCCGGCGAGCATGGCGGACTCGGCGAGGTCGACATCGGTGACGTCCTTGCCGAAATAGAACTGCGAGGCCGCCGCCACGCCGAAGGTGCCGCCGCCCATGTAGGCGCGGTCGAGGTAGAGCCGCAGGATCTCCTTCTTCGACAGGTTCGCCTCCAGCCACAGCGACAGGAACGCCTCCTTGATCTTGCGCTCGATCGTGCGCTCGTTGGTGAGGAACAGGTTCTTGGCGAGCTGCTGGGTGATGGTCGAGCCGCCCTGGACCACGCCGCCGGCGCGCGCGTTCTCGGTCATGGCGCGGGCAAGGCCGAGGAAGTCGATGCCGAAATGGTCGAAGAAGCGCCGGTCCTCGGTCGCCAGCACCGACTTGATCAGGTGGTCGGGCAGTTGGTCGACCGGCACCGAATCCTCGTGGATGATGCCGCGGTGGCCGATCTCGTTGCCGTAGCGGTCGAGGAAGGTGACGGCGAAGTCGCTCTGGTTGCGCCAGTCGCCCTTCGTCTCCTCGAAGGCCGGCAGCGCCAGCGCCAGCAACAGGACGAAGCCGGCCGTGCCGATGTTCATGCCTTCGCCGACCAGTTCGGACAGCGCCCGCCGCCAGCCCCTCACGTTGAACCGGCGGAAGAAGATGGTGATCTCCTCCCACAGTTCGGCGAGACGGAAACCGGCGTTCCAGAGCGTGGAATCGATCCAGGAATCGATGCGCAGCAGGATGTGCCGTTTGCGGCGACGCGGCTGTTCCTCTGATGGCGGTTCCTGCAAGGCTTCATCCTCGTGGTGGCTAAGGCGCCCGTTACCCTAACGATATCAGGCAATCGCAAGGGATAAAACAACATGGTTGCCATCCCCTTTCACGGTCGTTTCCAGTCGGTGAAACGCCGTGAACGGCCGGTGCGCCGTCCTGCCCGGTCGAGGCGGGACTTGACGTTTCGGTCCGCCGGGTCCAGTTGACTGCCATGAACGCGAAGAACCAGATGCAGACAATGCGGCTAGCCGACGACGCCGCCGGCAATGCCCTGCCGTTCTGGCAGACCAAGACGCTGGCGGAGATGACCGACGGCGAATGGGAAAGCCTGTGCGACGGCTGCGGACTCTGCTGTCTCAACAAGCTCGAGGACTGGGACACCGGCGAAGTGGTCTGGACCTCGATCCGCTGTCAGCTGCTCGATGACCAGAGCTGTCGCTGCAGGGACTACGACAACCGCCAGGCCACCGTGCCCGACTGCATCCGGCTGACGGTGAAGTCGGTCGACGAGATCAACTGGCTGCCGCCCACCTGCGCCTACCGGCTGATCCGCGACGGCGAGCCGCTGTACTGGTGGCACTACCTGGTCTCCGGCGACCGCGAGACGGTGCATCAGGCCGGCATCTCCGCGCGCGGCCGCACGGTCAGCGAGGCGGGCATCGACGTCGAGGACTACGAGGACTATCTCGTCACCTGGCCGCTGGAAGTGGGGCAGTCCGGCAACCGCTGACCGCCGTCCCGACGGTTGCAGTTCACCCCGTCATCACGCAAAATTCATCGGCGCGGGCCGTTTTGGGCCGCGCGGGCCATAGACCGGACACGTCCGGCTCCTAGCTTCGTGCTGCAAGGGACGATTGCCAAGGAGAAACAGAACGATGACCGACGTTATCCCGACCCGCACCCGCAGCCTCCGCAAGGCGTTCGCGCTGGCCGTGGCGGTGCCGCTGGCCGCCAGCCTGGCGCTACCGGTGGTTGCCCAGGACAACAGGCCGGAGCGCCCGCGCATGGAGGCCGGCATGCACGGCGAGCGCGGCGACGACCGCGGCCGAATGGAGCGCGGCTACCGTCATGGCGAGCACGGGCGCGACCGGGACCGGGACCACGGTCCGCGCCGCTGGCACGGCCCGGCCTTTGGCGAGCGGCTGGCGATGCGTCTTGCCGCGGCGGAGAACGCCGCCGGCATCAAGACCGCGCAGCTCGATGCCTGGCGCACCTTCAGCGCCGCGCTCGTCGATTTCGCCACCTTCCAGCGGCCGTCGATGGGGCCGCGCGACGCCGACGACGAGATGGACGACGAGGCCATGGCGCCGGGGGATGACGAGCCGGCGGCCACCGATGGCGGCGAGGCGGCCGAGGCGCCTGCCGCACCGGGACCCGGCCCTGGCGCGTCTTCCGGAATGGACCTGCTCGACCGGCTGATTGCCCGCGCCGAAAACCGGGCGGAGAAGGCGGCCAGGCTGAAGGCGGCAAAGACCGCACTGGAGGCCGTGCTCGAGCCGGGGCAGAAGGAGATCATCCAGCGCTACCTGACGTCGCACCGCTTCGGCATGCACGGCGGCCACGGCGGGCGCTAGCCCCGCCGCCATTTCGTTCCGCGCTCCGGGCCTGCCCGGCGCGGCGCGGGCCGGGTACGGACCTGCCGGCATGCCGGAAGCCGCCTGTCCCCGTTGACGCCGGTCGGCCTGCCGCGCTAGCCCATGGCCAGCAACGCGGATCGGCCGCGGACGGGGTGAACGGATGACCGACAGGGAAAGCTACAAGGCACGGCTGAAGGCGGCGGAGGGGCTGCGCGAGGCGGGCCGACTGGACGCCGCCCTCGACATCCTCAACGCGCTGGCGGCGGATCCCGGCAGCCACGTGCTCGGACCGAAGACGATACTCGGCCTGCCGCGCAAGCTGCATTCGGCCTTTCTCAAGGTCGCCAAGCGCCAGGGCGACATCGTCCGGCGGGTCGGCTACCAGCACACGCTGGTGCCGCCGCCGCAGCTGCTGGCGCCCTACGGGCAGTTTTCGCGGACGGAGCGGGCGGCGCTGGCCGAAGCCGGCCGCCAGCCGGTGCCGCGGGTGCTGCACCAGGTGTGGATCGGGGCAGGGGACCTGCCGGTCTCGACGTCCGCCTGGGCCGACCATGCCGGCCGCCACGGCTACCAGTACCGGCTGTGGCGGGAGGCGGACCTTCGGGCCGCCGGCATCGACGGCCATCCCGTCTATGCCGCGATGCTTGCGATCGGCGACCTGCCGGGCGCGGTCGACGTCGCCCGCTACCTGATCCTCGACCGCTTCGGCGGCATCTATCTCGACTGCGACTGGTATCCGGCCCGGGCGGGCCTCGCCTTCCACGACCTGCTGCCCTTGACCGGCCTGACGGCGCTGGCCGAGGACACGCCGCGCGATACCGGGGCCGGCAGCCTGCTTCTGACCAACTCGCTCATCGCCGCCCCGCCCGGCCATCCGGCCTTCGGCCGCATCCTCGAGGCGCTGCCGGCCGCCGCCGCCGCCTTGCCCGGCGCGCCGGCCTGGTGGGCCACCGGTCCGCTGCTGTTCACCGTCGTCTGCCGCGGCGGCGCCGTCACCATTGCCGACGCCGGCATTGTCGCCGGCGCGTTGCCGCGCCGCGCGCCGCTGGCCGACGTGCTCGCGCTGTGCGAGCGGGCCGAGCGCGCCGACGGCGGCCTGCTGGTCGCCTGGAAACCCTGGTAGCCGGACCGGCCGACGCGGGCGTGCGGCGTCACTCGACCAGCGCGCAGGCCTGTTCGTCGCGCAGAACGTCGATGCAGTCCGGCGAGCGGCGGAAGTCGTCGTAGTAGAGCGTCCACTCGCCGTCGCCGGCGGCGCGGTAGGGGCCGAACTTGAAATACTGGTTCTTGCCGAGGCCGACGTCGTCGTGGCCGATATAGCCCCTGGCGGTGGCGATCCACTGGCCGTTGGCGAAGATCTCGATGCGGCCGCCGCCGTCCGGCCCGGGCCGGGAGTAGATGGCGTAGTCGGTCCATTCGGTGGCGGAGGGTGCCGGCAGCGGGGTGCCGTTCGTCGTCACCACGAGCTTGTCGGTGCAGCTCTTGAATTCCTTGCCGTCCTGCGCGCTCCAGTTGGCGTCGTGGGCCACGAGCGAGCGCATCTGGTTGGTTTCCGGACGCAGCCACACCGGGGTGCTGCCGGCCGGGCAGGCGGGGGCGCCGTCGGACACGGCGGCGGCCGTGCCGTCCTGGTAGTTGCTTTCGATCGTGGCGAAGAGCTTGCCCTTGTCGAGCCGCAGCGCCAGGAACGGGCTGAAGTCGCCGTCCGCCTCCGGCCCGATCTCGCGCTTCCACTGCGCGATCAGGTAGCGGTGGTCGTCCTGCGGGATCGGCGCGGCGAAGCGGACGGCAAAGCCGAACCACACGCCCTCGTCGTAGGGCACGCGCAGCGCGGTCTTTTCCCAGATCTCGGCGCGCTCGCTGCAGCCCTCGCTGTCGACCGGGCAAAGCGGGCGCACGCTCAGCTTCAGCGCGCCGCTCCCCGACCGTTTCACCTCGCTCTGGAACGCCGCCGTTCCCGCCCTCTGCTCGGCATTGTCGCGGTAGTAGAGGCCGCCGCTCTCGGAGAAGTCCGCCCCGTCGAAGCCGTCCTGCAGCTTCTGCGAGGCGGCGCAGGTGGCGCCGGCCGAAAGCGCGGCGGCAAGGAGGGCGGTTGCGGCAAGGGCGGTGCGGCGGGATGGCGTCATCGGACGGGCGTTCCTCGTTGGCATTGGCCGGAACCCTAGCGCATTATGCCCCTTGCGCGCATCACTTTCGCGCTAGGATAGCGGCTGTTTTCAAGGTCTTATGGTTTACCCAGCTTCCCCGTTTCCAAACCGCCCGGCAGTGCGCTAAGACGCTGGCGATGAGGATCGCGTTCTACTCCCCGCTGAAATCCCCCGACCACCCGGTGCCGTCCGGCGACCGGCTGATGGCGCGGCAGCTGGTGGCGGCGCTGACGCGCGCCGGCCACGCCGTGACGGTTGCCTCGGCGCTGCGCAGCTTCGTCGCCGTCGCCGACGCCGGCGGCAGCGGCCGGGCGGAGATCGAGCGCGCGGCCGAGGCCGAGGTCGAACGGCTGTCCCGGCTCTTTGCGGCCGACGGCGTCCCCGACGCCTGGTTCTGCTACCACCCCTACTACAAGGCGCCGGACCTGATCGGTCCCGCGCTCGTGCGCCGCTTCGGCCTCGCCTATGTGACGGCCGAGGCGTCCTATTCGCGGCGGCGCAACCAGGGGGTCTGGGCGGACAACCAAGCGCGCCTGGCCGAGGCCGTGCGCATGGCCGCGGTCAACCTTTGCTTCACCCGCCGCGACCGCGACGGCCTCGTTTCCGCCGTGCCGGAGGCGCGCACCGCGCTGCTGCGGCCCTTCATCGACGCCGATCCGTTCCTTGCCGGCGTGCCGCAGCCGCAGCCCGGCCGGCTGGCCGCCGTCGCGATGATGCGCCCCGGCGACAAGCTCGAAAGCTACCGCATGCTGGCCGCGGCGCTGGCGCGGCTGCCGCATCTGCCCTGGACGCTGTCGGTCGTCGGCGACGGGGTCCTCGCCGAGGCGGTACGGGGCCTGTTTGCCGCCGTGCCCGGAGAGCGGCTTGTCTGGCACGGCCAGTGCGACGCGCCCGCGATCGCCGCCGTCCTGCGCCAGGCCAGCATCTATGCCTGGCCCGGCACGGGCGAAGCCTACGGGCTGGCCTATCTCGAGGCGCAGGCGGCCGGCCTGCCGGTCGTCGCCCAGGCGGTCGCCGGGGTGCCGGAGGTCGTGCGCGATGGCGTCACCGGGCTGCTCACCCCCGCCGGCGACGTCGACGCCTATGCGGCGGCGCTCGAACGGTTGTTGACGGACACGGCGGCGCGCGAGGCGATGGCGCGCGCCGCGCGCCGCTTCGTGGCCGAGGAATGCGCGATGGAACGCGCGACGCAACGGCTCGCAGAGGTGCTGGCGCAACATCTGGGAGACCGCGCATGACCGACGAACCCGCCTGGCAGCCGCTACGCGACGAACTCGACCGCTGGCAGCGCTCCGGACGCCTTGCCACCTTCTGGCTGCGCGACGACGACGCGGTCGAGCCGACGCCGGCGCTGGAGCGGCTGCTGGCGCTGGCGGCGCGCCACGCCGTCCCGGTGACGCTCGCGGTCATCCCGGCCTTCACCGGCGCGGCGCTGGCCGATCGGCTGGCGGCGGCGCGCGAGGTCGAGGTGACGGTGCATGGCTGGTCGCACGAGAACTTCGCGCCGCCCCGGGAAAAGAAGCAGGAACTCGGCGCCCATCGCCCGGCGGGAGACGTGCTGGACCTGCTGGAAGAAGGCCTGGCGCGCCTGCGGCAGTTGCACGGGCCGCGGCTGGTGCCGGTGCTCGTACCGCCCTGGAACCGGATTGATACTGCGCTTGTCCCCCGTCTCGGCGGCATCGGCTATCGCGCGCTGTCGGTGTTCGGGCCGGAACGGGCGCTGGGCCTGCCGGCGGTCAATACCCATGTCGACGTGATGGACTGGCGCGGCACCCGCGGCGGGCGGGACAGCGCGGCGCTGGTTGCGGACATCGTCGCCCGGTTGCGGGCCATCGAGCGTCCGGGGGCGGGGGCGGGCGGCACGCTCGGGCTGCTGACCCATCACCTCGTGCATGACGAGACGGTGTGGAGGTTCCTCGAGGGGCTGTTCGTGCGCACCGCGGACCACCCGGCCTGTCGCTGGGCGTCGCTGTCGGCGGTGCTCGGCGGGCGGGACCGCGGCGGTGAGTCGGGCTAGCCGTCGCTGGCGGCGTACTCGAACACCTGGCCGTCGCGGGCGGAGAACGCGCCCGGGAATTCGGCGGCGGCCAGCCGGTCGATCTCTTCCAACTCGGAATCGGTGCGCCAGGGCGCGTGGTGGATGAAGGCGACCCCCTTGGCCTTGGCGGCCTTGGCCAGCCGGACCGCCTGCTGCCAGGTGGAGTGGCCGAAGCCGGTGAACATGTCCATCTCTTCGTCGGTGTAGCAGCAGTCGTAGATGAACAGGTCGACGCCCTCGATCAGCTTCAGAACCTCCGGGTCGAGGGTGCCGGGAAGGTGTTCGGTGTCGGTGATCATCGCCACCGAACGGCCGCCCCAATCGACGCGGTAGCCGATCGCGCCGCCCGGATGGTTCAGCATGCCGGTCCTGACCGTGACGTTCGGCCGCGGCGTCAGCACATCGCCGGCGCGAAAGTCCTGGTAGGCCAGATGCGCCTGGCAGATTTTCGTGTCGACGGGGAACCAGGGCGGCTGCATGAACTCGTGCACCATCTGCGAGGTGGTCATGGAGCCTGCCAGGTGCCCGGACCAGACGTTGACGTCGCATTCGCAGTTGTAGAGCGGCTTGAAGTAGGGCAGGCCGATGATGTGGTCGTAGTGGCAGTGGCTGAAGAAGAGATCGACCTTGCGAACGCCCTCGGCCTTCAGCGCGAGCCCGGCGGGCGGGATGCCGGAGCCGGCATCGAAGATCAGCACATCCTCGCCGCAGCGCATTTCGATGCAGATGGTGTTGCCGCCATAGCGGCTGAACTGGGAACCGGAGACCGGAATGCTGCCGCGCGTGCCCCAGAATTTCACAGAAAAGATGTTCTTCTCGCCGCTGCTTTGCTTCAACCGGCGGGGGCCTTCCGTTTTCTGCCTCGTATGCGGCGGCCTTCCCAGCATGTTCATTTCTGCCTGACCTCTTCCAGGTTTGCCGAGGGTGGTTGGCGCTAGCTTCCCACGGTTACGTACGGTGTCCCAAGCACAACTGGTGCCTTAAGCGTAGCGAATATGAAACTATTTTGCGAGAACGAAGTTGATCCGGGCATGTTTCTTCGCCTGGACATCCCAAATCGCGCGGTCAAGCCACCGTATCGAGGTTGAACGCCGGCAGCGCCGAAACGTTCCGCCGCCCTGCCTGTGTCGGAGCCGGCAACGGCCGACGGCGCCGAAAGACCAAGCAATAACAGGTGGTTCCCGCGCACGATCACTCCGGCTTGCGCGCCCGCGCCCGCTCGTCCGTCAGTTCCATCGTCGTCCGGCTGAGGCGGCTGGCCAGCACCCGCATGATCTCGATCGTCATCTCCGGGAAGTCGGTCAGTAGCTTGAGGAAATGCTCCTTGCTGATGCGCAGGGCCTCCACGTTAGTGGTGGCCTTCACGGTCGCGGTGCGCGAGACGTCGCACAGGATGGCGATTTCGCCGACGATCGCGTTGTTCTCCACCTCGGCGACCTTGATCTGCCCGCCGGGCGCCTCGACCAGGATGTCGGCCCGGCCGGTGAGGACCACATAGGCGGCGTCCCCGGCGTCGCCCTGCCGGAAGAGAACCTCGCCGGCGCCGTAGTTCACCCGGTCGGAGGTAAACGCCAGCAGCTTCAGCTTGGTGGGGTCGACCCCGGCAAACAGCGGCACCCGCCGCAGCATCTGTACTTCATCCTTCAACAGCATCGTCTTCGTCCGTCCCCCGGTCAGCGGTGTCTTGCCTTATCGATCGATTATGACACCAATTCCTTGAAAGTCTCATTGTCTGCGAGATCGGCATGGTTACCGTCTCCGACGAGCCGCCCCTTGTCGAAGATCAATACCCTGTCGAAAAGATCCGTCAGCGAGGTGTTCGACAGCACCCAGATGATTGCCGCGCGCGGATTGTTGTCGCGGATCAGCTTCAGCACGTTGCGGCAGATCTGCTCCTGCAGGCGCGTGTCGAGCGCCGGTAGCGGCCGGTTCAGCACGTAGAAGTCGGACCGGCGCAGCAACGCGCGCGCAAGCGCGAGCTTCTGGCGCTGCACCTGGGTGATCCGCCGCCCACCCGAACCGAGGTTGAACTCCAGGCCGATCGACATGACCTGGTCGTAGATCCCCGGCTCGCTGAGCAGCGAGATCACCATCGTCCGCACCCGTTCCGGCCCGTCGGCGTGCCGGTGGCTGACGCGGCCGAACAGCACGTTGTCCATGATGCTGGCCGAGGCCGTGTATTTGTCCGGATCGTAGCGCTCGATGGCGCCCTTCATCTCGTCCGGCATGCCTTCGTGGAACTGGCGGCGCACGTCGACGATCTTGGCCATCAGTTGCTCGGTCAGCAGGCCGAAGCGGTGCCGCGGCTCGATATAGGCGAAGCTGAGGCGGATGATGTTGTAGCGATCGTCGTCGCCGGCGTCCGCAAAGCCCTTGCCCTTCAGCTTTTGCAGCAGCTGCTGGTAGAGCGGGATGTCGTCCGGCGTCATGAAGGTGAGCTGCTGGAAGAATGGATGGTCCGGCGGCAGCCCGGCGAACAGTTCGACCGCGTTCTCGGCGATCTCGTATCCCATGGTGTAGAGGTCGTGGTCGAGGCCGTTGCGGCCGACCACGTCGCGGAAGTAGGCGTTGCGGCCGATCGCGCGCCCCACCAGCTCTTCGCCGATGGCATTGCCGAACAAGAGGTTCTCACCGACGGTCGCCTCGACATTGTACCGGTCCGGCGCGAACGGCACGACGAGGTTGGCAAGTCCGGCCTTGTCCAGTTCCTCGCGGAAGGTCTGGCGCAGCGCCACGACATGGCCCGTCAGTTGCTCGTGGGTGGCCGGATCGACGTTGGACCGCAGCGCCAGCTCCAGCACGTCCCTGGTGAGGTAGACCGCGTCGAGGACGTTGGTGACGGAATGGAAGAGATCCTCCGGCCCGGTGGCGCCGGCGGCGGCGTAGTCGATCCAGTCGCAGTTGATGTCGTAGTCGGGGTTGCCCGCCATACGCGCCTCGTCGATCTCCCATTGGCGGAAGCTCCTGCGGGCGTCGTCATAGTGCGGCTCGCGCAGCGGGGCGTGCTTCAGGCCGTAAAGCAGGTTGTCGCGCGCCGATCCATAGAAGAAGTAGGCGTCCGAGGCGGCATAGGTGATGCGCCGGCCGACCACCGATTCCGGCAGTTCGAACAGGTCCTCGCTGCCGACGGTGATGCGTCCGGTTTCCGGCCAGACGATCCGGCCGATCGCATCGGCCAGCGCTTCGCCGCCGGCCGCGGCCCCGCCGATGATCGCGGCGAACTCGCCGGGGCGGAACTGGACCGAGACGTGCTCCAGCGTGTGGGCACCGGTGTCGTCCGACAGCGTCAGGTTGGCCGCCGCGATCGGTCCGGTGATCGCCGGGGGCTCGTTGAGCGACACTGCCTGGATTGCCGGGTCGATCAGCTTGCCGACCTTGAACTGCTCGACGACCTGGTTGTACTTGACCTGCACGTCCTGGCGCGCCTGGTCCCAGTCGATCAGTTCCTTCAGCGGCCCGGGCAGGTCCTTGTAGGCGGCGATCACCGCCACCAGCTGGCCGATGTCGAGCCGGCCCTGCAGCGCCAGGTAGCCGCCGATGCTGTAGAACAGGAACGGCGTCACCGAGGCGAGGAAGTTGTTGATGAACTTGACCAGGAATTTCCACTGGTAAAGGTCGTAGCGGATCTTGAAGATGCGCCCCAGCCGCGAGGTGACGTCGGCGCGCTCGAAGTTGGAGGTGTCGAACGCGTGGATGGTGTTGATGCCGTCGACGATCTCGCTGACGCGGCCGGCGAGCTCGCGCGCCGTCAGCTGCCGCTCGCGGCCGAGCACCAGCAGCCTGCGCCGCATGCGCGGGATCAGCACCGCCTGGACCGCGACGATGATGCCGGCGATCATGCCGAGCCAGACGTTCTGCACGAAGATGAAGAACAGGGCGGTTGCCGCCTGTCCGCCGAGCAGGGCAGGGGCGACGAAGGCATCGCCGGTGAAGCCGCCGAGCGGCTCCACCTCGTCCTTCACCATGCTGGCGATCTCGGCGCCCTTCATGCGCTTGAACTGGGCCGGCGGGAAGCGCAGCACCCGGTCGAGCAGTTCGAAGCGGATGCGGCGCAGCAGCCGTTCGCCAAGGCGGCCCTTGTAGGTGTTGATGTAGAGCTTGAACAGGCCGTTCACGACCACCAGCCCGAGGAAGACCAGGCTGAGCGCCATCAGCATCTGCAGGCGGTTCAGCTCGACGCCGGGGAACAGCAGGACATTGCCGAAGAATGGCAGGCCGAATTCGATGCGCATGAACAGCTGGCGCGCCGATTCGCCCTCGAAGCCTTGCCCCTGGATCGGTCCGTTGACGATCTGCTTCGGCAGGTCGAAGGACAGGAAATAGGGAATCATCGATACCGCGACGACCAGCAGGATCCACAGCTGCTGCTTGCGGGTATGCGTCCAGATGTATTGGGTTATCCCTTTGTCCATGAGCCGCTCAAACCGTGGAGATATTGGAGAGTCGAGCGCGTCCGCCTGCTGTCGGCGAGGCGCGGTGTGACGGTTGCGCCGTCACGCCTTCGACCGGCGATATAGGCGTCGCCGGCGTTCCAGAAAAGACACCCTCCCGCAAAGTGGCCTCGAGCCTTGCCATTGTCGCAGTGAAAAGCGTTTTCACATCGATTGCAAGCCGCCGTCCGCCGGGCACGACGATGAGGGGGGATTGGCGCATCAGCGTCCGGCCGTTTCCCGCGCCAGGTCCGAAACGGCGGCACCGGCCAGCAGCCGGCGCAGCAGCACGGCCGTCCGTCCGGCGCCGTCGAGGTCGAGCGGCGGGACGGCCCGGACCGGCCGATCGAGCGTTTCGGTGATCGCCTGCGCCAGCGCACCGGGCGACAATGCGCGTTCGGTCAGCACGCTGGCAAGGCCAAGTCGCTCCAGCCGCAGCGCCCGCGCGGTCTGCTCGGTCTCGCCGCCGGCGGTGAAGGGCACGAACACGGCCCGGCAGCCGGCGCGCAGGATGTCGCAGACGGTGTTGTAGCCGGACTGCGAGACCGACAGCCGGGCGGCGGTGAGCAGGCTCGGAAAGTCGGGGCGGAAGCGCTCGACGGAGACGTGGTTCGGGGCGCCGGCCACGGCCGCCTCAAAGGCGGCCTGCGGCAGGTTCGGGCCGGCCACCAGGCACCAGCGCAGCGTCGGTGGCAGTTTTCGCGCGGCGGCGATGGCCGCGTCGTTCAGCGCCTGTCCGACCGCGCCGCCGCCGGCGGAGACGATGACGTCGAAGCGCTCGGCCGGCTCCGGCGGCGGCGGGGCTGCGACGAGGCCGGTGTAGAGCACCCGGCCGGCGATCCGGTCCGCCAGGGGAAAACTGTCCTCCAGCCGGGCAAAGGACGGGTCGCCGTGCACGAGGATTCCGTCGAAGCGCTCCATGGCCAGTGCCACGCTCTCCTCGTCGCGGCCGGGCTTGCTGCGTTCCTGCAGGATGTCGCGCAACGACGACAGCACGATCGGCCGCTGCTTCAGCCCGGCGATCGCCTCGAGCAGCGGCAACAGCTCGAAGCGCACCTGGCGCCGGCCGAAGGGGAAGGCCTCGATCAGGACGATGTCCGGCCTGCCGTTGCGGAAGGCGGCAAGCAAGAGGTCGCGGCGGCGGTCGCGGAAACCGTCGTCGACGGCGTTGCCCTGCAGGTCGACGAGACCGGAAAAACCGGCGTCGCCGGCGGCCACCGGCGGCAGTTCGACATGGCGGATGCCGGGGCCGGGAAAGCCCTGTACCGGCGTGCCGCCGGTGACCATGGTGACGTCGAATCCGTCCTCTGCCAGCGCGCGGGCAATGCGGCTGGCGCGCGCGAGGTGGCCGATGCCGAGCAGGTGCTGGACATAGAAGAAGACGCGCGGCGCCGGTCGTTCGCCCGCGCTCATCAGGCCGCCCGCCACTCGTTCTCGAACAGCGTTTTCAGCTGTCCGATGCTGACATGGTGGTCGAATTCGCTCCGCACCCGCTTCTCGGCGGCATCGCCGAGCCGCCGCCGAAGCGCGGGATCCCGGATCAGCGTCTCGATCGCCACGGCCAGCGCCTGCGGGTCCTCCGGCGGCACGACGAGGCCGTTCTCGCCATCCTGCAGCAGTTCGGGTATGCCGGAAATGCCGGTCGACACGCAGACGAGCCGCTGGCTCGAGGCCTCGACCAGCACGTTCGGCAGGCCGTCGCGGTCGCCGTCGGCGGTGATCCGGCAGGCGAGGGCGAACAGGTCCGAGCGGCGATACTGCTCGAGCACGTCCTGCTGGTCCAGCGCCCCGTGCCAGTCGATGCGCCCGTCGAGGCCGAGCTTCTGCGCCAAGTGCTTGAGCGCGGTCAGGCTCGGCCCGCCGCCGATGTGGACGAACCGCCAGTGCAGGCCGGCCGGCAGCAGCGCCAGTGCCTGCAGCAGGACGTCGTAGCCCTTCTTGTCGACGGCGCGGCCGACGCTGAGGATCGTCACCGGATCGTCGGGGTCGGAGCCGTCGCGCTGCGAGTGCATCCCCTCGAACGGGCCGAAGCGGTCGAGATCGAGGCCGTGGTAGCTGAGATGGACATGGTTGCGGCCGTTCGCCAGGATGCGCAGCCGGTCGAAGCCGGGCTGGTTGCAGGTCACTGCCCAGCGCGTGTCGGAGAGCTTGCCGGCGAGTTCCCAGTCCGGCGAAGTCCAGATGTCCTTGGCGTGCGCCGAACAGGTCCAGGGCGTTCCGTTCATCAGGCTGGCATAGCGCGCCACGGACGCGGGCGTGTGGATGAAATGGGCGTGCAGCCAGTCCGCCCCTTCCGGCCATTCGGCGCAGAGCACCGCGGCCTGGCCGAAGCGGCGCACGCGGTTGGGCGTCAGGTCGCGGCGCAGGTCCTTCAGGAAAGCGCGGACGGCGGCCTTGAAGCCGGGCAGCCGGGCGCTCCTCGCGAGACCGCGGATCACCCGCAGCGGCTCCTGGTACAGGTATTCCGGCAGGTAGGCGACCGGCGCGCGGATCTCGTCGTGCACCGGATGGCGCTTGCTGTCGGTGGGGTGGCGCATCGAGACCAGGGTCAGCTCGAAGCCGGCCCGCTCCAGCCCCAGCAGCTCCTGGGCGATGAAGGTTTCCGACAGCCGCGGATAGCCCTTCAGAATGACGGCGATTTTCTTCTGCGATGTCACGGTATGCTCAGCCTTGCACGACGGAGAGCCGGTGCTGTTGTCTGTCGTCCAGAAGGTCGCCGACGATCTGCGATATGTGCGGCAGTCCCTCCAGCCGCAACGCCTGCGAGGTCTGCGACGGCGGCGCCCGGTGCAAGAGGGCCTTCAGCGCGCGGGACATGACCAGCGGCTGGCTCGATTCCTCCGGCGACAGCATGTCGACCAGGCCGAGTTCGGTGGCGCGGCGGGCGCGGATCAGCTGTTCCTCGCGCGGATTGACGCGCGGCACCACCAGCGCCGGCTTGTCGAAGGAGAGAATCTCGCAATAGGTGTTGTAGCCGCCCATGGCGACGACGGCGGTGGCGCCGGCGATCAGTTCCTCCATTCGGTTGTCGAATTCGATCACCTCGATATAGGGGATCTTGGCGCCCTTGCGCAGCAGCTTCTGGCGCTGCACGGCCGGCATGTAGGGGCCGAGCACGATCAGCGCCTTCTGCGTCAGGCTCGGGTCTTCCTTGTAGGCGTGGACGACGTCGTGGATGAGGGCGGCGCCATCGCCGCCGCCGCCGGTGGTGACGAGGATGTAGTCGCCCCGCGACCGGTGTTCGGGGGCCGGCTCGTGCGACACGCTGCGCTGCAGGAAGCCGACGAAGTTCATGCGCGCGCGCACGGAGGCCGGAACCTCCAGGCCGTCCAGCGGGTCGTAGAAGTCCGGCGGCCCGTAGACCCAGATCTTGTCGTAGTACTTGGCGATCCTGCCCATGACGTCATGGCGCTTCCATTCGGCGTCGAGCAGGTGCGGCGCGTCCATCACGTCGCGCAGGCCGAGCACCAGCGTCGTGCCGCAGGCCTTCAGATAGGCGAGGGTCTCCTCGACCTCGCCGCGCAGCCCCATCGGTTCCTTGTCGACGATGAAGATGTCGGGCTGGAAGGCCTCGGCCGTCTGGCGGATGATCGCCTGGCGCATCTTCAGCGTCTCATGCAGGTCGATGTGCTGCTCCATCGAGGTGTACTCGCCGTTGCGCAGCTTGATCACGCTCGGGATTTTCACGAAGTCGACGCGGGCGCGGTAGTCGAACGCGCCGGCGATCGGCGAGCCGGAAATGATCAGCACGTTGAGGCCGCGGAAATCCTCGACCAGCGAATGCGCGATGGTGCGGCAGCGCCGCAGGTGCCCAAGCCCGAAGGTGTCGTGGCTGTACATCAGGACTCGGGCGTCTTCCAGACGTCGCGTCATCGAATATTACTCTCCGCACTGGTCGAAGGACCGAACTCAGAAACTGCACTCAGAAGTCGCACTCGGAAGCCGCACTCAAAGTCACTTTCGGGATCGCTGATCTCAGAATCCTTATTAACGCATCGCACAAATTGGCGTCACTTGTAAGGGTCGGCGGCGTCGCGCAGGCCGTCTCCCAGGAAATTGAAGGCCAGAATGACGAGGATGACGGGGATCATCGGGAACAGGAGCCAGGGATAGAAGGCGATGACGCTGACGCTGCGCGCCTCCGTCAGCAGGATGCCCCAGCTGGTGATCGGCGGCCGCAGACCGAGGCCGAGGAAGCTGAGCGCGGTCTCGCCGAGGATCATGCCGGGAATCGTGATCGTCGCCGAGGCGATCAGGTGGGACATGAAGCCGGGCACGAGATGGCGGCCGATGATGCGCGCGCTCGAGGCTCCCATCAGCTGGGCGGCGAGCACGTAGTCTTCCTCGCGCAGCGCCAGCAGCTTCGAGCGCACGGCGCGGGCAAGTCCGGTCCAGTCGAGCAGGCCGAGGATCACGGTGATGCCGAGATAGACGAGGATGGGGCTCCAGCTGACGGGCATGATGGCCGCCAGCGCCATCCACAGCGGGATGCTCGGGATCGACTGCAGAACCTCGATGATGCGTTGCACGATCAGGTCGACATAGCCGCCGTGATAGCCGGCCAGGCCGCCGATGACGATGCCGAGCGTGAAGCTGACGGCGATGCCGATCAGGCCGATGGTCAGCGAGATGCGGGCGCCGTAGATGATGCGCGACAGCACGTCGCGGCCGAGGCGGTCGGTGCCGAGCAGGAACATCTGGCCCTCCGCCGCCGGGCAGACCAGATGCCGGTCGCCCGCCCACAGGCCCCAGAACTTGTAGCCGTCGCCCGAGCAGAAGAAGCGCAGCCGCTGCACGTCGGTGCGGTCGTCGCTGTAGATGCGCCGGAGCGTGTCCATGTCCAGCGTCATGTTGCGCCCGTAGACGAACGGGCCGACGAACTGCCCCTCGTGGAACAGGTGCACCCGCTGCGGCGGCGCGTGGATGAAGTCCATGTTGCGCGTATGCAGGTTGTAGGGGGCCAGGAATTCGGCGATGGCGATCAGCATGTAGAGCGTCAGCAGGAAGATGCCGCAGCCGAGCGCGACCTTGTGGCGCTTGAACTTCCACCACATCAGCCGCATCTGCGAGGCCTGGTAGATCTTGGCCTGGCCGGCGGTCATCGCCTCGACCGAATAGGGGTCGAACGGGGCGGTGGAGACGTAGTGCTGGAGGGGCGCGCCGGAGGGCGGTAGGGGAGAATTCATTTGGTGCTCCCGCCCTGGAGTCGGATGCGCGGATCGAGCAGGGCGAGCGCGATATCGGAAATCAGCACGCCGATGACGGTGAGGAAGGCGAGGAACATCAGGAACGAACCCGCCAGGTACATGTCCTGGCTCTGCAGGGCCTTGATCAGCATCGGCCCGGTGGTCTCGAGCGACAGCACGATGGCGGTGATCTCGGCGCCGGAGATGATCTGCGGCAGGATCGAGCCGATGTCGGAGATGAAGAAGTTCAGCGACATGCGCAGCGGATATTTCACCAGCGCCCGAAACGGGTTCATGCCCTTGGCGCGCGCCGTCACCACGTACTGCTTCTGCAGTTCATCGAGAAGATTGGCCCTCAGCCGCCGCACCATGCCGGCGGTCCCGGCGGTGCCGATGATGATGACCGGGATCCAGATGTGTTCGAGGATCGACTTGGCCTTGGCCCAGCTCATCGGCTCGTTCAGGTACTCGCGGTCCATCAGTCCGCCGATCGAGGTGCCGAACCAGATGTTGGCGAAGTACATCAGGATCAGCGCCAGCATGAAGTTGGGGATGGCAAGGCCGATCAGCCCGAGGAAGGTCAGCCCGTAGTCGCCCCAGCTGTACTGGTGGGTGGCCGAGTAGATGCCGATCGGGAAGGCGATCACCCAGGTGAACACGATGGTGACGAAGGAGACGAGCACCGTCAGCCACAACCGGTCGCCGACCACGTCGGAGACCGGCAGCTGGTATTCGAACGAGTAGCCGAAGTCGCCGGTCAGCATGCCGGCGACCCAGTCGAGGTAGCGGATCGGCGCCGGCTGGTCGAAGCCGTAGCGCTCGCGCAGCGCCTCGATCTCCTCCATGTCGGCCGCTTCGCCCATCGCGCGCAGCTCGGAGACGTAGCTCTCGAAATAGTCGCCCGGCGGAAGCTCGATGATGGTGAAGACCAGCATGGAGATCAGCAAAAGGGTAGGGATCATGACGGCAATGCGCCAGAGGATGTATCGCAGCATCGCCTAGGCGCTCCCGTCGAACCAGAACGTGTCGCACAGATAGGCACCCATGAAGGCGGTCGGGTCGAAGCCGTAGAACCCTTCCACCGGCACGTTCTTCATCCGGGCGGAGTGAACGATCGGCTGGAGCGTCGCGTTGACGGTGCCGATCGAGAACACCTGGTCGGTGTAGATCGACAGCATCTCGGCCCAGATCTCCTGGCGCTCGGCGGTCGATGTCGATCGCTTCCATTGCATCATCAGCTCGACCAGCCGCGTCGCTTCGGGCAGGTCCGGCGGCTCGCCCTTCTGCCCGGCCGACAGGTAGTGCAGGCCCCACACCGGCCACTGCAACTGGTCGTCCCCGGTGGGGGCGAGCGCGAAGGGCGACATGTCGGCGGTGGGGATGCCGTTGTCGATGCCCTGCCACACCGACAGCATGATCTCGCCGCCGAGGGCGCGGCTGCGGAAGACGTCGCGCTGCGAGGTGCGCACGTGAAGCGCAAGCCCGACCTGCCGCCAGTGGTCGGTGACGAGCTCCAGCACGTCCGTCTCAAGGGTGCTTTCGCCTGCCGACTCGACGATCAGGCTGGCGCTCCGCCCGTCCGGCAGCACGCGCAGGCCGTCGTCGTCGCGGTCGGTGAGCCCGACCTCGTCCAGCAGCTTGTCGGCGAGGTCGGGGTCGAACTGGATCCAGGCGTCGCGGTATTGCGGCTTGAACAGCGGGCTCTGCGGCAGCACCGTGTCGGCGCTCTCCTTGGCCAGGCCGAAGAAGCTCGCCTTGTTGATTTCCTCGCGGTCGATTGCCACCGACAGCGCGCGGCGGAAGCGGACGTCGTGGAACAGCTTGCGCCAGACCGGGTCGCCGCAGTTGAGGTTGGGCAGCAGCGCCATGCGCGAGCCCTGGGTGCGCTTCCACAGGTTGACCTTGATCGGATAGCGCTTCTCGGCGTCCTTCAGGAAGGTGTAGTCGGCAAAGTCGAGACCGCCAGCCTGCAGGTCGGTTTCGCCGGCGCCGGTCTTGGCGGGGATGATGCCGGAGGCGGCGAGGTTGAGCACCACCCGATCGATATAGGGCAGCTGCTGGCCGTTCTCGTCGACGCGGTGAAAATAGGGATTGCGCTCGAACACGAACTGCTCGGACGGCGGCGCCGTGAGGTTGCGCCAGGGGTCGAGCGTCGGCAACTCCGGGTTTTCCGGGCGATAGGTGCGCGAGCGGTTGATGTGCAGGCCCGTCCAGTCGTCGGTGCCTTCGTCCTCGACCTTCTTCCGGAGCTCCTCCGCATCGGCATGACGCGGGTGGAACTGTTTCATGTAATGCGCCGGCAGCGCCAGCGTCAGCGGTTGCGGCGCGGCCAGGCGCGGCAGGAATTCTGGGTTCGGGTCGTCCCAGGAATAGCGGATCGTCAGCGGGTCGACCACCTCGAAGCGCGGTGGCTTGCCCTCGGACAGCAGGTCGAGCGGCAGGCCGCGCGGGCGCATCTCCTTGTTGTTGAGGACGTCTTCCCAGTAGTAGACGAAGTCGTCGACGGTGAAGGGATGCCCGTCCGACCAGCGGTGTCCCTCGCGCAGGCGGAAGGTATAGATGCGGTTCTCGACTTCCTCGACGCTTTCGAGGATGTCCGGCTGCAGCATCAGGTTCTCGTCGATTCCGACGAGCCGGGCATAGCCGTTGATGGTCATCAGCCGGATGTCCTTCTGGCTGCCGATGATCATGCGCGCCGAGCCGCCATACTGGCCGGGCGTGCGCCCCATCTGGCCGAGGTGGATGACGCGCGGCACCTTGGGAAGGCGCTGCGCCATCGGCGGCAGCGCGCCGTCGTCGAGTTCGGCCTTCAAGAAGTCCGGCTCGCGCAGGGCCGCGCGCGCCATCGACGGGGGCAGGCAACTGGCGGCCAGCAGGCCGAGAACGGTTCGACGCGTAATCACGGGCGCAACTCTCTCATATCGGCATTGCGGCGGGCGAGCACGAGGTGGCCGTCGCCCAGATCGACCGTCGCCAGCCCGTCGCCGTCGTCGTCCCTGCGGAACGGAGCCGACCAGTCCCGCATGTCGCTGGCATTGGCCGCCTGCAGCGCCGAGAAGTCCAGCGGCCGGTCCAGATCCGGGAACGGCACCGCCGCCAGCAGCGATTTCGTGTAGGGATGAACGGGCGCACGCATGAGCGTCTCACGCGGCGCAAGCTCGACGATCCGCCCTGCGCACATCACCGCGATCCGGTCGGCCATATAGTCGACGACAGCCAGATTGTGCGAAATGAAGAGATAGGTCAAGCCGAGGTCTTTCTGCAGATCCTTCAACAGGTTGAGGATCTGTGCCTGCACCGATACGTCAAGGGCGGAGACCGGCTCGTCGCAGATCAGAAGCTCCGGCCCGAGCGCGAGCGCGCGGGCGATGCCGATGCGCTGCCGCTGGCCGCCGGAGAAGGAGTGCGGGTAGCGGTTGAGGTAGCGGCGGTTGAGGCCAATCACCTCCATCAGCGCGCCGACCGTCTCCTGCCGCGACTTCGGCGTGCCGCGGCCATGGATCTCGAGCGGCTCGGCGAGGATGTTCTGCACCGTCATGCGCGGCGACAGCGACGACACCGGGTCCTGGAACACCATCTGGATCTTGGCGCGCAGCTTCTGCAGGTCCTCGCCCTCGGCGCGCAGCACGTCCACCGGCCCGCTGCGGTCGTTGAACACGATCGAGCCGGAATCGGGCGTCACCGCCCGCATCAGCATCTTGCTGACGGTCGTCTTGCCGCAGCCGCTCTCGCCGACGAGCCCCAGGCATTCGCCGCGGCGGATGTCGAAGCTGACGCCGTCGACCGCGCGCACCGGCGCCTCTTCCGAGGACCAGAAGAAGCCGCTCTTGCGGATCATGAACGACTTGGTCACGTCTCGCGCCGAGAGCAGGATCTCCGGCCCGGGCTCGGTCTTGGCCTCGCGCGTACCGATCAGGTGCGAGGCGTTGACCGGTACCTCGCGCAGCGCCTTCAGCCGCTCGCCCGGCTTCATGTCGAAATGCGGCACCGCCGCCATCAGCCCCTGCAGGTAGGGATGGGCCGGGCGGCGGAAGATCTCCTCCACCGGGCCGGCCTCCATGATCTCGCCGTGGTAGATCACCACCACCTCGTCGGCGACGTTGGCGACGACGCCGAGGTCGTGCGTGATCAGCAGCATCGCCATGTTGAGTTCGTGCTGCAGGTCGCGCAGCAGCCGCAGGATCTGCGCCTGGATCGTCACGTCGAGCGCGGTGGTGGGTTCGTCGGCGATCAGCAGCGCCGGACGGCAGATCAGCGCCAGCGCGATCATGGCGCGCTGGCGCATGCCGCCGGACAGCTCGAACGGGTACATCCTGAAGGCGCGCTCGGGCTGGGCGAAGCCGACCAGGCGCAGCATCTCGATCGTGCGCTCGCGGCGCTCGTCCTTCGACATGTCCTCGTGGATGGTGAGCACTTCGCTCACCTGGTCGCCGATCGTGTGCAGCGGCGACAGCGAGGTCATCGGCTCCTGGAAGATCTTGCCGATGCGCCGGCCGCGGATGGCGCGGATGTCCGGCCCGTCCGGGGACAGCTTGAGGAGGTCGGTCTGTTCGCCGGTCAGCGGGTCGTTGAACAGGATCCGCCCGCTGGCCGAGGCGATTCTCGGCAGGATGCGCATCACCGACTGGCTGATGACCGACTTGCCCGAGCCGGACTCGCCCACGAGCGCGGTCACCTTGCCCGGCAGCACCCGCAGGCTGGCCTGCTTGACCGCGTCGACGCGGCCGCCGAGCATGGCGAACGAGATGCTGAGATCCTCGATCCGCAACAGATCCGCCCCTGAGATCATGTCCGGAGTCCCCTGTAATATTTCGTCCCTGGCCTTATGGAGGCACACTAGCGGACGCACTCTGGCCTGTCCATCGTATACCCGGGGCAGGTACGCTCAAGGGTTGCGGGCGGGCCGTGCGGGCACGGCTGTGCCGGGGCGACGCCTAGCCGGAGGCCCGCAGGGCCGCCGCGCCAGAAGGGCCCAGCACGTCCTCGGCGCGCATCGAGCGGCGAAAATTGTCGTAGTAGAGCGCCCACTCGCCGGCGCAGGCCGACCGATAGGGGCCGAACTTGAAGTATTGCCGCGGGCCGAGGCCCGGGTCGTCGTGGCCGATATGGCCCTTGACCGTCGCCACCCAGCGGTCGTTGGCGAACAGTTCGATGTGCCCGGAGCCATCCGGCCCGGGCCTTGTCATGACCGCGAAGTCGATCCAGCCGGACTCGGGCGGCGGCAGTGGGTTGCCCCGGTCGATCACCGTGATGCGGTCGGTACGGGCCCGGAACAGGCGCGCGTCCCGGGGCTCCCAGCGCGGATCGGTGGCGACGAGCGCCCGCATCTGCCGTTTCTCCGGCCGCAGCCACACCGGGGTGCGGCCGGCGGGACGCACCGGCGTCCCGGCCCGGGCGTCGCCGGCAGGCCACATCGTCTCGACCGTCGCGAACAGCCGGCCGCGGACGAGGCGCAGCGCGAGGAAGGGGCTGTAGTCGCCGCGGGCGGCCGGGCCGATCTCGCGTTTCCACTGGGCGATCAGGTGGCGATGGTCGTCCTGCGGGATGGGATCGGCGAAGCGGACGGAAAAGCCGTACCACACCGGCCGGTCATAGGGCACGCGCAGCGCCGTGCGCTCCCAGATCTCCGCGCGCTCGCTGCCTTTGCCGCCATTCGGGCGCACGCTGAGCCGGAGCGCGCCGGCGCTGCCGTGGGTGACCGCGCGCTGGAACGCCACCGTGCCGGCGCGCTGCTCGTGGTTGTCGCGATAGTATAGCCCGCCGGCGGGCGCGAAGTCGTCGCCGTCGAAGCCGTCGACGAGGAGGGCCTCGTAGGCCGGTGGCGCGGCGGCTCCCTTCGCGTCGAACGGGCCGCCGGCCATGTCAGTTCAGCCCGCGCGCGATCATCGGCACCTTCGAGCGCGGTTCCGATCCGCGGCTCGAGCGGGCGTCGCGATAGAGCAGCATCACCTGTTCGGCCTCCGAACGGGCGTCGTGGCCCTCCGCCTCGAGCGCCTCGGCGCGGTCGAGCGCCATGTTGGTCTGGCCGGGCAGCAGCACGGTCAGCTTCTGGCGCACGCCGCGCAGCCGTTCCTGGCCGAGGGTGACCCACTCGCCGCCGCAATAGGTGGCGAAGGTCTGGCTGGCGACGATCGACTGCGAATACTTCTTCGTCAGTCCCTGCAGCCGCTGCACCTCGTTCACCGCGGCGCCGAAGGCGGAGAAGGTGAGCCGGTCCTTCAGCCCGACATTGCCGAACATGACGTTGCCGACGTGCAGGCCGATGCCGTAGCGGATGTCGGCCAGCCCGTCCTGGCGCCGCTTCTCGTTGAGTTCGTTCATCCGCATCGTCGCCAGCCGCACCGCCGACATCGCCGCCTGGGCGGCGACCTGCGATGGCTCGCGGTGGCGGCCGCAGGGGTAGACCGCCAGGAAGCCGTCGCCGATGAAGCTCAGGATTTCGCCGCCGTTGCGGTTGAACGGCGTGGCGATGGCGTCGAAGAAGTCGTTCAGCGTGTCGATGTAGGCCTGCCGTCCTTCCTTCTCCGCCAGCACGGTCGACTGGCGCATGTCGGCCATCACCAGCGCGGCGCGGATCGTCTCGCCGTCGCCCCGGCGGATCTGGCCGGAGAGCACGCGCCGGCCGGCATTGCCGCCGAGATAGGTCATCAGCATGTTGTCGGCGAGCTTGCCGAGCACCGCCATCTTGGCGGCGACCGCAAGGCTGTTCTGCACGCGCAGCAGCGACTCGATGATGCTGTCGCTGAAGCCGCCGGCGATGTCGGTCGTCCACGAGCCGACCATGCCCTGTCCCGGCGCTTCGCCGAACGACTGCACGAACGCCATGTAGTCCGTGGCGCCGAGCTTCTTCAGGTCGTCGAAGATGGGAAACTCGGACGGCGCCTTGGGGTCGATGCGGCGGCGCAGGTGATCGAGGTTCTGGCTCAGCAGGTAGTAATAGGGGCTGAGCAGGAAGCGGGACGGCTCGCTGTCGGCGCCGGAGGCACGAAAGCCTTCCACCGTCACGCCCTGGCCGCGCAGCCAGGTAAAGCCGAGCGCGTCGTAGAGCGGATGGAGCATGGAGAAGCTCAGGTGCACGCGCAGGAGCGGCAGGCCGGCCGCCGCGAGGCGCTCGCAGAATCCCGAGATCACGTATTCGAGGCTCTCGCCGCCGAGCGCGGCGGTCTTCAGCCAGGTCGAGACCCGGTCGAGCAGGATGTTGGAAACGTCGGGTGCACGCGTGTTCATCTTTTGTCCTTGTCCGGTGTGAAGCCCGCCCGCTTCGGTTCGCAGCAATGCCCCGGTCGGTCCCCCGGCCGGCGGCAGTGCGAATGATATAAGTGAGGGGCCATCGCAAAACCAGAAGCGCCGGCGAAGAATTCTCGGCCCCGGAACGACTGCGGGCCCGGGCCGCGGACCGGCGTGCTTGACGCGGCGCGCATTTGCCAGCAAAGGTCGGGCCGCATTCGAACGGACACAACGCCTTGACCTTCCTTCCTTCTTCCGCCGAACGCCTGCTGCAGGCGATCACAGCAAAGAGCGCCCGCGCCGGCGTCATCGGACTGGGCTATGTCGGCCTTCCGCTGGCGATCACGATCGCGCGAAACGGATTTGACGTCACCGGCTTCGACATCGATCCGGACAAGATCGTCGCGCTCGACGCCGGCCGTTCCTATATCGACGCCGTGCCCGATCCGGCGCTCGCGGCCGAGAGCGCGGCGGGCCGGTTCAGGTCCACCACCGACTTTTCCGGGCTCGCGGCCTGCGACGTCGTCGTCATCTGCGTGCCGACGCCGCTGACCAGGCACCGCGAGCCGGACATGTCCTATGTCGTCAGGACCGCCGAGGCGATCGCCGAAACGCTGCGGCCGGGCCAGCTGGTGGTGCTGGAATCGACCACCTATCCCGGCACGACCGACGAACTGGTGCGCCCGATTCTGGAGCGCGGCGGGCTCCGCTCGGGCACCGATTTCTTCCTCGGCTTCTCGCCGGAGCGCGAGGACCCGGGCAACCGCGACTTCGACACCGCGACGATCCCGAAGGTGGTGGCAGGCGACGGACCGGCGGCCTCGGCGCTGATGCAGGCCTTCTACGGCGCCGTGGTCAAGGCGGTGGTGCCGGTCTCGTCCAACAGCACCGCCGAGGCGGTGAAGCTGACCGAGAACGTCTTCCGCGCCGTCAACATCGCCCTCGTCAACGAGCTGAAGGTGCTCTACGACGCCATGGGCATCGACATCTGGGAGGTGGTCGACGCCGCCAAGACCAAGCCGTTCGGCTACATGCCGTTCTATCCCGGCCCCGGCCTCGGCGGCCACTGCATCCCGATCGATCCCTTCTATCTGACCTGGAAGTCCCGCGAGTTCGAGCTGCCAACGCGCTTCATCGAGCTGGCCGGCGAGATCAACGCCAGCATGCCGCGCCACGTGGTCGCAAGGCTCGCCGAGGCGCTGGACCTGAGGTTCGGCAAGGCGCTCAGCCGCTCGCGCGTCCTCCTCGTCGGGCTCGCCTACAAGAAGAACGTCCCCGACATCCGCGAGAGTCCCTCGCTGAAGCTGATCGAGCTGATCGAGGAGCGCAAGGGCGCGGTGGACTATCACGACCCGTTCGTCCCGGAGATCCCGAAGACGCGCGAATACATGGCGCTCAAGGGGCGGCGGTCGGTGGCGCTCGAGGAGGCCGTGGTGCGCGGCTACGACGCGGTGGTGATCTCGACCGACCACGACGCGGTCGACTATGCCGCGCTCGCCCGCTGGGCGCCGCTGATCGTCGACACCCGCAACGCCTTCGCGCGGCGCGGCATCGCCGCCGACGGCATCGTCAAGGCCTAGCCCCGGCGCGCCGGCCGGCACGGAAGGAAGGCATAGGGTCCATGAGCCGCCTCGACAGTTTCATTCGCCGCCTGACGGCGCAGCGCGACATCCTCAACCACGTCCGCGACCGGCTGGAGCTGCCGCGCGAGGGGGCGGTCATGGAGATCGGGCTCGGTAACGGGCGCACGTACAACCACCTGCGCGAGTGCTTTCCCGGCCGCCGCATCGTCGCCTTCGACCGCGATTGCCGCGCCCACGCCTCCTCGATCCCGGCGACCGGGGACCTGGTGCTCGGCGAGATCTGCGACACCGGCCGCGCCTTCGCCACCGCCACGGCGGCGATGGTCCATGCCGACATCGGCACCGGATACGCGGACAGGGACGCCCTCACGCTGACCTGGCTGCCGCAGATGGTGGCCGGCATGCTGGCGGCCGGCGGCATCGCCGTCAGCGGCCTGCCGCTGGAGCATCCGGCGCTGGAGGCCCTGCCGGTGCCGGACAGCGTGCCGCAGGACCGCTACTTCCTCTACCGCAAGGCGAAGTAGCCGACGCCCTCACGCCTCAGCCGTCACGCCCGCTCCAGGGCCGGAGCGAGGCGTCGGCTCTGTTCGGCGGACAGCGGAAAGACCCGCATGGAGGCGCTGCGGCCACGGATGGCGACCTCGAAGCCCTCGAGCCCGTCGACCGGCACGCCGGACTGCATCAGCGCGCGCTCCGAGATGACGATCGCGGCGTCGCGCTCCTTGGCCGTCGTTTCCAGCCGGCTGGCGACATTGACGGTGTCGCCGATCGCCGTCACGCCCTTGGCCATGCCGTAGCCCATGACGCCGACGACGCTGGGGCCGACATGGATGCCGATCGCCACCCGCAGCCGCACGTCGAAGTCGCGCGAAAGCTCGTCGTTCAGCTGGTCGATGTCGCGGATGATGGCCGCGGCCGCGGCGAGCGCCTGGCGGCTGGCGGCGGCGCGGTCCGCGCCGAGACCGAACAGCGCCATGGCGCCGTCGCCGATGAACTTGTCGAGCCGCCCGCCGGCTCGCTCGACCGCCTGGCCGACGATGGCGAAGTAGCGGTTCAAAAGAAAGACGACGTCGTAGGGCAGGCGGGTCTCGGACAGGACGGTGAAGTTGCGCAGGTCGCAGAACAGCACGGCGATCTCCGCCTCGCGGCCCGGGCGCAGCGGTTCGGTGGCGACCGGCAGGCCGCTGTCGCCGCCGGGGGCCATCAGCAGCGCGACGGTGAGGTTGCCGGCGGGATGCAGCTGGCAGCCGAGGCGAACGTCTGGATCGGCGTGGATGCGCGCCAGCGTGGCCGCCTCGATCGGTCCCGGCGGCGGCAGCGGGACGGCGCTTTCGAGGATGCGCACGCGGCAGGTCGAGCAGCGGCCCTTGCCGCCGCAGACCGAGTAGTGCGGCACCTGGCCGTAGCGGCTGCCCTCGAGCAGGCTGAGCCCGCGCGGCGCACGGACGAGGGCGCCGCTGGAATAGCGGATGGTGACCTGGTTGGCGCGCTCGGCCAGGGCCCGCAGACCGCGCAGCAGGAACACCAGCGCGATCGCGCCGGCGAACAGGAGATAGAGCGCGCGCTTGACCTGCGCGATCCGGTCCTCGGCGATGGCCCCCGCGTCCGACAGCGCTGCGCGCGCGATCGCAGGCAGCGAATCGCGGTCGAGGATCGGCGGCGCCGCCAGCGGGCTGTGCGCGAGAATGCGTCCGGCATCGGCAAAGCCCAGCAGCGCCAGAACCGGCACCAGGATTGCGACCGTCATCAGGTAGGGCGCGGCGGTGCCGTACCAGTTGCGGAACCGTAGCCAGAAATGCATGCCGATGCAGGCATGCGCCCAGATCACCACCAGCGCGACCGACTGCCGCAGCCCCGACAGCGGGTCTGTCACCCAGAGCCCGGTGACCACCGCGCGGTAGTCGACATTGGTGCCGAGCCGGGCCGAGACGACGTGTTCGATGATGACGAAGGGAATGAGAAGCCCGAGCAGGATTTGTGCCGCCTCGCGCGCCGGCATCCGCAGCGTCCGGCGGCGGTAGAGGCCGTGCAGGCCGAGGCTGACGTGGACGAGGAGGGCGGCGTAGAGCAGGGCGGAGCCGACCGGGTTCTGCCAGAGCGCGGAGAAGGGGCGCCGCAGCCGGTCCGCGGTCTCCAGCGAAACGAGCAGGGCGGCATGGTTGACGAAATGCATGACCAGGAAGGCCAGCATCACGAGCCCGGACGCAAGGCGCAGCTTCTGCAGGAAACGTTCGGAGGAAAGCGCCGCGATGGCCTTGTTCATGATGGGTCCCGGATGATTCCCGTTTCTGTCGGGCGACGGGTCCGGCCGGCTCGCCGGTCGCCGCGTCGGCCCGCCGCACATAGGGCGGCGAGGCCGGTGGTGGAAGGGGAGGCCCGATTGACGCTGTGTCGCCCAACGGCGATCCGACGCCCAGGCGGCGTTCGCGGCGGCAACGGGAAGCGCCCTGCCGCGTCCGCCCTCAGGCGTTGTAGTGATCCCGGTACCAGTCGACGAAGTCCTTCACCCCCTCGGCGAACGGGGTGGCGGGCCGGTAGTCGGTGAGTGCCTGCAACAGGTCCGGGCTGGCGAAGGTGCGCGGCGGGTCGCCCTGCTGCATCGGCACCAGCTTGCGGCGGGCGCGGCGGCCGAGCGCCTGCTCCAGCGTGTCGACGAAGTCGGTCAGGCCGACCGGCCGGCCGCCGCCGATGTTGACGACGCGGAACGGTGCCTGGCGCGACAGCGTGTCGAGCCCGGCGGGCGCCGCCACGCGGTTGTCCTCGGCCGGAACGACCGCCGACAGCCGCAGCACGGCCTCGACGAGATCGCCGACGAAGGTGAAGTCGCGGCTCATCCGGCCCTCGCCGTAGAGCTCGATCTCGCGGCCCTCGAGGATGGCGCTGGTGAACTTGAACAGCGCCATGTCCGGCCGGCCCCACGACCCGTAGACGGTGAAGAAGCGGAAGCACGTCGTCGGCAGGCGGTAGAGGTGGGCGTAGCTGTGGGCCATCACCTCCATCGCCTTCTTACTGGCGCCGTAGATCGTCAGCGGCTCGTCGGCCCGGTCGGTCTCGCGGAACGGCACGCTCTCGTTGGCGCCGTAGACCGAGGAGGTGGAGGCGAGCATCAGGTGTCGCGGCTCGACGGCCCGCGCCGCGTCGAGCAGGTTCCAGGTGCCGAGGATGTTGGCCTCGACATAGGAGCGCGGCTCCTCCAGGCTGTAGCGTACGCCGGCCTGGGCGGCGAGGTGGACGATCACGTCCGGCCGCGCGCCCTCGAGCGCCTCGCGCAGCCTCGGCTGGTCCTCCAGCATCGCCTGGTGGAAGCGATAGCGCGGAAACTGCGTCAGCGCGGCGTTGCGCGCTTCCTTCAGGCGCACGTCGTAATAGGCCGTCATGCCGTCGAGGCCGACGACCTCGTGGCCCTCCTCCAGCAGCCGCCGGGCGAGGTGGAAGCCGATGAAGCCGGCCGTTCCGGTGATGAAGTAGCGCACGCCTTACGTCCTTTCGCTGCCGCGGCCGATGCCGACATAGGAAAAGCCGTGGCGCCGGACTTCCTGCGGCGGGTAGACGTTGCGCAGGTCGACGAACACCGGCGTCGCCATCGCCTCGCGCAGCCGGCGGAAGTCGAGCGCGCGGAACGCATCCCACTCGGTGACGAGCACGAGCGCCTCGGCGCCGGCGGCGACCGCATAGGCGTCGCTGCCGAACTCGACGCCGGTCAGCAGCGGCCGCGCCCCGTCCATGCCTTCCGGATCGAAGGCGGCGACCTCGGCGCCGTGGTCCTGCAGCGCCTGGATGATGGTCAGCGCCGGGGCCTCGCGCAGGTCGTCGGTGTTCGGCTTGAAGGTCAGCCCGAGCACGGCGATCTTGCGGCCGCGCACCGAGCCGCCGCAGGCGGCGATCACCTTGCGCGCCATCGCCCGCTTGCGGTTGTCGTTGATGGCGACGGTGGTCTCGATCAGCCGCACCGGCGCCTCGGCGTCGGAGGCGGTCTTGACGAGGGCGACGGTGTCCTTGGGGAAGCACGAGCCGCCATAGCCGGGGCCGGCGTGCAGGAACTTGTCGCCGATGCGCTTGTCGTAGCCGATGCCCTTGGCGACCTTCTGCACGTCGGCGCCGACATGTTCGCAAAGGTCGGCGATCTCGTTGATGAAGGTGATCTTCATGGCGAGGAAGGCGTTGGCGGCGTACTTGATCAGTTCCGAGGTGCGGCGCTCGCAGAAGAACAGCGGACCCTGATTGAGGTGCAGCGGCCGGTAGACCTCGGTCATGACGGCGATGGCGCGCGGCTCGTCGGTGCCGACGACGATGCGGTCGGGGCGCTTGAAGTCGCTGATGGCCGCGCCCTCGCGCAGAAATTCGGGGTTCGACACGACCGAGACGTCGGCGTCCGGATTGGTCTCGCGGATGATGCGCTCGACCTCGTCGCCGGTGCCGACCGGCACGGTCGACTTGGTGACGACGACGGTGTAGCCGCTGACCGCCCGCGCGATCTGGCGCGCCGCCTCGTAGACGAAGCTGAGGTCGGCGTGACCGTCGCCGCGCCGCGACGGCGTGCCGACGGCGATGAAGACGACGTCGGCCCAGGCGACCGCGGTCTCGAGTTCGGTGGTGAAGCTCAGCCGGCCGGCGTCCTGGTTCGACTGCACCAGTTCCTTCAGTCCCGGCTCGTAGATCGGGATCTCGCCCTGGCGCAGCGCCTCGATCTTGGCCTCCACGTTGTCGACGCAGGCGACCTCGTGGCCGAAGTCGGCGAAGCAGACGCCGGAGACGAGGCCGACATAGCCGGCGCCAATCATCGCAATTCGCATGGGACCCCTCTCATTTGCCGAGTGCCGGAAAGCCGTTGCCGCGATCCGCAGCGACTTCTATTCATCCGCACGCAGAATGAAAGTCAAATCTTGCCGTCGCCGCCGACTCCGGCGACGCGTGTCCGGGCCGGGCAAAGGCGGGAGCAAGACCGCCCTATGCCGCAGCGCCGCGCCGGCGGCTACCGCTTCCGGCGGGGGCGGGGTCAGTGGCGGGTGTCGTCGTCGGGCGTATCCGGGCCGTCCGCAGGGGCGGCGTTGCGCCAGGCGGTCTCGACGATGTGATGGACGGTGTCGAGTTCGGCGCTGTCGAAATAGAGCGAGGTCCAGCCCTTGTGGCCCCAGCCGCCGGGCACGGCGGCGCACAGGCCGGGCTCGGTGGCGATCAGCATCGCCTGCTGGTCGCGCGTCAGCTTGCACACGGCGCGGCCGGCCTCGGGCAGTGACAGGAAGATGCGTCCTCCCACCCGGAAGTCGCGCTTGCCGAAGTGGGCGTTCTCCTCGGTGCCGGGCATCGCCAGCGCCATCTCTACGAGATCATCGGACGTCATGGCAAAACCTAGCACGGATCGCGCCGGGCCGGAAGGCAAGCGCGGCGACGGCGGGAAGGACGACGCGAAATTATCGACTCGAGTTAGGAAAAAAATCCTAGTTATATACTTGACGTACCAAGATCGGAAATGGCATGATTCGCGAGCGTGACAGGCCGGGAATTGAAAAGATCGGGGCCAACAAGATTACGCCAGAGATGGTGAAGGCAGGTGTTGATATCGCCCGCAACTGGCTAGGCGACGGCCGCGATGAGAGAACGACTAATGAATTCTCTTTTGAGTCCTTAGTCATCGAAATCCTGCAGGCGGCGGGTCTTTCTTGCGAGTCAGGTTCGCATTGTGAAACTTGACGAAGTCAAGATAAAGTGTCCCGATATCTCGTTCTGCCCGTTCGATCTCGTGAATACGAAATATGTATTTGGATCGTTTAGCTTGGTTTCTAAGGTCTTGCAGAGCTTCGCGATCCGCTCCGTCGATTGGTGAATATTCGCGAGCTTCAAAGGTTTCCACATTTGGCTCGCCATCTTTGAACCCAACAACCAGTTCGACGACCCAAGCGCCATGAACGAGGTGGTTTCTTTTCGTGTTGAGCTTATGAAGCCTATCGAGGAGAGCGACGTATTCCCGCAGTTCTTTTGACTTTAGATGAAGAGACGCCAAAGTCTGGATCGTGTCTGCAAGCGATTTCCCGCTCATGGAATTCGAAATCGCCATTGCAGTTGACTGGTCCGGCGTCAATAGAAGGTCTTGCAGTTTGTGGCGAAGCAGCAGCTCAAGTTTGCTCCATGTGTCCATGAACTTCCCGAGTGCGACGTGCTTCTCGTTTGGGTCTGGCAGGACTGGATCAATGTAAATCAGGCCCGGTAGCCGAAGCTGTTCCGCTTGCCCTGGTATGAGTGCAATGACATGCTTGGTTCTTTCGAAATTGTGATGCAGGATACGCACCAAGTGGTAGTGAGGTTCGATCACGCAGGGAGCAGGTCGAGTCAATGCCGGACTCCAAAGAAGACAGAGAAAATAAGAAGGGCGACGATGTTTTGAAGCGCATGCTCAAGACCCCGCCGAAGCCGGACGTTAAGCCTCGCGAAAGCAGCGAGGGTGTAAGAAAGAAACCGGGCGGCAATCCCGCGAAGAACGACCGCCCGGAAGATCAGTGACCATTGGGTCACCTCACTTTTTCAGAGTCGTGACGATGTGAGTACGGGGTTTGTTTATTGCGGTTTTCACCGTGGTAAAACGCCCCGTAATCGCGCTACGCCCGATCTTGGTTGCCTTAGCCATTTAGGCCACCTCCTTTCCCGGGCAGCGGCCCGCCGTTAAAGGCATGTCCAGTAGGTGTGAGCCGAATCTCTAGGCAACCAAGAGTATTCTTGAGGCTGGTAGGGGAAAGAGTCTAGGGGCTGGTCCTTTTGCGCTTGCGGAGAAGGCGCTTGGCCTTCTGCTTAAGCGTAATAGGCTTGGTCAATCCGCCGATAGGTAAGGCGCTTGTCGCGGGCCATGCGGAGAAGGTCTTCGGCGCGCTCGGCGTCGGACACCTTGAGTGCGGCGCGGCGGTTGTAGCGGAAATCGAACTCGGCAAGGTAGCGGTGAAGGTGGGCTTCGCCGCAATGCTGGTAGATGCCCTTCATGCCGCGCTTGAAGACGGAGAACACATTTTCGATTGTGTTGGTATGAACGATGCCGCGAGCGTATTCCTTGGCGGAATGCTTCACGGTTTCATGGGCAGCATATTCCCTGCCGGTGATGGTGTAGAGGCGGCTTTCGTCGGTATAGAGGATTGTGTCGCGGGTGACGTTGCGAACGAGGACTTCGCGAACGCTGTCACGGGTCGCGTGGTCGATATGGAAGGTGCGAACCTTGCCGCCGCGCTCTACGAGGCCAACGATGGTGCGCTTGGCGGCGGGGCCGCCTTTGCCGCGCTTCGTGGCTTTCGGGTTCGGCTTCCAGCCTTCCTTCTTGCCGATGTAGGTTTCGTCGGCCTCAACGGTCTTGCCTTCGCCGCCAAGCGGACCAGAGGAAGCGTTGTCTTCCTTCATCGCTTCGCGGATGCGATGGGCCATGAACCAAGCGGTCTTGTAGGTGACGCCGAGCATACGGTGCAACTGGTGGGCGCTCATGCCCTTCTTGGAAGCGGCCATAAGATGAGCGGCCAGCACCCACTTGTTCAGCGGGATCTTGGAGCGCTCAAACACAGTGCCAACGGTCACGGTGAAGGGATCGCGGCATTCGTTGCACTTGTAGACGCCGGGGCGGGTCGACTTGCCTTCAAGCTTGGTGATGCGAGCCGGATCGATATTGCCGCAATGGGGGCAGATCGGGCCATGCGGCCAGTGGATAGCCTCAAGGTGTTCGCGGGCCTTCTCGGCGTCGGTGTAGATATCGTCGGTAATGTCGAACATGGCTATCTCCTTGGATTCTTTGTACCAAAGAGTGCCGTGGTACGTCAAGTATATAATTAGGAAAAAAATCCTTGACAGCGTGACGGTCGTTTGCTAGGATTTTGCTACTGTCGGAAAAGTGCGGGCGGAGCGATCGCCCCTTGACCGGAAGTCGCGGCGAGGTCCCCGGGAAATGAGATCGATACCGGGGCGACGCGTTGCGGCGAATGTCTTCGCATCCCACACGGTTGCGCCCGGAGGCTCTGGCGCGACCGGCGCCAAGGCAGGACCGGCCGTGCAGCAGAAGGCGATATCCGCCCGCCGGCAGACGCGAGAGACTTGACGCAACGAGCGCCCGTTCCGGACCGGATCGCGGCGCTTTTTCTTTTCCGGAGACCTGGCATGCAAGCTCGCCTCGGCCCGCGCATGGGCGCGTTCGACGACGTCGATGCCGCCCTGTTCGGCGTGGCGGCGGAGGCCCGCTACGACGGGCTGGCGCGGCCGGAACGCCTTGCGGCCGACGGGGAGGCGGGGACGGCGGCGCCGCTGCTCGACCGGAAGGCCGAGGCCGGTGCCGATCCGCTCGACGAGATGCAGGCGATGCTGGCCGAGATGACCAAGGAACTGCGCGAGCGGTTCCAGCGGTTCCAGAGCCAGCGCCGCACCGCCGAGCAGGCGGAGACCGCGGCCGAGGACGAGACCGCGCGCAAGCTTGCCCAGGCGGATGCCAAGGCGGCGATCGAGGCGGTGTCTTTGATCGTGCGCACGCTGGAAAAGATCGACAGCCTGCAGCGCGCCATCCTGGGCGAGCGCCGCGATGCCGACGAGCGCGGCGGCGAGCAGGCCGACATCGAGGCGCTGGTCGCCGAGTTCGACCGGCGCGTCGAGGCGAAGGCGCGGGCCTATGCGAAGATGTGGCGGGCGGACGATGAGCGCAAGGCGGGACAGGCGGGGGCCGACGCGGCCATGGGAACCGGCGGCGACGGCAAGAACGGCCCGTAACGGGCGCAGGCTGAAAGTCCGGCTCGACGACGCGGTGGAAAAGGTGATCGGGCGGATGGCGGACGGCATGACCGAGACCGGCGCGCGGCACCTGGCGGCCAGGGCCCGGGCGCTCGGAACCGCAGACGGGCTGGAGCGGCAGATCGCGCAGCCCGACCCTTGCGGCGGAGCGGTTGCCGCGGCACCCGGCGGGTTTGCGCCCGAAGGTGACAGCGTCACCGGCGCAGGAGCCGGCGACGGCGCTGACGGCCCGCAGCTGGCGGTGAGGTCAGAGCCGGAGCGTGCGGGCGACACCGCAGCCCCGCGCGCCGGCGCAGGCTTGCAGGACGGACGGGCAACGCCGCCGGAAGCTGCCGCGCCGCGGACCGGCCGGGCAGGGCGGGCGGGCCGGCGTCCGCAGGCGGTCGCGGCCGAGCGGCGCCCGGAGGCGGCGGACGGGTCGGCGAAGGTGGCGGACAGACCGGCAGCGGCGGCGGACGGGCCGGCGGAGGTGACGGCTGGGCCGGCGAAGGTGTCGGACGGACAGGCCGAGGTGGCGGACGGACCGGCGAAGGTCGCGAACAGACCGGTGGAGGCAGCGGACGGGCCGGCGGAGGTGACGGCTGGGCCGAGGAAGGTGGCGGATAGACCGGCAGCGGCGGCAGACGGGCCGGCGGAGGTGACGGCTGAGCCGGCGAAAGTATCGGACGGACAGGCCGAGGTAACGGACGGACCGGCGAAGGTCGCGAACAGATCGGTGGAGGCAGCGGACGGGCCGGCGGAGGTGACGGCTGGGCCGGCGAAGGTAGCGGACGGACAGGCCGAGGTAACAGACAGACCGGCACAGGCGGCAGACGGACCGGAGAAGACAACGGACGAACCGTCGGAGGCGGCGGACGGGCCCGGGAAGGTGGCGGACGGACCGGCGAAGGTAGCGGACGGATCGTCGGAGGCGGCGGACGGGCCGGGGATCGGTGGGCCGGGCGCGGCCGAAACGGTCGATGCCCGAAGCTTCGGCCCGAAGGCCCTGTCGCGGTCGCTGCGGCGCTGGTCGCTCGACCGACGCCCGGAGCAGGAACCGCCGCTGGGCGACTGGCGACTCTGGCTCCTGATGGGCGGGCGCGGATCGGGCAAGACCCGGGCCGGGGCGGAATGGGTGCACGAACTCGCAGCCAGGACGGCGGAACTGCGCATCGCGCTCGTGGCCGAGACGCTCGGCGACGCGCGCGAGGTGATGGTCGACGGCGTCTCCGGCATCTGCCGCATCGCGCGGTCGCAGCGCCCGGAATTCGAGGCGTCGCGGCGGCGACTGGTCTGGCCAAACGGCTCGATCGCGCAGGTGTTTTCATCCGAGGATCCCGAGAGCCTGCGCGGGCCGCAGTTCCATCTCGCCTGGTGCGACGAGCTCGGCAAGTGGCGCCATCCGCAGGAGACCTGGGACATGCTGCAGTTCGGGCTGCGGCTCGGCCGGTCGCCACGGGCGCTGGTGACGACGACGCCAAGGCCGATCCCGCTGCTGCGGGCGCTTTCCGGCGACCCGGCGACGGTGCTCCGGCGCATCCGCACCGCCGACAACGCCGCCAACCTTGCGGCCGGCTTCCTCGACGCGCTCGCCGCGCGCTATGGCGGCACGCGGCTGGGCCGGCAGGAGATCGACGGCGAGTTGATCACCGACCGCGAGGACGCGCTGTGGAGCCGCGAGCGGCTCGAGGCGGTGCGCCAGCGCGTAGCCGGGCCGCTGGCGCGCATCGTCGTGGCGGTCGACCCGCCGGCCACGGCCTCGGCGCAGTCCTGCTGCGGCATCGTCGTCGCCGGCCTCGACGGGGCCGGCCGGGCGGTGGTGCTGGCGGACCTGTCGGTGACCGGCGCCAGCCCGGCGGGCTGGGCGGGGGCGGTGGTGCGCGCCTTCCGGCGCTTCGACGCCGACCGCATCGTCGCCGAGGTCAACCAGGGCGGCGAGATGGTGCCGGCGCTGCTCAGCAGCATCGACGCGGCGCTGCCGGTGAAGATGGTGCGGGCGACGCGCGGCAAGTACCTGCGCGCCGAGCCGGTGGCCGCGCTCTACGAGCAGGGCCGCGTGGTGCATGCCGGCAGCTTTCCCGCGCTCGAGGACCAGATGTGCGATTTCGGCCCGGACGGCCTGTCCGCCGGACGCTCGCCCGACCGGCTGGACGCGCTCGTCTGGGCGCTGACGGCCCTGCTGCTGGAGCGGCGCGGCGAGCCACGGGTGAGGGGTGTTTGAGAGTGCCCGTTTATAGTGTATATTTCTATTAATACACCTAATGGATGCAGCCGTTTCGGGCGGCCGGAGGGGAACATGCCGATCAACGGACGATCCTTCTTTGACCATGCGCGCGTCCACCTGTTCGACGGGGCGCTGCGGTCGGCGCAGGTCGCCGGACTGGCGGCCATGCTCGACAAGTGGGAGCGGGAAATGGCGGACGCGGACGACCGCTGGCTCGCCTATATGCTGGCGACCGCCCATCACGAGACCGGGCGGACGATGCAGCCGGTGCGCGAGACCTTTGCCGCCTCGGACGAGGCCGCCATCCGCATTCTCGAGCGCGCCTACCGCACCGGACGGCTGCCCTGGGTCAGCAGGCCCTACTGGCGCCGCGACGCGGACGGCAAGAGCTGGCTCGGGCGCGGCCTGGTGCAGCTCACGCACAGGCAGAACTACGAGAAGCTGAGCCGGGCGACCGGCATCGACCTCGTGGCGCGGCCGGAACTGGCGATGGACCTGAAGACCTCGGTCGACATCCTGTTCCGCGGCATGATCGACGGCCTGTTCACCGGCAGGAGGCTCGCCGACCACCTTGCCGGGGCGCGGCAGGACTGGCCGGGCGCGCGCCGCATCGTCAACGGCGTCGACAAGAAGGACCTGATCGCGAGCTACGCCCGGCATTATTACGCGGCGATCAGCTACACCACCGGCTGACGCTCCCGGGGCAGGTGGCGGGCGGGCGCGCATGCGCCGGCCGCGGCCGTCCGGCAGGCCCACCGCAGACAGAGGACCGTTCCATGAAGCTTTCATCGTTCCTGCCCTGGCGGCGCGCCGGGGCGTCCGTCGTGCCCGAGACCAAGGCCGGCGGCTTCCTCACCCTGACCGCCGAGGGGCGGGCGCGCTGGTCGAGCCGCAGCTACGCCTCGCTGGCGCGCGAGGGGTTCATGCGCAACCCGGTGGCGCACCGGGCGGTGCGGATGATTGCCGAGGCCGCGGCGGCCGTGCCCTGGCTCATCTACGCCGGCGAGGAGGAACGCCCCGGCGACCCGCTCCTCGCCCTGCTGATGCGGCCGAACGGCCGCATGGGCGGCAACGAGTTCTTCGAGGCGCTCTACGGCCACCTGCTGATCGCGGGCAACGCCTTCGTCGAGGGCGTGCGCATCGGCCCGGACCCGCGCGAGCTGCACCTGTTGCGGCCCGACCGGGTGCGGGTGATCGAGGGACGCGACGGCTGGCCGGAGGCCTACGAATACCGCGCCGGGCCGCACCAGCGCCGTTACCCGGCCGCCGATGCCGCGGCGGAAGGTCCGGCCGCGGTGCTGCAACTGCGGCTGTTCCACCCGCTCGACGACCATCTCGGCTTCGCACCGCTCGAGGCGGCCTCGGTCGCGCTCGACCTCTCCAACGCGGCGGCGCACTGGAACAAGGCGTTGCTCGACAACTCGGCGCGGCCCTCCGGCGCGCTCGTCTACCAGCCCAGGGACGGCGGCAATCTCTCGCCCGACCAATACGACCGGCTGAAGGCGGAGCTGGAGGAGGGCTATGCCGGCCCGGCCCGGGCCGGCCGGCCGATGCTGCTGGAAGGCGGCCTCGACTGGAAGGCGATGGGCCTGAGCCCGCGCGAGATGGATTTCCTCGAGGCCAAGAACGGCGCGGCGCGCGACATCGCGCTCGCCTTCGGCGTGCCGCCGATGCTGATCGGCATCCCGGGCGATGCGACCTACGCCAACTACCAGGAGGCCAACCGCGCCTTCTGGCGCCTGACCGTGCTGCCGCTGATCTTCCGCACCGCCTCGGCGCTGTCCGGCTGGCTGTCGCACGGCCGGGACGTGCCCCTGCGGCTCGTCCCCGACCTCGACCAGGTCGCCGGCCTGTCGGCCGAGCGCGGCGAACTGTGGGCACGGCTAGGCGCGGCGGACTTCCTGACCGATGCGGAGAAGCGGCAGGCGGTGGGCTATTGAGGCGAGGGCAGGGGCGCGGACTGCGGCGATTTATGTCGCAGGATCAGGGGGATGCGGCGTCCTGGTGAATCGAGGTCGCGGCCGCCTGCGCCGGTCCCTGAGGCCGGCGGCGCAAGCGATTCAAATGACTCGCGAAAAGGGCCGCGGGCCGCTCGCCCGGCCGGGCGACCGGAACCGGGCTTCCACGCAGGAAGGACCGACGATGGCCGACTTCGGAAACGATGCGCCGCTGTGGGCCGCGCGCTGGATCGGCGCGGTGGCCGGGGCGGCGGTGTCGCTGGTCTACATGCTGCCGAAGGGGCGCCGCGAGGCGGCCTCGCGCTTCGTGACCGGCCTGACCTGCGGCCTGATCTTCGGCGGGCCGACGGGGGCGTGGCTGGCGGCCAGGCTCGACATCGCAACCGTCCTCTCGCGCTACGAGGTGACGCTCGCCGGCTCCGCCGCCGCCAGCCTGACGGCCTGGTGGGCGCTCGGCGTGCTGATGCGGGCGGCCGAGCGGATGAAGGACTAGGGCGGCCGGCCCGCCGGGCCCCGGATGCGACCGGCGGCCGGCACCGGCATACCGCACAATCCGACAAGCACAGTCCAGCATTGGAGACGCTCATGAGCACTGACAGGCTGCCCGTCTGGCGGACGAAGAAATATGCCGACCTGACGCTGGCCGGGGTTTCCGTCGACGGGGTGTTTTCGGGCTATGCCAGCGTGTTCGGCGAGGTCGACCTCGGCAAGGACGCGATCCAGCCCGGCGCCTTTGCCCGGTCGCTGGAAAAGCGCGGCCCGGCGGGCGTGCGCATGCTGTACCAGCACGACCCGGCCGAGCCGCTCGGGCGCTGGCGCTCGATTCGCGAGGACGCGCGCGGGCTCTATGTCGAGGGCGTGCTCTCGCCCGGCGTGGCGCGCGCCCGCGAGGTGCTGCAGCTGTTGAAGTCGGGTGCGCTCGACGGGCTCTCGATCGGTTTCCAGACCGTGCGCTCGCGAACCGACCGTTCGACCGGCGTGCGCCGGATCCTCGAGGCAGACCTCTGGGAGATCTCGATCGTGACCTTCCCGATGCTGCCCTCGGCGCGGGTTTCCAACGTCAAGCACGCGCGCTGGTTCCGCGACCGGGAGACTGAGCTGGTCCGCACCATGCGCCGGGCGGCGCGGATGTTGAAATTCTAGCAGGAAAGGAAAGACGCAGATGCAGACGGACAGGACGACCACCGCGCCCGAGACCAAGGCGGCGCCGGAGACGATGACGGCCGCGTTCGACGACTTCATGGAAGCGTTCGAGGCGTTCAAGGAGACGAACGATCGCCGGCTCGGCGAGATCGAGAGCAAGCTCGGCGCCGACGTCGTCACCCGCGACAAGCTGGAGCGGATCAACCGGGCGATGGACGAGCACAAGCGCGTGCTCGACCAGCTGGCGCTGAAGAAGGCGCGGCCGGCGCTGTCGCGCGCCGCCGACGGCCCGGACGCGGACGAGCACAAGCAGGCGTTCTCGGCCTATCTCCGCCGCGGCGAGGAGACGGCGCTGCGCGAGCTGGAGGGCAAGGCGCTGTCGGTCGGCTCGGCCGCCGACGGCGGCTACCTGGTGCCGGCCGAGACCGATGCCGAGATCGGCCGCCGGCTTTCGGCCGCGTCGCCGATCAGGGCGCTGGCGACGGTGCGGCAGGTCTCCTCGTCGGTGCTGAAGAAGCCGTTCTCGACCGCGGGCATGGCGGCGGGCTGGGTGGCCGAGACGGCGGCGCGGCCGCAGACCGGCACGGTTCAGCTCGCCGAGCTCTCCTTCCCGACCATGGAGCTCTACGCCATGCCGGCGGCGACGCCGGCCCTGCTCGACGACGCGGCGGTCGACGTCGAGGGCTGGATCGCCTCCGAGGTCGACACCGCCTTCGGCGAACAGGAGGGCGCCGCCTTCGTCTCCGGCGACGGCGTCAACAAGCCGAAGGGGTTCCTGAGCTACCCCACCGTTGACGAGGCCGGCTGGAGCTGGGGCAACATCGGCTACGTCCCGACCGGCAATGCCGGCGGCTTCAAGGCGGACGGGCCGTCCGACACGCTGATCGACACCATCTACGCGCTGAGGGCCGGCCACCGCCAGAACGCCGCCTTCCTGATGAACCGCAGGACCCAGGGCGAGATCCGCAAGTTCAAGGACGGCGACGGCAACTACCTGTGGCGGCCGCCGGCCGGTCCCGGCCAGCAGGCGGCGCTGATGGGCTTCCCGCTGGTCGAGGCCGAGGACATGCCGGACGTCGCCGCCAACAGCCACGCGATCGCCTTCGGCGACTTCCGCGCCGGCTACCTGGTGGTCGACCGCACCGGCGTGCGCGTGCTGCGCGATCCCTATTCGGCCAAGCCCTACGTGCTGTTCTACACGACCAAGCGCGTCGGCGGCGGGGTGCAGAACTTCGAGGCGATCAAGCTGGTGAAGTTCGCGGCGAGCTGACCGCCGCCCGCGCCGGCGAGGGTTTCCTGCCTTGCGCGGCCGAGCTTGCGCCGGCGGTCGATCCCCAGCCGCCGGCGCGGGCGGGCGCGGTTTCCTCCCGCCGCGCCCGCCGATGATTTCCCCGCCACCCGACGATCGAAGGACGACGCCATGACCATTGCCGAATTGACGCCGCCGGCAGGTGAACCGATCACGCTGGCCGAGGCGAAGGCGCACCTGCGCCTCGACGACGGCGCGGAGGACGAGCTCGTGGGGGTGCTGATCCGCGCGGCGCGCGCGCATCTGGAGCGCGAGAGCGGGCTGGCGCTGCTGTCCCGCAGCTTCCGCCTCTATCTCGACGCCTGGCCGGAGGGGCGGGTGATTCAGATTGCCAGGGGTCCGGTGCAGACGATTGAAAGCGTTACCGTTTATGACGATGCCGGGCTGCCGGTTTCGGTCGCGCTTGCGGGCGCCGTGCTCGACGGGACGGCGCGGCCGGCCCGGCTGCTGCTGCCGGCGCCGCCGCCGCCGGGCCAGGCGCTGAACGGGATCGAGATCGATTTTGTCGCCGGCTTCGGCGAGACGGCGGCGGAGGTCCCCGACACGCTGAAGCGGGCGCTGTTGACCCACGTCGCGGCGATGCATGCGCTGCGCGGCGTGGTTGCGCCTGCCGACCAGCCGGGCGCGGTGCCGCCGGGTTACGACCGGCTGCTTGCGCCCTTCCGGATGCGGCGGCTGTGATGGCCCGGCTCCCCCTCGATCCCGGCGCGCTGACGACGCGCCTGACGCTGGAGCGCCGCGTCGAGACGCCGGACGGCCAGGGCGGCACCGGCACCGGCCATGTGGCCGCCGGCGCGGCGTGGGCGCGGATCGAGCCGGTCTCCGCGCGGCGCGCCGTCGCCGCCGGAGCCGAGGCGATGACGGTGACGCATCGCATCTGGCTGCGCCACCGGCGCGACATCGAGAGCGGCATGCGGCTGCGCAGCGGCGCGCGCCTGTTCGAACTCCGGGGCTTCCGCGACCCGGACGAGACGAGGCGCTTTCTTCTGCTCGACTGCGTGGAGATGGAACGATGAGCGCGGCGTCCGCCCTGCAGAAGGCGATCCATGCCCGGCTGTCCGCCGATGCCGAACTGACCGCGCTGGTCGGTGCCGACGGCATCTGCGACCGGCTGCTGGACCGGCAGCGGCTGCCGCTGGTGGTGCTCGAAACGATCGACAGCCGCGACCGTTCCACCGCGACGGAGGCGGGCGAGGAGCATTTCGTCGCGATCGTCGCCTGGTCGAAGGCGGCCGGACACCGCGAGGCGCAGGTGATCGCTGCGCGGCTGCGCGCGTTGCTGCATGATGCCGACCTGACGCTCGAGGGATTTCACCTTGTGAGCCTGATGCACCGTTCCACGCGGACCGCGCGCGACGGTGCAGGGCCGCTTCACAAGGCCGAGCTGCGGTTCCGGGCCGTGACCGAGTAAGGCCACCGGTCGCCGCCCGCGTGGGGAGGAAAGGGGGGAGCAAGCGGCAAGTGAAAATTATGATTTAAATTCAGAATTTTAAGTGAGGATTTTCAACTGTTCGGTGCCTGCGGGCACCTACGCGTTTTGAGAAAGGAATAAGCGATGGTGACGCAGAGGGGACGTGACCTGCTGTTGAAGGTCGAGGACGCCGGAAGCTTCGTGACGGTCGCGGGCTTGCGCGCCAACCGGCTGTCGTTCAACACGCAGGCCGTCGACGTGACGGATGCGCAGTCGGCGGGGCGGTGGCGCGAGCTTCTGGGAGGGGCGGGCGTGCAGCGCGCCTCCGTCTCGGGCAGCGGCATCTTCAAGGACCAGGCATCGGACGCGCTGGTGCGGGCGGCGTTCTTTGCCGGCGACATCCGCGCCTGGCAATTGCTGATCCCGGACTTCGGCACGGTGGGCGGGCCGTTCCAGATCACCGCGCTCGACTATTCCGGCGCACACGACGGCGAGGTGCTGTTCGAGCTGGCGCTGGAATCGGCCGGCGCGCTGTCGTTCGAGGTGCTGTGATGACGGGGCGGGCCAATCGCCGGCGCGGCGAGATCGAGGCGGTGTTCGACGGCGAACGCCGCATCCTCTGCCTGACGCTGGGGGCGCTGGCGGAGCTGGAGACGGCGTTCGCCACCGACAACCTCAACGAACTGGCGCAGCGCTTCACGCGCGGCGTCGTCAGTGCGCGCGACCTGATCCGCATCATCGGCGCGGGCCTGCGCGGCGGCGGCAACCTCTACAGCGACGAAGACGTGGCGGAGATGACGGCGGAGGGCGGGCTGGAAGGCTTTGCCCGGACCGTCGCCGAGCTGCTGACGGCGACGTTCGGCACCGGCGAGCCCGCGCCCGCGGCGGCGGGCGTCGGGAACGCGGCTGCGGAGCGCGGCGGGGACCCTTCGACGCCGCATCCGGCGGCCTGAGCCGGGCGGCAGCGCCGTTTCCCTGGGAAGCGGCGCTGCATGCCGGGCTTTGCCGGATGCGGCTCGACCCGCAGGTGTTCTGGGCGATGACGCCGAGGGAACTGGCGATCGCCGCCGGTGCGGCCGGCCGCGCGCGCCGAGCGCCCGACCGGCGCGGCCTCGAGGCGATGATGGGCCGCTTTCCCGACCGGGGCGGCCAGTAGCAGCCCTTTCGGCCGCCGAAGGTCTTCGGACGCCGCCGCATTTTTCAGTCTTCACGGAGCGATGAGGATGACGGAAACGGACGCTCGGCCGCTGGCCGAAACGGTCGAGGGCGCCGAGGCGCTGCACGCGGTGTTCGCAGACCTGGAGGGGCGTTCGCGCGCCTTCGGCGAGGCGCTTTCGAGCGCGCTGCGGTCGGCGGTGGTCGACGGCCGCGGCCTCGAGCAGGTGCTGAAGGGGCTGGCGTTGCGGATCAGCGACATCGGGCTCGCCGCCGGGCTGAAGCCGCTGCAGGGGCTGCTCGGCTCCGCGCTTTCCGGCCTCGCCGGCGCGGCGACGCCCTTTGCCAAGGGCGGCGTGGTGGCGGCGCCGACCTATTTTGCCAGCGGCGGCGGCCTGGGCCTCATGGGCGAGGCCGGCGCCGAGGCGATCCTGCCGCTGCAGCGCGGCCCGGACGGGGCGCTCGGGGTTGCGGCGGCCGCCAGCGGCGGGGCGACGCACATCACCTTCAACGTCACCGCGGCCGACGCGGCGAGCTTCACCCGTTCGCAGGGCCAGGTCGCGGCCATGCTGACGCGCGCGGTCGGGCGCGGCCAGCGCGGCCTTTGAGGGGAACGCCATGACCGGTTTCCACGAGGTGCGCTTTCCCTTGCGGATCGCGCTCGGCACCAGCGGCGGCCCGGTGCGGCGCACCGACATCGTCACCCTGTCCAACGGGCGGGAGAACCGCAACCGTCGCTGGCACGACGCCAGGCGGCACTATGACGCCGGGTCGGGGGTGCGCTCGATCGCGGATCTCTATGCCGTGCTCGCCTTCTTCGAGGCGCGCGCCGGGCAGTTGCACGGCTTCCGCTTCCGCGATCCGGTCGACCACGCCTCCTGCGGCCCGGGCGAAGCGGTTGCCGCCCATGACCAGCCCATCGGCATCGGCGACGGGGCGACGGCCGGCTTCCAGCTGACCAAGACATATCGGGACGCCGGCGGCGCCACCACGCGCGCGATCGCAAAGCCGGTCGAGGGAAGCGTCGCCGTCGCGGTGGCGGGAGCCATCGTTCCGGCGGCCGACTACGCCGTCGACCATGCGCGGGGGATCGTCACCTTCGTGCCCGGCGCCATCCCCGGTGAGGGGCAGGAGGTGCGGGCCGGCTTCACCTTCGACGTGCCCGTGCGGTTCGACACCGACCGCATCGACATCGACCTGGCGCAGTTCGATGCCGGCCGGATCCCCTCGGTCCCGCTGGTGGAGATCCTGCCATGAGAACGATCCCGGCCGACCTTGCCGCCCACCTGCAGGGCGATGCCACGACCGTCTGCCAGTGCTGGCGGGTGACGCGCAAGGACGCGGTGGTGCTGGGCCTGACCGAGCACGACCGCGACCTCTCCTTTGACGGGCTGACCTACCGCGCCGCAAGCGGTTTCCAGGCGAGCGACGCGGAGACCGGCGCGGGGCTTGCGGCCGAGGCGAGCGAGATCGCCGGCGGCTTTTCCTCCGAGGCGATCAGCGCCGCCGACCTTGCGGCCGGACGCTATGACGGCGCGCGGGTCGAGGTGTTCCTCGTCGACTGGCAGGATCCGGCGCGGCGCATGTTGCTGCGCGTCGGCGAGGTCGGCGAGGTGAGCCGGGCGGGCGATGCCTTCCGCGCGGAGCTGCGGCGGCTGACCCACGCCCTCGACCAGGTCAAGGGCCGCATCTATGGCCATCGCTGCGACGCGACGCTGGGCGACGGGCGCTGTGGCGTCGATCTCGACCAAAGCGCGTTGCAGGCCGTAGGCACGGTGGCGGCGGTCGTCGACGAGCGGCGGCTGCGCGTGACCGGGCTCGGCGGCCAGCCGGCGCGGTTCTTCCGCCACGGGGTGCTGCGCTTTGCCGACGGGGCCAATGCGGGCCTCGCGGCCGACATCGAGGACCACCGCAAGGACGGCGGAGCGGTGGAACTGACGCTGTGGCTGCCGATGCCCCTTGCCGTCGTCGCGGGCGACCGCTTCACCATCGTCGCCGGCTGCGACAAGAGCTTCGGCACCTGCACGGAAAAATTCGGCAACCAGCTGAACTTCCGCGGCTTCCCGCACATGCCGGGCAGCGATTTCGCCTATGGCTATGCCGACGGCGACACGGTGCACGACGGCAGGCCGCTCCATGACTGAAGATGGCATCGGACCGAGGGTCGTGGCGGCCGCGCGCGGCTGGATCGGCACGCCCTACCGCCACCAGGCCAGCCGCAGGGGCGTCGGCTGCGACTGCCTCGGGCTGGTGCGCGGCGTCTGGCGCGAGCTCTATGGCCGCGAGCCCGAGGCGCCCGGACCCTACCAGCCCGACTGGGCCGACCGGGGCGGCGAGGACCGGCTGCTGGCCGCGGCGTTGCGGCATTTCGGGCCCGCGCTGCCGCGGGAGGGCCTCCGGCCCGGCGACGTGCTGCTGTTTCGCTGGCGGCCCGGCTGCGCGGCCAAGCATCTCGGCATCCTCAGCGGTCCGGAGCGCTTCATCCACGCCTATGAGCAGGCGGCGGTGATCGAGTCCGCACTGGTGCCGGCCTGGCGCCGGCGCGTCTGCGCCGCCTTCCGCTTTCCTGCGACGATCTGACGGACACACCCATGGCGACAATTCTTTTCCAGGCGGCCGGCGCGGCGCTCGGCGGCCTGTTCGGCCCGTTCGGCGCGGCGGCCGGGCGGGCGATCGGGGCGCTGGCGGGATCGGCGGTCGACCGGGCGCTGCTCGGCGGTTCGCCGACCGTGACCGGCGCGCGGCTGCAGGATGCGCGCATTCCCGGGGCCGACGAGGGCGCCGGCATCGCCCGTGTCTACGGCACCGCCCGCGTCGGCGGCACGCTGATCTGGGCGACCCGCTTCGAGGAGGAGGTGACCTCGGAGCGCGCCGGCGGCAAGGCGACGGGGCCGCGGGTCGAGACCTACAGCTACTTCGCCAATATCGCCGTCGGCATCTGCGAGGGGCCGATCGCCGGTGTCCGCCGCGTCTGGGCCGACGGCCGTGAGCTCGACCTGGCGGAGCTGCCGATGCGTATCCACCGCGGCGAGGAGGGCCAGCTGCCCGACCCGCTGATCGAGGCGAAGCAGGGCGCCGGCAACACGCCCGCCTATCGCGGGCTGGCCTATGCGGTGTTCGAGCGGCTGCCGCTCGACGGCTTTGGCAACCGCATCCCGATCCTGCAGTTCGAGGTCCTGCGGCCGACCGGAACGCTGGAGCGCCGCATCCGCGCGGTGACGATCATCCCGGGTTCCAGCGAGCACGGCTACGACCCGCGGCCGGTCACCGAGCGCACCGGCGTCGGCGAGGGGCGCAACATCAACCGCAACAACCGCGTCGCCGCCACCGACTGGACGGCCTCGATCGACGAATTGCAGGCGCTGTGCCCGGGCCTGGCCCGCGTCGCGCTCGTCCTCGCCTGGTTCGGCACCGACCTGCGGGCGGGGCAGTGCCGCGTCGTGCCGGGGGTGGAGGTGGCCGCGCGCGCCGACGAGAGCCGGCCCTGGCGGGTAAGCGGGATCGCCCGCGCCGACGCCCACCTCGTCAGCCGCAGCGGCGGCGGGCCCGCCTATGGCGGCACGCCGTCCGACGCGAGCGTGCTGGCGGCGATCGCCGACCTGAAGGCGCGCGGGCTTGCGGTCCATCTCTATCCGTTCGTGCTGATGGACGTGCCGGCGGACAACGGCCTGCCGGATCCCTATGGCGGTCCGGCGCAGGCGCCCTATCCCTGGCGCGGGCGGATCACCTGCCACCCGGCGGCGGGACAGCCGGGGAGCGCCGACCGGACCGACGCGGCACGGGTCCAGCTCGCGGCGTTCTGCGGCGCGGCCGAGGCCGCCGACTTCGCCGTGTCCGCGACATCGGTCGTCTCCAGCGCGGCGGACGAGGGCTACCGGCGGATGGTGCTGCACTATGCCCATCTGGCGCAGGCGGCGGGCGGCGTCGACGGCTTCATCATCGGCTCGGAACAGCGCGGGCTGACGCAGGTGCGCGACGGGGCCGGGAGCTTTCCCTTCGTCGAGGCGCTGTGCCGGCTGGCCGTCGACGTGCGCGCCATCGTCGGGCCGGACACGAAGCTGACCTATGGCGCCGACTGGAGCGAGTATTTCGGCTATCACCCGGCCGACGGCAGCGGCGAGGTGCATTTCAACCTCGACCCGCTCTGGGCCGCGCCGGCCATCGATGCGGTCGGCATCGACAACTACATGCCGCTGTCGGACTGGCGCGACGGCGATGCGCTGGCCGGCAGCCCCGACGGGTTCCGCGTGGCCGACGACGAGCCGGCGATGCGCGCCACGATCGCCGCCGGCGAGGGCTTCGACTGGTACTACGCCAGCGCGCAGGACCGGGCCGGCCGGGTGCGCACGCCGATCGCCGACGGCCTGGCCGGCCGCAACTGGCTCTACCGCTACAAGGACCTAGCCGGCTGGTGGGCGAACCTGCACCACCCCCGCCTCGGCGGCGCCGAGCAGCCGGCCCCCACCGGCTGGCTGCCGCGGTCGAAGCCGATCTGGTTCACCGAGCTCGGCTGCCCGGCCGTCGACAAGGGCGCGAACCAGCCGAACGTCTTTGTCGACCCGAAGAGCGCCGAGAGCGCACTGCCCTTCTTTTCCGCCGGCGGGCGGGCGGATGCGCTGCAGCGGCGCTTCCTCGACGCCCATCTCGGCTGGTGGCAGGGCAGCGGGCCGGAACCGGGCATGGTCGATCCGGACCACATCTTCTGCTGGGCCTGGGACGCACGGCCCTATCCGGCCTTTCCCGAGAACGAGCGGCTCTGGGCCGACGGGCACAACTGGCAGCTCGGCCACTGGCTCAACGGCCGGCTGGGCGCCACCACCGTCGCCGTCACGATCGCGGCGATCCTGCGCGATCACGGCGTCGACGCGGTCGACGTGTCGATGGTGAGCGGCGACCTCACCGGCTTCGTGCAGGCCGAGCCGGGCTCGGCCCGCAGCCTGCTCGAGCCGCTGCTGGCGGCGTTCCAGGTCGACGCCGTCGAGGATGGCGGCACGCTTCTATTCCGCTCGCGGCTGCGCGCGGCGCTGCCGGAGGCCGTGATCGACGTCGTGGCCGAGCGGCCGGACGAGGCCGCCTTCGAGGAGGTGCGCGGTCACGGCAGCGAGTTCGCGGGCGAGGCCGTGCTCGACCACTTTGCCGACACCGGCGCCTACCAGCGCGTCACCGCCCGGTCGCGGCGGGTGACGGCGCAGACCGAGCGGGCGTTGCGGCTGTCGCTGCCGGCCGTGCTGCATACGGCGGGCGCCGCCGGGGCGGTCGAGGCGATGCTGCGCGACCATCGCGCCGGCCTGCGCCGGCTGACGTTCCGGCTGCCGCCGACGGCGCTGGCGGTCGTGCCGGGCGACGTGGTCCGGCTGGCGGACGGGCCGGCCGGCCGCTTCCTGGTAACGCGGGTGGGCGAGGGGCCGGTGCGCGAGATCGAGGCGCGCAGTTTTGCCGGCGGCGACGTGGGCGTGCCGCCGCCGGCCGGGCGGCCGGGCCGGGCCGGTGTGGGGCTGGAGGCCGCGGCGTTCATGCCCGAGGTGCGGTTCCTCGACCTGCCCTGCTTCGAGGCCGGCCCGGAGGCGAGTTTCGCGCGCGTGGCGGGCTATGCGCGGCCGTGGCGGCCGATGCTGGTGTCGTCCTCGCCGGGAACCGACGGCTACGCGCCGCGTGTGCGGCTGGAGCGGCCGGCGCGGATCGGCGCGTTGACGGCCGGCCTTGAGCCGGGCGTCTGGGGCCGCTTCGACCACGCCCATGCGGTCGAGCTGGATCTGCCGTTCGGCAGCCTGTCGGCGCGGTCGCGCGACGCCGTGCTTGCCGGCGAAAACCGGCTGGCGGTGGCATCGCCGTCGGGGCGCTGGGAGGTGCTCGGCTTTCTTGCGGCCGAGGAGGTGGCACAGCGCCGCTGGCGGCTGGACGGCCTGCTGCGCGGCCTTGCCGGCAGCGAGCGGGCGATGGCGGAGGGCCATCCCGCCGGCAGCGCCGCCGTGCTTCTGGACGGGGCGGTGCGGCCGCTGTCGCTGTCGGCGGACGAAGCCGGCCGCAGCCTCAATTTCATCGTCGAGGCGCGCGGGACCGCCGCGGCCGCGGGGCCGATCGCCTTTGCCGGCGGACTGCGCGCCCGCACCCCGATCGCGCCGGTGCACCTGCGCGGCGAACGGCTCGCAGGCGGCGGCATCCGCTTCTGCTGGACACGGCGCGCGCGCCGCGATGCCGACGGCTGGGACGGCTTCGACATCCCGCTCGACGAGCCGTCGGAGGCGTACCGCCTCGACATCCTCTCGGGCGGCGCGGTGGTCCGCTCGGTGGAGACCGCCGCGCCCTCGTTCGACTATGCGGCGGGCGAGGAGATCGCCGATTTCGGGGCGGCGCAACCGGCCATCACCATCCGCGTCCGGCAGCTCGGGCTCGCCGTGCGGGAGGGCATCGCCGCCGAAAAGACCATTTCACTCTGAGCCGAAAGGAGCGTTCCATGAATGCCGACATCAAGGCCTGGTACCGGTCGAAAACCGTGTGGGGCGGCGTGCTCGCGATCGCGGCCTCCGTCGCCAACCTTGCCGGCTTCGACATCTCCGGCGCCGAGCAGGCCGAGCTCGCCGACAAGGTGACGGCGCTGCTGGCCGCGGCGGGCGGCCTCGTCGCGGTGGCGGGGCGCCTGGCGGCGCGGCGGCGGCTGCGCTGAGGCCTTCGCGCGACCGGCGCGCAAACCGGGGGAAATGATCCTGACATTCATTTGCCATTCAGCGTCGGTGCGTTAATTCTGGCGCCACATTGTTACTGCCATGAAAGTGTGTCCATGACCTCGCCCTTCCTCATCGCCGCGGCGGCGGCCGGCCTGACGGCACTCGCCCCGCCGGCGGCGGAACGCCTGCCGGACGTCCTGCTGGTGGCGGCCGACTGCAGCGAAGCCGCGCGCCAGGTCGTCGCCGAAACGGGCGGCGAACTGCTATCGGCGCAGCCGCGGAATGGTGTATGTGTGGTCACCGTTCTGGTGCCCGGCAAGGGAAGTGCGCGTCCGCGCAAGATCACCGTGCGGGTGCCGATGGAATGACCGGGCGGGCCGGCGCGTGCGTCGCCGACCGGCTGAAGAAGGGAAGCCGAACATGCGCATTCTCGTTGTCGAGGACGACGACAACCTCAACCGCCAACTCGCCGAGGCGCTGAAGGAGGCCGGCTATGTGGTCGACCAGGCGTATGACGGCGAGGAAGGGCACTATCTCGGCGACGCCGAGCCCTACGATGCGGTGATCCTCGACATCGGCCTGCCGGAAATGGACGGCATCACGGTATTGGAGAAATGGCGCGCCGACGGCAAGCGCATGCCGGTGCTGCTGCTGACGGCGCGCGACCGCTGGAGCGACAAGGTCGCGGGCATCGATGCCGGCGCCGACGACTACGTGGCCAAACCGTTCCACGTCGAGGAGGTGCTGGCGCGCATCCGGGCGCTGATCCGCCGCGCCGCCGGCCATGCCAGCTCCGAAATCGTCTGCGGCCCGGTGCGGCTGGACACCAAGGGCTCCAAGGCGACCGTCGACGGCGCGGCGCTGAAGCTGACCTCGCACGAGTACCGGCTGCTCTCCTACCTGATGCACCACATGGGCCAGGTGGTCTCGCGCACCGAGCTGGTCGAGCACATGTACGACCAGGACTTCGACCGCGACAGCAACACCATCGAGGTCTTCGTCGGCCGGCTGCGCAAGAAGATCGGGGTGGACCTGATCGAGACGGTGCGCGGCCTCGGCTATCGCATGCAAGCTCCGACCGATGGCCGCTAAGGCAAAAAGCGGCGCGCGCTCGCTTACCTTCCGCGTGCTGCTGCTTGCCTCGCTGTGGTCGATGCTGGCGCTGGTGGTGATCGCGCTGGTGATTTCGGCGCTCTACCGGCGCAGCGCCGAGGCCAGCTACCGCGACCTGCTGCGCGCGCAGTTGAACAACGTCATCAACTCGGTCTCGATCGACGAGACCTTCCAGCTGACCGGGACCCCGCAACTGGGCGACCTGCGGTTCTCGCAGCCGCAGACCGGCTGGTACTGGATCGTCGAGCCGATCGGCGACAATTTCCCGAGCGAGCCGATGTCCTCCACCTCGCTCGGTTATGGCAGCGTGCCGATCCCGCCGACCGAGACGATTCCCTTCGACACGCGCTATGAGCGCTACTACACGACCGAGGACACCTTCGGGAACACGGTCGAGGTGGTCGAAACCGAGGTGGTGCTGGACCAGGACGGCCGCACGGCGCGGTTCCGCGTCGTCGGCAACCGCAACGTGCTCGAGGGCGACATCAGTCTGTTTTCCCGCAACCTCTACCTCGCGCTGGCGGGCTTCGGCCTGGGCAGCCTGCTGATCAACGCCATGGCGATCCTGATCGGCCTCCAGCCGCTTGACCACGTGCGCAAGTCGCTCGAGCAGATCCGCGCCGGCCAGGCCGAACGGCTCGCCGGCGTGTTCCCGCGCGAGATCCAGCCGCTGGCGAGCGAGGTCAACGCCCTGCTCGACAGCAACCGCCGCATCATCGAGCGGGCGCGCATGCAGGTCGGCAACCTCGCCCATTCGCTGAAGACGCCGATCGCGGTGCTGCTGAACGAGGCGCGCGTGCTCGTCGCGCCGCATGGCGAACTGGTGCGCAACCAGGCGGAAGCCATGCAGAGCCAGGTGCAGTCCTATCTCAATCGCGCCCGCATCGCCGCCCAGAGGGAATCGGTGCTGGCCCGCACGGAGGCGGCGCCGGTCCTGCAGCGGCTGGCGCGGGTGATGCGGCGCCTGAACGCCGAGATCGAATTCTCGCTGGCGATCGAGCCCGAAGACCTGATGATGGCGATGGAGCAGCAGGACGTCGAGGAGATCGTCGGCAATCTCCTGGAAAACGCTGCGCGCTATGCGCATAGCAACGTTGCGATTCGCGCAGGCTTGGCCGCGGACGAGGGCCAGCTCGGCGATGCCCAGCGCAGGCGCTGGATCGTGCTGGAGGTGGAAGACGACGGGCCGGGCCTCGACCCGGACGAGATCCAGGAGGCGCTGAAGCGCGGAAAACGACTGGACGAGAGCAAGCCGGGCACCGGCCTCGGCCTCTCGATCGTGCGGGAAATCACCGCCGAGTATCAGGGAACGCTCACCTTGTCCCGAGGGCGGGGCGGCGGGCTGCTGGCGCAACTGGTGCTGCCCGCGGTGGCAAAGGATGTTGCCTGACAGGGCAGACAGTGCAAGATAGGCGCGCCGCCGCGCGACCACCGGCGGACCAGCAACACAGCCACCAGCCAGAAAAGGCGTGAAATGAAGCGGACTTACCGGATGAGCATGAGATCGCGTGTTGTCGCCGTTCCGGTGGTGGTCGCTTCGATCGGTCTTGCCGGGTGCGGCGCGACGACGGGCCGGACCACGGCCACGGCGAACGCCGCTGCCGGCGCCGCGGTGTCCTCGGAAGCCTACATCTCCGCGCTGCAGGGCGGACTGGTGTCCCGCGCCAAGGGCGTCGACCTGTCGGCGGCCGACCGGCAGCGCGCACTCGAGGCCGAATACCGCGCGCTCGAGGCCGCCCCCGGCGGCCAGCCGGTCACCTGGCAAGGGCGCAACGTCCAGGGGTCGGTGGTCGCGGCGGCACCCTATCAGGTCGGTTCGCAGAACTGCCGGCAGTACAGCCACACGCTGACGGCGGGCGGACGCGAGACCGTCAGCCGCGGCGCCGCCTGCCGCACCGCGGCCGGTACCTGGACGCCGCTGAGCTGACGCGCGGCCACATCGCCGCTTGCGGCGAAACGCCTCAAACGTTTGTGACACCCCGTTTTGCATTTGGAAAAGCGCGGCCGTTCGATTAATTGAGCGGCATGGTTTTCTGGATCCTTGTCGCCGTCATGACCGCTGCCGTCGCGGTCGTCCTGCTGCTGCCGCTGCTGCGTGCCGGGCGGGCTGTCGATGTCGCCGATGCCCATGACGCCGAGGTCTACCGCGACCAGCTCGACGAATTGGCGCGCGACGCCGCCGGCGGGTTGATCAGCGAGGACGAGGCCGAGCTGGCGCGCGCCGAGGTGGCGCGCCGCCTCATCGCCGCCAAGGCCCGCGAGGCGAAGGCGAGCCCGGCCGTCTCCCGGCGGCGCAACCGGCTCGCGCAGGCGGTGGTCATCGTTCTTCTTCCCGCCACCGGGCTCGGTCTCTACCTTGCGAGCGGCCAGCCCGACCTTCCCGCCCGACCGCTCGCCGCCCGGCTGGCCCAGCCGGGCAACGACGTCAACATCCTGATCGCCAAGGCCGAGCGGCACCTGGCCGAAAACCCGGACGACGGGGCCGGCTGGGACCTGCTGGCGCCGATCTATTTTCGCAGCGGCCGACTCGAGGACGCGGCGAACGCCTTCCGCGAGGCGATCCGCGTGCTCGGCAGCACGCCGGAGCGCCTTGACGGCTATGCCGAGACGCTGATTGCCCTTGCCGACGGGATCGTCACCAAGGACGCCCGCGAACTGTTGCAGCAGTCGCAGGCGCTGGCGGCCAACAACCCGCGCACGCGCTTCTATCTCGCGCTGGCGCTGGAACAGGAGGGCAGGCGCGACGCGGCCCGGGCGGCCTATGAGGCCCTCGCCAAGGATTCGCCCGCCGACGCGCCGTGGCTGCCGCTGGTCAACCGTCACATCGCCGCGCTGTCCGACGGGGCATCGCCACCGGCGCCAACGGGGCCGACGGCCGAGGACGTCGCCGCCGCGGCCGACCTTGACGCGGACAGCCGACGGCAGATGATCGCCGGCATGGTGGAGAGCCTCGCCGGCAAGCTGAAGGACGACCCCGACAATTTCGAGGGATGGATGCGCATCATCCGGTCCTACGTGGTGCTGGATCAGAGGGACGCGGCCAAGGAAGCGCTACGCACGGCGCTGACGCGCTTCCCGCCCGATAGCGAGAACGGCAGGCAGTTGCTGGCGCTGGCCGGCGAGCTTGCGATAACGACTGAAGGTGGCGGTCCATGACACGAAAACAGAAGCGCCTGGCCGTCATCGGCGGGGGTGTCGGCTTCCTGCTGGCGGCGGTCCTGCTCGTGATGTTCGCCTTCAGCCAGTCGATCGCCTATTTCTACGTCCCCGGCGATCTTCAGACGACCGACGTGCCGCCCGGCACGCGCATCCGGCTGGGTGGCCTCGTCGAGGTCGATTCGGTCAGGCGCGGCGAGGGATCGACCGTGTCCTTCGTCGTCACCGACACGATCGGCACGGTGCCGGTGAGCTACACCGGCATCCTGCCGGACCTGTTCCGGGAGGGGCAGGGGGTCGTCGCCGAGGGCGCGTTCGTCGCCGGAAGCGAGGTCTTCGTGGCGGACACCGTGCTTGCCAAGCACGACGAGACCTACATGCCCAAGGACGTCGCCGACCGGCTGCAGGAGCAGGGCGTGAAATTGAGCGGCAAGGAGACGATCCGGTGATCATCGAACTCGGCCACTACGCGCTGGTGCTGGTGCTGGCAACCGCGATCATCCAGTCGCTGCTGCCGCTGGCGGGCACGCTGCGCAACGATCCGGCGCTGATGGCGGTGGCGCCGCCGGCGGCGATGGCGGGCCTCGTGCTGACCGTCTTCTCGTTTTCGGTCCTGACCTTCGCCTATGTCACCTCCGACTTCTCTGTGGTCAATGTCTGGCAGAACTCCCATTCGATGAAGCCGATGATCTACAAGGTCTCGGGCGTGTGGGGGAACCACGAGGGCTCGATGATGCTGTGGCTGCTCATCTTGGCCCTCTTCAGCGGGCTGGTGGCGACGTTCGGCGGCAACCTGCCCGAGCGGCTCAAGGCGAACGTGCTGGTGGTCCAGGGCTGGATCACCGCCGCCTTCACCCTCTTCATTCTCTTGACGTCCAATCCCTTCCTGCGCCTCGACCCGGCCCCGGGCGAAGGCAAGGACCTCAATCCGGTGCTGCAGGACATCGGGCTCGCGACCCACCCGCCGATGCTCTACCTCGGCTATGTCGGCTTTTCCGTCTGTTTCTCGTTTGCGGTCGCCGCCCTGATCGACGGCCGTATCGACGCGGCATGGGCGCGCTGGGTGCGGCCCTGGGCGCTGGCGGCGTGGAGCTTCCTGACGGCCGGCATCGCCATCGGCTCCTACTGGGCCTATTACGAGCTGGGCTGGGGGGGCTGGTGGTTCTGGGATCCGGTGGAGAACTCGTCGTTCATGCCGTGGCTCGCCGGCACCGCGCTGCTGCATTCGGCGCTGGTGATGGAGAAGCGCGAGGCGCTGAAGATCTGGACCGTGCTGCTGGCGATCCTGACCTTTTCGCTGTCGCTGCTCGGAACCTTCCTGGTGCGTTCCGGCGTGCTGACGTCGGTGCATGCCTTTGCGACCGACCCGACCCGCGGCGTGTTCATCCTCGGAATCCTCGTGTTGTTCATCGGCGGCGCGTTGTCGCTGTTTGCGTTCCGGGCGCCGATGCTGAAGGCGGGCGGCCTGTTCGCGCCGATCTCGCGCGAGGGTGCGCTGGTCTTCAACAACCTGATCCTGACGACGGCGGCCGCCACCGTCCTGACCGGTACGCTCTATCCGCTGGTGCTGGAGGCGCTGACCGGCGAGAAGATTTCGGTCGGCGCGCCGTTCTTCAACCTGACCTTCGGCTTGCTGATGGTGCCGTTGCTGCTGGCGGTGCCGTTCGGGCCGCTGCTCGCCTGGAAGCGCGGCGACCTGCTGGCGGCCGCGCAGCGGCTGTTCGCCGCGGCGGGCGTCGGCCTCGTGATTGCCGCGCTGGTGCAATGGGCGCATCACGGCGGCGCGGTGCTGGCCTATTTCGGCCTGGCGCTCGGCTTCTACATGGTGGCCGGCGCCGTCACCGACCTCTGGCTGCGCGCGGGCATCGGCAAGGTGGGCGCGCGCGTGGCCGCCAGGCGGCTGGCCGGGCTGCCGCGGTCGGCCTTCGGCACGGCGCTCGCCCATTTCGGCCTCGGCGTCACCGTGATCGGCATCATCGCCGTCACCGCCTTCGAGACCGAGCACGTCGTCGAGATGAAGCCGGGCACGACCGTCGAGGCGGGCGGCTTCACGCTGACCTTCGACGGCATGCGGCAGGGGCGGGGCCCGAACTACACCGAGGAGAGCGGGCATTTCACCGTCGCCCGCGGCGGCGTCGAGGTGACCGAGGTCTTCTCCTCGAAGCGGCTCTACACCGCGCGCCGCATGCCGACGACGGAGGCGGGCATCCGCACCTTCGGTCTCAGCCAACTCTATGTCTCGCTCGGCGATCCGATCGGCGAGGGCGGCATCGTCGTGCGCATCTGGTGGAAGCCGATGATCCTCTGCATCTGGCTCGGTACGATCCTGATGGCGGTGGGCGGCGTCGTTTCGCTGTCCGACCGGCGGCTGCGCATCGGCGCGCCGCAGCGCGCGCGCAAGGCCACGCCTGCGGCGGCGCTGGAGGCGGCGGAATGATGCGCCGGCTGATCCTTGCGGCGATCGTGGCCCTCAGCGCCGGCCCGGCGCTGGCGGTGAACCCGGACGAGGTGCTGGCTGACCCGGCGCTCGAGGCGCGCGCCCGTGCGCTGTCGGCGCAGCTGCGCTGCATGGTCTGCCAGAACCAGTCGATCGACGATTCCAACGCCGAGCTGGCGCGCGACTTGCGCCTGCTGGTGCGCGAGCGCATCGAAAGCGGTGACAGCGACGAGGCGGTGATCGACTATGTCGTGTCGCGCTATGGCGAGTTCGTGCTGCTGAAGCCGCGACTGAAGGCCGAGACGCTGTTGCTGTGGGGCGCGCCGCTGGTGCTGTTCCTCGGCGGCGCCGCTGCGATGGCGCTGTTCGTGCGACGCCGCAAGGGCCAGGCGACCGGGGCTCCGCTGTCGCCGGAAGAGCGGGCGATGCTCGAGCGGATCGTCAATGCGGACCAGGCCGGAACGGACGAAGGCCGCGGCTAGAAAGCGGACCGTTTTCAGGGGCTTGCCCAACATTACCAAAATTTCATGTCGCGGACAGTGTGCCGTAATGTTTGGGACCCTATCTGTGGAGCATCGATTTCATTCGAGCCACAGACAGAAAAGGCAGACGCGATGCTAACGCAAAACTCCCTCCGCCCCTCGCTCAAGACGGTGCTGAAGACCTCGACCGTTGCGGGCCTTGCCGCAGTCATGCTGGCGACCGGCATCCCGGCGCAGGTCGCGCAGTCCTTCGCCGAACCGGTCAAGGTCACCTCGCCCCAGGTTGCAAGCTTCGGCGACGTGGTCGACGCGGTCTCCCCGGCGGTCGTTTCGGTCCGCGTCCAGTCCGACGTCAAGCCGGTCGACGACGACGGCAGCTTCAGCTTCAACTTCGGCGGCCGCGGTTTCGACGACCTGCCCGACGATCACCCGCTGAAGCGCTTCTTCCGCGAATTCGGCGGCAAGGACGACTTCCGCGGCGATCACGGCAGGCGCCAGTTCGGCGAGCGCCATGGCGGCAAGCGCAAGGGCCACCTGCGCCCGTCGTCCCAGGGCTCCGGCTTCATCATTTCCGAGGACGGCTTCATCGTCACCAACAACCACGTCGTCGACGATGGCGCCGCCTTTACCGTCATCATGAATGACGGCACCGAACTCGACGCCAAGCTGATCGGCAAGGACAGCCGCACCGATCTCGCCGTGCTGAAGATCGACAACAAGGAGAACCGCAAGTTCACCTATGTCAGCTTCGCCGACGACAGCAAGGTTCGGGTCGGCGACTGGGTGGTTGCGGTCGGCAACCCCTTCGGTCTCGGCGGCACCGTCACCGCCGGCATCATCTCGGCGCGCGGTCGCAACATCGGTTCTGGCCCCTATGACGACTACCTGCAGATCGACGCGGCGGTGAACCGCGGCAATTCCGGCGGGCCGGCGTTCAACCTCGACGGCCAGGTCGTCGGCATCAACACGGCGATCTTCTCGCCCTCCGGCGGCAATGTCGGCATTGCCTTCGCCATCCCCGCCTCCGTCGCCAAGGACGTCGTCGCCGACCTGATGAAGGACGGCTCGGTCGAACGCGGCTGGCTCGGCGTGCAGATCCAGCCGGTGACCAAGGACATTGCCGAATCCCTCGGCCTGGCCGAGGACCGGGGCGCGCTGGTTGTCGAGCCGCAGGAAGGCTCGCCCGGCGAAAAGGCCGGCATCAAGCAGGGCGACGTGATCACCGCGCTTGACGGCGACACCGTCAAGGACCCGCGTGACCTCGCCAAGCGCGTTGCCGCGATCGAGCCGGGCACGGACGTCGACCTGTCGGTCTGGCGCAACGGCAAGTCCGAGACGGTCAAGGTGACCATCGCCAAGCTCGAGGCCGATCAGCAGGCCACGGCGCCGGAAGAGCTGCAGGAGCCGGAGATCGGCGACGAGGAGCTCGCCGATCTCGGGATCTCCGTCAGCCCGGCCGAAGACGGCAACGGCGTCACGGTGGCCCAGGTCGATCCGGACTCCGACGCCAGCGACCGCGGCCTGAAGGAAGGCGACCGGATCACCTCGGTCAACAACCAGGACGTCAAGTCGGCGGAAGACATCACCAAGGTCATCGACGCGGCGCGCAAGAACGGCCGTTCCAAGGCGCTGTTCCAGGTCGAGACCGATGACGGCAGCCGCTTCCTTGCCCTGCCGATCGATCAGGGCTAACCCGCACAGTTCGATCCGGTACGCCGCGGAATCGCAAGATTTCGCGGCGTTCGCGCATCTCGCGCCCGCCCGGGCCGGACTGTTCAACACCGCGGCAACATGTGTAAGGTCCCGCCATGAAGATACTGGTTGTTGAAGACGATCTGGACGCCGCCGCCTATCTTTCGAAGGCGTTTCGCGAGGCCGGCATCGTCACCGATCACGCGAGCGACGGCGACAGCGGCCTGTTCCTGGCGAGCGAGAACGCCTACGACGTTCTCGTCGTCGACAGGATGCTGCCGCGCCGGGATGGGCTGTCGCTGATCTCCGAGCTGCGGGCGAAGGGCATTCACACGCCGGCGCTGATCCTGTCCGCGCTCGGCCAGGTCGACGACCGGGTCACCGGCCTGCGCGCCGGCGGCGACGACTATCTGCCAAAACCCTATGCCTTCAGCGAGCTGCTGGCGCGCGTCGAGGTGCTCGGCCGCCGCAAGGGTACGCCCGAGGACATGACCTATCGCGTCGGCGATCTCGAACTCGACCGGCTCGCCCACGTCGTCCGCCGCGGCGGCAAGGAGATCCTGCTGCAGCCGCGCGAGTTCCGGCTCCTGGAATACCTGATGAAGAACGCCGGCCAGGTCGTCACCCGCACGATGCTGCTGGAGAACGTCTGGGACTACCACTTCGACCCGCAGACCAATGTCATCGACGTGCACGTCTCCAGACTGCGCTCGAAGATCGAAAAGGACTTCGAGCAGCCGCTTTTGCGCACCGTGCGCGGCGCCGGCTACATGATCAAGGACGAGGTCTCCGCCTGAATGTCCTCCGGTATCGTCACCCTGTTCCGGACGACCGCGGTTCGCCTCTCCGCCCTGTACCTGCTCCTGTTTGCCGTCTGCGCCGCGTTCCTGGTCTTCTACGTCACCTCGCTGGCGCAGGGCTATCTGGAGCGGCAGATGCACGAGACGGTTTCGGTGGAGGTCGCCGAAATCCGGCAGATGTACGCCGCCAACGGCATGAACGGCCTTTTGAGGACGCTGGAGCGCCGCGCGCGCCAGCCGGGCGCCAACCTCTATGTCATCGCCAGCCCGGCGGGCGAAATCCTCGCCGGCAACGTGCTATCGCTGCAGCCGGGCGTGATGGACAGTGACGGCTGGACGCAGACGCCCTTCCGCTACCAGCGCTTCCAGGACGAGAACAGCTCGCAGCGGCGCGCGGCGCGCGCCGAGGTGTTCGTCCTCGACAACGGCCTGCGCATCCTCGTCGGCCGCGACCTCGGCGAGCCGGACAGCTTCCGCGGCCTGGTCCGGCAGGCGCTGGTGGTCGCGCTCGGGATCATGGGCATCGGGGCGCTGGCGATCTGGTACCTGATCGGCCGCAATGCGCTGAAGCGCATGGACCGGATGTCGCACGCCAGCCAGCGCATCATGGACGGCGATCTCGGCCAGCGCCTGCCGATCGGCGGATCGGGCGACGAGTTCGACCGGTTGTCGGAATCGCTGAACGCCATGCTGGAGCGGATCGAGAAGCTCAACGAGGGCCTGCGGCAGGTGTCCGACAACATCGCCCACGACCTGAAGACGCCGCTGACGCGCCTGCGCAACAAGGCGGAAGCCGCCCTCGCGGCCAGTGCGAACACCGCGGACCACCGCGAGGCGCTGTCGGAGATCATTGCCGAGTCTGACCAGCTGATCCGCACCTTCAACGCGCTGCTGATGATCTCGCGGGTCGAGGCGGGCTCGGCGGTGGCCGAGATGGCGCCGGTCGACCTCAGCCAGAGCGTGGCCGACTGCGTCGAACTCTACGAGCCCGCGGCCGAGGACGCCGGGCTCGCGGTGACCTCGGCGATTGCCCCGGCAATCACGGTGACCGGCAACCGCGAACTGATCGGCCAGGCGCTCGGAAACCTGCTCGACAACGCAATCAAGTATGCCGAGGGCGTGGAGGATGCCCGCATCGAGGTCCGGCTCGCCCGGGAGGGCGAGGGTGCCATCGTCGCGATCTCGGACAACGGGCCGGGCATCCCGGCACAGCATCGGGCCGACGTGCTCAAGCGTTTCGTCCGACTTGACGAGAGCCGCAGCAAGCCCGGAACCGGCCTTGGCCTGTCGCTGGTCGAGGCGGTGATGGAGGTGCACCACGGCCGCCTCGAACTGCGCCCGACGACAACCGAGGGCGGCGAGCGCGGGCTGACCGCGGTGATGCGTTTTCCGGCCGCCGCGGCCGGCAAGGACGGCGCCTGAACGGAGGGCCGGCGCGGTTCGCGCCGGAGAGCGGACTGGTGCTGCCGGGGTTTTCGTCCTCGACCCGGGCTGGTACACCGAAAGCGGGAACGCGCCTGCACCCGGACCCGATCCGGGGCCATCGCCTGCGGCGTGTCCAGGGGGAGAGCCGTGACCACAGACAAGACCATGCGCCTTGGCGAGATCGAGACGTGCCCGATCCGGCCGCTGAGCCAGAGCGAGGCGAAATCCGCGCTCTCCGACCTGAAGGACATGGCGCGCGCCGAAGCCAGAATTGCGGCGCTGCTCGCCTCGGAGGGACCGCTGAAGGACTTCGTCGTCGCCGCCCTTTCGCTCTCGCCCTATCTGCGCGACACCGCGCGCATCGCGCCGGAACTGCTGGTGGCGGCGATCGGCGAGCCGCTTCTGCCGCAGGTCCGGGATGCCATCGCCGAGACCCGCCGGGCGTGGGACCCGGCGCTGCACGAGGATGCCGGCGAGGGGGCGCTGATGACGCGCCTGCGCCAGGCCAAGCGCAAGGTCGCCTTCCTCACCGCCATTGCCGACCTGGCGGGCCTGGTCGACGGCCGGCAGACGACGCGCCTGCTCAGCGACCTGGCCGAGGCGGCCGTCTCGGCGGCGATGGATCACCTGCTGCTGTCGGCCGAGGCGAGCGGCAAGCTGAAGCTGAAGAACAGCGGCCGGCCGAGCGAGGGGTCCGGGGTGATCGTGCTCGGCATGGGCAAGCTCGGGGCGGGCGAGCTCAATTATTCCTCCGACATCGATCTCGTCGTGTTCTTCGACCCGCAGGCCGACATCGCCGTCGACCACAGCGAGGCGACGGAGACCTTCACCCGGCTGGTGCGGCGGCTGATCCGGATCCTGCAGGAGCGCACCGGCGACGGCTATGTCTTCCGCACCGACCTGCGGCTGCGCCCGGATCCCGGCGCGACGCCGCTGGCGATCTCGGTCGATGCGGCGATGCTCTACTACGAGAGCCGCGGCCAGAACTGGGAGCGGGCCGCCTTCATCAAGGCCAAGGCGATTGCCGGCGATACCGCGGCGGGCGAAGGGTTCCTGCGCGAACTGACGCCGTTCGTCTTCCGCAAGTATCTCGACTATGCCGCCATCGCCGACATCCACTCGATCAAGCGCCAGATCCACGTCCACAAGGGCCATGGCGAGATTGCGGTCAAGGGCCACAACATCAAGCTCGGCCGCGGCGGCATCCGCGAGATCGAGTTCTTCGTGCAGACCCAGCAACTGATCGCCGGCGGCCGGATGCCGGCGCTGCGGCAGCGTGCGACCGAGCCGATGCTGAAGGAGCTCGTCAATGCCGGCTGGATCGACGCCGAAACCTGCACCGAACTGACCGCGGCCTACTGGTTCCTGCGCAACGTCGAGCACCGGGTGCAGATGGTGCATGACGAGCAGTCGCATGTGCTGCCGGAAACCGAGAGCGAGCTCAAGCGCATCGCCTACATGATGGGCTTTGCCGACACGGCCGCGTTTTCCGCGGCGCTGGTCGACACGCTGAAGACGGTCGAGCGCCGATATGGCGCGCTGTTCGAGCAGGAGGCGAAGCTGTCGAGCGAGGGTGGAAACCTCGTCTTCACCGGCCAGCGCGACGATCCCGGCACGCTCGAGACGCTGCGGCAGCTCGGTTTCGAGCGGCCCGAGACGATCTCGCAGACGATCCGCACCTGGCATTACGGCCGCTACCGCGCCACGCAATCGGTGGAGGCGCGCGAGCGGTTGACCGAACTGACGCCGGAACTGCTGCGCGTCTTCGGCGAGAGCAAGCGCGCCGACGAGGCGCTGTTGCGCTTCGACCATTTCCTGTCGGGGCTGCCGGCGGGCATCCAGCTCTTTTCGCTGCTGGGCAGCAATCCGCGCCTGCTGTCGCTGATCGTCAACGTCATGTCGTCGGCGCCGCGTCTGGCGGAGATCATCGCGGCGCGGCCGCACGTGTTCGACGGCATGCTCGATCCGAGCCTTTTGGCGGAATTGCCGACCCGCAGCTATCTCGCCGAACGCATCGCGGGTTTCGTCGCCGGCGCCCGCGACTACGAGGAGGTGCTGGACCGGCTGCGCATCACCGCGGCCGAGCAGCGGTTCCTGATCGGCATTCGACTGCTGACCGGCGCCATCAACGGCGCCCGGGCCGCGCGCGCCTTCACCCACGTCGCCGACCTGATCGTCGAGGCGGCCCTGGCGGCGGTGCGGCGCGAGATCGAGGCCGCCCACGGCACCTTCGCGGGCGGCCGGGTGGCGGTCGTCGGCATGGGCAAGCTCGGCAGCTTCGAGCTGACGGCGGGCTCGGACATCGACCTGATCCTGCTCTACGACTATGACGGGGGGACTGCGGCGGAGTCCGACGGGCCGAAGCCGATCGACGCCACCCGCTACTTCGCCCGGATGACCCAGCGCCTGATCGCCGCGCTCTCGGCGCCGACGTCGGAGGGCGTGCTCTACGAGGTGGACATGCGCCTGCGCCCCTCGGGCAACAAGGGCCCGGTCGCCACGCGCATCACCGCCTTTGCCAAGTACCAGGAGGAGGAGGCCTGGACCTGGGAGCACATGGCGCTGACGCGCGCGCGGCTCGTCTGCGGCGACGAAAGCCTGGTCAAGGAGGCGGAGGCGACGATCCGGCACATCCTCGACCGCAAGCGCGACGTCGCCGCCATTGCCAAGGACGTCGTGGAGATGCGGGCGCTGATCGAGACGGAGAAGCCGCCGCGGGACCTCTGGGACCTGAAGCTCATCCCCGGCGGCCTGATCGACCTCGAGTTCATCGCCCAGTTCCTAGCGCTGGTGGCGCCGGCGCGCGGCGCCGAGCAGCCGGAAAAAGCGATGGCGACCAGGGACGCGCTCGCCATCGTCGCGCCGGGACAGATGGATCCCAACGATTTCGATACGGTCACGGAGGCCCTGCGGCTGTTCACCGAGATTTCGCAGATCGTCCGGCTCTGCATCGACGGGCCGTTCGAGCCGAAGGAGGCGCCGTCCGGACTGATCGATCTCGTGTGCCGGGCGGGGGACTGCCCGGACCTGCGCACGCTCGAGGCCGAGGTGCGGCGGATGTCGAAGGCGGTGCGGCGGATCTTTCAGGCGACCCTCAAGACCTGAGGAAGGCGGCAACTCGCAGCGGGCGGATCAGCACAGGTCAGGCCCGGGCCCGCGCCGGCGCCCGTTCTACGTCCGGGATGCGCACCGAGATGACGGTGCCCTTGCCCTCGACCGAGCAGATCCGCATGCTGCCGCCGTGCAGTCGGGTCAGCGACCGCGAGATGGCAAGGCCAAGGCCGGAGCCGCCCTTGCTCTTGGCGTACTGGCTCTGCACCTGCTCGAACGGCTGGCCGATCTTGATGAGCGCCGACCTGGGAATGCCGATGCCGCTGTCGGCGATGGTCAGCGTGACGGCCCCGGCGCGCTTGTTGGCGCGCACATGCACCTTTCCGCCATTGTCGGTGAACTTCATCGCGTTGGAGAGGAGGTTGAGCAGGATCTGTTTCATCGCCCGGCGGTCGGCGACGAGCGACAGGCCCGAAGACACCTTCTGGTCGACCCGGATGTTCTTCCGCTCCGCCTGCACGGCGGTCAGGCGCAAGGTTTCCTCGATCAGCGGTGCGAGGTCGATGGCGTCGCAACTGATGCGCATGTGGCCGGCCTCGATCTTGGACATGTCGAGGATGTCGGTGATGACGTTGAGCAGATGCTGGCCGCTTTCGTGGATGTCGCGGGCGTATTCGTCGTACTTGTCCGAGCCGAGCGGGCCGAACATCTGGTTCTGCAGGATGTCGGAAAAACCGAGGATGGCGTTCAGCGGCGTGCGCAGCTCGTGCGACATGTTGGCGAGGAATTCGGATTTCGCCCGGTTCGCCGCCTCCGCGCGCTCCTTCTCGGCCTGGTAGTTGGCGTTGGCGACCGACAGTTCCGATGTCTGCCGCTCCAGCTTGGCGCGCGAGGCGGAGAGATCGCCGATCGTGGCGACCAGCCGGCGCTCGGATTCGCGCAGCCGCGCCTGGTGGCGCTTGATCATGGTGATGTCGGTGCCGACCGAGACGAGGCCGCCGTCGCGGGTGCGCCGCTCGTTCACCTGCAGCCAGCGCTCGTCGGCCAGCTGCACCTCGGTGGTCTGGGCGCCGTTGCTGCCGCAGTTGTCGGCCACCCGCCGCGCGATCACCGGCCGCGCCGCGGCCGCGAGCACGACGAGCCGCTCCGTGCCCGGCACGAGCACCGCGTCCGGCAGGCCGTAGGCCTGCTGGTAGTGGGCGTTGCACATCACCAGCCGGTCGTCCTTGTCCCAGAGCACGAAGGTCTCCGAGGTGCACTCGATGGCGACCGCCAGCCGCTGGTCGGCCTCCTGGTAGCGCTGCGCCAGCCGGTGCTGCTCGGTCACGTCCATGGCGATGCCGATCATGTGGGTGCGGCCCGAGGACATGCGGATCAGCTGCGCGCGGGCCCGCAGCCAGACATAGTGGCCGTCGGCGTGGCGCATGCGGAACACCTGGTCGACCTGGCGTGCCTCGCCGCGGGCGACCGAGCGCGCGACCTGGTAGATGCCGTCGTCGTCGGGATGCATCAGCCGCGCCGCGTCGCCGAAGGACATGTAGCTGTCCCGCGGCGTCATGCCGAGCATCTCGTACATGGAGCGCGACCAGAACAGGCGACGGCCGGACAGGTCGAAGTCCCAGAGGCCGCAGCGTCCGCGCGCCAGCGCTGTCTCCACCCGCAGGTTCGACTCCGCGAAGATGGCGTCGGCGTCGCGCGCGCGCTTGGCCTGCAGGAAATAGGCGTAAAGGATGATGCCGAGGATGGCGGAAATCCCGGTGAACAGCGTGACGTTCAGCGACAGCTCGCTGCGCCACTGCTGGTCGACATGCCCGACCGAGCCGGCCACCAGCACGTAGCTCCCGGCGCTGCCGACCTCGACGATGGAGGCATAGTGTTCGACGCCGCCGACTTCGGCGCGCATCAGGCCGGCGGGATCGCCGAAATAGCGCGCGGCGGCGACGTCGGGCGCGATCCGCGCCACCGTCATGCCGACATAGACGGCGCCGGACAGCGAACTGGCAAACACACGCCCCTTGCCCTCGACGAAGAGGACGAGCGCGCCGTCCGGCAGGCGGTCCTGCGGCAGACGGTCCGCCAGCCTGCGCTCGACCGGGTCGCGTCGGCCCTGCGCCAGCAGCGCGCCGCCGTCCGCCGAGAACAGCGCGTCCACGGCCGCGGCCAGCATCACCGTGTTGTCGCGCACGCCCGCATCCATGCGCTGATGTTCGAGGAACAGCCCGGTCAGCCGGGAAATGCCGACAACGACCAGGAAGGCAATGATGAGGAACGGGATGGAGCGCTTGAGGATCGGCTCGGCGCGGGTCAGGCGCAGGTTCGCCGGACCGGCGAAGATCCGGGCGTGCCCCGCCAGGTCCTCGTTCCAGGACGCCACCCCCTGAAATCGGGGGCGAGTCCGCCCCCCGGCTGCGCTTCCCCGCTGCGCGTCCGCCATATCCAATACCCTGTTTCATCTGGCTGATTCGGAAAACCGCTCGTCCGAATCTAAGCTAATGAATCATTCGCGATTCGCCTTGTCCAGAGGAAAAGGTAACGATTTCTTAACCAGATTTCATCGGTGGGAAATCGTAGTCCGGCGGCGCTGCCGGCTGCCGGAGGTTAGTGTCGTTCGACGTCAGCCGTTCATCATCCGCTCGACGATGTCGGATACGTCCGGCGACAGCTTCTCGCCCGCCGCGATCCGCCGCAGGGCATTGAGCGCATGCTCGGCCCGCACGCTCTCCAGCGAGCGCCAGGAGCGCATCGCGGTCAGGATCCGGGCGGCGAGCTGCGGGTTCTTCGGGTCGATCTCGAGGATCTGCTGGGCGAGAAAGCGGTATCCTTCCCCGTCGTGGCGGTTGAAACCGGTCGGATTGGAGAAGGCGAAGGTCCCGACCAGGGCACGGACACGGTTGGGGTTGCCGCGGTTGAAGTGCGGGCTCTCCATGAGGCGCTGCACGCGGGTCAGCGCCTGTTCGCCGGGAACCGTGGCCTGGATCGCGAACCACTTGTCGAGCACCAGTGCGTTTTCGGCAAACCGCGACCTGAACGCTTCGAGGGCCCCCTCGGTCTCCGCGGCATCGGGGAAGCGGTGGGCCAGAACGGTCAGGGCCGCGCTGAGGTCGGTCATGTTGTCGGCGCCGGCAAAGGCCCGGGCCGCGCGGTCCGGCCGTCCCTCGGCGACGGCAAGATAGCCCAGCGCCGCGTTGCGCAGCGCCCGGTGGCCGGCGCTTGCCGCGTCCGGCTGGAAGTCTCCGCCCTTGTGGTGCCGGTCGTAGAGCGCGGCAAAGAGCGGGGCCCCTTCATGGGCGACAAAGGCGAGCACGGCCTCGCGGCCGGCGCGGATCGCCTCGGGGTCGTTGTTGCTGCCAAGTTCGCGCGCGATGTCGGCCTCGCTCGGCAGGGCGAGGATCTGCGCGCGGAAGGCCGGCTCGAGGGTTTCGTCGCCGGCGATCGCCACCAGCGCCTCGGCCAGCAGCGGGTTGACCGCGACGGTGCCGCCGCGGGGGGCGCGGGCCGCCGCGACCAGGGCCGGCAGGGCGATGTCGGTCAGCGCCTGCCAGCGCGCGAACAGGTCGGTGTCGTGGCGGGCGATGTGGGCGAGGTCCTTGGCGTCCTGCTCGAAATGCAGGTTGATCGGTGCCGAGAAGTCGCGGTTGAGGGTAACGACCGGCCGCGACGGGATGCCAAAGAAGGTCACGGTCTGCTTGCGCTCGGTCAGGTGCAGGACGTCGCCGGTGACGTCCGCGCCGTCCACCCCTTTGACCGTCGCCTCGGTCCCGTCCGCAAGCAGCAGCCCGAAGCGCAGCGGGATGTGCACCGGCTCCTTGAGCGCCTGCCCCGGCGTCGGCGGGATCATCTGCTCGAGCGACAGCGTGAAGGTGCCCTTGGCCTGGTCGAAGGCGCTGGACACGGTGACGAGCGGCGTGCCGGCCTGGTGGTACCAGAGCGAGAACCGGGAGAGGTCGCGCCCGCTCGCGTCCTGGAAGCAGGCGACGAAGTCCTCGATCGTCACCGCCTGGCCGTCGTGACGCTCGAAATAGAGGTCCATGCCCTTCTTGAACAGGTCGCGGCCTAGGATGGTCGCGATCATGCGCGTCACCTCGGCCCCCTTTTCGTAGACCGTGGTGGTGTAGAAGTTGTTGATTTCGCGGTACTTCGTCGGCCGCACGGGATGGGCGAGGGGGCCGGCGTCCTCCGGGAACTGCTCGGACTTCAGGTGCCGCACCTCGGCGACGCGCTTGACGGCGCGCGAGCGCTGGTCGGCGGAAAACTCGTGGTCGCGATAGACCGTCAGGCCTTCCTTCAGGCACAGCTGGAACCAGTCGCGGCAGGTGATGCGGTTGCCGGTCCAGTTGTGGAAGTACTCGTGCGCGATGATCGCCTCGATGTTGGCGTAGTCGGCATCGGTCGCCGTTTCCGGGTCGGCCAGCACGTACTTGTCGTTGAAGACGTTCAGTCCCTTGTTCTCCATCGCCCCCATGTTAAAGTCGGAGACGGCGACGATCATGAAGATGTCGAGGTCGTACTCGCGGCCGAACACCTGCTCGTCCCACCGCATCGAGCGCCTGAGCGCGTCCATCGCGTAGGCGGCGCGCGCCTCCTTGCCGCGCTCGACGTAGATCTTCAGCGCCACCTCGCGGCCCGACATCGTCGTGAACGTGTCCTCGACCACGCCGAGATCGCCGGCGACCAGCGCGAAGAGGTAGCTCGGCTTGGGATGCGGATCGAACCAGGCGGCGAAGTGCTTGCCCTCGCCATAGCCGGCGCCGCCGAGGAAATTGCCGTTGGACAGCAGCAGCGGGCAGCTGTCCTTGTCGGCGATGATGTTGACCGTGTAGACGGCGAGGACGTCGGGGCGGTCGTAGAAGTAGGTGATGCGGCGGAAGCCTTCGGCCTCGCACTGGGTGCAGTAGATGCCGTTGGTGCGGTAGAGGCCCATCAACTGGGTGTTGGCCTCCGGGTTGATCACCGTCTCGACCGTGATCTCGAAGGAGCCGGTTTCCGGCAGTCCGCCGATGGTCAGCGTGTCGTCGGCTTCGGTGAAGCGCTCCGCTTCCAGCGGCATGCCGTCGAAGAGCAGGCCAGTCATCTTCAGATCGTCGCCGTCGAGGACGAGCGGCGCGTCCGCGGCCACGCCTTCGCGGCGGTGGAACAGCAGGCGCGACGTGCATTTCGTTTCGGTCGGATCGAGTTCGAAGGTGAGGTCGACTCGTTCGAGGACGAAGTCGGTCGGGCGGTAGTCTGCCAGATGGATGATCCGGCCGCTCTCAGTGCGCATGGGCTATCCTGCTCGTGTCCTTCAGTCTGTGCCGTTTTAGAGCAACTGGCCAGGGCGCGAAAGGACGGATTGGTCATTTAGCTCGGCCCTTCATTAAACAGGCGTGCTTAACATCTCATTGCCAACGTAGTCGCTTTCGCCGCCTGCGGTTGAATATTGCGGACCGGCTCTCGACATTTGCCGGCGCTGGCCTAACATTAGGGGCATGACGGCACACACGGCCGCAATCGCGTCTTTCCGCAAACTTTTCAGGGCACCACCGGCATGACGATCGCTACACCGAAGTTCGGAGTGGGGGCTTCCGCCTTGCGCAAGGAGGATCTCCCGCTGCTCAAGGGCGAGGGCGCCTATACCAGTGACATCACCCGGCCGGGCGAACTGCGCGGCTTCGTGCTGCGCTCGCCGTACGCGGCCGCGAGCTTCGCCGTCGTCTCGGTCGAGGCGGCCCGTGCGGCGCCGGGTGTCCGCCTCGTCCTCGTGGCCGACGACATTCCCGATCTCGGCGACATTCCCTGCCTGGCCCGGATCGTGCAGCCGGACGGCAGCGAGCACGAGGTCCGCAATGCGCCGCTCCTCTGTCGCGGTAGGGTGCGCCATGTCGGCGACGCCGTGGCCTTCGTCGTTGCGGACACACAGGCCCAGGCCGAGGACGCCGCCGAGCTGATCGAGCTCGACTGGATGATGGAGGAGGCCAACGTCTCGCTCGCGGCGCTCGAAGGCGGCGAGGACGTGCCGCTGGTCTGGCCGGAACTTGGCACCAATCTCGTCTACGAGCACCAGACGGGCGATCCAGAGCCGGTCGACGACGCCTTCGCCAGAGCCGACCGCGTCACCGAGATTTCGCTCGTCAACAACCGGCTCGTGGCCAACTACATGGAGCCGCGCGCGGCCATCGGCGAATGGGACGCGGCCAGCGGCGGCTTCACCCTGACCAGCGGTTCGCAGGGCGCACACAGCCTGCGCAACTCGCTGGCGGGCCACGTCTTCCGCGTGTCGCCGGAGATGATCCGCGTCGTCACCCCGGAGGTCGGCGGCGGCTTCGGCACGAAGGCCTTCGCCTACCGCGAATATGCGCTGGTGCTGGAGGCGGCCCGTCGTCTCGGTCGGCCGGTGAAGTGGGTCAGCAGCCGCGCCGAGCATTTCCTCGCCGATTCCCACGGCCGCGACAGTCTCGTTACCGCCGCGGCCGCGCTCGACGCGGGCGGGCGGATCACGGCGCTGCGAGTCCGCATGACCGCGAACATGGGCGCCTACCTGTCGCAGTTCGGACCGCTGATCCCGACGGCGGCGGCGATGATGGCGACCGGCGTCTACGACATCCCGCTGCTCGACATGCGCATCCGCGCCTACTACACCAACACCACCCCGGTCGACGCCTACCGCGGCGCCGGGCGGCCGGAGGCCGCCTATGTGATCGAGCGGCTGGTCGACAAGGCGGCGCGCGAGAGCGGGCTGTCGCCGGCGGAGTTCCGCCGCCGCAACTTCATCCGGCCCGAGCAGTTCCCCTACCGGACCCAGGGCGGGCGCCTCTATGACGTCGGCGAGTTCGACGGCCACATGAGAAAGGCGCTGGAACTGGCTGACTGGGATGGCTTTCCGGCCCGCGCCGAGGCGAGCGCCGCACGCGGCCGCCTGCGCGGCATCGGCATGTCGACCTATGTCGAGGCCTGCGCCTTCGCCGGCTCCGAGCCTGCCAGGCTGACGCTCAACCCGGACGGCACGATCACGCTCTTCATCGGCACGCAGACGAACGGCCAGGGCCACGCCACCGCCTACAGCCAGTTCATCGCCGACAAGATCGGCATCGACTTCGACCGCATCACCGTGCGCCAGGGCGATACGGCGGAACTGGAGAAGGGCGGCGGCACCGGCGGCTCGCGCTCGATCCCGCTCGGCGGCGTGTCCGTCGCCGCCGCCAGCGAGAGCCTGGCCGAAAAGATGAAGCGCATCGCCAGCGACGCGCTGGAGGCGGCGATCGAGGACATCGAGCTGGTCGCGGCGGGTGCGCGCGTCGTCGGCACCGACCAGGCGCTGGACTATGCCGGCATCGCCGCGGCGGCGAAGTCGGAGGATGACCTGATCGCCGTGTCGGAGGTCGTCCAGGACGAGGCGACCTATCCGAACGGCACCCACATCGTCGAGGTCGAGATCGATCCGGACACGGGCCGCGTCGAGATCGTCGGCTACCAGGCCGTCGACGACTTCGGCCTGACGGTGAACCCGGTTCTGCTGCTCGGCCAGGTCCATGGCGGCATCGTCCAGGGCATCGGCCAATGCCTGAGCGAGGAGGCCGTCTATTCGGACGACGGCCAGTTGCTGACGGCAACGTTGATGGATTACGGCCTGCCGCGCGCCGACGACCTGCCGTTCTTCCGCTTCGAGACCCGCAACGTGCCCTCGACCACCAATGCGCTCGGCATCAAGGGCGCGGGCGAGGCGGGTACGATCGGCGCCTGTCCGGCCGTCATGAACGCTGTCGTCGACGCGCTCCACCGGGCGCGCGGCGTCGACCACATCGACATGCCGGCGACGCCGCAGAAGGTCTGGAAGGTCCTGAACGGAGGCTGATCCGCCGCCGGCGCGCGACCGGCGGCGAGCCATCAAAAGCTGTGCGCGCGCATCACGAATATTGATCCCGCTTGGCCGGCGGCCGCGCTAGTATCGTGCCAAACCGGTTTGCCCGGCGACCGACGCGCTTCTCGCGCGGCCGCCGGGGCTTCAGAGAGACTGTCCTTCCGATGGAATTCGCCGAACAGCAGCCGATGAGGGCGATTTTCCTCAAGGTCTCTTCCGTCATTGTCTTCGTCATGATGGCGACGCTGATCAAGGCCGCCGGCAAGGACATCGCCACCGGCCAGATCACCTTCTACCGCTCCGCCTTCGCCCTGGTGCCGATCGCGGTCTATCTGGCCGCGCGCGGCGAACTGCTCGCGTCCTTCCGCACCGGCAACCTGTCCGGCCATCTGGCGCGCGGTTTCGTCGGCATCGTCTCGATGAGCTTCGGCTTCTACGGGCTTGTCCACCTGCCGCTGCCCGAGGCGATCGCGATCGGCTATGCCATGCCGCTGATCGCCGTGATGATCGCGGCGCTGTTCCTGAAGGAGGCGGTCGGGATCTACCGCTGGTCGGCCGTTCTGGTCGGCCTGTGCGGCGTGACGATCATCACCTGGCCGCGGCTGACGCTGTTCGACCAGGGCGGGCTCGGAGCGGCGGAGGCGGCCGGCGCCGCCGCGGTGCTCGTCTCCGCCACGCTCGGCGCCATCGCCATGGTGCTGGTACGCAAGCTCGTGCAGACCGAGAAGACGCCGACGATCGTGCTCTATTTCTCGCTCTCGGCCGCCGTGTTTTCGCTGGCGACGCTGCCCTTCGGCTGGGTCGAGATCAGCGGCAGGGCGCTGGGGCTGCTGGCGCTGGCCGGCTTCTGCGGCGGGGTGGCGCAACTGCTGCTGACGGCGAGTTACCGCTACGGCGACGTCTCCACCATCGCCCCGTTCGAATACACCTCGATCGTGCTCGGCCTGGTGATCGGCTATGTGCTCTTCGACGACGTGCCGACGCTGACCATGCTCGCCGGAACGGCGATCGTCGTCTCGGCCGGAATCTTCATCATCATCCGAGAGCACCGGCTCGGCATCCGGCGCAAGGCGGCCCGCCGCCACATGACGCCGCAGGGCTGACCCGGCCGCAGCGCGGCTACGGATTGCTCCAGCTCGGCGTGGTGGTGTCCTCCATGACCTCCTCGCTCGTGCCGTCGCCCTGCAGCGCGGCCGCGGCCTCCGCCCCGAGCGGCTGCACCGGCATTGCCTGGTAGTCGGTCTTGCCCACCATGCCCTCGGTCGCCTCGCGGCGGAACATGCGCCAGGCGGCATAGCCGCCGTAAAGGGCGAAATAGACGGAAAAGACGGCAAACAGCGCGGTCGGCCCGAAGCGGTCCATGACCGGACCCACCATCAGCGGGCCGGAGATGGTGCCCATGCCGTAGACGATCATCATGCCCGAGGAGATCTCGACATACTCGTCCGGCTGGGCGAGGTCGTTCGCGTGCGCCACGTTGAGCGCGTAGATCGGGAAGAGCACCGAGCCGACGAGCGCCGCGACGACGTAAAGGACCATCGGCGAACTGCCCTGGACGACAATCATGGCCAGGCAGCAGGCGACGCCGATCACCCCGCAGGCGATCATCACGAGGCGCCGGTCCATGCGGTCGGAGGCGCGTCCGATCGGGATCTGCGCCAGCGCGCTGCCGATCAGGACGGCGGCGAGCAGCGTCGCGCCCTGCGCCGTTGTCAGCCCGATCCGCTGGGTGAAGACGCCGCCGAGGTTGAGCCATGCGCCCGAGAGCGCGCCGGCCAGGAAGGCGCCGACGACGGCGACCGGCGAGCGTCCGTAGAGCTTGACCAGGTTGAAGCGGACCTGCGTCGGCGCGGCCGGCAGCGGCGACGACGTCAGCGCGGTCGGCAGCAGCGCGATCGAGAAGATCACCGCGCACAGGATGAACAGCGAGGTCGTGGACGGGTCGCCCAGCGGCACCAGGTACTGGCCGCCGATGTTTCCCACCATCGTCGTGATGACGTAGATGGAGAACACCGAGGCGCGGTTGTCGTTCGTCACCCGCTCGTTCAGCCAGCTTTCGATGATCAGGTAGCTGCCGGCGATGGCGAAGCCGGAGATGACGCGGAACATCATCCAGGCGCGCCAGTCGACCACCAGCGCACAAAGCAGGATCGCGATCGAAAGCAGAGTGATGAGGGCGACGAACACGCGGACGTGTCCGACCGCAAGGATGAAGCGCGGCGTGACGATGCAGGAGGCGGTAAAGCCGAGCGTATAGCCGGTCGCGATCCAGGTGACCGTTTGCGTCGACCAGCCCTCGGTCACGGCGCGAACCGGAATGACATAGCTCTGCAGCCCGAACGCCACCATCATCAGGAGCGTCGACAGCAGCAGGCTGAAGAAGGGGGCGAGGCTTGCCAGCATGGCAGGATCCCGAAAATGAGGGCGGGCAGGACGCGGCGGACGGCCCGAGTGTGGCGTCAAACGGGGCCGCTCCGCATTGTGATTTGCGACAGCCGTTGGCGCAAAGGAAAAGGGGACGCGAATGCGTCCCCTCCAGGGTTGTCACTGCTTTTTTGTCCGGCTTGTCACCGTTGTCGGGATTTCAGTTCGGCAGGAACGCCTTGAGCGGATCGCGCCGTTGCACCGCGTCGCGCGGCAGCGCGGCAAGGACCCGGTATTCGCGCGCCGCGTTGACGGCGGCGCGGATGTCGCGAAGGTCGGAGAGGAGCTTGCGCAGTGCTGTCATTTCTTCCTGGCGGGTTGTCCTTGCCGCGGGCGGACGGAAGCGCCGCAGCGGCGCTCCCGATGCGCCGCTCAGCGCTGGACGAAGTCCGAAAAGATGTGGGCGGGGCGGTTGATGCGAGCGTAGCCGGAAGCCGTCAACTGCTCGTTGGCCGGAGCGCGCAGGCCGCCGAAACCACTCGCGGGACGCAAGCCGGCATGGCGCAGCGTCTCGAAGCTCGAATGAATGGGGCGAAGGCGGGCGGTCATGATTCAGTATCCTTGATTGTCCTCCCGCATCCTATATTGCGACGCAGCAAAAATATTGCAATGCAAAAATAGGCCCCTCTGATATGCGCAATTTGCATGGCGTCGGAAATATTTCGGTCATATTTCGGGCAGGCGCGCGTGCAAGCGAATCCCTGGCGCCGGCAAGGTCCTGAAACGAATGGCTTTCTCGTCAGGCGGGGTTTGCAGCCGGGCCTGCGCGGAAGGCAAGCAGATCCTGCCAGGCGAGGCGTTTGCTGATCGGCGCGGCGGCGAGATCCTGCGGATGCAGCGTGGCAAGGGCGGGAATCGTGCGCCCGGCGATCGCAACCTGCCGCCATTCGCCGCGCAACTGGTGGATCGTCTGGCTGCCGCCGAAGAAGAATCGCGCGGCGAAGTTGCCGAGGATCAGCAGCTGATTCGGCCCGGCCAATTCGATCTGCCGCTCGATGAAGGGGCGGCAGATGTCGCTTTCGGGGCCGGACGGCACCCGGTTGCCCGGTGGGCGCCAGGGGATGACGTTGGTCAGCAGCACCTCGGCTCGGCTCAAGCCGATGCCGCCGAGCATGCGGTCCAGCATCTGGCCCTGGCGGCCGCAGAAGGGCAGGCCCTCGCGGTCGTCGTCCGCATTCGGCATCGGCCCGATCACCATTACCGCCGGCCGCGGATTGCCCTCGGCGAACACCAGGCCGCGCGCGCTGTTCTTGAGATTGCAGCCGCCGAAGCCCTCCATCGCGGCCCGGAGTTCGGCCAGCGAATTCGCAGCGGCCGCAACGAGGCCGGCCTCGGCCACGGCCTGGCCGTCGGGCATGGCGACGGCCGGGACAGCCGGGACGGGCGCCGCCGGCCGGGCGGTGCGCGCGGCATCGCCGCCCCTGGCCGCGGCGCCGCCGGCCGGGCCCGGGCCATCGCTGCGGACCTGCCGGGCGGCATGGGCTGCGCGCGCCGCCTCGAACTCGGCGATGCGGTCGACCGGCGCGTCCTCGAGCAGCCACTCCACCCCGGCATCCGCGTGAAACGCGAGCAGGGCGGCCAGTTCGGCGGCGTCGAGGTCGGAAGCGGAGATCATGTCCTAGCCATACAGGAACCGCCGCCCGCGCGGCAAGCCTTGCCCGCCGCGCGCGAGATCCGGCCGCCACGCGGCGCGTGTCAGACCGATCGGGCGGCGCTGCCGTCGCAGCGGATGATGCTCCCGGTGACGTAACTTGCCGGCTGGCTGCAGAGGAAGGCGGCGGTGGCGGCGAACTCCTCGACGGTGCCGTAGCGACGCGCCGGAATGGCTTGTTCCGATTCGGCTTTCACCTCCGCGACCGGCCGGCCGCTGCGTCTGGCGGCGGCCGCGTCAAGGCTGGTGAGGCGGTCGGTGAGGATGCTGCCCGGCAGCAGCAGGTTGGCGGTGATGCCGAATTCGGCGACCTCGTTCGCCAGCGTCTTCGACCAGCCTGCGAGCGCCGGGCGCAGCGTGTTGGAAAGCGCCAGCCCCGGGATCGGTTCGATGACGCCGGAGGAGGCAACCGTCAGGATCCGGCCCCAGCGCTGCGCCTTCATCTGCGGCAGGACGCGGTTGGCCAGCGAGATCAGCCGCAGCACCATGGCGTTGAAATAGGTCTCGAGCGTTTCGGGCGTCATGTCCTCGGTCGAGCCCGGGGTCGGGCCGCCGGAATTGTTGACGAGGATGTCGAGACCGCCGAATTGGTCCTCGACCGCGGTCGCCAGCGTGTCGACCACATCCGCCGCGAACAGGTCGGCGCGGACGAAGGCGGCCTTGCCCTGGCCTTCGGCATTGATCGCCGCGCAGTTTTGCGCGAGCTCCTCGGCGTTGCGGCCGCACAGCAGGACATCAGCCCCTTCGCGGGCAAGCGCCACGGCGATCCCCCGCCCCAAGCCGCGCGACGACGCCAGTACCAGCGCCCGTTTTCCCCTGATGCCGAGATCCATGACCTGCCTCCTTGCCGGCCGCCTGCGGCCGGGCCGTTGTCGATAGAGTTCCGGAGCTTCAATAGGCGACTTGCGCGCGCGCGTCATCTGCCGGCGTGGCCGTCCAGTCGTCGATATCGTCGCGCTCGCCGATCAGCGCCAGGCCGTGGGCGATCGACAACAGCTCGCCGCCGCTTTCGATCCGGTCCGCCGCGAAGCGCTGCTCGAACAGGCGCCGGACGGCGGGGACGAAGGAGGTGCCGCCGGTCAGAAACACCTTGTCGATGTCGGCGCCGTTCGTGTTGGTCTTGTCCAGCACGTCGTCGAGCGCCGCCTCGATCCGCGCCAGTTCCGGCGCGATCCATGCCTCGAACTCCGTGCGCCGGACGATGCGCTTCGCCCTTTCGCCGAGCGGGGTGAAGGCGAACTCGGTCTCTTCCGCGCTGGACAGCCGCATCTTGGTCGCCGACACGGCCTGGTAGAGCGGGTAGCCCTCGTCGTGCTCGATCAGGTCGACGAAGGCTTCGAGCTTTTCCGGCTCGAGGCTGACGCGCACGAGCTTCTTCAGTTCGCTGAAGTCGCGCAGCGTCTTGAAGATCGACAGCTGGTTCCAGCGGCCGAAGTTGGCGTAGTAGCCGGACGGCACCTCCAGAAGCTTGTCGAAGCTCTTGAACAGCGTGCCCTTGCCGATCACCGGTGCGACGATGTTGTCGATGATGCGGAAGTCGAAGTTGTCGCCGGCGACGCCGACGCCCGAATGGCCGAGCGGCGTCGCCGTCAGCCGCCCGGCGCGGGTCTCGAAACGGATCAGCGAATAGTCGGTGGTGCCGCCGCCGAAATCGGCGACGAGCACCGTCGCGTCGCGTTCAAGATTGCGGGCGAAGTAGAAGGCGGCGGCGACCGGTTCAAAGACGTGATGGACCTGCGGGAAGCCGAGGCGGGCGAGCGCGGCGTTATAGCGCGCACTCGCCAGCGCCTCGTTCGGGTTGCTGCCGGCGAACCGGACCGGACGGCCGATGACGAGGCGCGCGGAGCCGGGCTGGAGGGCCTCGCCCGCATAGTCGCGCAGCCGCGCGAGGAAGGCGTGCATGATGTCCTCGAACTGGAAGCGGCGGGCGTGGACCAGCGTCCCCTGGAACAGCGGGCTGGCGGCGAAGGTCTTGATCGACTGCAGGAAGCGGGCTTCCCCCGGGTTGTCGATGAACTGCCGGATCGCCGCCTGGCCGGCCTCGACCGACAGCGTCTCGGCGCCAGCCTTCAGGAAGGACAGGGCGGTGCGCAGCGTGTCCGTTTCGCCTGCGGGCGTGTGCAGTGCGACCGACCGCGTCGCGCCGCCGCTGGCAGAGGCGACGACGGAATTGGTGGTGCCGAAATCAAGGCCGAATGCGATCGTCATCGGAAAGTCCGCCTGGAGGGGTTGTCGGGTGCAGTTGAGGATGGAGAGCGCAGGACGCCGTGCCGGCGCCGCGGCGGGTGCGCCGGATCCGGTGCAGCGCTATACCCCATCCCGGCGGCAATGGGAATGCCGTGCACTGCCTGGGAACGGGCAGGCGGCGCTCGTCGCCGTTTTCCAGTTGTCGGGTTTCGCAGCGCCGACGATGGCGGAAGGCGGGTCCTGCATTTGGCGCTGCCTCCGATAATGTCAAGGCTGGTGCCTGGAATGTCCAGGAACGTGCGGGCGCTTTCGCTAGGTTTTCCTGCCGTACCGGTCACTGCAGCCGGGTGACGGTCGGCGGCAAGGGGCGCGGCGGGCGTCCGGATTGCTTCTTGACGTTTACGTAAAAGGAAATAGTCTGCACGCCCGAGGCATGAACATATGCGCAAATGCGGAGATTGTCTGTCGCGCTTCGGCTCGACAAGACTTTGCGCATTTGTCATGACAGGCCGCAAATGAAGGCTTGTCGCGCTGGGGCGGCGGCAACTGGAGGCAAGAACAACATGAGCGAGGCAATGGATCTCCCCGAACGCGAAAGCATGGAATTCGACGTCGTCATCGTCGGCGCCGGCCCGGCCGGGCTTGCCGCGGCGATCCGGCTGAAGCAGGTCAATCCGGAGCTGTCGGTGGTGGTTCTGGAGAAGGGGGCCGAGGTCGGCGCGCATATCCTGTCCGGCGCCGTTGTCGACCCGATCGGCATCGACCGGCTGCTGCCCGACTGGCGCGAGGACGCCGACCATCCGTTCAAGACCGAGGTGACCGACGATCACTTCCTCGTCCTTGGCCCGGCCGGTTCGCTGCGCCTGCCGAACGCCCTGATGCCGCCGCTGATGAACAACCACGGCAACTACATCGTCTCGCTCGGCAATGTCTGTCGGTGGCTGGCGACCAAGGCCGAGGAACTCGGCGTCGAGATCTATCCAGGTTTTGCCGCCAGCGAGGTGCTCTACAACGACGAGGGCGCGGTGATCGGCGTCGCTACCGGCGATATGGGCATCGGCCGCGACGGCGAGCCGGGGCCGAACTACACCCGCGGCATGGCGCTGCTCGGCAAGTACACGCTGATCGGCGAGGGCGTGCGCGGCTCGCTCGCCAAGCAGCTGATCGCCCGGTTCGGCCTGAGCGAGGGTCGCGAGCCGCAAAAGTTCGGCATCGGCCTGAAGGAGCTGTGGGAGGTCAAGCCGGAGAACCACAAGCCGGGCCTGGTCCAGCATTCCTTCGGCTGGCCGCTCGGCATGAAGACCGGCGGCGGCTCGTTCCTCTATCACCTGGAGGACAACCTCGTCGCCGTCGGCTTCGTCGTCCACCTGAACTACAAGAACCCGTGGCTGTACCCGTTCGAGGAGTTCCAGCGCTTCAAGACCCACCCGGCCATCCGCGGCACCTTCGAGGGCGGCAAGCGCCTGTCCTACGGTGCGCGCGCCATCACCGAGGGCGGCTGGCAGTCGGTGCCGAAGCTGTCCTTCCCCGGCGGCGCGCTGATCGGCTGCTCGGCCGGCTTCGTCAACGTGCCGCGCATCAAGGGCAGCCACAACGCGGTGCTGTCGGGCATCCTCGCCGCCGAGAAGCTGGCCGACGCGATCGCCGCCGGCCGCGCCCATGACGAGCCGCTCGAGATCGAGCGCGGTTGGCGCCAGAGCGCGATCGGCCAGGACCTGAAGAAGGTGCGCAACGTCAAGCCGCTGTGGTCGAAGTTCGGCACGGCGGTCGGCGTCGCGCTCGGCGGCCTCGACATGTGGACCAACACGCTGCTCGGCTTCTCCCTGTTCGGCACGCTCAAGCACGGCAAGACCGACGCGGCGAGCCTGGAGCCGGCGGACAAGCACCAGAAGATCGACTATCCCAAGCCCGATGGCGTGCTCACCTTCGACCGCCTGTCCTCGGTGTTCCTGTCGAACACCAACCACGAGGAGGACCAGCCGATCCACCTGCAGCTGAAGGACCCGGCGCTGCAGAAGGCCTCGGAGCTCGACGTCTTCGCCGGCCCGTCGACGCGCTACTGTCCGGCCGGCGTGTACGAGTGGGTGCAGAAGGACGGCCAGGACGTCTTCGTCATCAACGCCCAGAACTGCGTGCACTGCAAGACCTGCGACATCAAGGACCCCAACCAGAACATCAACTGGGTGCCCCCGCAGGGCGGCGAGGGGCCGGTCTATCCGAACATGTGACAAGGGACACGCGCCGCCGCCGCCGGGACTGCCTCGGCGCTGGCGGCCCGTGCCGGGTCGCGGCGATGCCAGCGCTGCGGCAGGGCGTGCGGCTTAACCCGCCATTAACCATGAGGTTCATAGGGTCGTCGGTGTCAATCGAATCTTAAGGACCCGCACGATGTCGCTTTCCCGCCGTGGCCTCCTGCTCGGCCTGACCGCTGTCCTGGCCGGCTGCACGACGAACTACCCCAATCACCGCGCCAACTACGCCGCGGTGCCGGACAACCGCTTCCCCCTGCCGGCAATGCCGCTCGATCGCATCAAGCCGGAGCTGCGCCGCCAGGAAGTGGCCTATGAAGGCAAGCAGCCGCCCGGCACGATCATCGTCGACACCCCGGCGCGCCGGCTCTATTACGTGCTCGGCGACGGCCGGGCCATGCGCTACGGCATCGGCGTCGGGCGCGAGGGCCTGGCGCTGGCGGGCAACGCCTATGTCGGCCGCAAGGCCGAATGGCCGAGCTGGACGCCGACGCCGAACATGATCCGCCGCGAGCCGGAAAAGAACCTGAAATACGCCGGCGGCGTCGAGGGCGGGCCGCACAATCCGCTCGGCGCCCGCGCGCTCTACCTCTATCGCGGCGGCAACGACACCATGTTCCGCATCCACGGTACCAACCAGCCCCAGACGATCGGCCATGCGGTGTCGAGCGGCTGCGTGCGCATGCTCAATCACGACGTCATCGATCTCTACAATCGCGTCAATGTTGGCGAGAGGGTCATCGTCCGGCAGGCGTAAGCCCTTGACGGGACGTGAAAAGTCAGACCAGTCGACGGCCGGACCGGCTCGCGCATGGCGCGTGAAGCCGTCCGTGCCGCAATCCTGTCTGCCGCCGAATTATTCGCCAATGGCGCAAGCGAGCTAATCTCGGACGCTTATTGAGCGTCATTCGACACCACTCCTGCAAAACTCGTGGCTGCGGAACGGGCGGTCTTTCTGAGGAGTCGGCCGCGCTGTATCCTACTCGGATCGCGATGCCGGTTGCGGCGGTGCAGTCGGGCATCTGGGGCGTTTGTGACACCGCCGAAAAAATGAGGGAACCGACATGAAACAACTGCTTGCAACCACCTGCCTTGCCTTCGGCCTGTTCGGCCTGGCGAGCGCGGCGTCTGCCGAGTGCGGCAACGTCACCATTGCCAGCATGAACTGGCAGAGCGCGGAAGTCCTGGCGGGCCTCGACAAGATCATTCTCTCGGAAGGCTATGGCTGCAACGCCGACGTGATCGTCGGCGACACGGTCCCGACCATCACCTCGATGATCGAGAAGGGCCAACCGGACCTCGCCCCCGAGGGCTGGGTCGACCTGCTGCCGGACGTCGTCAACCGCGGTCTCTCCGAAGGCAAGTTGATTGCCGCCGCCACCGCACTGTCCGACGCCGCCGTGCAGGGCTGGTGGATTCCCAAGTACATCGCCGACGCCAATCCCGACATCAAGACCATCGACGACGTGCTGAAGCATCCGGAACTGTTCCCGGATCCGGAGGACTCCAGCAAGGGCGCCATCCACAACGGCCCGCAGGGCTGGGGCGGCACGGTCGTGACGTCGCAGTTCTACAAGGCCTACGGCGGCGAAGGCGCCGGCTTCACCCTGGTCGACACCGGCTCGGCCGCCGGCCTCGACGGTTCGATCGCCAAGGCCTACGAGCGCGAGCAGGGCTGGGTTGGCTACTACTGGGCGCCGACGGCACTGCTCGGCAAGTACGAAATGGTCAAGCTTGAGCACGGCGTGCCGCTCGACACGGACGAGTGGAAGCGTTGCAACACGGTTGCGGACTGCCCCGACCCGAAGAAGAACGACTGGCCCAAGGACACGGTCCAGACGCTCGTCACCAAGAGCTTTGCCGACCGCGCCGGCCCGGAAGTGATGGACTACCTCAACAAGCGCTCCTGGGCCAACGCCACCGTCAACAAGCTGATGGCCTGGATGACGGAGAACCAGGCAAGCGGCGAGGACGGCGCCAAGTACTTCCTGAAGGAAAACGAGGACCTCTGGACCCCGTGGGTCTCCCCGGAAGCCGCCGAGAAGATCAAGGCGTCGCTCTGAGCCTGCTTGTCGTACCCGGCGCGTCACTGCGTGGCGCGCCGCAATACCCGCCGGCTTGCCGGCGGCTGCCGGCGTGCGGCCGGCGGAACAAGAACACGTGAAAGGGGATCGGCATGGACTGGCTCACCAAGTTTCCGCATATGAACGATGATTCGCTGCGCGAATTGAAGAAGGCGATCGACGAGGGCTTCCGCGCCTTCACCCGAGCCTATGGCGACATGATCGAGTCCTTCTTCGATCCGTTGCAGTTTTTCCTCATCCAGTCCGAGCGCCTGATGACGCAGACGCCGTGGCCGATCGTGCTGGCGGCGATCGCGCTGGTCGCCTGGATTGCCAGCCGCAACTGGAAGATCGTCGCCGGCTGCATCGTCACGCTGCTTCTGATCGGCTATCTCGACATGTGGGAAGACACGATGAAGACCATCTCGATGATCTTCGTCTGTACCGTCCTGTCGATCACGATCGGCATTCCGATCGGCATCGCCATGTCGCGCTCGGACCGGCTGCAGAACCTGATCAACCCGGTGCTCGACGTCATGCAGACCATGCCGAGCTTCGTCTACCTCATCCCGGTGGTGATGCTGCTCGGCATCGGCAAGGTGCCGGGGCTGATCGCCGTCGTCATCTACGCGATCCCGCCGATGATCCGGCTGACCAATCTCGGCATCCGGCTGGTGGACAAGGACGTGCTGGAGGCGGCCGACGCCTTCGGCTCGTCCAGCTGGCAGAAGCTGAAGAACGTGCAGATGCCGTTGGCGCTGCCGACCATCATGGCTGGCATCAACCAGACCATCATGATGGCGCTGGCGATGGTCGTCATCGCCTCGATGATCGGCGTGCAGGGGCTCGGCCAGCCGGTGCTGAAGGCGATTTCCAACCAGTACTTCACGCTCGGCATCTTCAACGGCATGGCCATCGTCGGCATCGCCATCATCTTCGACCGCGTCAGCCAGGCCTACGGCAAGCGGCTGCAGCGTCACCGCGAGATCGTGCACGGCTAGGATCGTTCCCGGCCGTCCGACCGAACAGGGCCCCGGCGAGACGTCTCGCCGGGGCCTTTCATTTGCCCGTTGCCACCGGTCGAACAGCCGGCCGCGGCGCGGGGCGCGGCCTGCTACTCAGCCGGGCAGGCTGCAGCCGGGGCCGGGGGAGCGTTTCGGTCGAGCGCCACGGAGATCGAGAAGACGACGAAGCCCATCGCGGCCATGATCGCGCCGACGAAGCCCATCGCGGCATAGCCGTGGCCGTGGCTGATGGCGAGGCCGCCGAGCAGCGCCCCGAGCGCGTTGGCGACGTTGAAGGCGGAGTGGTTGAGCGCGGCCGCGAGCGTCTGCGCGTCGCCGGCGACGTCCATCAGCCGCGTCTGCAGCGCCGGGCCGACGACGAAGCTGCAGCCGATCAGGAAGCAGCAGAGGAATAGAAGCGCCGGGATGTGGGCGGTCAGCGACAACGTCACGAGCACGAGGAAGTAGACGAACAGCGACCAGCCGATCGTGCGCATCAGTGACAGGTCGGCGAGCTTGGCGCCGAAGACGTTGCCGACGATCATGCCCGCCCCGAACACCGCCATGATCACCGGCACCATCGCCAGCGACAGGCCGGCGACCTCGGTGACGATCGGCGATATGTAGGTGAACACGGCGAACATGCCGCAGAAGCCGGTGGCCGCGATTCCGAGGGTCAGCCACACCTGCCGGCGCTTCAGCGCGCCCAGTTCCGTCAGTGCATCGATGCCGGATGCCTTGCGGTCGCGCGGCAGGAAGGCGGCGATCAGGATGACGGTGAGGAGGCCGGTGACGCCGACGGCGGCGAACATGTACTGCCAGTCGAGGACCTGGCCGAAGAAGGCGGCGAGCGGGGTGCCGATCAGCGTCGCCAGCGTCAGGCCGAGCATCACCCGGCCGACCGCCTGCGTGCGCCGGTTCGCCGGCACCATCGCGGCGGCGACGAGCGCTGCCACGCCGAAATAGGCGCCGTGCGGCAGTCCCGTCAGGAAGCGCATCAGGATGAAGCTCTCGAAGGTCGGGGACAGCGCGCTGGCGATGTTGCCGGCGGCAAACACGCTCATCAAAGCCAGCAGCAGGTCGCGCCGGCGGAACCGCGCGCCGATCACCGCCAGCACCGGCGCGCCGACGACGACGCCGAGGGCATAGGCGCTGATCACATAGCCGGCCTCGGCATTGGTGACGTGAAAGGTCGTCGCCACGTCCGGCAACAGGCCCATGATCGCGAACTCGCCGGTTCCGATGCCGAAGCTGCCGACGGCAAGGGCGAGGATCACCAGCGTCGTTGTGAGGGCGGAACTGGGGAGCTGTCCGGAGGAGGGGACGGCGACGTCGACGGCGCGCGGTTCTTGCACGGTGGTTTCCCTGTGAGGCCCTTGCACGGCGGACAGGGGACGCGCGCCGCTTGCCCCTCCTCCTGGGATGCGCGGCTAACGTCCGGCCAGCGGCCTTGCACGGGAAAGCAATAGGATGAGCCCGCGAATGCGGGGTCGCGACAAAAGTATCACTATTTGCGGGGAATCCCATCGTTTTTTTGCAGTGCCGCATCGTTGTGCCGCGCGAAAATGCCCGGTGTCACGCCGCCGCTGTTATTTCGCCGCTTTGCAACAATCTAATGGGCCAAAGCATTGAAGGGAGGGCAATGGCGCGAAGGTACGGAGAACGAGGATGCGGATCCAGGCGATATTCAACAGGGATGGCGGTACCTTCCGCACGACGGACATCGAGGCCTATGTCCGCCACGCCGAGGCGGTATTCGCCGCGGCCGGCCATCATCTCGATTGCGACGTCGTCGACGGCGCGGACGTCGAGATGGCGCTGCGCCGCTGCGCCGACCGCACCGACATCGACGCCATGCTCGCCGGTGGCGGCGACGGCACGATCTCTGCGGCGGCCGGCCTGGCCTGGGAGAGCGGCATCACGCTCGGCGTGGTACCCGCCGGCACGATGAACCTGTTTGCCCGTTCGCTTCGCATCCCGCTCAACATCTGGCGGGCGGCCGAGGCGCTGGCCGACGGCGTGGTCGCCGACGCCGATATCGGCAGCGCCAACGGGCGCGCCTTCGTTCACCAGTTCTCTGCGGGGATGCACGCCCGCATGGTGCGCCTGCGCAACGCCATGACCTTCCGCTCCCGCGCCGGGAAACTGCTGGCGAACGCCCGCGCCGCGGTCGGCGTCCTGCTGGACCCGCCGCGGTTCGATGTCGAATTCAACCTGGACGGTGTCCAGGCGCATCGGCTGGTGTCGGCGATCAATGTCTCGAACAACCGCTTCGGCAACGAGCCGCTCCTGTATGCCGACAGCGTGACCGGCGGCCACCTCGGCTTTTACGTCGCCGAGCCGCTGGAGGTGACGGGCGCGGCCAGGCTCGCCTTCGACATCGCGCGCGGGCGGCTCCGGGAGAACGGCGCCGTCACCGAGATGACCGGCAGTGCCGTCGACCTGCACTTCCCAAGGATCGACCGTGCCGTGAACTGCGTCATCGACGGCGAGCTGCTGCCGATGGAGCGTGACGTGTCGCTGCGCCTGCACGCCGGCGAACTGAAGGTGATGGTGCCGCGCGCGGCCAGTCAGGCGGCGTCGAGGCAACCGCAGGCCGCCGCCTGACGGGGCCGTCTAGATCCGCGGCAGGTAGGTCTGGTAGTCGAAATCCGACACCGTGCGCAGGTAGGTGATGGCTTCCTTGCGCTTGGTGTCGCCATAGAGCTTCCGGTAGCGCGGGCCGAACACGTCGGCGATGAAGGGCGAGGCGGAGAATTCGTCGACCGCCGTCAGGAAGTCGTGCGTCAGCCGCCCGGTGCCGACGGGGTCCTTGCCGGGCTCGGTGGCCGGTCCGGGATCGAGGTCTTCGTCCAGCCCGAGCAGGATGCCGCCGAGGATCGCCGTCAGCAACAGGTAGGGGTTGGCGTCGGCGCCGGCGACCCGGTGTTCGACGCGCGCGGCCGGGCCGTCCTTGTCGGGAATGCGGATCGCCGTGCCGCGATGACCGAAGCCCCAGTCGATGTCGACCGGCGCGAACGAGCCGGGCTGGAAGCGGCGATAGGAATTGGCAAAGGGGGCGAAGATCAGTTGCGCCTCGCGCATGGTCCTGAGCATGCCGGCGCAGATGGATTTCAGAGCCTTCGGCTCGCCGCCCTTGGCGTCGAGGATGTTGCGGCCCTCCTTGTCGACGACGCTGGCATGCACGTGCAGGCCGGAGCCGGCCTGGTCGGCATAGGGCTTGGCCATGCAGGTGGACTTCAGCCCGTGCCGGCGCGCGGCCTGCTCGGCCACCCGCTTCAGGTAGACGCAGTCGTCGGCCGCCGCCAGCGCGTCCGGCCGGTGCAGGAGGTTGATCTCGAACTGGCCATGGCCGAATTCCGCCGTGGTGGCGTCCGCCGGCAGCTCCATCGCGCGCGCCCAGCTGCGGACCGTCTGCAGGTAGTCGTCGAGCGCGTCGACCGCGCTCATGTCGTAGAGCTGGAAGCCGTTCGGCTGGTCGCGATACATCAGCCGTTCCGGCGGTCGCGGCCGGCCGGTGCTGCGCCAGTCGTCCTGCACCACGTAGAATTCCAGCTCGGTGGCGACGACCGGGGTCAGCCCGCGCGCCTCGAACCGCTTCAGCAGCGCTGCCAGGATCGCCCGCGGGCACATGAAGCTCGGCGTGCCGTCGAGTTCGTGCATCGTCGCAAGCACCTGCTTCGACCCGGCCGGCGCCCAGGGCATGCCGGCGAGCGAGCGGGGATCGGGGATGCACGTGCCGTCCGGGTCGCCGACGGACAGCGACAGCCCGGTGATGTCGTCGTTGTCGTCGCCCCAGATGTCGAGCGACTGGGTGGAGGAGGGCAGCCGCACGCTGCCGTCCCACACCTTCTTTTCGGCCTCGAGCGGGATCTGCTTGCCGCGCAGGTCGCCGTTCATGCCGACCAGCAGGATTTCGATACGGGGCGGGGCATTGGCAGGCGCGGTTCCGGCTGCCGGGATGTCGTTGGTCATGATCTGGCTTCGCTTCAGGCGGGTTGTTCCCCAAGGCATCCGGCAGGAAGCGATTCTCGCGCCGCTCTCTTGCCAAAACCCTGCCGGGTCGGCATTTTCCTAGCCCATTCTGATCCGCCGTTCAACAATCGCGGTATCTTTCGCCGGTTTTGAGGAGAACCGGCGGAAAACCCTCACAGCCCCAAGGAAGCCTCCCCATGACGACAAGGACTGCCGCCGTCTCCAATCTCGGTGCCCTCGATGCCGCCCATCACCTTCATCCCTTCTCGGACATGAAGAAGCTGAACGCGGCCGGCACCCGCATCATCGAGCGCGGGGAGGGCTGCTACATCTTTGACAACCACGGCAAGAGGTATCTCGACGGCTTTGCCGGCCTGTGGTGCGTCAACATCGGCTATGGCCGCAAGGAGATCGCCGACGCCGTCGTCCGGCAGATGAACGAACTGCCCTACTACAACACCTTCTTCGGCACCACGACGCCGCCGGCGGTGCTGCTGGCGCAGAAGATCACCGCCCATGCCGGTCCCAACATCAACCGGGTGTTCTTCACCGGTTCCGGCTCGGAGGCGAACGACACCTGGTTCCGCATGGCGCGCGTCTACTGGGCGGCCGTGGGGAAGCCGTCGAAGAAGGCGGTGATCGCGCGCCGCAACGGCTATCACGGCTCGACCGTCGCCGGCGCCTCGCTCGGTGGCATGAAGTGGATGCACGAGCAGGGCGATCTGCCGATCGCCGGCATCGTCCACATCGGCCAGCCCTACTGGTACGGCGAGGGCGGCGAGCTTTCGCCGGCCGAGTTCGGCCTGAAGATGGCGCGCGAGTTGGAGGAGAAGATCGACGAACTGGGCGAGGACAACGTCGCCGCCTTTGTCGCCGAGCCGATCCAGGGCGCGGGCGGCGTGATCGTGCCGCCGGAGACCTATTGGCCGGAGATCGCCCGCATCTGCAAGGCGCGGAACATCCTGCTCGTCAGCGACGAGGTCATCTGCGGCTTCGGCCGCACCGGCCACTGGTTCGGCCACCAGTATTTCGGCGTCGAACCTGACCTTGCGCCGATCGCCAAGGGCCTGTCCTCCGGCTACCTGCCGATCGGCGGCGTGATGGTCAGCGACCGCGTCGGCGAGGTGCTGGTCAACGAGGTCGGCGACTTCAACCACGGCTTCACCTATTCCGGCCATCCGGTCTGCGCCGCCGCCGCACTGGAGAACCTGCGCATCATCGAGGACGAGAAACTCGTGGAGCGCGTGCGGGACGACGTCGGCCCGTACCTCGCGGCCGGACTGAAATCGCTGGAAGACCACCCGATGGTGGGCCAGACCCAGTGCGTCGGCTTGATGGGCGCCGTCCAGCTGGCCGCGGACAAGGCCAGCCGCGCACGCTTCGAGGACAAGGAGAAAGCCGGTGTCGAGGTCCGCAACCACTGCCTCGGCAACGGTCTCGTCCTGCGCGCCACCGGCGACCGCATGCTCTATTCGCCGCCGCTCGTCATCACCCGCAGCGAAATCGACCAGATGATCGAAATCACCCGCAAGGGCCTGGATCACGCCTGGCAGGCAGTGAGAAGCTGACCGGACCGGCGCGCGCGAAACGAAGCGGGCCCGCTGCCGGACCGGTAGCGGGCCCTTTTCCTTTGTCCGGTGCCGGTCAGGGCGTGGCGCCGGGCGCTGCCGGATAGAGCCAGGCGTAGTCGAAGCGGTAGCTGTCGCCGCCGCGGCCATAGTGGAAGGGCAGCGCGACGGAGTCGACGGCGGGCATGGCCGTCTCGGCATTTTCGAGCACACGCACGGCATAGGAGAGCAGGCCGGCGGGAACCCCTTCGGCCGCGTCGTCCTCGAGCCGCCAGACAAGCAGCAGCGGCGACTGGCGGCTCCAGTCAAGCGTCGGCGCGAAGCCGGAATAGCTTTCCGCCAGCACCGGCACATCCGGGAACTGCAGGCGCAGGTTCCCGGCCAGATGGGTGTCCCGGTCGGTCAGGATCGCCGCCGGCCGGGCCGGTGCCGTCTGCGCGACGTGGCGGGCAAAGCCGGCATAGGGCACGTTGAGCTTCTGGTAGTCGCCGACAAGGCCGGCGGCGGCGACGCGGCCGAACAGGATCGCCGGCACCAGCAGCATGATTGCGAGCGGCACCGGCAGGAACCGCCCGAACGCGCGCCCGGTGTCGCCACCGGCGGCCTCGATCTTCAGGCAGAGATAGATCGGCAGCACCAGAAGCAGCGGCGTCAGCCAGCGGTCCTTGATATGCGCCGCCCCGGCAAACAGGATCAGCAGCGCCAGCGCCAGCACGAACACCAGCATCATCCGCTCGATCAGCATCGTCCAGCGGTTGCCCTGCGCCAGTGCCTTCCACAGCCGGCCGCGGAACACGGCGGCGAAGACGATGACGGTCAGCGCCGAGAAACCGAGGATCGCAAGCGCCAGCGAGGCGAAGCCGCCGGCGATCTGCGAGGCCAGCCCGGTGCCCTTCTCGGCGAGCTTGTCCATCGTTCCGTCCGTCGCCAGGCCGAGATGGTCGAACAGCCAGAGCGCGTGCGGCGCGACGATCACGGCGGCGGCCGTGGCCGTCAGCAGCAGCCGCCAGTCGAACAGCCGCTGCCGCCAGCCGCGGTCGAGCAGCACGGCGACGAACGCAGCCGCCGGCAGAAGCGCGAAGTTGTACTTGGCAATCAGGCCGATGCCGACGGCGATGCCGGTGGCAAGGTAGCTGGCGGCGCTCGGCGCGGCGAGGGTGCGGAAGAGCCCGCAGTAGAACAGCGCCGTGGCGAAGACGACGGCCACGGTGTGGGTGAGGTCGCGTTGCGCCTCGAAGGCCAGCTGCGGGATCGTCAGGAGCGCCAGCGTCGCGATGATCGCAAGGTCGCGGTCCCGCAGCACGGTGCGCGCGGCCAGACCGTAGGCGAGATAGGCGAGGAACAGCATCAGGTTCTTCAGCAGGCTGATGGCGAAGACGCTCGGTCCCGTCACCTTTATCAGCGTGTACTGCAGCCAGTTGTAGAACGGCGGCTGGGTGTCGTAGCCGGCCGCCAGCCATTGCGCCAAAAGGACCTGCTGCGCCTCGTCCCGCTCCAGCGAATCCGGCAGGGCGAGCCGCACCAGAAGGTTCAGGACGAAATAGCCTGCCAGCAGGACGAACACCGCGTTCGGCGAGGCGCGCAGGAACCGGGCCATCTCAATCGTGCCGGAAGGTCTGCCGGATAACGTAGTTCGGCGTGTCGTCGTCGCGGAAATAGGTCCGCGCGATCATCTCGGCGAGGATTCCGGTGGTGATCATCTGGACCGACGACAGGAACAGCATGATGCCGACGAGCAGCAGCGGCCGGGTGCCGATATCGTTGCCGAAGGCGAACTTGTCGATGAACAGGTAGGCGAGGATCAGCGCGCTGAGCGCGCCCGCGGCAAGGCCGATCGAGCCGAAGAAGTGGCCGGGGCGCGCCTTGTAGCGCATGAAGAACAGCACCGACAAGAGGTCGAGAATGACCCGGAAGGTGCGCGATATGCCGTATTTCGACGTCCCCAGCGTGCGCGGATGGTGTGTCACCACCATCTCGCCGATCCGCGAGCTCGGCACCACCCCCGCCACCCAGGCCGGGATGAAGCGGTGCATCTCGCCCATCAGCTTCACCTGCTTGATGATCGAGGCGCGATAGATCTTCAGGCTGCAACCGTAGTCGTGCAGGCGCACGCCGGTGATCCGGCCGATCAGCGCATTGGCGCACCAGGACGGGATCTTGCGCAGGAAAAGCCCGTCCTTGCGGTTCTTGCGCCAGCCGACCAGCAGGTCGAGTTCGCGCTCGTCGAGCGCCTTGGCCATGGCGCGGATGTCGGCCGGGTCGTTCTGCAGGTCGCCGTCCAGCGTGGCGATCAGCCGGCCGCTGGCGGCGTCGATCCCGGCCTGCATGGCGGCGGTCTGGCCGAAATTGCGCTGCAGTTCGATGATCACCAGCTTCAGGCCCGGCCGCTCCAGCAGGCCACGGGCGCGGGCGAGCGTGGCGTCGGTGCTGCCGTCGTCGACGAGGATCAGTTCCCACGGCTTGTCGAAGCCCTGCATCGCCGCGCAGACGCGGTCGATCAGCAGTTGCACGCTCTCTTCCTCATTGAAGACGGGGACGACCAGCGACATCTCGACCGCGGTCGGGGCCAGCGCGATCTCGGGCTTGGTGGGCGAATTCTCTTGCACTTACGTTTCTCCACTCCGGCGGAGTTCTTTCCGTCCGCGGTTCGTGTTACCACGCGCTCGCAGCCTTTCAGGGAAAATCAGCACTATATGACTTCAGCGCCGAATTCCAGCCGACGTCCGTGGCTATCCCGCCATGCCATGAGCCTGCTGACGATCGCCTGTCTTCTGGCCTATCTGGCCTTTGTCGAGTGGCAGTGGGGCTGGGCGCGGCTGCTGTCGCAATGGGACAGGGTGGGGGCGGGGACGACGCTGGCGGCGCTGCTGCTTTTGACCGCGACCCACCTCGTTCGCGCCCAGCGTATCCACGACTACTTTCCCGCCGAAACGGCGGGGCGGTTCCTCAAGCTGTTCCACCTGACCCAGGTGCACAACCTCCTCAACATCATGCTGCCTTTCCGGGCGGGCGAGACGAGTTTTCCGCTGCTGATGCGATCGCAGTTCGCCGTGCCGCTGGCGCGGGCCACGGCCGCCTTGCTGGTCATGCGCCTGCTCGACCTGCACGCGCTGTTGGCTGCCGCCGGCCTCGGCCTTGTGCCCGGTGCGGCGAACGGGGCGCTCGCCTGGCTCTTGTGGACCGCGTTCCTGGTCCTGCCCCTTGGCGCCTATGCCGCCAAGGGATCGATCTTCCGCCGGCTGCACGGCGCCCTGCCACAACGCCTGGAAAAGCTGCTGCGCGAGGTCGAGGCCGGGATTCCCGCGTCGCCCGCGGGCTTTGTCCGCGCCTGGGCCTTCACCGTGCTGAACTGGGGGGTGAAGGTAGTGGTGCTGGCCTGGGTCCTGGGCCTGCTCGGCGTCTCGCCCTTCGCCGCCACCTTCGGCGGCGCGCTCGGCGGCGAACTGTCCTCGGTACTGCCGGTGCATGCCCCCGGCGGCGTCGGCACCTATCCGGCCGGGATCGCAGCCGGCGCTGTCGCCTTCGGCGCGCCGGGAGGCGCGGCCGCGCTGCCGGCGCTCGGGGAGGCGGCCGTCAACGCGCATCTTCTGATCGTCGCGAGCGCCTGCGCCGGCACGGCGCTGTCGATCGTGCTCTCCTGGCTGCCGGCCAGGGCGTCGTGACGGCCTACTGGAAGGCCGTCTCGAAGAAGCTTCTCAATTTGCGCGAATGCAGCTTCTCGGTCGGCATGCCGGCGAGCTTTTCCAGCGCCCGGATGCCGATGCGCAGGTGCTGGTTGACCTGCGTGCGATAGAACGCCGTCGCCATGCCCGGCAGCTTCAGTTCGCCGTGCAGCGGCTTGTCGGAGACGCACAGCAGCGTGCCGTAGGGCACGCGGAAGCGGAAGCCGTTGGCCGCGATCGTCGCCGATTCCATGTCGAGCGCGATCGCACGCGACTGCGACAGCCGCTTCACCGGACCGCGCTGGTCGCGCAGTTCCCAGTTGCGGTTGTCGATCGTCGCCACGGTGCCGGTGCGCATGATCCGCTTCAGGTCGTAGCCCTCGAGCCCGGTCACCTCCGCCACCGCGCCTTCGAGCGCCAGCTGGATTTCCGCGAGCGCCGGAATCGGCACCCAGACCGGCAGGTCGTCGTCGAGCACGTGGTCCTCGCGCACATAGGCATGCGCCAGCACGTAGTCGCCGAGCGTCTGGCTGTTGCGCAGCCCGGCGCAGTGGCCGAGCATCAGCCAGGCGTGCGGGCGCAGGACGGCGATGTGGTCGGTGATGGTCTTGGCGTTGGAGGGGCCGACGCCGATGTTGACGAGCGTGATGCCGCCGTGGCCCTTGCGCTTGAGGTGGTAGGCCGGCATCTGCGGCAGCCGCGCCAGCGTCAGGTCGGTGTCGGGCTTGTCGTTGCCGGCCTGGGTGGTGACGTTGCCGGGCTCGACGAAGGCGGTGTAGCCGTTGCCGCCCTCGGCCATCTGCAGCCGGGCCCAGGCGCAGAACTCGTCGACGTAGAACTGGTAGTTCGTGAACAGCACGAAGTTCTGGAAGTGGTTGGCGCTTGTCGCCGTGTAGTGGCTGAGGCGGGCGAGCGAGTAGTCGATGCGCTGGGCGGTGAAGGCCGCCAGCGGCGACGGCTCGCCGGGACCCGGCTCGTAGGAGCCATTGGCGATCTCGTCGTCGGTGTTGGTCAGGTCGGGCGCGTCGAACAGGTCGCGCAGCGGCACGGTGATGCTCTCGGCGATCTCCGCCTCCACATAGGCGCCCTCGCCGAAGGCGAAATGCAGCGGGATCGGCGTCCTGGATTCGGACACCCTCACCGTGACGCCGTGGTTGCGCATCAGGTGCCCGAGCTGTTCCTTGAGGTAGTGCCGGAACAGCTTCGGCCGGGTCACGGTCGTCGAGTAGACCCCCGGCGAGGCGACGTAGCCGTAGGACAGGCGCGAATCGACGTGGCCGAAGCTGGTCGTCTCGACGCTGACCTCGGGATAGCAGGCGCGATAGCGGCGCTCCGCCGCGCCGACCCTGGCCAGCCCGGCAAAGGCGTCGGTGAGAAAGCGGGTGTTGCGCTCATAAAGTTGCTGGAGGCAGTCGACGGCCTGCACCGGGTCGTCGAAGGACCGGGGCTCGAAGGGCTCCGGCGTGGCGAAGGGAAGGGCGGTTCGGGACAAGATCGGTTCGCTCATGAATCACTATAGTTTCCGGGATTTTCGCACGCAAACGACAAGATGCAACGCCCTGCCGCCGGCGATGCGGGCCGTTCGTCGCGATTTGCGCAGGAATCAACGCGGACCGGCGAGGATGACCACCGCGCCGGCGACCGCGATCGCGGTGCCGGCAAGGTCCCACCGGTCGGGCGACACGCCTTCTGCGAGCCAGAGCCACAGCAGCGAGGCGGCGATGTAGATCCCGCCATAGGCGGCATAGGCACGCCCCGCCGCGCCGCTGTCGACGAAGGTCAGCAGCCAGGCGAAGGCGGCGAGCGACGCCATGCCGGGGAGCAGCCACAGCGCCGAGCGTTCCAGCCGCAACCAGGCCCAGAAGGAGAAGCAGCCGGCGATTTCCGCGATCGCCGCGGCACAATAGATCAGGATGGATGGCATGCGGCCCCCGACAGGTGTGCGCAAGCCTTAGCGCACCGTCGCGGGAAAAGGAAACGCATTGCGCGGGCAGCGCGTCAGCTCATCGCCTGGCGCTGCAGCGTGACGAACAGCACCAGGCCCGCTCCCTGCTTGCCGATGCCGAGGCTGCCGTCGCTGGCGGCAACGGACAGGGCGGCGAGCGGAGCGACCATCAGCGCGGTCAGGACGGCGATGCGAAGGCTGACGGCGATGCTCGTGAGAAGCGCGGTCAACATGATGTCCGTCCTTTCCAGATCTGGTGCGTCAGAGCGCAGGGGGGCAGATGGAGGGGATGGCGCAGGCGCTGGCCGTGCCGTAGCGCTGCTTCTGCTCGTGCCGGCGCGCATCGCTCTCGACCGCAGCCGCGACCGAGATGGCGAACACGGTCATGAGCAGCGAGATGATTGTCAGCCGGCGGGCCAGAATTTCCATGATTTCGTCCCCTGAGTGTCGTTTGTGACGCTTTCTCGCATGAGGCGACTGAACGCGTGCTGAGGGGGCGGTTCATCTGGCGTTCAGGAATCGGGCACCGGCGGCGCCGCACGCATGGCGTGGTTGATCGCCGCTCGCCTTGAACCGGCGGGCGGTCGTCGCTAAGTCAGCCGGACAGCGAAGGAGCAATGCATGACCACACCGATCGAACTCTACTATTGGCCGACGCCGAACGGGCACAAGATCACGATCATGCTGGAGGAACTCGGCGTTCCCTACGAGGTGAAATACATCAACATCGGCAAGGGCGAGCAGTTCGCGCCCGATTTCCTGAAGATTGCCCCGAACAATCGCATGCCGGCCATCATCGACCCCGACGGGCCGGGCGGAGAACCGATTTCGGTGTTCGAGTCCGGCGCCATCCTGCAGTATCTCGGCCGCAAGTACGGCCGCTTCTACCCGGCCGACGAGCGTGCCCGCGTGCAGGTCGAGGAATGGCTGTTCTGGCAGATGGGCGGGCTCGGGCCGATGGCCGGCCAGGCCCATCACTTCCGGCTGTACGCCCCGGAGAAGATCGAGTACGGCATCAACCGCTATACCAACGAGGTCAACCGGCTCTACGGCGTGATGGACCGTCGGCTGGCGGACCGCGACTACCTCGCCGGCGACTATTCGATCGCCGACATGGCCAGCATCGGCTGGGTGCGGCCCTACGAGAACCAGGGCCAGACGCTGGAGGATTTCCCCAACCTGAAGCGCTGGTTCGATGCCGTTCTCGCCCGGCCTGCGGTCCAGCGCGGCATCGAGGTCGGCCGCGAGGAGCGCGAGCGCCAGAAGAGCTTCGCCGAGGACAAGGAAGCCCAGGCGGTCCTGTTCAACCAGCGCGCCCGTTGAGCCGCCCCTGAACGCAGGAGCCGGCCGGTCCCGGTGGGGACCGGCCGGCTCTCGTCGCGCGGTGCCCCGCGCCTCGTTCGCGCGGCACCGCCGAACGGGTCAGAGCCGCGACCAGCTCTGCGACTTGCAGAAGACCTTCAGCACACAGCCCTTCATCTGCAGCGAGTTGCCGTTGACCGAGCCGGAGCCGCTATAGGTCTTGTCGTCGGCCGGATCGGTGATCGAGCCGCTGTATTCGCCACCGGCGCCCGACAGCTCGCCGATCCGCTTGCCGGCGAACTTGCCGGTTTTCAGAGTGATGCAGAAGCCGCCGCCGCATTTGGCGATCGCCGCGGTCTCGCCGCTTGCGGTCTTCCAGTCGCCTTCGATCGGCTCGGCGGCCAGGGCCGCGCCAGAGAGCCCGAGCCCGAGGGCCGCGCCCAGAATGGCCATGCGCATCATGTCTCTTCCTCCTGTTTTCCGGGCCGGCCGCCGCCTTGGCCGCGGCCCGTGCGCCTCCTCCGACGCCGGCGCAGGCTATATGACGCACACGTAAGGGTAAATCGCCTTTCGCCGCGGCCCTGCGGTTTTTCCGCCGTCTTCGGTCGTTTCGGCAAGCGGATTGCGTGCCCGCCCCATCCGGCGATCGGTTTCGTGGTTAGCGATTGGTTGAAATCGGAAGTTGAAAATTCCGTAAAATTTGAAGCGGATCGACGCTGTTCCAGCCTGTGCGATGCTTAACGAAAACCCAAGTTTACCAAGTGTTTGAACTTTGTTTGTCGCAAATTAAGCATGCATTTTAAGTACCCGTTGAAAGCGTGCCGGCATAGTGGGGCCATAAGACGAGCACGGGGAAAAACCGGCCGCAAAGGTCTTCGAAGACCGAATGCCGCAGAAGACGGCACGGCTTCGAAAGGCCCGCAAGACAGGGCGAATGCACAAGAAGACGAACAAGACAGGGACAATGACAATGGCACGCTTCGAAATGCGAAACACCGAAATGGCCGCCATGATGGGCGGCGAGACCCGCGCCGACACGTTCTGCGAAATGGGTCTCATGTATGCGACCGGGCGCGGATGCGCCGTCGATCTGGTCGCCGCTCACAAATGGCTCAACATCGCCGCCATCAAGGGGTGTGATCGGGCCGCCGAGCTGCGCGCCGATCTCGCCGCGACCATGACCAAGGGCGACCTGGCGCTGGCATTGCGCGCCGCCCGCGACTGGATGACGACGCATTGACCGAGGGGCGGGCCACCGGTAGGCGGTAGGAGCGAAAAAACTTAGACCTTGCAGGGGTCTCGCTGTCCAACGACGCCCTGCTGCCTACCGGCTGCTGCCAAGCGCCCTCAATACCTTCGGTAGCGCCTCGTCGAACAGCGCCAGCTCGGCCTCGGGGCCGACGCTGACGCGGATGCAGCGGTTCAGCGGCTCGACGCCCGGCATGCGCACGAACACGCCGTGCTCCATCAGCCCGTCGACGACGGCGCGGGCATGGCTGCCGTCGCGGCCGCAGTCGATCGCGACGAAATTGGTGGCCGAGGGCAGGGGCTTGAGGCCGTTGCCGGTCGCGGTCGCGGCGATCGTCTCGCGCGCGGTGGCGATGCGGCCGAGGACGTCGCGCAAGTAGCCCCGGTCCTCCAGCGCCGCCAGCGCTGCCGCCGTCGAGATTCGCGGCATGCCGAAATGGTTGCGGATCTTGTCGAACGCCTGCGCATTGCCAAGCGTGCCGATCGCATAGCCGACACGCGCGCCGGCAAGGCCGTAGGCCTTGGAGAAGGTCCGCATCCGCAACACGTTGTGCTGGCCGATCAGCGCCTCGACCGCCGGCGTCGACCCGGCCGGCGCCGTCTCGCAATAGGCCTCGTCGAGAACGAGCAGGCTGCGGTCGGGCAGCGCCCGGGCGAAGGCCACGACGCTGCCGGCGTCCCACCAGCTGCCCATCGGATTGTCGGGATTGGCGAGGTAGACAAGCGGGGCGTCCTCGCGCCGTGCCGCGGCAAGCAGGCCGTCGAGATCCTCCCGGTCGTCGGCGTAGGGCACCGTGACGAGACGTCCGCCATAGCCGTTGACGTGATAATTGAAGGTCGGGTAGCCGCCGAACGAGGTCACCACCGGCGTGCCGGGCTCGACGACGAGCCGCACGACCTCGCCGAGCAGGCCGTCGATGCCGTTGCCGATGGCGATGTTGTCGCGAGAGACGCCGTGGTGCAGGGCCAGCGCCTCGCGCAACTCGAAATTCTCCGGATCGTTGTACATCCAGGTCTCGCCGGCCGCGCGCCGGATCGCTTCCAGCACCGACGGCGCGGGGCCGAAGCCGCTCTCGTTGGCGCCGATGCGCGCCCTGATCTTCACCCCGCGCTGGCGTTCGATCGCCTCCGGCCCGACGAAGGGCACGGTGGACGGCAGGGCGTTGACGGTGGGGGTGAAGCGGGAAAAGCCGGACATGGTGTGCGAATACCTTTGTTGGACACGAGAGGCGGCGGTGCCGCCGTGAGCCGGCCAGACTAGAGCATCCTGCGCGTGTTTGAAAATAGGCCCGGCCCGGCTAGGGCCGGCAGGTGTCCCGTTCGACGTGCGGGAGGCTTTCGGCCTGCCGCAGGGGTCAGTTGCCCTGGAAGTCGAAGCGCGGCCGTTCCACACCCTTCAGGTAGGGCGCCGGCGCCTCCTTCTTCCGGGGAGCGACGCCGCCGGTGAAGTAGTCGGCGCGGACGATCTCGTGCAGGAGCTCCTCGTCGATCTCCTTGATGAACTGCACGCCGACGCGGTGCTCGCTGCGATAGACCTCGGCGCAGCCGATCCTGGCCACGATCCCGACGATCGACAGATAGTAATGCTGGCCGAGCCCGATCGTGGTGTTGACCGAAAAGCTGGCGCCGCCCTGGGAGATGTCGATCAGCTGGCAGCTCCGCGACTTAGGCGCGGCGAGGTCGAGCCCCACCGAGACCAGCATGCCCTGGCGGCTGACCCGGAACCGCTCCCACTTGCGCTCGTAGAGACCGCCGCTCTGTCGCTTGTCGACCAGCTCCACCATGTCCACTCCCGGAAACGGGCACCACGACCCGATGACAATCGGGAGCCAGTGTCGCAGCGAGAGGTTGGGAATGGTTGAACGTGACGTGTAAAATTTTACGTATTGCAATTTTGACGCGTTGTCCGGGGCGGGGCGGCGTGCACCGACTGGCGCCGCCGCCCCGTGCCCGGTGGTCCGGACGGCCCTACTGGAACGCCTGCAGGCCGGTCTGCGCGCGCCCGAGGATCAGCGCATGCACGTCGTGCGTGCCCTCATAGGTGTTGACGGCCTCGAGGTTCATGACGTGGCGGATGACGCCGTATTCGTCGGAAACGCCGTTGCCGCCGTGCATGTCGCGGGCGACCCGGGCGATGTCGAGCGCCTTGCCGCAGTTGTTGCGCTTCATCAGCGAGATCAGCTCGGCGGAGGCGCGGTGCTCGTCGAACAGCCGGCCGAGCCGCAGCGCGCCCTGCAGCCCGAGCGAGATTTCCGTCTGCATGTCGGCGAGCTTCTTCTGGATCAGTTGCGTCTGCGCCAGCGGCCTGCCGAACTGCTTGCGGTCCAGCGTGTACTGGCGCGCCGCATGCCAGCAGAACTCGGCCGCGCCCATGGCGCCCCAGGCGATGCCGTAGCGGGCGCGGTTGAGGCAGCCGAACGGCCCGGCGAGGCCGGAGACCTCAGGCAGCAGGTTCTCTTCCGGCACGAATACGTCCTGCATCATGATCATGCCGGTGATCGAGGCGCGCAGCGAGAACTTGCCCTCGATCTTCGGCGTCTCGAAGCCCTTCATGCCGCGTTCGAGGATGAAGCCCTTGATCTTGCCGTCATGCGCCTCGGACTTGGCCCAGACGATGGCGATGTCGGCGATCGGCGAGTTGGTGATCCAGTTCTTGGCGCCGGAAAGCAGATAGCCACCATCGGTCTTCTTCGCTCGCGTCACCATCGAGGAAGGGTCCGAGCCGTGGTCAGGTTCGGTCAGGCCGAAGCAGCCGACCCATTCGCCCGAGGCGAGCCTCGGCAGATAGCGCTTGCGCTGTTCGTCGGTGCCATAGGCAAAGATCGGATGCATGACGAGCGAGGACTGCACCGACATGGCCGAGCGATAGCCGGAATCGACGCGCTCGACCTCGCGGGCGACCAGGCCGTAGGAGACGTAGTTGGCGCCGACGCCGCCGAAATCCTCCGGGATGGTCGGGCCAAGCAGGCCGAGCGCGCCCATCTCGGTCATGATCTCGCGGTGGAAGATCTCGTGGCGGTTGGCCTCGAGCACGCGCGAGGCGAGCTTGTCCTGACAGTAGGCGCGGGCGGCGTCGCGGATCATCCGCTCCTCGTCGGTGAGCTGGTCCTCGAGCAGGAAGGGATCCTCCCAGTCGAAGGCGGCCATCTTCGCGCGCGCCTGTTCCGGGGTTGCTTGGTGATGTGCGCTCATCGCGGGGTCCTCTGCCGTCGTGTCGTTGCAAGAGTGCTACATCAGGACGGCGATTGCCGAAAGGCCCGGAACGAATCGACCTCGCTTGCGCTTTGTGTAATTCCGCATGGCTTGATGCGCCGGCAGAATGAGAGTGCGAAAACGGGGCCGAATCGTTCTTTTTCCGGCGCCAGCCATGATTATGTCCCCTGTGGCTGTCACGAGGGAAATTGGCAAACGACAGGAGATGCGCGGATGCGGGATCGCTTCAGACGATCGATGGGCGGGCTGTTTTTCAGCCCCGAGCGCTTCGGCGAACTGTTCCGGCCGTTCCTGCGGGAGTTCGAGCCGGGGATCCGCCACAGGCGGCGTGGCGGCGCCGACGGGCCGGTCCTGACCGAAACCAGGGGGTTCGGCACCAATCCGGGCAATCTGCGCATGCTGGAATATGTTCCCGGCCGCCTGAAGCCGGGCGCGCCGCTGGTCGTCGTGCTGCACGGCTGCCGGCAGACCGCGGCCAGCTACGACCGGGCGGCCGGCTGGGCCGCCCTTGCCCGCGAATGCGGCTTTGCCGTGCTCTATCCCGAGCAGAAGGACAGCAACAATCCGCGCCGTTGCTTCAACTGGTTTCGTCCCAGCGAGGTGACGCGCGATCGCGGCGAACTCGCCTCGATCCGCCAGATGATCGACCATATCGCCGCCCGCACCGGCGCGAACCGCGGCCGCACCTACATTACCGGCCTGTCCGCCGGCGGCGCCATGACGGCGGCCATGCTCGCCGGCTACCCGGAGGTGTTCGCCGGCGGCGCGATTATCGCCGGCCTGCCGTTCGGGGCCGCCCGCGACGCCCGCCGGGCGCTCGCGGCGATGGAACAGGCGCCGCAGCGCTCGCCCGCGCAGTGGGGCGACCTCGTGCGCGCCGCCGCGCCGCAGGTTGCGGCCCGGCCGCCCGTTTCGGTCTGGCACGGCACGTCGGACGAGACCGTATCGATCTCCAACGCCGAGGCGCTTGTCGATCAATGGCTCGACGTCCACGGGCTCGAGCCGGCCGGATTCGCCGAGGCACGCAGCCGGGGACGCAAGACGCAGCGCTGGCGCGATGCGGACGGCCGTGTCCGGGTGACGTTCCACCGTCTGGCCGGGGTCGGCCACGGCACGCCGGTGACGCGGGGCAGGGGCGGCGGCTATGCCCGCGAGCTGCAGCCGTTCATGCTGGAGGCGGGCTTCTCGTCGACGCTGGAGATCGCGAAAGGCTGGGGACTGCTGTCGCGCCGCAGCTGAAAGGCCGGTCGCGCCCGGCCTCGTTCTCGATGCTGGCGCTATGCCAGGGAGGCGATGTCGTCGAACATCGCCTGCGCCTCCCGCCGTGCCCGAGCGATATAGGCTGCGACGGCCGTTCTGTCGGCCTCGGTCCAGCGGCTGGGAAGGTCAAAGGCCGCTATCGGATCGTCGGTCAGGAAACGCGCCACACCGGCGTCGGTAAGCATGCCGCGCATCTTGGAGGTGTTCGACGACATTGCGGCAAAGGGTGTGTCCGACAGCATCGCCATGCACACGGCGTGGAAGCGCCCGCCGACGAGGCCGTTGGACGTCGCGATCCGGTTCAGGATCTGCGTGGCGCTAAGCGGGGCGCTCAACGCGTCAAGCATCCGCATGCGCCGCGTCAACTGCGGCTTGAACAGCGACTTGCGGAACGCGCGGAAGGCGCTGACCGGCTTTCGGTGTGCCGGAGCCGGCGGCACGGGCACTTCGCCGGTGTTCATGAACACGACTTCCGGCGCGAGTGCCGCGTCCATGAAGGGGTTGTGCGGCTCCGACGTGTCGAGATGCAGGAACGAGACGTTCTGACGCCGCAGCGCTTCCTCGAGGGCCGGCCCGCCGACCGACCGGTTGGCATTGTCGGTGACGGCAAGGCCGGCGCCGCGCGGTCTGGCGCGGAAGGGCGCCATGACATCGCTGGACAGGGTGAGGTCCGGCACGACCGCGACCGGCAGGCCCGCGGCCTGCGCCGCCCGGGCGCTGCTCGTTTCCCGCACATACACCCGGTCAAAGGCCGCGCAGGCGGCGGCGATCTCGCCGTCGTTGCGCTCGTAGACGCTGTTGACGAGCGCGCTCGGCACGCCGGCGTCGCGGCAGAACGGTCCGACCGCGGCGAGCGCCATGGCCTGCCGGGTGCTGTCGTGCAGCGTGCCCTCGCCATTGACGATCACGAGATCGGCCGCGCGCATCCGCTCCATCAGGCGCGGGTGTTCGCGCCAGTCGGCATGCACCGAGGAGGTGGCCGTGATCCGGATGCCGGACGCAGCCGCCAGCCGGGCGATCTGGCCGACGACGACGCGGCAGCCGAGATGCGCCTTCGTCGAGGTGTCATTGATCAGAACCGCAGTCTTCAAGAAATCCATCCCCCGCCGCCATCCGCGCTTGCTGGCGCGTGCATACAGCACAAGCACGGCCACGGTCGAGCGCATTCGGGGAATTGACGGCGGCCGCGCCGACCGCCGCCGTCCTGGCCGGCTACTGCGCCAGCAGCCACTCGTGCTCGGGAGCGTTGTGGAACTTCCATACCCGCTTCGGGCCGGCCATGACGTTCAGGTAGTAGAGATCGTAGCCGTGGCAGGCGGCGCAGGGATGGTAGCCCTTCGGCACCAGCGTCACGTCGCCGTCCTCCACCGCCATCGCTTCGTCGAGCGAGCGGTCGTCGGTATAGACGCGCTGGAAGGCGAACCCCTGCGGCGGGTTGAGGCGATGGTAGTAGGTCTCTTCCAGCAGGCTCTCGTTCGGCAGGTCGTCGCGGTCGTGCTTGTGCGGCGGATAGGAGGAGGTATGGCCCTCCGGCGTGATCACCTCGACCACCAGCAGCGAATGCGCCGAACCGTCGTCCTCCGGCATGATGTTGGTCACGTGGCGGACGTTGCTGCCCTTGCCGCGCACGATCTGCGGGTGGGCGCCGGGCGGGATCGCCTTCGCCTTGTGCCCGCCGCCGCCCGGTGCCGAGCAGACGGCCAGTTCCAGCTCCGTCTCCGCCGTGACCGACCAGTTCGAGCCGGCCGGCACGTAGAGCGCGTGCGGCGGACCCTCGAACACGCTCATCCGTTCGCCGAGCACGCCGAAGCTCTCGCCGTCGGCGGACGCCGATCCCTTGCCGGTGACGAAGACGAGGCAGACCTCGCGGCTTCCCGTCTCCGCCGAGACGATCTCGCCCGGCTTCATCCGGTGCAGGTCGAAGCCGACATAGGTCCAGCCGGCGTTCTCCGGTGTCACATGCGTCACTCGACCATGGGTGCCATTGGCTTTGACCAGCAGTTTCGACATGCGCTCGTTCCTTTCGTCCGTCTGCGACGCTTACCCTTTCGGGAAGCCCTCTGTCTCCACGGTGTAGCCCGCGGCGGTCATGACGCGCATCAGCTCCGCATGGCCGATCTCGGCCATCTTCTGCGGCGGCGCCTTGCGCGGATCCTGCTCGGCCTCGACCACGAACCATCCCTCGTAGCCGTGGTTCGCCAGTCGCTGGACGATGGCGCCGAAATCGAGCGAGCCGTCGCCCGGCACGGTGAAGGCGCCGAGCGCCACCGCGTCGAGGAAGGACTGCCGGGTGCGGTCCAGCCCGTCGACCACGGCCTTGCGGATGTCCTTGACGTGGACGTGGTTGATGCGGGCGTGGTGGTTGTCGATGGCGCGCAGGACGTCGCCGCCGGCGAAGGCGAGATGGCCGGCATCGAGCAGCAGCGGGATGCCTTCGCCGGAAGCCCGCATGAAGGCGTCGAGCTCGGGCTCGGTTTCCACCACCGCCGCCATGTGGTGGTGGTAGGAGAGCGGCATGCCCTGCTCGGCGCACCATTCGCCGAAGGCGCTGAGGCGGCGCCCGTACGCCTTCATCTCATCGTCCGAAAGGCGCGGTTTGGTGGAAAGCGGCCTCAAGCGGTCGCCCTGGATCGAGCGGCCGACTTCGCCGTAGACGATGCAGGGGGCGCCGACGGCCTTGAACAGCTCGATCATCGGGGCGATGCGGTCCTTGTTGGCGGCGAGCTCCTCGTCGACCAGCGTGCCGGAAAACCAGCCGCCGCACAGCGTCACGTCGGCGGCGCGCAGGATCGGCAGCATTTCGTCGGGATTGCTCGGGAAGCGGCGGCCCTGTTCCATGCCGGTGAAGCCGGCGCTGCGCGACTGGCGCAGGCACTCCTCAAGCGACACGTCGTCGCTGAGTTCGGGAAGATCGTCGTTCCACCAGGCGATGGGCGACATGCCAAGTTTGGCCTTCATCGATAGTCTCCTTGGGGCGGAACGCCGGGTGGCGTTCCGGAAAAATGCCGCGAGGGGGGCGAGGCGCCTAGCCGATGCGCTGCGCCGCAAGGGCCTTGACATAGGCCTCGCGTGCCGCGTTCACCTGCTGGCGCGGGCTGACCTCGGGCACCGCCACGTCCCACCAGTGGCCGCCGGCCTCCGTCGTGACCAGCGGATCGGTGTCGATGACGATCACCGAGGTGCGGTCGTTGCCCTTCGCCGCCTCGATTGCCGCCTCGAGGTCGGCGATCGACGACACCTTGACGGCGATCGCGCCCATGCTCTCCGCATGCGCGCGGAAGTCGATGTCCGGCATCGTCTCGAGGTGGGCGTCCTTCAGCAGGTTGTTGAAGTTGGCGCCGCCGGTGGCCATCTGCAGCCGGTTGATGCAACCGTAGCCGCGATTGTCGAGCATGACGATGGTGAGCTTGTGCCCGAGCATCACCGAGGTCGAGAGCTCCGAGTTCAGCATCATGTAGGACCCGTCGCCGACCATGACGACGACATCGGCCTCGGGTCGCGCCATCTTGACGCCGAGGCCCCCGGCGATCTCGTAGCCCATGCAGGAGAAGCCGTATTCCATGTGGTAGCTGCCCGGCTTGCCGGCCTGCCACAGCTTGTGCAACTCGCCCGGAAGCCCGCCGGCGGCGCAGACGAGCACCGCGTTCTCGCCGCCGATCGCGCGCTGGACGGCGCCGATCACCTGCGCATCGGAGGGAAGCGCCGCGTTGGTCGCCGCCGTCGCGCGCTCGACCGCCGCCATCCACTCCGCCTTGCGCGTCTTCGCAGCCGCCTCGACCGAGGCGGGCGCGTTCCAGCCGCCGAGCGCCTCGGACAGCAGCGTCAGGCCCTCGCGCGCGTCGCAGACCAGCGGCAGCGCGTCATGCTTGGCGGCGTCGACCGGCGCGGTGTTGAGGCCGATGATCCGCATCTTGTCGTTCTTGAACAATGCCCAGGAACCGGTCGTGAAGTCCTGCAGGCGCGTGCCCACGGCGAGGATCAGGTCGGCTTCCTCGGCGAAGGCATTGGCGGCGCTGGTGCCGGTCACGCCGATCGAGCCCATGCAGAGCGGGTGGTCGTCGGGCAGGGCCGACTTGCCGGCCTGGGTGACGGCGACGGGCACGTCGTGCATGCCGGCAAAGGCCTTCAGCTCGGCCGTCGCGCGGGCATAGAGCACCCCGCCACCGGCGATGATCAGCGGCCGCTGCGCGTGACGGATCGCCTCGAGTGCCGCGGCCAGTTCGTCCGCGTCCGGCCGCGGGCGGCGCTCCTTCCAGACCCGCTCGGCGAACAGGCTTTCGGGGTAGTCATAGGCCTCGGCCTGCACGTCCTGGCAGAGCGACAGCGTCACCGGACCGCAGTCGACCGGATCGGTCAGCACCTGCATGGCGCGCTTCAGCGCCGGGATGATCTGTTCGGGCCGGGTGATGCGGTCGAAATAGCGCGAGACGCAGCGGAACGCGTCGTTGACCGACACGGTGCCGTCGCCGAAGTTCTCGACCTGCTGCAGGACCGGATCTGGGATCCGGTTGGCAAAGACGTCGCCGGGCAGGAACAGCACCGGCAGGCGGTTCACGTGCGCCACCCCGGCTGCGGTGACCATGTTGAGTGCGCCCGGCCCGATCGAGGTGGTGCAGGCCATGAAGCGCTGACGGAAGCTCGCCTTGGCGAAGGCGACGGCCGCATGCGCCATGCCCTGCTCGTTGTGGGCACGATAGGTCGGCAGCTCCTCGCGCACTTGGTAGAGTGCTTCGCCCATGCCGGCGACGTTGCCGTGGCCGAAAATGGCCCAGACGCCGGCGAAGATCGGCACCGTCTTGCCGTCGACGACCGTTTTCTGTGCCTTCAGGAAATGCGCGACGGCCTGCGCCGTCGTCAGCCGGATCGTCTTCGCCATCGGTGTCCTCCCGCAGCCTTGTTCTCTTGTCTCGTTTGACCCCTCCCATCCCTCCAAGCCGTGCGGAGCGGGAATGGGGGAGGGGGTCAGTTCAGCCCGCGCGTCCGCAGCCAGGCTTCCGTCAGGGTACGGAAGCGGCCGGCCATGTCGGCGATCGCCGCTTCGTCGTCGATCCGGCCGGCGAGCCAGGCGCGCGCGGCATCGGCGAAGATCGTGCGGCCGACGGCAAAGCCCTTGACCGCCGGTGCCGCCCTGGTAGCCTCGAACGCGCTCACCAGGTCCTCCGCCGGCGCCTCGAGCCCGAGCAGGACGATGCCGCGGCAGTAGCGGTCGTTCCTCGCGATCACCGCCTCGATGTTCTTCCAGGCCTGCTCGGAGGCCTGCGGTTCCAGCTTCCACCAGTCCGGCTTGATGCCGAGGTCGTAAAGCTCCTGCAGCGCCGTCGATACGGTCGCGTCCTGCAGCGGACCGTTCTTGCCGGCGATGATCTCGATCAGCAGCTCCCGCCCGACCCGCCGCGCCGCCTCGAACAGCGTGCGCAGCTTTTCCTGCTGCTCCTGCTTCAGCGCGGCAGGATCTTCGGGATGATAGAAGCATAGGCATTTGATGCAATGGTCGATCGGCCATTCGACGAGCTGCGAGCCGATGTCCTGGCCGAACTCGAAGCGCAGCGGCTTCGATCCCGGCAGCTCCACCGGCCGGCCGATCCAGGAGAAATTCTTCGTCGCCGCGTCGAACAGGGCCTCGCGGCCGAAGCGCTCGTCGAGCAGCATGCCGTAGCCGGGCCGCCCCTCGGCCACGCGCGCGGCCGCCTCCACCGTCAGCCGCTTGAAGGCGGAGATCCGTTGCTGCGGCACGCCGAGCTCGTCGGCGACGTCCACCAGCTGCATGCGGTGGTCGCAGGCCAACGCCATCAGCAGCGGGATCTCGCCGCGGCGCGTGGTGGCCCAGTGAACATGGTTGATCGCCTCGTCCTTGCGCAGGGCGCGGTGCGCGCTGCCATGCGCGAGGAAATGGCAAAGCTCGTCCCAGGTCGGGTATTCCGGCGAGCACAGCAGGCGCGAGACGGCGAAGGCGCCGCAGGCGTTCGCCCAGGTCGCCGAGGTCGCATGGTCCTCCCCCTTCAGCCAGCCGCGCAGGAAGCCGGACATGAAGGCGTCGCCGGCGCCGAGCACGTTGTAGATCTCGATCGGAAATCCCTTGCCGACGATCCCGTCCTCCAGGTCGTCGCTGATCGGGCCGTCGTAGACGATGCAGCCCATGGCGCCGCGCTTCAGCACGATGGTCGCGTCCGAGACGGCGCGGATCGCCTTCAGCGAGGACAGCACGTCGTCGGCGCCGGAGGCGATCATGATCTCCTCTTCCGTGCCGACGATCAGGTCGCAGTCCGGCAGCACCGATTTCATCAGCTGCGAGACCCGGTCGGACTTGACGTAGCGCTCGAACCCCTCGGCATGGCCGGCCAGGCCCCAGAGGTTCGGCCGGTAGTCGACGTCGAAGATCACCTTGCGGCCGCTGTCGCGCGCGATCCGGATCGCCTTGCGCTGGGCGGCCTCTGTGTTCGGCCGCGAGAAATGCGTGCCCGAGACGAGGACGGCGCGCGCGGAGCGGATGAACGCCGCGTCGATGTCGTCCGCGCACAGCGCCATGTCGGCGCAGTCGGTGCGCACGAAGATCATCGGCGAGACGCCCTCGGCCTCGATCGCCAGCAACACCAGCGCGGTCAGCCGCTCGCGGTCGGTGACGATGCCGTTCGTCGCGACACCCTCGCGGGCGCACTGTTCGCGGATGAAGCGGCCCATCTGCTCGTCGCCGACGCGGGTGATCAGGCCGGAGCGAAGGCCGAGGCGGGCGGTGCCGACGGCAATGTTTGCCGGGCAGCCGCCGACGGATTTGGCAAACGAGGTGATGTCCTCCAGCCGGCTTCCGAGCTGCTGCCCGTAGAGGTCGACGGACGAGCGGCCGATCGCAATGACGTCAAGCGGGGTGTCCGCCCCGGTTCCAGCTTCGTGTCTCGGCATCAGGCCCTCCCGTCGGCGCGGCCGTGTTCGCTCGCCCGCACATGGCAAAATGAAACATCAATTCCGATTGATAGTCAATTCGGAATATTTGTTCCATTTCACTTTCCGGATGCGGACGGGTTGGCGCGGGTCGGATGTCGCCGTTTCTCCGCGATCGCGACCGGCAGCGCCATGGCCAGCGCCATCGAGGCGGACAGCGAGCGGAACCCGCCATAGTCGGCCTCGGCGATCTCGAACCAGTGCGTGGCGCAGGCCGCCAGCGGCGAGAAGGCCGAATCGGTGATCGAGACGATCGGCACGCCGCGTTCGTGCAGCGCCTGCGCCTGCGCCAGGCTCTCCGATGCGTAGGGCGCGAAGCTGACGGCGATCGCCGCGTCCCTGGTCGTGGCGAACCCGGCGAGCTCGCCGTCGATGCCGTTGGGCGAGGCGATCGTCTGGTGGCGGATTCCGAGCTTGCCGAAGGCATAGGCCATGTGCGCGGTCAGCGGATAGGCGCGGCGCTTGGCGACGAGATAGATCGTTTCCGCCCGCGCCAGCAGGTCGACGGACCTGGCGAAGGCGTCCCGGTCGATCGTGGCCGCCAGCCGGGCGACGGACTGGCTGGCGGCGGCGATGAAGCCCGACAGCAGTTCGTTCTCGCTGCCCGCCTCGCCGTCCTGCTCGAGCGTGGCGAGCCGTTCCTCGTAGGACAGCGTGCGGTCGCGCAGCCGTTCGCGAAACACCGTCTGCAGGTCGGAAAAGCCGTCGAAGCCGAAGTAATGGGCGAGACGCACCAGCGTCGACGGCTGCACCTGTGCCGCGGCGGCGATGCTGGCGGCCGTGCCGAAGGCGACCTCATCGGGATGGGCGAGCATATGGGCGGCCACCTGTGCCAGCCGCTTCGGCATCGCCTCCTTGCGCTCGATGATGACGCTGCGCAGGCTGTCGAAGTCGCGCGGCACGCGTGCGTGCTTGTCTTGTTCGTGCATGTCCGATCCCGTCCCCCTGCCGACATTATGACTCAGGCGAAACAGATGTTCCATACGGATGTTGCTTCGATTCTTTCATTCCGCCTGGATTCGGTCCATCATGCCGCCGCCGGAATGGAGGAGCGAAGATGGCCGCGCTTGGTGTTGGACTGATCGGTACGGGGTATATGGGCAAGTGCCACGCGCTTGCCTGGAACAATGTCGCCGCGATTTTCGGTGACGTGGAGCGGCCGCGCCTCGTCCATCTCGCCGAACAGACGCCGGAGCTGGCCGCCAGCCGGGCGCGGGAGTTCGGCTTTGCCAGGTCGACTTCGGACTGGCGCGACCTGCTGGCCGATCCGGAGGTGGACGTGATCTCGATCACGACCCCGAACCAGTTCCACGCGCAGATGGCGATCGCCGCGCTCGAGGCCGGCAAGCACGTCTGGTGCGAAAAGCCGATGGCGACCGCGCTAGCCGACGCCGCGCGCATGGAGGCCGCCGCCGGGCAGGCCGGCAGGGTCGCGATCATCGGCTACAACTACATCCAGAACCCCGTCATCCGGCACATCCGCACCCTGATCGACGAGGGCGCCATCGGCGCGGTCAATCACGTGCGCGTGGAAATGGACGAGGACTTCATGGCCGATCCCGAGGCGCCGTTCTCGCCCAAGAGCGAAGCGGCCGCCGGCTACGGCGTGCTCGACGATTTCGCCGTCCATCCGCTGTCGCTGTTGTGGAGTCTCCTCGGCCATGTCGAATCCGTCGTCGCCGATCTCGGCAGGCCGTATCCCGACCGCCCGCTCGTCGAGGGGGGACGGCGCGCCGTCGAGAACCACGACCAGGCGAGTGTGCTGATGCGGCTGGCCGGCGGCATTCCGGCGCTGCTGGCGGTCAATCGTGCCGCCTGGGGGCGCAAGGGGCGGCTCGCCCTGCAGATCTTCGGTGCCAACGGCGCGATCGTCTTTGACCAGGAGCGGATGAACGAGTTCCAGCTCTACCGGGCCATCGGCCGGCCGAGCGAGCAGGGCTTTGCCACGGTGCTGACCGCCCCCCACCACCGCCCCTATGAACGCTTCCTGCCCGCGCCCGGCCATGGCCTCGGCTTCAACGACCTCAAGGTGATCGAATGCCGCGAACTGCTCGGAGCGATCGCCGGACAGCCGTTCCGCGCGGTCGAATTCGCCGACGCGCTGCGCATCGAGCGCGCCGTCCACGCCATGGCCCGGTCCTTCCGGGAGCGGCGCTGGATCGCGGTGGCCGAGGTCTGACGCCGGGCGCCCGGCAAGGCGGCCGGCCTCGCGCTGCGGCGCCGGCCGGCCGGGAGCGCGCGGTCAGAGGATGAAGTCGCTCGCATAATACTTCGTCAGGTTGGCGTAGATCTCGAAGTCGGCGCGGCCGTCACCGTCGATGTCGCCGGAGATGACATGGCCGGAATAGCGCAGTTCGCCGGCCTCGCCGGAGAACTTGGCAGTGCCGATGAAGTGGAACGCCTGGTTGCCGCTGCGACCGGTCTGGGCGTCGATGCCGCTCAGGTCGATCTTGTCCTTCTCCGAGCGGTAGAAGTCCTCGATCACGTCGCGGCCGCTGCCGACCACCGAATCCTTGACCGAATCGAAGATGAAGTAGTCGGCGCCGGTGCCGCCGTTGAGGATGTCGTGACCACGCCCGCCGACGAGGTCGTCGTTGCCGCTGCCGCCGAGCAGCCGGTCGCTGCCGTAACCGCCGAGCAGGTAGTCATTGCCGGCACGGCCGTCGAGGATGTCGTTGCCGGCGCCGCCGTTGAGGTCGTTGGCGAGCGCGTTGCCGTTCAGCGTGTCGTTGAAGCCGGTGCCGGTAGCGTTCTCGATGCTGGTGAAGGTTTCGCGGTAGGATCCGACCTTGGCGTACTTCTGCTCCAGGTCGACGAGCACGCCGCGGCCGCGCAGCGCGCTGCCGTCCTGCAGCGCGTAGGACAGCGTGTCGATGCCGGAGCCGCCGTTGAAGTAGTTGCGGTAGCCGGCCGACAGGAAGGTGTCGTTGTCCTCGCCGCCGTAATACCTGCTCTGCAGCGTCAGCACCTCGAACCGGTCGTTGCCGCTCTCGCCGTAGACGACGTCGTGGTAGTCGTCGTCGATCGCGTGGCCGGTATGGACGTAGGTGTCGTTGCCGGCGCCGAGATAGATCTCGTTGCCGCCCTCGAACCAGTTCTTGACGTAGTCGTTGCCGCTGCCGGCGTCGACGAAGTTGAAGCCGCCGTCGGCGCTGACCAGGTTGAGATAGATCGTGTCGTTGCCGCCATAGGTGAAGATCTCGACCTCGAGCCGATACTTCTGCTCGACGATGTCGATGCCGTTGGTGCCTTCGAAGGTGTAGGAATTGGTCCAACCCATGGTCTTGTCCCGTCAGGATGAATGATGGATTGAAACCTATGCGTCTGTACCTGAACGCCGCTTGAACGAATCGGTTGCGGCCGGACCGGCGCGGTATGTGCCATCCTTGCTGGTTTCCGCGCGGCGGTTCGAGTTCGCGGCCCGTCGGCGCGGGGCTGGCGCGGGCGGACGGCGGTCGGGCGCGAGCCAGGTCAGGGATGCTGGCGACCCGGCGGCATGCGCCCGACATCCGCGGTCGCGACGCGCGCCGGCCCTGGTGTGCAATCGCCGCTCCCGGGATCGGTCGCAGTAAAAATGCCGGCGAGCGCGGAAACCAGTTGATTAGGGGACGCGTTTTCTTTATCAGCGCCGTGGACGGAGAGGTGGCCGAGTGGTCGAAGGCGCTCCCCTGCTAAGGGAGTATACGTCAAAAGCGTATCGAGGGTTCGAATCCCTTCCTCTCCGCCATCGTTCCGATTATGTAATTGTTTTTACGTTGTTTTTTGTTTTGCTGTCTGCCTGGGCCATCATTTGGCCCATCACGCTGGCTCACTGCGGAAAACTGCGGAAAAATTCCTAAGTGGCTGTTGCCAAATGCGATTTCATAGATCTACATAAGCGTACGACCGCTGGCAGACCGGCGTTCGTACATAATCGACGAAAGCGTTTGCGCATGAGTGCTTGCTTTCCCAACACCGCCATTGGCGGAGAAAGGGAGCGGCATGGCTACAATTCGCAATGCGCCGCATCTAACGAATTTCTCTCTTCAGAATAACTCGTATGCTCAGGCAAAGGGCTTGGTTGAGCCTGACTTGGATGACGTTCACGCGTCCAAGACTACGGGCGAGCCGGGGGCCGCAGTGCACCTGGAAACCGGTAGCCTGTCCGGCGTAGCCCGATACCCAGACTCCCAAGTATCTCTCGCAGACGAACGCTTTCTGTCCGACTCGATGGTTGCTAACCGCTACGGAGTCTCAAAACAAACCATCTGGCGCTGGACAAGGGAGTCACAGTCTTTCCCGAAGCCGATCAAGATCGAAGGTGGAACGACCCGCTGGCGGTTGAGTGACCTCACCGTCTATGAGCGCCGATATTTGGGGGGCGGGCTGTGAGCGGCGTGCGGCGCGAGCGCCGTCGACGCAATCTCCAGAGCCCGCGCCAGGCGAAGACCAACTGGCGCTATCGACCCGAGGAGGTTGTCGACCTCTACGGCATATGCCGGAACACCCTGCTGAACTGGGTCAAGGCGGGGCTCGTCCGCCGGGAGCACGAGGGACGTCATCTCTTTCGGGGTGAGGATCTCAACGCCTTCCATCGGCAGAGGCGGGAAGATTCCAAGCGTCCCTGTGAGTTCTATGAGGTGCATTGCTTCGCATGCAAGTGCAAGCACTCGCTGCTTGATGTGCGCTTCGAAGCCCAGCGGACCCCCCTCGGGGACCTCAGGCTTGCGATCGAGTGCCCGGACTCCGGAAAAACCACCGCAAAACGGGTGACTGCGGAACAAATGGAACGGATCATGGCAATGCGCCAATCCAGTCCGAAAGCAGAGAGTCCAAGCTAGTATGTAGGCTTTCTCTGCTTTGGGATTGTGCTCAGAGGCCACATTCCACTTTTCAAAACAGGCTCCAGCACGACATGGGCTCCGAAAGGAGCCGATCGTGCCACCTATCCCGTTGAATCGAAAGCATTGTGCCGGCGGCTAACGGATGCGCGGGCAATGCATGCTATCAAAGACCATGGACGAACATGACATCTCATTCGAACGATTTTGCGATCTACGATTACCAAGTTTACCTGAAGCAGGCGCGCGGTCGGCATGACAAGACAATCGATGCAGCTCTCCGCCATATCGAGCAATTCGAACGACTGACGGGACGTCAGCCCTTCAATCGGATCGAACCGGAGACGATCATCGCCTACAAACAGAGCCTGATTGCCTCCTGTGATCATGGAGACCCGTTGTCTGCATCGACACTCGTCCATAGCTTCGGAACCATGAGGGCATTCTTCAAGTGGTTGGGGACGCAGCCGGGCTACAGGTCCATGCGCCGGGACCTGCAAGAGTACTTCACACCCGAGAAGCGGCTGGTGAAGATCGCGAATGCGCCGAAGGAAAAGCGGGTGCCGACAAAGGCCGATCTGGTTAGGATCATCGAGATGATGCCGGTGTCCACCCTTTGGCAGCGCCGTGATCGCGCGATCCTCGCCTTCCTATTCTTGACCGGTGTCCGCGACGGGGCGTTGGTGACGCTCCGCCTGAAACATGTCGACGTCGAGCGGCGGCTGGTCATCCAGGACGCCAGCGAGGTTGCGACCAAGGCGAGCAAGACGATGCGCACTGCCTGGTTCCCGGTCGGCGACCTGTTCGAGCAGATTGTCATCGACTGGATCGACGAACTGCGCTCGGTCGGTGCCGGCGGTGACGCGCCGCTCTTTCCGCACGCCTTCCAGCATCGATGGCCGGGCAGTCCGACGCAGTCGTTCGAGTTTCTCGCATCGGCGGCACCCGTTCGAAAGATAGTCGCTGCCGCCGCCGACCGGGCCGAAGTAGAGCGGTTCACGCCCCATGCCGTCCGTTCCACCATTGCACGGATGATCCCAGACTGGGGTGCGTCCCCGGAAGAGCGCAAGGCCTTGAGCCAGAACCTCGGCCATGAGCAGTACCGAACAACCGAGATGTACTACGGAGCCTTGGAAGAATGCCGCCAGCTCGAACTCGTGCACTCGATCAGGCCGCGCGGTGAAATATCGCTTCACCATGACTTTCTGCTGCCGCTATCGAGGGCGCCCGAAAACATCCGGGCTGGCCTTCTGGAGATGCTAAAGGCCTATAAATGAAGGACGCTAGAAAGGGCTGTGATCGCGAGATTGAGCATTGTAACACTAGCCCGTTGACCTGCTCCCCTGAATGTCCCCATTCATAGGCTAGCGTCCCTGCGGCCTTGCCCGCTCGAACATGCCGAAGAGATCGCGCGGATCGTCGGGGTCGGCGATCATGTCGAGCTGGGTGTAGTAGGGGGTGTCCTGGATCGCCCGGAGCACGTACCGCAGCGCCGCAAAATCCTCGATCGCAAAGCCGACGCTGTCGAACAGGGTGATCTGCCGCGCGTCGGTCCGGCCCCGGTGCCGGCCGGTGATCACCTGCCACAGCTCGGTCACCGGGTGGTCCGCGTCGAGTTGCTGGATCTCGCCCTCGATGCGGGTCTGCGGCGGATACTCGACGAAGATGTCCGAGCGCAGCAGGATGTCGCGGTGCAGCTCGGTCTTGCCCGGGCAGTCGCCGCCGATGGCGTTGATGTGCACGCCGGAGCCGACCATGTTGTCGGTCAGGATCGTGGCATACTGCTTGTCCGCCGTGCAGGTGGTGATGATCTCCGCCCCTTCGATCGCCTCCTGGCCGGAGGCGCAGGACACCACCTCCAGCCCGCGTCCGGCAAGGTTGCCGGCGCAACGCGCGGTCGCCGACGCGTCGATGTCGTAGAGGCGCACGGTTTCGATGCCGCAGACCGCCTTGAAGGCGAGGCACTGGAACTCCGACTGGGCGCCATTGCCGATCATCGCCATCGTCCTGGCGCCCTTCGGGGCGAGGTGCCTGGCGGCCATGGCCGAGGCCGCCGCCGTGCGCAGCGCCGTCAGCAGGGTCATCTCGCTCAGAAGCTTCGGATAGCCCGTGTCGACGTCGGCAAGCAGGCCGAAGGCGGTGACGGTCTGCAGCCCTTCGCGCGTGTTCTTCGGATGGCCGTTGACATATTTGAAGCCGTAGGTCTCCCCGTCCGATGTCGGCATCAGCTCGATGACGCCGACCTCGGAGTGCGAGGCCACGCGCGGTGTCTTGTCGAAGAGCTCCCAGCGCCTGAAATCGGCTTCGATCTCGTCGGCAAGGTCCACCAGGACCTTCTCGACGCCAAGATGGTGAACGAGGTCCATCATATTGGCGACGGACACGAAGGGCACGTAGGCGCGCGCGGACGGAAGGGGGGGCATTCAGACACCTCGGCTGGACAGTTTCTTGACAGATTGATTAGGGCGCGTTGCGACGACAAGGCCCGAAACGACGATGGCGGCAATCCCGAACCAGCCGGTAGCAGATGTCTGGTTGCCCCAAATGAGGAGCGCCCAGAGAGCGGCAAAGGCTAGAAAGGAATATTCGAAGACAGCAACGAACGCGGGGTTGCCGATACGATAGGCCTGCGCGATCAGTGTCACTGCGACGACGGCGCCAACGGCCTGGAAGGCCGTTAGCCAAAGGAAGCGGAGCGTGAGGTCAGACCAGCCACGGGTTAGGAACCCTGCGGAGTTAACCTGGTCGGAATAATACGTGGCGACGATCAGTACGGGAAGGCTGAGAGCACCGATCGTGAAGAACACGCCGAAGGCCAGGACCAAGGGGCTCTCGCCCGAGCAAACCTGCCGGGTCAGCAACATCCCCATGGCATAGAAGGCGCCGGCCCCAAGAGGGATGATCGTGGCGATGGAGAGCGCCCCAACCGCGGGCTGGAGCACCATGAGCGCGCCACCGAACCCCACGAACATCGCAGCCAACCTAGTCACATCGACTCGCACACCGAACGCAATCCTAGACAACAGCACAATCCAGATCGGCGCACTGAACAGGCCCGCCCCTGCCTGAGCCACGGAAAGCGTGCCTAATGCCGCGAAATATAGAAGCAGTCCGACGGAAACGGTGAGGCTCCGCAATGCAAGCGCGCCGCACCTTACCGGCCTGATCTGAACTCCGGCAACGCGGGCCAGCGCGTAGAGCAGTGGAAGCGCAAACAGAGCGCGGAACACCTGAAACTGCCAAAGTCCGGCCTCTTCGCCCACCGATGTGACGAAGTTGTCGATCAGACTGAGGATCGCCGAGGCCGTGAGCGCCATCGTGGCGGCCTGCAGGTTGCGACTGTTGTCCGCGCCGTTGCCTCCCACAGCCGGTTTCAAGCCGCCGCCCGCCGATCCATAGCCCGCAGGACCTCGTCAAGCGATCTTATTGCGCCGTGCTGCAAATATTCCATCGCGCTGAGCGAGGCCTGATGTGCCGCTTGGCTGGATCCGGCGACGCAATCCTCGATCACACGGCAGAAATAGTCGCCTTGATGGCCATCGACGAAGGTGTAGTGTACGCAGACATCAGTCAGGCCGCCCGTTAGCAGAAGCGTATCAACGTTCAGTCCGCGCAGCAGGATTTCGAGGTCGGTGCCGTAGAAGGCCGAATATCGGCGCTTCTGGATCTTGTAGTCATTCGGGCGAATGTCCAACTCGTCCACCGCGAGATCGGTCAGGGGGTTGCTGTCAAGGCAGTGGATATCCTCGTCCCCGTCCGTCTCCCGCCCCAGATCCACAAGGTCCGCGCGGTGGATCTCCTGGATGAAGATGATGGGAATGCTCACCGCTCGGGCGCGGTCAATCACCGTTCTCGTACGCGCCATGCGCTTGGCGTAGTCCGGCATATGAGCGATCGATCGCTTTTCATCCGGGATCGGTGCAAAGGTCGATTTCTGGATGTCGATGACGACCAGGGCCGGGTTACCTTCGATCAGGGTGCGCTTGTTCGGTTTGCCGTTCAGCATTTGTGGTGTGCCTCCTTCAGGATGTTTTACTGTTGTCAGCCCCAAGAAGCTGGGGCAGGTTTCCGAACCGCGCGATCAGCGTAAACACCAGCGCGGAGATGGTCAGGAAAGTGATGGCGCCCACCGCCATGGTTGGGGTGAAGCCGTTTCGTAGAGAGTTGAAGATCTGCACCGTGACCGTCGAATAGCCCGAAGCCGACACAAAAAAAATCACGATGAACTCGTTGAAGCTCAGCACCAGCGCGAAGAAGAAGCCGGACGCGGTAAAGGGCATCATCTGCGGCCATATGACGGTGCGGAAGGTGGTGAACTCACCTGCGCCCATGGTCGCGGCCGCGTCGAGGTGCGCCCTATCGATGGACTGAAGGCCGATCGACAGGGTCGTGAGCGGTAACGCTAGAAAAAGGATCGCGTGGCTGACAATGCCTGACCACAAGTCACCGAGCGCACCCAGATATCCCCAAAAGAAAACCAGTCCTACGCCGAAAATAATGGGCGGCAGGGCGAAAGGCATCGAAGCGAGCCCAGCCACCAATCTCGAGGCCCGATCCGACCGGCGCCAGAGGGTGAAGGCGATTGGCCAAGCGGCGAGCACTGCGAGCGTCGCACTGGCGAAAGCGACGATCACGGAATTGCGCAACGACCGCACCCAAATCGCTTCGGTCAGGAAAAACTCCCCAAATCTAGCAAGGCTTGGCGCCTCAGGCGGGAAAAACATCGTCCGCCCCCCGTTCAGGGCGGCAAGGCAGACAACCATGATCGGAAAGGCGATCCAGATTGCCGCTGCGGCCAAGAATACGCGTGAAATGATCCTTCCCATCTTAGTTCCCTCCCCCCTTGGCCGACAGGAAACGCTGTCCGAGCGCAAGCACGCCGGAAGCTGTCAGCAGAAGTACCACCGCCTGCGCGGCACCGAATGGCGCGTTCAGCGTCGACCCTCGCACTGCCTCGTAGACCGATATCGACAGCGTATGCTTGGATGGATCGGCGAAGACGGCAATCGTGACGTAGGCGCCGAGCAGGAACACGAATAGAAGCAAGGTCGCTCCCACCAGCGGCGTGCGGACCATTGGCAGCACGACGGTCCGTACAATGGTGAACGGGTGGGCTCCCATGGTGCGGGCGGCCTCGATCACCTCGCGCTCGATCTTCGAGACCGGCGGGTAGAGCAGGATGACGGCATAAGGCCAGACGAGGTAGGTCAAGGTCAGGATGGTCGCAAACTCACTTGGTTTGAACCGGACATTGCGTGGCGTGGCCAGACCCCATTCGCGCAGTACGCTCAGCCAACCCGACTCCTTCAGCACCTTGGTGAGACCGGTGACTTCGAACAACATCGGCAGCCCCGAACGGTTCGACATTAGGATGTCCCAGCCCATAACGATGAAGACCTCGGAGAAGGTCAGGCTGCACAGGAAGAACACCAGCCACGCCGTTTGGGCCCGACGCGAAAGACGGGTCATTATCCAGACGAAGGGGAAGGCCGTGGCAACCGCCAGGATCGCGGCTACCAATGCATACCAGACGGTGTACCAGAGATATTTTAGATAAAGGAGCGAGACGGTTTCGGGAAAATCCGACCCGACGAAAAATCGCTTGTAGTTGCTGAGGGCCAAGCCCCAGACCCAGGACGCGCCTTCGACCTTCTCGCCAAAGCTGATCGCGAACACCAGAATAAAGGGCACTGTCGCCGGGATTAGGATGACGGCGACATGCAACAGGCGAGGCACACGCTGTGCGCGTACCGGCAGAGAAAGAGTGGCTGTCATGCTGCCTCCGTGCCTGCAACAGGCAATAGATGCAGGGTTTCAGCCGGCAGTTCCGCGTGCAGTATGTCGCCGATCCGGACGGTTTCCTGGTAACTGCCCGGGATTTCCGCCGTCAGGTGGCCGGCCGGTGTGTCGAGATGGATCTCGCGCGCCATGCCTTCGTCGCGGACGAAACGGACTGTGCCGGGCAGGCTGTTCTCGGCAAACGCGGCTTCCGACAGACGCACCGCCTCCGGCCGGCAAAACAGCGTTACCGGATCGCCGGGGCGAAAGTTGCCGCGGGTATTCACTGCCAGACGCGCCTTGCCAATGGCGACGCCTGTCGCTGTGGCAAGCCCCTCTAGCAGATTCGCGTTACCGATGAACGATGCGACAAAGGCGTTTGCAGGACGATGGTAGACCTCCTGCGGTGTGCCGACCTGTTCGACGCGTCCGTTGCTCATGACGACGATACTGTCCGCCATCGTCATTGCTTCGCGCTGGTCGTGGGTGACGACGATGGTCGTGATTGCAAGCCTCTGCTGCAAGAGCCGCAGTTCCATCTGCATGTCGTTGCGCAGCTTGGCATCGAGCGCAGACATAGGCTCGTCCAGAAGGAAGATTTCGGGCTCCTGCGCCAGCGCCCGGGCTATGGCGACACGTTGGCGCTGACCGCCCGACAGTTCGCCGATTCTGTTGTTGCCCTTGCTGCCCAACTGTACGAGATCGAGCAATTCTTGCGCACGGGCCAGACGGGTCCCGGCATCAAGCCCTGCGATGCGCAGACTGTAGGAAACGTTCTGCGCAACATTTAGATGCGGAAACAGCGCGAAGGACTGAAACACCATGCCGAATCTGCGCCGTTCGGCAGGCAGCGGGGCGATATCAGTGCCGCCCAGCAGGATCTGCCCTCCGCTCGGGCTCTCAAGCCCAGCGATCATTCGCAAGAGCGTTGTCTTGCCGCAGCCGGAGGGGCCTAGAAGAGCGGTCAGCTTGCCCGCCTCGAAGGTCAGATCAGCAGAATGAACGGCGTTGAAGCTACCGAATTGCTTGCGGATGCCCTTCAGAACAAGGTCCGACTTCGTCTTGATATCGCCTACCATTGTCATGCCTTCGCGACCATGCGGTCCCACGTCTCGTTTATGAATGTTTCGTCGTCGAGATAGACCTCGTAAGGGGTGTGGATTGCCGGCGTGCCGGACACGGCGGACAGCTCGCTCTCCGAGAGGCCGGTCGTGGCGGGATCGACCACCGGGGCCGTGCCAATCATACGCGACATGATTGCCTGTGTTTCCGGGAGGCAGGAGAACGCGATGAACTCGTGCGCTTCGTCTGGCTTGCTCGATCCCTCGGATAAGGTCCAGGAATTGAAGTCGAGAACGTTGCCTTCCTTCGGGAATACCGAAGCCACCGGATGGCCGTCCGCGGCCATCAGCCCGGCGACATCATGGAAATATAGCCCACCCGCGACGTCGAAGTTCTTGAGCGCCTGCTCCATCTGGCTCTCGCCGGTGTACCAGAGCGCCACGTTCGGGTGAATTTCAGCTGCCTTCTCGATCGCCGCGACAATGCCGTCGCGCGTCCGGAGCGCGTCGGCGCCTCCGAGGAAGGTGGCGGCGACAATGTCTAGAAAGTGGAAGTTTACGCTTTTTGGCAATCCAAGGCTGGCCTCGAAGCGACCGGTGTCCCAAAACTCTGCCCAACTGGCGGGCAGCGCATCGACCTCTTTCGTATTCACCACCATCGAGTAGAAGAAGCTGAGCGCGCCGACACCATAGAGGTGGTCGCCACTGCGCGACAGAAAATTGTCCTCGACATTGTCGAGCGTGGGGATGCGCTTGGCATCGATCGGCGCAACAATTCCGCCGAGACGCTCCGCCTTGATGATATTGACAGGCGTGTGCATCGATAGATCTGCGGGAACGTTGCCTGCAGAAATTGCCTGGCTCATCGTTTGGAGCCAACTGGTCGAGTCAGGTTGCGTGACGCTGGTGATGGCAATGCCTGTTGCTTCGGTGAAGGCCGGATAGACGTGCTTCTTTAGGCTGTCTTCAAAATAGCCGCCATAGGAGCCGATCCGGATGGACCGGCTTTGCGCCAGTGCTGGCGTGGCCAACATTCCCGTGCCGGCGAAAGCACCAAGGGCTGCGGTGGCCTTCAGTAGATGGCGTCGGGTGATCGTTCCAGGCATTGTCATCTCCCAATGAAAGAGTGTGCTGATCTTTGTGGCAGGGCCCAAGCGGGGCTTCTTCTCGTTGTCGGAGAGCCTACTCGCTGAAGGGCGTCCCAAAAAAACGCGAATATCTGGCGCTGAGCGTCGCTTTTGCCTACGCTGACCATATGAATCGATCACTTCGCCATCTAAACGCTCTGCGGGCCTTCGAGGCTGCTGCACGGCACTCGAGCTTTGCCCAGGCTGCAAAGGAGCTGAACGTCAGTCACAGCGTGATCAGCCAGCATGTCAGAAAACTGGAGCATTGGTTCGGGACTGACCTGTTCGTCCGCCTCGGAAACCGTGTAGAGCTAACCGAGGACGGACGAGTGTTGATGCCGCACGTCGCGAGCGGATTGCAGACGCTGACGGACGCCTGTGAAAACCTGTTGCGCAAGTCCCAAACCGGTTCGTTGATCGTAAGCGCCGAGCCGGCGCTGGCGTCCTTGTGGCTGCGCAAGCTCGTCACGCAATTTTGTGCGCTTTTTCCACGCATCGAGGTTGATTTGCGTCCTGCCTGGACCCCCGATCGCATCGGCGATGGGCACGCCGATATGATCATTCATTTCGAGACCCGCATTCCTGTCGCCGGCGTCGAAAGGGACAACCTGTTTCCACTTGACGGCTATCCCGCGGCGACGCCGGAGGTCCGGGACAGACTGCTGTCCGCTTCCGCCACGATGGATTGGCGCGTGGCCCCGTTGGTTCATGACAATGGCAGGGAAACCTGGCACAAGTGGTATACGGCCCACGAGCCGGACAGCGATGGCTGGCGCCGCGGGCGCGTCTACTCGGACCTCTCGCTTGCCATTGAGGCCGCCGTGGACGGAGAGGGCGTCATCCTTGCAGACGACATCCTGTGCCAGCGGGACATGTCTTCCGGCAAGCTGGTTCGCCTCGACAAGCGCGAGATCAGGTGCGTCTGGTATCAGATCGCGCTACCGGGCCAGACGGCGAAGAAGTCCGCATCGGTGGTGTTTCGAGACTGGCTGCTCGATCAGACCAAGGGCCTTCGGAATACAATTGACGGCCCCGGCATTGCTCATACGATGCCAGACTAAGTCGCGGGGACACTTGGTTGGTGGACGTGGTGTGCCCCACCACCGAGGTGTTTTCGACGTACGGCTTGGATTTAGCCATTGTCGTATGATCGCTTTGCCCGATCTCCCGAAGCCAAGGGATGGCTTTCATGTCGAATGCGATGCGCAATGTGTGAAAGCGACCACGTATCCACCCTCACCTGTACCAGAGTGTCGGCTAGTATGTAGGCTTTCTCTGCTTTGGGATTGTGCTCAGAAGCCACATTCCACTTTTCAAAACAGGCTCCAGCACGACATGGGCTCCGAAAGGAGCCGGTCGTGCCACCTATCCCGTTGAATCGAAAGCATTGTGCCGGCGGCTAACGGATGCGCGGGCAATGCATGCTATCAAAGACCATGGACGAACATGACATCTCATTCGAACGATTTTGCGATCTACGATTTCCAAGTTTACCTGAAGCAAGCTTTCCGCCATATCGAGCAATTCGAACGACTGACGGGACGTCTTCAATCCGATGTCGATGGCGGTATGTCCGAGGACGAGGCGATCGCGGCACTGACCGACGATGCTGCGACGCAGGCGTTTCTCGTGTCCGGCATCACCACGGGCGCCTTTGGCGGCATGGGCGATCGTGCCCTAGCCAAGATCATCGCCGAAGGCGTAGGCGGATCGGTTGCCAAGCGCATCCTGTCCGGCGCGGCTCGAGGTACGGTCGGCGAAGGCATCTTTGAAGAAGCCCCGCAGGGCGCTGCGCAGGCCATCGCTGAAAACAAGGCCATGCAGAAGGTCAGCCCCGATCAGGACTTGACCGAGGGCGTCGCCGAACAGGTCGCGGCCGGGATTGCTACCCGCGGCGCGATGGGCGGCACCTTGGGCGGTATTGGCGACGCGGCAAGGCCGACCAAGTCGTCGGCGACGTCAACAACTTCTCGACGGAGTTTTTCGGCGACTTCAACGGGATGGACATCTACGCCGTGCTGGACGGCCGGCTGCGGTATCTGGATAAAAGTGGGGCGGCACTCTGGCTCTCATCCACCTGGGCTAATTCCAGCAGGATTCAGTCACTAAAGACTGTCGTAGCCAGGCCAGCCGCCCTCAAGGGGGAAAATACTAACACTGGCGATATTTTCAAGCCCACAACTGAGCGTCGTTCTTCCGAGCTTCGGCGAAACAGCGTGGGCCACGAGAGGCGGTACCATTCGCCTTGTCGCCGATCGCATCCGGCCTGGCGCTGGCACAGCCATCCTGCTGCACGAGGCGTTCCACATCGGCTGGCATGCGCTGTGCAAGCGATCCATCTGGCCGGTCCTCGAGACGCGGCTCGAGGCGCTGCATCGCCAATTCGAGCGGAGCGGCGGGAAAGCGAGGGAGTTCTACGACAAGGCCCGCGACCACGTCGCGGAGGTAGAGGAAACCCGTGGCCCGTATGGCGGCAACGTGGCCGTCGAAGAGTTCGGCGCCTACGCGGTGCAGTACCACGAGCAGGCAAGGTGCCGATATCACTCATGCACGGCTCATCGGCACCCCCGCCGAACTGAGCCTTAACCCCGGAAAATTCCAGCTTCCGCTGGATCGGGGGGCACCTCAAAAACAGCGCTAGCCTATGAATGGCTACATTCAGGGGAGCAGGTCAGAACTCATCCTTATCATTTCTTTATGTCCGATCCGGCACTTCCCAATCGAAGCCTAACCTGAAACACCGCTAGTTTCCGCTCCTGCATCAACAGGAGAACCGGACATGTCCGACCTCATCTTCATCGCGCTCGGCGGCGGCACGCTTCTTGTGGTCGCGGCCTATGCCCTTGCGCTCGACCGGCTGTGATGGAGGCAACAAGCATGCTTGAACCTCTGTTCGGCCTCGTCACCGCCATCGCCCTCGGCGTCTATCTCGTGGCCACGCTTCTGTGGCCCGAGCGGTTTTGATCGGGAGCAGGCCATGACATCCATCGGATGGCTGCAGATCAGCCTTCTTTTCCTCGCCGTGCTACTCGTGATCAAACCGCTGGGCCACTACATGGCACGGGTTTTCTCCGGCGAGCCGACGTTGCTGTCCCCCGTGCTCGGCCCGCTGGAGCACCGTCTCTATCGCATCAGCGGCATCAATCCGGACAAGGAGCAGAGCTGGCTCGGCTACACGCTGGCGATGCTCGCCTTCTCGCTCGCCGGCTTCCTGGCCCTTTATGCGATCCTGCGGCTGCAGGCCTACCTGCCACTCAATTCTCAGGGCTTTGCCGGAATGGCCCCGGACCTCGCCTTCAACACCGCCGTCTCCTTCGTCACCAACACCAACTGGCAGAACTATGGCGGCGAGACCACGCTTGGCCACTTCAGCCAGATGGCCGGCCTGACCGCGCAGAACTTCCTTTCGGCCGCTACCGGCATGGCGCTCGCCGTTGCTTTCACCCGGGCCTTCATGCGCTCGCGGGTTGCCACCCTCGGCAACTTCTGGGTGGACATGACCCGGGCCACTCTGTTCGTGCTCTTGCCGATCGCGATGGTCGTGGCGCTGGCTTTCGTCGCCATGGGCTTGCCCCAGACCCTCGACGCCTCGGTAAAAGCGACGACGCTTGAAGGCGCCCACCAGTTGATCGCTCTCGGTCCGGTCGCATCCCAGGAGGCCATCAAGCAACTCGGCACCAATGGCGGCGGCTTCTTCAACGTCAACGCCGCGCATCCGTTCGAGAACCCGAGCGCCTGGTCGAACTACCTCAACATGTTCGCCATGCTGTCGATCTCGGCGGCGCTCGTCTACAGCTTCGGCCAGATGGTAGGCAACCGCCGGCAGGGCTGGGCCCTGATCGCGGCGATGGCCATCCTGCTGATCGCAGGGGTCGGCGTCACCTATTGGGCCGAAGCGCAAGGCAATCCGATCCTCACCGCGCTTGGCGTCGATCCCTCGGTCGGCAACATGGAAGGCAAGGAGGTCCGCTTCGGGCAGGCCATGACGGCGCTGTATGCCGCCGTCACCACCGGACTGTCGGACGGCGGCGTCAACGGCATGCACGGGTCCTTCACCGGGCTCGGCGGCCTCGTTCCGATGTTTCTGATCCAGCTCGGCGAAGTTCTGCCGGGCGGGGTCGGCTCCGGCCTCTACGGAATGCTGGTGTTCGCATTGCTCTCTGTCTTCGTCGCCGGTCTCATGGTCGGCCGCACGCCGGAATTCCTCGGCAAGAAGATCGAGCGCCGCGAAATGAAGTTCGCCATGCTGGCGGTGCTGATCCTGCCGCTGACCATCCTCGGCTTCACGGCCGCCTCGGCCACGCTGCCCTTCGCGGTGGCGAGCCTCGGGACCGCCGGCCCGCACGGCCTGTCGGAGATCCTTTATGCCTACACTTCGGCCGCCGGCAACAACGGCTCGGCCTTCGGCGGCCTCAGCGGCAACACGCCGTGGTACAACGCGACGCTCGGAATCGCGATGCTGGTCGGGCGGTTCGGCTACGTCGTGCCGGTCATGGCGATCGCAGGATCGCTCGCCGCGAAAGTGAAGACGCCCGCCTCGGCCGGCACCTTTCCCACCGACGGGCCGCTCTTCGTCGGTCTGCTGATTGCCATCATCCTCATTCTCGGTGGCCTGCAATTCTTCCCGGCACTGGCACTCGGCCCGATTGCCGAACACTTCGCCATGCTTGCCGGCCAGACCTTCTAAAGGAAACCACATGTCTAAAGGCCACAGGACTCCCGGTCTTCTCGATCCCGCGATCCTCATCCCGGCGATCGGCGACGCCTTCCGAAAACTCGACCCCCGGCAACTATCGCGCAACCCGGTCATCTTCGTGACAGAGGTCCTGGCGGCGGTCGTCACGATCCTCTTTCTCCGCGACCTCTGGGGCGCTCCCGATGCCGCGGCATTCTCAGGCCAGATCGCGATCTGGCTGTGGTTCACGGTGGTTTTTGCGACCTTCGCCGAAGCTGTCGCCGAGGGCCGCGGTCGCGCCCAGGCCGGCAGCCTCAGAAAGGCCAAGTCCGAGATGGTCGCGCGCCGGATCGGCGCGAGCGGCAAGGACGAAACGGTCCCGGCCACCAGCCTCAAGGTCGGCGATGTCGTGATCGTGGCGGCCGGCGAACTGATCCCAGGCGACGGCGAGGTGATCGAGGGGGTCGCCTCGGTCAACGAAAGTGCCATTACCGGCGAGTCCGCCCCGGTCATCCGCGAATCCGGCGGCGACCGCTCTGCCGTCACCGGTGGCACCCAGGTGCTGTCGGACACGATCAAGATAAGGATCACCGTCGCCCCGGGCTCTTCCTTCGTCGATCGCATGATCGCCCTGATCGAAGGCGCCCAGCGTCAGAAAACGCCGAACGAGATCGCCCTCGCGATCCTTCTTTCCGGCCTGACGCTCGTCTTCCTGTGCGTCTGCGCGGCGATCTGGGGACTGGCAGGCTATTCCGGAACCGTCATCTCGGTCGCGGTCCTTGCCGCCCTGCTCGTGACGCTCATCCCGACCACGATCGGTGGGCTCCTGTCGGCAATCGGCATTGCCGGCATGGACCGCCTCGTGCGCTTCAACGTCATTGCCACCTCGGGCCGTGCGGTAGAGGCCGCCGGCGACGTCGACACGCTGCTGCTCGACAAGACCGGAACGATCACCTTCGGCAACCGCATGGCCAGCGACTTCGTGCCTGCGCCAGGCGTTTCGGCTGCCGAACTTGCCGAAGCCGCCCTGATTGCGTCGCTTTCCGACGAGACGCCGGAAGGCCGCTCTGTCATGGCGCTCGCCACTGGCGAGTTCGGGGTCGCACGGCCGACGGCAGCGCTCGATGCCGTGATCGGCTTTACCGCCGAGACCCGGCTATCGGGTGCCGACATCGGTCCCCGCCGGCTGCGCAAAGGGGCGGTCGATGCCGTGCTGGCGTTTTCCGGCCTTGCCGAACAAGATACGCCGCCAGAATTCCGTCGTGTCGTCGACCAGATCGCCCGCACCGGCGGCACGCCGCTCGCCGTTGCGGACGGACATCGCCTGCTCGGCGTCATCCACCTCAAGGACGTCGTCAAGCCCGGCATCAAGGAACGCTTCGCGGCCCTGCGCGCCATTGGCATCCGCACGGTAATGGTCACCGGTGACAATCCGGTGACGGCCGCGGCAATCGCCTCGGAAGCAGGCGTGGACGATTACCTCGCCCAGGCGACGCCGGAGGACAAGCTCGCCTTTATCCGGCGCGAACAGCAGGGCGGTCGCCTGATCGCGATGTGCGGTGACGGCACGAACGATGCGCCGGCGCTCGCCCAGGCTGATGTCGGCGTTGCCATGCAGACCGGCACCCAGGCCGCCCGCGAGGCTGCCAATATGGTGGACCTCGATTCGAACCCCACCAAGCTCATCGAGATCGTCGAAATCGGCAAGCAGATCCTGATGACACGCGGGTCGCTGACCACCTTCTCGATCGCCAACGACGTGGCCAAGTACTTCGCCATCATCCCGGCGCTCTTCGTCGCCAGCTATCCGGGGCTCGGCGCTCTCAACGTGATGGGGCTTTCCTCGCCGCAATCAGCCATTCTCTCGGCCGTCATCTTCAACGCGCTGATCATCGTGGCGCTGATCCCGATCGCGCTGAAGGGCGTCGCCTTCTCGCCGGCCACTGCGGCGAGCCTGCTGCGACGCAACCTGACGATCTACGGCCTTGGCGGCCTTGTCCTTCCCTTTGCCGGCATCAAGGCCATCGACCTTGTCGTCAGCGCTTTCAACCTGGTGTGACCATGCTCAACCATCTCCGCCCCGCGATCACCCTCGTCGTCGTCATGACCGTGCTGACTGGTCTTGCCTACCCGCTGGCCATCAACGCGCTCGCGCAAACCTTCATGCCGGCGGCAGCGAACGGCAGCCTGATCGAACGCGGCGGCACCGTGGTCGGCTCTGCCCTGGTCGGCCAGAACTTCACCTCGGACAGCTATTTCTGGTCGCGCCCATCGGCGACGGGCCCCGGGCCCTACAATGCCGGGGCCTCTTCCGGGTCCAACCTCGGTACCACCTCGGTCAAGCTCCGGGATCGCGTCGCCGCAGATGTCGGTCGCCTGTCCGAGGCCGGCCTGACCCAGCCTGTTCCGGCCGACGCCGTCACCACCTCGGGCTCCGGCCTCGACCCGCACATCTCGCCGGCCTTCGCCCGCGCACAGGTCGCGCGCGTGGCGAGAGCTCGGTCACAGGACGAGGCCAAGATCGCAGAACTGGTCGAGCGCCAGATCGAAAACCCCGCTCTCGGCTTTATCGGCGAAGCAAGGGTAAATGTGCTAGAGCTCAACCTGGCACTCGATGCCATGAAGATGTGAGTGCACGCATGGCGGACGACGACCGCAGGGACGAACGACGTCCCGACCCCGATGCCTTGCTTGCCTTGGCGGACAAGGACCACCGGGGCAAGCTTACCGTTTTTCTGGGCGCCGCACCGGGGGTAGGCAAGACCTATGCGATGCTGTCGCGGGCCCGCCGAATGAAGGCGGATGGCGTGGATATCGTCGTCGGCCTGGTCGAGACCCATGGTCGCGGCGAGACTGCGGCCCTGATGGAGGGGCTCGAGGTGCTGCCGCGCCGCAGCGCCGCCCATCGCGGGCGGATGCTCGAGGAACTCGACCTCGATGCCGCACTCGCCCGTCGGCCACGAATCGTCATCGTCGACGAACTCGCCCATTCGAACGCCGAGGATAGTCGCCACCCGAAGCGACATCAGGACATCGAGGAACTGACGGCCGCCGGCATCGATGTCTGGACGGCGCTCAACATCCAGCACCTCGAAAGCCTCGCCGACCTCGTCGCACAGATCACCGGCGTGACAGTTCGCGAGCGGGTCCCCGATGTCGTGCTCAAGCGTGCGGACGAAGTGCTGCTGGTCGACCTGTCGCCCTCGGAACTGATCGAGCGGCTGAAGGACGGCAAGGTCTACCTGCCTGAAAGCGCGAAACGCGCCGTCGACAAGTTCTTCCGGCTGGGCAACCTGACCGCGCTGCGGGAACTGGCGCTGCGGCGCACCGCCGACCGCGTCGACGACCAGATGGTCGACTATCTCAAGCAGAACGCGATCGACGGTCCATGGGCAACGGGAGAGCGGCTCCTCGTCTGCGTCGGTTCCGATCCGTTGTCGGAAAAGGTCGTGCGCGTGGCGAGCCGCCTGGCCTCGGGTCTCAACGCTCCATGGCTCGCGGTCTCGATCGAGCGAGCCGACCGGGAGGTGGAAACCCCAGACCGGTTGCAGAAGATCGAGACGCTGTTCCGGCTCGCCGAGCAACTCGGGGCGGAGACCCGACGGGTGATCGGCCGGGACTTCGTCGCGGAGATCCTGAGGCTTGCCCGGCGGGAACATGTGACCCAGATCGTCATCGGGGCGCCCAGGCGCGGCCGGTTGGAAAGGCTCTTCGCCCGATCGCTTCCGGATATGCTGGCACGGCAGGCTTCCGGTCTGGGGGTGCATATCGTTACTCCCGACGCCAACAATCCCGCCCGACAGTGGCCATCGGCACCGGTGCCCAGACTATCAAGCCTGCGGCGGGCCGCGCTCATCGCACTCGGCTTCGTCGCCGCTACGACCGCGATCGGCAAGGCCATCGGCATGGTCGTCGACCTGCCCAACATATCGCTGTTGTTCCTTCTTGCGGTGCTGGGCGCGTCCGTTTCCGGTGGCTATCTCGCCGCCTTTGCCGCGGCCCTCCTGTCGACGCTCGCCTACAACTTCTTCTTCATCGATCCGCTGCACACCTTCACGATCGCCGCGCCACACGAGGTCTTCGCCTTGCTCGTGTTCCTCGCCGTTGCGATCATCGCCGGAGGGTTCGCATCCCGCATCAGGGAACAGGCGGAGGTCGCGCGGCTGCGCGCCACCGCTTTGCAGGCGCTCTACGACTTCTCCCGCAAGCTCGCCAGCACTGCCAAGACCGAGGACGCCGTCTGGCTCACGGTCTCGCAACTGCAGGCGAGTCTGAGGCGCAGCGTCGTGTTGCTGCTGCCACGACAGGGTGACCTCAGTCTGATCGCCGCCTGGCCGCCTGACACGGAAATGGGCGTCACGGACCTCACCGCGGCCCGCTGGGCACACGACAGGCACGAGGCGGCGGGCCATGGAACCGGCACGCTGCCGAACAGCCGTTTCGAGTTCCGGCCGCTCCTCGGTCCGCATGGGATTGTCGGCGTCTGCGGATTGGAGCACAACGACGACCGGCTCGACCTCAACACCGAGCGCGTGCTGACCGCCATCCTCGACCAGACCGCAATCGCACTGGACCGTGCACGATTGGCGGAGGAGACGGTGCAGCAGGCCGCAAGGCTGGAGGGGGAGCGCTACAGGGAGGCACTTTTGTCTTCGATCTCCCACGATCTCAAAACACCGCTTGCCACCATCACCGGCGCGGTCACGGGCATCCGGCAACTCGGCGAACGGATGACCCGGGCGAGCCGGGACGACCTGCTGCTTTCCATCGAGGAGGAAAGTGCCCGAATGACCCGGTTCGTCGCCAATCTGCTCGACATGACCCGCATCGAGGCCGGAACGCTGAAGCCGAAGCAGGACTGGGTGGACGTAACCGACGCGGTGCAGTCCGCCGTCGAACGAACGCGGAAATACGCGCCGGGGCGCATGATTGAAACCGGAATCGCGCAGGATCTGCCCCTGATCAAGGGGGACAGCGTGCTGCTGTCCCAGGTCCTGTTCAACCTTCTCGACAATGCCGTGAAATACGGCGGACAGGAGCCGATCAATGTCTATGCCCGCCGCGATGGTGCGAATGTGCTGATCTCGGTCACCGATCTGGGCAAGGGCATCCCGGCGGCGGATCTCGACCGGGTGTTCGAAAAGTTCTACCGGAGAGGCAAGCCCGACGGCCGGTCCCCGGGAACGGGGCTTGGGCTCTCCATCGCGCGGGGTTTCGTCGAGGCGATGGGTGGAAAGATCCATGCTGAAAGTCCCGCCATGAAGAAAAAGGGAACCCGCATCATCATGCGGTTCCCCGCAGCCGAAACAACCGGACACAAGGCCTCATGACCGCATCGCGCATTCTCGTCGTAGACGACGAGCCGCAGATCCAGCGTTTCCTGAAGCCGTCGCTGACGGCGGCGGGATACGACGTCGTCGAAGCGGCGACGGGGGCCGAGGCCCTGAAGGCGGTCGCGACGCAAGCGCCGGACCTCGTCATTCTAGACCTCGGCCTGCCCGACATGGACGGCAAGGAGGTCATCGCGAAGCTGAGGAGCTGGTCGGACATTCCGGTCGTCATCCTCTCCGCCAGAGGCCGCGAGAGCGAGAAGATCGCCGCACTCGACCTCGGTGCCGACGACTATGTCGAAAAGCCCTTCGGCATCGGCGAACTCACCGCACGGATCCGCACGGCGTTGCGGCACCGCGGGCGTGCCGATGCCATCCCGGCCACGCTGGAGGTGGACGAGCTGACCATCGACCCGATCAAGCGGCTCGTCTCACGGGGCGGAGAGACCGTGCACCTAACGCCCAAGGAATACGACCTCTTGCTGCTGCTCGCCCGGCATGCCGGCAGGGTTGTCACCCATCGCACTTTGCTCACCGCCGTCTGGGGGCCCGCCCACAGCGAAGACCTGCATTATCTCCGCGTATTCATCGGCCAGCTACGCCAGAAGATCGAGCGCGACCCCACACAGCCGGCGATCGTCCGGACAGAACCCGGGGTCGGCTACCGGATGGCGGATCAAGACTGAGCGGTCCCGCGTGTCGGCAAGCGGCTTCACGACGGACCGACACGATGCTTGTCAGCATCCTGGCGGTTTCTCGGGGTCGTTTCCAGACGTTGGCATGCAAATGTTCGGTGTATGCACGCATGGCACGACCCGGTCATGGCGATGACACAAGTTTCAGCGTAGCCGAATTCGGGCTGCGGGGTGATCTCTTCGCAACCCATGACTCCTTTGGACTGTCCGTTGTCGTGTTGCGTTCCCAGCAGCGGACAGTCGGTAGACGGCCCCAAATCTGACGGGTCGATGCTGGCTCCAGCAACCGATCCGCAGCGCGCCGCCAAGCAGGGCACTGACCTGAGCACAGTGCTTTTCTAAAGCGGACATGCACAGATGTCGGCGAACTGCAGGTTTGCGCCTTTGGTTGTCAAACCGGCTGCAGCCCCGGGCCATCCGGCCAGCCGGGCTTGCTTGGGTCAGGGTAAAGTGGGTCACGAGCACGGCGGGCCGGTCTACGGCATGCGCCGAAGCCGCAACTGCCTCCGTGGCGGGTCTGGGCGGTCGAGTATCGGCAGCAACACTAGGACAGGCGCTATTGCTGCAAAGCTGCTGGATGACTAGCCAACAGACCGGCAAGCCATAATCCGACCAGGCTTGCAAGGGGATTTTGTTCTGTTAGCCTGCGCTAACGTCGACCCTCTGCCGCGTGTCGCGAAGACAATGCCTTTCCCATTCCAGCATCATGGCACGCCGTTGCTCGAGCAAATCGGTGCGGTGATACGCGGCTTCGGTGGCATTCTTGACGGTGTGGGCAAGGGCGCGTTCCGCGACGTCGCGTGGGTAGCCATTTTCTGAGGCCCAGTCGCGAAAGCTGGATCGAAACCCATGAGCCGTTGCCAGCCGTCCCGGTGTATCGCTCTCCACCTTCTTGTCCCTGAGGAACTTGGTCAGCGTCATGTCACTGACCGGCGTGTTGGAGCGGGATGGAAAAACCAACCCTTCGTTCAAGCCGAGCCTATCCTGTTGGAGTTTGACAAGAGCCAGCGCCCGCGGAGTCAGCGGTACACGATGCAGGATCCTGGCTTTCATGCGCGCAGCCGGGATGGTCCAGACCGCTTCGGCGAAATCGATCTCGTCCCAGCGCATCTGCCTGATCTCGCCCGACCGGCAGGCGGTCAGGATCAAGAGCTCGAGCATGATCTTCGATGTTCGGCTTGGTCCGACATGCAGCACGTCTTTGAAGAAGCCAGGCAGTTGCCGCCAGGGAAGGGCTGGCTGATGCTCGACACGCTCCCGCTTGCCGGGTTGCTTCGGCAGAAGCTTGTCAACGACCCTCACGGGGCTTGCAAGAATGTGGCCGTTGGCGGAGCACCAGTCCATGACAGCGTCGCATCGTTGCTTCACGCGCGATGCCGTTTCAGGCTTTTCCAGCCAGATCGGTCTCAGGCAGGTTGCAAAGTCCGAGGGGCCCAGTTCGCTGACAAGGCGCTTGCCGATCCCCGGAAAAACATACTGCTCCAGCGTATTGATCCATTGCTCACTGTGCTTCTTGTTCCGGAAGCCAACCGACAGATCGGCGTGAAGCTGCCGCGCCGCCCCTTCGAAGGTTGGGATCGCCGCAAGCTTCTTTTCCTCCGCCCGGCGCTCACGTCTCTCCTCGAGGGGATCGACGCCATTTTCGATAACGGTCCGCGCTTCCAATGCCTTGCCGCGCGCATCGCGGAGGGATACCGCCGGATAGGTTCCGAGCCCCATGTCTCGGCGTTTCCCATTCGCTGGCGAGACGAAACGGAGGATCCACTTTCCGCTGCCGGCCGTGCTGGTCGGAAAGAGGTAGAGACCCTTGACCGTGCCGTCAGATACGGGCTTTTCGCCCGGCCTCAGCTTCCGGGCTTTTGCATCACTCAGCATCAGATTGGCTTCCCCAAGTTCGACTGAGGCGGTGTTTAGCCCATCATGCAGCCCATCACAACACGTGGAATTGCTTGAGATGAGATGTGATCACATGTGGTCAAACTTGTGAGGCAAACAGACAAAAAGTATTTTAAATCATGATATTATGCGGTCACATGTCACCTCATAAAATGTAACCTATGGCGGACTTCCTCTCCGCCACTTGCTCTCGCGAAAGCGTTCTCCCGATCCGGCTATGGCCGGATTTTTCCGTTGTTTTCGAGGGTTATGAGGGACGGGCTGTTTGCCAGCCCCGGCGCCTTTGATTGCGCCCACCATCTCCGTAACGGCGCGCATTCTGGCTGTCTCCCAGATGCGGACATTCGGCGGATCCGCGCGGCCGCAGGTTTGCGCCCTCATTTCGGTCGTTCACACCACACAATCGAGTTCGCTAAGGTCGTCGGTCTGTTCCGGAGGTCGCTGGCCCGCGACAAGGGCTGGTTATCGGGGCACGAGCAGCCAGGTGAAGTAGAGGATCGAACATGCGGCAATCCATGATCCGGCCGTTCGGACAGCGACACGCTGCCAGTGAACGTCTCTTCCCAGCACCAGTGCTATCACCGTTGTTGCAAGTGCCGATCCGCCAAGCACGGTAGCGACACTGGCGACAAGGAACGGCCGTAGCGCACCGGCCTCGGGAGCCGCGTCGGTGCCGACGGCCAAGCCTGCCACCGCCGCCAGAGCCGTCAGAAGCGCGATGGGTGGCTGAATTGCGGAGGCTACGAGCGCACCCGATGTCATTGCCACGCCCAGGAGCAGCGGGCTAGCCATGTCTTCCGGGACGTCGTGCCCCACGAGCAGCCCCGCGGAGAGCCCCAGGGCCAGCGCCGGCAGTCCCAGTCGGCACGCCTGCACTCCTGATCCGCCAAGCAGGAGAGCGATTGCGACGAGAGCGAGAAACTCCGCCGGGACGACCAGCGGATGAAGGAGGCCGGCATAGAAATCGCCTACGCCCTGCAGTGTCCCGTGGGCCCCGGCAGCCCCCGGCTCGAGTACGAACGCCGCAGCGGCGACGGCGGCACCGACGCGTCTCAAGCCAGGCCGCTCAGGAAGGCACCGCCGGCCAGCGCGATCAGCCCACCCGCGGCGCGGACGGCCATTCGGCCGGCCGGCCAACGCGCGAGGTTGCCGAACAGGATTCCGCAAAGGTGCAACAACCCCGTCGCAATGACGAAGCCGAGAACATAGGAGAGGGGGGCAGAGGCCCCGGGCATTTCCGCACCGTGCGCGTAGCCGTGAAAGATGGCAAATACCCCGACGATGACCGCTGCAATGGCCAATGGTGGCTTGAGCGCCAAGGCCACACAAAGCCCCAGGACGACAGCCGACAGAGCGATGCCCGTCTCCACCGCCGGAAGCGGAACACCGATCATGCCCAATGCTCCACCGAACGCCATCACCAGCGGAAAGACGATCGGAAGCATCCAGATCGCGGGCGCGCCGAGGAAGACGCCCCAAAGCCCGACGGCAACCATGGCGATCACATGATCCGGGCCGAAGACCGGGTGAAGAAACCCCGCTGAAAATCCGCCGACGTCGCCGGTGTCCGAATGGGCGAGAGCTTGACCCGAGAGCAAGGCGAGGAAGCTGATCGCTGCAAAGACGTGAACTGCGGTACGCATGCTTTTTCCCCTCAGAAGAACATGGTGTCGACGCGCTCGATCACCCAGAACGATGCGAGACAACCGATGGCATAGGCACCCGCGACCGGGGCCCATCGAGGGATCTCGAAGATGCGGCGAACCGAAGCTGTCACTGCAAGGATCGCCGCAATGAAGAGAAGTTGCCCCGCTTCGACGCCGATGTTGAAAAACAGGAGCGCGAGCGGGATATCACACGTGGGCAGACCGAGGTCGACCAATGCTCCGGCAAAGCCGAAACCGTGCAGCAAACCAAAAGCGAAGGCGACCACCCAGGGCCACCGGATTGCAAGGCTCGTCTCGCCACGCCTGAACCGCACGGCTTCGACACAGACAAGGACGATGCTGAGCGCCACCATCGCTTCTACAGGTTGCGCCGGCAGCGTCACGACCCCGAAGGTCGCGAGCGCCAACGTGACAGAATGGGCGATGGTAAAGGCGGTGACGGTTTTGAGCAGCATCGGCCACCCCCGCACCACCAGCATTAGCGAGGCCACAAACAGCAGGTGATCAATGCCGTAGAGGATGTGTTCCACGCCGTTGCGGAAGAAGGTCGCGGCGACCTGAAACGGATCGGGTTCGTTCTCGATATCGATCCATGGCTGGGAAGGGCGCACAATTGTGGTAACCGCCGCACCACCCTGTGTCTTCGTGCGGACGATGATGTCGGTGATCGTCGCCTGCAGGCCGACGAATTCTATGCGCTTTCCGCCCAGACCGTCGCTCGCCTCCACCATTCGACGCTCGACGAGCGAGTCCGGAAACGTGCGCTCGATCGGAGCAGTGATGGTGCGTACGTCGTCGGGCAGCCGCAACACGACCGGAAGGCGCATGCCGGAAAGCAGAGGCGTCCGCCACAGGATGCTGAAGCGACCATTCCCGATCTCGTCGATTTGCAGGTAAGCCGGACGAACTTCGTGCGCGGCCGCCAAGGCAAAGCTGAGCGACCAGAGCAGGGCGCCAAGCAGGATGCGCCAACCGAGGCGTGGATGTAGCCGCGCTGTCGTCACTGCGACAACCCTTCTGCAGCACCGCTGCCGGCCTGCTGCCCCACCAGATCGCTAAGGTCGATATCCTCGATAGGAGGCATCGTCACCAGATAGCGTGACCGCATCTCTTCGAGCGCAACACGTTTGATCTCTCGATACCGCTCGTCCACCCAGGCCGACTTGACGTTCGGTTCGACCTCCTCAAAGTCAGGAATGCGACCGGGTTCGGTGGAATCGATCCAGACCAGGTGCCATCCGTATCCGGACCGGACGGGTCCCTGCCATGACTTTGCTTCGAGATCGAAGAGCGCGTTCGCAAACTCTGGTCCGAACTCCTTGGCCACCTGGGCGGGCGTGCTGTCGCCGTATGTATTCCGGAACATGAACGGGTCTCCGGCGGCGGCGACCTCTGGCGAGCCCGGGCGCTTGCCTGCGATGAGATTGATGGCTGCCGCTGCCGCTTCGCGTGTGCTCGCGCCGTGCTTGTCGGGCGAAAAATACACATGCCTGAAGCTCACATGCGGGGGGAGGGCGAAACGCCCGGCGTTCTTTGCGAACCATTCCTTGAGCTCATCCCTTGTGGGTTCCTCCATCGTCGCCAGGTCGGCAGTCAGGAAGTCCATTTTCTGGGCGAGCCGCCTCTTGATGATCTCGTCGTCGCGATCAAGGCCGAGGGCGACGGCCTCCCGGAAGAGGATCTCCTCGGTTACCCTCTGATCCACGAGACTGCGCAACTGCTCGGCCGTCGGCTGCGGGCGGCCCTGGGCCAACCAGCTCACGGCGAGTTGGCGGATGTCGTCCTCCGTCAGCGCGATGGTCAGCCCATCGACTGCCGTTATTGCCTCGTCGCGGGGCACGAATTGATAGGCACCAAAGAGCACCGCACCGCCGACAAGAAAATGAACAAGCGGTTCGCGCAGGAGCCGCGTCCACCTGCCGGCAGTGCCGTTGTCGGTCATGTTGCGTTCGGTATTGCTTTCCCGCTCGATCAGCCGCGTCATGTCTGCTCCTAGTTCGGATGATCGGTTTGCGTTGCGGATCGTGTCGAACTCTGGCGGAGGTAGCTGAGGATGGCGAACTCACCCGCCGGGTCCTTCACCGCCTTCGCGCGGAGAATGTCGGCAAAATCGTCCGTGAACCCCCATTCCCCCCAATCCGCCAGTTCCATGGCTACGAACCCTGCCATCGGCCTGCGAGCCCGGACGAAGTCGTGATAGGCCTCGACGACCCTTGCCCGCGATATCGAGGCGTTGGCCTGCCCATGCACGCTGAGGGCCTGCAAGGCGGTCTCGATCTCGGGCAGGGTGCGTCGTCGGTCGACAAAGAACGTCTCCACGAGCCAGTCGATCCGGCTTGGCCCATGCAGTTCAAGATCGGCGGTGAGCATCGCCGCAAGGTTCGTGGAAATGCCGGTGGTCAACGCAGAAGCGATGCGCTCCTCAACTTCCCTTGCTTCATCCGGCCCGCCGGCGACACCCATCAACAGGGTATATCCCGAAACTCGCTCGGCACGTGCGGGGTCGTTGATCCAGTCGGCGATCTTTGCCACGTCAAGTCGGGGCTTGAGGTTGGCGATGGCGGCGTACGGTGACCTCGCCAGCTCGCCATAGGCAATTTCAGCGACCAGCGGTTCGCTGCTTTCGAGATTGGGTACGACGATCGATAGACGCGCGGACCAATCGATCCCCCCCGATTCGGTGCCAACCAGCGCAGCCATCCCGGTACCGCCGGTTGGACGCTTTCTTTTCGGATCGTAGGTTGCCGCCAGCCTCCGGAGCCATTCGGCATGGCTGACCTCGATCTCGCCCAACCCCCTCCATTCCTCGGAAGTACGGTCGCGAATGAGCAGTTGCGGCTTCGTGCCTGACGTTCGACTGACATCCTCAGCCAGCAAGGGTCCGTCCAAAGACATCATGATCTCCGGCTTGACCGCGGCGATGCCGGGCTGCCCTATGGTCTCACCGACGACCTCAGCACCCTTAATCACTTCCAGCACTCGATATTGTCCGCCACTGGTGAGCGGAAAGGCCAGAACGGCGTCGGCGGCCGCGTCCAGTTGCTGACCAGGTGTGATCGTGATCCCACTCAGACACACTGCGCAGGCATGGACCTGACCGACGGCGGCAAGCAACAGCATGATGAGAACAGGCAGGAGCCGCAACCGGACTTGCCCGTTTGATCGCCCTGACAAACCTGCCGCCATGCGGTCCACGTGGCACACCTCGCTGTTTGCTGGGGCCAGCGGTCTCAGAACGGCGACTTCTGCTGGTCCAGCGGATCGAGAGTCTGCGGGGTCGCAACGACCTCGTAGTTCGCAAAGCCGAACTCGTTGCTGCGGGCGGCAACGAACTTATCGCCGAGTTTGTAGACCTTTACCTCATACGGCGTGTTCTCAAGCGTTGTGACAATGGCACCGTCCTTGATCTCATATGCAGTCCCACTCCCCATAAGTCCGCCATGCAGGACATCTCCGACATCGCTGGGTTGCGGCAGTGATCCACCCACGTTGTTGACGAGCCGCCGCCCGGCCTCGGTCCAGGCGATGCTGAAAACCTCGCCCGTAACGGTGTTTTTCACCCAGGTCGTCTTTCCGACGACAAGGTCGGTGAGCGCCTTGTCGTCCAGCGCAGTCGCGCCCTGCTCGGTAAGGCCGGCAACGGTGGTGCCCTTGGCTGCCGATGCGCGCACATCCGCGCTGGGCGTGTACCAGATCGGTGAACTCCACGCCCGCTCCTGAACCGTTGCCGCCACGTTGTCGGGCGGAGCGACACCCAGTTCCCTGGCCTGGATGGTGCTCCAGCGCGGCGTCGGGATTTCCAGGGTTCTAAGGTAGTAGAATGCGTCGAGACTCGGATCGAAGTCGGGATCGGTCCAGACACCCTTCAACTCAACCGCGCCGATCGAGTTGGTGTAGGTCGCATCGACCAGATTGACCGTCGATCCGATTGGCGGCACGACCCCGGTAAATGGGTCCGGCGTGCGTCGGCCAGCCCAGGCAACGTCGTAGACCTTCTCGAAGCTCTGGCCATGCTTGGTCCAACCCTTGACCACCTGGATGCGGTCCAGATTGCCCGAGGTGGGGTCCTTGACCGCCCATACAAGGAAGGACGGGGCGTGGCCCTCCGCCAATGGCGGCAGGTCGCCGCCCATGGTTACGCCCCCGGCGTAGGCCATTTTGACCCAATCGGCTTCGTTGGCCACGCTGGCCCAGTCCGATCCACCGAAGAAGCGCACCTTGATGCGCGGTCCGCTCGTGGCGAAGGTTTCCTTGCGCTGCATCGCGTCGAACAGGGATGCGCGGGTGTTCTCCTCTGCCCAAATTCCCGTCAGGCCCGCCGGGTTTTCAAGGCGGATGTCCAGTCCGGCAAAGAGATAACCCGACATGCGCTGCTTGATGTCGCCATCGGCTTTTCCGTGACCGCCGAAGAAATTCGTCTGGCGATAGGGAACCCCTGTGTTGTGGGAATCGGAACCGCCGACAAAGCCCATCTTGTATGGGTTGTAGCCCTGCGCCTCGGCCATCGAAAGGCCATCCTTCAGGGCCTGTCTGACATAGCTGCCGGCGACGTGCGGGAAGCGGCCAGCCGGGTCGCCCAGCAGATAGGTCAAAATCTCGAAGTTGGCGAATTCGTCGTTGGGGGAGAGTGCCGGGTGCGTCTCGGATGCACCCTTGATCTGCTTGATTTCGGTCAGCCGTTCGTTGCGGTCCCGCGAGGCGGCCCAGGCCGCGTCGATCGGGCGGCCCTTCTCGTCGACGTCGGTAGGGAACATGTGGCCGTCGGACAGGTTTGCGTTGTGCGAGATCGCAAGCAGCTCGTTGCCGGACTGGCGTTGCTGGTCCATCCAGGTCCATAGATCCTCGGGCTTGTCGGAATCAATCGAGCTGTAAGGCAACTGCGGGACCTTGGAGCAGTCACGGAAGAAGATGTTGCGGTGCATGTTGCGGTTGTTCGGCGTCGACGTCCATTCATAGGAGCAGAAGGCCGTGAACTTGCCCGGCTCGTTCGCCTTGTCGGCGATGGCGATGTTCTCCTTCCAGACGGTTCCGGCGACATCCGGCGAGATCAATTCCTTGATGGGCTTGTTCTCGGTGATCGTCGTGCCGAGCCAAAGGTAGATGCGCTGGACATCCTCGGGCTTGCGAACGATCAGCTTTTGCGCAATCGGCAATTTGCTGATCGAAGAACCCGGGGTGTTGGCGAGCTTGACGGTGCCGACATATTCGGAGTGATCGGTAACCCCCATCCAGTCGAGCGGTGTCTCGATCTTGATGTCATAGCCGAGCGGATGTTTGATCGTCTGTCCCTTGGCGTAGGCATAGGCGTCCGCCGGCCCGGTATGGGTATTGCCGAAGATATAGGCATCGAACGACCAACTGGTGTGGACGTGAGTTTCGCCAAAGTAGGCTTCACGCTCCTGAGCATTGGCGGCTGACGACGTAGTCGTCACTATTGCCCCTGAAGCAAGCAGGGCAAGCGTCAAAATCGATTTTTGCATCCGTTCCTCCAAAGGCTTGCCTTGATCGATGTCTGCCCGCCCCGGCTTGAAATGATGCGGACCTGACAAACTCTACTCTTAGGAAGGTGCGCCAGCGAATGAACTGCCACATATGATATTGATTGTATGGCCTCGGCAACGCTGGGTTACTTTAGCAGGGCATTCCAAACAGACAACAGCAACTTTGTCGGATTTTGTTGGTTGCACGGGAGGCACTCGCTCTGATGCGGCTGCGCACCCGCGAGACCCCGTGCTTGTGGCAGACATCAACCGTCTTGGCGCGGGCCTCCTGCTTCTCGAAAATCCCAACGATCTGTTCGTCCGTGAACCGTCAACGCCGCCCGAAAGCCGGGCAATCCGACTCCAATACGGTCGAGCGTTCCATCAGGCCGATGACCCACAAGCCGTTGCGCCATGAGCGGTCATCGCAACGAGCCACCTGTCTTTGGGGTGGAGCAAGATGACGATGGTCTCGCCTCTATCGCGCCGTTCAATGACAAGGTCGCGCTTTACGCGTATTGCTGAAGCGGTAGAGCACATTCACACTCGTCAGTTACCTTCGAACAGCAGTGCTTCACGGAGTTCAACATTGACACGAAGAGATTTTGATCCAGAAACGGTCGCACCGGACGGAAGGCCCGCCACCAAAGGTTTCGTTTACAACGCCGAGGCAGAGGGGCCGTGGCGCGGTGTACTCCCGGGAGAGGCTATAAACGGGCCAATCACCGTTCTTGCGTATGGCAATGATACGCCGGGGGAAGGCCCCCGGCTGCATGTTCATCCTTATGACGAAGTCTTTGTTGTTGTCGCGGGAAGGGCTAGGTTCTTTGTTGGAGACGATGTCATCGAAGCTAGCGCGGGTGAGGCCGTGCTGGGACCCGCGGGCGTTCCGCATAGGTTCGAGAATATGGGCCCAGGACGGCTACAAACGATCGACATTCACCACTCGACCCGCTGGATACAGGCAGACATCGACTGAACGGCGAAGTTGGCTCTCATGAATCTACCAGCCGTGAACGCAGAGTAGAGGTCCGCGCGCGACGACATCATCGAAGCCTTGCGCCCCCCATCCCGGACGTTCAGGCGGACCTCGCGAGGCGTCGGAGAGTTTGTGGTGGCTGTCCGTATTGGCGCATGAAGGCTTCGCGCATGCGGCGCAGGTCGACGAAGCCGCTTTCTCGCGCAATCTGGTCCATGGGGTGGCGGGTTTCCTCGATCATCAGGCGGGCCGCTTCAAGGCGGATCTGCTCCACCGCCTTGGCCGGCGTCTGACCGGTTTCTGCACGGAACGCACGGCTGAACTGGCGCGGCGAGAGCGCCGCAACTTCGGCCAGTTCCTCCACTGTCAGCGGACTGGTGAGATGGGCCTTGGCATGGATCAGTGCCTTCTGGATGCGGTCGCTGCTGGGTGCAAGCTCCAGAAGCTCCGAATGCTGGGATTGGCCGCCCGCGCGGCGATGGTGCATCACCAGCCGCCGCGCGACCGCGCTTGCCACATTGCGTCCCAGGTCCTTCTCGATCAACGCCACCGAGAGGTCCAAACCGGCAGTGAGACCTGCCGAAGTCCAGACGACGCCCTCGTTGATGAAGATGCGGTCTTCCTCCACGCGCACGTTCGGAAAGGCCTCGCGCATCTGCCGGGCATAGGACCAGTGCGTGGTTGCGCGATGTCCTTCGAGAAGTCCCATTTGCCCAAGGAGAAACGACCCGGTGCACAGGCCCGCGACCCGGCGAGATTTCCTGGCCATCGCACGCAGCGTGGCGAGCGTTGCTTCGTCCTGCTGCGGAGGCGGCACGAGGCCGGCGAGGAGGAGCAGCGTGTCCACCGCCCCCACCTCGCTTAGCTTCGTTGTCGGCACCGCAAAGCCGCTCGAAGACGTGACGGATCCACCTTCGACCGATGCGATGGAAAGGGTGTAATAGGCTTCGTCCTTCAATGCATTGGCCAATTCGAAGGCGGCCTGCACGCCGAGAGCAAGGAACTGGAAGCCCGGCGTAAGCACCATGGAAACGTGAGGCATTTGATCCTCTAGGGCAGGTGGCCGAAAAACGTAATTTATACGTCATATCAGACGCCGATCATTCGGTCCATAACGTCCTTGTCGAAAGCGATGGTGCTTTCCTCCTCGAACAGGACCAGACCAATGACCACCAAGGGAACTGCACTCATCACCGGCGCGTCCACCGGCATCGGCGCGATCTACGCCGATCGCCTCGCCGCTCGCGGATACGACCTCATTCTCGTCGCCCGCAACAAGGACAAGCTTCAGTCGCTCGCCTCGGCGATCTCAGACAGGACAGGCCGTGCGGTCGAAGTCATTGCCGCCGACCTCGGTGACGCGGCTGACCTTGCCAGTGTGGAGAAGGTGCTGCGCGAGGATGCGAGCATCACGGCGCTGGTCAACAATGCCGGCATCGGTACCCACACCACGCTGCTGGAAAGCGATGTCGACACCATGGAAGCCATGGTGCGTCTCAACGTTACCGCGCTGATGCGCCTGACCTATGCCGCGGTGCCCGGCTTTGTGGCGCGCGGCGGCGGCACTGTGATCAACATCGCCTCGATCGTCGCGGTTGCCCCCGAACTGCTCAACGGCGTCTATGGTGGGACCAAGGCCTTCGTCCAGGCTTTCACCACTTCGCTGAACCATGAGCTGGCCGGCCGCGGCATCCGCGCCCAGGCCGTCCTGCCCGGCGCCACGCGGACCGACTTCTGGGCACTCGGCGGCCTGCCGGTCGAAAACCTGCCCGCCGAGATCGTGATGCCGGCCGAGGACATGGTCGACGCCGCGCTCGCCGGGCTCGATCAGGGCGAAACCAGCACGATCCCCGCGCTCAGGGACGTCGAGTTGTGGAACGCCTTCGAAGTTGCGCGTCTCGCGCTCGGCCCACAGCTTTCCGCCACCCAACCCGCCCCGCGCTTCAGCGTAGCGTCCTGAACCTACCGCATCTTCTTCAGATCAAGGGACTGATCCCATGAAACTCACTGGCAATACCATCTTCATAACAGGCGGCACCAGCGGCATCGGCCGGGGTCTTGCCGAAGCACTCCACCGCCGCGGCAACAAGGTGATCATCTCTGGACGGCGCACCGCGCTGCTCGAGGAGGTGACCGCTGCCAATCCCGGCATGGCGGCAATCGTGCTCGACGTAACCAACCTCGAAAGCATCCAATCGGCGGCTCGGGAACTGGTCGAGAAGCATCCCGATCTCAACGTGGTGTTCAACAACGCCGGCTTCATGCCCTTCGACGATGTCTCCGGCCCAGTCGACGATGGCATCGCGCAGGAGTTGATCACAACCAACCTGCTTGGCCCCATTCGCGTGACCTCGGCACTGATCGAACATCTGAAGACGAAGCCCGAGGCGACTGTGTTGTATACCAGCAGTGTTCTGGCATTCGTTCCGATCGCCAGCAATGCGATCTATTCGGCGACCAAGGCCGCGCTGCACTCCTTCGCCCTGTCGCAGCGCTTCCAACTGCGCGACACCAATGTGCGGGTGCAGGAAATCGCGCCGCCGTGGGTGGATACCGACCTCATCTACAAGAGCGGGGACCCGCGTGCCATGCCACTGCCCGTTTTCATCGAGCAGACCTTGGTCGCGCTCGCAACCGACGAACCCGAAGTGATCGTCGATGCCATCAGGCCCATGCGCGACAATCCGGGTGCAAACGAGCACGCCCTGTTCGGTGCGTTCAACCAGAGTCTCGTCGAGAACCCGATCCCGGTGGGTGCCTGAGACCACAGCCGATGCCGGACGATACCTGCTCGGCATCGGTCAACACTTCCCGGCCGGCAACATCGGCAGCAGTCCCTCAGCAGAATATCCCGACACAAGGAAAGGCAAGACTATGTCCCGAATCCCGGTTCCCGCTCCGCAGTCCGCTCCCGAGGCTGCGCAGGCCACGCTCGACGCGATCAACACGAAGCTCGGCCGCGTTCCCAACTTCTTCCGCGTCCTTTCCAACAGCCCGGCGGTGATCAATGCCCATGCCGCCTTGAATCAGGGCCTTGGCAAGGCGCTTGACGTAAAGCTCCGCGAGCGCATCGCGCTCGCGGTCGCGGCGGTAAACGGCTGTGAGTACTGCACCGCCGCGCATACCTTCACCGGGTTCAACTTCGCCAAGTTGAGCCGCGAGGAAATCGAGCGCGCAAGGCAAGGCACATCGGAAGAGCTAAGGGCCGCAGCCGCAGTGGCATTCGCCCGCCGCGTTGCCGAAGCGCGCGGCAAGGTCTCGCAAGCCGATATCGATGCGGTTCGTGAAGCCGGCTTCAGTGAGGGCCAGATCGTCGAGATCGTCGCATTGGTGGCGGAGAATTTTTTCACCAACCTGATGAACAACGTCGCTGGCACCGAGGTGGACTTCCCGGAAATCTAGAAGGCCACTCTCCTGCCAATCGGACAAGTCTGCCGTGCGGCCCAGGGTCGCGCGGCATTCACCTGACGACCGGCGTTTCCCGCCGTTCCGCCCGCAGGCTGTGGTGATTGGCCAGTGCGCGAGGGCAGGCTTCACAGCCCCGCTCCGATCATGGGAGCCCGTGCGTGAGACATTCGCGGACCTGACGGTGCGAGTGTTCGCCCATGGCGGTCACTCGCCCATGCTGGAGAAGCCGCGGACCATCAGCGTTGCTCCCCTTCCACGCAAGCTTTCGTCTTTGGTCATCTGTGGCGCGACCGCGCTGCGGCTATGATTTCACCATCAAAGACCAAAAGGGGAAAGCGACAATGACGGGCCAAAACTTCGAAATCAGACACCCGCTGCGGGTGCTCCTGCTGGGCACCGGCTGCCTGCTATCGTCCTCGGCGGCGGCCGAGGATGGCGCACCGATTGTCATCGGCGCGGCCGTGGCCCAGAGCGGGGTCGCCTCCCAGTTTGACATTCCGCCGATGCAGATGGTGGAAGTCGCCATTGACGACCTCAATTCTGCCGGCGGCATCCTCGGTCGTCCCGTGAAGCTGATCGTCGCGGATACCGGTTCGAAGGTGGAGCAGGGGCGGGTCGCCGCGCAGCAGCTGATCGACGAGGGCGCGAGCTTCATGCTCGCGACCTGCGATTTCGATTTCGGTTCCCCGGCCGCCATTGCGGCACAAGAGGCGGGCATCGTCGTCTTCTCGCTCTGTGCGCAGTCGCCCAAGTTCGGCGTCCAGGGGATTGGACCGCTGGCGTACACGGCGGCTCCGGCCACCTACAACGAGGGCGCGGTTCTGTCCCAGTTCGCTCAGGAATGGACCGGCATTAAGGCGCCGTTCCTGCTGATCGACGACACGATCGCCTACGACGTGGAGGTCTGCGAAGGCTTCCGAAACCACTGGACCGCCGCCGGTCGCGAGCTTGTGGGCGAGGCCTTCTACAAGAATGACGACGCCACGATCCGTTCCCAGTCGAACCAGATCTTGCGGTCCGGCGCGGATGCGGTGGTGATCTGCGGCTACACTCCGGGTGCACCGAGCGCCATGCGCCAGTTGCGGTCAACCGGCTTCGACGGCGTGTTCATGGCGCCGAACACGCTCGATGGGACTTTCTGGCTCGACACTACCCCCGACATCTCCAACCTCTACGTGACGGCCACCAAGTCGGTCTATGGCGACGACCCGTCGCCGGACGTGGCTGCGGCGATCGAAAAGCACAAGGCGAAGTTTGGTGACCGGCCGATTTCCGGTTTCGCCCTGTCGGGCTACGCCGCGGTGCAAGCCATGGCCATCGCGGCCGAGAAGGCGGGGACGACGGACGGCAAGGCGGTCGCAGCCGAGCTCGACAAGTTCGAAGGCGTTGGCCTGCTAAACGGGCCGACGAGCTTTACGCCCGACCTGCACATCAACGCCGATCGCCCGATGGCGATCATCAGCTACACGAACGGCGTGCCCGCCTATGTCACCACCGCCGATCCCGGTGACGTTGAAATCCCGGAGTTTTAAGCAATGGCCGGGCGGTTGCAGAGTGAACCCGCGACCCTCAGCGTTCGCAACATATGCGTGGCCTTCGGGGGGCTCCAGGTGCTGCGCAATGTCACATTGGACGTCGAGCCGGGGAAGATCACCGGCCTGATCGGGCCAAACGGGGCAGGCAAGACGACGCTCATCAATGTGACGAGCGGCTTCCAAAGATCAGCCTCGGGAACCGTACGCCTTGGTGAGGCCGACCTGACCGGACTGCCGGCGCACAAGATAGCGGCCAGCGGCGTCTCGCGCAGCTTTCAGGGAGGCCGCCTGTTCTCGAGAATGACCGTCTTCGAGAACGTCTTCGTTGCCGCGATCGGCCCTGCCGCGGGTTCGCGTGCCGAGGCGTATGCACGCACCATGAGACTGCTGCGGCATTTCGGGCTGGGAAGCCGAAGCGAGCGTTTCGCCAACGAGGTGCCCTATGGGGAAGAGCGGCTTCTGTCCGTGGCGCGCTGTTTGGCGTCACAGCCCCGCTTCATCCTCCTGGACGAGCCTGCCGCCGGCTTGAACGAAGCGGAAACGCGCGAGTTGAAGGACGCGCTGAGCGAAATACCGCAGGCCTTCGGCTGCGGGATGCTGATCGTCGAGCACGACATGGATCTGATTGCCAGCATCTGCAGCAGGGTTTGCGTGCTTGCAAACGGCGCGAACCTTGCGGATGGCACGCCGGCGGAGGTCAACGCCAATCCGGATGTGATCAGGGAATACCTGGGAGGCGAAGCCCATGCTGCTTGATGTGCAGGATCTGACGGTCTCCTACGGGCGGGCAAAAGCCCTCCAGGGTCTGAGCTTCAGCTGCGACGAGGGCGAGGTGGTCAGCCTCGTCGGCCCGAACGGTGCAGGCAAGACGTCGGCGATGATGGCGATCGCGGGAGCCAGTGCCGGCAGTGTCGGCGGAACGGTCCGGATCGCCGGCCGGGCCGTCTTGGGAAAGGGAGCCGAAGTCATCGCCAGGCTCGGCCTGTCGCTGGTTCCCGAGGCTCGGCGCGCTTTCGTCGATCTGACCGTCGTCGAAAACCTTCGCATCGGTGCGCGCAGGTTGCCCGAGGTGCGGCGGAGAGAGCGTGCCGTCGAGGAGCTTTTCGAGCGCATCCCGGTGCTGGCCGGACTGCGTGACCGCCCCGCGGGAAAACTGTCCGGCGGCGAGCAGCAGCTCCTGGTGATTGCGAGGGCCGTCATCGGCCAGCCACGGCTTCTTCTGCTTGACGAGCCATCGCTCGGACTCTCGCCGGTTGCGATCCGGCAGGTGTACGACCTGATCCGTGCGCTGGTGCGCGATCACGGCACCGCGCTCGTGCTGGTCGAACAGAACGCGCTCTCAGCACTCGACCTTGCGGACCGGTGCATCGTGCTCCGCAGCGGGCGCGTCGAAATGCGGGGCGTCGCCCGGGAGATGCGCGGCAACAAGGAATTCATTGACGCTTACTTCGGCGTCGGACACGGCGGGGAGGCCCGAGCATGATGCTGATCCTTCAACTGCTTATTGATGCGCTGAGTCTCGGCGGCATGTATGCGCTCTACAGCCTGGGCGTGGCGCTGATCTTCGGCGTCTCCGGGATCATCAACTTCGCTTATGGAAATTTCATCGCGGCGGGCGCCTACGCGCTGGTGATCCTCGGTGGTCTCGTCTGGCCGCTGGCGGTCATCTGCATCCTGCTGACCGTGATCGTTCTGGCACTTTTGACCGAAGGCGTGGTTTTCGCTCCGGCCAGGAGATCGGGCGCAGACGCGACGACCATACTCATCGCAGCCTTTGCGGTAAGCGTCGCGATCGAGAACGGGCTCCTGCTCGTGTTCGGGGCAAGGCCCGTCGGGCTTGATTTCGGCGCCGAGCTGGCCACGACCTGGCGGATCGGCGGCTTGGCGGTCGGAGCGTCTTCGATCGTCACCATCGCCGTCGTGGCGCTTGCGCTCTGCCTGCTCGTCGCCCTGCTGCGGTTGACGACGATCGGGCTGCTGATCCGAGCCGCCGCGCTCGATGGCACGATGCTCAGGCTGCTTGGGATCTCGTCATCCCGCGTGGTTGCCGTCACGGTCGCTCTTTCGGGCATGCTTGCGGGACTCGCCTCGCTGGTACTGGTGGTGCAGACCGGCAGCCTCAGCCTGTCGATGGGTGTGCAGCCCGTGCTTATCGCCTTCATCGCCACGGTGATCGGCGGCCTCGGCAGCCTCAGCGGCGCCGTCATGGCATCGTTCGGCCTCGCCGTCGTGACGGTGGCCCTGCAGGAATTCCTGCCAGCCGGTCTGGCGCCATTCAGGACCGCCATCCTCTTCACGCTGATAGTCGGCGTTCTCCTATGCCGCCCCGATGGACTGATCCGCTTGACGTCTGGAGCCCGCGTCTGATGAAAAATATCTACGATACCCCCGCCATCCGGCTCATCTATCCGCTGGTGCTTGCAACCGCCGTGGCCACTCTGGCTGGGGGTGCGACAGGTCTGGGCATGAACGAGGTGGTCGTCATCTCGGGAACGATCAACCTTGTCTACGTCGTCGGTCTCTACCTGTTTGTCGGCAATTCCGGCGTCGTTTCCTTCGGCCACGTCGCCTTCGCCGCGCTCGGGGCCTATGCGGTCGGCATATTGACCTCGCCGGTCGAGGCGAAGGCCGTATTGCTGCCGCGCCTGCCCGACGTCCTGCGCGACATCTCGCTGGCGCCGGCCTTGGCCTTTGGTTTCGCAGGGGCCGGGGTTGTGGCCCTCGCCGGTATCTTCGGATTTGCGATCATGAAGCTGAAAGGAATCGCAGCGAGCATCGTGACGCTGTCCTTTCTGGTGATCGGAAATGAGATCCTCAACAACTGGCGCGGCCTCGGAAACGGGGGGACGGTAACCCGCATCCCAACCGAGACGACGCTCGCCCAGGTGCTCGCCGTTGCGACCGGCTGCATCGTCGTGGCCTATCTGTTCCAGACTTCGGCCTACGGCCTGCGTTTGCGCGCGGCACGGGATGAAGAGAACGCTGCGCGGGCGCTCGGCATCGGGGTTGCGGGCGAACGGACGCTGGCCTTCGTGATCGGCGCTGTGATGATGGCGGTTGGAGGCGGCCTGTCGGCCCGTCTCAGCGGCACGATCAGTCCCGACGCATTCTTCCTGAACCTGACCTTTCTCACCATGGCCATGCTGGTGGTCGGCGGAATGCACTCGCTGTTCGGTGCCGTCACCGGTGCGGTTCTCGTCACGGCACTGAACGAAGCGCTCCGCCAGGCAGAAGCGATGCTGTCGTCAGCCGGAATCAACGTGGTCGGCTGGCGCGACATCGTTGTGGCGGCGATTCTGGTGACGTTGCTGATCCTGAGGCCCGAAGGTCTGACCAGGGGACGTGAGTTCGACAGACAGGTGCTCGCTGGGTTCTCGCGCAAAGGGCAGGCGCGAAGGGCGTGATCATGGTTCACTATGCCGCGATGCAGCCGAACAAGGAAGGAAGTAGCGAATGAATGAGGAAGTCCCCGTCATCGAGATCCTCCAACCGGGGCCTCTGACGACCGTGCAGGACAGCGGTCGGCCGGGCTACCTGAGCCGCGGCGTGCCGCCGGCCGGCGCTCAAGACAATCTCGCGCTAAGGGTCGCCAACATTCTCGTCGGCAACAGGCCTGGCCCGGCGATGAACTCGCTGGCCGATCCCGGTGCGGCGGGGCTTGAATGCACCCTGGGCGGGCTCGGCTTTCGCCCGACTGCCGATGTCCTCGTTGCCGTTACCGGCGGCCATGCCAGCATCACCTGCGATGGAACCGAGGTGCCGCTCTACGAGAGCTTCCACGCGCCGGCCGGATCGGTCGTGAAGATCGGGTCGGTCAAGGCCGGGCTCAGATGCTATGTCGCGATTGGCGGTGGCATCGACGTTCCGGCCTATCTTGGAAGCCGTGCGACGCATGTCGCGATGGGCTCGGGCGGGTTCAAGGGCCGCAAGCTCGCGGCTGGAGACAGGCTTTCGCTGTTCCCCCATGGCAGTCGCCCGACACGCAGCGCCCCTGGCGCACTGCGTTTCCGCCCCTCTGAGACCACGATCGAACTGCGTGTGACCGAGGGGCCGGAAAAGGCAATGTTCGATGATGAGAGCATTGCCGCCTTCTTCGGCAGCGCCTGGAAGCTTCTCCCGGTGTCCAACCGCATGGGGTTCCGCTTTTCCGGTCCAAGGCTGACCTTTCGGCCGGGACGTCCTGCCTATCTCGACCGCGACGGCGGGGCGAACCCCTCCAACATCGTGGACGACCTGATCCCGCTGGGCGGGATCCAGTGCCCGGACGGGACGGCCGCCATCGTGATGGGCGTGGAGCACCCGACAGCGGGCGGCTACACCAAGATCGGTACCGTCATTACCCCCGATCTCTGTGCGCTGGGGCAGGTGCGGCCAGGACAGGAAGTGCGTTTCCGTGAAATCGCCGCGGCAGAAGCACGCGAGGCCGCTATCGAAATTGAAAATCGTTTGGCGGAGTTCGCGGCATGAGACGGATCGACATCAATTGCGACTGTGGCGAAAGCTTTGGCAACTGGAAGATGGGAGCCGATGAAATCGCGCTTCCGCGCGTAACCTCGGCCAACATCGCCTGCGGCTTTCATGCCGGTGATCCGGTGACGCTGGTTCGTACCGTAAAGATCGCCGCCGATGCGGGGGTGAATATCGGTTGCCACCCGGGCCTGCCGGACATTCTCGGGTTCGGTCGGCGGCGAATGGCGATCTCGGCCGAGGACGCTTATGCCTACACCCTCTACCAGATTGGCGCGATCCAGGCCGCGGCACGCGCGGTCGGAACGGAACTGTCCCACGTCAAGCCGCATGGCAGCCTGATGAGCATGCTCCAGACCGACGAAGCGCTCGCACAGGCCTATTGCCGGGCGGTCGCCGATGCCGCGCCGGGCGCGTCGATCTATTTCGTTGCCCCGCTCGACTTGTGGGTGCTGCCGCCGATCGCCGCGGGCATGGGGCTGCGCGTCGTGCCCGAGGTCTACCCCGATCTTTCCTATGATGACGCCGGAAATGTCGTGGTCCAGAGAAACAAGCAGCATACCGACATTTCGGACGCGGTGGCCCAGATCGAAAGTTTTCTCGACGAGGGGCGGGTGCGGACCATGTCTGGCCGATGGCTGAACATCGAGGCCGAAAGCATCTGCGTTCATGGCGATGGACCGAATCTTGTCCCGCTTCTGGACGCGATCGACGGCGTCCTGGCCGCTCGGGGCGTTGACCTCCGGCCCATCGGAAAAGGAGAATCAGCATGATTTACGATGTGCCGATCTACAGACAGCTTGGCGATTGCGTGGTCGCGGTGACGTTTTCCGACACCGTGAGCCTGGCCGAAAACTTCCGGGTGCATGCGATCGCGGATACCATCGCCGAGCATCCGTTCCCGGGTCTCGTCGAGGTGGTGCCGCATATCCGTAGCCTCGGCATCGTTTTCGACCGCACGATGACCGACGCGGACCGGATTACCGCGCAGTTGAAGGACACGGTTGCCGCAACCGCCCGGCCGAGTGTCTTGCGCTCGCGCAGGTTCGAGGTGCCGATCTGGTATGACGACCCCTGGAGCCGCGCTCTGGCGGACCGTTTCAAGGTCGAGAACAATCTCGAGTTCCTCGCCAGGTCGAATGGCATCGACCCGCAGGAGGTCATCGCGCGGCACACCGGAACCGACTTCTGGATCGCGGCGGTTGGGTTCGTGCCGGGGTGCTACTGGGCGCTTCCGCTCGATCAGGACAAGGCGCTTTCGGCGCCCAAATACGTGGTGCCGCGCGATTACACTCCGGCCCGAACGCTTGCGCTCGCGGGGCTGTCCAGCACCATCTATCCCTACGCCGGGCCGGGCGGCTACCAGTGCATCGGTCGCACGCCGATCGAGTTCTACATGCTCGGTCAGCCCGGTCCGCTCTACCCCGAGGACGGTGCCCTCGTGCGCCGGGGCGATCGCCATCGTTACCGGGCGATCGACGCACTCGAATACGAGGCGATCCGCGAGCAGGTTCGCTCCGGTAGCTATCAGATCAAGTTCATCGAAGAAGACCTCGACCTCACCACGCTCGATCTGGTGCCGTCGGGCAACGAGGAGGGCGCGGCGTGAGCGCAGAAATCAAAAAGATCCTTATCGCCAACCGGGGTGAGATTGCGGTGCGCGTGATCCGCGCGGCGCGGGAAATGGGCATCGGCAGTGTCGCCGTCTATTCCGATGCCGATGCGGAGGCACCACATGTTCGGCTTGCGGACGAGGCGGTCCACATCGGCGAATCGGCTTCCGCCAAGAGTTATCTCGTCGGCGAGCGGATCATCGCGGCGGCGCGGGAGACCGGCGTACAGGCGATCCATCCCGGCTACGGATTTCTGTCCGAGAACGCGGATTTCGCTGATGCCTGTGCCGCGGCCGGTCTAATCTTCATCGGCCCCCGCGGCGATGTCATTCGCGCTATGGGATCGAAGGTCGCTTCGCGCAAGCTGATGAAGGAGTCGGGCGTCCCGGTAGTTCCTGGCGACACGACGCCTGTCACCACGATCGAGGAGGCGCATGAACGCGCGGCGGCGATCGGTTTCCCCGTGGCGTTCAAGGCCGCCGCGGGCGGTGGCGGCAAGGGCTTTCGTGTGGCCATGGATTCGGCCGGGGTCGAGGCGGCCTTCACCGGAGCGTCTTCCGAAGGTGAGCGGTTCTTCAACGACGGCGAGGTCTACGTCGAGCGCTATCTCCCGAAGCCGCGTCACGTCGAGGTTCAAATCCTCGCCGACACCCATGGCAATGTCATTCACTTGGGCGAGCGAGACTGCTCGGTCCAGCGGCGCCATCAGAAGCTGATCGAGGAGTCGCCGGCGCCAGCGATCGACGAGGCGATGCGCGCGCGCATCGGGGAGATCGCCGTGCGGGCCGCCAAGGCGATCGGCTACACCTATGCCGGGACGATCGAGGGGCTGTTCGTCGACGGCGAATTCTACTTCCTGGAAATGAACACCCGGCTCCAGGTCGAGCATCCGGTTACCGAGCTGGTGACCGGTATCGATCTTGTCCGTGCCCAGATTGAAATCGCGCAGGGCAAGCCGCTGCGCTGGTGGCAGGAGGATATCGTCCTGCGCGGCCATGCGATCGAATGCAGGATCAACGCCGAAAGCGCGGCCAAGGGCTTCATCCCCCGGCCCGGACAGATCGTCGACTACGTGGAGCCTTCCGGTCCCGGCGTTCGCGTCGACAGCGGCGTGGGGGCGGGCAGCAAGATCACGCCGTTTTACGACCCGATGATTGCGAAGTTGATCGTCTGGGATGAGTCCCGCGAGGCCGCGACCGCGCGGATGCTGCGGGCACTGGCGGAATTTCGGATCGAAGGTTGCGAGACGCTGATCCCATTCCACCGCGGCTTTCTCGCGACCGAGGAGTGGGCGCGGGGCGAAACCGGGCACGACCTGATTTCGGACCGCGCCTTCCTTGCCAGCCTGACCTGAAGAACGGAGCCAAAACATGAACGTGAACGCAGAACTTGACGCCAACGTCTGGAAGATCCTCGTCGCCGAGGGCAGTCCCGTCGCGGCCGGGGATGTCCTGATCATCCTCGAGTCGATGAAGATGGAGATAAACGTGGCAGCGCCGGCCGCCGGCACGATCGCAAGCATCGCAGTGGCTGAAGCGGACTCGGTCGAGCAGGACCAGTTGCTCCTGGTGATCGAGGAGGACTGAGCTTGGCCAATCTGGTGATTCCGGCCACGCCGCTTCGAGCGGCGGCCAATGCGTTGCGCCAGAACCGCTGCCTGGTCGGCGGCGCGTGGATCGGTGCTGCCGACGATGCGGTCATGGAGGTTCGCAACCCGGCCGACGGTTCCCTCGTCGGCCTTGTGCCACGGCTCGGGACCTCGGAGACCCTCGCTGCCATCGATGCTGCAGAGCGCGCCGGGCCGTCCTGGGCCGCCCGCACCGCCGGGGAGCGATCGAAGATCCTGCGCCGCTGGTTCGAACTGATCGTAGAGAACGAGGAAGCCCTCGGCGAACTCATGACGGCCGAACAGGGCAAGCCACTGGCGGAAGCGCGTGGCGAGGTGCGCTACGGCGCGGCGTTCGTCGAATGGTTCGCCGAGGAGGCCAAGCGTCTCTATGGAGAGACGATACCGGGCCCCCAGCCCGACAAGCGGCTGATCGTGATGCCGCAGCCGGTCGGGGTATGCGCGGCGATAACGCCCTGGAACTTTCCGATTGCGATGGTCACACGAAAGGCCGCCCCTGCGCTGGCCGCGGGCTGCACGATGGTGCTGAAGCCCGCCAGCCAGACGCCGCTCAGCGCGCTCGCGCTCGCGAAGCTGGCGGAGATGGCGGGTGTCCCGCCCGGCGTCTTCAATGTCTTGACCGGCGGCGCGCGCGACATCGGCCGCGCAATGACCTCGAGCCCGAAGGTCCGCAAGCTGACCTTTACCGGCTCGACCGAGGTCGGGCGGCAATTGATGGCGGAAAGCGCCGCAACCGTGAAGAAGCTCAGCCTGGAGCTCGGCGGCAACGCACCGTTCATCGTGTTCGACGACGCCGACCTGGACGCCGCCGTCGAAGGTGCGGTGCAGGCAAAGTTCAGGAACAATGGCCAGACGTGCGTCTGCGCCAATCGCATCTACGTGCAAAGGGGCGTCTATCAGGCGTTCGCGCAGCGACTGTCGAGCCGCGTGTCGCGCCTGAGCGTCGGCCCGGGCACCGTGGCCGGGGTCGATCTTGGACCGCTGATCGACGCCGACGCGCTGGCCAAGGTGAAGGAGCATCAAGCCGATGCAGTGGCCCGCGGTGCACGGGTTCTCGTGGGCGGTGAGGCCGACGAGCGCGGTGGAACCTTTTATCGGCCGACCGTGCTCGCCGACGTGCCGGCAGACGCACTCGTGGCCCACGAGGAAACCTTCGGCCCCCTTGCGCCTCTGATAGCCTTTGACACCGACGATGAGGCGATCGCGCTCGCGAATGCCACCGAGTTCGGATTGGCGGCCTACTTTTACGCTCGCGACCTTTCGCGCGTCTGGCGTGTCGCAGAGGCGCTCGAGGCGGGCATGGTCGGCGTCAATTCGGGCCTGATCTCCACCGAGGTCGCGCCGTTCGGAGGGATCAAGCAGTCGGGCCTTGGTCGTGAGGGCTCGCGCCACGGTCTCATTGAGTATTGCGAGCTGAAGTACCTCTGCCTGGCCGTCTGACGGCGAGCGGAGGTGTGCGTTTTGCCACGTGAACTGGCGAAATTGCTCCTCTTACCCGAGCGTGACTGCCGATAAGTTGAAAACACAACGGCAAGCGAACCGCATCTTCCCGAACGAAGCAACCAACGCGAACAGCAGAACATGAACTCGACCATGACGACCACCAACACCGCCACTGCTCGGTACATGCGGACGATGACGACCGCGGAACTGCGCTTCCTGCGGACATACGAGGCAGCCTTTGGGGCGCGGCGAATGTCTGCCCTGGTCGCCAGCGGAAAGCTGATCTGTGAAAAGGATGCCGATGGCGTCTATCTCCGCGACATCGCCGGCAGGCAGTACCTTGATTGCTTTCTCGCCACCGGCGTCTTTACCCTCGGCCACCGCAATCCCGTCGTCGGCAGGGCAATGCTGAACGCCCTCGAAGGCGAGAGCTACAGCGGCGTCTTCTACCTCAGCGAGGCAAAGGGGGAACTGAGCCGGCGCCTTGCCGAAACCTCGCCGGACGGTCTGAACGTGGCGCTGCCCGCGGTCGGGGGCGGGGAGGCCATGGACCTCGCGATCAAGCTTTGCACCGGTGCCACCGGCCGGAGCGGCGTTGTCTGCTGTACGAAGTCATACCATGGAAGCGCCGGCGTTGCAGCGGAGCTTGGCCCGCCGGTCCTGCGGGACTGGTACCCAATTCGCGCGCTGCAGGTGACGCAGATCGAGCCCGGCGATCTCGATGCCCTCCGGGTCTCGCTCACGGAGAATACCGCGGCGGTGGTCATGGAGCCGATCCGCAGTCTGTTCGACGGGAAAAAGGCGGATGCCGCTTACTGGGCGGAAGTGCGCCGTCTGTGCGACGCCAACGGAACGCGCCTGATCATCGACGAGGTTGTCTGCGGCATGGGCCGCCTCGGTCGGCTCTGGGGCAGCGAGCTGTTCGGGATACAGCCCGATGTCGTGGTGACGGCGAAGGGACTGTCCGGCGGGTATTTCCCCATGGCTGCGGCCGTCGTCCGCGAAGATCTTCTCGAGCGGTGGGGCAGCAACCCGTTCCGTGCCTATTCCAGCTATGCCTGGTCCAATGTCGGCGCCCGCGTAGCGCTCGCGGCCATTGAGGAAACCGAGCGGTTGCTGCCGGTCGTCGCCCCGGTCGCCGACGCGCTTGAGGATGGGCTGATGTCCATTGCAGCAGACGCGGCGGACGTGGTCGAAGCCGTGCAGCGCACCGGACTGCATTTCATACTGAAGACAAGACCGGAGCGGGTTTCCGGCAAGGACCTGACATTGCGCTGCCTGGCCAACGGGCTGCTGCTCCAGGCTTCCGGCGCCTATCCCGAGGCGCCTGCCAAGATCCTTCCGCCACTCGTCCTGCAGATGCCGCATGTGGATGAGATCTGCACCAAGCTTCGTCAATCACTCGCAGAGCTCACCGCCGGATGAGCATCCCTGCCACCGAGGAGTAAAGCCCAATGTCACATGTCGACATGCTCAGAGACTTCATCAAGGCGCTCAATACGCATGACCTCGACAAGATCATGTCCTTCTTCTGCAAGGACTGCATTTTTTTCGCTGCCGCGGGGGAGGCGCCCAACGGGACGGCCTATCGCGGCATAGACGAGGTCCGGCAGGGGTTCGAGCTGATTTTCGATCGGTACAGCGATGCCGTCTGGGCGCAGGACAATCACTTCGCCGCCGGGTCGCGCGGTTACTCGGAGTGGACGTTCCAGGGCACGGATCGTGACGGCAACCGTGTTTCGGTTCGCGGCTGCGACGGCTTCGTGTTCCAGGGCGACCTGATCCAGGTGAAGGACTCGTTCCGCAAGCAGGTTTGAGACGGCGGGAGGATCCCGTCTGCATAGGGAAAGGAAAGCAGATGAAATTTTCCATCATGTTTAGCTTCGTGAACCCGCCCGATGCGGCTTCGACGCATCTGGACACCTTCCGGGAGCTGGATCGCCTTCTGCCGCTGGCAGAGGCGCTTGGATACGAGGCGTTCCACACGACCGAGCATCACTTCCAGTACAACGGCTGGGCGCCCAGCCCGCTTCTGGTGTTGGCCAAGGCCGCGGGCCTGACGAAGAACATGCGTCTGGTCACCAACATCATGCTTCCCTCGTTCTACAAGCCCCTCCGACTGCTGGCGGACCTCACGACGCTCGACAACCTCTGCGACGGTCGGCTGACGGTCGGCACGTCTCCTGGGTATGCCTCGGAGGAATTCGCGGCCTTCGAGGTAGACTACCAGAAGCGTTTCGCAATCCACGAGGAGACGATCGACTTCATCCAGCATGCGTGGGCAAACCCGCATGACGTCGGCTTCAGCGGAACCTATGTGAACGTCCCGAATTGCGAAATGGTGCCGAAGCCGGTCCAGAAGCAACTGCCGATCTGGTACGGCGTCTCCGGTCCGAAACTGCTTGAGCGTGCGGCCAAGCGGCGGGTGCCGGTCACCGCCTCTCCACGCCATACCATCGAGGAACTGAAGGCCCAGTTTCAGCACTACACCGAGATCGCCGCCGCGCACGACTACGTGCCGGAAGAGCGTCCCGTGATCCGTGAGTGTTTCGTCGCACCGACGACGGAGGAGGCCGAACGCATCGCCGGCCCGGCCGTGACGCACCTCTTCAGCCTGTACGGCAAGAAGTCGGCCCAGGGCGAGCGCGAGCTTCGCAATGACAAAGGCGAGTTGATCAGGAATGCCGACGACGTCGATTTCCGCACCTTCGCCTCACGCTACATCATCGGCGATCCGGAGGTGGCGAAGGCGGACATCCAGCGGTTGATCGACGAAGTCAATCCGACGGAGATCAACCTCCGCATGCAATTGCCGGGTATTCCCACCGATGCGTTCGAGCGCTCGATCAGGCTGTTTGCGGAAAAGGTCATACCGGCCTTCAAGTGAAACGTTCCCGGGCACGGCGCCGGAAGGTGCGCCGTGCGCCAAACAAGCAAACATACTGGAGTGTCGAATGTCCATCAGGGAACAGAAGATTGCCATCGTCGGAGGCACGGGCGGACTTGGCGGCGCGCTCGCCGAACGCCTCGCGCGTCACGGAATTTCGGTAATCATTGGGTCGCGCGATCCGTCAAAGGCGGAGACCGCGGCGCGTGCGCTGCTGGACAGGATCCCAAATGCCCGGATAGCGGCCATGTCCAACGAGGCCGCGGCGCGCGTCGGCGATGTCATAGCGGTGACTGTCCCGTATTCCTCCCATACGGAAACGTTGCAAGGCATCGCCGGCGCCCTCTCGGGCAAGATTCTTATCGACGCGACCGTCTGCCTCAATCCGCCCAAGGTCGGCACGGTCGCGATCCCGGCGGAAGGATCCGCCTGCGTCCAGGCGCAGCGCATGCTCGGCGACAAGGTGCGCGTGGTGGCCGCCTTTCAGAACATTTCCGCGGCCCATCTCGGCGGGGAAGAGGATCTCAACTGCGACGTTCTGGTTTGTGCCGACGATCCCGAGGCGCTGCGCAGTGTCGCGGACCTGGTGGAGGCTATCGGCCTGAAGGCCTGGGAGGCCGGGCCGATTGCGAACTCGGTTGGGGTCGAGGCGATGACCTCGATTCTCATCTCCATCAACCGCCGGCACAAGATCAAGGGTGCCGGCGTGCGGATCATGGCGGCACACGGATGACCACTAGCTCGGCCCTCGGTCTCTCCTCGCTACCGGAAGTCCCGCTCGTACGGGCGGGGGACGATGTAGCCGAGCTCTTGGCCGCCTCGCTCGAGCGCATCGGGGGCCTTGAGACGGGCGACGTTGTCGTAGTGGCCCAGAAGATTGTCTCGAAGGCCGAAGCCCGTGCGGTCCGGCTCGCCGAGGTCACGCCGGGCGATCGGGCGCTGGAACTGGCGGCAGCCTGCGGCAAGGACCCCGCGCTGGTCGAGCTGGTTCTGAGAGAAAGTCTTTCCGTCGTCCGTGTGGCGAAAGACGTACTGATCGTCCGCCACAGACTGGGTCACGTCATGGCCAATGCCGGGATTGACCAGTCCAATGTCTCGCAGGAAGCAGGCACTGTCGCGCTGTTGCTGCCGGTCGATCCCGACGCGAGCGCCGACCGCATCCGGGAGTCGCTCGGCCGGCGCTTCGGCGTACTGCCCGGTGTCGTGATTGCCGACAGTTTCGGTCGGGCCTGGCGCGTCGGTACGACTGGCACGTGTATCGGGTCGGCGGGGCTTTCGCCGCTTCTCGACCTGCGCGGCCAGCCCGACCTCTTCGGACGGCGGCTCGAGGTTTCGCAGCAGGCTGTCGGCGACGAGATCGCCGCCGCCGCATCGTTGTTGATGGGGCAGGGCCGGGAAGGCGTTCCCGCCGTGCGCATCCGCGGGCTCAGCCTCGATCCCGGCGGCAACACGGCGGATCTGATCCGGCCGGTGGAACAGGACTTATTCTCATGAGCGGGCGGCCCAGGATTCTGGCCCTCAGCGGCGGCGTCGGAGGTGCGAAACTCGCCGCCGGGCTCGCGCAACTGCTGGCCGAACAGCTGACGGTGGTGGTGAATACGGGAGACGACTTCGACCATCTTGGGCTTCGCATCTGTCCGGATATCGACAGCGTTTGCTATGCCCTGGCGGGGCTGAATGACCGGCAGCGCGGATGGGGGCGGAGCGATGAGAGCTGGGCGTTTCTCGAAGCGGTGCGGCAACTTGGCGGTCCGGATTGGTTCCAGCTCGGTGACCGCGATCTTGCGACGCACGTGCTGCGCACCGCCGGATTGCGTGGCGGCGAAACGCTGAGCGAGGCGACGGGACGTATCGCCCGTGCCCTCGGTATTGCGGCGGCCGTGGTGCCGATGAGCGATGATCCGGTCGCGACGATCGTTTGTACCGACGAGGGCGACTTGCCGTTCCAGGAGTATTTTGTGGCGCGGCAATGCCATCCCGCGATCCGTGGCGTCCGGTTTGAGGGGGCCGCAAGCGCGCGGGCGGCACGTCAACTGACGGGCCAGGGCTTCGACGGAATCGTGATCTGCCCCTCGAACCCCTTCGTCAGCGTGGATCCGATTCTGTCCCTGCCGGGGGTGAGGCAGGCACTGAACGAGCGGTCCTGCCCGGTCGTCGCCGTTTCCCCGTTTGTCGGCGGGCGGGCGCTGAAGGGCCCCGCGGCGAAGATGAGCGCGGAACTCGGCCTTGCGACCGACCCGGCCGCGCTGGCTGCGCACTATGCGGGGCTGGTCGATGTTCTGGTCGTTGATCGCGCAGATGTGCCAGCCGAATGGACCGGGCGTATGCGTGTGCACGCGACCAACATTGTCATGATCGAATCGGAAGACGCAGTCCGGCTGGCGGAAGCATGCCTTGGGCTGATCCACGAAATCGGGGGTGGGCATGAAACGCACGAACGTGAGTGATCTTGCGCTGGTCGTACTGTTCAAGGGCGGCCCTAACGCCAAATCGCGGCTTTCCGGCGTGCTCGACGCGCCGATGCGGCAGCGCCTGGCCCTGGCGATGTTGGCCGATCAGGCGGCTGCGATGGCCACCGTCGTGCCGCCTGGGCAGGTGTTCGTGGCGACAGCCGACGCAGGCGCGGCCGACATCGCACGCGGACATGGGTTCGGCCTGATCCCGGACGGCAATGAAGGCGGGCTCAACGGCTCGGCGGAGAAAGCGGCCACGGTTCTCGCGGCGCGCGGCTTCCGCCGGGTCATATTCCTTCATTCCGACCTGCCGCTCGCCGGCCAGAAGGCGATCCACTGGCTGTGGGCCAAGGCTTCGCGCCAGGCCAGCTTTGTGATTGGTGACCTGGCGGGCGAGGGTACCAACGTGCTGTGCACCCATCTGCCGCTTGCCTTTGACCTCGCCTACGGTCCGCGAAGCCATGACCTGCACATGGAAAGGGCGCACCGAGCCGGGCATGCCTGTGTGTCGCTCAGCCGGTTCGACCTGTCCTGGGACATGGATACGACCGATGATCTTACGCAGATGCAGGACGGACCGGCGTCCGGCCTGAGCCCGGGGCCGGAGGTCCTGACGCTGTTCGCCGAATTCGCTGTCGGGGCCGCCGGTCGCGCTCGCCGCCAGAACAAGTCCGATCCGCTGCTGTCGCTGCCGGCCAGCGAAATTGCGCCGCGTGCTGCGGCGATCCGTACCCGCGCCTGGGGCCGCACGATGACCTATTCGCGGAAGGTCTTCATTCCGCTGACCCGGCTCTGTCGCGACGTGTGCCACTACTGCACGTTTGCCACCCGGCCGAAGACGTTGAAGGCACCGTATCTTTCCGTCGCGGAGGTCCTCGAGATCGCCCGCGCGGGCGAGCGCGCAGGGTGCAAGGAAGCGCTGTTCACCCTCGGTGACAAGCCGGAGGCGCGCTATGACGATGCCCGACAGGCGCTCGCCGACATGGGATTCAGCTCGACGATCGACTACCTCATCGAGACCGCGCGGGTCGTTTTGGCAGAGACGGGGCTCATCCCGCACATCAACGCCGGCCTGCTGTCCGACGCGGAGATCGAACGGCTCCGGGCGGTCTCGGCATCTGCAGGGCTGATGCTGGAATCCGGGGCCGCGCGCCTCGCAGCGCCGGGAATGCCCCATCACGGTTCGCCGGACAAGCTGCCTGCGAAGCGAATGGAAACGCTCCGTGCGCTCGGCCGCGCCCATGTTCCCACGACAACGGGCCTGCTGGTGGGGATTGGCGAAAGTCGCGCCGAACGGCTGGCCGACCTGCGGGCTATCGCCGAGCTTCACAGGGAGTTCCGTCATATTCAGGAAGTCATCATCCAGAACTTCCGGGCAAAGCCTGGAACACGAATGGCCGATGCTCCCGACCTGCCGCTGGACGAGCTGTTGTGGACCATCGCCGTGGCCAGGGTCGTCCTTCCCGCCGATATCAGTATACAGGCGCCGCCCAACCTCAATCCGGGCGCGACCGTGGCGTTGATCGGAGCAGGAATCAACGACTGGGGCGGGATTTCGCCGGTTACCCCGGACCACGTGAACCCCGAAGCGCCATGGCCGGAGATTGCCCATCTCGAGGCCGAATTGTCCGCAATCGGCTTCGGGCTTGAAGAGCGCTTGACGATTTACCCTCGGTACGTCGTGGGCAAGGACGAGTGGGCCGACCCGGCAGTACACGGTGCAATCGACCGGCTGACCGACGCCCAGGGCTATGCCCGCTCCGACAGCTGGATGACCGGGCGCAGCCGAGCGCTGCCGGACCGGGTTGCCAGGCGCCTTCCGAACGGCCGCGCGGGGTCGAACATCCGCAACCTGTCGCAGGCGCAATCGGTACTGGCGCGGTTCCGCCCGGAACGCAGTGCCTTCGACGAGCAGGACATCGTACGGCTGTTCGCCAGTCGCGATGATGACTTTACCGACGTCCTTGCCGCTGCGGACCAGTTGCGGGCCGAGACGCACGGGGACACCGTCACCTATGTGGTCAACCGGAACATCAATTATACCAACATCTGCTACTTCAAATGCCGGTTCTGCGGATTTTCCAAGGGCAAGACGCACGCGCATCTGCGAGGCAAACCCTATAACATCGGTCTTGAGGAGATCCAGCGTCGCGTGTCGGAGGCTTGGGCGCGCGGAGCCACCGAGGTTTGTCTGCAAGGTGGCATACATCCGGAATACACCGGCAAGACCTACCTGGACATTTGCGCTGCCGTGCGCGAGGCAGCGCCCGGCGTACATATCCACGCCTTCTCGCCGTTGGAAATCATGCAAGGCGCCAAAACGCTGGGTTCTTCCCTGGAGAGCTTCCTGTCGCGTCTGGTCGCCGCAGGGCTCAATAGTCTGCCCGGCACCGCTGCCGAGATCCTCGATGACGAGGTTCGTGCTGTCTTGTGCCACGACAAGCTGACGACGAGCGAATGGTTCGAGGTGATGCGCGTGGCGCACGGGCTTGGCTTGAGGTCCACGTCGACCATCATGTTTGGCCATGTCGACCGCTACGAACACTGGGCGCGGCACCTGTTGCGTCTTCGCGAGGCTGCCCGGATGTCCGGCGGGTTCACCGAGTTCGTGCCGCTTCCGTTCGTTGCCCATGAGGCCCCCATATTCCTGCAAGGCAAGAGCCGCGCCGGCCCGTCGCTGCGCGAGGCCTTGCTGATGCATGCGGTGGCTCGACTGGTGCTGAGCCCCTTCGTCCCGAATATTCAGGCGTCATGGGTGAAGCTCGGAGAGGAAGGCGTGACGGCCGCCTTGAAGGCCGGCGCAAATGATATCGGCGGAACCCTGATGGATGAGACCATCACCCGGTCCTCAGGGGGCGCGCACGGATCAGAGATGACGGCTGCGCATCTGTCTTCTATCATCTGCGCTGCCGACAGGCGGCCGATGCAGCGCACAACCCTTTACGGGGCGGTATCGGGACAGCTTGCTGCTGCACCGGTTCCGAGGGATTAGGGGATGAACACAACGCGGCCCTTTCGGGGAACGATTACCGACATTGATCTGCGCCTGCTGCGAATATTCGGGACGATCGTCGAGTGCGGCGGGATAACGCCTGCCGGAATTGAGCTGAACCTGGACCGTTCAACCATCAGCAAGCACCTGGCCGACCTCGAAACACGGTTCGGCATCAAGCTGTGCGAGCGCGGCCGGCATGGCTTCGCGCTGACTGCGGCCGGGGAGCGGGTCTATCAGGCGACGCGCAATCTCCTGGGCACGGTCAACGCCTTCTCCAACGAAATTGCCGGGATTCACGGCTATCTTAGCGGCGTATTCGACATCGCCTTCGCCGACGGCGTGCTGAAGAACCCGGAAGCGCGACTGGAGCGCGCGTTTGAGATGTTCCATCGAGAAGCCCCGGACGTTCATCTAAGGATCAACATTTCGTCCGCAAATGAGATTGAGCGTGGAGTGACCGAAGGGCGCTATCGGGCGGGGCTGGTGCCCTTTCACCACGCAATCGACGGTCTCGACCATGAGTATGTCTTCACCGAGGACGCTTATCTCTACTGCGGTGACGCGCATCCCTTCTTCGCTCGCGGCGATGATGCCGTCTCGCTTGGCGACCTGCGCGAGGCGAACTACGTCGACTGGGGCTATTTCGTCGATACGACGGTCTATCGGTCGCGGCTCGAGTTCACCCCGCGTGCGACGGTGTTCAACAACGAGGGCGCGGCCATGCTGATCTTGAGCGGGCATTTCATCGGTTTCCTGCCGGTCCATTATGCCCAGCAGTGGGAGAGCGTCGGCCGCATGCGCGCCGTGCTGCCGGAACTTGCATACTACCGCAAACCGATGGCCTTCATCTTCAAGCGCGGCCTGGCCGACAGCGCGATGCTGCAGAGATTCCGGGAGTGTCTACGGGCCGCCCATGGCGACCGTGGTTTTGCGTGACGCCTTCCAGCCCGTGGGCGACGCCCGCTTCCTGATGGACAAACAGTCAGACACGCTGGAAGTGCCGGTCAGGGTATTCGTGACGTTCCTCGCCATAGCCATCCATGGGGTCCACAACGCCCGCCCCGGCGATCACTATATGTCTCTTGAGGAACTAGCCGACCTTGTGGGACGTCACCCAAGCTCCATTCACCGAGACCCGCTGCATAGTACGCAAAAGCGGGTATCCTTGCGGGTATCGCTTGGAAAACTGCGCGTGCCAAGGGAGGCGCATGCGTTCTGGCCATAGCCGGCGCGGGACATGATCGGCGGGGCGTGCTTGCACCATTGTTGTAGCGGGGGGAGAGGGCCTTCTGTCATTGAACACCCAGGAGGTCAGGTGTCGCTCGAACAACCTGCGCGCCGTGTCCCGCCGGCGAGGAGCGACGTTGTTGCTGCCGGTTGGGCGTCGAGGCTAACGACGGCGCTTGACCGGCGCCTTGTGCCTTGGTTTGGATGGCGTCCATGTTCGACTGGAACGATCTCCGCTATCTGATCGCCGTCGCCGAGGCCGGCTCGACCACGGCCGCCGCGCGGCGGTTGCGCGTCAACCAGACGACGGTGGCGCGGCGCATCGACGTGCTGGAGCGGGCGCTCGGCGTCGTGCTGTTCGAGCGCCGCGCCGGCGGTTTCGTGCCGACGCGGCGCGGCCGCGACGCCGTGGCGCTGGCGCGGCGCGTCGGGCAGGGCGCCGAGGCGCTGGAGGCCGCGGCCGGGTCTTGGCGCCGCGAGGTGGCGGGCGTGCTGCGGGTGACGACGACCGAGCTTCTGGCCATGGGCGTGATCGCCCCGCTCGTGGCGGAGCTGCGCGACAGCCTGCCCGGGCTCGAGGTCGAACTCCTTGCCGATGACCGAAGGCTCGACCTGCGCGCCGGCGAGGCCGACATCGCCATCCGGCTCGGCCCCCCCGATACCGAGCCCGAGATCGTCGGGCGGCGGATCGGCGACAGCCGGTGGGGCCTGTTCGCCGCCCGGGCCTATGCCGAGCGTCACGGCCTGCCCGACACGCCGGCGGCGCTGCGCCGGCACCGGGTGATCGCCGGCAGCGGCGCGCTGCTGAACCTGCCGGCGCACGCCTGGGTGGCCGGGCTGGCGCCGGAGGCGCCGGTGGCGCTGCGCTGCAATTCGGTGCCGAACCTGGTGGCCGCGGTGCGGTCCGGCGTGGGCATCGGGCCGCTGCCCTATTTCGCCGCCGGCGACGATCCCGCGCTCATTGCCTGCCTGCCGGAGCTCACGATCAGCGCGCCGATCTGGCTGCTGCAGCGCGCCGCCCAGCGGCATGCGCCGCACGTGCGGGCCTTCGCCGACGCCGTGGCGGCGCGCTTTGCCGAGATCCGCGGGCGCCTCGGCGACCCCGCTCAGGCGCGCCTGGCGCCCATCGATGCGGCGGGACCGGCGGCGGACGGGAAGCCTACCTGACGGGCCTGCGCGGCCGCGTCGCGCGCGGCCCAGCGCCCGGCGATGCGGCCGTCGCGGATTTCGAACCATTCCAGCGCGACCAGCTCGTATTCGCGCCCGGTCGGCTCCGTGAAGCCGAGGAACGGGCCGGTCCAGCGCCCGCGTTCGCGGTAGCGCACGGCGACCCGGTCGCCCTCGGCGACCATCTCCTTGACCTCGAGATGCATGTTCAGGCCGTCATGCAGCTGCCGCCAGATCGGCAGGGCGAAGTCCAGCCCGCCGGCGCCCGTCACCCCCTGGATATGGGCGCCGGGGGTAAAAAGCACCTGAAGGCGGTCGAGATCGCCGGCGTTCATCGCGTCGACATAGGCGGCCACGACGGCGCGGTTGCGTTCGGTATCGGTCATGCCATGAGCTCCACTCTGATCCCGCCGCGTCCATCGCGGCGGTTGCGGGCCAGGCTTAGAGCAGATGCTTCGCGGGCGGCAGCCGCAATGCTGCCGCTGCAGCCTGCAGATTTGCAGGGGGCGGGGCGGGCGGCCGCGGTCGCCGGTCAGAAGGACAGCGTTGCTGCGCCCTTCTTGATCTCTTCGTGCATGACGCTGGCGCCGGCGATGATGACCCCGGCCAGGAGGTCGTCCTGGCCGTAGCCCCTGGCCGTGACGCAGGGCGGGCAGGCCCAGATCGTGCCGCCGCGCGCCTGGAAGTCCGAGATCAGCCGCGCCAGCGGATCGAGCGGGGGAACGTGCGTCATCTGCTGGCCGTTGCGGCGGACCAGGTCGATCGCCGAGCTGGTCAGGAAGATGAACACCTGAAGTCCGGCGGTGATGCCGCCATTGGCGATGGTGAAGGCGACGGACGACAGTTCGGAATCGATGCCCCTGGTCAGCAGGACGACCAGTTTTTCGGTACCGGCACTCATGTTAGCCTCCGCTGTTGGCAAGACTTCGAAACATTAGCCCTTGCAGGAGTTGTCGGCATTGGCCGTGCGTCCGAAAGCGTTGATCGCGAAGCCGGGAGAGGGCGAGGCGGCGCTCGCCGCGCTGCTTGCGCTGGCGCTTCAGCGCGTGCGGATTACCGACTCGATGCAGTATTGCTTCATGCCGTCCGGAAACTGGGTCACCGATGCGGCGCCCGCCCCCTACAAGCCCAAGGACGCGATCGGCTTTCACATTCTCGCCGGCGGTTCGTGCTGGATCGAGATCGGCGGCGTTCGGACGGTGCTGGAGGAGGGGGATATTACCGCGTTTCCGTTCGGCACGCCGCATCAGCTCGGCGCCGGCACGGACGGGCCCGAGATCGACCCGGGCGGCGCTCTGACGCCGCCACCATGGCCCGAAACGCCGATCCTGCGGTTTGGCGCGGGCGAACGCGTCGTGCGCATGCTGTGCGGTTACGTCCGCTGCGAGGCGATGCATTTCGCGCCGTTTCGCCAGTCCCTTCCGGAATTCATCCACGTCGCGACCGCCCGCAACGACGACTGGCTCGCCGGTATCGTCGCGCAGATCGTGCGGGAGGTGGATGCGCCGCGTGGCGGCGGGCCGGCCATGCTCGAGCGGCTCAGCGAGATAGCGCTGCTGGAGGTGCTGCGCCGGCAGTTGCTTTGCGGGGACGCCGGCTTTCGCGGGTGGCTGGCGGCGATCAGGGATCCGATTGTCGGGCGCTGCCTGCGGCTGTTCCATGACGATCCCCGCCGCCCGTGGACGATCGCCGAACTGGCGCGCGCAGCCGGGGCCTCCCGCAGCGTGATCGCCGAGCGCTTTGCCGCCGTGCTTGGCACCGCGCCCATCGCCTATCTGCGGGACTGGCGGCTGTTCCTGGCGCGCGAACGCCTGGTCGAGAGCAATGTCGCCATCGCGGTCCTCGCGCTCGAGGCCGGCTACGCCTCGGAGGCGGCGTTCAGCCGGGCCTTCGCCCGGGCGAACGGCCTGCCGCCCGCCGCCTATCGCGGCCAAAACGGCAGGGTCGCGTTATGAGCGTGGTCTATAGGGACGCCAAGCGTCCCTGGATCGCGTCTGCCGGTCAGGCGGGCCGAGCCGCACGGCTCTCCACCCGCTTCCCCAGCGCCGAGCCGCGCGCGACGAGGAAGGCGGCGAGGCGCTCCGGGTAGTCGACGCCGACGGCGCTCTTGATGCTCGGTCGCGCCGCCAGCGCGGCGCGCCAGGCGGCGATGCGCGGCAGGCCGTCGACGAGGAACAGGCCGGCGCGCGTCTCGAACACGTCGAAATAGCGGAAGACCGGGCCGAACACGGCATCGACCAGCGACAGTTGCCCGCCGTCGAAGAACGGGCCTGCGGATCGGCGGTCCAGTTCGGCCTCGAGCCGCTCGAATGCCGCGCGCAGGCCGCTGGCCTCGGCGTCGAGCGTCTCGGCCGTGGTGGCGGTGTAGAGCCGGGCTATGGCATTGAGCTGGGCCGAGCCGAACTCGATCCAGGCCCGGTGCCGTGCCCGCGCCAGCGGCTCGGCTGGGTGGAGCGGGTTGGGCTGCGTCTCCTCGAGATATTCGAGGATCACGGCGGATTCGAAGATCACCTCGTCGCCGTCCGGCAGCGCGACCCGCAGCAGCGGGACCTTGCCCAGCGGCGACAGCGCGGTGAACCAGGCGGGCTTGTCGGACAGGTCGACAAGTATGCGGTCGAAGGCGACGTTCTTCTCCGCCAGCGCGATGGCGGCGCGCTGCACATAGGGACAGAGCGCGTGGCTGACGAGGGTCAGCCCTGGTGCTTTTTCGGCGGCGGTGCGGGGTGCGGACTTCATGGCGGTCCTCCGGTTCAGCGTGCCGGCGCGGCGAAGAGCGGGGTGACGGACGAGGGGACGAGCGCGTAGCGGCCGTCGCCGAGCATGAACTGGCACACCGCCAGCACGGTCAGGTACAGCGGATATTCCCAGCCGCCATTGGTGTAGGCGAACATCCAGCCGTTCTCCCAATGCACCCAGGTCGCGCCGGCGAGGATGGGCGTCAGCGCCAGCGCCACCCATCGGCTCTGTACGCCGAGCACGAGCAGAATGCCGCCGGCCGCTTCCGCCGCGAACACAAGGTGGGCGAGCGGGCCGGGCAGGCCGATCGAGACGAAGAACTGTGCCGTGCCGGCCAGGGTGAAGACGAACAGCTTCAGCCACAGCGAGTGGGCGATGAACATGACGCCAAGCGCGACGCGCAGGAGCGTCACCGCAAGGGGGGCGAGTCGGGTGTCAAGGGGCATTTCGGAATCTCCCATAAAGATGCATTTGCATCTATTTACATGCGAATGCATCGATCGTCAATCTTGATGCATTTGCATGTATCTGCTATGGCTGCGGCATGAGCCACGAACCATCGCCGCTGTCCGAAGAGCACATCACCGCCTGGGCCCGCATGGTCCGGGCGACGAGCGGCATCCTTCAGGCCATCGAGGGCGCCCTGAAGGATGCCGGCCTGCCGCCGCTCGGCTGGTACGACGCCCTTCTGGAAACGCGCCGCGCCGGACCGGACGGGATCCGTCCCGTCAAGCTCCAGGGGGAACTGCTGATCCCGCAATACAACCTTTCGCGCCTGCTCGATCGGATGGAGAAGGCGGGGCTGGTCGAGCGGCTCGCCTGCGACGACGATGGCCGCGGCCAGGTCGTCCGGATCACCGAGGCGGGGAGGGACATGCAGCGCCGCATGTGGCGGGTCTACCGCCCGGCGCTTGAGGCGGCCTTCGCCGGCAGGGTGAGGGAAGACGAGGCGCAGCGATTGGCGGGCATCCTTTCCGCCTTCGCCGCAGCCGCGCGGTAGGGAGGCGGCCGCGCGCGGCGTCGAACCGGCCGGCTCCGGCGACGGCTGTTACCTCGAGACGTACCACAGGGCTGCTGCGGCCAGTGCGATCACCGCCAGCACCTTCCATGCACGCACCAGGACGACCGCCGAAAGCGCCGCCGCGCCCACCAGCCACCAGCCGCTGAGGCCGGCATAGCCGTGCAGGCCGAAGGCACAGGCGGCAAAGGCCGGGACCAGTGCGTACAGTTCGCGCCGGGTCCACGGCCTCGCAGGCTGCGCCGACCGTGACCGGGTGGCCGACGCCTTGCCCGCACGGGTGCGCGGCGATGGAGCCCTGCTCGGACTGTCCGATCCGGGAACCCGGCCGCTGCCGCCGCAGCCGATGCATACGAGCTGCTCCCTGGCCGACCCCCGCCCGGACCCGCCACACGCCGCGCATGCGATGTCGGTAAAACCACCCCGCCCGCTGCCGCTGCAGGAATAGCAGGCCGGGTAGTCCCCGTAGGTCCATCCGGATCCGGCACATACGCTACACGTCGTCATCGCAGCAAAGCCCTGGCCAAAACCAAGCTTTGCACGTTTCCGGACACGCGCGAAGTCGCTCATTAGGGCTAGCGCGGCGGCCAAAGCCATCGCGACCAACCACCGCGCTGCGGCTTGGGCACGTCGCGGGAGCGGCGCGGCGCTCGCAGGCCTAGGGCCGGCCGGCGCGGGACCGCCGTCGAACTCGGGCGTTGCGAGCGCCTGCTCCTTCAGCCGGTCGAGAAACCGCATCACGCTGCGCCCCTTATTGAAGATCCTGGTGGTGCGGAAACAGTAGCCGCTGCGCAGGTGGATGGGCGCGCCAGAGGCGAGGGCGAACTGCTGCGAGCGCACGAGATCGCCAGCCACCGAGCGCCAGCCCAGCATCACCCCGTCGCCGGTCAGCGCCGCCAGCACCGCCTGGACGTAGCTGCTGAATCGAAGGCCGCCGGCCGGCCGCGGCGTAGCAGCAGGCGCCCGGTCCGGGGCCCGAGCCGCCCGCCTGGCGCTCCGGTCTCGTGTCAATCGCTCCAGTCGGGGCGGTTGCCGAGCTTCTCGATCAGGAAGTCGATGAAGACCCGCGTCTTCGGCGTCAGCACGTTCGACCGGGGGTAGATCAGCCAGAGCCCGGAGCGGTCGTTCAGCCGCCAGCCCGGCAGCACGCGCACCAGCCGCCCGGCGGCGATCTCGTGCGCGGCGCTCCACAGCGAGTTGATCGACAGCCCGGCGCCGGCGACCGTCGCCAGCCGCTGCGCGGTGCCGTCATCGACGACCGTGCGGCAATGCAGCGCCTTCGGATCCAGCACGGCGGTTCGCCCGTCGCGGTTGATCAGGTCCCGCGGCAAGAGGTCGGCCCAGGCGATGAGGACATGCCCGGCCAGTTCGTCGGGGCCCTGCGGCGTTCCGTGCCGCGTCAGGTAGTCCGGAGCGGCGCAGAGGACGCGGACGTCGTCGGCCAGCCTGCGTCCCTTCAGGCTGCTGTCGGCCATCGGTGCGCTGCGCAGGGCGAGGTCGTAGCTGCCCTCGATCAGGTCGAAGCGCTTGTCGGACAGCCGGAGGTCGAGCGTCAGTTCCGGGTGACGCGCCTGGAACTCCGGCAGCAGCGGCATGATGTGCAACTGCGCGAAGCTGCTCGGGGCGGTAAAGCGCAAGATGCCGGTGACGCCGGCGCCGCCGTGGCCCATGGCCGCGCGCGCGGCCTCTTCCTGCGCCAGGATCTCGCGGGCATAGGGCAGGAATTCGGCCCCCTCCAGCGACAGCGACACCTTGCGGGTGGAACGGTGCAGTAGTTCCGCGCCCAGCTCCTGCTCGAGCTTGGCGAGCCACGCGCTCGCCACCGCCGGGCCGAGGCCGAGATCGCGCCCGGCGGCACTGATGTTCAGCCGCTCGGCGGCCATGACGAAGAGGCGCAGGCTGTTGGTATCCATGTGATTATCTTCGAAAACGGAAAACTGAACTCAGTTCTGGCCTGTTTCTATGTGTTCGGCAATGCGTATTTTCCCTCCGAGCAACAACCGCATTGGAGCGACGCAATGAAGGCAATCGGATATGAGACGGCGGGCCCGGTGGATGCGCCGGAGGCGCTGAAGGTCTTCGAGGTGGCAAGGCCGCAACTTCGCCCGCGCGACCTGCTGGTGGCGGTGAAGGGCGTCTCGGTCAATCCGGTGGACGTCAAGCTGCGCGCGGGCGCGCAGCCAGAGGGCGGGCCGCGCGTGCTCGGCTTCGACGCCGCCGGCGTGGTTGTCGAGACCGGTTCGGACGTCACCGGCTACACGGTCGGCGACGAGGTGTTCTACGCCGGCGACGTCACCCGCCCGGGCAGCAATGCCGAGTTCCAGGCCGTCGACGAGCGCATCGTCGGGCGCAAGCCGTCCCGCCTCGACTTTGTCGAGGCGGCCGGCCTGCCGCTGACGGCGATCACCGCCTGGGAGATGCTGTTCGACAGCTTCCGTCTGGCCGAGGGCGCGGGCAGCGGCGACAGCCTGCTGGTGGTGGGCGGCGCCGGCGGGGTCGGCTCGATCCTGATCCAGCTCGCCAAGCGCCTGACCGGCCTGACGGTCGTGGCGACCGCCTCGCGTCCGGAGACCCGCGACTTCGTGGCCAGGATGGGGGCCGATCACGTCGTCGACCACCGCGAGAGCCTGGCCGCCCAGATCAAGGCCCTCGGGCTGGCGCCGCGCTACGTCGCCGCGCTGACTGCGACCGACCAGCATTTTCCGGCCCTCGTCGACCTGATCGCGCCGCGCGGCCACATCGCCCTGATCGACGACCCGGCGGCTCTCGACATCAAGCCCGCCAAGCCCAAGGCGCTCAGCATCAGCTGGGAGTTCATGTTCACGCGGTCGATGTTCGGAACTGCCGACATCGCGGTGCAGCGCGACCTGCTCAACCGGGTCTCGGCAATGGTCGACGCCGGCGAGCTGCAATCCACCGTCACCGCGCGCGCCGGCCAGCTCGGCGTCGACGCCCTGCGCGCCGCCCATGCCCGGCAGGAGAGCGGGCGGGTCATCGGCAAGCAGGTGCTCGAAGGGTTCTGAGGTCGCAACCGCAAGAGAGGCAAAAATGGTCTACTATTCCGTCCTCGACGTTACCCCGCACAGCACGGACTGGATCGCCGGCTATCAGCCCTGCGCCGAGGCCCGGGTCGCCGCCTACGGCGGTAGATACCTCGCGCGCAGCGCCAACCACGAGCAGCTCGAGGGCGGCGAGCGGCTGGCCGCCGTGCGGGTCATCATCGCCTGGCCGTCGAAGGCCGCCGCCCTGGCCTTCATGCAGGACGACGCCTACGCGCCGCACCTGAAGGCCCGCACCGAGGGTTCCGTCAGCCACCACTACCTGATCGAGGGCCAGGACGCGCCCGACTGATCTCGCTCCGGCCGCCGGACCTGTCCGGCGGCCGCCACCGGAGGATGCCATGCTCGCCACCGCCGCTGCTGAATTCGCGCGCCTGAACCGCGGTTTCAACGCGATCTTCCGCCCGAGCCGGCTCAGCCTCGGCCTGGTGGTGCCGATCGCCGGCTACCCGGAGGGGTCCGTGCCGGATATGGAGGGGCACCTCGAAAGGGTGCAGCGAGCCGAACGGTTGGGCTTTGCCGCCGTCTGGCTGCGCGACGTTCCCTTCGACGTGCCGTCCTTCGGCGACGCTGGGCAGTTGTTCGACCCGTTCACCTATCTCGGCTTTCTCGCCGGGCAGACCACCCGCATCGCGCTCGGCGTGGCCAGCGTCATCCTGCCGCTCAGGCACCCGGCCCATGTCGCCAAGGCGGCGGCCAGCGCCGACGTGTTGTCGGGCGGACGGCTGGTGCTGGGCGTGGCCTCGGGCGACCGCCCGGGGGAATATCCGGCGATGAACCGCACCCACGGGGACCGCGGCGCGCGGTTCCGCGAGAGCTTCGACTACATCCGCGCGATGGCGCGGCGCCGGCCGGTGTTTGCCAACGGGGCAGGGTCCCTGCAGGGCGACATGGACATGCTGCCCAAGCCGGTGGCCGGCCGCCTGCCGCTGCTGGTGACGGGCTCCAGCCGCCAGCATCCGGACTGGATCGCCGAAAGCGCCGACGGCTGGATGACCTATCCCCGTCCGCTCGAAGAACAGGCGGCCGCGCTGGCGGACTGGCGGGTGCGCGTGAGCGCCGCCGGTGCCCACGCAAAACCCGTGCTGCAGCCGCTCTATCTCGATCTGTCCGACGATCCGGACGATTCGCCGCGACCGATCCACCTCGGTTTTCGCTGCGGCGCGCGCTGGCTTTGCGCTTACCTGCGGCAACTCGAAAGGATCGGCGTCAACCATGTCGCCCTGAACCTGCGCTTCAATGGCGCCCCGATCGATGCCACGCTGGCGCGACTTGCGGACGACATCCTGCCCGCGTTCAACCAGTAAGGACCAGCCAATGCCAAAGACGATCCTGATCACCGGTGCGACGGACGGCATCGGCCGGGCGACCGCCCGCCGCCTGTCCGCGGTCGGGCACACTGTGCTGGTTCATGGCCGCAATGCCGAAAAGCTGACCGCGACCTGCGCGGAACTGCGCGCCCGGCCCGGCGCAGGACCCGTCGACGGCTTTCAGGCCGACCTGTCCGATCTTGCCGGCGTCGCCGCGCTCGCCCGTGCGGTGCTTGCGGCCCACGGACGTCTCGACGTTCTGATCAACAACGCCGGCGTCTTCAAGACCGACCGTCCGCTCACCGCGGGCGGCGAGGACGTCCGCTTCGTCGTCAACACGTTCGCCCCGGCGCTGCTGACGCGGCTGCTGCTGCCGGCGATCCCGGCAGCGGGCCGGGTCGTGCACCTGTCCTCCGCTGCCCAGGCGTCCGTCGATCTTTCCGCGCTTGCCGGCAGCCGCCGGCTGGAGCCGATGGAGGCCTATGCCCAGAGCAAGCTGGCGCTGACGATGTGGAGCCAGGCCCTGGCCGCCGAACTCGGGCCGGACGGCCCCGTCACCGTTGCCGTCAATCCCGGCTCGCTGCTGGCCACCAACATGGTGCGCCAGGGCTTTGGCGTGTCCGGAAACGACGTCGGCATCGGCGCGCACGTTTTGGCCGAGGCGGCGCTGTCGGACGCCTTTGCCCGCGCCTCGGGCCGCTATTTCGACAATGACGCCGGCCGCTTTGCCGCCCCGCATCAGGACGCGGCGGACCCGGCAAGGCTGGCCCGCGTCGTCGGCGCCATCGAGCGCCGGATCGCCGCGGACCTGCGCCTGCCGTAACGGTGGACTTCCGGGAGGAGGGGCGCGGCGCGGCCGCCATGCGCCCTCAGTAGGCCGAGCCGTTCGGGTCGTCGAGATTGTGCCGCTCGGTGCCCTTGAGCGGCGGGTTGAACACGCTGACCAGGATCAGGTCGGCATCGCGGCCGCCGCGCAGGAAGTGGCGATCGTTTTTGTCGAGGACGTAGATGTCGCCCTTCCGGATCGGGTAGACCTTGCCGTCCATGTCCTCGACTTCGCCCTCGCCATCGATGCAGTAGCAGGCCTCGAGATGGTTGCGGTAATGCAGTTCGGACACCGTTCCCGCCCGCACGACCGTGTGGCAGACGGTAAATCCCATCCGGTCGTCGTGGGTGAGCAGGCGATGGCTGGTGCCGTTGCCCCAGTCGACGAACTTGTCGGTCGTTTCCACCTCGATGAGCGAGCGTACGAACATGCGGTTCTCCATCCGTTAGTTTGATTTTCGTATGGCAGGGTGTCCGGGCCGCGTGGTAGACCCGTCGCGTGGTGGCCGTTGCGTTTCCAGGCCGGTCGTCTGATGATGCAGATTGCCTGACCGCGCGGACGGGCACAAATGATCCTTTTTCACGCGAGGTGTTAGGAAATATTACAGATGAGGCTGCCCCCGCTGTCCGCGCTCCGCGCCTTCGAAGCCGCCGCGCGCCACCAGTCGTTTTCCGCGGCCGGGAACGAGCTGTGCGTGACGCATGCGGCCGTCAGTCACCAGATCCGCAATCTCGAGGACTGGTTCGGCACCCGGCTGTTCGAGCGCGAGGGGCGGGGGGTGCGGCTGACCCGGGCGGGGGAGGTCCTGTTCGGGCAGATCGCCACGGTCTTTGCCGACATCGCCGCGGCCTGCAGTCGGGTCAAGGCGCTTGGCGGCCGGCAATCCCTGAGCGTCGGCTGCATACCCTCCATTGCCAGCCGCTGGCTGGTGCCGAACCTGAACGCCTTCGTCGCCGTCAATCCCGGCCTCGAGGTCCGGGTGGTCTATGCCACAGCGGACGAAAAGCTTGCCGGCAGCGACCTCGACGTGCTGATCACCACCGGCACCGAGGAGGCGCCCGACATCCTGTCCAGCCACCTGTTTTCGAGGGTGACCCGGCCCGTCTGCAGCCCAGGCTTCCTCGATGCGCACGGGCCGCTCGATACGCCGCGCCGGATCGCTGCCGCTCCGCTCCTGCACGACGAGACCCGCAGCGGCTGGCGGGCCTGGTTCGGGGCCGCGGGCATGGCCTGGCAGGAGCCGGTCCACTGGCCGGTGTTCCAGGATTCCAACATGCTCGCCACCGCCGCCATCGCCGGGCATGGCGTGGCGCTCTGCCCGGTGGAGGTCTTCGCGCTGGAGGTCGAGCGGGGCGACCTGGTGGTCCTGTCGGAGTTGTCGCTGCAGGAGAACGGTGCCTACGTTGCCCGTTACCGGCGCAGTTCGGGCGGCGCCGCGGCCGCCTTCGTCCGCTGGTTCGGCGACCTCGCAACCGCGACAAGGACCGCCGCCCGCTAGTCGCAAGTCCGGGCTGCAGGCCCGCGTGCCAGTCGGCCGGCCTGTCAGGCGTGTGGCGTGAGGCGCGTGGCGGCTGGCGGATGTCGCGACGATCGCGGCACCAGCGCTGGCGGTCGTCACAGGGAGAAGGCGTCCTTGCGTGGCCGTGGCGAATGCGCCACGCGCGGCCATTTTCGACACCGCCGCGCTCCGGCTTGGTTGACACCGGGGGCGGTCGTGTCACCCTGTCCGCGCAGGCGAGGGACATGATGGCCGTTGACTGGTTGCAAACGCTGGAAGCGCAGGGAACGATCGCGCAGAGCCTTGTCTCCAAGGTGCCTGTCTTGCTCGCTCGCGAGGACCTGACCCTCGATCAGGCCGCGCTGCTGCACCGGATCATCCAGAAGGGCGCCAAGGACGTCGAGGGCATCGCCGCCTCGATGCAGCAGGAAGACCTCGACGAGGCGTTCCATCGCGCCACCACGGCGTTGCAGGATCTTTACGCGATGCTCCTGGCGGCCACCGTGGAAAAGATGCGGGCGATGCAGGACCTCAGAATCGTCGTCGAGCAGGATTAGCTCCCCCAAGCCGCTGTCCCCGTCGGCCGCGGGCCTGTCGGCCCGCTCCCGCGGTTTCGCGCAAACGCTTCTGCCAGGTTCCCCGAAATCGCCGCCGTTGAGGCTGGCCGTCCGACAGTGGTGGCTGCTCTCCGTCGTGCCGTGACAATCCCGTTACATTGCCAAGATATGGCGGAGCTCGCTCGCAGCGGGACAAGCCGAGGGCGGCGCCGGGCGGGTCCGTTCGGAATTCGGATGGGCCGTCGAGCGACCGCATAAAACGGACGCCGCGAACGTCAAACTATCGGCATCGTTTGCGCGGGCAGGTCAGCGGCCGATCACAAAACGTTTACCAAAGGTTGCGGTCGCTAAACTTGAACCTGCTCTCGGGATTGATGACCATAGGTTGCTTTTGAGTTGGGGCATCGGAGGCAAGCAGTTGAGAACCGAAAACAGGCCGGCCATGGCCGTTACAGTCGTGCAACAAAGCGGGAAATGGATCGTGACCGTGCGCATCGACGACAGCACCGTGCACACGGCGTTCGTCACGGAGGCGGAAGCAAGGCACTTCGAGCAATTTCAGTTGAAGAAGCTCAACATCCGGTGACGGATCCGGGGCGTCGCCCTGGTACTCGTTGCAATTGCGCTGGGCGGTGATGTTCGCCGCGGCGATGAAGGCGTGATGTCAGGCCGGGGCAGGGCGGGCCGCGCGGTGTCGCGCGCGCCTTTCCCCAGATTGCGTGCGCATTCCGGCATGAACCGTCGGTTTCGCCCATTTGCCGCCGTTATCTGTTATCCACTATTCACGAACGGGGACCGAGTGATTCGCGCCAGCGGATTGAGTGGTGGACTGCGCCGCCCCGACGCAACGAGGAGACAACAGATGACCAAGGACCGGCCCTTTGAGGTTGCCGAGATGCGGCCGAAGATCACCGTGATCGGCGTCGGCGGCGGTGGCGGCAATGCCGTCAACAACATGATCGCGGAAGACCTGCAGGGAGCCGATTTCGTTGTCGCCAACACCGATGCCCAGGCCCTGACCATGTCAAGGTCCACGCGGATCATCCAGTTGGGGGCCGACATCACCGGCGGGCTGGGTGCCGGCGCGCACCCCGAGATCGGCCGTGCCGCGGCCGAGGAATCGATCGACGAGATCATGGATCACCTGTCGGGCACGCACATGTGCTTCGTCACCGCCGGCATGGGCGGCGGCACCGGCACGGGGGCGGCCGCGGTCATCGCCCAGGCCGCCCGCAAGGCCGGCATCCTGACCGTTGGCGTCGTCACCAAGCCCTTCAGCTTCGAGGGGCGCCGTCGCATGCAAATGGCGGAGGACGGGATCGCCCGCCTGCGCGAGAGCGCCGACACCGTCATCGTCATTCCCAACCAGAACCTGTTCCGCGTCGCCACGGCCAACACCACCTTCGCCGACGCCTTCGTGATGGCCGATCGCGTGCTCTATTCCGGTGTCAGCTGCATCACCGACCTGATCGTCAAGGAGGGGCTGATCAACCTCGACTTCGCCGACGTGCGCGCGGTGATGAAGGATATGGGCCGCGCCATGATGGGTACGGGCGAGGCCACCGGCGAGGGGCGGGCCATGAAGGCGGCCGAGGCGGCGATCGCCAATCCGCTGCTGGACGAAGCCTCGATGAAGGGCGCCCAGGGCGTGCTGATCTCGATCTCCGGCGGCAACGACATGACGCTGTTCGAGGTGGACGAGGCGGCGTCGCGCATCCGCGACGAGGTCCACCACGACGCCAACATCGTCGTCGGCGCCATCTTTGACCAGGACCTTGCCGGCAAGTTCCGCGTGTCGGTGGTGGCCACCGGGCTCGGCGCATTGGAAGAGCAGGGCGCCCAGGAGCCGGGCATGGTCGTCAATTTCCAGCGCTAGGCGTCGCGCAAGAAAAGCAGACCTTCAGAGGCCCGGTCATCCCGGGCCTTTTCCATGGGCGGCGGGATCAGAAGTTGCGCTGGAAGCGGATGACGCCGCCCCAGTCCTCGGATCCGGGGCCGGCCTTCTCGTCCATGTCGTTGCGGTAGTTGAGTTCCGGCGTGACGGTGAAGCCGGGCACGACGGTATAGCTGAGATTGAGCGAGGCCTCGGCGTTGCCGCCGTCGTCGAAGTTGGCGGAGGCGTTCATGGTTGCCCTTTCCGACATCTTGAACGAGCCGCCGACCCAGAGCGCCCAGTCGCCGCTCCAGCGCGCATAGTTGTTCGGCTGGTCGCCGTCGGTGTTCCAGCCGCCCATGGCAAACAACGCGAGCGGACCGGCATTGCCGTCCAGCCGCAGCTTGAACGCGCCGGCTTCCAGCGACTCGTCGTAGCCGCCGACGGCGCGGACCTCGAAGCCGTCCGCCTCATAGCCGATCGCGCCGATGAGATCGGGAATATAGTTGTCGTCGCCTTGGCCTTCGTCCGGCAGTTGGAAGGAAGTGTTGTCGCCGCTGTCGTCCTCCACCGCGAACGCGAAGCTGAAACCGGTTCCGGGGTCGTAGGTGTAGCGCAGCTGGGTGCGGCCGAAGTCACCATAGTCGACGTCGTAATAGTCCTTGATGGTGTTGCCGGCGTAGTCGGTGAAGTCGGTGTAGAGCGTCTCGGAATAGCCGACCCGCAGGCCGCCCAGTTCGAGATAGATGTTTTCCATCTCGATGTCGGTCGGGCCATTGTCGTCATTCTGGATCTTGGCCTCGGCAAAGGTGGACAGCGCGCCGAACTCGGTGTCGGTCGCCGTGCCCATGCGCAGGTTCAGGCGCGAGCGGGTGGACCAGGAATCGCCACCGCCGCCGGGGTAGGTATCCTGCCGGTTGGGATCGCCGCCCTCGGCCTCCACTCTGAGGTAGCCGCCAATCTTCAGGCAGGTCTCCGTCCCGGGAATGTAGAGGTGACCCATGCCGAAGGCATCGCAGACGCGGACATAGGCGGTCGGTTGCGGTTCGGCCGCGACGATCGCCTCGTCCGCGCCGGCGTCCGCGGCGGCAATGGCCGCGGCAAGCACCAATGGCATCCGTCGCATGCGCATGGTCCGCTCCGTCGAGCATCCGGGCGCTCAAAGTCGGTGGACGACTCAGTCCTCGGCGCGCTTGCCGCCCCGCACGATGTCGCCGCCGCCGATATCCACCCGGGCATAGCCGCCGATCTTGATGCAGGTCCGGGTGCCGGGGATCGTGGTGTAGCCGGCACCAAAGGAGGCGCACGGCTCGACCGGCGGCGGTTCCGCACCTTGCCCTGACGGGATCGCATCCTCGGCGAACGCGCCGGAGGTCGAAAAGACCAGCGCGCCGGCGACAAGCGCGACAAGGCGGATAGCGGTGGGTGGCATGCTTGGCAGTCCCTGCAATTTCATCTGCGCCATGTTCGCCTATCGTCCGTTCTGGTGCAAGTCGGCCAACGGGAGGATGGGCGAGCGGCGGCAGTGCAATGCGTGTCCCCGGCGCCCTGATTCTCGAATCGGTACAGCCATCCGCGGGCGACCCGGCGTGCCGCCGGCCGTGCTCCGCTTAGCTCCGGCGTTTGCCGAAGATGGGTTCGCAACCCTGCCAACCATGCCGGCGGCGTGTGAATCAGTGGGGCAAGACGCCACGTGATGGCACAGGTGGGAGCGGCTAAGTGCCGAATTCCTATGGCATTTCGTTAACGACCGGTAAATTTCTCTGTCCCGCGGTTACAATTTTGTGTCCTTTGCGCAACAGGACACACGGAAGGGTGAAGCAAACCCATTCTTCCCGCAGTTTGGAGATTGCGCCGGGTTCCGCGTCTTGTATTTTCAACTCCGGAAGCAGGGGCGGTGAACGTCCGCTTCCTGAAATTGGGGATGGGGCAGGGAAACGCTGTCCTTCAGCAAAAAGACCCAGACCCGAATGAAACTTTTGACTGGAGGTCAGAAAATGAACATCAAGAGCCTTCTTCTCGGCTCCGCTGCTGCTCTCGCAGCAGTATCCGGCGCTCAGGCTGCCGACGCAATCGTCGCTGCCGAGCCGGAGCCGATGGAATACGTCCGCGTCTGCGACGCGTTCGGCACCGGCTACTTCTACATCCCGGGCACCGAAACCTGCCTCAAGATCGGCGGCTACATCCGCGTTGACATCAACGGCGGCGACGTTCTCGGTCAGGACACCTTCGCTGGTTCCGCTGCCGATGCACTGGCTGGCAACACCGGTGGTGGCGACTCCTGGAACACCCGTTCGCGCTTCAACCTGCGCGTTTCGACCGCGACCGACACCGAGTACGGCGCTCTGAAGACCTACGCTGAAGTCGACCTGCAGCGCGACGACAACACGGCTTCGAACGAGAGCCTGGCTCACGGCTACATCGAGTTCGCCGGCTTCCTGATCGGTTACACCGACTCGCTGTTCGCTGGCGGTTACATCGGTGGCGGCTACGCCAACAACGACTACATCCTCGTCAACTACGGTGACTCGGCTCGCACGCAGATCCGCTACACCTACGGTTCCACGGATGCTGGCTTCTCGTTCACGGCAGCTGTCGAAGACGGTAGCGACTCGCAGCTTCCGAACCCGGATGGCGATGACACCTACGTTCCGAACGTTGCTGGTGGTCTCGGCTACTCGGCTGGCGGCTTCCAGGCCTTCCTCGTTGGCGGCTACGACGCCGACGTCGAGCAGGGCGCCATCAAGGGCCGTATCAACGCCACGTTCGGCGCCTTCAGCGCCTTCGTAATGGCCGGCTGGAACACCGACGGTGACGAAGGCCCGAACGACTACGCTCAGTGGAACGGCGACTGGGCTGTCTGGCTCGGTGCGCAGTACCAGGCCACCGAAAAGCTCGCCATCTACGGCGACCTGAACTTCATGGAAGACGGCGTTGCTGGCGACGCTGGTCAGATGGAAGCAACCGTCGGCCTCGCCTACCAGGTCGTTCCGGGCTTCACCATCTACCCGGAAGTCTCCTACGTATCTGACTACTCCGACCTCGCTGGCGAAGAAGCCAACGACTGGGGTGGCCACATCCGCTTCCAGCGTTCGTTCTAATCTGATCTGACCTCGGTCATTTTGGACGAAGCCCGGCTTTCGAGCCGGGCTTTTTGCTGTTCCGGTAAGATATCCCGGCGGGCGGCTGCACGATCGCTGCGAACCGCCCTTCAGGTCCTGCTGGGCCATGCGGTGGCGGATCAGATATCCAGCAGGAAGGCCGTGATTGCGGAAAAGACGTCCGGCTTGTGCAGCAGCGGGGCGTGGCCCTGGCCGCGGGCGACGTGGCGCCGCAGACGGGGATGGCGCCGGGCCATCTCGTCCAGCGTGGCTTCGGAGAGCAGCCGGGAGTGGGCGCCGCGGATCGCCATCAGCGGAACTGCGCGCAGCGCCTCGAACTGCTGCCAGAGATCGGGCAGGGGCTGCGTCGGGTCGAGCGCCTGCAGGGGGGCTGCGATCGCCGGGTCGAAATCGGCGACGATCCGCCCGTACCTTTCGGCATAGATCGCGGCCGCCAGTTCGCGCCAGTCGGCCGCGTCGAGGGCAGGAAAGGTGGCGCCGTGCGTCTCGGCGAGAATACGGGCCGCATCGTCCCAGTCTTCGGGCCGGCGCTGGCGCCCGAGATAGGCGGCGATTTCCTGCAGACCTTCCGGCTCGAGCACCGGGCCGATGTCGTTCAGCACGACCGCCTGGATCAGATGCGGCATGTTCTCCGCCATCAGGTGCAGGATCAGGCCGCCGCGCGAGGTGCCGACGAAGACGGCGCGCTCGATCCCCAGTCCGGCCATGGCGGCCTGCGTGTCGGCGCTCTCGACGCCAATGTTGTAGTTCGCCTTGTTCTCGTCCCAGTCCGATTGTCCGCGGCCGCGATAGTCGAGCGTCACGACGCGTCGCGGCGCCACCGGATCGGCCCGCAGCATCGCCGCGAACCGGTGGAAGTCGCGCGAGTTGCGGCTAAGGCCGGCCAGGCAGACGACCGGCGGTTGCCTCACGATGTCGGGGGCGGTGGGGCGATAGTCGCGCCCATAGAGCCTCAGTCCGTCAGCGGAAGTGAAATAGTGCTCGTCGAATTCCTCGGACGTCATGGCGCTCCGTACCCTTGCCTGATCCGGCACCGGCCGCCGGGGTGCCCGCCGGCCGGTCGTTATCGGCCCATGCGCAGATCGTGCACGATATCGGTCTCCTGGCCAAGGCGCGCCTTGTAGACCTGGTAGTTTTCCATCACGCGCTGGACATAGCCGCGCGTCTCGGAGAACGGAATGCGCTCCACCCAGTCCACCACTGCGTCGATCGGCTTGCCGCGCGGGTCGCCGAAACGTTCGATCCATTCGTGCACGCGGCGCGGCCCGGCATTGTAGGCGATGAAGGTGAGGACGTAGGAGCCGCCGAAATCGTTGATCTGTTCTCCGAGGAAGTGGGCGCCGAGGGTCGCATTGTAGCCGGCGTCGCTTGTCAGTCTGTCCGCGGAGTAGGCGAGACCGTAGCGCCTGGCTACGCCCTTGGCGGTGCCGGGCAGGAGCTGCAGCAGCCCGCGGGCGTTGGCCGGGGATACGGCCGCCGGATTGAAGGCGCTCTCCTGGCGGGCGATGGCATAGGCCAGCGCCTTGCCGGAGCCGGAAATGTCGGCGCTGGCGGGAATGACACCGATCGGGAAGGCCAGGGCGGCAACGTCGATGCCGCGCCCGAAGGCGATCTTGCCGACCTGCAGCGACCGCTGGTGGTCGCCGTCCCGCTCGGCCCGGGTCGCCAGCAATGCCAGTTCGCCCGGGCTCTGCAGTTCTTCCGCCAGCGCGCGATAGAGGCTGCCGGTGCGCCGGTCGTGGCCGGCGGCGGAGAGGCGGGCGATGGCCTGGACCGCTTCGCGCGAGGCAAAGCGGCGGCGCTCCTCCGCGGTCGGCGCGGGGTAGGCGACGTTCAGGGACTTCCGCCCGATCCGGGCCGCCGCCAGCTGGCCGTAATAGGTGCCCGTGAAGGTTGCCGCCTTGGCGTAGTGCGCCTGTGCCTCGCCGTTCGACCCCGCGGCTTCCGCCGTTCTGCCGATCCAGTACCACGCACGCGAGACGGCCAGAGGCCGGTTCGAGACGCGCAGGATCCGCTGGAAATGGGGCGCGGCCTTGCCCGGGTCTTCGAGGCCGCGCAGGGCATACCAGCCGGCGTGGAATTCGGCCTCCACCACGTCGGTCTCGCTCCTGGCGGCGTGGCCCGCCGCAAGACGATAGGCCGCCGCTGTCTTGCCTTGTTCGTCAAGGCCGCGGCTGGCGATCCGCTGCTCGACCCACCAGGCCGAGGCGGCCTCGGCGTCGGTGTCGTCCGGCAGCGTGCGCGTCAACAGTCTTGCCGCCAGTTCGTAATCCTCGTTCCGGTTGGCGAGCTCCGCGCGGAGGAAGGCATAGGCCGCATCGCCATGCCACGACGGGTCGACCGCCTTCACCAGCGCCGCGGCGTTCTGCTCCTTGCGGATCACCGCGGCCCAGGCCCGGTAGAGCGATTGCGCCTTGGCGAGCTCGCCGAACCGCGCCGCCTGTTGCGTCCGCTCGCGATAGAGCAGCATTTCCATACGCTTGCGATGGTCGGCGATGGAGAGCAGGGCACCGAATTCCTTGAGGACTGTTGTCTCGGTGGACGGATCCAGTGCTTCGGCGTGCCAGAACGGCCGCAGCGCGTCGGCCGCGCCCGGCGCGTCGCCGGTGGACAGGCGCGCCCGGGCCAGCACCACTGCACCTTCCGAAGTTTCGGCGCGTGTCGTGCCGAACGCGGCCAGCACGTCGCGCGCCGACGGGTTTTCGCGCGCCATGGCGCGCTCCGAATTGGCGCGTAGCACCTTCAGGCCGGGCCAGCCCTTCAGTTCGCTCTGGGCGGCGGCGATCACGTGTGAGGGCACGCCCGGCGCCCCGGATACGGCGATTGCCCAGGTCAGGATGCGGCGGTCGAGGCTGTCCGCCGCCATGGCCTCTCGGATCTGCAGCGCCGCGGCGGCGTCATTTTCGGACAGCGCGTCAAGGCCGTGTTTCAGGGACGACGCCGCCTGCGGCTCGCCGGCGACGAGCGGGAACGGACCGGTCGCACCGTGGTCGGGCACGCCGGCCGAGAAGCCGAGCGGCTTGACCTGCGGCAGCGGCGCATTGTCGGTTGGAAGCTGGGCGGCGGCCGCGTCCGGAGCCGGCCCCCCGGCCGCCAGCAGAAGAAGCGCCACGAGGGCCTTGGGTATCGTCATGGAAAAGCCAGCCCGCTGATCATCCTGCGTCTTCGGCGCGTTCAGAGTGGATCTGAGCAGATTAGCGGATTGTTGTCTTAACGAACTGTTACCCGGGAAACGCACGTCGCCTCATTCGCTCGATTCACCCGATCCCGTCGATCGGAAAGGGGCATGGAACGGCCCGTCGGAGCTGGCGAAAAACGCTGTATCCGCCGCTTGCCGCCCGACCATCTCATGATTATGGTGCGGCAGCTTTTAACCACGGATTACGGCCAAAGCGTGGGTTCGCCCCGGACTCTGGCTCTAGGAGTTCTCGATGTTCAAGGGGTCCATTCCCGCCCTCGTCACCCCCTTCACCGAACGCGGCGCGGTAGACGAGGCCGCCTTCGCCAGCCATGTCGAATGGCAGGTCGCCGAGGGCAGCCAGGGTCTGGTCCCGGTCGGAACCACGGGCGAGTCCCCGACCCTGTCACACGCCGAGCACAAGCGGGTGATCGAGCTCTGCATCGAGGTCGCGGCCAAGCGGGTTCCGGTGATCGCGGGCGCGGGTTCCAACAACACCAGTGAGGCGATCGAGCTTGCCCAGCACGCGGAGAAGGCGGGGGCCGACGCGATCCTGGTGGTCACGCCCTACTACAACAAGCCGACGCAGAAGGGCCTGATCGCGCATTTTGCCGCGATCGCGCAGGCCGTTAGCCTGCCGATCATCATCTACAACATCCCCGGCCGCTCGGTCGTCGACATGATGCCGGAGACGATGAGTGCGCTGACCAGATCCCACGCGAACATTGTCGGCGTGAAGGATGCGACCGGCAAGATCGAACGCGTGTCCGAGCAGCGCATCGCCTGCGGCAAGGACTTCGTCCAGCTGTCCGGCGAGGATGCCACCGCGCTCGGCTTCAACGCCCATGGCGGCGTCGGCTGCATCTCCGTGACCGCGAACGTCGCGCCGCGGCTGTGCGCCGAGTTCCAGAAGGCGACGCTGGCCGGCGACTACGCCATGGCGCTGGAATACCAGGACCGGCTGATGCCGCTGCACAAGGCGATCTTCATGGAGCCGGGTGTGTGCGGCGCCAAGTATGCGCTCAGCCGCGTGCGCGGCATGAGCCGTGCGGTGCGCTCGCCGCTGCTGCCCACGCTCGAGCCGGCGACCGAGGCCGCGCTCGATGCGGCCTTGCGGCATGCCGGCCTGATCGACTGAGGCGAACGATGGCGACCAAGGCCAATCCCGCGACCGTCCAGAAGGTCGTGGCGGAAAACCGCAAGGCCCGTTTCAACTACGAGATCGTGGATACCTACGAGGCCGGCCTGGTGCTGACCGGCACCGAGGTCAAGTCGTTGCGGCAGGGCAAGGCCAACATAGCCGAGTCCTACGCCTCCGACGAGGACGGCGAGATCTGGCTGATCAACTCCTACCTGCCGGAATACCTGCAGGCGAACCGCTTCAATCATGAAACCCGGCGACGGCGGAAACTGCTGCTGTCCAAGCGCGAGATGCACCGGCTGAAGAACGCCGTCAATCGCGAGGGCATGACGCTGGTGCCGCTCAAGATCTACTTCAACGACCGCGGCCGGGCGAAGCTCGAGCTGGCGTTGGCCAAGGGCAAGAAGCTCCACGACAAGCGCGAGACCGCTAAGGAACGTGACTGGGCGCGCCAGAAGAGCCGGCTGTTGAAGGAGCAGGGCTAAGCGCGGGGCATGGTTGCCGCCGCCGCGCCGGGGTGATTACGCATTGGTGCGCGATCGCCGTCCGTGCCGCGACGGCCCGGACGTGATTAGCGTGAAGACGCGTCTCAGAACTGCTGGTAGAGCCTGGTGATCAGCGACGGTTCGGCCGTCGCAGGCGCGGCCGGCTGCGGCACTGCGGGGGCGTGGCTTTCGGCAGCGGCGCTGCCCGGGGCCATCAGCGACGACAGCAGCGCCGTCAGTTGCCCGCTTTCCATTGCCAGGCGCGGGGCAGGGGACGACCCGCTCGTGGTGTTGTTGCTGACCGCGGCAGGAGCCGGCTCGCCGGCGGGCATGCCGCGCGGCCCGTAGAGGAAGGGGCCCGTCTCGCCGGCGTCCTCGAGCGAGTTCGCCACCTGCGGGCCGGGCTGTGCCGGCGACAGCGCCGCCAGGGCCGCGGCGGCGGTCTCCGTGCGCGCGCCGCCCGGAAGCGGACGAACGGGTCCGACCAGCGGGCTGACCGCGTTGATGTTCGAGAGTGGGCTAAGCATGTCCCTGACGTATCTCCTGCGTCTGGGTTTCTGGCTATCACCGTCTCATTGACAGGGATTGAAGAGTTTCCGTCGGATTTTACCGAATGCCAGATTCGGGCCACCGGCCGGCGGTGTGGCCGCCGTCAGTTCGCCACCTCGTCCGAGTGTTGCTCGCTCGCACGCACAGGCCGTTCCGAGGGGTCGCGGCCGATCTCGGGCTTCAGCGTCACGAGATCGATGAAATAGTCGGACTGGCGGCGCAGGTCGTCGGCAATCATCGGCGGCTGCGTCGCCATGGTCGACACGACCGAAACCTTGCGCCCCTTGCGCTGCAGTGCCTCGACCAGCGTCGTAAAGTCGCCGTCGCCGGAGAAAATCACCAGGTGGTCGACCGTTTCCGACTGCTCCATGGCGTCGATCGCGAGTTCGATGTCCATGTTGCCCTTGATCTTGCGGCGGCCGAGCGAGTCGGTGAATTCCTTGGCCGGCTTGGTCACCACCTTGTAGCCGTTGTAGTCGAGCCAGTCGATCAGCGGGCGGATCGACGAATATTCCTGGTCCTCGATCAGCGCGGTGTAGTAGTAGGCGCGCAGCAGGTAGCCACGCTTCTGAAACGCCTTCAGCAGCTTCCGGTAGTCGATGTCGAACCCGAGTGTCCTAGAGGCCGCGTAGAGATTTGCCCCATCGATGAAGAGTGCGATCTTTTCGCGAGGATCAAACATTCAGACCAATCCTTTATTTCCGAAAGCGCTTGAAAAAATGCATGGCATCCGGCCCCTGCGCGTATTTCCGGATCACAAACATTAAAAAGCAATCATATACGCGATTTAGGGCAGGGCCTAGGGAATTCCAACCAAGCGACGGTTGAAGCAGGCGAAATTATGACGGCGCTCCGCAGCGCTGGTCTGAGACCGGCGCGTGTCGGTCCCGGCCGGTCGACGGCGGCGGCCGGATTGCAAGGAAAAACTTGAAATTGCGGCCCATTGATTGTATCGGGCATCCAAACCCCTGAAATTCTCGACCGCAAAGGACAGGCAATGGCCCGTGTCACAGTTGAAGACTGCATCGACAAGGTAGACAACCGCTTCGAGCTGGTTCTTCTTGCAAGCCACCGCGCACGCCTCATTTCGCAGGGCGCCCCGATCACCGTCGACCGCGACAACGACAAGAACCCGGTCGTTGCGCTGCGCGAGATCGCCGACGAGACGCTGTCGCCGGACGACCTTAAGGAAGACCTGATCCATTCGCTGCAGAAGCATGTCGAGGTCGACGAGCCCGAGCCCGACGCGACCGCGCTCGCCGCCGAGGACACGGCCGGCCTGGTGCTGCCCGACGAAGAGGAGGACCAGCCCGAGGTCGTCGCCTTCGACCGCATGTCGGAAGAGGAGCTGCTCGCAGGCATCGAAGGGCTCGTCCCGCCGGAAAAGAGCGACGATTATTGATGGCGGACTAAACGTTCCATGCCTATGTAATGCAGTGCGCCGTGCCCACGTTCGGCGCACTTTTTCGTTGCGGCGCGCGCCAGATGGCCGGGTGAAAGTCGACTTCCGGTCTGGCGCGTCGAGGATCAATATATCGCTGCGTTTCCGATGCCCGGACGGGCGCACGGACGCTGTAGGAGCGGCAACCGGATGATGCGCCAATATGAACTCGTCGAGCGGGTTCAGGAATACAAGCCCGATGCCAACGAGGCCCTGCTGAACAAGGCCTATGTCTATGCCATGCAGAAGCATGGCCAGCAGAAGCGGGCGAGCGGCGATCCCTACATCTCGCACCCGCTCGAGGTGGCGGCCATCCTGACGGAGATGAAGCTCGACGAGTCCACCATCGCGGTGGCGCTGCTGCACGATACCATCGAGGACACGAGCGCCACGCGCGCCGAGATCGACGAACTCTTCGGCGAGGACATGGGCACGCTGGTCGAGGGCCTGACCAAGATCAAGAAGCTCGATCTGGTGACCAAGAAGGCCAAGCAGGCGGAAAACCTGCGCAAGCTGCTGCTCGCGATCTCCGACGACGTGCGGGTGCTGCTGGTCAAGCTGGCCGACCGGCTCCACAACATGCGCACCCTCGACCACATGTCGCCGGAAAAGCGGGCGCGCATCTCCGAGGAGACGATGGAGATCTATGCGCCGCTCGCCGGCCGCATGGGCATGCAGGACATGCGCGAGGAGCTGGAAGACCTCGCCTTCCGCCACATCAATCCGGAAGCCTATGACACCGTGACCAAGCGGCTGGCGGAAATGTCGACCCGCAACGAGAACCTGGTCCGAAAGATCGAGGCCGAACTCGGCGAGTTGCTCGTCGCCAACGGCCTGCCGAACGCGGTGGTCAAGGGACGCCAGAAGAAGCCCTATTCGGTGTTCCGCAAGATGCAGTCGAAGTCGCTCTCCTTCGAGCAGCTGTCCGACGTCTACGCCTTCCGCATTCTCGTCGAGAACATTCCGGCCTGCTACCACGCGCTCGGGGTCGTGCACACCCGCTGGCGCGTCGTTCCCGGCCGGTTCAAGGACTACATCTCGACGCCGAAGCAGAACGACTACCAGTCGATCCACACCACCATCATCGGTCCGTCGCGTCAGCGCATCGAACTGCAGATCCGCACCAAGCGCATGCACGAGATCGCCGAATACGGCATCGCCGCCCATTCGCTCTACAAGGACGGGCAGGAAGGCGACGCCGACGACAGGGGCGGGCCGCAGTCGAACGCCTATGCCCGCTTGCGCCGCACCATCGAGTCGCTCGCCGAAGGCGACAACCCGGAGGAGTTCCTCGAGCACACGAAGCTGGAACTGTTCCAGGACCAGGTGTTCTGCTTCACCCCGAAGGGGCAATTGATCACGCTGCCTCGCGGCGCGACCCCGATCGATTTCGCCTATGCCGTCCACACCAACATCGGCGACACCTGCGTCGGCGCCAAGATCAACGGGCGGATCATGCCGCTCGTCACGCGCCTGAACAACGGCGACGAGGTCGAGATCATCCGCTCCGGCATCCAGGTGCCGCCGCCCGCCTGGGAGGAAATCGTGGTTACCGGCAAGGCCCGCGCGGCCATCCGCCGCGCCACCCGGGCGGCCGTCCGCAAGCAGTATTCCGGCCTCGGCTATCGCATCATCGAGCGCACCTTCGACCGGGCCGGAAAGCCCTTTTCGCGCGATCTCCTGAAGCCGGTGCTGCATCGCCTCGGTCACAAGGACGTCGAGGATGCGATCGCCGCCGTCGGTCGCGGCGAACTCTCCTCGCTCGACGTGCTGCGTGCCGTACACCCCGATCATCAGGACGAGCGCGTCACGGTGAAGCCGAGCCAGGAAGAGGGCTGGTTTCCGATGCGCAGCGCCTCCGGCATGGTGTTCAAGCTGCCGGGCAAGTCCAAGGCCCAGCTCGACGCCGCGATGGGCGCGGGCCCGGAAGCGTTGCCCATTCGCGGCCTTTCCGGCAAGGCCGAAGTTCATTTCTCCGAGGGCGGCGCCGTCCCGGGCGATCGCATCGTCGGCATCATGGAACGGGACAAGGGCATCACCATCTATCCGATCCAGTCGCCGGCGCTGCAGAAGTTCGACGACGAACCGGAGCGCTGGATCGACGTGCGCTGGGACCTCGACGAGGCCAACAACACCCGCTTCATGGCGCGCATCCTGATCAATCAGCTCAACGAGCCGGGCTCGCTCGCCGAGGTGACGCAGATTCTCGCCACCGGTGACGTCAACATCCGCTCGATGTCGATGACCCGGGTGGCGGCCGATTTCACCGAAGTGCAGATGGACCTCGAGGTGTGGGACCTGCGGCAGTTGAACCAGATCATCGGTCAGTTGAAGGAGCTGACCTGCGTGTCGACGGTCAGCCGGGTCTTTGCGTAGCGCACACCGATTGGGCTGGCGCCGTGGCAAAGGGTGCCTTGCATGCAAATCTGTGCGGTCTTGCCGGGAAAATGGGCGATGTTGCCTGATTTTTAACCACAGATATGCGTGTGACGCATATCTGGACTCTGATCATGGCGCTGGTTGTTTCAGCGGGTTCCCCTATTCTCAATAGCGGGAGGTTGAACCGAACAAGGGTTTTACCGATGCTGAAGCAGCTGAAGAATTTCACCCGCGCCCTGCGCGTACCGACCATCGCCGAACGCGAGACGGCCTATCTGAACGGCGCGATCGATCGCATCGATCTCGAATACCGCCAGCGCCAGATCGACCGCGGCCTCTTCCGCAAATACTACTAGGCCCGACGCAGCCGTGGCGCGGCGTGACGCCTGCGCCATCGGTGCCTTCGCTCTGCCCGGCCGCCGGCGCCACGATATATCCAGCGCCCGGGCTTCCGGCTGAAATTCCGTTTCCGATTTCGGCGCCATGCGCTATGTCTGCGCCATGTTGTTCCGTCGCCGCAAGCAATCGACCTGGCAGGACCGGGTGCGTGAATTCTTCTGGCCGCGCAAGGGCCTCGGCAGGCCGTTGCGCTACCTCGGCATGCGGATCGTCCGGCTTTCGGCTTCGCCGCATGCGGTCGCGCTGGGCGTTGCATCCGGCACCTTTGCCGCCTTCACGCCGTTTCTCGGTTTGCATGTCGTCCTCGCGCTCGCCCTGGCCTACCTGCTGTCGGGCAACCTGGTGGCCGCGGCGCTGGCGACCGCCGTGGCCAATCCGCTGACGCTTCCGCTGATCTGGACCGCGACCCTGCGCGCCGGGGAGCTTGTCCTGGGCACGACCTCGCAACACAGCGGCACGGCCATTGACCTCGCCCGCCTGTTCGACCATCTGACGTTTTCGGACCTGTGGAGACCGGTGCTGAAGCCGATGCTCGTCGGGTCCGTCGCGATCGGAGCGGCGGCGGCGGCGCTGGCCTATGGCGTGAGTCACGCCGGGGTGCGGGCGCATCGCCGCCGCCGTCTGCAGCGCCTCGCCCACCGCGGCACGCAACAATTGGCCTGACGGAGACCGGCGCATGATCATCGGCATTGGCAGCGACCTGATCGACATCCGCAGGGTGGAGAAATCGCTCGAGCGCTTCGGCGAACGCTTCACCCAGCGCTGTTTCACCGAGGTCGAACGCCGGAAGTCCGACGGCCGCAAGAACCGCGCCGCCTCCTATGCCAAGCGGTTCGCCGCCAAGGAAGCCTGCTCCAAGGCGCTCGGCACCGGCCTTGCGCAGGGCGTCTTCTGGAAGGATATGGGCGTGGTCAACCTGCCCGGAGGCAAGCCGACGATGCGCCTGACCGGCGGGGCAGGGGAGCGGCTGAAGGCGTTGACGCCGCCGGGCCACGAGGCGCACATCCACATCACCATCACCGATGATTTTCCGCTGGCCCAGGCCTTCGTCATCATCGAGGCGCTGCCCCTTGCGGAGCGGCCCTGACCGGCGCGGCCGGGCCCCTGCGGCTTTTTCGCGGCCGCGATTTCATTTCCCCAGAACATGCGCTAGAGAGAGCGGCATGTTTGCACGAGAGGACAAGACAGGCGTGACAGAGAAGATCAAGAAGGCTGAGGGTGGCCTGTGGGAGAACGTCAAGGTCATCATCCAGGCCCTGCTGCTCGCAGTCGTCATCCGCACGGTCCTGTTCCAGCCTTTCACGATCCCGTCCGGGTCGATGATGCCGACGCTGCTCGTGGGCGACTACCTGTTCGTCAACAAGTTCTCCTACGGCTACTCGCGCTACTCGCTGCCGTTCTCGCCGAACCTGTTTGCTGGCCGCATCTTCGCCAGCGAGCCGGACCGCGGCGACATCGCCGTGTTCCGCTTCCCGCCCAATCCGAGCATCGACTACATCAAGCGCGTCATCGGCCTCCCGGGCGACCGCGTCCAGGTCCGCGACAGCGTTCTCTACATCAACGGCCAGCCGGTGCCGCGCCAGCCGAGCGGCTACTTCCGCCCCGACGACCAGTATGACACCGGCGAGAACATTCCGGTTTTCCGCGAGACGCTGGACAACGACGTTTCCTACGACACCATCGACACCCGCATCGGCACCATCGGCGACAACACCCGCGAGTTCATCGTCCCCGAGGGACACTATTTCATGATGGGCGACAACCGCGACAACTCCGCCGACAGCCGTTTCGACGTCGGCTTCGTTCCGGCGGAGAACCTGATCGGCCGCGCCAGCATGATCTTCTTCTCGCTCGGCAACGACACCGCCTTCCGCGAAGTGTGGAAGTGGCCGGCCAACCTGCGCTGGGATCGGTTGTTCAAGGTCGTCGAATGAAATCGGCCAAGCCGCTGAACGAGGAAAATCGCGGACGGCTCGAAGCCGCGATCGGTTACAGCTTCGCCAGCAAGGACCGGCTCGACCGCGCCATCACCCACGCCAGCGCCCGACCGGCCAAGGGCAGCAACTACGAGCGGCTCGAGTTCCTCGGCGACCGGGTGCTGGGTCTGTGCGTGGCCGAACTGCTGTTCCAGACCTTTCGCGAGGCGAGCGAGGGCGAACTCTCGGTGCGGCTCAACCAGCTCGTCAGCGCGGAGACCTGCGCCAAGGTATCTGACGACCTCGGCCTGCACCAGTTCATCCGCACCGGTTCGGACGTGAAGAAGCTGACCGGCAAGCCGATGATGAACGTCCGCGCCGACGTGGTCGAGGCGCTGATCGCCGCGATCTACCTCGACGGCGGACTGGAAGCGGCCCGCGGCTTCATCCTGCGCAACTGGCAGAACCGGGCGAAGAGCGAGCACGGCGGCCGCCGCGATGCCAAGACCGAACTGCAGGAATGGGCGCACGCGAACTTCGCCACCACGCCTGTCTACCGTATCGAGGACCGCTCCGGCCCCGACCACGACCCGCGCTTCACCGTGACGGTGGAGATTGCCGGCATCGCACCGGAGACCGGGACGGACCGCTCCAAGCGCGCGGCCGAGCAGGCCGCCGCGACCCGGGTGCTGGAACGCGAGGGCATCTGGAGGAAAGCGGGCGGAGAGGGCTGAGACACAGGCCCCGGCACCTTCGCCCCGAAATGAATTGAGTGCGGTCCCGACCTGTGTGCATCATGCCCGGAAGGGAGCCGCAAGAGCAACGGAACCATCATGACAGAGCAACAGCACGAAGCCGCCGAGCGCGGCGCCCCCACCCGTTCCGGCTTCGTCGCGCTGATCGGCGCGACCAATGCCGGCAAGTCCACGCTGGTGAACCGCCTTGTCGGCGCCAAGGTCTCGATCGTCAGCCACAAGGTGCAGACGACGCGGGCGATCGTGCGTGGCATCGCCATCCACGACAACGCCCAGATCGTCTTCATGGACACGCCCGGCATCTTCAAGCCGCGGCGCCGGCTCGACCGGGCCATGGTCACGACCGCCTGGGGCGGGGCGAAGGATGCCGACCTGGTGATGTTCCTGATCGACAGCGAGCGCGGGCTGAAGGGGGATGCAGAGGCGATTCTGGAAGGGCTCAAGGAAGTACACCAGCCGAAGATCCTCGTGTTGAACAAGGTCGACCGGGTCGCGCCGGAGGAACTGCTGAAGCTGACCAAGGCGGCGAACGACGTCGTTGCCTTCGAGCGCACCTTCATGATCTCGGCGCTGAACGGTTCCGGATGCGAGGACGTCATGAATTACCTTGCCGCGACCTTGCCGGAGGGGCCGTGGTACTACCCCGAGGATCAGATTTCCGACCTGCCGATGCGCCAGCTCGCCGCCGAGATCACGCGCGAGAAGCTGTTCCTGCGCCTGCATCAGGAGCTGCCCTATTCCTCGCACGTCGAGACCGAGAAGTGGGAGGAGCGCAAGGACGGCTCCGTCCGCATCGAGCAGGTGATCTATGTCGAGCGCGACAGCCAGAAAAAGATCGCGCTCGGCAAGAACGGCGAGGCGATCAAGGCGATCTCGATGGCGTCGCGCAAGGAACTGTCGGAGATCCTCGAGCAGCCGGTGCACCTGTTCCTGTTCGTCAAGGTGCGCGAGAACTGGGGCGACGATCCGGCGCGCTTCCGCGAAATGGGGCTGGATTTCCCGCACTGACCGGGCCGGCCGATCACGGCTGCATCAGGCGCTGACGGCCGTCGCGCCCGCGGACTGCTTCGCTCGCTCCATCAGCCGCTGCATCGCCCAGATGCCGAGGTCCTCGGCCGTGAGCGGCTGGCTGATCAGGTAGCCCTGGTAGAGATCGCAGCCGGCGGCGGCAAGCAGCGCCATCTTCTCGGGAGTGTCGACGCCCTCGGCCACCACCTGCATGTCCTGCGCGTGGCAGAGCGCCACCAGCGCCCGCAGGGTCGGAAGCGCGGCCTTGCTGGTCAGGCTCTCGACCAGCACCCGGTCGAGCTTGATGGTCTCGGCGGCATAGTCGATGAGCTGCTGGACGGACGTGTAGCCGGCGCCGAAATCATCGATGGAAATGCGGAAACCTTTGGCGCGCAACGCCTCGAAGTTGCGCTGCGACTGGTCGCCGAGCTTGACGGCGAAGGTCTCCGTCAGTTCGATCTCGACCGAGCGCGCATCGACGTCGTGACGCACGAGCGCGTCGCAGAACCGGTCGGCGATCGACTTGGTGTAGAGCTCCGCCGACGAGATGTTGATGCACAGCACCGTGTCCGGGCCGAACAGCTGCTTGATCCGGCCACAGCTGGACATGGCCTTGTCGATCACCCAGGAGTCGATCTTGCTGAACAGTCCGGTGGTTTCGGCGATCGGAATGAATTCGTCGGGCGTTATGCGACCCAGCAGGGGCGAGGTCCAGCGCAGCAAGGCCTCGCATGCGACGACCTTGCCGCGACCGTCGACGATCGGCATGTAGACGAGGTGCATCTCGTCGTCGGGATCGAGGGCCCGCAGTTCCTCCTCGATCCGCAGCCGGCGCGTACGGGTGGCGTGCAGTGATCGGGAATAGCGCGCCGAGCCGTTCTTGCCCTGCGCCTTGGCCTGGTACATTGCCGCATCGGCGTCGGCGAGCAGCTCGGGCAGGCTGGCCGCGTCCTCGGGAAAGGCAGCGATGCCGATGCTGGCAGTGACAGGGTAGGACTTTTCCAGCATTTCGAAACCGTCGGCGAACAGGCAGACGATTTCGGCCGAGATCTCCGCGGCCGCGCCGTCGCCGGGACGCGATTGCACCATGATCGCGAATTCGTCGCCGGACAGCCGGGCCACCAGCGCCTCCGGCAAAGCGTGGCGTAGCGCGACCGACTTGACGATCGCCTGGATGCGCGCAGCCAGCGTCTTGAGCAGTTCGTCGCCGACTTTGTGGCCATGCTTGTCGTTGACGAACTTGAAGTTGTCGACGTCGATGAACAGCAGCGTGCAATTCGCCGACGACGCCTCCGCCGCCTCGAGGATTTCCGTCGAGCGGAGATTGAAATGCTCGCGGTTGGATATGCCCGTCAGCGTATCGGTCCAGGAGGCCTCCCGCACCAGCTCGAAGGAGTGCACCGCATCGTCGTGCAGTTGCTTCATGTTGGCCGACAGCCGGCCGATCTCGCCGGCTTCGCTGGTGGCCGCGATCTCGGAGCGGGACCCCGCCATCACCTCGGTCAGCTGGTGGTCCAGCCGGGCGATCGGGCTTGTGATGAAGCGGCGGACCAGCACGAGCACGGTGCCGATGGTGAACAGGCTGAGCCCGAGCGCGCCGAGGGCAAGCAGGTATTTCAGGTTGTACAGCCGGTCGTCGAGATGATCGGCCGGCGGCGTCAGGCGCGCGAAGAGCGAGGGGCCGAGCTTGACCGTGGCGGAATACTCGCCCTGCGCAAGCAGCGGGCGGGACGCGATGTCGATCGTGCTGGCGTATTCCTTTTCCAGCGCCTTCTTCATGTCGAGGAACGGCCTTGGCCGCACCGCCGTCTGCACGAGGATCGACCCCGCCTTGGCGCTGGACACCGGGCGGTTGAAGGTCCGCGGATCGAGGAACTCGGAGTGGATGATGAGCGGGTCCGAATCTTTCAGCGCGACGTAGGACCAGTTGGACAGCTTCGGACTGTCGATGAGCTGCAGTGCGTGCTCGACCTGCTCCGGCGGAATCGTGGCGAAGGGATCGATGCTGTTTTCGTAGTAGTACTCGACCGAGGCGGGCGGACGGATGATGGCCACCGAGATGAAGCGGGCCGGATCCTCGGTCAGCGAGGTGATGCTCTCCTGCACCCGCACGCCGATGGCGTTGCTGCGATAGCTTGCATCGGGCTCGCTGACGAACAGGCGCACGGCGTTGCCCTCGATCAGCGAGTAGATCAGGCTCTTGTTCTGCGTCACCTCGTTCTGGAAGACGGCGCCGAGAAGGCCGAGTTGCTGCCACAGGCGGGCCCGTTCCAGGCGCATGATCGAGGCGCTCTGGCTCATGTAGAGCAGCGTCGCCGCAAGGACGTAGCCCGCCAGCACGACCGGAAAGATGAGGACGAAGGCGCGTTTACTGAGACTCACGGAACTGAACCAGGCTGCTGATGATACGGCGGCGGGCCTGCACCGACGGGACGGTGAGTTCCTCGGAGTACTGGCTCCGGGCCAGGGTTTCCGGCGCCGCATAGATTTCCGGGTCGCCGCGCATGTCGGCGGGGATGAGCGCCAGCGCTTCCCGGTTGGCCGTCGGCATGCTGAGCGAAATGGCGTTGCGGGCCGCGCTTGCGGCGCTCGCGATGTGGTCTACCAGCGCAAGCGCCTGGTCCTTGCGCTTTGAACGCGCGCTGACGGCCATGCAGTCGAGCCAGGACAACGTTCCTTCCTTCGGCACGGCGTAGCGCCAGAGCGCGGCGGCGCCGATCTTCTCGTTCAGCACGTGCTGGTCGCCGCTGTAGCCGAGCGCCATATACACCCGCGGCCCGACCTCGGGGTTCTGGATCGAGGTGATGATGTAGTCGTAGGTCAGGACGAACGGCGCCTGCGCCCTCATCAGCTGATAGGCGGCCTTCAGCGTCTCGTTGTCGTTGGCGTTGATCGACTTGCCGAGCAGCACCAGCGCCGGCACGAAGGCCTCGTTGTGGTCCTGGTACATGGCGATATGCTGGCGCAGCGGCTCGGCGGGCCGCATCAGATCGGCCCAGGAGTCCGGCGCCGCGGCAATCATGTCGGAGCGGTAAAGCAGACCCATCGTGCCCCAGAGGTACGGAACGCCATAGCCGCCGCAGCGGTTCTTCCAGGCGTCGTCGTATTGGGCAAGCGAAGCTATGTTGGCGACCGTTAGCGGCGCGAGGATGCCGCGGCTGCCGAACAGTTTGGCACCGTTCTCGCCGGTGATGACCACGTCGACGTCGCTGTTGGGATCCGACAATACCTCGTCGCGGGCGTCGCCGCTGTCGTAATAGGACTGTCGGACCTCGACGCCGGTCTTCGCCGTCCAGTCCTCAAGGATCGCGGCGTCGATATAGGCTTCCCAGATCAGAAGGTTGAGCGGTTCCGAAGACGCGGATGCGGACGGACAGAAAACGGCAAGCGCCGCCGTCGCTATCAGCATCGATCTTCGCATCCCGCTAGCCCCCGGTTGCTTGTGCTGGCGACTATAGACCGCAAGAAATTGAGGAATTGTTACATGGAAACCGCATGTTGAGGCGGACGCGGTGCGAGCCTGTTGCGCCGCCGGCGCAGATCGCTACCTTGTCCGGACTTCGAAGGCAGAGGAATGGTGCATGGGCTCGGAATTTGTTGCGATGCTGGGGCGGATGGTCACGACCGGGCAGTTGCTTGTCGTCGATCCGTCCGGCGGGTCGGTGCGCTTCGGCGACGGGGCCGGGGCGCCGCTGCGCATCCGCCTTGCCGATCCGACCGTCGGCGGCGAGATCGCCGCCGATCCGGCATTGAAGCTCGGCGAAGCCTATATGGACGGACGGTTGCTGGTCGAGGAGGGCGACATCTTCGATCTGCTCTCGCTGCTGCGCCGCAACGGCGTCCGCCGCGCCGCCACGCCGCGCCACAAGGCGCAGGGGCTGCTGCGGCTGCTGGCCTACCAGCTCAGCGCGCGCCTTCCCGTCAACCGCAACCGGCACAACGTGGCGCATCACTACGACCTCGACGCGCGCCTGTTCGACCTGTTCCTTGACCGCGACTGGCAATATTCCTGCGCCTATTTCGAGCCCCGCGGCATCTCGCTCGAGGAGGCTCAGACCGCCAAGAAGCGGCATATCACCGCCAAGCTGCTGCTGGAGCCGGGGCAGCGGGTGCTGGAGGTGGGCTCGGGCTGGGGCGGGCTCGGCATGTACATGGCCGAAAGCTCCGGTGTCGACGTCACCGGCATCACGCTGAGCGAGGAGCAGCTTGCGGTGTCGCGCAGCCGGGTCGCCGAGCGCGGGCTGTCGGATCGGGTCCGCTTCGAGCTGACCGACTATGTCGACCTCGCGGGCGAATTCGACCGCATTGTTTCCGTCGGCATGTTCGAGCATGTCGGGCTTGCCAATTACGGCAAGTTTTTCGGCACGATGGCGCGAGTTCTCAAGAAGGAGGGCGTGATGGTCCTCCACTATATCGGCCGGGTGAAGCCGGCCTATACGATCAACCCCTGGATCGAGAAATACATCTTCCCGGGCGGGTACCTGCCGGCATTGTCCGAGGTGCTGCCGGCGATCGAGCGGGCCGGATTCCTGGTCAAGGACGTCGAGATGCTGCCGATGCACTATGCCTGGACGCTGAGAGCCTGGCGCGAGCGCTTCGTCGCCCGCTGGGACGAGGCGGCGCGGCTCTATGACGAGCGCTTCTGCCGCATGTGGGAGTTCTATCTCGCGGCGATGGAGGCGGCGTTCCGGCACGACCGCCTGCCGATCATCCAGTTGCAACTCGCCCGTCACCAGGACGCCGTGCCGTTCGCGCGCGACTATATCGGCGAGGCCGAGGCCCGGCTCAGGGCCTTCGAAGAGACAAGGCCGCCGCTCGCCCCGGTTCGCTTCTGAGCGCGGCCCTTGCGATATGTTGTGGACGCCCGCCGCCGTCGCAGTTGGCGGCGAAGGGGCGGCACCCTATGGTCGCCGCCCGCTGACGCGGTGTCCTCGAAACCCGGGGAGCGCCCGCGGCATTGACACCGAGGAGAGCATGATGGCCGCAACACCGCAGAAGATCGCCAACACGATTGCCGCAGAGATCAAGGCCAGCGCGGCGCAGGTCTCGGCAGCCGTGGAGTTGCTGGACGGCGGCGCGACCGTTCCCTTCATCGCGCGTTACCGCAAGGAGGTTACCGGCGGCCTGGACGACACCCAGCTTCGCGTCCTCTCCGAGCGGCTGACCTACCTGCGCGAGCTGGAGGCGCGCCGTGCCGCCATCGTCGAATCGATCGCCGGTCAGGGCAAGCTGACCGACGAGCTTGCCGCCAAGGTCGCCGCCGCCGCCACCAAGGCCGAACTGGAGGACATCTACCTCCCGTTCAAGCCGAAGCGCCGCACCAAGGCCGAGATCGCGCGCGAACGCGGGCTCGGACCGCTGGCCGAGGCGATCCTTGCCGACCGCAGCAGGGTTCCGGCCGAGCTTGCCGCCGCCTTCCTGTCGGCAGAGGTGGCCGATACCAAGGCGGCGCTCGAGGGCGCCCGCGACATCGTTGCCGAGCAGCTCACCGAGAATGCCGACCTCTTGAAGCGGCTGCGCGAATACATGAAGGACAACGCCTTCCTGCGCTCGCGCGTGGTCGAGGGCAAGCAGGCGGACGGCGCCAAGTTCTCCGACTATTTCGACCACACCGAGCGCTGGTCCGGCGTGCGCGGGCACCGGGCGCTCGCCATGCTGCGCGGCTGGAACGAGGAGATCCTTTCCGTCGACATCGTCGTCGACCAGGACGCGACCGACCAGGTCAAGCCGGTCGAGCGCATCATCGCCTCGTTCTACGCGCTCGGCCAGCAGCCCGGCGACCGGTGGCTGGCCGAGGTGATCGGCTGGACCTGGCGGGTGAAGCTGTCGATGTCGCTGTCGCTCGACCTGATGCGCGACATGCGCGAGCGCGCCGAGGAGGAGGCCATCCACGTCTTCGCCCGGAACCTGAAGGACCTGCTGCTCGCCGCGCCGGCCGGGACCCGCGCCACCATGGGCCTCGATCCTGGCATCCGCACCGGGGTCAAGGTCGCCGTCGTCGACAACACCGGCAAGCTGCTGGAGACGGCGACCGTCTATCCGTTCCCGCCGAGGAACGACATCCGCGGCACCCAGGCCGAGCTGGCGGCCCTGATCCGCAGGCACGGGGTCGAACTGGTCGCGATCGGCAACGGCACCGGCAGTCGCGAGACCGAACGGCTGGTTGCCGACCTGCTCGTCCAGCTGCCGGGGCCGAAGCCGACCAAGGTCATCGTTTCCGAGGCCGGCGCCTCTGTCTACTCGGCCTCCGAGGCCGCGGCGCAGGAGTTCCCCGGCCTCGATGTTTCGCTGCGCGGCGCGGTCTCCATCGCCCGCCGACTGCAGGATCCGCTCGCCGAGCTGGTCAAGATCGAGCCGAAGTCGATCGGCGTCGGCCAGTACCAGCACGACGTCGACCAGGGCAAGCTGTCGCGCTCGCTGGACGCGGTGGTGGAGGATGCGGTCAACGCCGTCGGGGTCGACCTCAACACCGCCTCGGCGCCGCTGCTGGCGCGGGTGTCGGGTCTCGGCAAGTCGTCGGCGGAGGCGATCGTCGCCCATCGCGACGCCAACGGCCCGTTCCTGAGCCGGAAGGAACTGCTCAAGGTTTCGCGGCTCGGCGCCCGCACCTTCGAGCAGTGCGCCGGGTTCTTGCGCATCCCCAACGGCAAGGAGCCGCTCGACGCGTCCTCGGTGCACCCGGAAGCCTACGGCGTGGCGGCGAAGATCGTCGCCGCCTGCGGCCGCGACGTGCGCAGCCTGATGGGCGACAGCGCCGCGCTGAAGAAGCTCGATCCGGGGCTCTTCGTCGACGAGCGCTTCGGCCTGCCGACGGTGAAGGACATCCTCGCCGAACTGGAAAAGCCCGGCCGCGATCCGCGCCCGGAGTTCCGGACGGCGACGTTTGCCGACGGTGTCGACGACATCAAGGACCTGAAGGTCGGCATGTTGCTGGAGGGCACGGTCACCAACGTCGCAGCGTTCGGCGCCTTCGTCGACATCGGCGTGCATCAGGACGGGCTCGTGCATGTCTCCCAGCTTGCCGACCGCTTCGTCAAGGATCCGCACGAGGTGGTCAAGGCCGGCGACGTGGTCAAGGTGCGGGTGACCGAGGTCGACGTCGCGCGCAAGCGCATCGGCCTGACCATGCGCAAGGACGGCGGCGGCGATCAGCCACCGCGCGACCAGCGCCGCGAGGCGCCGCGCGGCGGCAGCAGCCGCATGCCGCCCAAGCCGCAGGCGCCGAGCCAGGGTGCGCTCGGCGCAGCGCTGGCCGAGGCGCTGAAGCGGAAGTAGCAGCAAGCCCAGGTTTTCCTGGTGGCTGTCGGCAGAATTCGTCGTTTGCCCTGGATCGCTCGGCCGCCGTGTCGCGATGAGGGCGGACCAATCGGACCGGGCGGCGCGCCGCGCCTCCGGTGTCAAAAAACGGGAAGCAGACATGACGATCACGATTTCCCGCCGGCAGGCCATGGCCGGCGTCCTTCTTGCCGCTCCCGCGGCCTCGGTTCTGGCCGCCAGCGCGGCCGTTGCCGGCGACGACCTGGAACGGCGGCTTGCGGGGCTGGAGGCGCGCCACGGCGGCCGCGTCGGCGTGGCGGTACTCAATCTTGCGACCGGCGCGCGGCTCGGCCACCGCGCGGACGAACGCTTTCTGATGTGCAGCACGTTCAAGGCGCTGCTGGCGGGGCATGTCCTCGCCCGGGTCGACCGCGGCGAGGAGGCGCTGGACCGGCGCATCGTCGCGCGGAAGGCCGATCTCGTGGCTTGGTCGCCGGTGGTGGAAAAGCGTCTCGGCGGTGCGGGCATCTCGATTGCCGAACTCTGCGAGGCGACGGTCACGCTCAGCGACAACGCCGCGGCCAACCTGCTGCTGGCCGCGTCCGGTGGACCGCAGGCCGTGACGGAATTCTTGCGCGGCATCGGTGACGAGGTGACGCGCCTCGACCGCGTGGAACCGGCGCTCAACTATCACGAGGGGCCGGGCGACGAGCGCGACACCGCCTCGCCGGCCGTGATGGTGGAGACGCTGCGCAAGCTGATTTTCGCCGACGCCTTGTCGGCCCGCTCGAAGGCGCAGCTTGCCGCATGGCTGGTCATGAACAAGACGGGCGACGCGCGGCTGCGCGCGGGCTTTCCGGCAGGCTGGATGACCGGCGACAAGACCGGCACGAACGGCGACAAGGCCGGCAACGCCAACGACGTCGCCGTCGCGTGGTCGCCGGACCGGGGCGCCGTCATCGTCGCCGCCTTCTGCGAAATCCCGGGCGTTGGCGGCGACGAGCGCAACGCCGTCATCGCCGAGATCGGGCGCATCGCCGCCGAGGTCTGACTGCCGCGCGGCCCTGGCGCGACGCCTCGCGCTTCCGGCTGGCCCTTGAACGGGGCGCCGAATGCGGGCCTGAAACGGCGGGATCGCCGATTTCGGCGCGTCGTTTGCGGTTATACGGCGAACCGGCGCGCGGCCGCGACGCACAGGATGACCGCGGCGGTGACCGCGAACATGGCTGGAGTGACGGCTTCGTTGAGCAGCGTCGCCGCCAGCGCCAGGCCAAAGAAGGGCTGCAGCAGCTGCAACTGGCCGACCGAGGCGATGCCCCCCTGGGCCAGGCCGCGATACCAGAAGACGAAGCCGATCAGCATGCTGAAGAGCGAGACATAGGCCAGGCCGAACAGGGCCGGGGCGTGGATGTTCGCAAAACTCGGCGGCATCCAGACGATCGATGCGATGACCATGAGCGGCAGCGACAATACGAGCGCCCACGAAATCACCTGCCATCCGCCTAGCCTGCGCGAGAGCCGCGCCCCCTCGGCATAGCCGAGTCCGCAGGCGACGATCGCGGCCATCATCAAAGAGTCGCCGGCCGGCGAGACCATCAGCCCCTGCGCCAGGGCGTATCCGGCGACCAGTGCGCTTCCCAGTCCCGAGAACAGCCAGAAGGCCGGCTTCGGGCGTTCGCCGCCGCGAACGACGCCGAAGATGGCGGTGGCGAGCGGTAGCAGGCCGACGAAGACGATCGAGTGCGCAGAGGTCACGTGCTGCAGCGCCAGCGCCGTCAAAAGGGGGAAGCCGACCACCACGCCCAGCGCGACGACGGCCAGCGACAGCAGATCACCGCGCGAGGGCCGCTTCTCCCGGAAGAGCAGCAGGAGGAGGAACGCCAGGCCGCCTGCGATCGCGGCTCGGGCGACGGTCAGGAACACCGGGTCGAACTGCATCACCGCCACGCGCGTCGCCGGCAGCGATCCGCTGAAGATCACCACGCCGACAAGACCATTGATCCATGCGGTTGCTGTCCGGTCCATCAGGCACTCCATCGTTGGAGCATCCTTATCGGCCGGTGGCGATGGTGTTGCCAGAAACAGTCTGGTACGATTTGGCCGAACTGTAATGGGCAAGGTACCGATACGGATGAGCGAAGTGACGGCGCGGCCCACCCGGGTCGGAATGGTGATGGCCACGATCAGGCAGCGCATCGCCGGCCGCAGCCTGACGCCCGGCGCCAGGTTGCCGTCGATCCGCGGCCTTTCGGCAACCCTCAAGGTTTCGACGTCGACGGTCGTCGATGCCTACGAGCGTCTGGTCGCCGAGGGGGCGATCGTGTCGCGGCCCGGTTCCGGATTCTACGTCGCAAGCCAGGTTGCCCCGTATTCGCCGGCCGAGGCGGGGCCCAGGCTCGATCGCGTGGTCGATCCCTTCTGGATATCACGCCAGTCGCTGGAGGCCGGCGCCGCGCAGTTGAAGCCGGGCTGCGGCTGGCTGCCGCCGGCATGGCTTCCGGAAAGGCGTATCCGCAGCGCGCTCAGGACACTCTCGCGTGCCGGCGACACCTCGCTGGCCGACTACGGCTCCCCGCTGGGATTGCCGCCGCTTCGCCAGTTCATCGCCCGGCGCATGGCCGAACGGGGGATCGAGGCCGCTCCGGACCAGATCCTGCTGACCGAATCGGGAACCCAGGCGATCGACCTGCTGTGCCGGTTCCTGCTCGAGCCGGGCGACACGGTCCTGGTGGACGATCCCTGCTACTTCAATTTCCATGCCTTGCTGCGGGTCCACCGCGCCAAGATCGTGGGCGTTCCCTACACCCCCTCGGGGCCGGACATCGAGGCCCTGGCGCGGATCGTTGCGGACAGCCGCCCGCGGCTCTACATCACCAACTCGGCCATCCACAATCCGACCGGGGCCGTGCTTTCCCCGGCCTCGGCGCACAGGGTGCTCAAGATTGCGGACCAGCACGACCTCACGGTCGTCGAGGACGACATCTTCGCCGACTTCGAGCACACGCCGGCGCCGCGCCTTGCCGGCTTCGACGGGCTGGAGCGGGTCATCCATATCGGCAGCTTCTCCAAGACGCTGTCCGCCTCCGCGCGCTGCGGCTATGTCGCGGCCAGGCGCGACTGGATCGACGGTCTGATCGATCTCAAGATCGCGACCACGTTCGGTGGCGGGCGGCTCGCGGCGGAACTTGTGCTGGGTGTGCTGAGCGACGGCGGCTATCGCAAGCACATGGAGGCCCTGCGCGCCCGCCTCGCCAGGGCCATGGTCGATGCCTCGGCCGGCCTGCGAAGGGTTGGAATAACCCCCTGGCTGGAGCCGCGGTCCGGCATGTTCCTCTGGTGCCGGTTGCCGGAGGGCGTGGACGCTGCGGACCTTGCGCGGGCCGCGCTGGAAAGGAACGTCGTGCTGGCGCCTGGCAATGCGTTCAGCCTGTCGCAATCCGCCGGCAACTTCATGCGCTTCAATGTCTCCCAGACACTTGATCCGCGCATCTTCGAGATTCTCGAGGCGATGCTGTCGCGCGGTGCCGGTTGCAAGGGCCGGGGCGGATCCGGCTTGGATTAGGCCGACGGCGCCGGTATAGTTCCGGAGGAATCGCGGCGGCCCTTGGGGCTGCCCGTGGATGTTCTTGCTCCTCTCCCGTGGTGGCGCAGCAGTCAGGACGACGGCCATGTCCGAAACTCGGCGCAGATTGACAACCATCTTTTCCGCTGACGTCCAGGACTATTCCCGCCTGATGCGGGATGACGAGGAGGGGACGCTCGCGACGCTGAAGCAGCACCGGGACGCGATGGCGCGGCTGATCAAGGCGCATGGCGGCCGTGTGATCAACACGTGGGGCGACGGGTTGATCGCCGAGTTCCCGAGCGTGGTCGAGGCGGTCCGCGCCGCGATCGACACGCAGAACGAACTGGCCGGACTGAACCACCGCTTCCCGAGCGAGGCGCGGATGCAGTTTCGCATCGGCATCAATCTCGGCGACGTGCTGTCGGAAGGCGACGACATCTATGGCGACGGCGTCAACATCGCCGCGCGCCTGCAGGCCTCGGCGCCGCCGGGCGGCATCGTGATCTCGAACACCGTCTACGACCATGTCTGCAACAAGATCGCCATCGGTTTCGACTTTCTCGGGCAACTCGAGGTCAAGAACATCGACGGAGGCGTGCCGAGCTATGCGGTACGGATCGGCGGGGCGGAGCGTTCGCCGCCCCCGAGATTCGCGACCTCGCGACCCGCGCCGCCGAGTTCCGCGCCGCAAGAGCGCTCGCGGCCGGACGTCGCGGCGGCAACGGGCGCGTTACAGGGCGCAGCCAAGGCCGGGACGACCCGCCGCTGGCTCCGGCTGCTCGCGGTTGTCGCCGCCGCGTCGCTGGTCCTCAATCTCCTGAGTTGGGAGGGAACCTTCTGGGCCGTGTGGCCTGTGCTGGCGGTGGCGGTACTGTGGGCGCTGCGCCGGACGCGTTCGCCCGAGCGCTCCGACCGCGTTCTTTCGACGCTCGCCGTCGCCGCTGGCACGGTCGTTGCGATCAATCTCCTGTCCTGGGACGGGACGTTCTGGGCGGTCTGGCCGCTGCTTGCCTTTGCCGCCATGGCGGCGCTGCGCTGGACGCGGATCGCCGCCAACCTCGACCGCATTCTTTCGACGCTTGCCGTCGCCGGGGGCACGGTCGTTGCGATCAATCTATTGTCCTGGGATGGCACCTTCTGGGCGGTATGGCCGCTGTTCGGCATCACGGTTGCGGCCGGGCTTCGCTGGATGATGCACCGCGGCGGCTCGACCTGAAAAGCCGGAGGGGAGGGCGCGGGTCGGGCGGCCGCTACAGCCACCGCCGCACGCGGGCCTTGTAGGAACGGTATTTGTCGCCGAACTTGCGCTCGAGATAGGCCTCCTCGCGCGCGACGACCAGATGGCGGATGACGAGAAAGAACGGCACCGACACCAGCAGCAGCCAGAGGCTGTCAAGGGCGACGGCGAGACCGGCGAGGCCAAGGAACATGCCGATATAGATCGGGTTGCGGCTGTGACGGTACGGCCCCTCGTCGACGATCGCCGTCGTCGGCTCGGTGGTCTGGATCTGCGTGCCGGCACGGCGGAAGGTGATCGCCGCCCAGACGAGCAGCGCCAGCCCGGCCAGAAACACGGCGCTGCCGAGCCAGCCGGACGGCACGGCCGCCGGCACGAAGGGCAACGGAAGCAACTGGTCGAGCGCAAGTGCGGCGATCACGGCGATCGCCCAGGCGAACGGCGGCCGGATCGCCGCGCCCGAGCTGTCGCGCAAATTGTCGTTCGTTTCGTTCATGCCGCAGCCGTCCCGGCGCCGTCGCCGAAGCGGATCCTAGCACGGCGGGCCCGCGCGCAGAATGCTGCACGGGACGGCCGGGTCGCGGCCTAGCGCTCCATTTCCCCCTTCAGCGCTGCCAGCACGTTGATCGCGTGGCCGGCATACTGGCTGATCCAGCGGTCGTGGACCGCCTTGATCGGCAAGGCGTTGAGGTGGTTCCAGCGTTCGCGCCCCTCACGCCGGGCGATGACCAGTTCCGCCTCTTCCAGCACCTTCAGGTGCTGCATCACGGTGCAGCGGTCCATCTCCGGAAATCGTTCGCACAGCGCGCCGGTCGTCAGCGGTGCGTCCTTGATCGCATCCAGCATCTGCCGCCGTTTGCCGTTGGCGAGCGCCTTGAAGACGGCGTCCTCTTTCGATTCGCTTGACATGTTATATTTTTATAACATAAATTGACCGGGTACAAGGTCGAGGCGGGCGTCGTCGCCCGCGGGAGGAGGCCATGAGCCTGGAATTTCGCGTGAACGGCCGGATCGGCAAGCCGGTGGCGGAGGTTTTCGACGCGGTGGTCAATCCGGAGAAGCTGAGCGGCTACTTCACCACCGTCGGCGGGGCGAGCGGACCGCTGGTCGCCGGCACGACGGTGACCTGGTGGGGTCTGGCGCCGGTCGTGGTCGACGAGGTGCAGGAGAATTCCCGCATCGTCCTGCGCTGGGATGCCGCGGTCGACGAGGGCGAGGAGCCGTACCGGACGCGGGTGGAGATGCGCTTCATCCCGCTCGAGGACGGCGGCACGATGGTGACGATCGCCGAGGCCGGCTGGCGCGAGAACGCACGCGGCCGCAAGAGCTCCTACCAGAACTGCGAGGGCTGGGCGCAGATGCTCGCCTGCCTGAAGGCCTATCTCGAATACGGGATCAACCTGCGCCACGGCTACTATCCGAGCGAGCTCAAGGGCGTGGTCGCCACCGAACAGCAAGATTTCACCTAGGAGAGTGCCATGACTGCCGAGATCAAGGGTGGCATCAACATTGCCATGAAGGTGCCGTCACACCAGTACGAGGCGACCATCGCCTTCTACCGCAACGTCGTCGGCCTCGAGCCGTTCGCGGACAAGGCGCCGGCCACGGGCTTCAAGCTCGGCCCGAACCGGCTGTGGATCGACGAGGCGCCGACCTACAGCCAGGCCGAAGTGTGGCTCGAGCTCTTCACGCCGGACCATGCGGCCGCCCTCGGCCACCTGGAGAGGAACGGCGTCGTACGCTGCGACGCCGTCGAGGATCTCGGCGAGGGATTTCGCGGCGGCTGGGTGATGAACCCGGCCAACATCGTGCACATGGTGCGCGAACCCGACGCCTGGTAGCGCCCGCCGCCGGCGGCGTCGGGTCGCCGGTCGCGGACACGCGGTCATTCCGCCTTGCGGCCGATGGCCACGCTCGGGCGTGCGGCGCCACATCCCCGCGCCGAATTGCCCTGCCTTCGTCCCGCACGGGGGCGCGGTTCCTCAGGCCGATGGCGAGGGGCGAAGCCGGACAGGCAGGGTGAGGGGCGTTCCGCCGGATCGCGGCTGGCCGTCCCGGGGACAAGGGCTGCGGCTTGCGGCCGGCCGGGCGAGGGCGTAAGGCTTGCCGCATGCAATGGAGCGACGAGGCAATCGTGCTGGGCGTGCGCCGTCACGGCGAGACTTCGGTGATCGCCGAGGTGATGACGCACGGCCATGGCCGCCATCTCGGTGTCGTCCGATCCGGCCGCTCGCGCACGATGCAGCCGGTGCTGCAGCCTGGAAACGCGGTGGAGGTGACCTGGCGCGCACGGCTCGACGAGCATCTCGGCGAATTCCGCATGGAGCCGCTGCACCTGCGTGCCGGCCGGTTGATGGAGACCGCGACCGCCGTCTATGGCGTTCAGGCGATGGCCGCGCTGCTGCGGTACCTGCCCGAGCGCGATCCCCATCCGCACCTCTACGACATGCTCGGCGTCATCCTCGAGCATCTGGAGGATCCGGCCGATGCCGGCGAGCTCTTCATCCGTTTCGAGCTGGCCGTGCTCGAGGACCTCGGCTTCGGCCTCGATCTTCTCCGCTGTGCCGCGACCGGCGCCACCGACGACCTCGTCTTCGTCTCGCCGAAATCCGGCCGTGCCGTCTGTCGCGACGCTGGCGGTCCCTGGTCCGACCGGTTGCTGGCGCTGCCGGGGTTCCTCGGCCCGCAGGCAAGCCGCGCCGCCGACCGCGATGCGCTCTCCGACGGCTTTCGCCTGACCGCCTATTTCCTCAACCGGCACGTCTGCGAGCCGCGCGGGCAGCCGCTGTCCAGCGCCCGCGACGGCTTCGTCCAGGCGACTTTGCGGGCACTGCTGGCCAATTCCCAAACGGAGACCAATGCATGAATGTCGAACTCTATCCCGGCCTTAGCGTCGCCGGTGTGGGCACGCTGCCGCTCGAGGTGGTCGCGCGCGACGGCGGGCTGAAGGTGTTGCAGGCGATGCTGGCGGGCGAGCTGCCGGCGCCGCCGATGGCCAGGACGCTGCGCTTCACCCTGTCCGAGGTCGACGAGGGTCGCGTCGTCTTCAAGGGGTTGCCGACCGAGGAGCATCTCAACCCGCTCGGCACAGTGCACGGCGGCTGGACCGCCACGGTCATGGACTCCGCCCTCGGCTGCGCCGTCTTCGCCACCGTCCTGCCGGGGGAGGCCTACACCACGGTCGAGTTCAAGGTGAATCTGGTGCGGCCGGTCCTGCCGGGAATGGGCGAGGTGTTCTGCGAGGGCAGGATCGTTCATCGCGGCAAGACGATCGCCACCTCCGAGGCCTGGCTGCGCGATGGCAACGGCAAGCTGCTGGCCCACGGCACCGAGACCTGCGCGATCTTCCCGATCGCCGGCCTGCGGCGCTGACACGACCGGGTGCCGGACAGGCCGCGCGGGACGATTTCGCAGCGCGGTCGCGCAGGCTATGATTGCAATCGCGCCGTCAAGCCGGGCAGTCCGGCGCGGCGCTCGGGCCACGGGGCGGCCCGCCCAGCGGAGAAGACATGGCGGATATACTGGCGCTTGTGGCCATCGTGCTTGCAATCATCGCGATGAATCGAAATCGCAGGAACTCCGCGCAACTCGCTGACGAGATTCAGGAACTTCGCCGGCAACTCGCGGCCCTCGGCGCCGGCGTCGCGCCTCGCCAGGCCGGTCCCGAAGCCACTGCCGGCGAGGCAGACGACGAGGCTGTCGGAGCCGCATCGGCGCCGGCCGAACCGGCCGTCCCGGGACCGTGGACGCGCGCCGGCGAGCGGCAGGCCGCCGCGGCGCAAGCGACGACGGGGGAGGGCGATCCCGCGGCCGCCGCCATGGCGGCGGCTGCGCCGGAAGCGGTGCGCGAAAGCCTCGAGAGCCGCATCGGCGGACGCTGGGCGGTCTGGGTCGGTGGCCTGGCGCTGGCGCTCGGCGGCATCTTCATGGTGCGCTATGCGATCGAGAGCGGGTTGTTGAGCCCGGGTGTGCGCCTGACGCTCGCGGCCCTGTTCGGCCTGACCCTCGTCGCGGCCGGCGAGATCGTTCGCAGGCGGGCGCAGCCGCTCGTCGCCGCCGTCTTCCGCAACGCGATGATCCCCGGGGTGCTCACGGCGGCCGGCACGCTCACCCTGTTCGGCGTCACCTATGCGGCCTACGCGGTGTACGGCTACCTCGGCGCGTCCGCCGCCTTCGTCCTGCTCGCGGCGATTGCGCTGGCGACGATCGAGCTGGCGCTGCTGCATGGCCAGGCGCTGGCCGGCCTCGGCTTGCTTGCCTCGATGGTCACGCCGCTGCTGGTCTCGACCGCCGAGCCCGACCCCTGGCGGCTGTTCGGCTACCTGTCCGTCGCCTGGCTCGCGACGCTCGTCGCGGCGCGCCAGCGCCGCTGGCTGGCCGTCCCCACCCTTGCCAATGCCGGCCTTGGCCTGTGGGCGCTGCTCTACCTTGCCGCCACCGATGCCGTCCAGTCGCTGCCCGTGACGCTGGCGCTGCTGGTGATGCTGGCCGGCATCGCGCTGGTCTGGCCCGGCCGCGGCATCGGCCCGGCCGCCACCGCACCCGTCGGGTCCGGCGTTGCGGCGGGCGCGGCCGAGGGCAGCGGTGCCGGGGCTGGCGGTGCCGAGGTCGGTGCGCCTGCGCCCGTGAATCCGGCCGTTGCGCAGGTGGCCGCGCTCCGATGGTTGCGGCTGCTGGCCCCGCCGGCGGTTGCCGTCTCGCTCAGCGCTGCGCTTGCGGCCGCCGTTCCGGCGATCGCCCTTGCCTTCGCCCATCCCGCGCCGGCATCGGCGGCGCCGGCCTTCGCGGTGCTGGCGCTGGCGCTGGCCGCCGTCGGCGCCGGGCGCGCCTGGGCGATCCATCCGGCGCTTTTCGGCCATCTTTGTGCCCTGTCCGGGGCGATGGTTCTGGCCGGCCTGTCCGGGGGGCTGGCGGTGGACGTGCTGGTAGCGCTGCCGCAAGCGCCGAGCTTTGACACCGCCGCGCCCGCGCCCGCACCGGGCACGGCGCCCGTCAACCTCCTCCTGCTGCTGTCGGCCGGCCTGGCCGTCGTCGGTGCGGCGGGAATCCGCCTCTGGAAGGACCGGGCGCCCGGCCATGCCGCGCTCCTCGGCGTCCTGATGGCGACCGTTCCGGTGGCGATTGCGGCCGCCGGCCTGTTCGCCTTCGGCCACCTGTCGCTGGACCTGCGGCACGGCCTGTTTGCACTGGTCCTTGGGCTGGCCTACCTCGGCGCCGCGGAAGTCAACGCGCGCGGCCTGCCCGCGGGCGCCGCACCGGTGCCGCAATGGGCGTTGTTGGCGGGCGCCTTCGCCTTCCTCGTGCTGTCGCTGGTCGCGCTGACCAACGGTCTTGCGACGACGCTGCTGGTCGCCCTGCTCGGGTTCGCCATGGCGATGGCGACGCGGCTGCGGCCGTGGCCGGCGCTGCCGTGGCTGATGGTCGGCGCCGCGATTGTGGTGGCGGTCCGCATCGGCTGGGAACCGACGGTCGTCGGCGCGGCCAACCTGTCGAGCACGCCGGTGTTCAACGCACTGTTGGCCGGCTATGGCGGGCCCGCGCTGCTGCTCGCCGCCGCCGCCTACGAACTGCGCCGCTGGCCGGGCGAGCGCGTCCGCAACCTGTTGCAGGCGCTTGCCAGCCTGTTCGTGCTGCTGGCCGTGGCCATCCTCGTCCGCCACGCCATGAACGGCGGCGTGCTCGACAGCACGGTGCCCTCGCTCGGCGAACAGGCGATCTACACCCTGCTCGCCGTCGGCGGTTCGGCGGTGTTCATGACGCTGGACCTGCGCTCGCCGAGCCCGGTCTTCCGCTACGGCTCGATGCTGGTCGGCGTGCTCTCGGTGCTGTCGATCCTGCTCGTGCACTTCGTTGCGCTCAATCCGTATGTCACGGGAGAACTGACCGGCCGCTGGCCGTTCTTCAACCTGCTGCTGATCGGCTACCTGCTGCCCGGCGCCGCCTTTGCCGGGCTGGCCTGGTACGCGCGCGACAAGCGCCCGCCGGCCTATGTGACGCTGCTGGCGCTGACCGGGGCCGCGCTCGTCATCGCCTGGCTGTCGCTGTCCGTTCGCCGCTATTGGCACGGCGAGGGCATCGCGGCGTGGAAGGGGTTCCTGCAGGGCGAGACCTACACCTACTCCGTGGTCTGGCTGCTGCTCGGCGTGGCGCTGCTGGCGCTGGGCTCGCGGCTGGATGCAAAGAGCCTGCGGCTGGCTTCGGCGGCGCTGGTGCTGATTGCGGTGGTCAAGGTCTTCGTGTTCGACATGGCCAATCTCGAAGGCATCCTGCGTGCCCTGTCCTTCATCGGCCTGGGCGTCGTGCTGATCGGCATCGGCCTGTTCTACCAGCGCATCCTGTCGGCCGCGGCGGGCGGCCGAGGCGCACCCCCGGCCGCCTAGCCGGGGCGGGACGCGGCGGGGCGGGAGATCGTCCTTAACGCCTCGTAAACCGCTCATGGCGGATGATGCGGGCAGGCCCCGTAGAGCAGCAACGGGGCGATGGCGGGCGAATGAACGAGCCAGGTCACATCGGAAGCCTCGACGGGCTGCGCGGTCTTGCCGCCGGCATCGTCCTGCTGTCGCACATCACCCTGGTCTTTCCGGAGCTCGGGCCGCTGGCGCCGTTCGACATCGGCACCGAGGCGGTCGGCATCTTCTTCGCGCTCAGCGGTTTCCTGATGGCCTATCTCTACGGCGCTCGCCCGGCCACGCGCGAGTCCGTACTCGATTTCCTCGTCAGCCGTTTTGCGCGCATCTACCCGGTCTATCTCTTTGCCGTCTGCGTGGTGGCGCTGTTGTCGGCCATTCCTGACCTCGGCTACCCGCAACCGATCGGCAGCCGGCTCGACTTCCTTTTGCACGTGGCTTTGCTCGGAAACAGCGGCGTCTTCTGGTCGGTGCCGCCCGAAATCCAGTTCTACGTGGCCTTTCCGGTCATCTGGCTGTTCCTGTCCGATCCGCGCCGCTACCAGGCCATCGGCTATGCGCTGATGGTGGTGGTCGCCGTCGTCAGCCTGCTCGACTATCCCGGCCCGGGCATCCTCCTGCACGCCAAGCTGCCCTATTTCTTCTTCGGCGTCGTTGCCGGACGGCTGCATCCCGTTCTCGCCGCCCGCCCGCCTTCCGCTGCGATCGGCGCGCTGGCGCTGCTGATGCTCCTGCTGTTCTTCGGCCACAAGCACCTTGTCCCCGGCCCGGACGGGCCGTTCTGGGGCCTGTCGACGGCGCTGGCCTCGGCGCTGGTGGTCGCGCTCGTCGCCCGCGAGCATCCCCTGACCGCCCGGTTTCTCGCCTCCGCGCCGCTGCGTTTTCTCGGCACCACCAGCTTCTCGCTCTACTTGCTGCATGTGCCGGTGATGTTCCTGACCCGCGAGAGCTTTGCCGGCCTCGTGCCGCTACCGGTGCTGGCCCTGCTGACGCTCGCGACGTCCGTCGTCGCCGCCTGGGTCAGCTACAATGCGATCGAGGCACCCGGCCGGCGCCGCATCGTCGCCGCCTGGCGCGACAGCACCATGCGCGGCGACCTCCTGCGCCGGCCGCATGCCGTCCGCCGCAGGCGCCCGTCCGAGGCCGACGAGGTCTCGGTCCGGGGTTAGCGCCCGTTCCGTCTGGCCGGTTCCGCTCCGCGCCAGGATCGGCTATGGAGACGGACCACACGCTTTCCCGACTGGATCCCGCCCATGAAGACCCTGACCGTCGCCGGCCTGAACATCCATCCGCTGAAGAGCGGTCGCGCCATCGCCATGACCGAGGTATCGGTCGACCTTGACGGCTTCGCCGACGATCGCCGCTTCATGGTGACCGATCCGGACGGCAGTTTCATCACCCAGCGCGATCTCCAGGCGCTGGCGCGGGTCGAGGCCTATCCGCACAACGGGACGCTGCGGCTGGTGATGGACGGGCAGCAGATCGTGCCCGGCTTTGCGCCCGGTCGCCGGATGCAGGTCAAGGTCTGGGACAGCGCGGTCGACGCGGCCCTCGCCGACGACGCCAGCAACGCCGCCCTGTCGGCCTGGCTCGGCCGCCAGGTGCGGCTCGTGCACATGGACGATCAGGCCGAGCGGCGCGTCGGCGAGCACTGGGCCGGCAGGGCCGTGCCGGTCGGCTTCGCCGACGGCTTCCCGATCCTCGTCACCACCACCGGGTCGCTTGCCGACCTCAACCGGACGCTGGCCGAAAAGGGGCAGCCTCCGGTCGGGATGGAGCGCTTTCGCACCAACATCCTGGTCGAGAGCGACGAGCCCTGGGCCGAGGACCTGTGGGCGGCGATCGAGATCGGCGGTATCGTCTTCGATCTGGTCAAGCCCTGCTCCCGCTGCATCATGACGACGCAGGACCAGCAGACCGGCGAGCGCACCGGCGGCAATCCGATCCAGGGCCTGGCGGACAATCGCATGTCGGCCGACCGCCGCGTCGCCGGGGTCCTGTTCGGCTGGAACGCGGCGCCGCGAAGCGCAGGGACGATCCGCCTCGGCGACCGGGTGGCGGTCGTAAGCAGCCGGTCCGAGCGCTGGCCGATGCGGGTAAGGGGCGAGGCCGGGGCGCGCGCCTGACCGCAGGCATCAATCGCGCTGATAGGCCGGTCAATTTAATTCACTTTTTTCAATAGTTGCCGGCGGCTATCGTGCGGGCCCACGACTCCGGAGTCGCCCATGTCCGCCCCTTCCGTCACTGCCGACGCCCCTGCCCACGCCGCCCGTGCCGCCATACCGTGGCTGATCATCGCCTCCGGCTGCATGATCGCCATGTTCACCTTCGGCCCGCGCTCGGCGATGGGGTTCTTCCAGTTGCCGATGCTGCAGGAAACCGGCTGGGACCGCACCACCTTCGGCCTGGCGATGGCGCTGCAGAACCTGTTCTGGGGGCTCGGCCAGCCGTTCTTCGGCGCGCTCGCCGACCGCTTCGGCACCTGGCGGGTGCTGGCGCTGTCCGGCCTGCTCTACGCCTCGGGGCTGTTTTTGATGTCGCTCGGCAGCGTGCCGCTGACATTGCACGTCGGCGGCGGCATCCTTGTCGGCCTCGGCATTGCGGCCGGCTCGTTCGGCGTCATCCTGTCCGCCTTTGCCCGCAACGTCGCGCCGGCGCGGCGACCGATGGCGTTCGGCATCGCGACGGCCGCCGGGTCCGCCGGCATGTTCCTGTTCGCGCCGCTGAGCCAGGGGTTGATCTCGGCCTATGGCTGGTCGGACAGCCTGGTCATCCTGGGCGTGCTGATGCTGCTCGTGCCGCTGTTCGCGATCCCGCTGCGCGGCAACGCGTCGTCGGGCTCGCAGAAGGAGGCGGAGTACAAGCAGACGATCGGCGAGGCGCTGAAGGAGGCGCTCGGCCACAAGAGCTACGTTCTGCTCGTGTCCGGCTTCTTCGTCTGCGGCTACCAGGTCGCCTTCATCACCGCGCATTTTCCGGCCTATATCGGCGACATCGGCATCGATGCCCGCTACGCCGTGATCGCGCTGGCGCTGATCGGCTTCTTCAACATCATCGGCTCGCTCGCCTCGGGCGTGATCAGCCAGCACTACTCCAAGCCCTATTTCCTGGCGCTGATCTACCTTGCCCGCTCCGTCGCCGTTACCGGCTTCCTGCTGCTGCCGCAGACGCCGTTGTCGGTCATCGTCTTCGCCGTCGTCATGGGCCTGCTGTGGCTGTCGACGGTGCCGCCGACCAACGCCCTGGTCGCGATCATGTTCGGCACCCGGCATCTCGGCCTGCTCGGCGGCGTCGTCTTCCTGTCGCACCAGGTCGGCTCGTTCCTCGGCGTGTGGATGGGTGGCTACCTCTACGACCGCTTCGGCACCTACGATCCGGTCTGGTGGCTCGGCGTGGTGCTCGGCATCTTCGCCGCGATCGTGCACTGGCCGATCCGCGAGCAGGCGGTCGCCCGGCCGGCGCTGGCCTGATCCGCAATTTTCTGCCCCGGGCCCGCCGCGTCTGGCGGGCCCGGGGCGGGCCGGCGCCCTTGCAATGCGGCGCGAAAGCCTCTACATCAACCGGGCCGGCGCTGCCGGTTTTATTTGACACCCGTTATGCTCATTTTGAGCAAAACGGTGCCGCCGGGAGGGCGGCAGGAAGGGAGAAGGGCATGACCCACGCCGCCAGCGGCCAGAGCGCCGCGGAGACCTCGACCCGGCAAACCGCCGCGGAGCGCTTCGGCGTGCTGGACATGCCGGATCTCGCCTACACGCCCGAAGTGGCGCGCGAGACGGCGCATCTCTACGAGCGCGTGAAGCAGTTCATCCCGGCGATCGAGTGGCCGGTCTACGCGCCCTATGTCCATGCGATCAACCGGCTGAAGAAGCAGCGCGGCGCCGTCATCGTCGCGCACAACTACCAGACCCCGGAGATCTTCCATTGCGTCGCCGACATTGTCGGCGACTCGCTGCAGATCGCCCGCGACGCGACGAAGGCCGATGCCGACATCATCGTCCAGTGCGGGGTGCACTTCATGGCCGAGACCTCGAAGCTGCTCAACCCGGACAAGACCGTCCTCATCCCCGATGCCAGGGCCGGCTGCTCGCTGTCGGAATCGATCACCGGCGCCGACGTGCGGCTGCTGAAGCAGCGCTATCCCGGCGTGCCGGTCGTCACCTATGTCAACACCTCGGCCGAGGTGAAGGCCGAGACCGACATCTGCTGCACCTCCTCCAACGTGCTGGCGGTGATCGAGAGCCTGGAGAGCGACACCGTTCTCTGCATCCCGGACGAATACCTGGCGATGAACGTCGCCAGGCAGACGAAGAAGAAGATCCTGACCTGGAAGGGCCATTGCGAGGTGCACGAGCGCTTCACCGCGGCCGAACTGCTGGCCTACAAGGAGGCCGACCCCTCGATCGAGATCATCGGCCATCCGGAATGTCACCCGGACGTGATCGCCGTTTGCGATTTCTCCGGCTCGACCTCCGGCATGATAGACTACGTCAAGGACAGGCGCCCGCCGCGCGTGCTGCTCGTCACCGAATGCTCGATGGCTTCCAACATCCAGGCCGAGGTTCAGGACGTGGACTTCATCAAGCCCTGCAACCTCTGTCCGCACATGAAGCGCATCACGCTGCCGAAGATCCTCGACAGCCTGGTGAACATGACGGAGGAGGTCGTGGTCGATCCGGCGATCGCCGCGCGCGCCCGCCTCGCCGTCGAGCGGATGGTGAACCTGAAGCAATAGGCCCCTTCTTCCCGAGGGAACGAAGGCGCCCGGCGGGCGGGGAGTGGGGGCACGCGGTCGCGCGCCCATCCCGGTCCGCACGCCGCCGCCCCTTGCGGAAGAGGACGCTGGCCGGAGGAGATTGAAATGCCGATCGACAGTTTTCGCCCGCTCTCGTGGGACGCCATCGACGACATCGTCATCGTCGGTGGCGGGCTCGCCGGGCTGTTCTGCGCGCTGAAGCTCAGCCCGCGGCCCGTCACCATCCTCGCCGCCGCGCCGATCGGCCAGGGTGCGTCGTCGGCCTGGGCGCAAGGGGGCATCGCCGCCGCGATGAGCCCGGGCGACACCTTCGACAAGCACGTTGCCGACACGATCGAGGCCGGCGCCGGCATCGTCGACGAGAAGATGGCGCGTTTCATGGTCTCCGAGGGGCCGGCGCGCATTCACGACCTGCTCGAATACGGCGTGCCGTTCGACCGCGATCTTGAAGGCAAGCTGCTTCTGTCCCGCGAGGCCGCCCATTCCGAGCGCCGCATCGTTCGCGTCCGCGGCGATATGGCGGGCAAGGCGATCATGGAGGCGCTGGTCGCGGCGGTCCGCAGGACGCCGTCGATCCGGGTGCTGGAAGGCTACGTGGTCGAGCAGCTGGTGAGCGAGGGGCGCTTCGTCTCGGGCGTGATCGCGCGGCCCGATTGCGGCCAGTCGAAGAACCGCGTGCACTTTCCCGCCCGCGCCGTCGTGCTGTGCTCGGGCGGTGTCGGCCACCTCTATGCGGTGACGACCAATCCGTGGGAGGCCTGCGGGCAGGGCGTGGGCATGGCCGCGCGCGCCGGCGCCATCATTGCCGATCCCGAATTCGTCCAGTTCCATCCGACCGCAATCGACATCGGCCGCGACCCGGCGCCATTGGCGACCGAGGCGCTGCGTGGCGACGGCGCCCATCTCGTCAACGCCGCCGGCCAGCGCTTCATGCTCGGCATCCACCCGGATGGCGAGCTCGCCCCGCGCGACATCGTCTCGCGCGGCGTGTTCGCCGAGGTCCAGGCCGGCCGCGGCGCCTTCCTCGACTGCACCAAGGCGATCGGCCGGCATTTTCCGGAAATGTTCCCGACCGTCTATGCCTCCTGCATGTCCGCCGGCATCGACCCGGTCACCCGGCCGATCCCGGTCACCCCGGCGGTGCACTACCACATGGGCGGGATTCTGACCGATGCCGAGGGCCGCACCTCGATCGACGGGCTGTGGGCGGCGGGCGAGGTGACGTCCACCGGCGTCCATGGCGCCAACCGCCTGGCCTCCAACTCGCTGCTGGAGGCGGTCGTGTTCGCCGCGCGCATCGCCGAGAACATCAAGGGCATGCTGCCCGAGCCGAAGACCGGCGACTGGGGCCAGAATGCCGGCGAGAGCGACGACCTGGTGACGGTCGAGGACAGCGAGGCGCTGACTTCCCTGCGCAAGCTGATGAGCGCCCATGTCGGCGTGATCCGCAGCGGCGGGGGGCTGAGGAAGGCGATTGCCGCGATCGCCGCGCTGGAGCGCGAGAACAGCCGCATGCGCTTCCACAACATCGTCACGACCGCCAAGCTGATCGCGGTCGGCGCCTGGCTGCGCGAGGAAAGCCGCGGCGGCCAGTTCCGCTCCGATTTCCCCGAGCCACGCAAGGACTGGAAGCGCCGCACCTACCTGACGCTGGCCGACGCCGACCGGATCGTGGCAGAACTGGCCGAGACCGAGCTGGCCTGACCCGGAAGCCGCCGGGTCTTGCAATTGAATTCGCACGAAATGGACAGGACCGATGACGACCCACCATCTCCCCGCTCTCTCGCCGCTGCTGATCGATGAGCAGGTCCGCGCCGCGCTTGCCGAAGACCTCGGCCGCGCCGGAGACATCACCAGCCAGGCGACGATCTCGCCCGGCCTGACGGCTAAGACGGAGCTGAACGCGCGCGAGCGCGGCGTGATTGCCGGGATGGAACTGGCCGCCGCCGCCTTCCGGCTGATGGACCCGGCGGTCGTATTCGAGGCGCTCGTCCGCGACGGCGACCGCGTCGGGCCGGACACGGTGCTGGCCCGCGTGCACGGGTCGGCGCGCGCCGTGCTTTCGGCCGAGCGCGTGGCGCTGAACTTTCTGATGCATCTGTCCGGTGTCGCCACCTACACCGCCGCCTTCGCCGACGAGATCGCGCACACCCCGGCAAAGGTCTGCTGCACCCGGAAGACCATTCCCGGCCTGCGGGCGCTGGAGAAATACGCCGTTCGCCTGGGCGGCGGCTCGTCGCACCGCTTCGGGCTGGATGACGCGATCCTGATCAAGGACAACCATATCGCCGTGTCCGGCGGTGTCGGCGGCGCCATCCGCGCTGCCCGCGCCTTCGCCGGCCACCTCGTCAAGATCGAGGTGGAGGTGACGACGCTGGAGGAACTGGAGGAGGCGCTCGACGCCGCACCCGACGTGATCCTGCTCGACAACATGGTGCCCGAACTGCTGCGCCGCGCGGTCGAGATCAACCGCGACTGCGCCGGCCTGACCGACGACGTCTATGCCGGCGATCCGCGCCGGGTCCAGCTGGAGGCCTCGGGCAATGTCAGCCTGAAGACGATCCGCGCCATCGCCGAGACCGGCGTCGACTACATTTCGACCTCCAAGATCACCATGGCCGCGCCGACGCTGGACATCGGTCTCGACGTGGTGGTCGGCTAGCGTTCCGCCGCCGTCCTGCCGGCAGCGGCGACCGGCGGGACCGTTGCGCCGGCATCAACGGCGACAGCGTTGGCGCAAGCAAGGCCGGCCGGAGCGATTTCGCCGCGCCGGCGGCAGCGGCGCCTATGCGTCCTGGCGCTCGTTCTCCTTGGGAGCGGTCGCGGCCGGCACGTTGTGGTAGGTAACCTGCGGGTAGGGGATCGAGATGTCGAGCTCGTCGAAGGACTGCTTGACGCGCTTGACCATGTCGTGCGTGGTCGCCCACCATTCGGCCGAGGCCACCCAGTAGCGCAGCGTCACCACCACGGCGCTGTCGCCGAGATTGTCGACGAAGACGGTCGGCGCCGGTTCGCCCAGGACGCGGGGCTCGGCTTCCGCCAGCGACATCATCGTCTTCAGCGCCAGATCGATGTCATCGTCATAGCCGATGCCGACCTTGAGGTCGTGCCGGCGCGTGCTCTGGCGGCTGTAGTTGGTCACCGGCGTGTTCCAGAGCGTCGAGTTCGGCGCCAGCAGGTAGAGCCCGTCGATGGTCCGCAGCTCGGTTGCGAACAGGCCGATCTCGACGACGGTCCCGGCCACGTCCGCCGTTTCGATGTACTCGCCGACGCGGAGCGGCCGCAGCACCAGCAGCATGATGCCGGCGGCGATGTTCTGCAGCGTTCCCTGCAGCGCGAGGCCGATGGCAAGGCCGGCGGCGCCGAGCGCGGCGATGATCGACGCGGTCTGGACGCCGAACTGGCCGAGCACGGTGACGAACACGACCACCAGCACGGCGTAGCGGATGATGCTGGAGAAGAACTGCGCCAAGGCCAGGTCGATGCCGCGAATGCGCGAGAGGCCGCGCAGCGACCAGCTGTGCAAAAGTCTTGCGACGACCCAGCCGACGAGCAGGAGAATGATCGCGCCGAGAATGGAAAACGCGTACTCCACGGCGAGCGCGCTCGCCTGGTTCCACGCTGTCTGGGTGGCGAGAATGATGTCGTTTGCCTGTTGTTCCATGATCCCTTCCTGGTTGTGCCCTCTGCAAATGGGGCGTGTGCGGCAAAGGTAAAGACCGGTTGCCGATTTCAGCCGGTCATCCCCGGCCGCCGAGCTTCAGCCCCGGGGCGGGGCGTTCCTCGAGGATCCGCCGGCGGAAGCGGAAGAGCGCCGCAGGGCGTCCCCCGGTTGCCGCCGTGGTCCCGCCGGTCGGTTCGACCAGCTCCGCCCCCTCGACCAGCCGGCGAAAATTCTGCTTGTGCAGGTGGCGGCCGGATATGGCCTCGACCGTCGCCTGGAGCTCGGTCAGCGAGAACTCCGACGGCATCAGCTCGAAAACGACCGGGCGATACTTGATCTTGCCGCGCAGCCGCGCCACCGCGGTCGCGAGGATCCGGCGGTGATCGTGGCGCATCGCCAGCCCGACGGCGGGCCGGCCGTCGGGCGCGCGTCCGTCGGTCACCGCCTCGGCGGCCAGCCCGCATTCGTAGAGCAGTTCGTAGCGCTCCAGAACCCGCTCCTCGTCCCAGGGGAAATCATCGAGGCCGAAGGCAAGCCGCAGCCGCGTCCTGCGGCCGGGAACGGCCTTGGCCTCGCCCGGGAGCCTCTCGTCCGCCCAGGCGGACAGCGCCGGGATGATCGTCTGGTCGAGTACCGCGGGCCGGCCGAGGCGCCAGTCCTCCCACGGCAGGAAGGCGTACCAGTCGCGCCAGTGGGCGCCGGCCGCCTCGAGCCGCTCGGTCGCTTCGGCGTCCATGCGCGTCAGCGCCAGGTAGCCGACCGAGACCATGTGCGTGCCGGCCTCGTCCGGCGCCTTCTGCCGCCCGCGGTCGCCGAAGGTGTAGAGCTGCTCGATGTAGCCGAGTTTCAGCGCCGTCTGCGCCTCGACGCTGGCGCGCAGACTGGTTTCGAAGGTGCGGTGCCGGGCCGGGTCGAACGGGCCGAAGGGCAGGGCGTCGCGTGCGCCCGTCCCGCCCGAGATCGTCAGGATCGCCGGACCGCGGCCGAAGATCGCAACCACCGCCGCGTTGAGACCGATCTCGACGGAGGACGATGGCGACGGGACGATCATGGCGGGGTCACCTCCGTTGTCGCCGCGGCGGGGACGGCGCTGAACGTGAATGGCTGGTCGCCGCGATAGTCGGCGCCGCGGCCGATGCCCTTGACCGCGCGCACAAGGCGCCCGCCGCGCGAGAGGACCTCGTCGCCGATGGCGACGATGCGGGCGTTGGGGGTCGCCTGCGGCGAGGCGGCGCGCAGCCGCAGCGCCAGCGCCTGCTCGTCCTGGTCCGGCGCCACCGCCAGCGCCGCCACCAGCGCGGCCGCCGGCGAGCGCGAGACGCCCATCATGCAATGGACCAGGAGCGGCGCGCGGCGGTCCCAGTCCCTGGCGAAGGCGACGACCGCCTCCACATGTGCCTCCTGCGGCGCGACCAGGTCGCCGGTGCCGGCAAAGGCAATGTCGTTGACCCCGAGCACGAGGTGGCGCGCGGCATCGATCACCGCCGGACGGTGAAAGTCCTGCTTCGGCGCCAGCAGGCTGATCATCTCCCGGCAGCGGCTGCGCACCGCGACCTCGGCGATGCGCGACAGCGGCGCCACGACGATCGCGCTCATGGCTTGTGCTCCTTCGCGGCGACCGCGCGCTCGGCCTCCAGCGCCTCGAAGCGGGCGATGAACCGGCGCTGTGCATCGACGGCGGGCAACGGTGCGATCGCCAGCATGTCGAGCGTGACGCCGCGCGGCTCGCCGAAGAATTTCGCCGCCTCGGCCGGCAGGAACCCGGCAAGCTCGGTGGCCTCGAAATAGGCCGCGACCCGGTCGGCCTTCTTGATCTTGTCCTTCAGCGCCGCTGGCGTCTGCGCCGGCAGGCCGAAGCGCAGGTGCACGGCCGCCTCGAGCCGCTTCTCCACCGTCTTGTAGCCGCCCCCGACCACCGCCTTGAACGGCGAGATCATGTCGCCGATGACGTATTCGGGCGCATCGTGCAGCAGCGCCATCAGGCATTCCTCCGGCCCGCAGCGGTTCAGCTGGCGGAAGATCGTCTCGACCATCAGGCAATGCTGCGCCACCGAAAGGGCGTGGTCGCCGGCGGTCTGGCCGTTCCAGCGCGCGACGCGGGCAAGGCCATGGGCGATGTCGCAAAGCTCGACGTCGAGCGGCGAGGGGTCCAGCAGGTCGAGCCGGCGTCCCGACAGCATTCGCTGCCAGGCGCGGGGCGCACTCTTCTGTCGCGCCGCGCCGCTCATGGCGCCGGGGCCTCGGCGCTCTGCTCCGGGAAGGCGAGGCCGGTCCATTCGGGGAGCCGCACCGTCACCTCGGCGTCGCCGGCCAGGATCGGCACGCCGGCGCGCATGGCGTCGGCGGCTCGGTCGATCCGGACGATGGCGAGCCCGTCGTCGCCGACGACCGTGCCCAGCGAGCCGATCGCCTTGCCCTCGGCGGTCAGTTCCGTCCCGGTCTCCGGCAAGGGGGATTGCGCCTTCAGGATCACCGGCCGCTTGCGCGCCGTGCTGCGGTGCTGCATCCGCGACACGACCTCCTGGCCGACATAGCAGCCCTTGCGGAAGGAGAGGCCGCCGGCCAGGTCGAGCAGGACGTCGTGCGGGAAGGCATCGGACAGCGCGTAGTCGCGGCCGGATTCGACGATGCCGGAGGCGATTCGCAGCGCATCATAGGCGGCGATGTCGTCGTTGCCGCCGGCGCCCGGCCGGCGCAGCACCTTCCATCCCGCCGCGGCGAAGCGGCCGTCGGCGATACCGTCTCCGTCCGTGTCCCAGCGCACGCTCGTCTCGGTCTCGCCAAGCGGCGCGATGTCGACGGCGGAGCGCAGCTTGTACATGGTCAGCCGCTTCACCAGGCCATCGCGCTGGTCCTGCGTCGTCTCGATCCGGAACCCGCCGCCGGGCTCGCGGTTGACGAGGAAATCGAACAGGATCTTGCCCTGCGGTGTCAGAAGCGCTCCGGCGCGGGCCTCGCCTTGCGGCAGCGAGGCCACGTCGGTGGTGATCAGGCCCTGAAGGAAATCCTCGGCGTCCTTGCCGGATATTGAGATGTGGGCGCGTCGGGCGAGGGTGACGGCAGGCATTGTCGGGTCCAGTTGTCAGCGGGCGCGGCATCGGCGCCGGGATTGAGCACTCGGTAGAGAGGTAGAATGCCCGTTCCGGCTTCGCAAGTCCCGTACGGTGCCGCCGGCCGCTGCAGTCGACCGCCACGCGGTCGCTGCCTTCCCCCGACGCCTCAGTCGCCGGCGACGAAGAACTTCCACTGGCCGTCGGGCGTGATGCCGACGCGATAGAAATTGTAGCCGCCGAACTCCTGCATGTCGGCGAAATCGCCGGCGGTGACGATCCGCAGCAGTTCCACCTTCTCCGGCGGGGAGAGTGATTCGAGCGGCTTGGCGGCGAAATAGGGCCAGACATAGATCTCGTTCGGCGTGCCGGCGTCGACCTTGACGAATCCGGTCGCCAGAACGTCGAGCAGGATCGCCAGGATCTCCACGCCCTCGGCATCGCCGGACTGGCCCTTCAGGGTCGCCACGGGGTCGTCCTCGCCCTCGATCACGCTGACCTGCGTCTGGGTCGGGCCCTTGCCGAGCAGCGGCCGCAGCCGTTCCATCTCGCCGGACGCCGCGGCCTCGACGATCATCTCGCGCATGCGCCGCACCGGTTCGGGGGCCTTGTCGATATCGTAAAGCACTTCGACCGCCGCCTCCGGCTCGGTCCCGGCCCCGTCGAATCCGGGCGCCATCGCGTCCGCGCCTGCTTCGTCCTTGCGAATCAGCGGATCGGGCATCGGCAGTTCCAGGCGCCGGTCGGCCTCGTCGGGCGGGGTCTCGGCGCCGGCGTCGGACGACTGTTCGGGTGCCTGCTGCTGCCCTTCCTGCCCGGGGATCTGCTTCAGTTCGCTGAGCGCCAAGGCGGGCGTGGAGCGGCTGAGGATTCCGGTGATCGCCAGGCAAACGGAAACGGCGAACACGCTGCCGCGAAGCAGCCTGATGCTCTCGATCGACCTGTGCATGAGCCCGGTCTTTCCGCCCTACTGGAGGGTGCGTTCAGGCGAGAACTCGCCGGCAAGCATGCGCTCGCGCAGCGATGTCAGCATGGCGTCGGCGCCGTCTTCGCCAAGCAGCCGGATGGTTTCCCGCATCGCCAGTGCAATGGCCGCATCCGCGATGATTTCCGGCTCGATGCCGTCCGCCATCCCGTCGGCCCAAGCCTCGTTCTGGTATTCCAGCGCGGCCTGCATCTTCTCGTGTACGATCATCTCGTCGATATCGTTGAGGCTTGGTTCCATTATGTGATCCATGCGCGGCTTCTTCTTTACCAGACTGTTAATGACCTTATCAGCGTTTTATCAAAACGACACGGGTGCGGCAGAAAAGAGGTTAATTGTCCCCTAATTTCCGAATCGGGCGGTAATTTCTGTGGCCAGTGTTGCACCTTCGTTACGGTATTGCTCTTCTGCGGCGACGGCCTGCTCGGTGCAAGCCGAATACACCGAGGCAAACGAACGATATCCACGGTTGAAGGCGGCGGTGAGCCTCTCCCTGCGCGCCTGCTCGGTCCCGGCCTCCATCGCAATCAGGTCTTCCATGGCCTTTCGCCAGCTGTCCTCCCGCTCCTTCAGGCACAGGTTGCGCAGGTAGTGCACTGCGCCGAGGATCTCCGACAACCGCTCGAGCCGGCCGTCATAGGGCGCGGGCTTGCTTTCGACCGATGGCGGTGCGGCTGCGGCTGGGGGGGCGGCCGGCTCGGCCTGGTTCGCCTGCGCCAGCGCCGGCGCGGCGAGCGGCAGCGCCAGCAAAAGCGGCAGGGCAAGGCGGAAGGTCGTCCTCATCAGGCTCACCTGAGGCCGGCGCGATGATAGGGGGTGGCAGGCGCCATGCCACGGTCGGCTTCCAGCCGGCGGATGCAGTCGCGCACGCTTTCCGGTGCCGGCAGGGCGGCGATCTCGGCGGCCGAGAACCAGCCGAGCGCGGCGGCGTCGTCCGCCGCGACGGCAACCGCGTCGAGGTCGGCCTCGACGCGGAAGACCGACAGGAAATAGCTGTTGCCGGTGGTGCTGCTCTGCAGATCGTAGGTGGCGTACAGCCGCGGCGCGCGCGCGACGATCCCGGTCTCCTCGGCAAATTCGCGCAAGGCCGTTTCGGCCGGCGTCTCGTCGGGTTCGGCCCGGCCGCCGGGAAAGGCATACATGTCGGCCGCCGGCGGATTGCGCCGCAGCACCAAGAGGTAGCGGCCATCGCGCTCGAGAATGGCGGAGGAGGCGGCTTTGGCAGTCATCGGCGATTCCGGACCCTTCATTGACCCCTTATAGGTGCTCCCCGTAGATTGATCCAGACCGGCGCGCCATTGACCTTTGGCGGGCGCCGACCATTTGCCGAGGGTTGGCAGCAGGCAGGAACGGACATCATGTGCGGACGATTTGCCCTGACGGAACCGGCCGCTCGGCTGGAAGAATTCCTCGACGTCGTGGACGTCGAGCCGTTCCCCCCGCGCTACAACATCGCCCCGACCCAGCCGATCCTGATCGTCATTACCGGCGAGCGCCCCGGGCCGGGCAGCAATCTGCCGCAGCGCAAGGCGATGCTGGTGCGGTGGGGGCTCACTCCCTCCTGGGTCAAGGACCCGCGCGAGTTCCCGCTGCTGATCAACGCCCGTTCGGAGTCGGTGATCGAAAAGGCCTCGTTTCGTGCGGCGATGCGCCACCGGCGCGTGCTGGTGCCCGCCAGCGGCTTCTACGAGTGGTATCGGCCGCCCAAGGCAACCCGGGAGAAGTCGCAGGCCTACTGGATCCGGCCGCGCAACGGTGGCCTCGTCGCCTTTGCCGGGCTGATGGAGACCTGGGCCTCGGCCGACGGGTCGGAGGTGGATACCGGCGCCATCCTGACCACCGCTGCCAATGCGGCGGTCGGCCGGGTCCACGACCGCATGCCGGTCGTGATCCGACCGCAGGATTTCGCGCGGTGGCTTGATTGCCGCACGCAGGAACCGCGGGAGGTGGCCGATCTGTTCCGTCCGGTCGAGGATGATTTCTTCGAGGCTATTCCCGTTTCGGACCGGGTCAACAAGGTCGCAAATGCCGATCCGGAGATCCAGGCGCCGATCGGGGCGGCGCTGGCGCCCCCGGCTGCATCCGGACCGGGGCGCTCTGATGGCGAGGACAGCGGCCAACTCTCCCTGCTTTGAGTGACGCTGCGGGCGGCGGGGCGAGGCCGCGCCGCGGGGTCGGTCAGTACCCCGACTCGATGTGCTTCAGGCCGGCGGGGAGTTCGCCCTTGATGACCTTGCGGGTCTCCGGCTTGCGCTGACTTGCAGCCGCAGCCACCGCCTTCAGGCCGAGCGGTCTGTACTGCTTCTCAAGATTATCCGGCTTTGCTTCTCGCGGCGAAGTTGAATGCTTCGCACCATTAGTAAACATTCCTGACTCCCATTAATAATTCTGCACGGACAGGCTCCAATACCGTGGGCTCTATCCATGGACGGGATGCTAGCGCAGGAATTTGGTGAAAATCTGCCCGGATATAGAACTAAATTTGAAATTCAGGCGCGCAAACAAAGACAACATTAATATTTGTTAACGCGTTCAGGAAACAATAATTGATATATTGCAATTTTGCGCGCCCATGCTCGCCAGCACAGGACGCTCGCTAGGCGTTCGGAATGCTCGCAAGACGCCTGCGGGCGCCGATCTGCAGCGCCGCGGCGAGGATGGCCTTCAGGCCGGTCGGGCGGCGGCGCTGGCTCTGCTGGCTGGCCGGTCTTTGCGTCTTGCTTGTCTGGTTGCGCATCGTGGTCCCCTTTTTCTTGTCCGCGAAGCCGCCGCGGTTGAAGACCTTGTCGCAGGTGGACGGCCCCGATGTTGTCACCTGGGAAACAAGGGACGACGCCATCGCGCCGCCGCCGGAGAGCGCCCTGAACGGTGATTGCGACCGCAAGCGCGCAAATAAATGGAGAAATCCGGCCTCGCACCCGGCCTGGCTCCCTTGACCGTCGCGGATTCCGGGGCGATAAAGCGAGCCATGAAAACGGTTCTCTGCATTATTTGCCGGAGCATTATTCGCTAGCCTGAGCGCTGGCTTGGCCGTTTTCGTCTCCTGACATCCCCAGATGACAAACGGGCCGGGCCAGCCGGACGCTTGCCCTTGGGAGATTTTTGATGGCCGAACAGCCGGTCCTGACCCTCTACAACACGCTCACCCGCTCGAAGGCGGCGTTCACGCCGATCGAACCCGACAACGTGCGCATGTATGTCTGCGGCCCGACGGTCTACGACTTCGCCCACATCGGCAATGCCCGCCCGGTCATCGTCTTCGACGTGCTGTTCCGGCTGCTGCGCCATGTCCATGGCGCCGACCGGGTGACCTATGTCCGCAACATCACCGACGTCGACGACAAGATCAACGCCCGCGCGCTGCGCGACTTCGGCAACGAGATCGCCGCCGGCACGGTCTCGCTGAACGAGGCGATCCGCCGGGTGACGGAAAAGACCGCCAACCAGTTTCATGCCGATGTCGAGGCGCTCGGCACGCTGCCGCCGACGCAGGAGCCGCGCGCGACCGAGTTCGTCCAGAAGCGGGCGGACGGCCGGGCCGACATGATCACGCTGATCGAGCGGCTGATCGAGCGCGGCCATGCCTACCAGGCCGGAGGGGAGGTGCTGTTCGACACCTCCTGGTCCGAATACGGGCAGCTGTCCAGACGCAACCTGGAAGACCAGCAGGCCGGCGCTCGCGTCGCGGTCGAGAGCCACAAGAAGCACCCCGGCGACTTCGTGCTCTGGAAGCAGTCCTCGCCTGAGGAGCCCGGCTGGGACAGCCCCTGGGGCCGCGGCCGCCCCGGCTGGCACATCGAGTGCTCGGCGATGTCGGCCGCCTATCTCGGCGAGACCTTCGACATCCATGGCGGCGGGCTGGACCTGATCTTTCCGCACCACGAAAACGAGATCGCCCAGTCGCGCTGCGCCCACGGCACCAGGGTGATGGCCAACGTCTGGATGCACAACGGCTTCGTTCAGGTCGAGGGCCGCAAGATGTCGAAGTCGGAAGGCAACTTCGTCACCATCCACGACCTCCTGCACACCGAGGCCTTCGGCGGCCGCAAGTGGCCGGGCGAGGTGCTGCGCCTGGCCATGCTGATGACGCATTATCGCGAGCCGATCGATTTCTCGGTGAAGCGGCTGGAGGAGGCCGAGCGCCTGCTGGCGCGCTGGCCGGCGGAAGAGGCGGACGGCGGTGCGGTCGATCCGGCGGTGCTGTCGGCGCTGGCCGACGACCTCAACACCGTCGGCGCGATCCAGGCGCTGCATGCGCTGGCGCACAAGGCCGCCCACGATCCATCCGCGGCGGCCAGCTTCCAGGCGAGCGCCGCACTGCTTGGCGTGAAGCCGAAAAAGGTAGACATTTCCGAAGGCTTGGCAGCCGAGGTTGAATCGATAGTTCAGCAGCGGCTCGGCCTGCTGAAGGCGAAGAACTTCGCCGAGGCCGACCGCATTCGCGACGAGCTGCTGTCGAGGGGCATCCAGTTGAAGGACGGCAAGGATGCGGCGACCGGCGAGCGCGTGACCACATGGGAGGCAAAGCGGTGACCGACACGCTCTACACCGGCGGCTGCCAATGCGGCGCGGTCCGCTTCCGCGTCCATGGCGCGCTGACCGATATTTCGATCTGCCACTGCCGCATGTGCCAGAAGGCCGTCGGCGGCTATTACGCGGCGCTGGCCTCGACCCGCGGTGCCGAGCTGGTGTGGACGCGTGGCGCGCCGAAGAAGTTCCGCTCGTCGAACTTCGCCGAGCGCGGCTTTTGCGCGGCGTGCGGCACGCCGCTGACCTACGAGGCGCCGGACGGTATCGCGATTGCTGCGGGAACCTTCGACGATCCCTCGCTGCTGCCGCCGGACCGGCAGTTCGGCAGCGAGGCCAAGGTCGCCTTCGTCGACCGACTGCACACGCTGCCGAACTATACGACGGAGGAGGATGTCGGCGATGCGCCGTTCCTGCTCGAGGTGGTGTCCTACCAGCATCCCGACCACGACACGCAGAGCTGGCCGCTGGAGGGGCCTCGATGAGCATTGCGCGGATCTACACGGGCGGCTGCCAGTGCGGCGCGGTGCGCTATCGCGCCGAGGGCACGCTCGAGGACCCGCACCTGTGCCATTGCCGCATGTGCCAGAAGGCGGCGGGCAACTACTTCATGCCGCTTGCCAACGCCGACCGTGCCGGCTTCCGCCTGACGCGCGGCGAGCCCGGCTGGTTCCAGTCGTCCGAGCACGTCCGCCGCGGATTCTGCCCGCGGTGCGGCACGCCGCTCTTCTACGACATGCCGGACCAGGGGTTCATCAACATTGTCCTCGGCTCGCTCGACGATCCGCAGGATGTCAGGCCGACCTCGCAGTCCGGCACCGAATCGCGCGTCCCTTGGTTTTCGCAGCTGCCGCAGCTGTCGGGCCGGGAGACGGATGTGGAAGGGCCGGCGGGGCGCGAGCGTCATCTCGAGATCCTGGAATCGAACCGCCAGCACCCGGACTACGACACCGACAACTGGCCACCGGAGGACTGACATGACCGACACCATTCGCACCGGAGGCTGCCAGTGCGGCGCCGTTCGCTTCAGGATCCGCGGCGCACTGGGCCGCCCCTCGATCTGCCACTGCCGCATGTGCCAGAAGCAGTTCGGCAATTTCTTTTCCGCGCTGGTGACCGCGCCGAAGGGCGGCGTCGAGTGGACGCGCGAAGAGCCAAGCTACTTCCAGTCCTCGGTCAACATCGATCGCGGCTTCTGCCGGAACTGCGGCACGCCGATGACCTACCGCCATCCCGGCGGGCTCGAGATCGCCATCGGCACCTTCGACGACCGTTCCGATCTCGCGCCGCAGATCCAGGTCAACCATGCCGCGCGGCTGCCCTGGGTGGAGACGATCTTCGGCCAGCCGGTCCACAAGGACGCCGACTATTACGCGCGGCAGGAGAAGGTCATCTCGTTCCAGCACCCCGACCATGAGACCGACAACTGGCCGACGCACGGGCTGAAGATGTGAACGCGGGCCGACCGCCGCAAAAGCGCCGCCGGACCGGCTGCCCGACAGACGACATCGTTCCTCCGGAGGGAACACGCAGATGAAAAAAGAACGCATCTATCTCTTCGACACGACGCTTCGCGACGGCCAGCAGACGCCGGGCGTGGACTTTTCCGTCGAGGACAAGATCGCGATTGCCACGCTGCTGGACGAGTTCGGACTCGACTATGTCGAGGGCGGTTATCCCGGCGCCAACCCGACCGACACCGCCTTCTTCGGCAAGCGGCGCACCCGCGATGCGCGCTTCGTCGCCTTCGGCATGACCAAGCGCGCCGGCGTCTCGGCCTCCAACGATCCCGGCCTGAGGGCTCTGATCGAGTCGGAAAGCGACGCCGTCTGTCTGGTGGCCAAGAGCTGGGATTACCACGTGCGCGTCGCGCTCGGCTGCACCAACGAGGAAAACCTGGAAGCGATCGGCGCCTCGGTCCGGGCGGTCGCCGCCGCCGGCAAGGAGGCGATGGTCGACTGCGAGCACTTCTTCGACGGCTACAAGGACAACCCCGCCTATGCGCTCGCCTGCGCCCGGGCCGCGTTCGAGGCCGGCGCGCGCTGGGTCGTGCTGTGCGACACCAACGGCGGCACGCAACCGCCGGAGATCCGCGACATCGTCGCCGCCGTCATCGCCGCCGGCATTCCCGGCACTCACCTCGGCATCCACGCCCACAACGACACCGGGCAGGCGGTCGCCAACTCGCTCGCCGCCGTCGAGGCCGGCGCACGCCAGATCCAGGGCACGCTGAACGGCATCGGCGAGCGCTGCGGCAACGCCAACCTCGTGACGATCATCCCGACGCTGCTGCTGAAGGAGAGCTACAGCGCGCGCTTCGAGCTCTCGATCGACCGCGAGCGCCTGCAGGGTCTGACGCGGCTGTCGCACCAGTTCGACGAGCTTCTGAACCGTTCTCCGGACCACCAGATGCCCTATGTCGGCGCCTCGGCCTTCGCCACCAAGGCCGGCATCCACGCCTCGGCCCTGTTGAAGGACCCGCGCACCTACGAGCATGTCGCGCCCGAAAGCGTCGGCAATCTGCGCAAGGTGATGGTCTCCGACCAGGGTGGAAAGGCGAACTTCATCAACGCGCTGAAGCTGCGCGGCATCGTCGTGTCGAAGGACGATCCGAAGCTCGACCGCCTGATCGAAATCGTCAAGGAGCGCGAGGCCACCGGCTACGCCTACGAGGGCGCGGACGCGAGCTTTGCGCTCCTCGCCTACCGCACGCTCGGCACGATCCCGCAGTTCTTCCACGTCGACAGTTTCCGCGTCATGGTCGAGCGCCGCTACGACGCCAACGGCAACCTCAAGACCGTATCGGAGGCGGTGGTCAAGGTCGTGGTCGACGGCGAGACGATGATGTCGGTGGCCGAGGGACACGGGCCGGTGAACGCACTCGACCTGGCATTGCGCAAGGATCTCGGCAAGTACCAGAGCGAAATCGCAGACCTCGAACTGGCCGACTACAAGGTGCGCATCCTCAATGGCGGCACCGAGGCCGTCACCCGGGTGCTGATCGAGTCGGCCGATGGCACCGGCGCGCGCTGGTGGACGGTCGGCGTCTCCGACAACATCATCGACGCCTCGTTCCAGGCGCTGATGGACAGCATCGTCTACAAGCTACTGAAGAACCGCGGCACGGCGGGCCGGGTGGCGGCGGAATAGGCGCCGCCACCTCCGGCCCGGCCATCGCCGCGCGCTCGCCGGCCAGCATCAGGGCGGCTTCATCTTGCTTCACCGAAATGAATTGGTGCATTCGCCGGCATTGGAGTAGGGCTAGAGCTGCATTGCACGCAGCGCGCATTTCCGCGCTCCGGATGAACCAGCAGGATCCAGCACGATGGCCGACCCGAAGACCGCACCCGAGGCGACGAACGGCGATTCCTTGCGCGGCTTTTTGTTCGCGCTCACCGCCTATCTGCTGTGGGGCTTCCTGCCGTTCTTCATGAAGGCGGTCGCCCATATCCCGGCCACAGAGGTGGTGGCGCATCGCATCGTCTGGTCGGTGCCGATCGCGGGCCTCGTGCTCGTCTGCCTCGGGCGCACCGCCGACATCCGACGCGCGCTGGGCGCGCCGCGCATGCTCGGCATGGCAGCGGTGACGGCGACGCTGATCACGATCAACTGGGGCATCTATGTCTGGGCGATCGGCGCGGGGCGGGCGATCGAGACGGCGCTCGGCTACTACATCAACCCGTTGTTCTCGATCTTCCTCGGCGCGGTGCTGCTGAAGGAGAAGCTGACGCGGGCGCAGGGTGTGGCGATCGTGCTGGCCGCGGCCGCCGTGGCGGTGCTGGCGTTCGATGCCGGTGGCCTGCCGTGGGTCTCGTTGGCGCTCTGCGTCTCCTGGGGCTTCTACGCCTTCTTCCGCAAGACGCTGCCGATCGGCCCGAACCAGGGCTTCTTCCTCGAGGTGCTGCTGCTCAGCGTCCCCGCGATCGGCTACATCGTCTTTCTGGAGGCGACCGGGCGTGGCCATTTCGGCGACACCGGGTCGGCCGACCTTCTGCTGCTGTTGAGCTGCGGCGTCGTCACCGCCGTGCCGCTGATGGTCTATGCCAACGGCGCCAAGCTCCTGCGGCTTTCGACCATCGGCATCATGCAGTACATCGCCCCGACGATGATCTTCATCGCCGCCGTGTTCTTCTTCCACGAGCCGTTCGGCGGAGCGCAGATGATCGCGTTCTCGCTGATCTGGGCGGCGCTGTTCATCTATTCCGGCTCGATGCTGTCGAGTGCCCGCGCCCGGCGCGCAGTGGCGCTGAAGCCGGCGGAGTGAGCCTGTCTGGGCAGGGAGCGTTCGCCGCCGCTAGAGCCGGGCGATGATCCCGGCCTCGCCGGCGCGGTCGATGGCGGTCGTCCAGTGCTGGAGCAGCCCCGGCACGATCTCTTCGGGCTCGTCGATGACGATCGGCTGGACCAGATGGGCGGCGTGCACGAAGCCGGCGTCGGCCATATGCCGGATCAATTTCAGCATCGGGTCCCAGAAGCCGCCGATATTGGCGAAGACGATCGGCTTGCGATGACGGCCGAGCTGCGCCCAGGTCATAATCTCGACGATTTCCTCCAGCGTGCCGATGCCGCCGGGCAGGGCCACGAATGCGTCGGCGCGCTCGAACATCTTGTGTTTGCGCTCGTGCATGTCGGCGGTGATGATCAGTTCGGAGAGCTGCCCGAGCGAATGGCGCGTGGCCTCCATGTCCACGAGGAACTGCGGTATAATGCCGGTGACGCGGCCGCCGCCGGAAAGGACGCCGCTGGCGACGGCCCCCATGATGCCCTTGGTGCCGCCGCCATAGACAAGGCGCAGGTGATTCGCCGCCATCGACCGGCCGAGCACGCGGCCGGCATTGATGTAGGCGGAATCGCGTCCGGGCTGGGAGCCGCAATAGACGCAGATGGCGCGGATGGGCATGGTTTCATCGTTCATAACGCGATTGAGCCATTTCGTGGCGGCCAAGGTCAAGGAAAATGATGAAAACGGCGCTGCCCGGGCCCGCATTCGAGCCGCAAGCTTGTCGAACCCCTTGGAAATCGTTAGCAATTCCAAGGGGAATAGCGGCGCGCCGCGTGGAGACACGAGAAGATGAAGCATAAGACCAGCCTGGTTGCACTGGGCGTGCTGGCGGCAGCCACCGCGCTGATGGTGTTTGTCGTCCTCCCGAACATCGACGAGGGCGAGGCTCCCGAGGGCGCGCAGCAAGTCGCCGAGCAGCCGGCAACGGAGACAAAACCGGCCCCCGCGCCGGCGACGGCGGAGAAACAGCCGGCCGCCGGAACCTCGACCGAGGGCGGCGTGGCCGGACAGCCGGCGCCGGGAGCGGACGGTGCCGATGACGCGACCGCCTGGCAGCCTCCGACCTTCGATCTTCTGCGCGTCGAGCCCGACGGCTCCACGGTGATCGCCGGCCATGCCGAGCCGAACAAGACGCTGCACATCCTCAACGACGGCGACGTGGTCGCCACCACCAATGTCGGCCCGTCCGGCGACTTTGCCGCGGTTTTCGACAGGCCGCTCGCCTCCGGCAACCACGAACTGACGCTGCGGATCGAAGGCGACGGCGCGGCGAAGACGTCCGAGGAGGTCGCAACGGTGTCGATCCCCAAGGATCGCGGCGGCGAGCTGCTGGCGATGGTCACCAAGCCGGGTTCGGCGAGCCGCCTGATCACGGTGCTCGAGGGGCCCGAAGGCACGGTGAAGACCGGCGTCGAGCCTGCCGGTACCGCGCTGGGCGACGCTGCGGTCCCGGCCCAGACGGAGACGGCCGACGCCGCTGCGGAGGCGGCCGCGCCGGCCGCTTCACCGAACGTGCGCATCTCGGCCGTCGAACTCGAAGGCGACCGGATGTTCGTGGCCGGAGTCACCAGGCCCGAGGCGCTGGTGCGCATCTATGCCAACGACAAGCTGCTCGGCGAGATCACGTCCGACCCGCAGGGGCGCTACGTGGTCGACGGCCAGATGTCGCTTCCGGTCGGTCGCCATACCATCCGCGCTGACGTGATGAGCGCGGACGGGGCCAAGGTCGAACTGCGCGCCTCCGTCCCCTTCGACCGTCCCGAAGGCGAGCAGGTGGCGGTGGTCGCCCAGGACGACCCGGCCGCGGGCAGCGGCGCGCCGGAACTCGGCCTGATCGACCAGGGCGCCTTCGACAAGCTGCGTGACGAGGCCAACAAGGCGGTGGCGCTGTTGAGCGGTCTTTATGCCGACGGCCGGCTGCCGTCGGCGGAACAGTTGGCGGCGGCCCGCTCGGCAACCGAGATCGCACTGCAGTCGCTCGTCGACTACAAGGCCCCGCCCGGCGGCCCCGGCGAGGAGATCGCCGCGCGGACCTCGGCCGTCGCCGCCGATACGCTGGCCAAGTTGAAGGCGCTGCCGACCGATGCGGCCGCCATCGGCAAGTCGATTGCGGCCATCGAGTCGTCCGTGAAGGAGGCGCTGACCCCGGCGACGAGCGGCAGCGCCAAGCCGGAGGGCATCGCCCAGGGCCCGAACATCGACATCGGCGCGCTCGAGGCAGAGTCGGCCGATCTGAGCGCGAAGTTCAGGGAACTGTTCGCCGAGGGCCGCGATGCCGGGGCGGACGAGACTGCGGCCGCGCGCCGGGCCCTGGAAGAGGTTCTCGGCAAGATTTCAGCCTATTCGGCGCCGACCGGAATCGATGCCGACCGTCTCGCCATCATCGACCGGCTGAAGGTCTGGTCGAAGTCCGCGGGCGAAGCGCTGGCCCGGGTTCCGCTCGAGGCTGAGAGGGAGGGCTATGCGACCGCGCTCGCCGTGCTGGGGGCGGCGCCCGCGCCGGCGCTGTCGAAGCCGGCCGCGGACGCAACCCTTGCCAGCGCCCAGCCGGCGGACTCCGATGCCGCTACCGGGACGCCGGTCGGCGACGCTGCGCAACCGTCGATGCCGCAGCCGGCGACAGCTGCCGGGCAGCCGTCCGAGGCCGAGGCCGGCCCGCAGGCGGCGGTCGAGCAACCGCAGTCGGTCGAACAGGCGCCGCTGAAGGAGAGCAGGACCTCGGTGATCATCCGCCGCGGCGACACGCTGTGGCAGATCGCCCGGCGCGTCTACGGGCAGGGCGTACGCTACACGACCATCTATCGCGCCAACGAGGACCAGATCAACGATCCGGACCGCATCCTGCCGGGGCAGATCTTCGGAATCCCTGACGAGGCGATGCCGGAATCCGAGGCGCAGGAGCTTCACCGCAAGCACGTGAAGGGCAACTGATCGGCTGCACCGATCGCCTGGCGTGCGGCTGCGCATTGCATCGGAGCTTCCGCACCCCTATCTCAGCCCGTGCGGCGTCCTTCACCGGGCGCCGCATTTTTCGTGAAGACTGAGCCGGGAGACCGGCGATCGGAGGCGCGCGTGGCGGCCAAGGCAAAAAAGACGGTTTCGGCCGACAGCAGCAATCCGTTCGGGACCATCGTCAATCTCTGGCCCTATATGTGGCCCTCGGAGCGGCCGGACCTGAAGATGCGGGTGGTCTGGGCCACGGTCTTCCTGCTTGTCGCCAAGGTCGTGCTGCTGCTTGTGCCCTATTTCTTTAAATGGGCGACCGACGCGCTGAACGGGCGGCTGGATGCCGTCGCCATCCTGCCGTCCTTCCTGCTCGGCGCGGTCATGCTGGTGATCGCCTATAATCTCGCCCGCATTCTGCAGGCGGGCCTGAACCAACTGCGCGATGCGCTGTTTGCCAGCGTCGGCCAGTACGCGGTGCGCAAGCTCGCCAACAAGACCTTCGTCCACCTCCACCGGCTGTCGCTGCGCTTCCACCTCGAGCGGCGCACCGGCGGGCTGTCGCGCGTGATCGAGCGCGGCACCAAGGGCATCGAGACGATCGTCCGCTTCACGATTCTCAATACCGTGCCGACCATCATCGAGTTCCTGCTGACGGCGGTAATCTTCTGGGTCGGCTACGGTTTCAGCTACCTGCTTGTCACCGCCATCACCGTCGCGCTCTACATCTGGTTCACCGTGCGCGCCAGCGACTGGCGCATTGCGATCCGTCGCTCGATGAACGAGAGCGACACGGAGGCCAACACCAAGGCGATCGATTCACTGCTGAACTTCGAGACGGTGAAGTATTTCGGCAACGAGGAGATGGAGGCGCGGCGTTTCGACCAGTCGATGGCGCGCTACGAGCGCTCGGCGACCCAGGTGTGGACCTCGCTCGGCTGGCTCAACTTCGGCCAGGCGCTCATCTTCGGCGTCGGCACGGCGATCATGATGGTGATGTCGGCGCTGGCCGTGCAGCGCGGCGAACAGACCATCGGCGACTTCGTCTTTGTCAATGCGATGCTGATCCAGCTGGCGATCCCGCTCAACTTCATCGGCTTCGTCTATCGCGAGATCCGCCAGGGTCTGACCGACATCGAGCAGATGTTCGACCTGCTCGAGGTCGAGGCGGAGGTTGAGGACAGCCCCCGCGCCAGGCCGCTTGCGATCGGCGCCGGCGCCATCGCCTTCCGCGACGTCCACTTCGCCTACGATCCGGCCCGTCCGATCCTGAAGGGCATCTCCTTCGAGGTTCCGGCCGGCAAGACGGTCGCCGTCGTTGGTCCCTCGGGGGCCGGCAAGTCGACGTTGTCGCGGCTGCTCTACCGCTTCTACGACGTGCAGCAGGGGGCAATCACCATCGACGGGCAGGACGTACGCGACGTCACGCAGAAGTCCTTGCGCGCCGCCATCGGCATGGTGCCGCAGGACACGGTGCTGTTCAACGACACGATTGCCTACAACATTCGCTACGGTCGGCCGGAGGCGAACGACGAGGAGGTTCGGGCCGCCGCCGACATCGCCCAGATCAGCGGCTTCATCGAGCACCTGCCGGACGGCTTCAAGGCCATGGTCGGCGAGCGCGGGCTGAAGCTTTCGGGGGGCGAGAAGCAGCGCGTGGCCATCGCCCGCACCATCCTCAAGAGCCCGCCGATCCTCATTCTCGACGAGGCCACCTCGGCCCTCGATACGCGCACCGAACAGGAGATCCAGGCCGCGCTCGACGTCGTCTCGAAGAACCGCACGACGCTGGTCATCGCCCACCGGCTATCGACCGTGGTCGCGGCCGACGAAATCATCGTGCTGCAGAGCGGCCTGATCGCCGAGCGTGGCACCCATGCCGAGCTGCTGCGGCAGGGAGGCCTCTACGCCTCCATGTGGAACCGCCAGCGCGAGGCGACGGAGGCCGAGGAGCATCTCAAGCAGGTCCGGGATTCCGACGAACTCGGGATCGTCATCCGCCAGCCGGCGGCCGGGGAGTGAGGTCACAGGGGCCGGCGAGACCCTGCTTCTCTCTACCGGGGGGCATGCGATGCCTCAGGCCACAAGGTCCGCATTCACGATGCCGCGTTCGCTCCGCAATGCCGCATCTGCAGTGGCTTCGAGGAAGGCAAACCAGTTTGCCCGCTCGCCGAAGCTGCCGATCCCAAGGCTGCGCCGCACCCGGTTGAGGGCCTGCTCGGTCTCGGGCCCGAAGACGCCGTCGGTTCCGCTTTCTCCGACGCTCTGGTTGAACAGCTTCGTCAGGGCGTGCTGGATGAAGAGCGTGTGGCTGCGCGCATCGCGCTTGAACCTTGGGGCGGTGCCGTTGTCGAAGTGCAGGTGGTCCGCGTGAGCCCGGTTGTAGTCATGGTTGAGCACGGTGCCAAAGTGCAGGCGCAGCACCGCCTCGATCCCGAGATAGAGGAAGGGGCGGGCAGGGAAGGTGCTGGCGACCCATTTGCCGCCGCCCCGGAAGATAAGCGCGTCGAGGTCGAAGGCCCTGTTCCGGTGGTGGTAGGAGACGCCGCTGCCGGTGCGACCGACCCCGCCGCTCCAGACCTGAGTCACGTCGAATCCGTGTCGGGATAGGACCTCCTGCATCTGGCGGAAACAGGCGGTGCACTGATCGAGAAAGACATCGTCGATGTACGGCCGCATCGGCACGGCGCTCTGTCCGTAGGACGTGTCATTGAAACGGTCGTAGAAGAGAGGCAGTCCGGCAATGTTGTCGACGCGCGTGAGGGGCATTTCAACCTCCATGGATTGTATTGGTTAATATATACAATTAAAAGGCGAGATCTGCCAAGCGAAACCGTTGCCGGTAGCCATGCGGGCGCTGCCGGTTGGAACTCCACGGCAAGAGAGCGGTGCCAATTGCCCACACCGGCGGTCGTACACGCACCGGAAGCAGGCCAAGGCGCCGCTTCGCATTGCCCCGGCCTGCGTTTCGCGCTAGTTCCAGTGCCAACAAGAACGCGGAGCAACATGGCATGAGTCTGGTCGATACGGTGCGCAACACCCTGGTTCCCATCCACCGCGAGGGGTGGAAGTTCGTTGCCATCTTCTTCGTGGTGTCGATCGTGCTCGGCCTGCTCTGGGAGCCACTGCTGTGGCTCGGCTTGCTGCTGACGGCCTGGTGCGCCTATTTCTTCCGCGACCCCGAGCGCCTCACACCGCTGGATCCGGACCTTGCCATCAGCCCGGCGGACGGTCGCGTCTCCTCGATCGCCACGGTCACGCCGCCGGCGGAGTTGGAACTCGGCTCGGCGCCGATGCTGCGCATCTCCGTGTTCATGAACGTGTTCGACTGCCACGTGAACCGGGCGCCGATGCGCGGCAGCGTGCGGCGCATCGCCTATCGCGCCGGCCGCTTTGTCAATGCCGAACTCGACAAGGCGAGCCAGGAGAACGAGCGCAACGGCCTCGTGATCGACACCGCCCATGGCGAGATCGGCGTCGTGCAGATCGCCGGCCTCGTCGCCCGCCGCATTCTCTGCTGGACCGCGACCTTCGATCGTCTCGACGTAGGCGAGCGCTTCGGCCTGATCCGGTTCGGATCGCGCGTCGACGTGTTCCTGCCGGAGGGGGCCGTGGCGCGCGTCGCGGTCGGCCAGAAGGCCGTCGCCGGCGAGACGGTGATCGCCGAGTTCGGCTCGGCGAAGGGGCCGACGCTGGCGCGCCGGGGTTGACAGCGATCGGGATCACGGGAATTCAGGGCCTGCCGTCAAGCAAGCAGAGCGAGCCGAGATGAATACGCCGTTTCACCCCTATGAACCGAACGGGCCCAATGACGAGGCCCGCGGGCCACGCCTGCGCCAGATCCCGCTCCGCGTGATCGTCCCCAACCTCATCACCATCCTGGCGATCTGCGCCGGGCTCACCGGCATCCGCCTCGCCTTCGAGAACCGCTACGAACTGGCGGTCGGCATGGTGTTGCTCGCCGCCTTCCTCGATGGCATCGACGGCCGCGTTGCGCGGCTGCTCAAGGCGACGTCGAAGTTCGGCGTCCAGATGGATTCGCTGGCCGACATCGTCAATTTCGGCGTCGCACCGGCGCTGGTGCTCTACGCCTTCGTGCTCGACCAGGCCCGCTCCGTCGGCTGGATTGCCGCGCTCATCTTCGCCATCGCCGCCGGGTTGCGCCTGGCCCGCTTCAACGTGATGGCGGAGCGGGAGACCAAGGCGAGCTGGCAGTCGGAGTATTTCGTCGGCGTGCCGGCGCCGGCCGGCGCCATGCTCGTGCTGTTGCCGGTCTATGTCGGCTTCCTTGGCGTGGCGCCGAGCCAGCCCTTCGCCCTGATCGCCTCGGCCTACACCGTCCTCATCGCCTTCCTGCTCGTCAGCCGCGTGCCGGTCTGGTCGGGCAAGTCGGAAGGCGGGCGCATCCGCAAGGATCTCGTCCTGCCGGTCATGCTGTTCATCGTCATCTATGTGGCGACGCTGATGAGCTTCACCTGGGAAACCATGGTGGTGACGGTTGCGCTCTATCTCGCCTCGCTGCCGTTCGGCGCGCGCGCCTGGTATCGGAAGTACGGCCGCTGGCCGGCCGCCGATACAGCGGTGGAGAACGAGTTCCCGGGCGAGGGCGAGGACCCGGCCTGACGGCACCCGGGGCACCGGTCACGGACTTTGAGGCGGGCCACGCCGGGCCCGCCACCTATCGCCCGGGTCGAGGGCGCTGCGGGCCGTCAGCCCGGCAGGTGGTAGTCGACGAGCTTGTTGTCGCGGACGATGAAGAGCTTGCCGGTCTCGGTCATGTCGCGGCCGAGCAGCGGCATCAGTGCCTCGGCCACCGACGAAGGATGCGGCACGGTTTCGGGATTCTCGCCGGGCATGGCCTGGGCACGCATGGCCGTGCGGGTCGCGCCGGGGTCGACGGAGAGGATGCGCAGCGGCGTGCGCTGCGTCTCGGCGGCCCAGGTGCGTGCGAGCGCCTCGACGGCGGCCTTGGAGGCGGAGTAGGGGCCCCAGAACGGCTTGCACTTGTGCGCGGCCGATGACGACAGCACCAGCGCGCGGCCGGCATCGGACTTCAGCAGCAGCGGCTCGACCGAGCGGATCAGCCGCCAGGTCGCATTGACGTTGATGGTCATCACCTTCTCGAACACCTTGGCCTCGACGTGGCCGATCGGCGAGATCGTGCCGAGCACGCCGGCATTGGCGACCAGGATGTCGAGCTTGCCCCAGCGCTCGAAGATCGAGCCGCCGAGCCGATCGATCGCGGCCATGTCGGCCAGATCGAAGGGCACCAGCGTGGCCGAGCCGCCCGCCGCCTGGATCGCGTCGTCCAGCTCCTCCAGCCCGCCGACCGTGCGGGCGCAGGCGACGACATGGGCGCCGCGCTTGGCGAGCGCGAGGGCCGTGAAATAGCCAATTCCGCGCGAGGCGCCGGTGACCAGCGCGATCCGGCCCTTCAGATCGAGTTCCATCATTGTCTTCCCGTGTGTGCCGGCCAAAGAAGAAGGCCGCGTTTCCGCAGCCTTCTAAAGCGTTTGTCGGCGAATGCAAACCGGCGCTGTGGCTCAGCCGCTGCTGGCGAGCACCGAAACCTTGCGACCCATCGTCTCGCCTTCCTTGTCGAGCAGGCGTGTCGGGTAGTCGCCGGTGAAGTAGTGGTCGGTGAACTGCGGCCGGGCCGGGTTGCGGCCCTCGCCGCCGACGGCGCGATACAGGCCGTCGATGGAGAGGAACTGCAGCGAGTCGGCGCCGATGTACTTCGCCATCGCCTCGACGTCGGCATACTGGTTGGCTAGGAGCTTGTCCTTGTCCGGCGTGTCGATTCCGTAGAAGTCCGGGAAGAAGATCATCGGGCTGGCGACGCGGATGTGCACCTCCTTGGCGCCGGCGTCGCGGATCATCTGCACGATCTTCAGCGAGGTCGTGCCGCGCACGATCGAGTCGTCGACCAGCACGACGCGCTTGCCGGCGATCATCGCCCGGTTGGCGGAGTGCTTCAGCTTCACGCCGAAGGCGCGGATCTGCTGCGTCGGCTCGATGAAGGTGCGGCCGACATAGTGGTTGCGGATGATGCCGTATTCGAACGGGATGCCGCTTTCCTGGGCGTAGCCGAGCGCGGCGGGCGTGCCGCCGTCCGGCACCGGCACGACCACGTCGGCCTCCACCGGGTGCTCCTTGGCGAGGTTGCTGCCCATGTTCTTGCGCGCGACATAGACGCTGCGGCCGCCGACCACCGAATCGGGCCGGGCGAAATAGACGTATTCGAACAGACAGAGGCGCTCGGGCTGCGGGTTGGTCGACTTGCGTGCCTCGATCGAGATCGAGCCGTCCGGCTGAATTTCGCAGATGACGACCTCGCCGTTCTCGACGTCGCGGATGTATTTCGCGCCGATGATGTCGAGCGCGCAGGTTTCCGAGCAGAAGATCGGCATGCCGTCGAGCTCGCCCATCACCAGCGGGCGGATGCCGGTGGGGTCGCGCGCGGCGATCAGCTTGGTGCGGGTGATGCCGACCATGGAGTACCCGCCCTCCATCTGGCGGATCGCGTCGATGAAGCGGTCGGTGGTCGAGGTGTAGCGCGAGCGGGCGATCAGGTGCAGAACCACTTCGGTGTCGGAGGTGGACTGGCAGATGGCGCCGCCGGCGATCAGCTGCCGGCGCAGCGTCAGCCCGTTGGTGAAGTTGCCGTTATGGGCGACGGCGATGCCGCCGACTTCCAGTTCGGCAAACAGCGGCTGCACGTTGCGCAGCGCCACCTCGCCGGTGGTGGAGTAGCGGGTATGTCCGATCGCCATGTTGCCGGGCAGCTTCGCCAGCGTCACCGGGTTGGTGTAGTGGTCGCCGACCAGACCCATGTGCTTTTCGGTGTGGAACTGCTTGCCGTCGAAGGAGACGATGCCGGCGGCCTCCTGGCCGCGGTGTTGCAGGGCGTGCAGCCCAAGCGCCGTCAGCGTCGCCGCGTCGGGATGGCCGAGAATGCCGAACACGCCGCATTCTTCATGCAGCGTATCGCCGTCCAGATCGCTGTCGGAACGGTGGGGAAAGACGGAAGGATCGGTCATGAGCTGCGAGCCTTTGATCGGGACTTGACTGGGTTGCACGAATTCGCTTTGCGGCGCCCTGCGCCGGGTGGGCTGGCGCGGATCCGGACCGCGCGATGCCTATATGTGGATGCCTTAACGACTTTACCACCGAAGTCCGGAGGCTTCAGTGGTAGCTCAAATACCCTACCAGATTTTCGCCGCCGCTGCTCTCGCCAAATCTGCGGGGCAGCCTTGCGCAATCATCCGCTCGTGGGCGGCACGTCCTCGGCCGGTTCCCCGCCCGTGGCCGGAACCTGGCCGCTCGTCCCGTCGGCCGGCATGTCGGCGCCGTCGGCCGGCGCGCGCTTGCCCAGCAGCCGGTCGCGGATCTGCGTGTCAGCGTCCTCCGGCAGGAGTGCGATCAGCTTTGTGCCGAGATTGTCGAGAAGCGGCTTGGACTTCGCGCTGCCGACCCAGCCCGGCTGCTGCTGCGGGGCCACCAGCCAGTTGAAGAACAGCATTGCGACCACGACCAAAAGGATGCCGCGGGCGGCCCCGAACAGGAAGCCGAGCGTGCGGTCGAGCGCGCCGATGCGGCTGTCGATGATGAAGTCGGCAATGCGCATGGTGATGAACGAGATCACGATCAGCGCCACCAGGAAGACGACCGCGGCCGAGCCGATGATCGCCACGGTGTCGCTGGTCGTGTAGTCCTTCGCGTACGGCAGCAGCACCGGATAGAGATAGTAGGCGGCCGCGGCGGCGCCGACCCAGCTTGCCACCGACAGGACCTCGCGTGAGAAGCCGCGCACCATGGCCAGCACGGCGGAGAAGAGCGCGACGCCGATGACGATACCGTCGAGAAGTGTGATGGGCATTTTTGTCCTACTCCAGACCTGCAATGTCTTTCGACCCGGATGCGATTTGCCCCGGCACATTAGCCGATCGCTTCCTCGGCGTCCCAATACGGTTCATCGGCAACGAACTGTTTCCACAGTGGTTTGCCAATTTCGCGGCAGCCGCGTCAGTTGTCTTCCTCGCCTCGCATCAGCGCGCCCTTCGAGCCGGCGATTCGCGCCACCAGGTCCGGCAGGCTGTCGATTTCCGTCCAGCGCCCGCCATTGCCCTTGGGCAGTTCGGCGGAGCCGGCCGGTAGCGCGGCCTGGGTGAAGCCTAGCTTCTCCGCCTCCTTGAGGCGCTGTGCGGTGTGCGACACCGGCCGGACGGCGCCCGACAGGCTGATTTCGCCGAAATAGACGCAATCGGCCGGCAGGGCAAGGCCGGCCAGCGACGAAACCAGCGCCGCCGCCACCGCCAGGTCGGCCGCGGGCTCGGAAATGCGAAATCCGCCGGCCACGTTCAGGTAGACGTCGTGCTGGCCGAGCCGGACGCCGCAATGGGCCTCGAGCACGGCGAGGATCATCGACAGCCGGGCCGAATCCCAGCCGACGACGGCGCGCCGCGGCGTGCCGAGCGAGGTCGGCGCCACCAGCGCCTGCACCTCGACCAGCACCGGCCGGGTGCCTTCCATGCCGGCGAACACGGCCGCGCCCGGTGCCTTTGCGTTGCGCTCGCCGAGGAACAGTTCCGACGGGTTGGAGACCTCGCGCAGCCCCTTGTCGGACATCTCGAACACGCCGATCTCGTCGGTCGGGCCGAAGCGGTTCTTGACCGTGCGCAGGATGCGGTAGTGGTGGCCGCGGTCGCCCTCGAAATAGAGCACGGCATCGACCATGTGCTCGACCACGCGCGGGCCGGCGATCTGCCCCTCCTTCGTCACGTGGCCGACGAGCACGACGGCGGCGCCGGTCTGCTTGGCGAAGCGGATCATCGCCTGCGCGCCGGTGCGCACCTGGGTCACGGTGCCGGGCGCGGATTCGACAATGTCGCTCCACAGCGTCTGGATCGAGTCGATGATGGCAAGGTCCGGGCGCTTGCCGTCGGTCAGCGTCGCCAGGATGTCCTCGACGTTGGTCTCGGCGGCGAGCAGGACGTCGGTCTCGGCCGCGCCCAGGCGCTGGGCGCGCAGCCGGATCTGTGCCACGGCCTCCTCGCCTGAGACGTAGATGATGCGCTGGCCGCGGCGGGAGAGGGCGGCGGCGGCCTGCATCAGCACGGTCGACTTGCCGATGCCGGGATCGCCGCCGACGAGCACGGCCGATCCGCGCACGAAGCCGCCGCCGGTGACGCGGTCGAGTTCGCCGATGCCCGTTTCGATGCGCGGCGCCTCCTCGATCTCGCCGGACAGGCTGGTCAGCGCCACGACGCGGCCCTTTTTCGGCGTCTTGCCCGGGCCGCCGCCGATCCCGCCCATCGGGTCTTCCTCGACGACGGTGTTCCACTCCCCGCAGGCGTCGCATTTGCCGACCCATCGCGCGTGCACGGTGCCGCAGTTCTGGCAGACGAATTGGGTACGGACCTTGGCCATGGGAACATGCTCTCGAGATTGCCGGCCACCTTGGCGGTGGCTCGGGGCCGCGAATCAATGCGGGCGCGCCACATAATGGGAGGAAAGGGCGCCGGGAAGAACGATAATGTTCCGGCGATCTATCAGCGCGCCTGAGAGCGCGATCAATATTAATCGGTTCCGCGTCGATCCCGGCCGTGGCAATTGCTTGTCCGGGGATGTTCCCCGGGGAGCCTTGGGCGATGTTCGACTACACGCTTGTGCACTGGATCGCGTTCTTCTCGGCTGCGGCGCTGCTGAATGTGTCGCCGGGGCCGGACATTGCCTTCATTCTGGGACACACCGTCCGCGGCGGCAGGCGCGCCGGGTTCGCCGCGCTGTTCGGCATCTGGAGCGGCGCCTGCGGGCACGTGCTGATGGCCGCCGCCGGCCTGTCGGCGATCCTGGCCGCGTCCTCGCTCGCGTTCTCGATGGTGAAGTGGATCGGCGCCCTCTACCTGATCTGGCTCGGGATCCTGGCGCTGCGCTCGAAGGGCGAGGGGGCATGGATCGCGGATGCGCAGGAGCTGCGCCTGGCGCAGGTCTTCAGGCAGGGGATCCTTGTCTCGCTGCTCAATCCCAAGGTTGCGATCTTCTTCCTCGCCTTCCTGCCGCAGTTTGTTGTCGAGGGGGCGGGGCCGGCCTGGGCACAACTGCTGCTGCACGGGCTGCTCATCATCGTCGTGGCCGCCTTCATCGAGCCGCCACTGATCCTCCTTGCCAGCCGCCTGGCACGCGCCCTGCGGGCAAACCGGCGCTTCGGGCTCTGGTTGGACCGGGGGCTCGGAACGCTGTTCATCGCCTTCGGCATCCGCCTCGCGCTCGCCGAGCGCTGACCAAACGGCGGACGGGCCGAGACGCCGTCGATACGGCATCGGCGCACCGCCGGCGTGGTGATGGATCCTAGCGAGCCTCGATGTACTCCCGGCGATAACGCGTGCCGAGGCTGGTGAGCAGGACGTAGTCGATCGTGCCGCCAGCCTTGGCCACCGCTTCGATCGGCATGTTCGGCCCGAACAACTCGATGAAGTCGCCGGCGTTGACCTTTCCGGGCGGCAGGTCGGTGACGTCGAAGTGGGTCAGGTCCATGGTCACGCGGCCGATCAGCGGCACGCGTTGGCCGTGCAGGATGCCGCTGGCGCCGGAAATGCCGGTCTGACGCAGCGGCACGCCGGCGCCGGAAAGGCTGCGCAGGTAGCCGTCGGCATAGCCGATGGCCGCCACCGCGATGCGGCTGTCGCGCTTGACCACGGCGGCCGCGCCGTAGCTGACGCTTTCGCCGATCCGCACGTCGCGCACCTGAAGGATCCGCGCCTCCGCCTTCACCACGGGCTTCATCGGGTTCGGTTCGCCATTGACCGCTGCGCCGCCGTAGAGGGAGATGCCGGGGCGGGTGAGATCGAAGTGGAAGTCCTCGCCGAGGAATACGCCGGCCGAGTTGGCAAGGCTCGCCTCCACGCCCTCGAACGCCCGCGCGGCAGCGCGGAAGCGGTCGAGTTGCATGCGGTTCATCGGGTGCATCGGCTCGTCGCCGCAGGCGAGGTGGCTCATGATCAGCACCGGCGAGAAGCTTGCCGGACGGGCCGGATCGCCGGCAAGGGCGATCGCTTCTGAGACCGACAGCCCCAGCCGGTTCATGCCGGTATCCACCTGCAGCGCGCAAGGATGGTCGCCGCGCTCCGAGATCGCTGCCATGAAGACGGCAAGCTGGCCGAGCGAGGTGATCACCGGCACGAGATCGTGCTCGAAGAACAGCCGCTCGGAACCGGGCCACATGCCCGAAAGCACGAAGATCCTGCCGTCCGGCACGATCGGGCGCAGGAACGCGCCCTCGGCCGGGCTTGCCACGAAGAAGTCGCGCGCGCCCGCCCGGTAGAAGGTCTGTGCCGCCGGCCCGAGCCCGGTGCCGTAGGCATTGGCCTTGAGGACCGCGGCCGTGCGCGCCGCGCCCGATCGCCTGGCCATGAAGTGCCAGTTGTCGGAGAGCGCCTGTAGGTCGATGGTCAGCCGGGCGTGCGCTTCGCCAATCGGATCCGTCGGATACATGGAAGGGAGGGGGGGCTTCGTCATGTCCTTGAAATACTCGCTCCGGCGGCGGGCAGCAACAGCAATGCGCGCATGTCGCCCTTGCGCAAAAATGTGCGCTGATAACCTCGGCGCGACGCTTTTCCGGAGCACGGCTTCGCCCTAACGTGCATGGCCACGAAGAAGGATCGATCTGACGAGAATGAGCAGACTGTTGATTGCCGGGCTCCTGGCGCTCGGGCTGGCCGGGGCGGCGGCGGCGCCGCCGTCGCGGGCACAGGAGGCCGCCACCACGCCGCTCGAGCTGCGCGACGCCTATGCGACCCTGCTTGGGCTCGACCTCGACGGCACGCGTGCGGGGCGAGATCACGGCGCCGACGTGTACCGGGCCATTCTTGACGACGCCGCGGCGCCACGGCTGCTGACCCGGCTGGAGTTGGCCCGCAACGAATGCCGCGTTCGCACCACCGCGGCGCTACAGTTTCCCGGATCCTGGGCGGCGCTGTCGCTGACCTTGACCGACTTCTACAGGATCACGAGCGCCGTCGCCTACCGTTCGGTCGACGATCTCATCGCCGGCCGCCACCCGCTCAAGCCCGGTGATCCGGCCGCCCGGCAGCTGGTCCTCGAAGGCAAGGGCCTGCGCTGCACCACGCGGCTGTCGCTCGAGGCCGACGTGAAGGACCCGGCCAGCACCTGCAGCGACCGGCTCGACATCGCGATGACGACCGACGTTCAGGCCGTCCGCGCCCGCAAGGCGCTGGCGCTGGTGGCCGCCCGGTGCAAGGTCGGTGTCCTGCAGGACTGACCGGCCGGGGCCTCAGTGCTCCTCGTACTGCGAGAAGGACGGGTCGGCGAGGTCGGCGAAGCGGGTGAATTCGGACTGGAAGGCGAGCTTCACCGTACCGGTCGGTCCGTGACGCTGCTTGGCGATGATCACGTCGGCCGTGCCCTTGACGCTCTCGAACTTCTGCTTCCACTCGTCGTATTTCGGATCGAACTCGTCGCGGGGCTCAAGGTTCTTGACGTAGTATTCCTCGCGGAACACGAACAGCACGACGTCGGCGTCCTGCTCGATCGAGCCCGATTCGCGAAGGTCGGAAAGCTGCGGGCGCTTGTCTTCGCGGCTCTCCACCTGACGCGAGAGCTGCGAAAGCGCGATGATCGGCACGTTCAGCTCCTTGCCGAGCGCCTTCAGGCCGGTGGTGATCTGGGTGATCTCCTGCACGCGGTTGTCACTCGACTTGCCCGAGCCGGTCATCAGCTGGATATAGTCCACCACGAGGCAGTCGAGTCCGCGCTGGCGCTTCAGGCGACGCGCGCGGGCGGAGAGCTGTGCGATCGAGATGCCGCCGGTCTGGTCGATGAAAAGCGGCACCTTCTGCATCATCTGCGAGCAGGCGACGAGCTTTTCGAAATCGGCCTCCGAGATGTCGCCGCGGCGGATCTTCGAGGAGGAGACTTCGGTCTGCTCCGAGATGATACGGGTGGCGAGCTGCTCGGACGACATTTCCAGCGAGTAGAAGCCGACGACGCCGCCGTTCTTGGCCTTGAACGATCCGTCCGCCTGCACTTCCTGCTCGTAGGCGGCGGCGATGTTATAGGCGATGTTGGTGGCGAGCGACGTCTTGCCCATGCCGGGACGGCCGGCGAGGACGATCAGGTCCGAGCGCTGCAACCCGCCCATGCGGGCGTCGAGCGAGTGAATGCCGGTGGAGATGCCCGACAGCGAGCCGTCGCGCTCGAAGGCGGCGCCGGCCATGTCGATCGCCTGGGCGACCGCGTCGTTGAACGACTGGAAGCCGCCGTCGTAGCGGCCGGTCTCGGCCAGCTCGAACAGCCGGCGTTCGGCGTCCTCGATCTGGCTTTGCGGCGGCATGTCGAGCGGCGCGTCATAGGCAATGTTGACCATGTCCTCGCCGATGGTGATCAGCGAGCGCCGCAGCGCCAGGTCGTAGATCGCCCGGCCGTAGTCCTCGGCGTTGATGATGGTGACGGCCTCGGCCGCAAGCCGGGCGAGGTATTGCGGGATGGTCAGGTCGCCGACGCGGCCGTCCGATGGCAGATGGGTCTTCAGCGTGATCGTCGTGGCGATCTTGCCCATCCGGATCGTGTCGCCGGCAAGCTCGAAGATCTTGCGGTGCAGCGGTTCCTGGAAGTGGATCGGCTTGAGGAAGTCCGAGACGCGATAGTAGGCGTCGTTGTTGACCAGGATCGCGCCCAGCAGGGCCTGCTCCGCTTCGATGTTGCCCGGCGCTTCGCGATGATGCGCGCCGGGGTCGTCGCGGCCAGGGCTGGCAAGTTTTCGCACGGCGTCGTTCATGTGGCCCGAATCTCCCCGAATCCCATCTGTCGTGAAGCATCCTGCTTGCAACCGGGGGCCGCACGGGTCAAGGACTGTCTGCTCCCTGCCGCATGATGGCATGGCGGCGGCCGCCGTTGGTCACGCTGTTCGACCTATCCACAGCAGCGCCCGTGCACAAATCCCACAGTGACGGAAAATCAGTGCATTTCGGCGGGCAGTTGGACCCGGAGCCTTGACGCCCGGGCGCTGGATTTGCGGACCTCGGCGGCAACGGCGTGCTAGAGCCGGGCTTCCTGGGGGAACTTCCGCGCACCGGCGGCCCGCCCCTTGCCGTCGCCCTCGCGCGCCTTCAGGCAGCCCTCGCCATGGCCGATATAGTCGCGGGTGAGCGGAACGGCGGTCTGGTCGTGCGCCATCTGTAGCTGGAAAACGACGAGGTTCTGCCAGCGGAACGCGCTCTCCGAGGCGGCAAGGTAGAATTCCCAGATCCGGCAGAAGCGTTCGTCGTAGAGCGCCTTGGCCTCGTCGCGCCGTGCCAAGAAGCGCTGGCGCCAGTGCCGCAGCGTCTCGGCGTAGTGCAGCCGCAGGATCTCGATGTCGGTGACGGCCAGCCCGGACTTCTCCACCGCCTTCATCACCTCCGACAAGGCCGGGATGTAGCCCCCGGGGAAGATGTACTTTTCGATGAACGGGTTGTTGCTCGTCGGCCCGTCGGTGCGGCCGATCGTGTGCAGCAGCATCACCCCGTCCCGCTTCAGCAGCGCGGCGGCCTTGCGGAAGAAGGTGAGGTAGTTCGGCCGGCCGACATGCTCGAACATGCCGACCGAAACGATGCGGTCGTAGGTGTCCGGCGCCTTGCGGTAGTCCTCGAGCAGGAAGCGCACCTCGCCACCGAGGCCGGCGTCCTGAGCGCGCTGGCGCGAGACGGCGAACTGCTCGTTCGACAGCGTCAAGCCGGTCACCCGGGCGCCGAGGTTGCGCGCCAGGTAGAGCGCCATCCCGCCCCAGCCGCTGCCGATGTCCAGGACCGACAGCCCCGGGCGTCCGATCGTCAGCTTGGCGGCGATGTGCCGCTTCTTTGCCAGTTGCGCCTCGTCGAGACTCTGCTCGGGCGTTTCGAAATAGGCGCAGGAATACTGCTTGTCCTCGTCGAGGAACAGGTCGTAGAGCGCGCCGGTGAGGTCGTAATGGTGCTGGACGTTGTTGCGCGACCGGCGGATGCCGTTGTGCTCGCGCAGCCAGCGCAGGAGGTAGCGGGTCCGCTCGAGAAAGCGGTTCCAGCCGCTTTCGTAGTACTGGAATTCGGGGTTTCCGGTGAAGACGGTCTCGAGCAGGTCGTACATGTCTCCTTCGAGGAGATCGATGTCGCCGCTGCCGTAATGGTGGCCGAGGTAGAAGGAGGGGTCGAGCACCAGTCCCCACTGCGCCCGGGCGCTGTTGAGGCGGATGTGCACCGGCTTTCCGCTGCCGTCGCCGAAGCTGCGCGTCTTGCCGTCGGGGTAGGTAAACGTCAGGTTGCCGCGCCGAACCAGACGGGAAATCATCGACTCGAGAATGATTTTCATCCGCATACTCCATCGCAGGCTGCGGCGGAGCGGGTCTGGTCGGAAACCGGCCTGGGAGCGGCCCGACCGCCAATCCAGTCTGATCCCTATAGAAAATAACAAAAAAACCCGGATTTCAACCCGGGTCCTCTTGCACCTATGGCGGGAGAAGGAGCGGCGGTTGCCGCTCCGGTCCCGGGTACTAGGCCTCTTCGCCTTCTTCTTCTTCGGCTTCCGGGTCGAAGAAGTCGCCCGGCTTCAGCGCATCTTCGTCGACGCCGTAGATGGCGTCGGCGGAGGTCAGGCTCTCGCCCTTGGCCTGGCGCTCGGCTTCGTCGGCGGAGCGCGCGACGTTGAGTTCGATTGCGATCTCGACTTCCGAATGCAGGTGCAGGGCGACCTTGTGCAGGCCGATCGCCTTGATCGGGGCATTCAGCTCGATCTGGTTGCGGCCGATGTTGAAGCCTTCGGCAACCAGCGCCTCGACGATGTCACGGGCGGCGACCGAGCCGTAGAGCTGGCCGGTTTCGCCGGCGGAACGGACCATCACGAAGGACTTGCCTTCGAGCGTCTCGGCGACCTTCTGGGCTTCGGACTTGCGCTCCAGGTTGCGGGCTTCGAGCGTGGCGCGCTCGGTTTCGAAGCGCTTCTTGTTGGCTTCGTTGGCGCGCAGCGCCTTGCCGAGCGGCAGCAGGTAGTTGCGCGCGAAGCCGTCGCGGACCTTTACGGTTTCGCCCATCTGGCCAAGCTTGGCGATGCGTTCGAGCAGGATGACTTCCATGTTCAGTTCCTTTCTTTCGGGTTCAGGTGTTTGTGGATTTGGATTCAGTCTTCGGGCCGACCGGCGTCAGCGCGATGGTGCGCCGGGTATCGGTCAGGCCAAGTACGAGAATGGCCAGCACGGGCAGTGCGAACAGCAGCACCGAGCAGTAGGCGAGCCACAGCGCCGGCAGCCGCCACGCCTTGCCGCGGCTGCGCTGGTGCAGGATGGCGAAGCCGGAGAGCACGAATCCGGCGCCGAAGGTGCCGCAGACGAGCGCGCCGATGATGCCGGCAAGCCCGCCGGCAAAGCACAGCGCCAGCCCGGCGAGAAAGACGTAGATCGCGTTGCGGTGCATGCGCAGCGCCGTCGGCATGTCCTCGCGCGGCCGCAGGCCCTTGCCCGACAGCCGCACGATCGCGCTGGCGATGTAGTAGGCGGCAAACAGCAGCAACACCCAGAGCGCGCCCTGCACGAGCGGCAGGGCGAGCCCGAAGACCGCCTTCATCTGTGCGACGGCTGCGGGATCGGGATTGTAGAGCGGCTCCTGCTCCTGCAGGGCCAGCAGCATCATGTCGACCATCTGCGCGGCGAGCTCGCTGCTGTAGCCGACGATCATGCCGACCGCGATCATCCCGAGCGTCACCATCACGGCGAGGTGGGTGAGGATGTTCGACAGCGGATACCACGCGAGCGCGTCTTCCGGCCCGCCGAGTTCCGTTGCCGGACGCGCGAGGTTCGCCAGGTTGCTGAGCCAGCCGGCCGGGATCAGGGTGATGAGCACGATCAGGATGGCGAAGTGTGAGGAAGCCATCGCGGCGGCGACGGCGGCCCCGGCCAGCACGGCGATCAGCGCGCTGGCGTTGCCCCAGCCCAGGCCGGCGATCAGGATCGGCAGCGCCGAGCCGGCGAACAGGAAGATCGCGAGCGACGACTGCGCGTTCGCGCTCAGCGACAGCAGAGCGGCGGTGACACCGGCGACGAGGCCGATCGCAATCGCGGTCCAGGTTACATTCTTCACGGCGCTGTCCTGTCTTTCCAGACAGTTAGAGGAGTTTCCTGATCTTTTTGTCAGGAAAGGCTCCCCAACATGGGGTTTTGGCCTCGGCTGCCCGCGGGCGCCGCTGACCGGTGGTTGGTCCGATCCGCGCCCACCGCGGAAGGGAGAGGGCAAGGCGGAGGCCGCCTTGCCCTGAAACTTCGGCCCGGACGCAGCCGGGCCTCAGGGTCCGCCTATTAAGAGACGACGTAGGGCAGCAGGCCGAGGAAGCGGGCGCGCTTGATCGCCTTGGCGAGTTCGCGCTGCTTCTTCTGGGAAACGGCCGTGATGCGCGACGGAACGATCTTGCCACGCTCGGAAATGTAGCGCGACAGCAGGCGCACGTCCTTGTAGTCGATCTTCGGCGCGTTGGCGCCGGAGAACGGGCAGGTCTTGCGACGGCGGTGGAACGGGCGGCGAACCGGAGCGGAAGAAACTTCAGCCATTGTCTTTATCTCCTTCGGCTTCGATTAGGCGCGGTCTTCGCGCGGCGGACGACGGTCGCCATCGCGGCGCGGGCCACGGTCGCCGAAGTCGCGGCGCGGGCCACGGTCGTCGCCGTCACGGCGCGGACGGTCGTCGCGGTCGCGCTTCTGCATCATCGCGGACGGGCCCTCTTCGTGGGCTTCGACGGCGATGGTCATATAGCGCAGGACGTCTTCGTTGATGCGCATCTGGCGTTCCATCTCGTGGATGGCGGCGGCCGGAGCGTCGATGTCCATCAGCGCGTAGTGCGCCTTGCGGTTCTTCTTGATGCGGTAGGTCAGGGACTTCAGGCCCCAGTTCTCGACCCGGCCGACCTTGCCGCCGTGTGCTTCGATCACGCCCTTGTACTGCTCGACGAGCCCGTCGACCTGCTGGGCGGACACGTCCTGGCGGGCCAGGAATACATGTTCATAGAGAGCCATGTGGCTTTGCCTTTCTTGCGTTTGATCCACACCCGGAACCGGCGCCAAGCCTCAACGACTGATCTCAAGGACGCAGGGCCCCGGCAAGAAAAGCGTTTCATCTGTACGGTCGAGAGCGGAGACACGGGAGGCCGGAACGCTTCCGTTCCTGTCGCGCCCGTCGCCGGGAACGGCCCTCCGTTCAGCCACCAGCCGATGCGACCGGGTGTTTTGAACAGCGCGCTTATACGGATTTTTCGCCAGAAGGCAAGGGGTGATCATGGATGGGCCGCCGGTGCCGTCGCGGCGCCCGCGCGCATCGGGCGGGGAACCCGGTGCGGCGCGGCGCGTTGTCTTGTCGATATCAACAGTCGGAGTGGCAGAAGATGCAAGATCGTATCCCCGAGAAAGACCCCATCGAACACCGTCCCCTCGAGGGCCGCCCGGTAGCGGGCGATCCGGTGCACGAGCGACCGCCGGAAGAGCGACACACCGTCGTCGCCGCGAATGCCGGCGGCAGCGGGGCGGGCGCCTGGGCGGTAGCGCTCGTCGTTGCCGTGCTGGTCGCCGCCGGCGCCTTGTACTTTGCCGGCAGCTGGACCGGCGACGGGGTCGATCCGAACGCCAACACCTCGTCGGTCGGATCGCAGGAGCCGGCCCCTGCAGCGCCAGCCCCGGCCGATGGCGCGAGCGACGTGACGCCGGCGCCGGAACCGGTCCAGCCCAGCCCGGAGCAGCCTGCCACCGGCAACGGTGTTCAGTAACGGGGCCGGATGACGGCATTAGTTAGGTGGTGCCGGCAGCTGAGGACTTGTAACCGCGTCTGCCGCGCTGCCGCGCCGCCGTGCCCCACACGGCGGCGTCTTCTTTGGCCTCTGAAGCCAAGAGCCTCTGATCGGAAGTCAGGCAGCGCCCGTCTGTCCGAAAAGCCGACCCCGCGGCAGCCTGCCGGAGGCGATCAGATCGGCGCGGGGTACTGCCGGTGCAGTTTGCGGATGCCGTTCAGCACTTCGGTCGAGAGCGGATGCTCGGCGGCGGCGATGTCCGTCTTGAGTTGTTCCATTGTCGTTGCGCCGATGATGACGGAGGCGGTGAACGGCCGGGACAGGCAGAAGCCGATCGCCATCTGGGCCGGGTCGATCCGGTGCTCGCGCGCGAGCGCGACATAGGCTGCGACGGCCGGTTCCTGCAGCGGCTGATAGCGGCCGCCGAGGTCACCGTTCTTGGTCAGCCTGGAGCCCGCCGGGCGGGCGCCGCCCAGGTATTTGCCGGTCAGCAGTCCGGCGGCGAGCGGTGAATAGGCGAGCAGACCCACCTGTTCGTGGTGCGACAGTTCGGCGAGATCGAGGTCGTAGCTGCGATAGAGCAGGTTGTATTCGTTCTGGATCGAGACGACGCGCGGCAGGTCCCGACCTTCCGCCAGCCCCAGGTACTGCATCGTGCCCCAGGCGGTCTCGTTGGAGAGGCCGACGGCGCGGATCTTTCCCGCCTTCAACAGCGTGCCTGCGGTATCGAGGATCTCGGCGAGATCGTCTGCCGACCGGACCCGGTCCTGTTTCGACGGATCGTAGGTCCAGGCATTGCGGAAGTGGTAGTGCCCGCGGTTCGGCCAGTGGATCTGGTAGAGGTCGAGATAGTCGGTCCGCAGCCGCTTGAGGCTGCCCTCGACCGCCTCCAATATCCCCGCGCGCGTGATCGGCCTGCCCTCGCGGATATAGGGCCGGCCGGGGCCGGCGACCTTGGAGGCGAGCACGACCCTGTCGCGGTTGCCGCGTGCAACCAGCCAGGAGCCGATGAAGCGCTCGGTGTCGCCGTAGGTCTCGGGCGAGAGCGGCGTCGTCGGATAGAGTTCCGCCGTGTCGATGAAGTTGACGCCCCGGTCGAGCGCGTAGTCGAGCTGGGCATGCGCCTCGGCTTCGCTGTTCTGCGAACCCCAGGTCATGGTGCCGAGGCAGATTTCCGAGACGCGGATGTCGGTCCTGCCGAGAAGATTGTATTTCATAGCAACTTGTTCTGCTGGGGGCGCCGTTTGCGCCGCGATGACGGATTGGCTGCGCACGGGCCGACACAGGGCGGCTCCACGCACCGCGTCGAAACTTAAGCGTCAGGCCTTCAATTGCAAGGTGTGCCGTCGCGGAGCGTGCCGCCGCGACATCGATCTTCCCGGCAGTCCGCTCCGTCCGTGCATGGCTTGGAGCCCGGTCACGGCTTGATCAGCGACCTGAACGCGTCGCTGTTCTTGAACACTTCCAGGTCGTTCTCGGTCGGGTTCGAGCGCTCCTCGGCCGGATTGAAGATCTTGCGTAGCGTGTTGCGGACCGGATGACCGGGCTCGGGTGCGAGCCGGACCACGTTCTCCACCGCCCGCAGCGCCGCAGCCTCCGCCGCGGCCTTCTCCGCCTCGTCCGTCGCCGCGGCATATTTCTGTCCGTTTGCGGCGGCGACCCACAGTTGCACCTGGGGGTCGTCCATCGCTTTCGGCGAAACTCGCTCCAGTTGCTGCGCCGCGGCCAGTGCCATCGCGTAGCCGGCCGGCGGCGGCACGTAGAGGGCGCTCAACAGCGTGTCCTTCAGGACGGTAGGGTTGTCCGAGAACCGCCGCGCCGCCGAGTTCAGCGTCTCGGCGGCCTTTTCGTTCTCGCCGAACCGTTTGCGCACGGCGGCGAGCGCAAGGTACAGCTTCGGCGTGTTGGGCGCCTTGCGGATCGCCTCGGCAAATGCCCGTTCCGCGGCCTCGGCGTTGCCGAGACGGTCCTGGGCCGCGCCCCAGACCGCCAGTTCGTCGACCGTCTGCAGCTCGTCGAAGGGAACCTTCGCGATCTGCCGGTCCGCAGCGGTGGGGGCGCTGGCCTCGGGGGAATGCAGGGTGATGCGGACTTCGTCCAGCACCGCCTCCGTGCGCGTCGTCCGCAGCGCTTGCGCCAGCGCCTCCTGTCCCGGCAGCAGGTGGCTTTCGAAGTGATCGGCGGACGCCAGCAGGATGGTCAGGCGGGTGCGCGTCTCGAGGTAGAAGAAAAGAAAGCCGATGACGAGCCCGCAGACGACCGTCGCCGCGAACATCGAGCCGGAGCCGACCGCATTGCTCATGGCGGATTCGACGAAGTCGGTCCGGGCTGTTCGGAATGCGTCGCTGATACTCGCAATCTGCGTCAGTCCGAGGCCGACCATGATCTTCGTCAGCCAGTCGGAGATGTCCTCGAGATTGGTGTTGCCGGCGAATCGCGACAGGGAGGACGAGGGCATGGGCTCCGGCACCTCCGCATCCTTCTCGCCCTTGTCGTCGTCCCTCGCGCCCGGAGACTGGATGACGGCCTGGCTCCTGCGCTGCAGCAGCCGGGGAATGCCGAACAGGAAGCCGAGCAGTCCGCCGATGGTCACCGCGGCCGCCAGCACGGCGACATAGCCGCCGATGCTCAGAAGCAGGCCCGACAAGCAGATCGGGCCGACAGGGCAATGCGGCGCGCCCGCGGTCGCACTCAGCGCCGTGGCGGCGGAATAGCAAAGGATCACGAGGGCGTAGACCACCAGAAAGCGGATCGTCAGCCCCTCCACCTGCCGGAGGTTGAGCGCCATGATCCTGCCGCTGTAGTCACCCCGCCGCAGCGCCAGCGTTTCCCAGCCCGACTGTCCTTCCGCGCGCCTGACGTCCAGCATGGTCCTCTCCCGCAGTAAAGCAATTAATGATTGCACAAAATTATAATACACGCAATGGATGAGTTTGCCGCCGCGCCGCCCGAAATCTTGACTCGATGCCGCATTCCGTGAATTGGAAGGGCAAAACAACGACGGGAGACGCCCCATGACCATCGCATTCACCTTCCCGGGCCAGGGCAGCCAGGCCGTCGGCATGGGCAAGGAACTGGCGGAGACCTTTCCCGAAGCCGCAGCCGTGTTCGAAGAGGTCGATGACGCGCTCGGCGAGCAGCTGTCGGCCGTCATGTTCGAGGGGCCGGAAACCGAACTGACGCTGACCGCCAACGCCCAGCCGGCGCTGATGGCGGTGTCGATGGCGATCGTCCGCGTGCTCGAGGCGCGCGGTGTCATCCTGCGCGACAAGGTTTCCTACGTCGCCGGCCATTCGCTCGGCGAGTACTCGGCGCTCTGCGCCGCGGGCGCCTTCACCATCGCCGACACGGCGCGTCTCTTGCGCATCCGCGGGAAGGCCATGCAGAAGGCCGTGCCGGTGGGCGAGGGCGGCATGGCCGCCATCATCGGCCTTGAGCACGGCGAGGTGCAGACGATCTGCGACGAGGCGCTGGTGCATGGCTCCTGTCAGATCGCCAACGACAACGGCGGCGGCCAGCTCGTCGTGTCCGGGGCCAAGCCGGCCGTCGAGCGCGCCGCTCGCATGGCGACCGAGATGGGCGCCAAGCGCGCCGTCATGCTGCCGGTGTCGGCGCCGTTCCATTCGGCTCTGATGGCGCCGGCCGCCGAGGTCATGCGTGAGGCCCTCGCCAATGTTACCATCCGCGAGCCGGTCGTGCCGGTGATCGCCAACGTCTCCGTCCAGCCCGTTACCGACCCGAACGAGATCGCCCGGCTGCTGGTGGCGCAGGTGACCGGCCAGGTGCGCTGGCGCGAGACGGTGGAGTGGTTCGCCGGCAACGACGCGACCTCGCTCTACGAGATCGGCTCGGGCAAGGTGCTGACGGGCCTGGCCCGCCGCATCGACAAGTCCGTGACCGGCTATGCCGTCAACACGGCGACCGATATCGAGAACCTGCTGCAGACCCTCTGCGGCTGATACCCAGCAAGGGATGAAACCATGTTTGATCTTTCCGGCCGCAAGGCACTGGTAACCGGCGCTTCCGGTGGCATCGGCGAGGAAATCGCCAGGGTCCTGCACGCCCAGGGCGCGATCGTCGGCCTGCACGGCACGCGCGTCGAAAAGCTTGAGGCGCTGGCGAACACGCTTGGCGAGAGGGTGCAGATCTTTCCTGCCAACCTTGCCGACCGCGCCGAAGTCAAGGCACTCGGCGAGAAGGCGGAAGCCGAACTCGGCGGGGTCGACATCCTCGTCAACAACGCCGGCATCACCAAGGACGGCCTGTTCGTGCGCATGAGCGACGAGGACTGGGACGCGGTCCTGGAGGTCAACCTGACGTCGGTGTTCCGGCTTACCCGCGAGCTCACGCATCCGATGATGCGCCGCCGCTTCGGCCGCATCGTCAACATCACCTCCGTGGTCGGCGTCACCGGCAATCCGGGGCAGGCGAACTACTGCGCCTCCAAGGCCGGAATGATCGGCTTCACCAAGTCGCTCGCCCAGGAGATCGCCACCCGCAACGTCACCGTCAACTGCGTCGCCCCCGGCTTCATCGAATCCGCCATGACCGGCAAGCTGAACGACAAGCAGAAAGAGGCGATCATGGGCGCCATCCCGATGAAGCGCATGGGCACGGGGGCGGAAGTCGCCTCGGCGGTCGCCTACCTCGCCTCCACCGAGGCCGGCTACATGACCGGCCAGACGCTGCACGTCAACGGCGGCATGGCGATGATCTGAACAGCGGTGAAAACGCCCGGCTCGTCGCGTCAAAATAGCATGTTGACCGCGGCGAGGCGGGCGATTTTCGGACTTTGCGGCGGCCTTAAACCGTGTTAATCGGGCCATGACTGTCCGCAGTCGACCGGGGAATGCATGCTTTGTTAGGCGCTCGAATGCAGCGCCCGGGGGCATCTGCGGTTGAAAAAAACGAATTGCCCGGAATGCCTCGGCGTCCCGGGCTTGGTTGAGTGCCCGGTGCCGTGAACGGCACCGTAGAAAACAAAGGTCGAGGAATCCGACATGAGCGACATCGCAGAACGCGTAAAGAAAATTGTTATCGATCATCTGGGCGTCGACGCCGACAAGGTCAGCGAAGGCGCAAGCTTCATCGATGATCTCGGCGCGGACTCGCTCGACACGGTCGAACTGGTCATGGCATTCGAAGAGGAATTCGGCGTCGAGATTCCGGACGATGCCGCAGACTCGATCCTGACGGTCGGCGACGCCGTCAAGTTCATCGAGAAGGCCCAGGCCTGACAAAACCGTCCGGCGGGCCCCCGGGCCCGTCGAGACCCCGTTGGCGGACGTGCGCCTGTGCCCCGCCTCGGCCCAGGAATGTGCATAGGGTGGATCACCGACGATGAGACGTGTCGTTATCACCGGTACCGGCATGGTATCTCCTTTGGGCTGCGGTACCGAGGTAACCTGGTCTCGCCTGCTTGCAGGACAGAGCGGCGCCCGTCAGGTGACCGGCTTCGAGGTTGACGATATTGCTGCCCGGATCGCCTGTTACATCCCCACCGGCGACGGCACGGACGGCACCTACAATCCCGACCAGTGGCTGGAGCCGAAGGAACAGCGCAAGGTTGACGCCTTCATCGCCTATGCCATCGCGGCGGCGGACATGGCGCTCGACGATGCCGACTGGCACCCGAAGACCGACGATGACCAGACCTCGACCGGCGTGCTGATCGGCTCCGGCATCGGCGGCCTCGAGGGGATCGTCGATGCGGGCTACACGCTCCGCGACAAGGGCCCGCGCCGCGTCTCGCCCTTCTTCATCACCGGCCGCCTGATCAACCTCGCCTCGGGCCAGGTTTCGATCCGCCACAAGCTGCGCGGCCCGAACCATTCCGTCGTCACGGCCTGCTCGACCGGTGCGCATGCGATCGGCGACGCCGCTCGCCTGATCGCGCTCGGCGATGCCGACGTGATGGTGGCCGGCGGCACCGAGTCGCCGATCTCGCGCATGGCGCTGGCGGGCTTTTCCGCCTGCAAGGCGCTGTCGACCCAGTACAACGACGAGCCGACCAAGGCCTCGCGCCCCTATGACCGCGACCGCGACGGGTTCGTTATGGGCGAGGGCGCCGGCATCGTCGTGCTCGAGGAGCTCGAGCACGCCAAGGCGCGCGGCGCCAAGATCTATGCCGAGGTTGTCGGCTACGGCCTGTCCGGCGACGCCTTCCACATTACCGCGCCGTCCGAGGACGGCGACGGCGCCTATCGCTGCATGCAGATGGCGCTGAAGCGGGCCGGCCTGACCGCCGGTGATATCGACTACGTCAATGCGCACGGCACCTCCACCATGGCCGATACCATCGAGCTCGGCGCGGTCGAGCGCCTGGTCGGCAACCACGCCGCCAAGATCTCGATGTCGTCGACCAAGTCGGCGATCGGCCACCTGCTCGGCGCGGCCGGCGCGGTCGAGGCGATCTTCTCGGCGCTGGCGATCCGCGACAACGTCGCCCCGCCGACGCTCAATCTCGACAATCCCGAAGTCGAGACCGCAATCGATCTCGTGCCGCACAAGGCGCGCAAGCGCGAGATCAACGTGGCGCTGTCCAACTCCTTCGGTTTCGGCGGCACAAACGCCTCGCTGGTTCTGCGCCGCTACGGCTGAACCGCGCGGCACCTGAAAACCATGCCGGATCCCGCCCTTACGGGCGGGCTTCGATCCAGTTTTTGCCGCATTGGTCTGACCTACTGCGCTTCGCGCTTGTTCGGGTTCTTCGAGCGCATTAACGCCTTGAATCTGCGCATGATCTTGCACAGTCCGGGCAGGGGCGCTGGCAGCGGCGGGGAGAGGCTATTGGCGGCCAGATCATTCGAGGATTGTCTGTGAACGAGAACAACGACCCCGCTGAGATGACGTTCGGCCGCGGCGAGAATGCCAGCAAGGGCCCCATCATTCCGAAGTCGGCCAACGATGCGCTGCGTCCGGAGCCGGTTCCGAGCCCGCCGCGCCGCTCGCGCAAGGCGCGCAGCCAGGTGGTGATCTTCCTGAACTTCGTCATGACGGTGGTGGTGCTGGTCACGCTCGCCGGCGCGGCAATCCTCTACTACGCGCTCGACAGTTACCAGAAGCCCGGCCCGCTGACCGCAAACACCAACTTCATCGTGCGCAACGGCGCCGGCCTCAACGAGATCGCCGCCAGCCTGGAGCGCAACAGCATCATCACCGACAGCCGCGTCTTCCGGGCGGTCAGCCGTATCTATCTCGAAGACCAGGTGCTGAAGGCGGGCGAATACGAGATCCGCGCCGGTACCTCGATGCACGACATCCTGGAACTGCTGAAGTCGGGTAAGTCGATCCTCTACAGCGTTTCCGTGCCCGAGGGGCTGACGGTCAAGCAGGTCTTCCGCCGGCTCGCCGACGATCCGGTGCTGGAGGGCGACCTGCCGGCCGAGTTGCCGGCAGAGGGCTCGCTGATGCCCGACACCTACAAGTTCTCCCGCGGCACCAAGCGCGCCGATATCCTCAAGCAGATGCTCACCGCGCAGGCGGCGCTGGTGCAGCAGATCTGGGAAAAGCGCGACGACGGGCTGCCGATCACCTCGCCGGAGGAACTGGTGGCGCTTGCCTCCATCGTCGAGAAGGAGACCGGCAAGGCCGACGAGCGGCCGCGCGTCGCCTCGGTCTTCATCAACCGTCTGGAGAAGGGCATGCGGCTGCAGTCCGACCCGACGATCATCTACGGCATCTTCGGCGGCGACGGGAAGCCGTCCGACCGGCCGATCCTGCAGTCGGACATCGACAAGGAGACGCCCTACAACACCTACGTCATCAAGGGCCTGCCGCCGACGCCGATCGCCAATCCCGGGCGCGCGGCGCTGGAGGCGGTCGCCAATCCGTCGCGCACCGCCGAGCTCTACTTCGTCGCCGACGGAACCGGCGGGCATGTTTTCGCCGAGACCCTCGACGAGCACAACGCCAATGTCCGGCGCTGGCGCAAGCTCGAGGCCGAGAAGGCTGCCAAGGCCGCCGAGGCCGCCGAGGCGGCGAAGGAGGCCGAGGGCGCGACCCCGGACGGCAGCCAGTAACATCCTCCGGGCGGGCCGACCGCGCCTGCCCGACCGCTCTTTGCCGGGAAATAACCCTAGGCCGACGCTTTTCATCCCGGAACAGGCTATATAGGGACCAGGGTGCCGGCGGCGCTGATTCCGCGGTGCACCGGGGCAACCCGCGTTCGGAGTATGACATGCCATTGCAATCGATGACCGGTTTCGCGCGCAGCGAGGGCACCAGCGGCCGCTGTCGCTGGTCCTGGGAGCTTCGTTCCGTCAACGGCAAGGGGCTCGACCTGCGCATCCGGCTGCCCCAGGGCTTCGAGCACTTCGAGCCGGAGGTCCGGCAGAAAGCGGCGGCCGCCTTTGCCCGCGGCAACATGCAGATCGGCCTGTCGGTGTCCATCGCCGAGCCGCAGGTGCAGCCGGTGGTCAACCAGGCGGCGTTGTCGGCGATCCTGGCGCTGCGGGAGCAACTGGCCGGAATCGTCGATGCCGCGCCGCTGCGGCTCGACACGCTGCTGGCCATCCGCGGCGTCGTCGACTTCCGCGAGGCCGAGGAGAGTGAGGCCGACCGGACCCGCCGCGACGCCGATATCGCCGCCGGCCTCGACGCCGCCATCGGCCGGCTGCTGTCGATGCGGCTCGGCGAGGGCGAGGCGCTGCGCCAGGTCCTGGGCGGGCAGGTCGGCCGCATCGCTGAACTGGCCGCCGTCATCGAGGCCGACCCGAGCCGCAGCGTCGAGGCGATTGCCGAGCGTGTGGCCGGACAGGTGCAGATGCTGATGAAGGGCGGCAACGGGCTCGAGCGCGAGCGGATCTACCAGGAGGCGGTGCTGCTGGCGACCAAGGCGGACCTGCGCGAGGAGATCGATCGCCTGGGCGCCCATGTCCGCGCCGCCGAGGAACTGCTGTTTGCCGACCAGCCGGTGGGCCGCAAGCTGGATTTCCTTGCACAGGAATTTAACCGCGAGGCGAATACCATCTGTTCGAAGTCGAACGCCGCCGCCGTCACCGCCGCGGGCATCGAGCTGAAGGTCGTGATCGACCAGTTCCGCGAGCAGATTCAGAATTTGGAGTAGAGACCATGACCGCGCCGCAGACTGCCAAACCGATCGAGATCCCCCGGCGCGGGCTGATGCTGGTCATCTCCTCGCCGTCGGGCGCCGGCAAGTCGACGATCGCGCGCAACCTGCTGGAGCGGGGTGCGGGCGTCAGCCTTTCCGTCAGCGTCACCACCCGCCAGCGCCGTCCGAGCGAAATCGCCGGCCACCACTACCACTTCATCAGCCGGGGCGAGTTCGACATGCTGCGCGATTCCGATGCGCTGCTGGAATGGGCCGAGGTGCACGGCAACTTCTACGGCACGCCGCGCAAGCCGGTGGAGGAGGCGATGGCGTCCGGCCGCGACATGTTGTTCGATATCGACTGGCAGGGCGCCCAGCAGTTGCAGGACAAGATGCCGGCCGACGTCGTGTCGATCTTCATCCTGCCGCCGTCGATGACGGAACTGCAGTCCCGCCTGCATCGCCGCGCCGAGGACACCGAGGAGGTGATCGCAACACGGCTTGCCAATTCCCGCGCCGAAATCGGCCACTGGCACGAGTACGACTATGTCATCCTCAACGATGACCTCGACGCCGCCTTCGACGCCGTCGAGAGCATCGTCAAGGCCGAGCGCCTGCGCCGCGACCGCCGCTACGGCATGTACGACTTCGTCTCGAAGCTCCTGACCGAGGAGCCGACGCTGTGAGGCTCAAGGCAGCGTGATCATGGTTGCGAGGTAGCCCGCGCTCTGCAGGTACTCCAGCCCCTCCATCACGGGGAACAGCGCGATCAGCAGCAGGCAGTCGAGGAAGGTCTTCGACAGCGCCGCCTGCGAGAACGTCACCTGGCTGGCACCGCGATAGAGCAGCGGGTTGGGCAGCAGCAGCGGCGTGCGCGCCGCATAGTCGTCGTAGGTCGCGCCGAACAGGTGCCGCAGGTAGCTTTCCTCGCGCCGGGCCGTATAGAGAAACACGCCGTAGAAGGCCGCGGTCATCGCCGCCGCCAGGGCCACCGACCCGAACATCAGGCCGATTCCGCAGATCCCGACGAGCGAGGAGAAGTAGAGCGGATTGCGGACCATCGAATAGGGGCCGAGCGTCACCAGCTGCTTGTTCTTGTGCGAGCCGACGTAGAGGATGCTCCACAGCCGCCCGAGGATGGCGCAGAACACCAGAACCAGCCCGGAAATCTCCAGCGCTTCGTGAATGTCGCTCTGCTCGCTCCAGAGCGGGCGGGAGACGAGTATGGTGGACAGAAAGAGCGCGGCGAGCAGCCAGAGGGAGACGATGCGCTTTTTCTGGTTGAATGCTGTGGGCTGCATCATGAAGGGTCCTGATCGGTGCGGGAAGCCAGGTGAATCTAGGCCGAACGGCCGGGCGCGTCCAGCGCCGTCGCATCAGCCGAGGGCGTTGGCGAGCGTAACGAATTCCTCCACCGACAGCGTCTCGGCGCGCCGCTGCGGGTCGATGCCGGCCCTCGCGAGAAGCGTCTCGCCGCCGAGCGGCTTCAGGCTCTGGCGCAGCATCTTGCGGCGCTGTCCGAACGCCGACTGGGTGACGCGCTCCAGTGCTTCGGCGCGGCAGGGCAGGGGGGCCTCGACGGGCTCGAGATGGACGACCGACGAGGTGACCTTCGGCGGCGGGATGAAGGCCTGCGGCGGCACGTCGAAGGCCATCCGCGCCCTGGTGCGCCAACCGCAAAGGACGCCGAGCCGGCCGTAGTGATCGTCGTCCTCGCGCGCCACGATGCGCAGCCCCACCTCGCGCTGGAACATCAGCGTCAGCGACCGGTAGAACGGCGGCCAGCGCTTCGGCAGCAGCCAGTTGACGAGCAACTGCGTGCCGACGTTGTAGGGCAGGTTGGCGATGATGCGGACGGGTTCGCCGGATGTCGCAAGCGTCTCGAAGTCGACCTTCAGCGCATCGCCCTCGATCACCGTGAGCCGTCCGGGGTAGTGGTCGGCGATCTCCTGCAGCGCCGGGATGGCGCGGGCGTCGCGTTCGATGGCGATGACGTGACGGGCGCCGAGCGAGAGGATCGCCCGGGTGAGGCCGCCTGGACCCGGTCCGACCTCGATCACGGTGCAGTCCTCGAGCGGACCTGCGGTCCTGGCGATCTTCTGAGTCAGGTTGAGGTCGAGCAGAAAGTTTTGCCCGAGCGACTTCTTCGCATCGAGCCCGTGGCGCTGGATGACGTCGCGCAGCGGCGGGAGCCCGTCGATCGCCGCCATCAGCCGGCGCTCCGCTCGTGCGCGGCCAGGTCCTGCGCCAGACTCAGGGCGGCCAGCAGGCTGTCCGGCCTGGCCTTGCCGGTTGCCGCCAGCGAAAAGGCGGTGCCGTGGTCGGGCGACGTGCGGATGAAGGGAAGGCCGAGGGTGACGTTGACCGAATCGTCGAAGCCGAGCGCCTTGGCCGGAATCAGCGCCTGGTCGTGGTACATGCAGAGCGCGACGTCGTAGGTGGCGCGCGCGGCGTCGTGGAACATGGTGTCTGCCGGCAGCGGACCGAACGCATCGATGCCGGCCGCCTTCAGCCGCGCGATGGCGGGGGCGACGATCCTCGCATCCTCCTGGCCCAGCGCGCCGCCTTCGCCCGCATGCGGGTTGAGTCCGGCGACGGCCAGGCGCGGCCGTGCAAGGCCGAAGCGGCGGCTGAGGTCGCGCGCCGTGACAAGGCCGGTCTCGAACACCAGGTCCTCGGTCAGCGCGTTCGGCACGTCCTTCAGCGGAATATGGATCGTCACCGGTACGCTGCGAAGGCGCGGTCCGGAAAGCAGCATCACCGGCAATGCCTGCCGGCCGGTGGCGCGGGCGGCGAGCTCGGCGAGGTATTCGGTGTGTCCGGGGAAGGGAAAGCCGGAACCGTAGAGCACGGCCTTGGCGATCGGATTGGTGACGACGGCGGCGGTCCGTCCGGCCAGGGTCAGTTGCACCGCCGCCTCGATCGCGCCGATGATCGCGCCGGCATTGCGCGCCGACGGTGCACCTGCCACGGCCGGCTCGGCGAGGGCAACGGTCAGCACCGGGATTGCGGCGGCGAACAGGCCGGCGGCACTCTCGGGCGTGGCGGCTGCGGTCGCCACGTCGTCGAGGCCGCGCTCGCGCGCCCGCTCCTGCAGCGCCGCCGGATCGCCAACGAACAGGAACGGCGGCAGGGCCAGTGCCGCGCGGTCGCGCCACAGGTCGAGGGTGATGTCGAGTCCGATCCCGGACGGATCGCCCATGGTCAGGGCCAGCGGGAGAACAGGCGGGAAGGTCATCGGGATCGGTTCGTTCCGTGCGGAGAGTAGCCGGCGCGCGGGCGCCGGCGATGGCGGCGGGTCAGCGCAGGACGATCTGGGCCTTCTTGCGCAGTTCCTCGAGGTACTTTTCGCTGTTGCCGTCGTCCTTCTGTCCGCCCTTGCCGAGGTCCTCGGCGCGGAACACCATCTCTGCCGCCATGTCGTCGTTGACCTGGCGCTTCTTGCAGATGCCCAGGTATTCGACGCCGCGGTCGGTGACGCGGGTGCCGGTGGTGTTGCCCTCGGCCTTCTCCACCAGCGGCTTCCAGTCGGCCGGAAGCTGCGGCGCAAGCACGCGGCCGAGCTCGCGGATCGACACGTCATGCATGGTGGCGGCGAAGACCTTGGCGTCATCGCAGCCCGGATATTTCGAGCGCGAGGCCTCCGCCTCGGCCTTGCGCTTGCCGAGGATGGCATTGCGGCGCGATGCCGGGACGACGAAGATGATCTGCTGCAGGAAGTATTCCGTCGTCGAGGGCTTCTCGCCGCCGTGCTCCTGCATCCGCTCGGCCAGGCTCTTGCCGGCCGTGCCGCCGAAGCGAGCGTTGACGACGCGCGGCCAGCTCATCTGGATGGCGATGTACTGCTTGAAATGGTCGGCGCCGACGCCGGCCTTGTCGAGGATGTCGCTCAACTGCTCGGGCGTCAGCTTGTTGCCCTGCGCGAAACGGGCAAAGGAAGCGTCCACGTCCGATGTGCTGACCGACATTCTCAGCTTGGCGATCTCCGCCCGCTTCAGCGCCTCGTCGATCAGCTGCTCGCGCGCGATTGCGCTGGAACTCTTCTGCCGTTGCAGCCGGAGGAACGCGGCGCGGCGGGCCACGTCGCCGGAGGTGATGGCCGTGCCGTTGACCACGGCCTCGACGCCCGTCGCCGCCATCGCGGCCGGCGGCTGCATGGTGGTGGTGGTTGCGGCAGCGAACAGGGCCGTGCCCAGAGCCATCGCCCGCATCAACGACATCGTGTACTTCATGCCCATCCCTTTCGTGTTCGGCTGACCGGATCGCATCGTCGATGCCCTTCCCGGTCCGGCGCGTCGGCTCCCTCGCCAGCCAGCGTGCCTCGGCCAGTTTCAGCGCAAAATGCGGAGCACGCCGTTGTGCCCCGCCGCAAGTCGCCCCTTCCTTGGCCATTTGCATAATGCATGCGGCCAAACGATGACAAGCCCGCCTCGCGGCGCGGATCGCTCAGTAGTCGTCGAAGCCGTCGAGGGTGGTGTCGCCGAGATTGATGTCGCCGAGCGTACGGAAGCTCAGCCGTGCCCCGATCGACCAGTCGTTGGCGATCGTCGCGGCGGTATCGCGCCTGTTTTCGTAAACGATCGAAAAGATCGTGTCGCGGTCGTCATAGGTCAGGCCGACGCCGCTGCGCGCGAGATTGCTGTTGTTGATGTCGTAGGTCAGCGAGCCGAACACCGACCAGTAGTCGCGGAACTTCAGCGCCGCGATCGTCTGCACCTCGTCGTTGTCGCTGTCGGAGCCGTAGAGCGGCTGGGCGGCGATGCGGGTATAGGTCATGGCCGCCTGCAGACGGTAGTTCTCGAAGCCGACCCTGGCATCGGTGCGCCGCAGCGACAGATCCTTGCGGTCCAGCCGCGCGCTGTAGGAGACGGCCCAGCCGATCGGCATCGCCAGTCCGGCCATGGTCACGTAGTCGGAGCTGTCGTACTGCAGGCCGGAATCGGCGCCTGCATTGACTAGATCCGGGGAGGCGAACGAGTTGTCCCCCGCCAGCTGGTAGGACTGGCCGACGATGCTGCGCAAGGTGTAGCCGTTGTCGAACGTGCCGGTGTAGCGCAGGCCGACATTGGCGCGGGTTCCGCCCTCGATGCGGTCGAAGCCGGAGAACTTGTCACGCTCGAAAAGCGAGGTCGCGTCGAAGACGAAGCTCTGCGCATCCTCGTTCGGCAGGCCGCCGGCCAGCTGTTCGTCCGGGCGGGCATAGACCTGGGCGACCGGTTCGAAAACATGCGAGCTGTTGTCGGTGGTCACCAGGATGGGATAGCGGGCTTCGAGACCGGCGGTGAGCATGTAGCGGCTGGCGCTGCTGCCGGTGTCGAAATCGCCGCGATAGTCGGGACCGGGGTCGCTCATGTCGAGACGCAGCGAATCGCCGCGCGCCGCCATCAGCGGCGTGACCACCAGGCCGCCCGGCATGATGTACTGCCGCTTCCATTCCAGTTCGGCCGTCAGTCGCGTCGTGCCGCCCTCGAGGCCGGGGAAGCGATAGGAACTGCCGACGTTGTAGCTGTCGAGCAGGCTGCGCTCGACATTGGTGAGGTTGACGGTGCCGCTGAGCTGGCCGCCGAGCACGGGCTGCGGGGCGAAGTACTCGTAGTCGAACACCTGCGGAATGGCCTGCTGCCGCTCCGCCACATCGTCGGGGTCGGCGTCCTGTACGTCGAAGTAGTAGCCGCGCAGGTCGAAGTAGTTCCGCTGGCCGAGGCCGTTCAAGTAAAGCTGGTTCTCGACGATGCGGTCTTCGAAGTCGTCGAGATCGTAGGTGCGGCCGAAGTTGTTGTCGGTCTGGACCATCGCGTCCCAGCCGAAGATCCAGCGCGGATTGATCTCGAACTCGCCCTGCGTCGCCACCAGGCCGCGGCCGTCGACCTCGCGGTCGCTCGTGCCGTCGGTGAAGACCTCGGGCTGCATCTGGTCGATGCCGGCCGCGCGCAGCGTGACCATGCCGTTGTGGAACGCCTTGCGGAACTCGCCCTCGAGCAGGAAGCCCTGCTTGGTAAAGCCGGTGCCGGTAACGGTTGCGTCCATGTCCGGGGCGATCGCGAAGTAGTAGGGAACGCCGACGCCGAGCCCCAGCTTCGGCGCGTAGCTGAATTGCGGGAACAGGAAGCCGGTCTTGCGCTTGACGGTGTGGTCGGGGACCTCCAGCCGCGGGAAATAGGCGATCGGCTTGCCGAACATCTCGAACCGCGCGTGCTCGAGACGAACCGTGTGGGTGCGGCCGTTCTGGACGATGCGCTCGGCCTTGATCTGCCACAGCGAGCGATGCGTCGGATTGGTCGCGCAGGGCGTGCAGGCAGTGTAGACGCCGCGATTGAGGATCAGTTCCTCGCCGTTGACGCGCTCGCCGCTGACGGCCGACAGCTTGGTCAGGTCGGTCGTCTCCACGCGCAAGGCATTGGCAAAGCCGTTGGCGAAGTCGTCCGACAGCGTCAGTTCCTGGGCGTAGACGCGGTTGCCGGTCGGCTCGATGAATTCGATGTCGCCGGCCGCGTGCAACTGGCCGGTCTTCTGGTCGTAGACGACTTCCCGGGCGACCAGCTGGTAGCCGCCATAGTTGATCTGCACCGCGCCGCGCGCGGTCACCTTGTCGGTGTCCTGGTTGTAGACGAGTTCGTTGGCGGCCAGAATCAGCTTGGCGTCCGCCGGGACCTGCGGCGCCGCCACGCCAAGGTCGTTCGCCGCCTGGGCCCGCGCCGGCAGCGATGCCATCGGCGCAAGCGCGCACGTGGCGACACCGGCAAGCAGCGCAGTCGCGATCAAACCCTTTTGTCCGCGGTTACCTGCCGCCACTAGCCGTCCTCCTGGTGCAGCAAGATCGTCGCACCGAGCGACATAGCTACAACAACTGGCAGCCAGGCCGCAACGAACGGAGGAACAATTCCACTGCTTCCGAATGCTTTTACAAGCACGGTGACCACATAAAGCATGAAGCCCGAAAGGATGCCACCCAGAATCACCGCACGTGATTGATTGAACCGGCTAAATTTCAGCGACACGCTGGCGGCGATCAGCGTCATCGCAACCAGAAGCAGCGGCAGCGACAGCAGCGAATGGTACTGCGTTTCGAGCGGTTCGGTGGCGAAACCGAACGACTTTGCCGCCTCGATCTTCCGAGGAAGGCTGAAAAACGAAACGGAATCAGGTTTTTCGAGGCTTTCCTGCACGAATTCCTGTCTCAGATTGGTACGAAGCTGGGCCGTCGGCATGCGCTTTGGCAACTCGCCGTTGCGGGTCTCCAGCACGTCGTTAAGCAGCCAGTAACCATCTTCGAGGATCGCTGATTCGGCGTCCTGGCGATAGGTGATGCGGCCGTCCTTGTCGAAGTGGACGATGCTGACGTTGAGCAGCCGCGTGCCGTTGTTCTCGACCGCCTTCGCACCGATGATGGCGTCGTCGTCGCCATATTTCTGTCGGATCCACGGCACGCCGGAGCCGGAGGACTTGCGGCTCGATCCCCACTCGGCCTCCAGCACCTGCGCCTGGCGGGTGCCCCAGGCGGAGATCGGGTTCAAAACGACGACAGCCAGCACGCCGAACAGGAATGCGCCGACGGCGAAGGGGCGCAGGAACTGCCAGACCGAGACGCCGGCGGCGCGCGTCACCACCAGCTCATAGCGGCGGTTCAGCGAGATCAGCGCCGCCATGCCGGCGAAGAGGGCGACGAACGGCACCGTCTGCATCAGGATCATCGGGATGCGCAGCGCCGTCATCAGGATGCCGCTGGTCACGGTGTAGTTCGGCAGCCCGCCCATGCGGCTGGACGTCTCGCTGAAGTCGATGATGAAGACGAGCGCGAAGATCCCGATCAGGAACCAGATCGTCGTGACGACGTAGCGTCGGAAGAAATAGAAGCCGAGGGTCGGGATCATGGCTGCGGTCCGTGGCCGGAGGAGGTCGCGTCGGCGCGCCGGTTCAGGCGCGCCAGCAGGCTGTCGCGCAGGTCCAGCAGGCGCGTGCGCCAGGTCGCGGGAAGGTCGAGGCTCTTGTGCCGCATCAGCAGCCGCAGCGCGAGGGCGGTGACGGCGACCGGAATGAGGTACATCAGCGGGATGAGGTAGGGCGAGCGTTCCGCGGCATTGCCCGCGTAGAACACCGCCCAGCGGATGGCGAGGGCGACGAGCAGCGCCGTGATCATCGGATGCACCCGTGCCTGGCGATGCGAGCGCGCATCGACGCTGACGACGAGGGCGACGAGGCCGAACAGCACCGGCAGCAGCCACTCGGTGAAGCGGCGGTGGAATTCCGCCCGGAAGGCCTGCGGGTTGCGCTTGACCTGCGAATCGTTCGGGTCCGGATTGAACAGGAACGGCAGGTCGCGGTCCTTTGCCCGCAGCGTCGCCTCGCCGGTGCGCTCGGTCAGGTCGGCGAGGTCGAAGGCATAGGAATCGAACTTGATCACAGAGACGTCGCCGTTCGGCAGCTTGCGGTGCACTTCCCCGTCGTTCATCACCAGCGCCGAGGTCTTCTCGTCGACGGCGCCCTCGCGGGCGTAGTAGACGTACTCGACCTTCGGGTCGCGGGTGTCGGCGACGAACAGCCCCTCGAGCACGCCGCCGCTCTTGCGGCGCGACACCTGGACGTAGAGCCCGTCCGTCACCTTGCGGAAGGCGTTCTCCTGGATCACCGAGGACAGCAGGTCCGCATGTGCGGTGGCGATCATCTCGCGCACCGCCGTCCGCGAATAGGGTTCGACGAAATTGTCGACGGTAAAGGACAGCGCGCTCAGCGCGATCCCGAGATACATCACCGGCTTGATGATCATCATGCGCGAGCTGCCGGCGGCGCTCAGCACGGTCAGCTCCGAATCGGCGTTCATCACCGTCAGCGTCTGCGCGACCCCGATCACATAGGCAAATGGCAGGATGATCGGGATCACCGACGGCAGGACCAGGGTGGCGAGCTTGAGGAACGCCACCATCGACTGGCCGCTGTCCGTCACGAGATTGATGCTGGTGAGCGCCTGTGTCGTCCAGACAATGCCGAGCAGCGGCAGGAGGGTGGCGAGGAACATCGTCGATGTCCGGCGCAGGACGTAGCGTTCAATCAGCTTCATGTCTGTTTCCGAACCGAAGTCCCGTTTCCGTTGGCTTTCCCGCCGGCACAGCCGGCGGCCGCAGGTGGTTTCGCCTGGCGTTGCCCGAGCGCATATAGGGGTTTCCGCCGCCCGCGCCAGCGTTTTCGCCTGCCACTGCGGTGGAAAATTGCGGCGAAGAAACCGGCCCGAAGACTTCTAAACATGCCGTCGCATCTTGCCAAGCGTCGCAAAAGCGACAAGGAATTGCCGACAGTCAGTCCTGCAACTGCAGAAATTCATGCAGCCGGCCGCAGCAACCGGCACGGCAACGCCCGGAGTAGACCATGTCCCAGAAATTCGACGTCAATTTCGCTAAATCGCTGAAGCCGGCCGGCGGGGTCGCCGTGGTTCTGCAGGTGCCGGATGCCATCGGCGCGCCCGCCGAGGTCGATCCGGCCGGCGTCGTCGCCCGTGCCGCCGAGGTCGGGCGCTTCAAGGGCAAGCCGCTGAAGAGCCTCGATATCGTCGCGCCGCACGAATCACCCTTCGACCGGATCCTGCTGCTCGGCCTTGGCGACAAGGACAAGATCGCCGCCCACGACTGGCTCAAGGCCGGCGGCACGGCGGCGGCAAAGCTCCGCGACGCCGAATCGGCGGCCGTCTATCTCGACGTGCCCGGCATCGAGGTCGGCGGCCAGGCCGCCGCCGACTTCGCGCTCGGCATGCTGCTCGGCGCCTATCGCTTCGACAGCTACAAGACGAAGAAGGACGAAGACGAGCCGCGCGCCAACAAGAAGGCGAGCAAGGTGACGATCATCACCGCCGCCGCTGCCGCCGCCAAGAAGGCCTTCGCCGACAGCGAGGCAGTCGCCGCCGGCGTCACGCTGGCGCGCGACCTCGTCAACGAGCCGGCCAACGTACTGGGCCCGGTCGAATTCGCCGAACGCGCCAAGGCGCTGGAAAAGCTCGGCGTCGAGGTCGAGATTTTGACCGAGCGCGAGATGAAGCGGCTCGGCATGGCGGCACTTCTGGGCGTGGCGCAGGGGTCCGAGCGGCCGCCGCGGCTGGCGATCATGCAGTGGAACGGCGGCAAGCCCAAGGACCGCCCGATCGCCTTCGTCGGCAAGGGCGTCGTCTTCGACAGCGGCGGCATCTCGATCAAGCCCGCGGCCGGCATGGAGGAGATGAAGGGCGACATGGGCGGTGCCGCCGCCGTGATCGGCCTGATGCACGTGCTTGCCGCGCGCAAGGCGAAGGTCAACGCCATCGGCATCCTCGGCCTGGTCGAGAACATGCCGGACGGCAACGCGCAGCGGCCGGGCGACATCGTCACCTCCATGTCCGGACAGACGATCGAGGTCATCAACACCGACGCCGAGGGCCGGCTCGTCCTCTGCGACGCGCTGTGGTACTGCAACGACCGCTTCAAGCCGCAGTTCATCGTCGATCTTGCGACGCTGACGGGCGCCGTGCTGGTGGCGCTCGGCAGCCATCACGCCGGCCTGTTCACCAATGACGACACGCTGGCCGCCCGGCTGACGGCCGCGGGCCTTGCCACCAACGAGCGCGTCTGGCGCATGCCGCTCGGCAAGGAATACGACAAGATGATCGACAGCAAGTTCGCCGACATGAAGAACACCGGCGGACGCTATGCCGGCTCGATCACGGCGGCGCAGTTCCTGCAGCGATTCGTCAAGGACACGCCGTGGGCGCACCTCGACGTCGCCGGCACCGCCATGGGTTCGCCGACGGACGAGATCAACCCGTCCTGGGGCTCGGGATACGGCGTGCGCCTGCTCGACGAACTGGTGCGGACGAACTACGAGAGCTGACCGGCTTGAGCGAGATCCTGTTCTATCACCTGACCGAATCGAAGCTGGAGGACGCCCTGCCGCCGCTGGTCGACAAGAGCGTCGAGCGCGGCTGGCGGGTTGTCGTCCAGACCGGCAGGGTGGAGCGGCGCGACGCGCTCGACGCGCATCTGTGGACCTTTCGCGACGAAAGCTTCCTGCCGCACGGGACCGACGAGCAGCCGAACGCGGCCGACCAGCCGGTGCTGCTGACCGCCGGTCCCGGCAATCCCAACGCCGCCACGGTGCGTTTTCTCGTCGACGGCGCCGAGCCGCCCGCGCTTGATTCCTACGACCGGGTGATCTTCATGTTCGACGGCTACGACCAGGCCGAACTCGACGCCGCGCGCGGTCACTGGAAGCGACTGAAGGGCGAGGGGCACCAGCTGACCTACTGGCAGCAGAACAACGACGGACGCTGGGTGAAGAAGGCGTAGGCGTGCGGTCGTATAGATGGCTGCGGCTCGCCACGCGCAAGCGCCACCCGGCCGGCTAGCGGCTACGGCGTCAGCGCATCCTTGTAGATGACGCCGTCCTTCATGATGATCTTGAAGCTGTTGGCCGGATCGGCGATCAGGGCGATGTTTTCGAGCGGATCGCCATCGACGAGCAGGAGGTCTGCGAGGGCGCCTTCCTCGATCACGCCGAGCCTGCCCGGGTAGGGGTTGCGCGGGCCTGACAGCGCCAGCAGTTCGGCATTGGTCCCGGTCGCCATGGTGAGGGCTTCGGCAGGCGTGTACCAGCGGGTCAGCGAGGCTAGAATCGCGCCCTGCTGCTGCGCCAAGGTGCGGGAGAACAGGACGTCGGTGCCCCAGGCCGTCTTGATGTTGTATTTCCTCGCCAGTTCATAGGTCCTGGCGATGCCGGGCCACACCGAATCGGCCTTGGCCCGCTCGACGGTGCCTTCCCGAAAGCCCTGTCTCAACAGGTCGGGCAGCGGCTGAAGGCTGAGCCAGACGCCCTTGTTGGCAAGCAGTCTCGCGGTTGCCTCGTCCATCAGGAAGCCGTGTTCAATGCATTTCACCCCGGCCGCGACCGCCTTGTGGATCGCGTCGGACGTGAAGGCGTGCGCGGCGACATAGCTGCCCCAGTTGTCGGCGATCTCGACTGCGGCCCGCAGTTCGGCCTCGGTGAAGGTGGTGACGTCGAGCGGGCTGAACGGCGACGACACGCCGCCGCCGGCTGTCACCTTGATCTGCGTGGCTCCCTGCATGAACTGTTCGCGGACGCGCGTGCGCACCTCGTCCGGGCTGTCCACGACCATGCTTCCGCCCACCTGCTCCATGCGGCTCAGGGGGCCGCCGATCCTGCGCGGCAGGTCGGTCAGCTGGCGGAAGTCGCCGTGCCCGCTGGTCACGGTGATCACCGCGCCGGACGGATAGATCCGCGGCCCGTCGACGATGCCCTCGTCGATCGCCCGCTTGAGACTGAATGCCGGGCCGCCCACGTCGCGAACCGTGGTGAAGCCGCGCAGCAGCGTGTCCCTGGCTTCGTCGCCGGCCACCAGATTGTTGTAGCCGACGTCGCCAAGGGATTCGGCCGGCGTGACCCGGATCAGCATGGCGTGCCAGTGCGCATCGATCAGCCCCGGCATCAGCGTGCGGCCGTTGCCGGCAATGCGTCGGGCGCCTTCGGCCTCGAGCGGCCCTTCGGAGATCCGGGCAATCACATTGCCCCGAACAAGCACGTTCGACGGAGCAGAGAGGGTGGCCGATCCCTTGCCGTCGAAGATGCGCACGTCCTCGAACAGGACGTCGTCGGCCTGCACCGGCGAGCAAAGGCCAAGCGCCACAGCGGTCGCAAGCCAGCATCCGCTTCGTCGGCGTCCCGGGAGCGCGCAGGCCGCGCGGGGCAGGGCCCGTGCCCCGAGCATCGTTCTGGCCAGAAAATGCAACGCGAAAGACTTGCGCGACACGGTGGACCTCCCGTGGAAGCGGACGGTTGCGGCACAAGACAAAATTGTAGCGTCCAGGCGATCGGGGTCAAGGCAACCCCGCGGCGCGTCACTTCACCCGCATCGCCCGTCCATCCGTGCGCAGCGCAGCCGCTGGTCCGTCAGCTGCCAACCGTCTCCCTCAGTCGTGGAACGCTTCCACGAACTTGCGCCGGCCGAGCATGAACGCGTCGGCGACGTGGCGCAGCGGTGCGAGATCGACGTCGGACTGCCCGGCCTTGATGATTTCGGCGAAGCGTCGGTAGAGCATCGGGTATTCCTGCTCGGGCGCCGCGTGCTTCAGCACGCCATCGACCGAAAGCTTCGCCCCGCCCTCAGACAGCTCCATCCGGCCGGCGTCGGTGTCGGCGATGATGTCCCAGCTCTGCTTGCCGGTCTGGCGCCAGTCGAATTCGGCCGCAAGCCTGAGCCCGCCGGCGTCGGTGAAGTCGATGGCGGCGGCGATCGGCGCGTCGCGGTTCTCCGGGAACTCCAGCGTCGCCCCGGTGATGAACACCGGCCGCGGCAGGATGTGGGTGACGATCGACAGGGCGTTGATGCCGGGGTCGAACACGCCCAGCCCGCCCGCCTGCCAGATCCATTCCTGGTTCGGGTGCCAGTGGCGCACGTCTTCTTTCCAGACCACCTGCATCGAGCGGATGGTGGTCGCGGCGAGGAAGGCCTTCGCCGCCTCGACCGCCGGCGCATAGCGCGAGTGCCAGCTGGCGAACAGCGACAGTCCCTTTGCCTCGGCCAGTGCCTGCAGGTCGCCCACCTCGCTCAGCGTTGCGCCGGGCGGCTTTTCCAGGAACACGTGCTTGCCGGCCGACAGCGCCTTGTGTGCGGCCTCGTGGCGGTTCTGCGGCGGCATGCACAGCGCAACGGCCTCGATCTGCGGCGTGTGGTCCAGCATCTCCTCGATCGACTTGAAATTGTCGATGCCGTCGACGGTGCCGTGCCGGCTGGCGGCGGCGACGAGCTTGAAATCGGGGTTCTGGGCGATCGAGGGCAGGTGCTGGTCGCGGGCGATCTTGCCGACGCCGACGATGGCGAGATGGATCGGGGACATGGATTCTTGCTCGAATAGTATGATGATTGGAAGGCCGTTTTAGCAGAATGCAGGGCGGCGGCAAGGCCGACGTTTCCCGGGACCTGCCCAGCCGTTGTGCCGTTGCGCCGCGATCATATTCGCCTTTCGTCTAATGCGCTGCCTCTGCCCGGGAAAAACCGGCGTCGTGCTTGAAACCGGACTTGAAATGCGCACTGTGGCTGTGCATGGCACAAACACCAAAATCACGCCAATGCGGGGAGGCATAGCATGGGTACGCTGCTTGGGCTCAGCCGATTAATCGACCTAATTACCGAAAGGATCGGCAAGTCAGTGTCCTGGCTGATCCTGCTTGCCGTGCTCGTCAGCGCCGGAAACGCGGTGGTGCGCAAGGCATTGAACGTTTCCTCGAACGCCTGGCTCGAGGCGCAGTGGTACCTGTTCGGCGGGGCCTTCATGCTCGCAGCCGCCTACACGCTCGCGCAGAACGATCACATCCGAATCGACATCGTCTACGGCAAGTTCTCGCGCCGCACCCAGCACTGGATCGACCTGTTCGGCCACTGCTTCTTCCTGATGCCGTTCGTGCTGCTGATGAACTACTTCCTCGTGCCCTACGTGCTGATGTCCTATCGTTCCGGCGAGATGTCCTCCAGCGCCGGCGGCCTGATCCTGTGGCCGGCCAAGGCCATCCTGCTCGCCGGCTTTGTGCTGCTGGCCGCCCAGGGGATCTCTGAAATCATCAAGAAGGTGGCGATCATTCGCGGCGACATGGACGATCCGACGCCCTATGTGCCGACGCACGCGCCGCTCGACATGGAAACGCCTGCCGAGGAGACCCGCCCATGATCGAACTCATTGCGCAGAACCTGGCGCCGATCATGTTCGTTTCGCTGATCGTGTTCCTGCTGCTCGGCTATCCCGTGGCCTTCGCGCTCGCCGCGAACGGGCTGCTCTTCTTTGTCATCGGCGTCGAACTGGCGCCGTTCTCGGACACCATCAACCTGTCCTGGCCGCTGCTCAACGCGATGCCGGAACGGCTCTGGGGGGTGATGTCGAACGATACGCTGCTCGCCATTCCGTTCTTCACCTTCATGGGCATCGTGCTGGAGAAGTCCGGCATGGCCGAGGACCTGCTCGACACGATCGGCCAGCTGTTCGGGCCGGTGCGCGGCGGCCTCGCCTACGCGGTCATCTTCGTCGGCGCGCTGCTTGCGGCTACCACCGGGGTCGTCGCCGCCTCGGTGATCGCCATGGGCCTTATCTCGCTGCCGATCATGCTGCGCTACGGCTATGACCGCTCGATCGCGTCGGGCGTCATCGCCGCTTCCGGCACGCTGGCGCAGATCATCCCGCCGTCGCTGGTGCTGATCGTGCTCGCCGACCAGCTCGGCCGATCGGTCGGCGACATGTATGCCGGCGCGCTGATTCCGGGCCTTGTGCTCACCAGCCTGTACATGGGCTACATCGTGCTGATGACCTTCCTCAAGCGGGACGCGATGCCGGCGCTGCCGCTCGAGGCCCGCTCGCTCGGTGCCGGCGTCACCTCGCTGTTCGTCGCGCTTGCCGTCGCCGTCGGCATCGCCTATGCCGCCCACGTCTATTTTGCGCCGACGCAGGGCGGAAACGCCGACATCCTCGGCGCCGCGGTCGGCATCATCTTCATCTACGTCGTCGCACTGCTCGACAAGACCCTGAAGATCAACGCGATGTCGCGGCTGGCGCAGCAGGTCATCATCGTGCTGATCCCGCCGCTGGCGCTGATCTTCCTCGTGCTTGGCACGATCTTCCTCGGCGTCGCGACGCCGACGGAGGGCGGCGCCATGGGGGCGGTCGGTGCGCTGATCATGGCCGCCGCCAAGGGGCGCCTCAACCTCGACGTGGTGCGCGGGGCGCTGGCCGCCACGACAAGGCTGTCCGCCTTCGTGATGTTCATCCTGATCGGGGCCCGGGTGTTCTCGCTCACCTTCTACGGCGTCAATGGCCATCTCTGGGTCGAGCACCTGCTCGTCTCGCTGCCGGGCGGCGAGCTGGGCTTCCTGATCGCGGTCAACCTGCTGGTCTTCTTCCTGGCGTTCTTCCTCGACTTCTTCGAGCTCGCCTTCATCATCGTGCCGCTCCTAGCGCCGGCGGCCGACAAGCTCGGCATCGACCTGATCTGGTTCGGTGTGCTGCTCGGCATCAACATGCAGACCAGCTTCATGCATCCGCCCTTCGGCTTCGCGCTGTTCTACCTGCGCTCGGTCGCGGCCAAGGTGCCGTACCTCGACAAGGTCACGGGCAAGATGACCGCGCCGGTCACCACCGGCCAGATCTACTGGGGGGCGGTGCCCTTCGTCGGCATCCAGATCATCATGGTGGCGCTGACGCTGATGTTCCCGCAGATGGTGCTGCACTACAAGGGCTCGGGCTCGGGCGTCGACCCGTCGACCATCCAGATCGAGGTGCCGGGCTTCGGCGGTCAGAACGGCGGCCTCGGGCTGCCCGACAACGGCGGTGGCCTCGGCCTGCCGGGCGGTCTGCAGCTTCCCGGCTCCAGCCCGCTGGACCAGCCGGCGGCCCCGGCCGACGGTGCCGGCGGACATCCGCCGGCGAACGACCTCAGCCAGCCACCGTCGTTCGAGCAGAACGGCGGGGCGGGCAAAGAGCAAGCGCCGGCGAACGATCTCAGCCAGCCACCGTCGTTCAACTGACGAAGGCAACGGGCGGCCGCAGGGCCGCCCGTTCCGTTTGCAGGCCCGGGCCCGCGCAATCCTCTATTCCAGCCGCCGGGCCGGATTGTCGCGGTACCAGTCGACGATCGTCGGCATCATCTCCTCGAACGGGCCGGGGAGGAACAGGTTGAGCAGCCCGATCCGGGCACTGCTCTCGTTGCGGAAGTCATGCACCGTACCGCGCGGAATGACGCACAACGATCCCTTCGGCATCCGATGCCAGCGGTCTCCGATCAGGATGCTGGCGATGCCCTCCAGCACGTAGAAGATTTCGTCGTTGGCGTCGTGCTTGTGCGCGCCGGGGCCCTCGTGGCGTGCCTCCAGCCACCATTCTGAGATCGAGAACCGGTCCCCGGTCTCCGCGCCGTCCGCCTTGAAGACGGCCTGGATCGAACCCATGTCGTAGCGCCGGCCATCGTCCGGGCCGAGCACGATCGTATTGTTCTGGCTCGCCATCCTGTCCTCCTGTCGAGCGTTCACCGTCCGGACCCTAGCATGACCGGTGCCGGTGGTCTCGACGCCGGGGCGGCGGCCAGGCGCCTGCAGGCGCGCAGGTCGGGCCGTTGGCGCTGATGGTCCCTGGGCCGCGAGTTGCCAAATGTCAGGAAATATCGGAACGTGACGCGCGGCCCTCTCGCCGTCCCAGCCGGAGCGATGCGGGACATGACCACTGCCTTTTCCGTCGGGCCGGGCGCCCGAGGCGGCGCCACCATCTGCAGGGGATGCTGGGACCAGATGCGCGTGCCGATCCCGATCCGCGGTCCGCTTGCGCTGCCGCTGCGGGCCTTCGGCATCACCCGCAGCAAGATGAACCCGAACATCTGCACGCTCTGCGAGCGCTCCTTCCAATACGTCAAGAAGCAGCGCCACATCACCGCCTCGGCGACCATCCTGTTCGCCGACATCCGCGGCTATACCGCGCTGTCGGAGCGGATCGGGGCATTTCGGCTGGGCGGGATCGTTAGCCTGTTTCAGGATCGCTGCGCGCAGGCGATCTGGGCGCATGACGGCATCGTCAACAAGCAGATGGGCGACGGTCTGATGGCGATCTTCAACTTCCCTATCGGCATCCCTGACCATGCCACCGCCGCCATCCGGGCGGCACTCGACCTGCAGGCGCGCTGCGCCGCGGCACTGGGCGAACGGGGGCAGGACATCGAGGGGCTGCCCGGCCAGCGGCTTGGCGTCGGCGTTGGGATCCACAGCGGCGAGGTTGAAATCGGCGAATTTTCCAGCTTCCGCAGCGATTTCACCGCAATCGGAGGGGCGGTGAACCTGGCGGCGAGACTTCAGGGACAGGCCGCTGCGGGCGAGATCCTGTTGTCGGGCGCAACCGCCGCCCTGGCGCCCGATGCCGTCAAGGCGGCGCCGCGGCGCACCTTGACCCTCAAAGGGATCGAGCAGCCGGTGCAGGTCCGGGTGCTGTCGAGCTGACGCCGGAAAGCTGACGCCGCGTCCGCCTGCCGGCGTTTTCGAACCACGTCAGGGCGAAGCCGCCGGAAACGAAAAACCCCGGGGAGGGCCCCGGGGTTCTGCATCAGTAGAATACCGCCGCTTAGAGCTTGCCGCCCCGCTGCTGGATCATCATGAAGGTGTCGTAGTTGTACTCGGCGATCTGCGCGTTGAGGTAGTACTCGCCGCGGAATGCCTTGATCGACTCCCAGATCTTCTTGAAGTTCTCGTTCTCGGCTTCCATCTCCGCGTAGACCTCGTTCGCCTTTTCGAAGCAGGCTGCGAGGATCTCCGGGCTGAACGGGCTGAGCTTGGCGCCGGCCGCGACCAGACGCTTGATCGCCGGCGGGTTCAGCCAGTCGTACTTCTGCAGCATGTTCGCGTCCGCCGCCTGGCAGGCGGTGCGCAGCAGCGACTGGTAGTTCGCCGGCAGGCCGTCGAATGCCGCCTTGTTGAACATGGCGTGCACGGTCGGGCCGCCTTCCCACCAGCCGGGGTAGTAGTAGTAGGGGGCGACCTTGTAGAAGCCGAGCTTTTCGTCGTCATAGGGGCCGACCCACTCGGCGGCGTCGATGGTGCCCTTTTCCAGTGACGGGTAGATGTCGCCGCCAGCGATCTGCTGCGGCACCGCGCCGAGCCGTTCGACGATCTTGCCGGCGAAGCCTCCGATGCGGATCTTCAGGCCCTGGAGGTCGGCGACGGACTTGATTTCCTTGCGGAACCAGCCGCCCATCTGCACGCCGGTGTTGCCGTTGGGGAAGCCGACGAGGCCCTGGGTCGCCAGGAACTCGTTGAACATCTCGATGCCGCCGCCGTGGTAGTGCCAGGCGTTCATGCCGCGCGCGTTGAGCGCGAAGGGAACGGCTGCGCCGAGGGCCCAGGTCGGGTCCTTGCCCCAGTAATAGTAGGAGACGGTATGGCAGGCCTCGACCGTACCGGCGGCAGCCGCGTCGGCCGCCTGCAGGCCCGGAACGATTTCGCCGGCCGCAAAGACCTGGATCTGGAAATTGCCATCGGTTGCGTCGGAGACGTATTTGGCCAGAACCTCACCGCCGCCATAGATCGTGTCGAGCGATTTCGGAAACGACGAGGCGAGTCGCCAGTTGATCTTCGGATTGCTCTGGGCAATCGCGGGGGCGGCGAGTACGGCCGAAGCCGCGACGCCAGCGCCGGCAACCCCGGCCTTCTTCATGAATGAGCGACGATCCAATTCTATTCCTCCCATTGGACGCGGACGGCTGGTCCGCCTTTCGGTCACGGCGAAACTAACCATGTCACCGGAGGGGTTTCAAGCGCGGACGGCGATTTAACGGGATGTCGCCGAATGCGACTTTGGTCTAATCCCTAACAAAGGCCTATCTGCCTGTTTTTTGTGCGTTTCTTGCTTCTGCCGCTGCAAAGGTGGAGCGATTGCAAGCGTCGTGACGGGGGCTCTGGCCACGCGGTCAACGCCGCGCAAGCGCGGCTGCGGCAGGCGGGTATCCGTGGTGCGCGCGGCGGTCGCCCCGGACGGCCCTGGCGGTGGCCTAGACCGCCATGGCCTCCTCGTATTCCGAGGAAAGCTCCAGCCACTGCTCTTCCGCCGTGGCCAGCCGAAGGGCCGCCTCGGCACGATCCTTGGCTTTCCTCGCCGCCATCGCAGGGTTCTTCTCGTAGAGGACCGGATCGGCAAGCTCGGCATCGAGCGCCTGAATCTGTTTCTCCAGTTTCGCCGTCAGCGACTCGATTTCGTTGATCTTTTTGCGCAGCGGCGCCAGCGAGGCGCGACGGTCGGCATTGGCCTTGCGCAGGTCGGCCTTCGACAGGCCCTCGTCGGTGGCGACCGGCCGCGCCCTGTCCTCCTTCGGCTTCGCGCCGCCGACGATCTGCGTGCGATAATCCTCGAGGTCGCCCTCGAAACTCGTCACCGTGCCGTCCTTGACCAGCCAGAGCCGGTCGACGGTCGCCTCGATCAGGTGGCGGTCGTGCGAGATCAGGATAACGGCGCCGGGATAGTCGTTCAGCGCCTCGATCAGCGCGCGCCGGCTGTCGATGTCGAGATGGTTGGTCGGTTCGTCGAGGATCAGCAGGTTCGGTGCGTCGAAGGCGGCCAGCCCCATCAGCAGCCGCGCCTTCTCGCCGCCGGACAGGTCCTTGGCGGCAGTGTCCATCTTCTCGGTCGCGAGCCCCATCTGGGCGACGCGGGCGCGCACCTTCGCCTCGGGCGCGTCCGCCATCCGCCGGCGCACGTGCTCGACAGCGCTCTGGTTCGGGATCAGGTCGTCGAGCTGGTGCTGGGCGAAGAAGCCGATGCGCAGGCCCGGCGCCGTCTTCACCTCGCCGCTCTCGGTGGCGAGCTTGCCGGAGATGAACTTGGCGAAGGTCGACTTGCCGTTGCCGTTGGAGCCGAGCAGCGCAATGCGGTCGTCGGTATCGATCCTGAGGTTCATCCGCTTGAGGATCGGCTTGCCCGGCTCGTAGCCGACGGCGCCGCCGCTGATGGCGACGATCGGGGAGGCGGGCTGCTTCTCCGGCTCGGGGAAGCTGAAACCCTGCACATGCTCCTCGATCACGGCGGCGACCGTGCCCATTCGCTCCAGCGCCTTGACCCGGCTCTGGGCCTGGCGGGCCTTGGAGGCCTTGGCCTTGAAGCGGTCGATGAAGCTCTGCAGGTGCTTGCGCGCCGCCTCGTTCTTGGCCCGGGCCTTCATCTGCAACTCGTCGGCTTCCGCCTTCTGCCGCTCGAACTGGTCGTAGGAGCCGCGGTAGAAGGTCAGCTTCTTCTGGTCGAGATGGACGATGGCGTTGACGGCGGTGTTCAGAAGGTCGCGGTCGTGGCTGATGATCAGCACGGTGTGCGGGTAGCGCCGCACATAGTCCTCGAGCCACAGCGTGCCCTCGAGGTCGAGGTAGTTGGTCGGCTCGTCGAGCAGCAGCAGGTCCGGTTCGGAAAACAGCACCGCCGCCAGCGCCACGCGCATGCGCCAGCCGCCGGAGAAGCTCCTGGCCGGACGCCGTTGCGCTTCGTGGTCGAAGCCGAGACCGGACAGGATGCTCGCCGCCCGTGCCTCGGCCGAATGCGCGCCGATGTCGGCCAGTCGCGTCTGGATCTCGGCGATCCGATGCGGGTCGGTGGCGGTTTCGGCCTCGCGCAGCAGGCTTGCGCGCTCCTTGTCGGCGGCCAGCACGATGTCGAGCAGCGGCTCGTCGGTGCCCGGCGCCTCCTGTGCCACCTGGCCGATGCGGGCATTCTTCGGCAGCGACACGGCGCCCGCCTCGGCGGCGAGGTCGCCGGTGATGACGCGGAACAGCGTCGACTTGCCGGCGCCGTTGCGCCCGACCAGTCCCGCCTTGGTGCCGGCGGGCAGCGAGACGGAGGCGTTGTCGATGAGCAGGCGCCCGGCGACGCGGGCGGAAAGGCCGGAGATCGTGATCATGACCGGCGTCTATAGGGTGCCGGACGGCTCCTGCGCAAGAGGCCGCGGCGGTCGTCAGCCCGCGTCGCGGCGATAGTTGCGGCCGGCCAGTTCCGCCAGCTCGACGGAATAGACGCAGGTGCCGCCCTCGTTGGCGGCTTCGAGCGCCAGGATCGCCTGGCGGTACAGCTCGTTGGAGGAGGGGGCGTCGTCGGAGAACGCGGCGCCGACCGTCAGCGACAGCGTGCCGGGCAGGTATTCGCGCCCGGCGAGGCGGAACACCTGGGCCTCGATCCGGTTGCGGATGCGCTCTGCGATCGAGAACACGCCGTCGCGATCGACCTTGTCGAAGACGAAGGCGAAGCCGTCTCCGCCGACGCGCGCGACATAGTCGAGCTTCTTGATCGACTTGCGGAATACCGTGGCGATCTGTTTGACCGCCGCCTCGCTGGCGCCGGGGGCGTGACTGTCGGACAGGCCCTTCAGCCGGTCGACCCGCATCAGCAGCAGCGCGCTGCCGGCGCTGTCCTCCGCGTCGTAGACCGAAAGCAGCCGGTTCATCAGCGCGGTGCGGTTGGCAAGCCCGGTAACGGGGTCGTGCAGCAGCGCGGTTTCGCTGGCGGCGGCGCCTGCCGCGACGTTTTCCAGCCGCGCCACCAGCGCGTCGAGCCGCTGGCAATGCGCGCTCTCGCTGCCGATCAGCGCCTCGACCGAGGAGACCAGCAGGTCGGCCTGGCCGGCGAAGTCGGTCATCGCCAGCACCGGGTCGGCCTTGAGCCGGCCAAGCAGGTGGCCGATCTGGGTCAACGCGTTGGTCCGCTTCTGCCGTTCCGCCTCGGCTTCTGCCGCCAGCGCCTCGATCGTCCGCATCAGGTCGGTGGCGCTGTGACCGAGCACGAGCGCGTTGTGATCCGCCAGCCCGTGGCGAACGCCGATCGCATCCAGCGCTTCCTGCGACGGTGCCTTGCCGAGCGCGGTGATCTCGCGTCCGAGCGCGGTGTTGCTCCCGGTCAGCGCCTCGTGCAGCAGCGCGTAGTTGCGCGGAATGGCCGGGATTTCGAACCGGGTCACCAACTGCGAAATCTTCGCCATCACGGCCGCGGACCGGGCAAGTGTTTCCGAAGGATTCGCCTTTGCGTTCATAGGTCACCAGCTGGAGTTCGGATTGCGCGGTGCCCGAACGGACCGCATCTGTACAACCCTTAGCTGATGGGCATTAAGAAGCGCTGAATCACGCCGCAGTTCAGAGCGAACGGCTCCAGGAGAGCCGGCGCGCCAGCGGGACGGCGCGGGCAATCTGCCGGATTACCCCCCGCAGGCTCCCTTGTGCCCGTCCGCTCTCCCGGCGGGTTTCGCGGGCGGCGGCATAGCCTTCGGCGCGGGCCTCCGCGGTGGCGACCGCCATAACCGTCGCGATGACGCGGTAGCATTCGTCGGGCAGATAGGCGTCAGGGCTGTCGGTGCCCCGCACCAGTGCCATCTTCGACAGGGTGCTGCCCAGCAGGGTGCTCCATTCCTCACTCGTCCTGGCCATGTTCTCCCTCGCTTCGCCGGGCGATCGACGGCGCCGTTGAGGCGCAACCCGGCGGACGAATTGTCGCACGCGTGGATGCCGGCCCCTGTTACGCGGGTAACAGCGTGGGGGCAAAAGGCGGCAGGCGGGGGTGGTCAGCTCTTCATCCACACAGCCCCGTCGCCGCGCAGGAAATAGAGCAGATCGAGCGTCAGGCTTGGCCGGCCGAGGCTGGTCAGGATCGTGTGGCACTGGCCGCGGTGGTGCGTCTGGTGGTTGAAGAAATGGGCAAGTCCCGGACCGAGCGGCTGGGTGATCGCGACCGGGCTGGTCAGCGTGACGTAGCTGATCGGCTCGGACAGTTGCCTCTCGTCGAGCGAGCCGATCCAGTCGATGATGCGCTGGTCCTCGCCGATGCGCGCCTGGCGCAGTTCCTCGATGCTGTCGAACAGGATGGTGTCGAGGCGGCCGGGGATCTCGCCCTTGCCGGTGAAGCGCCGCATCCAGATCCTGTCGGCGACGAGCATGTGGTTGAGCGTGCCCTGCAGCGAACCGAAGAAGGCGCCCCTGTGCTCGCGAAAGGCCGGCGGCGACAGCGTGGCCGCCTCCGCGTAGAGCAACCGGTTGGCCCAGGCATTGTAGGCGGCGAACATCTTGTAATGGTCGAGCATATCGTCTCCCAAGGTTCACTGATCGTGGCACAACCTATCACCGGAAGGGCTGCCCCGGGCGTGATGCACGCATGAAAATTTCTGACTTGATCCGCTCCTTCGCCTTGCCTCAAATGGCGCCCCGAACCGCAGGATGTGACAATGACGATCAAGCTTTACGCGCTCGGCGGCAGCGACAGCGCCCGCCACTTCTCCCCACATGTCTGGAAGACCGTCCTGTCGCTGGCGCACAAGGGCCTGCCCCATGCGATCGAGACGGTCGGCTTTACCGGCATTCCGAAGCTGGAGGACGGCTTCTCCCGGACCGTGCCGGTGATCCGTGACGGCGAGCGGCTGGTGCGCGACAGTTTCGACATCGCCGTCTATCTGGACGAGGCCTATCCGGACCGGCCGTCGCTGTTTGGCGGCGAGGGTGGCCGGGCGATGGCGCGCTTCATCGAGGCATGGTCGCTCACCACCCTGCATTCGGCGGTGACGCGGATCGCGCTCGTCGACATTCACGACCTGCTCGGCCCAGAGGACCGGGACTATTTCCGTCAGAGCCGCGAAGCTCGGCTCGGCAAGCCGCTGGAAGCGGTGGTCGCCGGCCGCGACGAGGAGATCGCCGCCTTCGCCGCCAAGCTCGAGCCGATGCGCGCCATGCTGAAGGCGCAGCCGTTCATCGGCGGCGAGCATCCACTGTTTGCCGACTACATCGTCTTCGGCGCGCTGCAGTGGCTGCGCATCACTTCGCCGGCAAGGGTGATCGGCGCCGACGATCCGGTCGCGCTGTGGTTCGAGCGCTGCCTCGACCTCTACGGCGGGCTCGGGCGCAGCGTGCGCGCCGCCGCCTGATCGGGGCGCCACCGCCGTTTCGCGCGGCGGCCCCTTGTTTTGCGCCGAATTGGCGGGTAATGAACCGCCACTTTTCACCGTATACCAAGGAAACGGACCATGGCGATTGAACGCACCTTTTCGATGATCAAGCCGGACGCGACGAAGCGCAACCTGACCGGCGCTATCACCAAGATGTTCGAGGACGCCGGCCTGCGCGTCGTCGCCTCCAAGCGCGTCTGGATGAGCCGCCGCGAAGCCGAGGGCTTCTACGCGGTCCACAAGGAACGCCCGTTCTTCGGCGAGCTGGTCGAGTTCATGTCCTCCGGCCCGACCATCGTCCAGGTCCTCGAAGGCGAGAACGCCATCGCCAAGAACCGCGAGATCATGGGCGCCACCAACCCGGCCAACGCCGACGAAGGCACCATCCGCAAGACCTTCGCGCTGTCGATCGGCGAGAACTCGGTTCACGGCTCCGACGCTCCGGAAACCGCCGCCGAGGAGATTGCCTACTGGTTCTCCGGCACCGAAATCGTCGGCTGATTCAGTTTCGCAGGCCGTTTCCGCAAGCCCTTGAAAGGACTCGGGTAACGGCTGGCGAAAAGCATTGCATCAAGAACCGCCCGGGGCGCGCCCCGGGCGGTTTTTTCGTGCCGCGAGGCGCGCCGGATCGACTGCCCTCCAGTTTGGGCGCGGCGCCGAACGCCGGCAGGACCTTCAGGTCGGGCACTTCGCCGTCTCGAAGCGCTCCGGCGCCCGGCCGTTGCGGAACACCTGCGGGTTCTTCTCGTAGGCCGGGCCGACCACTAGCGGCCGGGCCGGCAGGACGCTCTGGTCGAGGTCGGAGACCACGGTCGTCTCCAGCGCCTGCAACGCTTCTCCGTCCGGCCCCGTGACACGGATCGTCACGCGGTAGGGCCGGGCCTTCTTCACGCAACTGATCTCGGGGCTCTCGAGCACCACCTTGTCCAGCGCCGGAAACAGCCTGCGGGTCATCACCAGCGGCGCGCCGCCGGCCGGGTTCTCGAATTCCGCGGTGACGGTCGCTCCCTCCGGCAGCGGTTCGGAGCGGTGCAGCGTGACCATGTAGGTCGCGTAGGCGAGCCGGTAGTTGAAGACGAACATCTTGCCGGTCAATTGCAGCGGGTCGGGGCCGGTCTCGCGCTGGCAGGCGGCGAGGATGGCAAGGGCGGCGAGGATGGCAAGGGCGGCGAGGGTGACAAGGGCGGAGGGCAGGGCGCGCCGCAACGACGTTTTCATCGACTCGGTTCCTCCCGGTGGCGGTAGTAGTGGCGACTGGCCTTGGCCCGGTTGCCGCAGACGGCCATGTCGCACCAGGCGCGCGAGCGGTTGCGGCTGCGGTCGAGGAACAGCCAGCCGCAGTTGCGGCAGATCTTCAGCCGGTCGGGCTCGCCGCTGCCCGCAAGCCGCAGTGCCGAATGCGCGGCGGCGGCATCGAGCGCGCCGGGGCGGGTGCCGGAGTGGCGCACTGCGTCGGCGATCGCTTCCAGCAGACCCGCCAGCAGCGTCGGCGTGCCGTCGCCCGTCGCCACGGCGCGAAAGTGGGCGTCGATCGCCTCGCGCAGCGCGAGAAAGGCGGTGCGTCGCGCCGGCAGCACCGGCACGAGTGGGCCGGCCAGCGCGCGCTCGGCGCAGTGGCGGTTGGCCGCCTCGGCGAAGGCGTCCATCGCCTCGATGTCGGCATAGCGGTCGATCCGTCGCGCCCGGTCGGCGCGCAGCACGACCGAGTTGGCGACGTCGAGCGCCAGCGCGCCGCCGGCGAAGCGATGAGGGGTCCAGGCGAAGCTCATGCCTTATCCTAACTGGTAAACCGTATTATACCAGTTATAGTAGGCCAGTCACGCACGGGATGTCCGATGGCCTATTTTCTGCAGCAGCTCGCCAATGCCGTGCCCGTGTCGGCGCTCTATGCGCTGCTTGCCTTCGGCTATGCCATCGCCTTTTCGGTGACCCGCCGGGTCGACGTCAGCTTCGGCGCCGTCTTCGCCTTCGCCGGGCAGATGTTCATCCTGTTTTCCGACTACGGCTGGAACCGGTTGTGGCTCGTGCTGCCGGCGGCGCTCGGATTCGGCGCGGCGATGGCGCTCGCCTTCGGCATGGGGGCGAGCCTGCTGGTCGGGCGCCATGTCATGCGCCCGCTCGCCTTCGTTGTGAACAACAGCGTGATCGTGGCCGCGCTCGGCGTGGTGCTGGTGCTGATGGAGACGGCGCGGCTGGCCGCCGACACGCGCAGCCTTTGGCTGCCGCCGCTGCTCAGCTGGCCGCTCGAGCTGTGGGGCGACCCGGCCTTCCCGGTGACGCTGACGGTGCTGCAGCTGGCGAATGCGGCGGTGATGGCCGCGATCGTGCTCTCCGGCCATCTCTTCCTGGTCCGCTCGGGCTGGGGCCGGCGCTGGCGCGCCGTCTGCGACGACCCCCGCGCGGCCGAGCTCTGCGGCGTCGATTCGGCCCGCGTCTTTCTGTCCGCCTATCTCCTGGCCGCGTTGCTGGCCTGCATCGCCGGCATCCTCGCCGCCGGCTACTACGGCAACATCGACTTCGGTGCCGGGCTCAACTTCGGCGTCAAGGTGCTGTTCATCGCCGCCATCGGCGGTTACTCCAGCCCGATCCTTTCCGCCCTTGGTGGCGCCGCGGTTGGCCTCGCCGAGACGGTCTGGGGCGCCTACGGCGCGTTCCTCTGGCGCGACCTCTTCATCTATTCGGCGCTGGTGCTGCTGCTGGTCGTCTTCCGCCGCGAAAGCGCTGTCCCTTGAGCGGTGCCGTGCCCGGCCCGAGACGGCGCCGCTATCGTTTCCACTTGTCGCGGGCGCGATCGTCCGCGTCCCTGGCCTCCACCCAGCCGCCGGCGCTGCCGTCGGTGCGGTGCTCCTTCTTCCAGAAGGGCGCTGAGGTCTTGAGGTAGTCCATGACGAAGGACGCGCCGTCGAAGGCGGCGTGGCGATGCGGGGCGGCGGCGATGACGAGGACGATGTTCTCGCCCGGCGCAATCCGCCCGACGCGATGGAGGGCGGCAATGCCCTCGAGCGAGAAGCGCGCGACCGCCTGCTCGCAGATGCGCCGGATCTCCGCTTCCGCCATGCCCGGGTAGTGCTCGAGCTCGAGTGCGGCGAGCGTGCCGCCCTCGTCGCGGCACAGCCCGGTGAAGCTGACGATCGCGCCGATCTGGGCCCGTCCGGCCGCAATCGCAGCGGTCTCGGCCGCGGCGTCGAAGTCCGACTGCTGGACCCGGACGGTGACGGGTATGTCGCGCCCGCCGGTCATCGCTCAGCCCCCGGTCATCGGCGGGAACAGGGCGATCTCGCGCGCGCCCTCGATCGAATCCCGGTGCTCGACGTGCTCGTGGTTGACGGCCACGCGGATGACGTTCTCGTGCTCGAGCGCGGCCTCGTACTCCTCGCCCAGCGTTTTCAGGTGTCGCAGCAGCTCGCCCGCGGTCCTGACGTGGCCGGGGAGGTCGATCTCCTCCTCGCCCCGTCCGATCCGCTCGCGCACCCAGGCGAAATAGACAAGCTTGGTCATCATTCGTCCACGATATGCTTCAAACCGGCGCGGAAATAGTCATAGCCGGTATACATCGTGATCGCCGCGGCGATCCAGAGCAGCACGATGCCGATCTCGGTGGTGAACGGCAGGTACTTGGCCCCGGCCGGACCGGCCAGCAAAAAGCCGATCGCGAGCATCTGGATCGTCGTCTTCCACTTGGCGATTCGCGTCACCGGCACGCTCACCTTCAGCTCGGCCAGATATTCGCGCAGTCCCGAGACGAGGATCTCGCGGCACAGGATGATGATCGCCGCCCAGATCGTCCATCCGGCGATCGTGCCGTCGGCGGCCATCAGCAGCAGCACCGAGGCGACCAGCAGCTTGTCGGCGATCGGATCGAGCATGCGGCCGATGTTGGAGGTCTGTTTCCAGATGCGGGCGAGGTAGCCGTCGAAGAAGTCGGTGATCGAGGCCACCATGAACAACCAGAAGGCCGACCAGCGGGCAAAGTCAGACGATTGCAGCCGTCCCTCGACGAAGAAGCAGAGGACGATCAGCGGAACGGCAAGGATGCGGCCGTAGGTGAGGAGATTGGGGATGCTGTATGCGCGACGGGCCATGGATTTCGCAGTCTCGGAAGTGTTTGCGGCTAGTTGTGGACTTTGTGACAGTTCCGTCAACCGTTTGCGAGAGCTTTTCACCGCGAACAAGGCAATATTCCGATGGCCGTCATGAAAATGCGGCATTAGGTAGCAAAGCCCGACGCCTTGAACGCTGTGGGTGCTTTCGACATCTTTGCATGTGCCTCGCGCCCGTCCGATGAACGGATGAACCTTGAAGCGTTCGAACGACGGGATATTGGTCGGATTTGCCGACTGGCGGCCCTGATGCCGCAGTCTTGGACGCAGCTTTATGGCTCTGATCAACCGCTTTTCAGTATCTCTGGCTCTATTTCTGGCTGCTCTTTGTGTTCCTCAAGTCGCGCGAAGCAGTGGGCAGAGTGTCTATAAAATTCAGTTTGCGGTCTCGCCTGTCAATGACGAGCCGATTGTTGGCTCGGCAACTTGCGATGTGGATCAAATCTGTCATCTGCTCGATCCAGAGCTCTCAGAAATCGGCCTTTCCGTTACAGTCTCGCCGAACGGCCTTGGCAGATTGCACCTGCGTTGTCGTGAACGTTGCTCATTTCACCATGGGTACCCGACTCTGGATTTCGGCTATATCCGCACGTCAGGAGCCGGCAGCAAGCACCACTTCGATGTCTTCGACGGAGCAGAAGATAGTTTCGAGATACAGCTCGTATTGAGAGACAGGGCGAAAATTGGACATATTGCGCTGATCTTCCGCCACGAAGCGATCTAGGCGCTTCCGCAGCGCCTTTGGCGTTATGCCGATCAGGCTGCAGGACGAGCGCGCGGGTTGAGGGCGATCAAGCCGTCGAGGCATTGCGACCCTAGTCCCGAGAAAAATGCATCGGTCGATGCCGGCCGGATGGGCGGGGCTACCGCGCCCCGTCCTCGTGGAAGTGGTTGTAGACCAGCCGGGCGACGCTTTCGGAAATGCCCTCGACCGCCATCAGGTCGGCGATGCCGGCGCGCGACACCGCCTTGGCCGTGCCGAAATGCTGCAGCAGCGCGCGCTTGCGGCTCGGGCCGATGCCTGCGATCTCGTCGAGCGGGTTCTTGACCATCTCCTTCTTGCGCCGTGCCCGGTGCGAGCCGATGGCGAAGCGATGGGCCTCGTCGCGCAGGCGCTGGACGAAGTAGAGCACCGGGTCGCGCGGCGGCAGCGAGAAGTCGGGCGTGCCTGCGACGAAGAACCGCTCGCGGCCGGCCTCGCGGTCGGCGCCCTTGGCAACGCCGATCGCGACCACCTGGTCGGTGATGCCGAGCTCGGCGAGGATCGCCCGCACCGCCGTCATCTGGCCCTGGCCGCCGTCGATCAGGATCACGTCCGGCCAGGCCGGGAAGGGCAGGTCGGCCACATCGACACCGGTCTCGGCGGTGCGGTCCGGCAGCCCTTCCTCCTTCAGCAGGCGCGAGAAGCGCCGGGTCATCACCTCGCGCATCATGCCGAAGTCGTCGCCCGGGGTGATGTCGGTCGACCGGATGTTGAACTTGCGGTACTGGCCCTTGACGAAGCCTTCCGGTCCCGCGACCACCATGCCGCCGACCGCATTCGTGCCCATGATGTGCGAGTTGTCGTAGATCTCGATCCGGCGCGGGACGGTGGCCAGCTTGAAGGTCTGGGCAAAGCCCTCCAGCAGCCGCGATTGCGAGGCGGTCTCGGCCAGCTTGCGGCCATGCGCCTCGCGCGCATTCGCCAGCACCTGCGCGACGAGGTCCTTCTTCTCGCCCCGCTGCGGCACGCCGATCACTACCCGGTAGCCCGACTTCTCGCTCAGCGCCTCGGACAGCAGTTCCTGCTCCTCGATCTTCTCCGACAGCAGGATCTGCCGCGGGCACGGCTTGTCGTCGTAGAACTGGGCGAGGAAGGCGTTCAGCACTTCGCCGCTGGCCAGCTGCGGGTCGGCCTTGGGAAAGTAGGCGCGGTTGCCCCAGTTCTGCCCGGTACGGAAAAAGAACACCTGGATGCAGGAAACGCCGCCCTCGTGGTGGATGGCGAACACGTCCGCCTCCTCGACGCCGGCGGGATTGATGCCCTGGTGGCTCTGCACGTGACTCAGCGCCGCCAGCCGGTCGCGGTAGACCGCCGCGCGCTCGAAATCGAGCGCCTCGGCCGCCTCGTTCATCGCCGCGGCGATCTGGCCCTTGACGTTCCGGCTCTTGCCCGAAAGGAAGTCCTTCGCCTCCTGCACCAGCCCGGAATAGGCAGCGTCGCTGATCTCGTGCGTGCACGGGGCCGAGCAGCGCTTGATCTGGTAGAGCAGGCAGGGCCGCGTGCGGCTCTCCAGCACGCTGTCGGTGCAGGTGCGCAGCAGGAACGCCCGCTGCAGCGCGTTGATCGTGCGGCCGACGGCGCCGGCGGAGGCGAACGGGCCGAAATAGTCGCCCTTGCGGCTGCGTGCGCCGCGATGCTTGAAGATCGCCGGTGCGCGTGTGTCCGCCGTCACCAGGATGTAGGGGAAGGACTTGTCGTCGCGCAGCTGCACGTTGAAGCGCGGGCGCAGCCGCTTGATCAGGTTCGCCTCGAGCAGCAGCGCCTCGATCTCGGTGCGCGTCGTGACGAACTCCATGTTCGCCGTCTCGCGGATCATCCGGCCGATACGGTTCGAATGGCCGCGCCCGAGCGCGTAGTTGTTGACGCGCTTCTTCAGGCTGCGCGCCTTGCCGACATAGAGCACGTCGCCGGCCTCGTTGAACATCCGGTAGACGCCGGGGCTGTTCGGCAGCCGCTTGACGAATTCCTGGATCAGCTCGGCGCCGCGCAGTCCGGCGGGCGCCTCCAGCGCCTCCGACCATTCGACGGCGGGCAGGGCGGCGGCGGGCGCGGCGGCCTCCGCCAGCTCGTCGTCGTCTTCCCGCTCGTTGTCGTCAAACAGGACGCCGCCATCCTCAACCGGCCGGCCGGTGGTCATTCCGTGATCTCCGCGACATCGGGCGTTTCCCAGGCGAGGTGCTGGCCGCCGTCGAGCGCGATCATTTGCCCGGTTATCGACGGCGTGTCGAACAGAAAACGCAAGCTGCGGCCGAATTCGTCCAGGCCGGGACCGGAGCGCAGCAGCAGCGCCTCGGTCTGGGTGCGGAAGTCGTCCTCGCTCTGCCGCTCGTTCGGCAGCGTCGGGCCGGGGCCAATGGCGTTGACGCGGATGCGCGGCGCGAGGGCCTGCGCCATGGTGCGCGTCGCCATCCACAGCGCCGACTTCGACAAGGTGTAGGAGTAGTAGCGCGGCGTCGGGTTCCAGACCCGCTGGTCGATGATGTTGACGATCAGTCCGCCGCTGTCCTCCGGCAGCTGCGCGTCGAAATCGCGCGCCAGCTGCGACGGCGCCCGCACATGGACGTCGAAATGCCGGTCCCACAGCGTGCTGTCGAACCGGCGAAGGCTGTCCGGCTGGAACAGCGAGGCATTGTTGACGAGCAGGCCGAGCGGCCCGAGCGCCTCGGTGGCGCGCGCGACCAGGTCCTGCGTGGCGGCCGCTTCGGCGAGGTCGCATTCGAGCGCCACCGCCCTGCCGCCTGCGGCGACGATCGACTGCGCTATGTCGCGGGCCGTGCCGATCGAGGCATTGGCATGGATCGCGACGGAAAAACCGTTCGCGGCCAGATCCTCCACCATCGCGCGTCCGATCCGCTGCGCGCCGCCCGTGACCAATGCTGTCCGATGAAGAATTCTCAAGGATATGCCCGCGTCGTGTCGATTTCGCTTAACCGTCCCCAGATATAGAGAATTGCGCGCGGCCTTAAACTGGGGCCTGGAAAAGATTTCAAAAAAGTTAACCGTTCCGCATCATCGTTAGTTATGAAGGTCGAATGGGAAGTATATTTCAAAATTGTTATGGACATGGTTAACAAACTACGTGTTGTTGCAAAGCAACATCGCATTTTGATCATGTCTATGCCGCCAAAATTCCACAATTTGGCTCTTTCAAATCCTCAATCTTTATTCAATTTCACAGCAACCGGGCGACCCGAACCGTTATATTAGTAAGTGCCGAATTGATGTGTCGCTACATCGCATGGCATGCAAAGGAGAATAGTATGCGTACCCTGATCCTCACCCTGATGGCTTCCGCCCTGTCGATCGCCGCCGTCCAGGCCGCCCGTGCCGCCGACGCCGTCGACCAGATCCCGCAGGCGCCCGTTTCGGACTATTCCGAGCCGGCGGCCCCGAACTGGGCCGGTGGTTATGCCGGTGCCACGGTCACCTGGCAGCACGGTGAGTTCGACAAGCAGAGCGGCCACGGCGCCAACGGCTTCGGCGGCGGCGTCTATGGCGGCTACAACATGCAGAGCGGCCAGCTGGTCTACGGCGGTGAAGCCGACGTCAACTACTCGGGCATCGATTCCAAGAATTCGGTGCGCGAGGCCGAGCAGGGCGTCAACGGTTCGCTGCGCGCCCGCGTCGGCGTCGACCTGAACCCGGTGCTGGTCTACGGCACGGGCGGCCTGGCCGTTTCGCGTGCGAAGATGGAGGACGCCACCTCGTCCGACAAGCGCACCATGTACGGCTGGACGGCCGGCGTCGGCGCCGAGGGCTTCGTCACCGACAAGGTCACCGCCCGCGTCGAATACCGCTACACCGACTATGCCGAGAAGCGCTTCGATCTCGACTCCGGCAACGTCAACGCCGGCCAGGACGAGCAGAGCATCCGTCTCGGCATGGGCTACAAGTTCTGAGTCGGCCGGCAGGCCGGACGCTGACAGGGCCGGGCGGCGACGCCCGGCCTTTTCGTTTGCCGGCCCCGCCCGCCGGCGCCGGCATGGCGCTCGGCTGACGGGCGCAGGCGCGGGCCTGGCGTCTCAGTCCTTGAACTGGGCGTAGTCCGGGAACGCCGCCTCGAAGCGGGTCAGGTATCGCTTCAGCTTCGGTCGGCCCTTCTGCCACTGCCCGGCAAAGCGCAGCTCGATGTAGCGCAGCATCGCGGCCAGGGCGAAGTGGCCGCCATGCGGTTTCTTGCCCAGCCGCGGCATCGTCTTTTCCAGATGGTCGAGCGCTCGCTCCACCTTCGACCACTGCCGGTCGATCCAGGGCTGGTGCACCTTGTCGTCCGGGCGGAAGCGACGTTCGTAGACGATTGCCAGCAGGCAGTCGCAGACGCCGTCGGCTGCCGCCTCGAGCACCTCGGCCTCGGTGCGCTTGGCATGGGCGCGGGGGTAGAGCTTGCGGCCGGTGGCGCGGTCGATGAACTGCATGATGGCCCGGCTGTCATAGACGGCGAGGCCTTCGTCGGTGACGAGCGTCGGAATCTTGCCGAGCGGGTTGGCGGCGATCAGCTCTGCCGGGTCGGCGTTCGTGTCGGTCGCGACATGGGCGGCGTCGAGCCCGCTATAGTGGGCGGCCATGCGCACCTTGGTGGAGTAGGGCGAGGCCGAGGAATAGAAGATCTTCACGCAATGTTCTCCTGGTTGGCTGCCGCTAGCGGGCTGGCGGCTGGGTGATGGTCTTCGCCCGGCAGGCGGCGCGGTCGACCTCCGGGCAGGCGCGGAAGTCGAGCGCCGGCGTCATGCAGATGCGGATCTCGTCGAGCCGGCCGTCGTCGCAGGTCACGGCAATGCCGCGCTCGCTGAGGCCCGGATTGGCCGCGACCAGCGCGTGCTCGGCCCTGGCCACGTCGAGGCCGCCGGAGCCCTGTTCCAATGCGTCCGGCAGCTCGACGCGCTCGAAGGCTGCGCGCGTCACGGCCAGGTAGTCGCGCTGCGACAGTCCCGAGCAGCTGCCGTGCTTGCGCCACTGGTGGCCGATCAGGCCCATCGAGGGGATGATGTCGAGGTACTGCCGGCCGAGGGAGGACGGGACGCGGTCGGGCTCGCGCGAGCGGCAGTATTGCGGATGGCCGCGTTCGAACTGGGGCCACAGTCCGTGCACGATGAAGCCGGCGCGGCGGCCGCTGCGGCACTGTTCGCCGCGGCCGGTCGCGTCGTTGTCCATGCACCAGGTCGGCGACCATGACAGCGACAGGACGTAGAAGTCGAAGCCCTGGCCACGCGGCACGCTTGCGACCCCTTCCGGTGGCGCCGGGACCCGTTCGCCTTGCCGGTCGTCACTGCAGCCGGAAAGGGATACCGCCGCAAGCAGCAGCGCGGCAAGGCCGATGCGCCGGCACGGGGACTGCGAAGGGGGCACGGCTCAGCGGATCGCGGCGCAGGCGTAGCCGTAGACGTGCCACGGATCGAGGTCGGGGATACAGAACTCGATGCTGCGCCCGACCCCGGCAAAGCCCCAGGGCCGTTCGATGACGTAGACCAGTTCCCGCTCGGTGCCGTCGGTCAGCGTGGCGCTGGCCAGGCAGTATTCGCGCTGCACCGAGGAGATGTAGCCGTTGAACGGCTCGAACCGGCTGAGGTGGGCGCGGCGGATCTCGTAGATCGACAGGTCCTGCCGGAGGTAGTTCGACGCCTTGTATTCGAACCGGTTGGTGATGAAGCCGAGCACGCCGCGGTCGGTGCAGGCGCCGGCAGGCGCGGTAGCGTAGGCCGGTGGTGTCTCGGAATAGGCCCCGGCGAGGTCGGCGGCATTCGCCGCTGCGGTAAGGCCGACGGTGAGCAGGCAGGCTCCGGCGATGGCTGCGCGTTTGACGGTCATGGTCCCCTCCGTCTGCGCTTGGCGGCCGCCGCGGCGGCCCGATAGCGCGTCGATCCTCAGACGTTGGCCCGCCGCTGGCGCGCCGTGAATCCCTGCCGAGATTGCGTCCCTTGCCCGCGCAAGGTCAAGAGGGGAGTTTCTGCTCGCCCGCAATCCAGAAGCTGCGGGCCGAGGCAAAGCGGTCCTGCCGCAGCGTCTCCTTCAGGAACGGCAGCAGCCGTTCGAGCTCGGCCTTCAGCGTATAGGGCGGGTTGACGACAATCAGGCCGGAGCCGGTCAGTCCCGTCGTCTCGCGGTCGCTTCTCACGCTCAACTCGGCGCACAGCATCTTCGGGATGCCCAAGGCCTTCAGCGCCGCGTGGAGGTCCGCAACCGGCGCGCCCTTCTTCAGTGGATACCACAGGCAGTAGACGCCGCCGGGAAAGCGCCGCCAGGCCCGGGCCAGCCCGTCCGCCAGGCGCTCGTACTCGCCTTCCTTCTCGAACGGCGGGTCGACCAGGACGATGCCGCGCTTTTCTTTCGGCGGGAGGTGCCCGCCCAGCGCCAGCCAGCCGTCGAGATGCGTGATCCGGCTCTGGAAGTCGCCGTCGAACAGCCGGTGCAGGCTCTCGTAGTCGTCCGGGTGCAGTTCCATTGCCGACAGCCGGTCCTGCGGCCGGAACAGCAGCCGCGCCAGCTTCGGCGAACCGGGATAGTGCCGCACGCCGCCGTCGGGGTTCAGCGCGCGGACCGCCTCGAGATAGGGCGCCAGCAGCGCGGCCACGTCCGCCGGCAGTTCGCCGTCGAGCAGCCGGCCGATGCCGTCGCGCCACTCGCCGGTTTTCTGCGCCTCCTCGCTGGAGAGGTCGTAGAGCCCGAGGCCGGCATGGGTGTCGAGCACGCGGAACGCCTTGTCCTTGCCCTTCATGTAGGTCACCAGCCGCGCCAGCACGGCATGCTTGAGCACGTCCGCGAAATTGCCTGCATGGTAGATGTGGCGGTAGTTCATTGCATATCCGTGATGCGCCGATGAATTGTTGCGATGGGAGAATATTTTGCCTTCTTGGCGCTTCGCTACTCGAATATAGAAAAGCCATGAACGTTGCGACCCCCAATCTCGGCAAAGCCGCCATCGGCCATTCGGTCTGTCCCCATGACTGTCCGTCCGCCTGCGCACTCGACATCGAGATCGGTGCCGACGGGCGGATCGGCAAGGTGCGCGGCAGCGCCGACAATTCCTACACCGCCGGCGTCATCTGCGCCAAGGTCGCCCGCTATGCCGACCGGCTCTACCATCCCGACCGGCTGCTGAAGCCGCTCCGCCGCAAGGGCGAAAAGGGCGGCGGCGAGTGGCAGGAGATCTCCTGGGAAGCGGCGCTCGACGAGATCGCGGGCGCCTTCGTCAAGGCCGAGCAGGCGCACGGCTCCGAGGCCGTCTGGCCCTACTACTACGCCGGCACGATGGGGCAGGTGCAGCGCGACTCGATCGACCGCCTGCGCCACGCCAAGCGCTATTCCGGCTTCTTCGATTCGATCTGCACCAACACCGCCTGGACCGGTTATGTCATGGGCACCGGCAGCCTTCGTGGCCCGGACCCGCGCGAGATGGCCAAGGCCGACTGCGTCGTCATCTGGGGCACCAACGCGGTCTCGACCCAGGTCAACGTCATGACCCACGCGGTCAAGGCGCGCAAGGAGCGCGGGGCGAAGATCGTCGTCATCGACATCTACGACAATCCGACGATGAAGCAGGCCGACCTGGCGCTGAAGCTGCGGCCCGGCACCGATGCCGCGCTTGCCTGCGCGGTCATGCATATCGCCTTCCGCGACGGCTATGCCGACCGCTCCTATATGGAAAAATACGCCGACGATCCGGCCGGCCTCGAGGCGCACCTTTCCAGCCGCGGCCCAAAGTGGGCCTCGGCGATCACCGGCCTCGCGGTCGAGGAGATCGAGGCCTTCGCCCGCCTCGTCGGCGAGACCAAGCGCACCTTCTTCCGCCTCGGCTACGGTTTTACCCGCAGCCGCAACGGCTCCGTTTCGATGCATGCCGCCGTCTCGGTTGCCACCGTGCTCGGCTCCTGGCAGTACGAGGGCGGCGGCGCCTTCCACAACAACGGCGCGATCTACCGGCTCGACAAGCGCGAGCTGATGGGCCTCGACATGGTCGATCCCGGCATCCGCGAGCTCGACCAGTCGCAGATCGGCCGGGTCCTGACCGGCGATCCGGTGGCGCTGCGCCAGCGCGGGCCGGTGACGGCGATGCTGATCCAGAACACCAACCCGGCCAATATCGCGCCCGAGCAGCGGCTGGTGAGGCGCGGCTTTTTGCGCGACGACCTGTTCGTCGCCGTGCACGAGCACTTCATGACCGATACGGCCAAGCTCGCCGACATCGTCATCCCGGCGACCATGTTCGTCGAGCACGACGACCTCTATCGCGGCGGCGGCCATCAGCACATCCTGCTCGGCCCCAAGCTGGTCGAGCCGCCGGAGACGGTGCGCACCAACCTCTTCGTCATCGACGAGCTGGCCAATCGCCTCGGCGTCGGCCACCTGCCGGGCTTCGGCCTGACCGAGCGCGAGCATATCACGGGCATGCTGCCGCACTATGAAACCGATTATGATGGCCTTGCCGCGGACAGGTGGATCGATTGCCAGCCGGACTTCGAGACCGCGCATTATGCCAACGGCTTCGGCCATCCGGACGGCAAGTTCCGCTTCCGTCCGGACTGGACCGCGACGCCGGCGCCGAACCAGCCGCCGGCCTCGATCGGCGCGCTCGGCCCGCACCAGGCGCTGCCGGAGTTCCCCGACTATGTCGAGGTGATCGAGACGCCGGACGCCGCCCATCCCTTCCGCCTCGCCACGCCGCCGGCGCGCACCTATCTCAATTCCAGCTTCACCGAGATGAAGTGGTCGCGCGAGCGCGAGGGCCGGCCGGAGGTGATGATCCATTCCCGCGACGCGGCGGCGAAGGGCATCGCCGGCGGCGACGTCGTCCGGCTCGGCAATGCGCGCGGCGAGATCCGCCTGCACGCCAGGGTGACGGATGACGGCAAGCCCGGCGTGCTGATCGCCGAGGGCATCTGGCCGAACGACGCCCATCTCGACGGCGAGGGCATCAACGTGCTGACCGGTGCCGATCCGGTCGCCCCCTATGGCGGGGCCGCGCTGCACGACAACCGCGTCTGGCTGGAAAGGGACTGAGCGCCGCCGGCCGATAGCGACCTCAAATGCAACGCGCCGCCAATTCGGGCCGGCGCCATCGAACCCCAAAACTGACGGAACCGTCCATGAAGGCAGGCAATTGCTCCGCGGTGCGCATCGTCGAACGCAAGACCGAATGGAAGCGCTTCATCCATCTCGAGAGCCTGGTCGTCGAGCAGAGGCGCGCCGACGGGCGCACCGAGCGGCTCGACCGGGAAATCCATGACCACGGCCACGCGGCGACGGTCCTGCTGGTCGACGCCGTCCGCCAGCAGGTGGTTCTCGTCCGCCAGTTCCGTCCCGGCGCCTTCGTCGGCGGCCATCCATCCGGTTTCCTGCTGGAGACGCCGGCCGGCCTGCTCGACGGCGACAGCCCGGAGCACGCGATCATGCGCGAGGCGATGGAGGAGACCGGCTATGCGCTGGCCGGGGTGCGTCACCTGTTCGACATCTACTGCAGTCCGGGAACGCTGACGGAACGGGTGAGCTGCTTCGTCGCCAGCGTCGATGCCAGCCATCGCACCGGGTCGGGCGGCGGCGTCGAGGGCGAAGGCGAGGATCTCGAGGTCGTCGAGCTTGGGATCGATGCGGCCTTCGCCATGGTGTCGTCGGGCGAGATCTGCGACGCCAAGACGGCCATGCTGCTGCAATGGCTGATGTTGAACCGCGCGGAATTTGCGGCGCCGGAGACCTGAGCGGAAGTGGTCTCGGGCCGGAGGGCCCGCTCGCCCATCACGCCTACGCCCTCTCGGCGGTGACGCTGCCGTCTGGGGCGCTTTCACCCGACCAGTGGGAGCCAAACCTCGCGAGGCGGAAAGTCTATGCCGCATTTTCCACCGGCAACCTGAGACCCGCCGATCAGGAGGCGCTGGCTCCGCTGAAGCGTTTCCATCCCGGCGGCATTGCGATGCTGGACCCGCAAACAGTCATCGGGTCCGGGGGCGCTGCGGCTTACAGGGTTCTGCCAGAGCAGGCCGGCCTCTTCCAGCTGCTGCAGGACGGCTCGATCAGAAGCCTGGGCAGATGCACCTATCTGATCGAGAAGCCAATTCCTCGGCTTCCGGCGGGGCTGGGCGACGTCAGGTTCGAGTTCCGTGAACGACCTGTGCCGTGGTCAGCGGCACGTGTGTCGATTTCACCGGCCCGACGAGATCAGCCAGTCCTGCGGCTGGCGGTCGCCTGCGTCTCGCGTCACCGCCCTGCCGTTCTCCATCCCCGCCTTGCCTTCGGCCACGAGCCTCAGCGCCAGCGGATAGGCCTTGTGCTCGACGGTGAGCACGCGGGCGGCGAGATCGGCGGGCGTGTCGTCGGCGAGCACCGGGACGGCCGCCTGCACGATGGCCGGGCCCTCGTCCATGCCCTCGGTGACGAAGTGCACGGTGCAGCCGGCGATCTTCATGCCCGCCTCGATGGCGCGGCGATGGGTGTCGAGGCCGGGAAACAGCGGCAGCAGCGAGGGGTGGATGTTGAGGATCCGGCCTTCGTAGCGCGCGATGAAGCGCCCGGACAGCAGCCGCATGTAGCCGGCGAGGCAGATGATGTCCGGCCGCTGGCGCTGAAGCTCGGAAAGGATCGCTTCCTCGTGCGCCTCCTTGGAGGCGTACTCCTTGCGCGCAAAGACGAAGGTCGGCAGGCCGAGCGCCGCGGCCTTGGCCAGCCCGCCGGCGTCCGGCGTGTCGGAGAAGACGGCGACGATCTCGGCCGGATAGTCCGCCTGCGCGCAGCTTTCGGCCAGCGTCAGCATGTTGGAGCCGCCGCCGGAGATGAAGGCAACGACGCGCCTGCGGTTGGTGTCGGAGATCATAGGGCGAGCGTGCCCTTGTAGCGGGTGCCGGGTTCGCCTTCGCCCCGCGCGATCATCCGGCCGAGCGTAAAGACAGTCTCGCCCTCGGCGGAGACCGCCGCGCTGACCCGTTCGGCGTCTTGCGCCGCGACGACGGCGATCATGCCGACGCCGCAGTTGAAGGTGCGCAGCATCTCGTTGGCGGCGACGCCGCCGGTCTTCGACAGCCATGAAAAGACCGCCGGCGCCCTGACCGCGTCGAGGTCGATCTCGGCGGCGAGATGCTTCGGCAGCACGCGCGGAATGTTTTCCGGAAAGCCGCCGCCGGTGATGTGGGCCAGCGCCTTGATCGCACCGGTCTCACGGATCGCCTTCAGGAGCGGCTTCACGTAGATCCTCGTCGGCGTCATCAGCGCTTCGGCCAGCGTCTGGCCGGTGGCGAACGGGGCAGGGGCATCCCAGCCGAGCCCGGACAGCGCCACGATCTTGCGCACCAGCGAGTAGCCGTTGGAGTGGACGCCGGAGGAGGCGAGCCCGAGGATCACGTCGCCCTCGGCGATGTCGCCGGCCGGCAGCAGCCGGCCGCGCTCGGCGGCGCCGACCGCAAAGCCCGCGAGGTCGTAGTCGCCGCCGGCATACATGCCGGGCATTTCCGCCGTTTCGCCGCCGATCAGGGCGCATCCGGCCTGGCGGCAGCCCTCGGCGATGCCGCCGACGATCGCCGCGCCCTGGTCGGGGTCGAGCTTGCCGGTGGCGAAATAGTCGAGGAAGAACAGCGGCTCGGCGCCCTGTACGACGAGGTCGTTGACGCACATGGCAACGAGGTCGATGCCGACCGTGTCGTGCCTGTCGGCGTCGATCGCGATCTTCAGCTTGGTGCCGACGCCGTCATTGGCGGCGACGAGGACCGGGTCCTTGAAGCCGGCCGCCTTCAGGTCGAACAGGCCGCCGAAGCCGCCGATCTCGCCGTCGGCGCCGGGGCGGCGGGTCGAGCGCACGGCGGGCTTGATCTTTTCCACCAGAAGGTTGCCCGCGTCGATGTCGACGCCCGCATCGCTGTAGGTCAGGCCGTTTTTCTCAGACTGGCTCATGCTCGGCTCTCCGCTGGTCTGGCAATCGTGCGCCCGATTGGCACGAAGGGGACGCAAGTGCAAGCACTATGCCCGCCTTCGCCGGTCGTTTTTGACGATTATGCCGGGGCCGTGCCGCCGGTGTCGACCGGGGGCTTCAAATCGGGCGTCGGCCGCGCCACAGTGCGGGCCGGCGACGGGTGGCTGGAGGCATGGTCGGCGCGCAATGACGATACCGAATATGATCACCGTGGCGCGCCTGCTGGCCGTCCCGCTGTTCGCGTGGTTGCTGCTGCACGGCTGGCTGCGATTGGCGTTGGTGGTCTTTCTCCTCGCCGGCTTGTCGGACGCGGTCGACGGTTTCCTGGCCCGGCGCTGGCGGCAGGAAACCGGCTTCGGTGCCCGCTTCGATCCGCTCGCCGACAAGCTGCTGATGGCGAGCGCCTACGGCTCGCTCGGCTATCTCGGCCACCTGCCGGTGTGGCTGGTGCTGCTGGTGATCGGCCGCGATGTCATGATCCTCGCCGCGGTGGCGACCGCGCGGGTCGCAGGCCGGCCGATCGCGCCGAAGCCGGTTCCCGTGTCGAAGGCGAACACCGCCGTGCAGATTGTGCTGATCGTGCTCGTTCTCACCGGCCTTGCCTTCGGCCTCTCCGCGGCTCCGGTGATTACGTCGGTCATCGCCGCCGCTGCCACCTTGACCATTCTCTCCGGCGCGGCCTATGTCATCATATGGATACGACACATGCGCGGGGCGCCACCGTGAAGAGGCAGCGGGACGAGCAGAACAGGACGGCGCCGACCCATGTCAGCGGCGCCAGCCTGAAGCGGCAGGCCATCTTCTGGCTGCTGGCGCTGATCGGGCTCGTGCTGTTCCTGCTGGTGTTCAGTTCGATCCTGCTGCCCTTCGTCGCCGGCATGGCGCTCGCCTATTTCCTCGATCCGGTCGCCGACCGCCTGGTGAAGCTCGGCCTCAGCCGGGCGATGGCGACGGTGGTGATTCTCGTCGCCTTCCTGATCATCTTCGCCCTGTCGCTGATGATCATCATCCCGCTGCTGGCGACGCAGGCCTCCGACCTGCTTTCCACCCTGCCGGGCTACATATCGCAGCTGCAATCGCTGGTGACGAGCTTCGACCCGGAGATCCTGCCGCCCTGGATCAGCGACCAGATGGGGACGATCAAGGAGGGGTTCGCCGGCGTGCTGGCCGAGGGCGCAGGCCTGATCGCCGCGATCTTCAAGCAGATCTGGAACTCAGGGCTGGCGCTGATCGACATCGCCTCGCTGCTGATCGTCACTCCGGTCGTCGCCTTCTACCTGCTGCTCGACTGGGACCGGATGATCGCCAAGGTCGACAGCTGGATTCCCCGGCAGCACGTGGACACGGTGCGCCAGCTCGCCGGCGAGATGAACACGGCGATCGCCGGTTTCGTCCGCGGCCAGGGTTCGATCTGCATCATCCTCGGGCTCTACTACGGCATTGGCCTGACCGCGGTCGGCCTCAATTTCGGCCTGCTGATCGGGCTGTTTGCCGGCGCGATCAGCTTCGTGCCCTATGTCGGCTCGCTGGTGGGGCTGGTGCTGTCGGTCGGCGTCGCCGTCGTCCAGTTCTGGCCCGATTACCTGTGGATTTTCGTGGTGATGGCGGTGTTCTTTTCCGGCCAGTTCGTCGAGGGCAACATCCTGCAGCCGAAGCTTGTCGGCAAGCAGGTCGGCCTGCATCCCGTCTGGCTGATGTTCGCGCTGTTCGCCTTCGGCGCGCTGTTCGGCTTCGTCGGGCTGCTCGTCGCCGTGCCGGCCGCCGCCGCTGTCGGCGTGCTTGTCCGCTTCGGCCTGCAGCGCTACCTTGACAGCGATCTCTATCACGGTCAGGGAAACCCGCCTGTCGCCAGGAAGAAAGAGACCGCTTCGAACACGAAGCCGTGACCGGTGTATCGCATGAAATCGCCAAAGGCCTCCGAGCAACTGCCGCTTGAGTTCCAGCACGTCCCCGCGTGCAGCCGCGAGGACCTGTTGATCTCGGACCCGCTGAGCGCGGCCGTCACCGTCGTCGATGCCTGGCCCAACTGGCCGTCGCCGGTGGTGATCCTGGCCGGGCCGGTCGGCTCGGGCAAGACGCATCTCGCCGCGATCTGGCAGGCACGGTCGGGTGCGACCGCCATCCACCCGGTCGAGGGCGCCGGGGCGGAAGAGGTGGCCGCCGCCGGGCCCGTCCTGTTCGAGGATGTCGACCGCAAGGGCTTCGACGATCGCAGCCTGTTCCACGTCGTCAACAACATCCGCCAGAACGGGCACACGCTCTTGATGACGACGCGGCTCTGGCCGATGTCCTGGCCGGTGGAACTGCCCGACCTGCGCTCCCGCCTGAAGGCCGCGACCGTCGTTGAGATCGGCGAGCCGGACGACGAATTGCTGTCGCAGGTGATTGTCAAGCTCTTCGCCGACCGCCAACTGTTCGTCGACGACCGCCTGGTCGCCTACATCGTCGCCCGTATGGAGCGCTCGCTCGACGCGGCGCAGCGACTGGTCGAGCGGCTCGACCGGCTGGCGCTGTCGCGCGGCAGCCGCATTTCCCGCGCACTGGCGCAGGAAGTGCTCGGCAACATGGCCGGGGGAGACGCGGGGGAGCCGTGGGATTGACTGTCACAGAAGCGTCGTGAAACTGTTCTAGCCAGAACAAAAACAATGGGGCGGTGATGGAAATGGATGGCATATCAACGGTTGAAGGCACGCAAGCACCGGCCGAGGAGGGCAGTGCCGCCATCCGCGACCTGATGAAGAGCCCCGACCGCTTCGTGAACCGCGAGTTCTCCTGGCTGCAGTTCAATCGCCGCGTGCTCGAGGAAACGCTCAATTCCGCCCATCCGTTGCTGGAGCGGGTCCGCTTCCTGTCGATCTCGGCGGCCAACCTCGACGAGTTCTTCATGGTCCGCGTCGCCGGTCTCGAGGGGCAGGTGCGCCAGGGCATCAGCATGCGCAGCCCGGACGGCAAGACCCCGGCCGAGCAGCTCGACGAGATCCTCAAGGAAATCGACAACCTGCAGATGGAGCAGCAGGCCTCGCTCGCCGTCCTGCAGCAGTACCTGGCCAAGGAGGACATCGTCATCGTCCGGCCGGCGGCGCTGAAGGGCGAGGACCGGAAGTGGCTCGCCCAGGAGTTCGAGCAGTCGATCTTCCCGGTGCTGACGCCGTTGTCGATCGATCCGGCCCATCCCTTCCCGTTCATCCCCAATCTCGGTTTCTCGATGGGGCTGCAACTGGTGAGCAAGCGCGACCGCGGCCCGATGACCGGGCTCCTGCGCCTGCCGCCGGCGCTCGACCGCTTCATTCGCCTGCCCGACGAGGGCACGGTCATCCGCTATATCACGCTCGAGGACGCCGTCGGCCTGTTCATCGACCGGCTGTTCCCTGGCTACGAGGTCCAGGGCTCGGGCACGTTCCGCATCATCCGCGACAGCGATATCGAGGTCGAGGAAGAGGCCGAGGACCTGGTGCGCTTCTTCGAGACCGCGCTGAAGCGCCGACGCCGTGGTTCGGTGATCCGCATCGAGACCGATTCGGAAATGCCCGAATCGCTGCGCCACTTCGTCGTCAACGAACTCGGCGTGCCGGAGAACCGCGTCGCGGTGCTGCCGGGCCTGCTCGCGCTCAACACGCTGTCGGAGATCACCCGGGCGCCGCGCGAGGACCTGCGTTTCGAGCCCTACAATGCGCGATTTCCCGAACGCGTCCGCGAACACGCCGGCGACTGCTTCGCCGCCATCCGCGAGAAGGACATGGTGGTCCACCACCCTTACGAATCCTTCGACGTGGTGGTCCAGTTTCTGCTCCAGGCTGCGCGCGATCCCGAGGTCGTGGCGATAAAGCAGACGCTCTACCGCACCTCCAACGACAGCCCGATCGTGCGGGCGCTGATCGACGCGGCCGAGGCCGGGAAGTCGGTGACGGCGCTGGTCGAGCTCAAGGCCCGGTTCGACGAGGAGGCCAACATCCGCTGGGCCCGCGACCTCGAGCGCGCCGGCGTGCAGGTGGTGTTCGGCTTCATCGAATTGAAGACCCACGCCAAGATGTCGCTCGTCGTGCGCCGCGAGGAGGGCAGGCTGCGCAGCTACTGCCACCTGGGGACCGGCAACTACCACCCGGTGACGGCGAAGATCTACACCGACCTGTCGTTCTTCACCTGTGGTCCGTCGATCGCCCACGACGTGGCGAACATCTTCAATTTCATCACAGGCTACGGCGAGCCCGAGGACGACATGGAGATCGCGGTGTCGCCGCATACCTTGCGCCCGCGCATGCTGCAGCACATCGACCAGGAGGTCGAGCACGCCCGTGCCGGCCGGCCGGCGTCGATCTGGATGAAGATGAACTCGCTGGTGGATCCGGAGATCATCGATGCGCTCTACGGCGCCAGCCAGGTCGGCGTGGAAATCGATCTGGTCGTCCGCGGCATCTGCTGCCTGCGGCCGCAGGTGCCGGGACTGTCGGACAACATCCGCGTCAAGTCGATCGTCGGCCGCTACCTCGAACACTCCCGCATCTTCTGCTTCGGCAACGGGCACGGGCTTCCCTCGGAGAAGGCGCTCGTCTATATAGGCTCGGCGGATCTGATGCCGCGTAACCTGGACCGGCGGGTAGAGACGCTGGTTCCCCTGACCAACCGCACTGTGCATGAACAGGTACTTTCGCAGATCATGCTGGCCAACCTGATCGACAATCAGCAAAGCTACGAGATCCTGCCGGACGGCACCTCGCGCCGCATCCAGGTGGCCTCGGGAACCGAGCCGTTCAATGCGCAGCACTATTTCATGACGAACCCGAGCCTTTCCGGCCGGGGTGGTGCTCTGAAGTCGAGCGCGCCGAAGGCGATCGCCGGCTGGAAGAGCCTGCGCAAACGGTAAATTTGGAACTGCATGGTTGAATCGGAAGCGCAGGGGCGCCTGCCGGGTATTGCCCCGGTGTCGGTCGTCGATATCGGGTCGAACTCGATACGCCTTGTCATTTACGAGGGCATGAGCCGCGCGCCTGCCATCCTGTTCAACGAGAAGGTCATGTGCGGGCTGGGCAAGGGGCTGGCCAAGACCGGCCGCATGGACGAGGCGAGCGTCGAGCGGGCGCTCGGCGCGCTCGATCGCTTCAAGGCGCTGTCCAGCCAGGCGCGTGCGACGCGGATGTACGCGCTCGCCACCGCCGCCGCGCGCGAGGCCGAGAACGGTCCGCACTTCATCGAGCGGGCCGAGGCGATCCTCGAGCACAAGGTGCGCGTGCTGACCGGCGAGGAGGAGGCCTATTTCTCCGCGCTCGGCATCGTCAGCGGTTTCCATGAGCGGGACGGCATCGTCGGCGATCTCGGCGGCGGCTCGCTGGAACTGGTCGACCTCGCCGGCGAGGCCATCGGCGGGGGACTGACCCTGCCGCTCGGCGGGATCCGGCTGTCGGAAGCCTCGGGCGGCTCGATCGCCCAGGCGCGGGTGGTGGCGCGCCGCCTGCTGAAGACCGCCGGCCTGTTGAAGCGCGGCGAGGGGCGGACCTTCTACGCCGTCGGTGGCACCTGGCGTTCGCTGGCCAAGCTCCACATGGAGGTCAACGACTACCCGCTGCACATGATGCAGGGCTACGACATCTCTTTTGCCGAGGCGATGGAGTTTCTCACCTACGTCGTCACGACGAAGGACAGCAAGGACCCGGCCTACGCCACCATCTCGAAGAACCGCCGTAACCTGCTGCCCTATGGCGCCGTCGCCATGCAGGAGGCGATCGCGCTGATGCGCCCGGCGAAGATCTCGTTCTCGGCGCAGGGCGTGCGCGAAGGCTATCTCTATTCGCTGCTGCCGGAATCGGAAAAGGCGCGCGATCCCCTGCTTGCGGCCGCCGACGAACTGGCGATCCTGCGCGCCCGTTCGCCCGAGCACGCGCGCGAGCTGGCCGAGTGGACCGGCCGGGCCCTGCCGGCCTTCGGCGTCGAGGAGACCGAGGCGGAGGCGCGCTACCGCCAGGCCGCCTGCCTGCTGGCCGACATCAGCTGGCGCGCGCATCCGGACTATCGCGGCCTGCAGGCGCTCAATATCATCTCGCACGGCAGTTTCATCGGCATCACCCATCCGGGCCGGGCCTATATCGCGCTGGCGAACTACTACCGCTTCGAGGGGCTCTACGACGACGGCGCCTCCGGCCCGCTTGCCGCGATCGCGACGCCGCGCCTGCTGATGCTGGCCAAGCTGCTGGGCGGCCTTCTGCGCGTCGTCTATCTCTTCTCCGCTTCCATGCCCGGGATCGTGCCGCATCTGTCGATCCGCCCGGCCGGCACGCCCGACCTCGACCTCGAATTCGTCGTCCCGGCGCGTTACCACGACTTCGCCGGCGAGCGCATCGAGGGCCGGCTGCAGCAGCTGGCAAAGCTCACCGGCAAGAAGATCGCGTTCCGTTTCGAATAGGTGCCCTCAGCCGGGCGAGCCGGCATGCGCCGCCACCGGGGCGGCGGCGGCGCATCGTCCGGCTACTTCGCTGCCAGCAGGTCGCCCGCCTCGATCAGCGCGAACTCGTTGTCGTCGGCCCGATCGAGGAAACGGCCGGCCGAAAAGGGCAGGTTGTTGTCGTTGCCGACGATGATGTGCGCCTCGTCCACCCGGTCGACGTTCTCGATCGTCACGAACGGCATGTCGTAGAAGCCGTCGCCGCCACCCTGGCGCTTCCTGTTGTCGGGGTCGGCAATCTTCAGCAGGTCGATGTAGCCGATCTTGCGCACCGCCTTGCCGACGGTATCGGCGCCCATCTCGATCTTGTAGACGCGCTTCACCTTCGCGGCGGCGGCGAAGCAGTCCGGCTTCGGGTCGTTCGGGTCGGCGCAGGCCCGGTCGGCGGTGCCGGCGCCATTGTCGCGCTCGATCACAAGCGCCGTCGTCTCGTCGAGCATGTTGAAGTCGCCGATCGCCTCGCCGCCCTCGGCGAGCGGATAGAGCCAGCTGCGGCCGGTCCAGGCCTTGGTGGCGCGGTCGAACTCGACGATCCTAAGCGCCGGGCGGCCGCCGGCCTGCTCGACCGATTCTCCGTCGACCCAGAGCGGGCCTTCCAGCAGGCCGTAGAGCCGTGTTCCGTCCCGCGACAGCGCCAGGCCCTCGTAGCCGCCGGAGCGCTTGAGGTTGAAGGCCGGCAGTGGCTTCGACGGGTCGGCCGGCACCGCCAGCGCCGCGTGGTCCGGCGATCGCACCGGCTTGCCGTCCACCTCCGTGGCGACGACGTCGGTCAGCCGGCCGTCGCCGTCGAACTTCAACAGATACGGACCGAATTCCTCGCCGATCCAGAAGCCGTCCTCGACCGGCTGGATCGATTCCACGTCGAAGTCGCCGCCGGTGAGGTAACGCCTTTCGGCTCCCTCCATCACGATCGGGAAGGGCGCCTTGTGGTCCGGATCGGAGAGGAACACGGTTCGTAGCGGCTCGAGCGTGCCCTTGTCCCAGTCGAAGCGCACGTTGTGGATCATCAGCATCGCGTCGGTCGAGTTGAGCTTGCTGCCGAAGCCGTTGTCGGACAGGGTCCAGAACGTGCCGTCCGCCATCGCCCTGATGCCCGAAAAGCCCTGCATCGGCTGGCCCTCGAAGGGCAGCGACAGCCCGGTCGCACGCACGCCGTCCCTGCCCGGGACGCTACCGGCGGTCGCGGCCCGCTGGCGGTCGGCTGTGGTGAACTTGCCCGATGTCTTGAGGTGGTCGGCCGCATCGGCGGGGGCGGCGATGATGGTGTCGGCGGGGAGGATCGCGTGAGCCCTCAGCGTTGCCGGAAACTCCGTTTCGCCCGCAAGGGCGGTGCCGGAAAGAAGGGCGGCGAGGGCGGCGCCGGTAAGGAATGTCTTGGTCATGAAGGTCACCGTGAGGAGAAGTTGAAACACGCCTGCGATAGGCGCCTTGCATGACCGCCGCTTGACGGCTGCCTGAAGCTTTGGTGACGCCCGGCGGCGGCTTCGTTGTGGGCGGCTGACGTCCGCAGCCGGCGCGAGCAGGCGTTGGCCCAGTCCGCTGCGGGATCGATCGGACGAACGGCTGCACCGGGGCGGTCCCGGACCGGCTCGCGCTAGAGTGTGCTCGGACCGCCGCGCCCGCCTGATCGTTCGGTCACCGCGCTGCGGCGGCAGCCCAGCGGTATTGGCCCTCGGTCTGCACCGCGCCGGGACGCACGGCGCGGATGCGCTGCAGCGCCGTCTCCGGCACCTCGCCGCGTTCGACCAGCAGCCTGAGCGCCACCATGCCGGCGCGCCCGTGCCCGCCATGACAATGAACCAGAACGGCGCCGCCGCCGTCGAGGACGCCGTGCACCTGCGTGGAATAGCCCGCCCACCGCTCGCAGCTCGCACCGGTCGGCCCGCCCAGGTCCCGGAGCGGCAGGTGCAGCCAGCCGATGCCACGGCTCGCCAACTGAGCGCCGAGGTCGCCGCAGCCGCGCGCCTCCATCTCGATCGTGTCCGTCATGGAGACGACGACGTTCGCGCCCCAGTCGGCGATCGCCTCCAGGTCGGCGGCATACTCGCCGTCGCGCCCGGGAATACAGCTGATGCCGATCCGTCCGCCCGCGGGCAGGACGACGGTCGAGATGGCGAATTTTCCGGCGACGTCCATGCCGCTATTCTAGCGGAGTTGGACCGGCCGGCAAAATGATCTAGCCCGCGCGCTGGGCGGCGAGCATGGCGAAGCGGCCCGGCGTCATGCCTAGTGCCTTCCTGAAATGCCGGTTGAGGTGCGCCTGGTCGGCAAAGCCGCTGGCATACGCCGTTTCGGCAATGCTTTGCCCGGCCAGGATCAGGGACCTCGCCCGTTCGAGCCGGCGCATGACCAGGTAGCGGTGCGGGCTCGTGCCGAGGTAGCGTCGGAACTGTCGTGCCAGCGCAAAGCGATCGAGGCCGGTCACCGCTTCGAGATCGGTTGAACTTACGCGCCGGGCGAGGTTGTCGCGCAGGAAGTCGCAGGCGCGGAGCAGCTGCGGATGCGCCCGCCGCGCCGTGGGCGCTGGCGGCGCTCCGGCAAGGTCGAGCAGCGCGGTCGAGATCTCCGCCAGCATCTCGTCGAGCCCCAACGGCTCGGGGGTTTCATCCCCGTTTCCGAAGGCGTCGAGCAGCAGCTGCGCCAGCCGCCGATCGTCGACGACCGGCGTTGCAACGAACGGCAACGCGCGCCCCCGTTCGAAGGCCGCCGGCAGGACGCGCTCCGGCGGGACATACATCATGCGGTAGGTGAGACCGTCGTCCGTGCCGGCGCCGCCGTCGTGCACTTCGTCCGGATGCAGCAGGATGACATGGCCCGGGGGGCTGAAGCGCTCCACTCCGCGGTAGCGAAAGGTCTGGATGCCGTCGAGGGTGACGCCGAGCCCGTAGGTGTCGTGCCGGTGCGGCTCGAACCCCTTGCCGTGAAAACGGGCTTCGATCCGCTCGATGCCGGCTAGCTCCGGCGCGACGACGATGCGGTCGTGTTTCTGGCACGAACGTTCAAGCGGTTCGTCGATGGCGCCTGCTATCGCGTTGGCCGCGGAATGGTCCGCAGCGTCTTTCCTGGAGTACACCTGCATGTTTGATACCAAGTTCGCCGTCGTTCTGCGCGAAGATCTTGAGGTCTGGCAGAAGCTGAACGTTACCGCCTTCCTCTCCGGTGGCGTCATCGGCCGGAACCCGGAGCTGATCGGCGAAGCCTATCGCGACGCCGCCGGCAATGTCTACAACGCGCTGAGCGTCCAGCCGATCATCGTGCTGTCCGCCGACGCGGCGTCGCTGTCCAAGATCCATGCCCGCGCGCTCGAGCGGCAGGTACCGGCCTCGGTCTATATCGAGGAAATGTTCTCGACCGGCCACGACGCGGCCAACCGGGCCGTCTTCGCCGAATTCTCGCCGCAGGACGCCCGCGTCGTCGGGATCGCGCTGCATGGCGACAAGAAGACGGTCGACCGCATCACCAAGGGAGCGAAGCTGCACGCCTGAGGCGCGTCAGAGTTCGATGGCCTCGATCTTCCTGTTGACGAAGCGCAGGGCGACCCTGCCGCCGATCAGGTCCAGCGCGGTGTTGCCGAACAGCTCGCGCCGCCAGCCGTGCAGCGCCGCCACGTCGGCGGCCTCGCCCTCGGCGGCGATCCGGTCGAGGTCGTCGCTGTTGGCGATGATCTTGGCGGCGACGCCCCGCTGCTCCGCCACGAGCTTCAGCAGCACCTTCAGCATCTCGCCGGCGGCGGCCGCTCCCTCGGGCACCTGCGGTTGCCGCGGCAGCCGTGGCAGGTCGGCCTTCGGGATCGCCAGTGCCTCCTGGATGACCGTGACCAGGGCCGCGCCCGACTGCGAGCGCTCCCAGCCCTTGGGGATCGTCCGCAGCCGGCCCAGCGCCTCGGCGTCGGCCGGCTGCTGTTGGGCGATCTCGTAGATGGTGTCGTCCTTGAGGATCCGCGAGCGCGGCACGTTGCGGCCGCGCGCCTCGCGTTCGCGCCACGCAGCGACCTTTTGCAAAACAGCCAGTTCCAACGGTTTTCTCACGCGCAGCTTGAGCCGCCTCCAGGCCTCGTCCGGGTGCAGGTCGTAGGTGCCGGGCGCCTCCAGCACGGCCATCTCCTCGGCCACCCAGAGCGTCCGTCCCTCCCGTTCCAGCTCGTCCTTGAGGAACTGGTAGACGTCGCGCAGGTGGGTGACGTCGGCGAGTGCGTACTCCAGCTGCCGGTCGGTCAGCGGCCGCCGGCTCCAGTCGGTGAAACGCGAGGACTTGTCGATCTGCACGCCCCGGGTCTTTTGCACCAGCTGGTCGTAGGACACGCTGTCGCCGAAGCCGCAGACCATCGCGGCGACCTGGGTGTCGAAGATCGGGTGCGGGATCAGCTTGCCGAGATTGTAGATGATCTCGAGGTCCTGGCGGGCGGCGTGGAACACCTTGACGACGCTCGTATCGGCCATCAGTGCGAAGAATGGCGAAAGGTCGATACCCTTGGCCATCGGGTCGACGATCACGGCCGTGTCCGGCCCGGCCATCTGGATCAGGCACAGCTCCGGCCAGAAGGTCGTCTCGCGTAAAAATTCGGTGTCGATGGTCAGGTAGTCGGACTTGGCAAGCAGCGCGCAGGCGTCGGCCAAGGCCGCGGTTGTCTCGATGATGTGCATCAATTCGCTCGGGTGGGCCTCGTTCTCGAGGGGATGGTTTACTCGTTCCCCGATTTCGCCACAATCGAAAAGTGCGCCACCGGCCGATCAGCTGACCCGGACAAAGGCGCTCATGCCGGTCTTCTGGTGCTCGATGATGTGGCAATGGAGCATCCAGTCGCCGGGGTTGTCGGCGAGGAGGGCGAGGTCTGCCGTCTCGTCCGGCTGCAGCAGGATCGTGTCGGTCGGATGGCCGAGCAGGCGCGGCCGGTTCGAGGCGACGGCGCGGAAGCTCATGCCGTGCAGGTGGACCGGGTGGGCGTGCGGCGTGCGGTTCGCCATGCGCAGGATGTAGCTGCGGCCGAGCTTCAGCTCGGCCAGCGGCGCCACCGGGTCCGGCGTGTCGCCCGGCCAGGCGACGCGGTTGATCGCCCAGAATGTATAGCCGAGCGAGCCGCAGTGGCTGGCCCGTGCCCCGTGCTCGGCCGTCGCGGTGAACTCCAGTGGCACGACTTCGGCGGCCGGCGTATCGGCCGGCGCGATCGGATTGGCCGGCAACGGCGCCACGTCGTCGAGGCTTCGCTTCAGGCTGGAGCCGACAGCGCGGAACGAGGCGACGGTCCAGGGCGTGCTGCCGCGGACGTTGACGAGGCTTGCGACCGCGCCTTCGCTGTCCGGCATCCGCAGCGCCAGGTCGACGCGTTGCCCGGGGCCGAGATCGACCAGTTCGAGCGGGAAGGGGGCCGCCAGCGGATTGCCGTCGAGCGCCACGACGCTGGCCGCGCCGCCCTGAAGCCCGAGCCGGTAGATCCGGGTCACGTCGGTGGCGGCCAGGCGCAGGCGCAGCAGCCCGCCGGCCGGCGCGTCGTGCACCGGCGCCTGCCGCCAGTTGGCCGTGCGCACGGTGCCGTAGGTGCCGCCGCGGGCGGCGTCGCGCGGCTTGAAGGCGGCGATGAACTGGCCGTCGCCGCCAAGCCGCCAGTCGCGCAGGTTGAGAGCGATCTCGGCGTCGAATGCCGGGTCGTCCGGGTTTTCGACGACGATCAGCCCGGTCAGCCCGCGCCCCATCTGTTCCAGCGTGTTGCAATGCGGGTGGTACCAGAAGGTGCCGGCATCGGGCGGGGTGAAGCGATAGTCGAAGCTGTCGCCGGGATAGACGTAGGGCTGGGTCAGTCCGGGTACGCCGTCCATCGCATTGTCGATGCGAAGGCCGTGCCAGTGCACCGTCGTCGGCTCGCCCAGGCGGTTGACGAGGCGCGCCGCGAACGGCGCGCCCTTGCGCAGGCGCAGCACCGGCGGCGCGCCGTCGCCGGCCGCGCCGAGCCGGTAGGACATCGTCCCCCGTGTTGCGGCCGAGCCGGTCAGCAGCGCGCTGCCCTCATAGGCGACGAGTTCGGCCGGGGCCCCGGCCAGCGCTCGGCGGGCGGCCGGCACGGCCATGCCGACGCCGTAGGCCGCCGCGGCGAGCGCGGTGCCCTTGAGGAGGGTGCGGCGGTTGATCGACATGGTGGCGTCCCGGTTCCGGTTCGATGGTGCGGATTAGCCGCGCCGCCGCGCGGCCGCAAGGCGGGATGGCGCGCGCGGCCTAGCGGCGGTCGTTGCGTTCCTCGCCGGCGAGCTTGTTGAAGAAGGCGGAGGTGCGCAGCAGGTTGCGGAAGCGCCGGTCGCGCCGTTCCGCCGGCACGCCCGGCCGCGTTCCCATGCGCAGCACGGTGTAGCCCATGAAGGCCACCATCACCGCGGCGGTGTAGGTGAACAGCGCGCCCGGTCCGAACAGGTCGAGCAGCACCGAGGCGAACAGCGGCCCGATGATCGCCCCGGTCGACCAGAAGAACAGCATCCCGGCCGACACCAGCGCGTGCTCGCCGGGGCCGGCATGGTCGTTGGCATGGGCCGAGCACAGCGAATAGAGCGGCATGGCGAAGGCGCCGAACACGAAGATGCCGGCCATGTTCAGCCATTCGTCGCCGCCGGCGAAGGTCGCCAGGAACAGCGCCGCCAGCGTCGCCCCGAGAGTGGCGACGAGGATGATGACGCGCCGGTCGAGCTTGTCGGAGTAGAGCCCGAGCGGGTACTGCAGCACCACGCCGCCGATGATGCCGGCGCTCATGAAGCTGGCGATTTCGGTCACCGTCAGCCCGATCTGTTCGCCATAGATCGGTCCGAGCGAGCGGAAGGCGGCGTTGGTCAGGCCGACGACGATGCAGCCGATGGTGGCGAGCGGCGAGATGTTCCAGAGCTTCCTGACGTCGAAGCGGATCGCCTCCGGTGCGACCGGGCTGGAGCGGTCGGCGAGCGAGATCGGCACGAGCGACAGCGTCAGCGCCATCGCGACGATGGCAAACAGCTGGAAGCCGCCGATGCCCACGCCGGGGATCAGGTACTGCGCCGCCGTCACCGAGCCGAGGTCGACGAGGCGGTAGAGCGACAGCGTGCGCGCCCGGTTGGCGTTGGTGACGCTGGCGTTCAGCCAGCTCTCGACGGTGGCGAACAGGCAGGCGAAGCAGAGGCCGGCCAGGAGCCGCATCAGGAACCAGAAGCTCGGGTCGATAACCAGCACCATCGCCAGCGCCGAGGCCGCCGCGATCGCCGCCATGGCGGAGAAGGTGCGGATGTGGCCGATCGCCCGCAGCACGCGGCTGACATAGATGCAGCCGATGGCAAAGCCGATGTTGTAACCGGCGCCGACGACCCCGATCATGGAGGTGGAGAACCCCTCCTGCGAGGCGCGCAGCGAGATGAAGGTGCCCTGCAGTCCGTTGCCGCCGATCAGGATGCCGGCGGTGATCAGGAGCGGGACGAGGGGACGGATGTGGCTCATGGGGCCGCCGGGCTAGCGAATCAGGGTCACGACGCGGGTCGAACCGGGTTCTACCGGCAGATCACGGCCGAAGACAGGCCAGAAGCGACGGCGGTTGCACTTTTTGCGCGTGCCGGCATCGGAGCGGACGATGCCGGCGGCGGGTCACTGGTCGGCGACGGCGCGACCGGCCTCAGGCGGCCCCGGCGGTCACGGGCGCTCGCGCCACGGCGGCGAGCGCGGCGGCGAGCCGTCCGACCTGGTGCGGCAGCAGCCCGGCGATGTTGATGCGGCCGCTGGCGGTGCCGTACACCCCGTATTCCTCGCGCAGCCGCTGCATCTGCGCGCCGTCGAGCGGCAGCAGCGAGAACATGCCCTTCTGCCGGCCCAGTGCCTGGAACTGCGCCGGCGCGCCGCGGGCCTTAAGCGCCGCGCACAGCGCCTCGCGCATGTCGCAAACGCGGCGCCGGCTCGCCTCGAGTTCCGCAAGCCAGGGGCCGGGCTCGGCGAACAGCATCGCGGCGATGGCAGCGCCGTGCTCGGGCGGCACAGAGTGGCTGGCCCGGGTGATGCGCTCGAGCGTGGCGCGGATGTTGGCAAGCGGCGCCCGGTCGGGCGCGATCACCATCGCCGCGCCGGTGCGTTCGCAATAGAGCCCCATGTTCTTGGAGCAACTCGCCGCCACCAGCACCGTATCGACCGTTGCCGCCAGCAGCCGCAGCCCCGCCGCGTCCGTGTCGGTGCCCGCGCCGAAGCCCTGGTAGGCCATGTCGACCAGCGGGATCAGGCCGTTATCGCGGCAGAACGCGGCGAGCTGGCGCCATTGCTCCAGGCTCGGGTCGATGCCGGACGGGTTATGGCAGCAGCCGTGCAGGATGACGACGTCGCCGCGCCGGGCCTGCCCCAGGTCGGACAGGACGGCGGCCATGTCCAGCCCCGTCTCCGTCTCCCGCCAGCGGAAGGTCCGCACCCTGAGCCCGGCCGCGCTCATGATCGGGCGGTGGTTGACGTAGCCGGGATCGGTGTTCCACACGGTCGCCTGAGGGGTTGCGAGGGCGATGAAGTCGGCGAGCAGCCGCAGCGCGCCGGTGCCGCCGACGGTCTGGATCGTGCACTGGCGCGAAAGCGCCTCGCCGTCGGCCGAAAGCAGGAAGCGGGCGATGGCGTCGTTGAACTCGAGGTTCCCCGACAGCGCGCGGTAGGCCTTGGAGGCGGCGGCCGCGGCCAGTCGAGCCTCGGCCGCCTGCACCGCCGCCATCACCGGGGTCTGGCCCGACGCGTCGCGGTAGACGCCGACGACGAGGTCGATCTTGTCCGGCCGGCGGTCCCGCGCGAATGCGTTGATCAGGGTCCACAGCGGATCGGGTTCGGCGACGGGCAGGCTGGCAAGCATGGGGTCCCTCAGGGTCGTTGGGCGGCTAGGCGCGGTTGGCCAGGATCACGCCGGCGGTGATGACGGCGATGCCGGCGGCGGTGGCGAGCGTCAGCGGCTCGCCAAGGAAGGGGATCGCCAGCAGGCTCGCCAGCGCCGGGGCGAGCGAGCCGAAGGTCGCGCTCCGTGCGGCGCCGAGCCGGGAGACGGCAAAGGCGTAGCCGACGGTCGAGATGAGGCCGACGCCGAGCCCCTGGATCAGGATAAACGGCAGCGCCGCGTGCAGCGCGAACTGGCCGAGATGGGTGGTGACGGCGCCGGAGAGCAGCAGGGCGAGGGCGACGACGAGCGAGCAGGTCGACAGCAGCAGCCCGTTGGTGATCGCATCGACGCCGGTGCGGCGCAGGCCGATGGTGTAGGCGCCCCAGAGCAGGCTGGCGCCCAGCAGCCAGCCGACGCCGTGCAGCGTCTCGGCGGTGACGGCGTGCTGGTCGGCAAGGACGATGCCGGCGGCTCCCGCAAGGATTAGCGCCAGCGGCAGGAGTTGCCGGCGCGGCAGGAAGCGGCGCTCGATCAGGCAGGTCAGCACGGCCACCGAAAGCGGTGCGGTGCCGGCGATCAGCGCACCGACATAGGCGGCCGAGGTCGTGCGTGCGCCTTCCGAGGCGATGAAGAAGAACGGCACGCCGCCGAGCAGCACCAGGGCCGCGTCGCGCGGGCGGATCCGCCGCAGTGCAGCGAGGCGCGAGGGGATGACCGGCAGCAGCGCGATGATGGGCACGGCGAAGCGGATGACGGCGACGTCGGCCGGCGCCAGCGGCGAGGCGCCGATCGCCCGGATCGTCAGCGCAAACCCGGCCCAGACCAGCACCACGACGGCAAGCACGAGATAGCCGGCGGTGGCCGGCGCCAGCAGCCCGGTTCTGGGTTGGTGAAGGTCGGACGCTAGATCGGTCATGGCAGAGCCCCGGTGATCGGAATGGACGGGATGATATGCTTCTCTCGCAGGCGGTTTCTTGCTACTTCATCGATTGGGTAGGCAAATGTTGGCAGAATCTGCCAAGGGGATGGGAAAAATGGACGAAAAGGACAGGCAGATCATCTGGGCGCTGCAGAAGGACGGGCGGCTGTCGAATCAGGACCTGTCGGAGAAGGTGGCGCTGTCGCCGTCGCCCTGTCTGCGGCGGCTGCGGCTGCTCGAGGAGGCGAGGGTGATCACGGGCTACACCGCGATCGTCGACGAGGAGGCCTATGGCCTGCCGATCACCGCCTTCGTCCGCATCCGGCTCGAGCGCCATTCCGAGGGCTCGGTCGCGGCGTTCGAGCGCAAGGTGCGGACGATCGACAACATCCAGGACTGCTATGTCATGACCGGCGAGGCCGACTACCTGCTGCGGGTGCTGGTCAAGAGCCTCAAGGACTACGAGCACTTCGTCCGGCACCAGCTGCACAGCATCGAGGGTATCGCCGCCATCGACACCAGCTTTGCCTACGGCACGGTGAAGCGCGCGACGGTGTACCCGCGGCTGTGAACGCGGGCACAAGAAATGCAGGTAATCGCCTGCTCTTGACAGGCAGGCAAATGCCTGCATAAATTGCCGACAGACGAGAAAGACCGATGGACGCTGACAAGGTTTTCAAGGCGCTGGGCGACCCGACGCGCCGGCGATTGCTCGACCTCCTGTGCGAGCGGAACGGGCAGACGCTCGGCCAGCTTTGCGAACACCTCGACATGGCCCGCCAGTCGGCGGCGCAGCATCTCGGGATACTGGAGGAGGCCAGCCTCGTCAGCACGGTGAGGCGTGGCCGGGAAAAGCTGCATTTCATCAACCCCGTGCCGCTGCACGAGGTCTATGAGCGATGGGTGCGAAAATTCGAGCGGTAGCGGCTCAGCCTGCTGCATGACCTCAAGAGGGAACTCGAGGGAGAGTGACGATGACCAGGGAGACGACCAGCTTCGTTTACGTGACCTATATTCGCTCGACCCCGGAGAAGGTATTCGCGGCCATCACCCGGCCGGAGATCGCGAGGCGCTACTGGGGTCACGAGAACGTCTCGGACTGGCGTCCGGGGTCGAAATGGGAGCACGTCCGTGCCGATGACGGGCGCAGCGTCGAGCTTGTCGGCGAAGTGGTCGAGGTCGATCCGCCGTCTCGTCTCGTCATCACCTGGGCGAATGCGTCGCAGGCCGACGATCCGGAGAGCTACAGCCGGGTGACCTTCGCCATCGAGGACTGCGGCGACATGGTCCGGCTGACCGTCAGCCATGACGAGCTCGAGGCCGGCGGCGGCATGGCGAAGGGCGTCAGCAGGGGGTGGCCGGTCGTTCTCTCCAGCCTGAAGTCCTTCCTGGAGACCGGCCGCGGGCTCTCGGCCAGGCCGAAATCGGGCTGATTTTGCCAATCGCATCCTGCTGAGCCGCACCTGTAATCCGTTCTGGAGCAGGGTCCGGGCGCCGGCCGTCAAGGGCCGCCGTGCCTTCGTCTGTCAACGCGGCCTCGGTGTGTGCGAGGCCGGACAACGGGAGAAAAGACAATGTCCACCATCTATAGCGGCGGATGCGCCTGCGGCGCGATCCGCTACCAGACGCGCAGCCGGCCGATCTTCGAGAACCATTGCCAGTGCCGCGACTGCCAGAAGCGCAGCGGTACCGGGCATGGGTCCTACCTCACCTTTCCCCGTCGCGCCGACGTGGCGATCGCCGGCGAAGCGCGCGATTGGCGGGTGGCGGGCGACAGCGGCAACGAAAAGGTCCACGCCTTTTGCCCGATCTGCGGGACACCGGTGTACCTGACATTCGCGGCCAGCCCGGACCTGATCGCGGTTCACGCGACCAGCCTGGACGATCCCGGCCAGTTCCAGCCACAGGCGGTCACATACACGACTCGCGGCCATGGGTGGGACACAATGGACCCCGCGCTGCCGACCTTCGAGCGCATGCCGTCCGCATAGCCGCGCTGCAACGCGACACGCATGGCGACGGCTGCGGATATGCGACAGCGGTCAAGGCTTGAAAAAGCATTAGCGCTAATGTAAATGGCCGGCATGAGCGAACGAACGATGCCGGGCCTGGGGGAACTGCTACGCTATGTCGGCGAACTCGTCGACCAGGGGGCGGAGACCCGCTATCGCGCCCTCGACCTCGCCTACCGGCCGCGCTACACGCCGGTGCTGCGGGCGCTGGGCGCCGGGGCGGAGACCGTGACCGAGATCACCGCGCGCAGCCGCCTGACCCAGGGGGCGATCAGCCAGACCGTCGGCCTGATGCTGAAGGACGGCATCGTCGAGCGCCATCCGCTCGATGACGGCCGCAAGAGCGGCATCCACCTGACCGAAAAGGGCCGGGCGCTGCTCGCGCGTCTCGTGCCGCACTGGGAAACCACCTTTGCCGCCATCGCCGCGCTGGAGCACGAGATCGGCCATCCGCTGCTCGCGGGGCTGCAGGCTGCCGCCGAGGCGCTCGAACGGCAAGGCTTCGCCGCGCGGCTGGAGGCGGCCGCAGGCAAGACATGCACGACGTCATGCAAGGAGGCGGATGGTGGGTACTGACGAAAGCGCCGCGCGCAACTGGTTTGACGGCGGTGGCAACGCCTATGCGCTGTTCCGGCCGGAATATCCGGCCGGCCTGTCGCGCTTCCTCGCCGCGCTCGCGCCGGCGCGGCAAAGGGCGGTCGATGTCGGCTGCGGCAGTGGTCAGCTGACGCGCCAGCTCGGCGAGCACTTCCACTCGGTGCTCGGCCTCGATCCGAGCGCGGACCAGCTCGACAACGCCGTGCCGCACCCGCGCGTCGAATATGTTCTGGCGCCGGCGGAGCGCCTGCCGGTCGCCGGCCGCAGCGTCGACCTCCTGACCGCGGCCCAGGCTGCCCACTGGTTCGATCTGCCCGCCTTCTACCGGGAAGCGCGGCGGGTGGCGGTCGACGGCGGCGTGCTCGCCCTTGTCAGCTACGGCGTGCTGCGCCTGTCGCCGGCTGGCCTGCAGGATCGGTTCGACCGGTTCTACCGCGACGAGATCGGCCCCTACTGGCCGCCCGAGCGCGGGCTGGTGGACCGGGGTTACGCCGACATCCCCTTTCCCTTTGACGAGCTGCGCGCCCCGCAGATGGAGATCGAGCGCGCCTGGGAGCTCGGCGAGTTTCTCGGCTACCTTTCGACCTGGTCGGCCGTCCGCCGCGTCACCGAGGCCGGCCGCGAGGATATCCTGCACGGCTTCGTCCAGGACCTCTCCATGCTCTGGGGGGAGCACCGGCGTCCCGTCACCTGGCCGGTCAACATGCGCCTCGGGAGGATCTCGCCGTGACCCGGCACATGCCCGCCCTCGTGGCCGGCCTGCGCCACCGCGCGCATCTGACGGTGGCGCCGCTGCACACCGTTCCGGAGATCGACGACGCCTGGCCCGGCTTCCGCGACATGCCGCCCGTCCTTGCCACCGCGATGATGATCGCCTTCATCGAGCAGACCTGCATCGAGGGCTTGCGGCCCTTTCTCTCGCCGCAGCAGCGAACGGTCGGCACCCATGTCGACGTCAGCCACATCGCCGCCACCGCCGTCGGCATGACGGTGACGGCCGACGTCGAACTCGTCGAGGTCGACGGCCGCAGCCTGCTGTTCGACGTCGCCTGCCGCGACGAGGGCGGCCCGATCGGGCAAGGCACGCATCGCCGCGCGATTGTCGAGGTGGAGCGCTTCCTGCAGCGCCTCGGCGCCAAGTCCGCCGCCTCCGGCCTGCGATAGGTTCGCGCCAACTCACGTCACGGGCCATAATGGGAACCGGGACGGGTTTCGCCCCGGCCTTGCCCTATCTCCGGTGGCTCATCGCCAATTCAGCGTTGAATAAGCTGATGTCCTGACCGCCATGACGGCGGGCACCTCTTCGCTCGCGAGCCGTCAGTAGTCCCACCATGCCGGGACCCAACGAAAGAGGTCGCCCGCAGCTGCGACGTGGCCCACAGATGGGAACGGCATGTGCGTGGAAAACCAGCAGGGATCCGGTCGCCACCAATTCTTTCATGAGGCGCAGCCGAACGCGGGTCGCCTCCTCGGGATCGTGTTCGAAACCGTTGTGCCACTCAGGGTGGTCGAACGAAGACGGAAGCAGTGCGTCACCGGCAAACATCAACCGATCGCCACCCGACTCGATACGAACCACGCTGTGTCCAGGGGTGTGGCCACCGGTTCGGGTGACAACGACGCCCGGCGCTACCTCGGCTTCTTCTTCGAACGTATGCAGATGGCTGCGGTACTTGGTCAGGAACTGGCTCGACGTCCGCCGGATGACCTCTGCAAGCTCCGGAGGCATGGCAGTCCGCGAGAAATCTGGCGCCTCCCAGAAGCTGACTTCGGCTGAGGACACGTGAACCCGCAGGTCCGGGCGCAAGCGGTTCTTCACGCCCTCGACCAGCAGGCCGCCAATGTGGTCAAAATGCATGTGGGTCAGCACCACATCGGTCACGGATGCGAGATCGACACCGGCGGCCTCGAGCCGGCTTACGAACTGACCAGCCCGGGGGTAGCCGGAGTATTCTCCGCCGAGTCCGCTGTCGACAAGGATCGTGCGTTCGCCGCTGCGCACAACGAACGCGTTCAGCGCCCAATCGAGATCGTCGGTCGGGAGGAACATGTCCTGGAGCCAGGTCGCCCGGGCGGTCGGGTCGGCGTTCGTCGCCATCGCTTCGGCCGGAATGGATATAATCCCATCGCTGAACACCAGCACGTCAATCGCGCCGATCCGCACCGCATAGCGCGATGGAACTGATGCGTCGGGCACCGGCTTCTGCTGAACGATCGCTCGCGCTGTTGTTTCTACCTTTGGCATGAAAATGCTCCTACTTGTGGCAGTGAGGCCCGGTCTGGGCCAGCCGCGGGAACTAAATTCGCGGCTATTCGCCAACAAGCTGGACCTAAGTTTGGGTATCTTCGAAATCGTTGAGCCGAAGACGATTTGGTTCGCCCGATGCTCATCGATCCGGCAGGCCCGACGCGGCCGATTTCTGCCGGCCGTTGCCGCAACGGCGCCGTTCGCTGTAGACAGGCGGGCGGCGTGATCTTGGAGGAGACGCAGATGGACCGGTTCAGCGGCGGCTGCCTGTGCGGCAACGTCCGATTTGTCGCCTCGGGGCGCCCGTACAGGGTCGGCCTCTGCCACTGTCTCGACTGCCGCAAGCATCACGGCGCCCTGTTTCACGCATCGGCGATCTTTCCCCAGGACGCGGTGAGCATCGAGGGCGAGACCGGTGACTATGCCGGGCGCTTCTTCTGCCCCCGCTGCGGTTCCCCGGTGTTCGGCCGCAGCGGTGACGAGATCGAGGTGAACCTCGGCTCGCTGGACGCGCCGGACCAACTGGCGCCGACCTACGAACTCTGGACCGTGCGCCGCGAAAGCTGGCTGCCGCCGTTTCCGTTGAAGCGGCGCTACGAGCGCGATCGCGACGCCGCCAGCCGCTTCGAGGACTAGATCCGGCGGCGGCACCTCCGGATCGGCGGCCCCGCGCCGGAGGCGTCACTCCGGAAGTCCGGCCTTGCGGAAGCCGTCGACGAAATGTGCCAGTGTCGCCTCGTCCCGGAACGGCTCGGTCTCGACCCAGTACCGGGTCGTGAAGTGCGGGTTGCCGACGAGGAACAGTTCCACCTCCGCGCGCGCCTCGTCGAGCCGGCCGAGCTGGGCAAGGCTTGCCGCCAGGAAGCGCCGCGAGCTCGTCCGGTAGGTCTCGTCCCGGCGCAGCGTCTGGACCGCGGCCTCGTAATCGCCGGCGGCGTACTGCGCCTGGCCGAGCGTCAGAAAGTACCAGCTGGCCGGATAGGGGTTCAGCCGAAACGCCTTGCGGATGTGCGCAAGGCCCTCGTCGACCCGCCCGGCCAGGACGGCGATGTCGGACAGGGTCGCCCAGATGTCGGCCTCGTTCGGGTCAAGTTCGATCGCCCGCGCGAACTCCGCGTCGGCCGCCGCGAAATCGCGTTCGTAGGCGAGCAGGTTTGCCAGCACCCAGCGACAGCCGGCATCGTTGGGATCGATCGCCACGGCCATGTGCGCCAGGTCGAGGCCGGTTCGGCGGTTGGGTTCGATCGGTGCGCCCCAATGCACCCACCCCATCCAGTGGTTCATCGCGAGCCAGCGATGGGCTTCGGCATAGTGCGGGTCGAGCGCGATCGCCCGCGTCAGCAACAGATGCGCCTCCCGCGCCGTCTGCGGCGATTCATCGATCAGCTTGCGCGCACGCACGCACAGATCATAGGCCTCGAGGCTCCTCGGACGGTTGCGTGGCGGCGGCGCCCGCAGCCGGCCGAGCAGGGCTTCGACGATCTTGCCGGTAACCTCGTCCTGGACGGCGAAGATGTCGTCGAGGCTGCGGTCGAAGCGCTCGGCCCAAAGGTGCTCGCCGCTCGTTGCGTCGACCAGCTGGGCGTTGATCCGCACCCGGTCCGCGGCGCGGCGCGCGCTGCCCTCCAGCAGGTAGCGCACGCCGAGGTCGGCCGCGATCGCGCGCACGTCCATCGCCTTGCCCTTGTAGGCGAGGGACGAGTTGCGGGCGATGACGAACAGGCCGGCGTGCCGGGACAAGTCGGTGATCAGGTCCTCGGTCAGCCCGTCGGCAAAGGAATCCTGGGCGGTATCGTTGCTGACATTGACGAAGGGCAGCACGGCGACCGACGGCTTTTCGGGAAGCGGCAACGCGGTGCGCCGCGCAGCTCCGAGCGAGCGGACGAGCCCGGTGAAGCGATAACCGACGCGTGGCACCGTGGTGATCCATTCGCCGCCGTCATCGGCCGGGCCGAGCAGCTTGCGCAGCTGCGCGACCTGCACGGTGAGATTGCCTTCCTCCACGGCCATGCCCGGCCAGGCCGCCTCCATCAGCTCGGCCTTGCCCAGGATTTCGCCGGGCCGTGCAGCCAGCGTCGCCAGCAGCCTCAGCCCGCGTTGACCGAGCGCCACGGGCTCGTCGTTCCGGAGCAGCGTTCCTGCGCCCGGATCGAGCACGAATGGACCAAAGCCGATGCGCAATCCCTGCATGGGCCGAATCTATAGAGCCGTTCGGGGGCAAATGGAATCGCCCCGGGCGGGCGGTCGCCTTGGATCACGGCTGGCCATGGCTGATTTGGAAGTTTTTGCCGGGGCTTTGGCAGGGCTTAAGGACGCCGCGGCGTGCCTCTTGCAGAATCCGGTCTCGTTCCGGTCGAGGCCAGGGCCCCTCAAGCAAAGGAAGATTAGCCATGAACGAGATCTGTCTTGCGCCGCAGGAGCCGCCGCGCCGTGGCGGTCTTGCGCGACTGCGAAGCCTGCTCGCCACCTGGGAGGAGCGCCGGCGCTTTCGCCGCGAGCTTGAACGGAAATCGCAGGACGACCCGCATCTGATCGACGACATCGGCCTGACCAGGCCGCAGGTCGAGGCCGAGGTCGGCAAGCCATTCTGGCAGCGGTGACGCGCGTGCCAGGCGCTGCGCCAGCGCTCATCGCTGGCGGGGCAGGGAAGCGGCCAGCCGCTTGGCGCTGTCGATCGCCGCGCCGTGCAGGAGCGGCCAGCTCTGGGTGAGGCCGTCGAGGATCAGCATCAGATCGGCGACGTGTCCCGGCCGGTCCGTTGCCGCGGCGGCGCGGCGCGCCACCTCGCCCTTGTGCCGGGCCAGCAGCGCCCGCAACGCGGCGTCGTTCGGGGCGGCGGCGACGGCGGCGTGGAACAGGCAGCCGTGGGCCGCCTCGTCGGCCATCCAGACGCCGATCCTGTCCATGATCGCCGCCAGCGCCTGCGCCGGATCGGCCGGCAGCGCCGAGAACACCCGCGCCAGATAGCGCTCGTGCCGGTGCTCCAGCGCCATCTTCACCATCGCCTCGCGCGAGGGCGCGTACTTGTAGAGGGTGCGCAGGCTCACCCCGGCCGCATCGCGCAGCGTCTCGATATTCGGCTCGGCAAATCCGTGCGCGGCGAAGGCGCGCTCCAGCCCGGCCGCGATCCTGTTCGGTGTCTCGGTCATGGCTTGACTTTGTAGAATGAACGCTCTACCTCGGCAAGTAGAGTATTCATTCTACCTCGGGGGTGACCCATGATCCTGCCCGAACTGATGTGCGGCGTCGTCCTCACCGGCCACGGCGGACCCGAGATGCTGCACTGGCGGGACGATCTCGCCGTGCCGTCGCCGGGCCGCGGCGAGGTGATCGTCAGGGTCGCTGCCGCGGGCGTGAACAACACCGACATCAACACCCGCACCGGCTGGTACTCGAAGGGCGATGCCGCGGCTGCGGACGCGTCCTGGACCGGCGCGGCGCTGACCTTCCCGCGGATCCAGGGCGCCGACGCGTGCGGCCGGATCGTCGCCGTCGGCGCGGGCGTGGATCCGGGCCGGATCGGCGAGCGCGTGCTGATCGAGCCGTGCCTGCGCGAGGCCGGTGGCGCGGGCCTGCAGACGCCCTGGTACTTCGGCTCCGAGTGCGACGGCGGCTTTGCCGAGTTCACAAGGGTTGCGGCCCGCCACGCCCATCCCGTGCGCAGCGAACTGACCGACGTCGAGCTGGCGTCATTTCCCTGTTCCTACTCCACCGCCGAGAACATGCTGACGCGCGCCGGGGTGAGGGCCGGGGAGACCGTGCTGGTCACCGGGGCCTCCGGCGGGGTCGGATCGGCCGCGGTGCAGCTCGCCCGGGCGCGCGGGGCGCGCGTGCTGGCGGTGACCAGTCCGGCGAAGGCAGGGCTGCTTTCCGAGCTCGGCGCGGAGAAGACGCTGAGCCGCGAGACGGACCTTCTGGCGGCGGTCGGCCGCAACGGCGTCGACGTCGTCGTCGATCTGGTGGCGGGGCCGAACTGGCCGATACTGCCGGAACTGCTCCGCCCCGGCGGGCGCTACGCCGTCGCCGGCGCCATCGGCGGGCCAATGGTTACGCTCGACGTGCGCACGCTCTACCTCAAGGACCTCAGCTTCTTCGGCTGCACGGTACTCGCCCCGGGGGTGTTTTCCAACCTGGTCGGCCGGATCGAGCGCAACGAGATCAGGCCACTGGTCGCCGGAACCTATCCGTTGCAAGAGATCGGTGCGGCGCAGGCGGCCTTCGTCAAGAAGGACCATGTCGGCAAGATCGTCCTCACCGTTTTGTGACCGCCACGGGCCTGCGGCGCGCGCCCGTCACGGCAGCAGGCCGGACGAGCGGAGCACCTCGTGCAGCCGCGTGACCCCCTTGACGATCATTGGGGACGGCATCGAGGCATAGCCGAAGATCAAGCCGGCGCGCCGGTCGCCCCGCGTCGCATAGAGGCGCGACACCGGGTAGACGCCGACGTTGTTCTGCGCGGCGGTGGCGACGAGGCGGTCCTCGTCCTCGGTCCGCAGGTGGTTGAACCACACCACCACGTGCAAACCCGCCGAGGTTCCGACGATCTCGACCTCGCTGCCGAACAGCGCCGCCATCGCCTCCAGGAACGTGGCCCGCCGGTCGGCATTCACGCGTCGCATCCTGCGAACGTGCCGTTCATACGCGCCGGTCTCCAGCAGCGAGGCCAGCGCCTCCTGTCCGAAGCTGCTGCTGTGGCGGTCGGCGAACTGCTTGCAGCGGACGAAGGCCTCGACGAGCGGACCCGGCAGCACCATGTAGCCCAGCCGCAGGGTGGGCGAGAGCGTCTTGGACACGGTACCGACATAGATGACCCGCTCCTGGCTCGACAGCTGGAGGGGAGGGATCGGGCCGACGTCGTAGCGGTATTCGCCGTCGTAGTCGTCCTCGACGATGTAGGTGCCTGCCGCTTCGGCCCACGCGACAAGCGCTTGCCGCCGCCCGGCCGAGAGTACCCCGCCCAGCGGAAATTGGTGACTCGGCGTCACGCAGGCGAGCGCGATGCCGGCAGGCTCGGGCAGCCGGGCCGTGTCCAATCCATCCTGGTCGCACGGCACGTCGACCGGGTGCGCACCGATGGCCACCATGACGTTTCGCGCCATCGCATAGCACGGATCCTCGAGCACGACCCGGTCGCCGGGGTTGACCAGCACACGCGCACACAGGTCGAGTGCCTGCTGCGAGCCGCTGACGACGACGATCTGGTCGGCGTCGCAGCCGATGCCGCGGGCCCGCCACAGATAGCTCTGCAAGGCCTGGCGAAGGGCCGGACTGCCGGCGGGATGCTCGTAACCCAGGCGGTCGCGGACTTTCAGCGTGGCCGCGCTCAGTGCCTTGCGCCAGAGAAGCCTTGGAAAGTCTGCCGCGGCGATGTCGCCGTAACGAAAGTCGAACGCCAGCGCTTGCCGCTCGGTGCTGCTGTTCGGCGCCAGCGCCAGCGCGCGCGCTGCGTAGGCGGACAGCTTGTCTGTGCCGCCGTGCGCCGGCCGCGGGGGCTCCAGGGGCGGCGGCTGAACCGAGGGAGCCACGGTCGCGCGCCTGCCTTGGCTCACCTGGATGTAGCCCTCCGAGATCAGTTGCTCGAACGCGGCGGTCACCGTGTTCCGCGAGACGCCAAGTTCTTCCGCCAGCGCGCGGCTCGAGGGAAGCCTGTCGCCGGCAAGGTAGACGCCGGACGCGATCTGCGCGCGCAGTGAGCGATAGATGTTGCGGGTCGCGCCCGTCTTTTGAGCGTCGCGTTCAAACTGGACCAACAAAATACCTCATAACTGGTCATGTATCCGGAGCCAGTTGAGGAGGATAATGCGTCCAAGTCAAGGAGACGCCCATGTACACCCCAGCAGCCTTTGCCGTCGACGACACCGCCGAACTTCACGCGATGATGCGGCAATGCCACCTTGCCACCTTCGTCACGGCGACGGTCGACGGCCCGATGGTCACGCCTTTGCCGCTGCTTCTCTCGGAAGGCGAGGGCGGGCTTGGCGTGCTGTACGGGCATCTCGCCCGGCCCAACCCGCAGTGGAAGGCCGGTGTGATCGGTCACGGGATGGCCGTGTTCATGGGACCGGACGCCTATGTCTCGCCGAGCTGGTATGCCTCGAAGAACGACCACCACAAGGTCGTTCCCACCTGGAACTATACGCTCGTGCAGGCCAGCGGCCCGGTCGAGTTCTTCGACGAGCCCGAGCGGCTGCTCGAGGTCGTCACGCGCCTCACCGGTCTGCACGAGAGCGGCCGCGGTCTCCCCTGGGCGGTCACGGACGCGCCGGAAGGCTTCATCAAGGCGCAGCTTCGCGGCATCGTTGGCCTGCGCATGCCCATCGCCACGCTGAAGGGAAAGCGCAAGATGAGCCAGAACCGGCCCGAAGCCGATCGTCTCGGTGTGAGGCAGGCGCTCGCCGCCAGCGGCGAGAGCAAGGACCGGATCGTCTCGGGCATGATCCCGACCTGACCGTGTCCGCACAAAGCTTGCCCCGGCGCATCGACCCGGATCGAGGCGCCGGGGGAAAGGCATAAACATTCCTTCGAAAGCAAAGCGTTACGGGCCAATCGCAGGCAGTCCCGTTGCATAATCCAGAATTGCGCCTATATTTTTGCCATCGACCATTGCGTGTGACGTCGTTGTCGAGCCATGCGCTCCCGGCGGAAATCCTCTCAACGAATCGATCCAATCCCGCAAGGTACCGCGGGAACCAACGATGCCTCGAAAGGACGTCGCCATGAATTCCGGGACCGTCAAATGGTTCAACGCCACCAAGGGCTTCGGCTTTATTCAGCCGGATGATGGCGGCGCTGACGTGTTCGTCCATATTTCCGCCGTTGAGCGGGCTGGCATGCGTTCGCTGAACGACGGCCAGAAGATTCGCTACGAAATTGTCCAGGATCGTCGCACGGGCAAGAGCTCGGCGGACAATCTGCAGGCGGGGTGAGCTTGACGCGCGCTGGCATTGGCCGCGGTTTGGCCCGGCAGCGCAGCGGGGACGACCTTGAAGGGCCGGGTCCGACCGGCCCTGTTTGATCGGAGCTTTCGACCATCGGATCGAGGGCTCGGGTGCCGGACAGCGCCCAACCAGAGCCCGCCAACCAGAGCCCGCAAGGGTGACCGGCCGGGAACGGGCGGACTGTCCGATAGCGGCTTCGTCCGAAGTCGCGCGCTTTGAACGAAGCGCATTGCCCGGAGCGAAGCGCCCGGGATGAGTACGACGCCGTCGCGTGTCGTCGTCCGCCTCCCCTCGGGGGCGAAGGTCAGGGGCCGGATCACCGAGCCGGATCAAGGCGGATGCAATCAGGAAAGGAAACAGCAGCCGTAGCTGCGTCAGGAGATATTTTGCAGGTTATCGTCAGGGACAACAACATCGAGCAGGCCATTCGCGTTTTGAAGAAGAGGATGCAGCGCGAGGGCGTGTTCCGGGAAATGCGGGCGCGCAGGGCCTACGAGAAGCCGTCCGAGAAGCGGGCGCGCGAGAAGGCGGACGCGATCCGGCGCTCACGCAAGCTGGCGCGCAAGAAGGCGCAACGCGAAGGCCTGCTGCCGGGGCCGAAGAAGAAGACCCGCGCGCGCTGATGGCGCAAGGGGCGTGCATTTTCGGAGGACGGTGATGACTGCCGGCAAGAACGATACCTTCAGGCGGACCAGGACGTCCGCGGAGGAGAAGGCCGCTCAGACAGATGCGGCAGCCAAGGACATCATCGCCGCCGAGGCGATCCAGCGCGCCCGCAAGACCGAACGGCTTCGCAAGCTTCGCGAGGCGCAGGGTAAGGACCTTGCCATTGCGGCTCCAGCGCGCCGGCGGACGTCGGCCGCTGCGAGCAAGAAGCCGGCGCCGTCACGCGCCCTGGAATAGCCGCGCGCCCTCGAGTAGATGTCCGCGCCCCGGGCATGACCCGCCCGCAATCGGCAATCTTTGGCGTGCCCGGCGCCCGCTTTCCACCCGACGGCGCCTGCCGTGGCGGGCGTGCCAGGGCGATCGCGCCGCGGCACAGTTTTCCCGACCTGAGCGTTCGGCCCCAAGGTCATCGCCGCCGGCGACAGCGGCGCACCTGGCCGCCGTCGGGAGGGTCGTCCTTTCACAAGTTGCTGTGTTTTCACATAGCTTTTCGATCACGGATGACGGCGTCGTCCGGCAGCATTGGAGCGCGCTGCGATGATCAAGCTTCGATCCATCCTTACCTGTCCCCATTGCGGCCATCAGGCCACCGAAACCATGCCCCCGGACGCCTGCCAGATCATCTATCAATGCGGCGGTTGCGGCGCGGTGCTGCGGCCGAACTCCGGTGACTGCTGCGTGTTCTGCTCTTTCGGCGACCTGCCGTGCCCGCCCGTCCAGGCGGCCGGCCGCCGCGCCGCGCCGCGCTCCAAGCCTTGACAAATCCGGCTGGTCATGCGCTTGTCCGCCCGATTTTCGCAAAGCGCGCGCGGGCGTCCCGCGCCGACCTCAGAGCATTCCAGGATAAGACAATGCACCGTTACCGCAGCCACACCTGCGCAGCCCTTCGCAAGGCCGATGTCGGCTCCACCGTCCGTCTCTCCGGCTGGGTTCACCGCGTCCGCGACCACGGCGGCGTGCTCTTCATCGACCTGCGCGACCACTACGGCATCACCCAGGTCGTCGCCGATCCCGACAGCCCGGCCTTCAAGGTCGCCGAATCCGTGCGCGGCGAGTGGGTGATCCGCGTCGATGGCCTCGTCAAGGCGCGGACCGAGGACACCGTCAACAAGCACATGGCGACGGGCGAGGTCGAACTCTACGCGCAGGAGATCGAGGTGCTGTCGGCGGCCCGTGAGCTGCCGCTGCCGGTGTTCGGCGAGCCCGACTACCCCGAGGACGTGCGCCTGAAATACCGCTTCCTCGACCTGCGCCGCGAGACGCTGCACAAAAACATCGTCAAGCGCACCCAGATCATCGGCTCGATGCGCCGGCGCATGGGCGAGATCGGCTTCACCGAGTATTCGACGCCGATCCTGACGGCGTCCTCGCCGGAAGGCGCGCGCGACTTCCTGGTGCCGAGCCGCATCCACGAGGGCATGTTCTACGCCCTGCCGCAGGCGCCGCAGCAGTACAAGCAGCTTCTGATGGTGGCCGGCTTCGACCGCTATTTCCAGATCGCGCCGTGCTTCCGCGACGAGGACCCGCGCGCCGACCGCCTGCCGGGCGAGTTCTACCAGCTCGACCTGGAAATGAGCTTCGTCGAGCAGGAAGACGTCTGGAACACGATGGAGCCGGTCGTCCGCGGCATCTTCGAGGAGTTCGCGGACGGCAAGCCGGTGACGCAGCAGTTCCGCCGCATCGCCTATGACGACGCGATCCGCACCTACGGCACCGACAAGCCGGACCTGCGCAACCCGATCGAGATGCAGGCGGTCACCGATCATTTCCGCGATTCCGGCTTCAAGGTCTTCGCCAACATGATCGCCTCCAACCCGAAGGTCGAGGTCTGGGCGATTCCGGCGCGGACCGGCGGCTCCCGGGCCTTCTGCGACCGCATGAACGCCTGGGCGCAGAGCCACGGCCAGCCCGGCCTCGGCTACATCTTCTGGCGCAAGGAGGGCGACAAGCTCGAGGGTGCCGGCCCGCTCGCCAAGAACATCGGCGAGGAGCGCACCGACGCGATCCGCACCCAGCTTGGCCTCGACGACGGCGACGCCTGCTTCTTCGTCGCCGGCGATCCGGCCAAGTTCTACAAGTTCGCCGGCGAGGCCCGCGCCAAGGCCGGCGAGGAACTGAACCTGGTCGACCGCGACCGTTACGAGCTCTGCTGGATCGTCGACTTCCCGTTCTACGAATGGAACGAAGACGAGCGCACCGTCGAGTTCGCCCACAACCCGTTCTCCATGCCGCAGGGTGGCCTCGAGGCGCTGGAAAACCAGGACCCGCTGACCATCAAGGCGTTCCAGTACGACATGGTCTGCAACGGCTTCGAGATCGCCTCGGGCTCGATCCGAAACCAGTCGCCGGAGCTGATGGTGCGGGCGTTCGAGAAGGTGGGTCTGAGCCAGGCCGACGTCGAGGAACGCTTCGGCGGCCTCTACCGCGCCTTCCAGTACGGCGCGCCGCCGCATGGCGGCATGGCGGCCGGCATCGATCGCATCGTCATGCTGCTCGTCGGCGCCAAGAACCTGCGCGAGATCACGCTGTTCCCGATGAACCAGCAGGCGCAGGACCTTCTGATGGGCGCACCGTCGCCGGCGACGACGACGCAACTGCGCGAGTTGGCGCTGCGGGTCGTGCCGCAGCCGAAGAAGGACTGATGATCCCTGCGGATCGTTCCTGATTAGGGAAAGGCCCGGCAGCGCTGCCGGGCCTTTTGCGCACCCGGCCATGTTGCAATGCAGCACGATCGAGTCTAAAAGAAGCGCTATTCGCCCCGGACCCGGTGAAACCCCGGGTGGCTCTTCTGGCCGCCGATCCGCCAGACAACGCAAAAGCATCAAACCAGTCACGTGCCGGCTGACCGCCGGTCTGGATGCACTACTCTTGCGAAGATTTTCATGAAAACAACGCTCTCGACCTACAAACGCGAATGGTTTTCCAACATCCGCGCCGATGTCCTCTCCGGCATCGTCGTGGCGCTCGCGCTCATCCCCGAGGCCATCGGCTTCTCCGTCATCGCCGGCGTCGATCCCAAGGTCGGCCTGTTCGCGTCCTTCGCCATCGCCTGTGTGTCGGCCTTTACCGGCGGCCGTCCCGGCATGATCTCGGCCGCCACCGCTGCCACCGCCGTGCTGATGGTGACGCTGGTGAAGGAGCACGGCCTCGAGTACCTGTTCGCCGCGACGCTGCTGATGGGGCTGATCCAGATCCTCGCCGGCATGGCCAAGCTCGGCCGCGTCATGCGCTTCGTCTCGCGCTCCGTCATCACCGGCTTCGTCAACGCCCTGGCGATCCTGATCTTCATGGCGCAGCTACCGGAACTGATCGGTGTGCCGAACCTAACCTATGTGATGATCGCGGCGGGTCTGGCGATCATCTACCTGTTCCCCTACGTCACCAAGGCCGTGCCGTCGCCGCTGGTCGCGATCGCAGTGCTCACCGCCGTCGCCTATTGGGGCGGGCTCGACCTGCGCACCGTCGGCGATCTCGGCGAGCTTCCCTCCGCCCTGCCGATCTTCGCGCTGCCGCAGGTGCCGCTCACGCTGGAGACGTTGCAGATCATTTTTCCCTATGCGATGGCGCTGGCCGCCGTCGGGCTGCTGGAATCGCTGCTGACGGCGCAGATCGTCGACGACATGACCGACACCACCAGCTCCAAGAGCCAGGAATGCATCGGCCAGGGCGCCAGCAACATCGCCTCCGGCCTGATCGGCGGCATGGGCGGCTGCGCCATGATCGGCCAGTCGGTGATCAACGTCACCTCCGGCGGCCGCGGCCGCCTGTCGACCTTCGTCGCCGGCGCCTTCCTGCTGTTCCTGATCCTCGTGCTCGACGACCTCGTCCGCGTCATCCCGATGGCCGCGCTCGTCGCGATCATGATCATGGTCTCGATCGGCACCTTCTCCTGGCGCTCGATCCTCGACCTGCGCCGCAACCCGCTGCCGTCCTCGATCGTCATGCTCGCGACCGTCGTCACCACCGTCGGCACGCACGACCTTGCCAAGGGCGTGCTGGTGGGCGTGCTGCTCTCCGGCGTGTTCTTTGCCGGCAAGGTCGCACGCCTGTTCCATGTCCGCTCCGTGCTCGACGCGGACCGCCAGACCCGCACCTACCACGTCGACGGCCAGATCTTCTTCGCCTCGACCGAAAGCTTCATCGCCGCCTTCGACTTTGCCGAGCCGCTGAAGAAGGTGTTGATCGACGTTTCCAACGCCCACCTTTGGGACATCACCGCCGTCGGCGCGCTCGACAAGGTCGTCCTGAAGTATCGCCGCCACGGCATCGACGTCGAGGTGAGGGGCGTGAACGAGGCGAGCGCGCATATGCTCGACCGCTTCGCCCTGCACGACAAGGACGACGCCGCCGTGCCGGCCGCGCACTGACCGCGGACAACCGCCCAAGGAAAAGGCCCGGCAAACTGATTGCCGGGCCTTTCGATTGTGGCAGGGGCGGATTGGCAAAGTCGGACCGGGCGGGAACAGCTCCGCAACAAGGCAGGGCTCAGACGCCGCGCTTGTTGCCCCACAGCAGCACGTGAAGCTGCGGCAGCACGCGCGCCTCGAACCAGCGGTCGGCGACGACCTTCTCCACCAGCCAGCGCATGCGCGCGTTGACGCCGTCGATATCGACGAGGGCGCTGTCGTCCTCGGGCGGCGGGGGCGTGTGGTTGCCCGGCTGCAGGTGCATCGCAAGGTGCGGATAGCGCGCGGCCACGCTTCTGGCAAAGGCATAGTCCGCCTCGTCGAACACGACGACCTTCAGCAGCGTCTGCGGCTTGCCCGCCGCGGCGCTGAGACAGGCATCGAACGCGTCCCAATCGGCTGTCATCGCGCTCGACGGCGGCTTCGGGCTCAGCACCAGCACGTCAAGCTCCGAAAACCAGTCCCTGGCAACCGATCCCTGCGTCTCGAGCGCGAAACGGTAGCCTTCGGCCTGGCCGCGCCGGATCAGGTCGGCGAACGGCTGGATCGCCGGATTGCCGCCGGACAGCGTGACCGTCAGCGGCCTGCCGCCCGACAGCCGCGTCACCTGCCTCCAGACCGCCTCGGTGGACATCGCCTGCCACTGGTCGCGGTACTGGCTGTCGACCGCGTGCAGGCTGTCGCACCAGGAGCAGCGGTAGTCGCAGCCGCCGGTCCGGACGAACACGGTCGGCACGCCGATCAGCGCGCCTTCGCCCTGGATCGTCGGTCCGAAGATCTCGCTGACGCGGATTTCGGCGTCGGGCTGGCTCGTCATGGCCGGTATTCCGCCCAGGTCTTGGCGGTCTCGCTCACGCGCACAGCGGAGGTTTCCGGCAGCCGTTCCTTGCACCAGTCGTAGAAGTGCTTGGCCAGGCATTCCGCCGTTACCCGGTCGTGGCCCAGCACGTCGTTGAGGTGGCGGTGGTCGAAGCATTCGTCGATATAGCGCTTCAGCGGCGCAAGCTCGTGATAGTCGCGCACGAAGCCGTGCTCGTTCAGGGCGTCCGCCATGAGTTCCACCTCGACCACGTAGTTGTGCCCGTGCAGGCGGGCGCACTGGTGTTCCGGCGGCAGGCTCGTCAGCTGGTGCGAGGCCGAGAAGTGGAATTCCTTGGTGATCCGGAACATCACTTCACCGCCTTCGCCGCAGGCCCGGCGGTGGCGGCGATCCAGAATTCCGGATCGTCGTAGTCGGTCGGGTCCTCGACGCCGGCGAGATGGAAGGCCTCGCGCCGTTCGACGCAGGTGCCGCAGCGGCCGCAATGCCGGTCGCCGCCCTTGTAGCAGGACCAGGTGGCGGCGAACGGGGTGCCGTGGCGGGCCCCGTCGGTGACGATGTCCGCCTTCGAGACGTTGACGTAGGGCGCATGGAGCTTCACGTTGGCGTAGCCCTCCAGCGCATGGTTCTGCATGGCCTGGAAGGCGTCGATGAAGCCGGGGCGACAGTCCGGATAAATGAAGTGGTCGCCGCCATGCACGGCGGTCGCGACGGCCTCGGCGTCCCGCGCCGCCGCCACCCCGAAGGCGATGGCGAGCATGATGGCGTTGCGGTTCGGCACCACGGTCACCTTCATCGTCTCTTCGGCATAGTGGCCGTCCGGCACCTCGACCTCGTCGGTGAGGGCCGAACCGGTCAGGCTCTGGCCGATGGCACGGATGTCGATGATCTGGTGCGGCACGCCCAGCCGTTCGGCGCAGGCGGCGGCGAAATTGAGCTCCTTGCGGTGCCGTTGGCCGTAGTCGAACGAGAGAAGCCCGACCAGCTCGTGCTCGGCTGCGACCTTGTGCGCCAGCGATACGGAATCCAGTCCGCCGGAGCAGATGACGATTGTCCTCATAGTCTGTTGTCCTTGTTTTGACCGGGTAGGCTGCGACCGGAGAGTGACCTGGGCGCTCTTTAGGGCAAAGCGCGGCCCAAGGGAATGGCAAACATCCTTCAGGTGTCCGCCATATCGTTGGCGGGGCGGGCAGGGACCGTGCCCCGCCCGCCATCGGGAAAACAGAAAGCCCGGGTCTGGCCCGGGCTTTCCGTTGTTGCCGTGGGGGCCGGTTACTGGTTCGCCGTCACCGTGACGCCGAGCACCTGCGGGATCGTGTTCGGCGCGCCCATGGCCGCCCCCATGATCATCGGGAATGGCACGGGCTTGGCCGGTGCGGCGCTGATCGTCAGGTTCTTCGGGTCGTCGAGATAGGTGTTGACGGCCTGCGCGATCTGGTTCTGCAGTTCGGGCATGTTGAGCTGGGCGATCATCAGCGGCACGAGGCCCTTGAGCGACTGGGCCATCTGCTCGCCGGACACGCCTTGCTCTGCGCCGACCACCTCCAGAACCTTCTTCGTCAGCGACGCATCGGCGAACCGGATCACGGCGCTGTCGAAGGTCAGTTGCTGCAGCAGCCCCATCATCGACATGCCGAGGGCCGCATTGGCTTCGTCCTTGTTCGGATTGGCCTGGTTGGCCTCCATCGCCTCGCGCATCGAGTGGATGAAGTCCATGGTGTAGCCGGAAATGGCGAAGGAAAGGTCGAGCCGGCCGACGTCGTTGAAGTCGAGCGCGTACTCCTCCAGGGCGAACTTGCCGCTTTCGAGCTCCCAGCTGCCCTTCATCGTGATCCGGCCGTCGAGGGTCTGCATGCCGAGCTTCTCGATGGTGTCCCGTGACTTCGGGTCCTCGATCTGGCTGAGGTCGGCCTTGATGTCGGAAAGCGTGGCGTCGTAGGTGAGCCCCCCGTCGTTTGCCATGCGCTGTACCGTCGCCTCGATGCCCGACATCGAGAACACCTCGGCGCCCTTGCGGGTAACGGTGACCGGGCCGGCGCTGGCGCTTTCGTAGAGGATGACCGAATCGAGCGACTTGCCATCGACCGTCGCCGGGATGGCCAGCCCGCCGATCGTCAGGTCCGTCGCCTTCACGGTGACGCCGTCGTCGGTCCGGTCGACGTCGGGAAAGCGGACGGTTTCGACGGTATAGCCGCCGCTGCCGTCCTCCTCGACGCCCTCGAGCGTGACGTCGCCCACCATTGCGGGCTCGCCGCCGGCCGGCGTTAACCTAGCCGCCTCGAGCGTGACGGTGTCGCCGTCGACGGCGATGTTGCCGTAGGAGACGGCGAAACCGCTCGCACCACTGGCCGCGTTCAGCTTGTTGACGAGGTCGGCGCCGTCGATGGCAAGGGCCGGGCTTGCGAGCGTAGCCAAGGCGACGCCGGCCAGCATCGTACGGAGGGTGCGTTTCTGGAACATGGGGTCCTCTTCTCTGGAAACCGGTGGCGAATGCCGTCCCGGGCAACTGGACGTGTGGTCGGCGGACTATATTCTCAATGGGTTAAGCGTCCATGGCGGCAGAGTGTAAATCTCGAAGGTTCCGTAATTGTGGCCGGCCGCCACGCCCTGCTATCCACAGCGCAATCGCCCGGATTCCTTGCCGCGAATCGGCATTTTCGGTAGTCAAGCCCAATGGGACAAGAGATTTTGCCGCCCTCTGGCGGAGACGACAACATCCATCCGGTCGACCTCAAGGCGGCGCTGGAAGAGCGCTACCTCGCTTACGCGCTGTCGACCATCATGCACCGCGCGCTGCCGGACGTGCGCGACGGGCTGAAACCGGTCCACCGCCGCATCATCCACGCCATGAGCGAGATGGGCCTCAGGCCGAATTCCTCGTTCAAGAAATGCGCCCGTATCGTCGGCGACGTCATCGGTAAGTTCCACCCGCACGGCGACCAGTCGGTCTACGACGCGCTGGTGCGCCTGGCGCAGGACTTTTCGCAGCGCTATCCGGTCGTCGACGGCCAGGGCAACTTCGGCAACATCGACGGCGACAATGCCGCTGCCTACCGCTACACCGAGGCGAAGATGACCGACGTCGCCTCGTTGCTGCTGGAGGGCATCGACGAGGACGCGGTCGATTTCCGCCCGACCTACAACGAGGAGGACCAGGAGCCGGTGGTGTTGCCGGGCTCCTTCCCGAACCTGCTGGCCAACGGCGCCTCTGGCATCGCGGTCGGGATGGCCACCTCGATCCCGCCGCACAACGCCCATGAGCTGTGCGATGCGGCGCTGTATCTGATCAAGAACCCGGGGGCGAGCGTCGAGGAGCTGATGTTCGACCCGGCGAACCCGCAGAAGGGCGGCATCGAGGGGCCGGACTTCCCGACCGGCGGCATCGTCGTGGAGAGCCGCGAGAGCATGCTGGAGTCCTACCGGACCGGCCGCGGCGGCTTCCGCGTGCGGGCGAAGTGGACGACCGAGGACCTCGGCCGCGGCGGCTTCCAGATCGTCGTCACCGAGATTCCCTATCAGGTGCAGAAATCGCGCCTGATCGAGAAGATCGCCGAGCTGCTGCTGGCGCGCAAGGTGCCGCTGCTGGAGGATATCCGCGACGAGTCGGCGGAGGACGTGCGCATCGTCCTCGTGCCGAAGAGCCGCAGCGTCGATCCGACGATCCTGATGGAATCGCTGTTCAAGCTGTCCGAGCTCGAAAGCCGCATTCCGCTGAACATGAACGTCCTGTCGATGGGCCGCGTGCCGCGCGTCATGGCGTTGAACGAGGTGCTGTCGGAGTGGCTGGCGCACCGGCGCGACGTGCTGCTGCGCCGTTCCCGCCATCGCCTTGCCGCGATCGAGCGACGCCTGGAGATCCTTGGCGGCTACCTCGTCGCCTATCTCAACATCGACGAGGTGATCCGCATCATCCGCGAGGAGGACGAGCCGAAGCCGGCGCTGATGGCGCGGTTCTCGCTCACCGACCTGCAGGCCGAGTCGATTCTCAACATGCGCCTGCGCTCGCTGCGCAAGCTCGAGGAATTCGAGATCCGCACCGAGTTCGACGCGCTGACCAAGGAGAAGGCGGAGATCGAGGCGCTGCTCGCCTCCGAGGCCAAGCAGTGGCAGACCGTCGCCTGGGAGATCGGCGAGGTGAAGAAGAAATTCGCCAAGGCGACCGAACTCGGCAAGCGCCGCACCCAGTTCGCCGACGCGCCCGACGCCGACGTCGAGGCGATCCAGCAGGCGATGATCGAGAAGGAACCGGTTACGGTGGTGATCTCGGAAAAAGGCTGGATCCGCGCGCTGAAGGGGCACATCGCCGACACCTCCGGCCTGCAGTTCAAGGAGGGCGACGCGCTCAAGGTGGCGTTCCCGGCACAGACGACCGACAAGATCCTCGTCGTCACCACCGGCGGCAAGGTCTATACGCTCGGTGCCGACAAGCTGCCGGGTGGGCGCGGCCATGGCGAGCCGCTGCGCATCATGGTCGACATGGAGAACGACCAGGACGTGCTGACCGCGTTCGCGCATGATGCGGGTCGAAAGGTGGTCATCGCCTCGCGCGCCGGCAACGGCTTCGTGGTCGCGGAGAGCGACATGGTCGCCAACACCCGCAAGGGCAAGCAGGTGATGAACGTCGCCATGCCGGACGAGGCGCTGTTGGTGGTGCCGGTCCGCGGCGACCACGTCGCCGTCGTCGGCGAGAACCGCAAGATGCTGGTCTTCCCGCTGGTGCAATTGCCGGAGATGTCGCGCGGCAAGGGCGTGCGCCTGCAGCGCTACAAGGACGGCGGCATCTCCGACGTGCGCTGCTTCGCCATGGCCGAGGGGCTGTCCTGGGACGACAGCGCCGGGCGCAACTTCGTGCGCAGCAAGGACGAACTGCTCGAATGGACGGGCGACCGCGCCGGCGCCGGCCGGACGGTGCCGAAGGGGTTCCCGCGCAGCGGCAAGTTCAGCGGCTAGCCGGTGGCTGCCCGATGCCCCGGCCGCGGGCCCGGGCAGGGAAGAACGCACGGTGCGCAGGGGCAACATTCCGCGCCGCTCGCGCCCGCAGCGACACCGGCGAGGTCGCCGCGTCTATCCCGCCGCCGGCTCGGCGACGGCGCCGCGCAGGGCCGCGATCCTGGCTTTGCTGCGCATCTGCCAGAGCGAGTGGGCGAGCAGCGCGGCGATCAGGATCGAGCCGCCGGCGATGGTCTGGCCGGACGGGCGCTCGGCAAAGACGATCCACACCCAGATCGGAGCCAGCACCGTCTCGAGCAGGTAGAACATGCCGACCTCCGGCGCGGACAGGAAGCGCGGCCCGGTGGCCAGGCACCAGAAGGCGAGCGGGATCATCACCAGCCCGTTGAACAGGATATAGGCCGGCTGTTCGACCGCAAGGGTGCCGCCCGGCAGCAGCAGCAGCGCAACAAGGCCGGGGACGATGGCGGTCACCAGCGGCACGAAGCCCATGTCGGCGCCGCTCTTGCGGCTGATGGTGATGGCCGCCGCCAGCAGCAGTGCCGAACAGGCCGCCATGGCATCGCCGAAGAGGTTGCCGCTCTCGAGCCCGTCCTGGACGATCAGGGCGACGCCGCACACCATCGCCGCCATCGTCAGGAGCGTCGCGTTGGACGGACGCTCGCCGAGAAACGCCCAGGACAGCAGGGCTGCGAACATCGAGGTGAAGGCGAGGATGAAGACGACGTTGGCGGTGGTGGTGTTGAATACCGCCAGCATGAAGGTCAGCGAGTTGATGCCGTAGAGCAGGCCCGCCAACAGACCGGCGCGCCCCGGTATTAGCGCAGCCGGGCGCTTGATGACAAAGCGGACGATCGACCAGACGGCGATGGCGACGACGAAGGTCGACAGGCTGCGGATGGCGAGCAGCGACCAGACCTCGCCCTGTGCGGAGCGGATCAGCGGGATGTCGAACGACAGGGCCAGTCCGCCGATGGCGGTGATCGTCAGGCCCTTGCGATGCAAGGCGGGGTCAAGAGCGGGTGGCACGCGAAAATCCGATTCTCAGTCTGAACTCTCGCCGTCATAGCGCTCCCAGCCGCGGGCAAGAAGGTGTTCCTGCGGCAGAAACTTGACCTTGTAGTCCATTTTCCGCGATCCCTTGACCCAGTAACCGAGATAGACGTGAGGCAGGCCGAGCGCCCTGGCGCGACGGATATGATCGAGGATCATGAAGGTGCCGAGCGACCGCTGTTCGCGCTCGGGATCATAGAAGGAATAGACCATCGACAGGCCGTCGCTCATCCGGTCGGTCAGGGCGACGGCGACGAGGTCGCCGCGCGGGCGTTCCTCGATCCCCGAGCCTTCGGTGCGCAGGCGGTATTCGATGATCTTCGTGTGGACATGGGTGTCCTCGACCATCATCGCGTAGTCGAGCACCGACATGTCGGACATGCCGCCCTTCTGGTGGCGATGGTCGAGATAGTGGCGGAACAGCGAGTACTGTTCGCTCGACGGCTCGGCCGGATATTCATGGGCCACCAGCCCGGCATTCCTCGACATTACGCGCCGCATCGAGCGAGTCGGTTCGAATTCGTCGACGAGGATGCGCACGGAAACGCAGGCCCGGCAGGTCTCGCAGGCCGGGCGGTAGGCGATGTTCTGCGAGCGGCGGAAGCCGCCCTGGGTGAGAAGGTCGTTCAGTTCCGGCGCGCGTTCGCCGACGAGATGGGTAAACACCTTCCGTTCCATCTCGTCGGGCAGGTACGGGCACGTCGCCGGAGCCGTCAGGTAGAATTGGGGGGCGGGTGTTGTCTGGGTGTTCATCTTCTGGCGCGCGACTCCAACCGGGCCTCACAAACAGTATCAGGATGGCGCAAGTGAGGAAAAGGTCAACTGCCCCGTTGGAACGGGACGCTTGCGGAGGTGACGGCGGCCCGTGCCTGTGGAAAAGCCCGCATCCGCCACCTTTCGGCGCTACAGGCTCGAGCGCCGGACCACGACGGTTCCGAGCAGGAGGTCGTGCAGCAGGCGGCTGCGATCGGTGAAGAGGCCGATCAGCAGGATGAACGGCGTCAGGATGGCGTTGCCGACCCAGAACAGCACGAGGTAGACGACCGAGGTGAGGAAATCCATCGGCCGGCCGTCGACGCGCATCACCGCAAGGTCCATCACGTTCATGCCGACGCTGGCCTGGTTCGGACCGCCGATCGTCAGGCCGAAATACAGCATGGCGACGATCACGAACAGGGCCGGGTACAGCATCCAGCCGAGCCCGAGCGTGATGATGCCGAGGAAGAACACGACCACAGCGGCCGGGATCCACAGCAGCGCGACGATGGCGTAGTCGATCAGGAACGCGAACACCCGGCGCGACAGCACGCCGCGATAGGCACGCCAGTCCGTGCTCGGCAAACGAACCTCGCCAAAGTTGCTCATCGGTCGCTCCTGTGCGTTTCCACTGTCCCTGATATGGGAAACGCCGCCACAAATGCAATGCGGCGACGTTCTGCGCGTCGCGCCCGGGCGGTTCAGGCCCTGGCCGACAGCAGCCGCGCAGCCTCGACCGCGAAGTAGCTGAGGATGCCGTCGCAGCCGGCGCGCTTGAAGGCGAGCAGGGTCTCCAGCATCACGCGTTCGCCGTCGATCCAGCCGTTCATCGCGGCCGCCTTGATCTGGGCGTACTCGCCGGACACCTGGTAGGCGAAAACCGGCAGGCCGAAGGCCTCCTTCATGCGCCAGCAGATGTCGAGATAGGGCAGGCCGGGCTTGACCATCAGCATGTCGGCGCCTTCCTCGACGTCGAGCGCGGCGTCGCGGATCGCCTCGGTGCCGTTGGCCGGATCGATATAGTAGGTCTTCTTGTCGCCCTTCAGCAGCCCGCCGGTGCCGATCGCCTCGCGATAGGGACCGTAGAAGGCCGAGGCGAACTTGGTCGCGTAGGACATGATGCCGACATTCTGGTGCCCGGCCGCGTCGAGCGCCTGCCGGATCACGCCGATGCGGCCGTCCATCATCTCGGACGGGGCGATGATGTCGGAGCCGGCGTCGGCCTGGATGACCGCGGCCCGGGCCACCTGCTCGACGGTCTCGTCGTTGACGATCTCGCCGCCGCGCAGGATGCCGTCATGGCCGTGACTGGTGAAGGGGTCTAGCGCCACGTCGGTGATGACGCCGATCGACGGCACGTGCCGCTTCAGCGCCCGTGTCGCCTCGTTGATCAGGTTATCGGCGGCGAGGCTGTTCGAGCCGGTCTCGTCGCGCAGGCCCATCTCGATGTTGGGGAAGGTCGCGAGCGCCGGGATGCCGAGATCGGCCGCCTCCCTGGCCGCCTCGACGAGGCGGTCGACGCTCATGCGGTTGACGCCCGGCATCGCCGCGATCGGCTCCACGACGTTGGTGCCGGGAACGACGAAGACCGGCCAGATCAGGTCGTCGACCGTCAGTTGCGTCTCCCGCACCAGCCGCCGCGTCCAGTCGGCCTTGCGGTTGCGGCGCATGCGGCGATGGCCGGTGATTTCATCGACGATGTTGGTCATGGACTTGTCCCTGCATTACGTTCCTGCGCTCTTAGCACGCAGCGCAGGCTTACCAAAGCCTGCCGGGCGAAGCGAATGCGGCACAAGGCCGCTCGCCCGACAATGAAGCTTTATGCGCAGGCACGGGCTGTTATTGTCCGCCCATGGTTTCTGATTCTCCGAACGTGCCGCGATGGACCCTCACGGACACGCTGTTCGTGCTCTTCCTGCGGCTGATGGCGGTCGTCTGCCTGTGGTTCGCGCTGCAGTACTGGGCCATGCTCACCGGCGTGTCGCTGGAGGGGAGGGGACGTTTCGATCTCCTGCCGAGCGCCTGGAAGGCGGCCGCGACCGCGCTGGCGGTGATGTATCCGGTCGCGGCGGTCGGATTGTGGCTGGTCGCCCCCTGGGGCGCGGTCGTGTGGGTTCTGGCGGCGGCCACCGAGATCGGCATGCACGAGTTCTATCCCTCCATCTTCGGCATCAACCGGCTGCTCGTCTTTGCCCATGTCGCGGTCGCCGTCGTCTATCTGCTGTTCCAGGCGGCGTTGTTCCTGCAGCGGCGCAAGCAGGCGCGGCAGGTAAGAAGTGATTTACCCTGAAACTGCGTCGCGAAAAGGTAAGGCGCTGTTAAGGCTGAGGTTTAAGTAGAATTTTAGACGCATTCGATAGTGTCTCACTCAAGGCGGGAAGAAAGACACCGCCACCAAAACAGTGAGGCAGAAACGATGAACACGAAGCTGAAGCCACAGGCCCCCGCAGTCGATCCGCAGGACGATGCGATCCGCAATCTCTACCTGGAATCCCTCCATCTCGTCGAGCGTCTGCACCGCCGTCTGCTCGACGTCATCAAGGACGAGTTCGACCGCGCTGGCCGCTCCGACGTCAACGCCGTGCAGGCGCTGCTGCTCTTCAACATCGGCAATTCCGAGCTGACTGCCGGCGAGTTGCGCTCGCGTGGCTACTACCTCGGCTCGAACGTCTCCTACAACGTCAAGAAGCTGGTCGACCTCGGCTTCATCAACCACCAGCGCTCGCGGATCGACCGCCGCTCGGTACGCATCAGCCTGACCGAGAGCGGTCAGGAGGTCGCCGAGACGGTCGCCAAGCTCTACGACCGCCACATCGGCTCGATCCAGAAAGTCGGCGGCATCGGCGAGAACGAGTTCAACGAGATGAACCGCCTGCTGCAGCGCCTCGACCGGTTCTGGAACGACTCGATCCTCTACCGCCTCTGATCGGGGTGCCGAAGCAGCAAGAGACGACCTCCAGCGTCGACAAAACCGGATGCGTCCCTGCGCGTCCGGTTTTCTGCTTTTGGCACGGTCCGGTCTCACGCAGGCGTGACCGCCGCATGCGTCCGGAACACGCTTTGGCCATATTGCTGTGACAGCGAATTGTGGGCCGCGGCCAGGCGCCGGCGGCATGGGCGTTTCCGTTTGTTAACCCTGTTTGTGCTAGCACCCGTGGAACATGGGCCTTTGATCGGCCAAGCGATTCGCGTGGGGCAAGCGCCGTGCTGTGCAATCGCCAGAGATTGGTAGGATAGATGTCTCGCAAGATCGGAATTGATGTGTACTCGCGCCGTGCCTTCCTGCGTTCGGCCGCGACCCTGGGGGCTGCCGCCGTCGCCGGCACCGCGAGCGCCCAGACCGCGATCGACGACATCCTCAACGCGCCGCGCCGCGGCAACTGGGACGACCAGTTCGACGCCAAGGCCTCGCGCACGGCGACTGCGGTCGTATCCAACAATCCGATCTTCGGGCCGGACTCGACCGTCCACATCCAGCAGGCGATCTTCGACTACCAGAACATCGTGTCTGCCGGCGGCTGGCCGACGGTCAACGCCGCGCAGCGGCTGGAACTCGGCGTCAGTGATCCCGTCATTCAGACGCTGCGCCAGCGCCTGATCATCTCCGGCGACCTGCCGCGCGCGGCCGGGATCTCGAATGCCTATGATTCCTACGTCGACGGCGCGGTGAAGCGCTTCCAGGCGCGTCACGGGCTGCCGGCCGACGGTGTCCTCGGCGAGTTCACGCTGAAAGCGATCAACGTGCCCGCCGATGTCCGTCTCGGCCAGTTGCAGACGAACCTCATCCGCATCCAGGCGATGTCCGGCGATCTCGGCTATCGCTACGTGATGGTGAACATCCCCGCCGCCTATATCGAGGCGGTGGAGGGCAACCGCGTGGCGTTGCGCCATACCGCGATCGTCGGCAAGATCGACCGCCAGTCGCCGATCCTGAACTCCAAGATCTACGAGGTGATCCTCAATCCCTACTGGACCGCGCCGCGCTCGATCGTCCAGAAGGACATCGTGCCGCTGATGCGCAAGGACCCCACCTACCTGACCCGCAACAACATCCGCCTGATCGACGCCAGCGGCAACGAGGTGGCGCCGGAGACGATCGACTGGTTCGCCGACAAGGCGCCGAACCTGATGTTCCGGCAGGACCCGGGCAAGATCAACGCGATGTCGTCGACCAAGATCAACTTCCACAACGAGCATGCCGTCTACATGCACGATACCCCGCAGCAGGGGCTGTTCAACAAGCTGATGCGGTTCGAATCCTCGGGCTGCGTGCGCGTTCAGAACGTACGCGACCTGTCGACCTGGCTGCTGAAGGACACGCCCGACTGGTCGCGCGCGCAGATCGAGGCGACCATCAAGTCGGGCTCCAACACACCGATCCGGCTCGCCGAGGAGGTGCCGGTCTATTTCGTCTACATCACCGCCTGGTCGGCCAAGGACCGGGTCGTGCAGTTCCGCGACGACATCTACCAGCGCGACGGCGTGGCCGAGCTGGCGCTGCAGACGAACTACGGCGTCGAGCAGTCAGCAGGCGCCGTCGAGCAGGACGCGCTGCCGCAATAGGCGCTTCCGGCCGCCGGGGGCTTAGTCAGGGCCGTGCGACCTTTCGGGTCGCGCGGCCCTTCTGCATTTTTGCCCCGTCCGGCCGCGGCGCGTCGTTTTTATTTCGCAGCCGGGCCGGAAATGCCGCAATCGGCACAGCGGATATTGCCCTTGCCATGCGAGGACGATAAACACCGTGCCACCGTTCCAAAGGAGCCTCGAGGATGAGCCTTTCTTCCACCACCGACGCATTCTTCAGCCGTTCGCTCGCCGATACCGATCCGGACATTTTCGGGGCCATCCAGAAGGAACTCGGCCGCCAGCGCCATGAGATCGAACTGATCGCCTCGGAAAACATCGTCTCGCGCGCCGTGCTCGAGGCCCAAGGCTCGATCATGACGAACAAATACGCCGAAGGCTATCCGGGCAAGCGCTACTACGGCGGCTGCCAGTATGTCGACATCGCCGAGGAACTGGCGATCGAGCGCGCCAAGAAGCTGTTCGGCGTCAACTTCGCCAACGTCCAGCCGAACTCGGGTTCGCAGATGAACCAGGCCGTGTTCCTGGCGCTGCTCCAGCCGGGCGACACCTTCATGGGCCTCGACCTGAACTCGGGCGGCCACCTGACGCACGGCTCGCCGGTCAACATGTCCGGCAAGTGGTTCAACGTCGTCTCCTACGGCGTGCGCGAGGGCGACAACCTGCTCGACATGGACGACGTCGCCCGCAAGGCCGAACAGCACAAGCCGAAGCTGATCATCGCCGGCGGCACCGCCTATTCCCGCATCTGGGACTGGAAGCGCTTCCGCGAGATCGCCGATTCGGTCGGCGCCTACCTGATGGTCGACATGGCCCACATTGCCGGCCTCGTCGCGGGCGGCCAGCACCCCTCGCCGTTCCCCCATTGCCACGTGGCCACCACCACCACGCACAAGTCGCTCCGCGGACCGCGCGGCGGCGTCATCCTGACCAATGACGAGGACATCGCCAAGAAGATCAACTCGGCCGTGTTCCCCGGCCTGCAGGGCGGCCCGCTGATGCACATCATCGCCGCCAAGGCCGTCGCCTTCGGCGAGGCGCTGCAGCCGGAGTTCAACGACTACGCCGCGCAGATCGTCAAGAACGCCAAGGCGCTTTCGGCGACGCTGATCGAGGGCGGCCTCGACATCGTCTCGGGCGGCACCGACAACCACCTGATGCTGGTCGACCTGCGCAAGAAGAACGCCACCGGCAAGCGGGCCGAGGCCGCGCTCGGCCGCGGCTACATCACCTGCAACAAGAACGGCATCCCCTTCGATCCGGAAAAGCCGTTCGTCACCTCGGGCATCCGCCTCGGAACGCCGGCCGGCACGACCCGCGGCTTCAAGGAGGCCGAGTTCAAGGAGATCGGCAACCTGATCGTCGAGGTGCTCGACGGCCTGAAGGTCGCCAACTCCGACGAGGGCAATGCCGCCGTCGAAGCCGCCGTGCGGGAGAAGGTGGTCGCGCTGACCGACCGTTTCCCCATGTACCCCTACATGTAAGGACACGGCATGCGCTGCCCCTACTGCGCTTCGGAAGATTCCCAGGTGAAGGATTCCCGTCCCGCCGAGGACGGAGCCGCCATTCGCCGCCGCCGCATCTGCCCGGATTGCGGCGGCCGCTTCACCACTTTCGAAAGGGTGCAGCTGCGTGAGCTGATGGTACTGAAGAAGACGGGCCGCAAGGCCCCCTTCGACAGGGACAAGCTGATGCGCTCGTTCGAGATCGCGCTGCGCAAGCGCCCGGTCGACCGCGACCGCATCGAGCGGGCGGTGTCCGGCATCGTGCGCCGCCTCGAAAGTTCCGGCGAGACGGAGATCTCGTCGGAACAGATCGGTCTGCAGGTGCTGGAGGCGCTGAAGGCGCTCGATGACGTCGCCTTCGTCCGCTATGCCTCGGTCTATCGCGACTTCTCGCATGTGGCCGACTTCGAAAAGACGCTAGCCGAGGTTGCCGCCAAGATCGGGCGCGACGCCGGCGAGGAGCCCTGAACGATGGCCGGCGCGGCGGACGACCGTCGGTTCATGGCCGCGGCGATCCGGCTCGGCCGGCGCAATCTCGGGCGCACCGCCACCAACCCCTCCGTCGGCTGCATCCTGGTCAAGGATGGCGTGGTACTGTCGACCGGGGTGACGGCGCCCGGTGGCCGGCCGCATGCCGAGCGCATCGCACTCGCAGCGGCCGGAGCGGCGGCGCGCGGGGCGACCGCCTATGTTTCGCTTGAACCGTGCTCCCATCATGGCAAGACGCCGCCCTGCGCCGACGCGCTGATCGCCGCTGGCGTCGCACGGGTCGTGATCTCGGTCACCGATCCGGACGAGCGCGTCGCCGGCCGGGGCATAGCCATGCTCGAGGCCGCCGGTATCGAGGTCGAGACCGGCGTGCTGGAGGCGGAGGGCCGGCGTGCGCTCGCCGCTTACTTGACGCGGCAGGTTAGCAAACGCTCATATGTTACTCTGAAGCTTGCCGTTTCCTCTGACGGGATGGTGGGCCGCCTCGGCGCCGGGCAGGTTGCCGTGACGGGGCCGGTCGCGCGCGGGCAGGTGCACCAGCTCCGCGCTGAGGCCGATGCGATCCTCGTTGGCATCGGCACCGTGAGGGCCGATGATCCCGAGCTCACCTGCCGACTGCCGGGCCTGGAGGATCGCTCGCCGGTGCGCATCGTGCTCGACCGCGACCTTCGGCTGCCGCCGGCCAGCAAGCTCGTGTCGACGGCTCCGTCCGTTCCCGTGATCGCCGTTGCGCTCGATCCGACGCACGCGAACGAGGCCTTCAATGCCCGCCGGGCGGTGCTGGACCGGGACGGTGTCGAGGTGCTGGAGTGCGATCCGCATCAGCTGGACGCTCTTCTCGCCGGGCTCGCCTCGCGCGGTATCTCCTCGCTGCTGGTCGAGGGCGGGGCGGCGGTGGCGCGCAGTTTCCTCGACGCCGACCTTGTCGACCGGATTCATCTTTATACAGGACCCCGTCCGATTGGCGATGGCGGCGTTCCATCCCCATGTGTGTCGGCGGCGATGCCGACGGGGTTCACGCGGGTGCGGACCATGCAGCTCGGCGCGGACCTGTTTGAAGAATATGAGAGAGGCTGAAAAGCATGTTTACCGGCATTGTCACCGATATCGGCACGATCGAGCGGGCTGAACCCATGAACGCGGGGGTGCGGCTGCGCGTGCGCACGGCCTATGACCCGGCGACGATCGACATGGGGGCCTCTATTTCCCATTCCGGCACCTGCCTCACCGTGACCGCCTTGCCGGAGCAGGGCTGCAACGATCGCTGGTTCGAGGTCGAGGCGTGGGAGGAGGCGCTGCGGCTGACGACCATCGGCGGCTGGGGGCCGGGGACTCGCATCAATCTGGAGCGGTCGCTCAAGATCGGCGACGAACTCGGCGGTCATCTCGTTTCCGGCCATGTCGACGGCAAGGCCGAGATCCTCGCGGTCGAGCCGGAGGGCGATGCCACCCGCTTCACCCTGCGCGCGCCGGCAGGACTCGAGCGCTTCGTCGCACCCAAGGGCTCGGTCGCCCTTGACGGCACCTCGCTGACGGTCAATGCGGTCGACGGCGACGTCTTCGACGTCCTGCTGATCCGCCACACGCTCGAGGTCACCACCTGGGGCGAACGCAAGGCGGGCGACTTCGTCAATTTCGAGGTCGACACCATGGCCCGCTATGCCGCACGGCTGGCGGAATTTCCAACGCCGCGCGCGAAATAGCCGGCCGGCGGGGAGTGCCGCCAGTCCGGCAACCTTGCGCAATCCAGGCGTGTTGACGGGTTCATCCAATGTGCCGATGGCCTACCCCTGTTGACGTAGATCGCGCCTCGGCCCGGACTTAAGAACACATTCAACCAAGGGCGGAACTGCGGCAGAATGCCGTTCTTCAGGTGCTTTGGCCGGTCGCGGCCAGCAGCGAGGAGCGGAGCCATGGCAGACATCGATCGGTCGTCGCAGCTGAATCGGGCGCGGCGTCATTTTCTCGGGGTAGCCGCGGCCAGCGGCGGCAAGCTTGCGGCGATGGCGGTGCTGGCGTCATCGGTTCTTCCCGGCACCGGCGCGTGGGCCTCCCGCAAGAACCAGGGCAGGGGCGGCAAGGGCGGCGGCGGGTCCCGCTGCTTCCTGCGCGGCACGGCGGTCCTGACGGCCAATGGCGAGGTCCGGGTTGAGGACCTGCGGGCCGGCGATCTGCTCCGCACCATCGATGGAAGAACGATGCCGGTCCGGTGGATCGCCCGCCAGAGCTTCCGCCGGTCGGGAGCCCGCTGGGAGCCACACGTGCTGCCGGTCAGGATTGCCCGCCACGCGCTCGACGATCGAACGCCGCATGCCGATCTCTATGTTTCGCCCTATCACTGCCTGTATCTGGACGGCGTCCTGATCCAGGCCAAGGACCTCGTCAACGGTACCTCGATCGCTCCGGCGCTTCCCGCCGCGCACCAGACGGTGGACTACTACCACCTGCTGCTCGACAGCCACGAAGTGGTTCTCGCCGAGGGCGCGCCCGCCGAGACGTTCCGGATCGAAGCCGCCAACCATGAGGCGTTCGAGAACTTCGCCCAGCTCGAGCGGCTCCTGCCGGAGGCCGCGACCATGACCATGACGTCGTTCGCCCCGGTTGTCCGCTTCCGCGGGCGCGACCATCTCAAGGCGCTGCTGCGCCTGTCGGTGGGGGCCTATCGGCGCGACGCCATCGGCAACGCCCAGGAACGGCTAGCGGCGCGCGCAAGGGCGATGGCCCCCTAGCTTGGGATCCCGCGACCGGGGTCGGCCGGGATGGCAGCCTCGCCCGGCGCGCCTGCTGCTGACCCGTTGCCGCCCGACGTCGCTGCCGCTAGGGCAACCTTCTGCCGCAAGGTTAGCCTGCATACACCTTTGGGAGAGGCTGCCCATGCGCTGCAACCTGACCATATCGGGTAGGAAGGCGACCTTATGACGACGTTCCACCTACGGTGAAAATCCTTCAGCATGGCATCACAACCCTAAGCAACCTTGAGAAGGAGACAGCCATGCCTAATAGCGAAGGGCCCTCCCAAATGAACAGGGCCCGGCGTCATTTCCTTGGTCTGGCGGCGGCGACCGGCGGCCGGATCGCAGCGCTCGGCGTGCTTGCCTCGTCGGTGCTGCCGGCCTGGGCCGGCGGCAGCAACTGGGGCAAGGGCCGGGGCGGCAAGGGCGGAAAGGGCGACGGATCGCTCTGCTTCCTGCGCGGCACGGCCATCCTGACCGCAAACGGCGAGGTTCGGGTCGAGGACCTGCGCGCCGGCGATCTGGTCCGGACCGTGACCGGCGAGACCGTGGCGATCCGCTGGATCGGTCGCCAGACCTTCAAGCGGACCGGCCGGGCCTGGCAGAAGGACGTGCTGCCCATCCGCATCGCCCGCCATGCGCTCGATGACAAGACGCCGCATACCGATCTCTATGTCTCCCCCTACCATGCGCTCTACATCGACGGCGCCCTGATCCGCGCCAAGGACCTCGTCAACGGATCCTCGATCACGCCGGCGCTCCCGGCCGGCCGCGACACGATCGAGTACTACAACCTTCTGCTGCCGTGTCATGGGGTCGTTCTGGCCGAGGGCGCGGGTGCGGAGAGCTTCCGCCCGGAGGGCGGAAACCACGAAGCGTTTGCCAATTTCGCCGAGTTCGAGCGGCTCGTGCCGGTGGCGCAGCGGGTACAGGCGCCGTTCGCGCCGATGCCGACCGTCCATGGCCGCGACCATCTGAAGGGCCTGTTGCGGTTGGGCGTACGCCCATTCGCACCGGCGCGCGACCCGATCGGCGATGCGCAACTGCGACTTGCCGATCGGGCGAGGGCGCTCGCCGGCTGACGCCCGGTCGCGGCGATATGTGGAATTGCGGCACCGCCGCCCAGTTAAAGGGATGACAGGACAGCCGCGGGAGCGGCTGTCCTGCGTTCGCGCGGTAGCCTTCGGGCGCGTCTCCGTCAGGGCCGGGGCGCGTCCTTGCCCGCGCCCGGCTCACCCTCCCAGTAGTCGACCGTGGCTTCCGCCCGGCCGATGAAGCGGAAGGACGCCCGGCCGCCGGCAACCGGGCGGGTCTTGGCGAGGAACTTGCCGGAATCGGGGTATTCGCAGATCTCGGTCGCGGCCATGGTCGAGATCGAGAGGTACTTGAGCGGCACCGCCCCGGTGTTGATCAGGTGGTGCGCGGTTTCCGGACCGCCGGCGGGGGCGCCCAGCACGTCGCCGGGGCCGACCTCGTAGCGTGCCGGTCCGAAGCGGTAGGTGCCGGTTCCCTCGAGGATGACGAACAGTTCCTCCTCGACATGGTGGTTGTGGAACGGGCAGCCCGACTTGCCTGGCGGCACCTCGCCGTAGCCGATGCCGAGGTCCTTCAGGCCCAGCAGCGCGCCGAAGGAGACATCGCGGGATTCGAAGAAGTCTCCTTGCGTCAGGTGGTCGAGTTCTAGCGATGTCGGATTGACGACGGGTTTTCTGGGGTCGGTCATGGTCAAACTCCGCGGGACGAAGCACCGCTCCAAGGCGGAACGCGCACCGCCTATGCGTAGTCCAGCCGGGGCACGGAATAAAGCGACGGGCCGGCCCGAATCGGCGGCGCAGACGCGAATTTCCTTGCCATCGGCGCCCCGTCGTGGTTTTACCGCGCCTCTGCCGCGACGAACCGCGTGCCTTCCTCCTCAATTGTTCGGGTGACCCATGGCTGATGCTGAAACCCCTCATCTCCTCATCGTCGAGGCCCGCTTCTACGACGACATGGCCGATGCGCTGCTGGATGGCGCCAAGGCTGCCCTCGACGCGGCCGGCGCGACCTACGACCTCGTCACCGTCCCCGGCGCGCTGGAGATACCGGCAGCGATCGCGATGGCGCTCGACGGCATGGACAATGGCAGTGTTCAGTATGACGGCTTCGTGGCACTCGGCATGGTGATCCGCGGCGAGACATACCACTTCGACATCGTTGCAAACGAATCCAGCCGCGCCATCATGGACCTCGCCGTCAGCGAGAGCCTGCCGATCGGCAATGGCATCCTGACGGTGGAGAACGACGAGCAGGCCTGGGCGCGCGCGCGCCGGACCGAGGGCGACAAGGGCGGCTTTGCCGCGCGCGCGGCGCTGACGATGATCAACCTGAAGAAGAAATTGGGCGGCGAATCGTGACCAAGGACAAAGCGGATCAGCCGGTGAAGCAGGCGAACCAGCGCGGCGCGGCGCGCCTCGCCGCCGTCCAGGCGCTCTACCAGATGGACGTCGGCGGGACCGGCGTGCTGGAGATCGTCAGCGAGTACGAGACGCACCGGCTGGGCCAGGAACTGGACGGCGACACCTATCTCAAGGCGGATCCCTCCTGGTTCCGTTCGATCGTGTCCGGCGTCGTGCGTGACCAGCGCAAGCTCGATCCGCTAATCGGTGGCGCGCTGCAGGACGACTGGGCGCTGTCGCGGCTCGATTCCACCGTGCGCGCGATCCTGCGCGCCGGCGCGTTCGAACTGCTGGAGCGCAAGGACGTGCCGGTGGCGGTGATCGTCACCGAGTATGTCGAGATCGCCAAGGCGTTCTTCGAGGACGAGGAGCCGAAGCTGGTCAACGCGGTACTGGACCGCATCGCCAGGCAGATCCGCGGCGAGAAGAAGGCGTAGGACGGAACGATGACGGCGGTGGCGGACGGGCTGGAACGCGAACTCTCGTCGGCGCGCCGCAACGTCCTGCTGCTGACGCTGGCGCAGGCGATCCTGGCATCCGCCGGGCCGGTGGTGTTCGCCGTCGGCGGCATCGCCGGTTACGAACTCCTCGGCGAGGACAAGTCGCTTGCCACAACGCCGCTGACCGGCTTCAACCTCGGCGTCTCGCTGGGGGCGGTGCTGGTCGCCATTCTGGCGCGTCATCTCGGCCGTGCCAACGGCTTCATCGCCGGGGCCGTGATCGGCGCGGCCGGCGGTTTGCTGGCGGCGATCTCGCTGTTCCGTTCCGACTTCTGGCTGCTGGCGGCGGGGTTCCTGCTGGTCGGCGTCTCCGCCGGCTTCACCCAGAAGATCCGCTTTGCCGCAGCGGACGCCTCGCCATCCTTCTACAAGCCGCGCGCGATCTCCTGGATCCTCGGCGGCGGCGTGATTTCCGCCGTGCTCGGGCCGCAACTGGTGATCTTCACCAAGGACCTGTTCGCGCCGGTCCTGTTTGCCGGCGCCTTTGTCGCGCTGGTGCCGCTCTGCCTGTCCGCCATCGTCCTGTTCCTGCTGCTGCGCCTGCCCGACGCCGCCGCGACCCGGCTTGCAGACGCCGCGCCGGCGCGGCCGCTGTTGGAGATCGTGCTGACCCGGCGGTTCCTGACCGGCATGGTCTGCGGCATCTCGAGCTTTGCCCTGATGACCTTCATGATGACGGGCGCGCCGCTCGCGATGGTGATCGGCTGCGGCTTCTCGCAGGAACTGGCCACGCTCGGCATCCAGTGGCACGTGCTCGCCATGTTCGCGCCGAGCTTTTTCACCGGCATGCTGATCCAGCGCTTCGGAACCGAAAGGGTGATCGCTGCCGGGCTCGTGATCCTGATGGCCTGCGCGGTGGTTGCCCATGCCGGCATCGCGCTCTGGAATTTCTGGGGGGCGTTGATCCTGCTCGGGATCGGCTGGAACCTCGGCTTCATCGGTTCGACCGCTCTGGTCGCCTCGACCTATCGCCCGCAGGAGGCCGACAAGGTGCAGGGATTCCACGACATCGTCCTGTTCGGCACCGTCGCGCTCGCCTCGTTCTCGTCCGGCCAGGTCTTCTCCGCCTACGGCTGGCAGACCATCAGCCTCGTCTTTTGGCCGGTCGCGGGCATCAGCCTGCTCCTCGTATTGATGCTCGCCTACCGCGGCCGGGCGCTCGCCGGCTGACGCCTATCCCCCGAAAAATAGGTCCTTTCTTCCAATTCCGGCATGTCGCGACGTCTTGACGCAGGCGATTCGCACTTGCACTCTCTGCGCGTCGTCAACTGCCCGTCTTGTGAGGAGGCAAACGGGCCGCTGGCGTTTTTTATGGCCGTGCGGAACGGAACGCGGCCTCACAGGAGGGAATAGCGAAATGACCATTCTATTGGGCGTTATCGCATGCGGGTTGCTCTCGGTGGTCTATGCCATCTGGGCGACGCGGTCGGTGCTTGCCGCCGATCAGGGGAACGCCCGCATGCAGGAAATCGCAGGCTATATCCGGGAAGGGGCGCAGGCCTACCTGACCCGCCAGTACAAGACCATTGCAGTCGTCGGCGCCGTCGTCTTCATCGCCGCCTGGCTTCTTCTGTCCTCGACCGCCGCCATCGGTTTCCTGATCGGCGCCGTTCTTTCCGGTGTGGCCGGCTTCATCGGCATGCATGTCTCCGTTCGCGCCAACGTGCGCACGGCGCAGGCCGCCTCGGTCAGCCTCGCCTCCGGTCTCGAGATCGCCTTCAAGTCGGGCGCGATCACCGGCATGCTGGTCGCCGGTCTGGCGCTGCTCGGCGTCTCGATCTACTACTGGTTCCTGACCGCGGTGCTCGGCCATGAGCCCGCGTCGCGCGAGGTCATCGATTCCCTCGTGGCGCTTGGCTTCGGCGCTTCGCTGATCTCCATCTTTGCCCGTCTCGGCGGCGGCATCTTCACCAAGGGCGCGGACGTCGGCGGCGACCTCGTCGGCAAGGTCGAGGCCGGCATTCCCGAGGACGACCCGCGCAACCCGGCCACCATCGCCGACAACGTCGGCGACAACGTCGGTGACTGCGCCGGCATGGCGGCCGACCTGTTCGAGACCTATGCCGTGACCGTGGTCGCCACCATGGTGCTGGCGGCGATCTTCTTTGCCGGCACGCCGGTGCTGGCAACGGCGATGGCCTATCCGCTCGCCGTCTGTGCGGCCTGCGTCATCACCTCGATCGTCGGCACCTTCTTCGTCAAGCTCGGCACCAACAACTCGATCATGGGCGCGCTCTACAAGGGCCTGATCGTCACCGGGCTGCTGTCCATAGTCGGGCTCGGGGCGGCGACGTCGCTCACCATCGGCTGGGGCTCGATCGGCACGGTGGCCGGCATCGACGTCACCGGCACGAACCTGTTCATCTGCGGCCTCGTCGGCCTTGTCGTCACCGCGCTGATCGTGGTCATCACCGAATACTACACCGGCACCAACAAGCGGCCGGTCAACTCGATCGCCCAGGCTTCGGTGACCGGCCACGGCACCAATGTCATCCAGGGCCTGGCCGTCTCTCTGGAATCGACGGCGCTGCCCGCGATCGTCATCGTTGCCGGCATCATCGCCACCTTCCAGCTCGCCGGTCTCTTCGGCACGGCGATCGCGGTCACCGCCATGCTCGGCCTCGCCGGCATGATCGTGGCGCTCGACGCCTTCGGCCCGGTCACCGACAACGCCGGCGGCATCGCCGAAATGTCGCAGCTGCCGCCGGAGGTGCGCAAGTCGACCGATGCGCTCGACGCCGTCGGCAACACCACCAAGGCGGTGACCAAGGGCTATGCCATCGGCTCCGCCGGCCTCGGCGCGCTGGTGCTGTTCGCGGCCTATTCCAACGACCTGTCCTACTTCGCCGCCAATCCGGAACAGTATCCCTACTTCGCCGGCATCGGCGAGATCTCCTTCGATCTCTCCAATCCCTACGTGGTGGCGGGCCTGATCTTCGGCGGCCTGATCCCCTACCTCTTCGGTGGCATCGCGATGACGGCCGTCGGCCGCGCCGCCGGCTCGATCGTCGAGGAGGTGCGCCAGCAGTTCCGCGAGAAGCCGGGCATCATGCAGGGCAAGGACAAGCCGGACTACGGCCGCGCCGTCGACCTTTTGACCAAGGCCGCGATCCGGGAGATGATCCTGCCGTCGCTGCTGCCGGTGCTGGCGCCGCTGGTCGTCTACTTCGGCGTGCTGCTGATCTCCGGCTCCAAGGCCTCGGCCTTCGCCGCGCTCGGCGCCTCGCTGCTCGGCGTCATCGTCAACGGCCTGTTCGTCGCGATCTCGATGACGTCCGGCGGCGGCGCCTGGGACAACGCCAAGAAGAGCTTCGAGGACGGCTTCGTCGACAAGGACGGACAGCGTCACATGAAGGGTTCCGAGGCGCACAAGGCGTCGGTCACCGGCGACACGGTCGGCGACCCCTACAAGGACACTGCCGGCCCCGCGGTCAACCCGGCGATCAAGATCACCAACATCGTCGCCCTGCTGCTGCTCGCCGTGCTGGCCTGATCGAACCAACAAACAAGAAAGCCGCGGGGCTCGCGCCCCGCGGCTTTGTCATGCCTGGACTGATCTGTCGGCCTACTGGACCGGGCCGGCGAGCGCGTTCCGCACCGCGGCGTTCGGGTCGCTCCCGCCCTTCAGCAACTGACCGAGGAAGGTCTGTTCGGTACCGCCGGTCGGCGTCGTGCGCGAGATCATGTCGAACGGCACGCCGTCCTTGATCGTATAGTTCGCCAGCCGGTCGACGTTGCCTTCCTTGTTGAAGTAGACGGCCAGGATGCTCTGCTCGATGATCTTCGGCTTCATGAAGGCGACCGGGCGCGAGCGCTTCTGGGAAATGTAGTAGAACACCTCGCTGTCGAAGGTGGCGGTCGTCGAGGGCGTTCCGAGGGAGAGCAGCACCTGCTCGCGCGACGAGCCGACCGGGGCGAGTGCCAGGGTCTGCTCGTCGACGATGTAGCCCTGGTTGAGGACCTCGCCCGTCTGGCAGCCGGAAAGCGCGCTGGTGGAAAGGACAATGGCAATCGTCGCGCTGCGCAGCAGATTAGTGTCGGTCCTGAAATAGCGTCTCTTCAACGACATTCCCCTTGAGGCTAAGATGGCCGGCAAGCCATTGCAATTCGTGGATGCTTCGGTAAACCAGCTTCCGCCGTCATGCAACACGACAGCGGCGGCTCCACCCCTTCAATCAGCCAAAACTGGGCGTTATGATGATTTTCGGCCTGTTCAGGAAAAAAAACGCCAACCAGCGCATTGTGGAGCGCCAGTACGCCCACCTGATCGCCGCCGCCCGCCAGCCGCATCTCTACGAGTCACTCGACGTGCCCGACACGGTGATGGGACGGTTCGAGATGCTGTCGGCCGTTCTGATCCTCTATTTCCGCCGGACCCGCGTCTCGGCCGTCTCCGGCCAGGAGGTCGCCCAGCGCATCGTCGACGCGTTCTTTCAGGACATGGACCACTCGATCCGCGAACTGGGTGTCGGTGACGTCGGCGTGCCGAAGCGGATGAAGAAGCTCGCCGGCCAGTTCTATGGACGGCTTGAATCCTATGCGGCCGCGCTCGACGCCGGCGACCGTGACGCCCTTGCGCAGGCGTTGCGACGCAATATCTATCCCGAGGCGGAGGAGCCGGCCCCGGACATGCGCGCCCTGGCCGGCTACCTGTTCGATGCGGAGGCCGGCTTGACGGCGCTGGACGAACTGGCGGTCGAGACCGGCGAGGTGCGGCTGCCGCCCGCCGGACGCGCGGGTTGAGCCGGGCCAGCGAGGAAGCGATCATGAAACACGATGAAACCATTCCGTTTTCCTATGCCGTGAAGGTCGGCCACGTTTCGGCCAATCCAATCGAGGTGAAGATCACCGCGGACGCCGCCGAGTGCAGGGCGTTGGCCGAGCAATGGGACCTCCTCGGCGTCAAGGCCTTCTCCGCCGAGATGCAGATCCAGCGCTGGAAGAAGGACGGCGTCAGGCTGAAGGGCAGGGTGCGGGCCGCCATCGTCCAGGCCTGCGTCGTCACGCTCGAGCCGGTCGAGACCGAACTCGACGAGCCGATCGACGCCGTGTTCGTGCCGGAGGGCTCCAAGCTCGCCCGCGCCCCGGTCGTCGAGGGCGGCGAGATGCTGCTCGACCCCGACGGTCCCGACAGTCCGGAGATCTTCCACGGCGACACGATCGACGCCGGAATGGTTGCGGCCGAATACGCGGCAATGGCGATCGATCCCTATCCACGCAAGGAGGGCGTGGTGTTTTCCGCGCATGTGGAGAGTACGGAGGCCGATGACAGGAAACCTTCTCCCTTTGCCGCGCTGAAGGACTGGAAAAAGAACTGAATCGGCCCTGGGGGCCTTGATAATTCGGTTGTCACTGGGACGAAAAGCGGTATTTTGGCCGAAATTTCCGCCCCGGGAGGCTGGAGAAAAGGACTGGACTCGCGTGGTCAGAATTTCCGTTGATGTCATGGGTGGCGATTTCGGCCCGCAGGTCGTTATCCCTGGCATAGCCAAGGCGCTCGAACGTCACCCCGACATTCGTTTCTGTCTTTTCGGTATCGAGGCGCAATGCCTGCCGTTACTCGACCAATACCCGAAGCTGAAGGCCGCCAGCACCTTTACCGACTGCGAGATTGCTGTCGGCATGGACGAGAAGCCGAGCCAGGCGTTGCGCCGCGGCCGCAACAAGTCGTCGATGTGGAAGGCGCTGGACGCGGTCGCCAAGGGCGAGGCGGACGTGGCCGTGTCCGCCGGCAATACCGGTGCGCTGATGGCGATGGCGAAGTTCTGCCTGCGGATGATGGCCGATATCGAGCGACCGGCGATCGCCGGCATCTGGCCGACGCTGAAAGGCGAGAGCATCGTGCTCGACATCGGGGCAACGATCGGCGCCGACGCCAACCAGTTGTTCGACTTCGCCCTGATGGGCGGGGCGATGGCGCGGGCGCTGTTCGAGATCGACCGGCCGACGCTCGGCCTGCTCAATGTCGGCGTCGAGGAGATCAAGGGGCAGGAAGAGGTCAAGGCGGCCGGCCAACTCATCCGCGAGGCCAATTTTGACACGATCGACTATTATGGCTTCGTCGAGGGCGACGATATCGGTCGCGGGACGGTCGACGTGGTCGTGACCGAGGGCTTCGCCGGCAACATCGCGCTGAAGGCTGCGGAGGGGACCGCGCGCCAGATTGCCGAATACCTGCGGGCCGCGATGTCGCGCACCTGGCTTGCCAGGCTCGGCTACGTTCTGGCCAAGAGCGCCTTCGACCGGCTGCGCGAGAAGATGGACCCGCGCAAGGTCAATGGCGGTGTGTTTCTCGGCCTGAACGGCATCGTCATCAAGAGCCATGGCGGTACCGATGCCGAGGGCTTCGCGGCGGCCGTGGACGTCGGCTACGACATGGTGCGCAACGGGCTGAGGGAAAAGATTGAAAACGACCTCAAGAGGTATCATGCGGACAGACCCGTCGAAGGCGCGGCCAGCAGCATGAACGACGGGATACAGGAAGGCATATGATCCGTTCAGTGGTTCGCGGTTTCGGGACAGCGCTCCCGAAACGGGTGCTCACCAATCGTGAGCTGGAAAGCATGGTCGACACGTCCGACGAATGGATCGTGCAGCGCACCGGCATCCGCCAGCGCTATATCGCCGGCGAGGGCGAGACGACGGCCTCGCTAGGCGAGGGCGCCGCGCGCGCGGCGCTCGACAAGGCCGGGCTGACGCCCGCCGACATCGACCTGATCATCGTTGCCACTTCCACGCCCGACAACACCTTCCCGGCGACGGCCGTCAACATCCAGAACCGGCTCGGCATGAGCCATGGCTTTGCTTTTGACGTCCAGGCCGTCTGTTCCGGATTCGTCTACGCTGTCGCCACCGCCGACGCCTATATCCGCGGCGGACTGGCGCGGCGCGTGCTGGTGATCGGCGCCGAAACTTTCTCGCGCATCCTCGACTGGACCGATCGTACCACCTGCGTGCTGTTCGGGGACGGCGCCGGCGCGATCGTGCTCGAAGCGCAGGACGGCGAGGGGACCGTGGCCGACCGCGGCGTGCTCACGGCGCAGCTGCGCTCCGACGGCACCCACCGCGACAAGCTCTATGTCGACGGCGGCCCCTCGACGACCGGCACGGTCGGCCATCTGCGGATGGAGGGTCGCGAGGTGTTCAAGCACGCTGTCGGCATGATCACCGACGTGATCGTCGCCGCCTTCGACGCCACGAAGCTCACCATCGACGACCTCGACTGGATGGTGCCGCACCAGGCCAACCGGCGCATCATCGACGGCTCGGCCAAGAAACTCGGCATTCCGCTGGAGAAGGTGGTCGTCACCGTCGACCTGCATGGCAACACCTCGGCCGCCTCGATCCCGCTCGCGCTGGCCGCCGCTGCAAGCGATGGTCGCATCAAGACGGGCGACCTTGTTCTGCTCGAGGCGATGGGCGGCGGCTTCACCTGGGGCGCGGTGCTGCTGCGCTGGTAGCCCGGCGCCGCCTACACCTGTTCTCGACAGCGCTTGACCGGCAGGGGCAAGGGCAATACTCTTGCCCGATAATCTAGCGCTTTCAATAACAAACGGGTGGGAGAAGATGAGCGGCAAAACGGTGACGCGCGCGGATTTGGCCGAGTCGGTTTTTCGTAAGGTAGGCCTCTCCAGGACCGAGTCGGCGGAACTCGTCGAAACCGTGATCGATGAAATCTGCAACGCCATCGTGCGTGGCGAGAGCGTGAAGCTCTCCTCGTTCGCGACCTTTCAGGTCCGCGACAAGAACGAACGCATCGGCCGCAACCCGAAGACCGGCGAGGAGGTACCGATCTCGCCACGGCGCGTCATGACCTTCAAGGCTTCGAACGTGCTGAAGCAGCGGGTGCTGAAGGCGCATACGGCGCGCAAGGCCAAGCAGAAGCAGCAGCAGCAGGCACCGGCGCCCTGATCGGGACGCTGCCTTGGAAAAGACGCGTTCCTTGCTTGAAAAAGGCGCGACAACCCGCTGAAATACAACGATTCGCTCGCCGGGATTCCGGTTGTTGAGTCGAATCCGTCATTCGGTGAGGTTATCGATGGAAAAGAGCCCCGACGCGTTCCGCACCATCAGCGAAGTCGCAGACGATCTCGACCTGCCGCAGCACGTGCTGCGGTTCTGGGAGACCCGCTTCTCGCAGATCAAGCCGATGAAGCGTGGCGGCGGCCGGCGCTACTACCGCCCCGACGACGTCGAGCTCCTGAAGGGCATCCGCCACCTGCTCTACGACCACGGCTACACCATCAAGGGCGTGCAGAAGCTCTTGAAGAACAACGGCAACAAGTTCGTCGCCGCGATCGCCACCGGCGATCTCGCCACCGTCGAGGCGCTGGCCGCGGCGAGCCACGAGGAGCCGGCCGCGCCCAAGACGGGCGATGACGACCAGATCGTCGGCCGCGCCAAGGCGCCCGCCAGTCGCCGCTTCTTCTCCTTTGTCGGCGGCGGCGACGACGCGCCGGAGGTTTCGATCGGCAAGAGCAGCGTCGGCAAGGAGGATCGCGCCCTGTTGCAGGAAGCGCTCTACGATCTTTTGGAGTGCAAGCGGCTGCTCGACCAGGTGCGTTGATGCCGCCACGGCGCGAGCCGCGGCCGCCGCAGGACGGCATGTTTCCGGTTTCGACAATCAATGTAGGTCGCTTTCGCACCTCTGGGTTGCAGCGGCGCGAAAAAATCGACCGCGTCACCCGAACGGGTGAGGCGAAGCCCCCGTCTGCCTGCTAGCAAGGGACCCGACCCATTGGGAGACGGGAAGGGACCTTCGCGATCTTGACCACAGGCGGGCGGCCGGATCGGCCAGGCGCCTGCGGCGGCGTCGGTCCATGCGCGGCCGCGGCTTGGGGGAGCTGTCGGCCGCATGGCCGCCGGGTGACTGCCCGGCGGCCACCACGATTGTTTCAATGCTTTCATCTTCGACCTGTCGCCGGGGCCCTCGGGCCCGTGGCGAGGGATGGGGCATTGCCGGGTATAGCAAAAGGGGGGCGGGACGATGATAATCAAGGGGACGCAGGGCAATGACTACAACCTCATCGGCACCGGCGAGGACGACGAGATCGACGGGCTCGGTGGCGACGACAGCATCGTCGGCCTCGGCGGCGACGACACGATCCACGGTGGCGACGGTAGCGATGCGGTCTATGGCGGCCGGGGCAGCGACGTGCTCTTCGGCGATGCCGGCGACGATGTCATCGGCGGCGAGGAGGGTGACGACCTGATCTTCGGCGGTGACGGCGACGACCGCATCCACGAAGGGGCCGGCAACGACGTGATTGACGGGGGTGACGGGAGCGACACGGTGACCTACGACACCATGTCCCCGGGCCTCTGGACCAACTTGCAGGATTACCGGATTGCAGAGATCAGCCCCGGCGTATTCCAGGTTCGCGACATGCGGCCGGGGTCGCCGGACGGCACCGACACGATCATCAATGTGGAGTTCCTGCAGTTCGTCGACCGCATCGTCGCGCTCGGCGTGCCGGCCACAGGAGCAGTGGCGATCGACGATGGCGGCGCCGGTGCGCGGGAAAACGTGACTCTGAGCGCGGTGCTCGCCACCACGACCGTCGGCACCGTCAGCTATCAGTGGCTGCGCGACGGCGTGCCGATCGATGGCGCCACCGCTGCGGACTACACCTTGACTCACGAAGACCTGGGCTGCGCGATCTCGGTGGTCGCCGGCTATGTCGTCAAGACCGGTCCCGATACGGGCGTGTTCGAGCAGGTGACGAGCAACCCGACCGGCCCGATCGAGGAACGCAACGATGCGCCGGTGTTCTTGTCCGGCCCCTCGTCGAGTTTTGCCGAGAACGGCACCGGCATTGTCTACGCCGCGATCGCCACGGACGCCGATGGCGACCCACTGGCCTATGCCCTGTCGGGGGCCGATGCGGCCCTGTTCGCCATCGACGCGCACGGCCATGTCACGTTCAAGGCGGCTCCCGACTTCGAGGCGCCGGCCGACCTGGACGGCGACAACATCTACGAGATCACCGTCACCGTTTCGGACGGAATCTCGACGGTGGCGCAACCGGTGTCGATCACGGTGACCGAGGTGAACGAGGCGCCGGCGGTGGAGAACGCGATCGGCGAGCAGGCGGCGACCGAGGACGCGCCGTTCAGCTTCGTGCTGCCGCAATCCACCTTCGCCGATGCCGATGGAGACGGCCTCGCATTTCTTGCGACACTGGCCGACGGCAATCCGTTGCCCGCCTGGCTTCATTTTGACGGAACGAACGGCACCTTCGCCGGCACGCCGACCAATGACGACGTTGGCGCACTGACATTGAGGGTGATCGCGTTTGACGGCAGGGGTGGCTCGGTGTCGACCACCTTCGTTCTGACGGTCGGCAACGTCAACGACGCCCCCTCGGGCGAACCGACCGGGGTGCTGCCGGCGGGCACGGAAGACGTCGCCTACGCCATTGCCGCCAGCACGCTCCTGGCCGGCTTCAGCGACGCGGACGGCGATGCGCTGGCGATCGCGGCGATTTCGGCCTCGCACGGGGCGACGGTCCAGTCCGACGGGGCGGGCGGTTTTACGGTGACGCCGGCGGCAGACTTCCACGGCACCGTGACACTGACCTACAGTGTCACCGACGGCAACGGCGGCACCGCCGAGGCGACCCGGACGATCGTGTTTGCGGCGGTCAACGATGCGCCGACGGCCGCCGCATTGGACCTCGGCGCCATCGCCGAGGAGGGCAGCCTGACGATCACCGCGGCTCAGTTGCTCGCCGGCGTCGGCGATGTCGATGGTCCGTCGGCAGCCATCACCGGCCTGATGATCGCTGCGGGCGGGGGCACGCTGGTCGACAACGGTGACGGCAGCTGGACCTACACCGGGGCAGCCGACGACGACACGGCGGTGCGCTTCAGCTACACCGCCACCGACGGCGAGCACAGCGTCAGCGCGACCGCGAGCCTCGACCTGACGCCGGTCCAGGACGCACCGGTGGCTGCGAGCGACGTCGCTGCAGTGGTCGAATACGCGACCGTGACCGGGAGCGTGCTGACGGGGGCGGGCGCCGATACCGACGCAGACGACGATCCGCTCGCCGTCACCCACGTCGCCGGTCTGCCGGTTGCCGGCGCCTCGGGCACGGTGGTGTACGGCCGCTACGGCGCGCTGACGTTGCTCGCCGACGGCCGCTACAGCTATGTCGCAGACAATGCCGAGGCTTTGGCGGCCGGCGAGAGTGGCACCGACGTGTTTTCCTACATGGTCTCGGACGGCCAAGGTGGAACCGCCACGGCAACGCTTGCCATCACGGTCCATGGCACGAATGCCGGCACGGCGGGCAACGACTACCTGCGCGGCACCAGCGCCGCCGAGGTCTTTTCCGGTGGTGGCGGCGACGACATCATCAACGCAGCCGGCGGCAACGACCGGCTCGACGGCGGGGCCGGCTTCGACGTCCTCATCGGCGGTGCGGGCGACGACACCTACGTGCTCGGCGCCGAAGACGACACGGTCATCGATACGTCGGGCAACGACACGATTGTCACCACGGTCAGCCGCAGCCTTGCCGCCTATGCCGCGATCGAGAACCTGGTGCTTGCCGGCACGGCGGCGATCAACGGCACCGGCAACGGGCTTGCCAACGTCATCACTGGCAACAGCGGCGCGAACGTCCTCAACGGCGGAGGAGGAGCGGACCGGCTCGTGGGCGGCGCCGGCGACGACACCTATGTCACCGACGGTGGCGACACCATCGTCGAGGCCGCCGGCGGCGGCACGGACACGGTGCGCACAAGCGTCACCCTGGCGCTCGGGGCGAACCTCGAGAACCTTGTCCTCACCGGCGGGGCTGCGATCAACGGTACCGGCAACGGGCACGCCAACGTCATCACCGGCAACAAGGGGGCCAACGTACTCAATGGCGGCGCCGGCAACGACACGCTGTATGGCGGGCTCGGCAAGGACTTGCTGGTGGGCGGCAGCGGCCGGGACATGTTCATTTTCAACACGAAGCCTTCCGCCGGCAACGTCGACGTCATCAAGGACTTCAACGTCGTCGACGACGCGATCCGGCTCGAGAACGCCGTCTTCACAGCGCTCTCGGCGACGGGCGCGCTGTCAAAGTCCGCCTTCGCCAGCAACACCTCCGGCCTTGCGACCGACAAGTTCGATCGCATCGTCTACGAAACGGATACCGGAAAGCTCTTCTACGACGCGGATGGCAACGGCAAGGGTGCCGCCGTGCAGATCGCGACCTTGTCGAAGAACCTCGCGCTGACCTACGCCGACTTCTTCGTCATCTGAGCCCGGTGGCCTGACCACGGCCACGCCGAGGCGCCACAATGTCGGGACGTCGCGGCAGTGGCAGCAGCCGGTCGTGGGAGGGGCAGGGACCGGTCGACGGCGCGGATGGTCGGCCGCGCCGGCGCCGTTTCCCGCTGGCGCCTCAGTCGAGGATCTGGCGGATTTTCTCTGCGACCTGCCGGCCGGTATAGGGCTTGACGATGAAATGGTCCCGCGGCGAGACCTTGTCGCGGCCCTCTGCAGGCAGTCCGGAGGTGAAGAGGATGGGCAGGTCCGGGTGGCTCCGGCGCACGCGCGCGGCGATGTCGCAGCCGTTCGAAGCGCCGGGCTTGACGAAATCGGCGATGATCAGGTCGACCCTGCCGCCGTCGCGCAGAAGCGCGAGCCCTTCCTCGGCGCTGGCGACGGAAACCACGTCGTAGCCGAGCGACTTGAGGAATGCTTCGGTGAAGCCCTTCACCATCGGGTCGTCCTCGACAACGAGGATGCGCTCGCCACCGCGGCACACGGCCCCCTCCGCGCGCACATCCTCCTCGCCGAGTGCTGCGCGGACCCGAGGCAGGAACAGGGAGACCGTCGTCCCGCGGTCGGGTTCGGAGACGACGTCGATATACCCTCCCGACTGCTGCACGAAGCCGTAAACCATGCTGAGTCCGAGACCACTGCCTCGGCCGACGCCCTTGGTGGTGAAGAAGGGGTCGAACACCTGGGCGAGGGTCTGGTCATCCATGCCGCGGCCGTTGTCGGTGACGCCGAGGCAGACGTACTGGCCGGGAGGGGCGGCATGGAAGTGGTCGGCGGCCGACACCTCGACGTTCATCGTCCGCAGCGTGATCTGACCGGGCTGCACCATCGCGTCGCGGGCGTTCAGGCAGAGGTTGAGGATGGAGCTTTCGAGCTGGGCGACGTCGGCCCGCACCCGCCACAGACCGCTTCCGGCTTCGATGCGCAGGACGACGGCGCCGCTGACCGCATGCGCCAGGATCCCGTCCATGCCGGCAATCAGGCTGTTCAGGTCGATGACGCGCGGTTCGAGCGGCTGGCGACCGGCGAAGGTCAGGAGCTGGCGGGTCAGCGCGGCGCCGCGCTCCGACGCCCGGCGGTTCAGTTGGGCGATCTTGAGCAGGCGCGGTTCATGGGCCAGTTCGTCGACCAGCGTGTCGGCGGTGCCGGTGATGACGGTCAGGAGGTTGTTGAAGTCATGGGCGACGCCGCCGGTCAGCTGGCCGACGGCCTCGAGCCGCTGTCTTTGCAGGTGCCGGGCCTCCTGCGCCTTGCTGACGGTGATGTCGCGGATGCCGCCGACCATGCGGACGGCCGCGCCGGTCTCGTTGCGCAGGATATGGCCGCGGTCGAGGACATTGGCATAGCTGCCGTCGGCGCGCTGGAAGCGGTATTCCATCTGCCACTCGTCGCCCGTGCCGGAAAGAGCCTTGGCAATGTCGGCCAGCACCAGCGCGCGGTCGTCCGCATGGATCCGGGCGGACCACTGGTCGAGCTCCTCCTCTGGAAAGACGGCTTCGTGCCCGAACAGGGCGGTGATGTTGCTGTTCCAGCGCACGCTGTTGCTGGAGGTATCCCAGTCCCAGACCGCGTCGGTGGTGAGCTTGGCAACGATGGCCAGGCGCTCCTCGCTTTCGGCCAGCGCCGCGCCCGCGCGCCGTTGTTCGGAGACGTCGCGTCCGGTGGCGACGAAGTGGCTGGGCTTGCCGGTAGGCCCGAGGATCGGAGCGATGCTCATGGCCGACCAGTACTCCCGACCGTCCTTGGTGTAGTTGACCAGTTCCGCCAGGACCGGACGGCCCTCTCGCACGGCCGCGTTGATCGTGTCTACGACGGTCCGATCGGTTTTCGGCCCCTGGAGCAAGCCAGGCGGTCGACCGATCGCCTCGTCTGGAGAGTAGCCGGTGATTTCGACGAAGGCATCATTGACGTAGCGGATGATCTGGCGACCGGACGCCGTCGTCTCGGTGATGATGACGAAATCCCTGGTGGTCGAGACGGCCATCTCCAGGAGTCTGAGCTGCTGCTCGGCCTCGCGTTCGCCGGTGACGTCGCGAAAATAGATCGTCAGCCCCGCGGGAGAAGGATTGACGGTGATGGAGAAGGCCTTCGCCCGTTCCGGGCAGCAGGCCTCGAAGGTCAGCTTTTCCTGGCGGTCCATGGCCCGGTGAAGGTGCTCGAAGACGGCGCCGGCGGCGGTTTCCGGAATTGCCTGCCAGATCACCTTGCCGAGCAGCGACTCGCGCGTCCGCCCCAGACAGCGCTCCGCGACCCGGTTGAGGTAGGTGAAACGCCAGTCGCCGTCCAGGTGGATGAAGCCGTCGGAGATGCACTCGATCGTTTCGCTGAACTTCAGTTCCAGTTGCCGCGTCGCCGCCTCGAGAGCCTTGCGCTCGTCGATGTCCTGGAACGCACCCTGCACGCGCACGATCCGGCCGGTCTCCGACCGCACCGCAGCACCCATCGCCCGGACCCATTTGCGCTGGCCCTGGGCACTGACGAGCTCGACCTCGATGTCGTAGGGCTTGCCGTCAAGGGCGCACGCCTCGAACGCGGCCGCGACCGCGTCGCGCCATTCCGGGGAGAAGTAGCCCAGACATTGCGCGAAGTCGGGCGTCCGATCGGTATCGATGCCGTGGATCAGCCGAGTTTCGTCGGACCACTCAACCTTGCGATCCGGCAGGTGCACCACCCAGCCGCCGAGTTTGGCGGTGCGGCCAGCGATGTGCAGCAGCTCCTGGCAGGGATCGTAGGGAAGGCCCCAGGCACGCGCGCGCAGCCACCGACGCCCGTCGAGGCGCCACAGCAGCAGCGGCATGGCCGTGCCGATTGCGGAGATGGCGGCGGCGCCGATGAGCGGGCGCCAGAGGAAATCGGCGAACACCGAAGCGACCATCAAAAGTATGCTCGCTCCGATCCATATCTGCGTGACCAGCGATATCGCTCCAGCCTCCTGTCGGTACCGGCCTGCACGCCATGCCCACAGCGCCTCTTACAAGCAAGAGGCGGGGCTTGCCATCGGATCCGAGGGGTTTAACCTTTTTTAAACCTGGCGGCATGGTCACTTAACACCGCGCCGGTCTATTCGTAGCTGTAGACAAAATTACGGCGTCCGTCAGAGCAATTTGGCGGCGGGCGGGCGCTGTGGGGTCGGTTGCGATACAATGGCGTCCGAATGGCAAAACAGATATCTACCGGGCGCGATCGACCGCGATTTCGCCCGTCAATGGTATCGGTCGGGTGGCAACCGGCGGGGCAATCCCTCCGCGACCGGAAAATGGCTCAAGGACCCTGGCAGTGAACTTTGCTGCGGGTCCGCAAGTGCACCGAAGACTATTGGTCAAGTGTTGCCCTGGCCCAAACCAAAGGTCACCTTGGAAAGTATTTCAGTAAGAACCATATTTCAGCAGAACCTGCCGCAGCAGCCGTTCCGGCTGCCACCCGTACCGAGCACGGCACTTTCCTTTTACGAGGGCGGCAAACCTTTCGAAGTACCGAGACCATCATGAACATACTGGTTGTCGAAGACCAACACGACATCGCCGAGATGCTTCGTCTGAACTGGGCGGATTCGCGCGACAGGCTCGATTTCCTCGCCACGCTCAAGCAGGCGAGGCGATACGTCCATTCAAACGAGCTTGCCGCCTATGACTGCCTGATCGTGGACATCAACCTGCCGGACGGCAGCGGTCTCGAGCTGCTGAAGGAAGTCCGGGGCCGATCGGACATTCCGGTAATCATGATTTCGGGCTCGGGCGACGCCGACAGCCGCGCCGATGCGATCAGCGTCGGCGCCGATGACTACATGATGAAGCCTTTGAGCGTGAAGGAACTGCGCGCCCGCGCCCGCCGGCTCTGGGAAACGCGCCAGCCGAAGGAGGGTGCCCATCTCGCGGCGCCCTTCGTCATCGGTGCCGTACTGTGCGACCTGCAGCGTCTCGTTCTCGAGTTTTCCGGCAATACCGTTGCCCTGACCGCCCTTGAGGGGCGCATCCTGCAGGTGCTTCAACAAAGCATCGGCGCCGACTGCCCGAAGTCGTCGATCGCCCGACAGGCGCTGTTTCGCGAGCATGACCCGCGCGACAAGACGATCGACGTCTACATCAATCGGCTGCGGGGAAAGCTCTCCGAACTCGACGAGGCGAGCGGAAACGTCATCAAGACGGTCCGCGGCGTCGGCTACCGCCTGACCACCCCGTAAAGCCGCAGCGCCCGCGGGAAGAAGACCTTGCACGGGTCCCTCGGGTGCATCGCCGTGCACTGCCTCCGTTATCCGGGAAACCCGCCTTGGACGATATCCTCTCCGCCAACGAGACCGAGCGTCTCGACAGACTTCATGCCCTCGGCGTCCTGCACGCGCCCGACGATCCGGTTCTCGAATCGCTCGTCGAGGTCGCCTGCATCGCGGCGCGGATGCCCGTCGGGCTGATCGCACTGGTGGACGAGGAGCGGGCATGGTTCAAGGCACGGCGCGGGCTGGCCCTGGAATCCGTTCCTGGCGAGCAGGCCTTCAGCCGCTACGCCGTTCTCGGCAGCGGTCCGTTCATCGTTGCCGACGCCGGGAAGGACGCCCGCTTTGCCGCCCATCCCCTGGTTCGCGGCCGGGAGAGGATCCGCTTCTACGCCGGCATGCCGCTTGAGATAGAACCGGGCATCCGCATCGGCTCCCTGTGCCTGCTCGATCGAAAGCCGCGAACGATCGATGCGGACGCGCTGGAGATCCTGCGGCGGCTCGCTCGGTGTGTCTCCGAAAGGCTCAAGAACGTCCGTCTGCTGGACGCGATCCCGCACGAGCGTCGCGTCCAGGCCGCCGGCAGCCTCCGGATTGTCGACGCGGCGCGGGCGGCGCTGCGCGACGGCGCGTTCCTTCTGCACTACCAGCCGAAAGTGGAGCTCTCGACGCGGCGCCATGCCGGCTACGAGGCGCTGCTGCGCTGGCGTCAGCCGGACGGCTCCATCCTGTCGCCGGGAGCCTTCTTGGCGGCGATCGAGGAGCCGGAGACGTCACGGCTGATCGGCAGCCATGTGCTGAGACGGGCGGTCGAGCAGGCCGCCGCATGGCAGCGTGCCGGCGTCGACTTCGGCCATATCGCGATCAACGTCTCCTCCAGCCAGTTTGCCGTCCCGGATGGCGCGCAAGGCTTTGCCGACGAGGTCCATGCGGCGACGCGAGCGGTCGGGCTGCCCCCGGGAAAGCTGCAGATCGAGGTGACCGAGGGGGTCCTTCTGTCCGGCGCGGCCGGGGCGGTGGCGCAACAGCTCGTGCAGCTGCGGGCGAGGGGCTACAAGGTCGCCTTCGACGATTTCGGCACGGGCTTTGCCTCGTTGATCCATCTGAAGGAACTGCAGTACGACCACATCAAGATCGACGGCTCGTTCGTGCGGGCAATGACGCGCTCGCGCGCGGACCTTGCCATCGTCGGGGCGATTGTCGACCTCGCCCGGGGCCTCGGCAAGGAGGCGATCGCCGAGGGCATCGAGACGACGGCCGAGTACGAGATCCTGCAGAGGATGGGCTGCCGCTACGGCCAGGGCTACCTGTTCGGCAGGCCCGAGAGCGTCGACCGCATCTCGAACGGGGCGTCGCGGCTGCCGGAGGCCGGCGGGGCGCGCCGGGCCGTGGGCGGGAGATAGGGCAAGATTTCGGCAAGGAAGCAGCCCTTCGGCGCGGCCGCTAGCCGATGTCAGCCGGCAGCACCTCGATCACCGTGCCGGTGGCCCCTTCGTCGCAGGCGAACGTAACGCCCTGATAGCGGTCACCCGGGCCGGTCTCGGAACGCCGCCGCAATTCCTCGACGACGGCGGCGGACGCACGGACACCGCCAATCGGCCATTGCTCGTCCCCGACCGCCTGGAGGAGCCCATCCAGCCATTCGATGGCCTCCGCCACGTCCTCGCCGCCGCTCCAGCGCGCGGTGGAGGCCCTTACGCCGGCAATGCGGATACCTGCTTCAAGACCGTCATTGTAGGCGTTCATGATCGTCTCCACACTCGTTCGCACCAGCACACGGACGAGCGCGCGCCGAGATGCGCTTCCAGCACCGGATAATCGAAGCGAGACGAATTTGATAGCAGGAAACGGTCCAGGTAGTGGCAGCGAACTACCTGATTTAATGGTCGGAGCGGCGGGATTCGAACCCACGACCCCTTGACCCCCAGTCAAGTGCGCTACCGGGCTGCGCTACGCTCCGAACCGACGCAACCCCTATCGTCTCGATGCACGCGATGCAAGGGTCAAATGCGCGGCCCGCAAACAAAAAGCGGGAAAGACCGGAGCGGCGGCCGCGCCCGGTCGTCGCCGGCGCGACGGCTAGCGGATGAGGCTGCGATAGATCGCCTCCGTCTCCCCGACCATGCGGGCGAGACCGTAATCGTCCCTGCGCCGCGCGGCCGCCTCGGCATAGCGGCCCAGCCGAGAAGGCTCCGCGAGCCGGATCATGGCGCTTGCGAGCTCGCGCGGGTCGTCGTCGTTGGTGACGAGAATGCCGTTGCGGCCGTCATCGAGCACGGTCGAGGCGCCACCGACCTCCGACAGGATCATCGGCTTGCCGGCGGCGGCCGCCTCCAGCATCACGTAGGACATGGCCTCGTAGCGGCTCGGCATCACCAGGGCGTCGATGGCGTCCATCGCCTGCGGCCCGGAATAGCCGGCGGTAAGATGGATCCGCGACTGCACCGTGCTGGCGCCGATCCTCGCGCGGACCATCGGCTCCAGCTCGCCAGCGCCGACCATCAACAGATGGGCGCCGGGCAACGCCGCGGCGGCGATCGTGAAGGCGTCGACCACCCGCTCCGGAGCCTTTTGTAGCGACAGCCGGCCGATGAAGCCGAAGACCAGCGCGCCCTCCGGGATCGACAGCGCGGCGCGGACCGCCGCGCGCAGGCCCGTCGGAGGCCGCTCCACTCCGTTGACGACGATCGACAGCTTCGAGCGCGGCATGCCGAGCGCCCGGGCATGGGCATACTCGTCGGCCGAAACGCAGATCAGCCGGTCGGTGAAGAGATGGGCGAGATACCGCTCGATCGTGCCGAAGAGGATGTGTCCGATCCTGCCGAGCCCGGGATCCATCGTGCGGAAGGCATGCGGCGTATAGACCCGCGGCGTGTGCCGGCCCGGCAGCCGCAGCCGCGACAGCGCCCCGGCCTTCGAGCTGTGGCCGTGGATGGCGTCGAACGGGCCGTGCTCGCGCATCAGCCGGCGCAACCGGGCAAAGGCGCCGAAGTCGGACGGGGCCGGCGAACGCGCCATGTCGACCGCGTGCACGCCGTCGAGCCCGAGGGCGACGAGCTCGCCAAGAAACCGCGGCTCGGCGCGTCGCGGCGAATAGACCGCGTGAATCGCGTGTCCGCGCGCCTTCAGTCCCCGGCAGAGGTCGATGAAGTGGCGCCCGGATCCGCCGCCGCTCGGTTCGAGCACCTGCATCAACCTGAGCGGTCGAATGACCTTGTCGTTGTTCCGGTTCATGGGGAATCGCTAGCTCGGCCGGTGCCGTTTGCGGTGGCGACGCTCAAGGGCGAAGCAGCCCCAGAGGATGCCCACGATGAGATAGAAGTGCCGCCAGTGGTCGGTGTCGATGACGAAGCCGATGGCGGTGTGGCCGACGAAGGCGATGTAGGCCATCATCAGATAGGGCTGCCACGGGCGGTCGAGCAAAAGGTTGCGGAAGCCCGTCGCGAGCGTCCACGCCACCAGCGCCAGGTAGCAGAGGAAGCCCATCCAGCCGTAGGTGGTCAGCGATTTCAGCCAGATGTTGTGTTCGTCCTCGGAAAAGATCGTGCCGAACACCAGCGGGCCGATGCCGAGCGGATGCTCCATGGCCATCAGGAAGCCGAGGCGATGGCGGGCGAAGCGGCCGAGATGGCCGCCGTCGTATTCCTGCACCAGTTGCGAGCGGCTGGAGAAGAGGTCGGCGACCTGCGGTACCTGCAATACGGCGACGATGGCGATCACCATCAGGACGACGGCCAGCAGGCTGATCAGCAGGATCTTCAGCCGGAAGGCGCCGGTTCGCTCCTTCAGCAGCATGATGAACACGAGGGCGAGGGCGGAGAACAGGAACAGCGCCCAGGCCGCCCGCGAGAACGACAGGAAGAGGCCGAGCACGATGACGAGCAAGCCGGCGGCCTTGAGCGGCGCTTGGGCGATCGGTTTCGTCAGCAGGCCGTGCATCAGATAGAGGGCGGGCGCGACGAGGAACGGGCCGAACACGTTCGGGTCCTGGAAGGCGCCCTTGGCGCGGTCGTAGAGCGTGAACACCTCGCTCCCGGGAAAGGCGCTGAAATAGCCGAGGATGCCGAGCGAGGCGGTAACGAGAGCGCTTGCGACCCAGGCACGGAAGACCAGCCGCAGTCGCTGCGGACCGGCCTCGACAATGGCGGCGAAGAACACTGCGGAAAGCGCCAGGAACAGCGAGACGGCGATGTACATCGGCCCGTTGGCCAGGTCCGCCATCACGCTCAGCGACAGCATGCCGCCGATATTGAAGGTCAGCAGAAGCGCGAGAAGCGGCGCCACGCTGCGCGAGATGCGCAGGCCGAAGATGGCCCAGATGCCGATCAGCCCGGCCATGAAAAGCTCGTAGGGAGCCGGCTCGGAGATGACGAAGCCGGACAGGAACACCCCGAGCGTGACAAGGGCCGAGGCCAGCAGGCCGACGGTGGCCAGCTGCGGCCGCAGGGGCGGGGGCGTTGCGAGCGTCGCGGCGGTCAATAGGCGTTTTCCGTATTGAGCAGCCGGAACGGCGTCAGCAACAGGATCTTCAGATCGAGCAGCAGCGACCAGTTTTCGATGTAGTAGAGGTCGAACTCGGTGCGGTAGCGGATCTTGTCGTCATGGTCGATCTCGCCGCGCCAGCCGTTGATCTGGGCCCAGCCGGTGACCCCCGGCTTGACGCGGTGGCGGGCGAAGTAGCCCTCGACCACGTCGACGTACTTGCGGTCGTGCGATTGCGCCTGGATCGCATGGGGGCGGGGGCCGACCAGCGACAATTCCCCCTTGAGCACGTTGAAGATCTGCGGCAGCTCGTCGATCGAGGACTTGCGCAGGAAGCGCCCGACCGGGGTAACGCGCGGATCGCCCTTGGTGACGGCGGCCTTGGCGGTCGGGTCGGACATGTGCGTGTACATCGAGCGGAACTTGTAGACCTCAATGATCTCGTTGTTGAAGCCGTGCCGCTTCTGCTTGAAGATGACCGGCCCCGGCGAGGTTGCCTTGACGGCGATCGCCGCGCCAAGGAACACCGGCCACAGCAGCGCCAGCGCCAAAAGGCTGAAGCCGATGTCGAAGATGCGCTTGGCCACCGAATCCCAGTCGGCGATCGGCTTGTCGAAGATGTCGAGCATCGGCACGCTGCCGACCTGCGAATAGCTGCGCGGACGGAAGCGCAGGCGGTTTGCGTGCGCCGCCAGCCGGATGTCGACCGGCAGCACCCAGAGCTTGCGCAGCATCGCCATGATGCGGGCTTCGGCCGACAGCGGCAGCGAAATGATCAGCATGTCGATGCGCGCGAGCCGCGCGAACTCGACCAGTTCGGCAATGGTGCCGAGCTTCGGGTATCCCGCCACCACCGAGGGCGAGCGACGCTCGTCGCGGTCGTCGAAGATGCCGCAGATGCGGATGTCATTGTCCGGCTGGCGCTCCAGCGCGCGGATCAGTTCCTTGGCCGGCTCGCCGCCGCCGGCGATCACGGCGCGGCGCTCCATCGTGCCGTTGCGGGCCCAATGCCGGATCGAATAGGCGATCAGCTGCCGCTCGACCGCGAGGTAGAGCGCGCCGAAGGCGAACCAGAGCAGGAACCAGGCGCGTGACGTCTCGCCCGCCGCCTTGAACAGGAACAGCGCGACCGCCATCGCGGCAAAGGCGATGGCCCAGGCGCCGAGCACGCGCGGGAACATGCGCCAGGCGGCGCGCAGGGACGGCACCTGGTAGGCGTCGGCCAGGTGCAGCAGCAGCACGCCCAGCCCGGAACCGGCCGCGATCACGCCGACATAGAACAGCATCATGTCGAGCGACGGCGCCACGTAGAGCGTGGTGATGCCGTAGCCGATCGCAAATAGCGACGTGAACTCCAGGAGCCGCAGGAGCCCGGTGATCATGTTCGGCGAATAGCTTTCCGCGCGGAACTGCAAGGCGATCTGATGCGCCAGCGGGTTGAGCTCGACCGTCTTGCCGCCGTCCTCCTGCTCGCCGCCGCCGGGGTCGATGGTGCGCACCTCAGAGACCTTGCGCCGGATCCGCTGCGGGTCGAAGGCGTCGGGCTTGTCGATATGGTTCATGGCCACCTTCCCGGTCCGTCATTCGGGACCGGATAGCAGAAAGCCCCTAAGAAAACGCTTACGCGAGCCGTTCGGTGACGGTGCAACCGGCCTCGATGCCGCGCGGCGGCAGCAGTTCGCGATAGAGCTTCAGCATGGCGGCCGCCATCACCGAGGCGGAGAATCGGCCCTTGAAGCTGTCCGCGTCGGGCATCACCAGAGCGCGCCATTTCGGGTCGGTCACCGAGCTGGCCATCGTCTCGGCCAGCGCGTCGGCGTCCGCCGGTGCGGCAAGGGCGGCGTTGCCGCTGCCGAGCACCTCCGGTATGCCGCCCACGCGGCTAGCGATCACCGGGATATTGGCGGCCAGTGCCTCCAGTACGATGTAGGGCATCGATTCGGCCCGCGACGGCACGACGACCGCGCGCGCCATCGCAAAGGCATCGCGCGCCTTCATCGCCGGCATCATTGCGATGCGTCGGCCGAGGCCGAGCTGCAGCATCGTGCGCTCGTACTTTTCTTCGTCCGGCCCGTCGCCGACCATCAGCGCCGACAGCGGCCGGCCGACCCGGCGTTCGGCCTTTGCGAAGGCGTCGATGAAGACGTCCGGTCCCTTCAGGTCGCGCAGCATGCCGATGTAGAGGAAGTCGGCGGCGTCGTCATGCGGATAGACGGTGTCGAAGTCGCGGTCGCTGATGCCGTTGTAGATGCGCTCGCTGCGGCAGCGCGGCTCGCCGACCTTGGCGGCATAGGTGGCGCGCTCGAAATCGCAGACGAACACGAGCGCGTCAGTGAACAGTTCCAGCATCCGCTCGACGCGGAAGATGGCCTGGCCGGCCAGGGTTCCCCGATCGTAGTGCAGGCTGCCGCCATGCGGCGAATAGAGGCGGGCTACGCGATACCTGTTCACCCGCAGGGCTGAGCCGATCAGCCGGGCAATGGCGCCACCCTTGGCGCCGTGCCCGTGAAGCACGTCCGGCTGCAAACTTCTGATTTCAAGATAGCTGTCCCACAGCGCCCGCAGGTCGCTCGGGCTGATCGAACGGCTGATCGGCAGGCGATGGACGCCGAGCGACAGGAACGGCCTGATCCCGTCGAACAGCGCGTCCTCGTAGCTGCCACCGGTGGTGCTGTCGCACACGATCCCCACGTCGTGACCCTGCCGCGCGTGGTATTCGGCGAGGTCGCGCACATGACGGAAGATCCCGCCGATCGGCGACCGGAAGCAGTGGATGATGCGGAGCGGGCGATCGGTCGCCATGGCGCTCAGAACAGCCGTTCTCGGACATAGATGGTGTCGCCGGCCATGATCGGGTCGGAGATCGAGACGCGGCCGGTCATGATCTCGCCGTTGACCTTGCGCGTGACATCGACGTCGGCCTGGTTCGCCCGTGGCGAGAAGCCGCCCGCCACCGCGATCGCATTCTGCACGGTCATGCCGGCGACGTAGGCATACTGCCCGGCCTGGCCGACCTCGCCCATGATGAAGATCGAACGGTAGTTGGCCACCTCGATGGAGACGTCCGGGTCACGCAGGTAGCCCTGGCGCAGCTTGCCGGCGATGATGCTTTCCATCTCCTGGATCGTCTTGCCGCGCGCCGGCACGGAGCCGATCAGCGGAAAGGCGATGTAGCCGGCCTGATCGACCGCGTAGGTGTTGGTCAGACTCGCCTGTTCGAAGACGGTGACGCGCAGGCGGTCCCCGCTGTCGAGCCGGTAGGGCTGGATCGTCGCCTCCTGGAAGGCCTTGGGCGCAGGACGATAGCCGCTGCAGCCGGCCGTGGCGAGCGTTGCGAGCGACGCCGCTGCGATGATCGCGCCTCTAAATATGCTTGCGAAAGCCATTTCGCCCATGCCTGTCGGGAAGTGGTTCGATACGGCGACTGTTATCGGTCCGTTAGGGTTAATGGCCGGTAAATGCTGCAACGGACGGATGTCGATTTGCGGGTCGGGCCGAACCGTCTGGTTGCAGGCGGCGCCGGCGTTAACGCTTGGGTTACCACGATTGTTTACCGTGCGCGGGAATTGCGTGGGTGATGGAGTGAATGGATGTCTAGCGGCTACGGGGTGCAGGACGACGTCGACATAGACCTCGGCGGGCTCGTTCGCGCGATCTGGCGCCGGCGGCGGCAGGTGCTGCTGGCGACGGTCGCCACCGCAGGCATCGCCTTCGGCATCGCCAGCCTAATTGCGCCGACCTATCGCAGTGAGACCCGGCTCCTGATCGAGACGCGCGAGCCGGCGTTCACGACGAGCGCCGACCGGAGCACGCCCGAGCCGGCGATCGACGAACTTGGCGTCGTCAGCCAGGTGCAGCTGCTGAGGTCGGCCGACCTGATCAAGCAGGTCGCGCGCAACATGAAGCTGTACGAACTGCCGGAGTTCGATCCGACCGCGAATCCCTCGGCGCTGTCCGACATTCTGGTGGCGGTGGGGCTGAAGAAGAACCCGCTCGACCTGCCGCCGGAAGAGCGCGTGGTTGCGGAGTTCGAGGAAAAGCTGGTCGTGTACCAGGTGGAGAGGTCGCGTGTCGTCGCGATCGCCTTCACCTCGAAAGATCCGGTGCTGGCGGCCAGCATTCCCAACGAGATGGCCAAGGTGTACCTGTCGCTGCAGAGCGGGGCCAAGCTCGACACCAATTCGCAGGCGACGCGCTGGCTGGAGCCGGAGATCGCGAACCTGCGCGAGAAGGTGCGGGAAGCCGAGCAGAAGGTGGCGGACTACCGCTCCAGTTCCGACCTGCTGCCGGCCGGCGACAACGCAACCTTCGCGGTCAGGCAGCTGAACGACATTTCGACCGAACTGGCACGGGTGCGTTCCGAGCGGGCGACCGCGGAGGCGCGGGCGGAGAGCGTGCGCACGGTATTGAAGAGCGGCGGGGCGCCGGACACGCTCAGCGAGGTGGTCGGCTCGCAGATGATCCAGCGGCTGAAGGAGAGCGAGGCGCAGATCCAGGGGCAGATCTCGGACCTGTCGACCTCACTGCTCGACCAGCACCCGCGTCTGAAGGGTTTGCGTTCGCAACTCGCCGGCATCCGCGGCCAGATCAAGTCGGAAACGACGAAGATACTGGCCAGCCTTGAAAACGAGGCCAAGGTCGCGCAGTTGCGCGAAAAGCAACTCGAACAGCAATTGGCGGCGCTGAAGGCCGACACCGCCCGGGCCGGGAAGGACGAAGTCGGGCTGAAGGCGCTCGAGCGCGAAGCAGCGGCCCAGCGGCAGCTGCTGGAGACTTACCTGGCGCGTTACCGCGAGGCGGCGTCGCGCACCGGCGCCAACTCGACGCCGGCGGACGCCCGCGTGATATCGGAGGCGGTGCCACCGACGGACCGGCAATTCCCCAAGATCCTGCCGGTCACGATTGTCGGCGGCGTGGCGGGCTTTCTGCTTTCGGCGGTCGCGATCCTGCTCTCGGAATTGTTCAGCGGACGCGCGCTGCGGCCGGTATCACCACCGCGGCCCGAACCCGAGGGTGACGCCCCGACCGGGAAGCGGCACGGGTCGCAGCCAATGCCGCGCCCGGACGTGGCCGCCGCGCGCGAAAGGCTGCAGGGCGCCGGGATCGCCGCGCATGCAGAGGCGGTGCCCCACCAGGCGTCGCTGCTGGGCGATGTCGCCTTCGAGGAACCGCAGGAACTGGAACCGATCGCAGAGCCCGATGCCGAGACGCTCGATGCCGACGACTTCACCGTCACGGCGGTGGCGCGGCAACTGATCGAGGACGACGTCGCCGTGGCGATCGTCGTCTCGCCGTCCGGGGATCCGGGCTCGGCCGAGACCGTGGCGCTGGCGCGGACCATGTCGGACCGTGGTCGCAAGACGGTGCTGGTCGACCTGTCGGGTTCGGCCTGCCCGACAGGCCTCATGGTATCGACGACGGCGCTGCCGGGCGTTACCGACCTGCTGGTCGGCGACGCGGCGTTCGGCGATATCATCCACGGCGACGAGGCCTCCGACGCACACATCGTCGCGCGCGGCAATGCCGACATCAGCCGGGCGATGCGCGGCATCGATCGCCTGACGATGGTCATCAATGCGCTGGCGGACGCCTATGACACCGTGCTGGTGGAGTGCGGCGCGGCCGAGGTGGCGGGCGTGCGGCGGCTGACGCAATCGCGCGACGCCGAGATCATCCTGTCGATCCCCGGCGCCGACGAGGACCGAGTGGTTGACCTGATCGGCGCATTCGGCGAGGCCGGCTACAGCGAGATCGTGCTACTGACCGGTGGTGCGCGGCCGCTGGATCCCGACCGCCGCGCGGCCTGAACGCTACGGCCGTCCCGTGTCCTGATCGCAGTCGTCGGTGGCGTTGCCGGGGCCCGGCCTGCCCGAGCGGAGGCGTTGCACGAAGCCGTAGAGCTGGGGGTTCTGCTTGATGCTGCGCTTGAGGTTGGCCTTGGCGGTGTGGAGGGCGGCCACCACGGCGCCGGCGGTCGAGGTCGGCCACAGGATGTCGTGCTGCACGGTCTCGACGCTGCACCAGGACCGCTTGTAGGCCTGGTCGCCAATGCCGAAATCGAACAGCGCCACGCCCTCGCCGCAGAGCTTGCGGATCATCAGGTGGAACAGGAATTCGCCCGGGCTGGCGTCGGGCGCATATCCCTCGTCGATCGAGCCGAACTGGCAGATGACGTGGTCGCCCTTGCGCGACAGGCCGGCGATCGCGATGACCCGGCCCTGGTCGGGGCCGCTGCGGACCTTGAGCGCGTGCAGTTGCAGCGGATAGGCATCTGCCTTGGCCGACGTGCGCGACAGCATGCGGAAGAACGCCTGCGTCTCGGCGTCGCGAAACACGTTCGGCAGCCCCAGTGCCTCGAAGCGGACCGCCTTCTGGCGGAAGAACACGCCGAGCGTTTCGACGGCGTTTTCGGGGGCTGCGGCAATGACGTGCTCGTACCCGCCCAGCGCCTCCAGCCGGCGCTCGCCCTGGCGGAATTTCTTGCGTCGCCGCTTGGCGTTGAGCTGCGCCAGCGTGCGGTCGAAGTCGGGAGAAAGCGGCAACTGGTAGGCCGCGTTCTGGTTCAGCACGGCCGGAAGGTGCGAGAAGGGATGTTCCTGCCCGCGCCAGTGCAGCGGCATGTTCTCGAGCATGAACAGGTCGAAGTAGCGGGCGAATCGGCCGCGGGCCTGGTCGAGTGCCCGCCGCAGCGTCGCCGGCGCGGCGAGAGTGCGGAAGCCTTCGCCGTAGAGCCCGGTGTTGATGTTGCTGAAGCGCGAGCCGAGAAACCGGGCGATCCGGACCGGGCCTTGGCGGACGACTTCCAGCGGCAGCAGCAGTTCGGTGCGCCCGGCATGGACACCCTCGACGATCAGCAGCCGGCTGTCGTGCGTTTTCGCCCAGGCGCTGCACCAGTCGTAGCCCTGGTGCAGCGACAGGCCGTCGCCGGTCTCGAGCCGGCGCCAGGCCGCCTCCAGCGGCTCCATCCGGTCGTGCACCTGGATCGACAGGGGAATGGCGCCCGCCCGCCGTTCGCCGCCCGGGACATAGCGCGCCAGCGTGCCGAGGACGTCCCCGTCGGCCGGCATGACCTGGAGATCAATCTGCATTGCACCCACGTCCGGTCCCATCGCGCCCCTGTCGGCCCTGTTGCGGTAGCCTGACCTTACGTCGGGATGGTCGGCAACTGGTTTACGGCCGCGGCGGCGGCGGCCGTTGCCAACCGAATTCGACGACAAGGGTTAGCGAGTGACTAACGAAAATGGGGCTCGGCCGGGGTCATTGCTTCGGCCGCGACGGCTTTTCCATCCACTTGATGATCAGCATCGCCGGCAGGATCCACAGCAGGCCGGTGAAGAGGAAGTAGAGCATGTGCACCCACCAGGGCGACGTCGCCAGCGTGAGCGAGGCGATGGTCGTTGCCACCAGCGCATAGACGAGGACGAGGATGATGATCAGGATCGTGCCGATCAGCTTGCGCAGGCGAGGGGGCATGGAAGACTCTCGTTTCGTTGCGCGACGCGCGCGCGGCCATCGCCGCGACCGCATGCCGCAAATGCTGGAGGCTTGTTTTGCATGGCACGGTGATGCAAATCAACGCCGAGAAGACAGGAGCCGCCATGACCAGCACCGCCGCCGTGACCGAACGCCAGTTCCCTGGCGACATCGAGCGCATCGACCGCAACCGGAAGATGGTGCGCCGCTGGCTCGGTTTCGTGCTCTTGACCCTGTTTGCGCTGGTGCTGGTGGGCGGGGCGACGCGGCTGACGGACTCGGGGCTGTCGATCACGGAATGGAAACCGATTCACGGCGTCATCCCGCCGCTCACCGACGCCGAGTGGCAGGAGGAGTTCGAGCTCTACAAGCGCATTCCGCAATACACGCAGCTCAACGGCGACATGACGGTCGAGGCCTTCAAGACGATCTTCTGGTGGGAATGGGCACACCGGCTGCTGGCCCGGTCGATCGGCCTCGTCTTCGCGCTGCCGCTGGTCTTCTTCTGGGCGACCGGCCGGATCGAACGGCGCCTGCGCTGGCCGCTGACGGGCGTGCTGGCGCTCGGCGGCTTCCAGGGCTTCATCGGCTGGTGGATGGTGTCGTCCGGGCTGGCCGAGCGTGTCTCCGTCAGCCAGTACCGTCTCGCCACCCATCTCGTCATCGCCTGCCTGATCTTTGCGGCCTGCATGTGGATCATGCGCGGACTGTCTCCGCACACCAACGATCCCGCCCCGACGAGGAATGCCAAGACAATGGCGGCGGTGATCGCCGGCATGGCCCTGTTCCAGATCTATCTCGGCGCACTGGTGGCCGGGCTCGACGCCGGTTTGAGCTACAACACCTGGCCGCTGATGGACGGCGCCATCGTGCCCGGCGACCTGTTCGTGCAGCGGCCGTGGTGGATCAACCTGTTCGAGAACCCGAAGACCGTGCAGTTCATGCACCGCATCGGCGCCTACGGGCTGCTGGCGCTGGCGCTCATGCACATGCTCGCCGCGTTGCGGGCAGCGCCAGAGACCACCCATGCCCGCCGCTCCGTGCTGCTGTTCGGTCTTGTCTGCCTGCAGGCGCTGATCGGCATCCTGACGCTGGTCTGGCAGGTTCCGCTCGGTTGGGCGCTCGCCCACCAGGGCGGTGCACTTGTCGTGCTCGGCTTCGCCATCGCCCACTGGCGCGGCTTCATCGGCGCCTACCCGAAGGAGGCGCGGACCGGGTCCGCCGCATGAGCCGCCTGCGGTAGCGCCGGCTCCTGCGGGCCGGACGGCTCGTTGCCACCGCCGGTCGGGAAGCCGGCGGATCATGCCTGTCGACTTACCCGCGCAGCATCAAGTCCATGTTCTGCACCGCGGCGCCGGAGGCGCCCTTGCCGAGGTTGTCGAGCAGGGCCACCAGATTGACGTGCGGGGCGCCGGCCGTGCCGAAGACGTAGAGCTTCATCCGGTCGGTATTGGCCAGTTCCACCGCGTTGACGCGGGCAAGCCCGGCGCTTTCCTTCAGGTCCACGACCTCGACGATGTCCTGTCCGGCATAGTGATCGGCCAAAGCCGCGTGGATCGAGCCGAGCGAGGCGTGCGCGTTGAGATCGGCGAGATGGAGCGGGACCTGCACGATCATGCCCTGCGGGAACTTGCCGACCGATGGCGAGAACAGCGGCGCGCGGGCCAGCAGGCCGTGCACCTGCATCTCCGGCACGTGCTTGTGCTTCAGCGGCAGGCCGTAGAGGAAATGCGGCGCATCGATGTGTTCCGGGTGGCCGGTATCCTCCATCTGCGCGATCATCTGCTTGCCGCCGCCGGTATAGCCCGACACGGCGTTGACCGTGACGGGATAATCCTCGGGCAGGATGCCCGCCGCCCGCAGCGGCCGGAGCAGGCCGATGGCGCCGGTCGGGTAGCAGCCGGGATTGGCGACGTGGCGGGCCGCGGCGATCCGCCCGGCCTGGTCGGCGTCCATTTCCGCGAAGCCGTAGGCCCAGTCCGGGCTGACGCGGTGGGCCGTCGAGGTGTCGATGATGCGCACGCTGTTGTTGCTGGAGACCATGGCGACGGCCTCCCTGGCGGCGTCGTCCGGCAGGCAGAGGATGGCGATGTCGGCGCTGTTGAGCAGGTCCTCGCGCAGGACATTGTTGCGCCGTTCCGCCTCCGGGATCGACAGCAGCTCGACATCGGTGCGGCCCGCCATGCGCGTGCGGATCTGTAGGCCCGTCGTGCCGTGTTCGCCATCGATGAAGATCTTCGGTTTCATGGAGCTGCCCTTCCTCTGCCGCATACGCTTGTCGGGGAGGCTATACCGCCTCCCCATGACGCTTTCAATGCGGGGGCTAGGCGCTTGCCGGCGCCTGCCGCCGCTCCGCCAGCCAGCCGGCGCGCAGGCCGAGCATGTACATGGCGATCGTCGAGCCGGCGATGGCGGTGATGTCGGCGTGGTCGTAGGCCGGGGCCACCTCGACCACGTCCGCGCCCTTGATGTGGAGTGGCCCGAGCCGCTGCAGCACCGAAAGGATCTTCGCGCTCGACGGTCCGCCGGAGACCGGCGTGCCGGTGCCCGGGGCATAGGCGGGGTCGAGGCAGTCGATGTCGAAGGTCAGGTAGCAGGACCGGTCGCCGACATGGCGCACGATGGTTTCGGCGACTTCGGCGGCCGACATGTCCTCGAGCTCGTGGCCGTAGACGATGCGGATGCCGCAGTCCTCCGGCGCATGGGTGCGGATGCCGATCTGGATCGAGCGTTCCGGGTCGATGATGCCGTCACGGACGGCTCGGGCGACGAAGGAACCATGGTCGATGCGGCCCTTCTCGTCGCTCCAGGTGTCCTGGTGCGCGTCGAACTGCACCAGCGCCAGCGGCCCGTGGGCCGCGGCATGCGCCTTCAGCACCGGCCAGGTGACGAAATGGTCGCCGCCGAGCGTCAGCAGGAAGGCACCGGACTTCAGGATCTTGGACGCCTCGCGCTCGATCGTAGCCGGTGTCTTCTGATGGTTGCCGTAGTCGAGCAGGCAGTCGCCATAGTCGATCACGGCCATGTTCTCGAACAGGTCCTGCTGGAAGGGATACTGGGGATCGTTGTCCATGATCGCGGACGCGCGGCGGATCGCCTGCGGGCCGAAACGTGCGCCCGGCCGGTTCGAGGTGGCGGCGTCGAAGGGGATGCCCCAGACGACGGCGTCGACGCCCTTCAGGTTCTTGCTGTAGCGGCGGCGCATGAAGGAAAGCACGCCCGCATGGGTCGGGTCAGAGGCGGCACTCTTCAGCGATTTCGTCGTGATCGCGTGATCGATGGTCTTGTTGGCCAATATGGGTCCTCCTGCAATTCGTCGCGGACGGTGGACAATCGGCTGGCGGAAGGCAAGGGGGAGGGACGGAATTCTGCGCGCGGCGGGACCGGTGGTCCTGAGCGGCCGGCTGTCGAGGCCGCGCCGCATCCCGAGCGCACAAAACTGTGGGCCGCCCGCAAAGTTGCCCGGATTCGCGCCTATCTGCCCACCGTCACTCGCCGGCGTCGTGATAGACCTCGCCGGGGCGTTCGCGTGGAATCACATCTGGAATGCACATGCCTTATCGCAAGGAAATCGACGGGCTGCGGGCTATCGCGGTTGCTTCCGTCATTTTGTTTCATACCGGCTTCAATGGCTGGAGCGGCGGCTTTGTCGGCGTCGACATCTTCTTTGTCCTGAGCGGCTACCTGATCACCTCGATCATCCTGAAGGATTTGCAGGGCGGAACCTTCTCGCTGGCGCGGTTCTACGAGCGCCGGGCGCGACGGATCCTGCCGGCGCTGTTTTTGGTGATGACCTGCTGCCTGCCGCTGGCCTGGCTGCGGATCAATCCGGAGGACTTCGAGATCTTCTCGAAGAGCCTGGTCACGGCCGCCTTCTCGGTGTCGAACATCTATTTCTGGCGCAAGGCCGACTATTTCGCGCCCGACGCCGAGACGTCGCCGCTGTTGCACACCTGGAGCCTCGGCGTCGAGGAGCAATACTATCTGCTCTTCCCCGTCCTTCTGCTGTGTTTGTGGCGCAAGCAACGCGCCTGGACGACCGGCACGGTGGCGCTGCTGGCGATCGCCAGCCTTTTCCTGTCGCAATGGGCTTCCGTACACGCCCCGGCGACCAACTTCTACCTGTTGCCCACCCGTGCCTGGGAGCTGCTGGCCGGCGCGCTCGTGGCGCTCTGGCAGTTCCAGCGGCGGCCGGCGCCACGCGCCGTCGACGACGGTCTGGCCGCGGTGGGGCTGGCGCTGATCGTCTTCTCGATCTTTCACTTCGACGAGGGCACCCCTTTCCCCTCGCTCTACGCGCTGGTGCCGGTGGGGGGCACGGTGCTGGTGCTCAACTTTGCCCGGGGCGGTCAATGGACCGCGCGGCTGCTCTCGCTGCCGATCCTCGTCGGCCTCGGCCTGATCAGCTACAGCGCCTATCTCTGGCACCAGCCGGTGCTGGCCTTCCTGCGTCTCTTCAGCCCGGCCGAGCCGACCACGGGCACCCTCGTCGCGGCCTGCGGCCTCACGCTGGTCCTGGCCTATCTGTCCTGGCGTTTCGTCGAGCAGCCGTTCCGGGCGAATCGGGTGACGTTCGTGATGACGGGCCGGCGGCTTGCCGGCGCGGTCGCCGCCAGCATCCTGGCGTTCACGGCCTACGCCATGACCGGGGTCTACACCGATGGCCTGCCGGAGCGCCTCCCGCCGCACATACAGAATTTCGCCGAGGACACGACATGGAGCAGGAAATGCCTGTTCCAGTTCGGCACGGAATGGCATTTCCCGGAGCGGGACTGCATCTACAATGCCGGAAAACCGCAGCAGGTGGCGATTTGGGGAGACTCCGTTTCCGCCTCGATCACGCCGGTGCTGGCGCAGCGGCTCGCCGGCGACGGGCTTGAGTTGCACCAGTTGACGCACGGGCATTGCGCGCCGATCCGCGACGTCGCCTCCGACAAGAGCGAGGGCGCGCGCGAGTGCCGGCGGTTCAACGACGATGCCTACCGCTACATCATCGACAACGGCATCGACACGGTCGTGCTGTTCGCCTCGTGGGCGAACTTCTTCGATGAGAAGCGGTTCTGGGTGAAGAATGTCAGCGTCGACGGCACGGCGGCGGTCGCCGAAGCCTTCGATGCCACGCTGCGGGACCTGCGCACGGCCGGGGTCAAGGTCATCCTGGTCTACCCGCACCCTTCGCTCCAGGTGAAGATCACCCTGACGGCCATCCGGCTGATGATGCGTGGTGACGACACACCGGACGTCGAGCAGGACTATGCCGCCTTCAGGGATCGCACGGCGCCCGCCTACAAGCTGCTGGACGGGGCCGCGGCCGGGCAGGGGGGCGGTGGGCTGTTCCGCATCTATCCCGAGCGGGTGTTCTGCAACAGCTTCGAGGCAGGCAAGTGCGTGATGATGAACGACGGGACGGCCTTCATCGCCGACCGCCTCCACTTCACCGATGACGGTGCCCGGCTTGTCGTCAACCAGATCATGAACGCCGTCGGCACGCTGCGCGCGGAAGGCGGGCCGCTCCGCTCGGCCCGGCCCTCGTAAATCACGGCCCCCACCGATCGGCGGCCACGCCGTGCCGGCGGGCGAACATCCTCCCCGGTCGGCCATGAAAAAAGGCGGAGCCGAAGCTCCGCCTTTCCGAATTGTCGAGATCGCAGGAAGCGATCAGCGCTTCGAGAACTGGAACGAACGGCGGGCCTTCGCCTTGCCGTACTTCTTGCGCTCGACCACGCGGCTGTCGCGGGTCAGGAAGCCGCCCTTCTTCAGCACCGAGCGAAGGCCCGGTTCGAAATAGGTGAGCGCCTTGGAGATGCCGTGACGAACGGCACCGGCCTGGCCGGAGAGGCCGCCGCCGGCGACGGTGGCATCGACGTCGAACTGGCCATCACGGGCAGCGGCGACGATCGGCTGCTGCAGGATCATCTGCAGGACCGGGCGGGCGAAGTAGGCCGAAAACGGCTTGCCGTTGACGGTGATCTTGCCGGAGCCCGGCTTGACCCATACGCGGGCAACGGCGTCCTTGCGCTTGCCGGTCGCGTAGGAACGGCCCTGGGCGTCAACCTTCTTGACGTGAACCGGGGCGGAAGCCGGAGCGGCCGCAGCCGTGCCGAGATCCTTCAGGGAAGAGAGGTCAGCCATGCTCAGGCGCTCCTTACGTTCTTTTTGTTCAGCTTGGCGACGTCGAGGACGGTCGGCTGCTGTGCTTCATGCGGGTGGTTGGAACCGGCATAGACGCGCAGGTTCTTCATCTGGCGACGGCCGAGCGGGCCGCGCGGAACCATGCGCTCGACAGCCTTCTCGATGACGCGCTCCGGGAAGCGGCCCTCGATGATCTGCCGCGCCGTGCGCTCCTTGATGCCACCCGGATGCCCGGTGTGCCAGTAGTACGTCTTGTCGGTGTACTTCTTGCCGGTGAGGGCGACTTTCTCGGCGTTGATGACGATGACGTTGTCGCCGTCGTCGACGTGGGGCGTGAAGGTGGCCTTATGCTTGCCGCGCAGGTGGTTTGCGATGATGGAAGCGAGACGACCGACAACGAGGCCTTCGGCATCGATGAGGATCCACTTCTTTTCCACCTCGGCGGGCTTCTGTACGAAGGTTGCCATGGCAAAAACTCTTTCGTTTGGACCCGAGGCCGCAGGACCCCAGGCGTTTCTTGTTGCTTGGATTGGCAGGCTGGGTGCATGCCAAAAACGAAAGCGGCCCGAACGGACCGCGATCTGTGCCGGCTTATAGGTGAAGCCCCGTCCGGCGTCAAGCCCTGCGTTTCGAGGGATGTCGCTAAAAATAACGCAAATACAATGCATTAAGTGTGGGGTAGTTTGATACCACAAATTATCGCGGCGGAATCGAATAGGTCGCGGTGGCGTGGGCGACGAGTTCGGCGTCCGGCCCGGCCGAAATCGACGTCTCGATCACCGCCAGGCGCTTGCCGAGCTTGAGCAGTCGGCCGGCGCAGCAAAGCGGCCCGGGCTCCGGTTTGCGCAGGAAGTTGATGTTGAGGTTGGTGGTGACCGCGAGCGCCACGGGACCGATATGGGCGAGCACGGTGCAATAGGCGGTGACGTCGGCCAGCGCGAACATCGTCGGGCCCGACACGGTGCCGCCGGGGCGCAGGTGCCTCCCGGACGGAGCAAGGCGCATTTCGGCGGTGCCCGGACCGACCGCGGTTACTTCGAAAAGCTTGCCGTCCGTGTGGATCTCGGGGAACGCGGTCTCGAGAAACCGGTTAAGGTCGTCGACGGTCATGACCGGTGCGAAGTTCTCTTTCATCTGCGGTCTCGTCCTTCCTTGCCTTGTCGAGGCGAGTTCGCGGCCGCTGCCCATTGCGCGATCGCCCTGCGGGCCGGGCAGCCGTGCCCTTGAATGCCGCCGCCCATGCGCGTACCACGACGCGAAGAAGAACGATACGGAGTCGATGTCATGGCCGATGTGGTGCCGTTGCGCAGGGACGATCCAGCCGGGCTGGTGCAGAAGGAACGGGCCGGGGCGGTGCTGCGCCTGACGCTCAACAACCCGCCCGCCAATGCGCTTTCGATTGCGCTGATGACGGCGCTTGCGGCGGCGCTGGACGAAGCGGCCGCGGACGAGACTGTGCGTGTCGTCGTGCTGGCGGCGACCGGCAACCTGTTTTCCGCCGGCCACGACCTGAAGGAAATGACCGGGCATAGGGCGGACGCGGACGAGGGCAGGGCCTTCTTCGAGCGGACGATGCGCATGGCGGCCGACCTGATGCTGAAGATCGCCGGACTGCCGCAGCCTCTGATCGCCGAGGTCGACGGCCTCGCCACGGCCGCCGGCTGCCAACTGGTTGCCACCGCCGATCTTGCAATCTGCACCGACACTTCCACGTTCTGCACGCCGGGCGTCAATATCGGCCTGTTCTGCGCGACGCCGATGGTGGCGGTGACGCGGGCCGCCCATCCGAAGCAGGCGATGGAAATGCTGCTGACCGGCGAGACCATCGATGCCGGGGCGGCGAAGGACTTCGGCCTCGTCAACCGCATCGTGCCGAAGCAGTATCTGCGCCAGGTGGTCGACAAATACGCCTCGGTGATCGCATCGAAGTCGCCGCAGGCGCTGAAGATCGGCAAGGCCGCCTATCGCGCCCAGGCCGGATTGCCGCTGCCGCAGGCCTACGACCAGGCCGTCGCCGTGATGGTCGACAACATGCTGCGCGCCGACGCCACGGAGGGCATCGGCGCCTTTCTCGACAAGCGCATGCCGGAATGGACGGGCGAGTAGGCCGGCCTAGCCTAGCCTAGCCTAGCTTCAGCACCAGCACGCCGGCGGCGATCGTGGCGCCGGCGACATAGCGCCAGATGCTGGCCTTCTCCTTGAGGACGACGACGGAGATCAGCAGCGCGAACAGGATCGCCGTCTCGCGAAGGGCGGCGACGGTGGCGATGGGCGCCTTCGTCATCGCCCAGAGCGCCAGACCGTAGGACGCGATCGATCCGCCGCCGCCGATCAGCCCGCGTCTCCAGTTCCGGCGCACATGCGCGGCGACGACGTCGGCGCCGCGCCGGTAGGTGGCCCAGCCGAACAGCAGCACCGGCGGCAGGAGCGCCATCCACAGCGTGTAGGAGATCGCGTTGCCCGACAGGCGCGCGCCGGCGCCGTCGACGAAGGTGTAGGTGGCGATGACGCAGGCATTGGCGAGGGCGAGCAGGAAGGCGTGGCGGCCGCCGTGACGCGACTCGAAGGCGAGCGTCAGCACGCCGGCGGATATGATCAGGATGCCGGCCAGGGCGCCCGTCGACAGATGTTCGCCGAGCACCAGCCCGCTGGTCGATGCGACGATCAGCGGCGCCGCGCCGCGCATCAACGGATAGACGAGACCGATGTCGCCGGCGCGATAGGCGGCGGCCACGAGCTGGAAATAGGCGAACTGGAAGACGGCCGAGGCGGCAATGAAGGGCCAGGCCTCTGGCTTCGGCAGCGGCACGAAGGGCAGGAAGGCCAGTCCGAAGGCTCCGGCCCCAAGCGCGATCATCGCCGCGTCGAGCGACTTGTCGCTGCCCGTCTTGACGATCGCATTCCAGGTGGCGTGCAGCGCCGCGCCGAGCAGCACAAGTGCTATCACATCAATCGGCACGGAAAACCTCTGTCAGTACGGGTGGGGTCGAAGGGTAGGCGATCGCCGCGCCCTTCATCCACCGAATCGCGCCGCATGGCAATGCGGTGCCTGTATCGGGCGGGGCCGTTTTCAGGAGCGGTGGCCCGGCTCGGCGCCGGAGCGCGAAAAATGGCAATTGGACCCGGCATGACGTATTATGACGGTGCGTAACGCAGCGGGAACGCGGGGCGCGTCCGAGACGGCAGCCTGGGAGGCCATGATGGACCATGATCGCTACAGCGGCAGCTATATCTGCAACATCCTGCGCTCGGTCCGCACCATCGCCGTGGTCGGCGCCTCACCCAACCAGTCGCGGCCGAGCCATGGGGTCATGGGCTTTCTGCTCGGCAAGGGCTACCATGTCATTCCCGTCAATCCGGGGCACGCCGGAAAGACGATTCTCGGCCAGCCGGTGGTCGGTCACCTCTCCGACATCCACGAACCGATCGACATGGTCGACACCTTCAGGGCTTCCTCGCAGCTCTCGGCGCTGGTCGACGAGGTGCTGGCGCTGCAGCCGAGGCCAGCGGTGATCTGGGGCCAGTACGGGGTGCGCGACGACGCCGCGGCGGAAAAGGCCGAGGCGGCCGGCATCTGCGTGGTGATGGACCGGTCCCCGGTCACCGAGTACCCGCATCTGGCCCGGCGCGGCGACTGACGGCTTGCCTGACCTTACGTGATTTGCGGTATTGACACGCGCCGTCACCTGTCCTCCCATCTCAGGCCACAGGCGAGGACAGGGCATGAACCACGACAGCTACACGGACTACTATCTCGCGGACATCCTGCGGGAGACCAAGGTTATCGCGCTCGTCGGCGCCTCGCCCAAGCCGGAGCGGCCGAGCAACCGCGTCATGGCCTTCCTGTTGCGCAAGGGCTACCGCGTGATCCCGGTCAATCCCGGCCAGGCCGGCAAGCAACTGCACGGGCAGACGGTCTATGCCCGGCTGGCGGACGTTCCCGAGCCGGTGGACATGGTCGACGTCTTCCGCACCGCTTCGGCCCTGCCGGAGGTGGTGGACGAGGCGCTGGCGATGACGCCGCCGCCGAGGACAATCTGGGGGCAACTGTCGGTGCGCCACGATGCGGCCGCCGCGCGCGCCGAAGCGGCCGGAATCAAGGTGGTCATGGATCGCTGTCCGGCGATCGAGCATCCGCGGCTGATCGACTGACATGCCGAATTTCGCCGTGCTCTGCCCGCGCTCTGGGGCGGGCGAAGCGCGACAGACTGGCTTTGACGCCGCGGCCGGGCTCTGAAATAGTGCCGGGCCGCGGAAGCCGCGCGGGGTCGCAGCTCAAGCGCATGAAAAATTGCATGTTTCCTCTTGGAACATGTCACGGGGAGGTCGATACATGAAGAACAAGCCGGGCTTTGCCACCCTTGCAGTCCATGCGGGGGCTGCCCCCGATCCAGCGACGGGCGCGCGCGCGACACCGATCTACCAGACGACCAGCTTCGTCTTCGAGGACACCGAGCACGCCGCCTCGCTGTTCGGCCTGCAGGCCTTCGGCAACATCTATACCCGTATCATGAATCCGACCCAGGCGGTGCTCGAAGAGCGCGTCGCCGCGCTCGAGGGCGGCACCGCGGCGCTGGCGGTGGCATCCGGCCACGCGGCGCAACTGCTCGTCTTCCACACCATCATGCGCCCGGGCGACAACTTCATCGCTGCCCGAAAGCTCTATGGCGGTTCGATCAACCAGTTCGGCCAGTCGTTTGCGAGCTTCGACTGGCATGTGCGCTGGGCCGACACCGACGAACTTTCCAGCTTCGAGGCCCAGATCGACGAACGGACGAGGGCGATCTTCATCGAGAGCCTGGCCAATCCCGGCGGGACCTTCGTCGACATTGCCGCGATCGCCGCGATCGCCCACAAGCACGGCCTGCCGCTGATCGTCGACAACACCATGGCAACGCCCTATCTGGTGCGGCCGTTCGAGCACGGCGCCGACATCGTCGTCCATTCGCTGACGAAATTTTTGGGCGGACACGGCAACTCGATGGGCGGCGTCATCGTCGACGGCGGCACCTTCGACTGGTCGGCCTCCGGTGCCTATCCGGCGCTGTCGGAACCGCGCGCCGAATATGGCGGCGTCATTCTGCACCAGACCTTCGGCAACTTCGCCTTCGCGATCGCCTGCCGGGTGCTCGGCCTGCGCGATCTCGGTCCGGCGATCTCGCCCTTCAACGCCTTCCAGATCCTCACCGGCATCGAGACGCTGCCGCTGCGCATGCAGCGCCACTGCGACAACGCGCTCGCGGTCGCCAGGTGGCTGAAGGCGCACGACAAGGTCGGCTGGGTCAGCTATTCCGGGCTGGAGAGCGATCCGAACCACGCGCTGCAGGCGCGCTACTCGCCCAAGGGGTCGGGGGCGGTCTTCACCTTCGGTCTGAAGGGTGGCTACGAGGCGGGCAAACGCTTCGTCGAGGGGCTGGAGATGATCTCGCATCTCGCCAACATCGGCGACACGCGCTCCCTGGTCATCCACCCGGCCTCGACCACGCACCGGCAGTTGTCGAAGGAACAGCAGATTGCCGCCGGGGCCGGTCCGGATGTCGTGCGCCTCTCCATCGGCATCGAGGACCCCGCCGATATCATCGCCGATATCGAGCAGGCGCTGGGCCAGGCGTAGTCGGGAGGGAGCGGTCATGGATCGATCGCCGCGCCTCGCCGTCCTGATCGATGCCGACAATACGTCGTCCCGGATCGCCGACGGGCTCTTCGAGGAGATCGCCAAGATCGGCGAGGCCAGCGTTCGGCGCATCTACGGCGATTTCTCCAGCAGCCGGATGAAGGGATGGGCGGACACGCTTGCCCGGCACGCGATCGTGCCGCAGCAGCAGTTCGCCTATACCACCGGCAAGAACGCCTCCGACATCGCGCTCGTGATCGATGCGATGGACCTGCTCCACAGCGGCCGCTTCGACGGCTTTTGCCTGGTGTCGTCCGACAGCGACTTCACCCGGCTCGCCGCCCGCATTCGCGAACAGGGCACGGACGTCTTCGGATTCGGCGAGCAAAAGACGCCGGAGAGCTTCCGCCAGGCCTGTCGCCGCTTCATCTACACGGAAAACCTGTTGCCCGAGACCAATGGCGATCAGGCGGCGAGCCCGGCGCGTCAATCGCCGTCTGCCGCTGTGCCGCTGATCCGCAAGGTACTGGCACAGGCCGCGAGCGAAGACGGATGGCTCGGTCTGTCTGCCGTCGGCAGCCAACTCTCGAACCTTGCGCCGGACTTCGATCCGCGGACCTACGGATGCGGCAAGCTGAGCGATCTCGTGCGCAAGACCGGCAAGTTCGAGATCGAACAGTCCGGTGGATCGATAAAGATTCGCTATGGCGCAGCCGATCAGGCGGCACGGCAGCCGCCGAAGCATAACGCCCCATGATCGTCGCAAGAGGAGCGGACGGAGAGTCATGACCAAGGCAGTCGCATTCGACATCAGCGCGCTGGCGCCCGAGATCGGCCGGCCGGCGGCCGACCGGCTCATTGCCGGCGATCCGGAATTCCGCACCTGGAACCTGGAGGAGGCCGAGGGCGGGATCTATTGCGGCATCTGGGAGGCGACGCCCGGCAAGTGGCGCATCCAGTATGACGAGTGGGAGTATTTCAACATCCTGTCCGGTCATTCGATCGTCACATCCGACGACGGCGAGGTGATCGAGCTGAAGCCGGGAGACCGCCTGATCCTCAGACCGGGCTTCAAGGGAAGCTGGGAAGTCGTTGAAACGACTCGCAAGGACTACGTCATCCGGGTCTGAGCCTGGGGAAGGCGTGGTCGTCCGCGCGGTCCGCCTCAGTCCTTCCTGAACGCCCGGGCAAAGTCGGGCGAGGAGATGGCCGCAAGGGCGCGGCGCAACTCGGCCGACCGGTCTGCGCCGAAGACGCGGTCGAAGCGGTCCTGTGCCTCGCGCCAGAGTTCCATCATCTCCGCGTGCTTGGCCCGGCCCACCGGCGTCAGCCGGGCGCGCTTCACCCGCTTGTCGCGCTCGTCCGGCACCAACTCCACCAGCCCGTCGCGAATGAGCGGCTTCAGCGTGTGGCCGAGCGCCGACAGGTCCATCACCAGCGCCTCGGACAGTGCCTTCAGCGGCGGGCTGCCGCTGTGCTCGATCTGCGAGATCAGCGAGAATTGCGTCGCCTTCAGTCCGGCCGGCTCGAGGACGTCGTCATAGAGCTGGCCAAGCTGGCGCGCCGCGCGGCGAACCGCGCTGCCGGTGCAACTCATCCAGGGACCTTCCGGCTTCGTCATCTCATCCCCCTTGTCCATCGTCTTCCTTAGGCCAAGACCGCGCCGGCGAAAAGATTCCTGCGGGCGCCCCTTGCGCTTTGGCGGTCGTTTGACAATATAGTGGCATATGCCAGTAAATTCAATCCAACGGAGATTGCCATGACCGAGACTACCAACACGCCTGCATCCGCTGCCGGGACCGCGCTTGTCACCGGCGCATCGTCCGGCATCGGCGCATCCTACGCCGAGCGCCTCGCCCGCCGCGGCCACGACCTGCTGCTCGTCGCGCGCGACACCGACCGGTTGTCCGCGCTGGCCGGACGGCTGGCGCGGGAGCATGGCGTCAAGGCCGAGGTCCTCACCGCCGACCTGACGAAGCGGGATGACGTGCGCAAGGTCGAGCGCCGCCTGCGCGAGGATGCCGCGATCGCAGTGCTCGTCAACAATGCCGGGATCGGTCCGAAGGGGCCGCTTCTTTCGGACGACATCGACTATCTCGACGACATGATCGACCTCAATGTCGGCGCGGTGAACCGGCTCGCCGTGGCCGCGGCACAGGCCTTCGCCGGGCGCGGTCATGGCACGATCGTCAACATCGCCTCGGTCGTGGCGCTGATCCCGGAAATGTTCAATGGCACCTACGGCGGCAGCAAGGCCTTCGTCCTCGGCCTGACGCAGGCGCTGCACGCCGAACTTCAGGGCCGGGGCGTCCGCGTCCAGGCCGTGTTGCCGGGGCTCACGCGCACGGAGATCTTCGACCGCGCTGGCGGTTCGGTCGACCGGCTCGATCCGGCGATGGTGATGGAGGTCGGCGATATGGTCGATGCCGCCCTTGCCGGGCTCGACCAGGGCGAACTGGTGACGATCCCGTCGCTGCCAGACCGGGCCGAATTCGAGCAGCTCGATGCTGCGCGCCTCGGTCTGCGTCCGAACCTGTCGCGCGACCGGCCGGCTGGCCGCTACGGCGTCGGCGCGCGCGTGCCCGCCTGAGGCTTCCCTGTGTGATCGACGCTGTGCGCCTGATGGCGCACGGCGTCCGGCGCGCTACCAGGCAAGGTCGAGGCGCTCGAGCCCGTGGAAGTGGTAGACGTCCTTGACGACCGGCGTCGCCGCCAGCCGCAGCCCGGGAAGCCGCCGGAAGAGAAGCGGCAGCGCGATGCTGAGTTCAAGCCGCGCCAGCGGCGCGCCGATGCAGAAATGGATGCCGGCGCCGAAGGAAAGGTTTGCCCCCTCGTCGCGATCCGGCCGGAAGGTGAGGGGATCACCGAATTTTCGCGGGTCGAGGTTGGCCGCGGCCAGGATCAGCGCGATCTTGTCGCCGCGCCGGAACGGGATGCCGTCGACCTCGACGTCCTCCAGGGCGTAGCGTTGGAAGATGTGCACCGGCGCGCTGATCCGCAGCGCCTCTTCCACCGTTCGCTCCGTCGCCCGCTCGTCCGCGAACATCGCCGCCGTCGAAAGGCCGCTGTCGAGGATGCTGCGGACGGCATTGCCGATCTGGTGCACCGTCGCCTCGTGGCCGGCATTGAGCAGCACGATCGTGGTCGAGACCAGTTCGTCCTCGGTGAGCAAGTGGCCCTTGTGCTCGGTATGGATCATGTGGCTGAGGAGGTCGTCGCGGGGCTGCGCGCGGCGCTCGGCGATGACGGAGCGCACATAGTCGGAAAATTCCGCGGCGGCCCGATCGGCGGCATGCTCGTCCGCCTCGGTCCGACCGAACATGTACATGCGCACATAGGCGTGCGACCAGGCCAGCAGCTGCGGCCCCATCGCGTCGGGAATGCCGATCATGCGGGCGATCATCGTCACCGGCAGGATGTCGGCGAAGGCGGAGAGCAGCTCGACCCGGCCATCCCGCTCGAAGCTGTCGATCAGGCCGTTTGCCAGATCGGTGATCTCCGGGCGCAGCCGGTCGATCTGGCGCGAGACGAAGGCACGGTTGACGAGCGTGCGCAGGCGCGTGTGCTCCGGCGGTTCCAGTTCCAGCAGCGACCAGGCCTCGGCGGCGTCGAAGTGCTTCAGGTGCGGCAGCGGCGCCGCCATGCCGAGGTCGGCTCGGCTTGCCACATGCAGGATCTGACGGCCGAAGCGTCGGTCGCGCAGCAGCGCGTTCACCTGGTCATAGCCGGTGAAATACCACTGCTTCTGCTCCTCCCACCAGAAGGTCGGGGCATGGGCATGCAGGGCGGCATAGACCGGGTTCGGGTCGCGGTAGAAAGCGGGATCGCGGACGTCGAGGCAGACGCGGCGCGCGGCCGCGTCGATGGAGAGAAAGGGGAACGGCTGGGTCATCGCGCAGACCTAGCGGATTTCATGGCGGTGCAAAAGGTCTCGATCGGCCCGGCGGCGGCCCCGTCTCCGCGTCAGCGCCGGACGGCGACGATCGAGCTGACGCGGTAGCGCGACAGCTGGACCCGGTCCGACTGGTTGCCGCCGAACAGGTAGACGTACTGCCGCCCCTTGTCGAAATGGTGGAACAGGCTGACATGGAAGCGCTGCTTTCCGGTCCGCATCACCACGACGTCGCCGGGCTTCGCCGCCCGGAGAGCCACGGGCCTGCCGAACTTCTTCCAGGAGACCGCCAGGTTCGGACTGGCCGGTGGCTGACGCTTCGCGCGCTTGGCGACGTAGGCCATGAACGCTCCGCACCAGGAGATGCGGCGGGGATTGACCCCGAGGAAGGAGATCGATCGCTCATGCATGTTGTTGAATTTCGTAGCCGCGCGCAGCATGTCGGCCTGGGCCGGCACGGCAAGAAACGCGAGCATGATGGCTAGAATAACCCTCATTTGCTACTCGGACTGTTTGGATCGCGCTGGTGATCCCGGCCAGCACAAAGAACAAAGCGACGGCAGGACCGTACAGACCAATCAGGGCATAATTTAGGAAGTTCTAATTATGCGCGCTTTAGCAGTCATGGCAGGAAATCCCGGCGCTGCGGGAGCAACGATAGGGGGGCGGCTGCCTTCCGTCAGGAACGGGAAGCATGGCAGATCTTCCTGCCGGATTTGGCGGTTCGGGCAAACATAACGGGCAGACGATTTGCTCGATCGGGGCCGGCACAACTGCGTCAAAGCCAAGCCGCTCTTTGCGGTTTCACGCGGATGGGAAATGCAGGGCAATGGGAGAGATAGTTATGCTTCATACGGATGAGGGATTACTATTGGAGCGCCCGCATGACGTTCGCACACTGGCCGAAGCGCCGTCCGCCTTGGACCGGACAGCTCCGTGCGGCCAGCGCGGGCGACCGCAGCCGGTTCGGTTCAGTCGCCGACGGCAATGCCTTCCCGTCGCGGGTCGGCGCTGCCCTTGAGGCCGTCCGCGGTGATTTCGATGGCGTGGAGACCGGAGTTCATCTCGCCGAGCTTGACCTCGTAGCCGAGCGCCTTCAGCGGCTCCGCCAGCTTCTCCGCGTCCGTCCCGGCTTCGAGCTCGAAGGTGCCGAAGCGGTTGAGCAGGTGCGGCATCGCGACGATCTGGCCGACATCCAGGCCCCAGTCGATATAGGCGATCAGCGCCTGGGTGACGTAGCCGATGATCTGGCTGCCGCCGGGAGAGCCGATCGCCAGCAGCGGCCTGCCGCCCTTCATCACGATCGTCGGTGCCATCGAGGAGCGCGGACGCTTCCCCGGCTCGACGCGATTGGCGATCGGGACGCCGTTCTCATGCGTTTCGAACGAGAAATCGGTCAGTTCGTTGTTGAGCAGGAAGCCGTTGGTCATCAGCCGCGAGCCGAACGCGTTTTCGATGGTCGTCGTCATCGACACGACGTTGCCGGCCCCGTCGACAATGGCAAAGTGGCTGGTCGAGGGCAGTTCCAGCGAGCGGTCGCGGCCGAACAGGAGCGCATGGTCCCATTCCGGCTCGCCGGCGACGACCTTGTCGTCGCCGAGCGCCAGTTCGCCGTCGAGAAGGGTGGCGCGCTTGCCGAGATAGTCCTTCTCGAGCAGTCCCTCGACCGGCACCGGGACGTAGTCGGTGTCGGCGAGGTAGCGGCCTCGGTCGGCAAAGGCAAGGCGCTGCGCGTCGCCGATGATCCGCCACGCCTGCGGGTTGTCCTTGCCGAGCCCGCTGATATCGAAGTTTTCGATCATGCCGAGCGTCTGGCCGACGGCGACGGCGCCGGAGGAGGGTGGCCCCATGCCGCAGACCTCGTGCGCGCGGTAGCTGATGCACACGGGCCGGCGCTCGCGGACGCGGTAGGTGGCGAGGTCGTTCAGCGTCAGCATGCCGGGATTTCCGGCCGCCATCCGCACGGCGTCGACGATCGCTTCGGCGATCGGGCCGGAGTAGAAGGCGTCCGCCCCGTCCTCGCCGATCGAACGCAAGGTCGCGGCATAGGCAGGATTCTTCAGGACCGTGCCGGCCTTCAGCGGCGCTCCGTCCGCGTCGAAGAAATAGGCCTTGGTCGGCTCGTAGGTCTTTAGCCGGTCGCCCTCGGCGGCGATCAGCGCGGCCAGCCGCGGCGACACCGCGAATCCGGCGTCGGCAAGGGCTGCGGCCGGTTCCAGCAGCTCCTTCCAGTCGAGCTTGCCGTAGCGCTTGTGCGCTTCCTGCAGCAGGGCCACCGTGCCGGGCGTTCCCACCGAACGACCGCCGACGACCGCGTCGAAGAACTCCAGCGGTTGGCCGTCCTTGTCGAGGAACAGCTTGGGCGTGGCCCGTTGCGGGGCCGTCTCGCGCCCGTCGAGCGTCGTCAGCCACTTCTTGCCGGCGTCGTAATAGACCAGGAAGGCGCCGCCGCCGAGGCCGGATGACTGCGGCTCGACCAGACCCAGCATCGTCTGCACGACGATCGCCGCGTCGATGGCGCTGCCGCCGCGCCTGAGAATGTCGGCGCCGGCGGCCGCGGCGACCGGGTTCGCGGCGGAGACCATGAAGGACTTGGCGGTGACCAGCTTCGCGGACGAGGTGCCGGTCGCCTGCTCCGGCGCGACGCTGTCCGAGGCCTGTTGCGGCCACGCCGGCGCGGCAGCCAGAAGCACGGCGGCCACGGCGCATGCAAGCACTCTCGTCGACATGAAAGCCTCCCTCAAACGGTCACGATACTATGGCTTGCTGCACGGGTCGCGGCAACTGCGGACGATGACGGCGGCCCGGCGCTTCGGCGCGGTCGGGACGTCGATGGCGATCACGCCTGTGGATATTTGCCCCGGGCATTTGTCGGTTAACCCCGTTCTGGCATTGACGGCGGGCAAAGTTCCTGCGCGTCTTGAAGAGAGGCCCCCGGACACTCTATGTAGGGAATATGAAAATTCTTGATTCCCGGCGCTTCGCAAGGGTTTCGGGCCACACTGAGAAGGGTTGACATGAGAAATCCGGTAGATACCGCCCTGGGTCTCGTGCCGATGGTCGTCGAACAGACCAACCGCGGCGAGCGCTCCTACGACATCTTTTCCCGGTTGCTGAAGGAACGCATCATCTTCCTCACCGGTCCGGTGGAAGATTCCATGGCGACGCTCGTCTGCGCCCAGCTTCTCTTCCTCGAGGCCGAGAACCCGAAGAAGGAAATCGCGCTCTACATCAATTCGCCGGGCGGCGTCGTCAGCTCCGGCATGGCGATCTACGACACCATGCAGTTCATCCGGCCGGCCGTGTCGACGCTCTGCATCGGCCAGGCGGCCTCGATGGGGTCGCTGCTGCTCGCCGCCGGCCACAAGGACATGCGCTTCGCCACGCCGAACTCGCGCATCATGGTGCACCAGCCCTCCGGCGGCTTCCAGGGCCAGGCCTCCGACATCGAGCGCCACGCCCGGGACATCCTGAAGATGAAGCGCCGCCTGAACGAGGTCTACGTCAAGCACTGCGGCCGCAGCTATGAGGAGGTCGAGCAGACGCTCGATCGCGACCATTTCATGAGCGCCGACGAGGCCTTGGACTGGGGCCTGGTCGACAAGGTGATCACGACGCGCGAGGCGATCGAGGGTACGCCCGGCGAGTGACATCAATGGAATGTGTGCGGATGAGAGTCGCTGTGACACATTTGTAATGGTCCAAGGGCTTTATCCGCGCGACAAAGACGTTAATAATGGCCGTCAGCGTTATTCGGCCCGACACCGGGTAACGTACGGTTGAGTGGGGGATTCGTTGCCACCGGCTGGGGGATCGTCATCTCAGCCGGCCAGTACCCCAAAGAGCCTTGATGGGCCGGCGTTGCAGGCCGGGCCTCCGGGTGGGTTGAGTGGTCCGCGGGGCTTGCAGCCTGCGCGGCATGCCGGAAGGAAAGTGATATGAGCAAGGTCAGCGGCAGCAACGGCGGCGACTCCAAGAACACTCTGTATTGTTCATTTTGCGGCAAGAGCCAGCACGAAGTCCGCAAGTTGATTGCGGGCCCGACCGTGTTCATCTGCGATGAATGCGTCGAGTTGTGCATGGACATCATCCGCGAGGAGAACAAGACCTCGATGGTGAAGTCCCGCGACGGCGTGCCCACGCCCCAGGACATCATCAAGGTCCTCGACGAGTACGTCATCGGCCAGCAGCAGGCCAAGCGCATCCTATCGGTTGCCGTGCACAACCACTACAAGCGACTGGCGCATGCCGCCAAGGGTTCGGACGTGGAACTGGCGAAGTCGAACATCATGCTCGTCGGCCCGACCGGTTGCGGCAAGACCTATCTGGCGCAGACGCTCGCCCGCATCATCGACGTACCCTTCACCATGGCCGACGCCACCACGCTGACCGAAGCCGGCTATGTCGGCGAGGACGTCGAGAACATCATCCTGAAGCTGCTGCAGGCCGCCGACTACAACGTCGAGCGCGCGCAGCGCGGCATCGTCTACATCGACGAGGTCGACAAGATTTCCCGCAAATCCGACAACCCGTCGATCACCCGCGACGTGTCGGGCGAGGGCGTGCAGCAGGCGCTCCTGAAGATCATGGAGGGCACGGTCGCGTCCGTCCCGCCGCAGGGCGGCCGCAAGCATCCGCAGCAGGAATTCCTGCAAGTCGACACGACCAACATCCTGTTCATCTGCGGCGGCGCCTTCGCCGGCCTCGACAAGATCATCTCGGCGCGCGGCGAGAAGACCTCGATCGGCTTCGGGGCGACGGTGCGCGCGCCGGAGGACCGCCGCGTCGGCGAGGTGCTGCGTGACCTCGAGCCGGAGGACCTGGTCAAGTTCGGCCTGATCCCGGAGTTCATCGGCCGCCTGCCGGTGCTGGCGACGCTCGAGGACCTCGACGAGGACGCACTGATCCAGATCCTGTCGGAGCCGAAGAACGCGCTGGTCAAGCAGTACCAGCGCCTGTTCGAGATGGAGGATGTGGAACTGACCTTCCACGAGGACGCGCTGCGCGAGATCGCCCGCCGCGCCATCATCCGCAAGACCGGCGCCCGCGGCCTGCGCTCGATCATGGAGAAGATCCTGCTCGACACCATGTTCGAGCTGCCGACGCTGGAAGGCGTGCGCGAAGTGGTCATTTCCGACGAGGTGGTGAAGGGCGCATCCCGCCCGCTCTACATCTACTCCGATCGCTCCGAAGAAAAGGCGAATGTGTCCGCCTGACGCGGCCCGACGCATTGCAGACCCGCCTCCGGCGGGTCTTCGCATATTGGAAGCGGCCTGCAGGGCACCCCAGTCGGTCGTGCCGGCCGGTCAAGTTTCGAAATGACGAATGGTACCAGGCCTGCCAGCGGGCAGACGCGTGGACGCAGCCGATGGGTGCACGGTGACCGGGCAATCCGGCGTCTCGGGTGCGCGAACCGGAATGCTGCGGCGCAAGCCCGGCGTCAGGTCCCGCCACTAGCCTGATGGTCTTGTGCAACGCGTTTGTGATGGCCCCTCAGGGCTTGAAAACTTGATGACATAACTCCACCTGTGGGTGGACGAGAATAGGCCGGAAAGAGCGCAACAGGGCGCCCGGCATCAGCTCCCGGTAACGGGAAGTTGGAAAGGACAGAACATGACGAAGAAGACGTCTGGCGCGCAAGAGAGCACGGCATTCCCGGTATTGCCGCTGCGCGATATCGTAGTGTTTCCACACATGATCGTGCCGCTGTTCGTCGGCCGCGAAAAATCCATTCGCGCGCTGGAAGAGGTGATGGGGACCGACAAGCAGATCATGCTTGCCACCCAGATCAACGCAGGTGACGACGATCCCGAGCCCGATGCGATCTACAAGGTCGGCACCGTCGCCAACGTCCTGCAGTTGCTGAAGCTTCCCGACGGCACCGTGAAGGTGTTGGTCGAGGGACGCGCGCGCGCCGAGATCGAAGGCTACACCGACCGCGAGGATTTCTACGAGGCCGATGCCCGCGTGCTGGCCGAGCCGGACGAGGACCCGGTCGAGATCGAGGCACTGGCGCGCTCTGTCGTCTCGGAGTTCGAGAACTACGTCAAGCTCAACAAGAAGATCTCGCCGGAAGTGGTCGGCGCGGCCAGCCAGATCGAGGACTACTCGAAGCTGGCAGACACGGTCGCCTCGCACCTCTCCATAAAGATCGTCGAGAAGCAGGAAATGCTCGAGACGACCAGCGTCAAGCTGCGTCTGGAAAAGGCGCTCGGCTTCATGGAGGGCGAGATCTCCGTGCTGCAGGTGGAGAAGCGCATCCGCTCTCGCGTCAAGCGGCAGATGGAGAAGACCCAGCGCGAGTACTACCTGAACGAACAGATGAAGGCGATCCAGAAGGAGCTCGGCGACGGCGAGGACGGCCGCGACGAGATGGCCGAACTGGAAGAGAAGATCGCCAAGGCCAAGCTTTCCAAGGAGGCCCGCGAGAAGGCGGACGCCGAGCTGAAGAAGCTGCGCCAGATGAGCCCGATGTCGGCGGAAGCCACCGTCGTGCGCAACTATCTCGACTGGCTGACCGGCATTCCGTGGAACAAGCGGTCGAAGGTCAAGACCGACCTGAACAACGCCGAGAAGATCCTCGACGAGGATCATTTCGGGCTGGACAAGGTCAAGGAGCGGATCGTCGAGTACCTCGCCGTGCAGGCCCGCTCGAACAAGATCAAGGGGCCGATCCTGTGCCTCGTCGGTCCTCCGGGCGTCGGCAAGACCTCGCTCGCCAAGTCGATCGCCAAGGCCACCGGGCGTGAATACGTCCGCATGGCGCTTGGCGGCGTGCGCGACGAGGCCGAGATCCGCGGCCACCGCCGCACCTATATCGGCTCGATGCCCGGCAAGGTCATCCAGTCGATGAAGAAGGCGAAGAAGTCGAACCCGCTCTTCCTGCTCGACGAGATCGACAAGATGGGCATGGACTTCCGCGGCGATCCGTCGTCGGCCCTGCTCGAGGTGCTCGATCCGGAGCAGAACTCGACCTTCATGGACCATTACCTTGAGGTTGAATACGACCTGTCGAGCGTGATGTTCGTGACCACCGCCAACACGCTGAACATTCCCGCGCCGCTGATGGACCGCATGGAAGTGATCCGGATTGCCGGCTACACCGAGGAAGAGAAGCTGGAGATCGCCAAGCGCCATCTGCTGCCGAAGGCGATCCGTGACCACGCGCTGCAAGAGCGGGAATTCTCCGTGACCGACGGTGCGCTGATGGCGGTGATCCAGCAGTACACCCGCGAGGCCGGCGTCCGCAACTTCGAGCGGGAGCTGATGAAGCTCGCCCGAAAGGCGGTGACCGAGATCATCAAGGGCAAGGCGACCAAGGTGGAAGTGACGGCGGAGAACATCCACGACTTCCTCGGCGTTCCGCGCTACCGCCACGGTTCGGCCGAGCGCGACGATCAGGTCGGCGTTGTTACCGGCCTGGCCTGGACCGAGGTCGGCGGCGAACTGCTGACCATCGAAGGCGTGAGCCTGCCGGGTGGCAAGGGCCGCATGACGGTCACGGGTAACCTGAAGGACGTCATGAAGGAGTCGATCTCGGCGGCGGCATCCTATGTCCGCTCGCGTGCCATCGATTTCGGCATCGAGCCGCCGCGCTTCGACAAGACCGACATCCACGTGCATGTGCCGGAGGGCGCAACGCCGAAGGACGGTCCGTCGGCCGGCATCGCCATGGCCACCGCGATCGTCTCGATCATGACCGGCATTCCGGTGTCGAAGGACGTTGCGATGACCGGCGAGGTCACGCTGCGCGGCCGGATCCTGCCGATCGGCGGCCTGAAGGAGAAGCTGCTTGCCGCGCTTCGCGGCGGCATCAAGAAGGTGCTGATCCCCGAAGAGAACGCCAAGGACCTGGCGGAGATCCCGGACAACGTCAAGAACAACATGGAGATCATTCCGGTCACGCGCATGGGCGAGGTCATCGAGCACGCGCTGGTACGCAAGCCGGAGCCGATCGAGTGGGATCCGTCGTCGGTTGAATCGAAGTCGGTTGCAACCGTCGAATCGGCTGACGAGAGCGGCACGGCGATCGCTCATTGAGGTAAACGAAGCCTCAAATGCCGTTCCACGGAGCGGTAAAATTGGAAGGGCCGGCAGCGATGCCGGCCTTTTTCGTCTAAAACCCTGTGAAAACCCCGGAATTTCAGCGTTTGCAGCGGAAATCCAGTTGCGGAGCCAAGGTCGATGCGTATTCTGCCCACGACTTATGTTTGAGTCGTTTCGAACCGTATGAAAGGGGTGGAAACATGAACAAGAACGAACTCGTCTCCGCAGTGGCCGAGAAGTCGGGTCTCTCCAAGACGGATGCGGCATCGGCTGTTGATGCTGTATTCGAGACGATCCAGGGCGAACTCAAGAACGGCGGCGACGTGCGCCTCGTCGGTTTTGGCAACTTCTCCGTATCGCGCCGCGAAGCCTCGAAGGGCCGCAACCTTTCGACCGGCGCCGAGATCGATATCCCGGCCCGCAACGTGCCGAAGTTCTCGGCCGGCAAGGGTCTGAAGGACGCCGTCAACGGCTGAGCCTGATCGCCGTGGCCGGGACCGGTTCGACCGGTCTGGCCGGCGTGCATCAAAAGATTGAGGGTCCGGTTGTCCGGACCCTTTTTCGTTGTTGTCTGTCGTGCATCTGTCATGTGCCTGTCATCGCAGTGTAACAGGCCAGGCCCAGAAACCCCGGGTTCCAGAAATTCAGGATCCCGGAGGATTTGATGAAGTCCCGATCGCTCGTTGCCGCGCTTGCCGCCGTCCTGGCCGCATCCGCTGCGTCCTCGGCTCTTGCCGAACCTGTGTTCAATCGCATTGCCTCTTTCACCGTCATCGACAACCTGCCGGAAGGCGCAGACCCGAAGACGGAGTCGTCCGCGGAAATCATTGCGGCGACCGAGGACGGCAACACGCTCGTCTATTCCGACAGCCCGCTGAAGGCGGTCGGCTTCATCGACATCACCGATGCGAAGGCTCCGAAGGCCGGCGGCTCGGTCGCCTTCGAGGGCGAGCCGACGTCGGTTGCCGTCGCCGGCAGCAAGGCGCTCGTCGCCGTCAACACCAGCAGGAGCTATGTCGAGCCGTCCGGGATGCTGGCGACGGTCGACCTTGGCTCGAAGGCGGTCGAGGCCACCTGCGACATCGGCGGCCAGCCGGACTCGATCGCGCTGAACAGCGACAGGACCCTTGCCGCGATCGCGATCGAGAACGAGCGCGACGAGGACCTCAACGACGGGGCGATCCCGCAGATGCCGGCCGGCGACCTCGTCATCCTCGCGCTCAAGGACGGCGTGCCGGATTGCGGCACGCTCAAGCGCGTCGCGCTCACCGGGCTTGCCGAAGTCGCCGGCGAAGATCCGGAACCGGAATTCGTCTCCTTCAACGGCCAGGACGAGATCGCCGTGACGCTGCAGGAGAACAACCACATCGTCATCGTCGATGGAAAGACGGGTGCGGTAAGGAGCCACTTTTCGGCCGGCACCGTCGACCTGGTGGGCATCGACACCAGGAAGGATGGCGCCATCGCCCTGACCGGAAAGAAGGAAGGCCAGAAGCGCGAGCCGGATGCGGTCAAGTGGCTGGACGACGAGCGCCTGGTGGTGGCCAACGAAGGCGACTACGAGGGCGGCAGCCGCGGCTTCACCATCTTCGACAAGGCCGGCAAGGTGCTCCACGAGAGCGGCCCGTCCTTCGAGCACGCGATCGTTTCGGTCGGCCATTATCCCGACAAGCGCAATTCCAAGGGCGTGGAGCCTGAAGGTCTTGAGGCGGCGGCCTTCGGCGAGGACAAGCTGTTCTTCGTGCTGTCCGAGCGCGGTTCGATCGTCGGCGTCTACAAGGACACCGGTGCGGAGCCGGAACTGCTGCAGCTCCTGCCGTCCGGCGTCGGTCCGGAAGGCGCGGTCGCCATTCCCGGCCGCAATCTCTTCGTCACCGCCAACGAGACCGATCTCGGCGAGGACGGCCTGGCCCGTTCGCACGTGATGATCTACGAGCGCGCCGAAGGCGTGGCCGCCTATCCGCAGATCAGGTCGGCCGACAAGGACGGACTGCCGGTCGGCTTCGGCGCGCTGTCCGCCCTCGCGGCCGACAAGAACGAGCCGGGCAAGCTCTTTGCCGTCAGCGACTCGTTCTATTCGTCCGATCCTTCGATCTTCACCGTCGACGCAACGCAGACGCCGGCGGTCATCACCGACAAGCTGACGGTCACGCGCGACGGTGCACCGGCGCAGAAGCTCGACCTCGAAGGCATCGCCACAGACGGGGAGGGCGGCTTCTGGCTCGCCTCGGAGGGCAATGCCGACAAGCTCTACGCCCACGCCATCATCCACGTGAACAAGAAGGGCGAGATCAAGAAGGAGATCGCCATTCCCGCCGAACTGCGTGCCGGCGAAACCCGATTCGGCTTCGAAGGCATCACCGTCGTGGGCGAGGGCGAGGACACGGTGCTGTGGATGGCGGTCCAGCGCGAGTGGAAGGACGACGAGAAGGGCTTCGTCAAGCTCGTCTCCTACAAGCCGGCGACGGAAGAATGGGGCGCGGTGCGTTATCCGCTGGAGGCGGCGGGCGAGGGCTGGGTCGGCCTTTCCGAGATCACCGTCCATGGTGACCACGCCTATGTCATCGAGCGCGACAACCAGATCGGCAACAATGCCAGGCTGAAGAAGCTCTATCGCGTGGCGCTCTCCGAACTTAAGCCGGCCAAGCTCGGCGAGACGCTACCGGTCGTGAACAAGGAAGAGGTCCGCGACTTCATCCCCGACCTGAATGCCCTGAACGGCTACCTTGTCGACAAGGTCGAAGGCTTTACCGTCGATGCCGCCGGCAATGGCTACGTCGTCACCGACAACGACGGCGTCGACGACTCCTCGGGCGAGACGCTGTTCTTCGGCATCGGCTCGATGAACGCGATGTAGGTCCGCGTATCGGGCGCACACCAAGACGGCCGGGCGCAGGTGCTTCCGGCCGTCTTTTGTGTTCGGTCGTGGATGCGGGAATGCCGGCGACCGGTCGCTGTTACCGGCAAGGGTGGCATCGGCGAGAAGGGATGTGTTCAGACCGCTTCGAGTGGCGATCCTGCCGGCTGGCCCTCGTTGCGGGCGCGCTGGAGTTCTTCGGTGCGCGCGCTGAGACAGCGCAGGATCTCGGACAACTGCTCCTTCTGCTCCTGGCTCAGAGCATCGAAGATGGCCTCGATCGTCTTGTGCTGGGGCTGCTGCGCGGCGTTGATGACGGCAAGTCCGGTCTCGGTGATGGAGACGATCTTGGCCCGGCGGTCCTTCGGGTCTGGGTCGCGCACGACGAGCTTGTCGCGCTCGAGTCCGTCGATGGCCTCGGTAACCGTGCGCGGCGCAAAGCCGAGGGCGGCGGCGATGTCGGTCGATCGCTGCGGACCCTGGCAGGACAAGAGCAACAGGAACTTGCTGCGGGCGAGCGAGACGCCCTCGTCCATCATGCACTCGTTCACCAGGCGGCTGACCTGATGGTAGAGCTTGAACATGCCCTGGGCGATGTCGATCGTATCGTTCATGAGGGGCAATATAGGTATAGTGAGGGACCATGTCAAAAGAAATGCCGCGCATTTCCGGCGCCCGGTCGCCCAAGATTTACGCTGCTGCCGCGACATCCGCCGATGCGGCCTCGCAGTTCCGCAGGGTGGTGCAATTATCCGAGTATAACCCTCCCGCCGAGCGGATCGAGCATTGACCGGGCCGGCGGACCCGGGGATGGTCGGGCATGCCCTTCCGCTTCGTCCACACCGCCGATGTGCATCTCGACTCGCCGATTGCCTCGCTGGCGCTGCGCAACGAGGAGCTGGCGGATCTCGTGCGCGGCGCCTCCCGCCGTACGCTCGAGCGGATCGTCGACCTCTGCATCGCCGAGCGCGTCGACGCGCTGCTGGTCGCCGGCGACCTCTATGACGGCTCGCAGACCTCCATGGCGACCGCGCTCTATCTCGTCGGCCAGATGCGGCGGCTGGAGACGGCCGGCATTCGCGTCTTCATCATCCGCGGCAATCACGATGCGCAGTCGCAGATCACCCGCGAGCTGACGTTTCCCGCCAACGTCCACGTCTTCGACGGGCGCGGCCGTCCGCTGCAGGCGGGCTCGCTGGCCGACGGCCGCGCGGTCCACGTGCACGGGATCAGCTTCGGCCAGCCGCACGCGCCGGCGAGCCTGCTTCCGGGCTACAGGCCGCCGGTCGCGGACGCGATCAACATCGGCATGCTGCACACCAGCCTTGCCGGCGCGGGGCGGCACGACAACTATGCGCCCACGAGCGTCTCCGACCTCGCCGCCCACGGTTTCGACTACTGGGCGCTCGGCCATATCCACCGCCGCGCCGTCCATGCCGAACAGCCGATGGTAGTCATGCCCGGCATTCCGCAGGGGCGCGACATCAACGAAGCCGGGCCGAAGTCGGTGACGCTGGTCACCGTCGGCGACGACGGTGTGCTGGCCGCCGAGGAGCGGTTCCTGGCGGTGGCCGAGTTCGAGCGGCTTGCGGTCGACCTGACGGGGGCGCAGGACTGGCCGGCGATGCTGCAGCTCGCCCGGACCGCGCTCGGACAGGCAAAGGGCCGCGCGCGTGCCGACCAGCTCATCTGCCGGATTTCCCTGACGGGCGCGACCCCGCTCGGCTGGCGGCTGCGGCGCGACCAGGACCTACTCGCGGCCGAGCTCCAGGCCGTTGCCGACAGCCTCGGAGGGTGCTGGATCGAGACGGTCGAACTTGCCGTCGGGCAGGCGCAGGCGGCGGATGCGCCGGTCGACTTCGGCGCGCTGTCGGAGCTGGCCGCGATCATCGAACGCGAGGTTCTTCCATCGCACGCCTACCGGGAGGAGCTGCGTGAAACGCTCGCGGCGGTGATGGCGCAGTTGCCGCGCGATGTCCGCGACCTGCTCGGCGCGGACGAGGAGGGCGAGGAGGCGTTGCTGGCGCTTGCCGCCGAACGCGGGGTCGCCGACCTCCTGCCGCGGCTCGCGGCGCTGCGGGAAGGAGACGGCGTCTGATGCGCCTCAACCGCCTCGACCTCGCCCGTTACGGCAAGTTCACCGACAAGCGGCTCGACTTCGGGGCCGAGCGCCCGGGCGTGCCGGACTTCCACCTTGTCTACGGACCGAACGAGGCCGGCAAGTCGACGCTCTTTTCCGCCTATCTCGACCTGTTGTTCGGCATCGAGGCGCAGAGCGCCTACGGTTTCCTCCACCCCTATCCAACCATGCGGATCGGCGGCGACGTCACGGTAGGTGGCGTGCACCACGAGGTCGCCCGGCTGAAGCGCCGGCAGGGTTCGCTGGTCGGCCCCGACGACCGGATGCTGCCCGACAGTCTGTTCGACGCGGTGCTCGGCGCGATGGATCGGCAGGCCTACCGGATGATGTTCTCGCTCGACGACGACAGCATCGAACGTGGTGGCGAGGGGATCCTCAAGAGCGAGGGCGAGCTGGGGTCCCTGCTGTTTTCCGCCAGTTCCGGCCTGTCGGACATGGGCCAGGCGCTGGAGCAGGCACGGGTGGAGGCGGACGCCTTCTACCGTCCGCAGGCGCGCAAGCACGAGTTGGCGGCGCGCAAGGCGGAGATCGAGGCGCTGCGCGAGCAACGCAAGGCGCTCGACATTGCGGCGCGCGAATACGGCGCGCTGACGCGGCAACTGGAATCCTCGGCCGGGCGCTACGACGAGGCGTTTCGGGCGCGCACCGCCACCCGGACAGCAATCGAGGAGCTGGAACGCCGGCTGGCGGCGATCCCGCTTTTGCGGCGGCTGCGGGAGATCCGCACCCGGCTCGCCGAATTTGACGCTGGCGAGACGCCGCCGAAGGAATGGACCGGCCTCGTTGGCCAGTTGCAGCGCGACGAGGCGGAGCTTTCGGCGCGCGGCGAGCGGCTGGCCGGCGAACTGGCGCGCCGCTGCGCCGCGCGCGAGGAAGTGACGCCAGATCCCGACGTGCTCGCCGTGGCGGCCGACATCGAGGCGCTTGCCGGGTCCGATCTCGGGGCACGCTACCGCACCGCCACGCTGGATCTCGCGGGCCGCATGACGGAGCGCGACCGGCTCGACGCGGAGATCGCCGAAAAGCAGGGCCTGCTCGGCCTCGCCGGCGCCGATCCTTCGAGCCTGCTGCTGCGGCCCGACAAGGCTGAGGCGCTGTCGGCGCTGGTCTCCGCGCGATCCGGTCTCGTCGAGCGCCTTGCCGCCGCGCGGCGCGAAGCGGAGGAGGCCGCGCGCGGCTGCGAGGCTGCCGGCGCACGGCTTGCCGCATTGGGGGCGGGCGAGGCCGAGGCGGGCGCAGAGGAGACGAAAGCCACGTTGCTGACGCTGGTGCGTGCCGCAAAGCTGAACGCGTTGACGACACGCCTGCGCGAGGCCGAGCGCGAGGCGGCGGTGGCGCAGGCGGCGCTTGCCGGCGCGCTGGACCGGCTGCGGCCGGGCATTGCCGAGATCGAGGGTCTGCGCGCGCTGGAAGCGCCCGGCCGCGAGACGGTCGAGGCTCTCCGCAACGGCGTGAGCCGAAACACGGAGAGGGCCCTGAAGCTGGCAGAGCAGGCGCGCGCCGTCTCGCTCGACCTGTCGACGCAGCGCTCCGGTCTGGAGCAGATGCGCCGCAGCGAAACGCTGGTCAGCGACGAGGAAGCCGACGCGCTGCGGGCGGCGCGCGACGCGGCCTGGCAGGCGCATCGCGCCACGCTGGACGCCGCCAGCGCCGAACGCTTCGAGCGGGCGCTTGCGGGCGACGATCGCGCCAGCGCGCAGCGCCTGGCGCAGGCAGACCGGCTCTCCGAGGCGCGGCTGCTCGAAAAGGCGATCGCCGAGCACGAGGCGCGGCTTCAGGTGCTGTCGGGCGACATCCGCCGCACGCGCGCGGAGCGGGCGGCGCTCGCCGGCCAGGTTGCGGTGATCGCCGACCGCCTCGGTCTGCGCGCGGCCGGCGATTCGGGCACGACACGCAGGGAGGATGGCAGGAACCGGCCGGCCGCAGCAGCGGCCTCCCTGAGTGCGGCCGCTCTGACGCCGAAAAGCGCCATCATCCTGACGGAGGAGGCCGCCCCGCTCGATCCCGTCAATGAAGGGGTCGGCTCCGACGAGGTGCTTGCCGAACTCGACGCCGTCGAGCGATGGCTCGACCGCCGCACAGCGGCGCTGGAAGCGGCCGACCTTTTCTCTCAGCGCCAGGCCGCGCTCGCGATCGTGGCCAAGGAGGCGGACGAAATGGCGCGCCGGCTGGCCGCGGCGCTCGGCCGGCAGCCGGCGGAGGTCGGGGCTGCGGTCGTCGACGAACTTCTGCTGCGGGCCGAGGACGAGGCCACCGCGCTCGGCGAGCGCCTGGCTGCACGTCGCGCTGCGCTGGAGGGGGTGGTGCTCGCGCAGCAACGGCGCAGCGAGCGCGAGACGGCCAGCAAGGACGCCGAAGCGGCGATGGCTGCCTGGCAGGCCGATTGGGAGCAGACATGCGCGGGCACCTGGCTCGCCGCCGCCGGCATAGCGGCAGACGCGGAGCGCGCGGTCGCGCTGCTGCCGCTGATCCAGGCGATCTCGCGGCTGGTCGATACCCGGCGCGAGCTCGACCGCCGCATCGACGCCATGCGCCGCGACCAGGCCGAGTATGGCCGGATCGCCGGAGCATTGACGGAGAAGCTGGCCGCCGGGCCGACGGACGACCCGCTCGGCGCGGTAGCGGCGCTGGTGCAGCGGTTGCGGACGGCGCGGGAGGGAGAGAGCCAGCGCGCGCGCCTCGGCGAGGAGATCGCCGCGCTGGAACAGGAAGCGCGCGAGCAGGACCAGCGCCGGGCGGTTCACGAGCAGCGTGTGCGCGAAATCCTGATGGCGCTCGGCTGCGAAACGCTGACCGATGCGTCCTTTGCCTTGCAGCGCTACCGCGAGCGTGAGGACCTCCGGGAACGGGCCGACGAGGCAGCGCAAGATCTGGCGCAGGCCATGCTGGCCTCGAGTGCCGAGCAGGCCGAGGCGGCGCTGGCGGCGACCGACGAGGCCGAACTGGCCGCGGAAAGGGCGCGCCTCCGGGCGGTCCACGAGGAACAGGATCACGAGGTCCGCGAACTGCACGCCGCGCGCCTTAAGGCCGCCGACGCATTGGCCGCGATCGGTGCCGACGGATCGGCCGCCGCGCTGGAGGAGCGCCGGCAGACGCTGGTGCTCGACCTCGCTGACCGCGCGAGGGGGTACCTTGCCGCGCGCGCGGGCATTGCCGCGGCGGAGGCCGCACTCAGGCTCTATCGCGAGCGGCACCGCAGCGCCATGATGCGCCAGGCCTCGGACGCGCTCCACACCATCAGCGGCGGCGAATACACCGGCCTCGCGACGGTGGTGGAGAAGGATCAGGAGGTTCTGGTGGCAACGGCAGCCGGCGGCGGCTCGAAGCTGGCGCGCGAGATGTCGAAGGGGACGCGGTTCCAGCTCTATCTGGCGTTGCGCGTCGCCGGCTATCACCAGGTCGCCGCCAGCCGTGAGATCCTGCCGTTCATCGCTGACGACATCATGGAGACGTTCGACGACGACCGCGCGCTCAACGCCTTCCGGCTGATGGCGGATATGTCGAGGGTCGGGCAGGTGATCTACCTGACGCACCACCAGCATCTGCGCGACATTGCCCGGACGGCCTGCCCCGACGTGGTCATCCACGAGCTATGACATAGCTGGCGGTCAGGGCAGATCCCCGCCGATGAGCAGCAGGACGGTGAGCGCCACGGCAAAGGTGGCGCTGCCAACGACGGCAAGGGCCACGGCGGCGCAGGCGAGGCCGGCGATCACCCAAAGCCCGTCGCGCTCGAGGATGCCGAAGGCGGCGAGCGAAATGGCTAGGGCCGGCAGGATGTTGCCGAGCGGCATCGGCAGGAACAGCACGACCGCGAGGATCAGGCAGACCGACCCGACGAGGTATTCCGCCGGCGGGCGGGCGAGCAGGCTCAGGCGCGGACGAAGGAACTGCTCGGCCCGCAGCAGCCAAGGCATCAGGCTGTTGACGATGGCGGCGAAATCAGCGGTAGCCATCGACCGGTTGGCGATCACCTTCGGCAGCCACGGGCGCAGCCCAAAAGTCATCTGCGCCGCGAGCACGACAAGGGGCGCGCCGGTGATCGCCGAGGTGCCCGGTAGGGTCGGCAGGATGTTCGGCAGCGCGAAGATCAGCATCAAGGCTCCGAAGGCGCGATCGCCCATCGCGGCGAGCAGGTCGCCCACGGAAATGCGATCGCGGGCCTTGTCGGCGGCGAGACGGCCCAGGACAGTGGAAACCCGGATCCGCTCTTCGCCCTTGCGATCGGCGCCGCGCCGGCCGACGGCCTGGGGCATATCGTCGATCATGTCTTCCCTTCATGGCGAGTCACCGTTGGTTCCAGGAGGCTACGTTGCCAAGATCACCATGATGTAACAACGGCGGGCCGGGTGCTGCGGGCGTGGTGCCGTGCCACAGCCTGGTGGCCAGCGCGCCTCACGTCCCTTGCCGGCGCGGGTGCGACCCGAGCGACCGGCGACAATGCCGGCTTCGGGGTTGACTTGACCGGCCGCCAATGGTTCTTGGCACGGTGTTTCGGCCGTGCCGGAAGCGTTTATGGCAAGCGACAGCATGACGGATGGACTGCATAGCGGCGTGACGGAAAGGCAGCGAGGCGTCCTCGGGGCCCTTGTGCTGATGCTCGCGCTCGTCGTCGGCCAGTTCGTCACGCTCGAACGCAAGGTCGCCTTCCGCACCGGCGCGGATCCGGCAATGACGCGGGCCTCGCCCGGCAAGGCGGCCGACCGCGTGCCGCAACCGGAGCGGCCGCTATCGGCCGGTGGCGGTGCGGCCGGCAAGGACAGCTGGATACTGTCGCATGGCACCGAGCGGCGCGTGGCGAAGGCCAAGGCGTCCGGCGCCGGCGGCGATCCTGCGGCCGCGCAAGCTTTCCTTGCTCCGCCCCGTCCCGATGCGTCCGCGGCTCTGCCCGAGGCAGGCGCCGTGGTATCATTCGGCGTCATGGCGCCGGCCGGCTCGCCGCGTCACGATTATGAGGGCAGGGCGCCGCCGGCGCCGATCCTCTGAGGCCGGAGCGGCCAGAGCCGGCGCCTCGGCGCCGCAATTTCCGACGATACCGGAGCAGGGGGCCCACGGCCCGGCGCTCCATCGCACATGAAGCGGATTTTTCCATGCGCACATCAAAATGGGCCCTTCTGGCCTATATCGCCATCATCGTCTTCGGCGTTTTGACGGCCGTTCCCAACATCCTCACCCCGGCCCAGCAAGAGCGGTTCGGCGGCTACCTGCCGGCCAAGCCGGTAACCCTGGGCCTCGACCTGAAGGGCGGCTCGCACCTGGTCCTCGAAGTCGACGCGGCCGCGCTGACCAAGGCGCGCATGGACACGCTGCTGAGCGACGTCCGCGGCATCCTTCGCACTGCCGGCGAGCGCGCTTCCGCCGCGCGCCTGAACGGCAACGCCCTCGTCGTCACCCCGTCCGACCCGGCCGCCTTCGACAAGGTGCTGCCGGAGATCCGCAAGCTGGCCGCGCCGGCCGGGACGCTCGGCTTCGGGACCGACGCTCCGGACATCGACGTCCAGACCGCGGGCAACGTGATCAACGTCACCCTGACCGAGGCCGGACTGAACGAGCGCATGAACGCGGCCGTCGACCAGAGCCTCGAGATCATCCGTCGCCGCGTCGACCAGGTCGGCGTCGCCGAGCCGCTGATCCAGCGCGTCGGCGGCGACCGCATCCTCGTCCAGCTGCCCGGCCTGCAGGATCCGACCCGGCTGCGCCAGCTGCTCGGCTCGACCGCGCAGATGAGCTTTCACATGCTCGACGCCTCCGTCGATCCCAATGGCGTCGCCCCGCGCGGCGTGACGATCCTGCCGGGCGCCAATGACGGCCAGAACTACGCGATCGAGGACCGCGTCGCGATTTCCGGCGACCGTCTTGCCGACGCCAAGGCCGGCTTCGACCAGCGCACCAACGAGCCGATCGTGTCGTTCACCTTCGACACCACCGGCGCCCGCCAGTTCGCCGACATCACCAAGGCCAATGTCGGCCGTCCCTTCGCCATCGTCCTCGACGGCAAGGTGCTGACCGCACCGGTCATCCGCGAGCCCATCCTCGGCGGTCAGGGCCAGATCAGCGGCAACTTCACGCCGCAGGAAGCGACCGTTCTGTCGGCCCTGCTGCGTTCGGGCGCGCTGCCGGCTCCGCTCACCATCATCGAGGAGCGCACCGTCGGCCCGAACCTCGGCAGCGACTCGATCCGCATGGGCCTTTACACCGGCCTCGTCGGCCTTGCCCTCGTCGTCGCGCTGATGGTCGGCCTTTACAGCGCCTGGGGCCTGATCGCCGTGGTCGGCCTGATCCTGCACACCATCATGACCATCGGCGTGCTGGGCCTGCTCGGCTCGACGCTGACCCTGCCGGGCATCGCCGGCATCATCCTCGGCATCGGCATGGCGGTTGACGCCAACATCCTCATCAACGCCCGCATCCGAGAGGAAACGTCGACCGGGTCCGGCGCGATGAAGGCGCTCGACGTCGGCTTCAGCAAGGCCTACGCCACCATCGTCGACGGCAACATGACGACGCTGGTCGGTATGCTGCTGCTGTTCATGTTCGGCAGCGGGCCGGTACGCGGCTTCGCCATCACCATGATCATCGGTCTTGCGATCTCGATGTTCACCTCGATCACGGTCGTGCGCCTGCTGATGCGCGAGGTCGTCGTCCGCCGCAAGATGAAGAAGATCGAGATCCATTCGATCCTCGGCGCCATCCGCAGCATCCCGAGCTTCTCCTTCATGCGGGGCCGCTTCGTCGCGATCGGCGTGTCGGCCTTCCTGTCGATCAGTTCGATCATCCTGTTCTTCACGCCCGGCCTGAACTACGGCATCGACTTCGTCGGCGGCATCCAGGTCGAGGCGACCTCGAAGACGCCGATCGAGCTTGCACCGCTGCGCGCGAAGATGGAGTCGCTGAACCTCGGCGAAGTGGCGCTGCAGGAATTCGGCCATGGCGCCTCGGTGCTGATCCGCCTGCAGCGGCAGCCCGGCGGCGAGGAGGCGCAGACCGCCGCGCTGAACGAGATCCGCCAGGGTGTCGCGGAGGTGATTCCCGATGCGAGCTTCGAGCGAACGGAAGTCGTCGGCCCGACCGTCAGCGGCGAACTGGCGCGCTCCGGCTTCATCGCCGTGGGCCTCGGCATGCTCGCCATCCTGATCTACATCTGGTGGCGGTTCGAGTGGCACTTCGCAGTCGGCGCGATCGCGACGCTGATCCTCGACGTGACCAAGATGATCGGCTTCTTCGCGCTGATGCAGATCGACTTCAACCTGACGGCGATCGCGGCCGTGCTGACGCTGATCGGCTACTCGGTCAACGACAAGGTGGTGGTCTACGACCGCATGCGCGAGAACCTGCGCAAGTACAAGTCGATGCCGTTCTCCGACCTGATCGACCTGTCGATCAACCAGGTGATCATGCGATGCATCTTCACCTCGGTGGCGGTGGCGATCTCGCTGCTGCCGATGGCGATCTGGGGCGGCGACACGGTCAAGCCCTTCGCCTGGCCGATGGTCTTCGGCGTCATCGTCGCGACCTCGTCGTCGATCTATATCGGCGGCCCGATCCTGCTGTTCCTGTCGCGCTGGTGGAAGGACCGCGAGGGCAGCCGCCTGCCGACCGCGGCTACGGCCGAGGGGCAGATCATCGAGCAGAAATAGCAAAAGGGGCGCTTCGGCGCCCCTTTCTGTTCATGTCGGATCTCTGGCTTTGTCCCGGGCGGGATCGGCCGGTGGTCTGTGCCGGTCAGTCGAACCGGCCCGGCGCGAAGGCCGCCGGATCGATCCCCTCCCGTTCGAACGCCTCGGGCAGGGGGGTGCCGGTTAAAAGGCAGGCCGCGAGCCGGCCCAGCGCCGGCGAGGTGAGGATGCCGTAGCCTCCCTGCCCGGCGAGCCAGAAGAAGCCGGGCTGGTCGGCGGCGCGACCGACGACCGGAAGGCGGTCGGCGGAAAAGCTGCGCATGCCGGCCCAGCTGCCGGAGACGCGGCCGACCGACAGCGTCGTCGCCTCCTCCAGATAGTGGGCGGCATAGGCGACGTCGATTTCTTCCGGTTGCACGTCGGCCGGCTCGCAGGGCGTCTCGTCGGCAGGGGAGGCGAGCAGCCGTCCGGCATCCGGCTTGAAGTAGTACGTCTCGTCGATCTCGTTGATTTCGGGCAGCGCGCCGACGTCGATGCCGGCCGGGACGTCGATGGTGATCGCCGTACGCCGGTGCGGGACGATGCCGGCCGGCTTGACGCCGCAGCGCGCGGCGATGGTGTCGGCCCAGCCACCGCCGGCATTGACGACGATGTCGGCGGAGAAGGATCCGGCCGAGGTCTCGATGGTCCAGGGGCCATCCTGTCGCCGCGCCCCGTGGAGCTCCGCGCCTGTGACGAGCTGCGCGCCGGCGCGCCGGGCCGAGCGGGCATAGCCCTGCAGCAGGGCATCGACGTCGATGTCCCAGTAGTCCGGATCGTAATAGGCGGCGGTGACGTAGGACGGGTCGAGGAAAGGCACGCGTCGAACGGCCTCGGCGACCGAAAGCGCCTCGACGGCTGCTCCGTCTGCCTCGGCCTTGCGGCGGGCCCGCTCCACCGTCTCTTCCTTGCCGGCGGTGCCGATCCAGAGGCTGCCGCGCGCCGTCAGCAGTGGCACGGACACGAAATCCTGGGGCGGGCCTGCCATGAAGGCGTGGCTGACACGCGCCAGCGCGTTCACCTCCGGCGCGTTGTCGCGCAGGGTGAATTCGGCGGCCGAGCGTCCGGTGCTGTGATAGCCATGCGCACCCTCGCGCTCGAGCACGACGACGCTGCGCGCCGTTGCCAGGAAATGCGCCAACGACAGGCCGGCAATCCCGCCGCCGACTATTGCCACCTCGAAATGCTGCATGGTTGCCACCCTCTTGCGATGCCGTTCCCGGGCGAACGGCCCGGGACTGTCCGTCCGTGTCTACGGAAGGCGTGACCGCTGTTCAAATTTATAGGCATGAAGGCCGGTATAAACGCCAGTTATGCGTTGTCGTGTCGCCACGCCGTGACCTCGGACATATGGGCGAGGAAGGCACGTTCGGCCGGATTCAGCGCCGCGCCGGGATTGGTGATGCGGAATGTCTCCGTGCGCGGCAGGTCTTCGTAGGGCGGCAGTTGCCAGAGGTCGCCGTCGGCGACCGCCGCGCCGGTGAGGTGCGCGGGCAGCATGCCGATGCCGGCATTGGCCACCACCAGCCGCATGACCTCCTCGACGTTGAAGGCGAGGGCGCGTACCGCCTGGCCGAAGGAGCCGATTGCGCGCACCGCCGTGACCGGTCCCATATGCGGGCCGCCGAGCACGTCGGAAATGAAGCTGACATAGGGTTCGCCGCGCAGTTCTGCGACATCGATGCCGTCGAGGCCGAACAACCGGTGACCGCGGCCGCAATAGAGCGCATAGGTCTCGATGCAGAAGGGAACGCAATCCAGTCCCGCGGGAATGATGCCGTCCGAGATGCCGAGCGTGGCGATGCCGCGCTCGACGGAGCGGATGACGTCCGACGTGGTTTCCACGCGCACCCCGGCGGTGACCCGCGGGTGGCGCTGGAAGAACGCGGCGAGCGCCTGGTCCCATTCCGGATTCATGGCGTGGCTGACGGTGTGGATCGTGATGTGGCCGGACACGTCCTCGGCGGTTGGCTCCATCGCTTCGGGCAGGCGCACAACGGCGGTAAAGATGTCGCGGCAAAGCGCGTGCAGCCGCTCGCCTGCCTCGGTCAATTCGAACCGTCCCGGCCGCCGGTCGATCAGCTTGTGGCCGACCGTCTGCTCCAGTCGCTTCAGCGCCATGCTGACCGCCGGCTGCTGCAGCAGGAGCCGGTTCGCCGCGCGCGTGATGCTGCCTTCCTCGACCAGCACGACGAAGGTGCGGAGCAGGTTCCAGTCGAGATTGTGGGCGAAGCGTTCGAGGCGGTTGACGGGCATGGCTGGACGCGACCGCTTTTCGGGTTCCGAAGGACGGCGACCGGCACGGCCCGAAGCGCGCCGGGGCGCTTCGGGACAGGCCGACCGGCTACTTCATCGTGTAGACGTCGACCGCGAAGTACTTGTCGTTGATCTTCTGGTAGGTGCCGTCGGCGCGGATGTCCTTCAGCGCCTGGTTCAGCCTTTCGCGCAGCGCTTCGTCCTCCTGGCGCACGGCGATTCCCACGCCATCGCCGACGAACTTGGGATCGGTGATCGGTTCGCCGATCAGTTCGCAGCAGTCCTTGCCGTCGTCATTCTTGGTAACCCAGTCCAGCAGCGGGATCATGTCGCCGACCTGAAGGTCGAGGCGGCCGTTGGCGAGGTCGAGATTGACCTCGTCCTGGGTGGGATAGAGCTTGATGTCCGCATCCGGATAGACGGCCGCGACGAATTCCGCCTGAGTGGTGCCGGCCTGCGCGCCGATTGCCTTGCCCTTCATGCCCTCGTTGCTGAAGTCGGTGATGCCGGCGTCCTTGGGCGCGGCATGGGTCATGGCGGCGAGGTAGTAGGGATCGGTGAAGGAGACCTGCTTCTTGCGGTCCTCGGTGATGAACATCGAGGCGATGATCATGTCGTATTTCTTTGCCTGCAGGGCGGGAATGATGCCGTCCCAGTCCTGTGCCACGACCTCGCACTCGACCTTCATCTTCTCGCACAGGGCGAGGCCGATTTCGACGTCGAAGCCGCCGAGTTGGCCGGATGCATCCTGGAAGTTGAAAGGCGGGTAGGCGCCCTCGGTGCCGATCTTGAGGGTTTCGGCGGAGGCCGTCGAGGCCAGCAGGCTACCGGCGGCGAGCGCCAGCGCGACTATGCTCTTTTTCATGGTTGGTTCCCCTTGTTGCGAGCTTCGTTGACGGTGGTCGAGGCGGAGCCTAGCGTCACCATCGATATAAACGAAATCGATAGGCATAATAGCAGACATTGCATGAATTGATGCTGTCAAGCCCTCGAAAACCGCGGGGAACGGTTTCAGACCTTGCTGAGGCGGATCAGGTAGCCATCCACCGGCATGTCGGTGGTCAGCAGCACGACATCCTCGATCAGCAGGCAGTCGTGCCGAAACAGCTCGATGGCATGGCTGCCGGCGTCGACGCGCAGGCTGCCGCGCGGGACGATCATGGTCACGCCGCCGGGGGCGTCGAAGTGGTGCTGTCCCTCGAAGTGCCAGCGCTCGACCCGGTGGGCCCAGCGACCGCGCCGGGTCATGACGTTGAGGTCGACGATCGGCCCGTTCACCAGCGCCGCGGTCGTCGGCAGGTCGGCCGGAAAGGCGAGCGGCTCGCTATGCGGCGTCAGCACCGTCGCGGGCCGTTCCGCGATCTCAAGTGCAATGCCCTCGCCCTCGATCACCGACAGCGTCCGGTCGACGCCGGGAAAGGCCGAGAACGGACCGTCGGCGGCAACCGTCGCCATGCTGACGCGCCAGTCGAAATCCCCAAGTCCGGCGCCAGTAGGGGAGACCGCGATCTCGGCCGTCTCGCCGGTACCATTCTTCCACGGCATGCGGCGGTAGTTTTCGGAGCGGAGAACCTGCATCGACTTCCCGTCTGTTTGCGGTTGCGGGGGCAGTATACCCCAACGCCGCGCGCCGGGGTAACCATGCTGTCGGTTGACTGGTGGAGCTGATGGCCGCGACCCCGCCGCCAGCCGTTGCGCATGCGACGGTGCGGGCCGGGGCGCAGGCGGCCCGTCAGCCGAGCCAGCCGAGGCTGATCGCGATCCACGCGACCGGCGCGGCCAGCAGGATGCTGAGTCCGGTGCGGACGTACCAGATGACGATCAGGTCCTTGAACGACAGCGGGATCGAGGTGGCGAGCACGCAGGGGATCGAGGCCGACAGGAACAGCACCTGGCTGACCGAGACGATCGCCGCGACGAACCTCAGCGAGATGTCCGCCTCCTTGAGCAGGATGGCCGGGAGGAACATCTCCGCAAGGCCGGAGGCCAGCGACTTGGCGGCAAGCATCGGCTCGCCGAGCTGGGCGATCCAGGTAAAGGGATAGAGTGACAGCCCGAGCACGTCGAAGATCGGTGTGTACTTGGCGGCAAGCAGGCCGAGTAGGCCGACGGCCATGATGCTCGGCAGGATCAGCGAGGCCATGCGCAGGCCGTCGAGGAAGCTGTCGCGCAGCATCGCCGGCAGGTTCCTGGCGATGCTCGCCTGTTCGAGGCCGGTATCGATCGCGGTGCCGATGCGGCCTTTGCCATCCGGCAGCGGCTGGTCGCGGTCGGCGGGATGGTCCATGCCGGCGATCGGCCAGACACGGGCGGTGATGGCGGAAACCGCGAAGGTGACGGCAAGCGTCGACCAGAAATAGAGGTTCCAGCTGTCCATCAGCCCGAGCGTCTTGGCGACGATGATCATGAAGGTGGCCGAGACGGTGGAAAAACCGGTGGCGATGATCGCCGCCTCGCGCACCGTGTACTTGCCTTCCTTGAAGACGCGGTCGGTGATCAGCAGCGCCAGCGAATAGGAACCGACGAAGGAGGCGACGGCGTCGATCGCCGACCAGCCCGGCGTGCGCCAGATCGGCCGCATCACGGGCTGCACCAGCACGCCGGTGAATTCCAGTAGGCCGTAGCCGATCAAAAAGGCGAGCGCCAGCGCGCCGATCGGCACGATCAGGCCGACGGAGAGCACCAGCTTGTCGAACAGGAAGGGCAGCATGTCGGGCGCGAACAGCACCTCAGGCCCGACGCCGGCGAGGTACATTCCGGCGAGCGCGAGGCCGAGCACGCGCAGAACCGAGAAAACCATCTCCGTGACGTTCTTCTTCCAGGTGCCGCGCACGAAGGGTGCGATCGCGCCATAGGCGATCAGCGCGCAGACGAAGGTCACGGCGAGCGGGCGCAACTGGGTGGCGATGGCGCTGGCGGCGTGGTCGAGCAGGATGGTCGACTTGCCGGCGATGGTGACCGGCACGAAGAACAGGACGATGCCGATCAGGCTGAAGAAGACGAGCTTCAGGCCGGCGCCGGCGCGCGAGCCGGCGGCCCGGGTGGTGATGTCTGTCATGGGGTTCCTCCTCCCAAAGATGGATATGAAAAGGGGCGGCCCGCCATGCCGCCCCTGGTTCATGCTTAGTTGCCGAGGATGCCGGGCAGGCGCAGGCCCTTGTCGCGGGCGCAGTCGAGGGCGATGTCGTAGCCGGCATCGGCGTGACGCATGACGCCGGTCGCCGGATCGTTCCACAGCACGCGCGAGAGGCGGGCAGCGGCATCGTCGGTGCCGTCGGCGCAGATGACGACGCCCGAATGCTGCGAGAAGCCCATGCCGACGCCGCCGCCGTGGTGCAGCGACACCCAGGTGGCGCCGGAGGCGGTGTTGAGCAGGGCGTTCAAGAGCGGCCAGTCCGACACGGCGTCCGATCCGTCCTTCATCGCTTCGGTCTCGCGGTTCGGCGAGGCGACCGAGCCGGAATCGAGGTGGTCGCGGCCGATGACGACCGGGGCCTTCAACTCGCCGTTCCTGACCATCTCGTTGAAGGCGAGGCCGAGGCGGTGGCGGTCACCGAGGCCGACCCAGCAGATGCGCGCCGGCAGGCCCTGGAAGGAAATGCGCTCGCGCGCCATGTCCAGCCAGTTGTGCAGGTGCTTATTGTCGGGCAGCAGTTCCTTGACCTTGGCGTCGGTCTTGTAGATGTCTTCCGGATCGCCGGAGAGCGCCGCCCAGCGGAACGGGCCGATGCCGCGGCAGAACAGCGGGCGGATATAGGCCGGTACGAAGCCCGGGAAGGCGAAGGCGTTTTCCAGGCCTTCTTCCTTGGCGACCTGGCGGATGTTGTTGCCGTAGTCGAAGGTCGGCACGCCCATGTCCTGGAAGGCGATCATCGCCTCGACATGCTCGCGCATCGAGGCGCGGGCGGCCTTTTCGACCGCCTTCGGGTCGGAGACGCGCTTCTCTTTCCACTGACCCATCGTCCAGCCCTTCGGCAGGTAGCCGTTGACCGGGTCGTGGGCCGAGGTCTGGTCGGTGACCATGTCGGGACGGATGCCGCGGCGGACCATTTCCGGCAGGATCTCGGCGCAGTTGCCGAGCAGGCCGACCGACTTCGCCTCGCCGTTCTTCGTCCAGCGGGCGATCATCTCCATCGCCTCGTCCAGCGTCTCGGCCTTTTCGTCGAGATAGCGGGTGCGCAGGCGGAAATCGATCGAGTCCGGGTTGCACTCGACCGCAAGGCACGACGCGCCGGCCATGACGGCGGCGAGCGGCTGGGCGCCGCCCATGCCGCCGAGGCCGCCGGTCAGCACCCACTTGCCCTTGAGGTTGTCGCCATAGTGCTGGCGGCCGGCCTCGACGAAGGTTTCGTAGGTGCCCTGGACGATCCCTTGCGTGCCGATGTAGATCCACGAGCCGGCGGTCATCTGGCCGTACATGGCCAGGCCCTTCTTGTCGAGCTCGTTGAAGTGGTCCCAGGTCGCCCAGTGCGGCACCAGGTTGGAGTTGGCGATCAGCACGCGCGGCGCGTCCTTGTGGGTGCGGAACACGCCGACCGGCTTGCCGGACTGGACCAGCAGGGTCTCGTCCTCGTTCAGATCCTTGAGCGTCGCGACGATCTTGTCGAAATCGGCCCAGGTGCGGGCGGCGCGACCGATGCCGCCATAGACGACCAGTTCGTGCGGGTTTTCCGCGACGTTCGGGTCGAGGTTGTTCATCAGCATCCGCAGCGGCGCTTCGGTCATCCAGCTCTTGGCGTTGAGCTCGGTGCCCTGCGGCGCGCGAACGTCGCGGATGTTGTGGCGGGGATTGGTGGTCATTGCGGTTCTCTCCCGGTCAGTGTTTCAGGCCGAGCGCGACGGCTTCGATGCGCTCGAGGATGGTTTTCAGATGGGTGCGCAGCCGGTCCGCCTTGCCTTTGTCGTAGGCGAAGGGCGGGGCCTCGGTGGCGAGGTGGGTGGATTGCGCCAGCTCCATCTGGATGGCATGGGCGCCTGTTTCCGGCCGTCCGTAGTGACGTGTGGTCCAGCCGCCCTTGAAGCGGCCGTTCAGGATGCTGGTGTAGCCTTCCGCCTTGCCGGCGACCTCGGCCGTGACGGACTCGATCGCCGCATCGCAGGTCTTGCCGCTGTCGGTGCCGATGTTGAAGTCCGGCAGCTTGCCCTCGAACAGGAAGGGGATGTGCGAGCGGATCGAGTGGCAATCGTAGAGCACGGCGACGCCATGGATTTCCTTCACCCGCGCGATCTCGGCGGCGAGCGCGGCATGGTAGGGGGCGTGGAAATCCCGCAGCCGCACGGCGATGTCGTCTTCGGTCGGCGCTTGCCCGTCCTTCCAGATCGGCGTGCCGTCGAAATCGGTCTCGGGCACGAGGCCGGTGGTGTTCTGGCCGGGATAGAGGCTGACGCCGCCCGGGTCGCGGTTGGCGTCGATGACGTAGCGGTGGAAGGTGGCACGCACTGTCGTGGCGTTCTCCAGGAGCCCGTCATAGAGTTCATGGATGTGCCAGTCGGTGTCGGCGAGGATGCGGCCGTTGTCGTTGAGCCGAGTCCAAATATCGGCCGGAACGTCGGTGCCGGTATGCGGCAAGCCGAGGATGACCGGCGAGCTGCCGCGCTTGAGGTCGAACACCGTCATCTCAACCCTCCAGGACCGGCAGGAGGCCGGCGGAAACGGCGGCGTTGAGGCCACCCAAGGCGATGAGGTCGCCGGCCGCCTTCAGGTCGTCGGCCATGTAGCGGTCCTCCTCGATGGTGGGCGAGACGGCGCGGATGGCGGCGATCGCCTTGGCGAGCTCGGGGCTGGTCGTCAACGGCGCGCGCAGTTCGACGCCCTGGGCCGCGGTCAGGGCCTCGATGCCGATGATCGCAAACAGGTTGTCGGTCATCTGCAACAGCCGGCGGGCGCCATGGCAGGCCATCGAGACATGGTCTTCCTGGTTGGCGGAGGTTGGCGTCGAGTCGACCGAAGCCGGATGCGACAGCTGCTTGTTCTCGCTCATCAGCGCGGCCGAGGTGACCTCGGCGATCATCAGGCCGGAATTCAGCCCCGGCTTCTTGGCGAGGAAGGCCGGCAGGCCGTAGGACAGCGCGGGATCGACGAGCAGCGCGATGCGGCGCTGGGCGATGGCGCCGATCTCGCAGACCGCCAAGGCAATCTGGTCGGCGGCAAAGGCCACCGGTTCGGCGTGGAAGTTGCCGCCGGAGACGACCGAGTTGTCGGACAGCACCAGCGGATTGTCGGTGACCGCATTGGCCTCGATCTCGAGGCTGCGGGCGACCTGGCGCAGCAGGTCGAGGCAGGCGCCGTCGACCTGCGGCTGACAGCGGATGCAATAGGGGTCCTGGACGCGCTCGTCGCCCTCGATATGGCTCTGGCGGATGACCGAGCCGTCGAGCAGGCTGCGCAGCGCCGCGGCCGTGTCGATCTGGCCCTTGTGGCCGCGCAGCGTGTGGATGTCGGGGTGGAACGGTGCCGACGAACCCATCGCCGCATCCGTCGAAAGCGCGCCGGTGATCAGCGCGGCCTGGGCGGCGCGGTGGGCGCGGAACAGGCCGGCCAGCGCCAGCGCCGTCGAGGTCTGGGTGCCGTTGATCAGCGCCAGCCCTTCCTTGGCGGCGAGCGTGACCGGTTTCAGGCCGGCGAGGTCAAGGGCGCGGGCGCCGCTCATCCGTTCGGCCCCGAAGAAGGCCTCGCCGTGGCCCATCATCACCGCCGCCATGTGGGCGAGCGGTGCGAGGTCGCCGGAAGCGCCGACCGAGCCCTTTTCCGGGATCACCGGGATGACTCCCTTTTCCAGCATGCCCTCGATCAGCCGCACGAGCTCGAGCCGCACGCCCGAGGCGCCGCGGCCGAGCGAGACGAGCTTCAGCGCCATCACCAGCCGCACGACGTTTTCCGGCAGAGGCGCGCCGACGCCGCAGCAGTGCGACAGGATCAAGTTGCGCTGCAGGGTGGCAACGTCGGCGGCGTCGATCTTGATCGAGGCGAGTTTGCCGAAACCGGTGTTGATGCCGTAGACCGGGGCATTGCCGGCGGCGATCTCGGCGATACGCGCCGCCGCCTTGGCGATGCCGGCATCGAAGGCGGGATCGAGGCGGGCCGGCTCGCCGGTCCAGTAGATGGTCTCGAGGTCCTTGAGCGGCACCGCGCCCGGATGCAGGATGATGGTCATTTGGATGTCTCCCAATGCGGCCCAAAGGCCGCCGATTCCCGTTACCGGCCGCGGCGGACGCGCCGGTGGAGCGGATTGAAGCCCATGCGATAGACGAGCTCCGCGGGCCGGCCGATGTCCCACAGGACGAAGTCGGCCCACTTGCCGGTTTCGAGCGTCCCCACCTCATCGACCAGACCGAGCGCGCGGGCGGCCTCGCGGGTGGTGCCTGCCAGGCATTCCTCCACCGTCATGCCGAACAGCGTGGCTGCCATGTTCATCGTCAACAGCAGTGAGGTCAGCGGCGAGGTGCCGGGGTTGCTGTCGGTGGCGACAGCCATGCTGACGCCATGCTCGCGGAACAGCGCGACCGGCGGCTTCTTCGTCTCGCGGATGAAGTAGAACGCGCCGGGCAGGATCACGGCGACCGTGCCGGCCTTGGCCATGGCGGCGGCGCCGGCGGCATCGGTGTATTCCAGGTGGTCGGCCGAAAGCGCGCCATACGAGGCGGCCAGTGCGGCGCCACCGAGATCGGAGAGCTGGTCGGCATGGAGCTTGACCGGCAGGCCCAGCGCGCGGGCCGCATCGAAGACCTTTGCGATCTCCGCCGGCGAGAAGGCGATGCCCTCGCAGAAGCCGTCGACGGCGTCGGCAAGCCCCGACGCTGCGACGGCCGGCAGCATGTCGGTGATGACCTTTTCGATATAGGCGGTCTTGTCACCCCGCATTTCGGGCGGCAGCGCGTGGGCGCCGAGGAAGGTCGTGCGCACGGTCACGTCGCGCACCTCCCCGAGCCGCCGCGCCGCGCGCAGCGTCTTGATCTCGTTGTCGCGGTCAAGGCCATAACCGGACTTGATCTCGACCGTGGTGACGCCCTCGGCAAGCAGCGCGTCGAGCCGGGGCAGGCTTTGCGCAAGCAGTTCGTCCTCGCTTGCCCCGCGCAGCGCCGTGACCGAGGAGACGATGCCGCCGCCGGCGCGCGCGATCTGCTCGTAGGAAGCGCCCTCCAGGCGCATCTCGAACTCGTTGGCGCGGTTGCCGGCGTGGACCAGATGGGTATGGCAATCGATCAGACCCGGGGTGATCCAGCGGCCCTCGCAGTCGACCGTCGCCAGTTCCCGGAACGGGGCGGGCAGGCCGGCCTCCGGGCCGGCATAGGCAATGCGACCGTCGCGGACGGCGATGGCGCCGCGCTCGACGATACCCATGCCCTCGAGAGCCGGGTCGAAGGTCGCCAGCCGCGCATTGCGCCAGACCCGCGCCGTCTCATCCGGCCCGATGTTTTTTGTCTCGGATAGTGCCTCGGACATCGTTTCACTCTTCCCTCTGTTGCTGATAATGTATATACATAATGAAAGTCATGCAAGATCGTTTTGCGATCTTTCAAACCGAATGGATCGAGGAGGGTGCTTTGGCCGTCGTTTTCGCGAAGAATGCTCTGCTGCCGGAAGGCTGGGCCCAGAACGTACGCATCACGCACGATGGCGGGCGCATAGCGGCGGTCGAGAAGGAGGCCGACGCGGCCGGAGCGGAGGAGCGCCACGGCGCGATCGTGCCGGGCATGGCCAACCTGCACAGCCACGCCTTCCAGCGCGGCATGGCGGGGCTGGCGGAGATGCGCGGCCCCGGCAGCGACAGCTTCTGGAGCTGGCGCGAGGTCATGTACCGGTTCGCCCTGACGATGACGCCCGATCAGGTGGAAGCCGTTGCCGCCCAGCTGTATGTCGAGATGCTGGAGGCCGGGTTCACCCGTGTCGGCGAGTTCCACTACCTGCATCACGACCGCGACGGCCGGCCATATGCCGACATCGGCGAGATGGCTGCGCGAATCGCCGCGGCGTCGTCCACGACCGGAATCGGTCTGACGCTGCTTCCGGTGTTCTACGCCCATTCCGGCTTCGGCGGTGGCGCGCCGGGCGAGGGGCAGCGCCGCTTCATCAACGATCTCGACGGCTACGGTCGCCTGCTGGCCCGCTGCCGCGAACTGACCGGGGACCTGGCGCAGGGCGTGACCGGCGTCGCGCCGCACAGCCTGCGCGCCGTGACGCCGGAGGAGCTGTCGGAGGTGGTGCGGTTGGCCGGGACGGCGCCGGTCCACATCCACATCGCCGAACAGGTGAAGGAGGTTGAGGACTGCCGCGCCTGGTCCGGCCGGCGTCCGGTCGAGTGGCTGCTCGGGCACGCGCCGGTCGACGGCCGCTGGTGCCTGATCCACGCCACCCACATGACCGAGGAGGAAACCCGCGCCATGGCGGCGGCCGGGGCGATCGCCGGCCTCTGCCCGGTCACCGAGGCCAATCTCGGCGATGGCACGTTTCCGGCTGCGGCCTTCGTCGGCGAGGGCGGGCGCTTTGGCGTCGGCTCGGATTCGAATGTGCTGATCGGGCTGGGCGACGAGTTGCGGCAACTCGAATATTCGCAGCGTCTGCTGCACCGCGCGCGCAACGTGCTGGCGCAGCCCGGCGGCTCGACCGGGCGTTCGCTGTTCGACGGCGCGGTGCTCGGAGGCGCGGCGGCGCTCGGGGTCGAGGGCGGCCTTGCGGTCGGCAAGCCCGCGGACTTCGTCAGCCTTCGGCCGCGGCACGAGCTGCCGCTCGCGGGCGACGCGCTGCTGGATGCCTGGATCTTCGCCAATGGCGCCTGCGTCGACGGCGTCTGGGTGCATGGCCGCAAGCTCGTCGCCGCTGGCCGCCATGTCGGGCGGGAACAGGTCGCGAGGGCCTTCGCCGAGGCGATGCGTGCGCTCGTCGCCTAGCCGCGGAGTTGATCGGCCGACCGGCCTTTCGTAGCGTGTACGTCGGTTCAACGAACAAAGGGGGGCGAGTCGTCTCCGGCATGGATGAGATCACAGACCCCGCCGTCGCTCCGAAGGAGCCGTCGCTGCACCAGCGCATTCTCGAGGACGTCGAGGGCAGGATCCTGTCCGGGGATTGGCCGCCGGGATACCGCATTCCCTTCGAGCACGAACTGACCGAGCAGTACGGCTGCTCGCGCATGACGGTGAACAAGGCGATCACCGAACTGGTGAAGCGCGGCCTGATCGAGCGGCGGCGCAAGTCGGGCAGCTTCGTCACCCAGCCGCAGGCGCAATCCGCCGTGCTCGAGATTCACGACATCGAGGCCGAGGTGCGCGGCCTCGGGCTGCCCTATCGCTATGAGCGCCTGTCGCGCGCGGAACGGGCGCCCAAGCCGGCGGAGCGCAAGCTGCTCGACCTGGCCCCGGGCGCGCGGCTGCTCGACCTCGTCGCCGTGCATCACGCCGGCGCGCGGCCGTTCTGCCTGGAGGAGCGCCTGATCAACCTGGCCTCGGTGCCGGAGGCGGCCAGCGAGCCTTTCAGCACTTCAGCCCCCGGCCAGTGGCTGCTCGGCCAGGTGCCCTGGAGCGCCGCCGAACACCGTATCCGTGCGGTGGGCGCCGAGCCGCGCGTCGCCGAGACCCTGCGGATTGCGCCCGCTTCCGCCTGCCTCGTAATCGAGCGCCGCACCTGGAGCGGCGGCGCCTACATCACCCATGTGCGGCTGACCTATCCGGGCGAGAGCCATGAACTGGTGGCGGAATTCGCGCCAACCCACCCCAAGAGCTGAACTCACGGGATCGTCAGTACCGAGGATTCCTTCTTGCGCAGCTTTGTCGAAGGGGCGAAGGGCGAGCGGAAGCCGTTGGCGTTGGTCAGTGTGATGAAGTCGGTTCCTTTTCCCGTTTCCAGCTCGTAGCCGCCGTCGGCGATCGTGATCGAGGCGCCGACGCCGACCAGTTCGGCAACCTGCCGGCGCAGGTCGTGAGGGATGACGATGCGGTCGAGCGCTGCGGCGATCGGATCCTGCGCGGTCGTCACCTCGACGATGCCGGGGTCCTTGATGCCGAGGCGGCTGCGCACTGCGTAGGGCAGGTCGTTGTCCATGGTCACGCCCAGCCAGTCGACATGCTTGCCGCTGACGTCGCGGGCGACGAGGAAATGGGTGCCGAGCTCGAGCTGCGGTTCGACGATGGTGACGTTTCCTTCGAGGATCGGCGCGAAATTGCTGCGCACGAACAGCTTGCCGTTCGGCGGCAGGTCGCGGCCCGCCTTGCGGAACACCGCCTCGGCAAGCATCGCTGTGAACGTGCCGTCGACACGCAGGCCCTCGGCGGTCTGGAAGGCGCTGATGGCGGCGATCGTCAGCGACCCGTGCTTGCCGTCCGGCTCGCCGGCATCGAAACCGAGGCCGTTCAGCAGGTCCTGCACGTCCCGGAGCGTGTCGCTCTCCGTGCGGCGGGTGACGAGGATGCGGACCGGATCGTCCGGCGGATTTCGCTCGAACGTCTCGGCGGGCGCCGGATCGCTCGTGACGACCGCGGCGGCGTCGGTGGCCGTCTCCAGCAGGGCCGGGCGCAGCAGCGCATCCGACAGCAGCGCCGTGTCGGTCAGCGGGCTTTCCGGATCGAACAGGGCCGGGTGGCGGATCGCCCGCGGCTCGACCTCGCGGCCTGTGATCACGACATGGCCGCCCATGCGGGTCATCCGGAAGAGCAGCCTGGCGAACTTAGGCGGCATGCGCACGCAGCCGTGCGAGGCGGGATAGTCCGGCACGTGGTCGGAGGCGTGCAGCGCGATGCCGGACCAGGTCAGCCGCTGCATGAACGGCATCGGCGCCTCGTCATAGATGTTGGAATGGTGCATCGGCTTCTTCTCCAGGATCGAGAAGATGCCGGTCGGCGTCGTGTAGCCGCCCATGCCGCTGGAGATGCGGCTGCTCGCCACCATCGCCTCGCCGTCATAGACCTTCAACGTCTGCTGGTCCCGCGAGACGATGACCTGCAGCGGCCCTTCGGTCGCGCCGGCAAGCGCGGTGGTGGCCGTCAGGGCGAGCAGTCCGATCCCGGTGGCGAGGCGCAAAAGCATGTGTCCCGTCCTTACGCGATACTGGGGGTCTGCCGAGGCTAGCGCCTCACCTTTAAGGAAGCCTATATGATCGCTCATCGTCGCGGCGGCGCAAGCAAAACCGCGGCGTATCGTTACCGCCGGTCCTTGCCGAAGGTGTAGCCGGTCTCCACGCTCTTCTTGCCGAACTTGTCGCGCAGTTCGTTGATCGCGGCCTCCGCCGCCGCGCGGCGGCCGGCGAGGGGGTCGACGAGATCGGGCGGATCGGCGCGCTGGGGGTCGCAGAGGTCGGTGACGCCGATGCCGATCAGGCGGAACTTGGTGCCGTCCGCCTCTTTCTTCAAAAGGTCCATGCCGATGCGGAAGATCCGGTCGGCGAGCATGGTCGGGTCCTCCAGCTTGCGGTTGCGCGTCCGGCTCCTGAAGTCGGCGGACTTCAGCTTCAGCACGACGGTGTGCCCGGCGATGCCGGCCTTGCGCAGCCGCGCCGCCACCTGCTCGCTCAGCCGCCGCAGGTGGGTGACCAGGTCGTCGTAGGCGGCGATGTCATCGAAGAAGGTCGTCTCGGACGATACGCTCTTGGCTGCGTCGTTCAGGTGGACCTCGCGATCGTCCTGGCCGCGCGACAGGTGGAATAGGCGCTTGCCCATGAGGCCGTAGCGGCGCATCAGCTCGCTCTCCTCGATCGTCTGCAATTGGCCGATCTCGCGGATGCCGTCGCGCTCCAGCGTCTCGGCGAAGGCCTTGCCGACGCCCCAGATCAGCCGGACCGATTTCGACCTCAGGAACTCGAGTGCTTCCGCCCGGCCGATGACGGAGAAGCCGCGCGGCTTCTGCAGGTCGGAGGCGACCTTGGCCAGGAACTTGCAGTAGGACAGGCCGACCGACACCGTGATGCCGATCTCACGTTCCACCCGCTGGACGAAGCGGGCCAGCACCCGGGCCGGCGGGTCGTGGTGCAGCCGCTCGGTACCCTTCAGTTCGAGAAAGGCCTCGTCGATCGAGAGCGGCTGGACCAGCGGCGTCAGGTCCTGCATCAGCGTGCGCACCTCGCGCCCGACGCGGACATACTTTTCCATGTCCGGCTTGATCACGACGGCCTGCGGGCAGGCCTCCAGCGCCTTGAACATCGGCATCGCCGAGCGCACCCCGTGGATGCGCGCGACGTAGCAGGCGGTGGAGACGACGCCGCGCTTGCCGCCGCCGATGATGACCGGCTTGTCGGCAAGCTCCGGATTGTCGCGTTTTTCGATCGAGGCGTAGAACGCGTCGCAGTCGATATGCGCCAGCGTCAGGCCGTAGAGCTCGTCATGGTAGAGCAGGCGCGGGCTGCCGCATTGCCGGCAGCGGCGCTGGGCCGGCGGCTGCCCGGCAAGGCAATCGCGGCAAAATCCCGGATGGCGCGTCTCGTCGTGCTGCATGATGGGAACAAATATTGAACATCGGCAGATTAGCTTCTAAGCTCGCGAGTCTCAAGACCCAGCAGAAGGGGTAGGCATGGAACCGGCCCACGCCGCCGCGCCGGCACCGCGGCACGACAGACATTGCGACGGCGCGTCAGAACCGCGCCGGACATCCGAAATGGGCCCGGATCAGGCGTTCGGCGTCGCGCCAGTCCTTCGCCCGCCGTATCGCCTGGCCCGGATCGGGCGCCATCGCCCGAAAGACCTCGTTGGCCATGAGCTGGACGAGCATGGCCTCCGGCACGTTCGCCTGGACCGAGCGATGATTGTGGTGGATGTCGTCGACAAAGGCCAGCGGCAGCGGCCTGGCGCGGTGCAGCGCGTGCACCACCGGGCCCTTCGCCGACTCCGTCGCGATCATCGGATAGGTCAGCCCGAGGCGGTCGAGCAGGCGCCTGCGCACGTGCGCGTGCCGCGGCGGCATGGCGGTCAGGAACACCACGTCTGCGTCGCGGCCAAGCGCGGCGAGCGTCTCGACCGCAAGGGCCGCTGGCGTCTGCCACTCCTCCTGCGCGGCGTAGAAATCCTCCTGCAGTGCGTCGACCACCGCATCGAGCGCGGTGGCGCCGGTCGCGGTCTCGACGATGTTGCCGTGCAGCCGGAAGGAGCGGGGCAGGAGGTCGTGACCACGCGAGCGCAGGAAGGCGCCGAAGGGCGAAAGGTATTCGAGGACGACCTCGTCGATGTCGCACACGACGAGCGGACGGTCGGCCAGCCGGATGCGCTGCGCCGCGGCCGGTCCGGCCGCCATCACCAGCCGCCGCCGGGTGCGCCGCCGCTGAGTACGGCGTGGGCGCGCACAACCTCTTCGGGTTTTGTGCTGCTTGCCTCGCAGAACGCCACCAGCGTCGGCTCGTGGCCCATGAGGAAGTCGATCAGGCCGGCGAGGAAGCCGCGATTTGTCGCCGCCGCGCGCAGTTCGGACGGGTCGACGCCGGTAAGTGCCAGAAAACGGGACAGCAGTTCGGGTTCGCCCGCAAGCCAGCTGAGCACGGCGATCGCCGTGGTTTCCGCGTCCGATGCCGGCGTATCTTTTTGGCGTTGCATGGCAATTTCCAGAAATTGTTACCTTTTAGTCAACCTAATGCCGCTAGCATCGCAGCCATCATGCTGGGTGAATTCGGCATTGCCGCAACTTATATCTCTCTTGGGGCGTTGCAAGGCTGGAGTGAGGGGCAGGGAAGTGTAATGCCGAAGCAGGTGATGATAGTCGAGGACAACGAGCTCAACATGAAGCTCTTCCGGGACCTCATCGAGGCATCCGGCTACACGACGATCCAGACGCGGAACGGCATGGAGGCGCTTGACCTCGCACGCCGTTACCGCCCCGATCTCATCCTCATGGACATCCAGCTGCCCGAGGTTTCCGGCCTCGAGGTGACGAAGTGGCTGAAGGAGGACGACGAACTGCACGTCATTCCGGTCATTGCCGTCACCGCCTTTGCCATGAAGGGCGACGAGGAGCGCATCCGGCAGGGCGGCTGCGAGGCTTACGTATCGAAGCCGATATCGGTGCCGAAGTTCATCGAGACGATCAAGACCTATCTGGGCGACGCGTGAGGCGGGGGCGGGACGGATGACAGCGCGCATTCTCGTCGTTGACGACATTCCCGCCAACGTCAAGCTGCTGGAGGCTCGGCTTCTGGCGGAATATTTCGACGTCCTGACCGCCATGAACGGTCACGACGCGCTGGCGATCTGCGAGGGCACCCAGGTCGATCTCATCCTCCTCGACGTGATGATGCCGGGGATCGACGGCTTCGAGGTGTGCGAGCGGCTCAAGGACAATCCGCGCACGGCGCATATCCCCGTGGTGATGGTGACCGCGCTCGACCAGCCCTCGGACCGGGTCCGGGGCCTGAAGGCCGGGGCCGACGATTTTCTCACCAAGCCGGTCAACGACCTGCAATTGATGTCGCGGGTGAAGAGCTTGGTGCGCCTGAAGACGCTGACCGACGAGTTGCGCGTACGCGCGGCCACCGCCGAGGCGCTCGGCATGGAGCCGGAGCAGGCCGGCACCCTCGGTCTTGAGCCGGGGGCGGTGCTGCTGGTCGACGGCCGCGCGAGCTCGCAGGAGCGCATCGTCCGCGCCTTGAAGCTGATCGCCGACGTGACCTGCATGTCCGATCCGCAGGCGGCGCTGTTCGAGGCGGCCGAGGGCGGATTCGAACTGGTCATCGTCAATTCCAACTTCGACGATTGCGACCCCTTGCGCCTGTGCTCGCAATTGCGGTCCCTGGAGCGGACGCGCTACCTGCCGATCCTCCTGATTGCCGAACAGGGCAACGACCAGATGGTGGTGCGCGCGCTCGACCTCGGCGTGACGGACTACCTGATGCGTCCGGTGGAACCGAACGAGCTTCTGGCGCGCAGCCTGACGCAGATCCGCCGCAAGCGTTACCACGACCGCCTGCGCGCCAGCGTCACGCAGTCGATCGAGCTGGCAGTGACCGACGGCCTGACCGGCCTGCACAATCGCCGCTACCTTGACGGACATCTCAAGATCCTGATCGACCGGGCCACGGCCCGCGGCCGCCAGATGTCCGTCTGCATCACCGACATCGACCGGTTCAAGCTGATCAACGACACCTACGGTCATGACGTTGGAGACGCGGTCCTGCGCGAGTTCGCGAGCCGCCTGCGCACCGCCGTGCGCGGGGCCGACCTGGCCTGCCGCTACGGCGGCGAGGAATTCGTGCTCGTCATGCCCGATACGCCGGCAGAGACCGCCGCTGCCGTCGCCGAACGGCTGCGGCTGACCATCGAACAGGAGCCGTTCCGGATCCAGGGCGTAAGCGCCGCCTTACAGGTCACGGCCTCCATCGGTATCGCCACGCTGCTACCGCATGGCGATGGTCCCGAGGCCCTGATGAAGCGCGCCGATTCCGCACTCTACGAAGCCAAGCGCACCGGCCGCAACCGCGTCGTCGCCGCGGCCGCGTAGCGCAGTCCGTCAATCCTGCGACCTGACCGGCGGGCTCGACCGGCAGCAGCGGCGCGGTGTGCCCCGTCGGTGCCGCACCGGGACCGTGGCGGTGGCGACACAGTGGTGCCGTCCCGTGCGTTATCCACAGGTTTCGCTCTTGTCTTTTCGGTAAAACTGATCACCGGTCAAATTCGGCCGCGGGCCTTGCCGCCGCGGAACCGGCTAACCCTTGTGTTGTGCCGGTCTCCGAGAAAAGAGATGTATAGGCAAATTTTTGCAATTCATATTACTGTTCGCGTTTGCTAATGTATTCAAGCTCTTCGAGCCGCAACGTGAATGGGGGTCACCTAGCGTCAGGATTTTCAATGCCGGTGGAATGCATCTGGGGGTTGTTGAATTCGCCGGTGAATTTTGTTGTGACAAATAACGTTTTATCCGCCTGAGTTCCCTGTGGTGAAGGCAATCGGATTAACTATAGCTGCCGGCCCGCCGCCGGGAGGCCGAAGATTTCGTTGATTTTTTTTTAATTTCGCGCAATCCTCTTATCAAGAACGGGCTGAAAAGCTCCGTACCGGTTACCCCATGATGCTAGGTCCGCCGCATCTCCTGGGTCGTGGGGTCGGCCGGCTGGTGACGACATAAGCGGAATCCTCGTGCCGTGGTCATCCCCAGCCGGCCCCCATTCGACGCCGCCCCCGAAAGGAGGCGGCGTTGTGGTTTTCCCCCGAGACTCATCGAATCCCACCCGGTGTGTGGCGGCCCTTCCGCTGGCGAGGCAACGAAAAAGGCGCGCCGCTCTCGCGACACGCCCTTCGAAACGGCCGTGCGAAACAAAGATTACTTGATCTTGGTTTCCTTGAACTCGACGTGCTTGCGTGCGACCGGGTCGTACTTGGTCTTGGTCATCTTTTCGGTCATCGTGCGGCTGTTCTTCGTCGTCACGTAGAAGTAGCCGGTGTCGGCCGTCGACAGCAGCTTGATCTTGATGGTGGTAGCCTTGGCCATGGTCGTCCTGCCTTTACAAAAACGAAGCCGTGGACGACCAGTCCGGTTCCACGGCGTGGGGATTCCAAATGTGGCGCGAAACTACAAATCGCGCCCGAAAAGTCAAGCCCGTTTCGGTCGGAACGCGATGCGCGCGAGAGTAAGGGCGACATAGAGGCCGAAAAAGAACACGATGGACCAGGCGAATCCGTCGGTGCCGGCCACATCCATGGCCGCGCCGATCACCTGCGGGCCGGCGACCGTGCCGACCGCATAGCAGAAGATGAAGGCGGCGTTGGCGGCGGCGAGGTCCGCCCCGTGCAGGCGCGAGCCGAGATGGCTGAGTCCGACGGTGTAGAGGCCGGACACGCAGCCCCCCCAGAACAGCAGCACGGTCGCGAGCAGCAGCCAGTTGTGCGACAGAAGCGGGAGCGCCGCCGCTCCGACCATGCCGATCAGGGCCATGATCGACAACAGCCGGCGCCGGTCCTGCAGGTGGTCGGACAGCATGCCGAGCGGGATCTGGAAGACGACGTTGCCGATTCCCATCGTGGTCAGCAGCAGCGCCGCATGGGTCTCGGTGAAGCCGGAGCGGGTGGCGAAGATCGGAAACAGCGACAGGCCGCCGACCGAGACCGCGCCGAACACGAACACCGCGGCCGTCGCGGTCGGCACGAGAAGGATGTAGCGCATGAAGTGCAGCTCCGGCTTCTCGTCGATCGACGGGCTTTCGCGGCGGGCGAACAGGATCGGCACGGCGGCCAGCAGGATCACGCCGGCGCCTACGGCGAAGGGGCGTGGGCCTTCGCTGCCGAGCAGCGAGAACAGCAGCGGACCGGCGGCAAACCCGAGTGCGAGCACGGTTGCGTAGATGCCGAGCACGAGGCCGCGCCGGCGCGGCGGGGCGGCGGCGTTGATCCAGAACTCCGACAGGATGAAGATCATGGTGATCGCGCCGTGAAACACGAGTCGCAAGGGAAACCACAGCCAGAAGTTCTGCAGGTAGTGGAAGCCGAGCGAACTGGCGGCGGCCAGCACGATCGCCGAGACCATGACCGTGGCGGTTCCGAACCGGTGGGCAAGCCGCGTGGTGAAGGGCGCGGCGAGCATGGAGGCGACACCCGCCATCGCGGAGTTGAGGCCGATCAGGGTTGACGGGATGCCGCGCTTTTCCATGATCATGCTGAGCAGTGGCAGGCCGAGGCCGAGTGCGATACCCACCGCCGAGATCGCGGCGATGGCGGCGATCAGCGAGCGCCAGTGAATGCTGTCCACCGACGGAGGGCGGCAGGGCTCAGGATGTGACATGCGCAGGGAATCCTAAAGCGTGTCGCGGACGAACCGCCCGTGACGGGTCTGGAAGAAGGCCGCGCGCGTCCCGAACGGTAGCGAGGGGTCCTCCTGTAGGCACTTCCGCAATTCTTCGAGCACTGTGACGGATATCATGGGCATCTCGACGTCCGGATGACCAAAGATATCGATCCATCGGAGGTCGGACAATTCGTGGCTGTCGCGCGTGGCCGTCGGGTCGATGTCGGCATCATCGGTGAAGAGGGCAAAGAAGCGCGCATCGAAGCGACGCGGTTCGCCTGGCGGGGTGACGGCGCGGGCGAAGAACCGCAACGCGGAAAGGTCCGGACGGAAGGGCAGCCCGCCAGGTGTGGCGGTGTCCTCGGGGCCGACGGTCAGCCCTGCCTCCTCGTGCAGTTCGCGCAGCGCGGCGACGCCCAGTCCGCGCAACGTCGCGTGGCCGGTCCGCACCGGCGTGCGCGACAGCAACCGATCGGCCGCGGCCGGGTTGAGGGGCGCGCTGATCGGGACGCGGGAGTCGCTGCGGTCGCGCCGACCGCCGGGAAAAACGTAGACATCGGGCATGAACACGTGCCTGCTGCTGCGCTTGCCCACGAGCGCGCGATAGCCTCCCCGGGAGCGGTCGATCAGAACGACGGCGGCGGCGTCCACCGGCCGCAACAGCGCGGCCCTGCTCATGCGGCGGGGTCGCGCCGAGGCAATGTGTCAGCCGGCGCCTCGGCCTCGCCACCAAAGCCGTGCATCCGCAGCGCCCACTGCAGGCCGATGACGCCGCCCTTGGCCGGCTGCATCAGTCCGAGCGCGCCGAACAGTGTCACCGGCGCCCAGATCGCAAGGTGCGCCCAGGTGCCGATGTCGAGGACGAGGTCGGTCATCATGTAACCGGCGAGCACGACGTGTCCGATGACGGTGATGACCAGATAGGGCGGCAGGTCGTCGGCGCGGTGGTGGTGCATTTCCGCCCCGCAAGCCGGGCAGGCGCCGACCGGCTTGAGAAAGCCGGTGAACAGCCGGCCCTCGCCGCAACTCGGGCACCGGTTCAGAAAGCCGCGCCGGATGGCGGCGCCGACCCTGCGCCTGTCGCCGGGTTCGGTTGGAACGTCTGCGCTCTGTCGAAAGGTGGCCTGCATGTCCTCGTCCTTGCCGTCGGTGTTCGGTCCGGCCCTAGCGCCTGCCGCGCGGCGGGCGCGTTCCCGGCTGCCGCCGAGCGCCGGCGCGGTCGCGCCGTCCTGACTTGTGGAACGAGCGGACGCCCGTGGGCATCTTCCGTCCCTCGCTCAGCATTTCGAAGCGCAAGGCCCCGGCCAGCGGCACGGCCTCTGCGAGCCTTACGAGCACCTCGTCGCCCAGACGATAGCCAAGGCCGGTCTTCTCGCCGGACAGCGCCTGGTGGGCCTCGTCGAAAATGTAGTAGTCGCGCCCGAGCGTAGATACAGGCACGAAGCCGTCGGCGCCATAGGCCGGCAGGGTGACAAATAGTCCCGCCTTGGTGACGCCGGAAACCCGGCCGTCGAACTCCTCGCCGATACGCCCGGCGAGGTGGTGCGCGATCAGCCGGTCGACCGTGTCCCGCTCGGCGGCCATGGCGCGACGCTCGAAGGTCGAGATCTCCGCGGCGATATCGTCCAGCGCCGCTTCCTCGTCCGGCGTGATCCCGCCGTCGCCGAGCTTCAGCGACGCCACCAGCGCGCGGTGCACGATCAGGTCGGCATAGCGGCGGATCGGCGAGGTGAAGTGGGCGTATTTCATCAGGTTGAGGCCGAAATGGCCGATGTTTTCCGGGCTGTAGATCGCCTGGCTCTGGGAGCGCAGGACCATCTCGCTGACCATTTGCTGGTAGGGCTTGTCCTCGGCCTTGCTCAGGATGCCGTTGAAATGGTTCGCGCGCATGTTGCCGCCCTTGGCGAGCGCGATGTCCAGCGTCGCCAAAAACTCGCGCAGGGTCTCCTGCTTGGCCAGGGACGGGGCGTCATGCACCCGGTAGATCAGCGCCTGGTCGCGCTTTTCCAATGTCTCCGCCGCGGCCACATTGGCCTGGATCATCATTTCCTCGATGAGCTTGTGCGCGTCGAGCCGCGGCGGCACGACCACCCGGTCGACCGTGCCGTCCTCCTTCAGCAGGATCTTGCGCTCGGGCATGTCGAGCTCGAGCGGCTGGCGCCGGTTGCGGCCGACCGTGAGGATCCGGTAGGCGTTCCAGAGCGGCTTGAGGATCGTCTCGAGGATCGGTCCGGTCTTGTCGTCGGGGGCGCCGTCGATCGCCGCCTGCGCCTGCTGGTAGGAGAGCTTGGCCGCACTCTTCATCATGATGCGATGGAAGGTGTGCCCGGCCTTGCGGCCTTCCTTGGAAAACACCATGCGCACGGCCAGGGCCGGACGGTCGACGCCCTCCTTCAGCGAGCACAGGTCGTTGGAAATCCGCTCCGGCAGCATCGGCACGACCCGGTCGGGGAAGTAGACGGAGTTGCCGCGCTTCAGCGCCTCGCGGTCGAGCGCCGAGCCAGGCCGGACGTAGTAGCTCACATCCGCGATCGCCACCGTGACGATCACGCCGCCGGGGTTCTCCGGTGCGGTGTCGGCCTCGGCATAGACCGCATCGTCATGGTCCTTGGCGTCGGCGGGATCGATCGTGACGAGCGGCAGCTGGCGCCAGTCTTCGCGGTGCGCCATCGAGGCGGCGCCGGCGGCCGCTGCCTCCTTCAGCACCGTGTCGGGGAAGCTGTGCGGGATGCCGTGGGCGTGGATCGCGATCATCGAGATCGCCTTCTCCGAGGCGACCGAGCCGATGACGGACTTGATCTGCGCGCGCGGCAGGCCGTAGCGGCCGATCCGGACGACGTCGATCTCCACCAGGTCGCCGTCCCGGGCGCCGGCGGTGAAGTCGCTGTCGACGGCGAGTTCCTCGCCGCGCCGGTCGATCGGCATGATCCGGCCGCCGCCGTCCGGCATCGGCCGGAAGACGCCCATTCCGGCATTCTTGCGCTTGTCGAGCACCTTGATGATGCGGGCGGTATAGGCCGGGCCGCCGCGCTCCTTGGCCGGAAAGATCTTTGCCAGCACGCGGTCGCCGAGGCCGGCCACGGGCACCTTGCCGGGGGCCTTGCCGACCGTCGACTGGCGGATCGCCACCGCCGGCGCCACGCCGGCGTCGTCCAGCCACTCGGCCGGGCGTCCGATCAGTTCGCCGGTGACGTCGCGCGTGGTGATGTCGAGCACGGCGACGGGCGGGAGCGCGCCGGGGCGCACCAGCGACTTGCGCCGCTTCTCCAGCAGGCCCTCTTCCTCGAAGCTCTTCAACAGCTTCTTCAGTTCGACGCGCTTTTCGCCCTTCAGGCCGAATTCCTTGGAGATCTCGCGCTTGGACGCCTTGTCCGGGTGGTCGGCGATGAAGCGCAGCAGGACCTCGCGCGGCGGGATTTCCCCGTGGATCAGCGGGATTTCGGCGCCGGGAGGCAAGTCGCGGCCCGCGCGGCCCGATCGTTTGCCTGTTTTCGGCCGGTCGCGCGGGTCATGCGTCATTCGCTTGCCTTCTTCGTCTTGGCCTTTGCGCCGGCGGCCTTGGTGGTCTTGGTCGACTTCGCTGGCGCCTTGGCCTTTTTCTCCGCCGCCGTCTTGGTCGCGGCCGCCTTAGACTTGCCCTTCGCCGCGCCGGCCTTGCCGGCCTTGTCGGCGATCAGTGCGAGCGCCTCCTCCAGCGTCACCGACGCCGCATCCTTGCCCTTCGGCAGCGTGGCGTTGACCTTGCCCCAGTTGACATAGGGCCCGTAGCGTCCGTCGCGGACGGTGATGGGGCCGCCATCGGGATGATCGCCGAGGGCCTTCAGCGCGGCCGGGGTGCCGCGAGCGCGGCCACCGCCCTTGGTCTGCTTGTCGGCGAGCACCGAGACGGCGCGGTTGAGGCCGATCGAGAAGACGTCCTCGACGCTCTCGAGGTTGGCATAGGTGCCGTCGTGCAGGACGAACGGCCCGTAGCGGCCGATGCCGGTGGAGATCATCTTGCCGGTCTCCGGGTGCTGGCCGATGTCGCGCGGCAGCGACAGGAGCGCCATCGCCTTTTCATGGTCGATGCTTGCCGGCGTCCAGCCCTTCGGCAGGCTCGCGCGTTTGGCTTCCTTGCCGTCGCCGCGCTGGACATAGGGCCCGAAACGCCCCGAGCGCAGCGTGATCTCCTCGCCGGTATGCGGGTCCTTGCCGAGGCTCTGCGGTTCGTTCGAAGCGGCCGCTTCCGCGTCGCCGTTGGCCTCCGAGGAGAGCTGGCGGGTGAAGTTGCAGTCCGGGTAGTTGGAGCAGCCGACAAAGGCGCCGTAGCGGCCGAGCTTCAGCGACAGCTTACCGGTGCCGCAGACCTGGCAGGTGCGCGGGTCGCTGCCGTCCTCGCGCTTGGGAAAGACGAGCGGCGCCAGGATTTCGTTCAGCGCGTCGAGAACGTTGGTGACGCGCAGCTCCTTGGTCTCGTCGATCTGGGCGGTGAAGTCGCGCCAGAAGTCGCGCAGCACGTCCTTCCATTTCAGTTCGCCGGCCGAGATCTGGTCGAGCTTTTCTTCGAGCGCAGCGGTGAAGTCGTACTCGACGTAGCGGGTGAAGAAACTCTCGAGGAAGGCAGTGACGAGCCTGCCCTTTGCCTCCGGGATCAGCTTGCGCTTGTCGATGGTGATGTACTCGCGATCGCCGAGCGTCTTCAGTGTTGCGGCATAGGTGGAGGGACGGCCGATGCCGAGTTCTTCCATCTTCTTGATCAGCGACGCCTCCGAGTAGCGCGGCGGCGGCTCGGTGAAGTGCTGGCTGGCGTTGATCTTCTGCCTGGCGAGGTTTTCGTTCGCGTTGATCTCCGGCAGGCGGCCGTCCTCGTCGCCGTCGTCGCTCTGCTCGCCGTCCTCCTTCTGGTCGGTGTAGGCGGCGATGAAGCCGTCGAAGCGGATCACCGACCCGGTGGCGCGCAGGCCGGCCTGCTTGCCGCCGGCGTTGGCTTCGATCTCGACGGTGGTCCGCTCGATCTCGGCCGAGGCCATCTGGCTGGCGATGGCGCGCTTCCAGATCAGGTCGTAGAGCCTTGCCTGGTCCGGGTCGAGCGCGCGGCGGACCTGATCGGGCACGCGGTTGAAGTCGGTGGGACGGATCGCCTCGTGCGCTTCCTGGGCGTTCTTCGCCTTGGTGGAATAGAAGCGAGCCTTTTCCGGCAGGTAGCGTTCGCCGAACTGGCTGCCGATCGCCCGACGGGCGGCGTCGATCGCCTCCGGCGCCATCTGCACGCCGTCGGTACGCATGTAGGTGATGAGGCCGACCGTCTCACCGCCGATGTCGATGCCCTCGTAGAGGCGCTGCGCGACCTGCATGGTGCGCGAGGCCGAGAAGCCGAGCTTGGAGGAGGCGGCCTGCTGTAGTGTCGAGGTGGTGAAGGGTGGTGCGGGGTTGCGCCGGGTCGGCTTGGCCTCGACGCTCGCGACGCGGTAGCTGGCGGCCTCGAGCAGGTCCTTGAGGCGGCTGGCCTCCTCGGCATTGCCGATCGATTTTGCCTGCAGGCGCTTGCCCTCGGCCGAGACGAGGCGTGCCTCGAACTCGTCACCGCGCGGTGTCTTCAGCAGCGCCGAGAGGTTCCAGTATTCCTCCGAGACGAAGCGCTCGATCTCGGACTCGCGGTCGCAGACAAGGCGCAACGCCACCGACTGGACGCGGCCGGCGGAGCGGGCGCCGGGCAGCTTGCGCCACAGCACCGGCGAGAGGTTGAAGCCGACCAGATAGTCGAGCGCGCGCCGGGCGAGATAGGCATCGACGAGATCGATGTCGATGTCGCGCGGCGCCTTCATGGCGTCGAGCACGGCAGACTTGGTGATGGCATTGAAGACGACGCGCTTGACCGGCTTGTCGCCGAGCACCCGCTTTCTCTTCAGCAGATCGAGCACGTGCCAGGAAATGGCCTCGCCCTCGCGATCCGGGTCGGTTGCCAGGATCAGACCGTCGGATGCCTTCACCGCGTCGGCGATGTCCTTCATCCGCTTGGCCGAGGCGCTGTCGACTTCCCACGACATCTCGAAGTCCTGGTCTGGCAGCACCGAGCCGTCCTTGGCGGGCAGATCGCGCACATGGCCGAACGAGGCCAGCACCTTGTAGCCAGAGCCCAAATACTTGTTGATTGTCTTGGCCTTGGCAGGCGATTCAACCACTACAACATTCATCGTCGTTCTCTGATGCCGGGGGCGATCCCGGCGGGATAGCCCTTATGTCTGCGATGCGCGCCGGCGTTGTCGTTGCCTCGAAATGAACAGGGAAATCGCTCCGGTCAAGAGGCGCGGCCAAAATTACTGGCTTGCGGCAAATGCAACCATTGAGAGTTGCATGCTTGTATTGCAATTTAAAATAAAGGTTGTATCGTGGTTCAGGTGCAGAAGGCGCAAAGAGGTCATGCGCCGCCGCGGCGGTATTCGAACAGGGACGCGACATGAATACCAAACCCATGATTCCCGATCCTCCGGACGAACGTACGCGGGAGAACGTCGCCTACATCCGGCAGATGCTGGGCGAGTTGCGGGCCGTGGCCAACACCGAGGGCGCGGAGATGTTGCGTTACCTCATCGAGATGGCCTTCGTCGAGGCCAGCGACATCCTGTCTGGGCTTCGGCCGCTCTCAATCCGGGGCGAACGCAACCAGTCCGCCGGGATAACGGCAGAGCCGCCCGGCAAGATCCAGCTCTAGCAGCACCAGGTAGACCGTCGCTGCCGGGAGGCCGGTGTGGCGGATCACGTCATCGAGCTCGACCGGCGTCGGCCCCAGCGCCGAGACGATACGATCGCGATCGCCGTCGCTCGGGGGCAGGAAAGGGGCGCGCGGATCGGGTTCCCCGACGCTGCCGGGGTCGTTCGCGCCGGTCATCGGATGATGCCGGTCCGGGCCGTGCAGCGGCTCCAGCGCCTCCAGCACGTCGGAGGCGCCGGTCGTGACGATGGCGCCGTCCTTCAGCAGCCCGTTGGTGCCGTGGGCGCGCGGATCGAGCGGCGAGCCCGGTACGGCAAAGACGAGCCGGCCGAAGTCGGCGGCGTTGCGGGCGGTGATCAGCGAGCCCGATCGACTGGCGGCCTCGACCACCACGAGCCCGAGCCCGATGCCGGCGATCAGCCGGTTGCGGCGCGGGAAGTCGCGGGCCCGCGGTTCCCAGCCGAACGGCATCTCGCTCACGGCCAGCCCATTGCCGGCGGTGATGGCGTCGAGCAGCTCGACGTTTTCCGGCGGATAGGGCTGGTCCAAACCGCCGGCCATCGCGGCGATCGTGCCGGTGGCAAGGCTGGCCCGGTGCGCCGCCGTGTCGATACCGCGGGCAAGGCCGGAGACGGTGGCATAGCCGGCGGCCCCGAGGTCCCGGGCCAGCATGGCGGCGAACTTGGCGCCGACGATCGAGGCGTTGCGCGAGCCGACGATGCCGACGGCGATCTCGGTCGCAATGCGCGGATTGCCCTTGATCGCCAGCAGCGGCGGCGCGCCGTCTATCTTGCGCAGCAGGGCGGGGTAGTCGGGCTCGCCGATGCCGACGAAGCTGGCGCCGTGGCGGTGCGCGCGTTCCAGTTCCCGCTCGGCGTCCGCCGTGCTGGCGACCCGGATGGACCGGCTCGCGCCGCCGCGACGCGAAAGCTCCGGCAACATTTCCAGCGCCGTCTCGGCGGTGCCGAAATGGTTGATCAGGTCGCGGAAGGTAACGGGGCCGACATTGTCGCTGCGGATCAGCCGTAGCCAGGCGATCCTCTGTTTCTCCGAAAGCGCAATTCCCTGCCTGCCTGCGCCATCGGACATGTTTCCCCCCGGTGCTAGCCCTTGTCGCCGATCCTGCTCTCGGTTCCCGCCAGCAGCCGCGCGATGTTGGCACGGTGCTTCCACCACGAGATCGCGGTGAGGACGGCAAACAGCAGTGCAACCTTGTCGTTCCCTGTCAGCCACAATACAACCGTACAGGCCAAGGTTGCAACCAGGGCGGACAACGAGGAGTAGCGACTGAGATAGGCGATGGCGAGCCAGACCGCGGCGAACACGCCCAGCATGTAGGGGACGAGCCCGAGCAGGACGCCGAGATAGGTCGCGACGCCCTTGCCGCCCCGGAAGCCGAGCCAGATCGGATACAGGTGGCCGATAAAGGCGGCAAAGCCGGCGGCGATACCGGCCTCAACTCCCCAGCGTGATGCGACCGCGGCGGCGGCCGTGCCTTTCAGCGCATCGAGCAGCAGCGTCGCCGCGGCAAGTTTCTTGTTGCCGGTCCGCAGCACGTTGGTGGCGCCGATGTTGCCCGAGCCGATGCTGCGCACGTCGCCGAGGCCGGCCATGCGTGTCAGGATCAGGCCGAACGGGATCGAACCCAGAAGATAGCCGAAGGCGAGGCACAGGATCGTCGGCAGCGGCGCGAGCTGCCAGGTGAATAGGTCGGACACGGTCTTGGCTCCCCCGAGGTGCGGCGTCGGCCGCGCATGCTGCCCCTAGCGCGCCGAATGGACGCGCTTGCCCGCAACATAGGTTTGAACCGCCCGCCCCGTAAAGCGGGCATCTTCGAACGGGGTGTTCTTCGAGCGCGAGACGAAGCCGTCCTTCGAGGCGATCCACGGCTCGTCGAGATCGATCAGGACGAGGTCGGCGACCGCGCCGGGCTTCAGCGTGCCCGCGTCGAGGCCGAAGATCCGCGCCGGCCGGGTGGACATGGCATCGAGCAGTCGCATCAGCCCGACCTCGCCGCTGTGATGCAGGCGCAGCGCCGCCGCCAGCATGGTTTCCAGCCCGATGGCGCCGTCGGCGGCCTCGGCAAACGGCAGGCGCTTGGTGTCGACATCCTGAGGGTCGTGCGAGGAGACGATGATGTCGATGGTGCCGTCGGCCAGCGCCGCGACCATCGCGCTGCGGTCGTCCTCGCCGCGCAGGGGCGGCGAGAGCTTGAAGAAGGTGCGATACTCGCCGATGTCGTTCTCGTTGAGCGACAGGTGATTGATCGAGATGCCGCAGGTGACGTTGGCGCCGCGGCCGCGGGCGACGCGCATGGCCTCGGCCGATTCCGGTACCGAGATCTGCGCGGCGTGGTAGGCGGCGCGCGTGAGCGCGGCCAGGCGGAGATCGCGCTCGAGCGGGATCACCTCGGCCTCGCGCGGCGTGCCGGACAGGCCGAGCCAACTCGCCAGCAGGCCCTCGTTCATGACGCCGCCTGCGCCGAGGTGCTGGTCGCGCGTCTCGAGCGAGACGACCGCGCCGAACTCGCGGGCATAGGTCATCGCCCGCCGCAGCACCTGGCTGTCGTGCATCGGATGGCGGCCATTGGTGAAGGCGACGGCGCCGGCCTGGCGCAGCAGACCGAACTCGGTCATCTCGGTGCCGGCCAGCCCCTTGGTCAGCGCCGCGGCCGGATGCACGTGCACGGCGGCCATGTCGCGCGCGGTCTTCTGCACGTATTCGACAAGGGCGATGTCGTCGATCACCGGGTCGGTGTCGGGCATCATGATGAAGGAAGTGATGCCGCCGACGGCGGCGGCGCGGGCGGCCGATTCGATCGTCTCGCGGTGTTCGCCGCCCGGCTCGCCGACGAAGACGCGCGCGTCGACCAGACCCGGCGCGGCAACGAGGCCGGCGCCGTCGACGATCTCCGCTCCCTCGGGTGCGCCCTGGTTCTGCGCGGCCTTGCCGGCAGCGGCGATCCGGCCGTTGTCGATGACGATCGAGCCGGTCTCGTCGCGGTTCTGCGACGGATCGATGATGCGGACGTTCTTGATGACGGTCGGGCGGGTCATGCGCGCGGTCCCTGGTTCTGCGACACGAGAAGGGTCTCCATCACCGCCATGCGGACGGCGACGCCCATTTCCACCTGCTGCTCGATCACGCTCTGCGGCCCGTCGGCGATCTCCGAGGCGATCTCGACGCCGCGGTTCATCGGACCCGGGTGCATGACCAGCGCGTCGTCCCTGGCGGCCTTCAGCTTTTCGGCGTCGAGCCCGAAGTAGCGGAAATATTCCCGCACGGAGGGAACGAACGCGCCCGACATGCGCTCGCGCTGCAGCCGCAGCATCATCACCACGTCCGCGTCCTTCAGGCCGTCCTCCATCGAGTGATAGACCTCGGCGCCCATCTGAGCGATGCCGTTCGGCAGCAGCGTCGCCGGCGCCACGACCCGCACCCGCGCGCCCATGGCGTTCAGCAGCAGGATATTGGAGCGGGCGACGCGCGAGTGCAGCACGTCGCCGCAGATGGCGACGATGATGCGCGACAGCTTGCCCTTGGCGCGGCGGATGGTCAGCGCGTCGAGCAGCGCCTGGGTCGGGTGTTCGTGCTGGCCGTCGCCGGCGTTGACGACGGCGCAGGAGACCTTCTGGGCGAGCAGGGCGGCCGCGCCGGCGGAGGAGTGGCGCACCACCAGCACGTCTGGATGCATCGCGTTCAGCGTCATCGCCGTGTCGATCAGCGTCTCGCCCTTCTTCACCGAAGAATTGCCGACCGACATGTTCATCACGTCCGCGCCGAGCCGCTTGCCGGCCAGTTCGAAGGAGGACTGTGTGCGCGTGGAGGCCTCGAAGAAGAGGTTGATCTGGGTCAGTCCGCGCAGCGTGGAGGTCTTCTTTTCCCGCTGCCGGCTGATGTCGACGGCAGCGTCCGCGCGATCGAGCAGATAGGTGATCTCCGGCTCGGTCAGGCCTTTGATGCCGAGCAGGTGGCGATGCGGAAAGGAATCCATGGTGGTCGCCTCGACTGTCTTGAATACGGCGGGTCTATAGAGGCTCCTCCCGCTGGCGGCAAGGCAGCACCGAGTCCTTGCAGCCGGTTCCTTAGTCTTTTGCCGGCATTCTTTCCCGGTACGGCCGCAAGGCCCCCGTTTCGCAGCGTGAACACTTAGGCTAGAACCGCTACATGACTCAGATTACCCGGACCGAACAAACCCTTGCCGACCTGAATCAGCCCAAGCTCTGGGCGGGCATCAATGCCTATCGGTCCGATCCGCTGCTGGTCGACGGGACGGCCACGCTGCCGAAATCGCTGCGCGACGAGTTCGACGCGCTCGGCCGCAGCGTGACTGCGCCGGAGGCGCAGGAGCTGGCGCGTATGGCGAACGAGTCCCCGCCGCAGCTGCGCACGCACGGCCCGCGCGGCGAGCGGCTCGACGTGGTCGACTTCCACCCGGCCTGGCATGCGTTGATGCGCCGGTCGATGGCAATCGGCCTGCATTCGTCGGTCTGGGAGAGCCTGCCGGACGAGCGCGGCCGGGCGCACAAGGCGCGCGCCGTGCGCTTCTACCTCACTGCGCAGCTCGAATGCGGGCACCTGTGCCCGCTGACCATGACGAGCGCCTCGGTCGCGGCGATTTCGGCCTCCCCCGTGGTCCAGCGCGAATGGGGCGGGCGCATCCTGTCGCGCAAGTACGACAGCACCAACCGACCGGCCATGCAGAAGTCCGCCATCACCATCGGCATGGGCATGACGGAGAAGCAGGGCGGCACGGATGTCCGCGCCAACACCTCGACGGCGGAGCGCGTCGGCGAGGGCATCTACCGGCTGAGCGGGCACAAGTGGTTCATGTCGGCGCCGATGAGCGACGCCTTCGTGATGCTGGCGCAAACGCGCGACGGCATGGGCTGCTTTCTCGTACCAAGGCTGCTCGAGGACGGGACGGCCAACGGCCTGCGCTTCCAGCGGCTGAAGGACAAGATCGGCAACCGCTCGAACGCCTCCTCGGAGGTCGAGTTCACCGATACTTTCGGCTTCCTGCTCGGCGCCCCGGACGCGGGCATCCGCACCATCCTCGACATGGTGACGCTGACCCGACTCGATTGTGCGCTGGCCTCCAGCGGCATCATGCGCGCTTCGCTCGCCGAGGCGGTGCACCACGCCCGCGGCCGCAAGGTGTTCGGCAAGGCGCTGGTGGACCAGCCGATCATGACGCGCGTGCTGGCCGACATGGCCCTCGACGTTGCCGCAGCCACGGCGCTGTCGCTGCGCCTGGCCGAGGCCTTCGACAAGGCGCCGGTGAGCGCCGACGAGGCTGCCTATGCCAGGGTGATGACGCCGGTGACGAAGTACTGGTGCTGCAAGATTGCCCCGGCCCTGATCTACGAGGCGATGGAGTGCATCGGCGGCGGCGGCTACGTCGAGGAGCGCCCGATCGCGCGCCACTACCGCGAGGCCCCGGTCAACGCCATCTGGGAGGGCTCGGGCAACGTGATGGCGCTCGATCTCTTGCGCGTGCTGTCGCGCGGCAAGGACCTGTTCGAATCGGTCTTCGCCGGGATCGCCCGCGACCTCGGGGCGTCGGGCCGCAAGACGGTCGAGGTTCTGCGCGCCGCAACGTCGCTTTGCGAGCGCGACGAGGGGGCCGCGCGCATGCTGGTGGAACAACTGGCGCTGTCGGCGGCCGCGGCCGAACTGAACCGGATCGGGGCAGGGCGCATCGCCGACGCCTTTGTCGAGACGCGGCTGGCGGCCGGCTGGCGTTCCACCTACGGCATGCTCGATTCGCGATTCGATTCCGGCTATATCGTCGACCTGCTCTATCCGGCCGCGTAACCGGCCAGCAGCAATACCAGCGGGATGGTGAAGAACGACGCCGCCGTCTGCAGCGTGGCGACGGCGGCATAGAGCGGCGCGTCGCCGCCCATCTGCTTGGCGAGCAGGTAGCCGTTCATCGCGGTCGGCACGCTGGCGCCGAGCGCCACGGTCAGCAGCGCTTCGCCGCCGATTCCGGCGAGCCAGGCCGCGCCGGTCATCATCAGCGGCATCACCAGCAGCTTCAGGACCACCGGCAGCAGCGCGATCGGCTGCGGCCGCAGCGCGTCGGCGACCCTGAGGCCGGCGCCGACCATGATCAGGCCGAGGCTGAGCGAGGCCTCGGCGACGAGGTCGATCGTCACCATCAGCGGCCCGTAGACCCTGATGTCGAGCAGGTTGAACAGCGTGCCGAGCGCGGCGGCGATGATCAGCGGGTTGGTGACGACCTTGGTCATGAAGGCGCGGATGTCGCGGGCGCCGCCGCCGAACCAGACGAGGATGCCGATATTGTAGAAATTGATCGGGATGATGATCAGGGTCATGATCAGCGCCAGCATCGCCATGCTGTCCGCGCCGTACAGCTTGGCCGCGATCGCCAGCGCCATGAAGCCGTTCCAGCGCGTTGCGGTCTGGAAGATGGTGGTGAAGGAGGACGCCGACACACCGGTTTTGCGAAACAGCGGCCAGCACAGCAGGACCGCACCCGACATGACCGTCACCGATCCGATCGTCGTTGCCGCCAGCGTCGACGCCGCCATGCCGTCAAAGTCGGCCTGGGCGAGCGTGGAGAAGAGCAGGGCGGGGAAGAGCACGTAGAACCCCAGTTGCTCCAGGCCGGGCCACAGCCCGTCGTCCAGCTTCGGCCAGCGCTTGAGGAGCGTGCCGAGGATGACGAGGAGGAAGACGGGCAGGGTGCTTTCGAAGATGGCGAGCATGTCGGGGAACCAGCGGGCAGGAAATTTTTTGCCGTCTTTTCACGGGTTCGCGGAAACGGCAATCCTGAAAAACCGGAGCAGCTTCGCCCGATCGCATGATGACCGGAGGGGCGCCGTGTGGAAATTAACCTTAACGGGGAGTTTACGTTGCGACCCCGGGGCATAGGGTAGAAGGTGGTTGCGTAAGGATTTTGTTAACCATGCGGACGACCATGCCGAGAGCGGTACATATGGCGGCCATGACGGCCTTTTTCGCTGCGTTGGCGCTCGATATCGCGGTGCCCGCGGCCGTCCTGCTCGCTCTTTCATTGGTGCGGGAACTGGGAATGGAAATGGGATCACGGGCGGTGAGCGAGAGGCGGATGGCATGAAGTGGTTCCTCGTCCTCTGGGCCGGGCCGATCGCGCTGCTCGGGAGCTGGTACGGCCTGTCCTACTACGACATGAGCTTCGGCATCTTCATGCTGACGCGCGACGCGCATGACCTGGTGTTTCGCGTCTACGGCAATGTTTTGGGGCTGCCGCCGGAGAGCATCCCGCCGCTCGTGGTACGCGCCATCGTCGTCGACAGCCTGCTGGTCTTCGCCATCATTGCCTTCCGGCGCCGCAGGCGCATCATCGCCTGGTGGACCGCGCGTCGCGCGCGGCCCGAAACCGATCGGCCTCAGGACCTGGCGAGCGCCGACAATCTGTCCAGCGCGCCCTGAAGGATGAAGGAGGCGGCCGCCGAATCGATCCGCTCGGCCCGCTTCTTGCGCGACACGTCCATCTCGATCAGCGTCCGCTCGGCGGCGACCGTCGACAGCCGCTCATCCCAGTAGACGAAGGGGATATCCGTTCGCTCGCCCATCGAACGCACGAAGGCGCGGGTAGCCTGGACGCGCGGGCCGGCACTGCCGTCCATGTTCATCGGCAGGCCGATGACGAAGGCCGCGATCTTCTCCTTCTCGGCGAAGTTGAGCAGCGTCTCGGCATCGACGCCGAACTTCACCCGCTTCAGCACCGGGCGCGGGGTCGCCAGCCTTCGGCCGAGGTCGGATACCGACAGACCGATCGTCTTGGTGCCGAGGTCGAGGCCGGCGATCGGTTGTCCCGGTTCCAGGTAGGTTGCCAGTTCTTCGATCGTCAGAATTGCCATGATGCGCGCTTCCAGCCTTTTCCTGCCGAGGCTATGCCCCATATGCTTGTGCTGGGGAAGAACCTGCAAGGAGAATTTCAATGAACATCACATGGCTCGGCCACTCCGCCTTCCGCCTCGAGACGGGCAAGGCGAAGATCCTCATCGATCCGTTCTTCACCGGAAACCCCGCTTTCGATCCTTCGACACGCCGCGCCGCCACCGCCGACCTGAGCCATGTCCTCCTGACCCACGGCCACGGCGACCACGTCGGCGACACCGTCGCGATCGCCAAGGAAACCGGTGCCACGGTGATGGCCAATGCCGATCTTGCGGCATGGCTGGGTTCGAAGGGCGTCAAGAAGCTGGAGATGGGCAACACCGGGGGCACCGTCCATTTCGACGGGTTTTCGGCCACCTTCGTCAACGCGCTGCATTCCTCGGCCCAGATCACCGAAGACGGGGTCTCGCATGCGCTCGGCAACGCCAACGGGCTCGTATTGCATTTCGAGGACGAGCCGACGCTCTATCACATGGGCGACACCGACATCTTCTCCGACATGGGGCTGATCGAGGAACTGCACGAACCCGACATCGGTCTCGTGCCGATCGGCGACCGCTTCACCATGGGCGGGGCGGTGGCGGCGCTGGCCTGCCAGCGCTTCTTCAATTTCGGCACGGTCATACCCTGCCACTACGGGTCGTTTCCGATCATCGAGCGAACCGCCGACACCTTTGTCACGGCGATGGATGGGGCCTCGGCCGGCGCGGTCGAAGTGCCCAAGGTCGGCGAGGTGATCTCGCGATAGCCGCATCGGTTGCAGGGCAATGCAACGCGCCGCGAACACGCGGCCGAGCGCATTCCCCCGTTGCGCAGCCGAGCCTTGGTCAGTATAGCGGGTGGGAAATTTCCGACCGGAGAATGCCGATGTCTGTCGATCTTGCCACCGTAAAGCGGGTGGCCCACCTGGCCCGTATCGCGGTCAACGAGGACGAAGCCCAGCGCATGATGGGGGAGCTTAACGGCATCCTCGGCTTCGTCGAGCAGTTGGGCGAAGTGAACGTCGAGGGCGTCGAGCCGATGACCTCGGTGACGCCGATGGCGATGCGCAAGCGCGAGGACCGCGTCACCGACGGCAACGCCGCCGAAGACATCGTCGCCAACGCGCCGGTGTCCGATCGGGGCTTCTTCCTTGTGCCGAAGGTCGTGGAGTAAGCCTTGGCCGTCGCGATCGCCATCGAGACCCCGCTGCAGGACGATGTGCGCGAGCTGGTTGCGGAACTCAACGAGGTTCTGCTGACGCTCTCGCCGCCGGAGGCCTGCCACCACCTGACGGTGGCGCAGATGGCCGAGCCGGGCGTTGCCGTGTGGATCGCGCGGGCGGATGGCAAGGCGGTGGCGTGCGGCGCGCTGAAGCGCCATTCGGCGCAGACCGGTGAAGTCAAGCGCATGTATACCCGAGCCGGCTGGCAGGGCCGCGGTATCGGCCGCGCGATCCTCGGACGGATCCTCGATGCCGCCGAAGCGGACGGCCTGTGCGAACTCGTGCTCGAGACCGGCGACCGGCACCCCGCCGCCTGGGCCATCTACGAGAAGGCCGGGTTCAGCCGCTGCGGCCCGGTGCTCGACTACCCGGACAGCCCCTATTCCGTTTTCTACCAGAAGCAGCTTGGACGCGCCTCCAGCGCTGCATGACGCGAAAAGATAGAACCATGACCGATCTGACCCGCCTGACCATTGCCGAAGCCCGTGAAAAGCTCGGCGCCAAGGAGATCACCGCCGTCGAGCTGACGGAGGCCTATCTGTCCGCGATCGACGCCGCCAACGACACGCTGAACGCCTATGTGGCGGTGACGCCGGATAAGGCGCGCGCGATGGCCAAGGCCTCGGATGCCCGTATCGCCGAGGGCAAGGCCGGCGCCCTGGAAGGCATTCCGCTCGGCATCAAGGACCTGTTTGGCACCCGCGACGTTCACACCCAGGCTTGCAGCCATATTCTCGACGGCTTCAAGCCGAAGTACGAATCGACGGTGACGCAGAACCTCTGGAACGACGGCGCGGTCATGCTCGGCAAGCTGAACATGGACGAATTCGCCATGGGCTCGTCGAACGAGAGCTCCTACTACGGCCCGGTCAAGAACCCCTGGCGCGCGCAGGGCTCCAATCTCGACCTCGTTCCCGGCGGTTCCTCCGGCGGCTCCGCCGCGGCCGTCGCGGCGTTGCTGTGCGCCGGCGCGACCGCGACCGACACCGGCGGTTCGATCCGTCAGCCGGCGGCCTTCACCGGCACCGTCGGCATCAAGCCGACCTACGGCCGCTGCTCGCGCTGGGGCATCGTCGCCTTCGCCTCCTCGCTCGACCAGGCTGGCCCGATCGCCCGCGACGTGCGCGACGCGGCGATCCTGCTGAAGTCGATGGCGAGCGTTGACGCGAAGGACACGACCTCGGTGGATCTGCCGGTTCCGGACTACGAGAAGGCGCTCGGCCAGTCGATCAAGGGCATGCGCATCGGCATTCCCAAGGAGTACCGCGTCGACGGCATGCCGGAGGAAATCGAGGCGCTCTGGCAGCAGGGCATTGCCTGGTTGAAGGAGGCCGGCGCCGAGATCGTCGACATTACGCTGCCGCATACCAAGTACGCGCTGCCCGCCTACTACATCGTTGCGCCGGCGGAAGCCTCCTCGAACCTCGCGCGCTATGACGGCGTCCGTTACGGCCTGCGCGTCGACGGTAAGGACATCGTCGACATGTACGAAAGGACGCGCGCCGCCGGCTTCGGCCAGGAGGTCAAGCGCCGAATCATGATCGGCACCTACGTGCTCTCGGCCGGCTACTACGACGCCTACTACCTGCAGGCGCAGAAGGTCCGCACCCTGATCAAGCGCGATTTCGAGCTGGCCTTCGACGCCGGGGTCGATGCGATCCTGACGCCGGCAACGCCGTCCTCTGCCTTCGGCATCGCCGACGAGGATCTCGCCGCCGATCCGGTGAAGATGTACCTGAACGACATCTTCACCGTGACGGTGAACATGGCCGGCCTGCCGGGCATCGCCGTTCCCGCCGGCCTCGACCACAAGGGCCTGCCGCTCGGACTGCAACTGATCGGCAAGCCGTTCGAGGAGGAAACCCTCTTCAGGACCGCCCATGTGATCGAGCAGGCCGCCGGCCGCTTCGAAGCGAAGAAGTGGTGGTAAGCGACCCCCTCGCCAAGCGGTGATTCGAGTGGTTTGATGGGGCCGGGAAGGGGCGGCTCCATGACAACCATCCGACATGCGCGAAACAACGACATACCGGTCCTCGCCGAGGTCGGTCTGCGCGCCTGGGAGATGGCGGTGGCGGGCGTGGCGGAGATCGACGCTCAGCGGGACAATGCCCGCATCGCCTTCCTCGAGTTTCTGTCGGCGCACTGGCTGACCGTCACGGTCGCCGAGGCGACCGGGCGTATTGCCGGCTGGGCGGCGCGAGAGAGGATGGACGAGGAGATCACCGATCTCTGGGTCGAGCCCGCGCTGCAGCGCCGGGGCGTCGGCAGCGCGCTGCTCGCCACGGTCGAGGACGAGTTGCGCCGGTCGGACTTCGACGCCGTTACCCTGCAGACCCACGCCCGAAACGCGCCGGCGCTCGCCTTCTTCCGCAAGCGCGGCTATTCGGTCAACTGGTTGTCCGTGACCTATTCGCCGAAGCTCGACCGCGATGTCGAGTCGATCGGGCTCCGGCGGCAATTGGTAGATGACGAGCCGATCGGGTATGGACCAGGCGGCTTCTGACCGCGATGAAAGGCGCGCAGCCGCAGCTGCGCGCCCAACGTCTTACCGGTTGTCCGGCTGCGAACGCACCAGAACCAGCCCGCGCTGCGTGATCCGGTATGGCTTGCCGTCGCTGGAGGCGATGCACCGACGCCGTTTCAGCTTGCGAAAGAGCTGAATGTCGAGACCGCTGGCGCGCCAGCCGTCGCGGGTGATGCAGTAGACGCTGATGATGGTTCGGGTATCGTCCCGTTCGAGCTCGATCCTGCCGCCCTGGGCAAGCAGGTGGAGAATGCGCTGTTCGGCGCGAGAAATGTCCATTGTCGTGGAAGTCCTGGAGGCGTTCTTCGAGAACGCGAAAAAACGATCCGCCAGACGATGCCGGGCGGGGTTTGCCGTTTTTTCAGGCCCGTGCGCGCAAGCTTCAGTTTGCGGGCAGGGCCCTCAGCGGGACTCGGACGAAGAGAACATCAACACTCCAGATAGGCCGCCAGTCCTAGAATATGCGTCGCCAGCCGTCAATGTCGGCCATGCGGGGGGCGACGCCGCGGCCGCAAGCCAGAGGCCGAGCAAGATGGCATGAAGGCCGACGATCATCATGAGCCTCGTGCGGAAGGGCTCCTTGCGGGTCTTGTGCCGGAGCATTCGCTGGGCGATCACCGCGCCGAGGCTGCCGCCCATCAATGCGCCCGCCAGCAGCGTGCTTTCGCGCAGCCGCCACCGGCCGGTGCGGGCGGCATGCTTGTCCCACCAGAACATCAGAAACGTCATGATGCTGGATGCGGACAGGAGGAGGACGATCGGCGCGGTCATGGCCAAGCCTACTTCGTCGCGGTTAACCGCCGGTCATCGGCTGGCGCCATCCGCAAATCTCTGTCCCCATCCCCCGCCAGGGGTGAAAGCCTTGCGCCGCCTGCCCATATGGGCTACCGACACCGGACAAAATCCGCCATTCCGAAGCGAATTCCCAAGAGCTGATCATGACCATTGTCGACGTTCGCACCCCCGACCCGAAACGCTTCATTCCCGGCGCCACCGGCGACTGGGAAGTGATTATCGGCATGGAGGTTCACGCGCAGGTCACCAGCAGCGCCAAGCTCTTCTCCGGCGCATCGACGGAGTTCGGCAAGCCGCCGAACGCCAACGTCTCGCTCGTCGACGCCGCCATGCCCGGCATGTTGCCGGTCATCAACGAGGAATGCGTCAGGCAGGCGATCCGCACCGGCCTCGGGCTGAAGGCGAAGATCAACAAGCGTTCGATCTTCGACCGCAAGAACTACTTCTACCCCGACCTGCCGCAGGGCTATCAGATCTCGCAGTTCAAGGACCCGATCGTCGGCGAGGGCACCGTCACCATTTCCGTCGGGCCGGATCGTCAGGGCCAGTTCGAGGATGTCGAGATCGGCATCGAGCGCCTGCATCTGGAGCAGGACGCCGGCAAGTCGATGCACGACCAGCATCCGACCATGTCCTATGTCGACCTCAATCGTTCCGGCGTGGCGCTGATGGAGATCGTCTCGAAGCCCGACCTGCGGTCCTCGGACGAGGCGAAGGCCTATCTGACCAAGCTGCGCTCGATCGTGCGCTATCTCGGCACCTGCGACGGCAACATGGACGAAGGCTCCATGCGCGCCGACGTCAACGTCTCCGTCCGTCGGCCCGGTGAGGCGTTCGGCACGCGCTGCGAGATCAAGAACGTCAACTCGATCCGCTTCGTCGGCCAGGCGATCGAGTACGAGGCGCGCCGCCAGATCGCCATCCTCGAGGACGGCGGCGCCATCGACCAGGAGACGCGGCTGTTCGACCCGAACAAGGGCGAGACCCGCTCGATGCGCTCCAAGGAGGAGGCGCACGACTATCGCTACTTCCCCGACCCGGACCTGCTGCCGCTCGAGTTCGACGACGCCTATGTCGAGGCGCTGCGGGTCGACCTGCCGGAACTGCCGGACGACAAGAAGGCGCGCTTCGTCAGCGAGCTCGGCCTGTCGGTCTATGACGCCTCGGTGCTGGTCTCGGAAAAGGCGGTCGCCGACTACTTCGAGGCGGTCGCCGCCGGCCGTGACGGCAAGGCCGCGGCCAACTGGGTCATCAACGACCTGCTGGGCGCGCTGAACAAGGCCGGCAAGGGCATCGAGGACACCCCGGTCTCGCCCGGCCAGCTTGGCGGCATCATCGACCTGATCAAGGACGGCACGATTTCCGGCAAGATCGCCAAGGACCTGTTCGAGATCGTCTGGAACGAAGGCGGCGTGCCGGCGGAAATCGTCGAGAGCCGCGGCATGAAGCAGGTGACCGACACCGGCGCGATCGAAAAGGCCGTCGACGACATCATCGCCGCGAACCCGGATCAGGTCGCCAAGGTCAAGGCCAAGCCGACGCTGGCCGGCTGGTTCGTCGGCCAGGTGATGAAGGCGACCGGCGGCAAGGCCAACCCCCAGGCCGTGCAGGCGCTGGTCAAGGCCAAGCTCGGCATCGAGGAATAGGGCGGTGTTTTTCGTCCGCACCGCCTCCGAGCGCGATCTTCCCGGGGTCAGCGCGCTTCTCGGCGAGGCGTGGCACGCGACCTATGACACTCTCTACGGCGCCGCCAGGGTCGCGGAGATCACTGCCAGCTGGCATTCGGTCGAGGCGCTGAAGGCGCAGCTGGCGCGCAAGAGCGCGGAGTTCGTCGTTGCCGACGACGGCACGCGGCTCGCCGGCATGGGCTATGCTGCCATGTCGGCCTCGGATCCCAAGGCGGTGATCCTGCACCAGCTCTATGTGCTGCCGTCGTTCCAGGGGCAGGGGGTCGGCCGCGATCTCTTTGCCGAGCTGGAGACCTGCTTCCCGGATGCGAAGGTGATGCGGCTCGAGGTCGAGCCGCAGAACGCCCGGGCGATCGGCTTTTACGAGGCGCACGGCTTTTTCAGAGTTGGCGCAACCGAGAACTGCGGCGGAGCCCAGTCCGGCATCGCCGCGCTGATCTACGAGAAGGCTCTCGGCTAAGGCGCGGCCCCGGCCGGAAGTGGTTGAAGGTGGCGGCAAGCCCGGTCGAAACGGCGGGAATCGCTGGACATTCAGGGCATGCCGCGCCATAAGCGAGTGACGATTTTCGACAGCGGACCAGGCGTGCGGTCCGGCCAAGGACGTGAGCAATGAGCCTTCTCAAGCAGATTTTCACCTGGTGGAACGGTCAGACCATCGGAACGCGCTTTCATACGTGGCGCTTCGGCAAGAAGGTCGGCGAGGACCAGTTCGGCAACGTCTACTATCAGGGGGGCAAGGACTCCGAGGGGCGTACGCGGCGCTGGGTGATCTACAACGGCTATGCCGAAGCTTCGAAGATCCCGCCCGGCTGGCACGGCTGGATGCATCACCGTACCGACGTCTCGCCGGCCGACGAGAATTACCAGCCGCGCGAGTGGGAGCAGGAGCACCGCCCGAACATGACCGGCACGGCGCAGGCCTACCGCCCGCCGGGCTCGCTCGCCGTGCCGGGCGAGCGTCCCCGCGTCACCGGCGACTACGACGCCTGGGCCCCGCGCAACTGAACCGCTTTCGCCACATTTGACGGTTAGCGCAGACGGGCCCGGTCATCGAACCGGGCCGGTTTTTCTGGAGAGACGGAACGTGATGGACTTGGCAGGCAGGCTGAAGATCAGGACGCGCATCGGCCAGGTGACGGCCGCGGCCGTCGTCGCGTCGCTGGCCGCCGCCCCGTCCGCCGAGGCCGCCCGCATTGCCAATCCCGTCGCGGTGTTTTCCGGCCTCGACAAGATCACCGGCCGCATCACCTCCTTCGACGTCTATGTCGGAGAGACCGTGCAATTCGGCGCGCTGCAGGTCACGCCGCGGGTCTGCTACAACCGCGACGATGCGGAGGCGCAAAAGGTCGATTCCTTCGTCGAGGTGGACGAGATCACGCTCGACCGCAAGATCCGGCGGATCTTTACCGGCTGGATGTTTGCCGAGAGCCCCGGCCTTAACGCCGTCGAGCATCCCGTCTATGACGTCTGGCTCGTCGAGTGCAAGCAGAACTCGGACGTACCGCCCCCAGAAGCCTCGGAGGCTTCGGGCAACCAGTAACAGCGCTGCGAGACGCCTTGTCTGCCGTGCGCCGACCGCGCCGACGCCCTCAGAAGGGCAGGTGGGGCGAGGCCAGCGCCTTTGACAGCAGGCATTCATAATCGGCCTTGGGCACGTCGATGGCCCCGAAAGTCTTCAGGTGTTCGGTGGTGAACTGGGTGTCCAGCAGCCGGAAGCCCCGCTGCCGCAGCCGCTCGACCAGATAGACGAGACAGATCTTGGAGGCGTCGGACCTTCGGGAGAACATGCTCTCGCCGAAGAACGCCGCGCCGAGCGAAACCCCGTACAGTCCGCCGACAAGCTGGTCGCCCTCCCAGGCCTCGACGCTATGGGCATGGCCCATCTGGTTGAGGGTGGCGTAGAGCGCGCGGATCTTGCGGTTGATCCAGGTGGAGGGACGGTCCGGCGCCACTTCGGCGCAGGCGGCGATGACGGCGTCGAAGGCGGTATTGACGCGGATGTCGAATGGTTTCTTGCGAATCTTCTTGGCAAGGCTGTGCGAGACATGGAACCGGTCCAGCGGAATCACGCCGCGCATCTCCGGCTCGACCCAGAACAGCTCCGGGTCGTCCGCCGAATCGGCCATCGGGAACAGCCCGATGGAATAGGCGCGCAGCAAGAGTTCCGGTGTGACTTCCGGTGACCTGCCGCGCCGCCCTGCCATGCTCTGCCCCTAGGCTGAAGTCTTGGCCAGATAGTTCTCCAGCCAATGGATGTCGTAGTCGCCGTTGGCGATGTCCTGATTGGCTATCAGTTCCTGGAACAATGGAAGCGTCGTCTTGATTCCGTCAATGACAAATTCATCGAGCACGCGGCGCAGGCGCATCATGCATTCGACGCGGGTCCGCCCGTGCACGATCAGCTTGCCGATCAGGCTGTCGTAGTAGGGCGGGATGCGGTAGCCCTGGTAGGCACCGGAATCGACGCGAACGCCGAGGCCGCCGGGCGCATGAAAATGCGTGATCGTGCCGGGCGAAGGGACGAAGGTGCGCGGATCCTCGGCATTGATGCGGCACTCGATCGCATGGCCGAAGAACTCGATCTCCTCCTGCGTGACCGAGAGCCCGGCGCCGGAGGCGACGCGGATCTGCTCGTGCACCAGGTCGATGCCGGTGATCGCCTCGGTGATCGGGTGCTCTACCTGGAGGCGGGTGTTCATCTCGATGAAATAGAACTCGCCGTCCTCGTAGAGGAACTCGATCGTGCCGGCGCCACGATACTTCATCTTCTTCATCGCGTCGGCGCAGATCTGGCCGATCTTCATGCGCTGCTCGATGTTGAGGGCAGGGGAGTTTGCCTCCTCCCAGACCTTCTGGTGGCGCCGCTGCAACGAGCAGTCGCGCTCGCCGAGGTGAATGGCGTCACCCTTGCCATCGCCGACGATCTGCACCTCGATGTGGCGCGGATGGCCGAGGAACTTTTCCATGTAGACGGCGTCGTTGCCGAAGGCGGCCGCGGCTTCCGAGCGCGCCGTGGCCACCGCCATGTCCAGCTCCGCTTCGGTCTTGGCCACCTTCATGCCCCGGCCGCCGCCACCGGCGGTTGCCTTGATGAGGACCGGGAAGCCGATCTTGCGCGCCACTTCAAGCGCGTTCTCCGGCTTCACTTCCCCCTCCGAACCCGGCACGACGGGAATGCCCAGCTCCATCGCCGTCTGCTTGGCGGTGATCTTGTCACCCATCAAGCGGATGTGCTCGGCGGTCGGCCCGATGAAGGTGATACCGTGCGCATCGAGGATCTCGGCGAACTTGGCGTTCTCCGACAGGAAGCCGTAGCCGGGGTGGACGGCGTCGGCGCCGGTGATTTCGCAGGCGGCGACGATCTGGTGGATATTGAGGTAGCTGTCGCGCGACGGCGGCGGGCCGATGCAGACGCTTTCGTCGGCGAGGCGAACGTGCATCGCGTCGGCGTCTGCCGTCGAATGCACGGCAACCGTGGCAATGCCGAGTTCCTTGCAGGCGCGCAGGACGCGGAGCGCAATCTCGCCACGGTTGGCTATGAGGACCTTGGAAATCATCAGCCTGCCCTTACTCGATGACGATCAGCGGCTCGCCATACTCGACCGGGGCGGCATCCGTGACGAGGATCTCGGTGACCTTGCCGGAGCGGGGGGCGGGGATCTGGTTCATCGTCTTCATCGCTTCGATGATCAGGATGGTCTGGCCTTCCTGCACCGTCGAGCCCACCTCGACGAAGGGGCGGGAGCCCGGGGCGGGGGACAGGTAGGCGGTGCCGACCATCGGCGCGGTCACGGCGTTCTTGTTGTCACGCACGGCGGCGACCGGGGCGGCAGCGACGGCCGCGATCGGTGCGGCGGCTGCAACCGGCGCGGCGGGAACAGGGGCGGACACATATTGCGGCGTGCCGGCGCGCGAGACGCGGATGCGCAGGTCGTCCTGCTCGACTTCGATCTCGGTCAGGTCCGTCTCGTTCAGGATGTTGGCGAGGTCGCGGATCAGTACCTGATCGATGCCCTGTTTCTTCTCAGCCATTTGTGTGAGCCTTTTTCTTTATGTCGTGATGGATTTGAGCGCGTTGAGCGCCAGGATGTAGCTCTGCTCGCCAAAGCCGCAGATCACGCCCTTGACCGCAGGCGCGATCACGGACTTGTGTCGGAATTCCTCGCGGGCATGCACGTTGGAAAGATGCAGCTCGACGACCGGAATGCGGATGGCGCGAATTGCGTCGTGCAGGGCGATCGAGGTGTGCGTATAGGCGCCCGCATTGATGGCAATGCCGGCGGCCGTTTCGCCTGCCTCGTGGATCCAGTCGACAAGTGTGCCTTCGTGGTTGGTCTGGCGGAAGTCGACGGTGAAGCCCAGCCTTTCGCCTTCGGAGCGGCACAGCGTCTCGATGTCGGCCAGGGTGTGCCCGCCATAGATGCCGGGCTCGCGCTTGCCGAGCGCATTGAGGTTCGGGCCGTTCAGGACAAAGATTGTGGACATTCCCATTTCCGCTTGCTGGATCGTGGGTTACCTATAGACCGGCGGTTCTTGAAGGAAAAGCCCCAAGGACCCGGGCCGGCCTTGTCCACAACCAAGAAGCCTGAACAGCAAGGGAATGGCGGAAAGATGGCGGGGCACCCATGATCCCGGGAAAACGTGCCTCCCGGGGTCCGGATTGCCGATATGGGCTGGCTCAGCAGCTGGTCTTGCCGCAAGCGCGGACGTTGGCCACCTTGTCGCTGAGCTCGTCGACCCCGACCGCGCCGAACACGGCCTCGTTGCCGACCACATAGGACGGGGTGCCGGTGATGCTCAGGCTCTGCGCCAGCGTGTAGGCCTGGCGCACCGCCTCGTCATGCGGCTTTGCCTCGATCTGCTTGCGGATGTCGGCCTCGCTGACGCCGAGTTTGACGGCAACGGCGATCGCGCTGTCCTCGGTCGCGCGCTCTTCGGCGCCGAGCAGCGTCCGATGGAACTCGCCGTACTTCTCCGGGGCGAGGTCGCGGAAGGCGGCGCTGACCTTGTGCGCCGCCAGCGAATCCGGGCCGAGGATCGGCAGTTCCTTCAGGACGAAGCGGACATTCTTGTCGCTCTCCAGCAGGGCGTCCATGTCGGCAAGCGCACGCTTGCAGTAGCCGCAATTGTAGTCGAAGAACTCGACGATGGTGACGTCGCCGTCCGGATTGCCGAGCGAGATGTCGGTCGCGTCGTCGAAGATCGCCTTGCGGTTCTCCGCGATCGCCGCGGTCGCCTGCTGTTGTTGTGCCTCCGCCTGCCTGCGCTGCAGCGCCTCCTGCATGTCGATCAGGATCTCCGGATTGGCGAGCAGGTATTCCTTGATGTAGGCCCCCATCTCTTCCTTCTGCTTCGCGTCGAGCGCGAGCGCGGGAAGCGCGAGGGAAGCGGAACTCGCGAGCGCGAGCGCGGCTGCGAGCGTGATGCCGGAGATGCGAAACATTCTTTCCTCGTTACGGTGTGGCGACCGCCCCTTGGCGGTGCGTTCCTTTTTCCCGCGTGTCGACATCCTCGCGGTGCATTGCGACGACCTTAGGGCGCGGTGGTTGCCAACGAAACAGCAAAAGTGGCCGAATTCCGATCCTCCCGGGATTGTGAACAGACCTTTCTTCCGGCAAGGAAAGGCGGAGCCTCGATGCGAGTTCCAGGGAAAGACGGTCATGAAGATATCGAGACGCAGCGCGGTCGAGCCCTTCCACGCGATGGACGTGCTTGCGGACGCAACGCGGCGGCGTTCGGCCGGCCACCCGGTCATTTCGATGGCGGTCGGTCAGCCGGCCCAGCCCGCGCCGCGCGCGGCGCTGGAAGCGGCGCGGGCGGCGCTGGCCGACGGCCGGATCGGCTATACCGAGGCGCTAGGCCTTCAGGGCCTGCGCGCCGAGATCGCGGCACACTATCGCGCGCGCCACGGCGTCGACATCGCGCCCGAGCGGGTCGCGGTGACCACCGGCTCTTCGGCGGGCTTCAACCTCGCCTTCCTGACCTTGTTCGACGCGGGCGACCGGGTCGCGATCGCCCGTCCCGGCTACCCGGCCTATCGCAACATCCTCGCCGCCCTCGGGATTGAGACGATCGAGATCGAGGTCAACGCCGAGAACGATTTCACCATGACGCCGGAGAGCCTCGAGGCGGCCCAGGGCGTGTTCGGAAAATTGTCCGGGATCCTGCTGGCGAGTCCTGCCAACCCGACCGGAACCGTCACCAACCGCGCGCATCTGAAAGCGCTTGCGGACTACTGCGCCGCCAATGCGATCACCTTCATCTCCGACGAGATCTACCACGGCCTGACGTTTTCGGGCGCGGAGACGAGCGCGCTCGAACTGACCGGCGAAGTCGTCGTCATCAATTCCTTCTCCAAATACTACTGCATGACCGGCTGGCGGATCGGCTGGATGGTCCTGCCCGATGCGATCGCGCGTCCGGTCGAGCGCCTGGCGCAGAGTCTCTATATCTCGGCCCCGGAGATCTCCCAGGTCGCAGCCCTTGCCGCACTCGGGGCCGGCGAGGAGCTCGACCGGCACCGGGAAGTCTACCGTCGCAACCGCGACCTGCTGGCGGCTCGCCTGCCGGAGATCGGCTTCACCGTCGCCTCGCCGATGGACGGGGCCTTCTACGCCTATGTCGACGTCGGCCGCTTCAGCAACGACAGCATGACCTTCGCCCGCCGGATGCTGGCCGAGATCAACGTCGCGGCGACGCCGGGGCACGACTTCGATCCGGTCGGCGGACATCGCACCATGCGCTTTTCCTTTGCCGGCTCGCACGACGAGATGGTCGAGGCCACCGACCGCATCGCCGCCTGGCTGAAATAGCCCCGACCGCGTTCCTCCATGGCCGCGCAGCGAGGACGCGCATTGCGTGCCGAGCGGCCGCCATCAGCAGAGACGAAAAGACCCGGCGCGAAGGCCGGGTCTTTTTGTTGTTGCGGGGTGCGGTGTCAGAAGAAGCCGCGACGCTGCCACCAGCCGCCCTTCTTGGGCTTCTCCGGCTCGTCGTCGCTCTTGTCCTGCGAGGTGGAGGATTTCACCACCGGCGTCGTGGCGATCGTGGTGAGATCGCGGTTCGCACGAGCGGGTTTGGCCTCGTCGAGATCGGCGGCCGCTTCGGTCACTGCCGGTTCCGGCGCGGGCTCCGCGACCGGCTGGGCCTCGACCTCGGCCTGTGCCGCTACGTCGGCTACCGCTTCTGTGACCTCGGCCACGGCCTCGGCAGCCACTGCCTCGACGGCTTCGGCCTCCGGTTCCGCCTTGGCCTTCGCCTTGCGGGTTCGGCGCGGCTTGGGAGCCGGCTCGGGCTGTACCTCGGCGGCAACTTCGGCCTCGGTTGGCGCGGGTTGGCCCTCGATCGCCGCCTCGGCGGCGACGTCTGCGTCCAGTCCTGCGGCCTCGGCTTCCTCGACGGCCTCCGCGTCCGTCGCCCCTGCGACGTCTTCGCCCGCCGTTACTCCGGCTTCATCGCCGCGGTTGCGGCGCCCGCCGCGCTTGCCGCGCCGGCGCCGCTTGCGCTTCGCCTGGTCGCCATCGCCGCTCGAGCCCTCGGCACCGGCCGTCGCCTCGTCGGCCTCGTCGACGTCTTCGTCCTCGTCGCCCTCGTCGCCCGGCTGCTCACCGCCGAACGAGGCGGTGTCGCTGCCTTCCTCGTCGCGCCCGCCGCGACCGCGCCGGCGGCGCCGACGCTTGCGCTTGCGCCCGGACTCCTCGGCGGCCTGTGCCGGGGAGGCGACAACCTCGGCCTCTTCGTCGGCAAGATCCTCCTCGATGACGATATCGTCGTCATCTTCCGGCTCGGGCGCGAACTGCACGAACTGCTCGATCTTGACGGGGTTCTCCACCGGTTCGCCCCGGTCGATGGCGAAGTGCTGCGCGCCGACATGGGCATCCGCATCGACGATGATGTGCAGGCCGAAGCGAGCCTCGTAGTCGTTGATCGTGCCACGCTTGTGGTTGAGCAGGTACAGCGCGATGTCCGGCGTCGTGCGCACGGTGATGTTGTGGGTGGTGTTCTTGAGCAGGTACTCCTCGATGCCGCGCAACACATGCAGCGCGACCGAGGATTGCGAGCGGACGTGGCCCGTGCCGTTGCAGTGCGGGCAGGCCTGCATCGTGCTCTCAAGCACCGAGGCGCGAATGCGCTGGCGCGACATTTCCAGCAACCCGAAGTGCGAGATGCGGCCGACCTGGATGCGCGCGCGATCGTTCTTCAGGTGGTCCTTCAGGCGCTTTTCGACGGAGCGGTTGTTGCGCTTCTCCTCCATGTCGATGAAGTCGATGACGACCAGGCCGGCGAGGTCGCGCAGGCGCAGCTGGCGCGCCACTTCCTCGGCCGCTTCCAGGTTCGTCTGCAGCGCCGTCTCCTCGATCGAGTGCTCGCGCGTGGAACGACCCGAGTTGACGTCGATCGAAACCAGCGCCTCGGTCTGGTTGATGATGATGTAGCCGCCGGACTTCAGCGTGACCTGCGGCTGCAGCATACGGTCGAGCTGGCCCTCGATGCCCGAGCGCGAGAAGATCGGATGGATGTCGCGATAGGGCTGAACCACCTTGGCGTGGCTCGGCATCAGCATCTTCATGAAGCCCTTGGCTTCCTTGTAGCCTTCCTCGCCGGCCACGACGATCTCGCCGATGTCCTTGTTGTAGAGGTCGCGGATCGAGCGCTTGATCAGGCTGCCTTCCTCGTAGACGAGGCAGGGCGCGGTCGAGTTGAGCGTCAGCGTGCGCACGTTCTCCCACAGGCGCATCAGGTACTCGAAGTCACGCTTGACCTCGACCTTGGTACGGTTCGCGCCGGCGGTGCGCAGGATCACGCCCATGCCCTGCGGCACCTCGAGATCGCGGGCGATCTCCTTCAGCCGCTTGCGGTCCTGCGGGTTGGTGATCTTGCGGGAGATGCCGCCACCGCGGGCGGTGTTCGGCATCAGCACCGAATAGCGGCCGGCCAGCGAAAGATAGGTCGTCAGCGCCGCGCCCTTGTTGCCGCGCTCTTCCTTGGCCACCTGAACCAAAAGGATCTGCCGGCGCTTGATCACCTCCTGGATGCGATACTGCTTGCGCGGCTTGCGCACCACCCGGTCCGGAACTTCCTCCATCGCGTCTTCGGCGCCGACGGATTCGATCTCTTCCTTTTCTTCGTGATGATCGTCGTCGTCGTCGTCGTCGGACCGCCGCCGAACATCTTCCGAGATCACGTCGGTATCGACCATCGCGGCCATTTCGCCGGGCGTGGCGCCGTCGTCGTCGGTCGCTGCGGCTTCCTCTGCGGCAGCCTCGTCCGCTGCTGCGGTCTTCTTGGCGCGCGGCTTGCGCGGCTTGCGGGCCTTCGGCTTGGTTTCGCCGTCCGCCGGAGCCGCCTCGACGACCGGGGTCGCCTCGACCGTGGCGTCAGATTCGGCAGCGACCGAAGCCGCCTCGGACTCTGTTGCGGTCGCAGGGGCGGCCTTGGCCTCCGTCTTCGCGGCCTTTTCTGCCGCCTTGTCGGCGGCAGTCGGGGCGGTCTCGACGTGCTCGATGTCGTCGTCGCGACGGGCCTCCTCCGCTTCGGCGCGGAGCAGGGCCTGCCTGTCGGCGAGCGGGATCTGGTAGTAGTCGGGATGGATTTCCGCGAAGGCGAGGAAGCCGTGGCGGTTGCCGCCGTAATCGACGAACGCCGCCTGCAGCGACGGCTCGACCCGGGTTACCTTTGCCAGGTAGATGTTGCCGCGGATCTGCTTCTTGTGTTGCGATTCGAAATCGAACTCTTCTATGCGGTTGCCGCGTACGACAACGACGCGCGTCTCCTCTGCGTGAGACGCATCGATAAGCATCTTGTCTGCCATGAATATTCTGCTCCTCGGCGCAGACGTAGCCTGTCTGGCGACCGGTCCACGGGGGACGACGGATCGGAAGGCGGGAGCGCTGCGCCGGATAAGTGATTTCCCGTCCGGTTGGGCTGAGCGGGCCGCGGCCAGACAACGGCTGGTACGGTAACGCACCGGAGCCTGTTAACTTCTGACAAATACCGCAGCGACAACTTCAAGTTCCAAACGAGAATGCCAAAGCCATAGACCATTACGGTCCGATGAAAGCGGCCCTGAGGGCCATGGTGGAACACCACCTGTGAATTGGTCCGGCCACCGCCGGATTACCGCGATTCCAGTGTCCGGGAAGAACCACTGCGACGGCCGATGAAGGCCTGTTTCGGCGCCAATTCCAATAGGTTGGCTGCCCGTCTGCGGGCGTCTATCCCGTCTGTGCTTTTTCCCTGAATTCGCTTTTATGTTCAAGATGTCACAATGGCAAGGAAAAAGCCGGCGCCGTCACAATTATGATCTAATCGCGCCGGATGGAGGGCGAGGTTGCCGCGGCGCGGTAATTTCGGATTAACCCTGCGGCGGCATCTTGCGGCGGCGCTGCGCAGGGTTGGTTTTGATATACTGGCCGCGCCCGAATCAGTTCGGTTTCGGGCTGCTGCGGGCGTGTAACGGGCGGTTGGATGCAGGACGAGGGATGCGGTGAGGGGCTCAGCGACGCGAACGAACCATGCGGTACGGCTGGCGAGAGGGCGTTTGCGGGGGCTCGCCGCAGCGCTGGCGCTGGTTGCCGGCATCGTTTCCTCGCTCGGTACGGCCGTCGCGGCCGAGCCGGCGGCGACGACGGGCGCACTTCCCCTCGCCGATGCGGCGCTTCTGGCCTATTCCGGTCGCCTTGCGGGCGACGACGCGCGGACCCGGCTGGTCCTCGACTTCGACCGGCGCCCGGACTTTTCGGTTCATTATGTCGCAAACCCCTATCGAATCCTGATCGACCTGCCAGAAACGGTGTTCGGCCTGAAACCGGACGAGATGGCTGCGCGCGGGTTGTTCTCCGACGTTCGCTACGGGGCGATGGCCGCGGGGCGCTCCCGCATTGTGCTCACCGCCCGCCGCCCGGTTAGCGTGGTCGCCTCCGAGGTGCGCTCCGAGGAGGGCGGCGCGAGCTACCGGCTCGTGCTCGACACGGCGATTGTCACCGAGGGCCAGTATTCGCAACTGCTGGAGGTCCAGCAGTGGAAGGGCGTTCCGGCGACGCCTGCGGCCACGGACAAGGGGGCGCTGCTGCCGGGGGCTGAGGCGGGCGGTCGCTTCGTCATCGCCGTCGATGCCGGCCATGGCGGGATCGACAACGGTGCCCAGGGAACCGCGACCGGCACCCACGAGAAGACGGTGACGCTGGACTTCGCGCGGGAACTGGCGGCGGCGCTGAACGGGTTGCCGGCGACCGAGGCCTTTCTGACGCGGGAGCAGGACGAGTTCCTGTCCCTGCCGCAGCGGGTCCAGCTGGCCCGCAACCGCGGCGCCAATCTCCTCATTTCCGTGCACGCCGACACGCTGCGCCAGAAGGACATTCGCGGTGCGACGGTCTACACCATCTCCGACAAGGCGTCCGACACGTTGGCCGCCAATCTCGCCGAGCGCGAGAACCTGTCCGACCAGATCGCCGGCATCGCGCCCGACGGCGGCCCGCCCGAGGTCGCCGACATCCTGATCGACCTGACGCGGCGGGAGACGCAAGGGTTTTCCATCAGCCTCGCCAACGAGGTCGTCGGCGCGTTCGAGGGACAGGTGAACCTGATCAACAACCCGCACCGCCACGCCGGCTTCCGCGTGCTGCAGGCCCCCGACGTGCCATCCGTGCTGCTGGAGCTGGGCTTCCTGTCGAACAAGGAGGATGAGAAGTTGCTCCTCGATCCGGCCTGGCGGAAGAAGGTCGCCGGGTTGCTCGCCGAGGCGGTGCAGCGCTACCGCTCCACGGTGACGGTCAATGGCGGCTGAAAGCGTGGCGATGTGCCGAAAAAGTGACAGCACCGGCAATTGTGCCGTAGTCATCGTGTATCGATTGCAGTAAGCCCTATTTTCCTCACATTCGAGGCTCTACTCGGAGCGCTGCGGTTGAGAAGGCTCTTGGGGCGAGTTTCTGTCGCCGACGGGATGGCGGCCCGCACGTTGTGTACGCGCGCTCGGCGCCGCCATCGTCCTGGCTGATGAAGTGATAGGGTACCGGTAACGGCACATGCTCAGATTGATTGGATATTTTTTCGGGATTGGCACCGTCTTTTTCCTCGGTGTGGCCGCTATTGCTGCGGTCTATCTCGCCAGCGTTACGAAGGATTTGCCCGACTACGAGGTGCTGAACAGCTATGCCCCGCCGGTGACGACGCGCGTGCACGCGACCAACGGAGCGCTGATGGCCGAGTATGCGCGCGAGCGCCGGCTCTACCTGCCGATCCAGGCGATTCCTGATCGCGTCAAGGCGGCCTTTCTCTCGGCCGAAGACAAGAACTTCTACAATCATCCCGGCGTGGACGTGACCGGCCTGTTCCGCGCGATCGTGACCAATGTCCAGCAGATGGGCTCCGGCCGGCGACCGGTCGGCGCCTCGACCATCACCCAGCAGGTCGCCAAGAACTTCCTGCTGTCGTCGGACCAGACCATCGACCGCAAGGTCAAGGAAGCGATCCTGTCGTTCCGCATCGAGCAGGCCTATTCGAAGGACCGGATTCTCGAACTCTATCTCAACGAGATCTTCTTCGGGATGAACTCCTACGGCATCGCCGGCGCCGCTCTCACCTATTTCGACAAGGCGGTTACCGAACTCACCATCGCCGAGACCGCCTATCTGGCCGCGTTGCCGAAGGGGCCGAACAACTATCATCCGTTCCGCAAGGTCGAGGCGGCGATCGAGCGCCGCAACTGGGTGGTCGACCGGATGGTCGAAAATGGCTACGTCAGCCGCAGCGAGGGGGACGAGGCCAAGAAGCAGCCGCTCGGCGTGACGCCGCGCAACCGCGGCTCCTACCTCTTCGCCTCCGACTACTTTGCCGAAGAGGTGCGCCGGCAGATCATCGAGCGCTACGGGGACAATGCGCTCTATGAAGGTGGTCTGTCGGTGCGCACCTCGCTCGATCCGCGACTGCAGGTGATCGCCCGCAAGACCCTGCACGAGGGCTTGATCAGCTATGACGAGCGCCGCGGCTTCCACGGTCCGATCAAGACGATTGATGTCGGTGGCGACTGGGGCGTGGAGCTCAGCCAGGTGAGCGCGTTCAGCGACGTGCCGGAATGGAAGCTTGCGGTCGTGCTGGCGGCCGACGGCGAGGGGGCTGACATCGGCCTCCAGCCGCGCAAGGAGCCGTCTGGCAAGATCGTCGAGGAGCGCGTCACCGGTCGCATTCCCGCCGAGCAGATGAAGTGGGCGTACCGTTCGGCCAAGGGCGACCGCAAGACGGCGAAGTCGCCCGCGGGTGTCTTTGCGGCAGGCGACGTGGTCTATGTCGAGCCGACCGCGGACAACGGCGTCTATCGCCTGCGGCAGCCGCCGAAGGTGCAGGGCGGCATGGTCGCCATGGATCCCCACACCGGCCGCGTGCTGGCGATGGTGGGCGGTTTCTCCTACAGTCAGTCCGAGTTCAATCGCGCCACGCAGGCGATGCGCCAGCCGGGCTCCTCCTTCAAGCCCTTCGTCTACGCCGCAGCGCTCGACAACGGCTACACGCCGGCCTCGGTGATCATGGATGCGCCGATCGAGATCGTCGCCGGCGGCGAAGTCTGGCGCCCGCAGAACTATGGCGGCGGCGCGGCTGGTCCCTCGACGCTGCGTCTCGGCATCGAGAAGTCGCGCAACCTGATGACCGTCCGGCTTGCCCAGGACATGGGCATGGACCTCGTCGCCGAATACGCCGAGCGCTTCGGCGTCTACGACAAGATGTACCCGGTGCTGGCCATGTCGCTCGGCTCCGGCGAGACCACCGTGTTGCGCATGGTGTCGGCCTATTCGGTGCTCGCCAATGGCGGCAAGCAGATCAAGCCGTCGCTGATCGACCGCATCCAGGACCGCTACGGCAAGACCATCTACAGCCACGAGGAGCGGACCTGTGAGGGCTGCAACGCGTCCGGCTGGCAGGGGCAGGACGAGCCGACGGTGATCGACAACCGCGAGCAGGTTCTCGATCCGATGACGGCCTACCAGATCACCTCGATGATGGAGGGCGTCGTCGCGCGCGGCACCGCCGCCGGCAAGATCAAGGTCGATCGTCCGGTGGCCGGCAAGACCGGCACGACCAATGACGAAAAGGACGCCTGGTTCGTCGGCTACACGCCGGACCTCGTCGCCGGCCTCTATCTCGGCTTCGACAGCCCGGCGCCGCTCGGTCGCGGCGCCACCGGCGGATCGCTGTCCGCCCCGATCTTCAACGCGTTCATGCAGGCCGCGACCGAAGGTACCCCGCAGTCGAAGTTCATCATCCCGGAAGGGATGCAGATGATCGCCGTCAACCGCAAGACCGGCATGCAGGCCTATGAAGGCGAGCCGGACACGATCATGGAAGCCTTCAAGCCGGGCACCGGACCCGCTGACGTGTTCTCCGTCATCGGCGGCGAGGAATATATGGAGCCGGAGGAGATCCTGCGGAGTTCCCCGCAGGCCAACCAGGCCGTCACCGGCGGGCAGAGCGGCCTGTTCTGAGCAGGTCGCCGCCGGGTGAAAAAAGGCGGGCGTCGCCACGCTCGCCTTTACATCCTCGGGTCATGTGACTATTCACGGCCCCAACTCGCCAACAACAGAAGAAACGGACATGCGCGCGGAAATCGAGAATGTGGTCGACGAAATCAAGCAGGCCATAAGCCTGCTGAGGAGGCATCTTTGACTGGGACCAGGCGATAAGACGACTGGACTGGTTGAACAACAAGGCAGAGGATCCGAACCTCTGGAACGACGCCTCCGAGGCGCAGAAACTGATGCGCGAGCGCCAGCAGCTCGACGACGGCGTCAACGGCCTGCGCCACCTCGAGCAGCAGCTGAAGGACAATATCGAGCTGATCGAGCTCGGTGAGGAAGAGGGCGACGCCGACATCGTCAAGGACGCGGAAAACGCGTTGAAGGAGCTGCGGACGGAAGCCAATCGCCGCCAGGTCGAGGCAATGCTTTCCGGCGAGGCCGATGGCAACGACACCTATGTCGAAGTGCATTCCGGCGCCGGCGGCACGGAAAGCCAGGACTGGGCGAACATGCTCCTGCGCATGTACACGCGCTGGGCCGAACGTCAGGGCTTCAAGGTGGAGCTGCTGGAAATCCACGACGGCGAAGAGGCCGGCATCAAGTCCGCGACGATTCTCGTCAAGGGCCACAATGCCTATGGCTGGATGAAGACCGAATCGGGCGTGCACCGGCTGGTGCGCATCTCGCCCTATGACAGCAATGCCCGCCGCCACACCTCGTTCTCGTCGATCTGGGTCTATCCGGTTGTCGACGACTCGATCAACATCGAGGTCAACGAGAGCGACTGCCGCATCGACACCTACCGTTCGTCCGGCGCCGGCGGCCAGCACGTCAACACGACCGATTCGGCGGTGCGCATCACCCACATCCCGTCGGGAATCGTTGTCGCCTGCCAGCAGGAACGCTCACAGCACAAGAACCGGGCCAAGGCCTGGGACATGCTGCGCGCCCGTCTCTACGAGGCCGAGCTGAAGAAGCGCGAGGAGGCGGCAAATGCCGAGGCGGCGTCGAAGACCGACATCGGCTGGGGGCACCAGATCCGCTCCTACGTGCTGCAGCCCTATCAGCTGGTCAAGGACCTGCGCACGGGCGTCGAGAGCACCTCGCCCTCGGACGTGCTCGACGGCGAGCTCAGCGAGTTCATGGAAGCTGCGCTTGCCCACCGCGTCAGCGGCGGTGCGGATGCGGTTGTGGAAGACATCGCCTGAACCGGCGGAAGCGCGCTGGCAAAGGCCCCCTCGGGGGCCTTTTCTGTTTCAGGCGTCGGAACTGGTTTTTTGCGTCCTTCGGGCCGCTGACGTCCGTGCGTCGGCACGAGGCCGGCTCCCGGATCAATACTGGAACTGTTCGGCGAGGATACGTTCCGACCAGGAGTGGTCGGGGTCGGACAGCAGGATCGCCGTGCAACTCGGCGATTCGGCGATGCTGACCCCTATCACCGATTTCACCTCGGTATAGTCGGCAACGGCGTTCACCGGACGCTTGTCCGCTTCGAGGATGTCGATCTCGACGGTGACGTGATTCGGCAGCAGCGCCCCGCGCCAGCGCCGAGGCCGGAACGGGCTGACCGGCGTCAGCGCCAGAAGCGGTGCCTCCAGCGGCAGGATCGGGCCATGGGCCGAGAGATTGTAGGCGGTGGAACCCGCCGGCGTTGCCAGCAGCAGGCCGTCGCAGATCAGTTCCTCGAGCCGCGTGCGACCGTCGACGGTCACGCGCAGCTTCGCTGCCTGGTAGGACTGGCGGAACAGGTAGACTTCGTTGATCGCGAGCGCCTGGCGCCGGTTGCCATCGACATCGACGGTGTTCATCTCGAGCGGGCGGAAGACGTTCTCCACGGCGTCGGCGATTCGTTCCGGCAGGCCGTCGACGCGGTAGCGATTCATCAGGAAGCCGATCGAGCCTCGGTTCATCCCGTAGACCGGCTTGCCGGAGTTCATCATCAGGTGCAGCGTCTGCAGCATGAAGCCGTCACCGCCAAGCGCAACGATGACGTCTGCATCCTCCGGTGCGGCATTGCCGTAGTGGCGGACCAGTTCCTGGTGAGCCTCTTGCGCCTCGGGCCCCTGCGCCGCCACGAAACAGAACGATCCGATGCTGCTTTTCATGCCCCGCGCCGCGCCTTCTCCGCCACTGCCCTGGCCGGCACATGTGCCGGCAGCCCGCCGATCCCATGGGCGGGCACGCCTTTGTTGCACGCATCGCCGCCCAGCGCATTACAAAATTTGCCGCTGTGCGCATGCCGCCGGCTGCCGGCGGCACGCGCACAGCAGTGGTTACCGGGCGTTTACCCTACCGGTTTAACATTCAGGCTTGGCGGGCGAGGGGCGGTATGGCGGTCGACTGGGTGCAGACGTTGGAACGGCAAGGCGCGATCATCCGGCGCCTGCTTTCCCGGGTCCCCGAGATCCTCGCCCGGGATGGCCTGACCCTGGACCAGGCGCTCAGCCTCGCACGCATTGTCGAAAAGGGCGAGCAGGACATCGATCGGATCCGGACTGAAATGCGTGCCGCCGACCTGCCGCAGCCCTACCACGACGCCGCCGATGCGCTTCAGGAAATCTACCGAACGCTGTTGGCGGCTACCGACGAGAAGATCAGGCACCTCCGCCGCCTGCGGCTCGTTGCGGCGCCGGACTAGACGTGGCGGTCGTAGCCTCGCCGCGCAAGATCGGCCGTTCCTGGCCGGCCCGCCAGGCCGCGGCAGCCTCGAACCATTCTCGTTTCGTTTCTCGCTCTTTCGATCTAGCAACCGGACTGGGCGGTATTAACCAACCCTAAATCGTGTATGGTTGTAGAGCGGTCGCTTCGGCGCCGCACCATCATTCCTCACATACGGGCATCGGGCGGCGCCGTTGAAGGTGCCGGTTCGTCGTTGTTCGTGGCGCTGACGTTATGTGTCGCCGGCCGTGCTGCGCGCGAACGCGGCTGCGCGGCCATCGCATTCCCTCTGTCATGTCCTGCGGCCCGGGCCGCCGCCGGAATGAAAGGAAGACGCAATGGCTGCATTTCTGAGACGGCTCTCGAACCTGATCAATGACTGGCTGCTGGGGGTGTCGACGCGGGGGACCGAGCCCGCCGAGAGGGACGACGCGGTCTACTATGCCAGCGTGGACTACTCCGACACCAGGGACGTGCTCCGGCGGCTCGCGTTGAAGGATACCGATGTCTTCGCCGACATCGGGTCCGGCAAGGGGCGGGTCGTATGCCTGGCCTCGCGCATGAGCGTGCGAAAGGTGCTCGGCGTCGAGTGTTCGCCGAAGCTGTCACGCCTGGCCCGGGCGAACGTCCGGCGCATGCGGGGGCGCCGCGCTCCCGCCGAGATCCACACGGTCGCCGCCGAGGAGTTCGACTATTCCGGCGTGAGCGCCGCCTATCTGTTCAATCCGTTCGAGGCCAACGTTCTGGACACGGTCCTGCACAAGATGCGGTCGGATCGTGCGGGGCGGAGCGTGACCCTGGCCTTCGTGATGGAGTCGCCGGCGCAGCGAGGCGTCTTCGACGCCCATTCCTGGCTGGTCTGCCGCCGGCGCTGGACCGACGGCGCGGGGCACCCGGTCGCGATCTATCAGTCCAGGGACGAGCAGCGCGCGACGGCCCCGATGCGCGGCGATCGGCCGTCGCTGGTGGCACGGCGGACCGCCTGACGGCTGCCGCGGCAGCCCCGCGAGCACCCGGCCGAGATCGGACAATGCGGATGTTCCGGACCCATTCTCGTTATGTTTCTCGCTACTTCGATCTAGCACGCGGTTATACGGTACGAAGCAACCGGGAATGGGTCTATGGTTGCGGCGCGGTAAGCTAGCCCCGCAACACAACAGCCCCAAAGACTGGCGGCGCCGTCAAAAGCGCCGTCCTTTTTCGATGGTCGGGAAGCGAGCGCCAGCCGTCGGAGACGGAATGGCGTCCGAAACGGCTGCTTTGTCGCGGTATCGATGGCGGCCACTTCTGGTGATGGCGCGCTTCCCAAAAAAAGCCCCGCGCGACGGCGGGGCTAGGGGCGTCACACACATGGCTCGCAGTGACGCGGGGAGATGGAAGTAACAGGCTTTCTCTACGACTTTGGTCGAACGTCTGGGAAGGTCTGATTCCGTGATTCCGGTACGGTTAGCTAAAAAACACCCCTCCGGCCCTTCGGTGCTCTGCGGTTGTAGACTTCGGCGCTCGGATGAAGCGTCGCCAGTCAGGCCGTCCGTGGGCGACCCGCTGCCGTGCAAGATCGACAAGGGCGACGGACGGCAAGACCGCGCGCTTGTCGTTGCCGCAGGTTCTGGCGCACCCGGCAAGCAATGGTCGAAGTGTGTGATCTTATGGTGAGCGCGCAGGGATTCGAACCCTGGACCTACTGATTAAAAGTCAGTTGCTCTACCGGCTGAGCTACGCGCTCCCAGGCGGGCCTGTCCCGCGGAAGTGGGCGGACATATAGCAGGCGTCTCCTCTCGGTCAACCATCTTTTCGTCAGCCCGCCCGGCTTTTGCTGCATTTCGCCGCGTTCGCCAAAAGGTGATTGGCCCGGAGCCGCCGGGGCGGTTATGGAAGCCTCCGGTGCCCGGCCGCGGTCGGGGCGTTCGGCGCGATGCCGGCGAACGCGCCGCGAGTGGGGCATCACCGGTGTGCCTGGCCGTTTCCAGGCATGGAGAATCTGCTTGTCGATTGCCGAAATATCCCTGCTGAGCGCACTTCTGGCCGGTACGCTGTCCTTCCTCTCGCCTTGCGTTCTGCCGCTCGTGCCGCCCTACCTGTGCTACATGGCCGGCATTTCCGTCGACCAGTTCCGTGGCGGCACGGTCGCCGTCGATGACGGCCGGGCGCGCAAGGCGGTGCTGCTGTCGGCGCTGCTGTTCACGCTGGGTTTCGCCACGGTGTTCGTGGCCCTCGGCGCCGGCGCCTCGACCATCGGCATGGCGCTGCGCCGGCATCTGGACCTGCTCGCGCAGGTCGGCGGCGTCATCATCATTCTCATGGGGCTGCACTTCCTCGGCCTGCTGCGGATCGGGCTGTTCTCGCGCGAGGCGCGCTTCCAGGGCGGCGGCCAGCCGGCCACCCTGTCGGGCGCCTATGTGATGGGGCTGGCCTTCGCCTTCGGCTGGACGCCGTGCATCGGGCCGGTGCTGGGGGCGATCCTCGGCGTGGCGGCCGCGCGCGAGACGGTGGGCGAGGGCGCCTTCCTGCTCGCGGTCTATTCCCTGGGTCTCGCCATCCCCTTCTGGATCGCCGCGGGCTTTTCCGGTGCCTTCATGCGGTTCCTGGTGCGCTTCAAGAAGCATCTCGGCGCGGTCGAGCGCGTCATGGGCGTCCTGCTCGTTCTGACCGGGCTGGCCTTCATGTTCGGCTATATCAGCTCGGTGGCGATCTGGTTCCAGCAGACATTCCCGATCCTGTCACAGATCGGCTAGCCGTGCGCTGCCGCATCGGCTAGACCGTCCGGCAGGTCGGGTGCACGGAGCGGGGATTCGCGGGGCGCATGGCGGAAATCACGGGACTGGTGCTGCCGTTCTTCGGCATGATACTGCTCGGTTACCTGGCGGCGAGGATCACCCGCCAGCCGGCCGAGGCGCTCGGCTGGCTCAACACCTTCATCATCTACATCGCCCTGCCGGCGCTGTTCTTCAAGCTTGTATCGAAGACGCCGATCGAGCAGCTGACCAGGGTCGACTTCATCCTCGCCAATGTCGGCGCCACCTACCTCGTTTTCGGGCTGATCTTCGCCGTCGGCCTCCTTCCCCGGCGCGCGACGGTCGGCGAGGCCACGGTCCAGGGCCTCGCCGCGGCCTATGGCAACATCGGGTACATGGGGCCGGGACTGGCGCTGCTGGCCTTCGGCGAGCCGGCGGCGGTGCCGGTGGCGCTGGTGTTCTGTTTCGAGAACATGCTGCACTTCATGGTGGCGCCGGCGCTGATGTCGTTCTCGGGCGGCGAGAAGCGGCCCGCGACGGCGATCGCCGGTGACGTTGTCCGCCGGATCGTCACCCATCCCTTCATCCTCGCGACGGCGGCCGGGTTCGTCGCCGCCTTTCTCTCCTTCGAGGCACCGGGGCCGCTGCAGCGGCTGATCGACTATCTCGCCCAGGCCGCCGCCCCCTGCGCGCTGTTCGCGATGGGCGTGACGCTGGCATTGCGCCCGCTCAAGCGCATCCCGATCGAGATCACCTACATCGTGCCGGCGAAACTGCTGCTGCTGCCGCTGACGATGTATCTGGTGCTCGGGGCGGCGGGAAACTTCGACCCCGTCTGGGTCTATACCGCCGTGCTGCTCGCCGCCCTGCCGACGGCGACCAACGTGTTCGTCATCGGCCAGCAATACGGGGTCTGGCAGGAGCGCGCATCGGCGACGATCCTGATCACCACCGTCCTGTCCGTCGCGACGGTGACGATGCTGCTGTACCTGGTGAAGTCAGGCCTGCTGCCGGGGGATCCGTTCCCCTAGGCCCTCGCGCAGCGCCCGCAGCGAGCCGCCGGGCTCGACGCCCTCGCGCATGACGACGCTGCGCAAGGGGCCGATGGCCGACAGCATGTGCAGCCCGGCCGTGCGCAGGATCTGCATGGGCAAAAAGCCCGACAGCAGCGAGCGGTTGAGCAGGTCGACGCTGGCGGTGCGGCTGTGGATGTCGGCGCGGCGACGCCGGTCGAAAGCCTCGCCGGTGGCGGCATGGGGTTGGGTCCGGTCGGCCAGCAGGTCGCGCAGCGCCATCACGTCGCGCAGGCTCAGGTTGAGGCCCTGCGCCCCGATCGGCGGAAAGGCGTGGGCGGCCTCGCCGATCAGCACGATGCGCCCCTTGCCGAACCGGTCGGCCTGCATGCCGGAGAGCGCAAAGGCCTGCGGCGGCGCCTCGATCGAGACCTTGCCGAGCAGCGACTGCATGCGGTCCTCGACGGCGCGGCCCAACTGGTCGAGCGGCAGCGCGCGGGTCTCCTCCGCATTCTTCGGTGACAGCACCCACACGAGGCTGGAGCGGCGCCCGGGCAACGGCACCTGCGTGAATGGACCGCTCTCGGTATGGAATTCCGTCGAGATGCTGGCGTGCGGCAGTTCATGGCCGAAGTTCAGCGCCAGCGCCGTCTGCGGATAGGTCCAGGCGCGCACGGCGATGCCGCTCTGGCGGCGGACCTCGGACTGGCGGCCGTCGGCACCGGCAACAAGCCCGGCGCCGATGCTGTGCCCGTCGGCCAGATGGAGCTCGACGCCGCCGTCGGGGAAGCTCAGCCGCTCCAGCGTCGTTTCGAACCGGGTGATCGTATCCTGGGCGGCGATCCTGCGCTCCAGGCTCGCGAGGAACGGCGCGTTCGGGATGTTGTAGCCGAAGGCGGGCAGGCCGACCTCGCTGGAGCGGAAGCTGACTGGCGGGGCGCGGAACAGCCGCGTGGTGCCGTCGAGAATGCGCATTGTCTCCAGCGGTGCGGCGACCCTTTCGATCTCGTCCCAAAGGCCGAGCTGCCGCACAAAGTCGATCGACTGCGCCATCAGCGCCGTGGTGCGCGCGTCGTGCGGCCGGCTGGCGGGCGCGACCAGCGCGATCCGCCGGCCCGAATCGGACAGTGCCAGGGCGGCGAGATTGCCGGCCAGCCCGGCGCCCACGATCGCGATATCAAAGACTTCCATGCGCGGTTCTTCTTTCATGCCATGCTTACCCACAGAAATGCCGACGGGCGTTCCTGCGCAAACTAAGCCCGGATTCGGGCAAAATCCATGCGTTCCATCGGCGCAGGCCGACAAGCGTCGCCGGATGCCTGCGGCCGTCCCCCGATTTTCGCTGGAAGCCGCGGCCAATCGGTGCATATTACCGGCGAAAAAAGGGCTGTGTCAGCATCTGCTGCGCGGCGGGTGGCACGGCGACGGACAAGGGCAGGCGATGAGGTTCTTCAATTACAGGCGCGTACCCTACGCCGAGATCCGCGCCTTTTCGGTGCACATCCTGACCGCTTCCGGTTCGTTCCTGGCCTTTCTCGGGGTGGTCGCCGCGGCCGAGCATCGTTTTGTCGACATGTTCTGGTGGCTGGGTCTGGCGCTGCTGGTCGACGGCATTGACGGACCGATCGCCCGCAAGGTCCGGGTGAAGGAGGTGCTGCCCAACTGGTCCGGCGATACGCTCGACAACGTGATCGACTATGTGACCTACGTGCTGCTGCCCGCCTTCGCGCTGTACCAGAGCGGCATGATCGGCCAGCCGTGGTCCTTTGTCGCCGCCGGAGCGATCGTCGTTTCCAGCGCGATCTACTATGCCGACATGGGCATGAAGACGGACGAGTATTTCTTTTCCGGATTTCCCGTCGTCTGGAACATGATCGTGTTCACCCTGTTCGTCATCAAGGCGAGCGAAGTGACGGCGTCGATCGTTGTGTTCGTTTCGGTGCTGCTGACCTTCATGCCTATTCACTTCCTGCATCCGGTGCGGGTCCAGCGGCTGCGGTCGCTCAACCTCGCTGTGTTCTTCCTCTGGGCGGCGCTTGGCGGCTATGCGCTGCTGCTGCACTTCGCAACGCCGCAATGGGTGGTGATCGGCGTGGTCGCGACGGGGGTCTATCTTTATGGCATCGGCGCGGTGATGCAGCTGTTTCCGCGCCTCGGCAAGCGTTGAGTCCGGGAGAATTCACATGACAAAGGCCATCATCGTCCGCTCGCTCGGCGGTCCGGAAGTGTTGAAGCTGGAAGAGGTGGAGCTGTCGCCCCCGGGGCCGGGCGAAGTGCGCATCAGCCAGGCGGCGATTGGTCTGAACTTCATCGACGTCTATTTCCGTACCGGGCTCTACAAGGCCGATCTGCCGTTCATTCCCGGCAAGGAGGGAGCGGGAACGGTGACGGCGCTCGGAGCGGGCGTGACCGATTTCGCGCTCGGCGACCGCGTTGCCTACGCCTCCGCCGATGGCGCCTATACGGCCGAGCGCAACATCGCGACACGGCATCTGGTCAAGGTGCCGGACGGGATCTCGCTGGAAACCGCGGCGGCGATGATGCTGAAGGGCATGACCGCGCAGTACCTGCTGTTGCAGACCTTCCCGGTGAAGCCCGGGCACGTGATCCTGTTCCATGCCGCCGCCGGCGGCGTCGGCCTGATTGCCGGCCAGTGGGCCAAGGCGCTCGGCGCGACCGTGATCGGCACGGCCGGCTCGAAGGAAAAGATCGAGCTGGCGCTCGCCCACGGTTACGACCACGTGATCGACTATACGCGCGAGGACTTCGCCGCGCGCGTGCTGGAACTGACCGATGGCAAGAAGTGCGACGTCGTCTATGATTCGGTCGGCAAGGACACGTTTCCGAAGTCGCTGGACTGCCTGAAGCCGCGCGGGATGTGGGTCAGCTTCGGCAATTCCTCCGGGGCTGTCGACGCGTTCAGTGTGGGACTGCTGGCGCAGAAGGGCTCGCTGTTCGCCACCCGGCCGACGCTGTTCCACTACATCGCCACGCGCCCCGAACTAGACGCGTGTGCAAATTCCCTCTTTGATATTGTGCGCAGCAACAAAGTGCGTATCAATATAAATCAGACCTATCCGTTGGCGGAGGCGGGGCGCGCCCACACGGATCTGGAAACAAGAAGAACAAGCGGAACGACGTTGCTCATTCCCTGACGTTGCTGCGAGGGGGAGGGCTTCGAGAAAAGAGGGGCAGAGTGTCAGTCGCTGGAGCGTCCGCGAGCAGCCCGTTGCTGGCTGTGCACAACCTGACGAAGCTGTTCGGCTCGTTCGCCGCCTGCAACGGCATCGATTTGCGGATTGATCCGGGCGAGATCCATGCCCTGCTCGGCGAGAACGGTGCCGGAAAGTCGACGCTGGTGAAGATGTTGTTCGGCGTGCTGGCGCCGACCAGCGGCGACATTTTCTGGAAGGGCGGGGCCGTCTCGATCGCAAGCCCGAGCATCGCGCGCAAGCTCGGCATCGGCATGGTGTTCCAGCACTTCTCGCTGTTCGAGGCACTGACGGTGGCGGAAAACATCGCCCTGTCGCTGCCTGCCGGCATCTCGTTGTCCAAGGTGGCGGAAGAATCGGCGCGCCTGTCGCATGCCTACGGCCTGCCGCTCGACCCGAACGCGCATGTTGCCGACCTGTCGGTCGGCGAGCGCCAGCGCATCGAGATCGTGCGGGCGTTGCTGCAGAACCCGCAACTGATCATCCTCGACGAGCCGACCTCGGTGCTGACGCCGCAGGAGGCCGACAGGCTGTTCGAGACGCTCGCCAAGCTGAAGGCGGAAGGGCGGTCGGTGCTTTACATCAGTCACCGGCTCGAGGAGGTGCAGCGCATTTGCGACCGCGCCACCGTGCTTCGCCATGGCAAGGTCACCGGCGCCTGCGACCCGCGCCAGGAGACGCCGGCGTCGCTGGCGCGGATGATGGTGGGCAGCGACGTGGCGGCGGTAACGGCCGAAGGCACGAGCACCCGCGGCGAGGTGCTGCTCGAGACGCGCAATCTCAGCGTGGCGGCACGCACACCGTTTGCGGTTTCACTCAAGGACGTCTCGCTCAAGGTCCATGGCGGCGAGGTGCTGGCGATCGCCGGCGTCGCCGGCAACGGGCAGGGCGAGCTGTTCGATGCGCTGTCGGGGGAGTTTCCGATTGCCGCGGGCGATGCGGTGAAGATCCGCCAACGCCCCGTGGGCACCCTCGGCATCACGGCGCGTCGGCTGATGGGGGCGGGCTTCGTGCCGGAAGAGCGCCACGGCCACGCCGCCGTGACCGGTCTGTCGCTGTCCGACAATCTCGTGTTGGCCCGCAACCAGTCGGACCGCGCTGCGTTCCTCGGTGGCGGCGTGCTCGGCATCATCAAGCACGTGGCCGTGCGCATGGCGTCGCGGCGGATCTCCGCGGCGATGGACGTGCGCAAGAGCGGCGACGATCCGCCGGCCGGTTCGCTGTCCGGCGGCAACCTGCAGAAATACATCGTCGGCCGCGAACTCGACCGCCAGCCGGCGGTGCTGGTCGTCAACCAGCCGACGTGGGGCGTCGACGCCGGTGCGGCCAGCCGCATCCGCCAGGCGCTGGTCGACCTCGCCAGGGCCGGCTCCGCCGTGCTCGTGATCAGCCAGGATCTGGACGAGATCTTCGAGGTGGCGACGGAGATTGCCGTCATCAGCGAGGGGCGGCTGTCCGACGCCTTTCCGGCGCGCGAGCTGACGCGCGAGAAGATCGGTCTGTTGATGGGCGGCATGCACGAGAAGAAGGCGGAGGCGGTTCATGCGCATTGAACTGGAGAAGCGGCCAAGTTCCTCGACCATGTACGCGGTGCTTTCGCCCTTCATCGCCCTGGCGTTGACGGTGGTTGCCGGCGGCATCATGTTCGCGCTGCTCGGCAAGGATCCCGCCAGCGCGCTCTACGGCTTCTTCGTCGAGCCTCTGCTCGACGTCTGGTCGCTGCACGAGATCGCGATCAAGGCGGCGCCACTGATCCTGATCGGCGTCGGCCTCTCCGTCTGCTACCGCTCCAACAACTGGAATATCGGTGCCGAAGGCCAGTTCATCATGGGGGCTATTGCCGGGTCGATCATCCCGGTGGTGTTCAACGAATGGCACTCGCCGATGGTGCTGCCGCTGATGCTGGTCTGCGGCATGATCGGTGGCGCGCTCTATGCGGCGATTCCCGCCTTCCTCAAGGCGAACATGAACACCAACGAGATCCTGTCGAGCCTGATGCTGGTCTATATCGCCCAGTTGTTCCTCGACTGGATCGTACGCGGGCCGTGGCGCAGTCCGGAGGGCTACAACTTCCCGGTCACCCGCAACTTCGCCCCCGAGGCCATCCTGCCCGAGGTGCTGGATTCGGGCCGCACCAATCTCGGCTTCGTCTTCGCCATCGTCGCTGCGCTTCTGGTCTGGTTCATGATGCGCTACACGCTGAAGGGCTTCGAGATCACCGTGCTCGGACAGTCGGAACGGGCAGGGCGGTTTGCGGGCTTTTCCTCCCGCCGCATGATCTGGTTCTCGATGCTTCTGTCGGGCGCGCTTGCCGGCCTTGCCGGCATTTCCGAGGTCAGCGGCAACATCAACAAGCTGCAGCCGATCATTTCGCCCGGGTACGGCTTCACCGCCATCATCGTCGCCTTCCTGGGCCGGCTCAATCCGCTCGGCGTGATCGTCGCCGGCCTGTTCCTGGCGCTGACCTATGTCGGCGGCGAGGCGGTTCAGCTGACGCTCGGCGTGTCCGACAAGGTGACGCGCGTGTTCCAGGGGCTGCTGCTCTTCTTCGTGCTCTCCTGCGACACGCTCATCCAGTACAAGATCCGGCTCGTCCTCGCAGGCAGGACGGTGGCGACAGCGCAAGGCGGGGCCGAGTGATGGGCATTGTCGAGGCGATCCTCCTGACCGTCATCACCGCCGCGACCCCGCTGGTGCTGGCCGCGCTCGGCGAACTGGTGACCGAACGCGCCGGCGTGCTCAACCTCGGGGTGGAGGGCATGATGATCATGGGCGCCGTGCTCGCCTTCGCCGCGACGCACGCGACCGGTTCGCCCTATGTCGGCATCCTCGCCGGGATCACCGGCGGGGCGCTGTTTTCGGCCCTGTTCGGGTTCCTGACGCTGACGCTGGTGGCGAACCAGGTGGCCACCGGCCTGGCGCTGACCATTCTCGGCCTCGGCGTCTCAGGTCAGATCGGCGAGGCCTATGTCGGCATGTCGGGGACGAAGCTGCCGCAGATCGCGGTGCCGCTTCTGTCCGGGATCCCCGTCCTCGGCCCGTTGCTGTTCAAGCAGGACCTGATCTTCTACCTGTCGATCGCGCTCGTCATCGGCGTCAACTGGTTCCTGTTCAGGAGCCGCGCCGGCCTGAAGATCCGCGCGATCGGCGACAATCACGGCTCGGCCCATGCGCTCGGCATCGGCGTCATCCGCACCCGTTATCTCGCCGTGCTGTTCGGCGGCGCCTGCGCCGGCCTGGCCGGCGCGCAGCTGTCGCTCGTCTATACGCCGCAATGGGTGGAGAACATGTCGGCCGGCCGCGGATGGATCGCGCTCGCGCTCGTCGTCTTCGCGTCGTGGCGGCCCTGGCGGGTGTTGGCCGGCGGCTACCTGTTCGGTGCGGTGTCGATCAGCCAGTTGCACGCGCAGGCGCTTGGCCTCGGCATCCCTTCCCAGTTCCTGTCGGCGCTTCCCTACGCGGCGACCGTTGTCGTCCTCGTTCTGATATCGCACAATCGACGCATGACGTTGATCAACACGCCCGCATCGCTCGGCAAGCCATTCGTGCCCGATCGGTGAAGAAGAAGAAGCGGCGGGAAAACCAAGTCTCAAACCTACAGAGGTCGAAATGAAAACACTGATACTCGCACTTGCAGCCTCGGCGGCGATGCTCGGCTTTGCCGCCGGCGCCAACGCCCAGGACAAGACCAAGATCTGCTTCATCTACGTCGGCTCCAAGACCGATGGCGGCTGGACCCAGGCGCACGACATTGGCCGCCAGGAGCTTCAGGAAGAATTCGGCGACAAGATCGAGACGCCGTTCCTCGAAAACGTACCCGAAGGTCCGGACGCCGAACGCGCGATCGAGCGCATGGCCCGTTCCGGCTGCGCGCTGATCTTCACCACCTCCTTCGGCTTCATGGACGCCACGATCAAGGTCGCCGAGAAGTTCCCGGACGTGAAGTTCGAGCACGCCACCGGCTTCAAGTCGGCGCCGAACGTCGCCACCTACAATTCGCGTTTCTATGAAGGCCGCTACATCCAGGGTCAGATCGCCGCGAAGATGTCGGAGAAGGGTCTCGCCGGCTACATCGCCTCGTTCCCGATCCCCGAGGTGGTGATGGGCATCAACGCCTTCGTCCACGGCGCACAGTCGGTGAACCCGGACTTCAAGGTCAAGGTCATCTGGGCCAACACCTGGTTCGACCCCGGCAAGGAAGCCGACGCGGCCAAGGCGCTGATCGACCAGGGCGTCGATATCCTGACGCAGCACACCGACACGACCGCGCCGATGCAGGTCGCCGCCGAGCGCGGCATCAAGGCCTTCGGTCAGGCCTCCGACATGATCAAGGCCGGGCCGGAGACGCAGTTGACGGCGATCGTCGACACCTGGGGCGCCTACTACATCAAGCGCGCCAACCAGCTGCTCGACGGTACCTGGAAGTCGGAGCAGGTCTGGGACGGCCTCAAGGACGGCATTTTGACGATGGCGCCCTACACCAACATGCCTGACGACGTGAAGACGATGGCGGAAGAGACCGAGGCGAAGATCCGCTCGGGCGAGCTTCACCCCTATACCGGGCCGATCAAGAAGCAGGACGGCTCGGATTGGCTGAAGGACGGCGAGACGGCCGACGACGGTACGCTGCTCGGCATGAACTTCTATATTGCCGGCGTCGACGACACGCTGCCCCAATAGACCGAAACCGGTCGCGGCGACTGTCGCGTACGGTCCAACGACGGCCCCCGTAGCGCTGCCGCTGCGGGGGCCTTTTTCCTCGTCGCGCCCTGTTGCGCCGGTTCGGCCAGCGCTGCGGACTTGCGACGTGCAATCGCGGCTGGAACGCGTTTGCGTGCGCGATAAAGTCATATAATATGATGGTTGGACGACGTCGGACCGGTTCCTGTCTGACGGTGCCCCGGCATGGGGGACTGGTCGGACCGCCGGGGGACGATGCTCGGGCTTTCGGGAATCGCTTTCGCGCTCTATACCTCGGCACAGCCGGATGCAGTCGCCGGGGTGGAGCTTGGAGCGGCTGCGGTGGCACGGGGAGGATGCCGCCGGGGGATGGAGCCCGATCTGCAGGTCGAAGACGAAGATATTGATTGGGCGTCTGCTTTTCGGGTCTATCCTCAGGTAGAGGCGCTTCCCTGATCGAACGGGGCGGCTGGCGGATGAGCCGAAGGCGTGACGTGAAGGCGACACAACGTGCCGGCGCGGCGACGTCACCGGGTTGCACATTGCGGCATGTGGATCCGCTTGGAATGGCCGCAGGGAGGATAGGGTCTGTTGCGCAAGGGTCTGCTCGAAACCGTCATCACTGGGGCCAATACACGCACGAGCCATGCGCAGGTGGTCAATGAACTCGGGCGCGCCATCGTCGCCGGCGAGTTTCCGGTTGGTGCGACCCTGCCTGGGGACGCCGAGCTCGCGGCGCGCTTCAGTGTCTCGCGTACCGTGCTGCGCGAGGCGATGAAGACATTGTCCGCCAAGGGGCTGGTGGTGCCGCGCGCGCGGATCGGCACGCGGGTTACGCCGCGGACGCAATGGAACCTGTTCGACAGCGACATCCTGACCTGGCAACTGGCCAAGGGAGTCGATGAGGCCTTCCTGCTCGATCTCAGCGAGGTGAGACTGGCTTTCGAGCCGCATGCGGCGGTGCTGGCGGCCCGCTTTGCCACGGATGCCGATATCAGCCAGATGATGCGGCTGGCGATGGCGATGGGCGATCCGGAGCACACGGCCGAGACGCTGGCATTGGCCGACCTGCGTTTCCATCTCAGCGTGCTGGAGGCCTCGCGCAATCCGTTCTTCCGCACCATCGGCAGTCTGATCGAGGCGGCTCTCGTGGGCGTGTTCCGGCTGAGTTCGCCTGCGCGCGACCCCGTCAAGATCGATGACGTGGCGGCCACGCACATCCGCATCGTCGAGGAAATCCGCCGACGCGACGAGCAGGGCGCGCGCCGTGCCATGGAACATGTCATCCGGGTCGGCCGCGAGCGTGTCGTCGACGCCCTCAACGAGCACAGTCCTTCCTGACCGCTGCGATCACCGCCGATGCGCCGGCGCGGCTTGCATCATATCGGCGTGGTAGGGGCTCAGTCGTCGTTGCTGGCGTTCAGGTCCTCGGGCCGCAGCCCGTCATCGCCGTGATGGTCGAGCTGCGCGGCGCCCATCGACTGATAGAGATTGAACAGCGCCTCGCTGGCGCGGGAGGCGTAGCGGAACCACTCCGGATTGGCGGTGATCGCCGGATGCCGCAGCAGGTGCTGGTCGAGAAGGTCGAGTACGATCGACGCCGTATGTGTCGCTTCGTGAAAGCCGATGCTGCCCGGAGCGTTGCGCGTCGCCAGCGTCGCGGGCGTGGACTGCTTCGATCGCGCCAGTTCGCTCAACAGCTTGAGGCGTTCGTCTTCGAGTTCGATGTCGCTGCTTTCGATCATGGCCGCAGTCTTGCACGGCGAAAGCGGCGAGTCGATGGCTGCGGCGATGGCATGGTCGCCCGCTCACCGGGCGCAAGGAACAGATCCCCGGGCATGATGGGATGCACGAAGTCTGTGGCCGGACCGGTCGGCGCGGCGCGCGCCTTCTCTACGGGGCGGATCGCATCGGGATCGGTGGCGGGGCTAGAACCGCAGCGATGCGTCGTCATGGCTGGGGGGAGTATGCGCTTCCCGCTGCCGGCGCATGGCATAGGCGACGATGAGCCCGAGGACGGCGGAGCCGACGACGATCGCGGACAATGCAACGAAATTACCCATAACATCTCCTCCCATCCAATAGAGTAGCATGAGCGGACGGCAGGCGGGAAGCCACCGGCGATATTCGCGCTTTCCGATAGTCGGGCGGATGCGCGCGGCGGGGAACGACAGGCTGCGGGAGCCGCTCCGCTGGCTGTTGCCGACATTGCCTGTTGAAATATCCTGTCCAGAAGATAGGAAAGGGGCCAGGCGCAGGACCAGCGATCCGTTGCCGCATCTGGAACACAGCCATGCTCGATGTCCTCCGCAACCGGACCTACCGGCACCTGTTCCTGGCGCAGATCATCGCCCTGGTCGGCACCGGCCTTGCGACAGTGGCGCTCGGGCTGCTCGCCTTTGAGATCGCCGGGGACGCGGCGGGTGCGGTTCTCGGCACGGCGCTGGCCATCAAGATGGTCGCCTATGTGACGGTCGCCCCGGTCGCCGGAGCCGTTGCCGAAATGCTGCCGCGCCGGCTGATGCTCGTCGGCCTCGATCTCGTCCGTGCCGGCGTCGCCCTGTTCCTGCCCTTCGCCTCCGAGGTCTGGCAGGTATATCTCCTGATCTTCCTGCTCCAGTCCGCATCGGCCGCCTTCACGCCCGCCTTCCAGGCGACGATCCCCGACGTCTTGGTCGAAGAGCGCGACTATACGCGAGCCCTGTCGCTGTCGCGTCTCGCCTACGATCTGGAGAGCCTCGTCAGTCCGGTGCTCGCGGCGCTGCTGCTGACGGTGATGTCGTATCATGTGCTGTTCGGCGGCACGGTGATCGGCTTTTGCGCTTCGGCCGTGCTTGTGGTCTCTGTGGTCCTGCCGCGCCAGCCGGCCAAGGAGAGCGTCGGCATCTACGACAGGATGACGCGCGGCATGCGCATCTACCTGGCGACGCCGAGGCTTCGCGGGCTGCTGGCGATCTGTCTGGCGGTGTCGGCCGCGGGTGCGATGGTCATCGTCAACACTGTGGTCTTCGTGCAGGCCGGTCTCGGCCTCAGCCAGCAGCACACGGCCTGGGCGCTCGCCGCCTTCGGCGGCGGGTCGATGCTGGCGGCGCTGGCGTTGCCGAAGCTGCTCGACAACTATGCGGACCGCCGGGTGATGCTGACGGGTGCCGCCGTCCTCGTTGCCGGGGTGGCCGCGGCGGCCGCCATCGACGCCTACGGGCCGCTGCTGATGCTCTGGTTCCTCCTCGGGATCGGCTACGCGGCCGCCCAGACGCCGTCGGGGCGGCTGCTGCGGCGCTCGGCCCACGCCGAGGACCGGCCCGCGCTGTTTGCCGCCCATTTTGCCCTGTCCCATGCCGCCTGGTTGTTGACCTATCCGCTGGCCGGATGGATCGGTGCCGAAGCCGGCCTTGGAGCCTCGGCGCTTGTCCTCGCCGCCATCGGTGCCGGGGCGCTGTTGGCGGCGCTGCGGCTTTGGCCGGCCGCGGACGATGCCGAACTGGCGCACAGCCATCACGACCTTGCCTTCGACGACCCGCATCTCGCCGCAGGCCATGCGCGGCAGGGAAAGCGCCACGCCCACGCCATCATCATCGACAGCCTGCACCCGGAATGGCCGCTTGAGCGCTGACCTTGCAGCCTGCCTGGGCCTGTTCGCGGCGGCGTTTCTCGCCGCGACCATCATCCCCGCCCAGTCGGAGACGGCCCTCGTGCTGCTCCTGTTGACCGGCGACCTTCCGGCTGCGGTTCTGGTCGCCGTGGCCGGTGCCGGCAACGTGCTGGGATCGGTCGTCAACTGGCTGCTGGGACGCGGCATCGACCGGTTCCGCAACCGCCGCTGGTTTCCGGTCTCGGCCGCCCGTCTGGAGCAGGCCCAGGACTGGTACCGGCGCTATGGAAAATGGTCGCTGCTGGCGAGCTGGGTTCCGTTCATCGGCGACCCCATCACCGTCGTCGCCGGCGTCTTGAAGGTGCCGCTGTCGACGTTCCTCATACTGGTTTCGGTCGCCAAGGTCGGACGCTATGCCGTGCTCGCGGCGGCGGCCAGCGGATGGATGTGAGCCCGGCGATCAGGCCTGTCGAGTTGCGGCGATACGGGGCCCGCCCTACAGGCGAGGGGGGCGCCGGCACCCGGTGTCCGTGATCTTCCTCGCAGCTCTTCCCTCGGGGGGCGTTGTAACGATCGGCATCCGGGCAAAGATGGCGTCGTCCCCGCAATCTAGTTGAGCGTGGCCGGATCGGGATCGAGCCGCTGCCCTTGCCGGCCTGCCTCGTCGGCCTGCGCCCGTCGCAGGGATTCGGCATGTTCCAGCGCCATCGACAGGAAATAGCGCAACTCCGTTAGCGGATCGTGGTCGTCCTTTGCCAAGTCGATCAGATCACAAAGTTCCCGGGCGATATAGGCAAACCGGTCCATGGTAGTATCTCGACTGTGCCGGCCGCCTCGATAGGGTTCTGGAGGGACGGTTGGCCAAACCGACCCGGGCGGGGCGGCTTTCATGTCAACGCCGTAGCGCGGATTTGGTTTCATTTGCGCAGAACGGCGCTGCGCGGCGGGCGGATTGCCTTCCCGCCGTCCGCTGCAGATGTTTTCGCGGGGCCGATGGACGCGCGTGAGGTCACGCGGTACCAATCGTCGTCCACCGCGCTATTGCGGTGAGCGGCGTCCCCCCCGAAGGAGCCAACCATGCAGCCGCTGCGCCTGAATTGCCGTGTCGGCGCCCGCCTGGTTTTCGCCGGAGCGTTCGCCCTGCCGCTGGCGACGGCAGGTGTTGCTGCGGAAGATGTGGAGCTTGAAGGAGAAATTGCCGCGGTCGATCTGTCCGCGATGATGCTGGATGGCCCGGCGGTCGTAAGGGTTCGAACGGCGGCACAGGGCATCGTGACGATCGCCGTCCCTTCCCGGGGGAGAAACCTTTGCGCCGCCAGGCAGCGGCTTGCCGCCCCCGAGAAACTGAACGTCGGGGAACTAGTCTCCGTGCGCGGCAGGAGATCCGAGGATGGCGCGATCGTTCCCTGCGAAGACGCGAGCCACGCGTTTCGTCTCGTCTCTCGGCATTCGGTTCCCGAGCAAGGGTTCCGGTTTGACTACCTCAAGGAGCCGGATGGATACGTTGCCGTCCCCGTCAACGTCAGCGAAAGCCCGGCCCCGGTCTACGCAATCTCGCTCATGACCCGCTCGGACGCTGACACGCTCGCCGACGGCGCTGGACCACGGGAGAGTCCGAAGGCCGTATCCTTGCGCGTCTACCGCAATGCGAAGCATTTGCACGCGCCGGTCTGGGTCGAGCGCAACCGGCGGATCTCGTCGATCGACCTCGCCACCAGCGCGGTCGAGGAGGCGGTTCTGGCCGGGGCCAACGCGGTCCGGTACCGAACCGATGGCCTTTACCAGAGTGAGCACATTGTTGCTGCCCACGACGGCAAGATCTTTCATTTGACGGTGACGTTCGATTCCCGAGACGAGGCCATCTACCGCGGCTTCGTCGAGATGGCAGGCACCTTCGAGTTCACACCCCCGCACTAGGTGCAGGCCGGTCCCTCAGTCGCCTGGAGCCGCTAAGGCAATTGATCTTGTTTGAAGAATTCTGGTGCCCCCACCAGGACTCGAACCCGGGACCCCCTGATTACAAATCATGGCCGAAGCGCTGGAAATCAGGAGGAAATGGCATCCATGTTGCAGTCATGTTGCATTCGTGTCGCGTCAAGCGAGGATCGAGTCCGCTGCTTCAGCCAGTTCCGAGCCGTCGTCACCCCTCGGGAAGAGGTGGCCATAGGTGTCCATGGTCATCGCAATCGTCGAGTGGCCCATGCGTTCCTGGACGACCTTCGGCGGTAGCCCGAGCCCACCGTCCTCGCGACGGTTGATGCACCACGACGCGAACCAATGGCGCAGGCAATGCAGGCCCGAGTACTTGGGAGCCAGCACCACTTTGCCTTGCTCGTCCACTTCATCCGTCTCGACGACGACGCCCGCTGCTTTCCAGGTGGGGTGAAGTCCGCGCCGGAGGATATTGTTCAACTGCTCGACCTTGCCGCTGCCGTTCGGGAAGACGAGATCATGGACCATGACCGGCTTGCCATCACCATCCAGCTTGCCGGTATCTCGCTTGGGGCAGGCTAGCTTCCATTCCCGCAGCGCATTGATCACCAGCGGCGGTGCGGGCACCGTGCGTTCCCCAGAGATCGACTTGGGCTGGCCAATGTCATTGAAGCGATCGGCACGCTGGTGAACCCGGATCACCCGCTTCTCAATATCGACGTCCTTCCAGCGGAGACCCCGCAGCTCGGACGCTCGTAGCCCGCAGAAGGTGGCGGTCAGAAGGAGAGGGCGCCAGCGACCATCAGCCGCCGCAAGCAGTGCCTTGACCTCATCCCGGGTCGGGATATCCGTCCCGACTTTCAGCCGGCCCTTTTGGCGTTTTTCCTGGCGAGTTGCGCTCTGCCCTCGACGCGCGCGCATTTCCCGGGCAGCATTACGCACAACGAGCCCTCGCTCCTGCGCGTCTGCCAGCATTGTCCCGAGGGAGGTCAGCACCCGTCTCGTCATCGATGCGGACCGGCCGCTCTCGCGCAACTGGTCCTCAAACGATCGGAGGCGCGCTGTTGTCAGCGCGTTCAAGCGCTGGGTGCCGATGAAGGGAATGATGTGCAGGCGCAGAGTGCGCTCATAGTCCTCGATCGAGGATCTCTCCAGGCCCGCAGCCCTCGTCGAAGCGATCCAGAGCTTGCTTGCCGCCTCGACAGTCACCGTCTCTCGATCCGCTACGTGCGTCCCTTCCCTGACTTCAACGGATGCAGTAGCCGCGAAGGCATCGGCCAGCTTCTTCAGCTTGAAGGTTTTCAGCCGGCGCTTGCCCGCGGTGTCGGTGTAGTCGACGACCCATGCGGACTTCGTCTCGCCCTTTGGTGTGGTCCATTCACGCTTGCGGACGGACATGGCTAGTTATCGTCTGGCTCATCCAGCACAAGTACTTTCCCGCCACGAGCAAGTACCTGTTTGTCGACGGTTTCAAATGCAGCTCTGGTCGCTTCACGAAGCGCCCGGCTCAAGAGGCGTTGATACTCGTCGAAGTCTAGTCCGTCTGGTAGCTCAGTTCTGCGCAATCGCGCTTTATCGCCGTCGTCGTCGGGGATTGGAGGCTCGGGCTGAGCAGTCGCAAGTTCTTCGTAATGGTCGTCCTCGGCGAAAGTTCTTTCCAGCCTTGTTACGATTTCAGCGTTCACGGATCGATTATTCGCTCGCGCTGAGTCGGTTACTCGCTGCTTCATCTCCTCGCTAAGGCGTAGCTTCAGTTGTGGATCTTCGCGTCCCATGAGAGTTCCTCGAAACTTTTCCCACGTTATGGACCACCGTGGTGTTGACATCAAGTGACCACGGTGGTTACCTGACCACCGTGGTTACACCGCCAAACGTAAAGGAAGGGTAAATGGCCGTAGATAAGGACGCTCCTCTCGATCTTATTTGGGAGGTGGAAGAGATCGCTAAGCTGATCGGCCGGACGCCGAGGCAGACTTTTCACATGCTGAAAACTGGCCAGCTCCCCGCCAGAAAGGTCGGCGGCCGTTGGGTCGCAGAACGCGGCAAACTGATCGCGTTCTTCATGGAGACTGCGGCATGACCCAAAAAGCAAAAGGCCCAGCCAGTGCGCCAACACTGCTGAGCCACGGTCCAATCCATTCCTCCGAAAGGATCTGAAAATGAACAGTGTGATCAATATCACAGATGGTGTGCCGGTTACAATGTCCAGCCGGGTGATCTCGGATATACCGCTGAAGGGCTTCGGCGATGGCCCTCGCGCTCGTGACCTAGATATCGCCGATCGGCTTGGATTCACCCGCGCCCGTAAAATTCGCGAACTGATCGAGCGGAACATGGGTGAGTTCCTGAAGTTCGGCTCACTCGCCCCACAGCGGGGCAAGTCGCGCGGTCAGGAGTTCACCGAGTACTGGCTGAACGAAGAACAGGCACTGCTCGCGGCCGCCCTTTCCGACGCAGACCGCGCTTCGGAGGTCCGCCACATGCTGATCAAGGTATTTGTCGCATGGCGGCGAGGCGATCTGCCCTCGGTTCGTCCGGCGGATATTCCGCTGGCTGTAAAGGTGGCAGTCGCTCGGGAAGGCCGCCTTCAGTACCGCATGTTCGCCAGTGTGGCTCGACAGCTTGGCCTCAAAGGCAATCAGGCGGTCCTTTCCGCGAACCGCGCCACCAGGCTCACGACTGGCTTTGATGTGATGGGTTCTCTTGGCATCACCCATGTCGACGCCCAGGTGAACCAACCGGATCTAGTGCCAACCACGATTGCCAACCGCCTAGGGCTGAAAAGCGCGCAAGAAGCTAACAAGCTCTTGGTGCACTATGGTTATCAGCACGCGCTCAGAGACTACCACGGCCACGTCTATTACGAGCTGACGCCGAAAGGTCAGGCGGCCGGCGGGGTCTTCAAGGATACCGACAAGCGAACCGGACGAGGTGTCCCTATCAAGCAGTTGATGTGGGCATCACGCATCGTCGACCTCCTGCGTTCTGACATTCAGGGGGAGGACTCCTGATGCGGGTAAAGTCCAAACTCGTCGCCTCCGCGGAGATCAACGGCAAGCCGGTATCGTTCTTCACGCCGCCCCACAATGAGCCCGACTTCTTTTGGGTTGACGCGGAAGAACTCGCGAAAGCCTTTCTCCCTAGGTCGGCAGCGAGGCGCATGGTGAAACATGCTCAGAACTTCGACCGAGAGAACAGGGCGGCCGAGACCGCCACCAACGACGGCAAGATTGTTACGATTATTTCGCATCCTATGGCTCACGGCCTTTGCGAAGCGATTGATATTAGGGCCGGGCACCCTGCTAGGGATGAAGACAGATGGGGAGGGGGCCCTGCTTTCAACGCCTACAGCATCGCTGCTGGTAGGATAATGGGGGGCCATGACAGGTCCGACATGGTCGGGCTTGCCGCCGCCTACAAAAACCAAGGTGGTCCAAATCTCCGCGGTACGAGGGGGGGCACCTGATGCTTGTGACCGACCTCACCCCCACGGGCCGCGGCGGTTTCGTCCGTGTATCTTACGTGCCGCTTGATGAGTTGCTCCGCAGATACGATGCCGCGGCGCCCCTTCACACTGTTATGCCGCGCGAGGCCGTCATCCAGCACTACCTACAGGTCGCCGCAACGCAGGAGGGCAAATAATGGAGTACGCTACACATCCTGCAGACGGCATCATCCTTGCCGTCACCGATCCCATCATTCTCGCCATCAGGGCCTATGAAGACGGTTGCAGCGCTTTCAACTCGATCCCGGAAGCGGACTTTAACGCGCTCGGCGGTGAGGACGAGGTTGTCGAAATGACCTATGCCGCGCCGCTCCGCGTTCTCGAGAACTGGAACGAGCCGGCGAAGACGATGGAGGGCGCGATTGCTGCCCTTCGGTTTGCACTAGGCGAGGCGGCCCTCTTCGAAGCGTCGTGGGCGGTTAAGCCCATGCTTGCCGCCGCCCTCGGCTATCTGGAGGGCAAAGCATGACCATCGATCCCATTACCACCGCTGCCATGTGGCTCACAGATCAACCCGAGACGCTGGAGAACAAGTTCACCGTCGTCCGCGAGCAATTCGGACTCACCGCCGCGCAGGCTGCCCAGGCGCTCACCATGGCGAACAAGTTCAGGACATACAGAAAGGCGCACGGATGAGCAGCAAGCATAAGCGAAAGGGCAAATCCAAGTTCATCATGATTGAGGCCTACGTAAAGCGCAGCGCCGCATGGAAGGCTTTGACCCCGATCGAGCGCAACGCCTATATCGAAGTCAAATGGCGGTATGACGGCACGAACAACGGCCGGATTGGTCTAGGCTGCCGTGAGCTTGGCGACGAACTAGGCATGGGACGCGACACCGCGAAGCGTGCGCTGAATCGTTTGGCGCACGTGGGCTTCATCGCCAAGGTGAAGGCCAGTGCCTTCAACGTCAAAAACCGGGCTGTGACCGAGTGGAGGCTGACCGAATACAGCTGTGACGTGACCGGCGAACTGCCCTCGAAAGAGTTCATGCGGTGGCAGCCAGCGAAAAAAACACAGGCGCACCCATCGGACACACAGGCGCACCCATGCGACGCCCCGCTGCCGAAAATGTCCGATTTCATAGCTCACAGGCGCACCCATCGTACTGTGAAGCCCGATTTTGCAGTTTCACAGGCGCACCCATGCGACACATATAGATATACCATGGGAGGTACGAGCAATGAGTGAGCGTGATCTTCCACTCTTCACCTGGACACCACCTTGCAAGGTGATCCTGTTCCCGCTGATCAATCGCGTCGGCAAGGTCCGTCACACCGCCCAGCTTCTATCGTCCAAGCACGGCGAAGATGCTGTGCTGTACTGGAAGCAGGTCATGGCAGCGAACCGGAAGCATCTATCCCGGATCGGTCTCGATGAGATGGCAATCGCTGATGAACTTCGATCCTTCCACGACGCGGTGCAGTCCGAAATGATCCGGCAGGCCTATGGCGGCGGTCGCGGCAGCAACAATCCATGGGGTGCAGCATGACCGACCTACTAGAGCCACTGATGCCGAACGCCGGGGAAAAAGCGCGTGACGACTTCGATTGGTGGACGAACGATGCGGACATCATCATTCGCGAACAGCCAAGTACTGCCGTGTATCGCAATAATTGGGGCGGGATTGTAATCCGCCAGCAAAGCATGGATGGCGGCGAGGACCCGTTCGTGCTGTTCGCTACTGCTGCTGACGTGCGCGTCCTGATCCAGGCGCTGCAAATGCAGATCGGCGGTGCCGCATGACCAGCCTTCCGACCATGACCGAGGAGCAAGCCCACTTCTTTTTGGATTTCGTCTATTTCCGCCTCCTGGGCTGGGAGGTTGTCGAGCGAAGCAAGCACCATCCCCGCAGCAAGGCAGCGGAGGCTGTCATGGCGCGCTTTCGCGAGCTGATAAGCAATCAGCCTTCTTTCGATGACTTTGTCGCCGCTGCGATGGCAGGCATTCCGGTCCACACCCTCTGGCCGGCGGATATGCAGGCCGAGGTCGAGCGCCATATCAACACGAAGGTGCCTCGCTCCATCAACGAGCCGACCAGCGAGGAATTCATCGCGAGCATGCACCAGCACGGCCGCACGGACTATGTGCTGCCAGACTTTCTGAAAAATCACGGGAGGGACGCATGAGCTACTCCTTCCCGGACTCGCTGAAGCCGCTGTGCGACTTTCTCCGCGGACTAGGCGCCGACGTGACGGCGTTCAAGACTGATCGCCAGGCGGCATTCATGGCCCAGCAACTGGTTGGCAGTCGTGTGAGGTTCCCGCCAAAGGGATCGGACATGACGCCGACACTTCTGCAAATCCAGAAGGCTATCCCGGCCGGTGGTATGGAGGCGGGTGTCACGACATCCGCGCCGCCCGCCTCCGCTCGGTCCGCCGCCAGTTGGGCCAAGCAAGCCAAACCTAGGTCGCCCTCACAGAAAAGCAACCAAGCATGCGATTTCAGTATGGGGCTTCATGTCTTCGCGGACGGGGCAGCCATTCCCAATCCGGGCGAGGGCGGGTGGGGCGTCGTGGTCTATCGTGATGGCGTCGAGATCGATGCACTGTGCGGTGGCGACCCGCAGGCCACCAACAACCAGATGGAACTGACGGCGCTTCTCAACGCGATCGAGGTAGCCAAGAGGCTTGGCGGTCCGGTCACGATCTGGTCGGACAGCCAATATTGTGTGAATGGCGTCAATGATTGGCGGCATGGCTGGAAAAAGAACGGCTGGGCTCGCGGTGGAGCGAAAGCCAAGCCTGAGAACCGCATCCTCCTGAATGCCGAGCTTTGGCAGGCGATCGACGAGGCGCTAGCCGGTACCGCGTCGGAACAGGTCACCGTGAATTGGGTCAAAGGTCACAACGGGATTGTCGGCAACGAACGGGCAGATGAACTGGCGGAGCAGGGCAGGACAGAGGCGGCAAACGTTATTTATGATGCATATCATGAACATGTGTAGAACAAATTGGGGACGTATCTCGAAAATGTTCAACAAAGGATTGGTGCATCAATGCTCGCTTCCGACGAGACAATCAGAATAAAGGCATCCGTGGTAGGCTACGCAATCGTCGCCCAGGATCGACTGTCCGGCTGGCGACTGGTCGATGAGAGCTTCACTGTGGATCGCTCCTATGCCCTGATCCGCGCCGCCGGCCTCGATCGCGCTCGGGTGCTTCCCGCCGTCCAAGAGGATCAGGAGGTCTGCTCTCAAGGCAAGCGGCCCTATACCCGACGCGTTGTGGTGGTCGACTGGGCCGCGCTGCAAGTCCACCGGGCGACTGGGGCGAAGTGGTATGCGGTGAGAACCAAGCCGGGATCGCAATCAATGGCGCGGCAAATGCCGGACCCGCCCGAGTATCGCCGCGGCGAAAGCATAATTGAGCGAAATCTGCGCGAAGCCGGGATCGACGTGTACATGCCGGCCTTTTGGAGAGAACTGCGAGTTCACCGCAGCCGTAAGCTACGCGAGAGGCGGCTTCCACTCTTGGTGGGGTATGCCTTCATCCGACACGATCCGGGCCGGGGGTTCGCGTCGATCAGGGATGTCGATGGTGTGCTCGCCGTCGTGACGAACGGCCGCGCACCGGCAGAACTGAGTGAAGACGATATCCAGTTCCTGATGCTGGAGATGTTCAAGCGCCATCAGGACTACCGGCTCCATAAGACGCACAAGGTAGAGATTGCTCGCTTCAAGAGGCGGCAGACCCTGCATGGAGAGCTCGGCCGTCTGCTGCCTCGGGGGCGAAGCAGAACTGTTTCGCTACGCCAGCACGCCGACGCTTGCATCAACGGGCTTCCTGACCGCGTTCGTGAGAGGGTTGCAGGAATTTTATCCGCAATCGACGCTATTGAGGACGATAAAGCGCTTGATGAGTTTCGCGAGGCTGTGTAAATTCCTATTCGGGATGACAGAATTCCTATGCGCTCCCCAGTCTTCGCGCTGGGCTGCTGCCGGTCCCAAAGGCCGAACCATAGCATTCGGCACGATGGAAGAATTGCGTCCTTTCTCCAGTTGCCCATGCGTAGCGCCTGCCCGTGGCCTCGCCGGGGCGGGTTTCGTTTATGGAGTCCCAGCAAGTGGCCAAGGATCGGCGCAGCGGTGAGGCCGGCGCATACCGCGCCCTCTACAAGACAGCACGCTGGCAGGCCATACGTCGTAGCCAGCTAGCAGCAGAGCCTCTGTGCCGCATGTGTTCAGCGGCAGGCAGGGTGACAGCCGCAACAGTCTGCGACCACATCGAGAACCACAAGGGCGACGTTGCCCTGTTCTACGCTGGCCCATTCCAGAGCCTATGCAAGCAGCACCATGACGGAGCCAAGCAGTCAGAGGACCGCAATGGCTTCAGCAAGGCCATAGGCGAGGACGGATGGCCGACCGATGCCAGGCACCCCGCGAACGGCAGGCCCTGACCCCAGGGGGAGGGGTGGGGCGGATCTCTAGCCCCTTCGGCCTCTGGACCGGCGCGGGAGTCGAAAAACCATAAACTCCACCAAAAAAGGTTTCTGTGATGGGTACTCGCGGACGCAAGTCTGGCGCGTCTCTTGAGGTTGCCACTGTCTCCCCTGTCGAGACGATCCAGCGGCCGGATGCGCCGTATGATCTGACAGACGAACAGGCGACGGAATGGTGGGCGGTCGTCAATCGGATGCCGGCCGACTGGTTCCCGCGGGAGACGCACGGGATGCTGGCGCAGTACTGCCGGCACGTCGTCGCAGCTCGCCGAGTGGCGCAACTGGTCACGGCGTGCGAGGCCGAGAAGGCTTTCGACGTTGACCAGTACGACAAGCTTCTGAAGATGCAGGAGCGCGAGGGCAGGGCGATTTCCTCGCTTGCCACGCGAATGCGGATTTCGCAGCAGGCGACGTTCGACAAGGAACGGAAGAAGCCGAAACAGGTTAGTAGACCTTGGGAAAGCTGACCCGCGCCGGCCGCAACATCGCATGGGTGGAAAAGCACTGCAGGGTCCCAGAAGGGCGGCTTGTCGGCCAGGCGGTAAAGCTTCGCGATTGGCAGAAGCGGGAAATCGTCAAGATCTACGACAACAAGGCCGGGACGCGCCGCGCGATTCTGAGCTTCGGCCGGAAGAACGGCAAGACGGCCCTGGCATCGTTTCTGCTGCTCCTCCACCTCTGCGGCCCGGAGGCGAGGCCGAATAGCCAGTTGTTCAGCGCCGCACAGTCTCGAGACCAGGCGGCGGTCCTGTTCGCACTGGCTGCCAAGATCGTGCGCATGTCGCCGGACCTGAACGCCTACGTCGTGATCCGGGACACGGCAAAGCAGTTGGCCTGTCCGGAGTTGGGGACGCTGTATCGGGCGCTGTCGGCGGATGCTTCGACGGCCTACGGTCTGTCTCCGGTGTTCATCGTCCACGACGAGCTGGGGCAGGTGAAGGGGCCGCGGTCTGAGCTTTACGAGGCGCTGGAGACGGCGACGGGTGCCCAGGATCAACCGCTATCGATCGTGATCTCTACGCAGGCGCCCACAGACGGGGACTTGCTCTCGGTTTTGATCGATGACGCCCTGAAGGGTGCGGACGCCCGCGTGGTGGTCAGCCTCTACACGGCAGACCACGAACTGGACCCGTTCTCGGAAGATGCGATCAGGGCGGCGAATCCTGCCTTTGGTGACTTCCAGAACGCAGAGGAAACGAAGGCAATGGCGGAAGATGCCCGCCGAATGCCGAGCCGAGAGGCGGAATTCCGAAACCTGATCCTCAATCAGCGCGTCGACATGAACGCGCCGTTTGTCTCGCGTGTGGTCTGGGCAGGTTGCGGCGCAGAGGTGATCGAGAGCTTCGACGGGCTGCCGGTCTATGGCGGGCTCGACCTTTCGGAAGTGTCGGACCTGACCGCGCTGGTGCTGGTGGCCCCGTCTGCCAGCGTCTGGCACGTCAAGCCGACATTCTGGCTTCCCGGAGACGGGCTGCACGACAAGGCCCGCGCCGATCGCGTCCCGTACGACGTGTGGCACAATCAAGGGCACCTGCTCGCGGCACCAGGCCGGACGATCGATTATCAGTATGTCGCCGAGCACCTGCGGGCGCTTTTCGACGATCTGGACATTCGCAAGATCGCCTTTGACCGCTGGAATTGGCGGCACCTGAAGCCCTGGCTGGTCAAGGCCGGCTTCGAGGAATGGCAGTTGGAAGGCGACGACGCCGTGTTCGAGCCAATGGGGCAGGGGTTCCAGTCCATGTCCCCGGCCCTGCGTGACCTCGAAAGCGCACTTCTGAACCAGAAGATCGCGCATGGCGGGCACCCGGTCCTGACGATGTGCGCCGCGAACGCCACGGTCCAGTCCGACCCGGCCGGAAACCGGAAACTGAGTAAATCGAAGTCTCATGGCCGCATCGACGGCATGGTGGCGCTCGCGATGGCGATGTCTGTCGCCGGCACCTGGGAAGAGGGCGGGCACGTCGCCTCACCGTGGGACGATCCTAATTTCAGGCTGGTGGGCGCATGAAGATTTTCGGATTTGGCAAGCGCTCGGAGCGGAGGGCATCGGTAGAGACCGAGACCGTCCCGGTCAGTGCTGAGAACTTCCTCGCCTTTTTCGGCGTCAACGGCACCAATCTGCCGAATGTCACGATCGACAGCGCGCTGACTGTCCCGTCTGTCTGGGCGGCGGTGGCGTTTCTGTCGCGCACGTTGGCGACCTTGCCGCTCCACGCCTACCGGTCCACGAAGGATGGTCCGGTCAAGGCCGGCGGCAAGCTTGAGATCGTGGTGCATGAAAGCGCCAACGACGAGGCGACCTCGTACAGGTTCCGCCAGTATTTCTGGCAGCAGGTCTTTACCGGTGGGCGTGGGCTCGCGTGGATCGAGCGCACCCCGGCTGGCGTCGAGGCCCTTTGGCCGATGGACCCGACCAAGACCACGATAAAGCGCCGCGCCGGCCGCACGATCTACCAGTTCGAGAACAAGGAATATTCCGCGGCCGATGTGATCGACGTGCCGTTCATGCTGAAGCCGGACGGTTTGAGCCACTACGGCCCGATCGTCATGGCGGGCAAGGCGATTCAGCTCGCCCTGGCAATGAATGACTACGCCAGCCACTTCTTTGCCGGTGGCGGGATTCCGCCGCTTGCCTTGAGTGGCCCGCTGCCCAAGGGCACGGACGCCATGCAGCGCGCAATGGCAGACGTTCACCGCGCGATCGATGCCGCGAAGAAGAGCGAAAAGTCAATCTTCCCGATGCCGCCCGGGCACGAACTGAAGCCGGTCGGATTCGACCCTGAAAAGGGGCAGATGACAGAGGCGCGGCGGTTCCAGATCGAGGAAATCGCGCGGGCCTACCAGTTGCCGCCGGTTTTCCTGCAGGATCTGTCGAGAGCGACCTTCTCGAATGCGGAACAGCAGGACCTGCACCTCGTAAAGCACCTTATCGGCCAGTGGGCTCGCTCCCTGGAGGCCGAGATGAACCTGAAGCTGTTCGGACGCCTCAAGGGCAACCGCTACGTTGAGCACAATCTCGACGGGCTCCTGCGTGGCGACTTCAAGAGCCGCATGGATGGTTACGCAGTCGCAATCCAGAACGGCATCCGGACCCCTGACGAGGCGCGCTTGCTGGAGAACCTGCCGGCAAAGGGTGGGGAAGCGGACAAGCTACACATTCAGGGCGCCACGGTTCCGCTTGGATCCCAGAACATCGATCAAACCGGTGGCCCGCAGCCTGACGACAATGGCAATGGAGAGCCTGATGAGCCTGGAAAAACGGACGCTGATCCGTCCGCTTGAGGTCCGCGCCGGCAATTCCGGCAGGACCGTTGGCGGGTATGCTGCAGTATTCGGCAGCGCTGCAGATATTGGCGGACACTTCCGTGAAGTCGTGGCCAAGGGAGCGTTTTCCGAGGCCGTAAAGGGCGACGTTCTGGCGCTCTACGACCACGACATGGGGCGGGTGATCGGGCGTTCCAGCGCCGGCACGCTTCGGCTCAGTGAAGACGACAACGGCCTTGCGGTCGAGATCGACCTTCCCGACACCTCGGACGGCCGCGATCTGGCCGCGCTGATCGAACGGGGCGACATCCGGGGCATGTCCTTCGGCTTCATCGTCACAAAGCAGGAGTGGGACGAGACCGGCGATGTCCCGGTTCGCACGATCCAGCAGGTAGACCTGATCGAGGTCAGCGCCGTGGCTCGACCCGCCTATGACGACACCTCGATTGCCATGCGATCGCTCGACGAAACGCGCAAGGAGCGGCGCCAACACAACCACGACGCAGCCTCGCGCCGCGTTGCCGAGCGCAAGGCCAAGGCCGAACAGCGCTTTCGGAAGATTTCCTAGATCACCCGGGGTTCCCGGAGGGCTGGACAGCACCCGCTTCCCGCCATCGTCGCCCGCTTCGGCGGGCTTTTTGTCGTGCTCAACAAGGAGATTGACTTATGAGCATCAAAGCACTGCAGGAGAAGCGGGAAAAGCTCGTTCACGACGCCCGCGAAGCCCTCGACGCCATCAAGGCCAACACCGACGAGGCCCGCTCGGCTGAACTCGACAAGCGCCACGACGACATCATGGCCGAGTTCGACAAGGTCGAGAAGGTGATCGAGCGCGAAGAAAAGCTCGCCGCCATCGAGAAGCGCACGGAAGAGGCCCGCGCCAAGCAGCGCCCGATTTCGCAGGAAAACGGCGAGGCTCGCGGCCAGGATGACGGCGAACAGCCGGAATATCGCGCTGTTTTCCACAAGTTCATCGCATCGGGCGCCGATCTGACCGAACTGTCCGCCGAAGAGCGCTCCGTCCTGAAGGCCGGCGTTCAGAAGATCGAAACCCGCATTCAGAGCACCACGGCAGCAGCCGGCGGCTACACCGTTCCGGTCGAACTGGCGAACCAGATCATCAAGTCGATGAAGGACTGGGGTCCGATGTACGACGAGGACATCTGCACCGTCCTCAACACGGCATCCGGCAACCAGATCAACATCCCGACCGTCGATGACACGGCCGTCACCGCCGAGAAGCACACGGAAGGCACCGCGCTGACCGATGACGGCGGCAAGGATGTCACCTTCGGCCAGAAGCGCCTGGACGCCTACGTCTACGACACCGAGTTCGTCAAGTTCTCGATGGAACTGGCGCAGGACTCCATCTTCAACATGGAATCGCTCCTCGGCTCGCTCCTCGGCGAACGCCTCGGCCGCATTGCCAATCGTGAGCTGACGATCGGCGACGGTACGGGCGACCCGAACGGCATTGTCACGGCGTCATCGCTCGGCAAGACCGCGGCTGCACAGTCCGCCATCACGTCCGACGAGATCATCGACCTGCTGCACTCGGTCAACTCGGCTTACCGCCGCTCGCCGAAGGCCCGGTTCATGTTCAACGACGCGACCCTTGCGGCAATCCGCAAGCTGAAGGACGGCCAGGGCAACTACCTGTGGCAGATGGGCGACATCACCACCGGCCAGCCTGGCACGCTGCTCGGCTACCGCTACAGCATCAACGACGACATGGATTCGCTGGCTGCGACCAAGAAGGTCATGCTGTTCGGCGACCTGTCCAAGTACTTCGTCCGCAAGGTCGGCTCCCCGGTCATCGGCGTGATGCGTGAGCGCTTCTGGCCGGACCTCGGGATCGCCGGCCTGATCCGCTTCGACGGCGAACTCGGCGACACCGCTGCCGTCAAGCACCTGCTCACCGCCACGTAAGCTGGTCGGCTTTGCAAGGCGGGCGGTTTCGCGCCGCCCGCTCTCAAAACCGAAGGAGTTTGCTGATGAAACTGAAAATGCTCACCAGCATGGCCGGCACTGATTTTGCCCTCGCGCCGAACGAGGAAACCGAGCGGTTTTCCGGCGAAGAGGCAACGCGCCTCATCGAAGCAGGTTATGCCGTCCCGGTTGCGGAAGCCAAGGTCGAGCGCGCTGTCGCCAAGCCGGTGCGGGAAAAGCGCTACTGATGTGGTACGAGGCGAAAGTCACTGACCCGCCATCGACTGAACCGGTCACACTGGCCGAAGCCAAGGCGCATTTGCGCGTTCTGGACAGCGATGACGACACCCTCATCGGCGCGCTGATCACCACCGCTCGCGAACACATTGAAGCCTACTGCGCCGCCCGCTTTGCCGAGCAGACGGTCGAGATCAAGTGTGACAGCTTCGCCGACCTTTCCCATGTTCCGGTCGCGCCTGTCCTCCAGGTTGTGTCGATCGCCTATGTGGCAACGGATGGCACGGGCGCGGTTGTGCCGGATACGGACTATGAACTGCGCGCGGACGGGCTCGATACGGCGATTGTTGCCGGTTACGGCAAGGTCTGGCCGGCGATCCAGTCGGGCTCGCGCATCACGGTAACGCTGGAAGCTGGCTACGAGACGGTCCCCGCCCCGGTGAAGCACGCCATGCTCCTGCATATCGGTGACGCCTACGAGAACCGCGAAAACAGCAAGGCGGAAGGCTGGACCGCCCTCGACACGCTTCTCAGCAACTACCGGCGCTAGCCCAAGGAGAATTGACAATGGCACTGCAATACTCGGTTGCGGTTCGCAACGCGAAGCTTGACGCCGTCGAGACCACGATCGGCACCTCGGCTGTCCTGAAGATCCGCACGGGCGCAGCACCGGCAAACTGTGCGACGGCCGATTCCGGCACGGTTGTGGCGACCCTGAGCCTCCCGTCCGACTGGATGGCGGCTGCATCGGGTGGCACCAAGGCCAAGTCCGGCACCTGGGAAGACACCTCGGCCGACGCCACGGGCACTGCGGCTCACTTCCGCCTGTATGCCTCGGACGGCACGACCTGCCACGCACAGGGCACTGTAACGGCGACGGGCGGCGGCGGCGACATGACGGTCGACAACACCTCTTTTGCTTCCGGACAGTCCTTCACTGTGACGTCGTTCACGATCACCGACAACAACGGCTGACGCACGACTGCATGAGGGGCCGGGGGCGGCAACCATCGAACGACAGGAGTCCCTGTGATGGGTATCAACCTACAGCAGTTGCTTGAGGCAGCACTGGCCGAGCATGACGCCGGTCTACAGGCTGCATTCGACGCGGAGAAGATCGCAGCGGTTCAGGCCGCGCTTGAAGCGGACGCCATCGAGGACGCCGCGGTTCTGGCCCAGAAGAACCAGGAGATCGCAGCGGCTCGCCAGACGATCGCACAGCGCGATGCGACCATTTCCGATGTCAGCGCCACGATTGCGCAACTGCAGGCTCGTATTGCCGAGCTTGAGGCCGGCAGCCCCGATCCGGAACCTGAACCTGAACCGCAGCCGGAGCCCGAGCCGGAACCGCAGCCCGAACCCGAACCCGAACCCGAGCCCCCGACCGGCTTCTGGAGGGGTCTTCAGACGGCTTGGCCGACTTCTGCAACGGTTGGTCCGCGCATTGCTCGCACCAATGCGACATCCAACAGCGTGAGCGGCACGGTCAAGGGCAAGCGCTTTACCGGGACTGTCTTCCCGGCCGCCAATACCGTTTTCGAGGATTGCGAGTTCGCCACCAGCGGCACCTGGGGCATCGACGCGGACGGCATGAAGATCACCGTCGATCACTGCCTGTTCGTCGGGCAGGGCGGATCGCGTGAGGCTGCCATTCTCGGCTGCGCCTCCGTGTCCAACTCGGAAATCCGCGGCTACAAGGACGGCATCAAGCTGCAGGGCTCGAACGCGGTCATCCGCTATAACCTGATCCACCAGCCCTACTATCCGAACGGCGCCCATTGCGACGGCATCGCCATCCAGTGGACCAACAGCGGCCACGTGATCGAGCAGAACTATATCGACTGGGTCGATACCTCGGCGATCTTCTGCAAGAACGAGACCGGCAAGATCACGAACATCACCGTCCGGCACAACTGGCTCGGCGGCGCAGACCTTCCGATGCGCATCGAGGACAACATCCCCGGCTGCAGCGTCTACGAGAACGTGATCGAAAAGGGTCACTGGGGATCGATGGCTATCGAAAGCCCCGCGACGGTCTATGGCAACATCGATTCCGTGACCGGCAAGCCGATCGGCTAAGGGGCCGCACCCATGGCTATCGCAGTCGGCTCGGTCAGCAATACGCCAACCTTTGGCTCGCGGACCAACTCGACCATCACGGCGCCCAGCGGGATCACCAACGGCGACCTGCTGGTGGCCGTGTTGCAAGTTGGCCATGCCAGCGCTCTTCCGCTGATCTCCGTCACGCCTCCCGCAGGCTTTACGGAGGTCACGAACAGCCCGAGCGGCACGGCCGATACCGACCCTTACGAGATCTCGATCCGGGTCTATTACAAGGTCGCCTCGGGGGAGAGCGGGAACTACACGTTCACGCACGCCAGCGCGGAATCGCAGGGCTACATGTATCGGCTCACCGGGGCCGATACGTCAACGCCGATCGATGTCACGCCGGCCGCAGCGGTGCAGTCCGGATCGAACGGACAATCTACCGGGTACGGAAGCGTCACGACCACGACGGACGGGTGCTTCCTGATCTTCGCTGAAGCCAACTGGGACGGCCCCGGCTCTGGTACGGTCACAGGCACGACGCCGAGCATTTCCGTTCGCCGCTCTGGCACGGTCACATGGCTTGGCGACGGTACGCAGACCACCGCAGGATCGACAGGAGCCCGAACCCGCGCCAACGGCAACGGCGGCAATGACTACAAGTGGGCGTCGATCGTCGTTCCGATCCGGCCCGCCGGCGCAAGCAGCATATCGGGCAGCGGTTCGATCACCGAAGCCTCGGACACGGCGTCTTCTGCCGGTGCTCTGGCAATCAAGGGCACGGCAAGCCCGACAGAGGCCAGCGATACCGTCTCGGCGACTGGCGCCCTGGCGAACACCGGGGCTCTGGCCGCGACGGAAGCGGCAGACACTGTTGCATCCGCCGGCGCGGTCAGGGTGTCGGGCAGCCTTACGGCCACCGAGGCATCGGATACGGTCAGTTCCGCATCCGTCATCTCGATCGCGGCCGCTGCATCGATCACCGAGGCGGGCGACAGCGTAGCATCGGCCGGCACTCTGCCTCTGGTGGGCAGTGCGGCCATCACGGAAGCCGGGGACACGACCAGCGCGGCTGGTGCGGTCTTCATCGTCGGCAGTGCGTCGATTTCGGAGGCGGCGGACACCGTCGCGTCCTCCGGCTCCGGTCAGGTCACGACGACGGGCGAAGCCTCGATCACAGAGGCAAGCGATACGGTTTCCGGCGCGGGTGCCCTGTCTCTCGCGGGCACGGCGTCTGTAACGGAGACCGGCGATACGGTCGCGGCAACGGGTGAGGGCGCGCTGGTCAATACCGGCGCGGCGTCGATCACCGAAGCGGCAGACACGATTGTCTCCGCGGCGGTCATCCCCATCAGGGGGGCGGTAGCTGCACAGGAAGCGGCCGACAGCGTTTCGTCCTCTGGCGCGGTCGCCATCAAGGCAGCCGCCGCAATCGTAGAGGCCGGCGACACTGTTGGCGTTGCGGGCGTCTTCATCGTCCCGTCCCCGCCAACTGCGGATCGGGTGCTTTCCGTTCCCGCAGAAGCGCGCTCGGCGAGTGTGGAAGACGAGCAGCGAATAGCATTCACGATGGCAGAAGAACGCAGCCTGGCAGCGTAGGGAGAATGGTTGATGGCGCTGACATGGCCCTTCAAGGATCCGGACGAAGTGCTCGACTATCAACTGGACTGGTCGGCACGGCTGGACGAGGACACGATTTCCTCATCCACCTGGTTCGTTCCGGACAGCATTACCAAGGACAGCGACAGCAACACCACCACGACGACAACGATCTGGCTGTCGGGCGGCACGGATGGCGACTCGCTGCTGATAACAAACCGGGTCGTCACTGCTGGCGGCCGGACGATGGACCAGAGCGTGAAACTCAAGATCAAGGGGAAATGACCAGTGACCGGAGCCGGCGACCTTGATCGGCGCATAACGTTCCAACGCGCCACAACCGTTCCCAACGATTTGAATGAGTTGGTCGAGACCTGGACGGATCTCGCGTCTGCGTGGGCATCCCGCAGAGATGTCAGCGACGGCGAACGGGAGGCGTCCAGTCAGGTGGGTGCGTTTCTTGTGAGCCGCTTCAAGGTGCGCTCCAGCACGACGACACGCGGTTTGAAGCCCACAGACCGTATAAGCCACGCCGGCGCGATCTGGAACATTAAAGGCATCAAGGAGGCCGACGAGGGGCGAAACCGGTTCATCGAGATCACTGCGAGCATGAGGGCCGATTGATGGCCAAGGTGACGGTCAAGGTCGAAGGTTTGCGGGAGCTGGACCGGGCACTCGGGGAACTCCCGAAGGCAACCGGAAAGAACGTGCTTCGCCGCGTTCTTCGTACGGGCGCAGCACCGGTTGCTGCCCAGATGGCGGCAATGGCTCCAGTGGATGAGGGGCACCTTCAGAAGAGCATTGGCGTGGGGACACGGCTGACCAAGCGTCAGGCATCCGTACACCGGAAGATGTTCGCCAACGACAGGGCGGCCGTCGAGATGTTCGTTGGAGCTGGTGGTCTGCCGCAGGCGCACCTTCGAGAGTTCGGTGGTGATGGCGCCCCGCCGCATCCGTTCGCCCGTCCTGCATGGGACGGCAACAAGCAACAGGTGCTTGAAACCATCAAGAGCGCCCTCGGCGACGAAATCATCAAGGCGGCGCAGCGGCTGGCCCGCAAGGCTGCAAAGGCTGCGGCAAAGGGATAACCGATGGAAGAAGCCCTTACCGCGCTGCTCGCCTCCGTTGCGGATGGACGACGCTATTGGGTGCGCGCGCCGCAGGGCGTGCCGGCACCATATGTGGTGATGAACCGTGTTAGCGCCATCGTGGACTATCACTACAAGGGCGCGTCGGGGCTCTCATCCCGCCGCGTGCAGATTGACTGCTATGGCAGCACATATGGCGAAGCCCTCGCCGAGGCCCGCGCCGTCGAGTTGCTGGTCTCCGGTTACTCGTCGGGCGCAATGCAGGCCATTTTCGTCGACAGCATACGGGATCTACCGGCTGCGGACGCCGGCGATGTGAACAACCAGTTCCGCACCTCCATCGACATCATTGTTCACTATCAGGAGAACTGACCATGACCACCGCCTTGATTGGCTATGATACCGGGTATGAGATCTGGGACGCATCGCTCGGAACGCCGGCTTTCGTGCCGATCGCCGAAGTCATCAACGTGACGCCCGGTGCGGCTGCTGCCGACCGTATCGACGCCACCCACATGAAGAGCCCGAACCGTCGCCGGGAGTACATCGGCGGCCTGATCGACAACGGCGAGGCCACTTTCGAGATCAACTGGGTTCCGGGCAATGCTTCGGACGAACTGATCCGCGGCCTTCTCGACAGCGGCGATGCGGTCGACCACAAGATCACCTTTCCTAACGCGGTCACCGTCACCTTCACGGCTGTCATCACCGGCTTCGAGAAGTCAATCCCGATCGACGACCGCATGACGGCTACGATCACCGTTGCGGTGTCCGGCGCGGAAACCTGGGGCTGATAGCACATGGCAAATTCGCGTCGTGGTTCCGTTGCGTTCCAGGTGGGGGACAAGGCTTATACCCTGTCGTTCTCCATCAATGCCCTATGTGAACTCGAAGATCAGCTCGGGCAGCCAGTGGCGAAGATCGTCAATGGCCTCAACAACCCGGAAGACATTCGCATGTCGACCGTAAGGGCGATCGTCTGGGCCGGTCTGCGCGACCATCACCCCGACATGGACCTGAAGGCGGCCGGCGAACTGGCAAGCGAGGCAGGCATCCCCGCTTGCATGGAATCGATCGGCAAGGCGTTCAACCTCGCGTTTCCGGAGGCGAAGGCAGACGAAAACCCTCAGAAGGCGAAGGGTTAAAACCGCTCGATCTGCTCAAGTCATGGGTGGAATGCGGGCTCGACCCTTCGCATTTCTGGGGCCTCACCCCGCGGGAAATGAACGTCATTCTGGACGGGGCCGTTGCCAGGCTGAAGCGTGAGCGGGACGACCGCTTGGCTCAGGCATGGCACACCGAAGCATTCGCAAGACAGAAGAAGCTTCCGCATCTGGAAAAGCTGCTCGGCGAGAAGAAGCCGACCGGCCGCAAGATGTCGCCAGCGCAGATCGAGGCGGTCATGCGCGGGATCTTCGCGAAGCGTCGGCCTTAGTTCTTGCGCCAGTCCCAAGGGGCGTCAAAAGCGCCTTGCCACATACCAATCCGATCCGCCTTCGCCGAGCCTTGCTCGTTGGCGTATCGGCCTTTCGAATAGCGGGGCCAGTCCAAGGCGTGCCCGTGTCGCACCATCCAGGCCGCGACGTTCTCCCCATCCGCACGAAAGCAGTCAGCGACGAGGCGCTTGTAGCGATCCCGACCGACGACCTCGCAGCGGGTAGGACGTGAAGCGGCAAGGAAGGTGTCGATCGCGTTGGCGGCATCTCGGCCGCACCGATAGGCAACACCGTCACGGTCGGCGCATGGCTGGCGGCTTTCCGGCGCATCAATGCCGTTAAGGCGTATCCGCTGGCCGGCGATCTCGATCGTATCGCCATCGATGACGGCCGCGCGACCGACAACTACATCGGCGGCGTGCGCCGGCTGGATAGCTAAAGCAATGAGCAGGAAGGTGGCTCTCAATATTGAAATCCTGGCTTCGATCTGGCCGCCATCGTTTCCTGCTCAATGCAGGTCGCGAGAATCTGGTACGTGCCTCCGACTGTACTTGTCACCTTGTCGCAGTAGGTTAAAGCCTTAGCGTCGAGGCCATCACCTTTGCTTTTCAGGCCGTTGTACGCCGATTGCTCTTGGTTGATGCAAGTATTCTCAATCTGTGATGATCCACCAACAGTCTCGGCGACTTTGGTGCAATAGGCTTCTACGTCGTAGCGCGGGAGCGACTGCGCCGCGGCGGTAGTGGCGAAAACCGAAACTGCCAGCAAAACGATAGCTCTCGTCATATTGCCCTCACCCTTAAGTTGTTCGGCAACATTTAACCAGGAACGAACTGATGGCAAGTGCAGTCATCGGCGCTCTGCGCGTCAATCTGGGCATCGATACCGCCCAGTTCAACGACGGGCTAAAGAGCATGCGCTCGAACCTGGCGAGCGTTGGCAAGCAGTTGCAGGGCTGGGGAACGCGCCTGTCGACCTATGTCTCCGCGCCGATCACCGCCGCCGGCGGTGCCATCGCTGTTGCTGCGGGCCAGATGGCGAAGGACATCGATCAACTTCGCAAGAACGCCCAGATCTCTAACGTCGGGTTCGAGGAGTTCCAGAAGCTGGCATTCGCTGCTCGCTCCGTTGGGGTCGAAGGCGACAAGCTGGCCGACATCTTCAAGGACGTGAACGACCGCGTCGGCGACTTCAATGCCACCGGCGGCGGGCCGATGAAGGACTTCTTCGACAACATCGCGCCCAAGATCGGCCTGACCGCGGAAGCCTTCAAGGATCTCTCCGGCCCGGAAGCACTGCAGCTCTATTACGACAGCCTGAAGAAGGCTGGCGCATCGCAGCAGGATTTGACGTTCTACCTCGAAGCGATGGCGTCGGATGCGACCGCGCTTATCCCTCTGCTCGAGCAAGGGGGCGAAGGGTTCCGGAAGCTCGGCGAAGGGGCTGCCGTCATCTCCGCGGACCAGGCAGACGGCCTGAAGGAATATAACGACTCCATGCGGGCGCTTGGCGAGGCGGTGAAGGGGCTCACCGTTGCCATTGCGACGAGCGGCATTCTGGAGTTCGTGACCGGGCTTGCGGAACACCTCACCACGTTCGTGCAGACGCTGTCGCAGACGAACCCGGAACTACTGAAGTGGGGGACCATCGTTGCCGGTCTGGCTGCTGCCATTGGGCCGGCTGTTGCAGCACTCGGGCTGTTTGTCACGGCCATAGCTGCAATCAGCGCACCGGTAGCCGCGACTGTGGCGGGTGTGGCTGCATTGACGACGGCTATCATTGCCTTCTGGCCCGAGATCACGAACACGGCCACGGCGATACAGAACTTCCTCACCGGTGCCTGGGCGAGCTTTGAGGGTGCCTGGGACGGCATGGTCCAGAAGGTCGAGGAAGTCAGAGTGGCGATCGTCCAGTTCGCCAACGACATCCTGACGGCCTTTGCTGCGCTTCCCGGTCAGATGCTGGAGATTGGCGGCCAGATCATTGACGGCCTCTGGAACGGCATTAAGGCCAAGTGGGAGAGCGTGAAGGGCGGGATCTCGGAGATTGGCGACTCCATCTACAACGGGGTCGCCGACTATTTCATCGTGCGCTCGCCGTCCCGCCTGATGCACGAGCTTGGCACTTACATCATGCAGGGCCTTGCCAACGGTATGTCGGAGGCTCAGGGATCGGTTGTCAGCATCGCGAAGGATACGGCCAACCAAGTCTCGTCGGCACTAAGCAGCACGGAAGGCTCGTTCGATACCCTCGGGCAGTCTGCAAGCAACGCCTTCTCCGGGCTCGGCAACTCCATCGCCGGCCTAATCAATGGGACGAAGGAGTGGTCCGACGTTCTGTCCGAAATCATCGGCAAGCTGGCGGATGTGGCGATCAATGCCTTGTCGTCCAGCCTTGGGTATGGAAGCGGGTTCGGCAACTTCTTTTCCGGGTTTGCGAGCAGCCTGTTCGGCTTTGCCCGCGGTGGCACGATCCTTCCGGGTGGCGCCGGCGGTATCGACAGCCAGCTTGTCATGTTCCGGAAGTCGCCGAACGAGCGCGTCGACATCACGAAGCCCGGTCAGTCGCTGGGCTCCGGCCAGGCGGTTCAGGTCAACATCATCAACAACTCGAACGCCACCGTGAACCAGCGTGAGCGTCAGACAGCCAACGGAACGGCGCTTGACGTTCTGATCGACGAGGCGGTGGCGAAGAAGATCAACACGCCCGGTTCGTCCTCGCGCAGCGCTCTGCAAGGGCAGTACGGGCTTAAGGGGAGTCTTGCCAAGCGATGAGCACTCCCGACTGGCCGTCTACGCTTCCGCAAGCCTTCCTCCGTGACAGCTATGGAGAAGAGGGACCGGACAACCTCATCACGTCCGAGATGTCGATCGGGCCGGCAAAGACGCGCAGGCGCACAACGTCTGCCGTCTATCCGATCACCGGGGCGATGCACATGACATCGGCGCAACTGGCGACCTTCAAGGCGTTCGTTGCGGATGACATCGCAGATCGCGCCACGCCGTTCACGTTCCCGGACCCACATGATGGGCCGGACTTGCTGGTCAGGATGAAGAGCCCCTACAGCATTGCGCCGATGGGGTTTGACTGGCGGGTCAGTATCGACCTTGAGGTGCTACCGTGAGCCGCAGCGTCTCTGCGACCTTCCTCGGCGCCATCAATGCGCAGGAGACGGACGAGGTCGTCATCTGCCTGCTGACGGTGACGCATGACGACCTGGCCGAGCCGATCTATCTCTCGTCCGACCCGACAACCCGGATCTCGTCCTCGCCGCTCGTCTATGCGACCGTCAGCCGTGGTGAGGAATACCTGTTCCTGCCGTTCGAGTTCACGCTTCCGGATGACAAGAGCGATAGCCCGCCGCGGGTGCAGCTCTCGATCGACAACACCGAGCGCTCGCTGGTGGCGCTGCTGCGCTCGATCGCAACCCCGGCCAGTATCAAGGTCGAGATCGTCCTGGCATCCAGCCCGGATGACGTTGAAATCGAACTGCCGGCGCTGCAACTGGCGAACGTGACGATCGGCGAGCAGATCACCGCAGACCTCGTGGCCGATGCGCTGATCAATGAACCCTATCCGGCCGGCCAGTTCACGCCGGGGGCATTTCCGGGCCTGTTCTAACCAAAGGTGTCAAGCACATGCGTCTATCCACGAATGAAAGCGACTCCGGATACCGTGATTGGTGCATCCTCAACGGTGACGGCAAGGTTGCTAAGGTGCTTCTAGACGGCGTCGAGCAGAAGCGCGTCTTGATGGCTGATGACGAGGCTGGGGAGATCGAGCGGCAGGTCGAGACGCCGCAAGGCCGCATCGCGCTGGATAAGAACACTGGCGAATTCCTCACCGAAATAGTCAAGGGCAAAGTCAAGATCCAGATCGTCTCTGAATGATCGACCGGTTCGTCGGCATTCCCTACGTGGCCCACGGTCGCGGCTATGACGGCGCGGACTGCTGGGGGCTGGTCTATCTCTACTACCGCGACGTGCTCGGCCGTGCTGTCCCGTCCTATGTGGCGGAAATGCAGGAACGAGAGTTCCGGCCGCGCGGCATCGGCCCGCTGGTCGACGAGGAGCGGGAAGCCCACTGGATCGAGGCCACCGTGCCACAGGAAGGCGACGTCGTGCTGATGCGCAACGGCCGCCACCACAACCATGTCGGCATCCGCCTATCGGGCGGGCGCCTGCTGCATTCCGATGGTCCCGGACCCTCGGCCATCGAACGTCTCGACGCCCTGCATCTCCGCAACCGCATCGTTGGTTTCTACAGGCTGGCCTAATGCACCTTGAACGTGTTCATGCCGGCGAACTCCTCGGACCAGGGGAGGGCGTCGATGTCTTCCTGCGCCCGTCGCCTCTGAAGCAGGAGCGCCATCACCTGCGCCTGCCTGCGGGGCTGTCGCTGGCGGAGATGGTCGAGGAATGCCACGCCGCGTTCCCGACGTTCGACCGCCGCCGGGTGTATATCGAGATCGCCGGCCATGCCGTCCCTGCCGAGCGTTGGGCGCGCGTGCGCGTGAAGCCGGGTGTTTCGGTCAGCGTCGTGGCCGTACCGGGCAAGAACGCCTTCCGGGCCATCCTCGGGCTGGTGATCGCCATCGGTGCGCTGTTCCTCGCTCCGGTTCTTGCTGCCGCCATCGGATTTGCCGGCTCGGCCACGGTCACGGGCCTGATTGCATCGGGCATCACCGTTATCGGCTCTCTGGTGGTCAATGCGCTGTTTCCGGTCGCGCAGCCGCAGCAGCAGGAAGCGGAAAAGACCAAGACGCTCTACTCGATCGGCGGCGGGCAGAACTCGGCGGTCCAGTATGGCGCGATCCCGCACGTCTTCGGCCGTCATCGCATCTCGCCGCCCTATGCTGCCGGCGCATACACCGAGATCCGCGCAGATGACCAGTACCTGCGGCAGTTGTTCTGCCTCGGCTATGGCCCGATGGACGTGTCGGACATTCGCATCGGTGAAACCCCGATCTCGCGCTTCGACGACGTCGAGATCGAGGTGATCGAAAACCACCTGACGGAATCCCCGACGCTCTACACCCGCCCGGTGTTCGAGGAAGCGGTGCAGATCCTGCTTGACTATGACAGTTCGTGGGTCACCCGCACGACGGCGGACGATGTCAACTACATCTCGGTCGACTACAGCTTCCCGAACGGCATCATCAAGACCAAGAAAAAGGACGGTGATGACGACAAGTACGAGGTCATCATCGAGGCGCAGTATCGCCTGACGGGATCCGGTGATCCGTGGTCCGAACTCGGAACCGATCGCCAGTATATCAAGACCCGCCAGGCTATCCGCCGGTGGCTCGGCAAGAGCGTCCCGGCCGGCCAGTACGATATCCGCATGCGCAAGGCGACCGTGGACTATACCGGTGATGCCGCGTTCGTGACGGAAACATGCTACTGGACCGCGCTTCGCGGCCGCCGCAATGCGACGGTGATCAACTTCGACAAGCCGCTGACGCTGATCGCCATGCGCATCCGTGCGACAGGCGAACTGTCCGGCACGGTTGACCGGCTGAACTGCATCGTACAGCCGCGCATCAAGGCGTGGAACGGATCGAGCTGGGTTAACGACCAGACCAGCCGCAACCCGGCCGACCATTTCCGGCATGTGTTGCAGGGCAGCGCAAATGCGCGTCCTGTGCCGGACAGCATGATTGATCTGCAGAGCCTGCAGGACTGGCACGCCTACTGCGACTCCAATGTCTTCCGGTTCGAGTATGTGGCGACGGAACAGCGCTCGGTCTACGAGACCCTTTCCATGATTGCCGCTGCCGGCCGTGCCGCCGTGTCACTTCGCGATGGCAAGTGGGGCGTGGTCTGGGACGTGGCGAACTCGCCGATCGTGCAGCACTTCACGCCGCGGAACTCCTGGGACTTCTCGTCCCAGCGTGGCTATGCCGAACTGCCGCACGCCTTCCGCGTCTCGTTCATCAACCGCAACAACGGTTATCTGAACGACGAGCGCGTGGTCTACGATGACGGCTATAACGCGGGCAATGCCACCAAGTTCGAGGGCATCGATTTCCCCGGCGTCACCGGTCCGGAGATTATCTGGAAGCACGCGCGCTATCACATCGCCCAGAACCGGCTGCAGCGCGAGGTCTACACGCTCTCGACCGATTTCGAGCATCTGGTCTGCACCCGCGGCGATCGGGTTCGGGTTAACCACGATACGGTGCTATGGGGCCTCGGGGCAGGGCGGGTGAAATCCGTCTCCTCCTCGCCGGACACGGTGACGATCGACGACACCTTCACGATGGAGTCGGGCAAGACCTACTCCATGCGTTTTCGCAAGGCTGACGGCACCACGCTCGTCCGTACCGTTGCCGGCGCGGATGGAGAGTTCACGACGTTCACGCTCAACGGCTCCGGCAGCCTTCCCACGGCCGGCGATCTCGTCATGTTCGGCGAGAACGGGCTCGAAAGCGTTGTTCTTCGCGTCAAGAGTATCACACCGCAGGCCGACCTGACTGCGCAGCTTGAACTGGTCGACGACGCGCCGGAGATCCTGGACGCGGACACAGGAGAGATCCCGGACTTCGAGACGGGCATTACCGTGCCGATCGACTACCGCGCCTACAAGCCGACCGCCCTGTCATCGATAGAGCGGATCTGGACGACATCGCCGGCCACCTCCCTGATTGCCCTGTCCTGGCTCGCGCCGGACGTCGGTAAGGTCAGCGGCTATGTGGTCCAGTATGCCGAGAAGGGGACGGGCGAGTGGTCTCCGGTCCAGAACTCGGCTGAACCGCGGATCGACCTGATTGAAATCGCCGCCGGCGCCTATGACGTCCGGATTCGCGCCGTGTTCGAGAACGGGCAACTGTCGGACTGGCTGCTGGGAGTGTTCAGCGCGAAGATATTCGCGACCGTTCCCGCAACTGTGACCGGCTTCTCGATCGCGGTGGCGGGGGACAACGCAACGCTTCGTTGGAACGCGCCGACAACCCAGGCAGGCGCAATCTCGCACTACGAGATCCGCTATACCGGTGTCGTCTCCGGGGCTACCTGGCAGACCTCCACCATTCTGCGCTCGGTCTCGGGCCTGCAGGTTCAGGTCCCGGCCCTGCTCGGCACATACCTGATCAAGGCCGTCTCGTACTCGGGGATGCAGTCGACAAACCCTGCCGTCATCATCAGCACGATCGACCCGCTGACGACGTTCAACGCGGTGGAGTTGGCTGAAGAGGAGGCGCCATTCCCGGGCGACAAGGATGGAACCTATTTCGACGGCAACGCGCTGCGCCTTGAGGGTGCGACGGATTTCTTCTCCATGTCTGACGTGTTCGAGCAGGGGGACTTCTTCCTCGGGACGGACGGATATCTGGAGGCAGGCTATTACGACTTCGTCGAGGTGGTCGATCTCGGCGCGGTCTACACTTCGCGCGTGTCCGCACAAATTGAAGCCGGCGGCGAGTGGTCGAGCGACGATTTCTTCGGCCTGTCAGACTATTTCGAGCGGGACGACTACTTCGGCGACATCGGCGGGCTGTGGAACGTGTCGATCGAAATCTCGACGACAGAGGATGATCCGGGCGGTTCTCCGGTCTGGTCGGACTGGACCCCGCTCGTCACCGGTGACTGGGCCGCACGCGCCTACCGGTTCCGGGCATTGCTCGAAAGCTTCCAGCAGGACGTGACGCCTCTTGTCACCGGCATGTCCGTCACGGTCGACATGCCGGACCGCGTCGTCGCCGGGGATGACATTGTCGTGTCCGGCTCTGGCCTGACCATCAACTTCTCGCCCGCCTTCCGCCAACTTCAGGGTCTGTCGATCGCAGCCCAGGGGCTGGCAACCGGCGACTACTACGAGATCACCAGCAAAGACGAGACCGGCTTTCACATCGCCTTCAAGAATGCGGGCGGGTCGGCAATCACCCGAACAGTCGATTATGTCGCGAAAGGATACGGGGTTCTGCAATGAGCCAAGCAACAGATTGGAGTGTTCCGCTTGCGGGACCGGCAACGCCGACCGTCATGGCGACGAGGATGGACGACAGCCTTGATGCGCTGTTGAGCGCACACTCGGGCTCAAGCCGTCCTTCCTATGCCGTAGCCGGCACGATCTGGCTGGATACGGCCACGGCCGGTCTGCACAAGTTCTATGAGTACGACGGCGCCAGCGACCGGCTGCTGATGACGGTGAACACCTCGACCGGCGCGATCAGTTTCGGCAGTGGCACGGACGTGCAAGCCTACGACGCGCAACTGGCCGCCGTCGCTGGCCTCACGGGCGCGGCGGGTTCCTTCATCCGCTGGACCGGAACGGCGGCAGCCGCCATGCAGGCGATCGTAGGCACGGTGTCGCAGTCGGGAGGCACACCGACCGGCGCGATCGTAGAGCGAGGCAGCAACGCTAACGGTCGCTATGTCCGGTTCGCAGACGGAACGCAGATTTGCACCGCGACTGTGGCGGCGAGCGGCGGCGTGAATACAGTCTGGACCTACCCCGCGACATTCGTTTCCCAAGCGGATGCGTTCATCGGTTCGGCCCTGACAGCAGTGGGTGATGCGATAACAATCACAAGCGCGGGTAGTGGTTCGGGTTCCTCAATCTCACTTCAGGCGAGGACGCAAGCGGGCGGTGCCGCCTCGAGTTCCTCAAACGTGTTCGCAATGGCTATCGGAAGGTGGTTCTAATGCTCATCCAACTTTCTCCGCAGCGCTCGGACTCTGAACTGTCCGTAACGAAAGCCGGCGATGTCCTGACCATCAACGGCGAGGTGTTCGATTTCACCGGGTTGCCCGATGGCGCAACGGTCGAAAACGTCCCGTGCGACTTCATCGTCGGGCCGGTCGATAGGGTGGATGGCGAGATCAAACTAACGCTGCTCCTGCCGTGCGGCCATGAAGCGCCGCAAGAACGCCTTTTCCCAGCGCCGATCGCGGACCCGGCAGACGGTCCGATCACCTTTCCGGGAGACGCAGCATGACGTGGACGGTAAATCCATCGGAAGTAATCACGGTCGAGCAAAAGGCGGCAGCGACCCAGGCCGGCCTTCAGGCGCAGTACGCCGCCGCGATCCAGTCGCACGTCGACCAGACGGCAAGATCGCGGAGTTACCACGACGGCGTCACGCTGGCGTCCTATGTGAATTCGACCATTCCGCAATGGGCCGAGGAAGCGCAAGCATTCGCTGCCTGGCGCGATGCCGTATGGGCCTATGCCTATGGTGAACTTGCGAAGGTACTCGGCGGCCAGCGCTCGCAGCCGACTATTGCCGAGTTTATCGGAGAGTTGCCTCAGATCACCTGGCCGTAGCCTCAGAGATAGCGTGAGGGTGAAGGACGGAGTGTAGGTTAGGGGCACTCCGCCCTTCAAGAATCCCGCCGGGGCTGGCGGTCTTCTATTCCAAACGGTTAGTTTTAACCGCTAATGCTGATCCAAAACTACCACCGCAATAAAATCAGGACAATAGCCAGAAATCACACTGACAGCAGCGCCGGTCTCGCCGATGTCATAGCGTCAGCGTGACCAGCAGCACGAACATCATGGCAACCGCCAGAACCGAGAGTTCTACAAATCCGTCGTCCATCGCAGGGTCCTCCTGTCATGACGGCATACAACGCGCAGGACGCGCCTCTGTTCCGCGCTGCCCTCTCGGTCCCGCACCTGTTTAACCGCCACTTCTGATCTTCGATCAACACGAGGAACATCCCATGACGCTTGGAAAAGGTCGAGCGGCGGCGATCGCCGACGCCGATATCGCACGCCTGGCCGACGCGCTCGGCTGCCATCCCGCCGACCTTGAAGCCATCGCCGATGTCGAGAGCGCCGGTTTCGGCTGGTTCCCGGACGGCCGCATCAAGATCCTGTTCGAGAAGCACAAGTTCTACCAGTACCTTCCGGAAAAGAAGCGGGTAGGGGCGGTGAAGGCCGGGCTCGCCCGCAAGTCCTGGATCAGCCCGAAGAAGGGCGGCTACACGGACCAGCCGGACGCGGACGCTCGCTATCGGTTGCTCCAGCGCGCGATCGCCGTCGACGAGGACGCCGCCTTCATGGCGATCAGCGTCGGCAAGTTCCAGATCATGGGCTTCAACCACAAGCTCTGCGGCCACCAGACGGCGAAGCAGATGTTCGAGGCCTTCTGCGACAGCGAGGTCTACCAGCTTTCCGCCTTCGCAGGTTTCCTGCGCGGCAAGGGCCTGGTGGCGGCTCTGAAGGAGCGCGATTTCGGCAGGATCGAGGAAGTCTACAACGGCGGCGGCCTGAACGGCGCCTATGCCGCAAAGATGCGGACGGCCTCGGAGAGGCTGCGGGCGGGAAAATGGAAGGGCTACCAGCCGGGCGTCCTGACCGCGCCGGTGCCGAAGCCGGTCTCCGATATCCCGGTGCCGTCCTTCGAGATCGGCACAAAGCCCACCAGCTCCACGAAAGAGACGACGGCATTCTGGCCGGCTCTTTTCCGCTATCTCCTCACAATCTGGAAAGGCTCCAAAGCATGATTGCGCCGCTCTCCCGCTCGCTGCTTCGCTACCTGGCGGGCTATCTCGTCCTCAAGAGCATCATCCCTGCCGACATCGCCGAGCAGATCGCAAACGACCCGGATCTCGCCATCCTCCTCGGCGGCCTAATCGTTGCCGGAGTGGAAGCCGTCTGGGTGATCGCACGCCGTCGCGGGTGGTCAACGTGATGTTCAGCCGCCTTACGCTGGCCGCCGGTGCGGTCCTGGGTGCGGTTCTGGCTTTCCCGCCGTCATACTTCATCGGCAAGCGTGCGGGCTCATCTGAAGCTGCCACAGCCGCCCTGGAGAAGACAATCGAGCTTATCCACGCAAGGGACCTGACCAATGCGGAAATATCTTCTGCTGATGCTGCTGAGCTGTGCCGGCATTTCGGGCTGTCAGACGACGACGCCGAGCAATGCGTGCGCCGGCTGGCAGAAGCTACGGCCGAGCCTTGAGACTGCGGTGACGATCACCCGCACTGATCGCGCCTTCGCAAATGCCGTGGCCTCTCACAACGCCCACGGTGCTAATCTGAAATGCTGGAATTGAATGGCAGGGAATAGATGTCCGAGGACACGATCATGGATGCCGCCGACCTACGTTCACGCGTGGTTGCCCTTGAACACAAGCACGCCGCTCACGACCAACGGATGTCCTCGATGGAACACAGACTGACCCAGGCCGACATTGCCGACGCCCGGAAGGAAGAGCAGTGGAAGCACCTCTTGGAGAAGTTCGTGGGCGTGGACAAGAAGCTGGACAAGATCAATGGCTATCTTGTCAGCATCGTGATGGTGATCATCGTCGCCATTGTCGGCGCGTTCATGACCTTCATGATCAAGGGCGGGCTGCATATCCCTTGATGTGGCCGCCTAGCCCCACACCTCCCGAAGCCGCTTCCTCTAGGAAGACGAATGCTTCTTCCGCATTTCTGCAAGTCTTACTCGGAGCACTTCCTGTGGTGTGACCAAACTCCGGTCGGCATAGGTAGGAGCGGCCGGCTTGGCAGTGACAGTGCAGCGCTCGATCATTCTCTTGATGCCATTTCGTGTCACGAAGTCTTTGTTCGCAATGCGGATGATTTCCAGATTTCCCTTCGAAGCCTCTGTTCGTAGTGAGGATTTCGAAATTCGGCCATTGAAGAATATGTTCGCTGCCTCGGCAAGCGAAATTAGGTCGTCGTCACCAACTGATTTTGTCATGAGGAACCTCCTGGCACTTCTCCTCGGTTTCCTTTCTCTACGCGAAGAACTTCCTCGATCCGAATTCGAAGTAACTTTCCTCCATGCTTGAATGCCTTCACTTCTCCTCGGTTGATCATGTTTCGAACGTGCCGTTCGGAACATAGCCAGCGCTCGGCTAGTGCTTTTGGCGTAAACACCTCCCGTTCGCTCGAATCGGTCGGCAGCTTTCCTTTTGCCATTGGTTTTGATTTCGGCTTGGCGTTGGCAAGTCTTTGACGCAACGCTGAAAGTTCCTCTAGTTCTTTCGCGCGCTCCTTCTCATCGATCTCTCTCCAAAACTTCGTGTCTTCCTCCCACGCCTCAAAAAAAGTTACGAGAGGCGGCGCGGGATCTATTTCACGGAGGATGAGCGCCCAACCCTGTGGCGGGTCAAACATGAAGTGGCGCCGTTGGACGCTGTAGAATACTGGGTTCCCTTCGAAGTCGTCCTGGCAGATCGTGTCGCCGACGTTCGGGCAACTGCAACCAAAGTAACTGCTTGGATAGATAAAATGTGGCTCCAGTTTTCCGTTGTCTTGGATGACGTATCCCCGGATTTCCACGTCTTTGATAGCCGCCATTGTCGTTCCCGTGGTGGATCAGAGTCTTGCAGTCAAGACCGAGAGGCCGGTTTGGATCGCGGAGCCTATGCGGCTTCGGCCATCTCAAGCAGCATGAGTTCATCATCCGGCAGAGGCCTCTGCAATGCTTTCGCCTGATCCCACGGTGACGTCAGCCAAGTCTCAATCTCGTCCTCGTTGCGCAACACAACGGGCATTGCCTTCTGGTGGATCGGAGCGACGACGCGGTTCGGTTCTGTCGTCAGGAAGCCGAACAGATCAGTCTTGATCACTCCTTCCTTCACCTTGCGCACGCTTTCCCATTGAGGAACCCAGATCCCGGCGAAGAACCTCAACGGCTGATCGTCATCGGCCGCAAACCAAGCATTGGGCGTCCTGCCGCCTTCAACCTTGCTGGCCGGATCTGGCTCTGCAAATCGGGTGAACGGCACGACGCAGCGGTTCTCGACGCCGAGCCAGCGAGTCCAGTGCTTGCTCGCCGTATTACGGACGTTCGTCGTCCCGCCGTCCGGCTCCATTCTCAGCAGCGCGTTGAAGTCGACTTCTCTCCCCTTGGCGCGCAACTTGTCCGCCCGCTTGCTCGCCGCCTGGTAAAGGGCCTGGCTGGAGGAGGGCAGCCCCCACCGAACCATCGCCATTTCACGGCCGGCCGGTGTGTTCCGGACGATCGGGGCCATGCGGTCGGGGTAGATGTCCATCGACGGTTCTAGATTGCCGAGACTGTCGACCATGGCTCGCGTGATCTGCCGGATCGAGAGTTGGTTCGTCGCTACATTGTACAGGTTGCACATCGAAGTTCCCCCTTGGCGCGGCCATGCTGGCTGCTCAGTCTGGGCGATGTCAATCACCCGCACTTGGCGCATCAGGTTGGCAAGCGGCGGCACTGCTCTATCGCAATGGCGGGAACGCCTGCATTGTTCTCTGTTTGTTCGTGGTATATGAGCAGGTCATGACGACGGAGACAATAGGCGAGGCACATAGCCAGGGATGGCGGCTGATGGCGCGATGCGGCTACGGCAATCGCGAGGGGCTGAAGTCAGTACGCCGCTGCACCTGGAGCCATGACCTCGATCTGCTGACCCTGCTGGCGACCCGCGGACGTGACTTTCCTCTGGCGTTGCTGGCCTCCCGCCTCCGATGCCCGCGTTGCGGCTCACGACAAATGACGGTGATGTTCTGTCCGCCCGCCGACGGTGACAGGAGGAGGGGCGCTGCTTAAGGAGCAGCGGGCTAGGGCGCATCCGTCTTTTCCTTGTTCCACAAGTCGGTCAACGTGACGCCTTTTCTGCCCCAATTATCGGTCTCGATTTCATCGATCACGACGAAGACATATTCGGGGTTGCGGCCTAGCTCCTCGACAAGAACCTCTGTCATCCGGCGGATGACAGCGCGCTTCTGATCAACACTGGCGATCCCTTTTGCGATCTCGACCTTTACGTACGGCACAGGTCAACCTCCTTGTTTCCGGACCTTGAAGGGCGTGAAGGGTGCAAGCGACCGAAGTCGCCACAATTCCATGCTAGCGTTCTGAGGTTAGGAGAATACAAATGACTTTTACACCTCACGCCAGCGACTTTGCCGGCCCCGAGGACCTGCAAATGATGCAGGGAGTGTTCGACGAGCTTTGCGCCCGATACCGGGTAAGCCGTCCATCCGAAGCCGCGGAAGACTTGGCAAGGCGGATAATGCGCCTTTTTGAATTTGGTATCCGTGATCGGGCCGAGTTCCTCGCCCTGAGCCCATTGGCCCCAGAGTCCCCATGAGTGAAAGTCAAACGCGCGGAGAGCCGCGACCCGGCGATTAGGTTAGGGGCCGCCGGGCCGCGGCTTTGTGGCCTGTGGGGCAAACCACGGACGCTACTTACCGCTTGGCCAGCCTTTGGGCGATAAGCTAAATTTAGCAGGCGCGAGGCTGGCCGGCTACAGGATGAAATCGCCTTTACCCAGGGTCAGCGCATCATCGAGGTGAATTGCGAAATCGGCCTTCTTGTCCCCATTTGTGTCCGCGTAAATGTAGGTGTCCGACGCCTTCTTGTCGTACCGCAGTTCACCAGCCTTACCCGTAAAACCCTTGGTGCCGATGCCACCTTTGCGTTGGCGTCGATGGTTGCCAGATGAATTGTGTCGTTACTGGTGAAATCGAGAATGGTGTCGCGGTCGCTTATGGCGACAGTGCTCTCTTTCACGGATTTGAAAATGGAGGTGTCTGCGCCGCTTGGTCGGCCACGTCTCTCTACGCGGGGACGCCATGATGCGGCGACTGCTGTATGAGGCCGCCCAGTCGAAGATGACGCGCGTGGTGAAATGGTGCTGGCTGAAGGCATGGGCCAGGAACATCGCCAAGCGGCATGGCAGCAAGAAGGCCAAAGTGGCACTGGCCCGCCGTCTCGCTGTCGTCATGCTTCGCATGTGGGTGAATGGCACGGAGTTTCGCTGGACGAGGGAGGACACGTCTCAACTGTAGCGGGGGCTGAGTGCCGATCCCGGAGAGAAGCGCGGGCCCTGAACCATCACGGCACACCACGATAAATCCTGGGCGGCACTGCCATTGCCGGCTATTTCATCGAACGGATAAGAGGTATGGAGCAGAACTAGGCTGATGGACCATAATTAGTCCAAGGGTCCGCTTTGTAAAATGGGTTTGTAGGGGACCACTATTGAGCAACATTAAGCAGATTACAGGAAATATCGGCCTATATCACGTTGCCCGCGAATTATCTCTGTCAGGGTGGAACGTGATGCCCACTGTCCGAAATGCGCGGGGCGCTGATCTATATGCTGCTTCGGAGGACGAGCGCACTATTCACCCAATTCAAGTTAAAGCACATAGTGGCAAACCGCAGGACACACCGCTTGGTTTACTTCCCCAGACAATTGTAACCCCTTGGTGGGTATTCGCCGTCTATACTCGAACACCGGAGATAACCTGCTATGTATTGACGCTTGACGAAATACGCGCCCGAATGACCCGTGATCCGGGCACTCGGTCAAAAAAGCCAGAGCAGGAAAGAATATTCTGGCTTCATCGCAAATATTATACCCCTGGCAGCGAGTCGGAGATGAGAGAAGCGCGCAATGCATGGCATCGCCTTGGTGTTCCGAGGATCATTCTGTAGTCGATTATGCTCCGGGAATGAACTTCTGGTTCCATCCAGGCCGTGCAGGTCGCCTCTTCTCAACGACGACCGAGCGCGAACGGCCGCTCAAGGCCGACCGCGGACGATGAACTAGTCTCGTCCCGCCTTGGCAAAGAGTGCGAGACAGCTTGACCTCATCCCGCCGATTAGAGAAGCCGCTGCCATAGTTCGCGCGGAAAAGGGTGGACGAGTACGTGTAAGAAACACCGAGTAGATGCTGCTGAAGTCGAATTCTCTGACGTCCAGCCCGAAGCAGGACGCCAAGCAGCGTGAAGGAGCGGAAATGCTGCTCTACCTGCTCTCGTTGGCTGCGGCCGAGGCGGAGGATTTACGGCCTGCTTCAAAGAGACAGCGCAATCCTTGGGCTTAGAGGTCGGCCCTCAAAAGAAAAGGCCGGGCTAAACCCGACCTCTCTTGCCGTCACCCCGTGCCCCTGCCAGTACATCCGTGGTCAGAGGCACGAGGGACGATCTGCGAACAATGTAGTCGCCGATTGTGACAGGGGCAAGATGTACAGATCGAACCGGGCTACAATTGCACCCGCATCAGGTTATCGGGAGCTGCACCTGCCTGGGTCGACTGGGGGTTAATAGCTGGTGCAGGTAACGTTATTCCCTACCCTGTTGCAGTTCGTTGTGGTCATTCGAGGTGCGCTGTTCGTTATGACCACTGGTGCTGGGGTATAGGATTGTCCGCGGAACGGGAATGTTGGCATCTTGCCATCGGACTGTCCGCACTGATACGTCATTCGGTACCACGTGACTGGCCCCGGCATGATATCCGCCACGAGGCCGCCAGCATTGCTCGTACTGTCAATAACCTGGTAACTGCCCTTACATTCGTTAGCCGCAGCCTTCAGGCACGCATTTGGTGACCCGCTGCACTTGGCCTCCTGAAACGTCTGCCCGCTGGGTCCTTGGATAGCTTCGCCTGACGAGACGCATCCCGACAGCACTACTGAGGTCAGGAGCGATATAAATCCGGCGGCTTTCATGTCAGAGACCCCCTCCTGCTCCCCATGGTGCAAGGTGCCAGCATGCACGATATACGCAGCTTCGTTGATTTGAAAACCGCGGAAGTCACAGAGGCGGAAGCAGGAGGGGCGCCGATCGGCTTTTGCGGATACCCCCTGTTGATGAGGGCCCGCACTAAACCGCTAGATTGCCCTGGGGATCTTCTGGTGGCAGGGGAAGAGCCTCGATAAGGACTACCTTCACAGCACTACCTTCAAGGTACTTCTGAAAACCGCTGTCGGTCGTGTATATTGCGCTCGCGCCGCGAACGATTGCTGTCGCAGCTATCATCGCATCGTACTTCATCGACACTTTCCAGCCCTCCAAACGGTCTGCCTTTGGCGTTCTGGCAAGCGCTTGCGCAATCCTTTCCCCTGTTTCGATGGCAATTGTTTCATCGAACGGCTGGACGGAGAAGCCTTTGAGTTTCCTGACCGTCTCGACGATTTCATCCACTCGTTCCGCTCGTCCGGCGACAAGCTCTGATAAAGACGGTGCCGGTATGGTTATCACGGCGTTTTCCTTGGTGGCCGTTTGGACGAAGTGGTACACCCGTTCTGACTGGCGGTTATTGTTTTGTGTGCTGGAGGGATCGATCAGGTGGATCAGAAAATTCGTATCGACGACAATCATCATGCGCTGCGCAACTCATTCACTGCCTTGACAATCCGCTCACCAGAGCCCGCCGGGAGTATCGCCTTAAGTTTGGCGAGTGTTTCTGACAGCGGAGCATCCTCAAGAACTTCGAACGTTGTCGCGTTCAAATTGTCGATCGTCCACCTACCACTTGGATCGCGCTTCCACCGAGCTTCGCCACCGAGGCGCACATACTGATGGAAGAGATGCGCCAGTTCCTTCGCGTGAGCGGCGCTGACAGTAATGCGGGCCGTGAGGTCGCCGTCGATATCGAGACCCACCTTTACTGTATCGCCGCTGCCCTCAATCCGGACCAAACGCCCCTGGACTGATGTGTGCTGGTTGATTGTGAGAGCCGCCTTTGAAACCTTGGCGCTACCGGGGAATATGATGACTTCGCCTCCTTTCGGCAGAGGCAGTTCTGCAGTCCATCGGTCCTCGGCCAAAAGTTCGTTCAATCTTCGCCACGGAGAGGCGGCATCTGCGTCGTCATCCCCGCGGGAGGCGCTACGTATCCGGGGGGAAATTGTAGCAACATCTTCCTCACGCGCCCTTGCCACGATGCCAACACTCTTTTCCACGATATGAGCAAAATGCACCTCGTCCTGCGAACCCATTAGGCGTGCAAATTCGCCCATGTAGAGGGCGAGCCTGGACATGGGAATCGTGTCAGGCTTTGGCCCGACTATGCGGAACAGGTACTCAAGGAATTCGCTCATCCTGTCTCACTGCATGAAACATCGGAAACCATTACGAAATCCATGCCACTACCACAGCGTCATTGCAAATCAATTAAGCGTTGCGGTTCAGGTCCTTTGAACTAGGCCGCTTGCGGACTTATGAATAAATAATAGGGAGGGCCTAGGGTCACTCCATCGGGTTTCGTGTTTGTAGTTGCGGCAAAAGTTCCAGCATAACCGTGGATCGTGTCGCATATATCAACCCGCTGTTCGCTTCCACGTAGGTGTCAGCTATGTATTCCTTTTCGCCGTCCGCGGCCTGCCGATATACCCTGCTGTGTTCGGCCCTCTCGTGTCGATATCCAGAAATGATGGAAGACAATGCTGTTCCGCCATTGGCATCTCGAGCGTAGACGGGCGCCCCCGAAAAGCCGGGATTGTTGAACCCATCGAGAACCATGAGAGTTAAGTTTTCGATTTCGACACTCCCACTGAAAAAGGCTGTCCGAGCCAGAGGCATAACAAAATTTGTCCTGGGGTTAAGGTGATGCCCCGTTAGCCCATGTGGAAACCCTAAGAACGCCATTCGCTGGCCAAAAGCTAGCTGAGGTTGGGCAGGAACTCTCACATGATCATGAGCCACTGGGAACTGGTTGAGCGTAAAAAGTGCCACGTCGTAGTCTGGTTCTTCGACGATCTCGCGAACGACGAAAGCAACAAAATTCTCAGCACGAAGAAAGATATTCTCTCCGACCTGAACCCCGCGAACGATGTGCCGAGCCGTAACGAAGAACGCGCCAAGTTGGTCGAACCAAAGGAATGCGGTTCCCATTCCCCTAGCTGTCCGGATGTTGAAAACTCGACTTACCTGCGCCTCTCGCAATGCAAAATAGTCAGTCACGTTACAGCCCTCGCCTGTAGCGCGCAACGTGGCACGGTACACGCGGGTGTCAAGTTGGGGTGACCAAATATCCGCAGCTTCATTATCGAGTACCCCGAAGCCACAAAAAAGAAGCCCCGCACTATGGCGGGGCAAGTGTGCCACGGCTGGGAGTGGCTAGGCGACCCGCGGGGGGCGAGTCGACACATTTAAAGCCCTCTGCCTACGCTACGGGAAGGTCAGATTCCGCGATTACGGTACGGTTGAGCGAAAAAAGTTCGGAGAGGTGTCCCCGCCGCATGGACCAAGTATCAATGCGTCATCCGTTCTTTGGTTGCCTCTTCGTCGATGAATTCGTTGGCTCTGACAGCATAGCGTCGGAAGCGCCGCGTGCGGGCCACGATCTGTAGGTGGGCATCGAGCTGATGGAGCGTGAACCCTGAGCGGATTAGACCGGCAAAGGCCTCATCTAGAAACGACGAGCGATAGCCTGCGACGTCATCGAGGACCACAACCAGAACGTTCCCGCTGTCTATCGCCTCTTGGAGCTTGGGCGCGATCAGTTCCTCACGGAATTGTTGCCCACTAAAAGGCCCAGAGGTCCGGTAACGCGGGCCCGGGTACTTCGTGAAATCTCTCGCGACGAAAATCTCAGTTTCCATGACCTCTTTTCCAGGGCGAACTTCCAGTCTGCCCTTAAACTCTCCACTACGACTTAAGGTCCGAAAACCTCGACCATCGTAGCAGGCACTTGTCCGACAGTGAGAGCTTTTCCACCTGCCGAAATGTGGAGCGCGGCAAGTCGAAAACCCTCTCCCATGTTGCATTCCATGTCGCGTGGAGCTGCCGTCGCCCGTTGGAAATACTGGGAAATCAAGGGGAACGGTATGCAACACCATGCGACATGAATCTGCGGATGTCTGATCTGCCGCGGTCGATAATCAGTTGATATTGTTTGGAAATTTTTGGTGCCCCCACCAGGACTCGAACCCGGGACCCCCTGATTACAAATCAGGTGCTCTACCAACTGAGCTATAAGGGCGCTGGGGAGAGTGGTTAGCAGATTCCAGGGCGCTGTAAAGGAAAAAAGCCGATCAGATCGACCAGTCTCCCGAGGACGGCGGGCGCGGGTTGATCTCCTTGCAGCGCGCCATCAGTCTCGGCAGGGCCTCGGCCAGAAAGTCGATCAGCGCCCGGACAGCGGGCAGCATGCCGCGGCGCGAGGTGAACGCGGCGTGCACGGTGGAGGCGGGCGAGCTCCATTCGGACAGGACCGGCACCAGAATGCCGGTGTGGAAACCGCGCTCGACGAGCGTGTCGGGCAACAGGCCGACGCCGACCCCCTCGATCGCCGCGCGCTCAAGGATGCCGAAATCGGCGCAGCAGAGGACGGGTTGGTGCGCGACGTCGTGGACGTCGCCGGACGAGTTGGTCAGCGTCCAGACCGCCCGTCCCGGCTGCTCCTGTATCGCCAAGGTCGGGATCAGCGGCAGGTTCTCCAGCGTAACCGGCCCGTGCCTTGCGATGAAGGCGGGGCTGGCGGCAAGGTACTGGCGCGTCTCGGCGAATTTGCGCACCACCACCGACTGGTCGCCGTCATAGCTCGCCCGCACCCGCAGCGCCACGTCGACCCGCTCGTCGATCAGATCGACCGGCCGGCCGGTCATCAGGATCGACAGCTTCACCCGCGGGTGCCGCTGCATGAACAGCGGCAGCACGTCCGCCAGCATCGGCGCGAAACCCGGCGGCATGGAAAGCCGGACCGGACCGGCCGGCTCGGACTTGGCCGCCAAGACCACCGCCTCGGCCTCTTCCACCCCGGCCAGCACTGCCTCGCAGCGCTCGTAGAAGCTCTGGCCGATGTCGGTGACGCGCAGCTTGCGGGTCGAGCGCTCCAGCAGCCTGACGCCCAGTTGCTCCTCAAGGTGGGCGACGCGTTTGCTGATCTTGGACTTCGGTACGCCGAGCGTGTTGGCGGCCGCCGTGAAGCCCCGGTGCTTCACCACGGCGGCATAGAGCATAAGGTCGTTCAGGTCCTGCATGGCAACTCCATGTCCGCGCTTGCACTGTCTATTGTTTCCCTCGGGAAACGGTCAATTGGTTTTTGCCCGTCTAATCGGGCGACCGGTTTCACGACATATAGGGTGCACCGCAAGATAAACAGAGGTGCCATATCATGAAAATCCTCCACATCGACTCCGGCATTCTCGGAGAGCACTCCGTTTCCCGCCGCCTGACCGCAGCCATCGCCGCACAGCTCAAGGCGGAGAACCCGACCGCGGCGATCACGTATCGCGACCTTGTCGCCGACGCCCTGCCGCACCTGACCGGCGCCCACCTGATGGCAGCGAACGCCAGGCCGGAAGACGTCGACGCTCAGGTCGCCGCCGACGTCGCCGCCAATGCTGTGGTACTCGACGAGTTCCTGGCGGCCGACCTGATCATCATCGGCGCGCCGATGTACAACTTCTCCCTGCCGAGCCAGCTCAAGGCCTGGATCGATCGCATCGCCGTGGCGGGCAAAACCTTCCGCTACAGCGAAAACGGCCCTGAGGGGCTCGCCAAGGGCAAGCAGGTGATCGTGGCCTCCACCCGCGGCGGCCATTACAGCAGCGGGCCGGCTGCGGTCATGGATCACCAGGAGAGCTACCTGACGGCCGTGTTCGGCCTGATCGGCATCACCGACATCGAGTTCGTCCGGGCCGAAGGACTGAACCTGAGCGGCGAAACGAAGGCGACCGCGATCGCCGCGGCCGAGCGGACGATCTCCGGCCTCGGCAAGTTGAAGCTCGCCAGCTAGCACTGCCGACACAGCGCGTTGCGCAAGGGCCGTCGGACCTCGTCCGGCGGCCCTTTGCCTGAGCGGGGCGATCCCGCGCGGGCGCCGATTGTCCCGCAACGCTCGACAGCGGCGAAAATTGGCCTAGAATTTAATGGATGAGGAAGAAGCCATGGAGACCGCGGATGCGCTCGTTGCTTGGCGTTCTGATCCTGTGCCCGCTCCTGGTCCTGCCGCTGGCGGTTGAGGCCGCCGGCGAATGTACCTGCCGCAATCGCGATGGCAGCCGCTATCAGCAGGGCGCCGTTGCCTGCCTGAAGGTGGACGGCCGCACCTACCTGGCCCGGTGCGAGATGGCGCTCAACGTGCCGAACTGGAAGAAGCTCCAGGACGGCTGCCCTCAGGCGGCCGGTCCCCAGCCGCGGCAGAGCGTTCCCGCGCGGATCTAGCGTCCCGGCCCTTGTCCGCCCGCAAGGGCTTCTACCGGATCAGGTACTGGCGCGCCGCATAAAGGGCGATGGCCGCCGCGTTCGAAACGTTCAGCGACTTGATCGCGCCAGGCATGTCGAGGCGGGCGAGTGCGCTGCAGGTCGCGCGCGTCTTCTGGCGCAGTCCCTTGCCCTCGGAGCCGAGGACGAGCGCCAGCTTGTCGCCTGAGAGCGTGGCCTCGAACGGCGCGGGTCCTTCCGAATCCAGGCCGACCGAGAAGAAGCCGAGCGCGTGCAGTTCCGCCAGCGCGTCGGCGAGGTTGGTGATCTGGATGTAGGGGATGAGTTCGAGCGCACCCGAGGCGGATTTGGCAAGGACGCCCGACTCGGTCGGCGAGTGGCGCATCGTGGTGATTACCGCCCCGGCCCCGAAAGCGACGGCGCTGCGCAGGATGGCGCCGACATTGTGCGGGTCGGTGACCTGGTCGAGCACCAGGATCAGCGGGCTTTCCTTCAATGCGCCGAGCCTGCGCACCGGTAGCGGGCGCGTCTCCAGCATCACGCCCTGGTGGATCGCCTCCGGGCCGAGCACCTTGTCGATATCGGACGGCAGCACGCTCGCGACCGGGTAGGGAAGGGTGCCGGGATCTGGCAGTCCAAGCCGCTGTGCGGCGTTCTGCGTGACGGAGAGTTTGATGATGTGGCGTTCGGGATTGTCGAGCGCGGCGCGCACGGTATGCAGCCCGTAGAGGAAGACCTGGTCGGGCGCCAGTGCCGGTGCCGTCCAGCCCTCGGCCTTCTTGCGGTGGCGCTCCGCGGCCGGCGTGGGGATCTCGCCGCGCTCGCGTCGCTGGTCGCGGTGCGCGCGGCGCAGTTTGGCGTAATGGGTGTCGCGGGCGCTGCGGCCGCTGTCGTCGTCCTTGCTCATGCCGCCTTATAGCCGGGCGCGGGAAAACCGCAAATCCAATGATCGCCGGCGGCCGATTTCCGGGCCCGAATTTTTCCCAACTTTTTCCGAAGCATCGTGTTGACAGGAGGAAACGGGGCGGTCATATACGCGGCGCAGATCGAACGGACGCCTTGCTTCGGCGGGAACAAGCTTCGCTCTGCCAGATGCTTGGTCGCTTAGATCCCGACGGAATAAGGAGGGATGCCCGAGTGGTTAAAGGGGACGGACTGTAAATCCGTTGGCTATGCCTACGCTGGTTCAAATCCAGCTCCCTCCACCATTCTGTCGCAACGGATCGAAGGCCGCGGGTATAGCTCAATGGTAGAGCAGCAGCCTTCCAAGCTGAATACGCGGGTTCGATTCCCGCTACCCGCTCCAGCCCTCACATCATAAATGCGCTAGCCATTCACCTGCGTGGAGAGCGACGTGATTCGCCGATCAATTTGGCGTTGGAACTTCAGGCGCATTTGGGCGCGCCAGATTGTTGCGGTAGAGCTGTTCTAGAAAGACGGCCCCGTCAGGCATCCCAGACTGTTTCGCGCCGAAGGTCGCCACGAGCGTCACTCTGACATGCGGCAGAGCCATCAATACCAATGCGGCGCATCTCCTCTCCGCAAAGGGATAACGCGAGTTCCTGTCCGCCATTCATGGATAGGCGGATTTGGCGACGCCAAAGGACATGAAAGCTGCAAGATGGGCGATGCCGATCAGCCAGTCTCGCGCGGTGACGCCACAGGATTGCGCCCATTAGAGCTAAAGTCCCCTATCGGGAATGCAGCAGCAGAACGGCGGCAAGGCTGGGGCTGTAGAATCTGCCCAGCTGTGCGGCGTGACAATGCCGTGCACGATGAACTGCCCAAAGCCGAACAAGACGGGCGCGCATCAGCCGAAGCTTTTTTCCTCCAGTGCCGTCGCGAGTGCCGCGGCCGGCGGCAGGTCGAGCCGCTGCATCTGCGCCTGAAGCCAGTGCAGGTGCACCATGCGGATCTCCACCGGAACGTAGTCGAGGCCCAGGCCGACCGCAGCCGCCAGCCGGTGCTTGCCGGAGGTGTGGCGAACCAGGCGGCCGTCGGCACAGATCGCAACGCCGATGTCGCGCTCGACCAGGTCCTGCCAGATGGAGCGGATGGAGCGATGGCGGTGTCCTGTATCGTTCGACCGTTGGAAGCGGCCGCGTGGCAGGATGCCCGTCCGGTCGATGTTCTCGACCAGTTCGAGGCAGTAGCGGAAATAGGCGTCGAGCTTGTCCATCGTGTCGAGCGGCTTGCCGCCGCGGCGGGGCGGGCGTCCCCGCCGGATCATCTCGGCGTGGCGGGCGTATTGCGGGCCGTCGCGAAAGGCGGCGCGCGTCTGGCAGACCTCGATGATCTCGCGGTGCACCGGCGAACCCTCGACATGCGAGAGAATGTTGCGCCAGTCGCCGGCATCCAGGAAGTGCCTGCCGATCCAGCGCCGCTCGTCGCCGTCGAGGAATTTTTCGTCCAGCCGGTGTGTCAGGCTTTTCGGATCGGCGGAGAAGAAAAGCCGCGGACCGAAATAGGCGAGGGCCTGTTGCGGCGATACGGCGCCGCCCCCGGCGCCAGCCAGCCGCGACGCGGCCCGGTCGAACCGCTGCGCAAAGCCCAGCCTGGCGGCGACGGCGTGCAGCGGCAGGCGATCCACGGCGTGCCCGAGCGGACCGGGACGAAGCGACCGCTGGCCCGGAAGCAAGAAAGACAGCAGCGTGCGGCGTCGCTGTCGATCGTGTCCCTGCATTGCGGATGCAACGCGCATATATGGAATCATCGACACCTCTGGTGGCCTGGGCAGGCAATCGGCAGCCGTTTTTCCATGACGTGGGACGAGACGCAATCCGAAAACGGACAACCGAGGCGGTCAGCACGCGGTCAAGGCGCCGCTCCTGCCCAGCGTCAGCGCCTCGGGGCCGGCAGCAGCTTCCTGATGTGCTTTACTAGCAAGGCGCGAGAACTGGCTGAGTTTAATCGCAAAAGATGTCCTGCCGGGAAAACAGGATGGAGCGGCATCGGGCGCGCAACGGCACGATTGCGGCGGGCGTCCATGCAACCTCCGCCGACGTATTTAAGGCTTGCGCATTCCTTGCGAAAGCCTTAAACGGCTGCCAAACCGGGAGGGCCGGTTAAGCCCAATTCGTTCACAGGAAGAATAACATGGCAAAAGGTAAGTTTGAGCGCAACAAGCCTCACGTAAACATCGGCACGATCGGCCACGTTGACCATGGCAAGACGTCGCTGACGGCTGCGATCACGAAGTACTTCGGCGAGTTCAAGGCGTATGACCAGATCGACGCCGCCCCGGAAGAGAAGGCGCGCGGCATCACCATCTCGACGGCGCACGTCGAGTACGAGACGCCGAACCGTCACTATGCGCACGTCGACTGCCCCGGCCACGCCGACTACGTCAAGAACATGATCACCGGCGCTGCGCAGATGGACGGCGCGATCCTGGTTTGCTCGGCCGCCGACGGCCCGATGCCGCAGACCCGCGAGCACATCCTGCTCGCCCGTCAGGTTGGCGTTCCGGCGATTGTTGTGTTCCTGAACAAGGTCGACCAGGTTGACGACGCCGAGCTGCTCGAGCTGGTCGAGCTGGAAGTGCGCGAACTGCTGTCGTCCTACGAGTTCCCGGGCGACGACATTCCGATCATCAAGGGCTCGGCGCTGGCCGCTCTCGAAGACTCCGACAAGAAGATCGGCGAAGACGCGATCCGCGAGCTGATGGCCGCCGTCGACGACTACATCCCGACGCCGGAGCGCCCGATCGACCAGCCGTTCCTGATGCCGGTCGAGGACGTGTTCTCGATCTCGGGCCGCGGCACGGTTGCCACGGGCCGCGTCGAGCGCGGGATCGTCAAGGTTGGCGAGGAACTGGAAATCGTCGGCATCCGTCCGACCACGAAGACGACCTGCACGGGCGTCGAGATGTTCCGCAAGCTGCTCGACCAGGGCCAGGCCGGCGACAACATCGGCGCGCTGCTGCGCGGCGTCAACCGCGACGGCATCGAGCGCGGTCAGGTCCTGTGCAAGCCGGGTTCGGTCAAGCCGCACAAGAAGTTCAAGGCCGAGGCCTACATCCTGACGAAGGAAGAGGGCGGCCGTCACACGCCGTTCTTCACCAACTACCGTCCGCAGTTCTATTTCCGCACCACCGACGTGACGGGCATCGTCACGCTGCCGGAAGGCACGGAAATGGTGATGCCGGGCGACAACGTCACCGTTGACGTCGAGCTGATCGTTCCGATCGCGATGGAAGAGAAGCTGCGCTTCGCCATCCGCGAAGGCGGCCGCACCGTCGGCGCCGGCATCGTCGCATCGATCGTCGAGTAAGCGTCGGTTCAACCGGCAACGGAAGGCCCCGCGGCACCGCCGCGGGGCCTTTTTTCTTGGCGCGTCACAGGCAGCGCGCGTGATGCCGACGGCCGCTTGCCTGCGTCGCTCTGGCGGGCAGGGGGTGGGCTTGCCCCATCCCATTGCCCGGGCGGCCGCACCGTCGTCCCAATCGTTTCAGGACAGGAACGGGGCGGAGCAGCGCCTGGGGCGCGACGGCACGGCCAATGCCTTTGGCAAGCGCGGCGCCTCATGGAGCGGTCGGGCGTGGCCTCCGCGACCGTTCGGATCGGAGCGGTGCCTGCCGTCGGATGGGTGGCCGTCAACGGGTAGAGCGCGGCGCGCAAGCCTATGATTCCACCGGATTGTGGGGCGTCGGTGGCGGGATCGCGCAGCTTCGGGCTTGGGCAGCCTGCCGCACCAGCATCCGCGCTGGAAAAGTCGAAAATCGCACTTGCCAATCCGTTCGTCGCGTCTTAAAGGGTGCGCCATGCCTATGGCGGTTCGTCGCGATCAAGGGTCGCCCGGCCGGCGGCATAGGCGCAAAGGGGTATAGCTCAGTTGGTAGAGCGGCGGTCTCCAAAACCGCAGGTCGGGGGTTCGAGCCCCTCTGCCCCTGCCATTCGTCCGTCTGCGCGGTGAACTGCGGCGGCGGCGGATCGGCGGCGGACGGTTTGCGTCCAATTTCGTGAAAAGCGCGTTTGCCTCTTGTGAAAAGAAGAATCGCGCTTTATGTAGGGCAAAACAGACACGCGGTGCGTGGGGCTGATTATTCGGCTTTACGCGCCGTAATGGCGTGGGCATTCAATGGCATTCAAGACGAATCCGATAACGTTTCTGCAGCAGGTCCGCTCCGAAGCGTCGAAGGTGACTTGGCCGACGCGGCGCGAGACGATGATCTCCACCGTAATGGTACTCGTCATGGTTTTTTTCGCTGCGGTCTTCTTTTTCGCGGCGGACCAGCTCATGGGTTGGCTCATCGGCCTGATCCTGAACGTCGGCGCGTAATCGGGTGGAGATGAGCATGGCTTCGCGTTGGTACATCGTTCACGCCTATTCGAATTTCGAGAAGAAGGTGGCCGAATCGATCGAGGAGAAGGCCCGCCAGAAGGGGCTCGAGCATCTTTTCGAGAAGATTCTGGTGCCGACCGAGAAGGTCGTGGAAGTGCGTCGCGGCCGCAAGGTCGATGCCGAGCGCAAGTTCTTCCCGGGCTACGTCCTTGTTCGCGCCAACCTGACCGATGAGGCGTATCACCTCATCAAGAACACGCCGAAGGTCACGGGCTTCCTCGGTTCCGACAACAAGCCGGTGCCGATTCCGGACTACGAGGCGGAGCGGATTCTGGGGCAGGTCCAGGAAGGGGTCGATCGGCCAAAGCCGTCGATTTCGTTCGAGATCGGCGAGCAGGTGCGTGTGTCCGACGGTCCGTTCGCCTCGTTCAATGGCGTCGTGCAGGATGTCGACGAGGAGCGTTCGCGCCTGAAGGTGGAGGTTTCGATCTTCGGTCGCGCCACCCCTGTGGAGCTGGAATACGGCCAGGTCGAGAAAATCTGATCATCGCCGCCGCGGGAGCCTGGCTCGATCGCGGCGCCCTCAATCCCGGCGCCTTACGGCGTCGGCGCGGGAGTTTCCCGCAACCCGCGTGGAAGGGTGGGCGTCTTAGCCGGGCGTCATGTCCCGCACCACGCAACCGCAGCCGTCGCGCCACCTTCGGGGGTGCGGCACCGATGGCCGGGCGACCGGTCGCACAAGAGTAAAGGCAGAGAGAAATGGCTAAGAAAGTTGCAGGCCAGCTCAAGCTGCAGGTCTCGGCAGGTTCGGCAAATCCGTCCCCGCCGATCGGCCCTGCGCTTGGTCAGCGTGGCATTAACATCATGGAATTCTGCAAGGCGTTCAACGCCGCCACGCAGGAAATGGAAAAGGGTATGCCGATCCCGGTCGTCATCACCTACTACCAGGACAAGTCCTTCACCTTCGTCATGAAGCAGCCGCCGGTCAGCTACTTCCTCAAGAAGGAAGCAGGCCTGAAGTCGGGCTCCAAGACCCCGGGCAAGGCAAAGGCAGGCACCATCACCGAGGCCCAGGTCCGCAAGATCGCCGAGGCCAAGATGAAGGACCTGAATGCTGCCGACGTAGAAGGCGCAATGGCAATGGTCGCGGGCTCGGCTCGCTCCATGGGCCTGGAAGTGGTGGGCTGAGACCATGGCGAAGATTGCAAAGCGTATCCAGAAAATTCGTGAAGGCGTCGATCCGACCAAGGTCTACGGCCTGACGGACGCCGTCTCGCTGGTCAAGGAACGGGCCGTTGCCAAGTTCGACGAGACCGTTGAAGTGGCGATGAACCTCGGTGTCGACCCGCGTCACGCCGACCAGATGGTCCGTGGCGTCGTCAACCTGCCGAACGGCACCGGCCGTTCGGTCCGCGTTGCCGTATTCGCCCGTGGCGCCAAGGCTGACGAAGCCAAGGCTGCCGGTGCCGATATCGTCGGCGCCGAAGACCTGCTGGAAATCGTCCAGGGCGGCAAGATCGACTTCGATCGCTGCATCGCCACCCCGGACATGATGCCGCTCGTCGGCCGCCTCGGTAAGGTGCTCGGCCCGCGCGGCATGATGCCGAACCCGAAGGTCGGCACGGTCACGATGGACGTCACCGGTGCCGTCAAGGCATCCAAGGGCGGCGCCGTCGAGTTCCGCGTCGAGAAGGCCGGCATCGTTCACGCCGGCATCGGCAAGGCTTCGTTCGACGCCAAGGCGCTCGAAGAGAACATCAAGGCCTTCGCCGACGCCGTCATCAAGGCCAAGCCGGCCGGTGCGAAGGGCAACTACGTCAAGCGCGTGGCGATCTCCTCGACCATGGGCCCGGGCGTCAAGGTCGACCCGTCGACGCTGACCGCGGCCTGATTTTTTCGCGCCCGGCTCCGGCCTGGCGCAGAGCAAGAATTCCCGGTCATGTCTGGCCGGGAATTTCCGGGGAAACCCGGAACTCCTGTCCGAGATTGCAGGTGGTTGGACCTTAATCACTTTGCCTGCATGAGACGGGTAAGACCTGGATTTCGACCCCGTAGTGATACGCGGAACAAGTTCGGTTCGAACCTACCTTGCCTTGTGCCCCGGCCGCATGGCCGAGCGCGAGGGGACAGGATCCTCGAGCGTCGCTCGGGATCTTCGCGAGTTGATCCCTGGCGGCAAAAGGCAAACCCGATGGGGTCTGCGGATGTCCGTAGCCCCGTCAACTGGAGATAGGCAGTGGAAAGAGCGGAAAAACGCGAATTCGTCACGGAGCTGAACGAAGTCTTCAAGGCTTCCGGTTCGGTTGTCGTGGCCCGCTATGCCGGTATCACCGTTGCGCAGATGAACGATCTTCGTACGAAGATGCGCGCTGCCGGCGGAACCGTCAAAGTCGCGAAGAACCGCCTGGCCAAGATCGCCCTTCAGGGAACGGAGTCGGAAGGGATGACAGATCTCTTCCAGGGTCAGACGCTCATTGCATACGCCAATGACCCGATGACGGCTCCGAAGGTTGCCATGGACTTCGCCAAGACCAACGACAAGCTCGTTGTCCTCGGCGGTGCCATGGGCTCGACCACGCTCGACGCCGATGCAGTCAAGTCGCTTGCGACCCTGCCGTCGTTGGACGAGCTGCGCGGAAAGCTGCTGGGCCTGCTGAATGCCCCGGCCACCCGCGTCGCCACGGTCGTTGCAGCACCGGCAAGCCAGCTTGCCCGCGTGTTCGCAGCCTACGCCAAGAAGGACGAAGCCGCTTGAGGCGGTTTTTCGCTGTAAATCAATCAACCCAGTTCGAACCGAACAAAAGGAACTATCAAAATGGCTGATCTCGCAAAGATCGTTGAAGACCTCTCCTCGCTGACCGTCCTGGAAGCCGCTGAGCTTTCGAAGCTTCTCGAAGAGAAGTGGGGCGTTTCGGCTGCTGCTCCGGTAGCTGTTGCTGCCGCTGCCGGCGGTGCAGGCGCAGCTGCCGCCGCTGAAGAAGAAAAGACCGAGTTCGACGTCATCCTCGCGGATGCCGGCGCGAACAAGATCAACGTCATCAAGGAAGTCCGCGCCATCACCGGCCTCGGCCTCAAGGAAGCCAAGGACCTCGTCGAAGGCGCTCCGAAGCCGATCAAGGAAGGCGTTTCCAAGGCTGAAGCCGCTGACCTCAAGAAGAAGCTTGAGGAAGCCGGCGCCAAGGTCGACGTCAAGTAATATCGAGACCGCGATGGGGGAGGGCCGCAAGGCCCTCTCCCGTCGAGGCTGCTGCCGAACCGATTACCCAAAAGCCCGTCAAAACGGCTTTTGGGTAATGGGTTCTTCAAGAGGATGGTCCTGCACCTGACCGAAAGGCAATCCGGCCGGCGCGTTGGGAAGACAGGACGAGATTGAAATACCCATGATCGACGGGATCGACTGGCCAGCGAACCCCGTCCGTTGCAGGCCCGGATGCACAGATTTGAAGGAGCGACGATGGCTCAGACCCTTTCGTTTAACGGTCGCAGGCGCGTACGCAAGTTTTTTGGAAAAATTCCCGAAGTCGCAGAGATGCCGAACCTCATCGAGGTCCAGAAGGCGTCCTATGATCAGTTTCTGATGGTCGAAGAGCCCGCCGGCGGTCGTCCGGACGAGGGCCTTCAGGCCGTCTTCAAGTCGGTTTTCCCGATCACCGATTTCTCCGGCGCTTCGATGCTGGAGTTCGTCTCCTACGAATTCGAGCCGCCGAAGTTCGACGTCGAGGAATGCCGCCAGCGCGACCTGACCTACGCGGCGCCGCTGAAGGTGACGCTCCGCCTCATCGTGTTCGATATTGACGAGGACACCGGCGCCAAGTCGATCAAGGACATCAAGGAACAGAACGTCTACATGGGCGACATGCCGCTCATGACTGACAACGGCACCTTCATCGTCAACGGCACCGAACGCGTCATCGTCTCGCAGATGCACCGCTCCCCGGGGGTGTTCTTCGACCATGACAAGGGCAAGAGCCATTCTTCCGGCAAGCTGCTGTTCGCCGCCCGCGTGATCCCCTATCGCGGCTCCTGGCTCGACATCGAGTTCGACGCCAAGGACATCGTGCATGCCCGCATCGACCGCCGCCGCAAGATCCCGGCGACGTCGCTCCTGATGGCGCTCGGCATGGACGGCGAGGAGATCCTGTCGACCTTCTACACCCAGTCGGTCTACCAGCGCGACGGCGAAGGCTGGCGCGTGCCGTTCCACCCGGAATCGCTGAAGGGCCTGAAGGCCGTTGCCGACATGGTCGACGCCGACAGCGGCGAGGTCGTGGTCGAGGCCGGCAAGAAGCTGACCCCGCGCCTGCTCAAGCAGCTCGTCGAGAAGGGGCTGAAGGCGCTGAAGGCGACCGACGAGGACCTCTACGGCAACTACCTTGCCGAAGACGTCGTCAACTACAGCACCGGCGAGATCTACCTCGAGGCCGGCGACGAGATCGACGAGAAGACCCTGCCGATCATCCTGTCCGCGGGCTTCACCGAGATCCCGGTGCTCGACATCGACCATATCAATGTCGGTGCCTACATCCGCAACACCCTGGCCGTCGACAAGAACGAGAACCGCCAGGACGCGCTGTTCGACATCTACCGCGTCATGCGTCCGGGCGAGCCGCCGACGATGGAGTCGGCCGAGGCGATGTTCCAGTCGCTGTTCTTCGACCCCGAGCGCTACGATCTGTCGGCCGTGGGCCGCGTGAAGATGAACATGCGCCTCGACCTCGACGTTGCCGACACCGTGCGCGTGCTGCGCAAGGAGGACATCCTCGCGGTGGTCAAGATGCTGGTCGAGCTGCGTGACGGCAAGGGCGAGATCGACGACATCGACAACCTCGGCAACCGCCGCGTCCGCTCGGTCGGCGAGCTGATGGAGAACCAGTATCGCCTGGGTCTGTTGCGCATGGAGCGCGCCATCAAGGAGCGCATGTCCTCGATCGAGATCGACACGGTCATGCCGCAGGACCTGATCAACGCCAAGCCGGCGGCTGCCGCCGTGCGCGAGTTCTTCGGTTCCTCGCAGCTGTCGCAGTTCATGGACCAGGTCAACCCGCTGTCGGAAATCACCCACAAGCGCCGTCTGTCGGCGCTTGGCCCGGGTGGTCTGACGCGCGAGCGCGCCGGCTTCGAAGTCCGCGACGTTCACCCGACCCACTACGGCCGCATCTGCCCGATCGAAACGCCGGAAGGCCCGAACATCGGTCTGATCAACTCGCTTGCGACCTTTGCCCGCGTCAACAAGTACGGCTTCATCGAGAGCCCGTACCGCAAGATCGTCGACGGCAAGGTCACGACCGACGTCGTCTACCTGTCGGCGATGGAAGAGGCCAAGTACCACGTCGCGCAGGCCAACTCGGTTCTGAATGCCGACAACGAGTTCGAAGAAGAGTTCGTCGTCTGCCGCCATGCCGGCGAAGTCATGCTCGCCCCGCGCGACCAGATCAACCTGATGGACGTTTCGCCGAAGCAGCTCGTTTCGGTCGCGGCCGCGCTGATCCCGTTCCTCGAGAACGACGACGCCAACCGCGCGCTCATGGGTTCGAACATGCAGCGTCAGGCCGTGCCCCTGCTGCGGGCTGAGGCGCCGTTCGTCGGCACCGGCATGGAACCGGTCGTCGCCCGCGACTCCGGTGCGGCCATCGCGGCCCGCCGCGGCGGTGTCGTCGACCAGGTCGACGCGACCCGTATCGTCATTCGCGCCACCGAGGACCTCGACCCGTCGAAGTCCGGCGTCGATATCTACCGGCTGCAGAAGTTCCAGCGTTCCAACCAGAACACCTGCGTCAACCAGCGTCCGCTGGTGACCGTGGGCGACGTCCTCAACAAGGGCGACATCATCGCCGACGGCCCGTCGACGGACCTCGGCGACCTGGCGCTGGGCCGCAACGCGCTCGTCGCGTTCATGCCCTGGAACGGCTACAACTACGAAGACTCGATCCTGCTGTCCGAGCGGATCGTTCGCGACGACGTGTTCACTTCCATCCACATCGAGGAATTCGAGGTGATGGCGCGTGACACCAAGCTCGGTCCGGAGGAAATCACGCGCGACATTCCGAACGTCTCGGAAGAAGCGCTGAAGAACCTCGACGAGGCCGGCATCGTCTACATCGGCGCCGAGGTCCAGCCGGGCGACATTCTCGTCGGCAAGATCACGCCGAAGGGCGAGAGCCCGATGACGCCGGAAGAGAAGCTGCTGCGCGCCATCTTCGGCGAGAAGGCGTCCGACGTGCGTGACACCTCGATGCGCATGCCGCCGGGCACCTTCGGCACCGTCGTCGAAGTGCGCGTCTTCAACCGCCACGGCGTGGAGAAGGACGAGCGCGCGATGGCGATCGAGCGCGAGGAGATCGAGCGTCTGGCCAAGGACCGTGACGACGAGCAGGCGATCCTCGACCGCAACGTCTATGGCCGTCTGATCGACATGCTGCGGGGCCATGCCGCCGTTGCAGGTCCGAAGGGCTTCAAGAAGGGCACCGAACTCTCCAACGCCGTCATCTCCGAATATCCGCGTTCGCAGTGGTGGATGTTCGCCGTCGAGGACGAGAAGGCGCAGGGCGAGATCGAGGCGCTGCGCGGCCAGTACGACGAGTCCAAGTCGCGGCTCGAGCAGCGCTTCATGGACAAGGTCGAGAAGGTCCAGCGCGGCGACGAGATGCCTCCGGGCGTCATGAAGATGGTCAAGGTCTTCGTCGCCGTGAAGCGCAAGATCCAGCCGGGCGACAAGATGGCCGGCCGTCACGGCAACAAGGGCGTCGTGTCGCGCATCGTTCCGGTCGAGGACATGCCGTTCCTCGAGGACGGCACGCATGTCGACATCGTGCTGAACCCGCTTGGCGTGCCCTCGCGCATGAACGTCGGGCAGATCCTCGAGACGCATCTCGGCTGGGCTTGCGCCGGCATGGGCAAGCAGATCGGCGAGATGCTGGACGCCTACAAGGCGGGTGGCGAGATCAAGCCGCTGCGCGAGACGATCGACAGCGTCATCGGAGCAGGTCCGAAGGGCGAGCCGATCAAGCAGTATGACGACGAATCCATCGTCCGGCTGGCGGAACAGACCCGCCGGGGCGTGTCGATCGCGACGCCGGTCTTCGACGGCGCCGTCGAAAAGGACGTCAACGACATGCTGGAGAAGGCGGGGCTGAAGGTCAGCGGCCAGTCGACGCTCTATGACGGGCGTACCGGCGAGCAGTTCGACCGCCAGGTGACCGTCGGCTACATCTACATGCTGAAGCTGAACCACCTCGTCGACGACAAGATCCACGCCCGCTCGATCGGCCCGTACTCGCTTGTGACCCAGCAGCCGCTGGGCGGCAAGGCGCAGTTCGGCGGTCAGCGCTTCGGCGAAATGGAGGTCTGGGCCCTGGAAGCCTACGGCGCCGCCTACACCCTGCAGGAAATGCTGACGGTGAAGTCGGACGACGTCGCCGGCCGTACGAAGGTGTACGAGGCCATCGTCCGCGGCGACGACACCTTCGAGGCCGGCATTCCCGAGAGCTTCAACGTTCTCGTCAAGGAAATGCGGTCGCTGGGTCTGTCGGTCGAGCTGGAGAACTCGAAGGTCGAGCCGACCGGCGAGGCCCAGCTGCCGCACGCCGCCGAGTAAGCATCAGGGTGCGCGCTGCCGTGCGGCGCGCACCGCTCCCGCTTCGCCGCACGGCAGCGGGGGCTTCGCCGCTTCTTGGAGAGGCGGCACTTTCCGTTTGAAGCGGACATTGCGGCAGCCGGGTATCGCCGCATTCGCACGCTAAGCTGAGGGCCTCGGGCCCGCAAAGGAGACAGGCATGAACCAAGAGGTCATGAATCTTTTCAATCCGCAGGTGCCTGCGCAGAACTTCGATTCCATCAGGATTTCGATTGCGTCCCCGGAGAAGATTCTTTCCTGGTCTTATGGCGAGATCAAGAAGCCGGAGACGATCAACTACCGTACGTTCAAGCCCGAGCGTGACGGTCTGTTCTGCGCGCGCATCTTCGGACCGATCAAGGACTACGAGTGCTTGTGCGGCAAGTACAAGCGCATGAAGTACAAGGGCATCATCTGCGAAAAGTGCGGCGTCGAAGTCACGCTGTCGCGCGTTCGCCGCGAGCGCATGGGCCACATCGAGCTCGCCGCCCCGGTTGCCCACATCTGGTTCCTGAAGTCGCTGCCGAGCCGCATCGCGACGCTGCTCGACATGACGCTGAAGGATGTCGAGCGCGTTCTCTATTTCGAGAACTACATCGTCACCGAGCCGGGCCTGACGGCGCTGAAGGAGAACCAGCTTCTCTCCGAAGAAGAGTACATGATCGCGGTCGATGAATATGGCGAAGACCAGTTCACCGCCATGATCGGCGCCGAAGCGATCTACGAAATGCTTGCCTCGATGAACCTCGAGAAGATCGCTGGCGACCTGCGTTCCGAGCTTGCCGACACCACGTCGGATCTCAAGCAGAAGAAGCTGATGAAGCGCCTGAAGATCGTCGAGAACTTCATGGAATCCGGGAACCGTCCGGAGTGGATGATCATGAAGGTCGTCCCGGTCATCCCGCCGGACCTGCGCCCGCTGGTTCCGCTTGACGGCGGCCGCTTCGCGACCTCCGACCTGAACGATCTTTATCGCCGCGTCATCAACCGCAATAACCGCCTGAAGCGGCTGATCGAGCTGCGCGCGCCGGGCATCATCATCCGCAACGAGAAGCGCATGCTTCAGGAGTCGGTTGACGCCCTGTTCGACAACGGCCGCCGTGGTCGCGTCATCACCGGCGCCAACAAGCGGCCGCTGAAGTCGCTGTCCGACATGCTGAAGGGCAAGCAGGGCCGGTTCCGCCAGAACCTGCTCGGCAAGCGCGTCGACTACTCCGGCCGTTCGGTCATCGTGACCGGCCCGGAGCTGAAGCTGCACCAGTGCGGCCTGCCGAAGAAGATGGCGCTCGAGCTGTTCAAGCCGTTCATCTATGCGCGCCTCGACGCCAAGGGTTATTCCTCGACCGTCAAGCAGGCAAAGAAACTGGTCGAAAAGGAAAAGCCGGAAGTCTGGGATATCCTCGACGAGGTCATCCGCGAGCATCCGGTGCTCCTGAACCGCGCTCCGACGCTGCACCGCCTGGGCATCCAGGCCTTCGAGCCGATCCTGGTCGAAGGCAAGGCGATCCAGTTGCACCCGCTCGTGTGCACCGCCTTCAACGCCGACTTCGACGGCGACCAGATGGCCGTCCACGTGCCGTTGTCGCTGGAAGCCCAGCTCGAAGCCCGCGTGCTAATGATGTCGACGAACAACATCCTGCACCCCGCGAACGGCGCGCCGATCATCGTGCCCTCGCAGGACATGGTTCTCGGCCTCTACTACCTGTCGATCATGAACCAGAACGAGCCGGGCGAAGGCATGGCCTTCTCCGATCTCGGCGAACTGCAGCACGCTCTTGAAACCAAGTCCGTGACGCTGCACGCCAAGATCAAGGGCCGCTACAAGACCGTCGACGCCGAGGGCAACCCGGTTTCGAAGATCTACGAGACGACCCCGGGCCGGCTGCTGATTGGCGAGCTTCTGCCGAAGAACGCGAACGTGCCGTTCGACATTTGCAACCAGGAGATGACCAAGAAGAACATCTCCAAGATGATCGACACCGTCTACCGCCACTGCGGCCAGAAGGACACGGTCATCTTCTGCGACCGCATCATGCAGCTGGGCTTCGCCCATGCCTGCCGTGCCGGCATTTCGTTCGGCAAGGACGACATGGTGATCCCGGACACGAAGGCGAAGATCGTCGGCGACACCGAGGCGCTCGTGAAGGAATACGAGCAGCAGTACAATGACGGCCTGATCACCCAGGGCGAAAAGTACAACAAGGTCGTCGATGCCTGGGGCAAGGCCACCGAGAAGGTCGCCGAAGAAATGATGGCCCGCATCAAGGCCGTCGAGTTCGACGACGCGACCGGTCGCCAGAAGCCGATGAACTCGATCTACATGATGAGCCACTCGGGCGCGCGCGGTTCGCCGAACCAGATGCGCCAGCTGGGCGGCATGCGCGGCCTCATGGCCAAGCCGTCGGGCGAGATCATCGAAACGCCGATCATCTCGAACTTCAAGGAAGGCCTGACCGTGAACGAGTACTTCAACTCGACGCACGGCGCCCGCAAGGGACTGGCGGACACCGCCTTGAAGACCGCGAACTCGGGCTACCTGACGCGTCGTCTCGTCGACGTCGCGCAGGACTGCATCGTCACGCACGTCGATTGCGGCACCGACAAGGGCCTGACCATGACGGCGATCGTCGATGCCGGCCAGGTCGTCGCCTCGCTCGGCCAGCGCATCCTTGGCCGCACCGCCCTTGATGACATCGATCATCCGGTCACCGGCGCTCGCATCGTTGATGCCGGCAAGATGATCCTCGAGGCCGACGTCGTCGAGATCGAGAAGGCCGGCATCCAGTCGATCCGGATCCGTTCGGCGCTAACCTGCGAGATCCAGACCGGCGTCTGCGGCGTTTGCTACGGCCGCGACCTGGCGCGCGGTACCCCGGTCAACATGGGCGAGGCCGTTGGCGTCATCGCCGCCCAGTCGATCGGCGAGCCGGGCACCCAGCTCACCATGCGCACGTTCCACCTTGGTGGCACGGCGACCGTGGTCGACCAGTCGTTCCTCGAGGCATCCTACGAAGGCACGGTGCAGATCAAGAACCGCAACATGCTGCGCAACTCCGAAGGCAACCTGATTGCCATGGGCCGCAACATGGCGATCACGATCCTGGACGAGCGCGGGGTCGAACGGTCCTCGCAGCGTGTTGCCTATGGTTCGAAGATCTATGTCGATGACGGCGACAAGGTGAAGCGCGGCCAGCGTCTGGCCGAGTGGGACCCCTACACCCGTCCGATGATGACGGAAGTGGAGGGCACCGTTCACTTCGAGGACGTGGTCGACGGCATCTCCGTCCTGGAAGCGACCGACGAGTCCACCGGCATCACCAAGCGTCAGGTCATCGACTGGCGTTCGACGCCGCGCGGCACCGACCTGAAGCCCGCCATCGTCATCAAGGACAAGAACGGCGCGGTTGCCAAGCTTGCCCGCGGCGGCGAAGCCCGCTTCCTGCTGTCGGTCGATGCGATCCTTTCGGTCGAGCCGGGGCAGAAGGTCTCCCAGGGTGACGTGCTCGCGCGTTCGCCGCTGGAAAGCGCCAAGACCAAGGACATCACCGGTGGTCTGCCGCGCGTTGCCGAACTGTTCGAGGCCCGTCGTCCGAAGGACCACGCCATCATCGCCGAGATCGATGGTACCGTCCGCTTCGGTCGCGACTACAAGAACAAGCGTCGCATCACCATCGAGCCGGCCGAGGACGGCGTCGAGCCTGTCGAGTACCTGATCCCGAAGGGCAAGCCGTTCCATCTCCAGGACGGCGACTACATCGAGAAGGGCGACTACATCCTCGACGGCAACCCGGCGCCGCACGACATCCTGGCGATCAAGGGCGTGGAGGCTCTGGCTTCCTACCTCGTCAACGAGATCCAGGAGGTCTATCGACTGCAGGGCGTTGTGATCAACGACAAGCACATCGAGGTGATCGTCCGCCAGATGCTGCAGAAGGTCGAGATCACCGATGCCGGCGACTCAAGCTACATCGTCGGTGACAATGTCGACCGGATCGAGCTGGAAGACGTCAACGACCGCTTGATCGAGGACGGCAAGAAGCCGGCCTATGGCGAACCGGTGCTGCTCGGCATCACCAAGGCGTCGCTGCAGACCCCGTCCTTCATCTCTGCCGCCTCCTTCCAGGAGACGACGAAGGTGCTGACGGAGGCTGCGATCGCCGGCAAGACCGACGGCCTGCAGGGCCTGAAGGAGAACGTCATCGTCGGCCGTCTGATCCCGGCCGGTACCGGCGGAACCATGACCCAGATCCGCCGCATCGCCACCTCGCGCGACGAGATGATTCTCGACGAGCGGCGCAAGTCGACGGGCGCCGGCACGGCCACGCCGATGCTTGCGGACATGGTCGAGGGCGAGAACGTCCCGGCCGGCGAGTGAGCCGTTCTGCCGATTGAACGCGAAGGCCGCCCGGAGCAATCCGGGCGGCCTTTTGCGTTCCGGAGCGGCCGCGGACCGCAGGAGCGGGCCAAACGCCCGCCTTTCGCGCTCGTCTCACCCAATTGGGGGAGGCGCGATCTTTCGGCAGCAGCGAGACTTGCTGCGGGAGAGGGTAAAGAGGGGCAGGCAATGGCAGAAAGCAGCAAGGCCGGCCGGGTTGCCGCCGGGCCGGACGGAGGCATCATTGTCGATGACGGTGGGCACGCCCTGATTTCGCGATCGGCAACGGAAGCGATCTACCGTCACGCCGGCGGGTGGCACTTCGTTCTGAGGGGGGAGGGGTTCCGGTATGAAGGCGACGTGGCGGTGAGCGGTACGGTGACGGCGGCCGTCTTCATAGACGTATCGGGGACGACCTTTTTCGCCTGGGAGGCCTAGTCGTCCCCTATATCGCTGCCGGCGCTGGCCGGTCGCGCCGGGCGCGGTGGCAGCAAGCCTGCGGCCGGGCAATTCGTCGGCGCCGTCGGCGACTTCCGGCGGCGCTCCCCGCGCGGGCGGGCGTCAGGAAAAACGGATGATCGCGACCTCGCCCTCGAGCGCACCCTGGTAGGCCGAGGCATGCGGCTCTTCGTCCGGTTCGTCGGTCAGCGTGCCGATCTGGTCCAGGTCGGCCTCGAGGAAGCCCTCCTCGGCAAGCGCGTTGAGCGCTTCGCGCACGGCGCTGTCGTCGTCCGGGGCTTTCAGCATCACGTGGATGTCGACGCCATCCTCGTCGCCGTCGCGCTCATAGGCCTTGCCGATGATGATGAAGACCATGGCGTCCTCGTTGTTGTTGTCGTTGTCGGGGGAGATGGTCATGGAGGTGTCCTCGGAATTGTCAGAACCCGACCATTACGCCGCTTGCTCCGAAATGGAAAGCGCCGCCGCCGTCAGGGCGCGCCGGGATGGGGACAACGCGGAGGGGAGTTGATTCTCCCTTCATCATTCCTTAACAAATGTCGTGCGACAGGCACGCGGCGGCCCGGGACGCCGTCAAGCGGATCAAGCACCGCGTTTCGAGGCGAAAGCCCGGTTCTTCAGGGGTGCCAGCCGCTCCCGCGTAAGAATATTTCCCTCAGCCCCTTGACGCCCGGGGCTTAAGCCAGTAGAGCCACGCCCATCGGAGCCCATGTGAGGCTGGCTGGTTCGGCACGACTCGTTCTGAAGTTCGCCTCAAACAAGGTTCCATCGCACGTTGATGACATGAATGCTGCACGCATGACGCGGGAATATCGCGTCCTCTGCCTTTGAGAGGGCCATCTGCGAAAAGCGGATCGGTCCTGTTTTGCGCATGAACGCAAGGCGTGTGGCAGTCGCCGGAAACGGTAAAGTTCCGCCCGGAAGGGTAACGAGACAAATTTGCAAGGGATGGTTATATGCCTACCGTAAACCAGCTGATCCGTAAGCCTCGTCAGGCACAGGTAAAGCGCAACAAGGTTCCCGCTCTTCAGGAGAACCCGCAGAAGCGCGGCGTATGCACCCGCGTCTACACGACCACGCCGAAGAAGCCGAACTCGGCTCTGCGTAAGGTCGCCAAGATTCGCCTGACCAACGGCTTCGAGGTCATTGGCTACATCCCCGGCGAGGGCCACAACCTGCAGGAACACTCCGTCGTCATGATCCGTGGCGGCCGCGTGAAGGACCTTCCGGGTGTGCGCTACCACATCATCCGCGGCGTTCTCGATACGCAGGGTGTCAAGAACCGCAAGCAGCGCCGCTCCAAGTATGGCGCGAAGCGTCCGAAGTAACCAGTAACCGGCGCCATTTCGCTGGAACCCAATCAGAGTTGAGAGACGAAAAGTATGTCCCGACGTCACAGAGCAGAAAAGCGCGAGATCAATCCGGATCCGAAGTTCGGCGATCTCGTAGTAACGAAATTCATGAACGCCATCATGCTTGACGGCAAGAAGTCGGTCGCCGAGACGATTGTCTATGGCGCCTTCGATGTCGTCCAGGGCAAGTCCAAGCAGGACCCGATCACGGTGTTCCATCAGGCGCTCGACAACGTCGCGCCGCATGTCGAAGTTCGTTCGCGTCGCGTCGGCGGTGCAACCTACCAGGTTCCGGTCGATGTTCGTCCGGAGCGTCGTCAGGCCCTCGCGATCCGCTGGGTCATCTCGGCAGCGCGCAAGCGGAACGAAACCACCATGGTCGAGCGCCTCTCCGGCGAACTCATGGATGCGGCAAACAACCGCGGCAGTGCCGTCAAGAAGCGCGAAGACACGCACAAGATGGCTGACGCCAACCGTGCGTTCTCGCACTACCGCTGGTAATCTCGAAAAGGCAGTCCATTATGGCACGCGAATACAAGATCGAAGACTACCGAAACTTCGGTATCATGGCGCACATCGACGCCGGCAAGACGACGACGACCGAGCGTATCCTCTACTACACCGGCAAGTCCCACAAGATCGGCGAAGTCCACGACGGCGCCGCCACCATGGACTGGATGGAGCAGGAGCAGGAACGCGGCATCACCATCACGTCGGCCGCGACCACGACCTTCTGGAAGGGCCGTGACGGCAAGATGCGCCGCTTCAACATCATCGACACCCCCGGCCACGTCGACTTCACCATCGAAGTCGAGCGCTCGCTGCGTGTCCTCGACGGTGCGATCGCGCTGCTCGACGCCAACGCCGGTGTCGAGCCGCAGACCGAGACCGTCTGGCGCCAGGCCGAGAAGTATCATGTTCCGCGCATGATCTTCTGCAACAAGATGGACAAGACCGGTGCCGACTTCTACCGCTCGGTCGAGATGATCAAGACCCGCCTCGGTGCGACCGCCGTCGTCATGCAGCTGCCGATCGGCGCTGAAAGCGACTTCAAGGGCGTTATCGACCTGGTCGAGATGAACGCGCTCATCTGGCGCGACGAGTCGCTCGGCGCCCAGTGGGACGTCGTCGAGATTCCGGAAGACATGAAGGCGAAGGCCGAGGAATATCGCGAGAAGCTGATCGAGACCGTCGTCGAGATCGACGAGGCCGCGATGGAAGCCTACCTCGAAGGCGAAATGCCGGACAACGACAAGATCCGCGAGCTCGTTCGCCGCGGCACGATCGACGTCAAGTTCCACCCGATGTTCTGCGGCACCGCGTTCAAGAACAAGGGCGTTCAGCCGCTGCTCGACGCCGTCGTCGATTACCTGCCGTCGCCGCTCGACATTCCGGCGATCAAGGGCATCGACGTCAAGACCGAAGCCGAGATCGAGCGCCACGCCGACGACAGCGAGCCGCTGTCCATGCTCGCGTTCAAGATCATGAACGACCCCTTCGTCGGTTCGCTGACCTTCGCGCGCATCTACTCGGGCAAGCTCGAGAAGGGCTCGTCGGTTCTGAACACGGTCAAGGACAAGCGCGAGCGCGTCGGCCGCATGCTGCAGATGCACTCCAACAGCCGCGAAGACATCGAAGAAGCCTTTGCCGGCGACATCGTTGCGCTTGCCGGCCTGAAGGAAACCACCACCGGTGACACGCTCTGCGACCCGCTGAAGCCGGTCGTGCTCGAGCGCATGGAGTTCCCGGAGCCGGTCATCCAGATCGCGATCGAGCCGAAGTCCAAGGGCGACCAGGAAAAGATGGGCCTCGCGCTCAACCGCCTGGCGGCCGAGGACCCGTCGTTCCGCGTCAAGACCGACCAGGAATCCGGCCAGACGATCATCGCCGGCATGGGCGAACTGCACCTCGACATCATCGTCGACCGCATGCGTCGCGAGTTCAAGGTCGAGGCCAACGTCGGTGCTCCGCAGGTTGCCTACCGCGAAACCATCACCAAGGCCTGCGAAGAAGACTACACGCACAAGAAGCAGACCGGCGGTACCGGCCAGTTCGCACGCGTCAAGATCGTGTTCGAACCGAACCCGGAGGGCGAGGACTTCAAGTTCGAGTCCAAGATCGTCGGCGGTGCCGTTCCGAAGGAGTACATCCCGGGCGTGCAGAAGGGCATCGAAAGCGTCCTGTCGTCGGGTCCGCTCGCGGGCTTCCCGATGCTCGGCGTCAAGGCCACCCTCATCGACGGTGCATTCCACGACGTCGACTCCTCGGTTCTGGCCTTCGAAATCGCATCGCGTGCCTGCTTCCGTGAAGCGGCCAGGAAGGCTGGTGCCCAGCTTCTCGAGCCGATGATGAAGGTCGAGGTCGTGACGCCGGAAGAATACGTCGGCGACGTGATCGGTGACCTGAACTCCCGCCGCGGCCAGATCCAGGGCCAGGAATCGCGCGGCGTTGCCGTCGTGATCAACGCCCACGTGCCGCTGGCGAACATGTTCAAGTACGTCGACAACCTGCGCTCCATGTCGCAGGGTCGTGCGCAGTACTCGATGGTGTTCGACCACTACTCGCCGGTTCCCTCGAACGTGGCGCAGGAAATCCAGGCGAAGTATTCCGGTCAGAAGTGACCGGAATACCCATCCGACAACGATTTGAACGCTTCCCCGCAAGGGGACTGATAATGGAGAGCCGGAAATGGCAAAAGGTAAGTTTGAGCGCAACAAGCCTCACGTAAACATCGGCACGATCGGCCACGTTGACCATGGCAAGACGTCGCTGACGGCTGCGATCACGAAGTACTTCGGCGAGTTCAAGGCGTATGACCAGATCGACGCCGCCCCGGAAGAGAAGGCGCGCGGCATCACCATCTCGACGGCGCACGTCGAGTACGAGACGCCGAACCGTCACTATGCGCACGTCGACTGCCCCGGCCACGCCGACTACGTCAAGAACATGATCACCGGCGCTGCGCAGATGGACGGCGCGATCCTGGTTTGCTCGGCCGCCGACGGCCCGATGCCGCAGACCCGCGAGCACATCCTGCTCGCCCGTCAGGTTGGCGTTCCGGCGATCGTTGTGTTCCTGAACAAGGTCGACCAGGTTGACGACGCCGAGCTGCTCGAGCTGGTCGAGCTGGAAGTGCGCGAACTGCTGTCGTCCTACGAGTTCCCGGGCGACGACATTCCGATCATCAAGGGCTCGGCGCTGGCCGCTCTCGAAGATTCTGACAAGAAGATCGGCGAAGACGCGATCCGCGAGCTGATGGCCGCCGTCGACGACTACATCCCGACGCCGGAGCGCCCGATCGACCAGCCGTTCCTGATGCCGGTCGAGGACGTGTTCTCGATCTCGGGCCGCGGCACGGTTGCCACGGGCCGCGTCGAGCGCGGGATCGTCAAGGTTGGCGAGGAGCTGGAAATCGTCGGCATCCGTCCGACCACGAAGACGACCTGCACGGGCGTCGAGATGTTCCGCAAGCTGCTCGACCAGGGCCAGGCCGGCGACAACATCGGCGCGCTGCTGCGCGGCGTCAACCGCGACGGCATCGAGCGCGGTCAGGTCCTGTGCAAGCCGGGTTCGGTCAAGCCGCACAAGAAGTTCAAGGCCGAGGCCTACATCCTGACGAAGGAAGAGGGCGGCCGTCACACGCCGTTCTTCACCAACTACCGTCCGCAGTTCTATTTCCGCACCACCGACGTGACGGGCATCGTCACGCTGCCGGAAGGCACGGAAATGGTGATGCCGGGCGACAACGTCACCGTTGACGTCGAGCTGATCGTTCCGATCGCGATGGAAGAGAAGCTGCGCTTCGCCATCCGCGAAGGCGGCCGCACCGTCGGCGCCGGCATCGTCGCATCGATCGTCGAGTAAGCCTCTGGCGTGCCCGGGCCGTTATGCGGTCCGGGCATAGCCGCCACGAAAGATTTAGTCGCTCGCACGCCTTGCCGACGACGCCAAAATAGTGCAAATGGCGCGCACGCGTGATTTGCATCTTTGCGTCGGCATTGTGCGATCGCCAAAAGACAGGCCGGCCACGGCCGCTCAAATAGGAAGGGGCGGGGGAAACCCTGTCCCTCCGATCTTTGAAAACCTAGCGGACTGGCCGAACATTAATCGAAGTTCAATGCGTGTTTCGTAATCGAAGCCGCGAAAACAAGAACAAGGACAAGTCGTATGAACGGCCAGAATATCCGCATCCGCCTGAAGGCGTTTGATCACCGGATCCTCGATGCCTCCACGCGCGAAATCGTGTCGACGGCCAAGCGCACCGGTGCCGGCGTGCGCGGCCCGGTGCCGCTCCCGACGCGTATTGAAAAATTCACGGTGAACCGGTCGCCTCACATCGACAAGAAGAGCCGCGAACAGTTCGAGATGCGCACCCATAAGCGCCTTCTCGACATTGTCGACCCGACCCCTCAGACGGTCGACGCCCTGATGAAGCTCGATCTCGCCGCCGGCGTCGACGTAGAGATCAAGCTCTAATCAGGTTTCTCAAGTCCGGCGTAAGCCGAATAACAAGGAAGGTACGTGGCGGTAACGCCAACGGCTTCTAGGAACGGGAAACCCGAAGGCCGGACGGCCTCCGCGGAATCCTTAAACAAAGAGGCGTGTAGGGGCTCGCCCCCACAGGACTTCTAAGAGGAATGAACCATGCGTTCAGGTGTGATTGCACAGAAGGTGGGAATGACCCGCGTCTACAACGACGCAGGGGAGCATATCCCTGTAACAGTATTGCGACTGGACGGCTGCCAGGTGGTGGCCCATCGCACGGAAGAAAAGAACGGCTACACCGCAGTCCAGCTCGGTGCCGGCCGCTCGAAGGTCAAGAACACGTCGAAGGCGCTCCGCGGCCAGTTCGCTGCCGCCAGCGTCGAGCCGAAGGCGAAGCTCGTCGAGTTCCGCGTCTCGACCGACAACCTCATCGATATCGGGTCGGAGCTTTCCGCCAACCATTTCGTCGCCGGCCAGCTGGTCGACGTCACCGGTACCACGATCGGTAAGGGTTTCGCCGGCGCGATCAAGCGCCACAACTTCGGCGGTCTGCGCGCCACGCACGGCGTGTCCGTTTCGCACCGTTCGCATGGTTCGACCGGCTCCAACCAGGATCCGGGCCGTGTCTGGAAGGGCAAGCGCATGGCTGGTCACATGGGCCAGACGCGCGTCACCACCCAGAACCTCGAGGTCGTCTCGACCGACGAGGACCGTGGTCTGATCCTCGTCAAGGGCGCGGTCCCGGGCTCCAAGGGTGCCTGGATCGTCGTTCGCGACGCCATCAAGTCCGGCACGCCGGCTGACGCTCCGCGTCCGGCCGCTGTCCGCGCCGCAGCCAAGTAAGGGAGCCTGGTTATGGATCTCAAAGTCACGACCCTCGAAGGGAAGGACGCCGGCAAGGTTTCCCTCTCCGACGCGATCTTCGGCCTCGAGCCGCGCGAGGACATCATCGCCCGCGTCGTTCGCTGGCAGCTCGCCAAGAAGCAGCAGGGCACCCACAAGACCAAGGGCCGCGCGGAAGTTTCGCGCACCGGCGCCAAGATGTACAAGCAGAAGGGCACGGGCCGCGCTCGTCACCATTCCGCACGCGCTCCGCAGTTCCGCGGCGGCGGCAAGGCCCACGGCCCGGTTGTCCGCAGCCACGAGCACGATCTTCCGAAGAAGGTCCGCGCGCTCGGCCTGCGTCACGCTCTTTCGGCCAAGCTGAAGGCAGAAGACGTCATCATCATCGATGATCTCGTCGCCGCCGAAGCCAAGACCAAGGCGCTGGCCGGCAACTTCGCCAGCCTCGGCCTGACCAACGCCCTCTTCATCGGCGGCGCCGAGCTGGACAACAACTTCAAGCTCGCAGCCCAGAACATCCCGAACGTGGACGTTCTGCCGATCCAGGGCATCAACGTGTACGACATCCTGCGTCGCGGCAAGCTCGTCCTGTCCAAGGCTGCAGTCGAAGCTCTGGAGGAGCGGTTCAAATGACGGATCTTCGCCACTACGATGTGATCGTCTCGCCGGCGATCACCGAAAAGTCGACGCTGGTATCCGAACATAACCAGGTCGTATTCAACGTCGCCAAGCGCGCTTCCAAGCCTGAGATCAAGGCTGCCGTCGAAGCACTGTTCGGCGTCAAGGTCACGGCTGTGAACACGCTCGTCCGGAAGGGCAAGATCAAGCGTTTCCGCGGCTTCTCCGGCCGGCAGGGAGATGTCAAGAAGGCGATCGTCACGCTTGCTGACGGTCAGTCGATCGACGTCTCCACCGGGCTCTAATCGGGCAGTCGGCTAAGGACCAAGAGGAAACAAGAAAATGGCATTGAAAAATTTCAATCCGACGACCCCGAGCCAGCGCCAGCTGGTCATCGTCGACCGGTCTGGCCTCTACAAGGGCAAGCCGGTCAAGGCACTGACCGAGGGCCTGAGCTCCAAGGGCGGTCGTAACAACATGGGCCGCATCACCGTGCGCTTCCAGGGCGGCGGTCACAAGCGGACCTACCGCCTGGTCGACTTCAAGCGTCGCAAGTTCGACGTCGAAGGCACGGTCGAGCGTCTGGAATACGACCCGAACCGCACCGCGTTCATCGCGCTCGTCAGCTACGCCGACGGCGAACAGGCCTATATCCTGGCGCCGCAGCGCCTCGCGGTCGGTGACAAGGTCATCGCCTCCGACAAGGCCGTCGACGTCAAGCCGGGCAACGCGATGCCGCTGCAGTACATCCCGGTCGGCTCGATCGTTCACAACGTCGAGATGAAGCCGGGCAAGGGTGGTCAGATCGCCCGTTCGGCCGGCACCTTCGTCCAGCTCGTCGGTCGCGACCAGGGCATGGCGATCCTGCGCCTGAACTCCGGCGAGCAGCGCCTCGTGCACAGCTCCTGCCTGGCCTCGATCGGCGCGGTCTCCAACCCGGATCACGGCAACATCAACGACGGCAAGGCCGGTCGTTCGCGCTGGCGCGGCAAGCGTCCGCACGTTCGCGGCGTCGTCATGAACCCGGTCGACCACCCGCACGGCGGTGGTGAGGGCCGTACCTCGGGTGGTCGTCACCCGGTGACCCCGTGGGGCAAGCCCACCAAGGGCAAGCGTACGCGCTCGAACAAGTCGACCGACAAGTTCATCATGCGTTCGCGCCATCAGCGCAAGAAGTAAGAGAGGTAGTCAGGAATGGCTCGTTCAGTATGGAAAGGCCCGTTTGTTGACGGCTATCTTCTCAAGAAGGCTGAGAAGGTGCGCGAGGGCGGCCGCAATGAGGTGATCAAGATCTGGAGCCGCCGCTCCACTATCCTGCCGCAGTTCGTCGGTCTCACCTTCGGTGTCTACAACGGCAGCAAGCATGTTCCGGTCAGCGTCAACGAGGACATGGTCGGTCACAAGTTCGGTGAATTCTCTCCGACCCGGACCTACTACGGTCACGGCGCGGACAAGAAGGCGAAGAGGAAGTAACAATGGGCAAGGCAAAAGCCGAACGTCGGCTGAAGGATAACGAGGCGCAGGCCATTGCGCGCACGATCCGCGTCAGCCCCCAGAAGCTCAACCTGGTTGCCGCGATGATCCGCGGCAAGAAGGTCGACCGCGCTCTGGCCGAACTGGAGTTCTCCCGCAAGCGCATTGCCGGCACGGTCAAGAAGACCCTCGAGTCGGCGATCGCCAACGCGGAGAACAACCACGACCTCGACGTCGACTCGCTCGTCGTAGCCGAGGCTTTCGTCGGAAAGTCGATCGTCATGAAGCGCTTCCACGCCCGCGGTCGCGGTCGTGCATCGCGTGTCGAGAAGCCGTTCTCGCACCTGACGATCGTCGTCCGTGAAGTCGAAGCCACTGGGGAGGCCGCATAATGGGTCAGAAAATCAATCCGATCGGCTTCCGCCTCGGCATCAACCGTACCTGGGATAGCCGCTGGTTCGCCGACAATGCCGAATACGGCCAGCTGCTTCACGAAGACCTGAAGATCCGCAAGTATCTGATGGCCGAACTGAAGCAGGCCGGTATCTCGAAGGTCGTCATCGAGCGTCCGCACAAGAAGTGCCGCGTCACGATCCACTCGGCTCGCCCGGGTCTGATCATCGGCAAGAAGGGTGCGGACATCGAGAAGCTGCGCAAGAAGCTCTCCGAGATGACCAACTCCGAGACGCACCTCAACATCGTTGAAGTGCGCAAGCCGGAGACCGACGCGACGCTGGTCGCCCAGTCGATCGCCCAGCAGCTCGAGCGTCGCGTGGCCTTCCGCCGTGCGATGAAGCGCGCCGTGCAGTCGGCCATGCGTCTTGGCGCCGAAGGCATCAAGATCACCTGCGCCGGCCGCCTCGGTGGCGCGGAAATCGCACGTACCGAATGGTACCGCGAAGGCCGCGTTCCGCTGCACACGCTGCGTGCGGACATCGACTATGGTACGGCAGAGGCAGAGACCGCCTACGGCATCTGCGGCATCAAGGTCTGGGTCTTCAAGGGCGAAATCCTTGAGCACGACCCGATGGCCTCCGAGCGCCGTGCGACCGAGGGTGACAGCCATGGCGCAGGCCAGGGCGAACGCCGCCGCCGTGAAAACGCTTAATTCGCTTTAGGCGAGCAGATCGGAGAATAGAAAAATGTTGCAGCCAAAGCGTACTAAGTACCGCAAGCAGTTCAAGGGCCGCATCAAGGGCGTCGCCAAGGGCGGCTCGGAGCTCGCCTTCGGCGAGTTCGGCCTGAAGGCCCAGGAACCCAACCGCGTCAACGCGCGCGAGATCGAGGCGGCCCGCCGCGCGATCACGCGTTACATGAAGCGCGCCGGCCGTGTCTGGATCCGCGTGTTCCCGGACACCCCGGTAACCGCCAAGCCGACCGAAGTCCGCATGGGTAAGGGTAAGGGTTCGGTCGAATACTGGGCTTGCAAGGTCAAGCCCGGCCGGATGATGTTTGAGATCGACGGCGTCAGCGAAGAGATCGCCCGCGAGGCTCTTCGTCTGGGTTCCGCCAAGCTCTCGGTCAAGACGCGCTTCGTACAGCGCATTGCAGAGTGAGGATTGAGCCATGAAAGCCGCAGATGTTCGGGCGCTCAGCGCCGACCAGCTCAACGAGGAGCTTGCCAAGCTGAAGAAGGAGCAGTTCAACCTGCGCTTCCAGAAGGCGACCGGCCAGCTCGAGAAGTCCTCGCGGATCAATGAGGTCCGCAAGGACATCGCCCGCGTGAAAACCATTGCCCGCCAGAAGGCGGCAGAAGCCAAGGCCTAAGGACCAAGAAAAATGCCGAAACGCATTCTGCAGGGCACGGTAGTCAGCGACAAGAACGATAAGACGGTTGTCGTTCGCGTCGAGCGCCGCTTTGCACACCCGCTTCTTCAGAAGACCGTGCGTCGTTCGAAGAAGTACAAGGCGCACGACGAGTCCAACCAGTACAAGGTTGGTGACGTCGTCTCGATCGAGGAGTGCGCCCCGATCTCGAAGGATAAGCGCTGGACGGTTGTCTCCGCCCAGGCTTGATTTCATCACTTTTCGCGCAAGGGGTTGCCCTTTGCGCGAAAACCTGTATGAAGCAGCGCAAGGACGCTCGGAATCGAGCGTTCTTTTGCTTTGAGCGCAGGGAAGGTCCCGGGTTTCGCCAGGCGGAGCTCTCGAGGAAACCACCTTGGCAAGACCCACCCGCGCAAAAGACATGGATTCTCATAAGCTGGAACAGGGGGCATCTGTGCCCAACCGGTCCGGTTACAACAAGAAGGCGACCTGACATGATTCAGATGCAGACTAACCTCGACGTCGCGGATAATTCCGGCGCACGTCGTGTCATGTGCATCAAGGTGCTGGGCGGCTCCAAGCGCAAGTACGCTTCGGTCGGCGACATCATTGTCGTCTCGATCAAGGAAGCTATTCCGCGCGGCCGCGTAAAGAAGGGCGACGTGATGAAGGCGGTCGTCGTACGCACCGCCAAGGACATCCGTCGCGCCGATGGCAGCGTCATTCGTTTTGACAACAACGCCGCCGTCCTGATCGACAACAAGAAAGAGCCGATCGGCACCCGTATCTTCGGACCGGTTCCGCGCGAACTCCGCGCCAAGAACCACATGAAGATCATCTCGCTGGCTCCGGAAGTACTCTAAGGGAGCGATGGCTATGCAGAAGATTCGCAAGGGCGACAACGTCGTCGTTTTGACCGGCAAGGACAAGGGCCGCACCGGTGAAGTCATTCAGGTGATGCCGAAGGAAGATCGCGCGGTCGTGCGCGGCGTGAACCTGGTCAAGCGCCATCAGCGCCAGACCCAGTCGCAGGAAGCCGGCATCATCACCAAGGAAGCCCCGATCCACCTGTCCAACATCGCGATCGCCGACCCCAAGGACGGCAAGCCGACCCGCGTCGGTTTCAAGATCGAAGGCGACAAGAAGGTCCGTGTGGCAAAGCGTTCGGGGGTATCGATCGATGGCTGACGCTAAGTACGAGCCGCGGCTCAAGAAGGAATACACCGCGCGTATCCGCAAGGCGCTGCAGGAGCAGTTCTCCTACGCCAACGAGATGCAGATCCCGCGCCTCGACAAGATCGTCATCAACATGGGTGTTGGTGAATCGACCGGCGACTCGAAGAAGCCTTCGGTTGCTGCAGCTGATCTCGCCGCAATTGCCGGCCAGAAGCCGGTCATCACCCGTGCACGTAACTCCATCGCCGGCTTCAAGCTGCGCGAAGGCATGCCGATCGGCGCCAAGGTCACCCTGCGCGGCGTCCGCATGTACGAGTTTCTGGATCGCCTCGTGAACATCGCGCTGCCCCGCGTGCGCGACTTCCGCGGTCTGAACCCGAAGTCCTTCGATGGCCGTGGCAACTTCGCCATGGGCGTCAAGGAGCACATTGTGTTCCCTGAAATCAACTACGACAAGGTTGATCAGATGTGGGGCATGGACATCATCGTTTGCACGACGGCAAACACGGACGACGAAGCCCGGGCTCTTCTGAAAGAGTTCAACTTCCCGTTCCGCCAGTAAACCGTAACGACAGGCGTAAAGAAGGATAACTGTTATGGCGAAAACGAGCGCAGTCGAAAAGAACAAGCGCCGCCGCAAACTGGTTGCCAATCATGCCGCCAAGCGTGCGGCCCTGAAGGCGATCATCCAGAACCAGGCTCTTCCCATCGAAGAGCGCTTCAAGGCTACCCTGAAGCTTGCCGCACTGCCGCGCAACGGTTCCAAGACCCGCATCCGCAACCGGTGCGAAGTCTCGGGCCGCCCGCGCGCATACTATCGCAAACTCCGCATGTCGCGTATCGCGCTGCGTGAACTCGGCAACCTCGGCAAGGTGCCGGGCGTCGTCAAGTCGAGCTGGTAAGGAGACGGGTACATGGCAATGACTGATCCGCTGGGCGATATGCTCACCCGTATCCGCAACGGTGCTTCCCGCCGCAAGTCCTCGGTCACGACGCCGGCTTCCAAGCTGCGCGCCCGCGTCCTCGACGTCCTGCAGGCCGAAGGCTACATCCGCGGTTACTCCGAGGTCGAGTTCGGCAACGGCAAGGCCGAGCTGAGCATCGAGTTGAAGTACTACGAAGGCGCGCCGGTGATCCGCAAGATCGACCGCGTCTCCAAGCCGGGCCGCCGGGTTTATGTCTCGGTTAAGTCCATTCCGCAGGTCGCGAACGGTCTCGGCATCACCATCCTTTCGACCCCGAAGGGCGTGATGGCCGATCACCAGGCACGCGAACAGAACGTAGGTGGCGAGGTTCTTTGCTCGGTCTTCTAAGACTGGGCATGGATCTCCATAGCGAACAGACAGGATAGAAAATGTCTCGTATCGGTAAAAAGCCCGTTCCGGTTCCCGCTGGTGTCACGGCCTCCGTCGAAGGCCAGAAGGTTACCGCGAAGGGCCCGAAGGGCGAACTCTTCTTCGTCGCCAATGACGAAGTCTCCGTGAAGCTGGAAGACAACGCGGTTGTCGTACGGCCGGTCAACGAGTCCAAGGATGCTCGGTCCAAGTGGGGCATGTCCCGCACGATGGTCGAGAATATCTTCAAGGGCGTGAAGGACGGCTACGAGCGCAAGCTCGAGATCAACGGCGTCGGTTACCGCGCGTCCATGCAGGGCAAGAACCTGCAACTGGCGCTCGGCTTCAGCCACGACGTGGTCTACCAGACCCCGGAAGGCATCACGATCGCTGTTCCGAAGCCGACCGAAATCATCGTGTCCGGCATCAGCAAGCAGCAGGTCGGCCAGGTCGCCGCGGAAATCCGCGAATACCGTGGCCCCGAGCCCTACAAGGGCAAGGGCGTCAAGTATGCCGAGGAGCGGATCGTCCGCAAAGAAGGCAAGAAGAAGTAAGGATCACGCGAAATGGCTAGCAGGAAAGAAGCACTTGCACGTCGTGCCAACCGCGTGCGCCGTCAGATCAAGGCGGTGGCCAACGGCCGTCCGCGCCTGTCTGTTCATCGCTCGTCGAAGAACATCTACGTACAGGTCATCGACGATGTGGCCGGCAAGACCCTGGCGTCTGCCTCCACCCTCGACACCGATCTGCGCTCGTCGCTGAAGACGGGCGCCGACACGGCAGCCGCCGCTGCCGTTGGCAAGCTCATCGCTGAGCGCGCCACCAAGGCTGGCGTCAAGGACGTTGTCTTTGACCGCGGCGCCTTCATCTATCACGGCCGCATCAAGGCTCTCGCCGATGCAGCTCGCGAAGGTGGTCTGAACTTCTGATCGGTTCTGGCGGGCCCGGTGCCCGCCAGTCCGCCGTCAGGGGATTGGTCGCCGACCCGCGAGGGGAGGCGATCTTGGTCAATCTGCCGATTGCACCCGGAAAAGAAAAAGGAAAAGGACAATGGCACAGGAAAGAAGGGGCTCGCGCGATGATCGCCAGGCCCGTGAAGAGCGCGACAGCGAATTTGTCGACAAGCTCGTAGCAATCAACCGCGTCGCCAAGGTGGTGAAGGGCGGCCGTCGTTTCGGTTTCGCAGCCCTCGTCGTCGTCGGCGACCAGAAGGGCCGCGTCGGCTTCGGCCACGGCAAGGCTCGTGAGGTTCCGGAAGCGATCCGCAAGGCCACCGAAGCCGCCAAGCGCGACCTCATCTTCGTTCCGCTGCGCTCCGGCCGCACGCTGCACCACGACGTGCACGGCCGCCACGGCGCCGGCAAGGTGCTGCTGCGTTCGGCCAAGGCCGGTACCGGCATCATCGCCGGCGGTCCGATGCGCGCCGTCTTCGAGACGCTCGGCATCCACGACGTCGTCGCCAAGTCGACCGGTTCGTCGAACCCGTACAACATGATCCGTGCGACCTTCGACGCGCTCAAGAGCCAGATGCACCCGAAGGACATCGCGGCACAGCGCGGCATGAAGTACGCAACGCTGCAGGCCCGCCGCGTTTCCGCCGGCGTTGCTTCCGAAGAATAAGGGAGCTTGAGCAATGGCTAAGAAAGAAGCTGCAAAGACGATCACCGTCGAACAGATCGGCTCGCCGATCCGCCGCCCGGCCGTCCAGCGCCAGACGCTGATCGGCCTCGGTCTCAACAAGATGCACCGGGTTCGCACGCTGGAAGACACCCCTTCCGTTCGCGGCATGATCCGGGCCGTCCAGCACCTCGTTCGCGTCGTCGACGAGAAGTGAGGGGGATAAGATCATGAAACTGAACGAAATCAAGGACAACGAAGGCTCGACTCACGCCCGCAAGCGCGTTGGTCGTGGCATCGGTTCCGGCTCCGGCAAGACCGGTGGTCGCGGCGTCAAGGGCCAGAAGGCTCGCTCGGGCGTCTCGATCAACGGCTTCGAAGGCGGCCAGATGCCGATCTACCGCCGTCTGCCGAAGCGTGGCTTCAACAACATCTTCGCGTCCGAATTTGTTGTCGTGTCGCTTGGCCGCATCCAGACCGCGATCGACGCCAAGAAGCTTGATCCGAAGGCAACGATCGATGCGGCTGCGCTCAAGGCAGCCGGCGTCATCCGCCGCCCGAAGGACGGGGTCCGCATCCTCGCCGACGGCGAGCTGAAGGCGAAGGTCTCGATCGAGGTCGCCGGCGCTTCCAAGGCCGCCGTCGAGAAGATCGAGAAGGCCGGCGGCAACATCAAGCTGCTCCTGGCCGCCGCCGAGTAAGGCGCCAGAAATTTGAACGCCCGGTGTGCTTCACACCGGGCGTTTTTGCTCCCATATGAGAGCCTCACACAGGCAAGCGAAGCACGCTTCGTTTGTTTCTCGGGAGAATTGACCGTGGTGAGGCCTGGATTGCTTGACAATCCGCGTTTCGCCCGGTTTACCCTCCGTTCCGCCTGCTTCTCCCCCGGGGTCGAGCCGGCAACACAAATTCGAGCGTGTTCCGTTCAGCCGGGCGAGGGAGCCGGGCAGGGGCGCGCCGCAACGGATCAACCGTTGTCGGGTCAAGCCGTTCAATACGGCGCCCGGTGATGGTTACGCGGAGAAATGCATGGCATCGGCAGCGGAACAACTCGCCTCCAATCTCAACTTTTCGACCTTCGCCAAGGCGGAGGATCTGAAGAAGCGGCTCTGGTTCACGCTCGGTGCGCTGCTGGTCTATCGCCTCGGCACGTACATCCCGCTCCCGGGCCTGAACGCCGATGCGTTCGCACGCGCCTTCCAGGGCCAGAGCGGGGGTATTCTCGGCCTGTTCAACATGTTCGCGGGCGGCGCTGTGGAGCGCATGGCGATCTTCGCGCTCGGCATCATGCCCTATATTTCCGCCTCGATCATCGTCCAGCTGATGACTTCGGTCGTGCCGGCGCTGGAGCAGCTGAAGAAGGAAGGCGAGCAGGGCCGCAAGATCATCAACCAGTACACGCGGTACGGAACGGTGCTGCTGGGCGCGCTACAGGCCTATGGCATCGCCGTGGGCCTCGAGGGCGGTGATGGCCTGGTGGTCGATCCCGGCTGGTTCTTCCGCATCTCGACCGTTATCTCGCTGCTCGGCGGCACGATGTTCCTGATGTGGCTTGGCGAGCAGATCACCTCGCGCGGCATCGGCAACGGTATCTCGTTGATCATCTTTTCGGGCATCGTCGCGGCGTTGCCCTCGGCCCTTGCCGGGACCCTTGAACTCGGCCGCACCGGTGCGCTGTCCTTCGGCGTGATCGCCGCGGTCGTGGTGATGGCCGTCGCCGTCATCGCCCTGATCGTCTTCGTCGAGCGTGCCCAGCGGCGCCTGCTGATCCAGTATCCGAAGCGCCAGGTCGGCAACCGGATGTTCCAGGGCGATACGTCGCACCTGCCGCTGAAGCTCAACACCTCGGGCGTCATTCCGGCCATCTTCGCCTCGTCGCTGCTGTTGCTTCCGGCAACGCTGGCCGGCTTCAGCAACACCACCGAACTGCCGGGCTGGGCAACGACCATCATTGCCGCCCTCGGCCATGGCCAGCCGCTCTACATGGTGTTCTACGCGGCGATGATTGCCTTCTTCGCCTTCTTCTACACGGCGATCGTGTTCAACCCGAAGGACACGGCTGACAACCTGAAGAAGCACGGCGGTTTCATTCCGGGGATTCGCCCGGGCGAGCGCACCGCCGAGTACATCGACTACGTGCTGACACGCATCACCGTGCTCGGCGCCGTCTACCTGGTGTTCGTCTGCATTCTTCCCGAAATCCTGATCGCGCAGACCGGCGTGCCGTTCTACCTTGGTGGTACGTCGCTTTTGATTGTTGTCAGCGTAACCCTTGATACTGTAGCACAGATTCAGGGTCACCTGATTGCCCAGCAATACGAGGGGCTGATCAAGAAGTCGAAGCTGCGCGGAGGAAAGAGGGGACGATGAGACTGATATTTTTGGGGCCGCCGGGCGCCGGTAAGGGGACGCAGGCAAAGCTCCTGACTGAAAGGCACGGAATCCCCCAGCTTTCGACAGGTGACATGCTCCGTGCGGCCGTGGCCGCGCAGACCGAGGTCGGCAAGCGGGCCAAGGCGGTGATGGATGCGGGCCAACTGGTATCCGACGCCATCGTCAACGAGATCGTGTCCGACCGGATCGATTCGCAGGATTGCGCCAGGGGCTTCATCCTGGACGGCTATCCGCGCACGGTGCCGCAGGCGCAGGCGCTGGACCAGATTCTCGCCGACAAGGGTCTGAGACTGGACGCGGTGATCGAACTGAAGGTCGACGAGGATGCGCTGGTCAGGCGCATGGAGAACCGCGTCGCCGAGACGATCGCGGCCGGCGGGGCGGTACGCTCCGACGACAATCCCGAGGCCTTCAAGCGCCGGCTTGCGGAGTATCGGGAGAAGACTGCGCCGCTGTCGAGCTACTATGCCGGTACCGGCAAGCTGAAGCTCGTCGACGGCATGGCCGAGGTCGGCGCGGTGACGGAAGAGATCGGCAAGGTCCTGTCCTAGATTGGGGATTGCCAAAGCGGGCGGCTGGGGTTGACTTTTCCGGCCGATTCCTCTTAAGAGAGCGCCAACTCGCGACATGGAAGCGATCGGCGCGGATTTCTCAGAAAGTATGAGGTCCGGGTACGGTCGTTTTTGACATGTTCCGAACCTCGAATTGAACGAGCGGCCCGTGGGCCGTATGACGAAGAAAACCACTTGCCGGACGGCAACTGGAAGCAAGGAGAACAGGCGTGGCTCGTATCGCTGGCGTCAACATCCCGACTGCAAAGCGCGTCGTTATCGCGCTGCGTTACATTCACGGGATCGGCCCGAAATTCGCACAGGAAATCATCGAGAAGGTCGGGATTCCGTCCGATCGTCGCGTTCATCAGCTGACCGATGCTGAAGTACTGGCGATTCGTGAGACGATCGACCGCGACTATCAGGTCGAGGGCGACCTGCGTCGCGAGACCTCGATGAACATCAAGCGTCTGATGGACCTTGGCTGCTACCGCGGTCTGCGCCATCGCCGCGGTCTGCCGGTTCGCGGCCAGCGCACGCATACCAACGCGCGCACCCGCAAGGGCCCGGCAAAGGCCATCGCAGGCAAGAAGAAGTAATTTCCCGCGAGCGGGAAATCGGAGGCTGGCGCCTGCGCCGGCCTCTTTTGAGTTTCGAGCGGGGCTTGGCCGCATTGCGGTGCCTGTCCCGGTCGGTGGAGCTGCTGGAATTACGGCAGTGACGATATCGCCGTACGGCCGCTCCTCGGGGCGCGGACGTGCAGACAACAATGCAGGGCAGGGGCCGAACGCTCCCACCCGGTGGAGCCGCTGGAACTACGGCGGTGTCGAGATCAACGAAAGGACTACCCATGGCCAAGGAAGCCACCCGCGTCCGCCGTCGCGAACGCAAGAACATCACCTCCGGTGTTGCTCACGTCAATTCTTCGTTCAACAACACGATGATCACCATCACCGACGCACAGGGCAATGCGATTGCCTGGTCGTCCGCCGGTGCCAAGGGCTTCAAGGGTTCGCGCAAGTCGACCCCGTTTGCCGCCCAGATCGCCGCCGAAGACTGCGCCCGCAAGGCTCAGGAACACGGCATGAAGTCGCTCGAGGTCGAAGTCTGCGGTCCGGGTTCCGGCCGTGAGTCGGCACTGCGCGCGCTGCAGGCTGCCGGCTTCATGATCACCTCGATCCGCGACGTCACGCCGATTCCGCACAACGGCTGCCGTCCGCGCAAGAAGCGTCGCGTCTGATCATTCAACAGTCATGCCGGGGAGCGCGGCCATCGCGCTCCTTCAGGCGCTTCAGAGCTCGGCCGCCACGATTGGATGGTGGTGGCGAACGGAAGGCAACAAATATGATCCAGAAAAACTGGCAGGAACTGATCAAGCCGAACAAGGTGGAGTTCGCGTCGTCGGGCCGCACCAAGGCGACCCTCGTCGCCGAACCGCTTGAGCGCGGTTTTGGTCTGACCCTCGGCAACGCGCTGCGCCGCGTTCTTCTGTCGTCGCTGCGCGGTGCTGCCGTCACGGCGGTGCAGATCGACGGCGTCCTGCACGAGTTCTCCTCGATCCCGGGCGTCCGGGAAGACGTGACGGACATCGTGCTCAACATCAAGGAAATCGCCATCAAGATGGATGGCGATGATTCCAAGCGCATGGTCGTGCGCAAGCAGGGACCGGGTGTCGTCACCGCTGGCGACATCCAGACCGTCGGCGACATCGAGATCCTGAACCCCAACCATGTGATCTGCACCCTCGACGAGGGCGCCGAGATCCGCATGGAGTTCACCGTCAACAACGGTAAGGGTTACGTTCCGGCTGACCGCAACCGCGCCGAGGACGCGCCGATCGGGCTCATCCCGGTCGACAGCCTCTACTCGCCGGTCAAGAAGGTGTCGTACAAGGTCGAGAACACCCGTGAAGGTCAGGTTCTGGACTACGACAAGCTGACGATGACGATCGAGACGGACGGTTCGGTCACCGGGGAAGACGCGATCGCCTTCGCCGCCCGCATCCTCCAGGATCAGCTGTCGGTGTTCGTCAACTTCGAGGAGCCGCACAAGGAAGCCGAGGAAGAGGCCGTCACCGAGCTTGCCTTCAATCCGGCGCTGCTCAAGAAGGTCGACGAGCTCGAGCTTTCGGTCCGTTCGGCGAACTGCCTGAAGAACGACAACATCGTCTACATCGGCGATTTGATCCAGAAGACCGAGGCGGAGATGCTCCGTACCCCGAACTTCGGCCGCAAGTCGCTGAATGAGATCAAGGAAGTTCTCGCTTCCATGGGCCTGCACCTCGGCATGGAAGTGCCGGCCTGGCCGCCCGAGAACATCGAAGATCTCGCCAAGCGCTACGAAGACCAGTACTAGGAACAAAAAAGGCAGGCTCACCTCTGCCTTTCCCCGTCAAACAGCAGGCCGATGCCTGTATGTGCCAGGAAACGGCAGGGCCGATAGAGAGATCGGCAGACCTGCATAGAAGGAGAATAGCAATGCGCCATCAGAAAGCCGGCCGCAAGCTGAACCGCACCGCCAGCCACCGCAAGGCGATGTTCGCCAACATGGCTGCCTCGCTCATCACCCATGAGCAGATCGTGACGACCCTGCCGAAGGCCAAGGAAATCCGTCCGATCGTCGAGAAGCTCGTGACCCTCGGCAAGCGCGGCGACCTGCACGCCCGCCGCCAGGCGATCTCGCAGATCCGCGACGTTGCCGTCGTCTCGAAGCTGTTCGATGCGATCGCGACCCGTTACGCCAGCCGCAACGGTGGCTACCTTCGCATCATGAAGGCCGGCTTCCGCCAGGGCGACAACGCTGCGCTCGCCGTCGTCGAGTTCGTCGACCGTGACGTCGCCGCCAAGGGCGCAGCCGACAAGGCCCGCGCCGAGGCCGAGGTTGCTGCCGCCGCCGAAGCTGCTTGATTTCAGGCAACGGAAGAATGAAAAGGCCGGGTGCGAAAGCGCCCGGCCTTTTTCGCGTCTGGTCAACGCCTTGTAAACGACGCCGGGGAGCGTATGCCTAGCGCGCCCGCTGGAAGCCCGGCTGCGGCGCCTGCCGGCGTCGTGCCTGGTTGAAGCGCGACCTGACCAGACGCCAGGCGAGCAGCAGCGTCACCAGTGCGATATAGATCAGCTGCTCCGGCCCGACGACCTTCACGGACATGGCGAAATGCAGCGCGCCCGCGGCGGCGATGATGTAGACGAGCTTGTGCAGCTTGTTCCAACGCGGGCCGAGCTTGCGGATCGACCAGGTGTTGGACGTCAGTGCCAGCGGTACCAGCAGGACGAAGGCGGCCATGCCGATGGTGATGAAGGGGCGCTTGGCGATGTCCGCGACGATCGTCGGGAAGTCGAGATACTTGTCGAGGATCAGGTAGGTCGAAAAATGCATCATGACGTACCAGAAGGCGAGCAGCCCCAAGGCGCGCCGGTAACGCAGCCAGTTGAGGCCGAAGATGTCCCGGAGCGGCGTGATGCAGAGCGTGGCGATCAGAAACCGCAGCGCCCAGATGCCGAGCAGATGCTCGAACTCCTTGATGGCGTTGCCCGGCAGTTGCCCGGTGGCGCCGAGATAGAAGCCGTAGACGGCAGGGGCGAAGCCGACGGCGTAGAGCGCCCAGACGGAGGCGCCGTGGTACTTGCGGGGCAGGGCGGGGAGTGCTGCCATGATCAGAAGTTCTTTGCGAGGTCCATGCCGGCATAGAGGCCGGCGACTTCCTCGCCGTAACCGTTGAACGGCAGCGTGTCGCGTCGGCTGCCGCCAAAGAAGCCGCCTTCGCCGATCCGGTTCTCCGTCGCCTGGCTCCAGCGCGGATGGTCGACTGCCGGGTTCACGTTGGCGTAGAAGCCGTATTCGTGCGGAGCCGCGATGTTCCAGGTGGTCGGCGGCTCCTTGTCGGTGAGCGTGATCTTCACGATCGACTTGATGCCCTTGAAGCCGTATTTCCAAGGCACGACGAGCCGGATCGGGGCGCCGTTCTGGTTCGGCAGCGTCTTGCCGTAGAGGCCGGTGGCCAGGATCGTCAGCGGATGGCGCGCCTCGTCGAGCCGCAGACCTTCGACATAGGGCCAGGGCAGCGGCTGGAAGTAACCGGACTGGCCCGGCATTTCCTCCAGGCGCACCACGGTCTCGAAGGCGACGTACTTGGCGCTGCCGAGCGGTTCGACCTTGTCAAGCAGGCTTGCAAGCGGGAAGCCGATCCAGGGAATCACCATCGACCAGGCCTCGACACAGCGCATGCGATAGATGCGCTCCTCCATCGGGAACGCCAGCAGTTCCTCAAGGCCAATTTCCTGCGGTTTGGCGACCATGCCGTCGACCTTGATCGTCCAGGGCGTCGGCTTGAACTGGCCTGCGTTGGCGGCGGGATCGCCCTTGCCGACACCGAACTCGTAGAAATTGTTGTAGTTCGTGACGTCCTTTTCCGGGGTCAACGGCTCGTCGACCTTGAAGGGTGAGGGCGAAGCGGCGAGCTCGGCCGCCAGCGCCCCGCCAGATTGGGCCAGCAGCAGGCCGCCGGCGGTCGCACCCATGAAGGCACGTCTGTTCAGGAATACGCCTTCCGGCGTGATTTCGTGGGGCGCGATCCTGGGCGGGCGATAGGCAGTCATCGTTCGTTCCTTTGACGAGAAGCGTTCTCGTGTCCCTTTACGTCTGCAATGGCGACAAAGTTACAGCCGTGCCGGCTTGCCGCCGAGCACTTTTTCGTGTGGCTGTCGTGAGCGCATTCCGCATCCGGTGGTCCTGGCGCATTTGCCTTTTTCAGCGCCAAATCCTATCTGAACCTGGCGGCAACGAAACGGAGACTCCTTGATGAAATTCGGCCACGGCCTCGCCACTGCAACCCTTCTGCTTCTCGCCGTATCGGCCCCTGCCACCGCGCAGGAGAAGACCGTGCCGGCTTCGCAGGCCCAGATGCAGCTCTCCTTCTCGCCGCTGGTCAAGCAGACCGCGAACGCGACCGTGAACGTCTATGCGGAACGCGTCGTCGAACGCCGGTCGGTCTTCAATGATCCCTTCTTCGAGGAGTTCTTCGGCCAGCGGATGCCGAACCGGACGCAGAAGCAGTCTTCGCTCGGCTCCGGCGTCATTGTCGGCAAGGACGGTGTGGTCGTGACCAACAACCACGTCATCGAGGGCGCCGACGACATCAAGGTGGCGCTCGCGGATGGCCGCGAGTATCCCTGCAAGGTGCTGTTGAAGGATGACAGGGTCGACCTCGCGGTGCTGAAGATCGAGACGAAGGACACATTCGACACCCTGCCGCTGGGCGACAGCGATGCCGTCGAGGTCGGCGACCTGGTGCTGGCGATCGGCAACCCCTTCGGCGTCGGCCAGACGGTGACGAGCGGCATCGTCTCCGCGCTGGCCCGCAACCAGGTGAAGGCCGGCGACTTCGGCTTCTTCATCCAGACCGATGCCTCGATCAATCCCGGAAACTCCGGCGGTGGCCTAATCAACATGAAGGGTGAACTGATCGGCATCAACACGGCGATTTTCTCGCGCGGCGGCGGTTCCAACGGGGTCGGCTTCGCCATTCCCGCCAATCTCGTGAAGGTTTTCGTGGCCAGTGCCGTCGGTGGACGCGCCAGCTTCGACCGTCCCTTCGTCGGCGCCACCTTCGATGCCGTGACCTCCGACGTGGCCGAGGCGCTGGGCCTGGGCAAGGCACGCGGCGCGCTCGTTTCCAAGGTCCTGCCGGGTAGCCCGGCCGAGAAGGCCGACCTGACGCCGGGTGACGTGGTGATCGCCGTCAACGGCATTGCCGTCGAGCATCCCGATGCGCTCGGCTACCGGCTGGCGACGGTCGGCATCGGCGGAACGGCCGAACTCACCGTCAACAATGGCGGCAAGGAGGAGATCCTGACGATCGCGCTCGACCGTGCGCCGGAGTCGGTTCCGCGCGACGAGCGCCTGATCGAGGGCCGCAATCCGTTCTCCGGCGCCGTGGTCGCGAACCTTTCGCCGCGGGTTGCCGAGGAGCTGCGCATGCCGGCAGAATCCGCCGGCGTGGTTGTCACCGCGGTCAATCGCGGCTCGCCGGCAGCCCGCATCGGTCTTCGCCCGCGCGACATCATCGTCGAGCTGAACGGTGAGGGCGTCGCCAGCACGGAGATCCTTGACGAGCTGGTCGATGCCGATCCGTCGGTCTGGCGCGTGGAGATCGAGCGCGACGGCCAGCGCATCAAGCAGTACTTCCGATGAGCGACCTGTTTGCCCCCAAGGAACCTGAGGGAATGGCCGCCAGACGGCCATTGGCCGACCGGCTGCGCCCGCAGTCGCTGCAGGAGGTGGCCGGGCAGGGGCACCTGACCGGAGAGGACGGCGTGCTGTCGCGGATGATCGCGTCGGGCTCGCTCGGCTCCATGGTCTTCTGGGGGCCGCCGGGTACCGGCAAGACTACCGTTGCGCGGTTGCTTTCGGGCGAGGCGGGGCTGGCGTTCGAGCAGATCTCGGCGATCTTTTCCGGCGTTGCCGACCTGAAGAAGGTCTTCGACGCTGCGCGCCAGCGCCGCATGGGCGGACGGCAGACGCTGCTGTTCGTCGACGAGATCCACCGCTTCAACCGCGCGCAGCAGGACAGCTTCCTGCCGGTGATGGAGGACGGTACGATCATCCTCGTCGGCGCCACCACCGAGAACCCGTCCTTCGAACTCAATGCCGCATTGTTATCGCGGGCCCGTGTCCTGACCTTCAAGCCGCACGACGAGGACAGCCTTGAGGAGTTGGTCAGGCGGGCCGAGGCGGTCGAGCAAAGGCCGTTGCCGCTCGATGACGACGCGCGCGCCTCGCTCCTCCGCATGGCCGATGGCGACGGCCGCGCGGTGCTGACGCTGGCAGAGGAAGTCTGGCGCGCGGCCCGGCCCGGCGAGCGCTTCGACCAGGACGAGCTGGCGCGCATCGTGCAGCGGCGCGCCCCGGTCTACGACAAGGGCCAGGACGGCCACTACAACCTGATTTCGGCGCTGCACAAGTCGGTGCGCGGGTCCGATCCGGATGCCGCGCTATACTATCTCTGCCGGATGTTCGACGCCGGCGAGGATCCGCTCTTTCTTGGCCGCCGGCTCGTGCGCATGGCGGTCGAGGACATCGGCCTTGCCGATCCGCAGGCGCTGGTCATCTGCAATGCCGCCAAGGACGCGTACGACTTCCTCGGCTCGCCGGAAGGCGAACTGGCGCTGGCGCAGGCCTGCGTCTATCTGGCGACCGCGCCGAAATCGAACGCGGTCTACACCGCCTACAAGGCGGCGACCCGGGCAGCCAAGGAGAATGGTTCGCTGCTGCCGCCGAAGCATATCCTGAACGCGCCGACGAAGCTGATGAAGGGCGAGGGCTACGGCGACGGCTACCGCTACGATCACGACGAGCCGGACGCCTTCTCGGGCCAGGACTACTTCCCGGAAAAGATGGGACGAAAGACCTTCTATGATCCGCCCGAGCGCGGTTTCGAGCGCGAGCTTCGCAAGCGGCTCGAGTGGTGGGCGAAGCTCCGGCGCGAGCGAGGCTGAGGCCTATCGACCAGTTGCGGCCGTCTCAGGTTGGGGCGACGAATCGCGGCCCTGCCGGAACCTTGGGCTTCGGTACGACCCTGATGGATGACTCCGCCTTGCCGGTAAGACCCTGCATGTCGACGACCACGTGCCAGTGGGCGTTCTTCGGAATAGTCAACCGGATCGGCGATTTCTTGGCGACGCCGCCCAGGAACTTGTGCTGCCGGCCATTGCGGAACAGGTCGAAGTCCGCATGCGTCATCAGGCGGACATTGGCAATTGCCGAAAGCGTGATCTCGATGACCACGCCCTCGCGAATGTCCTGGAGGTCGTAGTGCGTGTAGGGGAAACTGATCTGCGCCATTGCCGTCCTGCGATATCATGATCGACAGCCAACATGCGCATCAGCGGTTAAGGATCGGTTCGTGTCGCATTCCTAAAATGCCAGGCGGAGCCCGACAGGGGCCACGCGCCGCGTCCGGCGACTGGCGTGATCGACGGCGAGGAGCGCGGACGGATCAGTGCTTGGCGTCGTCGTAGATCGGCGGTGCAATCGGGTCGCTGGCGGGAAATGTCTCTTCCAGCGCCTCGTCGAGATATTCGTCCTCTTCCTTTCGCTTCGCCTTGTCGTCGCCGGGCTTTTTCTGTTGCGGCGGCTGCTTGGGCGGCTGTTTGTGGCTGGTCATGGCGGATCTCCCGGGTTGAACATCGATTCGACCGGCCCTCGGCTACTCCCGGTCGATCAGCATCAGGATACGTCGCTGCACCTCGCGGTCCTGGTTCCGGATCGCCTCCATCAGCGCTCCCAGTTTACCACGAAGGCTGTGGATCTGGTCGAGCAGCGGCATCACGACGTCGACGCCGTCGGCGTTGACGCCCATCGGTCCGACGAGGTCCTGAATCAGGCGGGCGCGGGCCAGGTCGACCTCGTGGAACACCAGGTCGCCATCCCGTTCCTCCGGCACCAGCCAGCGATGCGCGACCCAGAACTCCAGCACGGGGCTCTCGATCTCGAGAGTACGGCAGAACTCGGTATCCTTCATCTCAGCCTCCCATGTGCTTGCGTGGGGCGTGCGCCTTGCCGGCCTCCCAGCCCTCGACGAAGGCGTTCAGTTCCGGGTCGGGCTCCTGCGGCAGGGTGACCTGCAGCGTCACGTAGGCATCGCCGTGGCCGCCGCCGTGTCTGTGCAGCCCTTTGCCCTTCAGCCGCAGCGTCTTGCCTGTGTTCGAGTTCGGAGGGATCGTCACGTTGACCGCTCCGTCCAGCGTCGGAACGCGGATCTTGCCGCCCCGCACGGCCTCCGACAGCGAAATCGGCACCTCGTAACGCACGTCGTCGCCATCCAGCTTGAAGAACGAATGTGGCCGAAGCCGGATCTCGATGAGGGCGTCGCCCGGCGGCCCGCCGTTGATGCCCGGCTCACCCTTGCCGCGCAGCCGCAGCACCTGGCCGTCGCGCGTACCCGGCGGGATGGTGAGATCGATCGCCGTTCCGCCGGGCAGGCCGATTTGTTTCTTTTCGCCGTTGGCGGCTTCCAGCAGTTCGACCTCGAGCGTGTAGTGGACGTCGCGTCCCTTGAAGCTCCGCTGGCCACCGTCCCCGCGGCGGGAAAAGAAGCTGGAAAAGGCGTCGTCGGCGTCGCCGAAGTCGGAGAAGCTGTGCGCGCTTTGGTAGCGTCCGGCGTCACCGGTCGCAAAGTCGCGGTAGTACTGCCGGGGCGGGGTTTCGGCGCCGGTCTCGTCGATCTCGCCGCGGTCGTAGCGGCCGCGCTTCTCCTCGTCGCCGAGCAGCGCGTAGGCCGCCGAAACGGCCTTGAACTTGTCCTCGGCCGCCTTGTCGGCGGGGTTCAGGTCCGGGTGCAGGGTTTTCGCGAGCTTGCGGTAGGCGCTCTGGATCTCCTTCTGGGTGGCGTTCTTGCTGACGCCAAGGACCTCGTACGGACTGCGGCTCATTCGGTTCTTCCCTCACCCTTGGACATCCGCCGCCGGAAAGCCGCGGCAAGACGCTAGCTTAAACCATGGGGCAGCCTCGGCAAATCGGCAGCGGACCGAGCAACGCCGTTGCAACGGCGCGATCAGCGTCGTTTCAGCAGGATGTCGCTGGTGGCGACGGCGTTGCCGGTAGCCGGGTCCTCGTCGATGGTGCGCAAGCGGAGGCCGTTGGCGCCGACCTTCTGGATCATCATCCTGGCCGTCCGGTCGCCATTGACGACCCGGCTCCAGCGTACCGACAGGTTGATGGAATTGCCGTTGCGGTTTCCGGAGAGGGATGACGGGAAGCCCGACGGGCCGACGTAGACGCCGCTGTAGCGGCCGCGCCGCTCGCTCAGCTCGGCGGAGATCGCGCGCCGCACCACCAGTAGTCCGTAGCAGGTGCCTTTCATCGCGATCGATGTGGCGCCGGCGGCCGAACTGAGGCGGCAGTTGACGTTGATCGCCGGCGCGCCGATGCGCGTGATCACCGTGCCCTTGCCGTTCCAACTCCCGGCAAGCGATTGCAGGAATACCGAGTCCTGCGCCGTGGCGGGGTGGCCTGCAAGCGGAAAAAGAAGCAGGCTGAGCAGGCAAAGCCTGATTGCGCGCATCGGTTTCTCTCCCTGGTGATCCTGCGGTGAAAAGTGCTGGGTGGCTCATCTTGTTCCGAATTTCGCGCCAGGACCAGCCTTTGCGCGAAAAACGGCCTGGCCGGAGCCCCGGTGGTTGCAGACCGGATGGCGGGCCACGGGCGACTGTGGCACACTTCACGCGCCCGCCCGAGCCGGTGCGCCGCGCCGCCGCGGAACGACTGGAGGAAGGCCATGCGCATCCTGTCATTGCTTGCCGCATCGATACTGTGTTCCGTCTCTCCTGCCGCCGCCCAGTCCGTGAAGCCGGGCGAGACGTTCAGTACGGTCGTGGTTCGCCCGGTCAGCGATCCCCATCCTGTTCCGGGCGCGGATGGTCGCGTCCACCTTGCCTACGAACTGCTGGTATCCAATCCGAGCAGGCTGTTCGTCACGCTCGAAAAGGTCGAGGCCGTGGACGGGGCCGGACGAGTCCTGGGAGGTCTTGACGGCGGCGGTTTGTCGAACATGACCGAGATGTACGGCGGTGTGGCGGGACGGACATTGCCGCCGGGCGGCACTGCGGTCGTGTTCATGGACGTCAGCTTCAGCGCCGGCGAGAACCTGCCGGCCGTGATCGCCGGGCGCGTGACCGCGACGCGGCAGGCGGCGGGGCCGGATGGCAAACCCGCGCCGATGCCAGAGGGCGGCCCGCTGCCGTCATCCTTCACCTTCACGGGCGAGGGCATGAAGGTCGGCGGCAGCCCCGTGGTGGTCAAGGCGCCGCTGAAGGGCAAGGGTTGGGTCGCGGTGAACGGCTGCTGCGACGCGATCACATCGCATCGGGGGGCGGTGCTGTCGATCAATGGCGAGTTGCGGGTGCCTGAGCGTTACGCGATCGACTGGGTCAAGCTCGACGAAAACGGCCGCGTCTTCACCGGCGACGTCGCAAGGCTGGACAGCTATGCCTATTACGGCACGCCGGTCCATGCCGTTGCCGACGGCGTCGTGGTCAACCGCTATGACGCGGCCGACGAGCAGGTCCCGGGCGAAGACGCCAAGAACATCACGCTCGAGAATGTCGGCGGCAACATGCTGGTGGTGGATATCGGCGGGGGCGCCTTTGCCTTCTACGCCCATCTTCAGCGCGGCAGCCTCAAGGCCGAGCTTGGCGACCGTGTCCGTGCCGGCGAGGTGATCGGCCTGCTCGGCAACACGGGAAATTCCACCGCGCCGCACCTGCATTTCCACGTGATGGACGGTCCATCGCCGCTCGACGCCAACGGCCTGCCATTCGTCATCACCCGGTTCTCGAGCCCGGGCGTGCTCGATTCCGGGCTTGACGCGCTGCTGGACAAGGGTGAGCCGGCGCGGATCGATCCCCGTCTTTCGGGCGATCACGCCGGGCAGATGCCGCTCAACAACCAGGTCGTCGATTTCGACTGAGGCGGTCCCGCTTCCGGGAGCCCGCTGGCGAGGCTAGCCGGCGTGCCGCGCGAGCCACTTGTGCCAGTCGGACTCGCTGCCGTGGAAGACGTTGAGGTCGATCTTGCCGTCCACGCCCTGCGACAGGCCGGACCCGGAATACTGCCAGAACAGCCACTGCCGCCCCGGATAGCGCTTGGACGGGTGGGCGGCGACCGAGCGCAGCCAGAACGGGTGGTCGGGGAAGGCGCCGGCGAGGTTGTCGGCGTAGAAGTCCGGCGCGGTGTAGATGATCGGACGCTTGCCGTAATGCCGCTCCAGCTTGTCCATGAACACCTGCATCTTCTCCAGCACCGTCGCACGTGACAGCCGCCGCTTGCAGCTGGATTCGGCGTTGTACTCCACGTCGATCACGGGCGGCAGCGCGTCCGGCTCGTTCGGCACGTTGCGGATGAACCAGTCGGCCTGCTCGCCGGCGGTGCGGCACCAGTAGAAGAAGTGATAGGCGCCGCGCTTGATGCCGGCATCCTTGGCCCGCTGCCAGTTCTTGCGGAACATCGGGTCGAGGTGGTCGCCGCCGTCGGTCGCCTTGATGAAGGCGAAGTTCGCCCCCTGCCGGCGCAAGGTGACCCAGTCGATGTCGCCTTGCCAGCGCGACACGTCGACGCCGTGTACGGCGTGCTTGCGCGGCGAGGCCTTGCCGAAATTGATCGGCTTGGCATCGCCGAAGCGCTGGCCGTAGACCCGTGAGCGCTTGCCCGGTGCCGCGCCCGCCGCCGGCGCCTTCGGCGCCAGCATCTCCAGCGGTCGCTGCGAGGGGATCGCCATGCCGGTCGATCGGGTCAGTGCTCCGAAGGCCTGCTGGTCCGGTACGGGCCCGGCCCAGGCGAGTTCGTGCGGTGCCGATTCCGCGGCCTGTGCCGGTTCGGCCGCGCCGACGCTTTCCGACGGCACCGGGGCCGCCGGACGGACGATCGAGCTTGTCGTCTCCCGCGAGGTGAGGCCGGCGGTCAGTTCGTCCGGGCCGGAACTGGAGGCGCAGCCGGACAGGGCAAGACCGACGAAGGAAAGGGCGAGGGCAGCCGTAAGACGCATGGGAACCCGTTACGCAAAACACCGGCGGAGAAGGCGCCGCCGAAACACCGAAAGGCGATTGCTAACGGAAAATTACCAAGAAAGGCTGAATCCAACCTTTACGCCGGACCTCGGATTTGGGGGAGGGCGCGGCCTCAACAGCCCGCTGGACGGGAAGGATGGCCGGGACATGGCCGGCCATCCCCCAGTGCCCTGGCGCGCTCAGGCGCCGATCTTGCCGCCGCCCGTCTTTGTGATGGCGACCACCGCGGGACGGACCGGCATGTCGTCCTTGAAGTCCGGCCAGCGGGTGGAGACGTCCTCGTAGTAGGACGGGCGGCCGTGGCCGTCCCAGTCCTCGCCGCCGTCGCCCGGGTGCTGGACGGCGACGAAGGCCGTCTGGTCGTCCGGGGTGAACACCGGCCCGCACAGTTCGGCGCCGACCGGGACGCGGTAGAACAGCTTCGAGGTGGAGCGTGCCTCGCCCTCGGTGTCCACCGCCCACAGGCCGTCGGTGCGGCCCGTCGCCTTGTTCGAGTTGCCGTCGGTCGAGACCCAGAGGCGGCCGGCGGCGTCGATGGCGCAGTTGTCGGGCATGCCGAACCAGCCGTTCCTGGTCGTGGCCGTCGAGAAGGTGGCCCCGACCTCGGCGACGGACGGGTCGCCGCACTTCAGCAGCACCTCCCACGTGCCGCCGGTGGCGGTGAAGTCGCCGCCGTCCTCGGCGATCTCGATGATGTGGCCGAAGGCGTTTTCCGCGCGCGGGTTGGCCGCGTCGGCCTGCTCGGCCTTGCGCTTGGTGTTGTTGGTCAGCATCACGTAGACCTTGCCGTTGACGCCATTCGGCTGGACGTCCTCGGGGCGGTCCATCTTCGTGGCGCCCACAAGGTCGGCGGCGCGGCGTGTCTCGATCAGCACGTCGGCCTGGCCGGCAAAGCCGTTCTCGGCGGTCAGCAGGCCCGCGCCGTGAACGAGCGGCAGCCACTGCATCGTGCCGTTCTCGTCGAACCTTGCGACATAGAGCGTGCCCGCGTCGAGCAGGTCCAGGTTGGCCGCGCGGTCGTCGGGGTTGTAGCGGCTCTCGGTGACGAACTTGTAGACATAGTCGAAGCGCTCGTCGTCGCCGAGGTAGAAGACGACCTTGCCGTTCTTGGCGACGATCGATTCGGCGCCCTCGTGCTTGGTGCGGCCGAGCGCGGTGCGCTTCTTCGGCACCGAGGCCGGGTCGTTGACGTCGACCTCGACGATCCAGCCGAAGCGGTTGGGCTCGTTCGGTTCCTTGCCGACGTCGTAGCGGTCGTAGAAGCTGGCCCAGTCGTAGGAGCCTTCCGGCACGCCGTAGCGCTGGTAGTTGCCGCTTTCCGGATGGTCGGCCGGCAGCTCGCCGGCGAAGTAGCCGTGGAAGTTCTCCTCGGCCATGATGTAGGTGCCCCACGGCGTCACCCCGCCGGCACAGTTGTTGACCGTGCCGATCACCCGGGTGCCGCTCGGGTCGGCGCCCGTCCTGACGCGGTCGTGGCCGGCGACGGGCCCGGTAAGCTGCATCTCGGTGTTGGCGGTGATGCGCCGGTTCAGCTTGCCCTCGGGCACGACCTGCCACTTGCCCTCGACCTTGCGCACCTCGACGATCGTGCCGCCATGGGCGGCCATCTCGACGTCGATCTGTTCCTTTGACAGCTTGCCCTGCTCGACCTTGCCGTCGACGATCGAAACGAGACCGGGGAACATCAGGTGCGGGTTGGTGTATTCATGGTTGACCACCAGCAGGCCGTGCTCGGCGGAGCCCTCCAGCGGGATGAAGCCGACATAGTCGTTGTTGTAGCCGAACTGGCGCGCCTGCGCGGCGGCCGTCTGGTTGACCGGATCGAAGGCGGGCGAATCGGGGAACACCGCATCGCCCCAGCGCAGCAGCACGTCGGCGTCATAGCCCTCGGCGACGTGGTGGTCGGCATCGACGCCGGCCTCGACCTCGGTGAAGGAGAAGGCCGAGCTACCGGCCGCACCGGCCGCGCGGGCCGCGTTGGGTGCGCTCAGAAGCGCGGCGGGACAGACCGTCGCAGCTATCGCGGAGACGGCGAGCGAGCCCTGCAGGAAGCCGCGGCGGGAAAAGCGCTTGCCGATGATCTCGCCCATGGTCGGGTTCGGGCTCTGGTTGTGGCCGGCGCCATCGGCGTCCTCGAGCTGCGTTGTCGGGAAAATCTTCTGGGAAAAATGTTCGGTCATCGGACGGTCTCCACGTGCGTTCGACTGGACCCTCAAGCCAGAGGGCCTCTAGCACTTAGAGCCGGGGTGTTTCGGTTTTGCGACAAGGCACGGGCAGCCGGGCCCTCTGGTTGCTTCCGCCATCAGTCGCCAAGCCGCGATTTTCGCCAGGCGATCGCGTGATCGATGAAGGCGCGCAGACCCGCCGACGGCAGGCGCCGGCTCGGGTAGTAGAGGCAGATTCCGGGATAGGGCGGCGTCCATTCGGCGAGAAGCTGCACGAGCGTCCCCTGCGAAAGGTCTTCCTCCACCGATCGCAGGGCCACATAGGCGATCCCGCCATGTTGACGGGCGGCAAGGACGCTCAGCTCGGTGCTGCCGGCGACCAGGCGCCCTTTGACATCGACCGTGATCGTCTCGCCGTTCCGCTCCAGTTCCCATGCGACGAGGCTGCCGCTGGGCAGCCGGGCACGGATACATTCGTGGTCGAGCAGGTCGCCGGGGGCGGTCGGCAGCATCCGGCCTTCGAGATATTCGGCCGAAGCGACGAGGACGAAGGATTCGCTCTGGCCCAGAGAGACGCGAATCATGTCCTTCGGAACGACCTCCTCCAGGCGCAGCCCCGCATCGAACCCCGCTGCGACGATATCGACCAGGCGCCCCTCGGTGACGAGGTCGACCTTCATCTCCGGATAGGTGGCAAGGAAGTCCAGTACCAGCGGCAGGACTCGCTGTGCGCCTCCCTCCGACGTGTTTAGGCGCAGAACGCCGGACGGCGTGCTGCGCAGCCTGTCGACAGCGAGAAGCGCCATGTCGATCTCGCCGAGCGCCGGGCGCACCCGAAGCAGCAGCGCTTCGCCGGCCTCGGTCAGCGAAACGCTGCGGGTTGTCCGGTTGAACAGGCGGATTCCGAGGCGTTTTTCGACATTGGCGACCTGGTGGCTGAGGGACGATACCGCGATCCCCATCTCCCTCGCAGCACCCCTGAAGCTGCCGCAGGAGCCGACGCTCGATATGGCCCTCAGGTCCGCAAGCGTCATTCCCGACATTGTCCGATTTCCTTCAATGTGTTGTCCAAAATTGTCCGACTTATATCATGGACGTGCCGCCATTACAGCAGCGTCCGGCTAAGAAGGAGACCACGATGAAGAAGACGGTACTGATCACGGGATGCTCGTCCGGTTTCGGCGAAGCGTCCGCGAGAATTTTTGCAGCCGAAGGCTGGAATGTGGTGGCGACGATGCGAAGCCCGGACAGCGGATCGAGCCTCCAACTCCTGCCCGACGTTCTCGTCACCCGCCTGGACGTCCAGGACCGGCAAAGCATCGAAAGTGCGGTCAGCCAGGCGATCGTAAGGTTCGGCCGCATCGACGTGGTGGTGAACAATGCGGGCTATGGGCTGTTCGGCGTGTTCGAGGGCACATCACGCGAGAAGGTCGCCGACCAGTTCGGCGTCAACGTTTTCGGCGTGATGGACGTGATCCGGGCGACGCTGCCGCATTTCCGGGCCAACCGCTCCGGCCTCTATGTCAACGTCAGCTCCGGCGCGGGTGTCTTCGGCCTGCCGATGATCTCCCTCTACAACGCTTCCAAGTTCGCCCTCGAAGGCTTTTCCGAATCGTTGTCCTACGAACTGGCGGCCCTTGGCATCGGCGTGAAGATCGTCGAGCCGGGCGGAGTGCTCGAGACGAAGTTCGGGGAACGGAGCGGGCAGGAGTTCTCCTCGACGACCACGCCGTCCGAATATGACGACTTCATCGCCGGTGCGGGCGAAGTCTTCGAAGGTCTGCGCCGTTCGCGCGGCCGGGCAACGAGCGACGAGGTGGCGACGGTCATTCTCAAGGCGGCGACGGACGGAACCGACCAGCTCCGCTATGTCGCCACCGACGATATCAAGCCCCTGATCGACAAGCGACGGGGAAGCTCCGAAGCCGAATACATGGCCTTCATGCGCGAGCGGATGGCGCCGAAGGCGAAGTAGTTCGCCGAAAAGCGCGGTTGAGGTCCAGCCCGCCGGCGCAGACGGGCAGGGGGCAACCTGGATTCATCTTCGGGCAACCTGCACCCCACAAAGCGCGATGCAGGTCGTTCCGTTCCATTCGGATAAAAAGTCCCCGCGGCAAGATCAGTCGCCGCGGGGATCAGAAGAGCTAGCTATTTGCGGAGACGTCGCCGCGCGTACTGCCGCCGCCGCACACGTCCCGCAATTCTCAGCTGCACCCGCTCGTCGCGCCGCAGGTGTCGCACTTCTCGCAGGTGCCGTTGCGCACCATCGTGAAGTTCTGGCACTCCGAGCACATGTTGCCGGTGTAGCCTTGGGCGATCGAGCGCATGCGGCGCTCGTTCTCGAGCTTCTTGGCGTCGGCCTTGGCGGATGCCGCTTCGGCGGCGGCCTTGTCGGAGAACAGCGCGGTCACGCCCTCTTCGCTCTCCTCCGTCACCTCTTCGGCGATCTCTTCCGCCAGTTCCCTGGCCCGTTCCTCGTAGTCGCGCTTGAAGGCGACGATTTCCGAGGTCGAGACGGCCGCGGCCGGCTCGAGCTTGCGGGCGGCGCTGCCGGCAAAGGCGGTGACATTGCCGCCCGAGGACGCCTTGGCCGGGGCGGCGGTCGCGGCCCCTTTCGGCTCGCTGAGCTGGCGCTCGCCGCCGGTGCCGGGCACGAGCGTCGGCTTGTAGCCGCGGGTCCAGCCGGTCGAGATCAGGTTGGTCTTGCCCTCCTGGATGCCCTTGCCGAGGGCGGTGTTGCCGAAGTCGGAGGTGTCGACATGGGCAAGGTCGTGGCGGCCGAGATAGGAGACGGCGAGTTCACGGAACACGTAGTCGAGGATCGAGGTGGCGTTCTTGATCGCGTCGTTGCCCTGCACCATCCCGGCCGGCTCGAACTTGGTGAAGGTGAAGGCCTCGACATATTCCTCGAGCGGCACGCCGTATTGCAGGCCGAGCGAGATGGCGATGGCGAAGTTGTTCATCATCGCGCGGAAGGCGGCACCTTCCTTGTGCATGTCGATGAAGATCTCGCCGAGGCGCCCGTCGCCGAACTCGCCGGTGCGCAGGTAGACCTTGTGCCCGCCGACGATCGCCTTCTGGGTATAGCCCTGGCGGCGGTTCGGCAGCTTCTCGCGCTCGCGCGTGACCCGCTCGATGATGCGCTCGACGATCTTCTCGGTGACGGCGACGGCCTGGGCGGCGGCCGGGGCCGCTGCCAGCGCCTCGACGGCGTCGTCCTCGTCGTCCTCGTCCTCGATCAGCGAGGCGTTCAGCGGCTGCGACAGCTTCGAGCCGTCACGGTAGAGCGCGTTCGCCTTCAGCGCCAGCTTCCACGACAGCATGTAGGCGTTCTTGCAGTCCTCGACGGTCGCCTCGTTCGGCATGTTGATCGTCTTGGAGATGGCGCCGGAAATGAACGGCTGGGCGGCGGCCATCATGCGGATGTGGCTTTCGACCGACAGGTAGCGCTTGCCGATCTTGCCGCAGGGGTTGGCGCAATCGAACACCGGCAGGTGCTCGGCCTTCAGGAACGGGGCGCCTTCGAGCGTCATCGCACCGCAGACGTGGATGTTGGCGGCCTCGATGTCCTTCTTCGAGAACCCGACGTGCTCGAGCAGGTTGAAGCTCATGTCGGCCAGCTGCTCGTCGGAGACCTTCAGCGTCTCCTTGAGGAAGTCGGCGCCGAGCGTCCACTGGTTGAACACGAACTTGATGTCGAAGGCGCTCTTCAGCGCGCCGTTGACGGCGGCGATCTTCTCATCCGAGAAGCCCTTGGCCTTCAGCGACGACGGATTGATGGCCGGGGCCTGGTTGAGGTTGCCGTGGCCGACCGCATAGGCCTCGATCTCGGCGATCTGCGCCTCGGAGTAGCCGAGCGTGCGCAGCGCCTCCGGGACGGCGCGGTTGATGATCTTGAAGTAGCCGCCGCCGGCGAGCTTCTTGAACTTCACCAGCGCGAAGTCGGGCTCGATGCCGGTGGTGTCGCAGTCCATGACAAGGCCGATCGTGCCGGTCGGCGCGATCACGGTGGTCTGGGCGTTGCGGTAGCCGTGCTTCTCGCCGAGTTCGACCGCCTTGTCCCAGGCGCTCATCGCATGGATGACGAGGTCCTGGTCCGGGCAGTCGGCATGGGCGAGCGCGACGGGGTTGACCGACAGCTTCTCGTAGCCGCCCGTCTCGCCATAGGCCGCGCGGCGGTGGTTGCGCATGACCCGCAGCATGTTGTCACGGTTCGGCGCGAAGCCCGGGAAGGGGCCGAGCTCGCCGGCCATCTCGGCCGAGGTGGCGTAGGCCACGCCGGTCATGATCGCCGTCAGCGCGCCGCCGATGGCGCGGCCCTCGGTCGAGTCATAGGGGATGCCGGACGACATCAGCAGGCCGCCGATATTGGCGTAGCCGAGGCCGAGCGTGCGGTACTCGTAGGACAGTTCGGCGATCTGGCGCGAGGGGAACTGCGCCATCATCACCGAGATCTCGAGCACGACGGTCCACAGCCGAACGGCGTGCTCGTAGTCGGCGATATTGATGTTCTTCGTCGCTGCGTCCTTGAACTGGAGCAGGTTCAGCGAGGCGAGGTTGCAGGCCGTGTCGTCGAGGAACATGTACTCCGAGCACGGGTTCGACGCGCGGATCGGGCCGGCGGCCGGGCAGGTGTGCCAGTCGTTCATCGTCGTGTTGAAGTGCAGCCCCGGATCGGCCGAGGCCCAGGCGGCGTAGGAGATCGATTCCCACAGGTCGCGCGCCTTCAGCGTCTTCATCACCTTGCCGTCCTTGCGGGCGGTCAGGTGCCAGTCGCCGTCGTCTTCGACCGCGCGCAGGAAGTCGTCCTTGATCGAGACCGAGTTGTTGGAGTTCTGGCCGGACACGGTCAGGTAGGCTTCCGAATCCCAGTCCGTGTCGTAGGTCTTGAACGCGATGTCCTTGTAGCCCTGGCGCGCGAACTGGATGACGCGCTTGATGTAGTTCTCCGGAACCTGGCTCTTCTTGGCGGCGCGGATCTCGCGCTTCAGCGCCGGGTTCTCGGTCGGGTCGAAGCAGGCGTCACCCTCGGCCGAGCAGTTGACGCAGGCCTTCATGATCGCCTTGAGGTGACCGGCGACGATCTTCGAGCCGGTGACGAGGGCTGCGACCTTCTGCTCCTCCTTCACCTTCCAGTTGATGTATTCCTCGATGTCGGGATGGTCGATGTCGACCACGACCATCTTGGCCGCGCGCCGCGTCGTGCCGCCGGATTTGATCGCGCCCGCGGCGCGGTCGCCGATCTTGAGGAAGCTCATCAGGCCGGAGGAGCGGCCGCCGCCGGACAGCTTTTCGCCCTCGCCGCGCAGGTGCGAGAAGTTGGAGCCGGTGCCGGAGCCGTACTTGAACAGGCGCGCCTCGCGCACCCACAGGTCCATGATGCCGTTCTCGTTGACGAGGTCGTCCTCGACCGACTGGATGAAGCAGGCGTGCGGCTGCGGATGCTCGTAGGCCGACTTGGACTTCGTCAGCTTGCCGGTGAAGGGGTCGACGTAGAAGTGGCCCTGGCCGGGGCCGTCGATGCCGTAGGCCCAGTGCAGGCCGGTGTTGAACCACTGCGGCGAGTTCGGGGCGACGCGCTGGGTGGCGAGCATGTAGGCGAGTTCGTCCTTGAAGGCGGCGGCGTCCTCTTCCCCGTCGAAGTAGCCGCCCTTCCAGCCCCAGTAGGTCCAGGTGCCGGCGAGACGGTCGAACACCTGCCGGGCGTCGGTCTCCGAGCCGTACTGCTCGTCCTTCGGCAGCTCTTTCAGGGCCTCGGTGTCGGCGACGGAGCGCCACAGGAAGGAGGGGACGTCGTTCTCCTCGACCTTCTTCAGGCGCGCCGGCACGCCGGCCTTGCGGAAATACTTCTGCGCGAGGATGTCGGCGGCGACCTGGCTGAACTGGGCGGGGACGTCGATGTCGGCGAGCCGGAAGACGATCGAGCCGTCCGGGTTCTTGATCTCGCTGGTGGCCTTGCGGAATTCGATCTCGGCATAGGCCGTTTGGCCCTGCTTGGTGAAACGACGTTCTATGCGCATGGTCCGTTGTCCTTCTGTCGCCGCGCCTGCGTGCCTGTGCGCAGGGCGCAATTTGCCCCGTCCGGCCACGTTGCGCGCAGCCAGTCATCTCTTCAGTTCGTGCGGGAAACCCGATCTATCGGAACCCTGTATCTTGTGCTGAATGTGGCTGCAAACACTAAATATAGTGTTAACAACTTCTTTATGCCAGCCCCGTTGGCCACCCCGGCGATCAAGAAACCGTGCGCAAGAGATCCCCTGCGGCCGGCGGCTCATCCACCTTGACGCATGGTTACCTATGACGATTTCCAGATTTGCGAACCGGGCTCGAAACTCTCCGGTCCAGTCGCCGTTGCAACTTACCAACCATTAACGCCATGGCACCCGATTCCGTCAAGGGGTGGTTTGTGACGGATTTGTGGACGCTAGATGTTGTGTGCTGCGCTTGTGGAAAATGGGGACATTGGGCAAATGCTGGAAATTCAGGGCGTTCCGGACCGAAGGCACCTGTTCTCACCGGACAGGCCCGGCCGGAACAGGAAATAATGGGGCAAAAATAAGGACAAATTCGGCCATGGCGAAAGCCGGGGAGTTGCCATGCGCCACAATCTGTGATCGCCCGAGAGTTGCCCACAGACGGAGGCGGGGTGGGCCGGCAAAAGCCCAGCGGCGACCGCTCGACGGGGCCGAAGCCGCCGCTCGCGCGCAAGGCAAGGGGAGGGCGGCAAGCGCCGCCCGGTCTTTTCAGTCGCGGCTGCCCTTGGAGATCGGCTCCTGGTAGGTGAAGCCCATGTCCCAGGGGAAATAGATCCACGTGTCCTGGCTGACCTCGGTGACGAAAGTGTCGACCAGCGGCCGCCCCTTCGGCTTGGCGTAGACGGCGGCGAAATGTGCCTTCGGCAGCATCGACCGCACCTGGGCTGCCGTCTTGCCGGTGTCGGTCAGGTCGTCGATGATCAGGATGCCCTCACCCTCGTTCTGCAGGAGTTCCGGCGCCACACCCTTCAGCACATGCATTTCGCCCTGCGAGACGTAGTCGTGATAGGAGGCGACGCAGACCGTCTCGATCAGGCGGATGTTGAGTTCGCGCGACACGATCGCGGCCGGCACCAGCCCGCCGCGGGTGATGCAGACGATCGCCCTCCATTCGCGGTCGTTGTCGGCAAGGCGCCATGCGAGCGCGCGGGCGTCTCGGTGGAACTGGTCCCAGGATACGGGGAAGGCTTTGTCGGGAAGCGACATGACGGTCTCCTATCGCCGGCGACCGGCGAAAAATGCAAGTGCGATCGGACTATCTAGTGCAGATGCGGGAAGAAGGGAAACGCAGCGGCCGCGGCGCGCCGCAGCGATCCACAGCGATCCGTGCCTGCCCGCCCGGCGGGGCGCGGGTCCGTCACGCCGCCGGCGCGATCAGCGCGACATGATCGCGGGAACGCGCAGGTCCTTCATCATCGCGCTGGTGACGCCGCCGAACAGCCGGTGGCGCAGCCAGGAGTGGCTGAAGGCGCCCATCACCAGCAGGTTCGCGCCGGTTTCGCTGACGCGCCGGTTGATGACATGGGCGATGGTGTCGCCGCCGGAACTGGCCGACTGGACCGTGACGGTCAGGCCATGCCGGGACAGCGAGGAGGCGATCTCCGCGCCGGAATAGGCCGCATGCTCGGAGGCACTGTCCCGGGCGTCGACGGTGAAGACCTCGATCTCCTTGGCCTCCTGCAGCAGCGGCAGCGCGTCGAACACGGCGCGCGCCGATTCGCGCGTGCCGTTCCAGGCGACCAGCACGCGCGCGGGCGCTTCCGGCCCGGCGACGGCGTCGGAGATGAGGCAGAGCGGCCTGCCGCTCTCGTAGAGCAGGTCCTCGATGTCGGCGCGCGACGGGCCTTCGCCGCTCGGGTCGAGTTGCACGGCGACCACCAGATCGCTCGCCCGGGCGCTGTCGATCACCCCGCTGGCGCTGTAGCCGGCGCTGCCGGTGAACAGCCGCCACTCGTGCGACACGCCGGAGCGCTGCGCCAGCGCCCGGAAGGTGCGTTCGATCGTCCGCGACACGGCCTGCGCCTGGGCCTGCTGCTCCATGATGGCGTTGGGGTCGGGAAACTCCATCGGCGCGGCGATGGTGACCACGATCGGCGTTTCGGCGTGGACGCCGATCAGGTGCGCCCCGTGCCGTTCGGCAAGCGCCAGCGCGTGCCGGGTGACCTTCTCCGCGTCCTCCGAGGTGCTGAGCACGGCGGTGATCGTCCTGTACGTCATGACAGTCTCCCTTCGCGTCGGGGGCCAGAGCGTCCGAGCGACCGCCAGCCGGCTTGGCTCGGTAATGCCTTGAATTTCCGTATGATCCTTCCCCCAAATCGCGGCCGATTCAAGCGATTTGCGAGATCCGACCGCTTTCCGCCATCACAACTGTGCGATGTCGGTGCCGTGGTGGTTCAATCTGCACGGCCGGGCGCCGGCCGGCCTTGACGCGGATCAACCGGCCTTGGCCGCGGCAATCTCGGCGATCATTGCCATGATGTCCTTCTCGGCCGCCTCCGACGCAGCCTGCGTGCGGCTGCGAATCACGATCTCGGTGGAGAAGCGGCTGCCGTCGAAGCGCGGGTAGGAGCCGATCGACGTCTCGGGGTGCGCCTTCTGGATGGCGGTGAGCTGGGTACCGATGTCGCCCTCGCCGAAGGGCGAGGCGACGGTGCGCGAGAGCACCGGCGCGCCGGTCTGGAGCGTCGGCAGCAGCACGTCCAGCATGGCGGTGAAGACCTGTGGCACCCCGGCCATGACGTGCACGTTGCCGATCGAGAATCCGGGCGCGGTTGACACACTGTTCGGGATGTGCGCCGCGCCGACCGGCATCCGCGCCATCCGCTGTCGCGCCTCGTTGAACTCCATGCCACGGCGCGCATACATCGCCGCCATCAGTTCCATCGCTGCCGGATCGTGGGTGCAGACGACGCCGAAGGCCTTGGCCACCGCATCGGCGGTGATGTCGTCGTGGGTCGGGCCGATGCCGCCGGAAGTGAAGACGTAGTCGTAGCGGCCACGCAGGGCGTTCAGCGTCTCGACGATCATGTCTTCCTCGTCGCCGACGATGCGGACCTCTTTCAGGTCGATGCCGGCGAGAAAGAGCATGTCGGCCAGGTGGCCGATGTTGCGATCCTTGGTGCGCCCGGACAGCAGTTCGTCGCCGATGGCCAGCATGGCGGCGGTGATGATCCTGGTCGTGCTCATCGGCGGTCCTTGTTTCATCGTTCGTTGACTGTCGGTGGCGACTGTCAATCGTTCGTGAACAGTCTGTTGCGCCGCCCGCGGCTTTCGTGGCCGGTCCCACTGCTACATCTTCGCGCCGACCGCAATCAAGCGGAAAGACCGCGGTTTTCAGACGCGACAGGAGATACGAATGGCAAGAATTCTCGTTCTTTACTATTCCGCCTACGGGCATATCGAAACCATGGCAAACGCCGTGGCTGAGGGCGCCAGGTCCGCCGGTGCCGAGGTGGTGGTGAAGCGGGTTCCGGAACTGGTTCCGGAAGAGGTCGCCAAGGCCTCGCACTTCAAGCTCGACCAGGCGGCGCCGATCGCGACGATCGACGAACTGGAAGAATACGACGCGATCATCGTCGGTGCCGGCACGCGCTTCGGCAACATTGCCTCGCAGATGCGCAATTTCTGGGATCAGACCGGCGGGCTGTGGTTCAACGGCAAGCTGATCGGCAAGGTCGGTTCGATCTTCACCTCGTCGGCGACCCAGCATGGCGGTCAGGAATCGACCATCCTCACCTTCCTGCCGACGCTCCTGCACCACGGCATGGTCGTCGCAGGGCTGCCCTATTCCTTCCAGGGCCAGTCGGGCGTCGAAGCGGTCAAGGGCGGCTCGCCCTACGGCGCCACCACCATCACCGACGCTGACGGTTCGCGCCAGCCTTCCGAGGTCGAACTCGAGGGGGCCCGCTTCCAGGGCGCGCACGTGGCCAAGCTCGCCGCCAAGCTCGCCGGCTGAGGTTGGCGCCGAAGGCCGCTTGAAGACGAAGGGCGCGGCGCAGGGCCGCGCCCTTTTGATTCGTCCTTGCCGCACGGATGGCCGCTCCCGTCGCCCGGCGGCGCGCTGGTACGGTCCGCGCGCTTCTGCCGGCGCTGTGAGGCATCCCGTCACGATCATAGGACGGGTCGGGAATGGTCGGAGCGGCTGAAGGCCGCGACCCGGCGAAAGGGTTGGGACCCGCCGGGTCGCGTATATGTGGCTCGGGCACAAGCCACGAATTCAATTGTACGCCACGGCCGATCGGCGGACGATTAGCTAAATCTATCTAGACCAAACGTCTCTGGCCCCGATGGGCGGTGGAGCAGGCGCCAGGTCCACGTCGGCTTTGCGCTGCCACGTCGGCCCCAAGCGGGCTCGGGGAGAGCCCCATGAGCGGACACCTCAAAGGCTCGCCCGGATGACAACGCCCAGATGGTGCGGGGAGTGCGCCAAGTTTCTCAATGGAATCAATGGTCGTAGTAAGGGTCAGGTGAGGGGGGTCCCTGGCGCCTGCAATCAACGAAAGCCCCGCGGTTGCAAGGCTTTAACATCTACTTTCTACGGAAGATTTGGTGGGCGATGACGGACTCGAACCGCCGACATCCTCGGTGTAAACGAGGCGCTCTACCAACTGAGCTAATCGCCCGCCGCGTTGGTGGCCGTGATCTATGCGGATACGGACAAAACCGCAAGGGCCCTTGCGACGTTTTTCAGAATTTTTTGTGAAGGACCCGGACGGCCTCCGGATTGGCGCCCGGTTCGATGCCGGCGTCTGGCCGGGGACGGCGCGTCCGCTGCGTCGGCACAATGCCTGTTGGCGCAACAGGGTGTGGATAGTTCGCAGCCGGCGCGTTGGGGGAGGGGCGTCATCAGGTTGGAGCCGCCCGATCGGCAGTCCGGGCCGGCCGGCGCGGAGCGGCCGGAAGGGAATTCTGCCGGAGGTTTTCAACAATTCGTGGCCCGTCATCGTTTTGTTTTCAAACCTGCTTGACACCCATAAGCGAACCCCTTAGTTAGCCGCTCATCGAACGGCCCCGGCCGCTTCGGGAGGGTGCCTCGGCATCCGGACGCTTGAAGAAAATGCGGGTGTAGCTCAGTCGGTTAGAGTGCCGGCCTGTCACGCCGGAGGTCGCGGGTTCGAGCCCCGTCACTCGCGCCACTTCAGTCGTCCGGTATGGTCAAGGCGCCAAGGCCGCAAGGCCAATGCGCGGGTGTAGCTCAGTCGGTTAGAGTGCCGGCCTGTCACGCCGGAGGTCGCGGGTTCGAGCCCCGTCACTCGCGCCATTTGTTCTATACTCTTTCTCTGTTCAGTCGGCTCATTGGCATGGTTTTCCGGACCGTCGGCCCGCATGCGTTCGTGTGCTTCAGGCGAGGCCCATCGATGGGGCGTGTTGCCACCGGCTATCGCTGTCGCCGCGCGGTCTAAAGGCGAGAATGCCGCATGCTCAATCGGCCGCAGCGGACGGTCGAAGCGATGGCCCCGAGCGACGCGCGCGATTCCTTTTAGTATATCCATCGGTGCGGTTTGATGGGGTGGCCGGGAATGAGATGGCAACGCTGACGGGCGGGTGGACACGGCTGCTGCCGGGGCCGGCGCCTTGGTGGGCTCGCCGCAAATAAAAACGGGCCGGCGGCGACCGGTGCGAAGCGCGGCCGCTACCGCTTTGGCGAGCGGCGGACGGTGTGGGCGAATTGTGCGCAATGAATGGGCGAATGCCCGACAAAGCCTTGCGCGCGGTCGCTCACTGCGCTAACGACACTTGCGTTGCAACATACTTTTCTCGGCTTGCAGGTCATCGACCCGGCGGCGCACCTCCCGCGCCAGACGCAGGCAGGACGGACGACAATGACTGAACTTCTCGGCTCCTACATTCCGATCGCCATCTTTATCGGCATCGCGCTCGTGATCGGCATCGCGCTTCTGATCGCGCCGTTCGCCGTTGCCTACAAGGCGCCCGATTCGGAGAAGCTGTCGGCCTACGAATGCGGGTTCAACGCCTTCGACGACGCGCGCATGAAATTCGACATCCGCTTCTACCTGGTGTCGATCCTCTTCATCATCTTCGATCTCGAAGTCGCGTTCCTGTTTCCCTGGGCGGTCTCGTTCAATGAGCTGGGCTGGTTCGGCTTCTGGTCGATGATGGTCTTCCTGCTCGTCCTCACCATCGGCTTTGTCTACGAATGGAAGAAGGGAGCGCTGGAATGGAACTGAGCTCCGGCACCACGCTCGTCTCGCCGCGCGCCAAGGGCATCATCGATCCCGCCACCGGCAAGCCGGTCGGCAGCGACGACGCTTTTTTCGGCGAGATCAGCAACGAGTTGGCCGACAAGGGTTTTCTGGTCACCTCGACCGACGAACTGATCAACTGGGCCCGCACCGGTTCGCTGATGTGGATGACCTTCGGCCTCGCCTGTTGCGCGGTCGAAATGATGCAGTTGTCCATGCCGCGCTACGATGTCGAGCGCTTCGGCTTTGCCCCGCGCGCCTCGCCGCGCCAGTCGGACGTCATGATCGTCGCCGGCACGCTGACCAACAAGATGGCCCCGGCGCTGCGCAAGGTCTACGACCAGATGCCGGAGCCGCGCTACGTCATCTCGATGGGCTCCTGCGCCAACGGCGGCGGCTACTATCACTATTCCTATTCGGTGGTGCGCGGCTGCGACCGCGTCGTGCCGGTTGACATCTACGTGCCGGGCTGTCCTCCCACGGCCGAAGCGCTGCTCTATGGCGTGCTTCTGCTGCAGAAGAAAATCCGCCGCACCGGCACGATCGAGCGCTAAGGGCAGGGGACTGACATCATGAGCGAAGCCCTCCAGGAACTCGCTTCCTATCTCGTCGAGGTGCGCCGGGAATTGATTGCCGACACCAAGCTTGCCTATGGCGAGCTGACGCTGGTGACGACGCATGACGATCTCATCCCGCTGCTCACCTTCCTGCGGGACGACGTGCAGTGCAGCTTCGTCAACCTGATCGACATCTGTGGTGTCGACTGGCCGGCGCGGGCGGCCCGCTTCGATGTGGTTTACCACCTGTTGTCGCCGCGGCTGAACCTGCGCGTGCGCGTCAAGGTCGCCACCGGCGAGGACGAGCCGGTGCCGTCGGCCTGCAGCGTCTATCCGGGTGCCGACTGGTTCGAGCGCGAGGCCTACGACATGTACGGGATCCTGTTCACCGGCCATCCCGACCTGCGCCGCATCCTGACGGACTACGGCTTCGAGGGTTACCCGCTGCGCAAGGATTTCCCGACCACGGGCTTCGTCGAGGTCCGCTACGACGACGAGGTCAAGCGGGTCGTGTACGAGCCGGTGCAACTGCGGCAGGAGTTCCGCAACTTCGACTTCCTCTCCCCCTGGGAAGGCACGGACTACGTGCTGCCGGGCGACGAGAAGGCGAAGACGAACTGATATTGCGGCGCGCATCCGTCGGATGCGGCGCCCATTGGAGCAAGCGGCATGACCGAACACAACGTCCGCAACTTTAACATCAACTTCGGCCCGCAGCATCCGGCGGCGCACGGGGTTCTGCGCCTCGTGCTGGAGCTTGACGGCGAAGTGGTCGAACGCGTCGACCCGCACATCGGTCTGCTGCACCGCGGCACCGAGAAGCTGATCGAGACGAAGACCTACCTCCAGGCCGTGCCCTATTTCGACCGGCTCGACTACGTCGCGCCGATGAACCAGGAGCACGCCTTCGCGCTGGCCGTCGAGCGGCTGGTCGGGGTAGAAGTGCCGATCCGCGGGCAGCTGATCCGCGTGCTGTTCTCGGAAATCGGCCGCATCCTGTCGCACCTGCTCAACGTCACCACGCAGGCCATGGACGTGGGCGCGCTGACCCCGCCGCTCTGGGGCTTCGAGGAGCGCGAAAAGCTGATGGTGTTCTACGAGCGCGCCTGCGGCGCGCGCATGCACGCCGCCTATGTTCGTCCCGGCGGCGTCCATCAGGACCTGCCGGATCAGCTGGTGGAAGACATCGGCAAGTGGATCGACCCGTTCCTGAAGACCGTCGACGACATCGACGAGCTTCTGACCGGCAACCGCATCTTCAAGCAGCGCAACGTCGACATCGGCGTGGTCTCGCTCGAGGATGCCTGGGCCTGGGGCTTTTCCGGCGTCATGGTGCGTGGCTCGGGGGCGGCCTGGGACCTGCGTCGCTCGCAGCCCTATGAGTGCTATTCCGATCTCGACTTCGACATCCCGGTGGGCAAGAACGGCGACTGCTACGACCGGTACCTGATCCGCATGATCGAGATGCGCCAGTCGGCCAAGATCATGCGCCAGTGCGTCGATCGCCTGCTCGGCGATGCCCGGGTCGGCCCGGTGTCGTCTCTGGACGGCAAGATCGTGCCGCCGAAGCGCGGGCAGATGAAGCGGTCGATGGAAGCGCTCATCCATCACTTCAAGCTCTATACCGAGGGCTATCACGTGCCGGCGGGCGAGGTGTATGCCGCGGTCGAGGCGCCGAAGGGCGAGTTCGGCGTCTACCTGGTCGCCGACGGCTCCAACAAGCCCTATCGCTGCAAGATCCGCGCCCCGGGCTATGCCCACCTGCAGGCGATGGACTTCATGTGCCGGGGACACATGCTCGCCGACGTCTCGGCCGTCCTCGGCTCTCTCGACATCGTCTTTGGTGAGGTGGATCGCTGATGCGTCGACTGGCTTTCGTCATGGCAGCACTGATTGCGTCGTCCCCGGCCGCGTTGGCACAGGAGTCGGTGTCCGGCGGCGGGACTTCCGGACCGGGCCAGAACGCGACGATGGCGCAACTCCTGGCCGACGGTTACGAGATCAAGGGCACGGCGCAAGCCAGCAGCCGCTACATTGTGTTCATGCAGAAAGAGAAGTCGGCCTACGCCTGTCAGTTCGTCACCGTGACGACGACGCGTTGCGGGCTGATCAACTGAATAAGGCGCGAAAGAATGTCTGTTCGTCGATTGGCCGATGCGGCCGTCCAGCCCGCTAGCTTCGCCTTCTCCAAGGAGAATGCGGCCTGGGCGAAGGCAACGATCAAGAAGTACCCGAAGGGCCGCGAGCAGTCGGCCGTGATCCCGCTTCTGATGCGGGCGCAGGAGCAGGACGGCTGGGTGACGCGGGCGGCGATCGAGTCGGTCGCCGACATGCTGGACATGCCCTACATCCGCGTGCTCGAGGTTGCCACCTTCTACACCCAGTTCCAGCTGAAGCCGGTCGGCACGCGTGCGCATGTCCAGGTCTGCGGCACCACGCCCTGCATGCTGCGCGGCTCCGAGGAACTGATCAACGTCTGCAAGCGGAAGATCCATCCCGAGCCGTTCGAGCGCAATGCCGAGGGCACGCTGTCCTGGGAAGAAGTCGAGTGCCTGGGTGCTTGTGTCAATGCGCCGATGGTCATGGTCTTCAAGGACACCTATGAGGACCTGACGCCGATCCAGCTGGAGCACATCATCGACCGTTTCGAAGCCGGCAGGGGGGGCGACGTCGCTCCTGGCACGCAGGTCGACCGGATCTTCTCCGCTCCGGTCGGTGGTCCGACGACACTGCTCGAGCCGGAGGCGGCGGCGAAGAGGCCATCGCCGCGCGCCAAGAAGAGCGCCGGGGACGCCGTCAGCGTGCCTCCGTCCGACGCAGGCCGCGTCAAGACCGAAGCGGCGGTGACCAACCCCGCAGTGAAGAGCCCTGCCGACGGCAAGTCGGAGCTTCCGGCCGGCAATCCGGCGGCAAAGCCCGTCAAGGCTGCCGTCGCTGCGGCCTCAGCGAAGCCCTCGCTGGAGGACCGGAACCGGCCCAAGGGGATCGACCGGCCCGAGATGCCCGACGACCTGAAACTGATCTCGGGCGTCGGGCCGAAGATCGAAGGCATCCTGCACGGGCTCGGCATCTTTACCTATGCCCAGCTCGCCGGCTGGAAGAAGGCGGAGCGCGACTGGGTGGACGGCTATCTCAACTTCAAGGGCCGCATCGAACGCGACGACTGGGTCAAGCAGGCCAAGGCGCTCGCCAAGGGCGGTGAGGCCGAATACATCAAGGTTTTCGGCAAGAAGCCGCGCTGAAAGGTGAAACATGCTTAAGGATCAGGATCGCATCTTCACCAACCTCTACGGCCTCAAGGACAAGTCCCTGAAGGGGGCGATGGCGCGCGGCAACTGGGATGGCACGAAGCAGATTCTTGAAAAGGGCCGCGACTGGATCATCAACGAGATGAAGGCGTCCGGCCTGCGCGGGCGCGGCGGTGCCGGCTTCCCGACCGGGCTGAAGTGGTCCTTCATGCCGAAGGAGAGCGACGGCCGGCCGCACTACCTGGTCGTCAACGCCGACGAGTCCGAGCCCGGTACCTGCAAGGACCGCGACATCATGCGCCACGATCCGCACACGCTGATCGAAGGCTGCCTGATCGCAAGCTTCGCAATGGGCGCGCACGCCTGCTACATCTACGTTCGGGGTGAGTACATCCGCGAACGCGAGGCGCTGCAGGCGGCCATCGACGAGTGCTACGACGCCAGGCTGCTCGGCAAGAACAACATCCACGGCTGGGACATGGAAATCTATGTCCACCACGGCGCCGGCGCCTATATCTGCGGCGAGGAGACGGCGCTGCTGGAGAGCCTCGAAGGCAAGAAGGGCCAGCCGCGGCTGAAGCCGCCGTTCCCTGCCAACATGGGCCTCTACGGCTGCCCCACCACCGTCAACAACGTCGAGTCGATCGCCGTTGCCCCGACGATCCTGCGCCGCGGCGCAGCCTGGTTTTCCTCGATCGGCCGTCCGAACAACGTCGGCACGAAGCTGTTCATGCTGTCCGGCCACGTCAACCGTCCTTGCACGGTCGAGGAGGCTATGGGGATCACCTTCCGCGAACTGGTCGACAAGCATGCCGGCGGCATCCGTGGCGGCTGGGACAACCTGCTTGCCGTCATTCCCGGCGGCGCGTCGTGCCCGGTCGTCAAGGCCGAGGACATCATCGATTGCCCGATGGATTTCGACGGGCTGCGCGAGGTCAAGTCATCCTTCGGCACCGCCGCCGCGATCGTGATGGACAAGTCCACCGACATCATCAAGGCGATCGCGCGCATCTCCGCCTTCTTCAAGCACGAGAGCTGCGGCCAGTGCACGCCCTGCCGCGAAGGCACGGGCTGGATGTGGCGGGTGCTCGAGCGCATGGCCAAGGGGCAGGCACAGAAGCGCGAAATCGACATGCTGTTCGATGTCAGCAAGCAGATCGAGGGCCACACCATCTGTGCGCTCGGTGACGCTGCGGCCTGGCCGGTCCAGGGCCTGATCCGCAACTTCCGCCCGGAGATCGAAAAGCGGATCGACCAGTACACCCACAACGCCATGGCGCACGGCGCCGTGCTTGAGGCAGCGGAGTAAGGCGATGACGAAGTCGGCAGGACAGGCAGCAGAAGCAACCCTGGTCCCGCCGGCGCCGGCCGCGGACGAGGATCCTTTCGGGTTGTCGCCCTGGCTGAAGGAAATGCCGGCCATGGCGGTGCCGCCGCTGATGGCCCATCCGGTCGCCGCGATGGCAGCGGCCACGGCAATCGGGCTCGGGATCTCCAGCCAGTTCGCCGGCATGGTTGCAGGCGCGGTGCAGGGCTTTGCCGAGCGGACCAGGGCGGCGCTGGACGAGGCGGCCGAGGTCGAAGCGAAGGTCGTCGCGGCCTGGGGGCCTGCGAGGGACCTCGGGGCCGAACCCGGGGAGGCGGTGGCAAGCGAAGCTGTGGCCGCGCCGGCAAGGCTGCGGTCCGGGGCGCCGGTGAAGGCGCCCGCGCGCAAGGCGCGGCCGGCAAAGCGGCTGACGCCCAAGGCAGCACCGGCAGCGGCTGCGCCCGAGAAGGGGGCGATCAAGCCGGCAACGGTTCGGAAAGGTTCCGGACCTATGGCAGGCGGGGGCGATGACCTGAAGCTGATTTCAGGCATCGGTCCGAAGCTGGAACAGGCGCTGAACGGCAAGGGCATTCTCCGCCTTGCCGATATCGCGCGCTGGACCGCCTCGGACGTGGAACAGATCGAAGCCGAATTCGGCCTCGACGGGCGCATTGCCCGCGACGGCTGGGTGGAGCAGGCAAAGAAGCTGGCAAGGGGCCGCGGCTAAGGCCCGGGTTTCGAGCCGGCAGGAAAAGATTTCAGGCAGGTGCGAGGGCGGGGACGTCCGATCGCCTGCCAAGGACGTGGCGCTGATACAGGCAGGGCCTGCGCGAAAGCGGGAAGACGGATATGGCAAAACTGAAAGTCGACGGAAAAGAGATCGAGGTTCCGGATCATTTCACGCTGTTGCAGGCGTGCGAGGAGGCCGGCGCCGAAGTTCCGCGCTTCTGTTTCCACGAGCGGCTGTCGGTCGCTGGCAACTGCCGCATGTGCCTTGTCGAGGTCAAGGGTGGCCCGCCGAAGCCGGCGGCCTCCTGCGCCATGAGCGTGCGCGACCTGCGCCCGGGCCCGAATGGCGAGGCACCGGAAGTCTTCACCACCACGCCGATGGTCAAGAAGGCCCGCGAAGGTGTGATGGAGTTCCTGCTGATCAACCATCCGCTCGACTGCCCGATCTGCGACCAGGGCGGCGAGTGCGATCTGCAGGACCAGGCGATGGCGTTCGGCATCGACAGCTCGCGTTACCAGGAGAACAAGCGCGCCGTCGAGGACAAGTACATCGGCCCGCTCGTCAAGACGATCATGAACCGCTGCATCCACTGCACGCGCTGCGTCCGCTTCACCACAGAAGTCGCCGGCATCAGCGAGCTCGGCCTGATCGGACGCGGTGAGGATGCGGAGATCACCACCTATCTCGAGCATGCGATGACGTCGGAGCTGCAGGGCAACGTCGTCGATCTCTGCCCGGTCGGCGCGCTGACCTCCAAGCCGTTCGCCTTCACCGCCCGTCCGTGGGAACTGAACAAGACCGAATCGATCGACGTGATGGACGCGGTCGGCTCGGCGATTCGCGTCGATACGCGCGGCCGCGAGGTCATGCGCGTCCTGCCGCGCGTCAACGAGGACATCAACGAGGAGTGGATCTCCGACAAGACCCGCTACATCTGGGACGGGCTGAAGACCCAGCGCCTCGACCGCCCCTATGTGCGCAAGGACGGCCGCCTGCACGCCGCCACCTGGTCCGAAGCTTTCGCCGCGATCGGTGCGGCGGTCGCCGGCAAATCGGGCGACCGGATCGGCGCGATTGCCGGGGATCTGGCCTCGGTCGAGGAAATGTACGCGCTACGCGAACTGGTGACGGCCCTGGGGTCGGCCAACATCGACTGCCGCCAGGACGGTTCGGCGCTGCACCCGGCCTACGGCCGCGGCAGCTATCTGTTCAATCCGACGATCGCCGGCATCGAGGAGGCGGACGCGCTGCTGATCGTCGGGGCCAACCCGCGCATCGAGGCGGCGGTGCTGAACGCCCGGATCCGCAAGCGCTGGCGCATGGACGGCTTCCCGATCGGCGTGATCGGCGAAAACGCCGAGCTGCGCTACGACTATGAATATCTCGGCGCCGGTCCGGAGACGCTGGCCGAAGTCGTCGGCGGAACGAACAAGTTCTTCGCCAAGCTGAAGAAGGCGAAGCGGCCGATGATCATCGTCGGCCAGGGCGCGCTGGTGCGGGCCGACGGTCTTTCCGTCCTTGGCCACGTCGTCAAGCTGGCCGAGGCGGTCGGGGCGTTGACCGCCGACTGGAACGGTCTCGGCATCCTGCACACCGCAGCTTCGCGCGTCGGCGGCCTCGATCTCGGGCTCGTCCCGGGCGAGGGCGGCAAGAAGGCATCGCAGATGCTGTCGGACACCGACGTGCTGTTCCTGCTCGGCGCCGACGAGATGGACTTCAGCCGCAAGACCGCCTTCACCGTCTACATCGGCTCGCATGGCGACAACGCCGCGCATGCCGCCGACGTCATCCTGCCGGGGGCGGCCTATACCGAGAAGTCGGGCACCTGGGTCAACACCGAGGGCCGCGTGCAGATGGGCAACCGCGCCGGCTTCCCGCCGGGCGAGGCGCGCGAAGACTGGGCGATCCTGCGGGCGCTCTCCGACGTGCTGGGCAAGAAGCTGCCGTTCGATTCGCTGGCGCAACTGCGCGCGAAGCTCTACGCCGAGCTTCCGCATCTCGCCGCGCTCGACACGATCGCCGGCGATCGCGGCCTGGATCTGGCCAAGCTCGCGAAAAAAGGCGGGAAGATGGCCAATTCCGGGTTTGCGTCTCCGATCAAAGACTTCTATTTGACGAACCCGATAGCGCGCGCCTCCGCGGTCATGGCCGAGTGCTCGGCACTGGCCCGCAACAACTTCAAAGCCGCGGCGGAATAAGCGCGAGGGAATAGGCACTATGGACGCTTTCATTTCGAGCTTTGTGTGGCCCGCGATCATCATCATCGGCCAGTCGCTGCTGCTTTTGGTCGCCCTCCTGCTCTTCATCGCCTACATTCTGTTGGCGGACCGCAAGATCTGGGCAGCCGTACAGATGCGCCGCGGCCCGAACGTGGTCGGCCCCTGGGGCCTGTTCCAGTCGTTCGCCGACCTGCTGAAGTTCGTCTTCAAGGAACCGGTGATTCCGGCAAGCGCCAACAAGGCGATCTTCCTGCTGGCCCCGCTCGTCTCCGTGACGCTGGCGCTCGCGGCCTGGGCCGTGATTCCGCTCAACGAGAACTGGGTGGTCGCCGACATCAACGTCGGCATCCTCTATGTCTTTGCCATCTCCTCGCTCGAGGTCTACGGCATCATCATGGGCGGCTGGGCCTCGAACTCGAAGTACGCCTTCCTCGGTGCACTGCGCTCGGCCGCGCAGATGGTGTCCTATGAAGTCTCGATCGGCTTCGTCATCGTCACCGTGCTGCTGTGCGTCGGTTCGCTGAACCTGACCGACATCGTCAACGCGCAGGGCGACGGCCTCGGCACCATGCTCGGCCTGCCGGCGTCGTTCCTCGACTGGCACTGGCTGGCGCTGTTCCCGATGTTCATTATCTTCTTCATCTCGGCGCTGGCCGAGACGAACCGCCCGCCCTTCGACCTGCCGGAAGCCGAATCCGAGCTCGTCGCCGGTTTCATGGTCGAGTACGGCTCCACCCCCTACATGATGTTCATGCTCGGCGAGTATGCCGCCATCTGCCTGATGTGCGCGCTGACGACGATCCTGTTCCTGGGCGGCTGGCTGCCTCCGGTCGACTTCTGGCTGTTCAACTGGGTGCCCGGCATCGTCTGGTTCATCCTGAAGGCCTCGCTGGTGTTCTTCATGTTCGCGATGGTGAAGGCCTTCGTCCCGCGCTACCGCTACGACCAGCTGATGCGGCTCGGCTGGAAGGTGTTCCTTCCGCTGTCGCTCGCCATGGTCATCATCGTTGCATTCGTGCTGAAGCTTACCGGGGGGTCGGCGTGATCGCCGCCCGGGGATTTCGGCAGCATTGGAGCTAAGCAATGGCTAGTCTGACACAGGCCGTAAATTCACTGTTTCTGAAGGAGTTCGTCGGCGCGTTCCTGCTGTCGATGCGCTATTTCTTCCGGCCGAAGGCGACGGTGAACTACCCGTTCGAAAAGGGCCCGGTCTCGCCGCGCTTCCGCGGAGAGCATGCGTTGCGCCGCTATCCGAACGGCGAAGAGCGCTGCATTGCCTGCAAGCTCTGCGAGGCGATCTGTCCGGCGCAGGCGATCACCATCGAGGCCGGCCCGCGACGCAACGACGGCACGCGCCGCACCGTGCGCTACGACATCGACATGGTGAAGTGCATCTACTGCGGTTTCTGCCAGGAGGCATGCCCGGTCGACGCCATCGTCGAGGGACCGAACTTCGAGTTCGCCGCGGAAACGCGTGAGGAACTCTACTACGACAAGCAGAAGCTGCTCGCCAACGGCGATCGCTGGGAGCGGGAGATTGCCCGCAACATAGCAATGGATGCGCCCTACCGCTGAGGCAGGGCAGGGGACGGCCGTCACCGGCGGGTGTCGGGCCAACGGAATAAGGACACGTGCTTGGTGGCGCAGGGCTGCCAAGCTTCGACGGAAAGGGGGCATGCGGCCAGGCCTTTCCGGGGAAGACGAAAAGGCACCAACATGGGTCTGCAGGCTCTCTTTTTCTATCTCTTCGCCTTCGTGGCGGTGGCGTCGGCCTTCATGGTGATCGCGGCCAAGAACCCGGTCTATTCCGTGCTGTTCCTGATCGTCACCTTCTTCAACGCTGCGGGGCTGTTCCTGCTGACGGGCGCCGAGTTCCTGGCGATGATCCTGCTGGTCGTCTATGTCGGTGCGGTTGCCGTTCTCTTCCTCTTCGTCGTGATGATGCTGGACGTCGATTTCGCCTCGCTGCGCTCGGGCCTGATCGAGCATGCGCCGGTGGGCGCGCTGGTGGGGCTCGTGCTGGCGGCGGAACTGATCATCGTCGTCGGCGGCGCCACCCTGTCGCCGGAGATCGCCGGGCATACGGCCATGCCGATCCCTGCCGCGACCGAGCGCACCAACACGGCGGCTCTCGGCGACGTGCTCTACACGAACTACGTCTATTTCTTCCAGATCGCCGGCCTCGTGCTCTTGGTCGCCATGATCGGCGCGATCGTGCTGACGCTGCGCCATCGCGAAGGCATCAGGCGCCAGGACATCTCCCGGCAGGTCGCCCGCACGCCCGAGACCGCCGTCGAGGTGGTCAAGGTCAAGCCGGGCCAGGGTGTTTGAGGCGCGGACTTAAGGAATTCACATCATGGAAATCGGCATTTCCCACTATCTCACGGTCAGCGCCATCCTGTTCACGCTCGGCGTCTTCGGCATCTTCATCAACCGCAAGAACGTGATCGTCATCCTGATGTCGATCGAGCTGATCCTGCTCGCCGTCAACATCAACATGGTGGCGTTCTCAGCCTTCCTGAACGATATCGTCGGACAGGTGTTCGCGCTGTTCATCCTTACCGTTGCTGCCGCGGAAGCTGCGATCGGTCTGGCAATTCTCGTCGTCTTCTACCGGAACCGCGGCTCGATCGCCGTGGAAGACGTCAACGTGATGAAGGGCTGATCGGTCATGGATACCATCATCAAGGCAATCGTCTTCCTTCCGCTGATCGGCTTCCTCATCGCCGGCCTCGGCGGCAACACGATCGGCGCCAAGGCCTCGGAATATGTCACCAGCGGCCTTCTGGTCATCGCGTGCGTGCTGTCCTGGGTCGTGCTGTTCCAGGTCGCGCTCGGCCACGAGGAACTGATCATCGTTCCGCTGATGCGCTGGGTGCAGTCCGGCACCTTCGATGCCGGCTGGGCCTTGCGCGTCGACACGCTCACCTCGGTGATGTTCGTGGTGGTCAACACCGTGTCGGCGCTGGTGCACATCTATTCGATCGGCTACATGCACCACGATCCGCATCGCCCGCGCTTCTTCGCCTACCTGTCGCTCTTCACCTTCGCGATGCTGATGCTGGTGACGTCCGACAACCTGCTGCAGATGTTCTTCGGCTGGGAAGGCGTGGGCCTGGCCTCGTATCTCCTGATCGGCTTCTGGTACAAGAAGGACTCCGCCAACGCGGCCGCGATGAAGGCCTTCATCGTCAACCGCGTCGGTGACTTCGGCTTTGCGCTCGGCATCTTCGGCGTGTTCTACCTGTTCGGCTCGGTCGGGTTCCAGACGATCTTCGCATCGGCGGCGACCTATCTTCCGGCCGAAGGTGCGGCCGATGCGGCCGCGCCGGTGATCGACCTGTTTGGCATGCAGCTCGACAAGGCCCACGCGCTGACCGCCGTCTGCCTGCTGCTGTTCATGGGAGCGATGGGCAAGTCGGCGCAGTTCCTGCTGCACACCTGGCTTCCGGACGCGATGGAGGGCCCGACCCCGGTCTCCGCGCTCATCCATGCCGCGACCATGGTCACCGCCGGCGTCTTCCTCGTCGCCCGCATGTCGCCGCTGTTCGAACTGTCGCCGGACGCCTTGGTCGTCGTCACCACGATCGGTGCGATCACCGCCTTCTTTGCCGCCACCGTCGGCCTGGTGCAGAACGACATCAAGCGCGTCATCGCCTATTCGACCTGCTCGCAGCTGGGCTACATGTTCGTGGCGCTCGGCGTCGGGGCCTATGGCGCGGCGATCTTCCACCTGTTCACGCACGCCTTTTTCAAGGCGCTGCTGTTCCTCGGCGCAGGCTCGGTGATCCATGCCGTCGACGGCGAGCAGGACATGCGCTACATGGGCGGCCTGCGCACGCATATCCCGATGACCTTCTGGATGATGACGATCGGTACGCTGGCGCTGACCGGCGTCGGCATCCCGGGTACCGTGATCGGCTTTGCCGGTTTCTTCTCGAAGGACGCCATCATCGAGTCCGCCTTCGCCTCGCACAGTGCAGTTGGCGGCTTCGCCTTCACGCTGCTGGTCGTCGCGGCCCTGTTCACCAGCTTCTACTCCTGGCGCCTGGCCTTCATGACGTTCTTCGGCCAGCCGCGGGCTTCGGCACACGTCATGCACCACGTGCATGAATCGCCGGCGGTGATGCTGGTTCCGCTCTACATCCTGGCCGCCGGGGCGGTGTTTGCCGGCCTGCTGTTCCACGACTACTTCTACGGCCACCACTACGTCGAGTTCTGGAAGGGCGCGCTGTTCACCAGCCCGGAAAACAACTTGCTGGAAGAGTTCCACCACGTGCCGCTGTGGGTCAAGTGGAGCCCGTTCGTGGCGATGGCGCTCGGCCTGTTTACCGCCTGGTACCTGTACATCCGCCGTCCCGATCTGCCCGGCTATCTCGCCCAGCAGCACCGCGGCCTGTACCAGTTCCTGCTGAACAAGTGGTATTTCGACGAACTGTACGACTTCCTGTTCGTTCGTCCGGCCTTCCGCCTTGGCCGGCTGTTCTGGAAGGGCGGTGACGGAGCCGTGATCGACGGCCTCGGCCCGAACGGCATTGCCGCCCGCGTCCTCGACGTGACCGACCGCGTGGTCCGGCTGCAGACCGGCTACCTCTACCACTATGCCTTTGCGATGCTGCTCGGAATTGCGGCACTCGTCACCTGGATGATGCTCGGGAGTTCCTTCTGATGACCGATTGGCCGATTCTTTCCGCGGTCACCTTCCTGCCGCTGGTCGGCGTGGCATTGCTGCTGCTGACCCGCGAGGACAGCCCCTACGGGCGCCGGAACATCCTGAACGTCTCGCTGCTGACGACGGTGTTCACCTTCGTGCTGTCGCTCTTCATCTGGACCGGCTTCGACTATTCGAACCCGGGCTTCCAGATGATGGAACGGCACGAGTGGCTCGGCACCGGGATCTCCTACCATCTCGGCGTCGACGGCATCTCCATGCTGTTCGTCATCCTGACCACCTTCCTGATGCCGTTCTGCATCCTGGCGAGCTGGACCTCGATCGAGAAGCGCCTGAAGGAATACATGATCGCCTTCCTCGTCCTGGAAGTGTTCATGGTCGGCGTGTTCGTCTCGCTCGACATCGTCCTCTTCTACGTGTTCTTCGAGGCCGGTCTGATCCCGATGTTCATCATCATCGGTGTCTGGGGTGGCAAGGACCGTGTCTACGCGTCCTACAAGTTCTTCCTCTACACGCTGCTCGGTTCGGTGCTGATGCTGCTGGCCATCATGGCGATGTACTGGCAGGCCGGCACGACCAGCATTCCCGAACTGCTCGCCTACGGCTTCCCGCCGCAGATGCAGACCTGGCTCTGGCTCGCCTTCTTCGCCTCGTTCGCGGTCAAGATGCCGATGTGGCCGGTTCACACCTGGTTGCCGGACGCGCACGTGCAGGCGCCGACGGCGGGGTCGGTGATCCTGGCGGGCATCCTGCTGAAGCTCGGCGGCTACGGCTTCCTGCGCTTCTCGCTGCCGATGTTCCCGCTGGCCTCCGACTTCTTCGCGCCGTTCGTGTTCACGCTCTCAGTGGTGGCGATCGTCTACACCTCGCTGGTCGCGCTGGTGCAGGACGACATCAAGAAGCTGATCGCCTATTCCTCGGTCGCGCACATGGGCTACGTCACCATGGGCATCTTCGCGGCCAACGAGCAGGGCGTCCAGGGCGCGCTGTTCCAGATGCTCTCGCACGGCATCGTGTCGGGCGCGCTCTTCCTCTGCGTCGGCGTGGTCTATGACCGCCTGCACACCCGCGAGATCTCGGCCTATGGCGGCCTGGTGAACAACATGCCCAAGTACGCCGTCGCCTTCATGATCTTCACGATGGCCAATGTCGGGCTGCCGGGAACCTCCGGCTTTGTCGGCGAGGTGACGACGCTGCTCGGCGCCTTCCGGGTGAACACCTGGGTTGCGTTCTTCGCCACCTCGGGCGTGATCCTCTCGGCCGCCTATGCGCTGTGGCTGTACCGGCGGGTGATCTTCGGTCCGCTGGAGAAGGAAAGCCTGAAGGCCATGCTCGACCTTTCGGGCCGCGAGAAGGCGATCCTCTATCCGCTGGTGCTGCTGACGATCTTCTTCGGCGTGTATCCGATACCGGTCTTCGACGTGACCGCCGCGTCGGTTGACGCACTCCTGAACAATTACACCGCAGCCCTCGAAGCGGCGCAAACCGTTGCGCTCTCGGCGAACTGACGACGGGATCATCCGAAATGACTGCTGAACTTTTCCTTGCCAGCCTTCAGCTCTCGACGCCCGAGGTCATTCTAGCGGCAGGCGCGCTCGTGCTGCTGATGATCGGCGTGTTCTCCGGCGATCGGTCCGCGACGACGGTCACGGGGCTTGCGGTGGCGCTCCTGATCATCGCCGGCCTCTGGCTGGTGATGCGCGGGCAGGACGGCCTGGCATTTGGCGGCGCCTTCGTCTCCGACCCGTTCGCGCGCTTCATGAAGGTGCTGACCCTGATCGGCTCGATCACCGCCATGGTGATGACGGTCGGCCATGCCCGCTCCGAGCAGATCGACCGGTTCGAGTTCCCGGTACTGATCGTGCTGGCGACGCTCGGCATGATGCTGATGGTGTCGGCGAACGACCTCCTCTCGCTGTACCTGTCGCTGGAACTGCAGTCGCTGTCGCTCTACGTCGTCGCCGCGATCAACCGCGACAGCGTCCGCTCGACCGAGGCCGGCCTGAAGTATTTCGTGCTCGGCGCGCTGTCGTCGGGCATGCTGCTCTACGGCATGTCGCTCGTCTACGGCTTCACCGGCCAGACCGGCTTCCAGGAAATCGCCGCCGCCCTTTCGGCGGAAGGCCGCTCGCTCGGCCTGGTGTTCGGCGTCGTGTTCGTGCTGGCCGGCCTCGCCTTCAAGATCTCGGCCGTGCCGTTCCACATGTGGACACCGGACGTCTACGAGGGCGCGCCGACGCCGGTGACCGCGTTCTTCGCGGCCGCTCCGAAGGTCGCCGCCATGTCCATGCTGGTACGCATCGTCATCGACGCCTTCCAGCCGATCGTTGCCGATTGGCAGCAGATCATCGTCTTCGTCTCGATCGCCTCGATGCTGCTCGGCTCCTTCGCCGCGATCGGCCAGCGCAACATCAAGCGCCTGATGGCCTACTCCTCGATCGGCCATATGGGCTATGCGCTGGTCGGGCTGGCTGCCGGCTCGATGGCTGGGGTCCGTGGCGTGGCGCTCTACATGCTGATCTACATGGTCATGACGCTCGGCACCTTTGCCTGCATCCTGGCGATGCGCCGCCGTGAGGGCGGAAATGTCGAGTCGATCGACGATTTGTCCGGGCTTTCGACGACCAATCCGTTCATGGCCTCGGTCCTGACGGTGATGATGTTCTCGCTCGCGGGCATCCCGCCGCTGGCCGGATTCTTCGCCAAGTACTTCGTGTTCATGGCGGCGATCGAGGCGCAGCTCTATGCCCTGGCCGTGATCGGCGTGCTGGCCTCCGTCGTCGGAGCCTACTACTACCTGCGCATCGTCAAGGTGATGTGGTTCGACGCCGCAACGGACGAGTTCGCCCGTACGCCGGGCGAACTGAAGCTCGTCTTCGGCGTCTGCGGCCTGTTCATTGCCGCCTACGTGCTCGTCGGCGGCCCGATCGGAGACGCGGCGGAAGCTGCCGCGCGGACGTTCTTTTGACGCGCGGGGCGGGGACCGGCCGGCTGACGCTGGACGACTTTCGGCACGAGGCCCTGGTCGAGACCAGCTCCACGAATTCCGAATGCTTCGAGCGCGCCCGAAAGGGCGCGCTTTCCGGTCTGTGGGTGACCGCGGCGCGCCAGACGGGGGGACGGGGCAGGCGGGGCCGGCCGTGGAGTTCCGAAGCCGGCAATCTCTATGCCTCCCTGCTGCTGATCGATCCGGCGCCGATGGACCGGCTCGGTTCACTGCCGCTGGCGGTCGCGGTCGCGGTGCAGGCGTCGATCGCCTCGGTCATGCCCATCGACGCGCCGCCCGTGCAGATCAAATGGCCGAACGACATCCTGATCGAACGCAGGAAGGTGTGCGGCATCCTGGTCGAGAGCGAGACGCTGCCTGACGGGCGCCAGGCGATCGTGATCGGCTGCGGCATCAACGTCGCGGTCGGCCCGGATGCGGGGCTCTATCCGATTGCACGCCTGACCGACTACGGGTGCACCGTGTCGCCCGCCGAGCTGTTCGCCCATCTCTACCGCGAGATGGCCGACGCGCTGCAGTTGTGGGACAGCGCCAACGGCATCGGCGAAATCATGGCACGCTGGCGCAAAGTCGCCGTGGGCATCGGCGAGACGATCACTGTCAACCTGCCGTCCCAGTCGCTGACCGGCCGGTTCGTCGGGATCGATGACGCCGGCCTTCTGAAGTTGGAAATCGACGGCGCCGTGCGGCTGATTGCGGCCGGTGATGTATTTTTTGAATGATCGGAAATTCACGAACAATGGCTAGTCAAGAAGACCTGGTGTTTCTGCCGCTCGGCGGTGTTGGCGAAATCGGCATGAATCTGGCGCTCTACGGCTATGGCACGCCGGGAAACCGGAAGTGGATCATGGTCGATTGCGGCGTCACCTTCCCGGGGCCGGATCTGCCGGGCGTCGACCTGGTGCTGCCCGACATCCGCTTTCTTGCCGAGGAGCGCAAGAACCTGAAGGGCATTGTCATCACCCATGCGCACGAGGATCACTACGGCGCGCTGAACGATCTCTGGCCCGGCCTGAACGTGCCGGTCTACGCCTCGCCCTTCACCGCCGGCATGCTCGAGGCCAAGCGCGACTACGAGCGCAGCCGGGCCGAGATCCCGGTGACGATCTTCAAGCAGGGTGATCGCATCAACGTCGGCCCGTTCGAGATCGAGGCGATCGGCATGAACCATTCGATCCCCGAGCCGATGGCGTTGGCGATCAAGACGCCGCTCGGCACGGTGATCCATACCGGCGACTGGAAGATCGACATGGCGCCGTCGCTCGGCCCGCTGACCGACGAGGCCCGCCTGCGCCAACTGGGCGACGAGGGCGTGCTGGCGCTGGTCTGCGACAGCACCAACGCCGTTCGCGATGGCGTGTCGCCGTCCGAGCAGGAGGTCTCCGAAAGCCTGGCGAAGATCATCGAGAGCGCGGAAGGCCGCGTCGGCATCACCACCTTCTCCTCCAATGTCGGCCGCATCCGTTCGGTGGCGAAGGCCGCGGAGGTGGCCGGACGCGAGGTGCTTCTGCTTGGCAGCTCGATGAGGCGGGTGACCGACGTCGCCCGCGACATCGGCCTGATGGAGGGGATCAGGCCGTTCATCGACGAGGACGAGTTCGGCTACATCCCGCGCGACAAGGTCGTCGTCATCCTCACCGGCAGCCAGGGCGAGCCGCGGGCGGCGCTGGCCAAGATTGCGCGCGACGAGATGCGCAACGTCGCCTTCACCGCCGGCGACACGATCATCTTCTCCTCGCGCCCGATCCCGGGCAACGAGAAGGCGATCAACGACATCAAGAACGGGCTGATCGACCAGGGCATCCACGTCATCACCGACAGCGAGGCGCTGGTACACGTCTCCGGTCATCCCCGCCGCAACGAGCTCCAGCAGATGTACGCCTGGACCCGACCGCAGATCGTGGTGCCGGTTCACGGCGAGGCGGCCCACCTCGTGGCGCAGGCCGAACTGGCCGAGCAGTCCGGAATCGCCACCGTGGCGCGCGTGCGCGACGGGCGGATGCTGCGGCTGGCGCCGGGCCCGGCGGAAGTGATCGACGAGGTCCACTTCGGCCGCATCTTCAAGGACGGCAACCTGATCGGTGACTACGACGAGATGGGCATCGGCAACCGCCGCAAGCTCTCCTTCGTCGGCCATGTCTCGGTCAATATCGTGCTCGATGCGCGCTATGACTTCCGCAGCGACCCCGAGGTCGTTCCCTTTGGACTGCCGCAGTTTGACGACGAAGGCGAGGACATGGGCGACACCCTGTATGACGCGGTGCTGGGCGCCGTCGAAAGCATTCCGCGTGCGCGGCGGAAGGATCTGGGCACCGTGCGCGAGGCGGTGCGCCGGGCGGTGCGGGCGATGGCGAACGAGGTCTGGGGCAAGAAGCCGGTCGTCACCGTGTTCGTGACGAAGGTCTGACGGATCAGGCCGCGCCCGGAAGGTCAGGCGCGGCATTCGGCCGTTGGCCGATGAGGTGCCGGCACCACGGCAGGCCCCGGAGCGGGCCGCGCGGGTGCCGCAGTGGCGGTGGAACGGAGGGAGAAACCGGTGCTTGGACGCGTCAATCACATAGCCATTGCCGTGCCCGATCTGGCTGCGGCGAGCGCGTCCTACCGGGACATTCTCGGCGCGCGCGTGACCGATCCGCAGGCTTTGCCGGAACATGGAGTGACGGTCGTCTTCGTTGAGTTGCCCAACACCAAGGTCGAACTGCTGGAACCGCTCGGCGAGGCCTCGCCGATCGCGGCCTTTCTCCAGAAGGCGCCCGGCGGCGGCATGCACCACATCTGCTACGAGGTGGACGACATTGCCTCCGCACGAGACCGGCTCGTGGCCGGCGGCGCGCGGGTGCTCGGAGACGGCCAGCCGAAGATCGGCGCGCATGGCAAGCCGGTGCTGTTCCTGCATCCCAAGGATTTCTTCGGCACGTTGATCGAACTCGAGCAGGTGTGACAGCAAGGCGCATTTGAAATGCGGCGGCCACGGGAGTAGAACGGCGCGTCACCCGGTGTCGCCGGGTCGTCCGAGGGCGGACGACGTGCGTCGCGGCCATGCTGCGACGGACGGTGACGCAAACCTCGGGACCCCGGCCATGCAGCTGTTTTCGATCCTCGCCGTCTATTTCATCATCTGGTGGATGACGCTTTTCATCGTCCTGCCGTTCGGCCTGCGCACGCAGGCGGAGGAAAACGACGTGGTTCTCGGCACCGTGGAGAGCGCGCCGGCCAGGTTCCGTGCCGCCAGAATCCTCGTCATCACGACGATCGTGTCGGCGATCATCTATGCCGCATGGTGGGTCCTGTCGGTCGAGTTCGGTTACGGCATCGACGCAATTCCCCAGTTCTTTCCCGATTTTCGCTGAGTGAAGCCTGCCCGCGCGGCGGCGCGTTTGCGCATTTCCTGCCGTTGCGTCATGTCGGCAACCGGCGACAATCATCACGTAACGTGAAGACGGGCAGGGAGGGCGTGGGCCCGAGCGATGCGCCGCATTGTCGCAGCGCCTGTCATCCGGTTGTCACAGACGGCGGCTAGGGGAGGTTTCATCAATTGGAGAAAGCAAAAAAAAACAAGGCGTAGAGCCTTGTTTCTAAAGTATCGCGTGATCTTTGTCCGTTGCCGGTGGCTGCGTCTGCGCGCGCCAAAAGATCTGATCCTCCCAAGACTTGACCGCGAGAATGGCAGAAATTTGCACTCCCTGCCTCTTTTGTGGCCTGAAACTAGCCCAAAGGTTGGGCGTTGTCATCCTGTTTTTTGCATTTTTGCTACACTCGAAGAAAATTTTTCCGTTGACTTGAAGGCGGAAATTTCCGTTATTGTCCGGCCCTCTCGTCTCGGTGGTGCGCGAGATCGGCGTGCCCCGGCACGCATGCACAGCGGGTTTCCTTCCGCCCGCGAAGCGTCTATGAACGCATCGAAATTCAACGTCATTTCGCCCGAATCCGCCGCTAGGCGAAACCTGTCTATTTGGAACCAGTCATGCGCCTTTCCCGCTTCTTCATGCCGATCCTCAAGGAAAACCCGAAAGAGGCGGAGATCGTCTCGCATCGCCTCATGCTGCGTGCGGGCATGGTCAAGCAGCAGTCGGCGGGCATCTACACCTGGCTGCCGCTCGGCAAGCGCGTTCTCGACAAGGTCAACGCCATCATCCGCGAGGAGCAGAACCGCTCTGGCGCGGTCGAATTGCTGATGCCGACGCTGCAATCGGCCGAGCTCTGGCAGGAGAGCGGGCGCTACGACGCCTACGGCAAGGAGATGCTGCGCATCAAGGACCGGCAGGATCGGCCGATGCTCTATGGCCCGACCAACGAGGAGATGATCACCGACGTGTTCCGCTCCTACGTCAAGTCCTACAAGGACCTGCCGCTGAACCTCTACCACATCCAGCTGAAGTTCCGCGACGAGATCCGGCCGCGCTTCGGCACCATGCGCTCGCGCGAGTTCCTGATGAAGGACGCCTATTCCTTCGACCTCAACCGCGAAGGTGCGGAGCACGCCTATAACCGCATGTTCGCCGCCTACCTGCGCACCTTCTCGCGCATGGGCCTGCGCGCCATCCCGATGCGCGCCGACACCGGGCCGATCGGCGGCAATCTCAGCCACGAGTTCATCATTCTCGCCGACACCGGCGAGTCCGAAGTGTTCTGCCACAGGGACTTCCTCGAATTCGGGGTCCCGGCCGCGGACACGAACTTCGAAGACGTCGACGGACTGAAGTCGATCTTCGACAAGTGGACGTCGCGCTATGCGGCAACCTCGGAGATGCATGACGAAGCGGCCTTCGCCGCGATACCCGAGGATGACCGCCTGTCGGCGCGCGGCATCGAGGTCGGCCACATCTTCTATTTCGGCACCAAGTATTCCGAGGCGATGGGCGCCAAGGTCCAGGGCCCCGACGGCAAGGAGCACATCGTGCACATGGGATCCTACGGCATCGGGCCGACCCGGCTGGTGCCGGCGATCATCGAGGCCTCGCACGACGAGAACGGCATCATCTGGCCGAGGTCGGTGGCGCCGTTCGAGGTGGTCGTCATCAACATGAAGACCGGTGATGCCGCCTGCGACGCTGCCAGCGAGACGATCTACGGTGCGTTGGCGAACGCCGGTGTCGATGTGCTGCTCGACGACAAGGACGAACGGGCCGGCACCAAGTTCGCCACCGCTGACCTGATCGGCGCGCCGTTCCAGGTCATCGTCGGACCGCGTTCGGTTGCCGCCGGCGAGGTCGAGCTGAAGGACCGCAAGACCGGCGAGCGCGAGACGCTGACCGTCGAGGCGGCGATCGCGCGACTGACTGCAGGCGCCCGAGCCTGAAAATCGGGATCGATTTCCGGCGCGATTTCGCGCAGGGTCGATCCGGCAAATGAGTCCCTTGCGCGTCCGCCGGCCGCGCTCGGCGGCAGCGACTGATCCGGAGGCATCATGGCGGAAGCGACGGGCGAGGGCGCCCTTGTCAAGGCGGAGGCGGCGCCCGCAAGCCGCCCGTTCTCCGGGTTCGAGCGAATGGTGGCCTGGCGCTACCTGCGCTCGCGGCGCAAGGAAGCCTTCATTTCGGTGATCGCCGGGTTCTCCTTCATCGGCATCATGCTCGGCGTTGCGACGCTGATCATCGTCATGGCGGTAATGAACGGTTTTCGCACCGAGCTTATCTCGCGCATTCTCGGGATCAACGGCCACATGATCGTCCAGCCGATCGACGGACCGTTCGACAATTACGCCGACCTGGCGGAGCGGTTCTCCAAGGTCCATGGCGTGCGGCTGGCGATCCCGCTGGTCGAGGGGCAGACGCTCGCGTCCGGCAGGGGCGGGGCCGGCACGGGCGCGCTCGTGCGCGGCATCCGCGCCGACGACATGGCGAACCTGAAGACCGTTTCCAGCCATATCAAGTCCGGCAGCCTCGAGGAGTTCAATGCCGGGACCGGGCTGGCGATCGGGGCGCGCATGGCCGATCAGCTCGGCATCGCCGCCGGCGACACAATCACGCTGGTGGCGCCGGAAGGCGACGTGACGCCGCTCGGCGTCAACCCGCGCGTCAAGACCTACCCGGTCGCGGCGACCTTCGAGATCGGCATGTCGGAGTACGACGCCTCGATCATCTACATGCCGCTCGAGGAGGCGCAGCTCTACTTTAACGCCGATGGACTGGTGCAGTCGATCGAGCTGTTCGTCGACGATCCCGATGCCGTCGACGAGCTGCGCCAGCCGATTGAGCTGGCGGCGGAACGGCAGATCTACGTGACCGACTGGCGCCAGCGCAACCGCACCTTCTTTTCCGCGCTTGAGGTCGAGCGCAACGTGATGTTCATGATCCTGACGCTGATCGTGCTGGTCGCGGCGCTCAACATCATCTCCGGCCTGATCATGCTGGTGAAGGACAAGGGGAGCGACATCGCGATCCTGCGGACGATGGGGGCGACCTCGGGCGCGATCATGCGGATCTTCTTCATGACCGGGGCGGCGATCGGCACGGTCGGCACGATCGCCGGCGTCGTCCTCGGCGTCGTGGTCTGCCTGAACGTGGAGTCGATCCGGCAGTTCTTCTCCTGGCTGTCGGGTCAGACGCTGTTCGATCCGGAGCTCTACTTCCTCAGCCAGCTGCCGGCCGACATGAACGTCGGCGAGACGGTCTCGATCGTCGTGATGGCGCTGGCGTTGTCGTTCCTGGCCACGATCTTTCCTGCCTGGCGGGCGTCGAGGCTCGATCCCGTCCAGGCCCTGCGATACGAATAGGTAGAAGCGATCGATGAAAGCGCGCGTGGCATTGCAGCTATCCGGCGTGGAGCGCCATTACGGCCAGGGGGAGACGGTCCTGTCCATCCTCAAGGGGGCGGACTTCACCCTTCATGGCGGCGAGACCGTCGCCCTCGTGGCACCGTCGGGAACCGGAAAGTCGACGCTCCTGCATGTCGCCGGCCTGCTGGAAAAGCCCGATGGCGGTGACGTCATCGTCAACGGCAAGTCCTGCGCGGCGCTGGGCGACGATCAGCGCACCGCCATCCGCCGCAACGAGATCGGCTTCGTTTACCAGTTCCATCACCTGCTGCCGGAGTTCTCCGCCCTGGAGAACATCATGATGCCGCAGCTGATTGCCGGTCTCGGCAAGGCGGACGCGCAGGAGCGGGCGAAGCAGTTGCTGGACTACATGCGCATCGGCCATCGCGCCGACCACCGGCCGGCCGAGCTTTCGGGGGGAGAGCAGCAGCGCGTGGCGATCGCCCGTGCCGTCGCCAACGCCCCGCTCGTGCTTCTCGCCGACGAGCCGACCGGCAACCTCGATCCGGAGACGGCCGGCTATGTGTTCGAGGCGCTGGAAGCGCTGGTCCGCCAGTCCGGACTGGCGGCGCTGATCGCCACCCACAACCACGAGCTGGCCTCGCTGATGGACCGAAGGGTGACGATCGAGGACGGCAAGCTGCGCGATTTCGGCTAAGCGGCCCCCATCCCGTCCGTCCTGCCGCATCTTGTGTCCGATGGGCGAACGCCTGCCCCCCGGTCAGCCGGCATCAAGGCCGCAGGCTTCCCGGCCTATGGCGTCGCGCCACGCCTCGAGCGTGATCCTCGCCGCCTTGGCTGCGACGGGCTTGCCGTTCGCCGTGCCCTTGCCGGTGAGCAGGTTCAGATCGCAGTTCGTCGAATTGTCGTTGTCGAGCGTGTCATAGGACGAATAGTTGTAGCCGGCGACGAGGAACTGGCCGTCGCGATAGGCGATCGTCAGCGCCTGGTGCCAGCGATCGCGGCCGATCGAGCTGTTCTGCGACGTCAGCCTGATGGAGCCGCTGGCAAGGGCGGTAACGGCTGGCTCCTGCCCGAACATCACAAGGTTGCCCCAGACGCTGTCCGGGGCCGAGACGACCAGCTTCAGGCGGGCCTCATCCGGATCGGTGAGATAGATGTAGAGGCCGTTGTCTTCGTCGCTGTCCGCCGCAGGCCTGGCGATCACGGCCAGGTCGGCATGCCCGTCGCCGTTCCAGTCCCCGGCGGCCGCCGCGACGATCCGCTCGGCGGGAAAATCTCCAGCCCCGGCCGGCGGCGACATCAGCAGGAAGGCTAGGGACGCTGGCGCGATCTTCATGGCGACTTTCCCGGGCGTGACCGGTCATCAGGATAGAAAATCGGCGTGGGGTTGCAAGTGGGTTGACGCAGGAACAAAAATAGAACAAAATAAAAACATAATCGGAAAGGGAGCCTGAAATGACCGACTTCATCCGCGAATTTGCAGCTTTTGCCTCCATTACGATGTTCATCGCCAGTCTCTCGGTGCTTGCCCTGGGGCTTTAGCCCCGGTACCGGCCGGCAACGTTTCCCGCCCTTGCGATGCAGGCGGGGAAAGTTTGCGCAAGGCCAGGTGTCGCTCTGGACTTTCTCCGTGCGAATCCGCTTATCCTTTCTGCCGCGAGTGAAAGGTGACGGCGATGGCGGAAGCGGCAGCAGTGACGGGTCAGGGGACGGCGGGGGGGGTGCAGTTCGTGCATCTTCGTGTCCATTCGGCCTATTCGTTGCTCGAGGGTGCCCTGCCGATCAAGAAGATCCTCGGCAAGGCCGTCAGCGACGAGCAGCCGGCGATCGCCATCACCGACACCAACAACCTGTTTGCCGCGCTGGAGTTTTCGCAGAAGGCGGTGGCGGACGGAATCCAGCCGCTGATCGGGTGCCAGCTGTCGATCGACATGCAGGACGAGGCCGAGGGCGAGCGCCGCACCCCGGCGCAGGCGCTGACGAGGCTGCCCTCGCTGGTGCTGCTGGCGGCCACCGATGCCGGCTATGTGCGGCTGGTGGACCTCGTCAGCCGCGCCTATCTGGAGGGTGAGGGCGGCGGCGCCCACGCGATCCACATGCTCCGCGCCTGGCTTCAGGACGGCACCGACGGGCTGATCGCGCTGACGGGGGCGTCGACCGGGCCGGTCGATATGGCCCTCGCCGCCGGGCAGCCGGCGCTGGCCGAGGCGCGGCTGCAGGAGCTGAAGCGCCTGTTCGGCGACCGGCTCTATGTCGAGTTGCAGCGGCACGCCGGCTATGATCGCCGGCACGAGCGGCGGATGGTCGAGCTTGCCTACGCGAACGACCTGCCGCTGGTGGCGACCAACGAGCCGTTCTTTCCTGCGCCCGACGATTACGAGGCGCACGACGCGCTGATGGCCGTTGCGCACAACGCCATGGTCTCGGACGACAACCGCTTCCGGCTGTCGCCCGACCACTACCTGAAGAGCCGCGCGGCGATGGCGGCGCTGTTTGCCGACCTGCCCGAGGCGCTCGACAACACCGTCGAGATCGCGCGGCGCTGCTCGTTCGTGCTGAAGACCCGCGCGCCGATCCTGCCGCGCTTCACCGGCGCGTCCGCCGATCCGGAGGAGGCGGAGCGGGCGGAGGCGGCCGAACTGCGCCGTCAGGCGGTCGAGGGGCTTGAATCGCGCCTAGCCGCGCTCGGGCGTTCGCCGGGCTACAGCGAGCAGGACTATCGCGAACGGCTCGACTTCGAGCTCGGCGTCATCGAGCGCATGAAATTCCCGGGTTACTTCCTGATCGTTGCCGACTTCATCAAGTGGGCCAAGCAGCAGAACATTCCGGTCGGCCCGGGACGCGGCTCGGGCGCGGGCTCGCTTGTCGCCTACGCGCTGACGATCACCGACGTCGACCCGCTGCGCTTTTCGCTGCTGTTCGAGCGCTTCCTCAATCCGGAGCGCGTGTCGATGCCGGACTTCGACATCGACTTCTGCCAGGACCGGCGCGAGGAGGTGATCCGCTACGTCCAGCGCAAATACGGCCGCGAGCAAGTGGCGCAGATCATCACCTTCGGTTCGCTGCAGGCGCGCGCGGCGCTGCGCGACGTCGGCCGCGTGCTCGAGATGCCCTACGGCCAGGTCGACAAGATCTGCAAGCTGGTGCCGAACAATCCGGCCAATCCGACGCCGCTGTCCAAGGCGATCGAGGAGGAGCCGAAGCTGCAGGAGGAGGCGGAGAAGGAGCCGGTCGTCGCCCGCCTGCTCGACATCGCCCAGAAGATCGAGGGGCTCTACCGCCACGCCTCGACCCACGCCGCCGGCATCGTCATCGGCGACCGGCCGTTGTCGCAACTGGTGCCGATGTACCGCGATCCGCGCTCCGACATGCCGGTCACCCAGTTCAACATGAAGTGGGTCGAGCAGGCCGGCCTGGTGAAGTTCGACTTCCTCGGCCTGAAGACCCTGACCGTGCTGAAGACGGCGGTCGACTTCGCCCGCAAGCGCGGCATCGAGATCGACCTCGGCAGCCTGCCGCTCGACGACCGGCTGACCTACGAGATGCTGTCGCGCGGCGAGACGGTCGGCGTGTTCCAGGTGGAAAGTGCCGGCATGCGCAAGGCGCTGATCGGCATGCGCCCCGACTGCATCGAGGACATCATCGCCCTGGTGGCGCTCTACCGCCCGGGGCCGATGGAGAACATTCCGGTCTACAACGCCCGCAAGCACGGCGAGGAGGAGATCGAGTCGATCCATCCGATGATCGACCATCTCCTGAAGGAGACGCAGGGCGTCATCGTCTACCAGGAGCAGGTGATGCAGATCGCCCAGGTCCTGTCGGGCTATTCGCTCGGCGAAGCCGACCTGCTGCGCCGCGCCATGGGCAAGAAGATCAAGGAGGAGATGGACAAGCAGCGCGCCCGCTTCGTCGACGGCGCGGTGAAGAACGGCGTGTCCAAGCCGCAGTCTGACCTGATCTTCGACCTGCTCGCCAAGTTCGCCAACTACGGCTTCAACAAGTCGCACGCGGCCGCCTACGCCATCGTCTCCTACCAGACCGCCTACCTGAAGGCGCACTACCCGGTCGAGTTCCTCGCCGCCTCGATGACCTACGACATGTCCAATACGGACAAGCTGAACGACTTCCGCCAGGACGCCGCACGGCTCGGCATCAAGGTCGTCCCGCCGTCGGTCCAGACCTCCTACGCCCATTTCGAGACCGGCGAGCGCTGCATCTACTATGCGCTGGCGGCGATCAAGGGCGTCGGCGAGGCGGCCGTGCAGCACATCGTCGGGGTGCGCGGCGACCGCCCGTTCGAGAGTCTGGAAGACTTCTGCCTGCGCATCGATCCGAAGCAGGTGAACCGGCGCGTGTTCGAAAGCCTGATCTGTGCCGGCGCCTTCGATTGCTTCGGCCATGACCGGGCCGGGCTGGTCGCGGCGCTCGACCGGCTGCTCGGCTACGCCCAGCGCGCCCAGGAGAACAAGACCAGCGGCCAGAGCGACATGTTCGGCGCCGGGGCCGCCACCGGTCCGGAGACGATCACGCTGCCGACCTACGCGCCGTGGCTCGCTTCGGAAAAACTGCACCGCGAGTTCCAGGTGCTCGGCTTCTACCTCTCGGCCCATCCCCTCGACACCTACAATGCCATGCTCGCCAAGATGCGGGTGCAGAACTTCGCCGACTTCGCCGTCGCGGTGAAGCAGGGCGCGACCGCCGGCCGCCTGGCCGGCACTGTGACCTCGAAGCAGGAGCGCAAGACCCGCACCGGCAACAAGATGGGCATCGTCGCCTTCTCCGATGCCTCCGGCCAGTTCGAGGCGGTGCTGTTTTCGGAGATGCTGCACCAGTATCGTGACCTGCTCGAACCGGGAAAGTCGCTGGTGATGACGGTCCAGGCCGAGGAGCGTCCGGAAGGGATCGGCCTTCGGATCCAGACGCTGCGCTCGCTCGAGGAGGAGGCGCTGCAGCAGCAGAAGGCGCTGCGCGTCTATGTCCGCGATTCCGGCCCGCTGCGCTCGATCGCCGCCCACCTGAACGCCAGGGGCGACGGTCTCGTCTCCTTCATCGTCATCAAGGACAACGGCCAGCGCGAGATCGAGGTCGAGCTGAACGAGCGCTATCGCATCTCGCCGGAGATTGCCGCCGCCCTGCGCTCGGCGCCGGGCGTGATCGACGTCGAAGTGGTGTGACCGGCAGCCGCGGGGCGGCAGGAACCAATAGGCCGCGCCCGCCCGTCGCGCGGCATCTTTCCAACGGGCCCCCAGAGGTGCAATCTACGGATTGGCCGGCGGTCCGCCGATCCGATCGGCGGGCGGCGTGCTGCATCCGCCGCAGGGGGGCCGGCGCGCGAGAGCGGGTTAACGCGCGGCACCAGCCGTTCCGGAGGCCGACTTGAGGGCGGGCAGCGCAACGATGGCGTTCGGGCGACGGGAGGAGGCGCGCGATGATTGTCCGCGAGATGACCTACGAACAGTGCCTGCAGCTCTTTTCGGAGCAGCGCGTGGCGCGCCTCGCCTGCGCTCGGGCCGGCCAGCCTTACATCGTGCCGATCCTGTACGTCCTGTCCGAGAACCGGATCTACAGCTTCTCCATGCCCGGGCAGAAGATCGACTGGATGCGGGAAAATCCAAAGGTCTGCCTCCAGCTCGACCTGGTCGCGGGCGTCCGCAACTGGAAGAGCGCGGTTGTGTTCGGTCAATTCCATGAACTGCCCGACACTGCACGCGGCCACGCCGAGCATATGCACGCCTGGTCGCTGCTGGAGAAGCACTGCAACTGGTGGGAGCCGGGTGCCTTCAAGCCGCCCAGACACCCGTCCGAAGGCCCGGTTCCGGTGTTCTATTTCATCGCCATCCACACGGTGACCGGCCGGATGGCGATGGATGCCGACCCCTGAGAGGCGACCTGGCGGCTGGCCGGTCTTGAACCGGTACACGCCTTTGGAGGGCGCCGGCAGGCTTTTAAGCTCCTTGCGTCTGCCATTCCACCACACCCGCTGAAGATTTCCTCGATCGGACGTGAGGCGCCGAGCCACACGCGGCCGCTCCTGGCGGCAACGGCATCCGCAACGCTGTCTGAGCCAAACGTCACGCCGCGGCGCGATTTTCCAGCGGAGTGATCGACAGGCGGCCAGCCAACGCGCCGATTCCGCCCAAAAGATCATGCCGACAAGGCAGTCCCGGATCTGGCGAAAGGGGCTCTATGGTTGCATCACTGTAGGGCAAGAGGTACTTCCTGCCAGTGTCATCTTTGGCGCTAAGTGCATCGGCATATGATGGATTGGTAATGTAAGGTGACGGGGCCGATCATTGTTGCGTTTAATGTATTTAAAGAACCGTGGATTGAAAGAGATATACGTTCATAATGTATATAATCGGAGATAAAATTTCAATTTATGGTTGACCGTTATGTCCTATTCAGTATATCGTCGGTCACTTAATTTTGCGGCAAGAAAGCGTAGGCGTTTGATATCTTCTTCGGGAGTATTGCATGCGTGGCGCGCACGATTTTTTTCGACAACTCCTTGTCAAGACTGAGGCTCTTTCGCGCGCTCGTTTCCAGCTGCGGTTCCAGAAGGTTGGCCGTGGGGGGCAAAGGGTCTACTTTCTGTGCCCGGACCACAACCGCCCATCAGGAGGGATTAGAGTCATCTATCGACATGTGGACCTACTCAACGAGGCTGGCATCTCCAGCGCGGTCCTGCATCACAAGCCTGGGTTCAGATGTGATTGGTTCGCAAACAAAAGCGTCATCTCCTATCTGTCCACCACGATCCTATGTGGCGCGGATCTTCTGGTGGTGCCGGAGGTCGACTGTGACTACCTTAGGAGAATTCCAGAGGGGCTTCCGTTCATCATATTCAACCAGAATGCCCATCTCACATGGCAACGGATATCCGGGCTTGAACTGGAACATGAGGCTACCCGCCGGAACATGCTCGGTTTCCTGACCGTTTCCAAGCACAACCAGTCCATGCTGAAGTTTGCCTATCCCCGCACCTATGTGAGTCGGATCCACCTCGGGATCGATGAACGCATCTTCAATGCCAATCACGTCGGTCAGCGCCCCCATCGGATTGGCTACATGCCGCGGCGCCGTAAGGACGACGCCCGGCAAGTGCTGGAAGCGCTAAGCGCTCGCAGGCTTCTTCGCAATTGGCAGGTCGTGGCCCTGGATGGACTGGCGCATGAGCGGGTCGCTGAGGAACTGAGGACCTGCCGGATTTTCCTCGCCTTCGCTGATCAGGAGGGATTCGGGCTGCCGGCCGCCGAGGCCATGGCCTGCGGCGCCTACGTGATCGGCAATCACGGCTTTGCCGGCAAAGAGTTCTTTCACCACGAGTTCAGCAAAAGTGTCGGTCACGGCGACGTTTATGCTTTCGTCCGAGCGGTCGAAGAGGCAGTCTTATTGGAGAATGATGACGACTGCTGGTGCGCGGCACGCGGGTTGATGGCGTCGTCCTTTGTTCTGGATAGGTATTCTCGCATTCGCGAAACGACGGACGTCGTCGAGTATTACCGCGCACTCACGACGCGGATAAGGGAGTGCGACCGGGAAGGGGCCTAGTAGGGCGTCTGGCCAGTGATGAGGACAAGGGGGCCGGTGTGCTGCTCGAGGCAATGCTCATTCAGGGATCCGGCGGACGCATTCACACCCGTCAGCCTCTTGGACGGGTGCCAACCGTCAGTGTGGTCGTTCCCTGCTACAATTACGGACGGTATCTGCGGCAATGCGTCGGCAGCGTTCTGGACAACCAGCCCGGACTTGAGGTCGAGGTCATTGTTGTCGACGATGCCTCAACAGACGATAGCCTGAGCATCGCAAGGTCTATTGCGGCGGAGGATCACCGTGTCCGTGTCATTGCGCATGGTTCGAATGCTGGTCATATTGCAACCTATAATGACGGCCTTGCAGCCGCGACTGGTGAATTTGTACTGCTGATTTCGGCAGATGACTGTGTTACGCCGAGGGCCCTGACCCGGGCGGCGGAACTGCTGGTGGCGCATCCTAACGTGGGGCTCGTCTACGGTCAGTCCATCGCATTCTATGGCACCCTCCCTCCGGCCCGCACCTGCGGCAATCGCTGGATCCTCTGGTCGGGCAATGATTGGCTCCGGACCCGCTGCATCTCCGGCTACAACGTTGTTGCATCACCGGAAGTGGTGATGCGTACGGCGCTGTTGCGCGAGTTCGGCGGATATCGGAACGATTTGCCGCATGCGGGAGATTTCGAGATGTGGCTTCGAACCGCGGCGAGGGCGGATATCGGCTATTTGATCGGCGTGGACCAGGCATACTATCGACAACACGCGAGCAACATGAACGTGAGGATGTTCGCGTCAGGGACGCCGAAAGGGCAGCTTATCGATCTCGAACAGAGATGGCTGTCCTTCGAAGCGGTCTTTTCGGGGGTCGGTGCCAGCGTTCGCAACAAGCCTGAACTTCACCGAATCGCACGGAGAACGCTAGCCGGTCATGCGCTTCTGCTGGCGAACTATGCCTATGCTAGGGGCATTCGTAGCTTTCCGATCGGGGCGGCCGAGGCATTGGCCAACAAGATCGACTGCGATATCGGCGCTAGCCGCATCGGCAGGGCGTTCAAGCGGCGCAAGCGGTTGGGAATGCTGCCACTGCCGCTGCATCCGTTGTGGGCCATCCCGGCGATTCTGTTTCGCCTGAAGGGGGCTGCTCGACGCTGGCGTCGAGATCGCGTTGGAATTTGAGCTGATTGCGGCCGGCATGGACTGTCGGTGACGTGCTGTCGGTTGCTTGGACAGGTAACGCAACGTCGCCGGCACCGACGAGTTCCCGGCCCCAGGTCCCACACCTGGTGCGCGAAGCTATCCGACCCTATTGAGAAAAAACAAACATGGTGCGGACGACGGGAATCGAACCCGTATGACCGAAGTCGAGGGATTTTAAGTCCCTTGCGTCTACCAGTTTCGCCACGTCCGCGTGGCTGCGTCGGTAGCGGAGGAGCGCTGTGCAATCAAGGGGCTGGCGCGATTTTGCAAGCGTTCGCCGGTGGTTTGTGCGGCGGTCACGGCGCGATCGAGAACGTCTGGTCCGAAAGCGCGACCGCGCCGCTGATGCCGTCGCGGAAGCGGTAGCGCAGCACGTAGTCGCCGGCCGGCGGGCCTTCCATGTTCAGCGTCAGCTTGGCGAAGACCTCCTGGTTGCGCACGAAGCCGCGGAAGGTGAAGGCGCCGAAGGCCTTCTTTTCGGCGAGCGTGTCGCCCTTGTTGTTGAGGAGTTCGAGATCGACGGTGAACTGCGCCTCGACCTTGCCGCCGTCGACCGGTCGCCAGCTCAGGCCGACCGGCTCGACGTAGGAGATCAGTGGCTCGCCGGGCTTGTAGACCGCAGTCGGGCGCGGCGTGTACATGCCATAGCCGTCCGGCGAATCGCTGACGAACGTGGCCTTGCCGATCGAGAACGGCAGTGTCGAGGCAAAGGCGCCGAACGCGTCGCGCACCGCATCGTGGGCGCCGACCGGATTGCCTTCGGTGGCGAGCTTTTCCGCGCGCGTTGCCGCATCCACCAGCGGCCCGGCGTCGGCGGGCAGGGCGCAGAGGCTGAGTGCGGTTGCAAGCGGCAGTGCGGATGCGAATGGCCTTGCTGGCATGCGGCCCCCTCGGTTCAACCCGGTGAAAGGATGCGCAGATGCCGACAGGCAGTCAAGGACGTGTCTGGGATCAGCTCTTCCAGAACAGCGGCGTCAGGACCACCAGCACCGTCAACACCTCGAGACGGCCGAGCAGCATCATCAGCGACAGGATGTAGAGCGACGCGTCGCCGAAGCTGGCGAAATTGCCGGCCGGGCCGACGACCGGACCGATGCCCGGGCCGACGTTGGACAGGGCGGTAACCACCGCCGAGATCGCCGTCTCCAGGTCGTGCCCCAGCGCCGAGAGCGCGATGCTGCCGAGCACCCACAGGAGCAGGTAGGTGCAGAAGAACAGGAAGATGGTGCGCTGCGTGTCCTGCTCGACGGTGATCTTGCCGTAGCGGACGGTGTGGATGCCGTTGGGATAGATCAGCTTGTACAGCCCCGCGCGGATCGAGTTGAAAATCACGATGAAGCGGTAGGCCTTGATCCCGCCGGCGGTGGAGCCGGAGCATCCGCCCATGAAGGTGGCAAAGAAGGCGAGGACGACAACGAACGGCCCCCAGAGCGTGTAGTCCTGGCTCGCAAATCCGGTGGTGGACAGGACGGAGGCCATGTTGAAGAACGCGTGGGTGATCGCGGCATGGAAATCGACGCCGTTGGCCAGGCGGTTCCAGATCGCGGCGGCGATCGAGAAGGCGACGACATAGGCGAGAAAGACGAAGATCTGCGGGTCGCGCAGTGCGTCGAGCCGGCCCCGGACGATGAACACGATCAGGATCGAGAACGGCAGGCTGCAGAGGACCATGTAAAATGTCCCGGCCCAGAGGATCGGCAGGCTGTTGAAGTAGCCGAACGAGGCGTCATGGGTCGAAAAGCCGCCGGTGGCGACCGTCGTCATGGCATGGTTGACGGCATCGAACCGGTCCATACCGAGCATCGAGTAGGTGATGGTGCACGCCAGCGTGATGCCCACATAGACGACGACGAAGGCGCGGGTGAAGGTGGCGATGCGGGCGAAGGGCTTTTCGTTCGTCTCGGACGATTCCATCTTGAAGAACGACATGCCGCCGACGCGCAGATAGGGCATCACGAACAGGCCCAGCGCAACGATGCCGATGCCGCCGAACCACTGCAGCAGCGACCGCCACAGCAAGATGCCCGGCGGGGCATTGTCGAGGCCGATGATGACGGTCGATCCGGTGGTGGTGATCGCCGATACCGATTCGAACAGCGCCTGGGAAAAATCGAGGTCGACCGTCGACAGCCACAGCGGGATGGCGCCGGTGAGCGAGAACACGGCCCACAGCAGGTTGACCAGCAGGAAGCCCATCTTCTTGTTGAACGGCGGCGGTCCGCCCTGGGTCGCTGCCGAGGTGATCAGCGACAGCCCGCCGACGACCGCGGCCGCGATCAGGAAGTTCTTCCAGTCGGGATGGCCGTAGTAGAGGTCGACTGCGACGGGAACCAGCATCGAAAGGGAAAGGTAGAGTGCGAAGGTCGCAGCGATGTTGATGGCGGACCGGTAGATCGTGGCGTTCAAGAGGCGTCTCGTTCGTAAATGGCGTTGCGCACGATCCGCAGGAAACGGGCGGGTGGCCTCCGCGGCTGCAATATGCAATAGCGGTTGGCACCGGCAAACTCAAGGACGGCAACAGGCCATGAAACAGGACGTCGAGCAGGCAACCCAAGCCCTGCGCACGCTTTTTCCGGAGACCCCGCTGCAGCTCAACGAGCACCTGAGCGCCCGCTACGGCGCGCAGGTCTACCTCAAGCGCGAGGATCTTTCGCCGGTCCGCTCCTACAAGATTCGCGGCGCGTTCAACTTCTTCCGCAAGGTCGTCGCCGGCGACGGCGCAACCAAGAGCTTCGTCTGCGCCTCGGCCGGCAACCACGCCCAGGGCTTTGCCTTCGTGTGCCGGCATTTCGGCGTCAGGGGCGTGGTCTTCATGCCGGTGACGACGCCGCAGCAGAAGATCGACAAGACGCGCACCTTCGGCGGCGAGTTCGTCGAGATCCGCCTCGTCGGCGACATCTTCGACCAGTGCTACCGCGCCGCCCAGGACCACGCGCGGGACGCCGGCGCCATCATGGTGCCGCCGTTCGACCATCCGGACATCATCGAGGGGCAGGCAACGGTGGCCGCGGAGACGATGGCGCAACTGGCCGGCGCCCAGCGCCCGGACCTGATCGTGCTGCCGGTCGGCGGCGGCGGGCTGGCGGCCGGCGTCACCGGCTACCTGGCCGACAGCGTTGCCGACGAATGCTTCCTGTTCTGCGAGCCGGAGGGGGCCCCGAGCCTGCGGCGCAGCCTGGAGGCGGGCGAGGTGATCACGCTCGACCAGGTCGACAACTTCGTCGACGGCGCCGCCGTCGGGCGGATCGGCGACCTCAACTTCGCGGCCCTGCGCAGGTTCGGGCCCGGCCAGGCGATGCTTTTGTCGGAGAACGCGATCTGCGTCACGATCGTCGACATGCTGAACGGGGAGGGCGTCGTGCTGGAGCCGGCCGGCGCCTTGGCGATCACCGCGCTCGAGGCACTCGGTCGCGACGGGCTCGAGGGCAAGACCGTGGTCGCAGTCGTCTCCGGCGGCAATTTCGATTTCGAACGGCTGCCGGACGTCAAGGAGCGCGCGATGCGCCACCGGGGGCTGAAGAAGTATTTCATCCTGCGCATGGCGCAGCGGCCGGGCGCCCTGCGCGACTTCCTCAATCTGCTCGGCCCCGAGGATGACATCTCCCGCTTCGAATACCTGAAGAAATCGGCGCGCAACTTCGGCTCGGTTCTGATCGGCATCGAAACGAAGAAGCCGGAGAACTTCGAGGTGCTGACGGAGGCGTTCGACCGCACCGGTCTGCGCTATCAGGACATCACCGACAACGAGATTCTGGCGAATCTCGTCATCTGAGCGGCGGTGAACAACCGTTGACAGGCCGGCACGCTGTGCTACCAGTCGATCATGGCATCGTTTCTTTCAAAGATTTTCGGCCGTTCCGGCAAGGATAACGGCTCCGCGGCAACGCCTGAGGAAAAGGAGGTCTACAACGACCTCGTGCTCGTGGCGACGCCGGTGGCGGAAGGATCGCAGTTTCGCCTCGCCGGCCGCATCGAGAAGCATGGTGGCGACGTCGTCCTCGTTCGCACCTTCATCCGGGCCGACCTCTTTTCCAGCCGTGACGACACCGTCGCGGCGGCGTTCCGCAAGGGCCGGCAGATCGCCGACCAGCATGGCCCCGCCCTGTTCTCCGACGGCGCCCCGAGCCGTCCGGTCTGAAGCGGCCGTTGCCGTTGCAGGCGGGCAGTAATCTGCCGAAAAAACCGCAGACGATCGGGCAATCGATCAAGTTTTAGGTACTTTTTTGTTGTGCCGCGCTAGTGTCGGGCCGGGTCGAATCGCGCTCACGGACTGGTCCATGGAATTCAACAATCTCGTGCTTCTGATGGCGGAGGCGGTCTTCTACTTCGCCTTCATGGTGGGACTGCTGCACCAGCGTCACCGCATCGGCATCGGCGCCTTCATCGTCGCCCTTGGCGTGATGCACTTTCTCGAGACCTACCTCGCTGCGGTCTTCTACGTGCCCTTGCCGTTCGGGGTGATCTCGCCCGGATCGTCCGTGCTGTTTGCCGGCAAGCTGATCATGATCCTGCTGCTCTACGTCAAGGAAGACGCGGCGATCGTGCGGGCGCCGATCTACGGCCTGCTCGCCGGAAACTTCCTGACCGTCGGCCTGGCGCTGATCCTGCGCTATCACGACACCGTCGGCGTCGTGCCGGGACGACTGGCCGACCTCGCCTTCATCGACGAGATGGGGTGGCTGATGCTCTGGGGCACGACGCTGCTCTACATCGATGCACTGGCGATCATCCTGCTCTACGAGCGGCTGGGCCGGCTGATGCGGCGCATGGTGTGGCTGCGATTCCTCGTCGCCGGCGCCGTCGTCCTGACCTTCGACCAGGTCGGCTTCTATGCGGCCCTCAGCTACCTGAATGCCGCGCCGGTGGAGGTGTTCTGGGGCGGCTGGATCGCAAAGATGCTGGCGGCCGTCGTGTTTTCCAGCCTGACGGCGGTCTATCTGCGCCTCTCGCGAATTTCCGCCATTCCCGTTTCGCCGCGGCCGATCGCCGACATCTTCAACGACCTGACTTTCCGCGAGCGCTACGAGGATCTCCTCGACCGGTCCGGCCGGGATGCGCTGACGGGGATGTTCGATCGCAGCCGGCTGGAATTCGAGGGGCCGCGGATCCTGCACGCCTCGGCCGAAGCGGATTCGGTCGTGAGCCTGATGATCATCGACGCCGACCATTTCAAGGCGATCAACGATCTGTTTGGGCATCTCGTCGGGGACCAGGTGTTGAAGGCGACCGCCGCGGCGCTGCAGGGCGGCATGCGTGCCAGCGACCGGGTTTACCGCTTCGGCGGCGAGGAATTCGTCGCGATCTGCGAGGGGCTGTCGCATGCCGATGCGCTTGCGCGCGCCGACCAGGTCCGGTGCGCTGTGGAGCAGAAGATCGCCCGCCCGGACGGCCGCCCGGTTACCGTCAGCATCGGCGTGGCCACCAGCGACAGCGATGGCGGCACGCTCAACGCACTGCTGTCTGCCGCCGATGCACGCCTCTACGCCGCCAAGCATGGCGGCCGCAATCGTGTCGTCGGTGCGCGAGCGTTAAACGCCGAGGTTCGGCCGGTCGATGATTTCGCGTAGCGCGAAGCTCGAGTTGATCTTCACGACGTGCGGCAGCGCCGACAGCCAGTCGCGGTGGATGCGCTCATAGTCGGCGAGGTCCTTGGCCGCGACCCGCAGGATATAGTCGTACTCGCCGGACATCAGGTAGCAGACCAGCACGTTGGGACAGAGTTTCACCGCCGCCTCGAACTCGGCCAGCGTCTTGGCGAACTGGCCGGAAAGCGAAATGTGCACGATGGCGATCATGGTGTAGTCGAGCGCCTTCTGCGACAGGTGCGCGTGATAACCGCTGATCACACCGCTCTTTTCGAGAATGTCGAGCCGGCGCGAGCAGGCCGACGGCGACAGGCCGACGCGCTCGGCCAGCTCGGCATTCGAGATCCGGCCGTGCTGCTGCAGGATACGCAGCATCGCAGTATCTATCGAATCAAGCGCGCCCATAGAACAATCCTTCGAAGTGTTGGAGAATTTGCGCAAGGATAGGCGAAAACTGCGCCGCTCTCCAGCAGTCTTTGCAAGGACATTGCGCGTCAGTTCTGGTCCAATTGTGCAAGGCCGCAGGAGTGGCGGACCATCATTGGCACTAGACAGAGAGAGGAACGCAAGAATGCGTGTCGGATGCCCGAAGGAAATCAAGAACCATGAATACCGGGTCGGCCTGACGCCGGGATCGGTACGCGAGTACGTGGCTCACGGACACGAAGTGATCGTCGAGACCAGAGCCGGCGCCGGGATCGGCGCCGATGACGACACCTACCGCGCCGCCGGCGCGAAGATCGTCGGTTCCGCCAAGGAAGTGTTTGAAAAGGCGGACATGGTCGTCAAGGTCAAGGAGCCGCAACCCGCCGAATGGGCGCAATTGCGTGACGGCCAGATTCTCTACACCTACCTGCATCTCGCGCCCGATCCGGACCAGACCGAGGGTCTTTTGAAGTCGGGCGTCACGGCGGTGGCTTACGAGACGGTGACGGACGACCGCGGCGGCCTGCCGCTGCTGGCGCCGATGTCCGAGGTCGCCGGGCGCCTCTCGATCCAGGCCGGCGCGACCGCGCTGCAGAAGGCCAATGGCGGCCGCGGCATCCTGCTCGGCGGCGTGCCGGGCGTGGTGCCGGCCAAGGTGGCGGTCATCGGCGGCGGCGTCGTCGGCCTGCATGCGGCCAAGATGGCGGCCGGCCTCGGTGCCGACATCACCATTCTTGATCGATCGATCCCGCGCCTGCGCCAGCTCGACGACATCTTCAACGGACGTGTCCATACCCGCTATTCCACCATCGACGCGCTGGAGGAGGAGGTGTTCACCGCCGATCTCGTCATCGGCGCCGTCCTGGTTCCGGGCGCCGCGGCGCCGAAGCTGGTCACGCGCGAGATGCTGTCGGGCATGAAGAAGGGCGCGGTCATCGTCGACGTGGCGATCGATCAGGGCGGCTGCTTCGAGACCTCCCATGCGACCACGCACTCCGAGCCGACCTACGAGGTCGACGGCGTGATCCACTACTGCGTGGCGAACATGCCGGGCGCCGTGCCGATCACCTCGGCGCAGGCCCTTAACAACGCCACCCTGCATCACGGCCTGCAACTGGCCGACAAGGGACTGAAGGCGATTGCCGAGGACCGCCACCTGCGCGCCGGACTGAACGTCCACCGCGGCCGCATAACCAACAGCGCGGTTGCCGAGGCCCTTGGCTACGAGGCTACCGCGCCGGAGTCTGCCCTCAACGTGGCCTGACCCTCGCCCCGGGACGACATGCAACCGAAGGGCCCGGAGTGCATCCGGGCCCTTCCTGTTAGGCTAGGCGCGTTCGATTCGGCACTGGTAGCAGTTGTTGCGGGCCGACCGCACGTGGACATAGGCGATGTCGGCGCGTCGCAGCAGTTCGCCTGCATAGCCCGGGATTTCTCGCGTCGGCGTCACCGCACCGGTGCCGTAGACGATGCGGTTCTCGGCGTCGTAGCCGCGGACAATGTAGTCACGGCTTTCCAGCATCGGCGGCAGGCCTTCGCCGGAAAAGGCCGGGCAGGCATCAGCGTGCAGGAAGATCGGTCCGGTCTCGGCATAGGGTTGAGGGGCGGGGAAGGGACGGTGGGCCAACGTCAGATAGGGCGCGCCGGCCTCGACCATGCCGAGGCAGTGGCGGCAGGGCACGCCCCCGCCATCCGAGACCCGGCGCTCGGGCCGCATGCCATAGGCATCGGCGCCGCCGTTCCAGAGTTCGGCTGCTTCTTCTGTCGGAATGGGACGGCAACGTATGGCCATGGGGTCCTCCTGCTGTGGCAGGCGGGATCATCGTCCTGACGGACGGTCGGCGACACCCGATTCTTGCGCCGGCGCTCGGTTCTGCTTGCGGAACCGCGCGTCGCACTGCTGCAGCAGGGCAAGCGGATCGGCCTGGGGGTCGGCCAGACAGAGCTCGATCATCGTGCGGGCGACATGGCCGTAATAGGCCTCGTTGCGTTGCGCCGCCCTGACGACGCCGACATCGGCCCGCAGCCGGCGTGCGATGGCCTCCTGCGCCGGACGGTGCGGCACCAGCCGGCCGAGGCCAAGCAGGCGCTCCCGACGGGCGACGTGGCGGAGCCGGTCCTGCCGGCCGAGCGCCAGCCGCGCAGCGGCGGCGAAGACGAGGTCGCGGCCATGGTCGGTCCATGTCTGCCGCAGTGGCGGCGAGCAGGTGCGCAAGTAGACCCGCAGCAGGGTCGCCCGCCGGTTTGGCAGGCGACAGAAGGGCCGCAGCAGGGTCGCCGCAAGTTCGATCCCGGCCACGTCATGGCCGAACAGTTCGTAGTCGATCAGACCCACCTTGTGGTCGTCGTCCTGGATGATGTTGTGGCTGAAAAGATCGCCGTGGACGAGTTGCGTCGCCGGAATGCGGCTCAGTCGCGTCAGGCTCTCGCGGATCCATTGCCGCTGCGCGTCGCTCAGTTGCGGTTCGCGCGCGAGATAGGCCGCGTGCGGCAACTCAAGGTGCCGTCGCTCGAACAGGGCGCGGCGCGGCGGGCCCTCCAGCGAATTCAGCCTCGCCATCGCGCGGGCCAGAGAGGCGAGGCCAATCCTGTTCGCGTTACGCGGCAGCAGCGGCTGGCCGGGCAGGTAGGACAGGGCGATCCAGTAGCCGTATCGGAGGTACTCCCCGACCGTCGAGGTGCGCGCGCAGATGGCCTGCACGGTGATGCCCGCTAGTGCGAGCCGTCGCACCGTGGCCTCGAAACGCTCCATCGTGCGCTTCCATCGGAACCGGTAGAGGACGTATTTCTGTCCGTCCAGCTCGACGATCCGCTTCCGGATGTTGAAGCGCCACTTCGTGTGCAGGACATGGGTGTCGCGGGCCAGCAGATCGCGGATGGTGGGGCGGGAATGATTCATGCGTTCGCGATCTGTCCTGGTCTCTCCGCGCCGGCCGTACAGGTCGGACTGGCGTCTATATGACGCAAACAAACCGCCGTTTCCAGTCGGGACAAGTCCGCAAGGATGCCTGTCAACGGTTCATGCGGAGACGCCCGGCGCCCTTGCCGTTCAGCTGCGACGGGCCAGTTCCAGCAGTTCCGCGTCCGAGAGCGGCTGAATGACGCCATCCCGCGTGCTCACCGGGGAAAAGCCGAACATCTGGTAGAGTTGCAGCGCCCGCGGGTGATCGAGGTTGTTGGTCGTCACGGTGAGGGCTTTCGGGTCGGAGGCCCAGGCCGCGTAAAGCGTCTGCAGCATGAACCATTTGCCAAGGCCCAACCCGAGGGCGTGCTCGAACAGGCCGAAATGGACGAGTTCGGTGGTATCCGCGTCCTGCTGGAACAATTCGAAGAATCCGGCGGGAGCGCCGTCGACATAGAGCACGGTGACGTTCGTGCGCTTGTCGTGCAGGATGTCAGACAGTACCCGATCGTCCATGCGCAGCCTGTCGACCCATTGCCAGCGCCGGCCGACCTGAGTGTAGAGGAAGCGGTAATATGCCGGCGGGATCCTCGGAACGCGCATGATCGCGGTCTGGATGTTGACCGGGACCGGCAGGCTCTGTTTCGGCGGCGCCGTCATGCGCAACTCGGTGATGTGGACCGCTACGGCGGCCGGCACGTTCTTGGCTGCCATGTTCAGTCTCGCCCTGTCACCACCGGCGTGTCGTCCCGGCTGCCCCACTCCGACCACGAGCCGTCATAGAGCGTGTTGTTCTGGTGTCCGAGCGAGTGCAGGGCCAGCGTGATGATCGCTGCGGTGATCCCGGAGCCGCAGGTGGTGACGACGGGACCATCGAGGGTGATGGCGGCGGCCTCGAAGGTCGCCCTCAGCGCATCCAGGTCCTTCAGTCGCCCGTCGACCGAGAAACTGCCGGACGGCAGGCTGTGGGCGCCGGGCATGTGTCCGGAGCGCATACCCGCCCTCGGTTCGGGTTCATCGCCGGCGAAGCGGCCGGCGCTCCTGGCGTCGGCGATCTGCCGCGCACCGGACGAGACGATCGCGTGCATTTGGTCGAAGGAGGTGACGGCGTCGGCATCGTACTGCGCGCGGAAGCGGCCCGGCGCCGGCTCCGGAAGGTCCGTTTCGAGGGGACGTCCGTCGCGCTTCCAGCCGTCGAGGCCGCCGTCCATGACGAAGACGCTCCTGGCTCCCATGGTGCGAAACAGCCACCAGGCGCGGGGCGCTGTGAAGATACCGGGGCCGTCATAGACTATGATCGTGTCGGTGTCGGAGATGCCGAGCTTCTCCACAGCGGCCGCGAAATCCTCGGGCGCGGGGATGCTGTGCGGAAGCCCCGTGGAATGGTCGGCGATCGCGTCGTGGTCGAAGAACACCGCGCCCGGGACATGCCCGGCGGCATACTCGGCCGCGCCGTTGCGGTCCTGGGCCGGCAGGTACCAGGACGCGTCGACGATCCTGACGCCCGGCGCGCCGAGCCGTTCCTGCACCCAGTCCGGCGTGACGACAAATTTGCTTTTGGCTGCGCTCACGAATGCTTCTCCTCAGGCGACGGGCGACGGCGATCCGAACCGGATGCGGAAGCGCCTGTTTTCCTTGCCCTTCTTTTCAATCTTCGCAATGTGGATGGCGCCGACCTCCTGCGTCTCGGACACATGCGTGCCACCGCAGGGCTGGCTGTCGATCGCCGAGTCCGCGCCGATGCAGACGAGGCTGACGCGGCCGAGCCCGATCGGCGGACGCACGTTCTTGGACTTAACAATGCCGGGATTGGCCGCAAGTTCCTCGTCGCTGATCCACTGGACGTAGACCGGGTGGTTCTCCGTCACCAGCCGCATCAGCCTCGCCGTCACCTCGTCGCGGTCGATCGTCTCGCTCATGTCGAAATCGACCCGGCTTTCGGTCTCGCCAACCGCCGCGCCGGTGATCGGGAAAGGGCAGACGACGGAAAGCAGATGACAGGCGGTGTGCATGCGCATCAGGCGGTAGCGCCGGGCCCAGTCGATGTGAAGCACCAGCGTCTCGCCGACCGAGGGCAGCACCGCGTTCGTCAGCGGACGGTGGATGACGATGTCCTTGGTCGGCCCGTGGACGGTGGGGCCAAGGTCGATGCGGCTGCCGTCGCTGCGTTCGAGGAAGCCGGTATCGCCGGGCTGCCCGCCAGATGTGGCGTAAAAGCAGGTCTGGTCGAACTCGATGCCGCCATCCTCGTGCACCGCCGTGACCACCGCCTCCGCCGTGGACAGATAGAAGTCGTCACGGAAGAGCGCGGTCACGGGTTTGGTCATGGATCAGTCGACTGCCTGGTAGGGGACTTTGACCCCCGATTTCCTGGTCAGCCACGCCGGAACCGGCAGGCCCTTCGAATCGAGGAAGTCCGGATTGAAGAGTTTGGACTGGTAGCGGTTACCATAGTCGCAGAGGATCGTCACGATCGTATGGCCGGGTCCCATGTCCTTTGCCAGGCGGATCGCGCCGGCGATGTTGATGCCGGTCGAGCCGCCGACGCAGATGCCCTCGTTCTCGATCAGATCGAAGACCAGCGGAACCGCTTCCGAATCCGGGATCTGGTAGGCATGGTCCGGCCGGAAGCCCTCGAGGTTTGCGGTGATCCGGCCCTGGCCGATGCCTTCGGTGATCGAGCTGCCCGACGACTTCAGTTCGCCGTGGGCATAGTAGTTGAACAGCGCCGCGCCGTCGGGGTCGGCGATGCCGATCCTGACGCCGGGGTTCTTCGCCCGTAGGCCTTGGGCCACACCGGCGAGCGTGCCGCCCGAGCCGACGGCACAGATGAAGCCGTCGACCTTGCCGTCGGTGTCGCGCCAGATTTCCGGCGCGGTCGTCTCGATGTGGGCGTCTCGATTGGCGACGTTGTCGAACTGGTTGGCCCAGATCGCGCCGTTCGGCTCCGTCTTCGCCAGTTCGTCGGCCAGCCTGCCGGACAGCTTCACGTAGTTGTTCGGGTTCTTGTAGGGCACCGCGGGAACCTCGACCAATTCGGCGCCGAGCAGCTTGAGCGCGTCCTTCTTCTCCTGGCTCTGCGTTTCGGGAATGACGATCACCGTCCGATAGCCGAGCGCCTGCGCAACCATGGCGAGGCCGATGCCGGTGTTGCCGGCGGTGCCCTCGACGATCACGCCGCCGGGGCGAAGCTGGCCGCCCCGTTCCGCCGCGCGGATGATCGACAGCGCCGCACGATCCTTCACCGATTGACCGGGATTGAGGAATTCCGCCTTGCCGAGGATGGTGCAGCCGGTTGCTTCGGATGCGCCTTTCAGCCGGATCAGCGGCGTGTTGCCGATTGCGTCCAACACTGAAGGGAGAATAGCCATGGCCCGCGTACCTCGTACTTTAACAGCTAGATTAGGCAGCGACTTTTCGGACCGCAAGCAATGGTTTGCAAGAAATGCTTTTCCTGCGGACCTCGGCGCCGTGGGATATTTTCGCGTTTGCACGGCGGCCTAGCGCGTGGCCTTGAGCACTCCGAAGGCTGCAAGCGCCCGCTCGCGCGCGGCGCGATGGTCGACGATCGGACGAGGATAGTCCTGCCCCAGTGCGACGCCGGCATCCCTCAGGACCGCGCCCGGTGCTTCGAAAGGACGGTGGATGTAATTGGCCGGCACGCGGGCGAGTTCCGGCACGAACGCCTTCACGTAGGCGCCGTCCGGGTCGAACTTCTCGCCCTGCAGAACCGGATTGAAGATGCGGAAGAAGGGTGCGGCGTCGGCTCCGCAGCCGGCCACCCACTGCCAGCTGGCAGCGTTCGAGGCGGGGTCGGCGTCGAGAAGCGTGTCACGGAACCAGGCTTCGCCGCGTCGCCAGTCGATCAGCAGGTCCTTGATCAGGAACGACGCGGCGACCATGCGCACCCGGTTGTGCATGTAGCCCGTTGTCCAGAGCTGGCGCATGCCGGCGTCGACGATCGGGTAGCCGGTCTGTCCGCGCGTCCAGGCGCGATAGCCCGCCTCGTCGTCGCGCCATCCAAGATCGTCGAAGCGGCTATCGAGGCTGGCAGCGGCGAGCCGGGGGTTGTGGAACAGCAGGTGATAGGAAAAGTCGCGCCACGCCAGCTCCTTGCGGAAGCTTACCGGTCCGCCCGCACCGATCTTAGCCGGAGACTGCCTTGCGGCATGCCAAGCCTGGGCCGGGGTGATCTCGCCGAACGCGAGGTGCGGCGACAGCCGAGAGGTGCCCGCTGTCGCCGGGAAGTCGCGCGTCGCCTCGTAGTCGCCGACCTGATCGGTGACGAATTCGACCAGACGCTCGTGTGCGGCTTTTTCGCCGGGTGTCCAGGTCCTGGCGAACCGGCTCGCCCAGTCCGGCTGTCGCGGTGGCAGGGCCCAGTCGTCCAACTGCTCGCTGTCCGGAAACCGGTTGGGGGCCGGAATGTGTGCCGGCGCCTCAATCGGCGTGTCGGGCTCGCCGCCGTCGGCCAGCGCCCGCCAGAACGGGGTGAAGACGCGGTACGGCGTGCCCGCTGTCGTTTTCAGGCGCGTCGGGTCGTGCAGCAACTGGCCGGCGAAACTGCGCACCTCGAGGCCGGCCTTGCCGAAGGCGTCCTTGACGGCGGTGTCGACCGCGATGCCGCCCGGATCGTGGCGGCGGTTCCAGTACAGGGCGCCGGCCTTCGTCTCCGCCACGATCGCCTCCAGCGTCGCCAGCGCCGGCCCGCGCCGCAGCACCAGCCGACTGCCGCGCGCGGCGAGCCGCCCGGACAGGTGAGACAGGGAAAGGTGCAGCCACCACGCTTGTGCCGCGCCATAGGGCAGGGCGTCGTCATTGCCTTCTTCCAGGATGAACAGCGGGATGACCGGGCGACCGCCGGCGGCGGCGGCCGCCAGGGCATGATTGTCGCCCAGGCGCAGGTCGCGCCTGAACCAGAGGATGGCGGGAGCATCGGACCGCGACCTGTTGCCAGTCATCGGCCGCCGGGTCTCTGGCGATTGCCGGGCCAGCGTCGGTCACCGAGCCTCAGCATTTGGAGTTCACGGGGTCGTCGGTTCCCCGCAGCAGCAGAAGCTGGTTCTCGGCGAGCGACTTGATCGCCTGGCACACCTGATCCTCGCTCCAGCCGGCCCGGACCGCTTGCAGGACCAGTTCCTGGAAGGCGGGGTCGATCGCCTGTTCGCAATCGATCAGTCGGTCCAGTCCGTCCGCTCCTGAGGGCATGTCATTGTCCGGCATGGCCTTTCCTCCTTACCTAAGAGGTAGCGCAGTCGGGTGTTTTTGACAGCCCGGAACTTCGGAGAACACAAGGCGCGAGCCAGGCGCCGTCCTGTGTACCGCCCGGAATCAGAAAGGGCCACGCCTTCGCCGCGCGGCCCTTCTTGAAACTGGCTCCCCGGGTCGGATTCGAACCGACGACCTATCGATTAACAGTCGAGTGCTCTACCGCTGAGCTACCAGGGATCAACCGCTCGCCGCGGTGTGAGTGGGCTTCTACAAATGCTTTTCCGATTTGCCAAGCGGTTTTTCAGAAAAAAACGCATCTTCCTTGATTGCGTGTGGAATAAGGGCCAGATGACAGCCTGGACGAACCGGAAAACCAGCATCCCTGAATTGCGGCGCACGCGGATGAAACCAAGAGAAACGGCGAAAACCCATTTCGGCATCGATCACCGCACCCGCGAACTCGTCGTCGGGCCGCTCCGTTGCAGGCTGCCGCGGTCGCGCATGGTGCGCACGCTTGTCGGCCTGCTGCTCGTCTTTCTCGGCCTGCTCGGATTCCTGCCCGTTCTCGGCTTCTGGATGATTCCGCTCGGACTGTTGGTGCTGTCGCACGATTCCCCCTTCATCCGCCGCCAGCGCCGCAAGCTTTCGGTCTGGTGGGCGACGCGCAGACTGCGACGCCGGGGATAATCGCGCGGCGGCGAGGAAAAGCGCGCTGCCGCGAAGAATGCCTCTTGCGTCTCTTTTGAATCCGTTCTAAACGCCCGGCACCACTCGCTTTTAAGCACGGACGGCCTCGTGGCGGAGTGGTTACGCAGAGGACTGCAAATCCTTGCACCCCGGTTCGATTCCGGGCGAGGCCTCCACTCAATTTCGAAAATGAAATCAATGCGGATAGCATGAGATGGCCGGTGAATATTCCGGCTCCGTGTCGCACGCATGTTGCAAGGGAACACCGGGTGTTTTCGAAGATCCCGTGCGGGGTCCGGCATGGTCCATGCGACATGGAATGCAACTTGGGAGGCCTTGAAGGCCCTGCAAGGGGATGCAAGCCGGATAGGCCTCACATCGGCCAGCGGCCCCTTTGATCTTCTTCGCCGTCCCGCAAACGAAGGCGGGCCCCGATATCATGCCTACGCCGGCCTTCAGGCACCGGAAAACCTCCCCGCTTTGAGCACAACGCCGCCCGAATATTAGGAAAAAGTGATTTTGAGGAGCCCTCATTTTGTGAGAGTGTGCTCGTCAAAATAATAACGATCGAATCTCCCATCCAATTCTGACTTCTTCGCGGGATGCGCAATCCGAGCGCTTCCCGATCCGATGTCCTTTTCGATTTTCCGCCCGGTTTTCTAGCGTTGATGGAATGTTCGGTAGGAGGGGTAGTAATGGGGCGGAACTCATTCCTGCGGCTAGTGGGAACGCTTGCAGCTTGTTTGCTCTGGGGATCGCAGACGCATGCGACCGACGTCGATGCAGCGGTCGTGTTCGCCGTCGACGTTTCCTCTTCGGTCGATCCGGAGACCGCCGACCTGCAGCGTTACGGACACGCCACGGCGCTCACTTCGCCGGATGTCATCAAAGCCATTGCCCGAAACTATCTCGGCTGCATCAGCGTGACCTATTTCGAATGGGCGAGTCCAGGGCAATTGAGCATCGTGCTGCCATGGACCAGAATCTGCCGGCGTGAAGATGCCGAAGCGGCCGCCATGGTGATCCAAGAGAAGGGAAACAATGGCACCGAGCGCAGGGGACGAGGCGGGACATCGATCTCTTCCGCCATCGACGTCGGATGCCTGCTCCTCGAGCAGTTGGGAAGTCAGGCTGAAAAGAAGGTGATCGACATCTCGGGCAATGGCGAGAACAATGACGGGATGTCCGTCTTGGAGAGCAGGCGGAGAGCAATCGTCAAAGGATACACGATCAACGCGATCGTCATACCAGCAAAAAATGAGAAGCCTCCCTATCCGTTGGCTTCCTATTTTGCCGACAACGTCATTGGGGGGCCCGGGGCCTTCGTGATGACGCCAACCGACAAAAGCGACTATGCCGCCGCTCTCCGTCGGAAATTGGTGACTGAGATAAGCCAGAACCTTGCGGCCTATTTCCGCGCAGAGAATTGACGGTGACTACTTTAGTCTTTTTCGCTCAACCATACCGGAATCGCGTATTCAGACCTTCCCGCAGCGTAGGCAGAGGGCTTTAACTGTGCCGACGCGTCCCCGCGAGCCGCTTTTTGCCACTCCCAGCCGTGGCACTCTTGACCCTGCCCGAATCCAACAGTGAATCGGACTTTGTTGACAGGCAATGTGTGGCGGCTTTTAACGGTACAAGTACCTTGGTCCTTTGCGGGCTCCAAGTCAGGATCGAGCCAGCAAGGGCTTGTCGAGCGCGGCGGCAGGCAGGTTGCTACGGGCCGCTATTGTGGGCGCAGCGATGGAGCGAATACCGGCTGACACGCAGATGATGAGCCCTGCCGTCCAGCGCCCGGATCTGGAGGAGACGCCATGAACGAGGGATCGGAACATCGTTCTGCCTATGAGCAGATCGTCGGTGAGAAAAGCAACACCAACGAGGGCCTTGCTCGCCTTCTGGCGGTTGTCGCAGCCTTCATCCTGGTGTTCGGGACGATCTTCTGGCTATTGATCGGCTAACACCCCACGGGCGGCTGCGCCAGCGCGATGGGAGACCAAGTGCGTTCGGCAGTCGAAGGGGGCGGTGCCGCGATGGGAGCCGTCTTGCTCGGGCAGGCAGACCGTGCCGGCCGTGCGGGGCAGCCGGACCTTGGGCAACCGCTCTATGGCCGACATCGACGCTACGGCGCCGAAATTGCCAGCACGAGAAGGGCGGCGGCCACCAGGGCGAGCATGGAGGTCAGTGTGAGGACGACGGCGCCGGTGGCCGAAATTGAGCGCATAAGGCTAGCTCCAGGGCAAAAAGGATCGGCCGGTGCCATACAGGCGTCGTGTGACAACTAGACAAAGGTGCATGTGCATTTCCCCCCGTGCGCCGTCAAACATTGGACGCGCCGACGCGCTTCCACCAAATTGCTGCGTCCACACAGGCTTGCGCAAAACGCGCTTCCGGGACGATCATGCCCGCGTTGGCGGTTCCACAGGTCCCCTAAATGCCCCTCCCGCATTGACCGCCGCGTGATGCACGGGTGCCTCCGCCCCAGAGGCACGCCCGAGCTCCAACTGACCCGCTTCGGCGGGTTTCTTTTTGCGGCGGCGTCGAGGCTGGCTCGCCTCCGTCCTTGGCTGGATCCTTACGTCCAACGGCTAGCTTGCAAGGGCGTCGACGATCGGGTCCAATGAGCAGGCTTGCGGGTGCTGGCCCGCGCCGTAGAAGAGTGCAGAGGGCCGGCAATGGGCCTAGGCGAAATGGGCTCCGATCGGATTTCGGGGCCCATTTTGGTGGGCCCCTGCCGCCGCATGGATGAAGCGTCATTCTGCCGCGGCCGGCCGAACGGCTGGACACACAAGCTTCGCGCCGCGTCACGCAATCGTCACGATCGGCCGCTAGAACATACTTACCTCGTCATTGACCACGGATGTACTGGCACTGGCTCGAGGAAGAGGAAGGTCGGGTCAGCCCGGCCTTTTTTGTTGCCCGCAGGGCAGGCGCGCGTAGGCTTCACTGGTTGTGGCAGTCTTGGAGGCAGCCGATGTCTCGCAAGGGAAGCATCCGACGCATCTTGACCGCATGCGTGATGGCCGGCTGCCTTTCGCTCGCCGGCGGCGCACGCGCCGAAGGGCTTGAGGGCGACCTGGTCGATGCGCTGGTGCAGTCGGCTGCGTCCTATCTCGCGGAGGCGATCGCCATCTCGCGGGACGAGGCCCTTTCGGCCGGCGTCCGCAGTGTTCCGCCGGCGATCCGGCGCGAACTGGCGGGTTTCGTGGACCGCGAAATCCTGGACTCGGCGCGCTACCGCGTCGGTGGCGGAGGCGCGCTCAGCCTGCAGGCAAACGCCCTGCGTTACGGGGGCGCGGCCGCAATCACGCTCGATCATGTCATTGTCTTCGCCAGCGAGTCCGATGCGCGGACCAACACCGTCCGCTGGGTGCACGAACTCGTCCATGTCCGGCAATATCGCGACTGGGGCGTGGATGGCTTCGCCAGGCGATATGTGAGCGATCATGACGCGGTTGAGCAGGAAGCCCGGGATGAGGAGCAGCGCTATCTCGCCTGGGCCGGGCGAGAGTAGCGGGCGCCGGTACCTCCTGCGGTCGGTCAGGCCGCAACCATATCGACGGACGGGCCAGCCAGCCGATGCCACCGGCGACCGGTCGGCATCCCGGCAAGGACTGTCCGCGGGCCGCTACAGGTCCGACGCGATCAGTATCCGCTTGCGTTCACGGTGCCGGTCCGCATGCCGGTGACCTCGGCGTCCGGCGACGGGCCCTGGTAGTCGGAATAGGTCGTATTGTACTGGGCGGACTGGGTTGCGCATCCGGGCAGGATCAGGAGCGCCAGAGCAAGGGCAATGAACGAGGCACGATGGGTCATGACGTTCTCCAGGGCAGATGTGTACTATAACACTACCTCTCGTTGCTTGCCGGGGGCAAGGGGGGGCGTGTCGTTGAGGCAGGCCCTGTGCAGGCGGTCAGCCGCAATGTCCGACAAGCGGGGCGGGCGCTGCGGTCATTGCGCGCCGCCTTCCAGCCCGACAAGGGCGATCTTGGCGTAGCCGGCGGTGCGCAGCAGGTTCATGATCTCCATGACGGCGCCGTAGTCCACCGCCTTGTCGGCACGCAGCAGGATCCGCGTCTCCTTGTTGCCCTGCGTGATCGCATCGAGTTCGTCGCCGAATCGTTCGCGCATCACGGCGCCATTGCCGAGCGACAGCGTCAGGTCCGTCTTCAGCGTGACGAACACCGGCTTGTCCTCGCGCGGCACCGGATTGGCGACGGAGGAGGGCAGGTCGACATTGACGTCGACCGTCGCCAGCGGCGCCGCCACCATGAAGATGATCAGCAGCACCAGCATCACGTCGATGAACGGCGTGACGTTGATCTCGCTGTTTTCCTCCAGCCCGTCGCCCTGGCCTTCCCTGATCTTTCCGGCCATGGCTTATCCGATCCTGACGAGGGCGGGATCGGCGCGCCCGGCCGGGGCCTGGGCGGCCAGACCGGCCCGGCGCCGGTCGAGGTCGCGGCTGACCAGGCGCTCGATCGCCGCCGAGGTGTCGGTCAGGTTCTGCCGGTAGCCGGTGATGGCGCGGGCGAGGAAGTTGTAGAACACCACTGCGGGAATCGCCGCGACGAGGCCGATGGCGGTGGCCAGCAGCGCTTCGGCGATGCCCGGCGCGACGATTGCAAGGTTCGTGGTCTGGGCCTTCGAGATGCCGATGAACGAGTTCATGATGCCCCAGACGGTGCCGAACAGGCCGACGAACGGCGCGGTGGAGCCGATCGTCGCGAGCAGCCCGGTTCCCTTGGCGATCTGCCGTCCGGCCTGGACCTCGAGACGCTGCAGCCGCGAGGCGACCCGCTCCTTCACGCCGGCGTCGGAAACGTGATCCAGCACGGATCCGGAGCTTTCGATCTCCTCGCGTGCGGCCGCGACCATGCGGGCCGGGAGGTTGCGGTGGCCGGGGAGGGCGTTCTCGGCCGCCGCAAGCCCCGGCGCTGCGATGAGGGCCTGCGCGGCGCGGCCGACGGCACGCTGGGCGGCGCCGAGTTCGAGAATCTTGGCGATCAGCACGGTCCAGGTGACGATCGACGCAAAGGCGAGGCCGGTCATCACTGCCTTCACGACGATGTCGGCGGCCATGAACATGCCCCAGGGGGACAGGTCGTGCGGCAGGCCGGCCTGGCGGACAGCCGCCGGATCGTTCGCGGCATCCGCCGCGCCGGCTACCGAGTGCGCCGCGTCGCCGGTTTCATCGGCGATCGCTTCGGCGGCGGAAGGAGTGGCAGACGACATCGCATCGGAAATGAAGGCCGGCGCTGCCGCCTGCCCGTCCATCACCGGCGATGCGGCTGAATTTGGGTTTGCGCCGGACGTCGCCGGCTCGACCACGGGCCGCGGCTGTGTCTGCGTTGTGGCGGTCTCCGCAGGGGAAGTACCCTCCTGCGCCTGAACCGTGGTGCTTGCGAGCGTTAGGCCGATTGCAGCGAGGGCGGCGGCCAGGTGAAGCCGTTTCGACAAGGTCGGATCCTTTGGGTGTCTCGATGGTGAAGCCGGCATTCCAGGTGGTGGTGGGCTGGAATGCGTAATCTTGAGTTTCCCTTACAACATAACGCTGCGGCCGGGCAATGTTATCATGACAGTAAAAGTCATGTTTTTTCTCCCCGGAAATCGCCCGGGGTCGGGGCAGGGCTGTCACTTTTTGCGTGCCCGGCGCGCCCATGGATATGGACACCCGGCGGGAAAGGGCATTAAGACAAGCGCCAATATCGATCGGACCGCCGGCCGCGACGGCCGGATTTCTGTGACGGGGCAGCAATGATGGACTACACCGCAGCGCGCATCAAAATGGTCGACAACCAGATCCGGACGACGGACGTGACTTCGCATTCGGTGCTCGAGGCGTTCATGGCTGTCCCGCGCGAGGCCTTCGTCCCTGCACAGCTGAAGCCTCTCGCCTACATCGACAACGACATCGAGCTCGCGCCGGGCCGTTACCTGATGGAGCCGTCGCCGCTGGCCAAGCTGATCCAGCTTGCCACCGTCACGAAGGAGGATGTCGTGCTCGAGGTCGGTTGCGGCACCGGCTACACCTCTGCGATCCTGTCGATGCTCGCCGGCTCGGTGGTGGCGCTGGAAAGCGATGAAGCGCTTGCCGCGACCGCCAGCGAGACCCTGGCGGAACTTGGCTACGACAACGTCGCCGTCGTCACCGGCGAACTCGAGAAGGGCTACGGTGCGGAAGCGCCCTATGACGTGATCTTCGTCAACGGTGCGGTCGAAGTCATCCCCGAATCGCTTTTCGGCGAGTTGCGCGATGGGGGCCGGCTGGTGGCCGTGCAGGGATACGGCAATGCCTCGCAGGCGCGCCTGTACGTCAAGGAGCGCGGTATCGTGTCGGAGCGCAGCGTCTTCAACACCGCGGTCAAGCCGTTGCCGGGATTCCGCAAGGCCGCAGAGTTCGTATTCTGACAATTGTCTGAAAATCTGAGTCGATTTTCGCGGCGGAATGTGCGCAAAATCGCCCGGGGGAATCTCGCCGTTGTGTCTGTCGAGCACGCAACGGTGGTATTTGGGGCTTGTCCACAAAATGCTGTGGTCCCTCCGTGCTTGTGCAGGAGGCGGGGAAAAGGTTAGAAGGTGTAGCATGTGGTGCGTGCAGCGCCCCGGAACGGGCATTGCACGCGCAGGAGCAGCACGCGTGTCACGCGTTGTCGTGTTGTTTTCGAGAGGGACCGGTGCGCCGGTCCAGTCTGGAGTTCATCGGTGGCTTTCTTCCGCAAGACTGCGCTGGCCGCGGCGCTCGTTCCCCTTCTTCTGGCGACAACCCATCAGGTGTCGGCCGAAACCCTCGCGGGTGCGATGGCGAAGACCTATGCCAACAACCCCGACCTGAACGCGGCGCGGGCCGCCTTGCGGGCCATTGACGAGAACGTGCCGATCGCCAAGGCCGCGATGCGGCCACAGGTCAGTGCGGTCGCGGAGGTCGACGCGACGCACACGCGGTTCGACCGTTCGCTTGCCGGGACCTCGCAGCGGCGCGACACCTATACCTCCGCCTACGGCATCTCGATCACCCAGCAGATCTTCGACGGTTTCCAGACGCTGAACCGGGTGCGTTCGGCCGAGGCCAATGTGCTCGCCAACCGCGAGGCGCTCCGGGCGCAGGAAATCTCCATTCTGCTTACCGCCGTCGAGGCCTATACCAACATCGCCCGTGACCAGGCGATCGTCTCCATCCGGCGGCAGAACCTGGCCTTCTTGCGCGAGCAGCTCAACGCCTCGCGCGCCCGGCTCCAGGTCGGCGAAGGGACGCAGACCGACGTGAGCCAGTCCGAGGCCCAACTGGCCCAGGCCGAGGCTTTGCTGGTTTCGGCGCAGGCGGCGCTCAAGACGAGCGAGGCTGTCTACTTCCAGATCGTCGGCGACCTGCCGAAGAACATCAAGCAGCCGGCGCCGGCGACGCGCGGCATCCCGCGCACGCTCGACGAGGCGGTCGCGATTGGTCTGCAGAACAATCCGCAGATCCTGTCGGCCCAGCGCGGCGTCGACGCGGCCGGCTACAACGTCAAGGCGGCCGAGGGCACGATGTTGCCCGGCGTGTCGATCCAGGGCGACGTCTTCAAGGAAGACACCAACACCAATCTGAACGACAACGTCGCTGCCAGCATTTCCGCCCGGGTCAACATTCCGCTCTACCAGGGCGGTGCCGAGTACGGCCAGATCCGCCAGGCCAAGGAACGGCTCGGCCAGCAGCGCATCCTCGTCGATTCGGCTCGCCTCGAGGTGCAGCAGACGGTCATCTCCGCCCGCACGCAGCTCGAGGCCGCGCTCGCCGCGATCCAGGCGAACGAGGCGGAGATCGCGGCGGCGAACCTTGCGCTCAAGGGCGTGGTCGAGGAGCGCAATGTCGGTCAGCGCACGACCCTGGACGTATTGATTTCGCAGCAGAGCGTGCTCGACGCGCAGGAGCGTCTCGTCCTGTCCCAGCGGGTCGCGGTCGTTGCCAGCTATTCGCTCCTGGCTTCGATGGGGCGCCTGACGGTCCGCGACCAGGGCCTGAAGGTGGCCGAATACCGGCCGGCCGATCACTACGAGGCCGTCAAGGACAAGTGGTTCGGCCTGCGCACCGTGGACGGCCGCTAAAGCTGCGGCCATTGGCATCGCCCATAAATCTGTGCATCACTGTTAAGAGTTGATTCGCGACGATTTTTTTGCCCTCGCGAGTGACCTATGGTCTTGCTCATCCGCACCGCACGCACGACCAGCGAGTCGCGTCAGCCGGCTGCGGGACGCAGTGAACGGGGATGAAAATGGCTCAGCCAAATGTAGCGCGTGAACCGTCGATGGACGAAATACTGGCATCGATCCGCCGCATCATCGAAAGCAACGAACCGCCAGTCGGCGCGCCTGCGGTGCTGTCTCCAGTCTCGCGCGACGACTCTGCAGCCGATGACGACAATTTCGACGACGAGATCATCGTTGCCGATTTCCACGCCGAGGAGGCGCGCCGCGCCACCGTGGCGAAAGAGCCGGAGCCGGTGGAGATCGACGTGGCCGAGCCTGATTCGCGCCCGTCGCAGCCCGCATTGTCGCTGGCCGACGTCGCCGCGCGTGTCCGCGCGGCCTCCGAGCGCACGGGCGTGTTCATGCGCGAGGCGGTCCCCGGCCGAACCGAGCCGGACGCGCAGGTGGACCGGCAGCCGCAAGCAGGAGGTCCGCAAGCCATGACACAAATGGCAGATGGAAGCATCACTGGTTCCCGCCCGCAGTCGGCGCCGGCGGAAGTGGCTGGAGCTGCGCAGATGGCCTCGGAGACCAGCGCGGCGTCCGCGACCGCTGCAGCGGCATCCGGCCCGACGACGCCGGTGTCGCTCGTCTCGCCGGCGGTGGGCGCCCAGGTGGCGAGTTCCTTCGGCGCGCTGGCGCAGGCGCTCGAGGCCGGGCCGCGCCGCTCGTTCGACGAGATTGCCGAAGAGATGCTGCGGCCGATGTTGCAGGAATGGCTCGACGACAACCTGCCGACGCTCGTCGAGCGGCTGGTGCGGGAGGAGATCGAGCGGGTGGCGCGCGGGCCGCGCCGCTAAAACGTCCGCTTTTGCTGCTGCGATAGGCCTTGCCGCGAACCGGCGCGGCGTTTTTGTTATGTTGACTTCAATCTGGCCATCCGGTTTAGAACCGGGTGACTGAAACAATGGGCATGGCCAAAACGATGCTTGAGAAAAACTATGATTCCGCGGCCGTTGAGCCGAGAATTGCGAAGGTCTGGGAAGACGAGGACGCGTTTCGCGCCGGCGCGGGCGCCAAGCCCGGCGCCGAGACCTTCTCCATCGTGATTCCGCCGCCCAACGTGACCGGATCGCTGCACATGGGGCATGCGCTCAACAACACCCTGCAGGACATCATGGTGCGGTTCGAGCGCATGCGCGGCAAGGACGTGCTGTGGCAGCCGGGCATGGATCATGCGGGCATCGCCACCCAGATGGTGGTCGAGCGCAAGCTGATGGAGCAGCAGCAGCACCGTCGCGAGATGGGACGCGAGGCCTTCGTCGAGAAGGTCTGGGAATGGAAGGCAGAGTCGGGCGGCCTGATCTTCAACCAGTTGCGCCGTCTCGGTGCCTCCGCCGACTGGTCGCGCGAGCGCTTCACCATGGACGAGGGGCTGTCGGAAGCCGTTCTCGAGGTGTTCGTGACGCTCTACAAGCAGGGCCTGATCTACAAGGACAAGCGCCTTGTGAACTGGGACCCGAAGTTGCTGACGGCGATCTCCGACCTCGAGGTCGAGCAGGTCGAGGTCAACGGCCATCTCTGGCACCTGCGCTATCCGCTCGAGCCCGGCGTCACCTACCAGCATCCGACTGCCTTCGACGAGGACGGCAAGGCGGTCGAATGGGAGACGCGCGACTACCTGGTCGTCGCGACGACGCGGCCGGAGACGATGCTGGGCGACACCGGCATCGCCGTGCATCCGGACGACGAGCGCTACAAGAGCATCGTCGGCAAGCACGTCATCCTGCCGATCGTCGGGCGCCGCATCCCGATCGTCGCCGACGAATACCCGGATCCGACCGCCGGCACCGGCGCCGTCAAGATGACGCCCGCCCATGACTTCAACGATTTCGATGTCGGCAAGCGCCAGGGCTTGCGTGCCATCAGCATCCTCACCGTCGAGGGACGGGTGACGCTGAAGGAGAACGAGGACTTCCTCGAGGGGCTCGATCATCCGGCGGCTCTGCACGGGTCCTGGGACCTGCTCGAGGGCAAGGACCGGTTCGAGGCCCGCAAGATTGTCGTGGAGATCTTCGAGAGCGCGGGGCTGCTCGACAAGGTCGAGCCGCACAAGCACACCGTGCCGCACGGCGACCGCGGCGGCGTGCCGATCGAGCCGCGGCTGACCGAGCAGTGGTATGTCGACGCCAAGACGCTGGCCAAGCCGGCGATCGCCTCGGTGCGCGAGGGACGCACGAAATTCGTGCCGAAGAACTGGGAGAAGACCTACTTCGAGTGGATGGAGAACATCCAGCCCTGGTGTGTTTCGCGGCAACTGTGGTGGGGCCATCAGATCCCGGCCTGGTATGGGCCGGACGGCCAGGTCTTCGTCGAGAAGACCGAGGAGGAGGCGCTGCACGCCGCCATCCAGCATTACATCTCGCACGAGGGCCCGTGGAAGGCCTGGGTCGAGGAGAAACTGGAGAACTTCCAGCCGGGCGAGATCCTGACCCGCGACGAGGACGTGCTCGACACCTGGTTCTCGTCGGCGTTGTGGCCGTTCTCGACGCTCGGCTGGCCGCATCGCACGCCGGAACTGGCGCGATACTACCAGACCGACGTTCTCGTCACCGGCTTCGACATCATCTTCTTCTGGGTTGCCCGGATGATGATGATGGGCCTCCACTTCATGAAGGACGAACTCGGCAACCCGGTCGAGCCGTTCCACACCGTCTATGTGCACGCGCTGGTGCGCGACAAGAACGGGCAGAAGATGTCGAAGTCGAAAGGCAACGTCATCGACCCGCTCGACCTGATCGACGAATACGGCGCCGATGCGCTGCGATTCACGCTGGCCATCATGGCGGCGCAGGGCCGTGACGTGAAGCTCGATCCGGCGCGCGTCGCCGGATACCGCAATTTCGGCACCAAGCTCTGGAACGCCACGCGCTTTGCCGAGATGAACGGTGTGCGCATCGATCCGCAGTTCGTGCCCGAGGCGGCATCGCTGACCATCAACCGCTGGATCCTTACCGAACTGGCGCGCACGGCGCGGGACGTGACCGAGGCGATCGAGAACTATCGCTTCAACGACGCGGCGGGCACGCTTTACCGTTTCGTCTGGAATCAGTTCTGCGACTGGTACCTGGAACTGCTGAAGCCGGTGTTCAACGGCGAGGACGAGGATGCCAAGGCCGAATCCCAGGCCTGTGCTGCCTATGTCCTGGAGGAGACCTACAAGCTCCTGCATCCGTTCATGCCCTTCATGACGGAGGAGCTCTGGGCGCAGACGCTTGGTGAGGGCCGGCAGCGCGCCGGGCTGATCTGCCATGCCGAATGGCCGTCGCCGGCCTATGCCGACGAGGCCGCTGCCGGCGAGATCAACTGGCTGATCGAACTGGTGTCCGGGATCCGCTCCGTTCGCGCCGAAATGAACGTGCCCCCGGCAGCGGTCGCGCCGCTGGTGCTGGTCGGCGCAAACACGCTGACGCGGACGCGGCTCGAGCGCCACGAGGCGGCGATCCGCAGGCTCGCCCGCGTCGAAGCGGTCACGCTGGCCGACGAGGCGCCGAAGGGCGCCGCGCAGATCGTCGTCGGCGAGGCGACGGCCTGCCTCCCGCTGGGCAGCCTGATCGACCTGGCGGCCGAGGCGGCGCGCCTCGAAAAGGCGATCGACAAGGCGCGCGCCGAGTCCGGGCGCATCCAGGGCAAGCTCGCCAACGAGAAGTTCGTGGCCAACGCGAAGCCGGAAGTCGTCGAGGCGGAGCGCGAGCGGCTGACGGAACTCGAGCAGCAACTGGCGAGCCTCGGGACCGCGCTGGCCCGGGTCGCCGAGGCGCGCTGAGTCGAGCCCGTCCGGCCGCCACCGTGGAAAAGTCGAAACCGCGCCGCGACTGCGGCGCGGTTTCGCGTTGTGGATAGCCCATTTCCGCCTATGTGTTGGAAATGTGACAGTCGGGTGTTGCGGCGAAAAATCGTTCTATTGGGAACGGCGCCGGCGCGCCGAAGTGAAAAATTGATCTAATCGTGACCCGTTCCACCATTCTTCAAGAAAAACTTACGTAATTCAGCGAACAATCGGCAAATGAATGTCGCCGATTCGTTCATTTGCCAACGGGCCTGCTCTTCCGGATACTCCCGGCCACCGCGACAGAGCCAGGGAGTGGGGCCGTCGCACGGATTGCAGGGGGGATTGATGAGAAGAAAAACACTGGCGTCGGGCGTGCTCGGCTTTGCTGCACTGGCAGCCTCGACTTCGGCGCTCGCCGGTGGTCTTGAGCGTCACGGCTACGACGTTGATCTGCTGTTCGAGCAGTCGCCGTATGTCTTCGACGGCTCCGTGACCTATGTCATGCCGAACCGGAAGATCGAGAATGCGACCGACACCTCGTTCCCGGCCGGGGATCCGAGGAACCTGAACACGCTGGGCTATTCTTCGACGGCGGACGAGTACGAGAACTATGTCGACCCCTATGTCGGCGCCAAGGCGGCGATCGGCGATGCGATCGACTGCATGATCGACTATTCCGAGCCGTGGGGTGCGAACTCCAACCCGGGCCGCAACTGGGCCGGTGCCTATGACATGACCGAAATCGAGGTGTACAGCCACAACTATGGCGGCTCGTGCTCCTACAAGTTCGATCTGGGTCCCGGCAAGCTGCGCTTTATCGGCGGCGGCTTTTACCAGGAGATCGGCGGTCACAAGGAGGCGGTCGTCGTGCCGCCGGCCTTGCTGGGTCCGGCCGCGGCGATCTATTCCGGCCTTGGCCGCCTGGAAGACATGAAGGATCAGAGCGGGGGCTGGCGTGCGGGCGTCGGTTACGAAATTCCGGAATACGCGGTACGGGCGAGCCTCGTCTATACGAGCAAGGTCGACTACGACGACATCAACGGCACGCTTGATCTGACCGGCGTACCGGCTGCCTTGGCGGGGGCCAACCCGGTCTATCAGCGGATCTTCGGTGTGAGCACGCCGGTGTCCGGCTCCGCGACGCTGCCGGAGTCGCTGGAACTGAAGCTGCAGTCCGGCATCGCGCCGGACTGGCTGGCCTTCGGTTCGGTCAAGTGGACCAACTGGAGCCGGCTGCAGTCGGTCAAATTCACCTGCGATGGCGGCGCCGCATTCTGCGGTCCGGCGACGGGCGTGACGCTCACCTCGCTCGACCTCTACTACCGCGACGGCTGGACCCTGACCGGCGGCGTCGGCCACAAGTTCAACGAGCAGTGGAGCGGCGGCGCCAGCCTGACCTGGGACCGTGGCACGAGCACCATCGTCGGTTCGCAGAGCGACACCTGGAGCCTCGGTCTGGGCGGCGCCTACACGCCCACCCAGAACGTGGAACTCCGCTTCGCCGGCGCGGTCGGCCTGCTGACCAGCGGCTCGTCGCAGGCCTTCGGCAACACGACCACCAGCTACGACTACGGCACGGATTTCGTCTCGGCCCTGTCGGGAGAATTGAAGGTCAAGTTCTGATCGAGCCGACGCTTGTCGTGCACAAGGGGTCCGGGTCATACCCGGGCCTTTTTTATGGTGGAGACTGGTGCTTGTGCGCCGGGATGGTCCGGCGCCGGCGGCGTGATTGGGCGCTGTGTCTCCTCCGGGGCCTGTGCCTGTTTGGCAACACATTCTTTGCGATAGTCTGCTAGACACAAGGGGTGAGCCGGCTTGTCCATTTCCCGCCACAAACAGGGAGCAGCGATAGGTCCGAGAGCGCGCTGGTATCGAGCGCCAGGGAAACGATGAACCGAGTGGCAGAGTTGCTGACGAAATTGCCGGAAGACCGCCGCGGGCGTGTATCGCCGGTATGTGCTATAGTCAGAAGCGAGGTGCACTGTCGGCTCATGGAAGACCTTCTCCACGTCACTGTTCCTCTTGCGGAAGGCCGCATCGAGCCCCATGCCGGGCACTGCGGAAGATTGTAGTAGCGATGTACAAGTCTGAGTCACTATCGATGAAATGCCTGGCCCTCGGCCTCTGCCTGTCGCTGACGGGCGGGTTCGCCGCGTCGCGTGCTCATGCCTTCGATCCTGCTTCTGGCCTGACCAAGGAGAGCGGGCCGTTCGATCTGTTCAAGTTCGGCTTCACCTCCTACAAGGAGGGCCGCAAGGACGACGCCGTGGAGGCCTACCGCTATGCGGCCGAGAAGGGCCACACCGGATCGCGCTGGGCGCTGGCCAACATGTATGCTGCCGGCGACGGCGTCGCCGAGGACGACCTCCAGGCCTTCAAGATCTACAGCGACATCGCCAGCCAGGGGGTAGAGCCCGGCTCGGAGGACACCGGCTTCTTCGCCAACGCCCTGATCGCGCTCGCCGGCTACTATCGTCGCGGCATTCCCGACAGTCCGGTGACGATCGACCTCGGGCAGGCGCGCCAGCTCTATTTCCAGGCCGCGTCCACCTTCGGCGTGCCGGAGGCGCAGTTTGAGCTGGGGCGCATGATGCTGTCGGGCGAGGGCGGATCGACGAATGTGCATCAGGCCAAGAAGTGGCTCAACCGGGCACGGAAGAACGGCCATTCCGGCGCCATGGGCCTGTTCGGAAACGTCATTTTCCAGGAAGGGCAGACGGCCCGGGGCCTGGCGCTGATGACGTCCGCGCTGGAAAACTGTGCGCCCAAGTATTGCGCCTGGCTGCAGGAGATGCAGGAGCAGTCGTTTTCGCTGGCAAGCGAGAAGGACCGGCGCGCGGCCGTGACAATGACCCAGCAGATGAAGGTCAATTAGGCCGTTCCGCCGGCAAGGCCGGGAACGTCGGCGTGCCTGCGGTCACCGCAGGTTTGCGATCACCGGCACGTGGTCCGACGGCTTTTCCCAGTTTCTGACGTGTTTTTCGACGTCCGTGTCGATCAGGCGGTCGGCCGCCTCCGGTGACAGCAAAAGGTGGTCGATCCGGATGCCGTTGTTCTTCGGCCAGCATCCGGCCTGGTAGTCCCAGAAGGTATAGAGCGAGGTTGCGTCGCTGCAGGCGCGCACAGCGTCGGTGAAGCCGAGGTTTTCGAGCCGGCGGAAGGCGTGGCGCGTGGGCGGCAGGTAGAGCGCGTCGCCCTGCCAGACCTTGACGTCCCAGCAGTCGTAGGGCTCGGGAATGACGTTGTAGTCGCCGGCAAGCACCAGCGGTTCCTCCAGTGCCAGCCGGTCGCGCGCGAACGCGTGAAGCCGTTCCATCCAGGCGAGCTTGTAGGGATATTTGACCGGGTCCTGTGGCGGATTGCCGTTCGGCAGGTAGATCGAGCACACACGGATGACGCCGCCATCGATGGAAAACACCCCCTCGATGAAGCGTGACTGCTCGTCGCCATCGCCACCCGGCAGGCCGCGATGGACCTCTTCGGGACGGATCTTCGACAGTAGCGCCACGCCGTTGAAGCCCTTCTGCCCGTGTGTCTCGACATGGTAGCCGAGCGCCTCGACCTCGAGCCGCGGGAAGGCGTCGTCCTGGCACTTGATCTCCTGCAGGGCGACGATGTCGGGGTGCGATTCCTTGAGCCAGGCCAGAAGGTTGTCGATCCGGGCGCGCACGCCGTTGATGTTCCAGGTGGCGATCTTCATCCGCGTCGTACTTTCCGGGCTGGCATTCAGGGGCGGGCGTTTGGGCTCGGAGCAGGCTGCTCGTTGCGCTCAGATCGAGAAGCTGGTGCCGCAACCGCAACTGGCGACCGCGTTCGGGTTCTTGATCTGGAACGACTGGCCCATGAGATTGTCGACGAAGTCGATCTCCGCGCCGTCCATGTAGACGAGCGACAACGGGTCGATCAGCACGCGGGCCTCGTCCTTCTGCAGCACCAGGTCGTCGTCCTCGGCGCTGTCGACAAGGTCGAACCTGTAGGAAAAGCCGGAGCAGCCACCGCCCTCGACCGAGACCCGCATGGCGTTGTTGGCGCGGTCGGCGCCGAGAATGGCGGCGATGCGCCTGGCCGCGGCGTCCGAGAGTGTGACGTTCATTTCGCTCATATGCACCTCCGGGCGGGTTCAAGGTCCGCCGAGAATCGATTCCTTTGCGGGCCGCAGCTACCGGCCACTATCGCACAATGTTCGGGCAAGCGCCAAATGCATGATATCTTTGCAATATAAGCATCATGCTTGCGGTGGGCCTTTACGCTGTGCACACTATAGGTATGAAGGCATGGGGGTCGCGTCAATGGGCGGCCCGAATGCGGGTGAACCATGACACTGGACAGACATGCCCTGGGCTTCGGCGCGGGCCAACGGGCGATTTTCGCGGCGGATCCCTGGTCAAGCCGCGGGCGGCTTTTCGACGAGGGCCAGAGCCCGACCCGTTCGGATTTCCAGCGCGACCGTGATCGTATCGTCCACACCACCGCCTTCCGCCGGCTGAAGCACAAGACCCAGGTCTTCATCGCCGCCGATGGCGACCACTATCGCACCCGCCTGACCCACACGATCGAGGTGGCCCAGATCGCCCGCGCGCTCGCGCGGGCGCTGCGGCTCGACGAGGATCTCGCCGAGGGCGTGGCGCTGGTGCACGACTTCGGTCATACGCCGTTCGGCCATACCGGCGAGGATGCGCTGCACGAGGCGCTCGCGCCCTATGGCGGCTTCGACCACAACGCCCAGTCGCTTCGCATCGTCACCAAGCTCGAGCGCCGCTATGCCGAGTTCGACGGTTTGAACCTGACCTGGGAAAGTCTCGAGGGGCTTGTCAAGCACAACGGCCCGCTGCTGACACCGGCGGGCGAGGGAACCCGCGGGCCGGTACCGCAGCCGATCCTCGACTACTGCGCCCTGCACGACCTGGAACTTGCCAGCTACGCCAGCCTCGAGGCTCAGGTGGCGGCGATCGCCGACGACATCGCCTACAACACCCATGACATCGACGATGGCCTGCGCTCGGGCTATCTCTCGTTCGAGATGCTGGAAGAGGTTCCCTTCCTGGCCGGGCTGATGGCCGAGGTGCGCCAGCTCTATCCCGGGCTGGAGCCGGCGCGCTTCACCCACGAAATCATGCGCCGCCAGATCACCGCCATGGTAGAGGACGTGATCGGCTACGCTCAGGGCGCGCTCAGGGAGACGCGGCCGCAATCCGCCGATGAGGTGCGGGGCGCCGGGCGCGTCATGGCGACCTTCTCCGCGACGATGGCGCAGACCGACAAGGCCATCAAGAAGCTGCTGTTTTCCCGCATTTATCGCCATCCCGAGGTGATGCGGGTGCGCGCCAACGCCGCCTCGATCGTCACCGACCTGTTCAAGGCGTTCATGGCCGATCCGCAACTGATGCGTGGGCATTACTGGGTGGACCGCATCCGCGACATGCCCGAAGCGGCCCGGGCGCGTCATGTCGGCGACTATCTCGCCGGCATGACCGACAACTACGCGATCGACACCCACCGACGGCTGTTTGACCACACCCCGGAATTGAGATAGTCACCCGGGCCAACCGGAAAATCAGCGCTTTTGCGCACGGCGCCTCCCCGGCGCGTGGATGGAAGACATGAACCTTTTTGTTGATTTCGACACCAGAATCAAAAGCGTATTGGAAGATCTTGATGTTGTGCGCGAGAAGCGCTCCGAGATCGATTTCGCCCGCGTCGGCGTCGAACCGCCGCGCGATGCCAGCCACGGCGACGTGGCCACCAACGCCGCCATGGTGCTGGCAAAGCCGCTCGGCACCAATCCGCGCGCGCTGGCGGACATGATCGTCGAGAAATTGCGCCAGGATCCCGAGGTTGCCGAGGTCAATGTCGCCGGCCCGGGCTTTATCAACGTGCGGCTTTCGGTGGGCTATTGGCAAAAGGTGCTCGCCGACGTCATCCGCAAGGGCACCGAATTCGGCCGCAGCGAGACCGGCGCCGGACGTAGGATCAATGTGGAGTACGTTTCGGCCAATCCGACCGGCCCGATGCATGTCGGTCATTGCCGCGGCGCCGTCGTCGGCGACGCGCTGGCCAACCTGCTTGCCTTCGCCGGCTACGGGGTGACGAAGGAGTACTACATCAACGATGCCGGCTCGCAGGTCGACGTGCTCGCCCGTTCCGCTTTCCTGCGCTATCGCGAGGCGCTCGGCGAGGCGATCGGCGATATTCCGCCCGGCCTCTATCCTGGTGACTATCTCGTCCCGGTCGGGGAGACGCTGGCAGCCGAGTTCGGTTCGAGCCTGCGCCTGATGCCGGAGGAGAAGTGGCTGCCGATCGTCAAGGACCGCACCATCGACGCGATGATGGCGATGATCCGCGACGACCTGAAGGCGCTGAACGTCACCCACGACGTGTTCTTTTCCGAGCGCGCGCTACACGCCAATGGCGGCGCGCCGATCCGGACCGCGATCAACGACCTGACCTTCAAGGGGCACGTCTACAAGGGCGTGCTGCCGCCGCCGAAGGGGCAACTGCCGGAGGACTGGGAAGACCGCGAGCAGACCCTGTTCCGCTCGACCGAAGTCGGCGACGATATTGACCGGCCGCTGATCAAGTCGGACGGCAGCTATACCTACTTCGCCGCCGACGTGGCCTACTTCAAGGACAAGTTCGACCGCGGCTTCGACGAGATGATCTACATCCTCGGCGCCGACCATGGCGGCTATGTCAAAAGGCTGGAGGCCCTGTGCCGCGCGATCTCGGACGGCAACGCCAAGCTAACCGTGCTGTTGTGCCAGCTGGTGAAGCTGTTCCGCGGCGGCGAGCCGGTGAAGATGTCGAAGCGCTCCGGCGATTTCGTCACCTTGCGCGAGGTCGTTGAAGAGGTCGGCCGCGACCCGGTCCGGTTCATGATGCTATATCGCAAGAGTTCCGAACCGCTCGACTTCGATTTTGCCAAGGTCACGGAGCAGTCGAAGGACAACCCGGTCTTTTACGTGCAGTATGCGCACGCGCGCTGCATGTCCATCTTCCGTCAGGCGTCGGAGGCTTTTCCCGGATTGGATCTGGCCTCGCTTGATCTGGCCGAGGCGGTCAAGGACAAGATTTCCGATCCAAGTGAACTGCAGTTGCTTGCCAAGCTGGCAGAGTATCCGCGCGTGGTGGAGGCGGCTGCACTCGCGCACGAGCCTCATCGCATCGCATTTTACCTTTACGACCTCGCGAGCGCATTCCACGCGCACTGGAATAAGGGTAAGGATCAGCCTGACTTACGTTTTGTTAATGATAAAAACCGAGAATTGAGTATAGCCAGACTCGGGCTGGTGTATGCGGTCGCTTCTGTTTTGAAATCCGGGCTTGCCATCACAGGTACAGCCGCTCCGGACGAGATGCGATAGCGTCACCATTTGCCCACAATAAGCTGGCAAACGCGGTTTTGTAGCTTGTGAGTGGAGCAGAATGGCAGACAAGAATCTTGCGCGAAGCGGGGCAGCCGATGCCGACCTCCTGTCGGACGACGATCCGTTGGCGGAACTCGCACGCATTGTCGGCTACGAGCCACGCAATGTTCCGACAGCTGCCCGGCCGGTGCCGCCGGAGCCGCTCCGTGATCCGGTGATCGATCTCGAGGACGAATTGTTGCGCGAGTTCGCGCAGTACGATGCACCCGCACTGGATCCGGTCGATCATGTCGCCGCCAGCGAGATCGCGCCGGCCTCCGCCCTTGACGAAGATGTCTTGCCGCACGGTCGCGATCCGTTCCAGCCGGCTGCGGAACCGGTCGCCGATGGAACGGCTTCGCAGGAACCGGAAGTGCCGGCCGCGTTTGCCCTGGAACCGGATTGGAACGCGCCATCCCAGCCGGGCCACGCTGCCGCGGCCGCGGCCGATCACTTTGATCCGGGCCGGGTGGAGCAATCCTCCGCAATGGCGGACGATACCCGATCACCTGCAGGCGAGCAGCCGTCGAGCGCCGAAGCGCTGCCGGCGATGGACGCGCCGGAGGCGCTTCCGACGGAACCCGTGTTCCTCGGACTGCAACCCGCGGAATTTGCTGTTTCCGCCCCGGAGTCTGCCTCGCTCGATCTGGACCTTGATCGCGAGCTCGAGCTTTCGCTCGGCGAGACTTTGACCGAGGCGACGGAAGGGCCGCTCGTCGAGGCGGCGCTGCCGACGGTCGCGACGCCATCTGCATCCGCTCCTGACCTGTCTTTCGACGCCGACGCTGCCGGTCTTGCCATAGCTGATACCGGCAATGCGCATGCCGGGGAACATCAGGAATCGCTGATCGAGACCTTGCCTCGGGTCGAGCTTCCGCCCGGTGGCGCGGCTGAGCTTGCCTGGCCGTCTGCCTTCGATGAGCCGGTACCGGTGACGCGGTCGCTGGGCGAGGGTGGGCACTTCGAAGCGGCCGGACTGCCTGCCGAGGTTGCCTCCGTGATGTTCTCGCAGGACGAGCGTCAGGCGGCCGACCCGGATAGCACCGGGACCGAGGCCACCGCGTTCCAGCCGACAGCGACCTATGACGTGGCGCCGGCCGAGCCTTCCTCAGACGGCTTCGACCTCGACGAACTGTTGGCCGAGGTCGAACGCTATCCCGTGCCCGAGCCGCGCCCGCAGGTCCAGCCGTCGGTCGAGCCGATGCCGGAGCCGATGGCGGCGGTGCTGCCGGCAGCGGTCGTCGAACCGGCCCAGGCGCCGCGCACGCGGCCGGGATCGCTGGACGGTTTCTCCAGCGTCAAGTTCGGCCGGGCCACCCCGGTTGCCCCCGATCGGCAGAAGGAGCCGGTCGTGCCGGCCATCGCGGCGCAGGACCGGATCGAGCCGGCGATGTCGGTTCAAGCCGATCTGCCGGCAGAGCCGGCGGCCGCGATCGTGCCCGCCACGACTGCCACGTCCGCCCCGATCCCCGAACAGCCTGCGGCGCCGGAGGCTGACGACGCCGTTTCGGATGTCGAGGATGCCTTCGCCAACTTCGAGCTCGATCTGTCCGACATCGAGCTCGACCCCACCGAACTGAAGATCGAGCCGACCGAAGCGGAGGCGCCCGTTGCGCCGCCGCCCGCACCGGTGTTCACCCAGCCCGCAGCCGTGGAGGCCGCGGCCTCCCAGCCGGTAGCGGTGGAGTCTGCGGGCTCGCGGGCGGCTTCGCAACCGGTCGTTCCCGCAGCCGAACCCGCGCCGCGCGTGGCCGAGCCGGCGTTCGCGGCGGAGCCTGTTGCAGCTTCTGCGCAGGCGCCGGAGCCCGAGGAGTTCGACGTCGCGCTGCCTTTCGACCCATCGCTGATCGCCGAGACCGACGTCAGTGTCGCGCCGGTCGCGGAGCTGGACGTTCCGCAGTTCCCGGTCGCCGACAAGGAGAAGGTGGCGGATCAGCAGCCGGAGTATGACTTCGACATCGATGCGGAGATGGCGCAACTTTTCACGCGCCCTGTCGCTGGCTACGCACGCAGCGATCGCAGCGACGGACCGGCCGAGGCCTCCGGATCGACGGATGCGCCGGGCGAGGCAGACGAATTCGACAAGGCTCTGGAAGAGGATCTGCGCCGCTCTCTGTCCCAGTCCGAGCGTCACGCGATACCGCTCGATGCCCAGCAGGCTGATGACGATTATGTCGGCGATGGCTACGATGAGCCGTCGCGGCGTGGCCGGACGCTGAAATTCGCCGCCGCGGCGGCCGTGCTGGTCGCGCTCGGAGGCGCTGGCGCCTATGCCTTCTTGTCGGGCGCCGGGTCCGATGGCGCGGGAGCGGGCGAACCGCGCGTTATCCTGGCAGACAAGGATCCGGTCAAGATCGTGCCCGAGCAGCGGGGCGGCAAGACGGTGCCCAACCAGGACAAGGCGGTCTACGATCGCGTGGCCGGGGCCAACGACGTCGTGCCCCAGCAGGAGCAACTGGTCACCGCCACCGAAGAGCCGGTTGATGTCGTCCAGCGCACGCTGACGCCCGAGTCTCTGCCCTTCGAGGCGCCGGAGGACGAGGCGCCCGCCATCGATGCGGCAAGCGCCGGGCAGGCCGATGACCGCCTTCTGCCGGGGGTCGACGACGACCCGGCAGTGGAAACGTCGGTGGCGGACAACCAGGCGCCGGTCGTCTCGGCCCGCAAGGTCCGCACCATGATCGTCAAGCCCGATGGAACGCTGGTCGCGCGCGAGGATCCGGTCGTCGAGCCGGAGAGCGCCATGGCGTCACCTGCAAGCAGCTCCGAGGCGAACAGCGATGCCGGCGTCGATGGGGCTGCGCCCGCGCTCGCCGCACCGACAGACACCGCTGGCGAGGCCAATGTCGCGCTGCGTTCCGCAACGGCCGACACCGCCGCGTCCGAACCGGACGACGGGTCGGCCGCGCTGAAGGAGGTCGCCGACGCGTCGGTCGAGCAACTCGCCCCCGTGCGCCCGGTGAAGACCACCGCGGTGGACGCTGAGGCGTCCGAGGCGGCCACCGACGTGGCGAGCGCCGCTGCCCCGACCGGCACCCCCGTTCCCGTGACCCGTCCGGTGGACCAGCCGGTGGACGTGGTTGGTACGGTCACCGAGCGCGGCCGCGTCGCCGACACGGCGCCGACCGAGACTGCGGCCTTGGCGCAGCCGGCGGCGGAGCAGGCGCCAGCCGCCGTGGCCAATCCGGGCGGCTATGTCATCCAGATCGCGTCGCTGCCGTCGGAGGCCGATGCGCAGAAGTCCTACAGCAACCTGTCCAGCCGGTTTTCCAGCGTCATTGGCGGCCGCGGCGTGGATATCCAGCGGGCGGACATTCCCAACAAGGGAACCTATTATCGCGTGCGCATCCCTGCCGGTTCGCGTGAGGAGGCCAACGCGCTCTGCGCTCAGTACAAGAGCGCCGGTGGCAGCTGCCTCGTGACAAAGTAGGTCCTCGCCGGATCGAATGAGCGAATGGCGCGGCGGAAGCCGCGCCATTTGCCGTTTCGAGGGCTGATAATGCTGAGAAAGTGGCGCCTGCACTCTCGCCTTTCCGTCGCAGCGCCGTATGATTCGTCGCATGAGCGAATCGAAATCATTCATTTCCGGTTGCAAGGGCCTCGCCCTGACCGATGACGAGAAGGCCTTCTTCAGGGACGAACGTCCCTGGGGCTTCATCCTGTTCGGCCGCAACATCGGCGAGCCGGCGCAGGTCGCCGATCTGACGGCGGCGCTGCGCGACACTGTCGGAGGCGATGAGCGCATCCCGGTGCTGATCGATCAGGAAGGCGGGCGGGTGCAGCGGATCAGGCCGCCGCACGTGCCGCAGTATCCCAACGCCGCGGCGCTGGGGGCGATTTACCGGCTGGATCCGGAAAAGGGCTTGCGCTCCGCCTGGCTGATGTCGCGGCTGTTCGCCTTCGATCTGTCGCGCCTCGGCGTCAATGTCGACTGCCTTCCGGTGCTGGACGTCGCCGTGCCGGGCGTTCACGACGTCATTGGCAACCGCGCCTACGGCCAGGAGCCGGAGATCGTCTCGGCGATGGGCCGGGCGGCGTCGGATGGGCTGAAGGCGGGCGGGCTGCTGCCGGTCATGAAGCATATGCCGGGCCACGGGCGCACGATGGTCGATTCCCACCATGACCTGCCCGTCGTGAACGCCGTGCGCGCCGAACTGGAAGCCGTCGATTTCGTTCCGTTCCGGCGCATGAAGGACGAGTTGATGGCGATGTCCGCGCACATCGTCTTCACCGATATCGATCGGGACAATCCGGCGACCACCTCGCCGAAGGTTGTCAGCGAGATCATTCGCGGGCACATCGGCTTCGACGGATTGTTGATGTCCGACGACGTTTCGATGAATGCGTTGCGCGGCGATATCGCAACCCGTGCGCGCGGCATTGTCGCCGCCGGCCTCGATTTGGTCTTGCATTGCCACGGCATCATGGAGGAAATGATCGCTGTTGCAGAGAATGTGCCGCCGCTTGAGGGCGAGAGCCTGAGGCGGGCGAACGAGGCCATCGCCGGCTTGCCGCCGGCCGATGGCGCCGACGAGCAGGCCCTGCGGGAAGAGTTCAACGCGCTGATCGCCATAGCCTGAGGGAGAGGCGGTCGGCGGCAATTGCGCTTCAGGAGTAGCGGTGTACGGATCGCGGACAAGGCCGTCGAAAACCCAGGGATCGGACAGCGCGCCGATGGAGGACCTGTGGCAGGCCGAGGGCGAACGGACGCTGCACGAGGAGGGCCTCGTCGTCGACATCGCCGGTTTCGAGGGACCGCTCGACCTGCTGCTGCATCTTGCCCGCACCCAGAAGGTCGACCTGGCGCGCATCTCCGTGCTGGCGCTGGCCGAGCAGTATCTCGCCTTCGTCGACCGCGCCCAGCGCATCCGCATCGAGCTGGCGGCCGACTACCTGGTGATGGCGGCCTGGCTCGCCTATCTGAAGTCGCGCCTGCTGCTGCCGCAGCAGCCGAAGGACGACGGTCCCTCCGGTGAGGAACTGGCGGCGACGCTTGCTTTCCGGCTGAAGCGGCTGGAGGCGATCCGCGACGCCGCCACCCGGTTGATCAACCGCAATCGCCTCGGCCGCGACTTCTTTGCCCGTGGTGCACCGGAGCACATTCCGACACAGCGCCGCTCCGCCTTCGATGCCTCGCTCTACGACCTTCTCAGCGCCTACGCGGCGCTGCGGCAGCGTCAGTCCGTCACCCAGGTGACAATCGAAAAACGCAATGTCTGGGCACTGTCAGACGCCCGCGAGATCCTGCACCGGCTGGTCGGGGAGGTGGAAGAGTGGACCGCGCTTGACCATTTTCTGCTGCGCTACCTGGCCGATCCCGCCGAGCGCCGGACGGCGACGGCCAGCGCCTTTGCGGCCACGCTGGAAATGGTACGGGAGGGACACCTCGAAATGCGCCAGGACGGCGCGTTCCAGCCGATCTACCTGCGCAGCGGCAGGCCGGGAACCCGCGCGGAGGAGGACAACGACCGTGTCTGAAGCGGGCGACAGCGAAGGGGTGGTGGTGGTGGCGGACAGGGCGACCGTGGTCGACCCGCGCCGGCTGCATGAGGCGGCACGCATCGCCGAGGCGCTGGTCTTCGCCTCCGCCGGACCGGTCGCCGAAAGCTACATTGCCGATCGCCTTCCGACCGGCGTCGACGTCGGTCACGTCATGCGCGAGTTGCGGGCGCTCTATGCCGGGCGTGGCGTTCACCTCGTGCAGGTCGGCGATCACTGGGCCTTCCGCACGGCACCGGATCTCTCTTTCGTCGTGCGCAGCGACGAGGCGGAGGTGCGCAAACTGTCGCGCGCAGCCCTCGAGGTGCTGTCGATCATCGCCTACCACCAGCCGGTGACGCGTGCCGAGATCGAGGACATCCGCGGGGTACAGACCTCGAAGGGAACGCTCGACGTGCTGTTGGAGGCCGGCTGGGTCCGTTTCCGCGGTCGGCGGCGGACGCCCGGCCGGCCGGTCACCTTCGGCACGACGAAGGACTTCCTCGATCACTTCGGACTGGAGGAACTCCGCGATCTGCCCGGACTGGACGAATTGAAGGGGGCCGGGCTGCTGTCCGGTCGCATGCCGTCGAATTTCCAGATCCCGCTGCCGCTCGACGAGGATGAACTGGCCGAGGGCGAGGATCCGATCACCCCGCAGGACCTGGAGGAGCTTGGGCTCTTGACACCGGGTGGAAAAGGTGACGAATAGCGGAAGCTTATCATTGCCCTGAATTGCCGCCGCTTTTCGGGCAGGTCGGCAAGAGGGGCGGGGGCAATCCCGGGCTCCGGCGAAGGCAGGGATTGGCAGGGAATGGCTTCAGGTTCGTCGACCTTGAACGGGAGCGAAAAGCGCACTGCTTCGGCGGTCACCTTTGCGGCCAAGCTTTCCTTCGAGGACATCCACCACAGCTACCATGGCAAGGAAACGATCCGCGGCATCTCCATGTCGGCGCAGCCGGGCGAGGTGTTGTGCCTGCTCGGCCCGTCCGGATCCGGCAAGACCACATTGCTGCGGATCGCCGCCGGCATCGAGGCCCAGGCCGGCGGGCGGGTGCTGTTGAACGACCGCGAAATCGCCGGACCGAAGGTGTTCCTGCCGCCGGAACGGCGTGGTGTCGGGCTGATGTTCCAGGACTTTGCGCTGTTTCCGCACATGTCGGTGCTGGACAATGTTCGCTTCGGGCTGACCGCCATCCCCAAGGCGGAAGCCGTGGCGGAAGCTCACCTGGCGCTCGAACGTGTCGGGCTCTCGCACTACGCCGACAAATATCCGCATGCGTTGTCGGGCGGCGAGCAGCAGCGCGTCGCGCTGGCCCGCGCCCTGGCACCGCGGCCGGCCGTGCTGCTGATGGACGAGCCGTTCTCCGGGCTCGACTCACGGCTGAAGGACTCGATCCGGGCCGATACGCTGGCGATCCTGCGCCACTCTCGGGCCACCGCTATCGTCGTCACCCATGACGCAGAGGAGGCGATGCGCATGGCCGATCGCATCGCGCTGCTGCGCGACGGCAAGCTGGTGCAGATCGGCACGGCGGAGGAACTCTACCTGCGGCCCGCCGACGTCTTCGCCGCCGGCTTCTTCTCGGAGATCAACGTCTTTCCCGGCAGCGTCCGGGGCGGCAGGGTCGAGACGCCGCTCGGAATCGTGCCGGCAGGCCCGCACGGTGACGGCACCCAAGTGCGCATCGCGGTGCGGCTCTCGGGCGTGGCGGTATCGCAATCGGAGGGGACCATTCCGGCCCGTGTGCTGTCGCGGCGGTTCCTCGGCGTTGTCGAACTGTTGGAGATGGCCGTTCCCGGAACGGATCAGCCGGTTCGCGCACGCATTCGCGCCGGTCAACTTCCCGGTGGATTGCGCGACGTGGCCGTATCGGTTAACGAGCGCGACATACTAGTGTTTGAAAAAGACGACTGAACGTCTTACATCGGGTACGGAATTCTAGAGGGAGTAGGATAATGGGTTCTTTCAGCATCTGGCATTGGCTGATCGTACTGGCGGTGGTGCTGCTGCTGTTCGGCCGTGGCAAGATTCCGGAACTGATGGGCGACGTCGCCAAGGGTATCAAGAACTTCAAGAAGGGCATGTCCGACGAGGACAATGCCGACAAGACCAAGACGGTCGAACACAAGGCCGACGAAACCAAGTAGTCGGTCGGCCGTGGCGGCCGGCCATGGCCCTTGAGGACATTCCCAGATGCTTGACGTCGGCTGGACCGAAATACTCGTCGTTGCGATCGTGCTGATCATTGTGGTGGGTCCCAAGGACCTGCCGCAGATGCTGCGGACCTTTGGGCGCATGGTGACCAAGATGCGCGGCATGGCCGGCGAGTTTCGTCAGCAGTTCGACGAGGCCCTGCGCGAGGCCGATCTCGACGACGTCCGCAAGACCATCGGCGATGCGCAGAAGCTCAATCCGATGAACGCCATCCGGGACGCGGTCAATCCGCTGCGCCAGGTGGGTGACGAGATCAAGTCCGACCTGCAGCGGGCGACGAGCACCAATCAGCCTGCCGCTTCATCCGGCGAAGCGACGCCGGCGGCGCTGGCCGAGCCTGCATCTGCGGCCGAACCTGCAACTGCGGCCGAACCTGCAACTGCGGCGCCGCCGCTGGCGGCGGCGCCGGTCGCGCCGGTGAAGGCCCGGCCGATCGAGCCGGCAACGGCTGCGCCGGAAGATCAGGCAAGTCCTGCCGTCCCGGCCGCGTCAAAAAAGACGGCCAGGGGGACGCCCAAAGCCGAGGGCGACGGTACGCCCGCGCCGAAGCGCAAGGCCGCAGCCAGGGCGAATGCGCCCGTAAAGGCCGCTGCGGCCAAGGCAGGGCCCGCTACCAAGGCGCCCGGCAAGCCGGCGGCCAGGACCACCACACGCAAGCCCAAGAAGGACGAGGCATGAGCGGCGACTACGAGGACAAGCCCCAGCCGCTGATCGAACACCTGATCGAATTGCGCCGGCGATTGATGTGGGCGGTGGGCGCCTTTTTCGTCGCGTTCCTCGTCTGCTTCTATTTTGCCAAGGGTCTGTTCAACCTGCTTGTGCTGCCGTTCAAGTGGTCGGTCGAATGGGCGGGGCTGACGCACCGAAACGTCGAACTGATCTATACGGCGCCGCAGGAGTTCTTCTTCACCCAGATCAAGGTGGCGATGTTCGGTGCGCTGGTGATCGCCTTTCCGATCATTGCGCAGCAGGTCTACAAGTTCGTCGCACCCGGCCTTTACAAGAACGAGCGCGCCGCGTTCCTGCCGTTTCTGATCGCCTCGCCGGTCCTGTTCTTGATCGGCGCCGCCTTGGTGTATTTCTTCTTCACCCCGATGGTGATGTGGTTCTTCCTGGCGATGGAGCAGGGCGGCGGCGAGGGCGAGGTTTCGATCCAGTTGCTGCCGAAGGTGTCGGAATATCTGGGCCTGATCATGACGCTGATCTTCGCCTTCGGTCTCGTCTTCCAGCTTCCGGTAGTGTCCTCCCTGCTGGTGCGCGCCGGCTTCATCGGTTCGCAGGCGCTGGTGGACAAGCGCAAGTACGCGATCGTGGCCGCCTTCGTCGCCGCCGCCATCCTCACGCCGCCCGATCCTATCTCCCAGATCGGCCTTGCGCTGCCGACCATCCTTCTCTACGAGATCTCGATCTATACGGCCCGACTCATCGAACGGCAGCGGGCGAGCGCCGCAAAGGAAACGGACTCCGAGGCGGATGCGGCTGAAGTGCCGGCTTCGCAAGAGGCCGAGAGCCGATAGCAGGCGCAAGCGGACGCTGCCGGGCGGGACGGGCAAAACCCCACGACGCCTGGAACGACGATGCTCGACATAAAATGGATCCGCGAAAATCCCGAGGCCCTGGACGCAGCGCTGGCCAAGCGTGGCGCGGAGCCGGCGTCCGCCGGCCTGATCGCCCTTGACGAGACGCGCCGCTCGATCATCCAGAAGGCGCAGGACATGCAGTCGCGCCGCAACGCCGCCTCCAAGGAGATCGGCGCGGCGATGGCGAGCAAGGACGCGGCGCTGGCCGAGCGACTCAAGGCCGAGGTCGCAGAGATCAAGACGCTCCTTCCCGCAGCCGAAGAGGAAGAGCGTCGCATCACGGCCGAACTGAACGACGCGCTGTCTCGTACCCCCAATGTCCCGCTCGAGGACGTGCCGGTCGGAGCCGACGAAACCGACAACGTCGAGAAGCACACCTGGGGCGAAAGACCGGCGTGGAACCACAAGCCGCTCGAGCACTTCGAGATCGGTGAAGCGCTCGGCTGGATGGATTTCGAGGGCGCGGCGAAGATTGCCGGTTCCCGCTTCACCATCCTGAAGGGCCAAATGGCCCGGCTCGAGCGGGCGCTCGGGCAGTTCATGCTCGACACCCACACGCAGGAGCACGGCTACATCGAGGTGCAGCCGCCGTTGCTCGTGCGGGACGACGCGATGTTCGGCACCGGGCAGCTGCCGAAATTCGGGGAGGACCTGTTCAGGACCACGGACGAGCGCTGGCTGATTCCGACGGCCGAGGTGCCGCTTACCAACCTCGTGCGCGAAGAGATCCTCGCCCAGGAAAAGCTGCCGCTGCGATTCACCGCGCTGACGCCCTGCTTCCGGTCGGAGGCCGGTTCTGCCGGACGTGACACGCGCGGGATGCTGCGCCAGCACCAGTTCATGAAGTGCGAGCTCGTTTCCATCACCGACACCGACAGCTCGATCGAGGAGCACGAGCGCATGACCGCCTGCGCCGAGGAAATCCTCAGGCGCCTCGGCCTGCACTACCGCATCGTCACGCTCTGCACCGGCGACATGGGCTTCGGCGCGCGCAAGACCTATGACATCGAGGTATGGCTGCCGGGGCAGGACACCTATCGCGAAATCTCGTCCTGCTCGGTGTGCGGCGACTTCCAGGCGCGGCGCATGAACGCGCGCTATCGCGGCAAGGACGACAAGAGCTTGAAGTTCGTTCACACGCTGAACGGGTCGGGTGTGGCCGTCGGTCGCGCCCTGATCGCGGTGCTGGAGAACTATCTCAACGAGGACGGTTCGGTCACGGTGCCGGACGTTCTGCTGCCCTACATGGGCGGGCTGAAGAAGATCGAGAAGGCAAGCTGAAAGGACTTGGGAAGCGATGCGCATCCTGCTGACCAATGACGACGGCGTCCATGCGGACGGCCTTGCGGTGCTGGAACGGATCGCCCGCACGCTGTCGGACGACGTTTGGGTCGTCGCGCCGGAAACGGACCAGAGCGGGCTTGCGCACTCGCTGACGCTGTCGGAGCCGCTGCGTCTTCGCAAGGTCGCCGACAAGCATTTCGCGCTGCGCGGCACGCCGACCGACTGTGTGATCATGGCCGCGCGCGAGATCCTGCCGGGACCGCCCGATCTCGTGTTGTCCGGGGTCAATGCCGGGGCCAACATGGCCGACGACGTCACCTATTCCGGGACGATCGCGGGTGCGATCGAGGGCACCCTGCAGGGGATCCCGTCGATGGCGCTGAGCCAGGCTTTTCGCCATGCCGACGGACATATGGTTCCCTGGGACGTGGTCGAGCGCCATGCGCCCGACCTGATCCGGCGGCTTCTGGACGTCGAGCTGCCCGACGGCACGTTCTTCAACCTGAATTTCCCCAATTGCCCCGCGGATTCGGTCCGCGGCGTCGAGGTGACCTCGCAGGGCAAGCTCGATTTCGGCATCACCATCGACGAGCGCCAGGACGGCCGCGGCTTCCCTTATTTCTGGCTGCGCTTCGGCGACCGGCACGGCGATTTCCGTGCCGGCACGGACATCCACGCGCTGCGGGAGAACGCGATTTCCGTCACCCCGCTCAAGCTGGATCTGACGGACTACGCGGTGCTTGACCGCGTTCAGCGCGCGCTCGTCTGAGGCGGAGGTGGCGATTGAACGCGGCACGGGTGGTTGAGAAGGAAGGCTTTGCAGCGCTGGCGCTGCGGCTGCGCGGCGAGGGCATCAACAATATCGATCTGCTCACCGCCGTAGAACAGACGCCGCGGACGCTGTTCGTGCCGGCGCAGTTCGCCGGCGAAGCCTATTCCAGCCGGCTGCTGCCGATCGAATGCGGCTCCTTCGTGGAAGGCGCCGACCTAGCCGTGAGACTGCTGCATCTTCTCAATCTCAAGCCCGGCCAGCGGGTGCTCGAGATCGGCACCGGCAGCGGCTTCACCGCCGCCGTCATGGGGCGTTTGACCGAGCGGGTGTTGACCGTCGACCGCTACAAAACGCTGGTCACCGGCGCGCAGCACAGCATCGAGAAGGCAGGACTTCGCAACGTTGTCGTGCGCCAGGGCGACGGCAGCCACGGCATGCCGGGCGAGGGCACCTTCGACCGTATCCTTGTCACCGCGGCCTTTCCGGCCATGCCGCGGCAATTCGTCGATCAGCTTGTCTCCGGTGGCATGCTGCTTGCGCCGGTGATGGTCAGCGATACCGAATGCCGGATGCTGCGGCTGTCCAAGACCGGCAGCCGCTTCGATCGCGAGGACCTGTTCCCGGTTCCGTACCTGCCGATCGTGCCACACCAGGCCCAGGCCCTCTGACGTCGGGATGCCGAAACTGACGTTACGGAAGGTGGAGCGAGTCGGTCGCGCCGCGGCCTGCGCGATCCGGGCACTGCCTTCCAACAGGTATTGCTGAAATGCGAACCGATATGGACGGCACTAGAAAACCACAAGAAAACAATATGTTGACAAGCCACGGCGCGCCGGGTCGAGTGCGTTAACCATTCGTTAATCAACGCAAGCCTCGCGCAAGTTTCACCCCATAAGCCCGTGACAGACGACGGCCTAACGTCGTGCGCATGGATGCCCTGACAGGGGCTCACTCGGTGCCAATGGAGTTGAACATGCAGATCTCGGACAGCGTTGCCGGTCGGGCGACAGGGGACAGCATTGCCAATCTCGCCGCCCGGGCCGCCGGTCGAAGCAGCGAAGAGCCGGTCGATGGCGGCAGGCAGCCGGCGTTCAGGGCCGGTTCCTACGATCCGTCCGAGCAGGTATCCCTGTCCGTCGACGCGCTGTTCGTCCTGAGCGCCTCGCGCAACGACAGCCAGCTGCCGGCCCTGACCGAGGACGAGCGCAACAACATCGTCTCGCCGGAGCTGGAACAGCGCGAATACGTTGCTTTCCGACGGTTTCGAGACCAGGGCGACATGAAGGGCTACTACCGCGCCTATGTCGCGTATTTCGACAACCTGCAGCCGCAGGACCAGGCGAGCCCGCGCTATGCTGGCAGCCGCGAGGTGGCCGTTTCCGCGCTCCGCTCGCTGGCCTATGCCGAAAAGGCGGCGGACGAGGGCGCCGAGGTGCCGGCAGTGATCGACGCCATCCTTGCGAGCGGCAACACGATTCGCCGCGACATGCCGCAGATGGCGCCGGCCGCTGCCGCCGTCAGCGGCGCCCGCGTCTCCCGGGCCGCTTCCATGTATCTGGGCAGCTTCTGACCCGACGCCCGGCCGCACCCTGGTTTGACAGGGTGTTGCGGTCCGTGATGGTTATCAAGTCCTCAAGAATCCGATTTGGCGAGCGCTGCCTTAACCGGGCAGTAACTCTAACGCGCTTTAATCATTACACAGCAATGGTTGTGTTTCGATTGGGTTGTCAGACATGCGTAAGAGTGTATCGCCGAGTATTGGAAAGACCGCGCCCCGGCTTCTCGTGGCGGTATTGCTGGCCAGCGTCGCCAGCGGTTGCAGTTCCGACGCCACGCGCTTCGGCGGGCTGTTCTCCTCATCCGACGACATTACGACCAACTCGATCCCGCGGAGCACGGTGTTCGGCGGCGCCGCCGTCCCTCAAGGGGATATCAATGGCGCCGGCCAGGGCATGGCGATGAACCGGGCGCAGACGTCGTATCCGATGTCGGCCTCGGTGGATGCTGGTTCGAGCGCGCGGATGGCGACCACGCCGGTGAGCGTGCAGCGCACGGCTCTGGCCGAACCGGCCCCGGTCGCAAGCTCCGCCGAGCGCGAGGTGGCGATGGCGCAGCCGGTGCCGGCAGTGCGCAAGCCCGAGTCCACGGCAAAGGCAGAAAGCGGCAAGGCCGGCAATGGCTGGTCGACGGCGAATGCGCCGGTGGTGATGATGCGCCCGGGCGAAAGCGTGAAAACGCTGTCCAGCCGCTACGGCGTGCCGGAGAAGGAGATCCTCAAGGCCAACGGCATGAAGACTGCGGCCGAGGCCGAGCCTGGCCAGAAGATCACTATCCCGGTGTTCGGCACCACCCCGAGCGCTGCCAGGGCTTCGATCGATACAGCGCTCAATCGCGACAACAGGCAGCCGTTGCCGGAGAACCAGGCGGGCGAGGAGGTGGCGATCCTGCCGGGCTCTTCCAAGAGCCGCGACAAGAGCTCCGGCGATGCCGGAAAGGTGACCGCCGGCGGAGAAGGCAAGGCCGGGGGCGGATACGAGGTGCAGCCGGGCGATTCGCTGACGAAGATTGCGGCCAGGAACGGTGTTTCCGTCGATGCGCTCAAGCGGGCAAACGGTCTGTCTGCTGCCTCGATCCGCGTAGGCCAGAAGCTCGTGATCCCGTCGCCCTCCTCGACTGACGCCACGATGACCGCATCGCTGCCCGAACCGAAAAAGACGGTCGAGCCGGTGGAGAAGAAGGTCGAGGCCTATGCGCCGGTGGCCAAGACGGAGACGGTAGCCGAGGTCGAGACCAAGACCGACGTCACCGCCGAGGCGCCGGAATCGACCGGAATCGGCAAGTTCCGCTGGCCGGTGCGCGGCGCCGTGATCGCCGGCTACGGCGCCAATGTCGAGGGCAGCCGCAACGAGGGTATCGACATTTCGGTGCCGGAAGGAACGCCGATCAAGGCGGCCGAGAACGGGGTCGTCATCTATTCCGGCAGCAGCCTGAAGGAACTCGGCAATGCAGTGCTCGTCCGCCATGACGACGGCACCGTAACGGTCTATGGCCATGCGTCGAGCCTCAACGTTCAGCGCGGCCAGAAGGTGCAGCGCGGGCAGACGCTGGCAGCCTCCGGCATGAGCGGCAGTGCCACCCGTCCCAAGCTGCACTTCGAGGTTCGCAAGAATGCCTCGCCCGTCAACCCGATGACGTTCCTGGAATAGGTTGCCGTGAAGGCAGGCGAGGCGGCGGTCGCCGTCGATGCCCGACCTGTCTTGCGGTGAACTAAAGCTTGTCCTGTTCCTCGACGGTGACGGTCTCGGCCGTGCCGTCGTTTTCGGCGTAGGCGCGATCGACCATCTCCACGGTCGCTTCCGGCTGCGCCCGTGTCGTCAGCAGCGCGACGGCGAGCGCCGGCGGCAGGACCAGGCCGAGATAGGCTTTCTGCAGGGCGTCGCCGTTGACCCTGGCAACTTTGTGCCAGACCTCGAGTTTCTCCTCGAACAGCGTGGACGTGCGCGTCTTGGCCTTGTGGGCCTCCGCAGCGTAGGCGGCAGTGCTGGGGGATACGGTAACGATCTGTGTCATCGATAATCTGTCGTTTCGTCGGCGCGATGGGTCATTTTAGCGCCGGGGCCTTTCGGACCTGCGAATTATGACGATGGCATTTTAGAAAAATCTTACAGAAGCGGGGGTGGGGAGCGACGCCGTAGCAAATCCGCCGCACGCTCTTGCGTCGGGTGGGTGAACTCCGCCATAAAGCCGGCAGGGCGCCCCGGAGCGGGGCGGGTATCAATGGCCGCGGCATGCGGCGGGGTGGTCCGATGAAACCGATTTTCGTGCAACTGCAGTGCGCCCCCGGCAAGACCTACGAAGTGGCCGATGCGCTCTATGCGACCGAGTTGATCTCCGAACTCTATTCCACGAGCGGCGACTACGATCTGCTCTTGAAGGTCTATGTCGAGAGCGAGGAAGACATCGGCAAGTTCATCAACGACAATATCGCCGTCATTCCCGGCATTGTCCGCTCGCTGACGACGCTGACCTTCCGGGCCTTCTGACCCGTCGGTTCCCGAAACTTCCCCTTTGCCGGAACATGCGCTAAAGCACGGCGCAACGAAAGAAGGGCGAAGATGGCAGGCATCGAACACAGGCAGGTGGACCAGGACGAGGCGGGCATGCGGCTCGACCGGTGGTTCAAGGTCCACTATCCCGGGCTCGGCTTCGGGCAGTTGCAGAAGCTGCTGCGCTCGGGGCAGGTCCGCGTGGACGGCGGCCGCGCCAAGACCGATACCCGCGTGCAACCGGGGCAGATGGTGCGCATCCCGCCGATGGGCGTGGACGCAAAGGATACGCGCTCCGGCCCGATCGGCGGCCGGGACCTGAAGCATTCGCCCGATGGCGAGCTTTTGTCGCGCATGCTGCTGCACGAGGACGACAAGGTGTTCGTGCTGAACAAGCCGGCCGGCATTGCCGTGCAGGGCGGCTCGGGCGTCACCCGCCACATCGACAAGATGCTGGAGGCCTGGACGAGCCAGAAGGGCGAGAAGCCGCGCCTGGTCCATCGCCTCGACCGCGACACCTCCGGCGTGCTCGTCGTCGCCCGGACGCGCGGTGCGGCGCAGAAGCTGACGGCGGCGTTCCGCGAGCGCGACACCAAGAAGACCTATTGGGCGATCGTGAAGGGCGTGCCGCGCAAGCGCGAGGACCGGATCTCGACCTGGCTGGTGAAGGAGCAGACGGCCGACGGCGACCGGATGCGCATTGCCAAGCACGGCGAGGACGGCGCCGATCACGCCGTCTCCTACTACCGTGTCGTCGAACAGGCGGGGCAGAACTTCTGCTGGCTGGAGATGGAGCCCTACACCGGCCGGACACACCAGTTGCGCGTTCACGCCGCCCATCTCGGCCATCCGATTCTCGGCGACCCGAAATATTTCGATGCGGACATCAACTGGACCTTTCCGGGCGGCATACAGAACCGGCTGCACCTGCATGCGCGCCACATCGACATTCCCCACCCCGCCGGCGGGCGCCTGCGCGTGACCGCGCCGCTGCCGCCGCACATGGTGCAGACCTGGAATGTCTTTGGTTTTGACCAGAACGCCGCCGACGAGGCTGAGTGATGCGGCTCGTCCTTTTCGACTGTGACGGAACGCTCGTCGACAGCGCGACGCTGATCCACGAGGTCATGGCGCGCACCTTCCACGACTTCGGTCTCGAGCGGCCGGCGCTCGCCGCCACCAAGGGCATCATCGGCCTGACACTGGACATTGCCATCGCCCGGCTGCAGGGCAAGCCGCACGTGGACGACCAGGCGCTCGCGATGACCGGCCACTACAAGAAGATTTTCATGGGCGTTCGGGCGGAGCCGGGCTTCCAGGAGCCGCTGTTTCCCGGCATCGAGACGCTGATCCGACGGCTGGAGCGCGAGGACGCGCTGCTGCTCGGCGCGGTCACCGGCAAGTCGCGGCGCGGCCTCGATTCGATCCGTGCCACCCACGGCTTCGAGCGTACCTTCTTCGTCTCGCGCACCGCCGACGATTGCCCGTCCAAGCCGCACCCGGCCATGGTCGCAGAATGTTGCGCCGAATCGGGCGTCGATCCGGCGCGCACCGTTGTCATCGGCGACGCGATTTACGATATGCAGATGGCGAAGGCGGCCGGCGCGCAAGCGGTCGGCGTCGCTTGGGGCTATGCCAGCGTTCCCGAGCTTGTCGAGGCGGGAGCCGACCACATTCTAAGGGAGCCGGCCGAACTGCTTGAGTGGCTGGAGTTATCCGATGCGTGACATCCTCACAGACCTGTCCGACGCCATGAGCGATCCCGATCCGGTGCGCCGGGCGCAGATCCAGATGAAGCGGCCGCTGCCAAAGCGGTTCTACAAGGAGGTCTCGATCGCAGAGACCGACGACGGCCATACCGTGCTGCTCGACGGGCGGCCCGTGCGCACGCCGGCGAGGCGGGCGCTCGCCGTCGGCTCACCGGCGCTGGCCGATCGGCTGAAGCAGGAGTGGCAGGCGCAGGCCGAGGTGATCGATCCGGCGAAGATGCCGGTGACGCGGCTCGTCAACACCGCGCTCGACGGGGTCGCCGACCAACGCGCGGCGGTCATGGACGAGATCGTCCGTTTCGCCGGGACCGATATGATCTGCTATCGCGCCGACAGCCCGGAACGCCTGGTGCAGTGGCAGTGCGAGGGTTGGGACCCGGTGCTCGACTGGGCCGCCGACGCCCTCGGGGCGCGCTTCATCCTGGCTGAGGGCGTCATCCACCAGGAACAGCCGCAGCCGGCGATGGCCGCGTTTGCCGCCGCCCTGGAAAGGTTCGGCTCGCCGCTGGAATTGGCCGCCCTGCATACGATCACCACGCTCACCGGTTCTGCCATTTTGGCACTGGCGTTCGCCTATGGCCGCCTTGACGCGGCGACGGTCTGGAAGCTGGCCCATCTCGATGAGGACTGGCAGATCGAGCAATGGGGCACCGACGAGGAGGCGTTCCATCGCCGCGAACTGCGTCGGGCCGAGTTCGAGGTGGCGGCAGACGTGTTGGCGGCGCTGGCTGCGCGCTGACGGCGCGAAGCCGACCAGTGCGGCGCAACTGCCCATTGCGCGCGTTGGCCCGGTCGTGCAAAGCGGAATCCATGAGGGGACTGATTCGCCGAGGGCGGAGTCCCGGGCTATGGGTTCGACTAGATATGCTGATCTCTCTTCTTCGCGCGCCGCTGGCAGCGCTTGCGGTGCTCGCCCTGACGGCTGCGGCCGGGGCGGAGACGCTCAAGGACATTCGTAGCGTCACCGTCTCCGCCGATGCGACCGTTCCGCCGTCGGTCGCGAAGCTGGCCAGCCAGCAACTGAAGCAGGCGGTGCGCTCGACGCGCCGTCCGGTGCGGCTACCCAGGGTAACCATGGACGTTCGGATTTTGAAGGCGGTCCGAGGCGTGGGCGCCGAGGTCGGCCGCAACTCGGCCGAGGTGACGGTCCTGCTGAAGGACAGCACCGGCTCGACGGTGGCGAGCGAAGGGTTCCGTATCAACAGCTTCCAACCCGGCGCAAAGGCCGGCGACCGGGCGCTGGCCACCGCCATCGCCAAGCGCCTGGCGATCGCCTACCAGCTCGCCCCGGTCAAGCCCGCGGCGGCCGGCAAGCGCAAGTCCGGCCAGCGCACGGCGAAGGCGCACTCGACCGCGATCGCCGCGCACGGGCCGAACCGGCCCGAAGACAAGGTCGAAGAGCCGGTCATCATTCCGAGCGAGGCGGCGCTGACGGTGCGGCCGCGTGTGCGCAAGCCCCAGGTCGCGACCGGGGCCGAGACCCGGTCGCGCGGCGCGGTCACGCCGTGCGTGGCGACGCAGTACATCAGCTGCAACTAGGCAGAGAAATCCGTTCGGTTCCGGCATCCCCCGCCGGCATCTTGACTGTCGAGTAGGCGGGGTCAGAATCCGGCTTGCGAGCGGTTCTGACCGGAAGCCGCTCGATCGTTGTCGCTGGAGCCCGGACATGTCGCTTGCCGAACGCCTGACCCCCTATGAACCCCATGCGCTGGCCGCGCTCCGGATCATGACGGCCCTGCAGTTCATCGAGCATGGAACGCAGAAGCTCTTCAACTTCCCGCCGGCGGATCCGCCGTTCGGCGACCTGATGAACCTGATCGGCGTGGCCGGGCTGCTCGAGGCGATCGGCGGTGCGCTGATCCTTCTCGGGCTGTTCACCCGGCCGACCGCCTTCGTTCTCTGCGGCTTCATGGCAGTCGCCTATTTCATGGCACACATGCCCGTCGATTTCTGGCCGGTGAACAATCGCGGCGACGCCGCGATCTCGTTCTGCTTCATCTTCCTCTACCTGTTCTTCGCCGGACCGGGTGCGTTTTCGCTCGACAACCGGCGGGGCTGAGGATGCTCAGGCGGCGAACTTCAGGCCCATGATACCGGTGACGATCAGGGCGATGCAGCCGAGCCGCAGCGCCGTCACCGGCTCGGCGAACAGGACGATCCCGAGAATTTCGGTGCCGACCGTGCCGATCCCGGTCCAGACGGCATAGGCGGTGCCCATCGGCAGGTTGCGCACGGCAAGGCCAAGCAGCACGATGCTGACGAGCATCGCCGCCGAGGTCAGCGCTGTGGGGAGGGGCCTTGTGAAGCCGTCGGTATATTTCAGGCCGATCGCCCAGCCGATCTCGAAGAGGCCGGCCAGCACGAGCAAAATCCAGGACATGTCCTGCTCCATCATCAAGGAGCGGGGCCGTCCCCGCATTCGTCACCGCACGAAGAGTGTGGCAGCAGCCGTCTGCTGCCGCCTATATCGCCATCCGGGCATCGAAAGGCAAGAGCCGCCGGCGCAACCCAGTCATGCGCCGGCGCCATGGTTTTCAGCCGAGCCGCTCGGCGTGCCACTTCAAGTGGTCGTCCATGAAGGTGGAAATGAAATAGTAGGAGTGGTCATAGCGCTCGTGCATACGCAGCGTGAGGCCGATATCCGTCCCCTTGATCGCGTCCTCGAACAGCCACGGGCGGAGGCCGCTGTCGAGAAAACCATCGGCCTTGCCCTGGTCGATCAGGAATTCCGGGAAGCGCGCCCCGTCCGCCACCAGCGCGCAGGCGTCGTATTCGCGCCAGGCCGCCTGGTCCGCACCGAGGTACTTCTCGAAGGCGGGCGCCGACCAGTCGGCGGTGGACGGCGACACGATCGGGGCGAAGGCGGAGCAGCTGCGGAAGCGGTCCGGGTTCTTCAGCGCGATCGTCATGGCGCCGTGGCCGCCCATCGAATGGCCGAAGATGCCCTGGCGGGTCATGTCCATGCGGAAGTGCTGGCTGACGAAGGCCGGCAGTTCCTCGGTGATGTAGGTGTACATCTGGAAGTTCTCGGCCCACGGCTTCTCCGTCGCATCGAGGTAGAAGCCGGCGCCCTTGCCCATCTGCCAGCTGGTCAGCTCGTCCGGCACGTCGTTGCCGCGCGGGCTGGTGTCGGGGCAGACGATGATCAGGCCCAGTTCCGCGGCCATGCGGCGATACTCGCCCTTCTCCATCGCATTGGCATGGGTGCAGGTCAGTCCCGACAGGTACCAGAGCACGGGGCAGGGCTCGCTGATGGCCTTTGGCGGGACGAAGACGGCAAAGGTCATCTCGCACTTGCAGGCAAGCGAATCGTGGGCGAAGACACCCTGCATGCCGCCGAAGGCCTGGTTCTGGGATAGCACTTTCATGGCAACTCCATCGGGTTAGTGCCGCACGGCGCCGACGTTGTCGTTTGGCGACCTGCGCATGGCACGGCGTTGAAAGGGAAACTTTTGCCCGCCGCGGGGGTCACGGGCGGCTCCCGGCGGATGGCTTCGCCCGCCGGCAGAGCCGTTCCAGCGTTTCCAGGAAGGTCGACCGGTCGCGCGGCGAGAAGGCGGCATTGTAGCCCTTGCTCTCGCCGGTTTCGCGCAGATGCGCGCCGAGGTCGCGCATGGCGGTCGCCATGCCGATGTTGGCCTTGTCGAACAGGCGGCCGCCGGGACCCGTCACCAGCGCGTCCTTGGCGACGCAGCGGCCGGCGAGCGGGACGTCCGCCGTCACCACGATGTCGCCCGCCTGCACGTGCTCGACGATCCAGTCGTCGGCGGCGTCGAAACTGCCGGGGACGATGACATTGCGCACCATCGGGTCGCGCGACGGCCGCAGGCCCGAGTTGGCGACGAACACCACCTCGAGGCCGTGGCGCTCGGCGACCTTCTGCACTTCGGCCTTGACGGGACAGGCATCGGCGTCGACGTAAATCATCTGCATCAGTTCCTCGATCGCGCCCGGCTCAGGCCGTCGCCGCGGCCAGCGGGCGCAGCATGTCGACGTGCGCAATGCCGTCCTCGAAATATTCCTTCGACGTCGCCGCGAAGCCGTGCGAGCGGTAGAAGCTCTGCAGGTGGCTCTGCGCCGAGAGCGCGACCGGCTCGCCGGGGTAGAGGCGCTGGCAGGCGGCGATCGCCTCGCGCATCAAAGCGTCCCCGAGGCGCCGGCCGCGATGGGCGGACGACACCGCCACGCGGCCGATCCGCGGGGGCTTGTCCGGCGCCGGCCGCCAGAGCCGCGCGCAGGCGAGCAACGCGGTGCCATCGAGCAGGCGAAGGTGCAGGGCGTCGATGTCGTTGCCGTCGAGCTCGGGATAGGGACAGGCCTGTTCGACGACGAAGACGTCGACGCGCAGTTTCAGCATGGCATAGAGGTCCCGTGCGGAGAAGGCATCCATTCCCCGCACGTCGACCCGGTAGTCGAGCGACGACATCAGTAGAGCACGACGCTTCGGATCGACTGGCCCTGGTGCATCAGCTCGAACCCTTTGTTGATGTCCTCGAGCGGCATGGTGTGGGTGATCATCGGGTCGATCTCGATCTTGCCCTCCATGTACCAGTCGACGATCTTCGGGACGTCGGTGCGGCCGCGCGCGCCGCCGAAGGCGGTGCCCATCCAGGTCCGGCCGGTGACGAGCTGGAACGGACGGGTCGAGATCTCCTGGCCGGCGCCGGCAACGCCGATGATGACCGACTTGCCCCAGCCGCGGTGGCTGGCCTCGAGCGCCTGGCGCATGACCTTGGTGTTGCCGGTGCAGTCGAAGGTGTAGTCGGCGCCGCCGATCTGGTCGGCACCGCGCTTGGTCATGTTGACGAGGTAGGGGACGAGGTCCTCGCCGATCTCCGAAGGGTTGACGAAGTGGGTCATGCCGAACTTCTCGCCCCAGACCTTCTTGTCGTTGTTCAGGTCGACGCCGATGATCATGTCGGCCCCGGCAAGGCGCAGGCCCTGGATGACGTTGAGGCCGATGCCGCCGAGGCCGAAGACGACGGCGGTGGCGCCGATCTCGACCTGGGCGGTATTGATCACCGCGCCGATGCCGGTGGTGACGCCGCAGCCGATGTAGCAGATCTTGTCGAAGGGCGCGTCCGGGTTGACCTTGGCGACGGCGATCTCCGGCAGGACGGTGTAGTTGGCGAAGGTCGAGCACCCCATGTAGTGATGGATCTTGTCCTTGCCGATCGAGAAGCGCGAGGTGCCGTCCGGCATGACGCCCTGACCCTGGGTGGCGCGGATCGCGGTGCAGAGGTTTGTCTTGCGCGACAGGCAGGACGGGCAGGAGCGGCATTCCGGCGTGTAGAGCGGGATGACATGGTCGCCCTTCCTGACCGAGGTGACGCCCGGGCCGACGTCGACGACGACGCCAGCGCCCTCATGGCCGAGGATCGCCGGGAACAGGCCTTCTGGATCGGCGCCCGAAAGCGTGAAATCGTCGGTATGGCAGATGCCGGTGGCCTTGACCTCGACCAGCACCTCGCCGGCCCTCGGGCCTTCGAGCTGCACCGTCATGACCTCAAGCGGCTTGCCGGCCTGGATAGCGACGGCTGCGCGTACGTCCATGATTATTCTCCCTGAATATGTCGTTCGTCCGTGGAATCTTGGCCCGGACCATCGCAGAGCGGGCACGGTTACTCAAGTGCGCCCGGACTATTCCTTGCAGCTTTGGGGGGAGAGCTGCAGGATCGCTGCTTCCAGCGCCGCGATCGCCTCGCCGGTCTGGGCATGGAGGGCCCGAAGCTGGCGCAGTTGCACCTCCAGCGGGTGCATCGCCGGTTCTTCGACGGCGTCGGCTTCCGGCGGGGCCTCGCCGATGCCGGCCATCAGCCAGGACGGTGCAACGCCCAGCACGCCGGCCAGCATGAACAGCGAATGCGGTCCAGGCTCGGCGTGGTCCCGTTCCCAGTCGCTGACCGTCTCAAGGGGAATGCCGAGACGCTCGGCCAGCGCCTCGAGCGACATGTCGAGAGCATCGCGTGCTCGCCAGATGCGACCGCCAAGCGTGTCGCCGTCGTTGCGGCGGGTCGGAAAGGCTATTGTGTTGTCGTCACCGGAATCTGCCATTGCGGGCTCCATTCTTCCGCCGTCGAGAGTAGTCGGTGGATACGGGGCTTGGCTGCTCCAATTGCGCCGCAAACAGATGCGCGGCGCGGCAGGCACGGCGATCGGAGCGCCGGCAGGGGGCGCCTCGGCCTCGCCGCCGATCGAGATGTCGCGGGCCGGAGCGCCGGGCTACCGCTCGGATCGCACGGGGCCGAAGACCTGCTCGAAGGCGTCCTTCAGCCGAACGTCGACGTCGCTCATCATCACCGGCAGGCCGAGGTCGACGAGACTGGTCACGCCGTAGCCGCGGATGCCGCAGGGAACGATGCCGTTGAAATGGTCGAGGTCGGGGTCGACGTTGAGCGCCAGGCCATGGAAGCTCACCCAGCGCCGAAGACGGATGCCGATCGCGGCGATCTTGTCCTCCGCCGGCGAGCCGTCGGGCAGGGGCGGCCGGTCCGGGCGTCGTACCCAGACGCCGACCCGGTCCTCGCGCCGCTCGCCCTTGACGTTCATCTGCGCCAGCGTGCCGATGACGACGTCTTCCAGCGCGGCGACGAAGGCGCGCACGTCCTGGCGGCGGCGCTTGAGATCGAGCATGACGTAGACGACGCGCTGGCCCGGGCCGTGATAGGTGTATTCGCCGCCGCGCCCGGTCTGGAATACCGGAAAGCGATCGGGCTCGACCAGGTCGGCGCCGTCGGCGCTGGTGCCGGCGGTGTAGAGCGGCGGATGCTCGACCAGCCAGACGAGCTCGTCGGCCTCGCCGGCGGCGATCGCCGCCGCCTCGCGTTCCATCGTTGCCACCGCCGCGTCATAGGCGGTGAGTCCCGGCTCGATCCGCCAGCGGACCGGTGGCGAGCCCGGCGGGGCGAGCATCGTCTTCTCAAGTTCGGCGCGTTGCATGGCTTGTCCTTCTGGGCGTCGTTTCTGCCAATATAGGCGGTCTGCCGCAAGGATTTCAGGGCGGAATCCGGCTGTTCACAGGGCCTGTTGAAATTGTTGCTCGTCCCGCAAGATTTCTGTCGTGATGGCCTTGTGCACCCAAAAGGCTTTTGCTACATGCAGCCCCGCTGGAGCAATTCGGCACCTACCACGATGCGGTCGTGGCGGAATTGGTAGACGCGCAGCGTTGAGGTCGCTGTGGGGCAACCCGTGGAAGTTCGAGTCTTCTCGACCGCACCATCTAGCTTAGTAAGCTATTGTTTTTCCTTGATTGTTAGCCATTGATGAGCCGGGCCGCGAGGCCCCGCCGCAGCGTCGTGCCGCGTTCGTCACAGGCTGGTCGACCTCGGCAATCCCGGGTGCGCCCGGAACGGCGTGAGGCCGCTCAAGAGCCTTGAAGCTTGCGGTATCTCTTGATGATTCGCTCCCGCTTCAGCCGCGACAGACGGTCGATCCAGAAGATTCCGTCGAGCTGGTCGATTTCGTGCTGCAGGCATACCGCCAGCAGCCCGGCCGCTTCCTCCACGCGCCACTCGCCGCCAAGGTCCTGGTAACGGACCCTGATCGCTGACGGGCGCTCGACGTCATCGGTCACCCCGGGCATCGACACGCTGCCTTCGGTATGGCGGCCGCCTTGTGGCGAGGTCCATTCGACCTGCGGGTTTACATAGATGCGAGTCGATGCCGGCCCGTCGAGCTCGATAACGACGAGCCGGAGCAGTTCGCCGACATGGGCCGCGGTGATGCCGATACCCGGCGCCGCCCGCATCGTGTCGGTGAGGTCGGCGGCGAGTGCGGCCAGCGAGACGTCGAACTGTGTTACCGTCCGGCAGGGCATCCGCAGGCGTTCGTCCGGGAACCGGACAAGGGGGCGCATCGTCATTTGTCTGTCCTCGCATGCAGCGTTTCCACGGCATTAGCGGTTTGGCGCGAAGTTGAGAAGGACCGGCCCCCGGCGCTGACGGGCCGGGCGCCGTGCCGGTGCCCCGCACCGGTCGGATTCTGGCAACAGATTGAAGAATTTGCCGCTTTGGCTTGTGCTTTTGCCGCGCTCGGCTGTGGACCCGCGCTGTGCTTTGGGCTAGCACGGAACGAGGCGGCAGGGTGGAAGCCCGCCACGCAAGGGGCAATGCAATCCCATTCCTTCGTCCTCGGTCGAGCATCACGCGGATGCGACGCCGAGACTTGTTTTTCGAGGAGCGGCTCGGATGACGGACAGCGGCGAACACGAGAACGAGCGCTCCGGACCGGCCGAGCAGCCGGCCTTCCACGGCGAGGACATCTATTCGCCCGACGGATCGGTGCGCACCGACTTCCTGACGCAGGTCGGCGCCGCAATCGCCGACCGGGACATCCTGTTTCTGCGTCGCCATGTCGCCAACCTGCACGAATCGGAAATGGGCGACCTGCTCGAGGCGATCCAGCCGGAGCAGCGGCTGGCGCTCGTGTCATTGCTCGGCGACGACTTCGATCTCGCGGCATTGACCGAGGTGGACGAGGCCATCCGCCTCGACATCGTCGAGCATTTGCCGAACGAGCAGATCGCCGCGGCCATTGGCGAGATGGAGTCCGACGACGCCGTCTACATTCTCGAGGACCTCGACCAGGAGGACCAGGACGAGATCCTCTCGAAGCTGCCGTTCACCGAGCGGATCCGCCTGCGCCGCGCGCTCGACTATCCGGAGAGCACGGCCGGTCGGCGCATGCGCTCGGAATTCGTCGCCGTGCCGCCGTTCTGGACCGTTGGCCAGACCATCGACTACATGCGCGAGGACGAGGATCTTCCCGACAGCTTCACCGAAATCTTCGTGATCGACCCGACCTTCCGGCTGCTGGGCGTCGTCGATCTGGACCGGGTGCTGCGCTCCAAGCGCGACACGAAGGTCGAGGCGGTGATGCGCCAGACGAGCCACCCGATTCCGGCGCTGATGGACCAGGAAGAGGCGGCGCAGCTGTTCGAGCAGTACGACCTCCTGTCGGCGGCCGTCGTCGACGAGAACGGCCGGCTGGTCGGCGTGCTGACCATCGACGACGTCGTCGACGTCATTCAGGAAGAGGCCGAGGAAGACCTGATGCGCCTTGGCGGCGTCGGCGACGAGGAACTGTCCGACACCGTGCTCGAAACCTCGCGCTCGCGCGTGCCCTGGCTGCTCGTCAACCTGTTCACCGCCGGGATCGCCGCCTCGGTGATCTCGCTGTTCGAGGCGACGATCGAGGAGATCGTGGCGCTCGCGGTCCTGATGCCGATCGTGGCCGGTCTGGGCGGGAATGCCGGCTCGCAGACGATGACCGTGACCGTGCGGGCGCTGGCGACGCGCGACCTCGACATCCACAACGCCTGGCGGGTCGTGCGGCGCGAGGCCGGCGTCGGCCTGCTCAACGGACTGCTGATCGGCGTCCTGATCGGGTGCGTGGCCGGGCTGTGGTTCCGTGACGTCGACATCGGCGGGATCATCGCGACGGCGATGCTGATCAACATGATGGCCGCAGCGCTCGCCGGATTCATGATTCCGATGCTGCTGGATCGGATGGGGGCGGACCCGGCCGTGTCCTCGGCCGTCTTCGTTACGGCGATCACCGATACGATCGGATTCTTCTCGTTCCTCGGCCTGGCGACCTGGTGGTTCGGGATCCATTGATCGCCAAAAATTGACTTTCACGTAAAAGTCAATAAGATTGCGCCGACGTAAACCTTCGGAGTCGGCGTGGACAAATACTACACCATAACGGAGTTGACGCGCGAGTTCGGCGTTTCCACGCGAACCTTGCGCTTCTATGAGGATGAAGGGCTGATTCACCCCGAGCGCCGGGGTCGGACCCGCCTGTTCCGCCCGGCGGACCGGCACCTGATCAAGGAGATCCTGCGCGGCCGGCGGATTGGCTTCACCATCTCCGAGATCCGCGAGATCATCCAGGTTTACAAGGACCCGCCCGGCGAGATGGGGCAGTTGCAGTTGCTCATGCAGAAAGTCGGCGAGAAGCGCGAAGAGTTGCGGCAGAAGCGCCGCGACATCGACGAAACGCTCGATGAGCTCGACAATGTCGAGGAGGCGTGTCTGACGCGCCTGGCGGAAATCGGCGTCGGAACCTGAGACGGTTCCGCCCGGGGCGCTACGTCTGCGCGGTCAGATCCAGCGGGCGGTGGAACGGCAATAGCGCTCGAAATCGAATCCGAACCGCGAGAGCAGATGCAGCTCCTCGCGTCGGATCGCCACCAGCGTCGTGACGACGACGGCGGCGATCGCCGCCACCAGGAACCACGGATTGTGCGCAACGATGCCGACGCCGGCGAGCGCCAGCGTGTGCGCCAGATAGATCGGGTTGCGACTGTAGCGATAGGGGCCGCGCGTCACCAGGTGGCTGGCGCAGCGGTGCGGCAGCGCCGTGGTCTGGCCGTCCTTCAGCGTGCGCAGGGCCCAGATGCCGAGCATAGCCGAGAACAGGATCAGAATCGCGCCGACGCCGAGGGCCAGCCACGAGCCCGCGCCCGGGAAGGCTGCCGGAAAACGTAGCTGCAGGACCAGGGCGACGAGCGTGGCCACGGCATAAATGATCGGGGGCCAGGGCAAGGTGAACGGCTTGCTCCGATAGGCATTCATGCGGCTATTCCTTCAACTCGTTACCCAATTGCGCCTCCGCCGAGCACTGCTGCGAGATGGCGGCCACCCGCGGATCGGTTCCGGCGTCGATCCCGCCGCCGTAGAGCCCGTCGAACAGCTCGCGTTGCAGCAGCTGGTCGAGCGTGCAGTCGCAGAACGTGCGGCAGTAGGAGGCGGGGGCGTCTCCCGTTCGGCCGCAGGCCGTGACACAGCTCTGCCGGTAGTTCTCCGCCGGGTCCGGCCTTGCGGGCGGGGCGACAACCGAGAACAGATAGACCAGCGCGATCAGCACGGGCTGGTGGAGAAGATAGATGGCAAGACTGTGGCGGCCGGCCGTCGCCAGCATCGACGCCCACCGGCTGTCCACAGCCTGTTTCGGGCCAGGTGGAGGCGGTGCGTACCGAAGGTAGAGCCGGCATGCGGCCATGCCCATCAGGAAGGCGCCGAACCAGGGCAGCAACGGCACGTAGTCGTTTGAGCGCGGCGGGCTTTCCGAAAGGCCGACCCACCACAGGGCCGGCGCGTCGAAAATGGCGCTTCGGAGGTAGTGGGGGGTGGCAAGGCTTGCGGCGGCGCACAGAAGCACCACGGCAACCGGCAGGCGCAGGAACGGCAGGCCGAGCAGGCTGGCGGCCGCAATCGCGTGCAGGATACCGAAGAAGATGAACGCGTCCGGGAAGAGGAAATAGGTGGCGGCGGTGATGGCCAGCGCAGCCGCCAGGATCCGGCCGAACCGGATCCAGAACGCGCGCCAGCGGATTTCGGCATGGTGGCCGAGTACCAGGCCGAAGCCAGCGAGGAACAGGAAGCTGCCGGCGATCAGGCGGGCGTAGGCCCGCAGCAGCCCGGTTCCGGCCGTGCCGGGGGCAAGGTAGCCGAAAAACTCCAGATCCCAGCTGAGGTGGTAGGTGGCCATGGCCACCAGCGCGAGGCCGCGGGCGGTGTCCAGCCATGCGAGGCGTCCGGTCCGGGCCGGTGCACCGTCCCCGCCAACGTCGATCCGATCTGTGGTCTGTGCTGTCATCTCTCTCGTGCCGCGATTCTTCGGGCCAATGTCCGGCCTGGAGCTTGTGCGAGCCAAGATGGCCGAAAGGTGGCAGCGGACCGGAGCTAGTCGGGCTTTTCCAGCACCGTCCGGCGCGCCTCCGAGAAGAACTGGCGGCGGATCAGGACGAAGATGATGAAGGCCGTCGACAGCATGAACAGGTAGGGGCTGATAAACCAGCCGAGATAGCCGATCGACAGGAAGATCGCGCGCAGCCCCGCATTGAAGTGGCGGGCGGCAAGTATGTTCATCCGGATCACGCGTTCGACCGCCACCTCTGCCGCGGCCGGATCCTTGTGCACATCGCCCGCCATCGGTACCGCTCCGAGCAGGATCGAGCAATAGTTGAACAACCGGTAGGACCAGCCGAACTTGAAGAAGGAATAGCCGAAGATGCAGGCGAGCCCCCCCACCTTCAACTCGAAGCCGGCGCGTCCGGCCTGAAAGACGGATGGCAGGTCGCCGATGACGGTGAAGACCTGATCGGTGGCGCCGAGCAGCGCAAAGCACCCGCCCAGCGCCAGGATCGAGGTGGAGCCGAAAAAGGCGGTGCCGTGCTGCAGCCCGGACATGATCTGGGTGTCGATCATGCGCAGGTCGCGACGCATGGCATTGCGGATCCAGGCGGCGCGCTGCGCGTTCATGGCGCGTGTCAGGCTCACCCGGTTGAGGAAGCGTCGGTTGTCGGTGATCCAGGCATAGCCCAGCCACAGGATGACGAAGACGGCAAGGGCGATCGGATCGGCGGTTGTCATGATTCGAAATTTGCCGCGGATTGCGTGAATTGCAAGCGCCACGCACGGTCGGACAGGCTATGGCGGGCGTTTACGCCTTTGACCAAAGTATGAAGGCGGGTGCGGCCAACTGACCCGTCTCTTTCGTCAACGCTTTGGTTTGATGTCACAATCGTCGACGCCGGATCGGGCGCTGGGTGGCGGGCGCCATGTTTCTGCCATTTTTTCCAGTTGCGCCTTCATCAAGGATTTACTATTAGGGCGACAGTCGGCCCATTATTGGCCGGCGCAGTGTTCTCATTTGGGGAAATCATGGAAAGTACCGCTCAGAAGTCCTGCTGGGGCCTCACCATTCGTACGGTCCTCGGCTTTGCTGGTCTTCTTGCCCTGATCTATCTTTTCGGCGGCATCTGATATAAATCCCGAAACAAGTCAAAGACGGCGCGCCGCTCCCAGGCGCGCTGTTTTCGTTTGCGGCGACGTTTGCCGCCGTGGCCATGTCGCAGGTGCAGAACCCGATGTCGGGACGCCGCCTGACGCGGCTTGCGCGATCACGTAGCTTCGATCACATAATGCTGTGCCGCATCCCGTGATCATTCGGGAGGAGGCGCCGCATAGCAGGCTCCGGCTGCAGTGCGGCCGTTCGGTATTGGCAGGTTCCCGGCATGTTTCTCTCGGTTTTCGACGTCTTCAAGATCGGCATCGGTCCCTCTAGTTCCCACACGATGGGCCCCATGTCGGCGGCCAATCGCTTTCTCGACCTGATCCTGTCTCCGGACTGGCCGCGGCCGTCGGGCGCGGCAGTCGCGGCGATCAAGATGAGCCTGCACGGCTCGCTCGCCTTCACGGGCGTCGGTCACGGCTCCGACCGGGCGGTGATCCTCGGTCTGATGGGAGAGCGCCCCGACCAGGTCGATCCGGACCGCATGGACGCCATCATTGCCGAGGTCGAGCGCACCGGGCGCATCACGCCGCCCGGCCACCCGTCCTACGCCTTCCAGCCGAAGCACGACCTGGAATTCGACAAGAAGAATCCGCTGCCAGGGCACGCCAACGGCATGACCTTCTCCGCCTATGATCGCGACGGCCGGCTGCTGCTGAAGCGGATCTACTACTCCGTCGGCGGTGGCTTCGTCGTCACCGACACCGAACTGGAGGCGATGCGTTCCTCGAAGGCACAGGCCGGCGAGCGCAAGGTGCCGTTCCCGTTCTCCTCGGCCAAGCAGATGCTGGAGATGGCCGCCCGCTCGGGTCTGACGATCGCGCAGATGAAGCGCGCGAACGAGGAAACGGCAATGTCCCGCGAGGAGCTCGACGCCGGCCTCGACCGGATCTGGGCCGCGATGAAAAGCTGCATCGACCGCGGCCTGCAGGGCGAGGGCATCATGCCCGGTGGTCTGAAGGTCAAGCGCCGCGCCCGCATGATCCACGACAAGCTGCAGGAGGAATGGCGTTCGAACAAGACCAACCCGCTGCTCGCGAACGACTGGCTGAGCGTCTATGCGATGGCGGTCAACGAGGAGAACGCCGCCGGCGGGCGGGTCGTGACTTCGCCGACCAACGGTGCCGCCGGCGTCGTGCCGGCCACCGTTCGCTACTACCTGCACTTCCACGAGGACGCCGACGCCGAGGGCATCCGTGATTACCTGCTGACGGCGGCGGCGGTCGGCGGCATCATCAAGCACAACGCCTCGATTTCCGGCGCAGAGGTTGGCTGCCAGGGCGAGGTCGGCTCTGCGTCGGCGATGGCTGCGGCGGGGCTTGCCGCCGTGATGGGCGGAACCCCGGAGCAGATCGAAAACGCCGCCGAAATCGCGCTCGAGCACCATCTCGGTATGACCTGCGATCCCGTTGCGGGCCTTGTGCAGGTTCCCTGCATCGAGCGCAACGCGCTCGGCGCTGTGAAGGCCGTCACGGCCGCGTCGCTGGCGATCAAGGGCGACGGCACCCACTTTGTGCCGCTCGACGCCTGCATCGAGACGATGCGCCAGACCGGTGTCGACATGAACGAGAAGTACAAGGAAACCTCGACGGGCGGTCTTGCCGTCAATGTCGTCGAGTGTTGATCGCACCGGTGGCTGCAAACGGGCAGGGGCTGTGGCTGCGTGGCGGCTCCGTCCGGCTTGACTGCCGCCGGAGAAAGGCGTTCAAGGGGCCATGGCCCTGCATCTCATCAAGCTGTGCGTCGGCGCCGAATCGATCGAAGACCTGCGGGAGTGGGTTTCCGAGCGGGCGTTGGTCGCCATCGCGGCCGGCATCGAGCCGAGCACGAGCCATACGACCCGCATGATCCCAAAACGCGTGGACGATCTGCTCGACGGCGGCTCGCTCTACTGGGTCATCAAGGGACAGGTCCAGGCCCGGCAGCGCTTGCTCGACCTCAAGACCTTCAAAGACGCCGACGGCATCACCCGCTGCGAACTCGTGCTCGGCCCGGAGGTCATCGAGACCGAGCTTCAGCCGAGGCGGGCGTTTCAGGGCTGGCGCTACCTCAAGGGTGAGGACGCACCGCGCGACCTCAGGAACCTCGACGCCGGTGGCGCGGACCTGCCGATGGAACTGCGGCGGGAGCTGGCCGAACTCGGTCTGCTGTAGGGGCGCCCGCGGGCTGCGCTGCAACGCCGGGCAGGGCCGCTAGTGCGCGCTGTAGGCGCCGTCCACCAGATGATAGCTGCCCGTGATGAAGCTTGCTTCGTCCGACAGGAGAAAGCATACGAGCGCCGCGACTTCTTCCGGCGTACCGCGCCGACCCATCGGCTGCAACGCTTCCATGCGCCTTGTGTTGGCCAGTTGCGGGTGCTCTTCCAGCATCGGCGTTTCGATCCAGCCTGGACCGACCGCGTTGATGCGGATACCGAATCGCGCGTATTCGATGGCCGCGACCTTGGTAAGTCCGATGACGCCGTGCTTCGAGGCCGTATAGGCGGCCGTCATCGGCAATCCGACCGACCCCAGCACCGATGACATGTTGACGATGGCGCCGCCACCCGATGCCATCATCGCCGCAATCTCGTGTTTCACGCCGTAGAAGACGCCGTTGAGGTTGACGTCGATCAGGCTTTTCCAGTCGTCGATCGGGCAATCGGCAGTCGGCAGACGGTTGCCGTGAATGCCCGCATTGTTGACGGCCAGGTGCAGGCCGCCGCATCGCTCAACCGTCGTCGCAACCAGCCGCTCCATCGAATCGGGGTCGGCAACATCGACGCCAACCGCATGAGCCTTGCCGCCCAGCGAGGCGATCTCTCCGGCTACGGTCTGGGCGGCTTCCGCATTGATATCGGCAACCGCGACTTCGGCCCCCTGTCGCGCCAGCCGGCGGCACACCGCCGCGCCGATCCCGGACCCGCCTCCCGTCACGATCCCGACCTTCCCCGCGAAGCTAAAGCTCATTGCAAACACCCTTTTTGTTATGTTGCGCCAGTCGAACAGAGGCAGGCGTCGGACGCAAGGGGGCACGGAAGAAGGGCATAGCTTCAGTCAAAGGGGGAGACTTGGCCCGCGCGCCGCGCGATGCTATGGCTAGAGGTCGGGGTTACAATCGCTAGCAGGTGCACATGGTCGACGACTTCATGACACGCCGCGGATTTGTATTGCTCGGGTTGGGCCTGATGGCCAGCGGTTGCACGACGACCTACTGGCCGCCCAGCTATCCCTCCTTCTCGAGTTACCGCGTCTCCTCTCCGCCTCGCCGGCGCCATGTCGCCTACTACGGCGAGGAGACGCCGGGGACGATCGTCGTCAATACGGCGGAACGCCGGCTGTACTACGTGGAAGGTGGTGGCAGCGCGATCCGCTATACCGTCGCGGTCGGCGAGGAGGGCCTGAATTTCAAGGGCGTGGCCACCGTCGGCCGCAAGGCGGAATGGCCATCCTGGCGCCCGACGGCTGACATGATCCGCCGCAAGCCGCACCTGCAGCAGTACGCCGGCGGCGTCGAAGGCGGCCCGCAGAACCCGCTCGGCGCGGCGGCGCTTTATCTCTACCAGGGCGGGCGGGATACCTACTATCGGCTGCACGGAACGAACGAGCCGTGGAAGATCGGGCAGGCGGTGTCCAATGGATGTGTCCGGCTGACCAACGATGACATCGTCGATCTTTACAGTCGCGTGCCGGTGGGGACGCGAGTAAAAGTCATATAAAAGCTTCCGTCCGTAAAGTCGCCGCCGTGCCGGCGCCGGATCAACGGAGATTGCCGTCGAATTGCTGTGAAGCATACATATCGGGCGAAAATCGACCGGAACGACGCGCGCCGCACGGTCGGAATCGGCCTGCTTGCGCCAGGAGCAGCAGCGCTCAGGGCGTGTGTTTAACCGCTCATCACGCAAATGCGACAAGCCGTAGAAAAATCTGATCTTATAGGGTCTTGGCCAACGTTAACTTTGTGGGCTTTCGGCACTATGCCTTTGTTGCGTTTGCGGCTATTAGTAGAAGTGTTGCCTTCGATAACCTATTCCATTCAAAGGAAAGGACGACTTGATGAGCCGACTTCTAATCGTGACAGTAGCAGTACTTTCCGTTGTCAGCCTCAGCGCCTGCGACACCGTCGGCAAGGGCAAGGGCAAGGCTCCGCCGCCGGTAGAGACCGCGCCGGCGCCGGTCTATAAGTAATCGCTGACCTTGGTTCGGGGAGAGGCGTCGCCTCTCCCCTTCCACCGCACTCTTCACGACCCTCCCGTGGCCTGTTTCAAATGCATGGCGAGAGTGCTTTCCAGCAAAAATTGCGCTACTTTAACCGTGGCATTGGAAATGGAGCGTGATCATGACGCTGGGAAAGAGCCATGTCTTGCTCGCGGTTTTTCTCGCGCTTGTGGTCTCCGGATGTCAGTCGGAGGACAAGCCGCCGCTTCCGCGTTACGTATCTGACTATCGCGGTTATCCTGACGAGGAGGGCGCGGTCCGGCGCGGCGAGAAGCTTTACTTCATCGAGTTTCGCTCGCGCTACGCGCTGAGTTACGGTCATACCTACGTGGTCTTCGGGCGAACGGACAAGTCGGGCAGGATGATCAACCCGGAGGTCGCGGGCCTCGCGCCCGCAACCAACGATCCCGCCCCCTATATCATCGGACATTTTGTGCCCGTACCCGCCGAGACCGGGGCCAGTGACGGCGACCTGGAAGAGGAATACCGCTCGGCCAGCTGGCGCGTGTTGCTGACCGAGCCCGAATACCGCAAGACGGTCGCTTTCATCCGGCAATTGCAGGCCAAATCCAAGACCTGGCAGGCGACGGTGAACAATTGCAATGCCTGGACGGGTGAAATTGCGAGATCCATGGGTTACAAGACCCCGGCTATCTGGCTCCGGCCACAGCAATACGTGACGCAGCTTCGCGAGATGAATACATGATGGGAATGCGACTGGCCGCGCCAATGGCGCGGGTGTCTTCGACTAGCCTGCGGTGCGCCACATGACCCTCACCGTTGCCGCCATCGGCGAAATTCTATGGGTTCTCGGAGTCGTTGCCTGGGCCGTCATTCGCTACCCGTTCGAGCGCCGCGCCAAGCGCGTGCGTGTGGTGACGAACCGCCGTTCCACCACCGACATGATCGGCCTCGCCGCTGCGATCGTTGGTATGGCGGGCCTGCCGTTTCTCTATGTCGCCACCGGCTTTCCGCAAGCGGCGGACTACCCCGCCAGCCCCTTCGCGGTGACCGTCGGGGCGGCTCTCTTCCTCATGGCGATGTGGCTGTTTCGCAGGACCCACAAGGAACTGGGCAAGAACTGGTCGATCTCGCTGGAGATACGCGACAAGCATCAGCTCGTCAGCGGCGGCCCCTACGCCCTGATTCGCCACCCGATGTACACGTCCTTCCTGCTGATGGCGCTCGGCCAGGCCTTGCTGCTGTCGAACTGGTTCGTCGGGCTGGCGGGCCTTGTCGGCTTTGCGGTCCTCTTCTTCCTCCGGGTCGACAAGGAGGAACGCATGATGCTGGAGACCTTCGGCGACAGCTATCGCTCCTACATGGATCGGACCAAACGGCTGATCCCGCATATCTATTGAAGGTGGCATGATGCGCGGCCGGGCCTTGAAGATTTCGCCGCCACGGCGTCTGGTCGGGGACCTGATGCGGTTTTCGATGGGAATCCCGCGGGTCACGGTGCAGCGGCAGATGAACCTCGGCCCGCTGTTGAGGGCGAGAGCGGCGCAGCCGGAACGCCCGTCATGGACCGCCCTTTTCCTGAAGGGCTACGGGCTCCTGTCCCAGGACGTGCCCGAATTGCGACGGGCCTATGTCAAGTTGCCCTGGCCGCATTTCTACGAGTACCCCCTGAGCGTCGCCTCGATTGCCAACGAGCGAGACTACGGGGGGGAAAAAATTGTGCTTTTGGGCACCATCAAGGCGCCCGAGCGCCGCTCCATCGCCGAACTCCAGCAACTCGTCGGCCAGGCGCGCACACGCCCGTTGCAGGAGATCAAGCAGTTCCGCCGCGCCTTGAAGCTGGCGCGCGCTCCGGGTCCGATCCGGTGGCTGCTGATGTGGCTCGGACTCAACATTGCGCGGCAGCGGATCCGCCATTTCGGCACCTTCCAGTTCTCGGTCTATTCGGGCCTCGGTGCCGAGTCTTTCAACCCGCTGACGCCGTTGACGACGCTGCTCAATTACGGCCCGATCGCCGAGGACGGCACCGTCAACGTCCGCATTCTCTACGACCACCGGGTGATGGACGGAGCCAACGTGGCGCGGGCGCTGGAACGCTTCGAGCAGATATTGAACGAGGACGTCGCCGCCGAGGTGCGCGGTATCGGCACGGGTGAGGGCGGGCACGGCAGCACGGCGGGGACGGCCGGATGACGGGAAATCAGGACTCGAGGCCAGCCGTGGTCGTAAGCGGTGCATCGCGCGGCATCGGCAGGGCGATCGCCAAGGTGGCCGCCCGCGACGGCGGCGCGATCGTCCTTGTCGGCCGCAGTCAGGAGGGGCTCCTGGCAGCTGCCGACGAGGTGCGCGCAGCAGGCGGCGAACCGCTGACGCTGGTGCTGGACGTCGCGAGGCCAGGCGCTGCGCGCGCGTTGCAGGACTTCCTGGCAGGCAACGCGCTGAGCTGTGACGTGCTGGTCAACAGTGCCGGATACGGCTTGCGCGGCGCGGCAACGACGCTGCCGCTCGGCGAGCAACTGGGGATCATCGACCTGAACATCCGCGCGCTGAGCGAACTGACGCTGCATTTCCTTCCGGAAATGGTGGCGCGCAAGCGTGGCGGCGTGATCAATCTCGGCTCGATCGCCGGCTTCACACCCGGCCCCAACATGGCGCTGTACTACGCGAGCAAGAGCTTCGTACGTTCCTTTTCCGATTCGCTGCACGAAGAACTGCGCCAGTCGGGTGTCACCGTGACCTGCGTTTCGCCGGGCCCGGTGGATACCGAGTTTCTCACCCGTTCGGGCGCAGGGCGGGCGATGTTGTTCAAGGTGCTGCCGCGCGTGGATGCAGCTTATGTCGCCGAGCGCGCCTGGCGTGGGTTCAAGGGCGGCAGGCGCCAGGTCGTCCCGGGCCTGTCGGCCAAGCTGACCGCCTTCGCTGCATCAATTCTCCCGACAGCGCTGCTCCTACCCGTTGTCGGCCGACTGCAGCGTCGCAGCAGTGATCTTTGCCCCTGCGGCTCGGGCGAGCGCTATGACAGATGCTGCGGCAGGCGCTGGCCAAGGCTCGGCGGCCGGCCGGGAGCCGCTTCATCGCGCAACTAGCGCAGGCGCATCCTGATCGGATAGGCGCAGCCGCTGCGGCCGACATGGACATGGATGCCGACGGCAGGTTGGCCCGAGCGCCATGCGCGGGCGCCGTGCGCCAGCAGCATTCCGACGAGGTCCCGCGTCCTCGATGCCGAGCGCGACCGCCCGATATCGGCGATCCGTAGCGCGGCCTCGTGCAGCGGGTGAAGCCCGCCGCGGGGGGAACGCTTTCCGTTTGAAACGGGCAGGGAGTCGGTCACATTCTCGTTCATCGCCATAACGTGCCTCGTACGCAATACCCAATCGAGGTCGACGCTCGCCGCTGTCCGGCGCCGTCCGCCCTGTCGCCGCCACCGGCAATCGAACCCATCCGGTGGCTGCCACGGCCAAGGCCATATTCATTGCCGCGCGGACGTTTGACCGTGAGCCGCGCGGCAAGTCCTGTTACTGCTGGCTCGCCCAGCAGGCAAAGCCTCGCTTCTTCAGCACCTTGCAGGCGTTGACCGCGCTGGTCTGTCCGGAGAAGCCGCCAAAGCGGGCGCGGTAGAGCTTTTCACCGTCGTTGGCGAAGGCCACGGTGAACGGTTGCACGTCGCGCAGTGCCTTGCCGCCCTGATCCTGCGCCCGGTCGAGCAGAGCCTTCGCCTGGTCCTGGTTCGGCGTCGCGCCGACCTGGATCACCCACCCCGAAGGAAGGGACGGCTGGGCCGAGGCCGCCGTCGACGAGGTCGTCAGCGAATCGAGCGTGTCGTCGGTGTCGCCCTGCTCGACCGCCGGTGCAGGGACCTCGGCTGGGGCGGCAACTTCGCGCTGTTGGATCCGTAGAGTCGCGGCCAGCGCATCGCGGCCGACGAGCGCAGACGCATTGCCGGTGGCCGTCGCCGCGTAGGCCGTCTCGATGCGCGTTTCTTCGTAGCGGTAGGTCGGCAGCGGTCCGTTTCGGGGTAGGTCGAGCACGCCTTCGGCGGAGGCGCTGGCGGAGACGGCGCTCGCAGCCGCCGCTGCAGTCAGCGTCGGGGCATCTTCCGTCTCCGCGATCAGGTTGCCTCCACCGCGGCGCGAGGCGGCCGGCATGTATTTGGCAATGAGCTTCCTCATCTGCTGGTCGCGGGATGCGCCCGAGCGGCCGCCGATCACGACCCCGACAACGCTGCGGCCATCCGTCTGCGCGGACGTCACGAGATTGAACCCGGAGGCGCGCGTGTAGCCGGTCTTGATGCCATCCACGCCCCGGACGGAGCCCAACAGGCGGTTGTGGTTCCCGATTGTCTGCTTGCCGTAACGGAAGCTGCGCGTGTTGAAATACGAATAGTATTGCGGGAAGTGCTGGCGCAGCGCCAGTCCCAGCCGTGCCTGGTCGCGAGCGGTGGTGACCTGCGCGGTGTTGGGCAGGCCGTGGGCATTGCGATAGACGGTTTTGGTCATGCCGAGCGCGCGCGCCTTTTGCGTCATCAGCCGCGCGAAGCGCTCCTCCGAACCGCCCAGGAATTCACCGAGCGCGGTCGCGACGTCGTTCGCCGAGCGCGTGACGAGTGCCTGGATCGCCTGGTCGACCGTCAGCTTGCTGCCGGGCCGCACCCCGAGCTTGGACGGCGGCTCCTTGGCAGCGTTCTTGGAAATCGGGACGAGTGTGTCCTTCCTGATCTTGCCGGCTTCGAGCGCCTCGAAGGCAAGGTAGAGCGTCATCATCTTGGTGAGCGAGGCGGGATAGCGCAGTTCGTCGGGCGAATCGCTGTAGAGCACCTTGCCGGTCTTGGCATCGATGACGATGCCGGCGTATTTCGGATTGGCATGAGCGGCGGCCGACGCCGCGATGGCAAGACCACCTGCGATCAGCAGGGTCTTGGATGTCGCAGCTGCGAAGCCTGCCGCACGAGAAATTATGACGGAGAAAACGGAACCGAACACGCTTCTACTCTTCAGTCTCTGATTGTTGTGCCGTCCAGGCGCGGTGCGCGAACGACGATTGGGGCGAGACTATCGGGGCAGGGTTACCAATCGGTTTATGATGAATCATTGGTTGCGGAGATAGCTCGTTTTTTATCGCTGGCTTTTGCCGGGTAGGCGGCCGCTGTTGCCCGCAAGGGCGGATCGCGCAAAGTCCCGGATCGCCTGTTCCATCGCCTGCCACTGCGGCAAAAGTCTGCTCGAAAAGCGATAGAGCAGCGACAGATCGTCGCCGATGTGGATATCTCGCTGGCAGTCGCCGCTGGTGGCGGGCTGCCCCTGGCCGGGAATCAGGCAGCGCGTGGCGTAGGGCGTGCCGTCCGGCAGGGTTCCAAGCAGCAGAGTCTCCCCGGCATAGCCGGAGGTGCGCTTCAGCCGCCGGACCGTGAGGCCGGCTGGCCCTGCCGCCGCCGCCCCCTCGAACAGGTGCGAATAGATGGGCGCGATCCGGCCGGACATGTCCCGAGACATGGTGCTCTGTGACAGTTGCAGGAAGACCAGGCCCTCCGTCTGTCCGGTTTCGTTGAAGCGCCGCCTGTTTGCGCTGCTGTATCCCTCCATTTCCGGCCATGTCAGGTAGAGGTCGACGCGCTCGGCCGGGCCGCTGCGGCGCTGGTCCTCGAAGCGGATGACGTTGGCCGGCAGGCGGAGGTGGTCTTCGCCGATGACGATGTCGAACGCCGCTCGGCTCTCGGTGTGACCGGCAAGGGCAATCCGCTCGCCGAGCAGCCGCCCGCCGAGACTGATGGCGACGGTCAAGCTGGCAAGCAGGGCGATGCCGATCGTCAGTCGCTTCAGGAACGTGGCGGAAACCAGGGGGGCGTTGTCGTTTTCATGAGCTTTGGCGTGCATGGCTCTTCCGTTGCAGCCCGGAGGGATACCGGCGACACGCTACTCAATGGATCCGGCGTGGAGCTTGCTTGATGCGGACGAGACTGACGGCTCACGGTTAACAATATCCTAACCGTGCTGCGGTCCGGCAGGATCGGGCCGTTCGACCAAAGGGGTGCGGCCGGCCCCGGGACAAGGGGGCCGGCCGCGAGGGCCAAGGTCGGGACGGGGTTGGGGTCTGGCCTGGCCCTTGGCGCTGGAGGCGCTGCCGTCGCCCTTGGATGGGCGGGGCGCCTCCTACCGGACGCTGCCGACGGCCGTGGCCCGACCATCCTGCAGCTTGACCCACTTGCCGGCATTGCGTTCGGACTGGCGCTTGAGGAAGCGGTACTCCGTTTGCGACCAGAGCAGGACCTTGTTGCGCATGTTGTCGAGAACGAAGTCGCCACGGTCGGTGCGGACCGTCAGGACCGCGTGGCCTTCGCCGTTCGGCTGCAGCACCACGGTAATCAGCAGGTCCGAAGCCGAGATGCCGGCCTCGATCAGCATCTTGCGCTTGAGCAGGACATAGTCCTCGCAGTCGCCGGCGCTGCCCGGGTAGGTCCAGCGCTCCTCGACGCCATAGATGTCGGCGTCGGTCAGCGGCTCGACCGCGCTGTTGACCGAGTAGTTGATGTCAAGGATCTGGCGCCAGTTGGTCTCGGTGAGCACCAGCGGCGCGCCCGCGTCGGTCGCGCCGCATTCGTCCGCGTATTTCTTGCAGAACTCGTAGTGCCCGATCGGCTGGTTTGTCGGGCCGGCAACGGTCATGCGGGCGGGAAGCGCCTGTGCGGCATGGCCGAATACCAGAGAAAACAAAACCGCGAATGTCCCTGTCCAGAAGTTTCTTGTCGTCATCGTCCTGACCCCTTGTTGAGAGGACAATGACATGTATCGTTTTACTTCACGCGAAGTTCGGAAGTATAAATATAAGAAAAGTTTCGACGCGTTAGAATAAATATAGAATAAATCTTGATCAGTGTTTTATCTGTATTTGCCGAAAATTTGCATAAAATTGTAGCGGTCGTCTGCGCGCTCTCCGCGCCGGGGCGGGCGCAAGGTATTGAAATTTCTGCGCGTGTCGCCGCGTGACGAGATCCTGTGGCGAGGTGCTGTCGCGGCTGCGGATGGTTATGGGTGACCGCGCGCTACAGGCTTCCTGCATGATTTGTGCTGTCGGTGCCGCCCTGTGCGGAGCCGGGGCCTTGCACTCGTGACGCGAAAAATTTCAACATGCAGCGAAAACAAAAAAGGGCCCTTGCGGGCCCTGGTGCCTGTGCGTCGCCTTGTGACCTCAGAGGAATTCGCGCAGTGCTTCCTTGGATTGGACGCGGGAAAACTCGATCGCCACGCCCTCCTGAAAGTGACGCACGACGCGGCCGCGCATATTGCCCAGCTGGACCGGGGTTCCGACCATCGGCCGGACCTCGATGTCGATGGCGGCGCCGGAAAGCGACAGGTCGATGATGCGGCAGGGGTAGTGGCGGCCGTCGTCGAGCGCCAGTTCCGTGCGGCTGTTGCGCGGCGTCAGGCGGTCGTGCTGCCGGTCCTCGGGCAGGCCGAGTTCGTGCTTGTTGGCAATCCAGGTCAATTGCGCCGCCAGTTTTTCGCGCTTGCGATCGGTGGCGTTGACGATGACGATGAAGCCTTCTTCCAGCACCTTGTAGACGGTTCCCTCGATGCGGCCGAGGTGGTCGACATAGGCGATGATCCGTTCGCCGGCGCGCGGACGGGCGTGGCAGGAAAAGAACACGTCTCCCGGCGACATGTTGAGTGCGGTGCAGTCGTACTCTTCATGATTGGGCAGCATCAGGCGGCCGGACAGGTTCACGGCCACGCGCTGGAAGCTGCGCGCTTCGGGTTGCGGTCTGCGGGCTGTCGGTGACGTTTGTTGAAACGAATACATGGACAGTCGGGCCTGATAAAAATCTCTTTCAAACTCCTAACCTTTCGAGGTTAACAGATCGTTCAAGGTGGATGGCTTTGGCGAAGGTTTTGTCGATTCTGGCGCTGCGGCATCTTATTTGTCGCCGTCGAATACGCGTAGATGCAGAACCCGCCGCACCATCTTGCCGAAGTCCGTCTTGCGCACCGCCATGACGGAGGCCGGCAACGGGATGGGCGGACGGGCCTGCAGGAAGGCATTTTCCTGCTCGTGGTCGATCATGCCGACGCTGTCGACGGTCATGTACCGGAGGGGCAGGTCGAGCGGCTGCACCGCCTCGATCGGGCACAGGACGCCGAAGAGCCGATCCGCGTGCGCGGCGTGCGAACTGATCGGCAGCAACAGGATCTCGATGCCCGCCGCCCGGTCCGAGCCGCCATAGGCGCTGGCATGGAGGAGGGCGGGCGTGCGCTGGGCCATGCTGCTTGCACAGATCCGCAGCACGCGCTCGCGGACGTCCGGCGCGAACAGCCGCTGCAGGCCTGCAGAGCGCAACTCGCGCCCGAACAGGCTGCACAGCCGGGTGCCGGCGAGGCGAAACGACGGTCCAGCGCCTGCCGACTGCTCGAGGATGAACAGGTCGGGCAGGTGCTGCCTCAGATCTGCCGGCTCGATGTCGCGCCGATTGGGAATGTCTCGTCCCGCTCGCACGCGCGACCAGTAGGCGTAGATCGCTCTTGCTGTCGTCGTCTGCATCAAACCAGCACTCCACCTGTGCCAAAACGGCACCGGGCGGCCCGTCGGCCACCTGTTGATGAAGAAGTAGCGAGGAACGTGCCACGGCGATGTTAAGGTTAACTATTGGTTTCGATTGTATGATTTTGACCGCCGTGGCACACCGTCATCATCACTTCGGGGGGAAACCTCCTCAGCACACCAACTTTCAGGGCCGGGGTTTTGGGGGCTCGGGGTCGTACGGCTAGCGCTGTACGGCCCACATTTTGTCTGTATAAGCGCTGCGACGGCCTTGTCCGGGAACCGGCGGAAGAGCGATGAACGACACCGACAACAAAGACGACGATCTCGCCATCCGGCGCCCGGCGCCGAAGCGGGAGCCGGCTTTCAACCTGCCCGGCAGTCTTGTCGTCGCGATTGCGCTGCTGGCGACGGTCCACCTCGTGCGGGTCTACCTGCTGCCGCCGATGGCCGACGAGTGGGTGCTCCTGCAGTTCGCGTTCATCTCCGCCCGCTACGCGCCGCAGCTTATGGCTGCCGACTGGGCCTGGCTCTGGACGCCGGTGACCTATTCGTTCCTGCACGGCAGCTGGGAGCACTTGCTGTTCAACGTCTTCTGGATGGTGGCGTTCGGCGCTCCCGTCGCCCGCCGCATCGGCGCGTCCCGGTTCGTCCTGTTCTGGTGTCTTTCTGCGGCGGCCTCGGTGGCGCTTCACTGCGCCGTCAACTGGGGAGAGCTGGTCATCGTCATCGGTGCCTCCGGTGTCGTCTCCGGCCTGATGGGGGCGGCGGCGCGGTTTGTGTTTTCTCCGGGCGGGCGAATCGACCGCCAGCACGCGCACCTCAACCGCCGGCTCTCGATCGCCCAATCGCTGTCCAATCGCTCCGTCCTGGTGTTCTCGGCGGTGTGGTTCTTGACGAACTTCGCCATCGGCTTCGGCCAGCTCTTTGCCGTCGCAGACGGCGCGACGATCGCCTGGGAAGCGCATATCGGCGGCTTCCTGTTCGGTTTTTTCTGCTTCCCGCTGTTCGACACCATCGGCGCCAGGGCCGACTTCCGGCACCGCCCGGATTAACGCTAGCCATCCGGCGGACTTGCTTTCGCAGCCTTGGTAACGCACCATGATGGTGTCCCGGTTCGCGCATGCATGTCGGGGCCGAAGGGAGGCGCGGTTTGACGACGGCCTCTCCGGGCTGGCAGGGCGACCCTGTCGGGATCCCTGCCTCTCTGCGTGATGATCACTTGGGAGGAGCGCATGTATGTAAAGTCCATCCTTGACGAAAAGGGCCGCAACGTCATTACCTGCGGCCAGCAGCTCACCGTTCGTCAGGCCGCCGTTTATCTGCGAGACAACCACATCGGGGCCATCGTCGTGGTCGACCGTCACGACCGGATCGCCGGCATCCTGACGGAGCGCGACGTCGTCGCCGCCATTGCCAAGAGTGGTGCGGATTGTCTGGACAAGCCGATTTCCTCCGTGATGTGGGGCAACGTCCACCGGTGCAGCGAGGACACGACGGTGGAAGAGGTCATGGCCATGATGAGCACGCTGCGCGCGCGCCATATCCCGGTCGAGAAGGACGGCCGCCTCGTTGGCATTATCTCGATCGGCGACGTCGTCAAGGCGCATATCCGCTCGATCGAGCACGAAGCCGCGGCCATTAAGGCCTATATTTCCGGCTGACCCGAGCCCGTGGGCGGGGCGCCGCGCGTCCCGCATCCCATTCCCGTCAAGTCTGCAAAAGTTCGCCGCAAGGCCGCGATCAGCGCGGCGGCATCTTCATGCCGGCTACCAGAGCAGCGCTTCCTGCATCCGCCTGATCTCGGTGATCTTCGACTTTGTCTCGAGATAGCCGCGGTCGATGGCCTCGCCGGCGCGGTGAAACTCGGACAACCCGATGTCGCTCAGGCGCGGATGCAGCGCCAGATCGGGCGGATCGCCAGCAAGGCGCGCCCGCGCGATGCGATCCTGGATGATGTTGAAGGACTGCACCATCACGCTGGTCAGGCCCAGCCGTGCCTCGCTGTTTTCCTGGCGCGCCGTATTGTCGATCTGCTGCACGCTGGCGGTGTGCTTGATGACGGCCGAGCGGCCGTAGAGGTCGTAGTTGAGGTTGATGGCGACGACCAGCGGCTGCTCGTGCGCGCGGCACACCGACACCGGCACCGGATTGACAAGCGCCCCGTCGACCAGCGTGCGGCCGTTGCACTTGATCGGCTCGAAAATGCCGGGCAGGGCGTAGGAAGCCCTGATCGCGGTGATCAGTGCGCCGCCGCCGATCCAGACTTCATGCCCGGTGTTGACCTCGGTTGCGACCGCGACGAACGGGCGGCCAAGCTCCTCGATCGAAATGTTCTCCAGGTGCTCCTGCATGCGGCGGGTCAGCCGCATGCCACCGAACAGGCCGCTGCCCCGGATGGTGAAATCGAGCAGACTGGCGATCCTGCGCATGGTGAGCGAGCGCGCAAATCCTTCGAGTTCGTCGAGCTTGCCGGCCAGGTAGCAGCCGCCGACCAGCGCGCCGATCGAGGTGCCGGCGATCATGCTGACCTCGATGCCTTCCTCGTCGAGCGCCCGCAGCACGCCGATGTGGGCCCAGCCGCGAGCCGCGCCGCCGCCGAGCGCAAGCGCGATGCGTGAACGGGGCGGGACCTGAGACGGGACCGCCGGAGGCGGTTCGGGCAGAGTCGGTCCGCCCGGATCCGACGATTCCGGGGTCGCCGTGCTGCGGTTGAAGCTCCAGTTCAACATTCCACGCCTCCGATGTGCGGAAAACTGCGCGCTCGATCGTTCGGTTCCACAGTCCCGCCATCGCCCCTCGAACAATAAAGCAAAGAATGCGTCCTGACATTGACCATGGGAGCGAGACGATGCTGGCCGTTGAGCCAAGCCCCTCTGCTTTCGCTCATCAATAAGGAGTAGTAAGGGCAATCGGGCGATCTGGCCGAAGAAAGTGGCCGACCGTCAAAGGCTGGCGGCAAAAGATGGCATGCCATCGCGGTATTCCGTGTGCAGTGGTTGCACCGGACATTAGGCGCCATTTCCGTTGCCATTTGATGAATCCGTGCCGAAACGGCACGGAACGCGCGAGTTCCGGCTTATTTCCTGTAGGTTTCCGCCGGATCGAAGCGAACCCGGTCGTCGGTTGTCGTCAACCGGGCCGCGCCGCCGTCGGCGGCGACGGTACGGTAGAAGCAGGACCGGCGGCCGGTGTGGCAGGTGGCGTCATGGCCGGCGACCGAGACCTTGAGCCACACCGCGTCCTGGTCGCAGTCGGTGCGCAGTTCCACCACGATTTGCAGATTGCCGGAGGTCTCGCCCTTCTTCCACAGCGCGTTGCGCGATCGGCTCCAGTAGTGGGCGACGCCGGTCTCCAGCGTCAGCGCGAGCGCCTCGGCGTTCATGTGGGCGACCATCAGCAGTTCGCCGTCACGGGCATCGGTGACGACCGCGGTCACCAGTCCGTGCGCGTCGAAGCGCGGCGTGAACGCCGCGCCGGTCTCGAGTTCGGTCTTGTCGCTGGAGGGGGGCTGGAATTGCATCGCCATCGTCGGCTCCAAAGGACGGAGCCGCCGGACTTATCCGCGGCCCCGGATCATGGTCATGAAACGAACCTGCTCGGCAGGCTCGGTCTTGAACGTACCGGTAAAGGTGGTGGTCAGCGTTGTCGAGCCCTGTTTCTGGATGCCGCGCATCGCCATGCACATGTGCTCGGCCTCGATCATCACCGCGACGCCGCGCGGGCGCAGCGTCTCGTCGATCGCGCTGGCGATCTGGGCCGTCATCGTCTCCTGGGTCTGCAGCCGCCGGCCGTAGATTTCGACGACGCGGGCAATCTTGGAAAGCCCGAGCACGCGGCCGCTCGGCAGGTAGCCGACATGGGCCCGGCCGATGATCGGCACCATATGGTGCTCGCAGTGCGAATAGAACGGGATGTCCTTGACCAGCACGATGTCGTCGTAGCCCGCCACCTCCTCGAAGGTGCGGCCCAGGACCTCCTCGGGGTCGAGGTCGTAGCCCGAGAACAGTTCGCGGTAGGCCTTGGCCACACGGGCCGGCGTATCCAGCAGTCCTTCGCGCTGCGGGTCGTCACCAGCCCAGCGCAGCAGGACGCGAACCGCTTCCTCTGCTTCCTTCTGGGTCGGTCGGCCGGAGTGGTCGTCACCGACGGGAAAATTCTTGATTACGGCGTCCATGGATCCATGGCCTTTCTGCAGGTTTGACTTCCGTCAATGTCGGACTCGCCATTGGCCATTCGCCTAACCCTGCAGGCTTGGGTCCCGTTGGCGGGCTCCGGGGCTTTCCGATCTCGGCGTCTCAGTGCACTCGATCGTCCGGCACGGTTTCCCAAACAACAGGCGACCCCTTCCGCATTGCAAAACGGTCGCCCCAACACGACATAGCATATAATATCGCCTGATCGCTGTGGAAGAGGCCAGCGGCGACACGGAATGCTTTTTTCGCGTGTACGCTAGAATATGCTGCCCGGATCGAGCAAAGAACTAGAAAACGTGGCAATTCGGACAATCCCGATGGAAGACATTTACAACAGTCGCATTCTCGAGTTCGCGGGGAACATCCCCCGCATCGGCTTGCTGGAAGACGCCGATGCCGAAGCCACTGCGCATTCGAAACTGTGCGGTTCGCGCGTGAGGATCTGGCTGAAGATGGACGGGGACCGCGTCAGCGACTTCGCGCATGACGTGAAGGCCTGCGCGCTCGGCCAGGCGTCTTCCTCGATCATGGCCCGGCACGTCATCGGCGCGTCCGCGGCCGAGGTGCGCCAGGCGCGGCAGGACATGCTGGCGATGCTGAAGGCGGACGGTGAGGGGCCGTCCGGCCGTTTCGAGGACATGCGCTTCCTGCAGCCGGTACGCGACTACAAGGCAAGGCACGCCTCGACGATGCTGACCTTCGACGCCGTGGTCGATGCGATCGGCCAGATCGAGGCCAAGCGGGGCGCGGCCGCCGAAGCGGTCTAGCGATGTGCAATCGCTGCACAGAGCGGCACGGGGCAGGCAGCGGCGATGCGCAGCCGTGGCCTGAGGCGGCCAGTCCGCCCCGCGGTACAGCGCCGTCGCCGGTTCCGCGCGCCGCAGGCGTCTCCGGCTCGCGCAACTGGGCCGGCCCGGTCGCAAGAACGCCCGGGCGGCTGTTCGGCACGGGGCTGATCCGGCTCTACCAGCTGACACTGTCGGGTTTCGTCGGCAATGCCTGCCGGCACCTGCCGACCTGCTCGGAATACGGCTACGAGGCGATCGGCCGGCACGGCCTCTGGCGCGGCGGCTGGATGACGCTGTTCCGCGTCGTCCGTTGCGGTCCGGGCGGCACGAGCGGCTTCGATCCGGTGCCGGAGCGGCTGCCGTCCCGGTTCGCCTGGTGGGCGCCGTGGCGGTTGTGGCGTCTGCCGCCAGAGCCGGATCGGCGATAATGGCCGGCTGATGACCGCTCGATGGCCGCCCCTGCGGCTCTGCCTGGCAGGGGCGTGGACGGCCGCGGGGGGCCTTGCGGTGATGGCCGTCGAAGCCCAGCGAAATCTTTACTCCGGCCCGCAAACACACTAATCAGGCGACCTGATCAATCACCCCGACTGGTCATCTCAATTTCGACCACCCGCATTCGTTGGCGGGACTGGATAGGAGTTCATGATGTCGAATGCCGTTTCCCTCACCTTTCCCGATGGTTCCGTTCGCGAATATCCGGCTGGCGCGACCGGCCGCGATGTCGCCGAGTCGATTTCCAAGTCGCTGGCCAAGAAGGCTGTGGCCGTGGCGCTCGACGGCGAGCTGCGCGACCTGTCCGACCCGGTCTCCGACGGCCGTCTGGAGATCGTAACCCGCGACGATGCGCGCTCGCTCGAGCTGATCCGCCATGACGCGGCCCATGTGATGGCCGAGGCCGTGCAGGAGCTGTGGCCGGGCACGCAGGTCACGATCGGTCCGGTGATCGAGAACGGGTTCTACTACGACTTCGCTAAGAACGAGCCGTTCACCCCGGACGACCTGCCGAAGATCGAAAAGCGGATGAAGGAGATCATCGCCCGCAACAAGCCCTTCACCAAGGAGGTCTGGTCGCGCGAGAAGGCGCGGGAGGTCTTTTCCGCCAAGGACGAGGCCTACAAGGTCGAGCTCGTCGATGCGATCCCGGAAGGGCAGGACCTCAAGATCTACTACCAGGGCGACTGGTTCGACTTGTGCCGCGGCCCGCACATGGCATCGACCGGCCAGATCGGTACCGCCTTCAAGCTGATGAAGGTGGCCGGCGCCTACTGGCGGGGCGATTCGAACAACCCGATGCTGACCCGCATCTACGGTACCGCCTGGCACACGCAGGAGGAGCTCGACACCTACCTCAACATTCTGGCCGAGGCCGAGAAGCGCGATCACCGCCGCCTCGGTCGCGAGATGGACCTGTTCCATTTCCAGGAAGAGGGGCCGGGCGTGGTGTTCTGGCACGGCAAGGGCTGGCGCATGTTCCAGACGCTGGTTGCCTACATGCGCCGCCGGCTCGCCAATACCTACCAGGAGGTCAACGCGCCGCAAGTGCTCGACAAGTCCCTGTGGGAGACCTCCGGCCACTGGGGCTGGTACCGTGACAACATGTTCAAGGTGACGGTGGCCGGTGACGATACCGACGACGACCGGGTCTTCGCCCTAAAGCCGATGAACTGCCCCGGCCACGTGCAGATCTTCAAGCATGGTCTCAAGTCCTACCGGGAACTCCCTGTTCGTCTTGCCGAATTTGGAAACGTTCATCGTTACGAGCCGTCCGGCGCGCTGCACGGGCTGATGCGCGTGCGCGGTTTCACCCAGGACGACGCCCATGTCTTCTGCACCGACGAGCAGATGGCGGCGGAGTGCCTGCGCATCAACGACCTGATCCTGTCGGTCTATGAGGACTTCGGCTTCAGCGAGGTGGTGGTCAAGCTGTCGACCCGTCCGGAAAAGCGTGTCGGGTCCGACGATCTCTGGGATCGCGCCGAGAGCGTGATGATGGAGGTGCTGAAGACGATCGAGGCGCAGTCCGGCGGCCGCATCAAGACCGGCATCCTGCCGGGCGAGGGCGCGTTCTACGGGCCGAAGTTCGAGTACACGCTGAAGGACGCGATCGGTCGCGAATGGCAGTGCGGCACGACGCAGGTCGACTTCAACCTGCCCGAACGGTTCGGCGCCTTCTACATCGACCAGGCCTCGGAGAAGCGCCAGCCGGTGATGATCCACCGCGCCGTCTGCGGTTCGATGGAGCGGTTCCTCGGCATCCTGATCGAGAATTTCGCCGGCCACATGCCGCTGTGGATCGCGCCGCTGCAGGTGGTGGTGGCGACGATCACTTCGGAGGCGGACGGCTACGCCCGTGAGGTCGCCGAACAGCTGCGCGACGCCGGCCTGACCGTGGAGACCGATCTTCGCAACGAGAAGATCAACTACAAGGTCCGCGAGCATTCGGTGACGAAGGTGCCGGTCATCATCGTCTGCGGCCGGCGCGAGGCGGAGGAGCGCACGGTGAATATCCGTCGGCTTGGCTCTCAGAACCAGACCTCGATGTCGCTCGACGCGGCGATCGCCGCGCTGGTCGACGAATCGACGCCGCCCGACCTCAAGCGGAGAGCGGCCCGTTTCGCCGCCTGACGCCCTTGCCCACAGGCATTGTCAGATGGGTGCAACAATTCCGTGGTACGCAGTCGGGAATCCCAAGGATCGAGGACGACCGTGCGTTTCAAGGAACTGTCTTATGCCAACGAGAACGACCCTCGGCTGAAGCGGTGGTTCATCCGCTCGATCGAGGGGCTTTCCGGACGTGACCGCTACGCGGCGCTCTATGAGCGCTGGCGGCGTGAGACGGTCGGGCGGAGCGACCATGTCTTTGCGGAGATGCTCGACCTCATCAATGTCGGGCTCGAGGTCAAGGGAGAATGGCCGCCGCGCCGGATTCCGGACGGCCCGCTCGTCATCATGGCCAACCATCCCTTCGGCATTGGCGACGGGATCGCCGTCCTGGCGCTGGCCGAGCGGCTCGGCCGCCCGTTCAGGGTGATGATCCACAACGACTTGCTGAAGGTGCCGGAGATGGCGCCGTACGCCTTGCCGGTCTCCTTCGAGGAGACGAGGGAGGCGATGGCGATCAACATGCGCACCCGGCACGAGGCCGAACGGCTGTTGAAGGAAGGCGTCACGATCGTCATTTTCCCTGCCGGCGGCGTGGCGACGGCGCGGCGCGGCTTCGGCGTCGCCGAGGACCTGCCCTGGAAGATCTTCCCGGCGAAGCTGGTGCAGGCGGCAAGGGCAAACGTCATCCCGATCTACTTCGAGGGGCAGAACGGCCCGCTGTTTCACATCGCCAGCAAGATCTCGATGACGTTGCGTCTGTCGCTGCTGATCCGTGAATTCAAGCGCCTGTCCGGATCCACCATCTCCGCGCGGATCGGCGACATGATCGGTTGGAGCGAACTCAGCGGGGCCGCCGACAGGAAGGAATTGCTCGGCCGCATCCATCACGCCGTCTTTTCCATGCGGCCGCCGCGCCGGGCGCGGAGGCGGCTGGCGGGGTAGTGGCCCTGGGGTCAGTTGGCCTCGATGGTGGCCTGCGCCTGTTGTTCCGGGCTCTCCGCCATCAGAACCTCGACGTCGGTATTCTGTCCCGCCGTTACGGTGAAGTCGCGCTGGTAGATCCTGTTCTTGTTGCGCGCCACGGCCGTGTACTGGCCCTCCGCCAGAACCAGCGTCGGAAAGGCGCCCACGCTCTCGCTGACGACGTCGCCGGACGACGTCAGGATGGACCAGGCGGTATCGGCGATCGCCTCGCCGCCTTCCTCCGCGACGAGCTTCAGGGTCAGTTTCGCGGCGCGGTGCTGGATCGTCGCCTCGATCAGCTTGCCTGCCTCGACCTGGATGTCGGCGCGAATGACGGCGTTGACGGCGCCGTAGTCGGAAACCACGTGATAGGTGCCGGCATTGAGTCGCACCACCGATTTCGGCTTCACATTGGGCACGACCAGGCTGCGTTCGCCGTCCTCGCCGACTTCCGATGAATAGATCGAGAAGGTGAGTTCGTTCGGCGGGATGCGTACATCCGAGCCGGACACCGCGTTCAGCGTGATTCCGCCGGCATCGAGCACCATCACCTGCTTTTCGACCGTCCCGCTCTCCGGCACGACCAGCTTCTTCGTCGCCGCCGCGCGACCGAAGGCAACGTTGACGAAGTACTCTCCGGGAATGAGCTGGAACGCGGCCGAGCCGCCCTCGGACGATGCCAGAAGCGGCAGCTTTCCGTCGGCGCCGGGGATGGGGGAGAACACCCGCCAGCTCAGCCCTTGCTGCATCGGTTCGCCATCCTTGGTCAGCAGCGCCTCACAGATGACGTCGCGGAGTTCCCTCTGCTCGCCTTCGCCGGTGACGAGCGGATTGAAGGAGGTCAGCTTGCCGCTCTTTCTGGGCGTCGTGATCTGCGAAAAGCTGTCGAGCGTGTCCTGGGCTACGGCTGGAGACATCGCGCAGACGGCGCATAATGAGACGACCCCGGCAAGTGCGGAAATGCGTTGGATGGGCATGGCGAAGGTTGACTTCCTGACTCGTTGGCTCCACTTGGATGCCCGGCAAATGGCATTTTGATGGCCGCCTGACGGCCTTAGGTTAGTGGAACTCCCGCCTGATGAAAACCGATATCAAGCTCATCGACTATCTTTCCAGCCGTCGCTCCATCCCGGCCTTCCAGATGGGCGCGCCCGGACCGGGGCAGGCCGAGATCGAATCGATGCTGCGGCTCGCCTCGCGCGTTCCCGACCACGGCAAGCTCGCGCCATGGCGATTCATCGTCTACCGCGGCGGCGAGCGCGAACGCATCAGCGCCGAACTGGCGAAGATCGCCCTTAGCGACAGGCCGGACCTTTCCGAAGAGATGGTCGTCGTGGAAAACACCCGTCTGTCGCGCGCCCCTGTCGTGGTCGCGGTTGTCAGCACGGCGGCGCCGCATTTCAAGATTCCCGAGTGGGAACAGCTGATGTCGGCCGGCGCCGTTTGCCTCAACTTGCTGATGGCGGCGAACGCGCACGGTTATGCCTCGAACTGGCTGACGGAGTGGTATGCCTTCGACGAGCGCGCCTATCCGTTGCTCGGGGTCCGGCCCGGCGAGAAGATCGCCGGCTTCGTCCACATCGGCACCGCCATGGTGCCGCCGACCGAGCGACCGCGACCGGATCTGAAGGAGATCGTTTCCTGGGTGGGTGAGCCAGGCTGAGGGCGCTGCAATGTTCTACGAGACGGCGACCAATGCGCACGGACTTCCCCATGATCCGTTCAAGGCGATCGTTTCCCCGCGACCGATCGGATGGATCGGGACGAAGGGACCCGACGGCCGCCATAACCTGGCCCCTTATTCTTTCTTCAATGCGGTCAGCGACAAGCCCAAGCTGGTGATGTTCTCCTCCAGCGGCCACAAGGACAGTGTCCGCAACATCGAGGCGACCGGGGCCTTCACCTGCAATTTCGTCAGCCGAAGCCTGATCGACCAGATGAACACGACCTCGCTGGCGGCGCCGTACGGGGAGAGCGAGTTCGAGCTCGCCGGCCTGACGCCGGAGCCGGCGCGCCTCGTCGATGCCCCGCGCGTCGCCGAAGCCCTGGCCGCGCTCGAGTGCCGGATGACGGAGATCCTGCGGCCGCGCGGCCTCGACGGCGCGACGTCGGAGTCCTGGGTCGTCTTTGGCCAGGTGGTCGGTATTCACATCAGCGACGCGGCGGTGCGCGAGGGCCGTTTCGACCTGTCGGCCGCGCGGCCGATCGGGCGGATGGGCTATATGGACTATTGCGACGCGGGCGATGTCTTCGAGATGATGCGGCCGCAGCGCAAATAGCGGCCGGGATCCGTCACGTCCGTGGGCCCTGGAACGCCGCGTTGATCGCGGCGATCTGTCCGGCCTCTTCGGTGGCTCGGCCATCGAACCCGTCGGCGCGGGCGATGCGGCATTCATCGGCAAAATCGGAAACCGGCGGTGCCCCGGCAACGTCATAGGCGCAAACACCCGCGGCCTTGGCGGCCATCAGCGTTGCAGCGCGGGCGCAGGCGAAGGCCTCGCTCCAGCGGCCGTCCGCGTCGCGGCAACGGGACGCGCCGAGGGTCGTTGCGAGCGCACGCCAGTCCCAGACAAGGCCGCAAAGGCGCTGCGACTTGCCGGCAAATCCATCCGGAGAGAGTGGCGCCGGCAACAGGCCGTCGGTGACTGCAAGCACGCGGGTCTGCCCGAGCGGAACGCTCTCCTCGGCCTCGGCGACCGAGAGGAGCACGTCCAGCCGCTGCACCTCGGCACCCGACCGACAGTCAGTGAGAATCACACCGGCTGGCCGCTGGCGCAGCAGCGCGCGCAACTGGGCTTCGCTCTCGTCGCGCACCTTGAGGAAGACGCTCCCGGCGGTCTGCGTGCCTGTCGTCGGCGCGCTGTCGCACAGCAGCGCGTCCGCGCCGGTGCCGTCCGCGAGCGCAGAATTGCTTGCAAGGATCAGGAGAGAGTGGAGCTGCAACTGCATGGTTTCTTTTAGGTCTGCCCGCCGTCGCCTGCAAGCGCGCGTGCCGGGCGCCGCCTTTCCCGGCGCCTCAAAGGCCGCGGAAGGCGGTTAAGGAACATGGTGAACCAATCGTAAACCTTTTGCCGCTAGCGTGACCGCTACTGCAACAGAATCCAGAACGCCGGGGCGCCACGTGATCATCCACGCTTTTCTCCGATGGGCCGAAACCGCAAAAGCCAGTGACCGGGCGAAGGCGGCCGGGGCGCTTGCTCGCGCCTATGCCAGTGCGTCGATCGGCCATGACGAGCGAAACGCCGCCGAGATGGCGATGATGTTTCTGCTCGACGATCCCGCACCAAGGGTTCGTCAGGCGCTGGCCGAGGCGCTGGCCGACTTTCCTTCAGCGCCACGGGCGGTGATCCTGCCGTTGGCGGCGGACCAGCCAGAGGTCTCGGGACCGGTGCTGATGCGTTCGGATGTGCTTACCGACGCCGATCTCGTCGATCTCGCGGCCCGGGGCAGCGATGCCACCCGGTCCTTTATTGCTCACAGGGCCTTTTTATCCAGGGCCGTTTCGGCCGCACTCGCGGAGGTCGGCAGCGTCTTCGACCTTGTCACCATGCTTGCCAGCGAGGAGGCCGTGTTGTCGAGGCGGACGCTAATGCGGATCTGCGAGCGCCATGGTGACGACCCGGGCGTGCGGGCGCGTTTGCTCGGTCGCGACGACCTGCCGAGCGAGACTCGTCATGCCCTGGTCGAGAAGGTTGGAAGCGCATTGGCCTGCAGTTCGCTCGTGCGGGCTACCGTCGGGTCGCGCAGGGCCGAGCGGATTGCGCGTGAGGCCTGCGACGTGGCCACGATCGGCATGGCGGCGGAGGTCGAGGGCGAGGAGGTCGGCCAGTTGGTCGAGCACCTGCGGGTCTGTGGGCGGCTGACGCCGGTCTTCCTGATGCAGACCCTCTGCGCCGGGCGTCTTGAGTTTGTCTCCGCCGCGATGGCCAACCTCTCCGGTCAGGGCGAACGGCGTGTGCGTTCGATCCTTGCCGACGGCCGGCAAAACGCGGTGCGGTCCCTGTTCGAGGCCGCCGGGCTCGGCCGGGACGTCAGCGGATTGTTCGCCGAGGCCATCCTGCTCTGGCGCGAGGACGTGCGGCGCGGAGCCGCGCGCACGACGGTCGCTGCGCGTCTTGCCGCGCGTGCCCGCGAAACCGCCAGTGACGCCTCGCGCGAACTTCTCGACATGATCGAAAGCCTGTCGCTGGCCGAACAGCGCCGGTCGGCCCGCAGCTTTGCTCTGGAGGCGGCGCGCGACGCTGCCTGAAGCCTGCGACGGCGGTCGCGGTCCCGGTCCGGAAGCCGCGATCGTCTCTGCTCAGTCGGCGAACTTCTTCACCACCCAGCTGTAGCCGTCTTCGGCATAGCGGAACGGCTTCGACAGGGTCTGCTTCAGCGCGACTCCATCCGGCAGCCGGCTTTTCAGCATCGCCATGGTCCGTGCGGAGATGCCGGGCCGCGGCGGCGTGGTGGTGGGCACCTCGAGCGGTTGGGCGGGCGTTGCCGCCAAAGCATCCGGAGGCGGGGCAGGGAAGTCCGCCAGTGCGTCGACGTTCTCCAGCTTGCCGTCACTCTCGCACACGGCGACAACGACCGGATAGTTGCTGTTCTGATAGCGCCCGATAAGCGCCTCTGACTGCGCGTCACAGAGCGCGATCGTCTGCCAGCTTTCCGCAACCGTGTCGATGTAGTGGCATTGGGTAACCGAGTCGTCGCAGCCGAGAATGGTCATGACGATGAGAGCGGCTTTCACCAGCACATTCCTCCTGAGCAGGGGCCGCGTGTGCGCCTGCCTGCGGGCGAATCACCGGCGCATTCAAAGACTTCGCGGCAATTCTAGAGCGCCGCAAAGCCGCGAAATTGTGGCAGCCCGATTCTGCAATCAGATGTCGAGATTGTCGGCGAAGGCGGCGCGCTCCTGGATGAAGCGGAAGCGCGCGTCGGCCTTCGTTCCCATCAGGTCGTCGACGGCCGCCCGGGTGCCCTCGAAATCGACGTCATCGACCTCGACCTTCAGGAGCGTGCGCTTTTTCGGATCCATCGTCGTTTCCTTGAGCTGCTGCGGCAGCATCTCACCAAGGCCCTTGAAGCGCCCGATCTCGACCTTGCCACGCCCGGAGAACACCGTGCGCATCAATTCCTCGCGATGCGCGTCGTCGCGGGCATAGGCGGTCCTGGCGCCCTGGCTGATGCGATAGAGCGGCGGGACGGCGAGATAGAGGTGACCGCCGCGGATCAGGTCCGGCATCTCCTGGTAGAAAAAGGTGATCAGCAGCGAGGCGATGTGGGCGCCGTCGACGTCGGCATCGGTCATGATGATGACGCGCTCGTAGCGCAGGTCCTCTTCGCGGTACTTGGTGCGGGTGCCGCAGCCGAGCGCCTGCACCAGGTCGGAGATCTGCTGGTTCGCGCCGAGCTTCTCGCGCCCGGCGCTGGCAACGTTGAGGATCTTGCCGCGCAGGGGCAGGATCGCCTGGTTGGCGCGGTTGCGAGCCTGCTTGGCCGAGCCGCCGGCCGAGTCGCCCTCGACGATGAAGAGTTCTGCGCCCTCGGCGGAATTCTGGGAGCAGTCGGCGAGCTTGCCCGGAAGGCGGAGTTTGCGGACGGCGGTCTTGCGGGTGACCTCCTTCTCCTTGCGCCGTCGTACGCGCTCCTCGGCGCGCTCGATCACCCAGTCGAGCAGCTTGGCGGCCTCGGCAGGGTTGTCGGCGAGATAGTGGTCGAACGGGTCGCGCAGCGCGTTCTCGACGATGCGTTGGGCCTCGACGGTCGCCAGCTTGTCCTTGGTCTGGCCGACGAATTCCGGCTCGCGGATGAAAACCGACAGCATGCCGACGGCGGAAATCATCACGTCGTCGGTGGTGATGATCGCCGCGCGCTTGTTCTGCGTCAGTTCGGCATAGTTCTTCAGGCCCTTGGTCAGCGCGATGCGCAGGCCGGCCTCGTGGGTGCCGCCGTCGGCGGTGGGGATCGTGTTGCAGTAGGAATGGATCAGCGAGTCCCCGCCATACCAGGTGACGGCCCATTCGAGCGCGCCATGGCCGCCGGACTTCTCGGTCTTGCCGGCGAAAATCTCGCGCGTGACCGTGTATTCCTTGCCGAGCGTCGCCTGCAGATAGTCCTTCAGCCCCCCGGGGAAGTGAAACACCGCCTTTTCCGGGGTCTCCGAGCCTTCCTGCAGCAACGACGGATCGCAGTTCCAGCGGATCTCGACGCCGCCGAAGAGGTAGGCCTTGGAGCGGGCCATGCGGAACACGCGGGCGGGATCGAAATGGGCATGCGCGCCGAAGATCTCCGGATCGGGGTGGAAGCGGACCTTCGTGCCGCGCCGGTTCTGGACGTCGCCGACTTCCTCCAGCGGGCCGAGCGGAACGCCACGGGAGAAGCGCTGGCGGTAGAGCTTGCGGTTGCGGGCAACCTCGACCTCGAGCTGGTCCGACAGCGCGTTGACGACGGAAACGCCGACGCCGTGCAGGCCGCCGGAGGTCTCATAGGCCTTGCCGTCGAACTTGCCGCCGGCGTGCAGCACGGTCAGGATCACCTCGAGCGTAGACTTCCCCGGCATCTGCGGGTGGTTCTCTACCGGGATGCCGCGGCCGTTGTCGCTGACCGTCAGGAAGCCCTCGGCGTCGAGGCTGACCTCGATGAAGTTGGCGTGGCCGGCGACCGCCTCGTCCATCGAGTTGTCGATCACCTCGGCAAAGAGGTGGTGCAGGGCCTTTTCGTCGGTGCCGCCGATATACATGCCCGGCCGCATCCGCACCGGCTCGAGTCCCTCGAGCACGCGGATCGCCGAGGCGTCGTAGTTGCCGCCGTCACCGCCGGGCGCCGCAGGGCGCGGGGCGGGGGGTGCGGCGGCGGCGTTCTCGCGCGGCCGCGCCTCCGCCGCTTCCGGCTTCGGCGTGCTTTCGACGTTGGCAAAGAGATCGTTGTTATCGTCCATCAGGATTTTGGCTTCGTTGCAGCGGGCCTCTCCGATAGGCCCGGAGGGCGGGCGAATTCAAGGCATCGCATCGGTTCGGCGAATCACCCGAGTTTGCCAGACTTCGCGCGGTTTCGCGATTCGTTCTCGTCCGGAGCCGCTCGAACCGATGATTGTTGGGTCCCTGAGGATTGCGTCGGCGCGCCGCCAATGGCAAGAGTTGCCGCCCGAAGGGAGCCCGACTTCATGCCGCAGTCCACAGTTCGTTGCCGTTGGGGGCTTGTTCTTGCCACATTTCTGTTCGCCCAGCCGATGTTCGCGGCCGCCGCGGCGCTGGAGCCGTGGAAGGATGCGCTGTTTGCCTATCCGGCAGTGATCGACCGCTCCGACGGCGGGGCGCTGCGGGTGGTCGACTACCAGGAAATGCGCGACATCAACGGTCGCGACCAGGTGCCGGAACGGCGCGCCAAGGCGGCCTACGTCTCCACGGCCGTCAAGCGGCAACAGGAAAACCTGACGCTTGAGACGGTCGGCGGACCAGTCGATGTGGCGGTGACCGGGAGCCGGAAGCGAGCCGCCTTCACGGTTATCTTCATCCACGGCAGGGGCGGGGACCGCAGGCTCGGAAACAATGACTGGAGTTTCGGCGGCAACTTCAACCGACTGAAGAACCTGGCGATGCGCAATGGCGGGGTGTATTACTCCGCCAGCGTTGCGGGCTTCGACGAAAAGGGGGCGGCCGCGATCGTCGGCCTGATCGATCTGGCGCGGGAAAATTCGCCTGGCGCGCCAATCGTCCTGTCCTGCGCCTCCATGGGCAGCTTCATCTGCTGGCAGATCGCACGCGATGCAGGGGCCGTGGAAAAACTCGCCGGCATGGTCGTGATGGGCGGCGCGGCGGATTCCGGCTACGTCGCAAGCGCGGCGTTCAAGGCGCGGCTGCCGGTCTATTTCACCCACGGCGAAAGTGACAAGGTCTATGCGGCCGCGGACCAGGTGGCCCTGTTCCGCCAGCTTGTCGCCGCCGGCGTTCCGACGCAGTTCGTGCTTTTCCGGACGGGGTCGCACGGTACGCCGGTGCGGATGACGGACTGGCGCGAGACGCTGAACTGGATTTTCGCGCAATAGAAGCCGGCCGAGCCTTTGGCGTGCATGCCCTTACAATCACCGCGATGATTTGCTACGTCGCGGGAACAATCGATCGACAGTTCTTGGGAGGCAACATGACACCGGACGTGACCCCGCTAGTGGCCGGAAACTGGAAGATGAATGGCACCCGCGCCTCGCTGGAGCAGATCAAGGCGATGGCCGAGGGAGTGAAGGGGCCTCTGTCGGCGAAGGTCGAGACGTTGCTGTGCCCGCCGGCGACCTTGCTTTATGTCGCGACCGCCCTTTGCGACGACAGCCCGCTGAAGATCGGGGCTCAGGATTGCCATCAGGAACTGTCCGGCGCCCATACCGGTGATGTGTCGGCGGAGATGATCGCCGATTGCTTCGGCACCCATGTGATCGTCGGCCATTCGGAACGCCGCGCCGATCACGGCGAAAGCGACGCTTTGGTGCGGCAAAAGGCGGAGCGCGCCCATCAGGCCGACCTCGTCGCCATCGTCTGCATCGGCGAGACGGATGAGGAGCGCAAGGACGGAAGGACGCTGGACGTGTTGAGAGCGCAGTTGTCCGCCTCCGTACCGGATGGCGCGAGTGCGAAGAACACCGTGATCGCCTATGAGCCGGTCTGGGCGATCGGCACGGGGCTTACGCCCACCGCCGCCGACGTCGAGGAGGCCCACGCCTTCATGCGAGAGCAACTGACGGCGCGTTTCGGCAAGGACGGCGCGACGATGCGTATCCTCTACGGAGGGTCGGTCAAGCCGGCCAACGCGAAGGAACTGATGGGCGTTGCCAATGTCGACGGCGCGCTGGTCGGCGGGGCGAGCTTGAAATCCGACGATTTCCTCGCCATCTACCGCGCATACGACGAACTGACGGCCTGATCCCGGCTTTTGCCGGGGAGGGGTTGGAATGGCCGGCGGCTTGGTATATTGAGCCGCCATATCTCCTTCTTGTGCCTTCGGGCAGGGTTTTCGAATATGCAGACCGTTTTGCTTGTCATCTATCTCATGGTTGTCTTGGCGCTGATCGGCATCGTGCTGATCCAGCGGTCAGAGGGCGGCGGTCTCGGCATCGGCGGCGGCACCGGCTTCATGTCGGCGCGCGGCGCGGCGAACGCCTTGACCCGCACGACCGCGATCCTGGCGACGCTGTTCTTCGTTCTGGCGCTGGCGATGGGCATCCTGTCGCGCTACGAGTCCAAGCCGACCGACATCCTTGACCGGATCCCGGGCACCACCGGCGACGGCAACGGCGTCCTCAACTCGCTCGGCGGCGAGACGACGCCGTCCACCAGCCAGCAGGCTCCGGCGCCCGCACCGGCCACCGGCAATGCCGTTCCGACCGACAGCGGTGCTGCGACCGGCACCGGCGGCGCCCCGGCGCCCGCCGCTTCCGGCCAGGACAGCGACGTTCCGACCGGACAGTAACGCAACGCGACCATGTTAACCCGGCCGGCAGGCGCCAAGCCCGCCGGCCTTCTTCTTGTGTGAATCCCAGGCATTCCTCCACGGAAAATTTCCCGCGTGGCGATTTTTCGGTGGCGGAATCATTTTTGAAAAGGTATCCGGTGACTCCCATGGCGCGATATGTATTCATCACAGGCGGCGTGGTTTCTTCCCTCGGAAAAGGAATTGCGGCCGCCGCTCTCGGAGCGTTGCTGCAGGCCCGTGGCTACCGGGTCCGGCTTCGCAAGCTCGATCCCTATCTCAACGTCGATCCCGGCACGATGAGCCCGACGCAGCACGGCGAGGTGTTCGTCACCGACGACGGTGCCGAGACCGACCTCGACCTCGGTCACTACGAGCGCTTCACCGGCCGCTCGGCGACCAAGACCGACAACATCACAACCGGGCGCATCTACAAGAACATCATCGACAAGGAACGCCGCGGCGACTATCTCGGCGCGACCGTGCAGGTGATCCCGCACGTCACCAACGAGATCAAGAACTTCGTCACCGACGGCAACGAGGACTACGATTTCGTCATCTGCGAGATCGGCGGCACGGTCGGCGACATCGAGGCTATGCCGTTCATGGAGGCGATCCGCCAGCTCGGCAACGATCTGCCGCGCGGCACCGCCATCTACGTGCACCTGACGCTGATGCCCTATATTCCGGCTGCGGGAGAGCTGAAGACCAAGCCGACGCAGCACTCCGTCAAGGAACTGCAGGCGCTCGGCATCCACCCCGACATCCTGCTGGTGCGCGCCGACCGCGAGATTCCGGAGGCCGAACGCAGGAAGCTTTCGCTGTTCTGCAACGTCCGCCCGTCTGCCGTCATCCAGGCGCTCGACGTCGCCTCCATCTACGACGTGCCGCTTGCCTACCACAAGGAAGGCCTCGACGACGAGGTGCTCGCGGCGTTCGGCATCGAGCCGGCGCCGAAGCCGCGGCTGGAGCCGTGGCAGAACGTTTCCGACCGCATCAAGACGCCGGAAGGCGAGGTGACGATCGCGATCGTCGGCAAGTACACCGGTCTCAAGGACGCCTACAAGTCGCTGATCGAGGCGTTGTACCACGGCGGGATCGCCAACCACGTCAAGGTCAAGCTCGACTGGATCGAGTCCGAGGTGTTCGAGCAGGAGGACCCGGCGCCGTATCTGGAAAAGGTGCACGGCATCCTCGTTCCCGGCGGTTTCGGCGAGCGCGGTTCGGAAGGCAAGATCCGCGCGGCCAAGTTCGCGCGCGAGCGCAAGGTACCCTACTTCGGCATCTGCTTCGGCATGCAGATGGCGGTGGTCGAGGCTGCCCGCAATCTCGCCGGCATCGAGAACGCCTCCTCGACCGAGTTCGGCAAGACCGCGGAGCCCGTCGTCGGCCTGATGACGGAATGGGTCAAGGGCAACGAGTTGGAAAAGCGCACCGCATCAGGCAACCTCGGCGGCACGATGCGGCTCGGTGCCTATCGCGCGGCGCTGAAGCCCGGCACCCGTATCGCCGACATCTACGGCTCCACCGAGATTTCCGAGCGTCATCGTCACCGCTACGAGGTGAACGTCGATTACAAGGAGCGGCTCGAGGGCTGCGGGCTCGTGTTCTCCGGCATGTCGCCGGACGGTCTTCTGCCGGAGACGGTCGAGTACCCGGACCATCCCTGGTTCGTCGGCGTACAGTACCACCCGGAACTGAAGAGCCGGCCGCTCGACCCGCACCCGTTGTTTGCAAGCTTCATCGAAGCCGCACTGGAGCAGTCGCGGCTGGTCTGACGGCAGCGGAGCGCCGATAGTTGGGCCCGGTCGTCGCGCCGGGCCTTTTTGCGTCCCTAATTACCTCAGCGTTCCCAGTAGGGCGGCTGGCCGAAGGCTTCCCGCAGGTGATCGGCCAGCGCCCGGAGCTTTGCCGACGGACGGCGGCCGTCCGGATGGGCCACGAAGATGAACTCTTCCTCCGGCTCCAGCCCTATGTCGACGTCCTTGAGGGCCCCGGCCTTCAGCGCCGGGCCGGCGATGAACATCGGCAACAGCGCGATCCCCAAGCCGGCGATCGCTGCATCGCGCATCATGTCGCCGTTGTTGATGCCAAGGGCAAGCCGCCCGCGGATCACCATCGCTGCGCCTTCAGACCCCGGAAATCGCCAGTCTGAGACGCCACGGTTGGTATAGAAGATGCCGCGATGGCCGGCCAGTTCTTCCGGCGTCGATGGCACGCCATGGTCGGAAAGGTAGGACGGCGAGGCAACCAGGACGCGGCGGCTCGCCGCGAGCCGCCAGGCCATCAGTCGTGAGTCCACGATTGGTCCATGGCGAATGACGGCGTCGTAGCCGCCGGCGCTGACATCGACGCGCCGGTCGTCGAGGTCCAGCGTCATCTCGATCTGCGGATGCTTCTCGAGGAACGGGTAGAGCGCAGGTCCGAGGTGCAGGCGCCCAAAGGTCACGGGAGCAGAGATTCGCAGGGGCCCGACCAGTTCGCCACGCCGCTCGGCGAGGTCGGCCGCGGCCGCCTGCACCTCGTGCTTGATCCGCAGGGCGCGTTCGAGGAACGCGGTTCCGTCCTCGGTGAGCGAAAGCCGTCGGGTCGTGCGGTGCAGCAGTACGGCGCCGAGGCCGGCCTCGAGATCGGCGAGTCTTTCGCTGACCACCGACTTTGACAGACGCAACCGCCGCGCCGCCTCGCTGATCGAGCCTGCTTCCGCAATCGCGACGAAGCTGATGATGCTGTCGAGCTTGATCATTGTTCGATCTTTCCGAAAAGCAGGTCGGGATTCTGGAGGCTACAACGAACGAGTTTATGAGGCGATATTGCCGGCAAGCAAGGGTGACGCGGAATGGTCCGCGACCCAAACCAGGAGCTTCATCATGACTCGCTTGTCAGGGAAAGTCGCAATCATCACCGGTGCCAGTGCGGGGATCGGCCGGGCTACGGCCCGACTCTTTGCCGCCGAGGGCGCAAGCGTCGTCGTCGGCGCGCGCCGCCAGCGCGAATTGGACGATCTGGTTTCGGAAATTCGCGACGCCGGTGGCAAGGCCCGGGCACTTGCCGGCGACGTCCGCTCGGAGGACTACGCCAGGGCCCTGGTTGCCCTGGCGGTCGACGCCTATGGCCGGCTGGACATCGGCTTCAACAATGCCGGAACGCTCGGCGAGGCGGGGCCGAGCACCGGGGTCTCTGAGGCAGGCTGGAGTGAAACGATCGCAAGCAACCTGACCGGCTCGTTTCTCGGCGCAAAGCACCAGATCGCCGAAATGGTCAAGCATGGCGCAGGTTCGGTCGTCTTCACCTCGACCTTTGTCGGCCATACCTTTGCCTTCCCCGGCCTTGCCGCCTATGCCGCCAGCAAGTCGGGCCTGATCGGCTTGACTCAGGCGCTCGCGGCGGAGTTCGGCCCGCAGGGCATTCGCGTCAATGCGGTGCTGCCGGGCGCGGTCGAGACAGACATGTACCGGCAGGCGAACGACACCGCCGACAAGCAGGCTTTCATTTCCAACCTCCACGCGCTGAAACGCGTCGCGTCGGCTGACGAACTCGCCCGCGCCGTGCTGTTCCTGGCCTCCGACGATGCCTCCTTCGTGACCGGCACCGCCTCGCTGGTCGACGGCGGCGTGTCGATCACCCGAAGCTGAGCGGTAGCCCGGTCGCCAGACCGTATGGGCCGCCGGAGGCTTTCCTCCGGCGGCCGTCGGCGTAGGGACTTGGCATTTGCGCACTTCGAGCCGGCATGGCCGGCAGCGGGCGGGCGCCTAGCGATCGAAGCCGGCGATGCCGGGCCGTGGCCGTCGGACGGCCCGGCCCGCCTCAGCGCTTGAGCCGTCGCAGCAGCCTTATGCTTCGTCGCAGCGCCGTCGCCGCGCCACCAACGGCAACGCCCCACAACGCGATTTCCACGATCAGCGCGCGGCCGTCCCAGTCTGCGGCAAGGGCCGACAGCACTGCGGCGGTCGTGATGACCGCCATTCGGTGCGGCTTCGCCATCGGACCGGAGAAATCGCTGGGTGCGCCTGCCGCGCGGCCGAGTTCCCGCACATAGGCGGTCAGGACGGCGAAGGCGGCAGCCGACCAGCCGAGCGCCGGCACGCCGATGCCGTAGCCCGCGCCGGCGAAGATCAGCATGTCGGCGATCCGGTCGGGAAATTCGTTCCAGAACGGCCCGTCAGCTTCGCCCTTGCCGCCCTCGACGGCGACCATTCCGTCGAACAGGTTGCAGAGCAGGCGCAACTGGCAGAACACGGCGGCAGCCAGCATCGTCACCGCATGGGCGATGCCCTCAAGGGGGCCGCCGAGCCAGAAGCAGGCGCCGGCGAACGCGGCGGCGACGATGCTCGCTTGCGATATCCGGTTGGGCGTGATCGATCGCGCGGCCAGCCAGCGGGCGAGCGACCGCGCCCAGCGCGTGTTGCGGCTGGCGAGCGGGCGGCGGTCGGCACCGGACGTCATGGCGTGCGAGCCTCCGCGCGGCGCGGATGTCTGTAGGCAGTGACCAGGTTCTCCAGGCTGCGGTTCATGTCAGGGACCACCAGTAGCGTACGATGTGAAAGAAAATCGGCGCCGAGAAAATGACTGAATCCAGCCGATCGATCAGGCCGCCATGGCCCTCGATGAGATGTCCCCAGTCCTTCACGCCGCGATCACGCTTTATCGCCGACATGACGAGCCCGCCGAAGAAACCAAGCATGGTTATGACGAGCGCCAGCAGCGCCGCCTGCACCGGGGTGAACGGCGTGATCCACCACAGCGCGGCGCCGATCAGCGTGGCGCTGGCGATACCGCCGGCAAAGCCCTCGACGGTCTTCGACGGCGACAGCTTCGGGGCGATCTTGCGCCGGCCCAGCAGCTTGCCCCAGACATATTGCAGAACGTCGCTGATCTGCACGACGATGACGAGGAACGCGATCAGCAGCACGTTGCGGCCCTCGTAGCCAGGGATCTGCAGCGTCAGCAGGGCCGGGACGTGCGAGACGCAGTAGACACAGATCATCAGCGCCCACTGCATCTCGGCAACCCGGTCGAGAAAGCGCTCGGTATCGCCCCGGACGACGGCGATGATGGGCATCAAGAGGAATCCATAGACGGGAATCAGGATGGCATAGAGCCCGTACCAGTCCGTCGCCACCAGATAGTACTGCAGCGGGAGGATCACGAAGAAGGCTGTGGCCCACGGCCAGTGGTCGGCGCGCCGGGTGCTGGTCAGGGTCGCAAACTCGCGCAGGGCCGCGAACGAGCAAAAAGCGAACAGGACGATGACGCCGATGCGACCGGCGGCGAAGGCCAGCCCGATCAACGCCGCCATCACCCACCAGGCCTGGATGCGCGCGTTCAGATTTTCGATCGCTGCGTTGGAGTGATCGGGGGACAGGCGCCGCTGCAGCAGCTGGCCGGTCACCGTTGCTGCTGCCAGAAAGACGCCGACGCCAAGGACGAGGGTCAAGAGATCGGCACGGGTGTCGGTCATGCGGAAGAGCCCGGTTGCTGCGACAGAGCGAGCAGGGCGGTGCGGGCGCGGTCGAGGAAGGTGTTCTTGGTCTCGCCCGGGACGAGGTGCAAGGGGCGACCGAAGGTCACCGTGCAGATGAGCGGGATCGGCACGATCTCGCCTTTCGGCATCACGCGGTTGAGGTTGCTGATCCAGACCGGCACCAGATCGACCTCGGGACGGGCCGATGCCAGGTGATAGAGGCCGCTCTTGAAAGGCAGTAGCGGCGCCTCGGTCTCATTGCGCGTGCCCTCTGGGAAAAGAATCAGCGAGGCTCCCTGATCAAGCGTCCTTGTCATGAGGTCCACCGGGTCCTCGCTGCGCCCCGCAGGGTCTCGCGCAATCAGCACCGCATTGAACACATCGCGGCCGACAAGGCGGCTGAGCCGCGACTTCAACCAATATTCGGCCGCCGCCACCGGTCGCGTTGCAAGCCGCAGCCGCGGCGGCAGTACCGCCCAGATAAGGAGAAAGTCGCCATGGCTGCTGTGATTGGCGAAATAGACGCCTTGCCGGAATGGCGGCCCCTCATCCGACCAGACGGCCCGTACGGCGGTTATGGCGTGGGCAAAAAGCACGATCACCGACGCCAGCACGCCGGCGACAAACGACCTGCCGCTCGGTTGTGAGGCGGGGGTGTCGAGGGGAGGCCGGGTCAGCATTGCCACGATCAGGAACAGCCAGTGTCGGTTGTGGGACGGAGGTCGGGTTTTCTCGCGGGACGTTTGGCGACGGCGGATTATTCCGCTCGCATTCGCCAACGGCGCTTGGGTCATCCGTCGACAGGCATTCCGTTTCATCCTGACGGCGCGGGTCTCGACCGCGCGACCGCTCCGCCGGCAGGTGCCGTTCTCGGCCGGTCCAACGGTGGCCCGGCGAGGAACTGCTTTCTAGTCGCCGGCGGAGGGCGTCATGCTCTCCGCCGGCGATCCGGCCTATTCGGCCGGCGGCAACTCGCTGACGTCCATCGTCTGCAGGCGGTCGCCGATCGCTGGGGTACTCGCCGCATTGGCGCGCAGGGCCCATTCCGAGATCTCGATGCGTGGCTGAGCCGCGGCGGTGCGCGGCGTGCGCAGGGTTTGATCAGGTTCGGCAGAGGGCCGGGCGGGACGGGTCTCGCCACTATTGGCCCGCCCCCCCCGGGCTGCCTCGAGCTGTCCGGACAGGATGGCACGTTCGGTCTGAAGCTGGCGCATCTCCGAGCGGGCGATCTCCAGCGACGTGCGCAACTGGCCGATCTCGTGGCGATCGGCGTCTGAGCGGGAGCCCATGTCGCGGCGGGTCTCCTCCCACTCCCGTTCGCGCTGGTTGCTCAAGGTCTCCAGTTCGCGCAGCTTGAGTGCGAGTTCGCCGTTCCGGGCGGCGAGGTCGCGTCGCGCCGATTCGGTCTCGCCACCGGCGGCGCGGGCGCGCGACAGGTCCTCCGACAGCCGCTCGGCACGCGCAGCGGTGGTCTGGAGGTCCGCTTTTGTCCGGTTCAGCTCCGCCCGCGTCGTGCGCAGCTCCTCGTCCGTCATGCGATTGCGGCCGTTCGCGGTCGCAAGCAGCTTCTCCGCCAGTTCCGCCTTGGATCCAAGGGCGTCCTGGCGGGTGCTCAGTTGCGCGATCTGGAGCCCCGTTGCGCTTTGCAGGCTTTCCAGTTCCTCTTCCAGATGCCGGTTCCGGTCCTCCAGCGCGCAGGTCTCCTGGCGGAGCGCAGCGGTGCTCGCCTGCAGGCTACGCACGAGAGCCTCCTGCTCGGCGAGTGCGGTCTTGAGTTGTCCCTTCTCGTCGTTCAGGCGCGCCATCTCGCGAAGCTGGGCGGCGCTCTCGCGCCGGGACGTCTCCTGCAGCAGCTGGTGGGCGGTGGTCTCGCCCTCGAGCCGCTCGCGCAGGCTCGACAGTTCGCGCCCGCGCCGTTCGAGATCCATCTGCGTGCGCTTTAGCTGCGCGGCGGCTTCGTCGAACTGGCCGCTCCGCTCCGACAGTTCCCGTTCCGCATCGGCCAGTCGGCTTTCCACCACGGCGCGCTCCTCGCAGGTCACGCCGTACAACGCCTGGAGCCTGACGAATTCCTGACGAACGGCATCGACCTCTACCCGCAGCGTCGCATTGTCGGTGCGGGCCTCCTTGGCCTCGACCGCAAGCTGTCCACTTTCCTGCTCGAACTTGCGCCGGGCCGTGCCCTCATAGTCCAGCAGGGAGCTCAACCTGGCACACTCCGCTCTCAGTGCGCCGACCTCGTCCAAAGCGCTGGCATGCGCGGTCAGCAGTGTCGTGACCCGGCCTTGCACGAAGGTCAGGCTGGCGACGAGCTGATCCGAGGACTGCTTGCTTTCCTCGAGCGCCAGCCCGAAAGCTTCGAGCCCCGTTCCGGACGGGGCAGGGTGGTACCCCCCGTGGCGGCTTCCGTCCCGTTCGTCGGCTGGATTGCCCGCGCTTGTCCTCCGTCTGTCGGAACCATGCCTATCAACACCGTGTTCGTCGCCGCGCCGAAAAAAGTTCATGACCATCCCTTTGGCCCCGGGTCAAAAAGTCAAAACTGCCGTCAGCGACGAAGCGGACCAGCGCCTGAAGTTGCTTAAATATTGAGATAATTCAGCATCTTCTGATCGATCGGCGGCATCATTGACCGGCCGGCAGGTAAGCCGCCAACGGCAAGCTTGTCAAAATGGTGGTTGCGCCCGGGACGCACGCTGCGGCTGTAATTAACAGAATTTTTGACAATCAGCCGTCCTGCCATCAGCCTCACGCAACGTCAGCCTGCCGGGCAGCTGGCGGTGCCGGCGCGGCCGACAAGGCGGCTGCCCTTGCAAAGCGGCGGCAAAAAGGGCAAAGCACGGCCGGATGAGGAGACCGGACGCCGCCATGAACGCGAAGCCAAGAACGCCACGTGCCATCGATCATCTGGTCCTGCCGGTAGTCGAGCTGTCGATTGCGCGGGAACGCCTTGGGAGGCTCGGATTCACTGTCGCGGCCGATGCGCGTCACCCCTTCGGCACCGAAAACGCCTGCGTCTTTCTCGCCGACGGCAGCTATCTCGAACCGCTCGCGGTCGCCAATCGGGAGGACTGCGAGGCATCCGCGCGGGCGGGAAACGTCTTCGTCGCGCGCGACCAGGCTTTTCGCTTCCGCCGCGGCGCGGACGGCCTGTCGGCGGTGGCGATGACCAGCGAAGATGCGTGGGCCGATGACGAGCGCTACGCGGCAGAAGGCCTGTCCGCGGGCGAAGTCCTCGAATTCTCGCGCGACATGCGCCTGCCGGGCGGCGGTAGCGCCAGCGGCAGCTTTCGCCTGGCCTTCGCCGCCGACCTGCGCGCGCCGGACTTCTTCTTCTTCGCCAGCGAGCGCGTGGTCGCGCTGCCATCCGACCGCACCGCGCTCGTGGAGCACGCGAATGGCGTGGCCGCGCTGGCGGAGGTGGTGCTCTCCGAGCAGAACCCGACCGACTTCCAGTATCTCGTGCAAATCGCTGCCGACGAGCGCGAGGTCGAGGCCCATTCCTTCGGCATGAGCGTCGAGACCGCGCGCGGACGGATATCCGTCCTCAATTCCGACGGCATGCAGGGTTTTTATGGCGTAAGCCCGCCATCGGCCGATCGGGGCCTCAAGGGGGAGGCGGTTGTCTTTCGGGTCGTGGACTTGTCCCGTTGTCGCCGTCACCTGATCGACAATGACATCGAATTCACCGAGCGGGGCGGCCGTCTGGTCGTCGCGCCTGCGCCCGGTCAGGGCGCGCTTTTTGTCTTTGGAGAATGACATGGAAACGAATGCAGTCGTCACCGCCGGCGAAGGCCCCGGCAAGGTTACCTTCTCGCAGAAGGAGAAGCTGACGCTGATCGCCGGCCCGTGCCAGATGGAGAGCCGCGAACATGCTTTCATGATCGCCGGAAAGCTGGTCGAACTGTGCCGTACCCTCGGCGTCGGCCTCGTCTACAAGTCGTCCTTCGACAAGGCCAACCGCACCTCGCTCGCCGGCAAGCGTGGCATCGGCCTCGACAAGGCGATGGAGATCTTCGCCGAGTTGAAGCAGGAATTCGGTTTCCCGGTGCTGACCGATATCCACACCGAGGAGCAATGCGGCCTCGTCGCGCCGACCGTCGACATCCTGCAGATCCCGGCCTTCCTGTCGCGCCAGACCGACCTGCTGGTCGCCGCGGCCGGCACCGGCCGCGTCATCAACGTCAAGAAGGGCCAGTTCCTGGCGCCCTGGGACATGAAGAACGTGCTGGCAAAGTTCACCCAGAGCGGCAACCCGAATGTGCTGTTGTGCGAGCGCGGGGCGTCCTTCGGCTACAACACGCTGGTCTCCGACATGCGCTCGCTGCCGATCATGGCAGCGCTCGGCGCGCCGGTGGTGTTTGATGCCACCCATTCGGTGCAGCAGCCGGGCGGCCAGGGCGGCTCATCCGGCGGCCAGCGCGAGTTCGTCGAGACGCTGGCCCGGGCGGCCGTGGCCGTTGGCGTGGCCGGCCTGTTCATCGAGACCCACGAGGACCCGGACAATGCGCCGTCGGACGGTCCGAACATGGTGCCGCTGAAGGACATGCCGCGGTTGCTGGAGAAGCTGCTCGCCTTCGATGCCGTGGCCAAGGCGTGAGCGGCCGTCACGGCATTGTCACAGGCACGCGCTAGCCGAGCGCGGCGACCTTGCAATTCCGCCAGCTTCGCTTATGAACACTCTAATCGATTAGATTACCTGACCCCGCTCAAGAACCAGGGAAGAGAACCATGACCGCAATCATCGACATCATCGGCCGCGAGATCCTCGACAGCCGCGGCAATCCGACCGTCGAGGTGGATGTCCATCTCGAGGACGGCAGCTTCGGCCGGGCGGCGGTTCCCTCCGGCGCGTCGACCGGCGCGCATGAAGCGGTCGAACTGCGCGACGGCGGAACCCGCTATCTCGGCAAGGGCGTGGAACGTGCGGTCGACGCGGTCAATGGCGAGATCTTCGAGGCGGTTGGCGGGCTCGACGCCGAGAACCAGGTCCTGATCGACCAGACGATGATCGAGCTCGACGGCACGGCAAACAAGTCGCGCCTCGGCGCCAACGCCATCCTCGGCGTTTCGCTGGCGGTCGCCAAGGCGGCGGCGGACGCTTCCGGCCTGCCGCTCTACCGCTATGTCGGCGGCCCGAATGCCCGTGTCCTGCCGGTGCCGATGATGAACATCATCAACGGCGGCGCCCATGCCGACAATCCGATCGACTTCCAGGAGTTCATGATCGTCCCGGTGGGGGCCGACACGATCCGCGACGCCGTCCGCATGGGCTCGGAGGTGTTCCACACGCTGAAGAAGCAACTGGCGGCCGGCGGCTTCAACACCAATGTCGGCGACGAGGGCGGCTTTGCGCCGAACCTCGAGTCCGCCCCGGCGGCGCTCGACTTTATCATGAAGTCGATCGAGAAGGCCGGCTACAAGCCCGGCGACGACATGTTCATCGCGCTCGACTGCGCCTCGACCGAGTTCTTCAAGGACGGCAAGTACGTGCTCGAGGGCGAGGGCCGCACGCTGGAGCCCGGTGCAATGGCCGAATACCTCGCCGAGCTGACCGCCAAGTACCCGATCTTCTCGATCGAGGATGGTATGGCCGAGGACGACTGGGACGGCTGGAAGACGTTGACGGGCAAGGTCGGCGGCAAGGTACAGCTCGTCGGCGACGACCTGTTTGTCACCAACTCGGCCCGCCTACGCGACGGCATCAAGATGGGCGTTGCCAACTCGATCCTCGTCAAGGTCAACCAGATCGGCTCGCTGTCGGAGACCCTCGATGCGGTCGAGACCGCGCACAAGGCGTCGTATTCGGCGGTGATGTCGCACCGCTCCGGCGAGACCGAGGATTCGACGATTGCCGATCTCGCGGTCGCCACCAACTGCGGCCAGATCAAGACCGGTTCGCTGGCGCGGTCCGACCGCACCGCCAAGTACAACCAGCTGATCCGCATCGAGGAGCAGCTCGGTCCGCAGGCGAAATACGCCGGCCGCTCGATCCTGCGCGGCTGATTTTCCGGTCGGGGCGCGGCCGATGGCTTTGCCCCGACACCGCAAATGTTCCGTGGCGGCCGCGGCGCCGCCACCGACACATCCGCGCCCTGGCGGGCGGGGTGCCACTGGCCGGCGCGGTCCGGTTCGCCCGATCCTCTCCAACATGGTCAACGCTTGCTTAACCGATCGACGCTATGCTCGCCGGGTATTGCGTATCGGGGCTCCTCCATGTGGACCAAGCATCACAAGAAGCGCCGGCTCGGCCGGTTTGTCGTTCCGGCGATCACGGTCGCCTTCCTCTCCTATTTCAGCTATCATTCCGTTCATGGCGACTTTGGCTTGCGGGCGATGGAGCGCTTTGAGCGCGATCGGATCACCCGCCAGGCGCGGCGCGATGTGCTGGTGGAGGAGCGGAAGCGGCTCGAGCGCGAGGTTGCGCTGATGAGCGATGGTTCGCTCGAACGTGACATGCTGGATGAGAAGGCACGCTTCGCCCTGAACATGTCGCGAAGTGACGAGATCGTTGTTTTTCATTGAAAAGCGCAATTAACTCACATCGGGTTAATTTGAAATATTTAAATCATTTCAAATATTTATACGGAATGCGAGCCATGCATTTCTGGCATTGCTGGCGGCTTCTTCTTCCCCTATGGTTGCGTCCAAAGACATAACCCGGGAGGAATGTATGGCTCCGCGCAAGACCGCGTCCGTATCTAGCCGCAAGAGTGCGGCCAGGCCTGTCAAGAAAGACTTCAACGGCGGCACCTTCGCCGACTTTTCCAAGGAAGAGGATCTTACGGCCTATCGCGAAATGCTGCTGATCCGGCGTTTCGAGGAGAAGGCCGGCCAGTTGTACGGCATGGGCTTCATCGGCGGCTTCTGTCACCTCTACATCGGCCAGGAGGCCGTCGTGGTCGGCATGCAGATGGCGCTGAAGGATGGCGACGAGGTCATTACCGGCTATCGCGATCACGGCCACATGCTTGCTTGCGGCATGAGCGCGCGCGGCGTGATGGCGGAACTGACCGGACGCCGCGGCGGCCTTTCCAAGGGCAAGGGCGGCTCCATGCACATGTTCTCCAAGGAGAAGCAGTTCTATGGCGGCCATGGCATCGTCGGCGCGCAGGTGTCGCTCGGCACCGGTCTGGCCTTTGCCAACAGGTACCGCGGCAACGACAATGTTTCGCTGACCTATTTCGGCGACGGCGCCGCCAACCAGGGCCAGGTCTACGAGAGCTTCAACATGGCGGCGCTGTGGAAGCTGCCGGCCATCTACATCATCGAGAACAACCGCTACGCCATGGGCACGTCCGTTTCGCGGGCCTCGGCCCAGACCGATTTCTCCCAGCGCGGCGCCTCCTTCAACATTCCCGGCTTCCAGGTCGACGGTATGGACGTCCGCGCGGTCAAGGCGGCCGGTGACGAGGCCGTCGCCCATTGCCGCGCCGGCAAGGGACCGATCATCCTCGAGATGCTGACCTACCGCTATCGCGGCCATTCGATGTCCGACCCGGCGAAGTACCGCTCCAAGGACGAAGTGCAGAAGATGCGCTCCGAACACGACCCGATCGAGCAGGTGCGTGCGCGCCTGCTGGAGAAGAAGTGGGCCACCGAGGACGAGTTGAAGGAGATCGACAAGCAGGTGCGCGATGTCGTCGCCGACAGCGCCGACTTTGCCCAGTCCGATCCGGAGCCGGATGCATCCGAGCTCTATACCGACATTCTGATCTGATCCGGGCGGAGGAACCACCATGCCGATCGATATTCTCATGCCCGCCCTGTCCCCGACGATGGAAGAGGGCACGCTGTCCAAGTGGCTCAAGAACGAGGGCGACGACGTCAAGGCCGGCGACGTGATCGCCGAGATCGAGACCGACAAGGCCACCATGGAGGTGGAGGCGGTTGACGAGGGCAAGATCGCCAAGATCGTCGTCCCGGCCGGAACCGAAAACGTGAAGGTGAACGCGCTGATCGCTGTTCTCGCCGCGGAAGGCGAGGACATCGATCAGGCCGGCAAGGGCATCGGCGAGGACGCCGTCGCCGCGCCGAAGGCTGACGCCCCGGCACCGGCCCCGGCCGCAGCCGCCGTGCCGGCTCAGCCGGTCGCCGCCGTGGCCGCCGATCCGGACATCCCGGCCGGTACCGAGATGGTGTCGACGACCGTGCGTGAAGCGCTGCGCGACGCGATGGCCGAGGAAATGCGCCGCGACGGCGACGTCTTCGTCATGGGCGAGGAAGTCGCCGAATATCAGGGCGCCTACAAGATCACCCAGGGCCTGCTGCAGGAATTCGGCGCCCGCCGCGTGATCGACACGCCGATCACCGAGCACGGCTTTGCCGGCGTCGGCGTCGGTGCGGCAATGACCGGGCTGAAACCGATCGTCGAATTCATGACCTTCAACTTCGCCATGCAGGCGATCGACCAGATCATCAACTCGGCGGCCAAGACGCTCTACATGTCCGGCGGCCAGATGGGCGCGCCGATCGTCTTCCGCGGTCCGAACGGCGCCGCCGCCCGCGTCGCCGCGCAGCACTCGCAGTGCTACGCCGCCTGGTACAGCCACGTCCCCGGCCTCAAGGTCGTCATGCCCTACACCGCGGCCGACGCCAAGGGCCTGCTGAAGGCGGCGATCCGCGATCCCAACCCGGTGATCTTCCTCGAGAACGAGATCCTCTACGGCCAGCACTTCGACGTGCCGAAGCTCGACGATTTCGTGCTGCCGATCGGCAAGGCGCGCATTCACCGCGCCGGCAAGGATGCGACCGTCGTGTCCTTCGGCATCGGCATGAGCTACGCGACCAAGGCGGTCGCCGAGTTGGAGAAGGAGGGCATCGACGTCGAGCTGATCGACCTGCGCACGATTCGCCCGATGGACCTGCCGACGATCATCGAATCGGTCAAGAAGACCGGCCGCCTCGTCACCGTCGAGGAAGGATACCCGCAGAGCTCGGTCGGCACCGAGATCGCCACGCGCGTCATGCAGCAGGCCTTCGACTATCTCGATGCGCCGATCCTGACGATCGCCGGCAAGGACGTGCCGATGCCCTATGCGGCCAACCTTGAGAAGCTCGCGCTGCCGAACGTCGGTGAAGTCGTCCAGGCGGTGAAGACCGTCTGCTACAAGTAAGAGGAGGGCGGAGACATGCCGATCAACATCACCATGCCCGCCCTGTCGCCCACCATGGAGGAGGGCAACCTCGCCAAGTGGCTCGTCAAGGAAGGCGACACGATCAAGTCCGGCGACGTGATCGCCGAGATCGAGACCGACAAGGCCACTATGGAAGTGGAAGCCGTCGATGAGGGCACGATCGCCAGGATCGTCGTCCCGGCCGGCACCGAGGGGGTCAAGGTCAACTCGCTGATCGCGGTGCTGGCCGCCGAGGGCGAGGACGTCAAGGCCGCGGCCAGCGCCGGCGCCGACGCTGCGGCGCCGAAGGCAGAAGCGGCCGCCCCTGCGCCCGCGGCAAAGACGGCGCCCGCGCCCGCACCGGCCGCAGCCGCTCCGTCCGTTGCCGCCCCGGCCAAGGTCGACGGCAACCGCACGTTCTCCTCGCCGCTGGCCCGTCGTCTCGCAAGGGAAGCCGGTCTCGACATTGCGGCGATTGCCGGTTCGGGTCCGCATGGACGCGTGGTCAAGGCGGACGTCGAGGCCGCCGTCGCCGGCGGCGGTGCGAAGAAGCCCGCAGCGCCGGCTGCGGCTGCAGCCCCGGCTGCCGCTTTGGCGAAGGGTCCGTCGGACGAGGCGGTGCTCAAGCTGTTCGAGGAGGGCTCCTACGAGCTCGTGCCGCATGACGGCATGCGCAAGACGATCGCCCGTCGCCTGGTCGAATCCAAGCAGACCGTTCCGCACTTCTACGTCTCGGTCGATTGCGAGCTCGACGCGCTGATGGCGCTGCGGGCGCAACTGAACGCTGCCGCGCCCGAGCGCAACGGCAAGCCGGCCTACAAGCTTTCGGTCAACGACATGGTGATCAAGGCCATGGCGCTGGCGCTGCGCGACGTGCCGGACGCCAATGTCTCCTGGACGGATTCGGCGATGGTCAAGCACAAGCACGCCGACGTCGGCGTCGCCGTGTCGATCCCGGGCGGCCTGATCACGCCGATCGTTCGCCACGCGGAGACGAAGAGCCTGTCGGCCATCTCCAACGAGATGAAGGATCTCGGCCAGCGCGCCAAGGACCGCAAGCTGAAGCCGGAAGAGTACCAGGGCGGTACGACCTCGGTCTCCAACATGGGCATGATGGGTGTCAAGAACTTCGCCGCTGTCATCAACCCGCCTCACGCGACGATCCTTGCGGTCGGTGCCGGCGAACAGCGGGTCATCGTCAGGGACGGCGGCATGGTAATCGCGCAGATGATGACCGTCACGCTCTCGACCGACCATCGCTGCGTCGATGGCGCGCTCGGGGCGGAACTGCTGCAGGCGTTCAAGCGCTACATCGAGAACCCGATGGGGATGCTGGTGTAACGACGGAGTCCGGCCATGAAAACGGTCCTCTGCTACGGCGACAGCCTCACCTGGGGTTACGACGCGGAGACGTTCGGGCGCCATGCGCCGGAGGACCGTTGGCCGGCCGTGCTGCAGAAGTCGCTTGGAGCAGGCGTGCAGGTCATCGCAGAGGGGTTGAACGGCCGCACGACGGCTTATGATGACCATCTTGCCGACTGCGACCGCAACGGCGCGCGTATCCTGCCGACGATCCTGCATAGCCACGATCCGATCGATCTGGTCATCATCCTGCTCGGCGCCAACGACATGAAGCCGGCGATCTGCGGCACCGCCTTCGGCGCGATGCGGGGCATGGAGCGGCTGATCGAGCTGGTGCGCCACCACGCCTGGTCGTTTGATCGCGAGGAGCAGCCGGAGATCCTGGTCGTCTCCCCGCCGGCGATTTGCGAAACGGCCAACACCGCCTTTGCGGCGATGTTTGCCGGCGGCGTCGAGCAGTCTTCGATGCTGGCGACGCTGTACGCGGATCTCGCCGACGAGAAGGGCTGCGGCTTCTTCGATGCCGGCTCGGTGGCGCGGACCTCGCCCCTCGACGGCGTGCATCTGGATGCCGAGAACACGCGGGCGATCGGCCGGGGGCTCGAACCGGTCGTGCGCATGATGCTCGGAGTTTGAAGCGGAGATTGACGGGGATCAAGGAGCGGCAAGGCGCGCAACCTAGTCTGGGTGCATCGATTTCAGCAAGGAGATGCAGCCATGTCGAACACCCCGCACCAACTGGCAGAAGAATTTCCGCAGCTTGTCGGCCGGATCCGGCAACTGCGGGAGACCGATGGACACTTCCGCCGCATCAGCAACGAGTACGATGCGGTCAACCGGGCGATCCATCGGGCCGAGACGGACATCGAGCCGGCGGACGACTTTCGCATGGCGGACATGCGCAAAGAGCGGATGCGGCTCAAGGACGAAATCTACGGGATGCTGACACGGTCGGAGACGGTCGGGCAGCAACCGTAAAGGGGACGGAAACGGCTTCCGCTCCTTTCCAACGAGACGGTGCCCCGCCTTTCGGGCGTGCCGACAAAAGATGAAGAGGAGTGGAAGCGCTCATGTCGAATGCCTACGACGTCATTGTCATCGGTTCGGGTCCGGGCGGCTACATCGCTGCCATCCGTGCCGCCCAGCTCGGCCTCAAGACCGCGATCGTCGAGCGCGAGCATCTGGCCGGCATCTGCTCGAACTGGGGCTGTATCCCGACCAAGGCGCTGCTGCGCTCTGCGGAGGTCTATCATCACGCCAAGCACCCGGGCGACTACGGCATCAAGATCGACGGCACCGTCACGCCCGACCTGAAGGCGATCGTTGCCCGCTCGCGCGGCATCGCCCAGCGCATGAACGGTGGCGTCGGCTTCTTGATGAAGAAGAACAAGGTCGACATCATCTGGGGCGAGGCGAAGCTGACCAAGCCCGGCGAGGTGGTGGTGTCGAAGCCGGCGAAGAAGCCGGTCGAGCCGCAGGCGCCGCTGCCGAAGACGGTGCTGCCCGAGGGCACCTACACCGCCAAGCACGTTATCATCGCCACTGGCGCACGCCCGCGCGCGCTGCCGGGCATCGAGCCGGACGGCAAGCTGATCTGGACCTATTTCGAGGCGATGAAGCCCGAGGAGATGCCGAAGGCGCTGCTGGTGATGGGCTCGGGCGCGATCGGGATCGAATTTGCCTCCTTCTACCGCACCCTCGGCGTCGAGGTGACCGTGGTCGAACTGCTGCCGCAGGTGATGCCGGTCGAGGACGCCGAGATTTCCGCACTCGCCAAGAAGCAGTTCGAAAAGCAGGGCATGAAGATCCATCTGGACGCCAAGGTGACCAAGGTGGAGAAGGGCGCCAACTCGATCACCGCCCATGTCGAGATGAAGGGCGGCAAGGTCGAGAAGATCACGGCCGACCGATTGATCTCCGCCGTCGGCGTGCAGGCCAATGTCGAGAACATCGGGCTCGAGGCGCTCGGCGTGAAGACCGATCGCGGCTTCATCGCCATCGACGGCTACGGGCGGACGAACGTCCCCGGCGTCTATGCGATCGGTGACGTCGCCGGTCCGCCGATGCTGGCGCACAAGGCCGAGCACGAGGCCGTGATCTGCGTCGAGAAGATTGCCGGGCTCCCCAACGTCCACCCGATGGACAAGCTCAAGGTCCCGGGCTGCACCTACTGCCATCCGCAGGTTGCCTCCGTCGGCCTCACCGAAGCCAGGGCCAAGGAGACGGGACGCGACATCCGCGTCGGCCGCTTCCCCTTCGTCGCCAACGGCAAGGCGATCGCGCTCGGCGAGGACCAGGGCATGGTCAAGACGATCTTCGACAAGAGGACCGGCGAACTGCTCGGCGCCCACATGGTCGGCGCGGAGGTCACCGAACTGATCCAGGGCTTCGTCGTGGCGATGAACCTGGAGACAACCGAGGAAGAACTGATTCACACCATCTTCCCGCATCCGACGATCTCGGAGACGATGAAGGAAAGCGTGCTCGACGCCTATGGGCGCGCGCTGAACGCCTGATTGCGGGCTTGATTACCACCCGCTCCGGCCCCTATATCGGGCCGGAGCGAAAGACCGGCGAGGGCGTGGCGCCCGACGAAGTGGAAACGGCAGCATGGTCACCATTCTTGACAGGACCAATCCCGAGGAAAAGCGCGTCCGGCACCCGGAGAAGGCGCATCGGCCCGACACCGAGGTGTTGCGCAAGCCGGAGTGGATCCGCGTCAAGGCCCCGGTGTCGAAAGGCTACCAGGAGACCCGTTCGATCGTGAAGGAGCACAAGCTCGTCACGGTCTGCGAGGAAGCGGGCTGCCCCAACATCGGCGAGTGCTGGGACAAGAAGCACGCCACCTTCATGATCATGGGCGAGATCTGCACCCGCGCCTGCGCCTTTTGCAACGTCGCCACCGGCAAGCCGAATGCGCTCGACCTGGACGAGCCGGAGAATGTTGCCAAGGCGGTCCGGCAGATGGGCCTGTCGCATGTGGTGATCACCTCTGTCGACCGTGACGATCTGGACGATGGCGGCGCGGAACATTTCGAGAAGGTGATCTCCGCCATTCGCGCGGCCTCGCCGGAAACGACGATCGAGATCCTGACGCCAGACTTCCTCAAGAAGCCCGGTGCGCTGGAGCGCGTCGTCGCCGCTAAGCCCGACGTCTTCAACCACAACATGGAGACCGTGGCCGGCAATTATCTAACGGTTCGTCCGGGTGCGCGCTACTTCCACTCCATCCGCCTGCTGCAGCGGGTCAAGGAGCTCGATCCGACCATGTTTACCAAGTCCGGCATCATGGTCGGGCTCGGCGAGGAGCGCAACGAGGTGCTGCAGCTGATGGACGACCTGCGCACCGCGGACGTGGATTTCCTGACCATAGGCCAGTATCTGCAGCCGACCCGCAAGCACCACAAGATCGAGAAGTTCGTCACCCCCGACGAGTTCAAGTCCTACGAGACGGTCGCCTATGCCAAGGGCTTCCTGATGGTTTCGGCCAGCCCGCTGACCCGTTCCTCGCACCATGCCGGTGACGACTTCGCCCGGCTGAGGGCGGCGCGCGAGAAGAAGCTGCTGGCCGCCGACTAGCGGCCCCCAGACCCAACCGCCGTTGACAATGGCGCGACCGCACCGGCGGTGTCCGGCGCGGTCGCTTTCGTTTGGCAGACGGTCAGACCGCGCCCGTGTGCTCACCGCGCGCCGGATAGTCGTTCTTGCGGACGAAGTCGAGCGCGCCGACCATCTCCTGGAAATGCGGCCGGACGAACGGCATCGTCTGGACGGAGGCGAAATAAAGCGTGCCGTCCGAGCGGACGAGGAAGACGCCCGGCTCGGAAAACAGCGCCGGCTCCTCGATCCCGATCGAGGTTACACCGCGGCTGGTAGAGATGAACAACCCCCAGTTCCGCGCCTCGGCGAGCGGCAGGCTGTGGGCGAAACGGAGTTCCTTGGCGCCAATCTTCGTCGCCATTTCCGCGGCGCGCTCTTCGTTGTCCGAAGACACGGCGATCGTGGTCACGCCCTTTGCCGCGAACTCCGGCGTCAGCCGTTCAAGCTCCTTCAGATAGGTCGCGCAAATCGGGCAGTGCAACCCGCGATAGAAAACGACGAGCGTGGCGAACTCGGGCTTCTCGTCCGTCAGGCTGAAGCTTCCGCCGCCGACGAGGGGCAGGGTCAGTGATAGAACGGGTTGGCGTGGTACCAGCATGGATGCCTCCAAAGGTCATTGAGTCGGATGAGAAAGAGTCATACTGTATCAACGGATACCGTTCGTACGAAAAACGTGATGGAGAGTACAAATGTCGCAAGGTCGGTTGGACCGACTGTCGGCGCTGATCGGGCGCTTCGGCATCGAGGCGTCGGTCGTCGGCGACCTTGGGGCAGGGGAGCTTGATCCGGCGCGGGCTCCGAACCTGTTTGCAGCGCGCAACGGTCTTCCGGCAATCGCCACGGCCGCCATCGACGGCAAGGGATGCCGGCTTGTGTATTTCCCCAACGGCACGCCGGAGGAAGTCTGGGCGGTGTTGCGCACCGATGCAGAAGCCGGCCTGCTGATGGCCCGGGTCGACATCGGCGGGGGTGTGAATCCGATTGCGGAGGCCTTGCCGGTGGCGATCGGCGCACCCGGCGACGAAGGATGCGCCGACACCGAGGCGATTGCCGACGTCCTCGCCCTCGTTCTGGACGAACACGAGCAGCCGCGATGCGGCGGCGTTCCGCTGATCGGACGGCTGGTCGAGGTTCTGGTCATTCGCCTGTTGCGCCAGGAGATTGCACGCGGCGCCGCCGAGATCGGCATGCTGGGCGGGCTGGCCCATGCGGGTCTTGCGGCCGCAATGGTCGCCATGCACGAGGAGCCGCAGCGCGAGTGGGGGCTGGAGGATCTGGCCGGTCTTGCCGGCATGTCGAGGACCCATTTCGCCAATAGCTTCCGGTCCGTCGTCGGTGTCACGCCGATCGCCTATCTGGCGTCCTGGCGCCTGACGATCGCCCGGATCGAGCTGAACCGCGGCCTCCCGGTCAAGGTGGTGGCACGGCGGGTCGGCTACGGCAGCGCAGCGGCGCTGTCGCGGGCCTATTCGCGCCATTACGGCCATGCCCCGCGTCTGCAGAAGCCAGCGGCGGCCGAACGGTTTGCTGGCCGTACGGATGGCGGTCGGCCGCACACCTGAAACTGGCTGCGCCTAGGCCCAGCCGGGGGCGACGACCAGCCGTCTCGCCAAAGTTCGAGCCAACACGCGCACCGCGAATGGACAATTGCGCCGTGATGGTCTAGATGCGCCGTCCGGTTGTCGACGGTGACCGGTTCATTGGGGGGCAATGGTGAACGTCATTTCGGTCGATGAGGCCGCCGTCCGCCTGGGAGCGGCGGAGCGGGTGCTGGTGATCGGATGCTCGGGCAGCGGCAAGAGCACGCTGTCTTTGCGGATCGCGCAGCTCTGTGGGCTGCCCTATGTCTCGATGGACCGCGAATTCTTCTGGCTGTCAGGCTGGACGCCGCGCCCGCGCGCCGAGGCGCTCGCACGCCTCGAGGAACGCATCGTGGCCGCGCGCTGGATCATGGACGGCACGAGCCCGGGCACGTTGCCGCTGCGGCTCGCCTCCGCGCAACTGCTCCTGTGGCTCCGCCCGCCGCGTTGGCTGTCGGTATACGGCGTGCTCACGCGCTGGCTGCGCTATCGCGGCCAGTGCCGGCCGGAGATGGCCGACGGCTGTCCCGAGCGGATCAGCCGGCAGTTCCTGTCCTATGTCTGGAACTTCGAGCGGACCGAAAGTCCACAGATCGAGCAGATGCTGGTCGGGCACGGCGGCGACACGCCTGTGGTGGTGCTGCGGTCGCGCCGGGATGCCCGGCGTCTGGTGGCGGTTCTGGCGCAGCACCAGCCCATGGACGGCAAGAAAGGAAAAACCGGCGTCGCGGCGGAATAGCCGGTGATTGCAGAGGACAGCGGCTGCGTTTGCGGCCATGCCCTTTGCCTTCCCGCGTCCGAGATTGTCGGCAGTCACCCGCAGGCGTAGGCTTGCCGCTGTCGCCATGCGGGCGATGTCCTTGAGGGAGGCGCATATGGATATCGGAGCGCTGTTCCGGCAGGCGGCGGACGAGGCCGCGCGGTTTCGTATCTCCGTTCCGGAGCGGCCGCATCGTCCGGCACAGGACTATGCCGCGTCGCTGGAGGCGTTCGAGGAGCCGCTGCCCGAGGCGGGTAGCGAGGCCGAGGCCGTCCTGCGGGACCTGGTGGCGGGCGCGGAACCCGGCCTGAGCCTGATGACGGGGCCGCGCTTTTTCGGCTGGGTGATCGGTGGCTCTCATCCGGCCGCCGTCGCGGCCGACATGCTGACCTCCGCATGGGGACAGAACACCGGAAACCACGTCGCTTCGCCCGCGGCCTCGGCGGTTGAGACGGTGTGCGCCCGCTGGCTGCTGGAACTGCTCGACCTGCCGCGCGAAAGTTCGGTCGGCTTTGTCACCGGCGCGACGATCGCCAACTTTGCCTGCCTTGCGGCAGCACGCGGAGAGGTTTTGCGGCATTGCGGCTGGGATGCCGACGCGCAGGGGCTTTTCGGGGCCCCGCCGGTCACCGTGCTGATTGGGGACGACGCCCACACCACCGTGTTTTCTGCCCTGCAGTTCCTTGGCCTCGGCCATGACCGCGTGGTCAGGATCGAAACCGACGAGGCGGGCCGAATCCGGCCGGACGCGTTCGTCGCCGCAGCAGCGGCCGTTGCGGGTCCGGCGATCGCCGTCCTCCAGGCCGGCCAGATCAACACCGGCGCCTTCGACGATTTTGCCGCCCTCGTTCCGGTGGCGAAGGCCAAGGGCGCCTGGGTCCACGTCGACGGCGCCTTCGGCCTCTGGGCGCGCGCCTGCCCGGCCAGGCATGAGCTGGCGGCGGGCGTCGAACTGGCCGACAGCTGGGCGACCGACGGGCACAAATGGCTGCAGACTCCCTACGACAGCGGCTATGCCATCGTGCGCGACGAACTCGCCCACCGCCGGGCGATGACGATCGCCGCGAGTTACCTGCCGCTGGCGCAGGCAGGGGAACGCGACCCGTCCCACTACGTGCCGGAGCTGTCGCGCCGCGCCCGTGGTTTTGCCACGTGGGCGATGATCAGGCATCTCGGCCGGGCCGGGATCGCCGAATTGGTGCAGCGCAACTGCCACGCCACAGCCGAGATGGCCCGCATGCTGGCGGCCCGCGACGGGATCCGCGTGCTGAATGCGGTCGAGCTCAACCAGGTCATCCTGCGGTTCGGGGATGGGCTCCCGCCGGAAGCGGGGGACCGGATGACGCAGGAGGTGATCGCGCTGCTGCAACGGGAGGGGCGCCTCTTCGTCGGCGGCGCCCAGTGGCGGGGCCGTCATGTGATGCGGATTTCCGTATCCAACTACCAGACCGACGCGGACCAGGCGGAGCAGGCTGCGGAAGCGATCCTCTCGGCCTATGCCCGGGTGGCCTCCGGAATGGCTTGAGGCGCACCTCCGCAGGTCCGAATTCCGCCCTTGTTTCTCTCCTCCGGTTTCAATATCTGGTCCTTATGCCGAAGTTCGAGACGCACCACGCGGTTCCGCATACCCCCGAGCAGATGTACGCGCTCGTCGCCGACGTGGAGCGTTATCCCGAGTTCCTGCCGCTGTGCGAGGGGCTGGTCGTCAGGTCGCGCAAGGAGCGTGACGGCAAGGAGTTGCTGCTTGCCGACATGACCGTCGGGTTCAAGGCGGTCCGCGAGACCTTCACCACGCAGGTTTTGTTGAACCATGCGGCCTACGCGATCGACGTGAAATACATCGACGGCCCCTTCCGCTACCTCGACAACCGCTGGCGTTTCGAGCCGCTGGACGATCACCGCTGCAACGTCCATTTCTTCATCGACTACGAGTTCAAGAGCCGCATTCTCGGCGCGCTCATGGGGTCGATGTTCGATCGCGCCTTCCACATGTTCACGGAAGCCTTCGAGACGCGGGCGGACGTGATCTACCGCGCCTGACCAGCGGCGGTCGCTGGAACCTCGGGGCTATTGACCGCCCATCTCCGCCAGCATTGACAGCGCGGTCCGCACGGTGGCGAGCCGGATCTGGTCGCGCCCGACATCGCCATAGCGCATTTCCTGGTGCCGGACCTGTCCGTCGCGGCGGGCGGCGGCCAGATGCACGAGCCCGACCGGTTTTTCCGCCGAGCCGCCGCCGGGACCGGCAATGCCGGTCACCGCGATGCTCACCTCGGCATCGGAGCCTTTCAGCGCTCCCCGCGCCATTTCCACCGCGGTCTCGGCCGAGACCGCGCCGTGCCTGGAAAGCGTGGCGGCCGAGACTTTCAGCAACTCCACCTTGGCGCCATTGGAATAGGTGACGAAGCCGCGGTCCAGCACGTTCGAAGAGCCCGGGATCTCCGTCAGTGCGGCGGCGACCAGCCCGCCGGTGCAGGATTCGGCCGTAGCTGCCGTCAGCCCCCGCGCCGTCCAATCCTCCACCAGCGCGCGGGCTGCCGCTTCGATGTCGCTGGGCCACATGGTCATGGTCTCTGCCTCCGATAGACGACGGTCGCCGTGGCGATCGCGGCAATGCCCTCCCGGCGGCCGACAAAGCCGATCTTTTCGTTCGTCGTCGCCTTGACCGAGCAGCGTTCCAGCGAAATGCCGAGCATGTCGGCGAGGTTCTGCCGCATCTCCTGCCGGCGCGGGCCGATCCTGGGTGCTTCCGCGATGAGGGAGACATCCGCGTTCATGATGGCTCCGCCGTGTTCACGCACGATCTTCGCCGCATGCGCGAGGAAGATGCGCGAGGGCGCGCCCTTCCACTGCGGATCGGAGGGCGGGAAGTGATCGCCGATGTCGCCGGCGCCGCAGGTCGCAAGCAGCGCATCGGTCAGTGCGTGCAGCGCGACGTCGGCGTCGGAGTGCCCGGACAGCCTCTGGTCATGCGGCAGGAAAACGCCGCAGAGGGTAACGCCGTCACCCTCGACCAACTGGTGGACGTCGTAGCCGTTGCCGGTGCGCACGTCGGGCAGGGCGGGTCCCAGGACGCGCTCGTCGGCCATGTCGATGTCCTTCTGCAGGGTCAGTTTCACGTTCTCGGCCGCGCCTTCGACCAGGCGAACGGGCACCCCGGCCCATTCGGCGATGGCCGCGTCGTCGGTAAAGTCTTCCCGCCCCGCGGCCGCGGCGCGGCGATGAGCGGCGAGGATGGTCTGGAAATCGAAGGCCTGCGGCGTCTGGGCGGCAAACAGGCCGGCACGCGCGACAGTCTCGCCGACATGGCCGTCCGGCCCGCTGCGCTTGAGCGTGTCCGCCACGGCGACGGCGGGCAGGACCGCCTTGTCGCCGGCCGCCAGCGCCGCCTCGATCCGCGCCAGCAGGTCCCGCCCGACAAAGGGCCGAACCGCATCCTGGATCAGCACATGGTCGATGCCGCTGCCCGCGAGCGCCTCGAGGCCGGCGAGTACGGATTTCTGGCGGGTGGCGCCGCCGACGACGGATCGGACGCGCTCTTTGCCGCCGCTCACCACGTCAAGCGCGGCGGAAAACAGCTCCGTGTCGTCGGGGTGGACCACCGCCACGATCGCCCGCGCCGGCGCCCAATTGACAAAGACGTCGAGCGTATGGGAGATCACCGGCAGGCCACCGATGCGGCGATACTGTTTTGGTCCGTCCGGGTGCGATCCGGCCCGTTCTCCGCGTCCGGCGGCAACGACGATCACGCCACAACTGGTCCGGTTCTTCTCGCCCATTCTGTCTTCAACCCCTGCAAGCCAAGCGCATTCCGGCCGGTTTAGACCCATCGCCGATCCAATTCCAGCGCGTTGCGGAATTTTGCTGCAGGCAACCGAAACGGCTTGGCAAGCCGCCCCGATCTGTCTAAAAATAGTGCACGAAAGTTGACTGCATGAAAGATAAGCAATTGCTTGTGAGGGACCTCTCGGCATCGTTGGCCATCGGCAGCCAGGTTCTACGCAACCGGGTGGTGCTGGCTCCCATGTCCGGCGTTACCGACCTGCCGTTCCGCGAGCTGGCCTGGCGCTTCGGCGCGGGCCTGGTGGTCACGGAAATGGTCGCGAGCCGCGAGCTGGCCGGCAACGCGCCCGAATCCTGGGCGCGGATCCGAAATCGCGGCATTCGCCCGCACATGGTCCAACTCGCCGGCCGCGATGCCCACTGGATGGCGGAGGCGGCCCGTGTGGCCGAGGCGAACGGCGCCGATATCATTGACATCAACATGGGTTGCCCGGCGAAGAAGGTGATCGGCGGCTATTCCGGCTCGGCGCTGATGCGCGAGCCGGACCATGCGTTGCGGCTGATCGAGGCGACGGTGGCGGCGGTCAAGGTGCCGGTGACGGTCAAGATGCGGCTCGGCTGGGACCATGACAGCCTGAACGCGCCCGACATTGCGGTGCGCGCCGAAGCGGCCGGTGTGCAGCTGATCACGGTGCATGGCCGTACGCGCATGCAGTTCTACGAGGGCAAGGCCGATTGGGATGCGATCCGGGCCGTACGCGAGCGCATCGGCGTGCCACTGATCGCCAATGGCGACGTCGACACCGCCGCGGATGCGGTCGAGATCCTGCAGCGTTCCGGCGCCGATGCGGTGATGGTCGGACGGGCGGCGCAGGGGCGCCCCTGGCATCCGGCGGTGCTGGCCGGAGCCTGCGCCGAACCGTGCGGGGCGGCGCTGGCGCGGCTCGCGGTCGAGCACTACCGGATGATGCTGGACTTCTACGGGGCGGTACCCGGCCTGCGCCACGCGCGCAAGCACGTCGGCTGGTATCTGGCACGGTTTGCGCCCGCGCTGGCGCCGGCGGAAAAGGCAGCCCTGATGACGTCGACCGATAGCGCATTCGTCGCCGAACGGCTGGAGGCCGCACTCAGCGACGGCGATCCATCCGCCTTGCGGAAAGAGAAGGCAGCATGACCAGCGCGGGAAGCGGCGAAAAAATCGACGGCAGCGGCCTGGCGATGGCCGTACTGAACGCGATCCAGCACCCCGTCATCCTCGTCAACGAGGCCGGGCACATCGCGTTCGCCAACTGGGAAGCCGAGTCATTCTTCGGCGCAAGCGCCAACCACCTGGCGCGCCATAACATCAATAATTTCATACCGTTCGGAAGCCCTCTTCTTACGTTGATCGAGCAGGTGCGCGAACGACGGGCTCCGGTCAACGAATACCGCGTGGATCTGAGTTCGCCGAGGCTCGGGGCGGAAAAGCTGGTGGATCTCTACGTGGCGCCGGTGACGAGCGCGCCCGGCTCCGTCGTCGTCGTGCTGCAGGAACGGACGATGGCCGACAAGATCGATCGCCAGCTCACCCATCGGGCCGCAGCCCGTTCGGTGACCGGTCTGGCGTCGATGCTGGCCCACGAGATCAAGAACCCGCTGTCGGGCATTCGCGGCGCGGCGCAGTTGCTGGAGAGTTCCGTGGTCGACGAGGATCGGGCGCTGACGCGGCTGATCTGCGACGAGACCGACCGCATCGTCTCGCTGGTCGATCGCATGGAGGTGTTCTCCGACGAGCGCCCCGTCGATCGGGTGCCGCTCAACATCCATTCCGTGCTCGACCATGTGAAGGCCGTGGCCGGCGCCGGCTTTGCCCGCAAGATCAAGATCACTGAACATTACGACCCGTCGCTGCCGCCGGTGTTCGCCAACCGCGACCAGTTGGTGCAGGTGTTTCTGAACCTGATCAAGAACGCGGCCGAGGCGGTCGGCGACAGGCCGGACGGCGAGATCATGCTGACGACGGCCTACCGCCCGGGCATTCGCCTGTCGGTGGCCGGCACGCGCGAGAAGGTGTCGTTGCCGCTCGAATTCTGCGTGCACGATAACGGGCCCGGCGTGCCCCCCGATCTGCTGCCGCATCTGTTCGACCCCTTCATCACCACCAAGACCAACGGATCCGGCCTGGGCCTGGCGCTGGTCGCCAAGATCATCGGCGGCCACGGCGGCATCATCGAATGCGACAGCCAGGGGCACCGCACCACCTTCCGCGTCCTGATGCCGGCCTCCAAGGGCCTGAGCGAGGACGACGACACCTCCCGAGAGCAGAGGAAATAGCAGATGACAGGCGCAACAGTCCTTGTTGCCGACGACGATGCGGCGATCAGAACCGTCCTGAACCAGGCGCTGAGCCGCGCGGGCTACGACGTCCGGATCACCTCCAACGCCGCCACGCTGTGGCGCTGGATCGCCGCCGGCGAAGGCGACATAGTGGTGACCGACGTGGTCATGCCGGACGAGAACGCCTTCGACCTGCTGCCGCGCATCAAGAAGGCGCGCCCGGACCTTCCCGTCCTCGTCATGAGTGCCCAGAATACCTTCATGACGGCGATCAAGGCATCGGAGCGGGGCGCCTATGACTACCTGCCGAAGCCCTTCGATCTCACCGAGCTGATCGCCATTGTCGGCCGGGCACTGTCGGAACCGAAGAAGAGGCCGGCCAAGCCGGATGACGACGCGCAGGACGGCATGCCGCTGGTCGGGCGTTCTGCGGCGATGCAGGAGATCTACCGGGTGCTGGCGCGCCTGATGCAGACCGACCTGACGCTGATGATCACCGGCGAATCCGGAACCGGCAAGGAGCTGGTGGCGCGGGCGCTGCACGACTACGGCAAGCGTCGCAGCGGACCCTTCGTCGCGATCAACATGGCCGCGATCCCGCGCGACCTGATCGAGTCCGAACTGTTCGGCCACGAGAAGGGCGCCTTCACCGGCGCGCAGAACCGATCCACCGGACGCTTCGAGCAGGCGGAGGGCGGAACCCTTTTCCTCGATGAGATCGGCGACATGCCGATGGATGCGCAGACGCGGCTGCTGCGCGTGCTCCAGCAGGGTGAGTACACCACCGTCGGCGGCCGCACGCCGATCCGCACCGACGTACGCATCGTCGCAGCCACGAACAAGGACCTGAAGCAGTCGATCAACCAGGGCCTGTTCCGCGAAGACCTGTACTACCGCCTGAACGTCGTGCCGCTGCGGCTGCCGCCGCTGCGCGACCGTGCCGAAGACATTCCCGACCTTGTCCGCCATTTCGTCCAGCAGGCGGAGAAGGAGGGCCTCGATGCCAAGCGGTTCGACCAGGAGGCGCTCGAGCTGATGAAGGCACATCCCTGGCCGGGCAATGTGCGCGAGTTGGAGAACGTGGTCCGACGCCTCACCGCGCTCTACCCGCAGGACGTGATTACCCGGGAGATCATCGAGACCGAACTGCGTGCCGACATTCCCGACAGCCCGATCGAGAAGACCGCACCCCGCAACGGCGCGCTTTCGATCTCGCAGGCGGTCGAGGAGAACATGCGGCAGTATTTTGCAAGCTTTGGCGACGGCCTGCCGCCGCCCGGGCTGTACGAGCGGGTTCTGGCCGAGATGGAGTATCCGCTGATTCTGGCCGCTCTCACCGCGACGCGCGGCAACCAGATCAAGGCCGCGGACCTTCTCGGCCTGAACCGAAACACGCTGCGCAAGAAAATCCGGGAACTGGGCGTAACCGTCTACCGCAGCTCCCGCCTGGCTTGACTTCACGGCAATCTGCGTTGCATTTTCGCCACAATGTGTTGCTTGGTGGTAACATATGCGTGGTGATGCCGGTGAGTCGTTTCCACCGCATCCAGGGGGGCGGGGAGGCCCGCTTCGTTTCCAGCTGCATCGGCATGGGGCGGGCGAGGGCGCCGGTCGGCCCCGGCCGGTCGAAGTGAGTGCATTTGATGAGCGAGAACGCAGCCCTGCCGAGGGGCGCAGAAGAAAGCAGCGGCAACGGTCGTGACCGCAGGGCGTCGTTCGCGTTCCCGGGGCTGCTGCTCGCCGGCGGGGCGCTGATTGCTGCGACGATCTCGCTCTTCATCCTGCTCGGCCTGACGCCGATCAAGCCGGAGACGAACGTCATCATTGCTTCGGTGGCGGTAAACGCGATCTTCGTCCTCGGCCTGATCCTCCTGATCGGCCGCGAGATCGCCCGGCTGCTGAAGGCCCGCTCCCGCGGGCGCGCCGCAGCCCGGCTGCATGTGCGCATCGTCGCGCTGTTCTCCATCGTCGCGATCACGCCGGCCATCCTGGTGGCGATCTTCGCCTCGATCACGCTCGACGTCGGGCTCGACCGGTGGTTCTCGATCCGGACGCAGTCGATCGTCAGCTCGTCGCTGAACGTGGCGCAGGCCTATGTGCTGGAGAATGCCAGCTACCTGCAGGGCCAGACCGTATCGATGTCGAACGACCTGGAGCGCAACCGCCAGCTCTACAGCCTCGATCGCACCGGCTTCACCGAGTTGATGACGCGGCAGGCGCGGGGACGCGGCATGCTCGGCGCGTTCCTGGTGCGCGGCGACGGTTCGCTGATCCTGAAAGCCAACATTCCGACCGACAAGCCGTTGCCGACCGTACCGGACGAGGCGCTCGAGGCCGCAGCGGCCGGGCAGCCGACGCTGATACCGCCGGGAACCACCAACCTCGTCGGCGCCGTCATCAAGATCGACAACATTCCGGACACCTATCTCTACACGATCCGAACGGTCGATCCCGAGGTGATCCGCTCGATGCGGATGATGGAGGACAACACGGCGGAGTACCGGGCGTTGGAGGCCGGTCGGGCATCGCTGCAGCTTGCCTTCGGCGTGCTCTATCTCGGCTTCGCCCTCATCGTGCTTCTGGCCGCGATCTGGACCGCGATCGCGGTCGCCGACCGGATCGTGCGACCGATCCGCCTGTTGATCGGCGCCGCCGATGCCGTCGCCTCCGGCAATCTCGATGTACACGTGCCGGTGAAGGGCGCTGACGGCGACGTCGGCAACCTGTCGCGCACCTTCAACAAGATGATCGCCGAGATCCGCGCGCAGCAGGGGCAGATCCTGGACGCCAAGGACGAGATGGATCATCGCCGCCGCTTTATCGAGGCCGTGCTGTCCGGCGTCACCGCCGCGGTGATCGGTGTCGAGGAAGGTGGGCGGCTGACGATCGCCAACTCGTCCGCCGAGCATCTGTTCGGCCGCAGCGCCGGTGCCCTCCTCGGTGCGCGCCTCCGCGACCTGGCGCCGGAAATCGACGTGGTGCTGCAGGAGGCTTCCCACCGCTATCGCAACGAGTATCGCCGCCAGGTGAACATCATGCGTGGCGGCACCGAGCGCACCCTCAACGTCCAGGTGACGCGCGAGGAGGCGAAGAGCACCAGCGAGTCCTACGTCATCACCATCGACGACATCACCGACCTCGTCATCGCACAGCGCTCGACGGCCTGGGCCGACGTCGCCCGCAGGATCGCCCACGAGATCAAGAACCCGCTGACGCCGATCCAGCTGTCGGCTGAGCGTATCCGGCGGCGTTACGGCAAGCAGATCGACCAGGAAGACCGCGCCGTTTTTGACCAGTGCACCGATACGATCGTGCGCCAGGTCGAAGACATCGGACGGATGGTCGACGAATTTTCCGCCTTTGCCCGAATGCCGAAGCCGACCAAGGACAAGTCCGATCTGCGGGCGGTGCTGAAGGACGCCGTGTTCCTGCGCGAGATGGGCAACACCCACGTCACCTTCCTGAAGGATTTCGAGGACGTGGCGCTGACCGGCCATTTCGACGCGCGCATGCTCGGCCAGGCCTTCGGCAACATCATCAAGAACGCCGTGGAGGCGATCGAAGCGTTGCCGGCGGAAGTGCAGCGCGAGGAGCGAAAGGTGCTGGTGCGGGCGCGGCGCGAGGAGACCAGCGGTCACTTCGTCGTGGACGTGATCGACAACGGCAAGGGTTTGCCGTCCGAGAACCGGCACCGGATTCTCGAACCCTACATGACGATGCGCGAGAAGGGCACCGGCCTCGGTCTCGCAATTGTGAAGAAGATCATCGAAGACCACGGCGGGCAGCTCGAGTTGCACGACGCGCCGGCGGACTTCGACAGCGGCCATGGGGCGATGATCCGCGTGATCCTGCCCGCCGACGACAACGTGGCCGCAGATGCGGATGAAGATGACAAGGAACTGACCCATGGCCTCTGATATTCTGGTTGTAGACGACGAAGAGGATATCCGTGAGATCGTATCGGGCATCCTCTCCGACGAGGGACACGAGACGCGGACAGCCTTTGACAGCGACAGCGCGCTGCAGGCGATCAGCGATCGTCTGCCGCGTCTCGTTTTCCTGGACATCTGGATGCAGGGAAGCAAGCTGGACGGGCTGGCTCTGCTCGACGAGATCAAGAGCCGGCATCCGGAGCTTCCGGTGGTGATGATTTCCGGCCACGGCAATATCGAGACGGCGGTCTCGGCGATCCGGCGGGGGGCCTATGACTTCATCGAGAAGCCGTTCAAGGCCGATCGGCTGATCCTGATTGCCGAGCGCGCGCTGGAGAACTCCAAGCTGAAGCGCGAGGTGACCGAACTGAAGCGCCGCTCGGGCGACGCCGTCGAACTGATCGGCACGTCGGTTGCCGTTTCCCAGTTGCGGCAGACGATCGACAAGGTCGCGCCGACCAACAGCCGCGTCATGATCCTCGGTCCCTCCGGCTCGGGCAAGGAACTGGTGGCGCGCATGATTCACCGCAAGTCGCTTCGCGCCAATGGCCCGTTCGTCGTGCTCAACGCCGCCGCGATCACGCCCGAACGGATGGAGATCGCGCTTTTCGGCACGGAGGGCGGCGCCGGACATCAGCGCAAGACCGGCGCGCTGGAGGAGGCCCATGGCGGTATCCTCTACCTCGACGAGATCGGCGAGATGCCGCGCGAGACGCAAAACAAGATCCTGCGCGTGCTCGTCGACCAGCAGTTCGAGCGCGTCGGCGGCTCCAAACGGGTGAAGGTCGACGTCCGCATCATCTCCTCCACCGCCTACAATCTCGAAAGCCTGATCGCCGAAGGGGCGTTCCGCGAGGATCTCTACCATCGCCTCGCCGTCGTGCCCGTCCGGGTACCTGCGCTGGCGGAGCGCCGCGAGGACATTCCCTTCCTGGTCGACATGTTCATGCGCCAGATCAGCGAGCATGCCGGGATCCGAGCCCGGAAGATCGGCGACGACGCGCTCGCGGTGCTGCAGGCGCACGACTGGCCCGGCAACATCCGGCAACTGCGCAACAACATTGAGCGATTGATGATCCTCGCCCGGAGCGACGGCCCGGACAGCCCGATCACCGCCGACATGCTGCCGACCGACGTCGGCGACATGCTGCCGAAGGTGTCCAACCAGGGCGACCACCACATCATGACGCTGCCGCTGCGGGAGGCGCGCGAGATGTTCGAGCGCGACTACCTGATGGCCCAGATCAACCGCTTCGGCGGCAACATTTCGCGCACCGCCGAATTCGTTGGCATGGAGCGCTCCGCTCTCCATCGCAAGCTGAAGTCGCTCGGCGTCTAGTCTGACGAAAACGCGGTGAAGGACATCACATGAAAGTCATTATCTGCGGCGCCGGGCGGGTCGGTTACGGCATCGCCGAGCGTCTGTCCCAGGAAGGCAACGACGTATCGGTGATCGATACGTCAGCCTCTCTCATTTCCGCGATCACCGAGACCCTCGACGTCAGCGGCGTCGTCGGCCATGGCGCCCATCCGGACGTGCTGGCGAAGGCCGGCGCCGACCAGGCCGAAATGATCATCGCGGTCACGCTGCACGACGAGATCAACATGATCGCCTGCCAGGTGGCCCATTCGCTGTTCAAGGTTCCAACGAAGATCGCCCGCATCCGGGCACAGAGCTACCTGGCGCCTGAGTACTCGAACCTGTTTTCCCGCGACGACGTGCCGATCGACGTGGCGATCTCGCCGGAAATCGAGGTCGGCAAGATGGTGCTGCGGCGGATTTCCTTCCCGGGTGCGACCGACATCGTCCGCTTTGCCGACGATCGCATCGTCATGCTGGCGATCGAATGCATGGAGGACTGCCCCGTCGTCAACACGCCGCTGCAGCAGTTGACCGAGTTGTTCCCGGACCTGATCGCGACGGTCACCGGCATCTACCGCGCCGGCAAGCTGTTCGTTCCACGCTCGGGCGACGAACTGCAGACCGGCGATCTGGCCTATGTGGTTTGCGAGCGCACCCACGTCCGGCGTACGCTCGCCCTGTTCGGCCATGAGGAGCAGGAGGCCGCGCGGATCGTCATCGCCGGCGGCGGCAACATCGGCTTCTTCGTCGCGAAGACCATCGAGGATTTCCAGCCTCGGACCCGTATCAAGATCATCGAGAACGATCGCGAGCGGGCGGTCCACATCGCGGACAAGCTGCGCAACGCCGTTGTCCTGCACGGCTCGGCGCTGGACCAGAAGCTGCTGCTTCAGGCCGACATCGAAGATGCCGACCTGGTCGTGGCGCTGACGAACAACGACCAGGTCAACATCCTCGGCAGCGTGATGGCGAAGAAGCTGGGCTGCAAGCAGAACCTGGTGCTCCTGAACGAACCGTCGTTCCAGGATTTCGCCAAGAGCCTCGGCATCGACGCCCACATCAACCCGCGCGCGGTGACGATTTCGGGGATTCTCCAGCACGTCCGAAAGGGCCGCATCCGCTCGGTTTACGCTGTCCAGCGCGGCTCGGCGGAGGTGATCGAGGCCGACGCGCTCGAGACCTCGCCGCTTGTCGGCATTCCCTTCCGCGAACTCGAGCTGCCGGACGGCATCCGAATCGGAGCGATTTATCGCGATGGCACCGTGCTGCGCCCCGACGGCGAGATGAAGATCAAGGCCAAGGACCGCGTGGTGTTGTTCGCCACCGGGGACGCTGTTCGTCATGTGCAGCAGCTCTTCCGCGTCAGCATCCAGTACTTCTAGGCACAGGACGGTTCCAGATGCCGCGTTACGCATATGTCAACGGCCGATATCTCCGTCATGCCGCAGCCGCCGTGCATGTGGAGGATCGCGGCTACCAGTTTGCCGATGGCGTCTACGAGGTTTGCGAGGTACGGCACGGCATGATTGTCGATTTGACCCGGCACCTGGACCGCCTCGACCGGTCGTTGCGCGAGATCCGGATCGATTGGCCGATGGCGCGTGCCGCGCTGATTGCGGTAATCCGCGAACTGCTGCGGCGCAACAAGGTCCGGAACGGCCTGTTCTATCTGCAGGTGACCCGCGGTGTCGCCCGCCGGGACCATGTCTTTCCGGCGGACGGAACGCCGCCGTCGATCGTGGTGACGGCGAAGCCGACCGATCCTGGCGTCATCGCCGCAAAGAATGCCAAGGGCATCAAGGCCATCACGGTACCGGAGAATCGCTGGGAGCGCGTGGACGTGAAGACGGTCGGCCTGCTTCCGAACGTGCTTGCGCGCCAGCTGGCGAAGGACAGGGGCGCGCAGGAGGCGATCTTCGTCGATGCCGGCGGCTGCGTGAAGGAGGGCGGGGCCACCAATGTCTGGATCGTCGACGGCGACGGCAGGCTTGCGACTCGCCCGGCAGACAGCGGCATTCTGCGCGGCATCACCCGGGCGACTTTGATGGATGTGGCCATGAAGCTCGGTCTCGAACTCAGCGAGCGGGCCTTCACCGTCGAGGAAATGCTTTGCGCCCGCGAGGTGTTCGTTTCGGCTGCGACGAGCATCTGTTTTCCGGTGGTCGAGATCGACGGAAAGCCCATCGCCAACGGCCATCCCGGCAGCGTGGCGCAGAAACTGCGCGAGGCTTTTTTCGACGTTGCGGAGAAGACTGCGATTTGATACCAAAAACGACGGAGAGGCATCTAAGCTCGAACTCTTCCGGGGTATTATCGTTTAGTCAACCGATCAACAGGATCGGCAATCAAGAAAGAAGCGGCGCAATGGCGGAACGTTCTCAGAATTTGCAGGACCTTTTCCTTAATACTGTTCGCAAGCAAAAAATTTCCCTCACGATCTTCTTGATTAACGGCGTCAAGCTGACCGGCGTCGTGACCTCGTTTGACAATTTCTGCGTGCTCCTGCGGCGGGATGGACATTCCCAGCTCGTGTATAAGCACGCGATCTCGACGATCATGCCCGGCCAGCCGTTGCAGATGTTCGAGAGCGAAGAAGGCGCCTCCTGACAAGGTCAAGGCTCATTAACAAGCGCGACACCACGCAGGACTCGATGGTCCCGGAGCCCGAACGGCGCCGCGATGATTCGCGTGCCGTGGTGATCGCGCCGGTCGTGAAGAAGGGACGGGCCGACACCAGCGGTCCGGCGGCGCGCTCGGACGAGGCGCGGCTTGCCGAGGCGAGCGGGCTGGCCCGGGCGATCGATCTCGATGTGGTCCATTCGGCGATCGTGCCGGTGACGCAGCCCAAGCCGGGCACGCTGCTTGGGGCCGGCAAGATCGAGGAAATCAAGGTTGCGCTCGATGAGAGCGACGCCGGGCTCGTGATCGTCGATCATCCGCTGACGCCGGTCCAGCAGCGCAACCTCGAGAAGGAATGGAACGCCAAGGTCATCGACCGGACCGGCCTGATTCTCGAGATCTTCGGCCGGCGCGCCTCGACCAAGGAGGGTACGCTGCAGGTCGAGCTCGCCCACCTCAACTACCAGAAGGGCCGGCTGGTCCGGAGCTGGACCCACCTGGAGCGGCAGCGCGGCGGCGCCGGTTTCATGGGTGGTCCCGGCGAAACCCAGATCGAGGCGGACAGGCGGCTGCTGCAGGAGCGGATCGTCCGGCTCGAGCGGGAACTGGAGCAGGTGCGCCGCACGCGTCAGCTGCATCGCTCCAAGCGCAAGAAGGTGCCGCATCCGATCGTCGCGCTGGTCGGCTACACCAATGCCGGCAAGTCGACGCTGTTCAACCGCATCACCGGGGCGGGCGTGCTGGCCGAGGACATGCTGTTTGCCACGCTCGATCCGACCTTGCGGCGGATGAAGCTGCCGCAGGGGCGCACTGTCATCCTCTCCGATACCGTCGGCTTCATCTCCGATCTCCCGACCCATCTCGTCGCCGCGTTCCGTGCGACGCTGGAGGAGGTGCTGGAGGCCGACCTGATCCTGCACGTGCGCGACATGTCGGACCCGGACAACGGCGCCCAGGCGGCTGACGTGCTGCGCATCCTCGCCGATCTCGGCATCGACGAGAAGGACGGCGCCGCGCGCATCCTGGAGGTCTGGAACAAGATCGACGACTTGCCACCGGCCGAGCGCGAAGCGCTCGTCCAGAAGGCGGTCTCGACGCCGAACACGATCGCGGTCTCGGCCCTGACCGGGGACGGGGTCGACCGGTTGCTCGACGAGGTCAATCGGCGGCTCTCGGGCGCGCTTGTTGACCGGGACGTCGTCATTCCCCTCGACAAGCTGCAGCTCCTGCCGTGGATCTACGACCACTCGATCGTCGACGGGCGCGAGGATCTGGAGGACGGCGCGGTGCGCATCGCGCTGCGGCTCACCGAGACCGAAGCCGCTGAACTCGACCGCCGGCTCGGACGCGGCGAGAAGCGGCCGCTGGAAGACTGGGAAGTCTAGGACGCGGTATCAGCGCGGTCCCGGCTCGACCTGGCGTTCGATCGCCTTCGCTGCCTGCCACAGCGCCTCCATCCGCTCCAGCGTGGCGGCTTCCAGGGTTTCGCCGCGGGCGGCAAGCTCCATCTCGATGTGGGCAAAGCGACGCCGGAACTTCGCGTTCGTGCCGCGCAACGCCATTTCCGGATCGGTCTCGGTGTGGCGGCCGATGTTGACGACGGCGAAGATGAGGTCGCCCAGTTCGTCGGCCACCTTCTTTCGGTCGCCGTTGCGGAGCGCTTCCCGCAATTCCGTCACTTCCTCCTCGATCTTGTCGAGGATCGGTTCAGGCTCGGACCAGTCGAAGCCGACCTTGGCGGCCCGTTCCTGGAGCTTGAGGGCTTCCACGAGGGCAGGGAAGGAACGCTGCACCGATCCGAGGAATCCTTTTTCCGCTTCAGGGGGCAGGCCCCGGTGCGCGCGTCGCTCCAGCCGCTCACGCTTTTCCGTCTGCTTGATCGCGTCCCACTGGACCTTGACAGCCTCGGGCGTGTCGGCGTCGGAACGGTCGAACACGTGGGGATGGCGGCGGATCATCTTGCGGGTAACTGCCTCGACCACGTCGGCGAAGGCAAACTCGCCGGCTTCCTCCGCCATGCGCGCATGGAAGACCACCTGCAGAAGCAGGTCGCCGAGTTCGTCGCACAGGTCGTGCATGTCGCCGCGCTCGATGGCATCGGCGACCTCATAGGCCTCCTCGATCGTATAGGGCTTGATGGTCTCGAACGTCTGCACGATGTCCCAGGGGCAACCGGTCTCGGGCTGGCGCAGCGCCTCCATGATGACGATAAGGCCTTGGATGTCGCGGGACGGCTTCATGCTTCTTCTCCGACTGCCGCTCAGTTGAGCGGGATGGTGTTCGCGCTCTTGCCGGATTGGTAGCTGTCCGAGAGGCGGTCGTAAACGGCGCGGATGCGGGCGTCCTGCGCCTGCAGCGAGGACTTTTCCGGTTCCGGCGCGGTGGCGATCAGGTCGCCGATCGCGGCCGAGCGCCAGAATGCGTTTTTCTTCGCATAGCCGCCCGGCTCCAGGCGGAACACTTCCTTGAGGATCTTCAGGTCGTGCGGAATGGCGAAGGCGTCGCGGGAGTCCTCGTGGGTGAAGAAATAGTAGAAATTGTCGAACCCCGCCCAGGTGATGGCCGACAGGCACATGGAGCAGGGCTCGTGTGTGGACAGGAAGACGAGGTCCTTCGTGTCCGGCTTGTCCGCCCGCTCATAGAAGCGCTTCAGCGTGTGCACCTCGCCGTGCCAGAGCGGGTTTTCCGTTTCATTGTTCGTCTCGGCGACGACGAGCGACAGGTCGGACTTCCGCAGGATCGCGGCGCCAAAGATCTTGTTGCCGGCGGCGACGCCTTTGGTGGTCAGCGGAAGGACGTCACCTTCGATGACGTCGAGCAAGCGTTTTGCCAGCGCAGCTTGATCCATGGGGAGTCCTTCTCGAAGTGGTGGGTACGGAGAAAGCTTTAGCGGTCGCGCCGGTGGCTAGGCAAGGCCGGACAGGGTAACGGAGATATTTGCTCCAAAAGCTGGCCGGGGGAGCAAAACAATACGCCCGCCGAAAATGGCACGGATTTCTGTTTCTTCATTTCGGCTCTGCGATTGGCGATAGTTCGCCACACTTGAACCGGATCATGTGATGCAGCGAGCCCAGGACAGACTTTCGGTGTTTCCCGCCTTCTTTCGCGTCAGCGGCAGGAGCGTCGTCGTCGTCGGCGGCGGCGATGAGGCTTATGCCAAGGTCCGGCTGCTGCGCAACACCGACGCCGCCATCACCGTCGCCGCCGCCCAACTGGAAGCGGACTTCGCCGCCTACCTGCGGCGTGAGTCGATCGCGGTCGTGCCCGCCGGCCCCATGGTCGAAATCCTGTCCGGCGCGACCCTGGTCTTTGCCGCCACCGGAAACGCGGCAGCCGACCGGTCGATCGTCGAGACGGCCCGCAGGCTGCGCATCCCGGCCAATGCAGTCGACCAGCCCGAGTATTGCGATTTCTTCACGCCGGCGCTGGTCAACCGCGCGCCGGTGGCCGTGGCGATCGGCACGGAGGGGGCGGGGCCGGTGCTGGCCCAGATTATCCGCGGCCAGATCGACCAGTTGCTGTCGCCCTCGCTCGGTCGGCTCGCCAAGCTGGCCGCATCCTATCGCGACGTGGTGGAAAGCCTCGTTCCGCGCGGCGCCACGCGCCGCGTCTTCTGGCGCCGGTTCTTCCAGGGGGCGGTGGCCGACGGGATCAATGCCGGCGACGAGGACGAGGCCCGGCGCCGGGCGACGCAGTTGCTGGCGACCGCACAAGGAGCCGAGGGCCATGTCTGGCTGGTCGGCGCCGGTCCGGGCGCCGAGGATCTGCTGACGCTGCGCGCCCAACGGGTGATGATGGAGGCCGATGCGATCGTCTTCGACGCGCTTGTGCCGCAGGCGATCGTCGACATGGGCCGGCGCGACGCCGAGCGGATTGCCGTCGGCAAGCGCAAGGGGTGCCATTCGAAGTCGCAGGACGAGATCAACGATCTGCTGGTCGAACTCGGACGGTCCGGCAGGCGCGTCGTGCGCCTGAAGTCCGGCGACCCGCTGGTCTACGGCCGTGCCGCGGAGGAGATGTCGGCGCTGCGCGGCGCCGGCATCACCTACGAAATCGTGCCCGGCATCACCTCGGCTTTCGCGGCGGCTGCCGATTTCGAGTTGCCGTTGACGCTGCGCGGCGTTGCTTCCTCGCTGGTCTTCACCACCGGCCACGACCTGACCGGCGCGGTCCTGCCCGACTGGGCGCGGCTTGCCGTGTCCGGCGCGACGATCGCCGTCTATATGGGCCGCACCGTCGCCGCCTCGGTGGCAACGCGCCTGATGCAGGCCGGGCTGCCGGCCGAGACGACGGTGGCGGTGGTGGAGAACGCCAGCCGGGCCGACAAGCGCCTGCTGCACGGCACGCTCAAGGACCTGCCGGACCTGCAGTATCGCGACGAACTGACCGGCCCGGTGATGGTCGTCATCGGCGACGCGGTCGCCGGCGCCAATTTCGAACATTCCGTACCCCTCGTGCGCGCCCGCGCGCCGGCGGACAACGCATATCTGGGAGCATGACATGGCAGATAAGGTCCTGACAGCAAACCGGCTGTCGGACGGGGTTTCCGTCTGGCTCGACGCCGCCGGCAACTGGAACGAGTCGCTGCAGGCGGCCTTCGTCGCCCGCCACAAGGAGGCCGTTGAAGCCCTCGAGGCCACCGGCAAGCGCGACTTTGCCGATAACAAGGTGGTCGACGTCAACGTCGTCGACGTCGAGGAGGTCGGCGGCGTGCTGCGACCACTGCGCATGCGTGAGCGCATCCGCGCCGAAGGCCCGTCCATTCCATACGCAGCCGGTTATGCCGGGCTGAAAGAGACCCGTTCCGCCGCGGCCTGAAGGACAAGACATGTACCGTTACGACGAATTCGACCACGCCTTTGTCGCCGACCGCGTCGCGCAGTTCCGCGACCAGGTTTCCCGACGCCTGTCGGGAGAACTGGCTGAAGACGCCTTCAAGCCGCTGCGGCTGATGAACGGCGTCTACCTGCAACTGCACGCCTACATGTTGCGCGTCGCGATCCCCTACGGGACGTTAAACAGCCGCCAGATGCGGATGCTGGCGCATATCGCCCGCAAATACGACCGCGGCTACGGCCATTTCACCACCCGCCAGAACATCCAGTACAACTGGCCGGCGCTCGCCGACATGCCGGACGCGCTCGCCGACCTTGCCAGCGTCGAGATGCACGCGATCCAGACCTCCGGCAATTGCATCCGCAACGTCACCGCCGACCACTTCGCCGGCGCTGCCGCGGACGAGGTCGCCGATCCGAGGCCCTATGCCGAGATCCTGCGCCAGTGGTCCTCGGTTCATCCCGAGTTCTCCTATCTGCCGCGCAAGTTCAAGATTGCCGTGACCGGCGCCGAGCGCGACCGGGCCGCGATCCAGGTGCACGACATCGGCCTGCACCTGAAGAAGGACGAGCAGGGCCGGATCGGCTTTGCCGTCTATGTCGGGGGCGGGCAGGGCCGCACGCCGATGGTTGCCAAGAAGATCAACGACTTCCTGCCGGAAGCGGATCTGCTCTCCTACATCACCGCGATCATGCGCGTGTACAACCTCCATGGCCGGCGCGACAACAAGTACAAGGCGCGCATCAAGATCCTGGTGCACGAGACGGGCGTCGAGGAACTGTCGCGCCAGATCGAGGCCGAGTTTGCCGCGCTGAAGAACACCGAACTGAAGCTGCCCGAGGCCGACATCAAGGCCATTACGGCCTACTTCGCCCCGCCGCCGCTGGCGCCGCGGGCCGAAGGCTGGGCCAGCCTCGCCGGCTGGAAGAAGGCGGATTCCGACTTCGCGCGCTGGGTCCAGCAGAACGTCCATCCGCACAAGCATCCCGACTACGGCATGGTGACGATCTCCCTCAAGCCGATCGGCGGCATCCCGGGCGACGCGACCGACGCGCAGATGGAGGCGGTTGCCGACATCGCCGAGGAGTATGCCTTCGACGAGATCCGCGTCAGCCACGAGCAGAACCTGATCCTGCCGCATGTGGCGCTCGCCGACCTCGAGCCGGTCTATCGTGCGCTGGTCGCCGCCGGGCTGGCCACGGCCAATGCCGGGCTGATCACCGATATCATCGCCTGTCCGGGACTGGACTACTGCGCGTTGGCCAACGCCCGCTCGATCCCGGTCGCGCAGGAAATCTCCAGCCGCTTTGGCGCGCCCGAGCGGCAGGCCGAGATCGGCGAACTGAAGATCAAGATTTCGGGCTGCATCAATGCCTGCGGCCATCACCATGTCGGCCACATCGGCCTGCTCGGCGTCGAGAAGAAGGGCGAGGAACTCTATCAGATCACGCTTGGCGGCTCCGGCGACGAGACCACCTCGATCGGCGAGATCATCGGCCGCGGCTTCGAACCGGCGAAGGTCACCGACGCGGTCGAGGTGATCGTCGATACCTATCTGGGCCTGCGGAACGATCCGTCCGAGACATTCCTGGCGGCCTATCGCCGCGTCGGGCCGCAGCCGTTCAAGGACGCGCTCTACGGCAATGCGGCGGAAGCGGCTTAAGGGGGCGCTGGAAATGACGAAGATCTGGAAGGAAAGCGGCTTTGTGAACGACGACCCGTGGGTCATCGAGACCGACGAGGCCACGGCCGGCTCCAACGAGAAGGCGATCATCGGGCTCGAGGACTTCCTCGCCCGCGCAGAGGACGGCGACGAAAGCGGCTTCGGCGTGCTGATCAACCCAGCCGACGATGTCAGCAAGCTCGGGCCGCATCTCGACCGGCTGGCCCTCGTCGCTCTGGCGTTCCCGGCCTTCAATGACGGGCGGGCCTTCAGCCATGCCTCGTTGCTGCGGGCGCGGCTCGGGTTTGCGGGCGAGGTGAGGGCGGTGGGCGACGTACTGATCGACCAGATCCCACTGATGCTCCGTTGCGGCATCGACAGCTTCGCCGTGACCAACGCCACGGCCCTGAAGCGGTTGGCCGAAAACCGGCTGCCCGGCATCGACAACCACTACCAGCCGGCGGCCAAGGCCGCCGCCGACGCCCGGTCCTACAGCTGGCGGCGCGTCGGCTGACGCAAAATGTCGCGAGAACGGCCCGCTTTCGGCTGCTGCCGGGAGCGGGTCTTTCTTTTTGTTGCAGTGCAATCTATAACGCAGCCACGGTCACGAGACGGGCATGAAATGCAATTTGCGCTTGGCCGCTGCGATTGGAACGCAATGCCTTCCTAAGCGGGGCGCGATATAATATCTGCCTATACGCACCAAGTTTCGCACATCGCAGGAAAAGACCACGCATGAACGCGCCAGCCAAGACTGAAGATCTCGCAGCCTCCGTTCCCGCCGGCGTCTATGCCGAGACGGTCACGAACGTGCAGCATTACACCGATCGCCTGTTCCGCTTCCGCATGACGCGTCCCGACGGCTTTCGCTTCCGCTCCGGCGAGTTTGCGATGATCGGTCTGATGGTGGACGGAAAGCCCGTCTACCGCGCCTATTCGATCGCGAGCCCGGCCTGGGACGAGGAGCTGGAGTTCTTCTCGATCAAGGTCCCGGACGGCCCGCTGACATCGCACCTCCAGCAGATCAAGCAGGGCGACCAGGTGCTGATGCGCAAGAAGCCCACCGGCACGCTCGTGCTGGACGCGCTGACCGCCGGCAAGCGCCTCTACATGTTCTCCACCGGCACGGGCATTGCGCCCTTCGCCAGCCTAATCCGCGATCCGGAGACCTACGAAAAGTTCGATGAGGTCATCCTGACCCATACCTGCCGCGAGGTCTCCGAGCTGAAATACGGATTCGATCTCGTTGAGGAGATCGCCAAGGACGAGTTGCTGTCCGAGGTCGTCGGCGGCAAGCTGCGCCACTATGCGACCGTGACCCGCGAGCCTTTCCCCTATCAGGGCCGGATCACCGACCTCATCGGCAACGGCAAGATGTTCGCCGACCTCGGCGTCGCTCCCTTCGATCCCGCGGTCGATCGCGCGATGATCTGCGGCTCGTCGGCCATGCTGAAGGAAACGAAGGCCCTTCTCGAGGGTGCGGGGCTGACCGAAGGGGCGAACAACAAGCCGGGCGAGTTCGTCATCGAGCGCGCCTTCGTCGACTGAGTTCAGCGTTTTCTGTTCGAACGGGCGCTGCCGCAGGGTGGCGCCTGTTTGATTCTCGGCGCGCAGGTCCGCAGTTGCCGGCAGCGCCATCCCACAGCTCTCGTGGCCGGATTGCGTCCGGCCATGAGCGGCTGAGGCGGCTCAGACGAGGATGAAGTCGCCCTTGTCGAGATTGTCGGCGTCGAATCTCTTCAGAAGCAGGGTGTCCGTCGAAGAGAACCGGATCTCGGTGTCGGCACCGATCTGGCTCGCCTTGCTCAATACGGATTCGACGCTGCTGAAGCCATAGGTTCGCAGGTCGATCTGGTCGGCGCCGTCGGTGAAATCGGTGATCGTGTCCTTGCCGAAGCCTTTTCGGAAGACGAAGTCGTCGTTGCCGGCACCGCCGGTGAGGATGTCGTTGCCGGCACCGCCGACAATGCGATTGGCGCCGTTGTTGCCGATCAGCCGATCGTCATAGCTCGTACCTGTCAGGTTCTCGATCGACGAATACGTGTCGCCCTTGGCATCGTTGGTGTTGATTTTCGCGTTTGCCAGGCTGGCGGTGACGCCTTTGCTCGCGCCGGAGTAGGATGCCGTGTCGCTGCCCGAACCGCCCACCAGCCTGTCGGCCCCGGAGCCGCCGAAGAGAAAGTCATTGCCGCTCGCGCCGTCGAGCGTGTCCGCGCCGGAACCGCCATACAGCGTGTCGTTGCCCTCGCGGCCGTAGAGCTTGTCGTTGCCGCCATTGCCGTACAGCTTGTTCTTCGCCTGGTTGCCGGTGATCGTGTCGCTGGCGGAGCCGCCCTTGGCGTTCTCGATGAGCGAGCGCGTGTCGTCCTTGTAGAGCTGGGCGTTGAAGATGTTGCCGCGTGCAAAGCCATCGTTCGGTCCGCCGCCCAGGTAGGACAGCTGCGTCTCGCTGAACAGCGAGTGGGATCCGGGGCGAAGATCGACGGCGACGCTGCTGCGGTAGGACGACAGGTCGTAGGTATCGATGCCCCCACCGTCCCAGACCGTAGCGAAAATCCGGTTCGCGCCGGGGGCAATGGCGACGGCACCATTGACCAGTGTCTCTCCGCTCGTCGGATTCCATTTGTAGGTGGTGTTGCCGGAATTGGTCGTGAAGTCGGCGCCGTATATCTGCTGGAGGGCGGCGATGTCGGCCATCATGTAGGTCTGCGGTGCGCCGTAGTTCTCGTAGCGATAGTAGCCGCTGGTGTCGCCGACATAGGACCGATAGGTCATGACGGTGTATTCGAGCGAGTTGTAGGCGGTCGGCATCGTCGCCAGACCTTCACCCGGATGCTCGAGACCCAGCGCATGACCGAGTTCGTGCAGAAGCGTGTGCCAGGCGTAGTTGCCGGCGACCGGGTTGCGCATGTCGTTGGACGTGCCGGCGTATTTGGTGCCGAACCACACGTCGCCCGCCTGCCTGGCCCCGCCTGGGAAATAGGCCTTTGCCGTCGGGTTGTTGTAGGTGGACTCGGCGAGGCGAACGGTGGCCGTGCTCGGGTCGCTCGCCTGGGACAGGTTGAGATTGGTGAAGCCCTCGATCGAAAAGCCGTCATTGGCGGTGGAGCCGTAGGACTGCTCCATGGCGAACAGGGCAGCCTGCTTGACCTTCTCGGAAACGGTCCCGAAGCCCTGGCCGGGTTCGCCGGCATAGCCATAGACGGAACTCGACGTCGGGAAGGCATAGGTGACCTGGCCGCTCCAGGCCCTGTCGCCGATGATCGCGTCGATGAAGGATGATCCGCTCGCGGAGACCGTCTTGGTGTTGGTAGCTGTGCCGCTCATTCACATTTCCTTGTTCGAAGGCAGGCCGAACTCATTGGCCCTGACGAGCATTCCCCTATCGTACATACTGTCCAATGCTTAACGGCGCGTGCGTGAGGCACCGCCAGTTTGCGATGACACTTGGAGGTACGATGGAGAAGCCATGATGTCGCCGGCCACATTTTGCTCCATTCTTGTGGCGGTTCTCGTCGGTGCTGCGCCGGCGACCCTGGTAAACGACGCATCCCCGGTGGGAGGAAACATGCAGGAAGGCCCAGACGCGCGTGAGGCGATAGCGGCAGAATATGCCCGTCTCAAGGCAAGGGGGACACGCGAGGCGCTGGAGTTGTTCATCGCCCGTCATCCGGGCGATCCGCTTTCGGAGAAGGCCAGGCAGGAGATCGAGCGGCTCTACGGGAAAACCGAGTGAGCATAGGCACTTGCTGCAGCGAGGTGGCCCCTGCTTGACGCCGGGGGCGCGCGGACGGTCGTCCAACTCGCGGCGCCCCGGCGAGCCTAGCTGGCCGTCGGCGACCGGAGCAGCAGCACTTCGCAAGGATCGCCAGGCTCGGCCGGATCGGCCAGCGGCGGGCGGATGATCAGGCAGTTCGCCGCGGCGAAGACCTTCATCATCGATGAATCCTGGACCGGGAACGGGGTCGCCACCAGTACGCCGTCGCCGCGCGGCTCCACCGTCGCGCGCAGGTAGTCCTGTCGCCTGTCGTTGGCAGCCAGCCGCGCACCCGTCACGGCAAGGGTGCGGCGGTCGGGTTGGGGCATGCGGGCGAGACGCTTGACCAGCGGCTCGAGAAAGAGCAGCGAGCACACCATGCTCGATACCGGGTTTCCCGGCAGGCCAAGGATCTGCATAGCGCCCAGCCGCCCCACCATCAGAGGTTTCCCCGGGCGCATCGCCACGCGCCAGAAGTCCAGTTCCATGCCGGCCGACAGCAGTACCGGCTGAATGAGGTCGTGATCCCCCACGGAGGCGCCCCCCAGCGTCACAAGTACGTCGGCACCGCAGGCCCTGGCCCAGTCGACCGCGTCGAGGATCGCATTCGGATCGTCCGCTGCGATGCCGAGGTCGATGACCTCGGCGCCGGCCTCACGCGCGATCGCGGCGACGCCGTAGCTGTTGGAGGCGACGATCTGGCTTGGTCCGAGCGCGGAGCCCGGCGGCACAAGTTCGTCGCCGGTGGCGAGCAGCGCGATCTTCGGCGGGGCATAGACCTCGACCACGGGATGGTTCATCGCGGCGGCTACCAGCAGCCTGCCGGCGTCGAGCAGTTCATCCTTCCGGAGTACGACCTCGTCCTGACGGAAGTCCTGGCCGCGCGGCCGGACATGGCGGCCGCGCGGCGGCACGAACGTCGAACGGATCCGGCCGTCCTCCAGCTTTTGCGCATCCTCCTGCAAGAGCACGGTGTCGGCTCCGACCGGCATCGGCGCGCCGGTCAGGATCCTGACTGTTTCGCCCGGCCCGACGCTGCCATTGAAGGCGTGCCCCGCCGCCGACCGTCCGATGACCCGCAGGACGGCGCCGGCTTCGGCGATATCGGCATGGCGAAGCGCGTAGCCGTCCATTGCCGAATTGTCGAAGGGCGGCTGGGTCAGTCGCGCCACCACATCCCTGGCCAGCACCCGGTCGCACGCCTCGTGCAGCGGAAGGCTTTCGGTTCGTTCCGGTGGTCGCGCCGCCGCCAGCAAGCGCTCGAGTGCGTCCTCCACCGGTAGAAGCGACATCGTCAGCCGCGCTCCCCACGCTTGTAATCGCCCGATTTCCCACCTGACTTCTCAACGAGCCGGATCCCTCCGATCTCCATCTCGCGGTCGGCGGCCTTGGCCATGTCGTAGACCGTGAGACAGGCGACGCTGACGGCGGTCAGCGCCTCCATTTCGACACCGGTACGGCCGGTCAATTTCGCCGTCGCCTCAACCCGCAGGCCGGGCAGGGCCGCGTCCTCGGTGATCTCGACCGAGACCTTGGTCAGCATCAGCGGGTGGCACAGCGGGATCAGGCTCGCGGTCTGCTTGGCGGCCATGATGCCGGCCAGGCGCGCGGTGCCGATGACGTCGCCCTTCTTGGCATTGCCTTCGCGAATTAGCGCCAGCGTCTCGGGGCGCATGCGCACGGTGCCTTCGGCCACGGCCACGCGGACCGTCTCTGCCTTGTCGCCGACGTCGACCATGTTGGCCTCGCCGGTGGCGCCGATGTGCGTCAGGACCCCGCCGCCAGCCTTCATCACTCGGCCGCCAGGGTTGCCGCCGAGCCGGTCAGCAGCACGCGCGTTGCGGCGGCGACGTCGTGCTGGCGCATCAGGCTTTCGCCGACGAGGAAGGTTGAAATTCCGGCATGCTTCAGGCGCTCGCAGTCGGCATGGGCGAAAATGCCGCTTTCGCCGACGAGCAGGCGGTTATCGGGGACCATCCGCGCGAGCCGCTCGGACACGGCGAGGTCGACCTCGAAGGTCCTGAGGTTGCGGTTGTTGATACCGACCAGCTTCGACTTCAGCTTCAGCGCGCGTTCCATCTCCTGCTCGTCATGGACCTCGACCAGCACATCCATGCCAAGCGAAAAGGCGCTGTCCTGAAGTCGTTCGGCCAGATCGTCCGAAAGCGAGGCCATGATCAGCAGGATGCAGTCGGCGCCCCAGGCGCGCGCTTCCTGGATCTGGTAGGTGTCGAACATGAAGTCCTTGCGCAGCGCCGGCAGGCCGCAGGCAGCCCGTGCCTGCGTCAGGAATTCCGGTGCGCCCTGAAAGCTCGGCTGGTCAGTCAGCACCGACAGGCAGGTGGCGCCGCCGGTCTCATAGGCTCTCGCCAGGGCGGGCGGGTCGAAATCCGGCCGGATCAGCCCCTTCGACGGGCTCGCTTTCTTGATCTCCGCGATCAGCCCGTAAGCACCTTCGGCCCGCCTGGCCAGAAGGCTGGCAAGGAAGCCGCGCGGCGGCTCCTGGTCACGGGCGATCGCGCGCAGCTCGGCAAGGGAAACCCGGTCCTTCGCCGCCGCGATCTCCTCGCGCTTGTAGGCCTCGATCTTCTTCAAAATGTCGGTCATGCGACGAGCCTATCCCTAATCACCGGCGTTGGAAACCGCGATCAGCCGGGCCAGCACCGTGCGGGCACTGCCGCCGTCGAGCGACTGTCGCGCAAGCTCCATCCCCTGGCCGAGCGAGCCGGCCGTCCCGGCGACGACAAGGGCCGCCGCCGCATTCGCGAGCGAGATGTCGCGGTAGGGCGCCTGCGCCCCGTCAAGAACCGCGCGCAGCGCTTCGGCGTTGTGGGCGCCGTCGCCGCCGCGGATGTCCTCGAGGGTCACCTGCGGCAGGCCAAAGTCGGACGGCGACAGGTCGAACTGCCGAACCTTTCCGTCCTCGAGGGCTGCGACTTGGGTCGGTCCGGTCGTGGTGATCTCGTCGAGGCCGGAGCCGTGCACCACCCAGACGCCCTCGGCGCCGAGATCGCGCAGCACCTCGGCCACGGGCACCAGCCATTGCGGAGAAAAGACACCGACAAGCTGGCGCTTGACACCGCCGGGATTGGACAGAGGCCCGAGCAGGTTGAAGATCGTTCGCGTGCCGAGTTCGACCCGGGACGGGCCGACATGCTTCATCGCCGGGTGGTGCAGCGTTGCGAACATGAAGCCGAGACCGGCTTCCCTGACGCAGCGCGCGATCGCCTCCGGCCCGATGTCGAGCTTGACCCCGAGGCAGGACAGGGCATCCGCCGTGCCGGACTTCGAACTGAGTGCGCGATTGCCGTGCTTGGCGACCGGAACGCCGGCGCCGGCGACGATGATCGCGGCAAGCGTCGAGATGTTGTAGGTGCCGGCCCCGTCGCCGCCCGTGCCGACGATGTCGATCGCGTTGGCGGGCACGGCGACAGGCAGCATGCGGGCCCGCATCGAGCTGACGGCACCATAGATCTCGTCCACGGTCTCCCCGCGCACCCTCAGCGCCATGAGGAACCCGCCGATCTGCGAGGGTGTCGCCGAGCCGGACATGATGATCTCGAAGGCGGCGCGTGCCTCTTCGCGACCGAGCGGCTGGCCCGTGGCAACCTTGGCGATGAATGGTTTCAGGTCAGACATGTCCGCTCCGTTCGAGTGGCTGTATTATTGCATGCTCTGTTCTGCGAGCTGCCGGTTGACCGAGACGCCATAGGCGGACTGCAGGCTCGTGACCATCTGGTCGAGGATGTCGTCGCCGCTGGCGCGGGCGACGGCCTCGATCTGCTGATCCGCGCCGGCATCGCCCACCGCGCCACTGTTCACATCGGTAATCCGCAGGACGACCTGGCCCTCGCCGTTAACTCCCGGCGCATTGGCGACGTGGCCGGCCGGTCCGCCGAACGCCGCGGCGATGGCCGCAGGGCTGAGCGCCACATCCCCTTGCGTCTCCCGCGTGAGTCCGGCCTTCGTCTCGACGGCGATGCCCATGTCGGCGGCGATGACGTCCATAGCCTCGCCCTTGCGGATCCGCTCGGCGATCCCGGCGGCCGTCTTGGCGAGCGCCTCGCGCTGTTGCTGCGCCGTCCAGTCTGCGGCCACCACGTCGCGAACCTCGTCAAGGGTTCGGTCGCGCTCGGGCTGGACGTCGAGCACCTCGAACCAGATATAGCCTTCGCGGCCGTAGTTGACCGGCGGGTTCTCGAGACCGACCTCGGTCTTGAAGACTTCGGCGAGCAGGGCGGCCTGTTCGGGCAGGCCGAGGTCCTCGCCGTCCGTGCCCTTGCCGGTGCTGTCGACCGCCTCAATCGTAACGGCCTTGAGCTTGGCCTGGCTGGCCGCGTCCTCGATCCGGGCGCCGTCGGCCTGGGCCTCCTCGAAGCGGTCATGGACCGCCATGAGATCCTGGCTGGCCTGGGACAGCGCCAGTTCCTGGCGCAGCTCTTCCTTTACCTCCTCAAACGACCGGACGCTTTCGGGGCGGACGTTCGTCGCGCGCAGGATGACCGGACCGAAGATGCCGTCCACGACCGGCGAGGTTCCCCCGTCTTCCGCTATGGCGAAGGCCGCGGCCGCCAGGGTCTGGTCGGGCACGGTGGCCTGGCTGAAGTCGCCGAGAAGGACGTCGGTCGCGGACTTGCCTTGCTCCGTGATCAGGGCGTCGAAGCTGGTGCCGGCGGCAAGACGGGCGGCGGCCTCGTCGGCGGCGTTGCGGTCGGGGAACGTCAGTTGCTCGATGGTGCGCATTTCGTCGCTGCGGTACTTGTCCTTGCTGCGCTCGTATTCCTCGCGCAGCGCGGCATCGTCGATCGAAGAGGCGTCGACAATGTCCTGCGGCGCCAGCGCGACATAGACGATCTTGCGATATTCGGGCGCGCGGTATTTCGCCTTGTTCTTCTCGAACCAGTCGGCGAGCACGTCGTCGGCCGGCGCCTTGATCGGATCGATATTGGCGTTCGACAGCAGGAGGTAGTCGAGGGTGCGGGCCTCGTTGCGATACTGCTTGATGGCGTCCGTCAGGGTCGCGGGCGCGGCATAGCCGTCCGAGACGGCCTCGACGATCTGGCTGCGCACGGCAACCTGGCTGCGGTTGTTGATATAGTCATTCTCGCGCAAGCCGGCGTTGCGGAGGATGGAAGAGAAGGCGGCACGGTCGAACTTGCCGTTCGGTCCCCTGAAGGCGGGATCGGCGGCGATGAGCTCGGCCAGGCGATCCTCGCTGAGGCCGAGGCTCATGTCCTGCGATAGCTGATCAAGGGCGGCGCCGGCGACAAGTTCGGCGAAGACCTGGTTCTCGACGCCCAGCGCCCGGGCCTGGTCGCGCGTAAGATGCGTTCCGAAGCGCTGCGACAGCGTCGACAACTGCCGCTCATAGGCGAGGCGGAAGTCGGTCGGCGAGACCTTCACGTCGCCCACGGTCACCACCGCATTCGATGCCCCGGTGACGAGCGAGCTCGAAATACCCCACACGCCGAACGAGACGACGAGAATGAGGAGGAAGGCCTTTGCAACCCAGGTCTGGGCGCCTTTTCGCAATGATTCGAGCATACTTCGCATTCCTTACTGGCACGGCGTTGTCGCCGGACGGAACCCGTCTCTTAACGGAAAGTTTTGCGGAATAGAAGACGAAGGGGCCGCGGAATCAGTACCGGATGCCGTGGTCGGCCGACAGCGACGGCAAGGCGGCCTCCGTCTGGCGGTCAAAGGCGTCCGACAGCTCGGTCAGGTGCCGGAAGGCTTGTTTGCCGGCAAAATATTTTTGCCTGAAATGATTGATGAATCGGTGCGTGTGGTGCGAAATGCCAACGACGGTCCGGATGGTGCGGCGGCAGCTTGACGCAAGCCGCCCGGACGACGGACTGTCCGATCCCGAAAGGCATGCTGATGGCTTCTCTTATCGTGACAATCAACCTCTTCGGCGCCGTCGCCATGCTTCTGTTCGGCCTGGCGCAGGTCAAGGACGGGGTGACCCGCGCCTTCGGCGGCCGCCTGCGCAAGGGATTGGCGCTTGGCACGGGTGGTCCGCTGCGGGCATTCGCCGCTGGATTCCTGTCGACGATCGCGCTGCAGAGTTCGACCGCGACGGCGCTGATGACGGCCTCGTTCGTCGAGAAGAACCTCATCCGGTCGCGCATGGCGCAGATCGTGCTGCTGGGCGCCAATGTCGGCACCGCCGTGACGGCGTGGATCGTCGCGACCGGTATCGCCTGGGTCGCACCGCTGGTCATCCTGATCGGCATGATTCTCTACAAGTCCGCATCGACGGCGCGCCAGGGTGCAGGATCAGCGCTGGTGGGCATCGGGCTGATGTTGCTTTCGCTGCACCTGCTGAGCCTTGCGACCGAGCCGATGCGCCAGTCGCCAGCGCTCGCCGCGTTCCTGACGCTGCTGGACGGCGCCTGGCCCGTGGCCCTGCTGTTCTCGACCGTGCTCGCCTTCGTCGCCTCGTCCAGCCTTGCCATCGTCGTGCTGATCCTGTCGCTGACGACCATGGGCATCCTCTCGCCGGCCCTGACGCTGGTGCTGGTGCTGGGGGCCAATCTCGGCGGTGCCATACCGCCGGTCGTCGCGACGCTGAAGTCGCCGGCGCCGGTGCGGCGGGTGACGCTCGGCAATCTCATCGTGCGCGCTGTCGGTTGTCTTGTGGCTCTTCCCCTGGCAGGGGTGGCGGCCGATGCGCTGATGCAGCTGCCGCTGTCGGCATCGAAATTGCCGGTCGACGCGCACCTCGCCTTCAACCTCGTCGTTGCCCTGGCCTTCTGGCCGCTGTCGTCACTGCTGGCGCGGCTGATGGAACGGCTGGTGCCGGACGAACCGCCGGGCGAGACCGGGCCGCATCACCTCGACGAGGCGGCTCTTTCGACACCGGTCGTGGCGCTGTCCGGCGCGGCGCGGGAAGTGCTGCGCGTGGGCGACCTGATCGAGATCATGCTGATGCATGTGATGAAGGCCTTCGAGGAGAACAATCTGGCCGAACTGGCAAGGATCGCAACGCTGGAGAAGCAGGTCGACGGTCTGCAGCAGGCGATCAAGATCTATCTTTCGCGCCTTGGGCATAACGGCCTGAACGCCGAAAATTCCGCGCGCTCGATCGTCATCATCGACTATGCGATCAATCTCGAACATGTCGGTGACATCATCGAGAAAGGCCTGCAGGAACAGGTGAACAAGAAGATCGTCAACGGCCTGATGTTCTCGGAAGACGGCTATGCCGAACTGACGGACCTGTTCAATCTGACGCTCGAAAACCTCCGCATCGCCCAGACGATCCTCGTGACCCGCGACTTTGCGCTGGCGCGGCGGCTCGTGGAGGTGAAGGTCGCGGTTCGGCATCTGGAGAAGCAGTCGTCCGAGCGGCATCTGGCCCGGCTTCGCGACGGCCGGCTCGAGAGCCTGCAGACCAGTTCGCTCCACCTCGACATGCTGCGCGACCTGAAGCGCATCAACGCCCACCTGGTGTCGGTGGCCTATCCGATTCTCGATGAGAGCGGTCTTCTGGTGGAAAGCCGGCTGCGGCGCACCGAGTAGCGCCGTTTTCCCTTTGTCTGTGACCGGGTGCCTTTGCTAAGGATCGGCATCGGAGATGTTCAGCGAGGGAAGTGATGTCCAGGGACGAGAACAAACGCAGCTGCCTGGCCGTGATCCTGGCCGCCGGCGAAAGCACCCGCATGAAATCGTCCCTGTCGAAGGTGCTGCATCCGATCGGCAACCGGCCGATGATCGCCCATGTGGTCGACGCGCTCGCCGCGGCGGGGATCACCGACGTGGCGCTGGTGCTCGGCCGCGATGCCGAACGGGTCGAGGCCGCGGCCCGCAACCCGGCCGTGCGCGCCGAGACCCATGTCCAGACAGAGCGCCTCGGTACCGCCCATGCCGTGCTGGCCGCGCGGGCGGCCATCGCCCGAGGATATGACGACGTGCTCGTCGTCTTCGGCGACACTCCGCTCTTGACGCCCGCACCGCTGTTGGCGGCGCGGGACGGGTTGGCCGGCGGCAGCGACGTGGTGGTCGTCGGCTTCATGGCCGCCGATCCCTTCGGCTACGGCCGCCTGATCGTCCGGGACGGCGAACTGGTCGGCATCCGCGAGGAAAAGGACGCCACGGTCGAGGAGCGCGCGATTGCCTATTGCAATGGCGGCCTGATGGCGATCGACGGCGGCAAGGCGCTGGACCTTCTCGACCGGATCGGCAATGCCAACGCCAAGGGCGAGTACTACCTCACCGACATTGTCGAGGTGGTGCGGGCGTCCGGCGGCCGCGCGACGGCGGTGGAGGCTCCGGAAGAGGAACTCACCGGGTGCAACACACGGGCCGAGCTCGCCGTCATCGAGCGTCTCTGGCAGCAACGCAGGCGCACCGAGGTGATGCTGTCCGGCGTGTCCATGATCGCCCCGGAGACCGTGTTCCTGTCCCATGACACGAACATCGACCGGGACGTGATGATCGAGCCGAACGTCGTCTTCGGGCCGGGCGTGACGGTGGAGAGCGGTGCCGTGATCCACGCGTTCTCGCATCTGGAGGGCGCGCATGTCGGCGCCGGGGCTAGCGTCGGCCCCTACGCGCGGCTCCGGCCCGGCGCCAATCTCGGCGCCGATGCCAAGGTCGGCAACTTCTGTGAGGTGAAGAAGGCGGAGATCGGCGCCGGCGCCAAGGTCAACCACCTGACCTATATCGGCGACGCCTTCATTGGCGCCGGCAGTAATATCGGCGCCGGGACGATCACCTGCAACTACGACGGCATCAACAAGCACGAGACGCGAATCGGGGCGAACGCCTTCATCGGCTCGAACTCGGCGCTGGTGGCGCCGGTGACGATCGGTGACGGCGCCTATGTGGCCTCGGGCAGCGTTGTCACGCAGGACGTCCCCGACGACGCGGTCGCCTTCGGCCGCGCCCGTCAGGAGAACAAGCCCGGCCGGGCGCGGCTGATCCAGGCGCGCAACGCCGCGATCAAGGCGGCGCGAACGAAGACTGGCGACTAGCCACCCGTTGCCGGCGTTAACGGTTGAAACCGAAAGTGAGCGCGAAGCCATTGCGCTTACTACGAAAATCGATACCTCAAGGCGGAACCTGCCGCGCTGCACAGCCGAAAGTCGGAATCGATTTTCAATCCAGTGTGTGCGCGGATGAAGCTGTCGCAACCTTCGGGGCCGTAGCCGGCGAATGGCAGGGCGGACCAGACTTGGAGTGATCTCATGTGCGGTATTGTCGGCATTGTTGGAGCCGGGCCGGTGGCCGGGCGTCTCGTGGAGGCGCTGAAGCGGCTGGAGTACCGCGGCTACGATTCGGCTGGCGTGGCGACCATCCGCGACGGTCGGCTCGAGCGGCGGCGGGCCGAGGGCAAGCTGGTCAACCTGGAGGCGCGCCTCGTCGAGCAGCCGCTGGACGGGACGATCGGCATCGCCCACACCCGCTGGGCGACGCACGGCGCGCCGACCGAGGACAACGCCCATCCGCACTTCACCGACGGGGTGGCCGTCGTCCACAACGGCATCATCGAGAATTTTTCCGAGATCAAGGACGAACTGATCGCCGGCGGCGCGCGGTTCGCCACGCAGACCGATACCGAGGTGGTCGCCCAGTTGCTGTCGCGGCTGCGACGGGAAGGGCACGGCCGGCGCGACGCGATGCTGGCCATGCTGCAGCGGGTGACCGGCGCCTACGCCCTGGCGGTGATGTTCGAGGACGATCCCGCCACGATCATGGTCGCGCGCAACGGCCCACCGCTTGCCATCGGCCACGGGCAGGGCGAGATGTTTCTCGGCTCCGACGCCATCGCGCTCGCGCCGTTCACCTCCGACATCACCTATCTCGTCGACGGCGACTGGGCCGTGGTGGGCCGCAACGGCGTGCACATCTTCGACCTTGACGGCAATCCGGTCGACCGCCCGCGGCAGGTGTCCGGTGTCGCCGCCTACATGATCGACAAGGGCAACCACCGGCATTTCATGGAGAAGGAAATCCATGAGCAGTCGGAGGTCGTCTCGCACACGCTCAGCCATTATGTCGATTTCATCGACAACAAGGTGAAAAAACCGGCGCACGAGATTGATTTCGCAAATATTCCGAACTTGTCGGTGTCGGCTTGCGGTACGGCCTACCTGGCAGGTCTGGTCGGAAAATACTGGTTCGAGCGGCTGGCCCGGCTCCCCGTCGAGATCGACGTCGCCTCCGAATTCCGCTACCGCGAGATTCCTCTCAATCCGCGGTCGGCCGCGTTGTTCATCTCCCAGTCCGGCGAAACCGCCGACACGCTGGCCTCGCTCCGCTATTGCCGAGAGGCCGGCCTGAAGATCGGCGCGATCGTCAACGCGCCGGAATCGACCATCGCGCGCGAGGCCGATGTCGTGTTTCCGACCCTGGCCGGGCCGGAGATCGGCGTCGCCTCGACCAAGGCCTTCACCTGCCAGCTCGCCGTGCTGGCCTCGCTGGCGCTGCAGGCCGGCCGGGCGCGCGGGACGCTGGACGAAACGGAGGAGAAGGCGTTTGTCCGCAGCCTGGCCGAGACGCCGCGCATCATGGCGAACGTGCTGAACACCATCCAGCCGGCGATAGAACAGCTGGCCCGCGAACTGTCCAAGTGCCGCGACGTCCTCTATCTCGGGCGCGGCACGAGCTTCCCGCTGGCGCTCGAGGGCGCGCTGAAGCTCAAGGAGATTTCCTACATCCATGCCGAGGGCTATGCCGCCGGCGAGCTGAAGCACGGGCCGATCGCGCTGATCGACGAGAACATGCCGGTGATCGTGATCGCCCCGCACGATCGCTTTTTCGAGAAGACCGTTTCGAACATGCAGGAGGTGGCGGCGCGCGGCGGGCGCATCATCTTCATCACCGATGCCCGCGGCGCGGCAGCGACCAAGCTCGAGACCATGGCGACGATCGTGCTGCCGACGGTGGACGAGATCATCGCGCCGCTGGTCTTTGCCCTGCCGATCCAGCTGATCGCCTACCACACCGCGGTGCACATGGGCACCGATGTCGACCAGCCGCGCAATCTGGCGAAGTCGGTGACGGTCGAATGATCGTCCGCGACGAGGCGCAGGGCGACGACGAGACGATCCGCGACCTCACGGCTGTCGCCTTTGCGGGCGTGCCCTACAGCGACGGTTCGGAGCCGGCGATCGTCGACCGGCTGCGGGCGGCCGGCGCGCTGACGCTGTCGCTGGTGGCGGAGGAGGGTGGCGCCATCATAGGCCACGTTGCCTTTTCGCCGGTTGCGATGTCCGGACAGGGCGCGGGTTGGTACGGCCTCGGCCCGATTTCGGTCCTTCCGGCCCGGCAGCGGCAGGGAGTCGGCAGCGCGCTGGTGCGCGCCGGGCTGGCGCGGCTGCAGGCGCTCGGTGCGAAGGGTTGCGTGCTGGCAGGCGACCCGGCTTACTATGCGCGCTTCGGCTTCGCGCCGGACCCGGCCTTCACCTCGCCCGGCATCCCGCAGGAGTATTTCCTGCGCCTGGAGCTATCGACGGTTTACGCCGGCGGAACGGTTACCTATCATCCGGCCTTCTACGGGTGAGATTCCCAGCGGCTGGACGCGATGAACGAGATCATTCCCCGACTTTCCCTCGCCGCGCGGCTGCGCAACAACTTCCTCACCGGCCTCGTCATCTGCGCGCCGATCGCGATCACGATCTGGCTGACCTGGACCTTTATCCACTGGGCCGACAGCTGGGTGAAGCCGTACATTCCTACAACCCGGAGAGCTACCTCCAGTTCGCCATCCCCGGCTTCGGCCTGCTGATCGCGCTGGTGGTGATCACCCTGGTCGGTTTTCTCGGCAAGAACCTGATTGGCCGCTCGATCTTCAATTTCGGCGAGACGATCATCAACCGCACCCCGCTGGTGCGGACGATCTACAAGAGCCTGAAGCAGATCTTCGAGTCGGTGTTGAAGGAAAACGGTACCTCCTTCAACAAGGCCGGCGTGATCGAGTACCCGAGCGCGGGGCTGTGGTCGATCGTGTTCATCGCCACCGACGCCAAGGGCGAGATGAAGTCGAAGTTCGACGCCATGGGGCGAGACATGGTGGCCTGCTTCCTGCCGCCGACGCCGTTTCCGACCGCGGGCTACCTCGTCTTCGTGCCGCGCGAAAAGATCGTCCTGCTCGACATGAGCGCCGAGGACGCCGCCAAGCTGATCATCTCCGTCGGCCTGGTCAATCCGCCGGACAGGCTCCTTTCCGCGCCGACGCCGCTTTCGGCCAAGCTGCGGCGGACCTTCAAGAAGTAACGCCGGATCAGCCCGCGCGCAGGAACCGGATGGCCTCGTCACGGCGGTGGAGATAGAGCAGGGTGCGCAGCGCCGTGCCGCGCTCGGACAGAAGCTCCGGGTCCTTTTCCAGTGCGTAGGCCGCATCCTTGCGGGCGATCTCCAGCAGGTCGCCGTGCGCCTCGAGGCTGGCGATCAGGAACCCCGGCATGCCCGATTGGCGCGTGCCGAGCAGTTCGCCTTCGCCGCGCAGCTTCAGGTCCTCCTCGGCGATCCGGAACCCGTCTTCCGTCTCGCGCAGGATGCCGAGCCTGGCGCGGCCGCTTTCGCTGAGCGGCCCCTTGTACAGCAGGATGCAGGTCGAGGCCTCAGCGCCCCGGCCGACGCGGCCGCGCAGCTGGTGCAGCTGGGCCAGGCCGAAGCGCTCGGCATGTTCGATCACCATGATGCTTGCATCCGGGACGTCGACGCCGACCTCGACCACGGTCGTGGCGACGAGCAGGCGGGTATCGCCGGCCTTGAACGCCAGCATTGCCTCGTCCTTCTGCGGGCCGCCCATCTGGCCGTGCACCAGGCCGACCCTGTCGCCGAAGGCGCGGGCCAGCGAGGCATGGCGTTCCTCGACCGACATCAGTTCGGTCGCTTCGCTCTCCTCGACCAGCGGGCAGATCCAGTAAGCCTTCTTGCCCTCGGCAACGGCCTTCTGCAGCCGCTCGACGATCTCGCCGGTGCGCTCCTGCGGCACGGTCACGGTCTTGATCGGCTTGCGGCCGGCCGGCTTCTCGGTGAGCTTGGAGACGTCCATGTCGCCGAAGGCGGCGAGCACCAGCGTGCGCGGGATCGGCGTTGCGGTCATCACCAGCATGTGCGGCGAGATCCCCTTGGCGGTCAGCCGCAACCGCTGGTGCACGCCGAACCGGTGCTGCTCGTCCACCACCGCCAGCGCCAGGTCGCGGTAGCTCACATTGTCCTGGAACAGGGCGTGGGTGCCAACGACGATGCTCGTCGCACCCGTTGCGATCCGCTCAATCACCTGGTCCCGCTCGCGCCCCTTCGTGCGGCCGGTCAGGACGTCGATGGTGATGCCCGCAGGCGCGGCCATCTTCGACAGGGTGGCATGATGCTGGCGGGCGAGGATCTCGGTCGGCGCCATCAGCACCGCCTGTCCGCCCGCCTCGACCGCGGCCAGCATCGCCATCAACGCCACGGCGGTCTTTCCGGAGCCGACGTCGCCCTGCAGCAGCCGCAACATGCGCTGGTCGGTCGCCATGTCGCCGAGGATTTCGGCGACGGCGGCGGACTGGCTACCGGTCAGGGCAAAGGGCAGGGCCGCCAGCACAGGCCCGCTCAACTGTCCCGTCGCCGTCACCGGGCGCCCGGAAAGACGACGCAGGTTCTGGCGCACCAGCGCCAACGACAGCTGGCCGGCCAGGAACTCGTCATAGGCGAGCCGGCGGCGGGCGGGCGCCTGCAGTTCGATGTCGAGCGCGTCGCGTGGATGGTGCAGCGCGGCGATGGCGACCGCTGCCTCCGGGAACCCCTGTCTGGCCACAAGGCTGGGATCGATCCACTCCGGCAGTTGCGGCACCCGCAGGACCGCCGCCTCGATCGCCTTGCGCAGGGTGCGCGGCGACAGGCCGGCGGTCAGCCCGTAGACCGGCTCGACCATCGGCATGGCCTCCGCCTCGCTCGCCTTGACCATGTAGTCGGGGTGGACCATCGAGGCGCGGCCGTTGAACCAGTCGACCTTGCCGCTCACGATGACGGGCTCGTCCACGGGCAGGGCCTTCGCCAGCCAGTCGCCCTTGGCGCGGAAGAAGGTCAGCGCCAGTTCTCCGGTGTCGTCGTGCAGGAAGACCCGGTAGGGGACGTTCGTCCGGCCGCGCGGCGGTGGCTGGTGTCGGTCGACGCGGCCGGCGACCGTCACGATCGTGCCTTGCGGCGCATGGGCGATGCCGGGCTGGTTGCGCCGGTCGATCAGGCCGTGCGGCATGTGGAAGACGAGGTCGATGACGCGGCAGTCCTCCAGGCTCTCCTGGCCGAGCAGCCGGGCGAACAGCTCGCCCGTCTTCGGTCCGATGCCGGGCAGGGAGGAAAGGGAAGCAAACAGGGGATCGAGCAGGGCGGGTCGCATGCGCACAAATTGCCCCGCAGAATTGCCGCTTGGCAAGGCTGACAATCGGCTTTCGAACGACTATAGAAGCCGGCGGCGACCACCGCTTCTTCGGATGGCGCCTGGCGTCCCTGGATGGCGCCGCCTGTCTCCCCACAGGCGCCAAGATCAAATGCGGAAAGACACGGGCATGACCGGCACAAAACGCTCCAGCGCAGACATCGAACCGCGCCGTAAGCGCATCCTCTTTCGCTGCTGGCACCGCGGCATCCGCGAGATGGACCTGGTTCTCGGCGCGTTCGCCGACGCCGAGATCACGACCCTGACCGAGGCTGAGCTCGACGAACTCGAGGAGATCATGGCGCTGGACGATGCGGACCTGGTCAAGTGGGTGACCGGGGAGCGGCCGGTGCCGGATCGGTTGCGCACCGGACTGTTTCCGCGCATCTGCGCGTTCAAGCCGGATTTCTCGCCGCTGTCGCAAGCGCCCGGGAAGTCCCGATGATTCCCGGGCTCGACGTTTCGGCGCTGGCGACAATCGGTCAGCCTGCTAGCGTGACCTCGGTTCCGGGCGGCGCCGAGCCGCTCGTCCTCGCCGAACTTGCACGCGAGCTCGGACCGGTCGCCTACGTCATGTCCGACGGCCAGCGCATCGCCGACATCGAACAGATGCTCGCTTTCCACGCGCCCGAGGTCCCGGTCCTGACCCTTCCGGGCTGGGACTGCCTGCCCTATGACCGCGTCTCTCCGAGCGCCGACATTTCCGCGCGGCGCCTGTCGGCGCTGGCCGCACTGATCGCCCATTCGCAGAAGCCGCATCCCGCCATCGTGCTGGTGACCGTCAACGCCATGCTGCAGCGCATGGCGCCGCGCAGCGTCATCGGCGGCCTGACCTTTTCTGCCCGTCCCGGCAACCAGGTACGGATGGACGACCTCGCCGGGCGGTTGGAACAGAACGGCTTCGAGCGCGTCGCAACCGTGCGCGAGGTCGGTGAATACGCGGTGCGCGGCGGCATTCTCGACGTCTTCGTGCCCGGCAGCCCCGAGCCGGTCCGGCTCGATTTCTTCGGCGATACGCTGGAGAGCATCCGCGCCTTCGATCCCGCCAGCCAGCGCTCGACCGGCCAGGTCAGGAGCCTCGACCTCAATCCGATGAGCGAGGTGACGCTGACGCCGGAATCCATCAGCCGCTTCCGTACCCAGTACCTGTCGCTGTTCGGCGCAGCCACGCGCGACGACGTGCTCTATCAGGCCGTGTCCGAAGGCCGGCGCTATGCCGGCATGGAACACTGGCTGCCCTTGTTCCACGACCGCCTCGAGACGGTGTTCGACTATCTGGGCGGCTTCCGGATCGTCACCGACCACGCGGCGCGGGAAGCGGCCGCGGAGCGCTGGAAGCTCGTGCGCGACTACTACGAGGCCCGGCAGTCCTCGGCCGCCGCCAAGGGGCAGCTGGCGCAGGCCACGCCCTACAAGCCGGTACCGCCCGAGCAGCTCTATCTCGACGACGCGCGCTTTGCCGAATTGCTCGCCGAGCACGACGCCATCCGGCTGTCGCCCTTCAACGAGCACGAGGGTGAAGCGCGCCGGATTTTCCCTGTGCAGGCGCGGGCGGGCGCGCGCTGGGCCAAGGCGGCGACCGAGGGCGATGCCGGCAACGACCGGGTCAATGTGTTCGACCAGGTGGTAAAATATGTCGCCGACCTGCGCGCGGCCGGCAGGAAGGTGCTGGTGACGGGCTGGAGCGAGGGTTCGCTCGACCGACTGCTGCAGGTGCTGGCCGAACACGGGCTCGGCAATATCGTGGACGTGCCGAACCTCACGGCGCTTCGTCGGCTGAAACCGGGCGAGGCGGGATCGGCCGTGCTCAGCCTCGAGAGCGGTTTCGAGGCCGGCGACCTGGTCTTCATCGGCGAGCAGGACATTCTCGGCGACCGCATGGTCCGCCGCACGCGCCGCCGCAAGCGCGGTGCCGATTTCATCGCCGAGGTGGCAGGCCTCGACGAAGGCAGCATCGTCGTTCACGCCGAGCACGGAATCGGGCGGTTCATCGGCCTGCGCACGATCGAGGCGGCGGGCGCGCCGCACGCATGCCTCGAGCTCCTCTATGCCGACGACGCCAAGCTGTTCCTGCCGGTGGAAAACATCGACCTGCTCTCGCGCTACGGCGGCGAGGGCACCGACGCGATTCTCGACAAGCTCGGCGGCGTCGCCTGGCAGGCGCGCAAGGCCAAGCTGAAGAAGCGGCTGCTGGAGATGGCGGGCGGTCTGATCCAGGTCGCCGCCGCCCGCCTGGTGCGCCACGCGCCGGTGCTGACGGCGCCGGACGGCGTCTATGACGAATTCGCCGCCCGCTTCCCCTATGACGAGACCGACGACCAGGCCAATGCCATCGACGCGGTCCGCGAGGATCTCGGCGCCGGCCGGCCGATGGACCGGCTGGTCTGCGGCGATGTCGGCTTCGGCAAGACGGAAGTGGCGCTGCGCGCCGCCTTCATCGCTGCCATGAACGGGGTGCAGGTCGCCGTGGTCGTGCCGACCACGCTGCTCGCCCGCCAGCACTACAAGACCTTCGCGGACCGCTTCCGCGGCCTGCCGATCCGGCTGCAGCAGGCCTCGCGGCTCGTCGGCGCCAAGGACCTGGCGCTGACGAAGAAGGAGGTCGCGGACGGCAAGACCGACATCGTCGTCGGCACGCACGCGCTGCTCGGCAACGCCATCAAGTTCGCCAATCTCGGCCTGCTCATCATCGACGAGGAGCAGCATTTCGGCGTGAAGCACAAGGAGCGGCTGAAGGAGCTGAAGACCGACGTGCACGTCTTGACGCTGTCGGCGACGCCGATCCCGCGCACCCTGCAGCTGGCCATGACCGGCGTGCGCGAGCTGTCGCTGATCACGACGCCGCCGGTCGACCGCATGGCGGTCCGCACCTTCATTTCGCCATTCGACCCGCTGGTGATCCGCGAGACGCTGATGCGCGAGCACTACCGTGGCGGCCAGAGCTTCTATGTCTGCCCGCGTCTCAGCGACCTTGCCGAGATCCACGAGTTTCTCCAGCAGGACGTACCCGAGCTGAAGGTCGCGGTCGCCCACGGTCAGATGCCGGCCGGCGAGCTTGAGGATATCATGAACGCCTTCTACGAGGGGCGTTACGACGTGCTGTTGTCGACGACCATCGTCGAATCCGGGCTCGACGTGCCGACCGCCAATACCCTGATCGTGCATCGGGCCGACATGTTCGGGCTGGCCCAGCTCTACCAGCTGCGCGGCCGCGTCGGGCGCTCCAAGGTGCGCGCCTTCGCGCTGCTGACGCTGCCGGTGAACAAGAAGCTGACCGGGCCGGCCGAGCGTCGCCTGAAGGTACTGCAGTCGCTGGACACGCTCGGCGCAGGCTTCCAGCTGGCGAGCCACGACCTCGACATCCGCGGCGCCGGCAACCTTTTGGGCGAAGAGCAGTCCGGACACATCAAGGAGGTCGGCTTCGAGCTCTACCAGCAGATGCTCGAGGAGGCGGTCGCCGAGATCAAGGGTGACGAGGAGATCGTCGACAGCGGCTGGTCGCCGCAGATCTCTGTCGGCACCCCGGTAATGATCCCGGACGACTACGTGCCGGACCTCCACCTGCGCCTCGGCCTCTACCGCCGGCTCGGAGAAATCACCGAGCTTGGCGACATCGACGCCTTCGGCGCGGAACTGATCGACCGTTTCGGCCCATTGCCGGTCGAGGTCCAGCACCTGTTGAAGATCGTCTACGTCAAGTCGCTGTGCCGCACTGCCAACGTCGAAAAGCTGGACGCCGGCCCGAAGGGTGTTGTCATCCAGTTCCGCCACAAGCAGTTCCCGAACCCGGCGGCGCTGGTCGGCTACATCGCCAAGCAGGGCACGCTGGCGAAGATCCGGCCGGACCAGAGCCTGTTCCTGTCGCGGGATCTGCCGACGCCGGAGAAGCGGTTGACCGGCGCGGCGCAGTTGATGACGCAACTGGCGGGATTGGCAAGGCAGGCGGCGGCATAGCGGTCTTCGCCGGCGGTGCACGGGACCGCCGTGGGCCTGGGCCGGATCGGTCGGCCTTGGCTTACGGTTGGGCGGCCGCCGCGGATTTTTTCATCGCCGCGACTTCGCGCAGCGCCCCGGCCAGCACGTCGGCCGACTGGGCGCCCACCACCGCGTACTTGTTGTCGATGATGAAGCAGGGCACGCCGGTGACGCCCATCTGGCGCGCCATGTCGATCTCCTCCTTCACCGAATCGACGTCCGCGCCGGCGGAAAACAGCGCGCACACCGCCGTGCGGTCCATGCCGGCCTGCTCGGCGATGTCCAGGAGAACGCGGCGGTCGCCGATGTTCCTGCCCTCCTCGAAATAGGCCTTGAACAGTGCCAGCAGCGCGCGATTCTGGACCTCCGGCCCTTCGATCATCGCCCACCGCAGCAGCCGGTGCGCATCGAGCGTGTTCGGGCTGAGCTCGACCGCCTTGAAGTTGAAGTCGATTCCGGCCTCCTGCCCGAGATGGGTCAGCATGTCGTGGGCGCGGGTCACCGCCGCCTCGCCGCCGAGCTTTGCGGCAAGGTATTTCTTGTGGTCGGTGCCCTGCGGCGGCATGTCGGGATTGAGCTGGTAGGGGCGGAAGGTGACGGCGGCGTTCACCTCGCCCGAAACCTCCGACAGCGCCTGCTCCAGCCGTCTCTTGCCGAGATAGCACCACGGGCACACCACGTCGGAAACGACGTCGATCGAAATAGTCTCCATCTCCGGGCTATCCTTCCCTTGCCGGCCTTTCCGGCCCTTAAGCGCAGATAGGCGCGCAAGGGGGCCGGTTCAACGGGTCAATGCGCCAACCACACAGGTACCCGGCCGATTTACTGTATCCGGGCGTCCCACCACACCGGAAACTGGTAGCCGTATAGCGGCATGGCATCCGGGTGTTCGATATGGCTGTGGCGGGCCACCCATTGCTGGCCGAGGTGATAGAGCGGCAGGACGTAGTGATTGGACAGGAGCACGCGGTCGTGGGCACGGACGGCCGCCCGGAAATCTTCCGCGCCGCGCGCGCCGAGGATCGCATCCACCATCCGGTCGACGTCGGGGTCGTTGGCGCCGGCGAAAGCCTCGCTGCCCTCGAGGTCGCGGAAGTCGGAACGCCAGCGGGCCGCCTGCTCGATTCCCGGCGACAGCGAGGAGGAATAGGCGCGGATGATGACGTCATAGTCGAAGGTCTGCGAGCGGCTCTGGTACTGCGAGTCGTCGACGGTGCGCACGGCGGCGTGGATGCCGAGGGCGGAGAGAAAGCGCTGGTAGGCGAGGGCGAGCTTCTCCTGGTCGGCGTTCTGCGTCATGATCTCGAACGAGAGCGGCCTGCCGGCGGCGTCGCTCATCACCCCGTCCTTGATCGTGTAGCCGGCCTCCTTCAGCAGCGTCACGGCCTGCTTCAGCACCATGCGGTCGCGTCCCGACCCGTCCGTGGCCGGCCAGCGATAGCTGCCGTCCCGCATCGCCGGCTCGATGCGCGCGAACGCCGGACCGAGCAGGGCCTTCTCCCGATCGTCCACCGGCACGCCGAGTGAAGACAGCTCGGAGTTCTGCCAATAGCTCTCGGTTCGTCGATAGGCGCCCTCGAACAGGTTCTTGTTCACCCATTCGAAATCGAACACGAGCGACAGGCCGTGACGCACGCGCGCATCGGCGAATATGGGCCGGCGGGTGTTGAAGACGAAGCCCAGCATGCCGGACGGCACCTCGGGCTTGAAGGTGTCCCTGACGATCGCGCCCGAGGTCACGGCCGGAAAGTCATAGCCCCGCGCCCATTTCGTCGGGTTTCCCTCCTGGAAGATATCGACATTGCCCTTCTTGAACGCCTCGAACAGCGAGTTCTCCTGCAGGAAGTACTCGACGGTGATCTGGTCGTAGTTGTCGAACCCGACCTTCGAGGGGATGTCCTTGCCCCAGTAGTCGGGATTGCGCACGAAGACGATCTTTTCGCCCGGCTTGACCTCCCTGACGCGGTAGGGACCCGAGCCGAGCGGCAAGGCCAGCGTCGTGCGGTCGAAGCCGTCGACCTCGACCGCGTGCTTCGGCAGCACCGGGGACAGCGCGAGCAGCAGCGGCGACTCGCGATCGGCCTTGTCGTTGAAGGTGAAGCGCACGCTGTTGGTGCCGACCTTCTCCATCTTCTCGACCACCTCGAGCCGGCGGCTGAAGGGCGAGCGCCCCTTGTCGCGCAACAGCTCGAAAGTGAAGATCACGTCGTCGGCGGTGACCGGCTGGCCGTCCGCCCAGCGTGCCTTCGGATTGAGGTTGAACTGGATGTAGCTGCGCTCGTCGTCCCATTCGACCGTCTCGGCCAGGAGCCCGTACATCGTGAACGCTTCGTCCCGCGAGCGCTGCATCAGCGATTCGTAGACGAGGTTGCCGAACTCCGGATCCCACATGCCGCGCGCGGTGGTGCGCATGCTCTTGAGGATGAAGGGATTGAGGTTGTCGAAGGTGCCGACCACGCCGTAGGTGATCCTGCCGCCCTTTTTGACCGTCGGGTTCACATAGGGAAAGTGCTGGTAGTCCGGCGGCAGGGCCGGCTCGCCATGCATGGCAATGCCGTGCAGCGGCGCTGCCGACGCCTCGGACGCCGCCGGCAGAACAAGTCCGATGAAGAGCGCAGTCAGGAGAACCCGCAAGATGATTCCTCTTTTCGGCCGAACGAGATTCGGCGCCAACTTACATGCTCGCGGCGCGCGCGAACATTCTTAGGCCCTCTTTTTCAGGAACTCTGGGCAAAATCACGATGGGGAGGCTGGATATCCGGCGCGGCCCATTGTAACAGGGGAACCCGAGATGACGGGTCATGCAAATGCCTCAATTCGCCAACAGGAGAGCGCACGGCTGACCGAAACATTCCAGGGGCGAAAACAGCGCTCGGCACCGTATTTCAGGAGACGGAACTCGTTATGACCTTCAAATCGATCCTTACCAAACAGGCTGTGCTTTCGGCTTTCGCGGTGTCACTCGCAGCCGCCGCCCTGCCGTCCGCAGCGCAGGCGCAGCAGGCGGGGGCACCGCAGGGCTGGTTCAAGGTCTGCACCAAGCAGGAGGACAACGACGTCTGCATCGTCCAGAACCTGTTGACCGCCGGCGGAGGCCAGCTGCTGACGGCCGTCGGCCTGATTTCGGTCGAGGGCAAGGTCAACCGCAAGATCATCCAGGTCTCGGTTCCGAGCGCGCGGCTGATCCCGCCGGGCATCGCCATCCAGATCGACGGCAGCAAGCCGCAGAAGCTCGACTATGCCATCTGCATGCCCGACAAGTGCGTCGCCGAGGCGCCGCTCACCGACCAGATGCTCAACAGCCTGAAGAAGGGCAATGAGGTCGTCTTTACCTCGGTGAACTTCCAGCGCACGCCGAACCCGATCAAGATGACGCTGTCCGGCTTCACGGGTGCCTATGACGGCGAGCCGATCGAGCAGTCGAAGCTCCAGGAGCGTCAGCGCCTGCTGCAGGAAGAAATGCAGAAGAAGGCGGAGGAGGCCCGCAAGAAGCTCGAGGACGCGCAGAAGGCCGCCAAGAGCCAGTAACGGGCTGTTCCCTGCTGCCAAACGCAAAGACCCGGCCGCATGGCCGGGTCTTTTGCATTTCAGGCCTCTACGGCCGGGTTGCCGCGAGGCGTCAGTGCATGATGCCGGCGTCCACCTTCCAGTGGTAGTTGCCCGTCTCGTCCGGTACCATCAGCGCCCGGACCTGGGGATGACGCACCGGCTTGCCGCTGTCGTCGGCCACCAGGTTCTGTTCGGACACATAGGCGACGTATTCCGTCTCCGCATTCTCCGCGAACAGATGATAGAACGGCTGGTCTTTCGACGGCCGGATCTCGGCGGGAATGGCGTTCCACCACTCCTCCGTATTGGCGAATTCCGGATCGACGTCGAAGACCACGCCACGGAACGGATAGATCCGATGACGAACCACGTCACCAATCCCGAACTTGGCATTCCTCATTTTCATGTCTGGCCTTCCTTTCGCCCTATATCTGGGGAGGAGCGCGGAAAACTCAAGAGATTGGCGCCCCTTGAACCCCGTCGGGGCCGGTCCTGCCGAAACGGCGATCGTCTGGCGTCCTGCGGTTTCGCAGATCCGAGCACGGCGCATAGGCTCGGCTCCCGCCCCGGCGTGCCGCAAATTGGGGCCGCCGAACAGGGAACCCGGCATCTCTGCCGGGTTCCCGCTGCGTCTCGGCCTCAGGCCGAGTAGTACATGTCGAACTCGACCGGATGCGGCGTCATTTCGAAGCGCATGACTTCCGCCATCTTCAGCTCGATGTAGGAGTCGATCTGGTCGTCGTCGAAGACACCGCCGACGGTCAGGAACTTGCGGTCCTTGTCGAGGTTCTCGAGCGCTTCGCGCAGCGAGCCGGAGACGGTCGGGATCTTCTTCAGTTCCTTGGCCGGCAGGTCGTACAGATCCTTGTCCATGGCCTTGCCCGGATGGATCTTGTTCTTGATGCCGTCGAGGCCGGCCATCAGCATCGCGGCGAAGCCGAGATAGGGGTTGGCCAGCGGGTCGGGGAAGCGGACTTCGACGCGCTTGGACTTCGGGCCGGTGCCGAACGGGATGCGGCACGAAGCCGAGCGGTTGCGGGCCGAGTAGGCGAGGAGGACCGGAGCCTCGTAGCCCGGAACGAGCCGCTTGTAGGAGTTCGTCGTCGGGTTGGTGAAGGCGTTGATGGCCTTGGCGTGCTTGATGATGCCGCCGATGTAGTAGAGGCAGCTCTCGGACAGGCCGGCATATTCGTCACCGGCGAAGGTCGGCTTGCCATCCTTCCAGATCGACTGGTGCACGTGCATGCCCGAACCGTTGTCGCCGAAGATCGGCTTCGGCATGAACGTCGCCGTCTTGCCGTAGGCGTTGGCGACCTGGTGGACGACATACTTGTAGATCTGGATCTTGTCGGCGTTGCGAACCAGCGTGTCGAACTTGACGCCGAGCTCGTGCTGGGCGGCGGCCACCTCGTGGTGCTGCTTCTCGACCACGACGCCCATCTCGGCGAGCACGGTCAGCATTTCCGAGCGCATGTCCTGGCAGCTGTCGACCGGCGGGACCGGGAAGTAGCCACCCTTGACGCGCGGGCGGTGGCCGAGGTTGCCGGTCTCGTAGTCGGTGTCGTCGTTGGACGGCAGTTCGGAGCTATCGAGCTTGAAGCCGGTGTTGTAGGGATCGGCCTTGTACTTGACGTCGTCGAAGACGAAGAATTCCGGCTCCGGTCCGACGAAGACGGTGTCGCCGACGCCGGACGCCTTGAGATAGGCTTCGGCCTTCTTGGCGGTGCCGCGCGGGTCGCGGTTGTAGGCCTCGCCGGAGATCGGGTCGAGGATGTCGCAGAAGATCACCATGGTCGACTGGGCGAAGAACGGGTCCATGTGGACCGTGGCCGGGTCCGGCATCAGCACCATGTCCGACTCGTTGATGGCCTTCCAGCCGGCGATCGAGGAGCCGTCGAACATCACGCCGTCGGCGAACATGTCTTCGTCAACGCAGGAAATGTCCATCGTCACGTGCTGCAGCTTGCCCTTAACGTCGGTGAAGCGCAGGTCGACGAACTTTACGTCGTTGTCCTTGATCTGCTTGAGGATATCATTGGCAGTCGTCATTTGCGAAAGTCCCTGTTGAGATGGCAAGATGGCGCCCCGGCAGAACGCCAGGGCGAATGAGGGGTTAGATGGCGTCGATGCCGGTTTCACCGGTACGGATGCGAATGGCTTCTTCGATGTTGGAGACGAAGATCTTGCCGTCGCCGATGCGGCCGGTCTGTGCGGCATTGCGGATCGCTTCGATTACCGCCTCGACGTTCTCGTCCGCCAGGACGACCTCGACCTTCACCTTCGGCAGGAAATCGACCACGTATTCGGCGCCGCGGTAGAGTTCCGTGTGACCCTTCTGGCGCCCGAAGCCCTTCGCTTCCGTGACGGTGATGCCTTGCAGGCCGACCTCCTGAAGGGCTTCCTTCACTTCGTCCAGCTTGAAAGGCTTGATGATCGCTTCGACCTTTTTCATGAGAAAATGTCTCTCCGCTTCTCCCGTTTTGCAGGAATTGAGTACCCGCTCGCCGTTTTTATGCAGGTTGCGTGCCAGCTTTGCCGATTCCGGGCCGCATTTTCCGCAAATTACCGTTTTGTCGCAGCCGCCGGCGGCCGCAACCGGAAAAGCCGCGCCATCCGGACCGGTCCGTGCCTAAAAAATAGATCGGCCAGCCATCAGGCGGGGCCCCCGTGGGAAACGAACCGCGGTCACGATCCTCCATCGCCGTCAATTTAAGCACATATGCTGTGCAAATGCCCACAATATAGGCAGTAAAGAATGCGGTAGCCTGGCGGAGATTTTGCGGGCATTGTCGGCGCATGCATATCGACCTTGAGACGGTCGTTGTCACGCCGGACGAGATGGCGGGCATCGACAGGGCTGCAGCACAGAGCGGCATCGACAGTTTCGCACTGATGGAACGGGCCGGTCAGGCCGTGGCGGCAGTTGCGCTGCGGCACTATCCCGGAGCGCTGCGCTTCGTCGTCCTCGCCGGTCCGGGCAACAACGGCGGCGACGGCTATGTCGCCGCGCGCGCACTTGCCGCCGCCGGTGGCACCGTCGAACTGTTCGCGCTTGGCCGACTGCCGAGCGAGGGCGACGCCGGCACGGCCCGGCAGCGCTATTCCGGGCCGGCCCGGCCGTTGTCCGCCTATGCGCCTGCGGTTGGCGATGTCGTCATCGACGCACTGTTCGGCGCCGGACTGGGGCGCGACCTCGACGAGCCCGTCCGCGCGCTCGTCGCCAAGGTGGTCGGTCTCGCCATCCCCGTCGTCGCCGTCGATCTTCCCTCCGGCGTCGACGGCCGCACCGGCGGCATCCGCGGCGCAGCCTTTTCGGCCGCCCATACCGTGACGTTCATGTGCCGCAAGCCCGGTCACCTGCTGATGCCGGGGCGTGCGCTGTGCGGCGACACGACAGTCTACGATATCGGTATTCCGGCGCGCATCCTCGCGACGGCGTCCCATCACCTGCGGGTCAACGTCCCCGCCATCTGGCGTATGAGCCTGCCGCGCAGCGGTCCGGACACGCACAAGTACGGCCATGGCCATCTCGCCGTCTTTTCCGGCGGGCGGCTGGCGACCGGCGCCGCGCGGCTATCGGCCGGCGCGGCGCTGAAGGCCGGGGCAGGGCTGGTGACGCTGCTGTCGCCGGCCGAGGCGGCCGATGTCAATGCCGGACACCTCAGCGCGGTGATGCTGCGGCAGGTCGACAACGTCGCCGCGCTGCGCACGCTCACCGCCGATCCGCGGCTGTCAGCTTTTGTGCTCGGCCCGGGCTTTGGCGATCTCGCCCGGGCGCGCGAATATGTGATGGCGATCTGCGACCGGCCGCTGGTGCTGGACGCCGATGGAATCACCGCGTTTCGCGAGGCGCCCGAGCCGTTGTTCGATGCCTTCGCCGATGGCCCGTGCCGGCTGGTGCTCACCCCGCATGACGGCGAGTTTGCGCGCCTGTTTCCCGATCTGGCGGCCGACGGCGCGCTGTCCAAGGTGGACCGGGCGCGGCAGGCCGCGGCGCGCAGCCATGCGGCCGTCGTCTTGAAGGGCGCCGATACGGTGATCGCCGCACCGGACGGCCGGGCGGTGATCAACACCAACGCGCCGCCCTGGCTTGCGACCGCCGGCTCCGGCGACGTGCTCTCCGGCGTCATCGGTGCGCACCTGGCCCAGGGCATGTCCGCATTCGAGGCGGCCGCGGCGGCGGTGTGGCGCCACGGCGAGGCCGGCAGGCGCGCTGGCAACGGCCTCACCGCCGAGGATCTCATCAGCCGTCTGAATGGCTTTGATCAAATCTACTGACTTGGCTCCCGGCGAGGCGCTCGCTATTGCTGGCCCATTGCTAGCCGGCACGGAAGGTGCATCATGGGCCTGATCGACATAGCGCTGCTCGTGCTCGTCGCGGCGGTCTGGGGTTTCAACTTCGTCGTCATCAAGATCGGCATCGACAACTTTCCGCCGCTGTTGTTCTCGGCGTTGCGGTTCGTCTTCGCCGCCCTCCCGCTCGTCTTCTTCGTGCCGCGACCCGACGTGCCCTGGCGACTGATCCTCGGCATCGGGCTGGTGCTCGGCGTCGTCAAGTTCAGCTTTCTCTTTGTCGGCATGGATGCCGGGCTGTCGGCAGGGCTCGCGTCGCTGCTGCTGCAGTCGCAGGCGTTCTTCACGGTCATCCTGGCGGCGGCGATCTTTGGCGACCGTCCGCGTCCGGTGCAGGTGGCCGGCATTCTCGTCGCCTTTGCCGGCATGGCGGTGATCGCGATGACGGTGGACCGCGGTTTCACCTACGCCGGGCTGGCGCTGGTGCTCGCCGCCGGCCTGGCCTGGGCGTGTTCCAACATGCTGATGAAGCAGGTCGGCCGGGTCGGCATGCTGGCGCTGATGGTTTGGGTCAGCCTCGTGCCGCCGATCCCGCTCGCCTTGATCTCGCTCGCCACGGAGGGGCTTGACCGCGATCTGGCGGCGCTCGCCGCGCTGTCGTGGGAGGGGATCGGTGCGGTCGCCTATATCGGCTATGTCGCAACCGTGTTCGGCTTCGGCGTCTGGGGCTACATGATCCGCAAGCACGGCGTGTCGACCGTGGCGCCGTTCTCGCTGCTGGTGCCGGTGTTCGGCATGAGTTCGTCCGCGCTCGTGCTCGGCGAGAGCTTCGGCGGGCTGCGCCTGGCCGGCGCGGCCCTCGTGGTCGCCGGCCTTATCCTGACCGCGCTCGGCCCGCGCGTCCTCGATCGCACGCGCCGCCGGGCTGTCGCCGCCCAATAGCGGCCGGGTCGGCGCTACCGGTGCGGCTGGGCCAGCCGCTGCAATTCGCGTGCGCCGTTCGGTGCGTTGACCTTGCCGGAGGTGATGAAGAAGGCGAACACGTCGCGCGGCTCACGCTCCGCTGTTCGTGCCGGATCGGCCAGCGGCAGGCCGTCCGGCTGCCCGCCAGCCGCCCACGTATTCAACCGGCCGGCCCATTCATCCAGCGCCTGCGGCGGGTAGCAGGTCGGCACCTCATCCGACCCGCGTTGCAGCCGCGCATAGACGAAGTCCGCCGTGACGTCGGCGATCTCAGGATAGGTTTCGTGCTGCGCATAGACGATCGCCGCCTTGTACTTGCGGGCCAGCGCCACGAACTCCGGCGCCATGAACGATGCATGGCGAACCTCCAGCGCATGGCGCAAAAGCAAGCCGTCCTGCTTTTCCGGCAGCAGCTTGAGAAATCCCTCGAAATCGACCGGCTCGAACTTTTTCGTCGGCGCGAACTGCCACAGGATCGGCCCGAGGTGGGGGCCGAGCTCCGTCAGCCCCTGGGACAGGAACCGCTCGACCGACTCGCCGGCGTCGGCCAGCACCTTGCGGTTGGTCGAGAACCGGCTTGCCTTCAGCGAGAAGACGAAGCCCTCGGGCACCTCCGACGCCCACTTGGCGAACGTTTCCGGCTTCTGCGAGCTGTAATACGTGCCGTTGACCTCGATCGCCGTCAGTTCGCGGCTGGCATACTCAAGCTGGCGCTTCTTCGCCAGCTTGTCCGGATAGAACGTTCCCTCCCACGGCTCGAAGGTCCAGCCGCCGATGCCGGTGCGGATGGTGCCGGTTTCTGCCATGGGTCGTCTCCTTGCGGCGGGGGCGGCGCGGCCCTCAGGCCGGCGCGCTGAAGGGTTGCGAGATTTCGGTAAAGACGGGGAGCGCTTCCATGCGCGCGCAATGCGCCGCCAGCGCCGGGTAGTCGGCTGCCACGATCAGGCCGGGATGGGCCTCGCCCACATGGCGCCAGGCACAGGCGACCGCGATGTCGGCATGGCCGATCCTTCCGTCGAACCAGGCATCGCCCGGGCGGGCGGCGCGGTCGGCCTCGAGCGCCCGCAGCGCGGCCGAAATCTGCGACCGGCAGCGATCGACAAAGACCGCCGCCGGGTCGTCATGCAGGTAGAGTTCGTAGAACAGGCTGACGCCCTTGTCGGCCAAGCCGGTCGCGAGCGCCACGACATTCCGGGCCCGGCGCCGCTCCGGTTCGTCCTGCGGCATCAGCCGCCGCTGCGGCGCCACCAGCCCGTCGAGGTGATCGATGATCGCGTGACTGTCGACCAGAACGTCGCCGTCGTCGAGCACCAGCGTCGGCACCCGCATCAGCGGGTTGAGCGCCTGCAGCCTTGCGCCGTCGCCGAACACCGACCAGGGTTCGTGCCGGAAGGGCAGCTCGTACAGCCGCAGCGCGATGGCGACGCGACGGACGAAGGACGAATCGTACTGGCCGATCAGGATCACCGGGCTACTCCGCCGCTGCCCGGCGCACCGGCCGCCGCTCCAGCAACTCCTTCAGGAACTGCCCGGTATAGGAGCGCGCGACCGTCACCACCTGTTCCGGCGTGCCCTGCGCGATCACCTCGCCGCCGCCGTCGCCGCCTTCGGGACCGAAGTCGATGATCCAGTCGGCGGTCTTGATGACCTCGAGATTGTGCTCGATCACCACAACCGAATTGCCCTGGTTCACCAGCTCATGCAGAACTTCAAGAAGCTTCGCTACGTCATGGAAATGCAAGCCGGTTGTCGGCTCGTCGAGGATATAGAGCGTGCGCCCGGTCGAGCGCTTCGACAGTTCCTTGGCGAGCTTGACGCGCTGGGCCTCGCCGCCCGACAGCGTGTTGGCCTGCTGGCCGACCTTGATGTAGCCGAGGCCGACCTGGTTCAGCGTTACCAGCTTGTCGCGCACGGCCGGAACGGCGGAGAAGAATTCGACCCCTTCCTCCACCGTCATGTCGAGCACGTCGGCGATAGACTTGCCCTTGAAGGTCACGTCGAGCGTCTCGCGGTTGTAGCGCTTGCCGTGGCAGACGTCGCAGGTGACGTAGACGTCCGGCAGGAAGTGCATCTCGATCTTGATGACGCCGTCGCCCTGGCAGGCCTCGCAGCGGCCACCCTTGACGTTGAAGGAGAAGCGGCCCGGCTGGTAGCCGCGCGCCTTCGCCTCCGGCAGCCCCGCGAACCAGTCGCGGATCGGGGTGAAGGCACCGGTGTAGGTGGCCGGGTTCGAGCGCGGCGTGCGGCCGATCGGCGACTGGTCGATGTCGATCACCTTGTCGATGTACTCGAATCCGTCGATGCGGTCGTGCTCGGCCGGGATCTCGCGCGCGCCCATGACCCGTCGCGCCGCCGACTTGTACAGCGTCTCGATCAGGAAGGTCGACTTGCCGCCGCCGGAGACGCCGGTGACCGCGGTGAACACGCCGAGCGGGATCGAGGCGGTGACGTTCTTCAGGTTGTTGGCGCGCGCGCCGACGACCGTGATTTCCTTCTTTTTCTCCGGCTTGCGCCGCTCGGCCGGCACCGCCACGGCCAGCTCGCCCGAGAGGTACTTGCCGGTCAGCGAATTCGGGTTGGCCATGATCTCGGCCGGCGCGCCCTGGGCGACGATCTCGCCGCCATGGATGCCGGCGGCGGGGCCGATGTCGACCACGTAGTCGGCCGTCAGCACCGCGTCCTCGTCGTGCTCGACGACGATCACGGTGTTGCCGATGTCGCGCAGGTGCCGCAGCGTGTCAAGCAGGCGGGCATTGTCGCGCTGGTGCAGGCCGATCGACGGCTCGTCGAGAACGTAGAGCACGCCGGTCAGCCCGGAGCCGATCTGCGAGGCGAGGCGGATTCGCTGGCTCTCGCCGCCGGACAGCGTGCCGGAATTGCGCGACAGGCTCAGATACTCCAGGCCGACGTCGTTGAGGAACCGCAACCTTTCGCGGATCTCCTTCAGGATGCGGACGGCGATCTCGTTCTGCTTGGCGTTCATGTGTGCCGGCAGCGCGTCGAACCAGTCGCGCGCGACCCGGATCGACATGTTGGTGACCTCGCCGATGTGCAGGCGGTCAAGCTTCACCGCCAAAGCCTCCGGCTTCAGGCGATAGCCGTTGCAGGCCGGGCAGGGGGCGGCGGACATGAAGCGCTCGATCTCCTCGCGCGCCCAGGCCGAGTCGGTTTCCTTCCAGCGCCGCTCGAGGTTGGGGACGATGCCCTCGAAGGTCTTCGTCGTCTTGTAGGAGCGCGCGCCGTCCTGGTAGTGGAACTCGACCTTCTCCTCCGTGCCGTAGAGGATCGCCTTCTGGCCGGCCTCCGGCAGGTCCGACCAGCGGTTGGCGAGCTTGAAGCCATAGGCCTGCCCCAGCGCCTCCAGGGTCTGGTTGTAGTAGGGCGAGGACGACTTGGCCCAGGGGGCGATGGCGCCGTCGCGCAAGGTCCGCTGCGGCTCGGGCACGATCAGGTCCGGGTCGATCTTCTGCTGGCTGCCGAGCCCGTCGCAGGTCGGGCAGGCGCCGAACGGGTTGTTGAACGAGAACAGCCGAGGCTCGATCTCGGAAATGGTGAAGCCGGAGACGGGGCAGGCGAATTTTTCCGAGAACAGCACCCGCTCATGCGTCTCGTTCAGCGACTTGTTGGCCGCACCGCCCGCGGCCGTTTCCTCCGGCGGCAGCGGCTTGTCGGCGAACTCGGCGATCGCCAGCCCGTCGGCCAGCTTCAGGCAGGTCTCGAGGCTGTCGGCGAGCCGGGCGGCGAGGTCGGCGCGGACGACGACGCGATCGACCACCACGTCGATGTCGTGCTTGTACTTCTTGTCCAGCGCCGGCACGTCGGCGATCTCGTAGAACTGGCCGTCGACCTTGACGCGCTGGAAGCCCTTCTTCATCAGCTCGGCGAGTTCCTTCTTGTACTCGCCCTTCCGGCCGCGCACGATCGGCGCCAGGATATAGAGGCGGGTGCCTTCGCCGAAGTCGATCACCCGGTCGACCATCTGGCTGACGGTCTGGCTCTCGATCGGCAGGCCGGTCGCCGGCGAATAGGGCACGCCGACGCGCGCGAACAGAAGGCGCATGTAATCGTAGATCTCGGTGACGGTGCCGACCGTCGAGCGCGGGTTCTTCGAGGTCGTCTTCTGTTCGATCGAGATCGCCGGCGACAGCCCGTCGATCTGGTCGACGTCCGGCTTCTGCATCATCTCGAGGAACTGGCGCGCATAGGCCGAAAGGCTCTCGACATAGCGGCGCTGGCCCTCGGCATAGATCGTGTCGAAGGCGAGCGACGACTTGCCCGAGCCGGAAAGGCCGGTCATGACGATCAGCTTGTTGCGCGGCAGGTCGAGGTCGATGCCCTTGAGATTGTGCTCGCGTGCACCGCGGATGGAAATGGTCTTGAGTTCGCTCATGGGTCCGGCGTCAGGTGTCAGGTCTCGGATGAGGTGTGTTTCCGTAGCGCCTATGTAGGGACTGGAGTGTGCCTGTCCATGCGCGTGGCGACGAAACCTGCCTCTTTCCGATTCGGTTGACAAGAGTGTAGGGGTTTACTAGAACAAAAAAAGAACAAAATAAACTGCAATTTGATCTGTGGATTATCCGGCTCACGGGCGGCGCGCCGGCGCGGCGGCCGTTAAGATGACGGATCGAGTTTTCAGATGAGGCCGGACCGGTTCCGGCGCGACAACAAGGACAAGGTGGATGGCTGGCAGCGTCAACAAGGTAATCCTGATCGGAAACGTCGGAGCGGATCCGGAGATCCGCCGGACCCAGGATGGCCGGCCGATCGCCAACCTGCGCATCGCCACCTCGGAGAGCTGGCGCGACCGCAATTCCGGCGAACGGCGCGAGAAGACCGAATGGCACAACGTCGTTGTTTTCAACGAGGGCCTGTGCAAGGTCGTCGAACAATACGTCAAGAAGGGCGCCAAGCTCTACATCGAAGGGCAGCTGCAGACCCGCAAGTGGCAGGACCAGACCGGCAACGACCGCTACACCACCGAGGTCGTGCTGCAGGGCTTCAACTCGACGCTGACGATGCTCGACGGCCGCGGCGAGGGCGGTGGCGACCGCCGCGGCGGCGGCTCTGACTTCGGTGGCGGCAACTATGGCGGCGGCAGTGGCCCGAACTATGACGATTACGGCTCGCAGCAGTCGTCGTCCGGCTCCAGCCGTGGTGGCGGCTCGTCGCCTTCGTTTTCGCGCGACATGGACGACGACATCCCGTTCTGAGGTCGCTGTCTGCTCCGAACGTATTCTCGGCGCCGGCTGCAGAGCCGGCGCTTTCGTTTTCTCGGTTGTCGTGGCGGCGACGCCGGCCCGGCGTCAGATGACGAAGGCGGCGCGGACCCCGTCGACGATGAACTGGATGGCAAGGGCGGCGAGGATCACGCCGAGCAGCCGGGTCAGGATCGCCCGGCCGGTGGCGCCGAGAAAGCGGTCGACGCGCTCGGCGACCACCAGCGTGACATAGACGAGGGCGACGCAAAGGGCGATGACGGCGATCAGGGCGGCCCGTCCCATCGGCGAGGAGAGCGAGCCGGACAAGAGGATCGTCGCGGATATCGCGCCCGGCCCGGCGATCAGGGGCAGCGCCAGAGGGAACACCGCGATGTTGCGGATGTGATCCTTGGTGATCGCCACCTCGGACGTCTTCTCCTTGCGCTCCTGCCGGCGCTCGAACACCATCTCGAAGGCGATGTAGAACAGCAGCATGCCGCCGGCGATGCGGAAGGCGGCGATGGAAATGCCGAGCAAACCGAGCACGCCTGCGCCGAAGACGGCGAAGACGGCGAGAATTCCGAAGGCGATGATCGAGCCCCGCATCGCCACCTGCGCCCGTTCGGCGCGGTTCATGCCGACCGTCAATCCGAGGAAGATCGGCGCGAGCCCCGGCGGATCGAGCGTCACGAGTAACGTCGTCAAGGCGTTGACGACCAAATCGGTGTCATACATTCCGGCTATCCCCCTGCCGATCTGACGCGCACTTTCGACGCGTTTCTGCCTCATTGTTAGGGAAAGGGTCGACACAAGGGAAGGGCCGCCCGCGCCAGGTGTCTCCGCCGCCGTCCAAAAACGCGCCGGCCGGCGGCGTCTCAGGCAAAAGACTGTTCAAAACCTCCCGCAAAATTGGCGCAGATCAAGCTGTTAGGCTATAAACTCCCGACTGATTCTGAACAAAGATCGTGATCGCAATTGACAGAGCAAACGACCCCCGGCGGCAAGAACCCTCCCGGTATTGAGCCCATTTCCATCACTGCGGAAATGCAGCGGTCCTACCTCGATTACGCCATGAGCGTGATCGTGAGCCGCGCGCTGCCCGACGTGCGCGACGGCCTCAAGCCCGTTCACCGGCGCATCCTCTTCAGCATGGGCGAGATGGGGATCGACTGGAACAAGAAGTACGTCAAATGCGCGCGCGTCACCGGCGACGTGATGGGTAAGTACCATCCGCACGGCGATGCGGCGATCTACGACGCGCTGGCGCGCCTGGCGCAGGACTGGTCGCTCCGCCTGCCGCTGATCGATGGCCAGGGCAATTTCGGTTCCGTCGACGGCGACCCGCCCGCGGCGCAGCGCTACACCGAGTGCCGCCTGGAAAAGGCCGCCCACAGCCTGCTCGACGACCTCGACAAGGAAACCGTCAATTTCCGCGACAACTACGACGGCACGCTGCAGGAACCGTCCGTGCTGCCGGCGAAGTTCCCGAACCTGCTCGTCAACGGCGCCGGCGGTATCGCCGTCGGCATGGCGACGAACATCCCGCCGCACAACCTGGTCGAGGTCATCAACGGCTGCGTCGCGCTGATCGACAACCCCGCGATCGAACTGCCGGACCTGATGCAGATCATCCCCGGACCGGATTTCCCGACCGGCGCCATGATCCTCGGCCGGGCCGGCATTCGCCAGGCCTACGAGACCGGCCGCGGCTCGGTGATCATGCGCGGGCGCGCACGCGTCGAGCCGATGCGCGGCGACCGCGAGCAGATCATCATCACCGAAATCCCCTATCAGGTGAACAAGGCGACGATGATCGAGAAGATGGCCGAGCTGGTGCGCGACAAGCGCATCGAGGGCATCTCCGACCTGCGCGACGAGTCCGACCGCGAGGGCTACCGCGTTGTCGTCGAACTGAAGCGCGATGCCAATGCCGACGTCATCCTCAACCAGCTCTACCGCTATACCCCGTTGCAGACCTCATTCGGCTGCAACATGGTGGCGCTGAACGGCGGCAAGCCGGAGCAGATGACGCTGCTCGACATGCTGCGCGCCTTCGTCTCCTTCCGCGAGGAGGTCGTCAGCCGCCGTACCAAGTATCTGCTGCGCAAGGCGCGCGAGCGGGCACACGTGCTGGTCGGGCTGGCGATCGCAGTCGCAAACATCGACGAGGTCATTGCCCTTATCCGTCATGCACCCGATCCGCAGACGGCGCGCGAGCAACTGATGGAGCGCCGCTGGCCGGCGCTCGACGTCGAGGCGCTGATCCGCCTGATCGACGATCCGCGCCACCGCATCAATGCGGACATGACCTACAACCTGTCCGAGGAGCAGGCGCGGGCGATTCTCGAGCTGCGGCTGGCGCGCCTGACCGCACTCGGCCGCGACGAGATCGCCGACGAGTTGAACAAGATCGGCGAGGAGATCCGCGACTATCTCGACATTCTCGGTTCGCGCCTGCGCATCCAGACCATCGTCAAGGACGAGATGATCGCGATCCGCGACGAGTTCGGCACGCCGCGCCGCACCGAGATCGCCGATTTCGGTCCGGACATGGACGACGAGGACCTGATTGCCGAGGAGGACATGGTGGTCACCGTGTCGCACGCCGGCTACGTCAAGCGCGTGCCGCTCGCCACCTATCGCGCGCAGCGCCGTGGCGGCAAGGGGCGCTCGGGCATGGCGACGCGCGACGAAGATTTCGTCACGCGGCTGTTCGTCGCCAACACCCACACGCCGGTGCTGTTCTTCTCCTCGCGCGGCATCGTCTACAAGGAGAAGGTCTGGCGCCTGCCGATCGGCACGCCCCAGTCGAAGGGCAAGGCCCTGATCAACATGCTGCCGATCGAGCCCGGCGAGCGCATCACCACCATCCTGCCGCTGCCCGAGGACGAAAGCACCTGGGCCAACCTCGACGTGATGTTCTCGACCACGCGCGGTACGGTGCGGCGCAACAAGCTGTCGGATTTCGTCCAGGTCAACCGCAACGGCAAGATCGCCATGAAACTCGAGGAAGAGGGCGACGAGATCCTCTCGGTGGAGACCTGCACCGACCAGGACGACGTGCTGCTGACGACGGCGCTGGGCCAGTGCATCCGTTTCCCGGTCGACGACGTCCGCGTCTTTGCCGGCCGCAACTCGGTCGGCGTCCGCGGCATTTCGCTCAGCCCGGGCGACCGCATCATCTCGATGACGATCGTCAGCCATGTCGACGCCGAACCCTGGGAGCGCGCCTCCTACCTGAAGCGCTCGGCCGCCGACCGGCGCGCCGCCGGCGGCGAGGTCGAGGAGATCGCGCTGGTGGGCGAGGAAGTGACCGAAGAGGGGCAGCTGTCCGACGAACGCTACGAGGAGTTGAAGGCGCGGGAACAATTCGTGCTGACGGTTTCGGAGAAGGGCTTCGGCAAACGGTCGTCCTCCTACGACTTCCGCACCTCCGGCCGCGGCGGCAAGGGCATCCGTGCCACCGACACGTCGAAGACGGCCGAGATCGGCAAGCTCGTGGCCGCCTTCCCGGTCGCCGACGGCGACCAGACCATGCTCGTCTCCGACCGCGGCCAGTTGATCCGCGTACCGGTCAACGGCATCCGCATTGCCAGCCGCGCGACCAAGGGCGTCACCATCTTCTCCACGTCCAAGGACGAGAAGGTCGTCTCGGTCGAGCGCATCAGCGAGCCCGATGGCGAGGACGAGGCCGAGATCAACGGCAACGGTGATGGCGCCGAGGCCGTTGTGGACGCCGCGCCGACCCAGGCCGAGGGAGACGCCTCGGAGTAAGCCGGGACGAACCGAACGGCCGCGGCCGCATCGCTGCGAAATGACAAGACGGCCGGCGCCTCACGGTGCCGGCCGTCTTCGTGTGGACGCCGGAGCACGGGCGTCCGCGGAATGGCGGCAAGGGGACGTCACACGTCGAAGCCGCCTGCTTTGCGTTTCGCCGCCCCGAGCGCGGCGTTCTGCCGGTGCAGGGCCGCAATCGTGCGCGAAAATTCCACTGTCAGAAAGATGCTGATCGAAAGGGCGGCGAGCACAAGGATGCCGGTCATGGGGCGGCGCTCCTCGTTGTTTGGGTGCAAGCCCCCCCGGCCGCCAACGTCTTGCTGGCCTCGGCGCGGAGGGCGCGCATGCTGGCGGTGGTGAGCACCACGAACATCGTCATGCTGAGCAGGGCGAGTGCCATCTGGCCTGTCCTTCCATCTTGAGGATGTATCCGGTATTCGAGTTCCCTGTAGCAACGCGGCCGTTTCGACTTTTGTTCCCCGCACCCTATATCAGCGGACGAGCGGCGCGTTGGCGTCCCGGGACGGTGATGCCTCGTGGTCCGAGGGCCATGGTCCTTTGCCGGGGACAGCATCGACGCTGGCCCAACACTCTATTGCGTCAAGCGCCGCCGCGTGACAAAACGCGGCAAACGGGAAAACGCCATGGCAGTTGCCTTCTATCCGGGTTCCTTCGACCCGATCACCAATGGTCATCTCGACGTGTTGATCCAGGCACTGAGCATCGCGCCCAGGGTCATCGTTGCGATCGGTATCCACCCCGGCAAGGTCCCGCTGTTTTCCTTCGACGAGCGCGCCGACCTGATCCGCGGCGCGATTGCGGAGTCCCTGCCGGCGCGAGCCGGCGACGTCTCGGTCGTAGCCTTCGACCGGCTGGTGGTCGACGCCGCGCGCGAGCACGAGGCCCATCTTCTGATTCGCGGCCTGCGGGACGGGACCGACCTCGACTACGAAATGCAGATGGCGGGCATGAACCAGCAAATGGCGCCCGACATCCAGACCGTGTTCCTGCCGGCAGGCGTCGCCTCGCGACCCATAACCGCCACATTGGTTCGCCAGATCGCCGGCATGGGCGGCGACGTCAGCGCCTTTGTCCCCAAGGTCGTCAACGAGGCGCTCAAGGCCCGCACCCGACCCTGATACGTCCCTCAACGAAACGGAGTGACCATGAAACCCCTCAAGTTCGCCCTCGCGGGCGCCCTGTTCCTTGCTACCGCCACCGGCACCGCCTGGGCGCAGGCCAAGGAATACCTGACGATCCAGTTGAAGGACGGCCCGGTCGTGGTCGAGCTTCGCCCCGATGTGGCGCCGAAGCATGTCGAGCGCATGAAGGCCCTGGCCGCGGCCGGCGAGTATGACAACGTCGCCTTCCACCGCGTGATCGACGGCTTCATGGCGCAGACCGGCGATGTCCAGTACGGCGACATGGAGAGCGGCTACGAGCCGGGTGCGGCGGGCACCGGTGGTTCTTCGCAGCCCGACCTTCCGGCAGAATTTTCCGACGTACCGTTCGCACGCGGCACCGTCGGCATGGCACGTTCGCAGGATCCCGACTCCGCCAACTCGCAGTTCTTCATCATGTTCGCTCCCGGTGACTTCCTGAACGGCCAGTACACCGTCGTCGGCCAGGTGGTCGAGGGCATGGAAAACGTCGACAAGATCAAGCGCGGCGACGAAGCCAACAACGGCGTCGTCACCGATCCCGACCGGATGACGAAGGTCACGGTCGGAAAATAAAATTCAAAACCAAGGAGATAGGATATGGCCGAGATCAAGGACCCGGAAAACACCATCATCATGGAGACCTCGAAGGGCAGGGTCGTGATCCAGTTGCTGCCCGACCTGGCGCCGGGCCACGTCGCCCGCATCAAGGAGCTGACGCGGGAAGGCGCCTATGACGGCGTCGTCTTCCACCGCGTGATCGAGGACTTCATGGCCCAGACCGGCGACGTGCAGTACGGCAAGACCGGCGGCAAGGATTTCAATCCGGCCCGCGCCGGGATGGGCGGCTCGGACAAGCCGGACCTGAAGGCCGAGTTCTCCAACATGAGCCATGTCCGCGGCACCTGCTCGATGGCGCGCAGCCAGATGCCGAACTCGGCGAACTCGCAGTTCTTCATCTGCTTCACCGACGCACCCTGGCTGAACAAGCAGTACTCGGTCTGGGGCCAGGTCGTCGAAGGCATGGACAACATCGACAAGATCAAGCGCGGCGAGCCGGTGCGTGATCCGGACACGATCGTCTCGATGAAGGTCGCCGCCGACGCCTGACCGCGTTGCCTTTCGAACCCGCCCCGGCGTCTTGCGATGCGGGGGCGGGTTTCCCTTTTCCGCCGAAATGGTTTATCGGCAGGCCCGAACCGCAAGAACCACAGCCCATGCGCATTGAACTGTTCGATTTCGAGCTCCCCGAGGAGCGCATCGCGCTTCGCCCGGTGACCCCGCGCGAGGCCGCGCGGTTGCTGGTCGTCATGCCGGATCAGCCGTCCCCCCTTGCGGACCACCGGGTCGGCGACCTGCCCGACTTCCTGCGACCCGGCGATGCACTGGTGTTCAACGATACACGCGTGATCCCGGCGCAACTGGAAGGCACCCGCCACAGGGAAGGGGCAGGCGGCCAGCAGGTGTCGGCCACCCTGCACATGCGCGTTGCCGCCGACCGCTGGAAGGCCTTCGCCAAGCCGGGCAAGCGCATCAAGGTCGGCGACCGGATTGCCTTCGGCCATGGCGGCGATGTCTGCCTGCTGGGCGCGCTCGACGCGACCGTCGAGGAGAAGGGCGAGGGCGGCGAGGTCACGCTGCGCTTTGACCTGTCCGGCCCGGCCCTCGACGAGGCGATCGCCGGCGTCGGCCATATCCCGCTGCCGCCCTATATCGCCTCCAAGCGCGAGGACGACGAGGCGGACCGGCGCGACTACCAGACCATCTATGCGCGCGAGGAAGGGGCGGTCGCCGCCCCAACCGCCGGGCTTCATTTCACCAAGGCCCTGTTCGACGCGCTCGACCGCAAGGGCGTCGAGCGCCACTTCGTCACCCTGCATGTCGGGGCCGGCACGTTCCTGCCGGTCAAGGCCGACGATACCGACGACCATGTCATGCACCAGGAAATCGGTCATGTCTCGCGGCAGACCGCCGATGCGCTGAATGCCGTGCGGGCGAGGGGCGGGCGCATCGTCTGCGTCGGCACCACCTCGCTGCGGCTGCTGGAGAGCGCCGCCCGCGACGACGGCACGCTCGAGCCCTGGTCGGGCGCCACCGGCATCTTCATCACGCCCGGCTACCGCTTCCGCACGGCCGACGTGCTGATGACCAATTTCCATCTGCCGCGCTCGACACTGTTCATGCTGGTCTCGGCATTCTCGGGTCTGGACACGATGCGCGCGGCCTATCGGCACGCCGTCGAGACCGGATACCGCTTCTATTCCTATGGCGACGCCAGCCTGCTTTTCCGGAAGGACCGATGACCGAACGTTTTGAATTCAAGCTCCTGGCCGCGGACGGCAAGGCGCGGCGCGGCGAGGTCACCATGCCGCGCGGCACGATTCGCACGCCCGCCTTCATGCCTGTCGGCACGGTCGGAACCGTCAAGGCCATGTATCTCGACCAGGTCCGCGACCTCGGCGCAGACGTGATCCTCGGCAACACCTATCACCTGATGCTGCGCCCGGGCGCCGAGCGCGTCGCCCGGCTCGGCGGGCTGCACGAGTTCATCCGCTGGCCCTATCCGATCCTCACCGATTCCGGCGGCTTCCAGGTGATGTCTCTGGAGGGCCTGCGCAAGCTCGACGAGCAGGGTGTCACCTTCAAGAGCCACGTCGACGGTTCCCTGCACCACATGTCGCCGGAGCGCTCGATCGAGATCCAGGGGCTGCTCGACAGCGACATCCAGATGCAGCTCGACGAGTGCGTCCGTCTGCCGGCCGAGGCGAGTGAGATCGAGCGCGCGATGGAAATGTCCTATCGCTGGGCGGAACGCTGCAAGGCCGCCTTTGGCGACCAGCCCGGCAAGGCGATGTTCGGCATTGTCCAGGGCGGCGACATCCCGGATCTGCGCGTCCGCTCGGCCCAGGCGCTGGCCGGGCTCGACCTGAAGGGCTACGCGGTCGGCGGCCTCGCGGTCGGTGAGCCGCAAGCGGTCATGCTCGAGATGCTCGACATCACCTGTCCGCACCTGCCGGTCGGAAAGCCGCGCTACCTGATGGGCGTCGGCACGCCGGACGACATCCTGAAGTCGGTCGCCCACGGCATCGACATGTTCGACTGCGTCATGCCGACGCGCTCCGGCCGACATGGCCTCGCCTTCACCCGCAACGGGCGCATCAACATCCGCAACGCCCGCCACGCCGAGGATACCCGCCCGCTCGACGAGCGGTCGTCCTGCCCCGCCTCGCGCGACTACTCGCGCGCCTACCTGCATCACCTCGTCCGCGCCAACGAGTCGCTCGGCGGCATGCTGCTGACCTGGAACAACCTGGCCTATTACCAGGAACTGATGGCCGGCATCCGCGCGGCAATCGAGCAGGGCCGCTATGCCGACTTCATGGCGGAGACGCAGGACGCCTGGGCGCGCGGAGAGGCGGAAGCCAAGCAGGGCGCGTGAACGGCCGCGCCGGTCGTTCCATCGCGGCCGGCGGGCAGGGCGCAATGTCGGCGGACCGATCGGGCTCCGGAAGCCGCAGTCAGATGTCGTGACCGGCCGCCGACGGCAGCATGTGGACGGCATTGATCTTGTAGTTTCCGTCCGGCTGCCGAACGATCTGGTAGATCGCGGTCCAGTCCTTGCCGTCGCCACCGCTGATCAGCACTTCCTGCAGTACCGTGTCACCGCTCACCTTGCTGCGACCGAAGGCGTAGTTGCCCGGACGATAGACCGGCGCGTAGCCGCGTCTGACCATGTCGAAGAACTCCGCTTCGCTCGGAAACCGCTCGCGAATGGTGGGCGAGGCAAAGGAGTAGGCGGCCGTCGCATCGTCCTTGAGGAACGCGTCGATCTGCTGTTCGATGATGTTCTGCGCGGTATCGACCGGCTCCTCTGCCCGCAGCGGCGCCGGGACGGCGAGCGCAATCGGAACCAGGATGGCGAGGACGGTGGCAACGCTTCGCATGGCAAGCACTCCTTCCTATAGAAAAGGTAGGTCATTGCCCGCGACATGGTAGCAGTCCGCCCGCGCCACGCGGCAACATGTTTCCACTGCGCGGCGACCCTCACTTTATGAGGATAAATCAACCAGATCGACCGGGTTCCGAAGGGAACGGACGAGGATCAACTGTTCGTGATCCGACGACCGGTCGGCGTCGCACGTCCTGGCAACGGTGACCATCGACGCCGTCGGGAGAGGGGCCAGGGCTGCGAAGGCGGATTCGCGCGGATCCTTCTCAATTGCCATGTGGAGTGCCGTGGGCGGTGACGATCGCGTCGGCCTCCTTGCCGTAGAGCTCTTCGAAGTGATCAAACGCCTTGGAGAAGTAGCCGATCCCCTGGGTTGCCGACCGAAGCGACCGCGACAGGTCCTCGAGGGCGCTGCCGGGCACCAGCGCGCGAAAGGTATCCCAGCCCTTCGCGGCCTCGTCCCGGTCGAAGCCCAGCACCTGTCCCTTGAGCGAAGACACGATCTGGACGAGGCCGCCGGTATAGATCGAGGGGATATGGATCTCGACACGAATGATCGGCTGCATCAGCACCGGCGTTGCCTGCGACAGCGCCTGGCGGACGCCCATTTTGCCGGCGGTGCGAAAGGCATAGTCGGAGCTGTCGACGCTGTGGTGCTGCCCGTCCGTCAGCGTCACGCCGACGTCGATCACCCCGAAGCCGAGCGGGCCCTTGTCCATCGCCTCGCGGGCGCCCGCCTCGACGGCCGGAATGTAGTTCCGTGGCACGGCCCCGCCCTTGACGACTTCGGCAAAGGAGAAGCCGCTGCCGCGCTCGGTCGGGTGGATGCTCAGCTTCACGTCGGCGAACTGCCCGGCGCCGCCGGTCTGCTTGCGGTGGCGGTAGTGTACATCGGACGGTTTGGAGATCGTCTCGCGATAGACAGGGCTGGGCGGCTGGTCGGTCACGGTGATGTGGAAGATGTCCGACAGCGTCTTGCAGAGTTCGCGCAGATGCAGCGGCCCCTGAATGCTGACGAGGTAGGCGCCCGACCCTTCCTCCTGCGTCACCAGCAGCGAACGGTCGGTCTCGGCGATCTTCGCCAGCGCCGCCGACAGCTTGGTCTCGTCGCGCTCGTTGCCGGGCTGAAGGATCCGGTCAAGCATGGGCGAGGGGGGTGTCGTCCAGTCGGGGGGCGGCAGCGCCTGCCCGCCGGCGAGCAGGGCGGGCACCATCAGCCGGTCGGACTTCACCGTTGCAAACACGTCGCCCGGCGCCGGGCCGTTGGCGAGCGGGCGGCCGGCCATCGGGTCCTGCAGGCTGCCGAGGGTATAGTCGGCCTGGGCGGCCTGCTTCACGCCGTTCAGGGCACGGGCCAGCACGGTCTTGCCGATGCTCGGCCGCTGGAAGGCGTGGAACGTCACCGCCCCAAGCTCGTCGACCGCCACGCCGGCCGCCTCAGCCAGCCGCCCGCGCAGCGCCGAGACCGGCGGGGCCTCGTGACGCAGCGCCTTCATCAGCCGCTGGATGCCGTTGTTGTGGCTGGCCGAGCCAATAAAGACGGGCGTGATCTTGTTTTCCTTCAGGATCCGTGAGGCGATCGAATAGACGGCCGCGCTGTCGGGCTCCCGGTCCTCGATCAGTTCCTCCAGCAGCCAGTCGTCGTATTCGGACAGATGTTCCAGCAGTTCCACGCGTGCCTCGTGCTCGCGCACGGCGACGTCGTCGGGGATGGCGACCAGCGACGAGGTCTGGCCGTCGCGGTAGCGCCAGGCCCGCTCGGAGATGAGGTCGACGCTGCCGACCACGGTTTCGCCCTCGCGGATCGGCACCTGCCGCAACACCAGGGTGTGGCTGGCATAGTCCTGCAGCGCCGAAATCACGTCGCGGATCCGTCCGCGCGGCTCGTCGATATGGTTGATGAAGATGATGCAGGGCGTTCCGGAGGCTTCGATCACGCGCAGGAACGGCGCTGCGAGCACCGCTTCCTCGGGTGCGGGCGAAACGCAGAGAATGCAGGCGTCGCTGGCCAGAAGCGCCTGCTGCGCATGCGCAAGCGCCTCGATCGAGCCCGGCATGTCCAAAGCGCACCACGGCTCGTCGCCATAGTCGAATGCGAGCAGGTTCAGTCCGTATGGAGAGGTCGCCTTGCGCGGCGGGCTATCCAATGCCCCGAGTCTTTCCGCTAGCGTCGATTTTCCGGTCTGCGACGGTCCTACGACGGCAAAACAGCGCATCGGCATTCCTCCCTTTGCCCGGTTCGCGTTTTTCTCCCTGAAGACAAGGATGACGCGAACCCGTGCGAAGCGCCAGAGAGAGTTCGCTTTTTCTTGACCGACGGATCGGCTGGCGGCCCCGCAGCCGCACATATTGCCGGTTCCATCGCGTCGATGCCGTGATCTGTAGCCGTACCGAAAAGCGGAACTGGAGATGATCTGATCAGCGCCGCGCGCATCGGGCGCTCTGGGGAAGGCCGGCTCACGCGGCTACACAGCAAGATCACATAAGATAGATTATGGAACTGAAGGCCGTTTCCGTTCGCCTTTTGGGCGGCCTGGCTACGCCCCCGACTTGACCTTCGGCGCCGTGCCTGCTTTAGCCCTGCCATCCTAGTTCCAGCGAGGCCCGTCCGATGAGCGAACTGCGCGTGCTATCCGATGCATTCATTCCCGAACTGCCGGGCTACTACAAGGGCAAGGTGCGTGAGAACTACGACCTGGCGGACGGCAACCGGATCATCATCACCACGGACCGTCTGAGCGCCTTCGATGTCATCCTGACGTCGATCCCGTTCAAGGGTCAGGTGCTGACCCAGACCGCACGCTACTGGTTCGAGCAGACGGCCGACATCTGCCCGAACCACGTCCAGGCCTATCCGGACCCGAATGTCGTCGTCGGCACGCGGCTCGACATCCTGCCGGTCGAGATTGTCGTGCGCGGCTATCTTGCCGGAACGACCAGCACCTCGATCCTGACGAAATATCGCAACGGCGAGCGCGAAATGTACGGTATCCGGCTGCCGGACGGCCTGCGCGACAACGAGAAGCTTCCGCAACCGATCATCACTCCGACCAGCAAGGCCTTCGACGGCGGCCATGACGAGCCGCTGTCCGGTGCGGAAATCCTGGCCCAGGGCCTGCTGACGTCCGAGCAGTGGGAAACGGTATCCCGCTACGCCATAGCGCTGTTTGCCCGCGGGCAGCAGCGTGCCGCCGAGCGCGGCCTGATCCTCGTCGACACCAAGTACGAGTTCGGCACCGACAAGGACGGACGCATCGTACTCGCCGACGAGATCCACACCCCCGACAGCAGCCGCTACTGGATCGCCGACGGCTACGACGAGGCCTTTGCCGCCGGCGCCAGGCCGCAGAGCTTCGACAAGGATTTCGTGCGGGCCTGGGTCACCGAGCGCTGTGACCCTTACAAGGATCCGATTCCGGAAATCCCGACCGAGCTGATCGAGCAGACCTCGAAAGTCTACATCCGCGCCTACGAAACCATCACCGGCAGGAGCTTCGTTCCCGACCTGTCCGGCGCCACCGTGCTCGACCGGATCCGAGCGAATCTCGCGCCCTACCTCGATAGAAAATAGGCATTTAAAAACATGCTGTTGCAACTAATTCTTGAACAGTCGTAACCGGTACCGCTAGGCGCCGCCGGCCGGCTGCTGCGCCAGCACCTCGTCGGTGACGTCGAACTCGACGGCCATTTGGTCGTAGCCCGGCTCCACATGGTCCGGCGTCTCGCCCATCACCCTGTCATAGTCGAGTGGCGTGTGCATGTGGGTGAGCACCGCGCGGCGCGGTGCGAGCCGTCCGATCCATTCCAGCGCCTCGCCGAGCGACAGATGGCTGGGATGCGGCCGGTACTGCAGCGCATCGATGACCAGCAGATCGAGCCCGCCGAGCCGGTCGGCCGTTTCCTCGGGGAACGCGCTGACGTCGGTGCAGTAGGCCACCTTGCCGATCCGGAAGCCAAGCGAATCGATCGAGCCGTGGATCAGCCGAAGCGGCTCGAACCGCAGCGCCCCCCCTGCTCCGTCGATGACGATCGGTTGCTCGGCCGGTTCGATCAGGTTGGCTGTCACGATTGGCGGATAGAGACTGCCGGGCGGCGTTTCGAGGCAGTACGGAAAGCCTTCGCGGATCCGTGCCATCGTCAGCACGTCGGCCCAGATCGGAATCTGCTTCCGGCTTTTCTGCACGAAGCCGCGGATGTCGTCGATGCCGTGCACGTGGTCGGCATGGGCATGGGTGTAGAGGACCGCGTCGAGTGACCCTACCCTGGCGGCGATCATCTGTTCGCGGAAGTCGGGCCCGGTATCGACCACGACCGTGGTGCTGCCGGCCGGACCGATCTGCTCGACCAGGAGAGCGGCGCGCGTGCGACGGTTGCGCGGGTTGTCGGGATTGCAGTCGCCCCAGTCGCCGGTGATGCGTGGCGTGCCGGGCGAGGAGCCGCAGCCGAGGATCGTGAAACGCCGGCGGTATGACACGGGCTCAGACCCTCGGCATCTTGGCGAAGACCCGGAAGGCGTTTTCGGTGGTGATCGTCGCGATCTCGTCGTGCGTCATGCCCAGGGTCTCGGCCAGCACCGCAGCCGTGTGGGCTACGAAGGCCGGTTCGTTGCGCTTGCCTCGGAACGGCCTCGGCGCCAGGTACGGCGCGTCGGTCTCGACCAGCATCCGCTCCAATGGCACCGTTCTTGCGATCGCCCGCAATTCCTCCGACTTCGGGAAGGTCAGGATCCCGGAGAACGACACGTAGCCGCCGAGTTCGACGCCGATCCGCGCCAGTTCCGGACCGGACGAGAAGCAGTGCAACAGGAAGGGGAAGGCCCCCTTCCCGCATTCCTCGGTCAGGATCGCCGCCATGTCCTCGTCGGCCGAGCGACTGTGGATCACCAGTGGCAGGCCGGTGCGTCGGGCGGCGGCGATGTGGGTGCGCAGCCCCTGGGCCTGCGCTGCGCGCGGGGCATTGTCGTAGAAGTAGTCGAGCCCTGCCTCCCCGATCGCGACGACGCGCGGGTGCTCGGCGAGCCGTACAAGCTCGTCGACGCCAATGTCGAGCTCCTCGTCGGCGTTGTGCGGATGGGTGCCGACCGAGCAGAACACCGACGGGTACTTCTCGGCGATCGCAAGGATCGTCGGAAACGCCTTGACCCGCGTCGAGATGGTGATCATCTGGCCGACGCCGGCGGCGTGGGCGCGGTCGATGATCGCGTCACGCTCGGTCTCGAAGTCGGGGAAGTCCAGATGGCAGTGGGTGTCGATCAGCATCCGCTTTTCCTCAGGTCTCCGGCGCCACGTAGCGCGGAAACACCGGCGTCGGCGCCTCGAGCGCCGTACCGCTTGCAAGCCGGCCTGCCTCGCCAAGAGCGGCGAAATCGCGCCGGTCCGACGGCGCGGCGACAAGGTCGAGCAACTTGCCGGCCGATCCCGGCATGAACGGCTGCAGCAGGATCGCGATCTGGCGCACCACCTCCGCCGTCACATAGAGCACCGTGCCCATCCGCTCCGGATCGGTCTTCTTCAGCGCCCATGGCGCCTCGCCGGCAAAATAGCGATCGGCCTCCGATACGACGGCGATGATCGCTGCGAGTGCGCGATGGATCATCAGCTTGCCCATCTCGTCGCGGGTGATCGCGTGCAGCGCATCGGCCGACGCCAGCATCGTCAGGTCGGCCTCGGTCAGCGGACCGCAAACCGGGATCTTGCCGTCGCAGTTCTTGTAGATCATCGACAGCGACCGGCTGGCGAGGTTGCCGATGCCGTTGGCAAGGTCTGAATTGATGCGGGTCGCGATCCCCTCCTCGCTGTAGCTGCCGTCCTGGCCGAAGGACACCTCGCGCAGCAGGAAGAAGCGGATCTGGTCGAGCCCGAAGTGCTCGACGAGGTTCACCGGATCGACGACGTTGCCGAGCGATTTCGACATCTTCTCGCCCTTGTTGAGCAGGAAGCCGTGGGCGAAAACGCGCTTGGGCAACGGCAGGCCGGCCGACATCAGGAAGGCCGGCCAGTAGACGGCGTGGAAGCGGATGATGTCCTTGCCGATCATGTGGATGTCGGCCGGCCAGTACTTCGCGCGCGGACCGTCCGGATTGGTCAGGTAGCCGGTGGCGGTGATGTAGTTGGTCAGCGCGTCGACCCAGACATACATCACATGCGCCGGGTCGTTCGGCACCTTGATGCCCCAGTCGAAGGTCGTGCGCGAGACCGAGAGGTCCTTCAGGCCGGACTTGACGAAGGACATCACCTCGTTGCGCCGCTCGCTCGGGCCGACGAAGTCGGGCTGCTCCTCATAGAGCCTGAGCAAGCTGTCCTCGTATTTCGAAAGGCGGAAGAAGTAGCTCTCCTCCTCCACCCATTCGACCGGCGTGCCCTGGGGGCCGTAGCGCACGCCGTCTTCGCGCAGCTCGGTCTCCCCTTCCTGGTAATAAGCCTCGTCCCGGACGGAATACCAGCCGGAATAGCTGTCCTTGTAGATGTCGCCGGCGTCGGCCATCCGCTGCCAGATGATCTGGCTTGCCTCATGGTGGCGGCTTTCGGTGGTGCGGATGAAGTCGTCATTGGACGCATTCAGCAGCACCGCCATGTTCTGGAACAGCGCCGTGTTCCGGTCGGCGAGCTCCTGGGCGGTCATGCCTTCCCTGCGCGCCGTCTGCTGCATCTTCTGGCCGTGCTCGTCGGTGCCCGTCAGGAAAAACACGTCGCGTCCGTCCAGCCGCTGGAACCGCGCCACCGCGTCGGTCGCGATCAGTTCGTAGGCGTGGCCGATGTGCGGCTTGCCGTTGGGATAGGCGATTGCCGTCGTGATGTAGAAGGGCGAGGTATCTGTCATGTCCGGAGCTTGGCCTGTTTTCTCTGTCGTGGTCGCAGCTATTAACCCATGCCGCAGTTGAGGGAAACACCAACTTTGCGCCTCTGGCTCGAGCGCGCCGCGCGGACGCCGCTTGCTTGACAGGCCGCAACCCGGCCACTAACCATTTCGGCAATCTCGACCTGCTTCGTGGGCATGGACCTTCGATCATGGTTCGGCAATCGAAGCGTGAGGGTATCGCTGATTGGAATTCTGGTCCGCATTTGATCCGCTGTTTTCCGTCGCCGGTTTCTTCGTCGGCCTGCTCGTGGGCGTCACAGGCGTTGGCGGCGGTTCGCTGATGACGCCGCTGCTGGTCCTCCTCTTCGGCGTGCACCCGGTCACCGCCGTGGGGACGGACCTGCTCTACGCAGCGATCACCAAGTCGGCCGGCACGCTCGTGCATGGCCGCAACAAGACGATCGACTGGCGCGTGGTCGGCCGGCTGGCCGCAGGCAGTCTGCCAGCCGCGGCCCTGACCCTCTGGCTGATCTCCGGCATCAACCGCAACAGCATCGCCGCCGTCGCGACCATCACCATCGCGCTCGGCTACATGCTGATCCTGACCGCGGTCCTGCTGATCTTTCGACGCCAGATCATCGACAAGATCCGCGAACTGATGCGCCACCGGCCCCCGGTCGCCCCGGAAACGGTGGCGGTGCTGACGGTCGTGCTCGGGCTGACGCTCGGGACCCTGGTGACACTGACCTCGGTCGGTGCCGGCGCGCTCGGCGTCACGGTCCTGCTCGCGCTCTATCCGGGCCTGCACGTGCGGGAAATCGTCGGCTCCGACATCGTCCACGCCGTGCCGCTGACGCTGCTCGCGGGCATCGGGTACTGGGCCATCGGCGAAGTCGACTGGCAGATGCTGGTCACGCTGCTGATCGGCTCGATCCCGGGGATCGTCATCGGCAGCCATTTCTCGCCGCGCCTGCCCGACCGGCTGATCAGCATGATCCTCGCGATCACGCTCGCGCTGGTCGGCTCCAAGCTCGTGTTTTCCTGAAACCGCGGACGGTCGAACGCGCCGCCAGTCAGGACGCCTGCGCCGCGATCTCGTCGAGAATCTCGATAACGGTCTGCTTGCGATCGAGATTGTAGGCGTCGGCGGTGCCGATCTTTTCCGTCAGCGCGGTCGACAGTCGCGCCATGCGCTCGGCCGCGATCACGTCGCCCTGCAGGGCCGCGGCCCTCGCCTGGCGCACGACATGGTCGACGGCCTGGCCGCAGAAGAAGGCGTAGAGCGTGTCGCCGTCCCTGGCGGCCAGCACGTCCGCCAGCTTGTGGACGTCCTTGCGCGGTGCCCCGCCCCGGCCGTCAACGATGGCCCGGAAAGCCTCGAGGATGTCGAATCCCCCGTAATTGATCAGCTTCAGCGCAGTCGCCACGCTGCCGTCGGCCGCCGCAAGCAGTGGCTCCGCCTTGGCCGGCGGCGGCGCCACGCCGAGATTGGCGAGCGCCTGGCCGAGATCGTTCTCGGACAGCGGCGAGAGCGTCACCGGCAGGCAGCGCGACCGGATCGTCGGCAGCAGCTTGCCCGGAGCATGGGTCAGGACCAGAAACAGAGAATTCCGCGGCGGCTCCTCGAGGATCTTGAGGATGGCGTTGGCGGCATTGCGGTTGAGGTCGTCGGCCGGATCGATGATGGCAATGCGCCAGTTGCCCGTGCCCGAGGTCTGGGCGAAGAACTTGCCCGCGCGGCGCACCTCGTCGACGGTGATCGCCGCCCGCACCTTGCCGGTCTTCTCATCGACCGGGCGCATCAGGTGCAGCAGATTGTGCGAGGCGCCCGAGGCGATCTGGCGCGCGAGCGCGGAGCGCGGGTCCGGATCGGCCATCTGGTCGGGCGCCGACAGCGGGTCCGGATGCGACAGCACGTGCTGGGCGAAGCGGAACGCCAGCGTCGCCTTGCCGATGCCCTCCGGCCCTTCGATCAGGATCGCGTGGTGGCCCTTCCCCGAACGATAGGATTGCGCCAGGAAGTCCTGGGCGGCGTCGTGGCCGAACAGCCGCGTCTGTTCGGCCGGTGCGACCGCTCCGTCGAGCACGCCGGGCTGGTCGAGGCTCACGTCGCGTCCTCCGGAAAGGCCACCCGCCCGCGTCGCTGCAGCGGCAGCAGGGGCTCGACGATCGACAGCACCTGGCGGGCGATGTCATCGCGCGTGCGCGTCGCGTCGATGACGCGGCAGCGCAGCGGCTCGCGCTCGGCAAGGTCGAGGAACGCCTCGCGCCGCTTTTCATGCGTTTCGAGTTCCTCCTTCTCGAACCGGTCCGGCTCGCCGGCCTCCGGCTGGAGGCCGCTGCGCTGGCGCGCGCGCTCGAGACCAATGGCCGCGGGAAGGTCGAAGATCAGCGTGCAATCCGGCATCACGCCGTTGACGGCGATGCGCTGCAGCCCCTCGATGAATTCCGGCTCGAGATTGCCGGTGATGCCCTGGTAGACGCGCGAGGAATCGAGAAAGCGGTCGCACAGCACCACCTTTCCGGCCTTGAGCGCCGGCCGGATGACCTGCTCGACGTGATCGCTGCGTGCGGCGGCAAACAGCAACGCCTCCATCCGCGTGCCGTAGCGTTCGGCCGCGCCGGAAAGTATCACATGACGGACGGCTTCGGCGCCCGGCGAACCGCCGGGTTCGCGCGTGACGACGACGTTCTGCCCGCTTGTCCTCAAAGCCTCCGCCAGCAACCGGATCTGGGTCGACTTGCCGGCCCCCTCGCCGCCCTCGAACGTCACGAACAATCCGGTAAAACCAGTCAAGCCAGCCAATCCAACTTCCGCTTCCGGCGCGCCGCGCCTGCCCCTTGCCCGTTTCGCCGGGCGATTCGTTCCCTTCTAGCGCATAACCCCCGAAACGGAAAATGCATTCACCGCGACCGCCTTGGCACGAGGCGACGCGACGGCCCCGAGCGGCCGCCGGCACGGTTCGTCGGGCGGAGCTACAGCCAGAAGAACAGCAGTTCCTGCAGGGCATCCAGTGCGCGGCTTGACAGCGTGCCGACCTCGACCGGGGCCGCGGTCTCGAGCGGCACCTCGCGCAGGAACTGGTCGCCGTTCCAGATCCGCAGCACGCCGAGCTGCGCGCCCGGGGCGATCGGCGCCCTGACCGGCCAGGGGTAGACCACGCGCGCGGTCAGACGCTGGGTATTGCCGATCGGCAGCAGAACGTCGACATCGTCCCGCGTCAGCAGGGCGACATGGCCGGCGCTGCCGCCATAGACGCTGGCCTCGGCCACCGTCTCGCCCGCCTTGAACAGCGTCTTCGAGGCAAACGCGCTCAACCCCCATTCGATCACCCGTCGCGCCTCGTCGATGCGTTCCTTGTCGCTCGAAAGACCGCTCATCGCGAGGAACAGCCGCCGACCGTCCCGCTGCACCGAGGCGACGATGCCGTAGCCGGCGTCCTCGGCAAACCCGAGCACGAGCCCATCCGCGCCGATGTTCAATGCCAGCAGCGGGTTCTTGTTGCGCTGCTTGATCTTGTTCCACTCGAACTCGGGCTCGGCGTAGTAGCGGTAGAACTCCGGATAAGTCTGCTGCAGGTGCCTGGCGAGGACGACCAGATCGCGCATGCTGATCCGGTTTCCCGGCGCCGGCAGGCCGGTTGCGTTGTCGAAGTTCGCGCGCGTCAGACCGAGCGCCCGGGCTTCATTGTTCATCCGCGCGGCAAAGGCGGCTTCCGAGCCGGCCATGCCCTCGGCGAGGATGATGCAGGCATCGTTGGCGGTCTGGACCGCCACACCGCGGATCAGGTCCTCGACCCGCACCTGCGAGTTCAGCGCGGCGAACATGGTGGCCGTGCGCGAGGGCGCGCCGCCGGTGCGCCAGGCGTACTCCGACACGGGATAGGTCGTCTCCAGCGAAATCTCGCCGTCGCGCACCGCCTTGAACACGACGGCGAGCGTCATCGCCTTCGCCAGCGAGGCGGCGGTGACGGGCTCATCCTCCTTGCGCGCGAACAGGATCGTGCCGGTGCCGGCGTCGATCAGGTAGATCTGCTTGGCCTTGGTGTCGAAGCCGGCCGCTCCCGCAACCTGCGCTGCGGCGGCATTGGGCGGGAGCAAACAGAAAAGCAGGACGACAAGGACGCGGAAGGACATGGAGACTCCGAAATGCGCCCTAGCGTCCTACACTGGGGCGGTTTCGGCAAGACGCTATCGGCTCAACCGGCATCCCCGGACGACAGCGCGACCAGAGAACCGTCCTCGACATGGAGGATGGCGTCGAAGGAATCGACCGCCCGCGGGGCGCGCGGCGGCGCCGCATAGGCGGCAGCATAATAGGCGTCGTCCCCCGGCATCGGCATGTAATCCGGGCGCTCGGCCGGTATCGGCCCGACCTCGGGCAGAAGTGCGAACTGGCCGTCGATCGCGGCGACCGGCGCACTCGGACGCGGTTCGGCGGCCAGCGCGGTCATGCTGCTGCCGGAGTTTGCGGCCGGACGTTCCGCAAAGGTCGGGATCGCGACCGGTCCGGCCGAGGCGACCATGACGCCGGTGGCGATCTGGCCACCCGGATCGACGGCCGGAGCACGCGATCCCTTGGGCACATAAGACGCCATCAGATAGGGCATATCGTGTCCGTGCAGCGGCGCCTTGCCCACATACTGCACCCGGACCTTCGCCGTCCCCTTCCCCTTGACGTGCAGCATCTCGGCGGTCTTCGAGGACAGGTCGATGATGCGGCCGTTCGAGTAGGGTCCGCGATCGTTTACGCGCACGACCACCGACGAGCCGTTCTCGAGATTGGTGACGCGCGCGTAGCTCGGCAGCGGGAAGGTCGGATGGGCCGCGGAAAGATGATACTTGTCGTACACTTCGCCGTTTGCGGTATTGCGGCCGTGGAAGGCCGATCCGTACCACGAAGCCATGCCGACCTTGTCATAGTCGGGGTCTTCCTTCGGCTTGTACCATTTGCCGCGCACCTGGTAGGGCTTTCCGACCTGGTAGCGCCCTCCCCCCTTGGGCACGGCCTGGCCTTCCTGCACCACAAGCGGGCTCGCCTTCACGCCGTATTCGGACTCGGCAAAGTATTCCTTGCTGCGCACCGTCTTCTTGGCCGTCTCGCTGCTGGTGTTGCAGGCCGCCAGCCCCGCACACATCATCGGAATCGCAGCCATGCGCATCGCCCTGCGCATGGCGGCTGCCAAGATTAGACTGTCCATCTGTCCCACGCCGCTATTGTCCCCGTTCGAATCCGCTTCGGGTCGATCCGTCCCCACGACCCGCAGCCTCTAATCCGAGCGCTCTAAGCAATACGTTAATCATGACATGAAGATGGCGGAAAGGCGCCAACATCTTGGCGTAAAACGCGCCGGGCGCGAAGTAATTCGCATTATGGTTAGCAATTTATTAAAATTGAAGCCGGAGGCGCCGGTGTCTGACAGAGTTCAGCCGGGCCGTGTTTCCGGCGCGCGCGTCCATTCATCTGCGCCGTCGCCCGCCTCGATCCTGAATAGCTCTCCTAGCCGTCGAAAGGCCAGACACTATTCTGGCTATCCCCATGCCTTTGCAGCGGGTTTTCCGCCCCTTCCCTCGGTGAAACCTTGTCGGTCACCGTGCGGGATGGCGGCGACGTGCCGAACCGCCCCACCCCACGAGCGGTATGTCCGTCACGCGCGGAACAAGTTGACGCTCGAAGCCGAACCACTATAAAGCCAGTCGAGGTGCGGTCGGCCGGCCGAAACGGCCGATACCGACGCATCGCGGGACGCCGTGAGGTCGGCGTCGCAATGGGATGGATGGGTGGCCGAGTGGTTTAAGGCTCCAGTCTTGAAAACTGGCGTACGGGGAACCGTACCGTGGGTTCGAATCCCACCCCATCCGCCACATTAACTACCATCCTATTGTTTTTACGTCTTTTTACTAGGTTTACGAATCCAAGTCATTTGGACCTTCATGACCTGCTCCCCTGAGATGTTCCCGATTTTGGGCTAGCCTGTTCCTCGACAAAGGAGACAGGCAATGATGCGATCACGGTTCTCGGAAGAACAGATCATCGGCCTTCTGAAGGAGCATCAGGCGGGCATGACGGCCGGCGAGTTGTGCCGCAATCATGGCATCTCGGATGCGACCTTATAGTAAGCGGTGTCCCGGTCGCACCTTGACCAAGATGCTTTAAGCAGTCTCGAAGACTGCCGCCATAACGGGACGGCTGTTTCCGGCCAAAGCGGTCATCGCGGCCCGTCCGGCATGCGCCAAGAGCGGTCCATCCGCTCACGGTTCGTTGCAACTTATGATAATTTCGAGTAGCCCAAAGTTGCCGCGAATTTTGAGCCTCCAGATGGGAGTCGAATGTCGAAGCTCAACATCTACAGATCGATATTAATTATTTGCCTTGCGGCCATCGTATATGTCTGGCCCTTTACGGCGCTTATAATCGCGGGCTGGTGGATGATGGCCCTCATCGGTGTTTGGGCGAAGAAAATTGACCCCTCACCCGGAGAAAGTTCAATCTCTCAGATTATAAACAGTGACTCTTTCGGAGCATTGTCGGCTTGGCTCGGTCTTTGGAATGGGTTCTACGTCTGCAAAGACTTGGATCACGACTACCATCGCCGAAACCGCGAGTGACCCCTGAAAGGCCGATTTGGGCCGACAGAAGCCTTTAGGCACGTATCACCCTGAGCGCTGGAGGAGGAGAATGCGCGCCTGAAGAAACGTCTGGCGAGGTCGATGATGGATGTATCGACGCTCCGCGAGATGCTGACAGAAAACGTCTGACGCCCGGCTCGAGGAGGAATGCCGTGCGTTGGGCAGTCGAGGCGAAGAACTACTCGCAGCGGCGGGCCTACGCCCTGGTTGGCATTGCGCCGCGGGTCTACCGATCCATATCCACCCGGCCGGACGATGCTGCTCTGAGAGAACGTTTGCGGGAGCTGTCATCGGAGCGACGGCGGTTCGGCTACCGCCGCCTGCACCTGCTTTTGAAGCGGGAGGGCGTCGCGATGAGCTGGAAGAGGCTGGCTGTGTTCTGCCGCCTCAAAGATTTCCGCTGCATCGCCACCCGAGACGACAAGCTTGACCGCAACTTTCATTCAGCCGTCAACCTAGCCGTTGCGTGCGTTTTTCGACAGTCATCGTTGTGGCCATGGCGCTCGCGCCGAAAGCAGAGGCTCAAAGCTAGTTTGTGGGCCCGACAATCATCCGTGCCGCCGCGAGGATGCGCCCGCTATGCTTGCCATGAGTTCCATGCAAGGTCTCCCGCAGAACTTCTCGGCCTGTGATCCGGTCGGGGCGACGCGACGTATCCGGGGCGTCAGGTAAATTACCGGGGGCTCGATCATGCTCAGGCTTGTTACAATTGCGATCGCGTTGCTCGCCGCGCAGCCCGGCCACGCCACCGGCGAGCGCTTCTCCAGCGCGGACATCAAGGAAGACATCGTCGGCCGGCGCATTCTGTTGGCGGTGCCCTTTGGCGGCGAGTTTCCGTTGAACTATCGGACGAACGGTCGCGTCGACGGCAACGGGGAGGCGTTCGGCCTCGGACGTTTCGCTAAGCCGAACGATTCCGGCCGATGGTGGATCGATGCCGACCGTCTCTGCCAGAAGTTTCGCAGCTGGTACGACGGCCGGTCGATGTGCTTTGAACTCTACCGCATCGACGACAGTCGGCTGAAGTGGATTCGCAACGACGGCAAGGCGGGCTCAGCGCGGATCGGGCCTCGGCTATGAGTTTCGCAACGAAAGAGCGCGGCCATCCCAGGAAGGCCTTCAGATTCGGGCAACGTGATCCGATCCGCCTCATGGCGGCGTTGCTGATGCTGATCTCCGCTGTGCTTGGTCCGACGGAGGCGATGGCGGAAGGACGCCAGCTTGTGCTCGAGCGCTTCTTTGAAGGCAAGACGATTGCCGAAGGAAGCTTCCGCACGATCCTTGGCCTTCACAGGACATTCACCGTCGCCCTCCATGGCAGATGGGACGGTCGCAGGCTGACGCTGCGGGAGGATTTTGCCTTCGACGACGGCACGCAGGATCGCAAGACCTGGCGCTTCGTCAAGACCGGACCCAGCACCTACCGTGGCACGCGCGAGGACGTGATCGGCGAAACGATCGTCAGGGTCGACGGCAAAGTAGCGCGGTTCAGCTACCTTGTCCTTCTCGACTCGACCAGGCAAGCGAACAAGGTTCGCTTCCACGACACGATGACGTTGCGAAGCGACGGTTCGGTTCTCAACACCGCCTATGTCACCAAGTTCGGGCTGCCGGTCGCCTGGACGCGCGTCGAGTTCAGGCGACGCTGAAGCGATGCGGCGCGCGCCCGGTCTCCGCCAGAAGCAGACGGCGCCGACGTCGGTTGCGCGCCCTCTCGCCTATCTCGCCTACGCGCTGCCAGCCTTGCCGCTGGCGGCGCTGGCCCTGCCTCTCTACGTCATCGTGCCGACCTTCTATTCGGAGGCGATCGGACTGCCGGTTGCGGCCGTGGGCGCCGTTCTCCTCGGCATCCGCCTGCTCGACGCGGCGACCGACCCGGTGTTCGGCTGGCTCGCCGACCGGTGGCGCGGGCGCGGCGGCCGTCGCCGCGGTTTCTTCCTGGCCTCGCTGCCGCTCACCGCCATTGCCGCCTTCATGCTGTTCTGGCCGCCGGAGCAGGCCGGCCTTGGCTATCTAGGGTTCTGGGCCGCGCTCGTCTCGATAGGTTTCACCTGGACATCACTGCCCTACACCGCCTGGGGCGCGGAACTGTCGATCGACTATGCGGAACGAACCCGCATTGCCGCCGTGCGCGAAGGTGCCACGCTGATCGGTATCCTGTTTGCAACGACCCTGCCCTTTGCGATCGGCCTTGCGCCAGGGGCCGGCGTGCACGGTCTTCAGGTGCTCGGCGTCCTCGTCGCCTTGCTGCTGCCGCTCGCGGGGCTCGCGGCCGTGATGTTGGCGCCGGAGCCGGCGAACCGCTCGTCGCGCGACCTCGACATCCGCGAAGGTGTCGCCTTCATGGCCGGCAATCGGCCATTCTTGCGGCTGATCGCGGCCTTTCTCCTCAACGGCTTCGCCAATGCGATCCCCGCCACGCTGTTTCTCTATTTTGTCTCCGACCGCCTCGGCGCGCCGGAATGGCGCGGCCCGCTGCTTCTTGCCTATTTCGCCTTTGCCGTCCTCGGGGTGCCGTTGGCGGTCGGTGCGGCCAGCCGCTTCGGCAAGCACAAGGCATGGTGCGGCGCGATGCTCGCGACCTGCCCGATCTTTGCGCTCGCAGGATTTCTGGGACCGGGCGACGTGACCGCGTTCGCTGCCATTTGCGCGCTGACGGGCCTGCTGCTCGGCTTCGACCTCGCTCTTCCGCCATCGATCCAGGCCGACGTGATCGACCACGATACCGCTCGCTCGGGTGCCCAGCGCTCCGGCCTCTATTTTGCAGCCTGGAGCCTGGCGACGAAGCTGTCGCTGGCCGCTGCGGTGGGGCTCGTCTTTCCGCTTCTTGCATTGTTCGGCTTCAGCCCGGCCGCCGGCGACGGCGCACCCGCGTCTTTGGAGGCGCTTGCGATGCTCTATGCCTGGCTGCCGATCGCCCCGAAACTCGCCGCGATCGGGTTGATGTGGCGCTTTCCGATCGACAGGGCCGCGCAAGGGGAACTGCGGCGCCGGATCGGCAGCGGCGACTGAGGCGCGCCCGGCGCGCCTATGATCCGGAGGCATGCCGGCCGCGTACCGACATACGGGAAACACGAACCCGAGGTGTACAATTGGCAGACGAGCATCGACGGCAATCAACCCGCAGGGTCGCCTGGATCACGGGGTCAAGCTCGGGCATCGGACGATCGCTCGCCGTCCGGCTGGCGAAGAACGGCTGGACGGTCGCGGTCAGCGCGCGCGGAACGGCTGCGCTCGAGGAGTTGGCGCGGACGGCACCGCATGCCATCCATGCCTATCCGCTCGACGTCACCGACGCCGCGTCGACCGAGGCCACGCTCGCAGCGATCGAAACTGAGCTGGCGCCCGTTTCGCTCGCTGTATTCGGCGCCGGCACCTACCGGCGCGAGACGGTCGAGAGCTTCGACGCCGGGACGATCGGCGAGATGGTCGCGCTCAACATCATGGGCACGGTCAACTGCCTGCAGGTGACCATGCCGAGGATGGTGGCGCGCCGCTCCGGCCAGATCGCGGTGATGGCCTCTGTGTCCGGCTATACCGGCCTGCCCGGGGCGGCCGGCTACGGCGCGACCAAGGCGGCGCTGATCAACATGTGCGAGGCGCTCTACCCCGAACTCGATCGCGGCGGCGTCCGCATGACGGTGATCAATCCCGGCTTCGTCGACACGCCGCTGACGCGCAAGAACGACTTTCCCATGCCATTCCTGATCTCGTCCGACGAGGCCGCCGGTCACATTGTTCGCGGCCTTGACCGCGGACAATTCGAGATCGTCTTTCCCTGGAAGATGATGGTGGCGATGCGGCTGTTGAGGGCGCTGCCGCACCGGTTCCGTTTCGCTCTGACCCGGCGCATGTTGCGCGACGCCCCCCTGCCCTAGCGGCTTTCCAGGCGGAACTGGTAGACGTCGATCCTGTCGGCGCGAAACCCTGCGGCACAGTAGTGCAGATAGTACCGCCACATCCGAAAGAAATGCTCGTCGAAGCCGAGGCGCCGGATCGCCGGCCATTGCGCGACGAAGGCACTCTCCCAGTGCAACAACGTGCGCTCGTAGTCCCGGCCGAAGGACAGGGCATCGCGGACGGCGAGGCCGGCCGCGGCCGCCTTTTCCATGAACACCGTCGGCGAGGGCAGCATGCCACCCGGAAAGATGTAGGTCTGGATGAAGTCGGCGTTCCGCCGATAATGTTCGAAACGAGCCTCATCGATCGTGATCACCTGGATCATCGCCTGGCCACCCGGCGTCAGCAATTGCCGAAGACGCTCGAAGTAGAGCCGCCAGTTCTCCTCGCCGACCGCCTCGAACATCTCGATCGACACGATCTTGCTGAAGCGTCCACGGCAATCGCGGTAGTCCTGCATCCGCACCTCCGCCCGCTCCGACAGGCCGGCGGCGGTCAACCGCCGCCGCGCGAACTGCGCCTGCTCGGCCGACAGGGTCAGCCCCGTCACCCGGCAGCCGGTGCGCGACGCGGCATGCTCCATGAACCCGCCCCAACCGCAGCCGATCTCGAGCACGTGGTCGTCGGGACCGATCGCAAGCTCCCGCAGGATCCGGTCGTATTTGGCTTGCTGGGCCTCGGCAAGCGGCTGTCCCCCGCGCTCGAAAATCGCGGCGGAATAAGTCATCGTCGGGTCGAGCCAGGCGCCGTAGAAGGCATTGCCGAGGTCATAGTGAAACGCGATGTTGCGGCGGCTGCCGCTGCGGGAGTTGCGTCGCAGCTTGTGGCGCAGGTAGGCGAGTCGGCCGATCAGCGGAAAGGACTTCAGCACCGGCCGCAGGGCCGTCTCGTTGGCGATTGCCAGCTCCATCACCGCGCCGAGGTCCGGCGTGTCCCAGTCGCCGTCGAGATAGGCCCGGGCGAAGCCGAGGCTGCCTCCGACGAGGAGACGCCGCAACGGGCGGGCATTGTTGAAGTGGACCGCGGCGGACGGGCCCGCCCTCGTGCCGGCCGCCTGGTGCGCCGCGTCGTCGCCCGGAAAGCTGAGCCGGATCTGGCCGCACGCGATGCCATCGGCCCAGCGGCACAAGACCTGTTGCCAGAGCGGGCGGCGCGGGGCGAGGAAGGTCGGGGTGTCCTGTTCAGCTTGGCTCATGCTGGGGCTCTTCCGTTTGAATGCGTGTAACGATGGTGGTGGCGACAGGAATATCGGCCGGTCGATGGCGATGGACCGGAACGCCCTTGATCCAGAGCCGCAGCGCCTCCCAGTGGATGCCGGCCATCACCTTCAACGTCATCAGCGGATAGCGGAACAGCATCGCCAGCAGCCGTCGGTCGGAAAGGGTTTCGTGTTCTCCGCAGAACATGGCCGTCAACAGCGGCCCGTCACCGTCGCTCTCGTGAATTGCGACCAGCACGCGCCGGTCCGGCGGTTCGATGAAGAAGTCGTAGTGACAGTCCATCGGAACGAACGGCGAAACATAGAGCTTCTTGGGGCACGACTGGCGGATTGCGCCGCTGCCGCCGTCGGGGGCGGGAATGACATAGGTGTGCCGCTCGCGGAAGGTGTTGCAAACCTCGTATAGGACAGCCCGCACGGCTCCGTCCGGCGCGTGGCAAAAGTAGACCGTCAACGGATTGAAAACGTAGCCGAACATGCGCGGGTAGCACAGCAGACGGATGCGGATACCGCTCACGTCGACGCCTGCTTCGACCAGCTGTCTCACCACCCAGCCATGCAACGCGCCGACCCGCCCATCGCCGTGATCGGCATCGCGAAAGCTGAACAGCGCCCGCCGATTGTAGCCGAACAGCCTCAGGCTGCGGTCCAGAACCGGCAGCTCGTCGAGATCCAGGAGCAGCGAGAAAACACGATAACGAAGCCGATGGCGTCGTGGGCGGCGGCGCGCATGAACGACTTCTCCGACATAGAGGGCCGATACGCTGGTCATTATGCCGCCACCAGTCTCGTCGTTGAGAGGATGCGACCGGATTCGTCGCCAACCGACCAGGGGCGTCTCCGCCCCGCGATCACCTCGGCGACCGCCAGCCCTGACTGCAGTCCGTCCTCATGGAAGCCGCTGCCGAAATGGGCGCCGCAGAACCAGACGCCTTCCCGGCCCTGCAGGCGCCAGAGCTGCTTGCGGGCCGCCACCGCCTTGAGATCGAACAGTGGGTGTTCGTAATCGATCTCGGCGATGATGGCCTCTTCGGGTATCGGCCGATGGGGATTGAGCGTGACGAACAGAGGCGTGCGAGGGGCGATGCCCTGAAGCCTGTTCATCCAGTAGGTCACGCAGAGGGGCCTTTCGCCGCCGCGCTCCTGCCCGCCCATATAGTTCCAGCTCGACCAGACAGACCGACGCCGGGGCATCAGGCGCTCGTCGGTGTGCAACACCGCCCTGTTGGGCGTATAGCCGATGGCGCCCAGCAACTGTCGTTCCTCGCTATCGGCATCGGCCAGAATCATTAACGCCTGGTCGGCGTGCGTCGCGATGACGACATCGGTGAAGGTATCGCTGTTTCCGCGCCAGTCCGTCACAGTCACGGTGCCCATGTCGCGCCGGACATCCCGCACCGCGCTACGCAGCCGAACTTCGCCGGAAAATTCGGCGAGAAGCCGGTCTACATACTCGCGGCTGCCGCCGGTGACCGTGCGCCAGCGCGGCCTGTCAGACAGGGCGAGGAGGCCGTGGCTCTCGAAAAATCTTATAAACGCATGCAAGGGGTAGTCGCGCATTTGCCGTGCCGTTGTCGACCAGATTGCCGCGCCCATCGGCAGCAGGTGGTCGCGAACAAAGGCCGCGCTGTAGCGGTTGTCATCGAGATAGTCTCCGAGCGTCTTCCCGGTCAGGTCCTCTCGGCTGAGCGCGCCAGGCGCCTCGCGGTAGAAGCGCATCACATCCGACACCATCCGCCAGAAGCGTGGCCGCAGGACATTGCCGGGTTGGCCGAGTAGCCCCCTGATGCCAGAGCCAGAATATTCAAAAGCGCCGCCATCGAGCGATGCGGCGAAGGACATGTCGGACGCCTGGGTGGGGACGCCGAGATGGTCGAACAGGGCGACGAGGTTGGGATAGTTGCGGTCATTGTAGACGATGAAACCGGTGTCGACCGGGACGGGGCCAGCCGGCGAAGGCGCCGATACGGTGTGGGCATGGCCGCCCGGCCGGTCCGCGGATTCATAGAGCACCACATCCATGCTGCGTGCGAGCAGCCAGGCCGCCGACAGGCCTGAGATGCCGGCACCGATCACCGCCACCCGGCGTCGGCCCAGAAGGTCGGCGAGATCACGATCGAAACGCATGCTTCCCTCTCCATTCCACGCTTTGCCTGATTTGTTACGAAGAATTTTCGCGGCTGGATTGATGCCGGCGCAGATTTTTGAACAATGGTGATCCGGCACGCTGGCGCTGCCGTAACGGCGATCATGACAATTGCTGTCCCGATTTTGGCGCCCGCGTGCCCCGACAACCCCATTCTGCAGCCCCGGCGCTTGGCCGGGCGCAGGTACTGGGCAACAGAAAAGTGCGCACGGATGAGCGAAACGGTCAGGGACTTGACCAGAGACGAGGCGCGGACACTGCTGGAGGCCGTTGGGAGCGATCGCGACCTGGAGGCATTCGAGGCTCTCTTTCGCCACTACGGCCCGAGGATAAAGGCTTACATGGCCAGCCTGACCCGGGACGGCAGCCTTTCTGAAGAACTGATGCAGGAGACCATGATAGCAGTCTGGAACAAGGCGGCGCAGTTCGACCATCAGCGTGGCAACGCGTCTACCTGGATTTTTTCCATCGCTCGAAACCTGCGCATCGACGCCTACCGCAAGAACAGACGTCCGGATTTCGACCCCAACGACCCAGCCTTCGTGCCGGATGACACGCCGCCGGCGGACGCCGCCTTTGAGGAGCAGCAGGAGGCGGAGCGACTGCGCAGCGCGATGGCGGTTCTGCCGCCGGAACAGCTTGAGTTGCTCCGTCTTTCCTTCTTCAACGAGTGCTCGCACAGTTCGATCGCCGAACGCCTGAACTTGCCGCTCGGTACGGTGAAGTCGCGAATCCGGCTAGCCTTTTCCAAGTTGCGCGCGGCACTGGAGGATGGACGATGAGCATCCGCCACCACGTCGCGGACGAACTCTTGCTCGCCTATGCTTCCGGCAGCCTCGAGGAAGGCTGGCGGATTGCCGTTGCAACGCATTTGGCGCTCTGCCCAGCGTGCCGCAGGCGGCTTTCACTGATGGAGAAAACGGCCGGACAGTTGCTGGAGGATATTTCTCCCGAGCCGGATATGACGACGTCCTTCGACCAGTTGCGGCAGCGCATTCGTGCCGAGGCGGTGCCGGATCCGGACGCGCCCGCGCATGCGAGGCCGCAACCCGCGAGCGTGGCCCAGCCGGTGTTGCCGGAACCGCTGCGGTCCTATGTCGGCGGCGACGTGGAGACGCTGAAGTGGAAGGCGCTCGGCCGTGGTGCCTATCACATCCGGATCAGGACCGAGGACACCACGACGATGGTCCGGCTCTTGCGGATCCCGGCCGGAAAGCCGGTGCCGGAGCATGGCCATGGCGGTCGTGAACTGACGCTGGTTCTCAGCGGCAGCTTCGTCGATGGCGAAACGATATTTGCACGTGGCGACCTGGAGGAAGCGGATGCCAGTATCCAGCACCAACCCGTGGCGACCCCGGGGGAAGACTGCATCTGCCTTGCCGTGACCGATGCACCGCTGAAGTTCCGTAGCTGGCTGGTGCGGCTGGTCCAGCCGGTGCTCGGGATCTGACAGAGCGAGGGGGTGGCGCAGGGCATGACCTACATCATCGCATATTTGGCCACGGCATTGGCCTTTCTCGGACTCGACTTCCTCTGGCTGACGCGCATCTCATCTGCCTTCTATCGCAGCCGCATCGGTGACTTACTGCTGGCGCAACCGAATTTTGCCGCTGCCGGCGCCTTCTACCTCCTGTATGTGGGCGGTATCGTCTATTTCGCCGTCCTCCCGGCGGTGCACGCCGGCAGCTGGACGAGCGCGCTGACTTCCGGCGCCCTTCTCGGCCTCGTCGCTTTCGGCACCTACGACATGACGAACCTGGCGACGCTGAAGGGCTGGTCGCTGCCGGTGAGCCTTGTCGACATGGCCTGGGGCATGGTCATTACCGGAGCATCCGCCGTGGCCGGATGCCTGATGGCAATGCGTTGGTCTCCACCCGCCCCATGATCCCGACATTGACGTCCGGGTTCGGCGCGACCGGCAGGGGGAAGCATCGACGATGTCGCCGATCCAGTTCGTGAAGTCGATGCGGTTGAACAACGCCGCGATGAAGATTGCCGAGGGCAAGACCGTGACCGAGGCGGCCTGGGACGTGGGCTACGCGAGCACCTCGCAGTTCAGCCAGGATTCAAGCGCCTGTACGGCCAGTCCCCCAGGGAGTGGAGCCATGCGGTCGAGGCTTCGGCGCGGCATATGTAAGACCAAATAGCGGTCCGGATCCGGGTTAGGCCCCGGGGGGCCGTTGGCCCGTTCGTTCCACGGTGCGAAGTCGTTAAATCCCCGATCCGTCGAGCTCTCGGGCATCGTCGCCCTTCCAAGGCGAGGGCAACGTCATGCGATCGAGATAGGCTGAAGGCATCGGCATCCAGCACTTCAATTCTGGCTCGGCATATTCGATTATCCGCCCTGGCGTGGAATCCGATGAGCGCCAGGCATCTCCGCCGAATTGATCACCATTCGACCAGTAAGCGAGGTCAACCGTTCCGGGTCCCTGTTCGGACGGACGGATTGTCACGAGGATGCGACTGCCGTCCCTCGGCGCGCTTCGCATATGCCGCCAGCGGTCTGGTTCGTCCATCTTTCCCTCCTGTCTGCTCCAGGCTGGAGTGTCGCCTTGCGAAAGGGGACGGTCAACGCAAACTTTCCTCACGGGCTTTGCATCACGGTGACCACTCGGGGCTCGCTCGAGCAGACCGCGTCGTGCAGCAGGTCCGAACCGAAGCCCGCCAGCCGCGAAAGGTCCCCCGCAGTTCTGCGCGTTGCCGAAAAATCGTTTGCTGCTTTGGCACTGCGGATCGGCGTGCTCGCATGAACAACTCCGAACGGTCGAACCAGTACGAACCGCCAACCCGTGGTGCGAAGTTCGGCGACCCGCGGGTATTGGACGCCGAACTCAACTCTTCAGAGGGATGAAGAGAGTGCGCCGCTTGAAGCGATGAGGCTGTGCGTCGCCTTTACCAGATCTGCAGCCCGTTCTCCGATGGCGACACAAGGTGCCATGGTGTTGCCAGTTGTGATCCGAGGCATGATCGAGGAGTCCGCGATGCGCAGGCCATCGATGCCGTAGACTTTCAACTCGCTATCGACGACCGACATGCTGTCGCGGCCCATCTTGGCGGTACAGGACTGGTGCCAGTAGGTTACCGCCGACCGCCGAATGAAATCGATCATCCCGCCCCGGTCCCGACCGCCTGGAGCGGTCTCGCCTGTCACGAGCGAAGCGAACGCATCGCTGTTTCCGATGTCACGGCACAGCTCCACTGCCACCAAGGCGGCGGCCATGTCTTCCGCCTCGCTGAGGGAATTCGGTTCAATCAGCATCGGATCGTCTGCGCCCGGTCCCGACAGCCGCAGCCGACCGCGACTTTTCGGCTGGGCAAGACCGGTGAACATGGTCCAGCCATGTTCAGGGGTCTCGAGGCCCGTCTCGATCGGCGATGGGACCGCGAACTCCAGCTGGCACTGGAGGATGTCTGGCTGGGCAAGACGCGAGTCGCTCTTCCAGTACAGTTGGGCCTCGCAGCCTCCACCCCCGACGCCTTGCGGTTTCCGGTAGGCCCAGGTGCAGCCGAAAGCGAGATGGTCCTGATGATTGCGTCCGACCCCCGGGAGGTGCTGTATGACCGGAATGCCGTGGGCCCGCAGTTCATCCTCCGGACCGATGCCCGACTGCATCATAACTTTCGGGGTGCTGATCGCGCCAAGCGACAGCACCGTCTCGCAACGCGCGGTGAACTGACGCGGCCGGCCATCAACGACAACGTGGACGCCCGTCACTCGTTTGCCATCGAAGATGAGGCGTGTGACCAGCGCGTCGGTCAGTACCGTAAGGTTATGCCGCGCCATCATGGGACGAACATAGGAGCCGAATACAGATTGCCGCTTGCCATCTCGGATCCGCAGTTCGGCGATCGAGGCGCCTCCAGCGCCCTCCATCATTTCCCCGTTCGGTGTGTCGAAGACTGGAATGCCCATGGCGGATGCGGCACCCAGCAATGCCTCTGCAACTGGCTGAGGTGCCAGCGGCTGCGCAACATATGCCGGCCCTCCCACGCCGCGGCGGGTAGCGTCCGGAGCGCCGCGCCAATCTTCGATCCGGCGATAGTAGCCGAGGATCGCCTCATAGCCCCAGGCGTCATCCCCCGCCTCGGCGGCGAAATGATTCCAGTCTTCCCTGTGTCCTCGGGCCCACACCATGACATTGATGCTCGAACCGCCGCCAAGCCCCTTGCCCATGCTGAGAGGAAGACGCCGACCGCCGAGGCCGGGCGCCGGCTCCCCGACGAAACCCCAGTCCCGACTCGAGCCGAGGTTGAGCGGCCACTGCGCAGGATCCGCGACGGACTCGGCCGAATCATCGCCGCCTGCCTCGATCAGCAGCACGCGCGCGCTTTCGTCTTCTGCAAGCCGGGCGGCAACAACCGAGCCGCTGGAGCCGGCGCCGCAAACGATGAAGTCGAACACATCGCCGACCGCACGCTGCGGAATGGCCGAATGATCTGGTGTATTTTGCTCATGGGTATTCAGCTTCACGTGACTGACCTCCGTGAATGGAACTGGAAAAGATTGTGAAGTGGTGGTGGCGGCGGGCGCGAACGCGCGTTGACGCTCGGTCAGAGCTCAGGCTGGACTGCCATCTTCGCAATCGCCCTTCCGTGCCGTCGGTCCGGGGCGCGCGCCGGCCGTCACCGGAACAGTGCCAATTGTCCCGGTGATACGACGCACGTCATCATCAGTTCTTGGTAGAGACTGCTTTGGCGGCCTGATCGATGGTATCCGCAACGACTTCCGGCTGCGTCATGAACAGCGCGTGACTTGCGGCCACCTTGGTGATCTTGGCTTTGATGCGCTCGGCCATGTGGATCAGCATCGCCTGGTCAAATGCCTTGTCTTCGGTTGCGATCACGGCCCAGCTGGGCTTCGTGCGCCAGGCAGCATTCTGGAGCTTCGTCCCGAATGCCGACATGTTGATCGGGACCTGCGCGTCCCGCATCAGCGCTACATCGGCATCGCTGACGTCATGGGCAAAACCGGCCTTGAACTTTTCCGGGCTGACATAGCCGAAGCCATCCTTCGTGGTCTCGATGACAAACTCCGATGCGGGAGCAAACCCTTCGTACTGCTGGGCCGTCGTCTCGCCGGCATCCGGGGAGAGAGCCGAGACATAGACGAGGCCTGCAACCTTCGGATCGATCCCCGCTTCCGTGATGACCGTACCGCCCCAGGAATGCCCGACGAGAATGACCGGTCCGTCCTGCCGCTCAAGCGCGCGGTTGGTCGCGGCAACGTCATCTTCGAGGGAGGTTAACGGGTTCTGGACCACGGTGACGCGATAGCCGCGGTTTGTCAGCCTGTCATAGACACCTTTCCACCCCGAGCCATCGGCGAAGGCGCCATGCACGAGCACAACATTCTTTACGGCCTGATTCCCGGGAACCGTGTCGGCGGCGTTTGCCGGCAGTGCGGCGGATAGCACGGCTGCGGCTGCCATAGCTGCAACGGTCGTCTTGGTCCTGTTTGTCATCGTTGTATCCATCCCTAATCGCGAGAAATGTTATTGCGATACATTTCGTGGCAGATCCCAACATATCCGTCAAGTTAATTGTTATCGCGATATTTATTTTCGTTGTAGGATTGGCTATATAGAGGCCTAACAGGAGCTCAAAATGGCCAAACTCCGCAACGATCCACCGCCCTTGCACGACCAGCTGTGCTACGCAATTTACACTGCCGGCATCGCCATTCAGCGAGCCTACAAACCCCTCCTCGACCAGTTGGGGCTGACTTACCCGCAATATCTCGTGCTCAATGTCTTGTGGAGCGAGGACAAGCAAACGGTCGGCGCCATTGCCCTTGCCCTTGCCCTGGAGTCCAGCACGCTGACGCCGCTTTTGAAGCGCCTTGAGACGTCCGGCCTGCTGCGCAGAACCAGGAACCAGAACAACGAGCGGCAGGTGGTGATCGCGTTGACTGATGAAGGTCGCGCATTGCAGCACAAGGCAGGCTGCCTCGGCGACACCCTGCTTGCTGCCTCGACCCAGACGCCCCAGGACCTGGCCGCCCTGAACCAAGACGTGCGCTATCTCCGCAACGCGATCTACTCCCAGATCGGGGGCTGGAACGCGCCCCTGTGATCGGTGGCGGTCGAGGACGGCCGCGTACAGCCGCGAGATCTTTTCTTCTTTTTGTGATGCGATTTCGAGCGGTATGGACAGCCTTTCAGGCGGCGCGCCTCAATTAGCCGGCTTTTCACAATGGGTCCTGCAAAGACTTTTGGAGTGGCGTACGACGGCAAGGCTTTCGTCAACGGTCTTCCGGTCGTTAGACCCAAGGCAAGCGCAGAAATCGAATGGAGAGACAAGCTCTTCCAACGTATCGATATATCTACTGGCGGTTTGGTAAAGGGAGCTCAGGTTCACGCTCGTCCGAAAGGCGTTTGATGGCAACCTCACCGTCTTAGAACCTCGAGCGGATATCCTTCCACCATCAAGCGAACCAGAACAGTTGATACTCACCGACGTGCGGCCGCTCGTCACCACCCTCAGGACGATTTCCACTATCGAATCCTTTTCCGTCGCCACTGCGCATAGGCCGTAAAAGTTCTTTGCAAGATGAGCGATCCTCGTCCTATAGGCAGCGTGTCATGAGCTGGCTCGACCGTTTATCGGCCACTTATTGCGTGGTACCAATCGCTCCAGTTGCCCCACCAAGTGATTCCTCAACTCAGTTGGCGCCTCCCAATCTTCGCGCAGGGATAACCATGGACGACAGGACGAAGTTTCAAGTACGAAAAACCGATGGTGAGAAGGGGTTGTGGACACCACCCTCGATCGCCGATGATGAATTCCGGCAGTTAATCGGCTCCAGCGTCCTTGAGCAGTTCGTCGCAGGGCATGATCCTATGGACGTTGTGCGAGAGCTCGTGCAAAATGAGTTCGACGCCGGCGGCGCGGCGATGTCGCTGGAGTTCTCCGAAGATGCTCTGATCGTGTCCGGAACGGGCAAGTTCATCGACGCGAAGGGTTGGGCTCGACTGGGCGTGATCCTCGGCACCGGAACGGTGGTAGGAGCAGGTGGCTCGGGTTCAATTGCTCCGAAAGAAGACGGCATCGGTTCGAAGAACCTCGGGCTTCGATCCCTCTTCCGCTTCGGCGACCGGATACACGTCTACTCCAATGGTAAGATGGCCGTCTTGGACCTTCCCTGCATGGGGACGCTTCAAAAGCCAGACTCTGCCTCGCGCGCGCGGGCTGGCATCAAAATTGTCGTTCCATTCCGCAAACAAGCTCGTGGAATCTTATCCGGTTTCGACGCCGCCGCTGAATCACATGCGATCGACGAAATCGCAGCGGGACTTTTCGGCACCCTTAGCAAATTGTCGCTGACGGGGCGCAAGCCGGGGATCCGAAAGCTCACCGTCAGCTCCGTGCGTTCAGGAAGGCGCCTGACATGGAGCCAAACTTCAAAGGCCGCCCATTCCCCGGCAAAGGGCATTTCGGTAACCATCCGCTCCGGTCGCCTAGTCGATCAGACCGAAGGCGCCTCACATGACAGAATGACCACTTTCGAGGAGATGGAGTTCAGCCGTCTGGTTGAAATTCCCGGATCGCAAGTCGCTCCGTCCTACCCTCCGTACTACAAGGCGCGGGGTGGACGCGTGCTTGTCGCCGTATCCGTCCCTCTGCGCCGTAAGCGTATCGACTTCACGCAGGAGGGGTACTTTCACTATCCGCTTCGTGCACCGAGCGGCATGACGGGAACCGTGCTCAGCGCCAGTGCTCCGTTCGAACTCGACGCGGATCGTTCGGAATTGGTGGCGACCGACTGGAATGCCTGGCTGGCGGGGGAAGCTGGAGCTCTCGTGTCGGATCTGCTCGTAGCCGACTGGATAGATCGATTTGGCCCGGATGCGTTTCTCGTCTTGCGGAAAGTCGGGGTCGAGACAAGAAGCTGGTTTGTGGATCGAATTCATTCCGACCTGGCGGCAAAGGCCATTTGGCCGACGGAGACTAGCGGAAAGTTTGCTAAAGCGTCCGAGCTCGTAGTGCCTCCTCTACCCGAATTGAGGGGCTTTCTTGGCAATGAGCGCGACTTGAATGGTGAATTCGCCTCTCGCGCGGATATTGCCGATCTGGCCAGGGCGTCGGGCGCAAAATCGTTCGAGGCAAATTCGCTTGTGCGCCTGAGGTGCGCGGGGAACGACCGGTCCGCCCTTAAGACGAAGATGCTGCCGACCGATGCCGACTTCTGCTATAGCGACTTCAACAGCGCACTTTCTCAGGTCAATACCCAGGTTAGCTTCGCCAAGGCCCTGAATGCGGTCCGCAAGCGGCTTTCTAACAACAATCGTGTCGATCTGAAGGAAACAGTTTCGACCTTGGCAGCAGACGGATCACTAAAGCCCGCGTCTATGCTGACTGTGGTCGACGCCAACATTTGGGCTGTCTGCCCAATTCCGCTTTCGACACGCCTCCATCCGAGCCTACGCGACCATCGGTCCATCGCCACACTGTGCCGTCGGTTCGATATCAACGCTTGGGTGATCGACGTCGCGGAACGAACGGGTGATCGGACGGCGGCGGATGAAGAGCGCGAGGCGCTGTATGCCTACATTCTTGCTTCACCGGAAACGATTGGACGATCGGCAGTGGGCGCGATACGCGTCAACCCGGTCATCAAGAACATCGCCGGCATCTGGAAGGCGCCGGATGAGCTAACACTACTGCCGAGCGAAATGAGGAAGATCTTCACGACTGCGGTGGACTCGCCGTCGAAAGAGATTTCAGAGAATGAGGTTGTGCTCAAGAAGCTATCGATCCGTCGGCGGCTGATGCCGAGGGACCTGGTGGCGCTCGCGGAGAATGTCGGAGACGACGTCGTCGCCGCGCGGACATGCGAGGAATTCCTATCGCGTCAAACAAAGCTGCTCACGCCGAAGACCATCAATGAATTGCGCCAGATTTCGTTCATCCGCACTAAGGCCGGGACTATTGCGGCGCCAGAGGAGCTGCACCTCGATATCGCTATCAACACGATGACCCTGGATAATGACGACGTCATCGTCGGCGGGAAAAACCTCGGTCTCTACAAGCTCCTGAAGTGTCGAGCGCAGCCATCCTTCAAGGCGCTCATGGACATGATCAAACGGCATGTCAGTGCGAACACGGCCCCTGCTCAACCCGAGGTGCTCTATTCGGCGCTGTTTGTAGCGGCTAGTCTGGAAAAACGCTCCCCGATAACGTTTCGAGATGAAAATCTCTTGTGGGTGAACGGTGCCTATAGCAGCCCGGCCGAAACCCTCGTGGGCCAGATGGTTCCTAGATTTCTGGACGTCGCGCTCCCGGTTGTTCGCGATAGAGGACTTCTTGAAAAGGCCTACGGGGACCTCGGCGCCTCGCGGTCTCCAAATGAAAATCATTGGACGGCGTTCTTTCGCTGGTTCGATGAAAAGGCCGAAACGGGATCGTGCTTCACCACGGGCGAACTGAAAAACCTGCGTCAGGCCTACGCACGCCGCGGCGGGGCGGGTTTGCCCGAAGATGTCGACGACGACGCGAAATGCCTTCTGTCCCGCGCGAAAACCCTCTACAGCCCGCGGGACGTTAGAGACCAGACGCTTTTGGAAGACGACTATCCCGAACTGGCCAAGGCGATAGCTGCGAGCGAGAGCGACCTCGCTTTTGCAGACCTTTCCGACGACGGCGGTCAGTTTTTCGCAGCGATCGGGCTGAAGCGGTTGAGCGAAGTCTGTGGCATACCGCACGTGTCGATGGGAACGCCGGCGCAACACCCCAACTGGTACACCGCCGCCTTCGAGCGGGAGTTGCTCGGACTTGTGCACCTCCCAGACTTTGCGATCGCCATTCAAGCACTAGGATGGGCGCTAGAGCGCCAAGGGATGGGATTTCGGTCGCACAAGCTGCCTGAGATCGCCCGTGCTCTCCGAAAGATTAAAAGAATCGTTTTTGTCTCGGAAATCCTCAAGACGTTCGACATCAATGGTGTGAAGATATCCGTTCGAACGGCCGGCGGGCTCGGCGAGGACAGGATCGGGGTCTATCCTGGCCGAAGTCAGTTCGAGCACCATCTGTCGATAGCACCAGTGCTGGCAGAACTCGTGGGGGCCGTCAGACTGGTCGACAACAGAATGCTCGCGGCGTCGATACTCCCGCTGTTGTCCTGCCGAACAACTGAAGACGTGCACGGGTACCTCCGGAGCCAAGGCATTCAAGTCCGCTGGTCGGAACCGGAGTTGGAGCTCACGGAACGAGAGTCGTCCCCACCGGTGCCCGCCGTTGAAGCGAGCGAGACCGCATCGAAGATTATCAACGATCTCGTTGGCGCCTTGCACGCCTCCTTGGAGTCTCCGGACAATTCAGCTTCTCGCGCCGCCTCGCCCAGCACACCGACGCCCACCCAAACCGCGGCCCCCCCCTCGCAGACGCGACAATTACCTCCGCTTGACGAGGTTGTGGTCAGAGTCGCGATGCGAGCGGGCACGCAAATTGCCCCGCCGGGTTCCGGAGGCTGGTCTGGCGGATCAGGGTCATGGACGCCACCAACGCAAGCCGACGTAGAGCGTGATAGAAGTCTCGGCGAGCGGGGCGAAGCTCTGGTACTGAAGCTGGAGGTCGAGCGTCTCCGTGCGTTGGGTCACGACAGTCCGGAGTCTCTAGTCGCCTGGACGTCCAAGACAGACGCGGGTGCCGATCACGATATACGGTCGATCGCCAGCGACGGCAAACCGCTGTTCATCGAGGTCAAGTCAACCACGGGCATAGATGGTCGGTTCGAATGGTCCCGGCGCGAGTTTGAGAAAGCGCTGCGAGAGGGCGAACACTACGAACTCTGGCGTGTCTACAACGTCGATACAAGGTCTCCGGTGGCCAAGCCATTCCCCAATCCCGTCGACCTTCTCGGACGGGGACTTCTTAGGCTCGAGCTGTCGACGCTGCGCGCGTTCGTCGAGGGCAAACAATAGCGTTTTAAGAGTATTACCGCGCAGCCCGCGCTATCTCATCCACGGCAAGCTCCATCTGCGAGGATGTAGTCTCGCGCCAAAGGCTGACGCGAATCTTTTGCAACGCTTGGTCGGGAGACAGCCCCATCGCTGTCAGGACGTGGGATGGCGCGTCTGACCCGGCGGTGCACGCCGATCCATTGGCGATAAAAACTGCCCCTGGTTGCGAGTTCTTTCACGAGGCTGGTGGAAGTTACGCCGTCGATGGTGACCGAAGATGTTTTTGCAAGTCGCTCAACCTTACTACCGTTCAGGCGAGTCCTGGGTAACCGGCAAGGAGCGCAAAAGAGCTTGACCAGAAAAGAACTCCACCCGTTCCTCAGCGGCGGGGGAGCAGGTCAGTGGAACTTGCGGGTTCTTTAGCCTTTCATCCGATGAGAGGGCTTGCGGAGCAGACGATCAGCTTACGAGAGCCCCGAGTTATCGCGACGTAGAGGTTCTTGGTGTTCCGGCTTCGCATCCTGTCAAACTCTGCTGCGTTTAGGATGACCGCAACGTCCGCCTCCAGCCCCTTCAGGAGAAGCGGGCTGCCCACGGCTCGTGGCGGAACACGCCTTCCCATCATGCGTCTCTGCTCCCGGATCCGCAGTGCGGCATCGAGAAACGTATGCTGCTCGCCGGGGCCGCACGAACGCAACGCTTGCAGGCAGGTGCGCAATATCTCGGGCCGGAACGTCCTTGCTCCAGGCTTGCTCTCAAGGGCTAAAAACAGCTTGATCAGATCCTCCGCGGATCCACTCCTTTTGTAGTCGATCGCGGCTGCCTCCGCCGTCGTCACCTCTTTTCGCCCAGCCTCGCGTTCAAGTACGTCGATCCGTCTCATCAGCTCGGCACCCTCGACGTTGGTGGTCACCGCAGAAGCGAAGTCGAGGACAGTCTCGAGATCCCCCGGCTGATCGAGATCAATGCTACCTGCGAAGTCAATCACGTCCGTTAGGTCGACATTCTCGATGGTCACCGCGCCTGGTGTCTGCCGCGCAATCTCCCGCTGCCGGTCACGCTGCACTCCGGCCGCCATGATGAGCACATCTCCGCGTGGCTGTGGCGATTTCGCAAGACACGCCTTCCGCTGTTTCGCGTCATCATCGGCACCGTCGAGATGAACCCACTCGGCCTCAGGTGGTGCGCCGCGCAAGTCGATCTGGTCGCCCGCCATCAGTATCTGGCGGGCCTCCAGAAGCCATCGTCCGAATGCCTCAGCACCCGGATCCATCTCCAGGGTGTGACCAGTTCGCCCGCGGGCTGGAAGGTGGCGCAGATATCATCATCCCAGTTGGGGTGAGCGCCCTGCCAACTGAAGATTTCCTGCATGGGATCGCCAAGGACAACGGTCGGCAGCACGGTCGACAGGTGGCAGACCATTTGGTGCTGCTCCGAGCCGCAGTCCTGGTACTCGTCGACGATGACGCGGCTGTAACTTGCATCCAGAATGTCATCGATATGAGTGCCCGCAAGAAGTGACGCCGCCGCTCGCTTGATCGCAGGATAGTTGTTGCGGGGATCGGCGAGTTCGAGGTGTTCGACGTCAATCTCCGAGCGAGCCGGAAAGGTCTTCAGCGTCCTCAACGCCCAGCCATCTAAAGTCGCGATGCGATAGGATGAGGGTTTAACTCCCGCACGTTCCAGCCGTGATCGCAATGCGGCCACCCCGGCGTTTGTATGAGTGAGAATGAGGATCGGCTTCCGGCCGGAATACCGACCGAGGGAGTCTGCAATGAGCTGCGTCTTTCCGCAGCCTGCCGGAGCCGTGACGGATCCGCAGCGGACATCGAGCAAGTCAATCTCAGCCACCGATGCACCACCTTCTAAGGGCGATAACCGCGTCTTTGAATTCCTTGTCGCTTCCGTCCAGGTTCGGCCAAATGACGTCGCGGCCGATTTGCTCCATTTCGCCAACCGTCTTGAACCAGGCCTTCTTGCCCTCCTTGTTGCCGCCGGCAGCACATCCCAGCGCGTTCCGTGTCTCCTGGCTAAGTCCGCCCTTCCCCAGTTCCTCCTCAACGCGCGCGAATGTCACAGCGTTTTTCGAATAGCTTCGAACCTGGCTGTCGATTTCCTGTTCCGAGCGATCCTCCAGCGTCTTCTCCACCAGTGTCTTGACTGCTGAAACAGGGAGGCTCTCGAACAGTTCGACTTCGAGTTTCTTGTCCTTGCGCCATTTAAAGATCTTGCCGCCCGCGGCTTCAAACGCCGCTTCTTCTGCTGCGTCCGGCCGATAGTCGTCGTCGCGGAACGTCGCAACCTTGAACCCCATCTGTTGGAAGGCCTGCGCGCGCGGCATGATCTTCGTGTAGCCGCCGGCGTCGACAAGACACGTGCCATGGGCGTGCATCGATGGCTTGCCGGCGGCGGATCGGTGCTGATCTATTCCCCGCAGCAGACCGACTTCGCTTGCTCCCTCGCAAACCAGGACAGCTCGAGCCAAAAACGCTTCCGGATAAACCCGAAGGGTGCCCTGCAAGTCAGAGTGCTGGCCTACCCAGAGGACTTCATGCACGCCGCCAGCCTTGCGGACGATCGAGAGCTGCTCCACGGTCAATTCTCTTACTGCAATGGGTGAATGGCTGGTCAGGAAAACCTGCAGCGGTGACTCCTTCTGCTTTGCCCCGAGGTTGTCCAGGAACCGAATGATCCGATGAGGCTCGAGACCATGTTCAAGCTCGTCTACCAGCAGTATGGAGGATTCGGCTGCGTTCTTCTGCTGCACCCCGGAGATCATCAGCCGGGTCGAGCCAATGCCCAGGCGCCTGAGGGGCACCCCTACCTCGTCGTGCAGCGATATCGTCCCCGCCGTCGTTGAGACTGAACGCCTCAAGCTCTGCCTTGGCCTTCGCGCCAACATGAATCCCTAGTTCGCTCGCCACGGCAGTTGCGATCCCAAGAGCGGTGCCGAGCTTTTTGTCGGCGTCTACACCAAACGCCTTTCGCGCCTCCCTGGCGGCTGCGAGCAATGCGGTAGACGCGTCGGCGGTCTCGTCCGACAGACGGTTTAGGATCGAACCTCGCCGCCAGGAGAGATTGTGGTCGGACAACGCGCCGATGCGGAGCGGAGAGAGCAGCAACACGTCTGACCTGCGGCCGCTGCTCGATCCGACAGAATAGACCATACGGGTTCGAGATTGCTTTCGACTCGCATGTTCAATGACAGCACGGTTTCGAGGCCAGCCCCCGGCTCGTCCTCCAACTCCAACGTGGTTTCATTGAAACCTCTCAAATAGAGCCCGTACCCATCAATCGATTTCAGTTCCGGCGCGAGATTGCCCAACGTCAGTGTAATGCTGATGGGTTCTGCGATGGCAAGTCCATGGAAATCAGCGTCAGTGAACTGGCTGGTCCGTCTCGCCCCAAGGCAGAGGTCGATCGCATCGAGAATCGTTGATTTGCCGCTGTCGCCTGAGCCAATGAGACAGTTCAGGCCCGGGTTGGGATGCCACTTCAGACTCTTTATGCCGCGGAAGTTCTCTATTTCGATTGTTCTGATCGTAGCCATCTGCCTGCCAGGAGAATCATCAACGTTAGCTTAACGACATAACATCTCCTGCAACCACAGGAAGTGCCCAATGGGCCGGTTCATATCACCTGTGAATGCAGAGCTTGCGGGCTTCAGCCTTTTTTGCCGTGAAGCCAGCCTTTCACAGCGAGCGCCGTTTTTTCCACCTCGCCGCGGTTCCGCAACGAGCACTCCCATACGACGAGAGGTCGCCAGCCGACTGACTCCAGTTTCCTACACGCCTCGACGTCGCGAAGTCGGTTACGTCCAATCTTCGCGCGCCAGAACTCTGTGTTGGTGACCGGGAGCGCTCCACGGTTACAGGAATGTCCGTGCCAAAAGCATCCGTGAACAAAGACAGCAGCCTTGAAACAAGGAAAAACGATATCTGGTGTCCCCGGCAGATTAGGTACATGCAGGCGATACCGTAAGCCGATCCGATGCAGCGCCTTTCGCAACTTCACCTCGGGTGTGGTGTTGCGGTTCTTGACAGAGGCCATGATGCCGCTGCGAACAGACGGGGAGACGCGATCAACCACAGGAACAGCCGCGCCCATCAATTGATAGAAAACTCGGTTGGAAGCGAAGAAACCCTTGAGAACAAAACGGAAACATCATACCATCGCTCCGTGAGCGGATCCTGGTGGTGAACCAAATCGGAGACGCTATTGGAAAACGAGCCGTCAAGAAATTCACCAGCACGGACACTCTTAACGACCGAGATGGTATTGTACAGTCACCCGCGATTCTCTGATGAGGTCCCCTGTTGGCCGATAGCACGTAGGATTAGTTGATTGGGAGCAGATGCATAATGGTTGAAATGGTTGATATCTCTGGCCGCGGCCGCAAAACAGGGGCGGCGATCCAGCGCGTCGGTGTCCTTGATTTTTTTTGCGGGTCGGGCGGAGTAAGCGCTGGACTCAAAGCTGCGGATGGTCCAGCTAAATTCGAAATCATCGCCGGCCTCGACAACGATCCCCATTGCGCAAAGACCTACGAGCGGATGATCGGCGCCCCGTGTGAACAGACAGACATTTTTCTTCTGGCCCAAGACGACAAGCTCCTGGACAGCAAGATTGCTACTTGGAGCCTTACATCGTTCGATAGAATCTTGCTTGTAGGCTGCTCTCCCTGCCAAGGCTTCTCCGCCCACCGCAAGTCGATTATCGGTCACGATGATAGGCGTGACCTTTTCGAGGCCTTCTGCAAGATCGCATCGCGCATAGCGCCGGATGCAATCTTGATGGAGAATGTGCCCGACATGTACTCGGCAGACTATTGGCCCCATTTCGAGGCGGGTCGCAGGACGCTTAGAAACGCCGGGTTCCATGTGCAAAGCGGGATCTACAACTTCGCTTCGTTTGGCCTTCCGCAGGAACGTTTCCGGGCGGTGATGATGGCCGCAAGAATCAACTTCGAGCTGCCAAACGCGCCGCTGGAGCCCCACCAGTATCGGACCGTTCGTGATGCGATCGGCCACTTAAAGCCGCTCGCATCCGGTGAGGCGGATCCTCTCGATCCCATGCACGTGGCTTCGAAACATCGCGAGAGCACGCTCGCCACCATTCGGATGGTCCCCAAGGACGGCGGTAATCGGCCTGTCGGCGTCGGACCAGGTTGTCTGGACCGCACGAGGAAGGCGCATGGCGGTTTCACCGACGTCTACGGCCGCCTGGCTTGGGATCGTCCTTCGGTCACCGTGACCGCCCGGTGCCGCACGCCCTCTTGCGGCAGGTTTACTCATCCGGAACAGGATCGAGGCCTAACCACCCGAGAGGCATCTCTCCTGCAGGGGTTTCCCGACGACTACATCTTCGTAGGGCCGTTTGACGACGGCTTCAAGCAGGTCGGAAACGCGGTCAGCCCTCTCGTGGCAGCGCAACTTGGCGAGCATGTTGGACGGTGCCTCGCGGGGGTTCCAGCGAAGTTGGGACCTGATGAGGGGGTGCCGCCAATATTGGTTGATAAACCGATCGGCAAGGGCTTTGCCGTGAAGATCAATTCGATCAAGCGTCGCCGGGAGAGAAAACTTGCTGCAGCGTAATACGAAGCCGACCGCCATTGATCTGTTCAGCGGCGCCGGGGGGATGTCGCTTGGTTTGTCCAACGCTGGGTTCGAGGTAGTTGCTGCGGTCGACAACGACCCGGTGGCGGTCGCTACCTATGTCCGAAATCTAAGCCACCATGTCGTCTGTACGCCGATCGAGCAGATGTCCGCTACCGGTCTACTTGCGCGCGCCGGCTTGAAGGTAGGCGAGTGCACGCTGCTTGCCGGCGGACCACCTTGCCAAGGCTTCTCGTTGCAAAGGCGGGGCGATCGCGTGGACCCACGAAACGATCTCGTGTTCGAGTACATCAGACTGGTCGAGGGCGTCCGCCCGGTCTTCTTTCTTATGGAGAATGTCGGAGGGCTTCTTAGCAAGCACGGCGCGCCGTTCCTGCGCGAGATCGAAGCGCGGGCGTCCGCCTTGAACTACAAGATCAGCATCGGACTTCTGAACGCTGCGGACTACGGAATTCCTCAAACGAGAAAGCGTGCGTTTCTGATCGGACAAATGGAAGGCGCCGCTTCTGTGCCGTTCCAATTCCCGGGACCGACTACCGACAGGCCGGCGACCGTTCGCGAGGCCATAGGAGATCTCCCCTCACCGCCCGAAGACGGTAGCAAGCATCCCCTCGTCGAGAACCACTATCGTGAGGCGCGGCTTTCGAGGTTGAACATCGAGCGGATCAAGCACGTCCCACCTGGGGGTGGCCGTGATGACCTGCCGCCGCATCTGCAGCTTGAATGCCACAAAAACACGGATCATCGCCACAAGGATGTGTACGGCAGGCTCCGCTGGGACGCCCCGGCAGGAACGATAACGGCCCGCTTTGACAGCTTCACCCGTGGACGCTTCGCTCATCCCGTCGAGCATCGCAGCATTACGATCCGGGAGGGCGCCCGGCTCCAGACTTTTCCGGACAACTTCGTTTTTGAAGGCAATCGCGAGGACCAGGCCCGGCAGGTGGGAAATGCCGTCCCGCCTCGCCTAGCCGAAACGCTAGGACGTAACATACTCGACGTCCTTGAGGCCCGTGAATCCTTGAGCGATATCATCGCGGCTTGACAAGGTTCTTAAAGCCCGAAATCTGCCTTCAGTAGTTTCCAGCTAGGATTGGGTATGGAAGAGGTCGAGTTCAACAAGGATCTGAACGAAGAGACGGACGCGGATGACGGCGACGTCACCGACGAATCATCTGAAAGCTCGACGTCGCGATGGCCGACGGGAATAAGGGACTCCCTTAACTTCACGGATCTGCAGGGTAGCTTCAACGCGAAATCCTGGACTAAGGTCCTGCTTGGCATGGAAGGAAAGCGCGGGCGTGATGACGAGATCGCGCGGCTTGCGGCATCGGAACTGGGCGAGACCAACCTGACCGGCCGGCCAAGGAACCCGCATAGGGCGCTGGAACTCTGCGGAGTGATCAAGCCGGAAGTCGGGGTAACGAGGCTGGCCAGACTAGGTCGAATCCTTCACGACCTCGCGGATGAAAACGGCCTTCGCAGGCATGTCGCGCGTGAGGCGCTGGCGTTCCTCTGCAGGTTTCAGTCCGACAATCCGGTTAATCGAAAGGAGTGGCCTCAAGGCTGCCGCGTACACCCCTACTGGATGGTGCTTCGGGCGGCATGCCTCCTCGACTTTAGGCTGCATTGGGATGAAGTAAACCGCGAGATTATGCGCACCATGCGCGACGAGAATATCGACGACGTCGTCAGACGAGTTGCCGAAGCAAGAAGCCAGTCAGGCTACTCAGAATGGATCGGATCTTCCGACGACGATGAGGGCTACCTCGCCGCACGGACCTGGCCAGCAGGAACGAGTGCGCCCAAAAATAAGAAACCCGTGTCGCAGTTGAAGGATCAGCGGTTCACCCCTTTCCTCAAGCTAGCCGGCTTCGGCGAACTCCTTCTCGAATCTCCTGGCAATACGGGAGATGGCTGGTGGACGGTGCCAGAGGATGTCCGGGACATCGTCAAGCAGACGGTCGCCGCGCAGCCCAAACACGTTGAAATGGAGGATAAGAACGAGTGGATCGAGTGGCTCTACGAGGGGAATGTGGTTGCCCATTTCGACGGTGCACAAGTCAGCTCACCCATGGAGAACCCTCCCGGGGAATTCACTCCGATCCGAGAGCTCACGCTAGGCAAGTTAAAGGCTGCTATCGCGACTTACACCCCTGACTTGCGATACTCGGACGACCTTCTCGCAGCGATCGTCGCCTCCGTTCGTTCCGGAGATGGAAAGAACTTCGTCATCCTGCGGGGCGTTAGCGGCACCGGGAAGTCGAAGCTTGTCTCCGCGTTGGCGTCCGCGGTATACCAAACACCCATCCCCGCTCGTCCGTTTTTCCATCAGATCGAGGTCCGGCCAGACTGGACCGACGTCTCGAACGTTCTTGGCTACGCCGACCCGGTCAAGGGAGAATACGTTAGACCTAGATTCATGCAGGCGCTCGAAGCGGCGGACGCTGAATTCCGACTGCGAGGGCAGAGCGCGTTTCCGGTCTTCGTCTGTCTGGACGAGATGAATCTCGCCCCCGTCGAACATTACCTAGCCGACTGTCTCAGCGCCATGGAATCGGGATTCGATATCGATCATGGAATCCTTGAGAATGGGACACTGAAGGCCATAAGGTGGCCGCCCAACATGTTCTTGTTTGGCACCATTAATGTCGACGAAACCACTGCAGAAATCAGCGATAAGGTTCTCGATCGCGCCCAGGTTATCGATACCAGTGACATCAAGATCGATGGCGCCCTGACCGAATGGCTTCAAGCAACGACGCACCTGTCGGCCGAGGACAGGGCTTTAATTGCATCGACCCTCATTGCCGTATGGGAATCCCTGCGGGATGTTCATCGACACTTCGGCTTCCGTACAGCGAAGGCAATTGTCCGTTTCATTGACGAAGCGGTCGCCAGCTCCGACGGAGTACTCGACGCCGCCGCAGCTTTGGACGCTCAATTGGCTCAGAAGGTGCTCGTAAAGCTCCGTGGAGAGGGCGATCAATGGTCAGCGACGTTGAACTCGATAAAAGCAACGATCTCGAAGCTCCCGAAAAAATCGAGGTCGCTCAAAATCGTGGAACGAATGATCTCGGATCATGGCAAGTTGGGAAGCTTCCAGTTTTGGGAGTAAGTATTCGACTCGTCGATCCAGACACTGGGGCTTTGATAAATTTCTATCCAAGGAATGCCTTAGCACCTGATACCATCCGCGAGAACAGGCAGTACCACTTCGACGTCCGGCTAGATGATGCGGAAATCCCTTGGGACTGGGAGGTACGGGTGGGTGCAATCTCGATGGGGCGCCATATTATCCGCGGCCAGACGTACTTCGTACTGGACTTGGGGTTTTATGCCGGATCCCTCGCGTTCAAGGTGATGAGAAAGGACAAGGTTGTCGCCAGCGCGAACGTTGTTGTCAGTCCAGTCCTCGCCAAACTGACCGTCGAACAATATTCCGCAATGCTGGAAGATCTTACTGGTTGGACGAGAGCCATATACCGACTGATAGGAGCGACGATTCCTGCCAGCGCCGCGATTGGTGAGAGCAACCGGCTTGTGACCTTCAATCTCATAAGCTCTTACATCGACTTGCTGGACACGGCGGTTCACAGGATCGCTGACCGCCCCGTGAACCGGTACTCATCGGAGCACGAGGACGTGTCTCTATTTCGGGCGAGGAAGGTCACGAACGCCGCGCTTAAAATGGCACTTCGCAGTCCGCGTGTGCGCCGCGCCACGACCGCGGAGATCGCAGCAGCGCCTGCCCTCGTGGCCGCACTAGGCGGGCATCTAGTCGAAAGGATCCAACAGAGTCGCCAAAGCAGGCATTCTTCAATCTACGAACACCGGGCCTTGCTCGGGTTCTTGAACTGGCTCGACGGCGTTTGCAATCGTTTGACACTTGCCCTTGTCGCCGAAGGCCGCCACAACCGGAGTATGCTACTCTCCGACATCACTCTCTGGCGAGCGAAGATCGAGAAGATGCGACGCCGCGATGTCTTCTACGGCATTGAACCCGACAGAAGTCTGAGACCGACTAATATCTTCACGATGAAGCCGAGCTACAGATCCGCCTTCACGATAGCGATGAAGCTACGGCAGGGGTTGGGCGAAAACGGGTTGCAGGTTTCACTGCCAATCGCCGAGACCCCTCTCCTTTATGAGATGTGGTGCCTCGGAGGTTTTTTGATGGCGGTGGCTGATAACTTTCCCGCGTCGCATGATGCGATCCGCGCAGGTCTGAACGGATTGCCGTCGAACGAGGGTCTCGGGTGGGTACTACCGCAAGATGCTGGTTGGACCGTACCACTGGGGGATGACATTGTTCTTAATTATCAGCTTCGGCTCGGACCTGAAACGGGCAAATATGGCTTGCGTACTACGGTGGTAGGCGCGGTCCCAGACATCTCCATTCTTGCACTTGACGGTGCGCGGAATGCGAAATCGATGGTGATTTTGGATCCCAAGTATCGGACCGGGCAAAGCCTCCAAGACGGCGTGAGAAGCCTTCATTTCTACAGAGATGCCATCGTGAGCTCTCACGGCAGGAAGCCAGTCATAGGAGCAGCGGCGGTCCATCCGGACCGGTCATTTCCACTTGGTGCCGCAATACTGCAAAGCGACAGACCGACGACCGTTATGATTCGACCCGGCGCCGAGCAAATGTTCAATGAGGTGCTACGGGCATCCTTGAATACCCTGCGAACATCATCGCCGGAAAATTAACGTGCCCTCGTGTGCCGGGCGCCAGTAATCGCCGGCCAGACGCGATGACCTTGCCCCGCTGACCTAATCCATTTTGAAGTAAGCTCTGGCCATTGAGAGGACCAGGGAATGAAGCGCAACCGTTTCACAGACGAACAGATCGTCGGCATTCTGAAGGAGCATGAGGCGGGCATGCCGGTCTCGGAGCTTTGCCGCAAGCACGGCGTCAGCGATGCCAGCATCTATAAGTGGAAGACCAAGTTCGGCGGCATGGACGTGTCGGAAGCCAAGCGGCTGAAGACGCTGGAGGACGAGAACACGAAGCTGAAGCGGCTCCTGGCGGACGCGATGCTCGACAATGCTGCTTTGAAAGACCTTCTGGGAAAGAAGTGGTGACGCCCGCAGCCAAGCGGAGAGCTGTCGCGCATCTGATGAACCAACATCGGATGAGCGAACGGCGGGCGTGTAAAGCCATCGGCTTTTGCCGGATGACGATCCGTTACGAAACCAGGCGCAGCGACGATCATGACCTTCGCGAGCGGATGAAGGCGCTGGCGCATGAACGCCGCCGCTTCGGCTATCGACGCATTCATGTGCTGCTCAGACGCGAGGGCCACCTTGTGAACCACAAGAGGCTCTTCCGGCTCTATCGGGAGGAGAAGCTGACGGTACGCAGACGTGGCGGTCGAAAGCGAGCGATCGGTACACGAGCGCCGATGCTGATCCCGATGGCCGCCAATGATCGTTGGTCGCTCGACTTCGTGTCAGATCAACTCACCGATGGACGCAGGTTCCGGGTTCTGACGGTCGTCGACGATTGCACGAGGGAATGCCTCGCTCTCGTCGCCGATACGTCGCTTTCCGGCCTGCGGGTTGCCCGTGAGCTTGACCGGATTGTCGAGGCGCGTGGCAAACCGAAGATGATCGTCAGCGACAATGGCAGCGAGTTCACCAGCAACGCGATCCTGCAATGGACGGACCGGGCCAAGGTGGATTGGCACTACATCGCGCCGGGCAAGCCGATCCAGAACGCTTTCATCGAAAGCTTCAATGGGCGGCTGCGAGACGAGTTCTTGAATGAAACCCTCTTCTCGTCCCTGCCCCATGCCCGATCAGCGCTTTCAAACTGGCGCTGCGACTACAACGATCACCGACCGCACTCTGGCCTCGGCTGGCTGACACCTGCCGAGTACGCTCGGACCATCAACCCGCGACGTGATGCGGTGCTGCGCGGCCGAAATGGCTCCGCACCGCAACCCGCCGCTACCGCCCCAAGTGTTGCAACCCAAAACCGCTGGAGCGAACTCAAAACTGGATAAAACTTGGGGGCAAGGTCAGAAGAAACCTCCTTCGACATTGCCTTGCTGTAGGTGGAGAGCGCGGCCTTGGCTGCCGCATAGGCAGTCGTCGATTCCGGGAGGGGCAGAACTCTCTGTATGGATGTGACATGCACGACCACGCCACTTCCCTGCGCAACCATGTCAGGAACCAGATGCCGATCCAGGCGAACGGCTGGAAAGAGGTTCAGCGACAGCTCCTTGTGCCAGTCGCCTTCCGATAGCACTGAGAAGCCACCTCCGGTCGCCGACGAGCCACCCAGCATATGAACGATGATGTCGACGCCGCCGAGACCTCGGCGCGCGGCCTCTTCAACAGCTGCTCATCCCTCCTCGGTCGACAGGTCGGCCTCGACGAACAATTCTTCGGACAGAATTTCCGGACGCCCACGCGCGGTCGTCAGTACTTTCGCGCCGAGTTCGCGAAACAGACTGACAGTTGCCGCGCCGGTGCCCTTCGTTCCAGCAGTGATGAGCGTACGTTTGCCCTTCAGATCGAGGAAGTCCGTCATCACCGGATCTCCAATCTGGCAATCATCCCGTTCTCGATGGCGAAGGCATAGGTAAGCGTCACCGGGCTGCCGGGGAACTCCCCGCTGACCTCGGCGCGGACGAAGGCACTGCTGCCGTCGAGCCTGGTCTCGATCGGCACGGCGATGTATTGCGCCTTCCGCTTTGCTTTCATCCACCAGTCACGGATTGCGACCTCACCTTGGTGGCGAACGCCCTCGTCTTCCACCACGGCGCCGACTGCAAAGGTCGCAGCCAGTGCCTCCGCATGATTTCGGCGATCAGCGTCAAAGAACGCCTGCACCACTCCGGGCATATCCATTGAGTTTCTCCTCATTTGCCAGATCATGCTCGATAGATAGCCCTCGACCATTTCACGGATAAGTGGGATAAACCTGCATGTGAAATTGAACAAATCGGGACAATGGAACGCGCTAGCCTGAAGGAACTTGAATCGGTCATCGCCATTGCCCGGCTTGGGACGTTCCGAGCGGCGGCCATTGACCTCGGCACGTCCACCACCGCGCTGAGCCATACAATTGCAAAGCTCGAGGCTGGCCTTGGCGTCCGGCTCTTCAATCGCACCACCCGCAGCGTCTCGCTGACCGATGCCGGAAAGCTGTTTGTCGAGCAGGTCGCGCCGTCCCTGCAGGGCATCTATGGCGCTCTGGAAGCGGTACGCTCACAGCGCGAGACGCCGTCGGGAACAATACGCATCAATGCCGCGCCCTTCGCGGCCCGCGCCATCATCTCACCGCTCGTGCTCGAATTCCTCCGCCGCTATCCGGATATGAATGTCGACCTGGTGACCGAAGGAAAGATGGTCGATATCGTCAGGGACGGCTTCGATCTCGGCGTAAGGGTTGCTGGCCTCGTTCCGAGCGACATGATAGCGGTCTCGCTCGGCTGGCCCCAACGACATGCCGTCGTCTGCTCTCCCGGCTATCTGGAGCAGCATGGCAAGCCGATGGTCCCTCCGGACCTTCTCAATCATAGGTGCATTCGCGTTCGCCTGCCTGACGGCTCCATGTACCAGTGGCGGTTTGAGAAAGACGGGGTGCCGGTACAGATCGACGTGCGAGGGCCGATCGCACTCGACGAGGCCAGCCTGGTGAGGGCTGCGGTTCTCGAGGGCACAGGCATGGGCTACACGATGGAACAGGAAATCCTGCCGGACATCGAAGCGGGACGCGTGATCCGGGTTCTGGAAGATTGGACGCCGCCGTTTCCAGGGCTGTGTCTCTATTATCCCGGCAGGCGCCATCTGTCTGCCGGGATGAAGGCATTCCTGGAAATGGCGCGCGAGATCTCCAGGCGCCCGGCGATCTAGTCCTTGCGGCGTGCCGAAAGCGAGCATCACGGCTGGAAAGCAGAAGCTTCCCAACAGGTATGGCCGACGGCGTCGGGACAATGGGACTATGGGCCTATGAGCCGATCTTCTCGATGTCAGGCAGCGCCCAGGACTTGTCGAAGAACGCTTCCGTCGGGCCATAGAAGCGGAAGTAGGCAAACCAGCCCTTGTCGGGGTTCGTCTGTACCCAGTTGGCCTCGTGGCCTTTGGGAGCGGTGGGTCCGAAGTAGACGTCGATGGACCCATCTTCATTCTTGACGATGTCCTGCTTGCGCGACGAGATGTCAGGTCGTCCTTGCTCGGTGACGGGCATCTGCCGGGTTGCCTCGTCATAGGCCGTGACTGACCAGAAGCCCTTCGCAGGCGGATTGGCCGGCACATGAAGCTTGTAGTTGTTTTCGCCCGAGAGCCAGGCGTCGTCGGCATCCTTGTACGCGGCGATGTACCGCTGGCCGACGCCGGGAGTCTGGGTCAGCATCGCCTTCGAAATCACGACCGCCTCGTAAAACCAGGCGGCCCGCTCATCGAGTTGGTCAAACGTATTGGCCTTCTGGTCGACCGAGACGACCAGCGCATGCTTCCAGTTCGTTCCCTCCCAGAATGGCGGCTCGACGCGCTTGTCCGTGGTGTTCACCTTGGCCATCGCCTCACCAACGATCGCGCCGTCTTCCAGTATCTTCTTTTGGCGCTCGTCCGGCTTGAAGGGTTCGCCCTTCTCGATGCCGAGGAATCTGAGCTGCGCCATCATAAAACGGTCCCGCTCCTCGACCGGCTCTCGCTGGATAACCTCGTTGAGGCTATCCCAGTAGGCCAGCCCATGGGGCGGCATCTGGCTCCATTTCAGGTCGCCGGCCGCGCGCGCCGGCATTGGCGTCCCCGTTCCTTCGGGCGTCCAGGTATAGGTCTTGATCAAGGGTACCAGTTCGGCAATCGCCTTTTCCTTGTCGGCATCCAGTAGGCGGAAGCCAGCAAGCACATCCCGGCTCGTCGATTGAATGATGTAGTACCCATCCGCCTCGACCGGACCATAGCCCGGCGGCAGGATCAGATATTTGCCGCCCTTGCCCATGTCCGGTCCAACGACACCGAGATCGGCCATCACCCGCTGCCACTGGTCAAGAACCATGCCAGCGATCAGGCCCGCAGGGACTTCGATGACGAAGGGGCCGGATTCCTGCAGGTCGACAAAAGTGGCTATGTAAGGCGTTGTGTAGTTCGGCGTGAGGATGCCGAGCTTCTCGGCGAAATCGAGATAGGTCAACATCTCGCCGTTCTTGCCCTTGAACACATTGTAGTGCGCCCTGCGCCACTCGTTGAGGCCGACGGCGGGGACGCCCCAGATGTAGGCCTGGGACGCCCTTTGGAAGTCCATTTCGTCATAGAGCTTGTTGACGGTCTCCTTTGAAGGATAACCGCTTTCGAAGTGCAGCGTGCCGACGCGGGTGTCGAGCGTGTCTGGGGTCTCTTGCGCATAGACAGAGGGGATGGCGGCGCTCAGGGACAGCGCAGCGTAGAGGGTCGCATGTGCCAGCTTTGACATCGAATCTTCCTTTCGGCGGACGGGCGTCCGCGCTGCTATTTCACCTTCTGGAGGTCGCCGGGTTTCCAGCTATAGTCGACGGCGCGCTCGCCCGGACCGTAAAGACGGAGGATGGCGAAGAAACCTCGACCGGGTGCCGTCGCCAGCCAGTTGGCTTCCTTCCCCTCCGGGGGCATGGGTCCGATGTAGAGGTCGATGGTTCCGTCGGCGTTCTCAATTGGCTTGTCGCGTGATCCGAGCGAAGGGAAACGACGGGCCTCGGTTGCCAGGCCAGATGCGTTCTCCGCCTCGTACAGGGTCAGTGACCAGAACAGCTCCGCCGGGACATCGGGAGGGAGCGTCAGCTTGTAGTTGTTGTCGCCCGAAAGCGGCTCGTCCTTGTCGTCGTTGAAGGCGATCGCATAGAAAGCCCCCCGCCCGGGTGTCAGCGACACCATGCCGGGACTGATGGAGTAATAGTCTGTGAACATCCAGACCCGCCGTGCGATGTCGGTGTAGCCGTGCGGCTGGTTCACCCAGTGGAAATCGAGCGACTTCTCCGGCCCGGGTTCGGCCGCGTTGTTGATCGGGTTCGTCCACCGACGGTCCGGCCAGACCAGAAGAGAGCGACCATCGACCTCCTCGTCTAGCCCGATGACCCGGCTCATCTTGTACGCGACATTGGCTCCATCATCGAGAATTCTTCGCGCTTTCGGCGAAGGCGTGAAGGGCTGGCCCTCGACCAGGCCGATATTGGCCAGCATGCCGAGACCCTCCGGGCCGGCAAGGTTCCGGCCCTCCCGGTCGACGAGCCACTTCAGTTGTTCGAATGCGGAGATGTCCGACCGAGGAAGCATGTTCGCGGAAACACCGGAGGCGTTCGGATACTCCATCGGCTTGCGCTCGCCCTCGGGCAGGTTCAGCGGATAGACCTTGGCCTGTTCCATCAGCCTGACCGCGGGAGAGAGGTCACTCGGATCCTGATAGAAGGCGCGTAGGAAGATGAAGAGGTTGTTGGTGCCCGAGCGATAAACGTAGTAGCCCTCCGGCACGTCGCCCTCGTAGCCTGGCGGCAGGACGAGAAACTTGCCGCCCTTGCCAGCATCCGGTCCGGGCAACCCGACATCTCCCATGAACTTGCCGCCATCGACCGGGATCGGCCGCTGCCAGAAATCGAGCAGAATGCCCTGGAGATTCGGGGGGGCTTCGAAAACGATAGGCCCGGTCTCGCCCATGTCGACGTAGCTCATGGCGTAGATCACGTCGGAGTTCGGCGTGGTCACCAGTGTCTTGGTATCGAGCCGCTCCTTCCAGACCGGCAAGACGTTGTAGCCGGCTCCGAATACCTGTTCGGAACCGAACTTCATGCCCAGCGTGTTGATGAGCGGCATTGCCCAGAGATAGGCCTGGGTTGCCTGCTGGAAAAGAAGCTCGTCCCTCAGCGTCTGGGCGGTCTCGGCCGTGGGACGGTTCTGCTCGAACGGCAGGTTGGCCAGATCATTGAAGCGTGCCTGCTCGGCCAACGCGGACCCCGCCAGTCCGAGTGCCAGGAATGCAGCGGTCACCGACGAAAATGCGACTATGCGTTTCATGATGCTCGGCCTTCTGCTGATTGGCGTTCCAATGCTGATGTGCCGGATTTTGAGCAGACTAGGCGCTGGACCTGCAGGCGGCTATGCGTTTCTTGCCAAATTCAAAGCCAGACGCCCGAGACCAGGCAATCGGATCGCGCGATGACGGTTGCGTTCGGCTTTTCTCCGCGGAGGTTGCCAAACTAAGGGACGGCTGGAGCTCTTGGAAACGCGGCCAGCGTTTCGCTGGGCAGCTCCCCGAACATTTGGCGATACCAGCCAGCCAGTTTACCCAGTTCGCTGATGCCCCAAGCATTTGCCACCACCGCGATCGTGCATGCCCTTTCATGGTCGCTAGCGAGGCCCTGCCATATTCTGTGGAGCCTGAGGCGTCGGACGTAAGTTTGCGGAGTGTCATCGAAGATGTCGGCAAAAGCGCGGTAGAGCGTACGACGTGACGCGAATGCGGCGGCGGCGATGTCATCAAGAGCTATCGGCTCCGCAAGATGTTCGACTATGTGGGCTCTTGCCCGCGCCACGATCTTCGCATGGAGATGGGTGTTTGCCCGGCGCTCCTGCTCATGAGGTGGACGACCGAGATGCTTGATAAGCGCTCGCAGGAGCATCGGCCCCAGATCGGGCCGCGCCGGGCGGCCAGCGTGGGCGTTGGAGAACTCGGCGGCAAGCGCGGTGACCGCCTCTGGCAACATCGATTGACTGTGGATCCCGGTTCCGCCAAGCGCAGCCTTGTCGAGCACCATTTCGTATCGTGCAGCTTCCTGCTCAAGCTGATCAGCGGAAATAGTCGCTACGGCGTACATGGAACCTGGCGCATAGAGAGAATCGTGCTCGTCACCGCCGTGATAGATGGCCACGTTTCCGGTCTTGACCTCGGTGAAAGAGTGCCAGGACGACCCGGGCAGCCTCAAACCAAGACCCAACGAAAGCGTGTCTGGCGACAGGGGTCCGCGGAGCGCCACACGTCCGCCTATGAAGCCGCTGCTATATGTTACACTGCACTGCTCGGAAAATATGAGGCTTCCAGAGAGCCTGCCACACGCCATCTGTGTGGCTTCCATCCCGGCCCCACGCACTGCGTCCGACAAATCTTCGACTTGTGATATCTCGATCCGTTGCCAGTGACTTGCGATATGCTGCAGCCTTCTCTCCATCCCGAAACAGCCCCCGGTGTCGGATCAATCTCCTGCAACTTAGACTACGTGAGGTCTGCTGCCTCGAAGGGCTACTTAGAGGAGCTTTCAACGGTGTCCAGAGGACCTTCGGTCGATTGCAGCGGCCGGCCAATGTGGCGCTCAAGGGTCGAACCGCTGTCACATTGACCGGTCGGCTAATTTGAAGTGCCCCTCGGATCGATACTCTTGATTCTCTTTGGCTCCGGGGATGCGGCCAGCGGCCCTTATCTTGGAACTGCTCAGGCTCTGTTGTTGATACCCTAGCCGCCGTTGAACGACCGCCTTCCCCACGCTGCGCGACGGTACCGCCTGGCCAAATGTCCAGCCGCCTGCCAACCGGTGTCCGAGGTCCCCCGGGCGCCGAGACGGCGCTCATCGATGCGGCACGACGATCCTGCCCGGCCCGCGCACACGAAGCCAGTGGCGCCGGCATCCGCTGGCGCACGACCGTAGACGATCTCGTCCAGTGCTCTGGCGCGATATGCCATCGGCGAACCGGCGCCGACGTGAACGGCGTTTCGTCGGATTGCCTACGCAAAAGCCGGACGATGAAGTCGCGAAAGAACGGACTTGCCATGGAATCGGCCCGGCGAGACCAACTGGCCGCAGAAGCGACCGGTCATCGGCGCGCTAGAGGCCGACGCCGCCGACCCATCGTTCGACCTCGGAGCGAAACGCCTTCGCCTGCTCCCTGGCCTGTGCCCAGCCGGCTTGAAGATACTGCCCCCCCGTTGCGACCTGATCGGCCGCGACAAGCCCACACAGCAGAATGAACGTGAACAACAAGAAGCGCATGGCGCTTATCTTGCCCGCAATTGATTTAGAGTTCGCTAAAGTCGACTGGAGACGGTTGACGTTCAGGCCGAACGGGCGAGCGCCCTGACGGCACGCGCATGTTCGGCGACGGCGACCGAAACCCGGTTCCGTCCGTCGCGCTTGGCCGCATACAGGGCTTCGTCGGCACGTCCCATCAACGCTTCGACGTTTTCGCCCCCGACGTGCTCGGCAATGCCGATGCTGACCGACACGGCATGCGAGGGCGGCACGCCATGATAGGATCCGGCGGCGAAGGCCTTTCTCAGTTCGTCGGCAAAGGCCGTCGCCGCAACCAGCGGCACGGAAGGCAGGACCGCGACAAATTCTTCCCCGCCGAGCCGTCCAATAGCGCATCCCGTGTCGTGCGAGGCCCTACGCAGGACATCGGCGAGTCCCTTTATCACCGCGTCGCCCACCCCGTGCCCGTAACTGTCGTTGATCGCCTTGAAATGATCGATGTCGAACAGCATCAGGACAGCCGGGCGAGACGGGCCGGCATTCTCGAGCAACCGACCGGCCGCGGCGAACAGCCCACGACGGTTGGCGATGCCCGTCAAGGGATCGGTGAGAGACTGTTCGGCGAGTTCCTTCATCAGGTCCGTCGTGATTCGCAGCAGAAAAAGCAGGGCCGTGGCGAACCAGGACAGCATCGCGAACAGCTTGAACGAGACGATCCAGAATGAGCCGGCAATCTGTGCTTCCTCCTGCAGCGGCCCCTCGTAGAGATAGGAGATCATCGGCCGCGCCAGCAGCACCACGGCCGAGACGGCGAACGTCGCAATCGTCAGGCGGTCCAGCCTGTCGGCTTCCGCCCGCCTCGCCATGACCCGTACGGCGAGCAGGAACATGATGGCCGCCCCCGCACTGGATACGAGTCCGCGCCCCACGATGCTCGGTGCCACGACGCCAAGCCACACACCCCCGATGCTCGTCACCAGGTAGATCGGCACGAGAATGCGATCGCATGTCCGGCCGGTATGGCGAAGGATCGCCCCGCGAACCGCAAAGAATGCGACCCCGACGAGAAACATGTTCGCCGCAACCGAGACCGGCGCGGCGTTGTCGATCAGGATTCGCGCGATGTCGAGAGACGATCCGACCGCGGCGCAGCCATAGGCCAGGAACCAGTTGAAGACATAGAGCCGCTGCCGCTGGCGGTGCCAGAGCGCGAGGAACGTGATCGACAGGGTTGTGGAAATAACCGGGAGAATTGCGGAAAGCAGGTAGGACTTGTCCATGCCGACATCAAAGCAATGTTGAAAAATGACTTTCTGAATATGGCGCCGACTATGGTTGCCGACGGTTACGAAATTGCCAACGTCGCCGCCCGAAGCCCTTCCTCCGGCGGAGCATCGCATGATGCATGAACCTGGCGCCCTACAGGTAGCGGGCGCGGATATCGACTGTCGAACGCTTGCCGATCGCGTCGTAGTTGCCCGCCAGCCAGTCGTCCGCGCACTGCCGGCCGCGGTCGCGCAGGTCCAGCAGCGCGCTCCAGTCGGCGTTGAGCTTGCTCGAGGCGCTGAGACCCCGCATCGTTTCGTCGTCGGAGATGCTGTGGACGAAGATGCGTTTCAGGCCAAGCGCCTTGCCGGCCTCCGACTCGATCAGGTCGGTGACGAAGGCGATCGCCCGCATCTCCCGCATCAGCGAGGAGTTGAAGCTGATCTCGTTGATTCTGTTCAGGATCTCTGTCGCACTGCGCGGCAGCTCCGACCGCTCGAGCGGATTGATGTGCACCACCAGCACATCCGGCGTCTCGCAGCCGTAGATCAGCGGGTAGATGGCGGGATTGCCCATGTAGCCGCCGTCCCAGTAGGCTTCGCCGTCGATTTCGACCGCCTGGAACAGAAATGGCAGGCAGGCCGAGGCCAAAACGGCGTCGATCGAGATCTCGTCGTTCGAGAATACCTTGACCTTGCCGGAGCGCACGTTGGTCGCGCAAACGTTCAGCTTGATCGAGCAGCGCGACCTGCGGATCGCATCGAGGTCGATCGACTCCTCCAGCACGGAGCGCAGCGGATTGTAGTTCAGCGGGTTGAACTGGTAGGGCGACAGCAGCCGCGTCACCATGTCGAACAGGACGAAGGCGGGCGAATGGTCGAGCGTCTTCGACCCCGTCATCCGGTCGAGCAGGCTCGGCTGCAACGGACTGAAGGCGGCCGCTTGGCTGATCCGGCGCCAGAAGGCCTCGAGCGCCTGTTGCGCTCCGGGCCGACCGCCGTCCGCCAGCCCGTAGGCCAGCACGACCGCGTTCATGGCGCCGGCACTGGTCGCAACGATGCCCTCGTAGGACAGGTCGCGCTCATCCAGCAATCGATCGAGCACGCCCCAGGTAAACGCCCCGTGCGCGCCCCCGCCCTGGAGCGCCAGATTCACGGTCCGTGGCAACCGCGATCCGACCGAGGAGGATCCGGTCTGGCCCTCGTCCGTCAGGTCCAGCTTGGCACGTTCGTCCATGAAATTCTTCCACTCGTCGGCGCGACGCCGCGTCCGATAATACGCCCATAGTCGCGCCGACGCATCCGATCAAGGACTACCCCTGGCCCTACCCGGCCATGGGACGATGCGCGCCGGCAAATGGCACGCCGGCCAAGCTGCAGCCAGACAACGACAATTTGCGCCCACCCGCCCTAGGTCCTCCCCTTCTCCGCCCTATATCTTCAAAGGGTCCGCGCACAGCCACGCCGCAAGAGCGTGGCGCTGGCTGTGGTCGAGCGGGACCGCGACCACGTTACCAAGCTCGGGCCGCGTCGGGCCGGCGTGATTAACTGCCAACGAGAGAGGAAGGAAAGCGCATGATCAGGATTTCCATTTTGCTCGTTCTGCTCGGGATTGCCGCGGCGGGCTGCACCCCGACCGAAAAGGGTGCAGGCATTGGTGCCGCGACCGGCGCAATCGTCGGCGGCGCGATCACCAACGACGTTCGCGGAGCGGCGATCGGCGCGGCGATCGGCGGTGTATCCGGGGCGGTGATCGGAAATGTGGCCGGCCAGCCTGGCCAATGCTACTACCGCGACCGTTATGGCCGGCGCTACGTCGCCGCCTGCCCGCGGTAGGCATCCGGCCTCCTCCAAGCGGGCAATCGGCCCGGTCAAGGCGCCGACCTGCGGCGCCTTCGCCGGGCCGGCCTGCGCAAAGAAAACCGCGCTGCGGCAATAACTTCACGCCGTGTTCACGAAATTTTATCCACTTGCGGAACACATTGGGAACAGATAGTGTCCGTTCTGGATTTGTTTCGATTCTGGGTGAAAAGCCAATGCTGACCCGCAAGCAACAGGAACTGCTTCTTTTCATCCACGAGCGGATGAAGGAGACCGGGATCCCGCCGTCCTTCGACGAGATGAAGGACGCCCTCGATCTCGCCTCGAAATCCGGTATCCATCGGCTGATCACGGCACTGGAGGAGCGGGGCTTCATCCGCCGGCTCCCCAATCGCGCCCGAGCGCTCGAGGTGATCAAGCTGCCCGAGGCCTATTCGCCAAGCCCTGCAGGGCGTCGCGGGTTTTCGCCCTCGGTCATCGAGGGCAGCCTCGGCAAGCCGGCCCCTGCCCCGGCCACAACGGCCGCTGCCGGCGTGGAAAGCTCCGTGTCGGTGCCTGTGATGGGTCGCATCGCGGCCGGCGTGCCGATTTCGGCGATCCAGAACAACACCCACGATATCGCCGTGCCGATGGAGATGCTCGGCGCCGGAGAACACTACGCTCTCGAGGTTCGCGGTGATTCGATGATCGAGGCCGGCATCCTCGACGGTGATACCGTCATCATCCGCAACGTCAGCGCGGCCAATCCCGGCGAGATCGTCGTCGCCCTCGTCGACGACGAGGAGGCAACGTTGAAGCGTTACCGCCGCAAGGGCGCCTCGATCGCGCTCGAGGCTGCCAACCCGGCCTATGAGACGCGCATCTTCGGACCCGACCGGGTCAAGATCCAGGGCAAGCTGGTCGGACTCATCCGCCGGTATCAGTGATCGGCGCTGCCGCGGGCGTTTCGAACGTATTCGACCGCCAGTCATACAGCCGGTGGCGGCTCCAGGGACGCCCGAGAGTCGTCACCGCGGTGCGAACATTGTAGCCGATCACGCCTGACGGATCGGTCACCGGTGCGATTTCAAGCGCACCGGTCCGGCGCAGGCTGCGAGCCGTGATCAGCAGGGCCCCCGACCGGCAGGCGCCGGTGCGCAGGTGCTGGGGGGCCACGACGAAGTCGGCGGCGTCACAGGCGCTGCCGAGATGGACCGGATCCTCGAGGGCAATGACGCGCCAGCCCGCCTGCGCAACGCCGGCGCACCATTCCCCCCGACGGCAAACGAATCGCCGCTCTCTGGTCGCAACGGCAAGCGCCGCGCGCAGGTCCGCGTTCGCCGCTGTTGCCGCGCCCCCGCCGGTCATCACTTGCCGGCCAGGGGCAATGGCGTCCCCTATCCGGTCCGGGCGTCCACCCGTTTCGCGCGGACTGTCGTTGTCGCTGCGCCCGTCGCCGGAGCGTTGCGCACCGGAGACCGTTCGCTCCCCCGCCTTCTGCAAGGCCGGCGGGCGGTGGTCGCCGAGGCGAAGCGCGCGTCGCCACTGGTCGTAGATGAACACCGGCGGCCGCGGGCGGTTTGTGGCCACCTCACCCGCCCACACGAGCGCGACGAGCCTCCCGTCCTCCGAAACGAGCAGTTGAGCCGCCGGTTCCGGGCGTCCGCAAAGCGCGACCCCGGCGCCGATCGCCAGCGGTGCGACCGCCAGCAAAGCCAGCCGCGACCGGAACAGGCAGATCAAACCGCCGCCGGCGGCGACCAGCGCGAAAGCCAGCGGTGGAAGCCGTCCGGTAAGCAGTTCGCCACCCCAACCGGCAACCCAGCCAGCCAGACCGATGACGCGGTCGATTCCCCAACCCATGATCGCCAGCGGCACGGCGTCGAGGCGGAGAGGCATCAGCAGCATGGCCACGACCGCCATCGGCATGATCACCACGGAAATGACCGGCATGGCGAGCAGGTTGCCAGCCAGCCCGTAGGCCGGGATCCGGTGGAAGTGCCCGACGGAGTAGATCAGGGTCGCCGCGCTACCGATCAACGAAGACAGCATCACGCCGCCGAGGAACCACGTCGCGATCGCCGACGGGCCCCAGCGGCGGGCCGGTCGCGAGCTGTCGCCGAGGGGCCGGCGATCGCGCCAGGCCGCATAGCCGGCGACCAGCCCGAGGGTCGCCGCATACGACATCTGAAAGCCCGGCCCGGTGACCGCGGACGGCGTCACCGTCAGGATGAGGACGGCCGAGAGTGCGAGGTTGCGCAGGCTGATCGCGGTCCGGTCGAGCATGACGGCCACCAGCATGACCACGATCATCAGCCAGGCGCGCACGGCCGACACCGCGCCGCCGGAGACCAGGATATAGAGGCTGACCATGACCAGTCCGCCCACGGCGGCAACCTTCTTGACGGGAAAGCATTCCGCCAGGCCGGGGACGGCGGCGAGGGCCAGCCGGGCACCGACCAGGAAGGTGCCGGCGGCCAGCACCATGTTCAGCCCGGAAATCGCCAGCACATGCGCCAGCCCCGCCTGCCGTAGCGCTTCGATGGTGGCGGGACTGATCCCCCTTTGCTCGGCTGTCACCAGCGCGGCAGCGATCGCGCCCGCATCGCCCGGGATGCTGTCCCGGATGTGCTGCGTGATGGCAGCTCTCCAGGTGGCGACCAGGCCATGCGCCTGCCTCAAGTACGACCGGCCGGTCGGCCGGTCCAGCGGCGTCGTTTCAGGCTTCCCGTAAAAGAAGCCGACGGCCCCGGTGCCGGCCATGTAGGCGTCGAAGGCGAAGTCGTTGAGGCCGGGGAGCGCCGGCCCGGATGGTGGGCCGATGCGCACGCGTCCGGCGATTCCTCCGCCGATCGGAATCGGGTCGTGCGGGCTGCGCGCGATCACGTTGACGACCTCGGGTGGCCGGCGCAGCACCGGCTCGCGCGTTGACCGCACGGCGACCCGGTAGCGCATCCGCCCCCGGTCGTCGGCCTCGCGCGCGAGGACGCGCCCGTCGATCGTCGTCGTCACGGCCTGATCCAGCAGGACAGTCGACAGCCGCCAGCTCTCGAATGCCGCCAGTGCCATGCCCAGCAGCAGAAAGAACATGCAGCGCGCCGCAAATGAGCCGAACCCGGAGCGATGGCGCTGGCAAAGCGCCACCGCCCCGGTTGCGGCGAGCATCGAATGCAGCGGCCAGGGCGGCGGATCGTGCGGCACGACATACCAGCACCAGGCGCCCGCTCCGATGAAGACAGGAACGAGCAGGAAGGCGAAGCCGTGGTCGCGCTCGATCTCCCAGACGGCGGCGAGGGTCGCCGGACGGAAGGAGGCCATCCCGCGGCTAACCACTCGCTTCGCAGGCAACAGGATCCTGGTGAGCAGGCCGGCCGGACCAGCCTCCACACGCAGCCGCGCCGCCATGGCGGCTGCCCTTTCGACTTTGGTGCTGCTCCCCTCCCCCATGGGACCGACCGTATCCACGCGACAGCACCATACTGCAACTTGTGATTTAGATTTGCAATCGGATATCCGGGATCAGGATTCGTCCGCTCTGAGAAAGGATGCCACCTCCACAATTCTGGATCCTCGCGCATAGGTTGCTTGCAACTGGCGAGGAACAGTAGATATTGCAATGCCGGAATGTCTGGTTTTGCAGCGCACAAACGTACCTTTGGTCTAGGTTGGCAGGGCGTCGCGGATGGGCTAGCAAGGCGGACGCCCCAATATTGGCACAGCTGTGCCACCCTACAGCGAATGGAGGTCCTCATGACGGGCAAGAGCGCGGAAGTCACGGTCGGTGACAACAAGGTGGAATTGCCATTGCGATCCGGGACAATCGGTCCGTCCGTGGTCGACATCGGCACGCTCTACAAGCAAACCAATACGTTCACCTACGACCCCGGCTTCACCTCAACGGCCTCGTGCGAGTCGAAGATCACCTATATCGACGGCGACGAAGGCGTCCTGCTGCACCGCGGCTACCCGATCGAGCAGCTCGCTGAACATGGCGACTTCCTCGAAGTGTGCTACCTCCTGCTCTACGGCGAACTGCCGACGAAGGCCCAGAAGGACGACTTCGACTATCGCGTCACGCACCACACGATGGTGCACGAGCAGATGAGCCGTTTCTTCACCGGCTTCCGCCGCGACGCGCATCCGATGGCTGTAATGTGCGGCTGCGTCGGCGCGCTCTCGGCCTTCTATCACGACTCCACCGACATCACCGATCCGCATCAGCGCATGGTTGCGTCGCTGCGCATGATCGCGAAGATGCCGACGATCGCGGCGATGGCCTACAAGTACCACATCGGCCAGCCCTTCGTTTACCCGAAGAACGACCTCGACTACGCCTCCAACTTCCTGCGCATGTGCTTTGCCGTGCCGTGCGAAGAATATGTCGTCAACCCGGTCCTGTCCCGGGCGATGGACCGCATCTTCATCCTCCATGCCGACCACGAGCAGAACGCCTCGACCTCGACGGTTCGCCTGGCCGGTTCCTCGGGCGCCAATCCCTTCGCCTGCATCGCCGCCGGCATCGCCTGCCTCTGGGGCCCGGCCCATGGCGGCGCCAACGAAGCCGCGCTCAACATGCTGGCCGAGATCGGCACGCCGGACCGGATTTCGGAGTTCGTCGCCCGTGCCAAGGACAAGAACGACCCGTTCCGCCTGATGGGCTTCGGCCACCGTGTCTACAAGAACTACGACCCGCGCGCCCGCATCATGCAGAAGACGACGCACGAGGTTCTGGGCGAGCTCGGCATCAAGGATGACCCGATGCTCGAGGTGGCGATGGAACTGGAGCGGATCGCCCTGACCGACGAGTACTTCGTCGAGAAGAAGCTCTATCCGAACATCGACTTCTACTCCGGCATCACGCTGAAGGCGCTGGGTTTCCCCACCACCATGTTCACCGTGCTGTTCGCGCTCGCCCGCACCGTGGGCTGGATCGCGCAGTGGAACGAGATGATCGAGGACCCGGAGCAGCGCATCGGTCGGCCGCGCCAGCTCTATATCGGTGCGCCCAAGCGCGACTACGTCCCCGTTTCCAAGCGCTGACGGGACGCCGACAAGAAAAAAGCCCGGTCACACCAGACCGGGCTTTTTCTGTTTGATCAGGTCGACAACCACGTCGGCGGCCTGATCGCCGGGCGGGCGCGCCGTCTGCATGCGCGCGTGGACCAGGTCGAACCCCTCCACCATCGCACGCCGCTGGATCGTGTCGTGCGACAGCCGCACGGCCCAGCGCGAGAGGCTGCCGGGGCGGACGACCTCGTTGAGGTACTCCGGAATGACCGCGTAATCGGCGACGAGATTTGGCAGGGCAGCCGTCCAAGTCTTGATCTTGCGCGTCAAGAGCCGGGCAATCCAGTCCAGCTTGTAGCAGGAGACGACCGGTATCCGCGCAAGGCCAAGCTCCAGCAGCACGGTGCCCGAGGCGGCAATCGCCACGTCCGCCGCCTGAAACGCCTGCCACTTCTGTTCCGGGCCCACCGTCACCTCCGGCTGCACAGGCCAGCCGGCGATGATTTCGCGCACCAGCGCTTCCTGCCGCGGCACGGTCGGCAGCCGGAAGGTGAACGGAACGGCTCCGGCGGCCAGGTCACGCACGAGGTCGCCGAACACCGGCAGAAGCCTTGAAATCTCGCCCGCACGCGAACCCGGCAGCAGCAGACAGGTCCGGGGCAGGCCCGCGTCCAAAGCGGGCGCAACCTTCTCCAGCTGCACGGCCCGGACGCGCGCCACATCCGCGTCGCTGGTCAGCCGGTGGCCGACGTAGGTGGTCGGCGGCCCGTTTAGCCGCCGCATCACGTCCGGTTCGAAGGGCAACACGGCCAGCACGTGGTCGACATAGGTCCTCATGCGCGGCGCCCGCTCTTCCTTCCAGGCCCAGACGCTCGGGCAGACATAGTTGACCACCGGAAGATCGGGCAGCTGTCGCCTGACGAGCCGTGCCACGCGGTGCGTGAAGTCGGGACTGTCGATGATCACCAGCAGGTCGGGCTTCGCCGCCACGATCGCCGCGGCCGTCTGGCGGATCCGGCGCAAGAGCGTCGGCAGCTTCGCCACCACCTGCGAGAAGCCCATGATCGACAGCTCGGAGTAGTCGAACAGCGAGGCAAGCCCTTGCGCCTGCAGCGCCTCGCCGCCAACGCCGACCAGCGTGACACCGCCGGGAAGTTGGCGGCGCAGGGCGGCCACGAGGTCGCCCCCGAGCAGGTCGCCCGAGACCTCGCCGGCGACCACGGCGAGCTTGAGCGGCCGCATCACCGCCTCCCCCCGCCGGGACGCGGCAGTATGCCGCTCACGAACAGGCGGCTTCGGTCCGCCTCCGCGACAACGCTGTCACGGTCCAGAACCAGCGAACGGCCGGCCTCGGTGGCAATACCCGCAAGCCCGGCAGCCGCGGCGCGCCGCACCGTCTCGACCCCGATCGAGGGCAGGTCGGCGCGAATGTCCTGTCCCGGCTTGCACAGTTTCACAAGTACGCCATCACGACGCTGCGAGATGCGGCCCTCCTTGCGCAGCACCGCGACCCGCTCCAGCATCTGGTCGGTCCCCTCGGCCCCCTCCAGCGCCACGACGCGCCCTCCGATGGCCACCGCCCCCTGCCCGACATCGAGCGCGCCGAGCGCGAGCGCGGCCGCCGAGGCTGCGGCGATGTCGCGCAGATCCTCGGCCCGCGCCGCGAACTTGCCGATCGGCCCTTCGGCAGCGAGCAGGTCGGGCGCGATTTCGTGCGCGCCGACGACGCGCACGCCGTTGGCCTCGATCAGCCCGATCACCATCTTCAGCACAGCGTCGTCGCCCCCGTTCAGGAGCGTTCGCACGATTCCGGGCACGCCCAGCAGTGTTCGCAGGGTCGGCCGGATCTCGCGCCATTCGGGGCGGCGCCTCACGCCGCCGGACAGGACCGCGCGGTCGATGTGCTCACGTGAGAAGGTCCGGCTGAGGGCGGCGAAATCGCCGACGCCCACCGGCGCATGGTCGAAGCCGGACCAGTCCTGCTCGGCCTCGTCGGTCAGCGTCAGGATGAAAGGATCCTCGCCGTTGAGGCGTGCAGCGAGCGCCAGATGCACCGGCAATTGCCCGCTACCGGCGATGATCGCGAGCCGCGGACCGCCATCCGGCCGGGGCGCCACGCGGATCAGGCCTTGTTGCGGTTCGGCGACGAGATCGCGCGGTCGCTCTCGGCGGCGATGAAGTCGAGGATATGCATGACCGGCACGCAGTCCTGCGACTCCTCGCGAATGGCCGCGGCATTGGCACGGATCGAGCCCTCGCCTTCGAAGATCTGCTTGAAGGCGCGGCGCACGCGGTGGATCGTCGGCTTGTCCATGCCGGCGCGCGACATGCCCACCACGTTGATGCCACCCAGAATGCCCGGATTGCCGTTGAGCATGCCGTAGGGGATGACGTCGTAGGCGACGGCAGACAGGCCGCCGACGAAGGCGTGGCGACCGATCCGGGCGAACTGGTGCACCGCCGACCCGCCCCCCAGAATGGCCCTGTCTTCGACGGTGACATGGCCGGCCAGCATCACGTTGTTGGACAGGATGACGTTGTTGCCGACGATGCAATCGTGGGCGATATGCGAGTAGGCGAGGAACAGGTTTCCGTCACCGACCACCGTCCGGCCACCGCCATCTGTGGTGCCGGTGTTCATCGTCACGCCCTCGCGGATGACGTTGCGCTCGCCGACCGTGAGCGTCGTCTCCTCGCCGGAATGATGGATGCTCTGCGGGTCGCCGCCGATCACGGCCGAGGGAAAGATGCGCGTGCCGCGGCCGATCGTGGTGCGACCGGTAACGACGACATGGGTGAGAAGCTCGACGTCGTCGCCCAGAACGACTTTCGGCCCCACATGGCAAAACGGGCCGACAACGACGTTCTCCCCGATCACCGCCCCGTCATCGACGACGGAGAGCGGATGGATCCTGGCACTGGCTGCAATCATATTCAGGCGTCTTCCTTGTTGACAATCATCGCGCCGATATCAGCTTCGGCGACAAGTTGCCCATCAACTTTTGCGTCACAGTGAAACTTCCAGATATTCCCGCGCTGCTTCTGCTTGACCACGTGGTATTCGACGCGGTCGCCGGGCACGACCGGCTTGCGGAAGCGGGCGTTGTCGATGGTCATGAAGTAGACGAGATTGGTGCCGGTTCCGGTCTTGCGCGCACAGATCGCGCCGGCAGTCTGGGCCATGCCCTCGATCAGCAGCACGCCAGGCATGATCGGGTGGTCCGGGAAATGGCCGGTGAACTGCGGCTCGTTCACGGTGACGTTCTTGATGCCGACGGCCGAATTGTCGCCGTCGATATCCACGATCTTGTCCACCAGCAGGAACGGATAGCGGTGGGGCAGCAGCGTCAGGATTTCCTTCAGTTCCGCTACGCCCAGAACCTCCCTGTTTTCCTCACTCATCCCTTGTCATCCGCCTTCTTGCTTCTGTTGGCTATGCGCATCGTCTGCTCGGCGACGTCGCGCAAGAAATCTCGCATCGGCCGCGCCGGAATGCCGCCGTACCGCTCACCCGCGGGGATATCGGCGACCACGCCGCTCATCGCCGCGATCTGCACGCCGTCGCCGATCGTGATGTGACCGTTGATGCCGGCCGCGCCGCCGATCATGACGCCGTCGCCGATCCGGGCACTGCCGGCAATCCCGACCTTGCTGACGATGCCGCAGTGGCGGCCGATCCGGACGTTGTGGCCGATCTGCACCTGGTTGTCGATCTTGGTCCCCTCGCCGATCACGGTGTCGTCCATCGTGCCGCGGTCGATTGTCGTATTCGCGCCGATCTCGACGTCGTCCTGGATGATGACGCGCCCGATCTGGACGATCTTGATCATGCCGCCCTTAGGGCCCGGGCCATAGCCGAATCCGTCCTGGCCGACGCAGGTGCCGGGGTGGATGATCACTCGGTTGCCGATCAGCGCGCATTGCAGCTTCGCGCCGGCCGATATCGTGCAGTCACGACCGATGCGGACACCCGGGCCGACGACGACACCGGCACCGATGCGCGTACCCTCGCCGACCTCGACGTTCGCGCCGATCACGGCATGCGGTTCCACCGCCACGCCCGGCTCGAGCCGAGCGGTTGGGTCGACATAGGCCATCGGTGAAATGCCACCCGGCTGCGAGGTGGTTTCCGCTGGCCTCATCGCCTCCGGGTGCAGGATCTCGCCGGCGAGCGCAAAGGCCATGTGGGCCTTGGGCGTCTGCAGCACCGCGATGTGGGCGGGTACGAGCGAAGCCAGGGAGCGGTCGCACAGGATTGCGGTCGCCTGGCTGGTTTCCAGCTCGGCCTTGGCCTTGCGCGACAGCAGGTAGCAGAGATCCCCCTCCTTCGCCCGGTAAACGGGCGAGACGTCGCGGACGACGCGCGAGGCTGCCGATTGATCCAGCAGCTCCGCCCCGAGGCGATCCGCCAGGTCGCCCAGGCGAACGCCGTCATGAGGGGGAAAGAACCAGTTATGCTCCATCAGCTGGACTCCAGAACAGTTCGTTCTTCGCAGTTCTGGACTGCCGGGATCAGAAGCTCGACGATACGCCGAACTTGAACCGCTGCGTCTTGTCGAAGTCTTCCTTGACGACCGGGATGGCGTAGTCCACGCGCAACGGCCCGAACGGCGAGGACCAGATCAGGCTGGCGCCGACCGCTGCGCGCCAAGCCATGCTCGTGCCTTCGATCTCGTCGTCGCCGATGTCGACATCGTTGCCGAACAGCGTGCCGGCGTCGACGAACAACGCGCCGCGGAAGCCGGCGTCACGCGCGATGAACGGCAGCGGGAACGACGTCTCGGCCGAAACCGTGAAGTAGGTCGTGCCGCCGACCTCGTCGCCGTTGGCCATGCGCGGGCCGATGCCGCCGCTCTCGAAGCCGCGCAGGTCGTTCGCATTCAGCTGGAACTGGTCGAAGACATGCAGGTCGCCGCTGGTGGGCGTCATGTAACCGGCGCCGCCCGTGAGGCTGCCGATGACGTCAGCGTCTTCCAGCATCAGGTGGTAGTAGCGCACCTTGCCGTAGAGCTTGTAGAAGTCGGAATCGCCGCCGAGGCCGGCGAACTCCTGCGTGAAGGTGCCGTAGATGCCTTCACGCGGCAGCTTGCGGTCGTCAAGGGTGTCGAAGGTGAAGCCCTGCGAAACCGACGAACGGACCCATGGGCTGCCGTCGATGACGTCCCAGTACGGCCGCGAGATATCGCGGTCTTCCGGCGCCTTGGCAAGGTCGGTCGCCTGATTGACGCTCGTGCTGTAGTCGTACTTCGAATAGTTGTACCGCAGCGTCGTCGACAGGTCCTCGGTGATCGGCGCCGTGACGCGCAGGGTTACGCCCTGGCTGTCGACGTCATAGAAGTCTTCCGAGTCGTCCTCGTTGCGGAACAGGTCGAAACCGGCCGCCAGGCGATAGCCCAGGAAGTAGGGCTCGGTGAACGACAGGCTGTAGTTGCGCGAATCGGAGCCGCCACCGGCCGCCACGCGAATGTACTGGCCGCGGCCGAGGAAGTTGCGCTCTTCGATCGAAGCCTCGAGCTTGAAGCCGCCGTCGCTGCCGGTCGTGTAGCCGGCGCCGACGCCGAAGGTGCCGGTGGACTGGTCCTGAACGTCCACGACCAGCACGACGCGGTCGGACGCGCTGCCCGGCGAGGTCGAGACGTTGACCGTCGAGAAGAAGCCGAGCGCCTCAAGGCGCCGCTTGGCGCTGTTGATCACTTCCTGGTTGAACGCATCGCCTTCGCTGATGTCGAACTCGCGCCGGATGACGTAGTCCCGCGTGCGGGTGTTGCCGCGAATCTCGATGCGCTCGACATAGGCGCGCTCGCCCTGGTCGACGAGGTAGTCGACGGCGATGGTGTGGTTGGCGAAGTCACGGTTGCCGCGCGGCGTCACGCGGGCAAAGGGATAACCCTGCGCCGCAACGCGCCGGGAAATCTCCGACATCGAGTCCTGCACGTCCTTGGCCCGATAGATCTCGCCCGTGCGCGTCTCGAGCAGCCCCTGCAGTTCGTTCGCATCGACGCCTTCGACCGTCGACTCGACGGTGATGTTGCCGAACTCGTAGCGTTCACCCTCCTCGACGGTGAAAGTCAGACTGTACTCGTTGGTGGTCTCGTCGAGGACGGCCTCGGACGAAACGATCTGGAAATCGGCATAGCCGCGGTTGAAATAGAACTGGCGCAGCGATTCCTCGTCGGCGCGCAGCTTCATCTCGTCATAGACGTCCTTGCGGGTCAGGAAGGAGAACGGGCCGGACTTCTTCGTGTTGATGACCGAGCGCAGCCGGCCGTCGCTGTAGGCGTTGTTGCCGACGAAGTTGATCTGGGTGATCTTGGTGCGGTCGCCCTCGTTGATGACGAAGGCGAGGTTCACGCGGCCGTTGCCGACGTCATAGGTCTGGGTCGTGACCGTCGCATCGCTGCGCCCGATCGCTGCATAGGCGTCCTTGATCGCCTGGACGTCGTTCTCGACGGTCGCTTCGCTGAACGGACCGAGCGCCTGCGAGCGCACGACTCCCGCCAGCTTGTCATCCTTGATCTTGCGGTTGCCGTTGAAGACGACCTGGTTGATCAGGCGATTCTCATCGACGACAACGACGAGCGTGCTGCCGGACACGCTGATGCGAACGTCGGAAAAATATCCGGTCGCGAACAGGCGGCGCACCGAGGCGTCGATGTCGGTATTGCTGAAGTTCTTGCCCGGCTGGATCGTAAGATTTGCCCGCACGGTCTCGGCACTGACGCGATCCGCACCACGCACCTCGACGCGCTGGATGACGGCAGCCTCCGCGGCCTTCACCATGACGAGCGAGACAGCTGCACCGCCAGCCACCACCATGCTCGTCGAAAGGGCAACGGCAGACACCGCGTTCAAAAACCTTGAACCAGCTTTCATTTTCACAACTTACCTTTGTTTCAATGTCTCGCGGCGAACCCGACTCCGGTCACGCTGCCGTTTTAACCGCTTTTGCCATACAAGCAAGCTCGGCCGTTAATTTCTATTTACTTCGATTCGAACCGTGGCCCATAGGCCACTAAAGCTTTCGTTTACGGTAAACAGTATCTTAGCGAACCTGCTCCTCCTGTACTTGTCCCGCGTTCTTGCGCCCTGCTAGGCCCTAGCCCAATTGGCCGAAGGTATCGTTCCAGGTCGCGAACACCGTCAGCATCAGGATCAGGCCCATGCCGATGCGGAAAGCGATATCCTGCGTCTTCGGGCCCACCGGCCTGCCGCGAATGGCTTCGACCGCATAGAACATCAAGTGGCCCCCATCAAGTACCGGAACCGGCATAAGGTTCAATAGTCCAATGGAAACAGACAGAACGGCTGCAAGCTGCAGCAATGCGGCAACACCGAGCGTCGCCATCTGCCCGGACGCCTGGGCGACGCGGATCGGCCCGCCGATCTGGTCTGCCTTCATGTGTCCCGTAACGACATTGGACAGGTAGTCAAAGGTGGCCGTGACGATGTGCCAGCTCTGCAGCACGCCCTGCCCGATCGATTCCAGCGGCCCGTAGCGCACGACGCGGAAGTTGCCCGCCGCCTCGTTCGTCACGATGCCGATGACGCCGACTTCCATCTTGTTGCCGAACTGGTCGGTCAGCTCGGTCCGTTCCGGCACCATGCGCAGGTCCTGCTCGATTCCGTCCCGACGGATCGTCACGACGATCGGCATCTCCGGCCGCACGCTGACGTAGCGCCGGACGTCGTCGAAGGTCCCGACCGGCGTGCCGTCGATGGCGACCAGCAGGTCGCCGGGCAGGACGCCCGCCGCCTCCGCCGCGCTCGGGCTGCGCACCTCCGCCACCACCGGGTCCGCGACCTGCCGGCCATAGACCATGAAGGTGACGCTGAAGATGGCGATGGCGAGAATGAAGTTGGCGATCGGTCCGGCGGCGACCGTCACCGCGCGCTTCCACAGCGCCGCCCCGAGGAAACTGCGCGACCGTTCTTCGGCCGAAAGGTTCTCCAGCTTGGCATAGTCAGGCGTCGAGGCCGCGTCCTCGTCGCCATAGAACTTCACATAGCCGCCGAGCGGGATCGCGGACAGTTTCCAGCGCGTCCCGCGGCGGTCGGTGAAGCCGGCGATTTCCGGCCCAAAGCCGATCGAGAATGCCGTGATGCCGATGCCCGACCAGCGGCCGGCAAGATAGTGCCCCATCTCGTGGACGAAGACGATCAGCGTCAGGACGATCAGGAACGGCAGGATGTAGCCGGTCAGAAAGCCGAAGACGTACAGCAGCAATTCCATGTTCTTTTGGCCTCCGTGATCTCGGGCGTCAAAGGCCGAGGATAAAAGCGCCGATCGAAACCACGGGCTGCCCGGCCAGCATGGCGGTCATGCCGAACAGGAACGCCGCGAAGCAGGCGAAAACAAGACCGTCGACCCGGTCCATCACGCCGCCATGTCCCGGGATCAGGCGACTGGAATCCTTCACCCCGAACCGGCGCTTGATGAAGGATTCGAACAGGTCGCCGATCTGGCTGAACACCGAGAGGACCAGGGCGACCAGCGGCACCCAGAGCCCGGTCGACGGAAAGAAGACAAGGTAGAGCGCGCAGCCGGCAACGACGGCGCAGAGCGTGCCGCCGATCGCGCCGGACCAGGTCTTGCCCGGCGAGATCGCCGGGGCAAGCTTCGGCCCGCCGATGGCGCGGCCGACGAAATAGGCCAGGATGTCTGTCGCCCAGACCACGGCAAAGACGAACAGCATGGCAATCAGGCCGGTGGCGTCATCGTCCCGGATCGCCGAAAGCGAGAGCGCGGTCAGGCCCGCATAGGCGATGCCGCCCGGAAGCCAGCGACTGCGGTCGAAGGCCAGCACGTGCACGGTCGCCAGCAGGACCGCGGCGCCGACGGTCACGACCGCCATCTCGGCCTCACCGGCCACGGTCATGACCCCGGCCGCGACCGTGGCGGCCCAGCCGAAGGCGTTGCCTCGAAAATCGGTCTCGGCCAGGCGCGTGATCGTCGACCACTCGTAATAGACCAGCACCGAGATCGCGACGGCGAGCAGGCGGAAGGTCAAGCCGCCGTACCAGGTGGCCACGAGGACGGCCGCCGCCATGATCACGCCGGAGATGATGCGCAGACGAAGTTCGGTGCTCATCAGGAGCCTACTGCCAGCGACGGTGCCGGCACCCCGCCGAACCGGCGCTCTCGCCCTGCGTATTTCTCGAGCGCCTCAAGGAAGGTCGCCCGCGAAAAATCGGGCCAGAAGTCGGGAACGAACATCAGCTCAGCATAGGCCGCCTGCCACAGCAGGAAATTCGACAGCCGCTCCTCGCCGCTCGTGCGGATGATGAGGTCGGGGTCGGGAATGTCGGCGGTGTCGAGCCGCGCGCTGATTCGTTCCGGCGTGACATCGGCGGGATGAAGCCGGCCCGCGGCGACGTCGCCGGCGATCGAGCGCACCGCGCGCGCGATCTCGTCCCGCGCACCGTAGTTGAACGCAATGACCAGCGTAATCGCGTTGTTGCCGCGGGTCCGTTCCTCGGCCTCGAGCAACAGCGGCAGGATATCGCTGCGCAGGTTCGAGCGGTCGCCGATCACGCGGACGCGCACATTCTCGCTGTGCAACGTCTCGAGGTCGCGGCGGATAAAGGTCTTCAGCAAACCCATCAGGTCGCTGACCTCGCTCTCCGGCCGGCTCCAGTTCTCCGACGAAAACGCAAAGAGCGTCAGGTAGCGGATGCCGGCGCCGGCCGCCGTGCGCACCGCCTCGCGCACGGCCTCGACACCCTTGCGGTGCCCCATGGTGCGCGGCAGCCCCCGAACGTTGGCCCACCGCCCGTTGCCATCCATGATGATGGCGACGTGGTTGGGAATGTTCTTCGAGGCTTGATGGGTCATCGACGATCCGTGTGCGAGGGCGGGAAACCTGGCGGGGCCTGCAACTAGACCTGCATGATTTCCTTTTCCTTCTCGGCAAGCAAGCGATCGACCTCGGAAATCATGTCGTCGGTCATCTTTTGGACCTTTTCGGACTGGCCGCGGCTTTCGTCCTGGCCGATATCGCCGTCTTTCTCGGCTTTTTTCAGATCGTCCATGCCGTCTCGGCGAACATGGCGAATCGCCACCTTGCTCTTTTCGGCGTAGTCATGCGCGATCTTCACCAATGAACGGCGGCGCTCCTCGTTCAGTTCCGGCAGCGGGATGCGCAGGCTCTGGCCGTCGACGATCGGATTCAGCCCGAGGTTCGATTCACGAATGGCGCGGTCGACCGCGCCGACCATCGACTTGTCCCAGATCGACACGGCAAGCATGCGCGGCTCGGGCACGGTGATGTTCGCCACCTGGTTGAGCGGCATGCGCGAGCCGTAGGCCTCCACCATGACCGGATCGAGGACGTTGGCCGAAGCGCGGCCGGTACGCAGCGAAGCGATATCGTGCTTGAACGCGGAAATGGCACCATCCATGCGGCGCTTCAGTTCCTTCAGGTCAACACCTTCACTCATAGCTTGGAACTCCCGTTTATGAGCAACCATACCCCTTCGGGCGCGGTTGCGGAATCAGTTGTCGGTTACGATGGTCCCGCGGCCGCCGCCGGTCAATATTTGTGCGAACCCGCCCTTTTCGTGGATCGAGAACACGATGATCGGAATGGCGTTCTCGCGGGCGAGCGCGACCGCCGCCACGTCCATCACCGCCAGGCCCTTCTCCAGGACCTCGCCGTGGGTTAGCCGGTCGTAGCGGATCGCCTCGGGGAACTTCTTCGGATCGGCCGAGTAGATGCCGTCGACCTGGGTGCCCTTGAAGATCGCCTCCGCCCCCATCTCGGCGGCGCGCAGGGCCGCAGCCGAATCGGTCGTGAAGAACGGGTTGCCGGTGCCGCCGGCGAAGATCACCACCCGGCCCTGGGCCAGATGATGGAGCGTGGCGCGCTGCGAGAAGCTCTCGCAGATCTCCGGCATCGCGATCGCCGAAAGCACGACGGTGTCGATGTTGAGCTTGCGCAGCGAGGTCGCCAGCGCCAGCGCGTTGATGACCGTCGCCAGCATGCCCATGTGGTCGCCCGTCACCCGGTCTCCGCCCTTGGAAGCGACGGCGACGCCGCGGAAGATGTTGCCGCCCCCGACGACCACCCCGACCTCGACCCCGAGCGCCCGCGCCTCGGCAATGTCCGCGGCGATGCGATCGGCGACGGCGACGTCGATGCCGAATCCTTGAGAGCCCATCAGCGCTTCGCCGGAGGCCTTCAACAGAACACGCTTGTAGATGGGACTGGCGGACATTGTCGCTCCTGGCGGTTGAATGTGGGTGGGTCGGCGAGAGGCCTGCGGCTGCAACGGTGCGCGCGTCGCGCCGCCGCTCCCCGGAGCCGGAATTTCCGTGAGCCGGATACACGAAGGGCACCGCGTTGTCACGCGATGCCCTCCGCTTTTCCAAAATCGGCTGACGAAAATCAGCCCTTGGCGACGGCCGCCACTTCAGCCGCAAAATCCGACTCTTCCTTCTCGACGCCTTCGCCGAGCAGCAGGCGGGCCATCCCGGCAACCTCGATCGGCGCGCCGGCGAGCTTCTCTGCATCCTTGACCGCCTGGCCGACGGTGATGTCGGGGTTCATGACGAAGGCCTGCGACAGCAGGGCGACTTCCTCGAAGAACTTGCGCATGCGGCCTTCGACCATCTTCTCGATGATGTTGTCCGGCTTGCCGGAGGCGCGGGACTGCTCGATGAAGACGTTGCGCTCGCGCTCGGCGACGGCGGCATCGACTTCCTCGGCGCGGATCGCGAGCGGGTTGGTCGCAGCGACGTGCATGGCGATCTGACGGCCGACCGAGTTCAGCACTTCCTTGTCGCCGGTGGACTTCAGCGCGACGAGCACGCCGAGCTTGCCGATGCCGTCGCCGGCAGCGTTGTGGATGTAGCTCGCAACGACACCGTCCTCGACCTTCAGCAGGGCCGAACGGCGCAGCGTCATGTTTTCGCCGATCGTCGCGATCGCATCCTTGATCGACTCCTCGACGGTCTTGCCGGTCGCCGGGTAGTTCGCCTGGGCGATGGCGGCAACGGAACCGTCAGTGCCGAGCGCGACCTTGGCGACGCCGCGGACCAGGTCCTGGAACGCCTCGTTGCGGGCAACGAAGTCGGTTTCGGAGTTGATTTCGACGGCGACGGCCTTGGCGCCATCGCTGACAATGCCGACCAGGCCTTCAGCTGCGGTGCGGCCGGACTTCTTGTCGGCCTTGGCGATGCCCTTGGCGCGCAGCCAGTCGATCGCGGCTTCCATGTCGCCGTTGGCTTGGGCAAGCGCCTTCTTGCAATCCATCATGCCTGCGCCGGACTTCTCGCGCAGTTCCTTCACCATTGCTGCAGTGATTTCCATCGTCTCGCCTCTTCGCGGGTTCTGCGCACGTGCCCCAAGATCCCTGGCGGGTTCGCGGGCACCATGCGCCATTTCAACTTCTGTTGGCGCCATTCGCCTCTGATCGAGACGCTCCACCGTGGCGGCAGCCAATCCACCTTGCGCTTTACAGGATGATGACAGTGCTCCATCCGCCCGGTCGCGGACGCGCGTAGGATCGCAGGTCCGACCGGGAAAACGCGACAAGGCCGTTCAACCTTCCAGAGGAAAACGGCCTTGTCCTGATCCTTACATGGGACGATGCGGATTGCTCCGCGCCCTGCCCTATCAGGCTTCGGCGTCGTCCAGGGTCGGCTCGACCGGAGCTTCGGCGGAAGCGCCGATGTCGCGGCCCGCCGCACCCTGCTGGCGTGCGATGCCGTCGATGGCCGCCCGAGCGATCAGGTCGCAGTAGAGGGCGATGGCACGCGAAGCATCGTCGTTACCCGGAATCGGATAGTCGATCGGGTCCGGGTTGCAGTTGCTGTCGATGATGGCGACGACCGGAATGCCAAGACGCTTGGCTTCCTGGATCGCGATCGACTCCTTGTTGGTGTCGATGATGAACATCAGGTCCGGCGTGCCGCCCATGTCCTTGATGCCGCCGAGGGCCTTGTCCAGCTTTTCGCGCTCGCGCTCGAGGTTCAGCCGCTCCTTCTTGGTGAAGCCCGAAGCCTCGGAGGAGAGGATTTCGTCGAGCTTGCGCAGGCGCTGGATCGAGTTCGAGATCGTCTTCCAGTTCGTCAGCATGCCGCCGAGCCAGCGGGCATTGACGTAGTACTGGGCCGAACGCTTGGCCGCGTCAGCAATGATTTCCGACGCCTGGCGCTTGGTGCCGACGAAGAGGACGCGGCCGCCGCCAGCGACGGTGTCGCTCACGACCTGCAGTGCGCGATGCAGGTACGGAACGGTCTGGGCCAGGTCGATGATGTGGACGTTGCTGCGGTCGCCGAAGATGTACGGCTTCATCTTCGGGTTCCAGCGGTGGGTCTGGTGGCCGAAGTGAACACCAGCTTCCAGAAGCTGGCGCATGCTGAAATCGGGCAATGCCATGCCTAAATTCTCCTTTTCCGGTTGAACCTCCGCAAGGCGAACAGCACGGCCCATCGGCCCTGCCACCGGCGGAACGCACCGGATTTCTCCCGGCTCGCCCCATGCCTCACGTGTGGAATGCGGTGGCCTTAACCGCAGTTGCCCCGGAAATCAAGCCATGGGCGGCGAAAAATGCGGGCCCGGCGCTTGGCCGCCTACTTGCACTCCGCGCTCTGGAACACCTCGAGATTGGCGAGCTTGCCGCTCAGGACGAAATCGCCGTAGTCCATCGTCAGGTCGCGGGTGATGCCATTCTCGTACAGCTTGAACGACATTCGATAGACCGGCAGCGCATCACCGTTGGTGTCGTCATTGTAGTAGGCGATGGTCACCGGCCAGTAGGCCTGCTTCGCGAAGGAGCCCGCCTTGGCCGCGTCCGGATCGTCGGCCGCCGGCATCTCGCGCTTGCCGAGCACGGTCGACGTCATCAGCGTCTTGTCGCCGGAGTCCGAGCCGTCGAAGATCCGCGCCTCGAAAAATCGCTCGCCCTTCTTCGCCCGCTCGATGACCTCGAGCATGTGTTCGGTGGGAAAGACGCTCTCGGCAAGTTCCACCGCGCGGGCGTCCGGCGACGTGAGCTCGACGTTGACGCCGGCCTTGTCGTCGCGGGCATTGCCGCGCACCTCCTTGTCGAGCTTCTCATCGGTGTAGGACCGCGTCAGGAAGCGGAAGCTGCGGTTCTTCAGGTCTTCATAGGTCGTCGTCTGCTGGTCCGTCAGCCGCGTCTCCTCGCCGGTGTTGACCTGGGTCACGAAGCGGAAGCTGACGGTGTAGCCCTCGCATGGATTGCCGTTGAACTCGTAGACCATGCGGCCGTACATCCCGGCGATGCCGGAGCGTTCCGAAGCATCCTGCAGTTGCAGGTCATAGACGGCGCGATGCGGCGTCAGGCCGGTGGCGGCGGCGGCGGAAACGGGACCGGGCGAGACCACCGCGAGACTTGCCGCGACGGACGCAACCGGTACAAAGCTTTTGCGAAACATCCGTTTCCTCCTGTTGGACTCCGCCGCGATGATATAAGTACACATTCGGCAAGAGCGAGGCATAAGAGCATTTGGATGCCCCATACTAACAGAAAACGCAATCGAGGCGTCAGAACCGCGCAGGGCTCCGGCACGCCGCTCCCGACCCATGCCGTCAGCACCCGCAAGGCCCCCCCTGGCGGAGCAGGCGAACAACCGCACAATGGAGACAATCATGTCCGCTGAAATCGAAAACCGGGTCAAGGAACTGGGTTACGCCATTCCGACGGCGGCCGCGCCGGCCGCCAACTATGTTCCCTACGTCATCAGCGGCTCGATCCTACACATTTCCGGGCAGCTGCCCATGGCCGACGGCAAGATCGCCGTCACCGGCCATCTCGGCAAGGAGGTCGATGTCGCTGCCGGACAGAAGGCCGCGGAACTGTGCGCCGTCAACCTGCTGGCGCAGGCCAAGGCCGCGCTCGGTGACCTGTCTCGCATCAGACGCATCATCAAGATCAATGGCTTCGTGGCGTCGGCTCCGACATTCGTCGAGCAGCATCTCGTCATCAATGGCGCGTCCAACCTGCTGGTGAGCGCGCTCGGAGAGCCCGGCAAGCACGCCCGCGCCGCGGTCGGCATGGCCGCCCTGCCGATGAACGCCGCGGTGGAAATCGACGCGATCATGGAAATCGCCTGATGCCGCCCAAGGAGCTTTCCTGGCTGACGGCGCAGCCGATCGCCCATCGCGGCTACCACGACATGAACCGCACGGTCTGGGAGAACACGCCGTCGGCGTTCTCCCGCGCGGTCGAGGCCGGCTTCGCCATCGAGTGCGACCTGCAATACGCCGCCGACGGCGTACCGGTGGTCTTCCACGACGACGACCTGCAGCGCCTCTGCGCCATTCCCGGTGACGTCCGCGGCAAGACCTCGGTCGAGCTCGGCATGCTCTCGGTCGGCGGCACGGCCGACAAGGTCCCAACCCTCGCGGGACTGCTGAAGATCGTCGGCGGGCGCGTACCGCTCGTCATCGAGCTGAAGGGGCGCAAGGGCGACGACGACGGCTTTGCCGCAAGCGTCCTGGAGATCCTCGAAGACTACAAGGGACCGGTCGCGCTGATGAGCTTCGACCACTGGCTGCTGAAGGACCTGAAGGCGCTCGATGCGCCCGTTCCGCTGGGACTGACGGCCGAAGGCGCCGCCCCGGAAAGCTTCTTTGTGCACGAGGAGGCGATGCAGCTTGGGCTCGACTTCATCTCCTATCACTACGGGCACCTGCCGAACCCCTTCATCGCCAAGGAGCGCAAGGCCGGCATCCCGGTGATTACCTGGACCGTCCGCAACCGGGCGGGTATCGAGACGACGCTGGCCGAGGCCGACCAGATGACCTTCGAAGGCTTCGATCCGCGGGAAGCGCTGGTCGCCTGACGATGTCCGAGGCCTTCCGGATACGCGTGGTCCAGAGCTTCGCCGACATCCCGGCGGAGCGCTGGTCGCAGCTTGCCGGGGCGGCGCGCGGCCGGACGGCGGCGATCTACAATCCCTTCGTCAGCCACGCGTTCCTCTCCTCGCTGGAGCAATCCGGGTCGGCAACGGTGGAGACCGGCTGGCTCGGCCAGCACCTGCTGCTGGAGGACGCGGACGGCACGCTTCTCGGCGCGCTGCCCGCCTATCTGAAGAACCACAGCCAGGGCGAATACGTCTTCGATCACGGCTGGGCCGACGCGTATGAGCGCGCCGGCGGGCGCTACTATCCCAAGCTCCAGGCCTCGATCCCGTTCACGCCGGCAACCGGCCCGCGGCTGATGCAACGCCATGACCTGGAGGCCGGGCCGGTCCGCCGCGCGCTCGCCGCCGGGCTCGCCGAACTGGCGCGCCGGCACGACATTTCGTCCGCGCACGTCACGTTCCTGCCCGAGGAGGAGCTGCCGGCGCTCGATGAGGCGGGGTTTCTCCACCGCACCGACCAGCAGTTCCACTTTCTCAACCCCGGCTACGGCTCCCATGACGACTTCCTCCAGACCCTCGCCTCGCGCAAGCGCAAGGCGCTGAGGAAGGAGCGCCGGACAGCCCTCGAAAACGGCATCGCGATCGACTGGCTGACGGGCGGCGACCTCACCGAGGACGTCTGGGACCAGTTCTTCGCCTTCTACATGGATACGGGCGGTCGCAAGTGGGGCCGGCCCTACCTGAACCGGAGCTTCTATTCGCTGATCGGCGAACGCATGGCCGAGGACATCGTGCTGGTGATGGCGCGGCGCAACGGCCGCTATGTCGCCGGGGCGATCAACTTCATCGGCGGCGAGACGCTGTTCGGCCGGCACTGGGGCTGCATCGAGGATCACCCCTATCTGAACTTCGAGGTGTGCTACCATCAGGCGATCGATTTCGCGATCGCGCGCGGCCTGAAGCGGGTCGAGGCCGGGGCCCAGGGCGAGCACAAGCTCGCGCGCGGCTACATGCCGGTGACCACGCATTCGGCGCACTACATCACCCACCCGGGCCTGCGCCGGGCCGTCGCCGACTATCTCGAGCGCGAACGCCGCGACGTGGCCGAGGCCGGCGAATGGCTGGCCGGGCACAGCCCCTTCCGCAGAAGCGGCGGCGGCGCCGAATCCGACGACTGACAGACAATGCCCGAGCGGCCGAACATGAGGAGACCGTCATGACCGCCTACGATCCCGGCAACATCTTCGCCAAGATCCTTCGCGGGGAGATACCCTCGCACAAGGTCTACGAGGACGAGTACGCCATTGCCTTCATGGATGTCATGCCGCAGGGGACCGGCCATTCGCTGGTGATCCCCAAGGCCCCGTCGCGCAACATCCTCGACGCCGATCCGCAGACCCTGTCCCGGGTGATTCCCGTGGTGCAGAAGGTGGCGGTCGCCGCCAAGGCGGCGTTCGAGGCCGATGGCGTGACGGTCATTCAGTTCAACGAGCCGGCCTCCGGGCAGACGATCTACCACCTGCACTTCCATGTCATTCCACGCTTCGAGGGCGTGCCGCTGAAGCCGCATACGGGGACCATGGAGGACCACGGCGTGCTGGCCGCCAATGCGCAGAAGATGCGCGACGCGCTGGCTGGCTGACGCTGGCCGCAACGCCGTCGTCGGAACCGCTCAGGCGCCGAGCACGAACAGGCCGCCGGCAAGAAAGGCGATGGCACCGGCGATGCCGGCGATCTGCCTGCCGCCGCTCAGGAAGAACGCGAGCGCGCCCACCCCCACGGCTGCAAGCCGCAGCCACAGGGGCGAGGCCGCCAGTTCGCCGGTCGGGTAGACGATCAGCTTGGCGATGACCGCCGCCACCAGCGCGGTCGCCACGGCCTTCACCCAGGTCAGCACCTCCGAATCCTCGTCGAGCCTGTTGCCCGCCAGGACGCCGAGCCATCGCCAGATATCGGTCGCCAGCCAGCCGGCGACCGCGATGAACAGATAGGGCCAGGCACCGTCGAAGCTCATGCCGTCCGTCCTGCCCGCCTGAGGCGCCATTGCCGTTCGATCGCCCAGGCCGCGGTTCCCCCGACCAGGCCGGCGAGCAGGATGTCGAACTCCGGCGCCAGTTCGTGGAAGACGACGCCGAGCACCAGGCCGATCGACAGGCCCCAATAAATTACCCGGTGGCGGGCCGAGACCCAGATCGAGGTCAGGAAGTAGACCGGCGTCAGGAAGAACAGGCAACCGGCCACGATCGGCGGAAACGTCGACACCAGCCCGTAGCAGACCCCGACCAAAAGGATGTTCGCCACGGTGAGCGTGACGCCGAAGCCGGCAAAGAACGCCACCCTCCGTTCCCGCGGCACGGACGGCACGCGCTCCATGGCAAACACCCAGGCGGTGATGGCGACGAAGTGGGACAGCGCAAGCAGAACCCAGGTGGGCGTCCGGCGCGAGCGGAGCTCGGGCACCAGTGCCGCGACCATGGGCATCATTCGCACCGAGGACAGCGTCACGGCGATGAAGGCGGCGGCGAGATTGGCGCCCGACAGCATGCTGCCGACGAGGATGACCTTGGCCGGCAGGGCCCAGACGATCCCCGTCATGAACATGACCTGCCCGAGCGGAACGCCGGCCTCGGCGGTAAAGGCGGCAAATCCGACGAAGGACATCATCAGAATGATCGCCGGCAGGCTCCAGATGCCACGCATTCCCTGGACGAACCAGTAGCGGTTCGAGCGTTCCCCCAGCCCCTCGTCGGCATCCATTGCGGTCTTCCTGTCCTTTGACATGACAATGCCGGGCAGTTTCCTGCCCGGCATCGAACTCCCTGGCGGGAGCGGTTATTTCTTACGCGGCACCTTGGGCACCGCGCTGCCCTTGCGGGGTGGCGCCGCGGTCTTTTCGGCGTCCGCCGCCTTTGCAGCCTTGCCGCGCCCGGTGCCGTCCGCAGTCACGGTCTCCTTGGCCTTGCGTGGCTTGGATGCCTTGCGCGCGGGGGCTGTGACCTCGGCCTTCGGCTTGATCGGCGTCGTCTCCGGCACCGCCTCCAGGACGATGCCCTTTGTCCCGTCCTCCTTCTCGCCGACCGAGACACGGACCACGCCGCCCTTCTTCAGCTTGCCGAACAGGATCTCGTCGGCGAGCTTCTTCTTGACGTTCTCCTGGATGACGCGGGACAGCGGCCGCGCGCCCATCTTCTCGTCGTAGCCCTTCTCCGCCAGCCAGGCGATCGCCTCCGGCTGCAGCTCGAAGGTGACGTTGCGTTCGGCAAGCTGCGTCTCGAGCTGCATGACGAACTTCTGCACGACCTGGTGGATGACCGGGGTCGGCAGCGACGAGAACGGAATGATGGCATCGAGGCGGTTGCGGAACTCCGGCGTGAACAGCCGGTTGATCGCCTCCATGTCGTCGCCCTCGCGCTTGGACGAGCCGAAGCCGATTGCCGCCTTCTGCATGTCGGAGGCGCCGGCATTGGTCGTCATAATGAGGATGACGTTGCGGAAATCGATCTTCTTGCCGTTGTGGTCGGTCAGCGAGCCGTGGTCCATCACCTGCAGCAGGATGTTGTACAGGTCCGGATGGGCCTTCTCGATCTCGTCGAGCAGCAGCACGCAGTGCGGATGCTGGTCGACGCCGTCGGTCAGAAGACCGCCCTGGTCGAAGCCGACATAGCCGGGAGGTGCGCCGAGCAGCCGCGAAACCGTGTGCCGCTCCATGTACTCCGACATGTCGAAGCGCAACAGCTCCACGCCGAGCGAGGCGGCGAGCTGCTTGGCGACCTCGGTCTTGCCGACGCCGGTCGGACCGGAAAACAGGTAGCAGCCGATCGGCTTGTTCGGCTCGCGCAGGCCGGCGCGCGCCAGCTTGATCGAGGAGGCGAGCGCCTCGATCGCCAGGTCCTGGCCGTACACGACCGACCGCAGTTCCTTCTCCAGGTTGGCGAGCACGGCCTCGTCATCCTTGGAAACGGTCTTGGGCGGAATGCGCGCCATCGTCGCGATGGTCGCCTCGATCTCCTTCTCGGTGATCAGCTTGCGCCGCTTGCCGGCAGGGAGCAGCATCTGCGCCGCGCCGGTCTCGTCGATGACGTCGATCGCCTTGTCGGGCAGCTTGCGGTCGCTGATGTAACGTGCCGACAGCTCGACCGCGGACTTGATTGCGTCGTTCGAGTATTTCAGCCGGTGGTAGTCCTCGAAATACGGCTTCAGCCCCTTCATGATCTCGATCGTGTCGTCGATCGTCGGCTCGTTCACGTCGATCTTCTGAAAACGGCGGACGAGCGCCCGGTCCTTCTCGAAGAACTGGCGGTACTCCTTGTAGGTGGTCGAACCGATGCAGCGGATCGCCCCGTTCGACAGCGCCGGCTTCAGGAGGTTGGACGCGTCCATCGCACCGCCCGAGGTTGCCCCGGCGCCGATGACCGTGTGGATCTCGTCGATGAACAGCACCGCGCCGGGATACTCCTCAAGCTCCTTCACCACCTGTTTCAGGCGCTCCTCGAAGTCGCCGCGGTAGCGCGTGCCGGCGAGCAGCGTGCCCATGTCGAGCGAGAAGATGGTCGCGTCGGCAAGCGCCTCGGGCACCTTGCCCTCGACAATGCGCTTGGCAAGTCCCTCGGCAATCGCGGTCTTTCCGACGCCGGGATCGCCGACATAGAGCGGGTTGTTCTTGGAGCGGCGGCAGAGCACCTGAATCGTGCGGTTGACCTCGGCGTGGCGGCCGATCAGCGGATCGATCTTGCCGCCCTTGGCCTTCTCGTTGAGGTTGACGCAATAGGCGCTGAGCGCGTCCTGCTTCTTGGCCCCGTCCTCCTGCTCGCCCTGGGCGCGCGACGGCTTCTGCTCGTTCTCCTGGTCGTCGGTGCCCCGGACCGAGCGCGCCTCGGACGCGCCGGGCCGCTTGCCGATGCCGTGCGAGATGAAGTTGACGGCATCGTAGCGCGTCATCTCCTGTTCCTGCAGGAAGTAGGCGGCGTGGCTCTCGCGCTCGGCGAAGATCGCGACCAGGACGTTGGCCCCGGTCACTTCCTCGCGGCCCGACGACTGCACGTGGATGACCGCGCGCTGGATCACGCGCTGGAAGCCGGAGGTCGGCTTGGAGTCTTCCTCGTAGCCCGTCACGAGGTTCGCCAGGTCGTTGTCGACATAGTCGGTGACCGTCTTGCGAAGCGTATCGAGGTTGACGTTGCACGCCCCCATCACCGCCGCCGCGTCCGCGTCGTCGATCAGCGCCAGGAGCAGATGCTCCAGGGTGGCGTACTCGTGGTGGCGCTCGTTGGCGTAGGTCAGTGCCTGGTGAAGCGCTTTCTCAAGACTGGTCGAAAAAGTTGGCACGTTGTTTCCTCATTTCTTTTCCATGACACATTGCAGCGGGTGCTGGTGCTGGCGGGAGAAGTCCATCACCTGTGTCACTTTGGTTTCGGCAACCTCGTAGGTGAAAACGCCACACTCACCCACCCCGTGGTTGTGCACATGCAGCATGATCCGCGTTGCCGCTTCACGGTCCTTCTGGAAGAACCGCTCGAGGATGTGGATCACGAATTCCATCGGCGTGTAGTCGTCATTGAGAAGCAGCACCCGGTAGAGGCTCGGCTTCTTGGTCTTCGGCTTCGTGCGGGTGATGACCGACGTGCCGCGACCGGGAGTGTCGCCGCCGCCTTCATTGTCCTGCAACCGGACCGGTGTCGCATTCATTCCTGTTCATTCCCATTGAGCGCGGCCTGGCCTCCATTGGCGGACGCGGCGGCGATCGTTGCCGTCATTAGACCTACGTAATCTAGTGGTTCGTTTCGAGATTTTAAGGCCCTTGCTTCGTCCTGCCATGATAATCGAGCGATGCCGGATTGAAAGCCGGAATTTCGTCTATACCCTGCCGCCAAACGGCAAAAGGCCGGCGGCGCGAGCGCGCCACCGGCCTTGAAATCAGGTCCGCGGAAACGTCCGTTCAGGCGGCCGCGGCAGGCTTCGACGGTGCCGGCGCCTTGGTGACCGGAGCCTCGTAGGGCTTGTAGGCGCTCTTGGCGAGGTCGGAATACATCTCGCCGATCTTCGTCGCCTCGGCGACATAGGACTCGTAGGCCTTCTTCAGGTAGGTGGCCTGGAGTTCGAAAGCTGCTTCCATGCTCTTGGCGTTGGAGAGCTTCTCGAAATGCGCGATGCCCTCTTCGAACGACTTCTTCGAATAGTCAGCGGTTTCGGCCGCGATCGCCTGCATGCCCTTTGCAACCGTGGAGTAGCCCTTCAGGACAGTGTCCATCGCTTCCTTGCCACTCTTGTTTGCTTCCTCGAAGTTGAACATGGGACGCTCCTTTCGTTCCACCCGTATGGTTTGACGTTATATGCACTGCACAATTAAGTCAACGAAATGCTGCGACGCAATAATCCCAAATGTTTGCAAAGGCTTGATGACGCCTCTCCCCTGAAAGCAACAAAACCCGGGGCTTTGCCGGCACCGGGTTCCGCGGGGTTGATCGTCGCGGCGACGCGCCTACAGGTCGATGTCGAGAATAGCCATCGAGAAGTTGTAGGACAGCTCGCCGTCTTCCTCGTCGCGGAACACGACCCCGAGGAATTCGTCGGCCAGGTAGACCTCGGCCGACTCGTCCTTGCGCGGGCGGGCCTTGATCACCATGTCCTTGTTGAAGTTGCGCTTGAAGTAGGCCTCAAGCTTCCTGATCTCTTCGGGCTTCACGATTGCGTCTCCGTATCCGGTTCGGTCGGGTCGCTTCTTGCACCTGTGTCCGAAGCTGTAAACCCTCGAATTGGCTTCCTGCAGCGGTTTTCCGCTCAGATGTCGAAGCCCGCCCCGTGCAGAATCTGGTCCATGGCACGCGACGGCTCGGAGCAGCCCGCCTCGCCGACGACCTTGGCCGGAACGCCCGCGACGGTCGATTTCGGCGGCATGTCCTTCAGCACGACCGAGCCCGCCGCGATGCGCGAGCAATGACCGATGTGAATATTGCCGAGGATCTTCGCCCCGGCGCCGATCAGGACGCCGTTGTCGATCTTGGGATGGCGGTCGCCGCCCTCCTTGCCGGTACCGCCGAGCGTGACGTTGTGCAGGATCGAGACGTTGTCGCCGATCACCGCCGTTTCCCCGACGACGAGGCCGGTGGCGTGGTCAAGGAAGATGCCCTTGCCGATCCGCGCCGCCGGATTGATGTCCGTCTGGAACACGCTGGAGGAGCGGCTCTGCAGATAGAGCGAGAAGTCGCGCCGGCCGTTCAGGTGGAGCCAGTGCGCCAGACGGTGGGTCTGGAGCGCGTGGAAGCCCTTGAAGTACAGCACCGGTTCGATGAAGCGGGTGCAGGCCGGGTCGCGGTCGTAGACCGCCTGGATGTCGACGCGCAGGATCGAACCCCACTCCGGCCAGGCCGCCTGCATTTCCTCGAAGGTCTGCCGCAGCAGGTTGGCCTGCAGGTCGGGATGGTCGAGCCGCTCGCAGACACGGTGGATGACGCTCGCCTCCAGGGACGGCTGGTTGATGACGGTCGAGTAGAGAAAGGCCGCCAGCAGCGGGTCTTCCTGCGCGGCGGCGCGTGCCTCTTGCTGCAGGCTGTCCCAGATCGGGTCCATGACCTTGAGCTTGTCGTCGGCGCGCTTCTCGTGGGGGGCGACCATCGCCGTACTCCTTATTGCGTCGGTATGCCCCCTATATAGAGCAAACGTCCGCCGGGCGAAATGCCCCGCAGCGTGCGCCGGCCACCTATCGCCCGTCGATTTCGCCGTAGAACTCCAGCACCGCCTTCTTGAAGACGCGGTCGCCCACCGACAGCATGTGGTCGCGGCCGGGTATGTCGAGCGCACGGGCGTGCGGCATCAGCAATGCGAGTTCCTGCGCCGAGCCGGCGATGTCGTCGGTGGTGCCGACCGCCACCAGCGCCGGCATGTCGATCCGCGCCATGTCGGCCGGCGAAAGCAGTTCGCGCGAGGTCATGATGCAGGCGGCGAGCGCCTCCCGGTCGGAATTGGTCTGCTCGGCGAAGCTGCGGAACATCCGGCCGCGTTCATGCGTGACGTCGTCGAGCGACGGCGCCAGCAGCGCGTCGGCGATCGGGTCCCAGTCCCCCACCCCGTCGACCATGCCGATGCCGAGCCCGCCGAAGACGACCGAGCGGACCCGGTCGGGATGGCCAAGCGCCATGAAGGCGGTGATGCGTGCGCCCATCGAGTAACCCATGACGTGCGCCTGCGCGATGTCGAGATGATCGAGCAGCGCCGCCGCGTCACCCGCCATCAGCGGCGGATAATAGCGATCGGCCTCGCGCGGCTTGGCGCTCCGGCCGTGTCCGCGGTTGTCGATGCCGATCACCCGGTAGCCGGCATCGCCCAGCGTCTTCAACCAACCCGGAGAGACCCAGTTGACGGTGGCGCTGGACGCAAAACCGTGGATCAGCAGCACCGGCGCACCGGACGGATCGCCCTCGTCAAAGAATGCCAGTTCCAGCCCGTCATGGTGGAACCGGGAAAAGGATGGGGGGGTCAGGTTCATCGCTTGCCTCTCTGCCTTCGACGGAATGCTCATAGGCCGCTTTTTCCGCCCTGGAAACGTCCCGGCCACGTTTTTTCTCGGTCGACACCGCCGTTTTGCCGCTACACTTTTGCATGCGACGGCTATAAGGTCCGCCGCGAATTCGACCTTGATATTCGGAGCTTCCCATGGCCGGCCACAGCATTCCCCATTTCCAGAACGACGGCGGACACCGCATGATCGAGATCGGCGTGAAGGAGTTCATGTGCGTCGGCGCCTCGGTCCCGTTCGATCACCCGCACATCTTCATCGACATGGGTGACGACGACGAGAAGGTCTGCGGCTACTGCTCGACGCTCTACCGCTACAACCCGTCGCTGAAACCCCACCAGACCAACCCGGTCGGCTGCACCTTCGCCAACCAGGCCGCCTGAACGATGCGTCCAGGGACGCCGCGCCGATGACCGTGCGAACGGTCGCCATCGTCGGCGCCGGCATCGCGGGGCTGACCGCGGCCCTCGCCCTGGCTCGAAAGGGCATAGCCAGCCATGTGCTGGAGCAGGCCGACCGCCTCGACGAGGTCGGCGCCGGCCTGCAGCTTTCCCCCAACGCCTCCGGAATTCTTGCTGCGCTCGGCCTGCTGCCGGGCCTTGAGGAGCGCTGGTTCGAGCCGGAACGGATCGTGCTCGCTTCCGGCCGCACGCTGAGGCCGCTGGCCGCGGTCCCCGCCGGCGTGGAGGCGCGACGGCGTTGGCGCCACCCCTACGCCGTCCTTCATCGGGCGACGCTGCAGCGCGCCCTGCTCGACGCGGCGCAAGCCGACCCGCGCGTGCAGATCCATCTCGGCGTCAAGATCGCGCGCCACAATTCCGGCGCCATCGCCGCCGCGGCCGGCGCACCGGTGGACCTTGTCATCGGCGCGGACGGGGTCTGGTCGAAGTTGCGAACCTTTGTTCCGGCCGCGCCGCCGGCGCGCTTCAGCGGCAGTGTCGCCTGGCGATTCATGGTTCCCTATGGCGATGCTCCCGGCTTCCTCGATCGCCAGTCCGTCGTCGCCTGGATGGGGCCGTCGGCCCATCTCGTCGCCTACCCGCTGGTGGAGGCGCAATCCTTCAACATCGTCGCCATCCACCGCGGCGCCGCCACCAGCCACGACTGGTCCATCGGGTCCGGGGCGCCGCATCTTGCCGCCTTTTCCGGCTGGAGCGGCGACATTGTTGCCCTTCTTGGCGCCGCCGAGGCTCCGCTCAGCTGGCCGCTCTACGAAACGCCCGACGGGCGCTGGTTCAACGGTCGCGACCTGATACTGATTGGCGACGCCGCCCATGCGACGACACCCTTTGCCGCGCAAGGGGCCGCGATGGCGATCGAGGACGCCGTCGAGCTGGCCGCGGCGGTCGCGGGCGCCACCGACGTCGCTGGCGCCCTGTCCGCCTATGAGGGCCGTCGGCGCGCGCGGCTGCGGCGCGTGCGCGCCCGCGCCGACTTCAACCGGTTCGCCTACCACGCCCGCGGTCCGGTCGCGCTCGCGCGGGACGCGGTGCTCGCGCTGCGCAGCCCGGAGAGCCTGGCAGCGGACCTGGACTGGCTCTATGGCTATCGCCCCGAGACCTGACGGCGCAGCACCTGTCGGCCACCCCACGCAAGCATCGGCAGAGGCAATCAGACGGCGCGCGCAGCCGCCAGTCCGCGCTCGACGTCGGCGCGCACGTCGGCAAGGTCCTCCAAGCCGACCTGCAGGCGCAGCACCGGGCCCTCCTCCGGCGCGGTACAGACCTTCCGGTCGCTGAGGTTGACGTGGACGGCGAGGCTCTCGTAGCCGCCCCAGGAGTAGCCGAGGCCAAACAGCCGCAGCGCATCGAGGAAGGCGTGCGCCTTGGCCTTGTAGCGGTCGGGGCTCCCGCCCTTGAGCACGATGGAAAAAATGCCGCTCGCGCCCTTGAAGTCGCGCTTCCACAACTCGTGCCCGGGAAAGCTCGGCAGGGCCGGATGCAGAACGCGGGCGACGTCGTCGTGCCCCTCCAGCCACTCGGCCAGGCGCAGCGCGCTCTCCTGGTGCCGTTCGAGTCGAACACCCATGGTCCGCAGCCCGCGCAGGACCTGGTAGGCATCGTCCGGCGCGCCGCAGATCCCGAGCGCAAAGTTGCCTTCCCACAGCTGCCGCCAGTGCTCGGCATTGGCCGAAACCGTGCCCATGAGGATGTCCGAATGGCCGGCCGGGTACTTCGTCGCCGCATGGATAGAGATGTCGACGCCATGGTCGAGCGGCTTGAAGAAGAGCGGCGTCGCCCAGGTGTTGTCCATGGTGACGACCGCCGCGCCCCTGTGGGCCGCATCGGCGATCGCACGTATGTCCTGCATCTCGAAAGTATTCGAGCCGGGCGCCTCCGTATGGACCAGCCGCGTGTTCGGCCGCATCAGTCGCGCGATGTCAGCGCCGGCGGCCGGGTCGTAGTATTCGACCTCGACGCCGAGGCGCGTCAGCATCGTATCGCAGAAGTGGCGGGTCGGGCTGTAGACCGAATCGACGATCAGCGCGTGGTCACCGGCGGAAAGGAAGGCGAGGAAGGGAACCGTGACGGCCGCCAGGCCGGAGGGGACGACGATGGTCCCGGCCGAGCCTTCCAGCTCGTCGATCGCCGCGCAAAGCGCGTCGGTGGTCGGGGTCCCGCGGGTCCCGTAGGTGTACTTCTGCGCCCGCTTCTCCATGGTCGCCGCGTTGGGAAACAGCACCGTCGAGGCATGAACGACCGGCGGGTTGACGAAGCCGTGAAAGTCGGAGGGATCGTTTCCGATATGGGCAAGGCGGGTATTGTCGCCAGCGCCGGCGAGCACTTCAGCTTTGTCTGTCATCGTTTGTCCGGAGAGGTTTGCTTTCGTTTGCAGAATCCGGACTCTTCCGTCCGCGGATGTTCGGGGTCAAGACAAAAATCCTGATGAAACATCACGCGAAGTTGTTCGGCCGAATCGGCCAGCCGGCCCGCGGCCCGCCCAACGCAAGGGCAAACTGCCATTTTCCATCTGATTTTGCATATTAATTTGCCATCCCCGGCGATTTTTACCACCGCATCCGGAAAATAGGCCAGCTCTCTTGACCCTGCGTCATTTTGAGCATGTGATAGAACCAACTCGCGCCGGGAGGGTGGCGAGTGCCGCAGCGTTCCCGCACCACGCCGGCGCCGCGCGGACATTAGAAAGACAAGAGAACAAAGGTAGTTAAACATGGCAAAAACGATCGTGACAGCCCTTCTCGGTGCTGCTGCCGTCATGGGGATTGGCGCATCGGCCGCTCAGGCCGACACGCTTTCGGACGTGAAGGCAAAGGGTTTCGTACAGTGCGGCGTCAACGGCTCGAACCTTGCAGGTTTCGGCGCGCAGGACTCCGCAGGCAACTGGTCCGGCCTCGACGTCGACCTCTGCAAGGCCGTGGCTGCCGCCGTCTTTGGTGACGCCACCAAGGTCAAGTACACGCCGCTGTCGGCCAAGGACCGCTTCCCGGCCCTGCAGTCGGGCGAGATCGACATGCTGGCGCGCAACACCACCTGGAGCATCAGCCGCGATTCGCAGCTCGGCTTCGACTTCCGCGCCGTGAACTACTATGACGGCCAGGGCTTCATGGTGAAGAAGGACCTCGGCGTGAAGTCCGCGCTCGAACTGAGCGGCGCCTCCATCTGCGTCCAGGCCGGCACGACCACCGAGCTCAACCTCGCCGACTACTTCCGCGCCAACAACATGGACTTCAAGCCCGTGGTGTTCGAAGCGCAGGACGAAGCCGACGCCGCCTACAACGCCGGTCGTTGCGACGCCTACACCACCGACGCCTCGGGCCTCTACTCGATCCGCCTGAAGATGGCCAACCCGGACGACCACATGGTTCTGCCGGAAATCATCTCCAAGGAGCCGCTTGGCCCGGCCGTGCGCCAGAACGACTCGCGCTGGCTCGACATCGTCAGCTGGTCGCACTACGCCATGGTCGCCGCCGAGGAATTCGGCATCACCCAGGCCAATGTCGAGGAGATGAAGAAGTCCGACAACCCGGACATCAAGCGCTTCCTCGGCGAGGAAGCCGACTCGACCATCGGTTCCGACCTCGGCCTGCCGGCTGACTGGGCCGTGCAGATCATCAAGGGCGTCGGCAACTACGGCGAATCGTTCGAACGCAACGTCGGCCAGGGCTCGCCGCTCCAGATCGAACGCGGCCTGAACGCGCTGTGGACCAAGGGTGGCCTGCAGTACGCGCCGCCGGTCCGTTGATCGACGAAGCTTAGACGATTGTCGGGAGGGCGGTTCTCCGCCCTCCCCCCAACATGAAACGCCCGGCAAACAGGGCGAACGGAACGAAGGGGTTCTCAATGGCTGTAGCTGATGCCCGCACCGGGTCCGGCGAACCTCCAAAGGTATCGCTGCTCTATAATCCGGCCCTGAGAAGTTATATCTATCAGGCACTTACCCTGTTCGGCATTGCTTGGGTCATCTGGTACGCCTGGAACAATGCGGCGCAAAACCTCGCCCGCGCGAACATGACGGCCGGATTCGACTTTCTCCGGAGCCGCGCCGGATTCGACATCGCCCAGACGCTGATCAGCTACTCGAGCGACTCGACCTATCTGCGGGCACTGGAAGTCGGGCTGATCAACACGCTGGTCGTGGCCGTCTGGGGCATCGTCACCGCCACCGCGGTCGGCCTCATCATCGGTATCGGCCGGTTGTCGCACAACTGGCTGATCGCGCGGCTTTGCACGATCTATGTCGAGGTCTTCCGCAACATTCCGCCGCTGCTCGTCATCTTCTTCTGGTACCTCGGCGTTCTGGCGCTGCTGCCGTCGATCCGGACCATCTTCCAGCACGTCGAAGAAAACCCGGACGCGATGTTCTTCATATCGAATCGCGGCATCTACATGCCCGCGCCGGTATTCGGCGAGGGATTCGGCTATGTCTTCGGCGCCCTGGCGCTCGGCATCGTCGCGGCGATCGCTTTCACCGTCTGGGCCAATGCCTACCAGCGCAGCACCGGCCGCCGGCCGCCCGTCCTGATCGCCAACCTGGCGATGATCGTGTTGCCGCCGCTGCTGGTCTTCCTCCTGCTCGGCAGCCCGCTGACGTTCGACTACCCGGTCCCGGGCTCGTTCAACATGCGCGGCGGCCTGGTCATCGGTCCCGAGTTCCTGGCGCTGTACCTGGCGCTGTCGCTTTACACCGCCTCGTTCATCGCCGAGATCGTCCGGGCCGGCATCCGTGGCGTCTCCAGAGGCCAGACGGAGGCATCCTATGCGCTGGGCTTGCGGCCCGGCCTGACGACGCGCCTCGTCATCCTGCCACAGGCGCTGCGGATCATCATTCCGCCGCTGACCTCGCAGTATCTGAACCTGATCAAGAACTCCTCGCTTGCGGTCGCCGTCGGCTATGCCGACCTCGTCGCCGTCGGCGGCACCATCCTCAACCAGGCGGGCCGGTCCATCGAGATCATCGCGATCTGGATGGTGGTCTACGTCTCGATCAGCCTGATCACGTCGATGTTCATGAACTGGTTCAACGCCAAGATGGCACTGGTGGAGCGGTAAGATGGCCGAAAGCGCAACCTACGTCCGCGACCAGTTCATCGCTCCCGAAAAGCCGCCGATTTCCGACCACACCGCGCTTGGCTGGATCCGCCATAACCTGTTCGCCTCCTGGCGCGACGGCGTCATGACGGTCATCGCGCTCCTCGCGCTTCTGTATTTCCTGCCGGGCGCGATCGACTGGCTGTTCCTTTCCGCGGTCTGGACCGGCTCGGACCGCGCCGCCTGCCTGACGGTCGACCAGGGCGGCGTCCTGCCCTCCGGCTGGAGCGGCGCCTGCTGGGCCTATGTCGCCGACCGCTTCGTGCTGTTCATGTTCGGCTCCTACCCGCGGGGCGAGCTGTGGCGGCCGTTGCTCGTCGGAGCCCTGTTCGTTGCCTTGCTCGTGCCGATGCTGATCCCGAGCGTGCCGCGCAAGGGGCTGAACGCGATCCTTCTGCTGTTCGCGCTGCCGGTGCTGGCCTACATTCTGCTGCTTGGCGGCGTGTTCGGCCTGCCGCATGTTGAGACGTCCCTGTGGGGCGGGCTGATGGTGACGCTGATCCTGTCCTTCGTCGGCATCGTCGTGTCGCTGCCCGCGGGCATCCTGCTCGCGCTCGGGCGCCGGTCGCAGATGCCGATTGTCCGGACGGCGTGCGTCAGCTTCATCGAGCTGATCCGCGGCGTACCGCTGATCACCGTTTTGTTCATGGCAAGCGTGTTGCTGCCGCTGTTCCTCGAGCCGGGCAACAACATCGACAAGTTCCTGCGGGCGCTGATCGGCGTGTCGATCTTCGCCTCAGCCTACATGGCCGAGGTGATCCGCGGCGGCCTTCAGGCAATCCCGAAGGGCCAGTACGAGGCCGCCGACGCGCTCGGGCTGAACTACTTCCACAAGATGACCTTCGTCGTGCTGCCGCAGGCGATCAAGCTCGTCATCCCCGGCATCGTCAACACCTTCATCGGCATGTTCAAGGACACCTCGCTGGTGACGATCATCGCCATGTACGACCTGCTCGGCATCGTCAAGGCCAGCTTCGGCGACACCACCTGGATCACGCCCGTGACGCCGCTGACCGGCCTGATTTTCGCTGGTTTCGTGTTCTGGCTTTTCTGCTTCGGCATGTCGCGCTATTCAGCATTCGTGGAGCGCCGCCTCGATACCGGCCACAAGAGATAACAAGGGGAAAACAACAATGGTAGCCCAAGCCAAGCAGATGTCGGTCTCCGCCACCGACGTGGCCGTCGAGATCGTCAACATGAACAAGTGGTATGGCGACTTCCACGTGCTGCGCGACATCAACCTGAAGGTCATGCGCGGAGAGCGCATCGTCATCGCCGGCCCGTCCGGATCGGGCAAGTCGACGATGATCCGCTGCATCAACCGGCTGGAGGAGCACCAGAAGGGCCAGATCGTCGTCGACGGCATCGAACTCACCAACGATCTGAAGAAGATCGACGAGGTGCGCCGCGAGGTCGGAATGGTGTTCCAGCACTTCAACCTGTTCCCGCACCTGACGATCCTGGAAAACTGCACGCTGGCGCCGATCTGGGTGCGCAAGATGCCGAAGAAGGAAGCCGAGCAGGTGGCGATGCACTATCTCGAGCGCGTCAAGATTCCCGAGCAGGCGAACAAGTACCCGGGCCAGCTTTCCGGCGGCCAGCAGCAGCGCGTGGCGATTGCCCGCTCGCTCTGCATGAAGCCGAAGATCATGCTGTTCGACGAGCCGACCTCGGCTCTAGACCCGGAAATGGTCAAGGAAGTGCTCGAGACCATGGTGTCGCTGGCCGAAGAAGGCATGACCATGCTCTGCGTCACCCACGAGATGGGTTTTGCCCGGCAGGTCGCCAACCGCGTGATCTTCATGGACCAGGGCCAGATCGTCGAGGAAAACGACCCGCAGAACTTCTTCGACAACCCGCAGCACGAGCGCACCAAGCTCTTCCTCAGCCAGATCCTGCACTAGCGGGATCCGCCGAAAGCGCGGATCTTTTTTGCTTGAAGAGAGCGCCAACCACCTGAAGCGCGGCGCGAGGTCCTGACCGTCGGGCCGTGCTTGTTGTTGTGCCGATCACCAGGACCGGCGCGGATGGGCGGCCAGTTCCACCGGCCGGGCCTCGGGCACGGCCGCGACCCCGTCGGTCTGACGGAAGCGGCGCGGCGACACGCCGAACTGACGGTGAAAGGCGCGCGAAAAGGCCGACAGGCTGTCGAAGCCGGTTCTGAGGCCGATCTCGCGCATCGCCAGCCGGGTGTCGCGCACCAGCCGTTGCGCTGCCGTCAGCCGCAGTCGCAGATAGTACCGGCCCGGGCTGGTCGAAAGCCCCGAGGCGAACAGGTGCTCGAGCCTGCGCGTGGACATGCCCAGCCGCCGCGCCACGGTCGCCGTCGTCAGCGGGCGTTCGATCGTCCGCTCCATCAGCCGGATCGCCGCCGCCAGTTCGGGCGTGTGCCCGGCGAGCCGCCCCAGCGACACCAGCGGCTGGGCGTCGCTGGCCGCATGCGTCTCGTCGTAGACGAAGACGCTCGCCACGTCGAGCGCCACCGCCGTGCCGAGATGCAGCCGGATCAGATGCAGCATCATGTCAAAGGTCGGCGAGGCGCCGCCGGAGGTCCAGAGGTGGCCGTCGGTGACGAAGCGGTCCGCCCGCACGTTCAGCGCCGGAAACGCGACCGCGAAGTCCTCCAGCTCTTCCCAGTGCGCGGTCGCCTCGCGCCCGTCGAGCAGCCCGGACCGGGCGAGCAGCCAGCAGCCCGACTCGACGCCGGCGACGGTGCCGAACCGGCCCGCCACCGATTTCAGCCGGCCGACGAAGCGCCGGTCGGCGTGCCGGTCCTGGTTGAAGCCGGCGATCACCACCAGCACATCGCCCGCCTGGTCGCCGAGCGCACCATCGACTGCGATCTCGACGCCGCTGGTCAGCCGCACCGGCCGGCCGTCCGGGGAAACGATCGTCCAGCGGAACACCGCGTCCGGCACCACGCGGTTGGCCGCACGCATCGGATCCAGAACGCTCGCCAGCGACATCAGCGAGGACTCCGGCAGGAGCAGCACGACGACCTGCAGCGGCAGAGATGAGCGGACAATGGGCGGCATGCGCAAATTGTCAAGATTTTGGCGGAATCTGTCAATGAGCAAATCACCGTTGGCGCATGATCGCGCATGCAGGCATCTGGAGCAGACCGGCCGCCCGATCCCCTTGTCGGACCCGGCCGAAGACTGTCCGCACCGGGCTGATTCGCCGCACGGCGGATCGGCCCGTTTTTTTGGCCAAGCCCCTACATGCCCGGCTGTCACCATTGGTGACATATCCCCTCATCCGTCCGCCTTGACAGGACGTGGCGCGAGCGCGACCAGGCCCGGACGTACGCCGCCGCCGGCGCCATCGACCGAAAGGCCAGCGCGGGGACACAAACGGCCCGGGTTCCCTTGGCCCGGAACGAAGGCTCCGCGCGGCCCCGACCCGAAACGTCCGTCCGGGACTTGGCTCGCACTTGCGCCCCATTTCCGCATTTGCAGTTGCGAGCGGCGCCGGATGCGTGTATCTCCGCCTGCACGGATCGGCGGAGTGTAGCGCAGCCTGGTAGCGCATCTGGTTTGGGACCAGAGGGTCGGGAGTTCGAATCTCTCCACTCCGACCACCGTTCTCGCCCCCCACCTGCCCTTCCTCCTTCAGTCGCGCTGCGCGTCCTCAACCATGACGATACGGCTGGTCAGCAGCAGCGTGCGGTCGGCCTGGATGACATAGGTCTCCTGTACCAGTCGGCCGAACGGGTCCGTGAAACGATGATGGAACCAGCTGCCGACGGGGGATTTGGTCAGCTTTGACCGTGGCCGGCCGCCATAGGTGATGCTGCCCGGGATCGGTTCCGGATAACGGCCTTCGCCGGACGTGGGCGAGCAACCGGCCACGAGCAGGGCAAGGGCGCCAGGAAGAAGCGTCGTTTTCATCCTCATGCCTCCCGAACGTCCATCCCAGTTTGCCCCTGTTGAGAACCGCAGTCGAGCGCGCCGGTCCAATCCATGCAGGTCGGCGACCGTTCCGGGGTCCGGGCAGCATCGAAATGGCACCGGGAAGATCGGGCCTGCCGGCACGCGACCGTTGAAATGCGCCGGCCCCGGTGCTAAGCACCGACAACGGCGGGACTGCCACTGCCCTAGCCTGCCGCCCCGGACCGTGCGATGCGCGCATCCGTGCGGCTGGCGATCAGACGACTGGAGCGAGAGGACTCATGAGCGCGAAGATTTTCCGTCCTGCCAAAACGGCGATGCAGTCCGGCAAGGCGAAAACCAACCAGTGGATTCTGGAATTCGATCAGGAGCGGCCGCGCACGATCGATCCGATCATGGGCTACACCAGTTCCGCCGACATGCGTCAGCAGGTCCGGCTTCGATTCGATACGCGCGAGGAGGCGATCGCCTATGCGCAGCGCAACGGCATCGATTTCCGGGTTATCGAGCCGCACGACCCGACCCGCAAGAAGGTCGCCTATCCGGACAATTTCCGCTTCAACCGCATGCAGCCCTGGACCCACTGACCGGCGCCCCGGGACCGACGGCCCCTTAGCTCAGCTGGATAGAGCAACTGCCTTCTAAGCGTTTCGGTGAGCTAGAATGATGCAGCGTTAACATAGACTTACTTTCCTGGCAGGTTCCGTTAGGGTACGGTTTTGGGTATGGCTAGTAATCTGCTATAGGAAATCAATGACTTAGACCAACTGCATGGCAGTTGGTCAATTTAGGCCCCTTAGCTCAGCTGGATAGAGCGTCGACCTTCTAAGTCGAATGTCACAGGTTCGAATCCTGTAGGGGTCGCCATCCCACTTCTTAAGCTTCACCTACAAGCATCCGTTTTTCAAGGCGACAGGCCGGACCCACTTACACTGCGCGAACTTGCGTTGCCATACAATCATTGCTTGAATGCGTTTTGATGGTATGTCACTCGGAATAAGTTGATGAATTCACAGGCACCAACTCCAGCTAGAATACCGCTCTCAGCGCACCTCATTTTCGGCGCGGTACTGTTTTGCTTAGTGCCAATGCTCTTGGGATTTTTTGGGCTTCCATTTTTACCAACAGCCAATTGGATTGACAGGGCCAAAGGAGCATCAGTGGTTTGCGGTATCGTATTATCCGCCCTGTTCTTGATGGTGGCTGTGGTACGACACGAGGGGGAGTGGCGTGGGTATAGCGACGGTAAAAAGGCCGTTGCGTTTTTCCTTTTGCCAATCTTTGGCTTTGGAATGGGCATCTATGCGATCTTGATATCTGTCCCCTTCACTGCGGCCGTGCTTGTTGGTCACGAGGTGGAGCAGGTTTTTACGGTGGAAGGGGTTTCGCACTATGGAAGCAGGAAATGCCGCAACGGCATCACCGTTCGAAACGTACCATTCCCCGCGAGCACACTTTGCGGTTTTCCTGCTGAACTAAAGAATTCTCTCGGGCCTGGGTCACGGGTCATAGTCAGTGGCCGAGGCACAGATTTCGGCCTATTCGCGATGGAAATGCACAAGATAGTCTGGCGTCCATAGAGGGGGTGACCGTTATGCGGCAGGGCAGACGCGACAAATTTGGGGACGGTTTGGGGACGGTTTGGCAAATTTGAAATCGTTTTTCGACCCCAATCACTTGGCCTCCAGGCGCCAAAAATCACCAATGATTGCAATCAGTTGTGATGATTTAATGCTAGCGTGGATGATTCGCGATTAGCCTATTATTTCCGCCTTCTAAGCAGTAGGTCGCAGGTTCGAATCCTGCAGGGGTCGCCAATTTTTTCAGAGACCTGGATGACAGCTTCTGGTTTGAACTGCGCACTGCGAGGTCGAATTGGGGTCGCACAGGCAACGAGCGACCTGCCCTGACCGATTGGGTGCAGGTGTTCCTCCGTCCTCGCAATGAACCATCGCTCGTCATTTCCAGCAACGTTAGCCTTGGCGACCGGTCAACAACGTCCCGGCGCCCGCACTGCCTTGCATTGACGCCGAAGATCCGTTGCTCAACGAGCGTGCGCCTAGCTCAATCAACTTCCGCTTATCTTAGGGACGGAAAGCCTTCGGCCGACCTGATTGCCGCCGAGGACAACAGCTGGCGGCCTCCCGATGCATTCTATACGATAACCTGAGGCTGAAACTGGGGAGCTATTGGTTGCAGCAGAATCCGGCACTTGACGGTGTTCGGGCCGTGGCGGTTCTCGCCGTGGTTGCTTTCCATTGCCGTATCCCAGTTGCCCTCGGCGGCATGATCGGAGTCGACCTTTTTTTCGTTCTTTCCGGATATCTGGTCACGTCACTCCTGCGGGAAGGCAGGTCGCTTCCGGATTTTTTCGTGGGGCGGATCGTCAGGCTGGGGCCTGCATTTCTGCTGATGTTGGCCGCGTATGCCGCATTCGCGCCGTGGTTTCTGAGCGAGCGCACCGTCACGTCGGATGTCCTGCTGGCCGGTCTCTATGTCTCAGACTATTCATTGGCCTTCTGGCATGAGCCAAAGATGCTCGGCCACACATGGTCGCTGGCGGTAGAAGCGAAGTTCTATCTGCTCTGGCCGTTGCTGATCCTCTCAACCAGAACGCTTCGGCGTGAAACGTTGCTGTGGCACTACCCGCTCACCCGCATGCTTCGGGATCAATGGGGGCCAGTCCCTACGTTCATCATCGTCGCGACGCTGTCGGTTTGCCTTGCGTGGCTGTCTTACACCTACGTTGAGCAGCCGTTGAGAGCCCTCTATCGCCGCAGCAAGCTTGCGGCCTGATCCAGCCATAACATTGACTGGAGAATGCTTTAATCTTTAAGGCAAAACCAATGGGCGGCACAGAGCCCCACAGCTATTGGGATTTTCGCTCAATTCATTGACAAACATGGCTTTTCTCGCGTCTCGGCAGAGTTCGCCATCAGTACCGACCAACGACATCAATCCCTTCGCCCTTCAGCCCGCACCATGCGTTCAGCCTTGGCGGGCAGACCCCGAGGGGCGACGCCACCAGCGGGTGGCCAGCAACCGCAGGCGCCGCCAGCGGCGGCTGCGGGGCTGTTGGCGTGCCGGGCTTTCCACGGGGGCGTCGGCGTCGGCCATCACGTTCCATCCAGGCGCGCCCTGCCAGACGGCCCCGGTATCGCGCCAGGCCGGTTCTGATGGGACGTACCTGTAGCACTTCGCGCCCCAGGACGAATGCGCCAGGCATTCGAGGAGGCTGGAGTGATCCTCCCGCCCCAATTCCCGCCACGGGTCCATGACGCATTCTCCTTGGCTTGCGCCGCGGCAGCCGCCGCAGCATCGGTGACCAATGCTAGGCGTCGGCGGCCGGTTCTTGCATCGGGCACATGCAGTATTCCCGCGCCGGCAATTGTAGTATTTTGCCGCATAGTGGCGATCGGGACAGGAAGGCGGGGGCGGGTTGCTTGATGGATCGACGACCGTTCGGCTGCTGCCCGAACTCTCCGCCCGGGAGGGCTTGATCGCACTGAGGTTTGCCGAAGGGCTTACCTATCGCGAAATCGGCGAGGCGCTGTTCATCGCGCCGACGACAGTCCGCACGCACCTTGCCGCCATCTACGAAAAGCTCGGCGTGCACAGCAAGACCGCACTCGTCGCGCTGATCACCAGCCGTCGGGCCGAACTGCGAACCGGGTCCGAGCGAGCGCAGGCTTTGTCGGGCCCGTTGGTGATCGCCGTCCTTCCCTTTGATAACCTGTCCAGCGAGCCGCGGTTCGACCACCTTGCCGATTGTCTCACGGCTGACAGCATCGAGGCCCTCGCCCGCTGTCCGGACGTGACTGTCATCTCCCGCCAGACGATGCTCGCGCAGCGCAACCGGCACGAGGACGTGCGCGCCATCGGGCGAGAACTGAACGCTGCCTACCTGCTCGAGGGGTCGCTACAGGCAGGTCGAGGACTTGTGCGCATCGCGGCGCAGCTCGTCGAGACCGCGACCGGCGCGCAGCTCTGGACCCGGCGCTTTGAGGAGCCGGTGGAAGACGCCTTCGCGATGCAGGACAAGGTCACCGCCTGCCTGTCGGCCGCACTCGTCAGTTGCGGCGGCTACGTCTTCACCCTCCGCCAGAAGCATGCGCGCGAGAAGCACCCGCGGGACATGGCTGCCTTTGACTACTACGTGACCGGCCTGGAACAGCACAGTCGCTTCGACCGGGCGAGCAACGAAGAGGCCAAGCGGCTGTTGCGCAAGGCCGTCGAGGCGAACCCCGAGCTCGTGCAGGCGTGGATCCTGCTCGGCGAAGTCCACGGCGTCGATGCCTGCAACGGCTTCTCGGCCGACGGCGAGGCACAAGCGCGTCTATGGGCAGATTGCACGCGACGGGCGATCGCCATCAGCCCGACCGCCCCCGAGGCCAGACTGGGACTGGCAGCCCTAAACGCGTTCGAGGGCGATCTCGACGGCGCGCATGCGCTCCACCGCGAATTGCGCGCCGAAATGGGAAACAGTGCTGACATGATGGCGATGCTCGCCGACAACATGTCGTTGGTTGAGGAGGCAGAAGAGGAGGCGCTCGTACTCGCCCGCCGTGCAATTGCGGCGAATCCGCGCGCGCCATGCTACTACAATGTGCTCGCCCGCAGCGCCTTTGCCGCGGGCGAATACGACGAATGCCTCACCGCGCTGCGGCAGGCGCCGCCCGACCTTCCGGTGACGCTCCTGTTCACGGCTGCAGCGGCTGGCTTGCTCGACCGGCAGACCGTGGCACGCGAGGCGTCGAGACGACTCGCCCGAGACTTTCCGACGTTCAAGGTGGATTGCTTCGTCCGCTACTATCCGGTGACAAACGTCAGGGTAGCCGAAGCCCTGCGGGAAGGTGCCCGGCGCGCCGGCGTCGCCTTGTAGGGCGTCGATCTCGAAACGCCGGCGCGGGCAGCGTCACGCCGGTTCGCCACCCGGCGGATAGTAGGTTTTCTGCTTGAAGGCGAAGACGTTGCCGCAGCGGCAGCGAATCATGTGCCTTGCCGGGTCGGGCGACGGCCGCTCGGTCGAAAAGCCTGCCGGCATCTCGTCGATTGCAAAGCCCGGGTTCTTGCGCCGCGGGTCGTCGTCCTCGGAGGCCTCGGCAAAGCCGGTGCGCCCGCACTTGGAGCATTCGAGCTTCCGGGAGTATCGATCGCGCGCGGCCATATCCGTTCCATCGTTGAGGCAGGGCGTTCCTCCTAGCAGAGATTCGCCGCGCATCAAATGCGCAGGGCTGGCCGCCCCCAGCGCGAGCATCGGCGCCGACAGCGGCGCCGGCGTCAGGGCCCGGCCGCTGCCCCGGGGATCACCGGGCTCTCCACCCGGTCCCCGGGCTTGATCCCAAGCACGCTCGCCGTGCCGCCGTTCAGCTCCAGCACGAAGGCGACCGGCACGTTCGAGCTGATGACCGCCTCGGACAAGGGCTCGGCGTTCTCCCGGATCGTGCGGATCGTGCCGCCGTCATCGATGAACAGCATGTCCAGTGGCAGGTAGGTATTTTTCATCCACATCAGCGCCAGCCGGCTCTCGCCGAAGGCGAACAGCATGCCGCGATCGGCCGCCATCGTGCGCCGGTGCATCAGGCCCTGCGCCCGCTGCCGCGCCGTCAACGCCAGTTCCACGGCGAAATCATGCCGCCTGCCGTCGGCAGAGAGGATCGAAAGCGTGCCTTCGTCGAACGTCTCCTCCGCCGCCAACGGCAGGGTGCCCGGCAGATACAAAAAAAGCGCCACGAGGACGCTCAGAGCGAGGCGGGAAAGACGGCGGACAAGCGCCATCAGTGCGACCGGTTGCCCGGGGCCGGATTGTCGGGATGGATCTCCGCGGCCATCAGGCCCTTCTCGCCGTCGCCGAAGCGTACCAGCACGACCTGGCCGGGGCGCAGCTCGGTCAGGCCGAAGCGGCGCAGCGTTTCCATGTGAATGAAGATGTCTTCTGTCCCCTCGCCGCGCGTCAGGAATCCAAAGCCCTTGGTGCGGTTGAACCACTTCACCAGCGCGCGCTCGAGCCCGCTCGTCGGCGTCACCTGCACGTGCGTGCGGACCGGCGGCATTTGCGAGGGATGGACGGCGGTGGACTGGTCCATCGACAGAATCCGGAAGGCCTGGTAGCCGCGCTCGCGCCGCTGGATCAGCGCCACCACGCGCGCCCCTTCCAGCACCGTCTGGTAGCCGTCGCGCCTGAGGCAGGTGACGTGGACCAGAACGTCCTGCATGCCGTTGTCCGGCACGATGAAACCGAAACCCTTGGCGACATCGAACCATTTGATGACGCCGGTGATCTCGATCAGGTCGACCTCCGCGCCACCCTGGTCATCACGCTCTGTGATTTCCTTCGTAGACATCCTGTCCGCCATGATCTGCCCCGCCCCTCGAATACGCGTCACATGATTTACGGTTAACTGATTCTTGCTGATCAGAATAACATCGTCCCATTGCGATTGGACAAGCCTTCGTAAAAAGTTTTGCCCGGTCCTCTATACGGGCCGAGGCTTGCCTGTGGCTGACAAGCCCCTATGTTCGGCTGTTCATTGATCTGATTTGAGGACCTTCCCCGATGCGCTATCTCCACACCATGGTTCGCGTGACCGACCTTGAGAAATCGCTGCACTTCTATTGCGAGCTGTTCGGCCTCGTCGAGTACCGCCGCCATGATCACGAGAAGGGACGCTTTACGCTGGTCTTTCTCGCCGCGCCGGGCGATCTCGAAACGGCGGGGCGGAACGCTGCGCCCTGCCTCGAGCTGACCTACAACTGGGACCCCGAGGAATACACCGGCGGGCGCAACTTCGGCCACCTCGCCTATGAGGTCGACGACATCTACGCCACCTGCCAGAGGCTGATGGACCGCGGCGTCACCATCAACCGGCCGCCGCGTGACGGCCACATGGCCTTCATCCGCTCGCCCGACGGCATCTCGATCGAGTTGCTGCAGAAGGGCGACAGCCTGCCGCCGGCCGAACCCTGGGCCTCGATGGCCAACACCGGCGTCTGGTAAGCCTCGCACAATCCCCGGAACCTAGCACAAGGACGTGACCGTTGGCGCAGGAGACGTTTGCGACGTCCCTGCCTGCCGCGTTCACCGTGGTCCCGCACCTGCAACACTGGTGCGAGCCGCGATCGTGCCTTTGCCGCCGTTGACCCGGATCCTCCCGCGGCCGTCGGTGGACGGATGATTTCGCCGGGGACTGGGGCCACGTCGTCCCCGCATATCGATCCGGAGCATGCGTGCTGAACGCCCGCGGATGAGACGCGGGCCATAGGGAGAGGCAGGTGGTCTCGCCGACGGCGACCCTGTCTCTTCGATGCGGACGAGCCCCGCCGGCGCCAGTTGCCGGCTGCGGGCGGAACATGGCGGGGATGTCACTTGCTGTTCATGCGCAAGACCGGCAGAGAACTGAAAAACCGACGCTGCGGCCTGCTGCTCGCGGCGTCCGTGCTGGCGCTGTCCGGCTGCGTGTCCGCCACCGGCGACATGCGTTCGGACGACAGCACTGCTCCGGTCGAGGCTACCGTCGAGGCGGCCGATCCGGCGCCGCACGGCGATGGTCCGGCGTCGGCCGGCTATCGTGACCCGATGGTAGCCGCCGTCGCTTCGGCCGACGGGGCGTCCGCCGAAGCTGCCGGGCCATCCGCCGAGGGCAAGCCGGCCAACCTCGCCGACCTCATCATGCAGCCGGCGCAAGTGAACGCCTACCAGACCAGCATCTATGCCTCGGGCGGCGCTGCGGCGTCCCCGGATGGCCCGGCCATCACCAATCTCTACGCCCCGGGGTCGAGCGCGGTACCGGCGGACGGCGACGGCGCGGTGACCGGCTCCGTGCCCACATCCGCCCGGCCGGCTGCCGAGGCGCTACCGGACGAGGACGCCGCGCTCGTTCCCGACCGCGTGCCGTTGCCCGGAACAGCACGGACCGCACTGGTGGCCGAGCCCGAAGGCCTGCCGCCCGAAGACGGCGATCTCGACCAGACCCTGGCGCTGGCGGCGCTGTATGCCAAGCGCAAGGCGACCGACAAGGTCGAGAATGGCAAGGCGGCTGGCGCCCGCAAGCCCCTGCTGAACCGGCAGACGGCGGCAGCCGGCTACGTGGACGCCGCGCTCGGCACGGCCGCCCTTCCCGAACTTGCGCGCGAGTCGCTCTATGCATCGGCGGACCACCCGGAGGCCGAGGAAGATGCACCCGAGGGTGCGGGCGGCGTGACCGAGGTTGCTTCGCTTGCCGGTCTCGCCCGACTCTCTGCCAATGGCCTGTGGCTGCAGACCGAGAAGGTTGACACCGGCTGCTTCAAGCCGGCGCTGCTGGCGGTGCTGAAATCGCTGGAGAAGCACTACGGCAAGCCGGTGATCGTCACCTCCGGCGTCCGCTCGGCAAAGGCGAACCGCGAGAAGCAGTCGCTGCACACGCGCTGCGAGGCGGCCGACATCCAGATCGCCGGCGTCAGTCGCTGGGAACTGGCCGCCCATCTGCGCGCAATGCCGGGGCGCGGCGGCGTCGGCACCTACTGCCACACCGAATCCGTGCATATCGACATCGGTCCCGAGCGCGACTGGAACTGGCAATGCCGCGGCACGCGCAAGTAGGGCGCCCCCCGTCCCGGACTGTGAATAAAGTTCCGGCCGACGACTTTTTTGCCTTGCACAAACGCTGAGCGCCCAGTAGAAGCAGCCCCGCACGCGCCCTTCGTCTATCGGTTAGGACGTCAGATTTTCATTCTGAAAAGAGGGGTTCGACTCCCCTAGGGCGTGCCACTCCTTCTCACCTCGCATTCGATTTGACGCATGCTTATGTCGCCCCTCCGGGCTGCAGCCACCGCCGGTGCGCCTTGCGCAAAAAATCCGACAGACGGTCATTTTTGCCCTTGCGGTTTCGGGGCGGCCTGAGTAGAAGCAGCCCCGCACGCGCCCTTCGTCTATCGGTTAGGACGTCAGATTTTCATTCTGAAAAGAGGGGTTCGACTCCCCTAGGGCGTGCCATTTCTCCGTAAAATTTTCCGCCCCTACGGGCTTCGACACAGCCGCTTGACGCTGGCGGCTCACAATCGCCCTCGCCGTCAGCGACCGAGCTGCTGTTGTTCCGACACTCACGAAAGGGAAGCGCAGGCATTCCCCGGGCCTGCCTTCGTCCAGGGGCCGCCGGTAACGCCACATCGGCTGCCCTTCGGCAGGTCCCATCCGGCGCCGGCGCTCCGCCTGTTCGAACAGGGCACGAGCGGCGTACGCGCTCAGGCGTCACCCTGCCGGCACCGCCTGGTGCGGCACGATCGCCCGCGCCGGCAGTCGCCCCCCGGTTCGGAAACCGCCGGCAGCCTCCAGCCCTACCGCAGCTTCCTGCCCTGGCGCCCCGCGTGGTGCGTGGAAGCATAGTAACCACGGCGTGCATTCCCGGATCGCGACACAACAATGACAATACAACCGGTATCCATGCAAGATTCCCCAGGTTGGTCAATGTTATTCCGCACCATGGACATAGTTCGTTCCTATGCATCGATCGGGCAATGCGCCAAATCACTAGGAATGAAATTCGGGGAGACTTGCCGAATGCCAAAGCACAACGCAAATGAACAGTACCTGCTGGAACTCATCAATGCCGAGCGGGCGAAAGCGGGTGTACAACCGCTTGCTTTCGACAACGACCTCAGCGAGGCCGCCGAGGATCACAGCCAGTGGATGCTCGCTGCCGACGTTTTCTCGCATACCGGTTCGGGAGGATCCAGTTCCACCCAGCGCATGAAGGCGGCCGGCTATAACCTGCAGGGATCCTGGGCCACGGGTGAGAACATCGCCTGGGCGACAACGCGCGCGCCCGCCGGCTATCAGGATGAAGTCCAGCTGCTGCACACCAACCTGATGAATTCGCCGGGTCACCGCGCCAATCTCCTCAATCCGAATTTTCGCGAGGTGGGTCTCGGTGTCGAGGTTGGCGACTATCGCGGCCGCAGCAGCGCCTTCGTGACCCAGGATTTCGGCAAGACCGGTACTGACCTGTTCCTGACCGGCGTCGCCTTCGACGACCGCGACGGCGATCGCTTCTACGACCCCGGCGAGGGTCTTGGCGGTATCACGGTGACCGCCAAGAATTCGGCGGGTCAGCTTTTCAAGACGACGACCAGCGCCGCTGGCGGCTACGACCTGGCGCTCAAGCCCGGCACCTATACCGTCACCTTTTCCGGCCCCGACATCGCCACGTCGACCCAGACGGCCACCATCGGCACGAAGAACGTGAAGAAGGATCTGATCGACCCGGTCATGAAGGCGGCGTCGCCAGACACCACTCCCGCAGTCGCAGAAGACACGACCCCGGTATCGACGCCCGAATCGACCCCTGATCTGACGCCCACCCCGACGCCGGTCCCCTCCGATGTGCCGGACGGCGGCGGAAGGCCGGTCTCAACCGGCTGGCTTGCCGATTTCTTCAAGCGCAGCGGGGACTGGGACACGGGACACCGTTCGGCCGCACAGCCACAGCCCGCCGGCGACACGGCAAGCGATCCGGCAGCGACGGGCAATGGTGACCACCTTGCCCGCCTGCTCGGCGGGGACCAGCTGCATTTCCAGCCGTCCGCGAAGGCTCTCGCCAACGCCGATAAGATCGCCGACTTCTTCGATTCGATGTTTGCGAAACTCGACCAGCGCGAGGTTGTCACGGCGCGGGCCGACGGCGGCCTGGACGATCTCACCGACGATCTCCAGGGGCTGGCGGACATCGCCGCAGCCACAAACGAGGCGCTGGCCAAGTTCCAGTCGGACCTGCTCGTCTGAGCTTGGTCCGGTGACCGGTTGAGGGGGCGGTGCCAATCCGTGCCCCACCCCCTCGACGGCGCATTGTTTCCCTGCCCCTGCCGGCGGGCATTCAGCGCCCGCCGGCAGGCCCGCGCCTGTCGGGCCGGTCGCATGCGGCCATCCACGGTCGCGCCCGACTGTCCACAGGCGTCCGCAAAAAAATTCATCGAATCATCATTCTAGGCCTTGCGCCCGGGCGGGGGTCTGAGTAGAAGACGCCCACCGCACGCGCCCTTCGTCTATCGGTTAGGACGTCAGATTTTCATTCTGAAAAGAGGGGTTCGACTCCCCTAGGGCGTGCCACCCTCTCACAATCCGGCCTAGAACAGCAGCAGACCGACACCGGTCAGCAGCAGCACCGCGGCCCAGACGCGGTCGAGGTTGATCCAGGCCCGGCGCAGGATGCCGACTCCGACCCAGCGATAGACGACGAAGGCGACCGAGCCGGTCGCCGCCAGCATCGCCAGGCTGTGCACCAGTACCGCCGCAATCGTGGTGGCGGTCGAGCCGGCAGGGCCCATCGTCGCGCCTGCCCCGCCAAGGCAGAGCGACAACAAGGCCGGCGCGAGCATCAGCCCGGCGCCGTGGGCCGTCGCCATCAGGAACGACCAGGCGACCAGTCCGCCGAGGCCGACCCGCATCCCCACCCGCACCCGCCGGCGATGGCCGAACAGGACATGCCACAGCGCCCATCCGATCAGGCCCAGCCCCGCCGCCGCACGGACGGCGCCTGGTTCCACCAGCAGGCCAAATGCCACGACCGCGCCGGCCGCCAGCGCCACCGACAGCGCGTGGCCGGCGGCGATCGCCGGGACCGCCCCGACGACGGCCGCCGCGCTCTGCCGGTGGACGCCGAGCGCCACGGCGAACAGCCATCCCATCGCCGGGTTGAGGCCGTGGAAAGCCCCCAGTCCCGCCAGCAGCAGCCAGGGCCAGATGGCGTCCATCGCCCCCTCGCAGCCCGTCAGGGGTAGCAGTAGGAATCGGACGAGCAGTCGCCGCCCTCGAGCCGCACCTGGTGCGGCCGGTGCGAGCGCGGCCATTCGACGAGGAATTTCTCGTCGAAGGCGATGCCCCCGTCCGGACCGGCATCGAGCTTGGCCATCCAGCCCGACAGGCCTTCCGGGTAGAACTGCTCGTCGATGGCGCCGTACAGCGAGTTTGTGAAATACACCCGGCGGCCGTCGCGGCTGACCTCGACCATCTGCGGCCCACCGTTCAGCGCGCCGTCCGCTGCCGCCGGGTGCGAGGCGCGCGCGACGATGCCGCCGATGCGCACCTTGCCCGTCAGCTTCGGCTTGAACGGGTCGGACACGTCGTACTGCCGCAGGTCCCCGGAGCCCCAGCAGGCGACGTAGAGGAACCGGTCGTCCATCGACAGGTCGATGTCGGTGACGAGCGGCGGCACCGCCTTGAAGCCCTTCAGCATCGGCGGCAAATCGTCCGGCTCGGCGGGCTCGGCCGGAATGTCGATCACCTTCGTCACCGCCCAGCGGTCGCCGTCGCGATGCCAGACCCAGATCGACGAGGAGAGATCCGCAAGGCTGAGGACGCAGTTGACGAAGCCATAGGCCCTCGTCGGGTCGTGCGCCGGCCGCAGCTCAAACACGAGCTGGTACTGGTCGCCGAGATCGATCGTCTGCACGTGCTTGCGCTTGTGCAGGTCCCAGAAGTGCAGGCGCCGCCCGTATTTTGCGCCGAGCAGGATCTCCGGCACGAGACCGTTCTCGAAGGTATCGGGCGTACCCCATTCGCTGGTGACGAGGGTGTCATGGCCGAGGTGCCACCAGACATCGTAGGCGAGCTGCTGCTCGCCGCGATCGACCTCCCAACGCCCGCGCACCTCGAAGCTCTGGTGGTCGATCAGAAACACGCCGCCCGGCGCCTTGCCGTCTGCGTTGCCGAGCGCCGCCACATAGATGCCTTCCGGACCGCAATGGACGGTGTGCGGGCGGGTGTAGCCCGCGCGGTCGGCCTCCTCCTCCGGACTGATCACCTTGACGATGGCCGGTTTGCGCCCGTCGGGCTTCGTGTCGACGATATGGATCCGTGACGAACGCAGGCCCGGCACGACGAGATATCGGCGCTCTGAATGCGGGTGCGGCGCATTCGGGCAGAGGCAGGACGAACAGGCGCTCCAGCCGAAATGATGCAGTTCGTCGCCGACATTGGGCATCGCCAACCGGCTGACGATCGTGCCGTAGCTTGCCGACGCCGGGTCGACGTCGACCACCGCCAGTTCGTCCGGCACGGTGCGGGTCGGATCGAAGGCGGCGACATAGGCCAGCGTCTCCGGCGCGGCCTTCATTGCCATTCGGGGTGAGGGATAGAAGGTTGGATCGGGTTTCCACGTGGCCATCGCAAATCCTCCAGGATCTCTTTCGGACAACCGGGAATGTTCGCTCCTCCGGCGGTCGGCCAAGACCGGCGCGACCGGCGGGTCCGGATCATGACTGCTGCGACGGGATGCCGTTCGGGAATTTCTCCGTCGCAGCCGATGCGCGCCCGACGGCGTTCCTCCGCTGCCGATTGTCTCAGATCGCAGCTCGCCTGGCAGCATTTTTTTACCGTTTCCGGACGGGATTGCCGCGTGCGCGCCGCCGCCTCCCCGGCCTCATGCAATCAGCGTCGTCCGCCCTCGCGCGGATGTGATAGAGTGCGCTCTGGGCCGGCATGGAACCGTCAGAGGCGGAAGATGCAGCGCAGGCTTGCGACCATCATGGTGGGCGATTTCGTCGGCTCCACCGCGGCGATGGAACGGGACGAGGAAGCGGCGATCGCGCGGATCGGCCGGGACCTCGACCTCGTGCGCACCAGCGTCGCCCGCCATGGCGGGCGTGTGTTCAATACCGCCGGCGACGCCCTGCTCGCCGAATTCGCCAGCCCCGTCAACGCCCTCCGTTCGGCAATCGAGGCGCGCTACCAGATCGCCGCCCTGCCGGGCTCGGGCACCGGCGACATGCGGTTCGGCCTGCACGTCGCCGACGTCGCCGTCATCGGCGACGACCTGCGCGGCGACGGCGTCAACGTCGCCGCCCGGATCGAGGCCGCCGCCCACCCGGGCGCCATCGAAGTGTCGGGCACCCTGTACGACCAGGTGCACCGCATCTCTCCCTGTGGCTTCGAACTGGTCGGCGAACGGTTGCTCAAGGGCATCTCTACCCCGGTGCGGATCTACCGTGTTACCGAGGTGATGGACCGCCATGTCTACCAGGTGGCGCCGACACGCCCGGTGTCGGCCGCCGCCCCCCAGGCGCGGCCGAACTCGATCGCTGTGGCGCGCTTCAGCGTCGCGCCCGGCGCCGATGCCGACCAGATGTTTTTGGCCGAGGGCATCACTGACGACCTGACGCTCGAACTCAGCCGGCTGAAGGGTCTGTTCGTCTCCTCGCGCACGGCGGCGACCGCGTTGTCGACGGTCGATCCGGTCGAAATCGGCCGGCTTCTCGGCGTGCACTATGTGGTCAGCGGCTCGGTCCGCAAGGTCGGCGGCGACATCCGCATCAACATCGCTCTGGCCGAGACCGGCGAGGGCCACCGCGTCTGGAGCGACCGCATCGTCCGCCCGTTCGGCGAGCTGCTCGACGTCATGGACGAAATCACCGCGCGGGTCGCCGCCACCGTCTCGGGTCGCGTCGAGCAATCGGAACTGGCGGCGGCACGACTGAAGCGCCCGGACAGCATGACGGCCTACGAATACTATCTGCGCGGGCTCGATCATCACCGCCTTGTCGGCCTCTCCGACGGGCATATCCGCGCCGCGATGGAGTGGTTCGAGCGGTCGATGGCGGCCGACCCGGGCTTCGGCCGCCCTTTCGCCATGCATGTCTGCTCGTGGAGCAACCTGCCGTCGTTCGACACGGAACGGGCGGAGGAGCAGGTCGCGCACGCGCTCGACCTTGACCCGACCGATCCGGAGGCCCACCGCATCATGGGCGCCATCAAGATGAAGTCCGGCGACTTCGCCACTGCGCGCTACCACCACGCCCGGGCGCAGGAACTCGCACCCAACGACGCCTACATGCTCGGTCGCAGCGCTGCCTTCTATGTCTTTGCCGGCGAGCCGGATCGCGCGCTGGAGGTGCTCGACCGCGCCGAGGCGCTGGATCCCTTCCTGCCGGTCTGGATTACCGAGGAGCGGGTGGCCGCGCTCTACGCGCTCGGCCGGCACGGCGAGATGCTGCAGGTGGCGCAGGCGCTGCCGTTCCAGACGCGGCGCACCCTGCTCTATCGCACCGCCGCCCATATGGCGCTCGGCCAGCGGCCGGAGGCCGAGCGGCTCGTGCGACAGGCGCTCTCGCTCGACCCGTCGCTGTCGGCGCAGTATGTCCGCATGCAGGAAATGTTCGTCGACCGCGCGCTCGTCGAAACGCTGGTCGGGCGGGTCTGCGACGCCGGGCTGCCGGCGCTGCCGGGTCCCCCAGGCGAGGATCTCCCCGGCAGGAGCGCGCGCGAAGGCTGAACCATGCCAGGAACATGTCAGCCAGCAATGCCAGGCGAGCCATCGCTCCGCCAAGGAACCGCCCGGCGAAACCGTACGGTCGCCGGGCGCATCAGCCCGTCGTCTCGCCTGTGTCTCCGTCCGTCTTGCGGTAGCGATAGCGGAACGTGCAGCAGGATGCGCCGGCCATGATCGTCTGCTTGCGCTCAAGTTCGATGTTCGGGTCATAGCCCTGGCAGAAGGTGCCGTCGCGGTTGCACGACATCAGGTGGCCGATGTGGCCAAGGCCCATCGCCTTGTAGGTCTCCGCGTACCGACAGCGGGTGACGTTGAAGTCGTAGACCTCGTCGTTTGCCTCCAAGACCTCGACCTCGAGCGCGCTGTCGCTGGTCCAGAGCTCGTAGAGCTTGATGAAGCTCGCCATCGAGGTGATGCCGCCCGGTTCGCGCCCGGCGAAGGCCCGGCCCTCGGCGATCGCCGCCTTGCGCACCGCGCTGTCGAGGATCGCGTCCGCCTTTTCCTGGCCGAGCGCCTCGACCATTTCCGCGTGGATGGGCCCGATCACCTGCGCCTGCAGGCCGCGCTTCACCAGCACCGGGATTTCGAGCGTCTTTGCGTCCATGGCGATGGCCTCCGATCCGTGTCCCCCCCCGCCTGTGGGCTGGCGGGCCGCATGTTCTATCATCGCCCCGCGTGCTTTTCCACAAGCGGCGCGGCCGCCGACGTCGGCCGTGGCACGCGTGCCGTCCGCGCGCTCCGGCAGCGGGCCGGTCTTGTCGCGCGAATCGGAAGTCTCTATATTGCAGTCACCGGAGGCGCCCATCGTCTAGCGGTTAGGACGGCGCCCTCTCACGGCGCAAACAGGGGTTCGATTCCCCTTGGGCGTACCATCCTCTTGTTCTCATGTTCATTTCGAGTTTGCCTCGGCAATCGCCAGTCGATGGCGACCCCTGGAGGGGTGACCGTGAAAGTAGATCTGGCCATAGAACGGACCATCGGCGGCGTTCGTGTCGTCGCCACCGGCGACTACGTCGACACCATCGAGACGACGGTTGTGCCACGCGAGCGCATCGGCAGGTTTGTGGCCGATCTGATCCTCGATCGAGTCTACCTGAAGGGCGCCGAAATTGTCATTAACGCCGTCGCGTTCGATCGCTTCGACCCCGATGCCGATTTCGAGGGCCTTGTCCGGCACATCGACGCCGCGTGAGGCCGGCCCGGGACCCGTCTGCCTAGAAAGCGTCCGCCGCATCGCTGACTCGGAACTGGATGCGCCGGTTGCCCTGCCACTGGTCGGCGGAGAGCGAGCCGGCGACATGCAGCAGCTGGCCGCGGCGGCCGAGACAGAACTGGCCGAGCGGCGCATCCGTCGCGCGGAACGCCATGCCCTCGATCCGGCCGCGGTCGGGTCCCTCGAGTGTCAGCTTCAGGTGGTTGACTCCGACCTGCCGGACGTCGACAAGGCGGTGCGCGGCGAGCGCGAACACCGGCTGCGGGTGGCCCGCGCCGTAGGGACCGGCCTGCTCCAGCCTGTCGGCCAGCGCCAGCGTCGCGCCGGAGGCGGCGAGTGCACCGTCGATCTTCATCGTCCGCGTCGCCGTCAGCTCCCGCACCGCCTTTTCCGCCCGCTCCTCGAAGAAGCTGCGCAGCCGTCCGAGGTTGGCGCGTTCGACCGTGAGGCCGGCGGCCATGCCGTGACCGCCGCCCTTGACGAGAAGGCCCTCCTCCACCGCCGCGCGCACCATCCGTCCGAGGTCGAATCCGCTGATCGACCGGCCCGAGCCGGTGCCCTTGCCGGACGGGTCGAAGGCGATGGCGAAGGCGGGTCGGTGGAAGCGGTCCTTGAGGCGCGAGGCAAGCAGGCCGACGACGCCCGGGTGCCAACCCTCGCGCGCGGTCACGATCACCGAGGCTTTCTCGCCGCTGCCGTATTCGGCGGTGGCCTCGGCCTCGGCCTCGGCCAGCATCGCGACTTCCAGCGCCTGTCGCTCCCGGTTCAGGCCGTCGAGCTGCGCGGCGATCGCCTCGGCCTGCGCGGCGTCCTCGAGCGTCAGCAGCCGGCTGCCGAGGGCGGCGTCGCCGATGCGCCCGCCGGCGTTGATGCGCGGACCGACGAGGAAGCCGAGATGGTAGGGCGTCACCGGACCACCGATGCCGGCCTGCTTCAGGAGCGCCGCCAGCCCGGGGTTGCCGAGATGGCGCGCCGCCACCAAGCCCTTGACCACATAGGCCCGGTTCAGCCCCTTCAGCGGCACCACATCGCACACGGTCGCCAGCGCGACGAGATCGAGCAGGGTCATCAGGTCAAAGTCGCCTGCCCGTGCGTCGCGCCCGCGCAGCAGCCGCTGCAGCGCCACCAGGACGAGGAAGACGACGCCGGCGGCGCACAGGTGCCCCTGCCCCGACAGGTCGTCCTCGCGGTTGGGATTGACCAGCGCCGCACAGCCCGGCAGTTCCTGGCCGACCTGGTGGTGATCGATCACCACGACGTCGATGCCGCGCTGTCTTGCCCGCGCCAGCGAATCGAAGCTGGTCGAGCCGCAGTCGACCGTGACGATCAGTTGCGTGCCCCGGTCGATCAGCGCATCGATCGCCTGCGGATTGGGGCCGTAGCCCTCGAAGATGCGGTCGGGAATGTAGATTTCGGCCTCGACGCCGAAGTGGTTCAGGAAGCGGTAGAGGATGGCCGAGGCGCAGGCGCCGTCGACGTCGTAGTCGCCGAAGATCGCCACCCGTTCGCGGCGCTGCACCGCGGCCGCGATGCGCCCGGCCGCCGCCTCGCAGTCCGTCAGCCGGTAGGGATCGGGCATCAACCGCCGCAGCGTCGGGTCGAGAAATTCGAGCGTCTCGTCGAAGCCGACGCCGCGCCCGGCCAGCACACGCGCGATCAGGTCCGGCACGCCGTGCGTCTGGCTCATCGCCAGCGCCCGGTTCTCGCCGGCCTGGTCCAGCCGCGCCAGCCACCGCTGTCCGGTGGCCGATCGCTCGACCCCGAGAAAGGCGCGCTGGACTGGATCGACCTCCTGGCTCATCGTCCCCCTGCCGGTCGCGTTCGGCAACCGGTCCGCCCTACTGCGCCTTCGGCCGCTCGATGCGGATCACCTGCGGCTCGCCGGCAAGGTAGCCTTCCTTGGTGATCGAGGCGACGGCCCGGCGGACGCTGTCCTCCATGGTGGCGTGGGTGACGAGGATGATCGTCTTCGGCTCGGCTTCTTCGGTGAAGTGCTTGGAATGCTGGACGATCGATTCCAGCGAGATGCCGTTCTCGGCCATGTGGCCGGCGATGTTGGCGAACACCCCGGCCCGGTCCTCGACCGTCATGCGGATGAAGTAGCCGCCGTGATGCTTGCGGATCTGCGCCCGCCGGTAGGGCTCGAGCGAGGTCGCCGGACGGCCGAGCACGGGCACGCGCTGGGCGCCGGGCCGGCTCTTGGCGATGTCGGCGATATCGCCGAGCACGGCCGAGGCGGTGGCGTTGCCGCCGGCGCCGGGCCCGACCATCAGAAGCTCGCCGAGGATGTCGGACTCGATCGCCACCGCGTTGGTGACGCCGTCGACCTGGGCGATCTCCGATTCGATCGGCACCATGGTCGGGTGGACGCGCTGCTCGATGCCGGTCTCGGTCCGCTGCGCCACGCCGAGCAGCTTGATGCGGTAGCCGAGGTCCGCCGCCGCACGGATGTCGTCGATGGAGATGTTGCTGATGCCTTCGAGATAGATGTCGTCCGCGGCGATCCGGTTGCCGAAGGCGAGCGTGGTCAGGATCGACAGCTTGTGCGCGGTGTCGTTGCCCTCGATGTCGAAGGTCGGGTCGGCCTCGGCATAGCCGAGCCGTTGCGCCTCTTTCAGGCATTCGGCGAAGCTCAGGCCCTCCTTCTCCATCTTGGTCAGGATGTAGTTGCAGGTGCCGTTCATGATGCCGTAGACGCGCGAAACGGTGTTCCCGGTCAGGGATTCGCGCAGCGCCTTGATCACCGGAATGCCGCCGGCGACCGCCGCCTCGTAGTTCAGGAGGCAGCCGCGCTCCTCGGCGATGGTGGCAAGCTCGACGCCGTGCGCGGCCAGCAGCGCCTTGTTCGCCGTCACCACGTGCACGCCGCGTGACAGCGCCGCCTTGACCGCCGCATAGGCCGGGTCGCCTGCCCCGCCCATCAGCTCGACGAAGACGTCGATCTGCGGGTTCTCGGCAAGCGCCACAGGATCGTCGAACCAGCCGATGTGCGACAGGTCGACGCCGCGGTCGCGGCTGCGGTCGCGCGCGGCAACGGCGACGACCTCGATCGGCCGTCCGCAGGTCGTCGTCAGCATCTCGCGCCGCGATGCGAGGATGCGCGCCAGCGCCGCCCCAACGGTACCCAAGCCCGCTATGCCGATTTTGAGGGCATCAGCCATGATCTAAAGTCCTATCGATTTTTGATGTGCCCACCGGCCGCCGCCGGCGGGCGAAGGGGATCAGCGGTGGGCGTTGAGCGAGATGACGTTGTGCATCGTCTCGTCGGCCGAAGACAGGAAGCGCTTGATGTTGCGCGCCGCCTGGCGGATTCGGTGCTCGTTCTCCACCAGTGCGATGCGCACATACTCGTCGCCCTGCTCGCCGAAGCCGACACCGGGGGCGACCGCCACCTCGGCCTTTTCGACCAGCAGCTTGGAAAACTCCAGCGAGCCGAGATGCCGGAACTTTTCCGGGATCTTCGCCCAGGCGAACATCGTCGCCGCCGGCGGCGGCACCTCGAAGCCGGCCTTGCCGAAGCTGTCCACCAGCACGTCGCGGCGGCGCTTGTAGATGTTGCGCACCTCGGCGATGTCCGCACCGTCACCGTTCAGCGCGTGGGTGGCCGCGACCTGGATCGGCGTGAAAGCCCCGTAATCGAGGTAGGACTTGACCCGCGTCAGCGCCGCGATCAGCCGTTCGTTGCCGACGGCAAAGCCCATGCGCCAGCCGGGCATGGAAAACGTCTTCGACATCGAGGTGAACTCGACGGTGATATCGATCGCGCCCGGAACCTCGAGCACCGACGGCGGCGGCGCGCCGTCGAAGTAGATTTCGGAATAAGCCAGGTCCGACAGCACGATGATGTCGTGCTTCTTCGCAAACGCGACCACGTCCTTGTAGAAGTCGAGCGTGGCCACGTGCGCCGTCGGGTTCGACGGATAGTTCAGGATCAGCGCCAGCGGCTTCGGGATCGAGTGGCGCACGGCGCGCTCCAGCGGTCCGAAGAAGCTGTCGTCCGGCTCGACCGACAGCGAGCGGATCACGCCGCCCGCCATCAGGAAGCCGAAGGCGTGGATCGGATAGGTCGGGTTGGGGCAGAGCACGACGTCGCCCGGGGCGGTGATCGCCTGGGCCATGTTGGCGAAGCCCTCCTTCGAGCCCAGCGTCGCCACCACCTGCGTCTCCGGGTTCAGCTTCACCCCGAAGCGGCGGGCGTAGTAGGCGGCCTGGGCCCGGCGCAGGCCGGGAATGCCCTTGGACGAGGAGTAACGGTGCGTGCGCGGGTCCTGGACCACCTCGCACAGCTTGTCGACGATCGCCTTCGGCGTCGGCAGGTCGGGGTTGCCCATGCCGAGGTCGATGATGTCGGCCCCGCCCGCTCGCGCGCTGGCTTTCAAGCGATTGACCTGCTCGAAAACATACGGCGGCAGACGCCGGACCTTGTGAAATTCTTCCATCTTCGACCCCGTTGGGCGCGGCTGTGGCGGTAACCGTCTGTTTTTCCAAGCCCGCGCAGATTCACGATTCCCGGATAGTGGCGAATATGTCCGTTTTCATGACATTTTCGGCACCCGAGCGGTCCCAAGGACCCACCATGGCTTTGCGGCCAATCGACCGCAAAGGCAAGCGCTAATTCTCGATCGCCTTCAGCGTCTCCGCGCCATGATTAGCGGCAAGCGCCTGCAGCTCGCGCGCCTGGCGCTGGTACTCCGCTTCCGAGATCGAGCCGGCCTGCCGTTGTGCTCCAAGCGCGCTCAGCCGGGCGCTGATCGAGGCCGCCTCGTCGTTGCTCATCTGCGTCGTCGCGGCATGCACCCTGGCGGTGATGTCGGGATAAGGCGAGGCGCGGTCGACCCCGGCATTGACGCCGTCCGGCACCGGCGCCGCCATGCAGCCGGCCAGCCCGCTCATTGCCAGTCCCCCAAGCACGATCGCCGCGCCAGCCCGTCTGAATTCGAACGCCATGCCTGTCCTGCCTCGCAGAATGTAACCGAGCGATCCGGCGCGATTGCCGTGTCGCTGCCGGGTGCAAATCACCGCCCCGGCAAAAAGCTGTATGGCCCTTGTAATCTTTTTCCGGCAGGATGTAAAAACGGAAACTAACAAGAAAATCCGGAGGAAACGGTGAGCCAGGACGTACGGGGCGACACACGAGAGACCACCGGTTTTGCCGGTTTCGACCCGAAATCGATCGAGCCCTATGTGGTCAAGAATCCCGAGGCGCTCGCGGTTAACCTGGCCCGCACGCTCGAACAGCTCGGCAAGGCCGCCTCGGCCTGGCTGGCCCCGCGCGAGCGCGGCGAGAAGGTCGACACGGTCGCCGAACCGGTGGTCGACATGGTCCGGACGCTGTCCAAGGTGTCCGAGTATTGGCTGGCCGATCCGCGCCGCACGCTCGAGGCCCAGACCTACCTGCTCGGCAGCTATTTCGACATGTGGTCGCGCACCCTTCAGAAGCTCAACGGCGAGGCCATGGCCGAGGTCGACGTCCGTTGCAGCAAGGACAAGCGATTCGCCGACGAGGACTGGTCGAAACAGCCGTTCTTCGACTTCCTGCGCCAGGCCTATTTCGTCACCTCCGACTGGGCCGAGAAGATGGTGGCCGAGGCCGAGGGACTGGACGAGCACACCCGCCACAAGGCCGACTTCTACGTCCGGCAGATCACCAGCGCGATCTCGCCGACAAACTTCATCACCACCAACCCCCAGCTCTATCGCGAGACGGTGGCCAGCCATGGCGAAAACCTCGTGCGCGGCATGCGGATGCTGGCCGAGGACATTGCCGCCGGCAAGGGCGACCTGAAGCTGCGCCAGACCGACACCAGCAAGTTCGCGGTCGGCGAGAACATGGCGGTCACGCCGGGCAAGGTGATCGCCCAGAGCGACGTCTGCCAGGTCATCCAGTACGACGCGGCGACGAAGGACGTGCTCAAGCGGCCGCTGCTGATCTGCCCGCCCTGGATCAACAAGTTCTACGTCCTCGACCTCAACCCGCAGAAGTCGTTCATCAAGTGGGCGGTCGAACAGGGCCATACCGTGTTCGTTATCTCCTGGGTCAATCCTGACGGGCGCCACGCCGGGAAGGGCTGGGAGGCCTACATCCGCGAGGGCGTCGACTTCGCCCTCGACACGATCGACCAGGCCTGCGGCGAGGACGAGGTCAACGCCATCGGCTACTGCGTCGGCGGCACGCTGCTCGCGGCCGCCCTCGCCCTGCATGCGCGCGAGGGCGACAGCCGCATCCGCTCCGCCACGCTGTTCACCACCCAGGTCGACTTCACCCATGCCGGCGACCTGAAGATCTTCGCCGACGAGGACCAGATCACAGCGCTCGAGCAGGGCATGAAGACGGTCGGCTACCTCGAGGGCTCGAAGATGGCGACGGCCTTCAACATGCTGCGCGCGTCCGAGCTGATCTGGCCCTATTTCGTCAACAACTACCTGAAGGGCCAGGAACCGATGCCCTTCGACCTGCTCTACTGGAATTCAGATTCCACGCGAATGCCGGCGGCCAACCATTCGTTTTATCTTCGCAATTGCTACCTGAACAACACGCTCAGCAAGGGCGAGATGACGCTGGCCGGCGAGAAGATCTCGCTCGGCGACGTCAAGATCCCGATCTACAACCTCGCCACCCGGGAAGACCATATCGCGCCCGCCAAGTCGGTTTTCGTCGGCAGCAGCGCCTTCGGCGGCAAGGTGACCTATGTCCTGTCCGGCTCCGGCCACATTGCCGGCGTCGTCAACCCGCCGGACCGGATGAAGTATCAGTTCTGGACTGGCGGTCCGCCCAGGGGCACTTACGAGGACTGGGTAAAGAAGGCCAAGGAAACGCCGGGCTCGTGGTGGCCGCACTGGCAGGCCTGGATCGAGGCGCTCGACGACCGCAAGGTGCCGGCGCGCAAGACCGGCGGCCGGCTGAAGCCGATCGAGAACGCCCCGGGTTCCTTCGTCCGGGTCCGGTCCTGAATGGCTTAGCCCCGCAGGCCCGCCGCTGCCAATGATCTTCGATCCGCCCCTCATCCCTGCGACCCTCGTGCAGCGCTACAAGCGCTTCCTGTTCGACGCGACGCTCGCCGACGGAAGCGCGATCACCGGTTCCTGCCCGAACACCGGCTCGATGCAGGGCCTGACCGCGCCCGGCTCGCGCATCTGGCTGTCGCGGCAGGACGGCGGCACGCGCAAGTATCCGCACCGGTTCGAACTGATCGAGGCCGACGATACGGTCGTCGGCGTCAACACCGGTCTGCCGAACCGGCTCGCGGAGGAAGCGATCCGCGCCGGTCTCGTCGGCGACCTCGCCGCCTATCCGACCATCGAGCGGGAGCGGAAATACGGCCGCCAGTCACGGATCGACCTGCTCCTGTCCGGGCCGGACCGCCCCTCGGCCTATGTCGAGGTGAAGAACGTCCATTTTCGCCGTCAGCCCGGTCTTGCCGAGTTTCCCGACACGGCGACCGCGCGCGGCGCACGGCACCTTGAGGAACTCGGCGACATGGCGGAGGCCGGCCATCGGGCCATCATGCTCTATCTGGTGCAGCGGTCCGACTGCGATCGCTTCCGCATCTGCAGCGACCTCGACCCGCTCTATGCCGCCGCGTTCGGGCGCGCCCGCGCCCGCGGCGTCGAGGCCTATGCGGTCAAATGCGCGGTTTCGCCCCGTGAAATTCGCCCCTCGGCATTGATCGCGATGGACGAACCCGCCATAGCTGCTCTATGAAATTTTGACCGACTAGCGAAAGTTCGACGATGGTGACCTATATCGAGGCCTTTTCCGCGCCGATGAAGAACACGGGCGTGATCCGGCTTTACGGCGGCGAGGCATTCGAGGGCATGCGCAAGGCGTGCCAGTTGACGGCGCGCGCGCTGGACGAACTCTATCCACTGGTCAAGCCCGGCGTCTCGACCGACGTGCTCGACCGCTTCGTCTTCGAATTCGGCATGGACCACGGCGCCATTCCCGCCACCCTGAACTATCGCGGCTACACCAAGTCCTGCTGCACCTCGATCAACCACGTCGTCTGTCACGGCATTCCCAACGACAAGCCGCTGCGCGAAGGCGACGTCGTCAACATCGACGTCACCTACATCCTCGACGGCTGGCATGGCGATTCCAGCCGCATGTACCCGGTCGGCCAGATCAAGCGCGCGGCGGAGCGACTCCTGGAAGTGACGCACGAGTGCCTGATGCGCGGAGTGGCGGCGGTGAAGCCCGGCGCGCGCACCGGCGCCATCGGCGAGGCAATCCAGAAATTCGCCGAGGCCGAGCGCTGTTCGGTCGTGCGCGATTTCTGCGGTCACGGCCTCGGCCGCCTGTTTCATGACGCCCCGAACATCCTCCACTACGGCCACGCCAACGAGGGCCCGGAACTGAAGGAGGGCATGGTCTTCACGATCGAGCCGATGATCAATCTCGGCCGCCCGCACGTGAAGGTGCTGTCGGACGGCTGGACGGCGGTGACCCGCGACCGATCGCTCTCCGCCCAGTACGAGCATGCCGTCGGGGTTACGGCCGACGGCTGCGAGGTCTTCACGCTCTCGCCGGGCGGTCTCGATCGCCCCGGCCTTCCCGGATAGGTTCCCATGGCCAAACCTCCCGCTCCGACTGGTGAGATCGCGACCGCCGACAAGGCGCACCAGGCAGCGGCGGGACAGGCCGGACCGCTCCTCGACGACGATGGCGAGGACGACCGCGGTCATTTCGCCGAGCACCGGCCCGCACCGAAGATTTCCGCAAAAAGCCGCTCGTTGCCGGACGACCAGGCGCACTATCACGGCCATCGCGAGCGGCTGCGCAACCGCTACCGCGACCACGGCGAGGCGGCGCTGGCCGACTACGAGATCCTGGAACTGCTGCTGTTCCGATTGATTCCGCGGCGCGACACCAAGCCGATCGCCAAGGCCCTGCTCGACCGCTTCGGTACGCTTGCGGGCGTGCTCGGCGCGGCGCCGGCGCTGTTGCAGGAGGTCAGGGGCATCGGCGAGGCGGTTGCGCTCGACCTGAAGCTGATTGCAACGGTGGCGCAGCGCATGCTCAAGAGCGAGCTGCGCAACAAGCAGGTGCTCGGCTCCTGGTCCGAGGTCATCCGCTATTGCCATGCTGCCATGGCGCACGAGAGCCGCGAGCAGTTCCGCCTGCTCTTCCTCGACAAGCGCAACGCCCTGATTGCCGACGAGGTGCAGGGACACGGCACCGTCGACCACACGCCCGTCTACCCGCGCGAGGTGGTCAAACGGGCGCTGGAGCTGTCGGCCACCGCGATCATTCTCGTCCACAACCACCCATCCGGCGATCCCACCCCCTCCCGTGCCGACATCGACATGACAAGGACCATCATCGACACCGCCAGGCCGCTCGGCATCGTCGTCCACGACCACATCATCATCGGACGCGACGGCCATGCGAGCATGAAGGGACTGAAGCTGATCTAGATCGCGGCTCTCGATGAAAAAGGCCGCCTCTTCGGCGGCCCGTTTCCCGTTGTTCGACGGCGACAAGGCCCGGACTGGCCCGGGCCTGGTCGTCCGCATCAGCTCTGTGGCGGCATGATCACGCTGTCGATGACGTGGATGACGCCGTTCGACGCGCCGATGTCGGTCGCCGTGACATTGGCGTCGTTCACCTTCACCGCACTGCCGTCGACCTGGATATCGATCGCCTTGCCGTTGACGGTCTCGGCCTCGTCCAGCTTTGTGACGTCGGCCGCCATCACCTTGCCGGGCACGACGTGATAGGTCAGAACGCTCACCAGCTTTTCCTTGTTCTCGGGCTTCAGCAGGTCATCCACTGCCCCGTCGGGCAGCTTGGCAAATGCCTCGTCCGTCGGCGCGAACACCGTGAACGGGCCCTCTCCCTTCAGCGTTGCGACCAGATCGGCGGCCTCGAGCGCAGCCGCCAGCGTGTTGAACTGGCCCGCGCCGACGGCGGTGTCGACAATGTCCTTGTCCCCCGCCTGTGCGGGCAGAGCGGCCGCGGCAATGGTGAACAACGCGCCAGCGATTGCTTGCTTCATCTTCATCATCATCGTTCTCCTTGCGTGAACTTTACTTGCCTTTGGAAAGGCAATGAGTTTTCATATCAGGAAAATATGTTTTCCTTCTACTCAAGTTTTCGTGAAACGAAACCACCTTTAATCGTGAATTAAACATTCTCTCGAAAATGGTCATGGCAGGAAAAGGAGACGAGGCGTGCTGTCAGACACACTCACCAACGAGTTGGAGCGCTACCGCATCGGTCCCCGCATCAAGGCCCTGCGCCTGAAGAAGAAGATGGGGCTGGTCCAGCTCGGCACCCACACCGGATTGTCGTCGGCGATGCTGTCCAAGATCGAACGCGGCCAGTTGTTTCCGACCCTGCCGACGCTGTTGCGAATCGCACTGGTGTTCGGCGTCGATCTCGATCATTTCTTTGCCAAGGAAGGGCCACGGCTGGCGGTGACGCGCAGAGGCGGGCGGCTGCGCCTTCCGATACCGCCCGGTGAAGACAAGAGCCCTTCCTACCTCTTCGAGAGCCTGGACTATCCCTTCCCCGAGCGCCGCATGGAAGCCTATCTCGCCGATTTCTCGGGCGCGGCCGGACCGTCCAGGCCGCATCGGCACGGAAGCGCGGAGTTCGTCTACGTCCTGACCGGCCGGCTGAATGTCACCGTCGACGGCGAGGTGGTCGTGCTTGACGAGGGCGACGCCCTGCATTTCGACTCGGGCGTACCGCACAGCTATTGCCGCGGGAACGACGGCGACTGCACCGCCATCGTCGTGACGACACCATAAGCGAGATATCCCGCACACTTATGATTTATTTTCATAATTATGTGGACGCTTCCTCATAAAATACATCAGCATCCTGACAGGTGTGTCACAGCCACCGGGCCCTGCGGAACAGCCGGTACAGCGTCACACACAGCAGTAGGATCACGGCGAGCACGACGAAGTAGCCGTAGCGAAAGGACAGCTCCGGCATATCCTGGAAATTCATGCCGTAGATCCCGGCGATCGCCGTCGGCACGGCCAGGATCGCGGCCCACGAGGCCAGCTTGCGGGCGATGATCGTCTGCTCCGACTGGCCGATCATCAGGCTGGCCTCGAAGGTGAAGGCAAGCACCTCCCGCAGCGTGTCGATATCCTCCTGCACGCGCCGGACATGGTCGGTCACGTCGCGGAAGAGGTTGTGCAGCGACGCATCCATGCCCGGCAGGTCCAGATGCTCGTGCCGGCGGCAGACGTCGACGAGCGGCACCACGGCGTTGCGCAGGCGCAGCAGGTTGCGGCGCAGCAGGTAGAGCCGTTCGATGTCGGCCTTGGCCAGCTGCTCGCGCAGAAGCCGTTCCTCGAGCGTCTCGATCTCGTCGTGGATCCGCTCGATCACCGGCATGTAGTTGTCGACGATGAAGTCAAGGATCGAATAGAGGATGTAGTTCTCGCCGTGTGCCAGCGCCACCGGCGATGACTCGCAGCGCTGCCGCACGAGATTGTAGGAACTCGAGGCGCCGTGGCGCACGGAAACGACATAGCCCTTGCCGACGAACAGGTGCGTTTCGCCGAAGACGATCTCGTCGCCCATCATGTGCGCGGTCCGCGCCACCACGAACATCGCGTCGCCGTAGATCTCCAGCTTCGGCCTCTGGTGCGCGTGGCGGGCGTCCTCGATCGCCAGCTCGTGCAGGTCGAACTCGGCCTGGACCTCGCGCAGCAGGGCATCGTCGGGCTCGTGCAGGCCGATCCAGATGACCGCCCCGTCGCGCCGGCGCCACTCTGCCGCCTCCTCGATGGCGATGTCGGCGACGCGCTGGCCTTCCTCGTACACCGCGGCGGCGACGACGCCGGGACGATGATGCGCGATCGGCCGCGGCTCGCCGGTCGTCTGCTCGCTCCCGCCGGCAGCCACTGCCGGCGCCCCCCGGACGTCGTGCACGGTCATCATCAAGCCCTCCACGGCACGTGCGATCACTATAGCACGGCGCAATCACGCGAAAGAATGATGCAGGAGGACACGCGTGCGGGGGCTTTGTTAAGCGATGACATGGCGGTATAGATCGTGGCGGCGTTTGCCGCAGTGCACAACGATTCTGCCAGGAACCGGAAGCCGTCCATGCAACAGTTTGATCTCGTCGTCGTCGGCAGCGGCCCCGCGGGGCGAAGGGGCGCCATCCAGGCCGCCAAGCTCGGCCACAAGGTGCTCGTCATCGAGCAGGGCAAGCGGGTCGGCGGCGTCTCCGTCCACACCGGCACGATCCCCTCCAAGACCCTGCGGGAAACGGCGCTGAACCTGACCGGCTGGCGCGAACGCGGCTTCTACGGCCGCGCCTACCGCGTCAAGGAGGAGATCAGCGCCGACGACCTGCGCCGGCGGCTGCTGATCACGCTCGACCACGAGGTGGAGGTGCTGGAGCACCAGTTCGCCCGCAACCGCGTGCAGCATCTGCGCGGCAAGGCGAGCTTTCTCACCCCCGACACGCTGCAGGTGGTCAAGGACGACGGTGAGATCCTGCATGTCGGCGGCCGGCGCATCCTGCTGGCGGTCGGCACCAAGCCCTACCGCCCGGCCAGCATCCCCTTCGACGGCAAGGCCATCGTCGACAGCGACGAGCTGCTGGACATCGAGGAACTGCCGCGCTCGCTCGCGGTCATCGGCGCCGGCGTCATCGGCATCGAATACGCCACCATCTTCAGCGCGCTCGACGCCCAGGTGACGGTCGTCGACCCCAAGGAGTCGATGCTCGACTTCATCGACCGAGAGATCGTCGAGGACTTTACCTACCAGCTGCGCGACCGCAGCATGAAGTTGCTGCTCGGCACGAAGGCGGAGAAGGTCGAGAAGCTCGATAACGGCAAATGCTCGATCACGCTCGACAACGGCCGCGGCGTGACCTGCGACATGGTGCTCTATGCCGCCGGCCGGATGGGCGCCACCGACACGCTCGACCTCGCCGCCGCCGGCCTCACGGCCGACGAGCGCGGCCGGCTGAAGGTCAACCCCGAGACCTTCCAGACGGCGGTGCCGAACATCTACGCCGCCGGCGACGTCGTCGGCTTCCCGAGCCTTGCCTCGACATCGATGGAACAGGGCCGCATCGCCGCGCGCGTCGCCGTCGGCGCCATCGCCATGGAACCGCAGAAATACTTTCCCTACGGCATCTATGCCGTGCCGGAGATCTCCACCTGCGGCCTGACCGAGGAAGAGGTAAAGGAGCGCGGTATCCCCTACGAGTGCGGCATCGCCCGTTTCCGCGAAACCTCGCGCGGCCACATTATGGGGCTCGATTCCGGCCTGCTGAAGATGATCTTCTCGCTGAAGACGCGGCGCCTGCTCGGCGTCCACATCGTCGGCGAAGGCGCGACCGAACTCGTGCACATCGGCCAGGCGGTGCTGAACCTGAAGGGCACGGTCGAGTACTTCGTCGAGAACACCTTCAACTACCCGACGCTCGCCGAGGCCTACAAGATCGCCGGCCTTGACGCCTGGAACCGCATGGGCGAGATCAAGCCGGCCGCGTCGAACTGAGGGCTCCTCGGGCGGCGGTCCACGCCGACCCCGCGCGGCCGGGCCGGCACCACGGTCCTGCCGGGACGCTCAGCCGAATGCCTGGTCGTGCTGCGGCACGCCGTCGGTGATCTCGTAGTAGTCGCCCTTGTCGGCGCAGAAGATGTGGCAGGCAAGCTTCAGACCGGTCGGCTGGTCGAACGCTCCCGCCATGATCGAGGTGTAGTCGGAGCCGTCGCCCTTCCAGAACAGCGCCGAGCCGCAGGTGGCGCAGAAGCCGCGGCTGGCCGTTTCGCTCGCCCGGTACCAGCGCACATTGTCGCCGCCCTCGAGCTGCAACTCGTCGTCCCTGACATTGGTCGCCGCGTAGAAGTGGCCGGTCTGCCGGCGGCACTGGCTGCAATGGCAGGCCACCACTCCGCGCAGCGGCCCGCTGGTGCGAAAGCGAACCGCGCCGCAGAGGCAATGCCCCGTGTGGGTCTCGCTCATCCCGTCCTCCCGTCCCCTCGCCCTTGGCCCGTGTCCGAGCCCGGCGTCACCCAAAAACAAACCGGGCCAGCTTTGCGAGCCGGCCCGGTTAAGTCAAATTCAGAAATTTCACGAGTATTTTCAATACCGTTGATAGACGGCGCCAAACCGTGAACGAAAGACGATCAGGCGTTCACCACCATGCGCTTTTCGTCGCGTCCGCTCTTCAGCCGCTCGGCCAGCAGGAACGCCAGTTCCAGTGCCTGGTCGGCGTTGAGGCGCGGATCGCAATGGGTATGGTAGCGGTCGGCGAGATCGTCGCCGGACAGCGCGCGGGCGCCGCCGGTGCACTCCGTCACGTCCTTGCCGGTCATCTCGACATGGATGCCGCCCGGATGGGTGCCCTCGGAGCGGTGGATCTGGAAGAAGCTCTCCACCTCCGACAGGATCCGTTCGAACGGCCGGGTCTTGTAGCTGTTGAGGGTGATGGTGTTGCCGTGCATCGGGTCGCACGACCAGATCACCTTCTTGCCCTCGCGCTCGACCGCGCGGATCAGCCGCGGCAGGTTCTCGGCGACCTTGTCGTGGCCGAAGCGGCAGATCAGCGTCAGGCGGCCGGCCTCGTTGGCCGGGTTGAGGATGTCGATCAGCTCGAGGAGCCCGTCCGCCGTCAGCGACGGGCCGCACTTCAGGCCGATCGGGTTCTTGATGCCACGGCAGTATTCGATATGGGCATGGTCCGGCTGGCGGGTACGGTCGCCGATCCAGATCATGTGGCCGGAGGTGGCGTACCAGTCGCCCGAGGTCGAATCCACCCGCGTCAGCGCCTGCTCGTAGCCGAGCAGCAGCGCCTCGTGGCTGGTGAAGAAATCGGTCTCGCGCAGGCTCGGGTGGTTTTCCGAGGTGATGCCGATCGCCTTCATGAAGTCCATCGTCTCGGAGATGCGGTGGGCGAGCTTGCGATAGCGCTCCGCCTGCGGGCTGTCCTTGACGAAGCCCAGCATCCACTGGTGCACGTTCTCGAGGTTGGCATAGCCGCCCATCGCGAAGGCGCGCAGCAGGTTCAGCGTCGCCGCCGACTGGCGGTAGGCCATGATCTGCCGTTCGGGGTTCGGGACCCGCGCCTCCTCGGTGAACTCGATGCCGTTGATGATGTCGCCGCGATAGGACGGCAGGCTCACCTCGCCCTGCTTCTCGATGTTCGACGAGCGCGGCTTGGCGAACTGCCCGGCGATCCGGCCGACCTTGACGACCGGCTGCTGCGAGCCGAACGTCAGCACCACCGCCATCTGCAGGAAGGCGCGGAAGAAGTCACGGATCGTGTCGGCGCCGTGCTCGGCGAAGCTCTCGGCACAGTCGCCCCCCTGAAGCAGGAAGCCGTTGCCCTCGGCGACGTTCGCAAGCGCGCTCTTCAGCCGCCGCGCCTCGCCGGCGAAGACGAGCGGCGGGTAGGATGCGAGCTGCTCCTCGGTCGCAGAAAGCGCCGCGGCGTCCGGGTAGTCCGGCACCTGCTGGATCGGCTTCTGCCGCCAGCTGTTCGGGGTCCAAGTCTGTGCCATCTAACTCACCTGTCTGGTGGCAACGACCGTTCGGCCGCTACCCGTCTTGTTTGGGGATGCGGGCTTATAGACTGTATTGCCCGGCTTGCATAGCCGCCCGCGGCTCAGACGCGCTCGCCGTTCCGCACCCGGTAGCTCGGCTGGTACATTGTCACCAGTTCCTCGGCCGCCGTCGGATGCACCGCCATCGTCCGGTCGAAGTCGTCCTTCGTGCAGCCTGCCTTGAGGGCAATGCCGAGCAGCTGCGCCATCTCGCCCGCTTCATGGCCGAGGATATGCACGCCGAGCACCTTCCGGTCGGCCGCATTGACGACGATCTTCATGATCGTGCGCTCCTGCCGACCGGACAGCGTGGCCTTCATCGGCCGGAATTCGGCGCGATACACCTCGAGCTCGGGAAACGCCCTGGCCGCCGCCTCCTCGGTCATGCCGACCGTGCCGATGTCCGGCTGCGCGAACACGGCGGTGGCGATAAGGTCGTGATCCGGGCTGGTCGGCCGGCCGCGAAACTCGGTGTCGATGAAGCACATGGCCTCGTGGATCGCGACCGGCGTCAGCTGCACGTGGTTCGTGACGTCGCCGACCGCAAAGATGCCGGGCACATTGGTGCGCGAATACGCATCGACCACGATCGCACCGCCCGCATCCATCTCGACACCGGCCTTTTCCAGGCCGAGCCCGGTCGTGTTGGGCACGCGCCCGAGCGCCAGCATCACCTGGTCGACAAGCAGTTCCTCGCCTTTCAGTGTCCGCACCCGGCGTCCGCCGTCAGCGGTCTCGGACACCTCCTTGATCACGTCCTCGCAGAGAATGCGGATGCCCTTCTCCTCCATCGCCTTGTGCAGCCCCTGGCGCATGTCGTGGTCGAACCGCGACAGGATCTCCTTGCCGCGGTAGATCAGGGTCGTGTCGACGCCGAGGCCGTGGAAGATGCCGGCGAACTCGACCGCGATATAGCCGCCGCCGGCGATCAGCACCGACTTCGGCAGCTGCGCCAGATCGAAGGTCTCGTTCGAGGTGATGCAGAGCTCGTGCCCCGGCAGGTCCCTGTGCGGAGAGGGATGGCCGCCCGTGGCGATCAGGATCCGCTCGGCGGTCACCTCGCGGTCGAGCGCGGTGAGCCGGATCGAGTTCGGTCCGGTCAATTCAGCCCGCGTGTCGAGGATCGTCGCCCCGGCGTTGTCGAGCCCCTTGCGATAGAGCCCCTCCAGCCGCGTGATTTCCTGTTCCTTTGCCGCAACGAGCGCCTTCCAGTCGAAGCTCGTCTCCCCGACGCTCCAGCCGAACCCGGCTGCATCTTCGAAATGCTCGCTGAACTGCGAGGCATAGACGTAGAGCTTCTTCGGCACGCATCCGCGAATGACGCAGGTGCCGCCATAGCGCGACTCCTCGGCGATCGCCACCCGCTTTCCCATCGCCGCCGCAAGCCGCGCCGCCCGCACGCCGCCGGAACCGCCGCCGATCACGAAGAGGTCAAAGTCGAAGGCTGGCATCGCGGAACTCCTGGGCTAAATCAACCGGTTAAGGGAAACGGCGCAGCGGGTCCGCCATGCCGGAAGCCGTGATATAAGTTCCGCCTGCCCCAAAATGAAGGGCCCGGATCGCTCCGGGCCCCGATATCGGCATTGACGGCCTTCAGTTCTTCGGCGTCTCGCCTTCCGCCTTCCGCAGCGCCCCGATCTCGGCCTCGAGCCTCTTGTCGCTGTTCACCGCCAGGTCACGCGACATGCCCTGCGTCCAGATGTCGGCGGCCTTCATCACTTCGCGCGCGGCGAGCGGGCCGGACTGAAGCAGCTTCTTGCCGGCGGGCGAGGTGTAGAACGCGGCGATCGCGTTCAGTTCCTCGACCGTGAAGGTCTTGGCGTAGATGTTGGCCGCCTCGCGCTCGAGGTCGGCCCGGCGCGCGGCAAGCGCGATGGCCTCTTCGTCGACGGTCTTGTTGATCAGTTCGCCATAGTTCGGCGTCGACTGGATCAGCGTGCCCTTCAGGCTCTCGGCGATGCGCGGCAGGATGCCGTCGAACTGGGCGGTCGCGTTCAGCGCGTCCATGGCCGCGCGCGCGGCCTTGATCTGCTCCTCGGTCACGTCCTGCGCCATCGCGGATCCGGCGAAGGCAGCGGATGCGACCAGCGTCGCGGCAAGGGTACGGCGGAAGCCGGTGAAGATGGTCATGTTGGTCGATGCTCCTAGTCTAGTTGCCCGCTGTCAGCGTCCGCGCACCAGCCTGCCCGGCAATGATGGCAAGCGAAGCCATGTTGATGAACAGGCCGTGCTCGACGACGCCGGGAATCCAGTTCAACGCACTGGCCAGCGCCTCTGCATCAGGAATACGGCCAAAAGATGCGTCGAGGATGTGGTGACCGCCATCGGTGGTGAAGTAGATGTCGCCGGAACGGCGAACGTCGATCGCCCCGGAAAGGCCGAGCCGCGAGGCGCTGCGTTCGATCGCAATCCGCGTTGCGACCAGGCCGAACGGATTGACCTCGATCGGCAGCTTGAAGGCGCCGAGCGTGTCGACAACCTTCGATTCGTCGGCGATCACGATCATCCGTGCGGACGCGCCGGCCACGATCTTCTCGCGCAGCAGCGCCCCGCCGCCGCCCTTGATCAGCCGCAGCTGGCCGTCCACCTCGTCGGCGCCGTCGATCGTCAGATCGAGTTCTGGCAGTTCGTCCAGGGACTTGAGCGGAACGCCCAGTTCGACGCACAGCCGCGCCGTCCGCTCCGAGGTCGGCACGCCGACGACGGTCAGGCCGCCGGCCACCCGTTCCGCCAGCAACCGCACGAACTCCTCGGCGGTCGAGCCGGTGCCGATGCCGAGCCGCATGCCGTCCTCGACATGCGCAAGCGCGGCTTCTGCAGCCTTGATCTTCATTTCGCGGGCGTCCATCCGCCTCTTGCTCCCTCAAAAACTCCGCCGACAAGCGGCTGATGTCGGGTGTGACACTTACACGCCATCTGGCGCAAACAAAAGCCAAATTCCGCCGCTCACCCGGAATTGACGGGTGACGATCGACGCCGGCAGCGGCCCGCGGCGATTGCAATCCGGCGGCCGTTCGCTTACCTCCGGAAGAGACGCCCCAGCAAAGGACAGAACGTGACCGCTCCCCTTGTCGTCTTCGATCTCGACGGTACCCTCATCGACACCGCGCCTGACCTCGTGTCCAGCCTCAACCACACGATCGGCACCGCGGGCCTCGATCCGGTCAGTTATGCCGACCTGACCTATCTCGTCGGCCATGGCGGCCAGGTGATGATCGAGCGGGCCTTTGCCCTGCGCGGCCGGGAGCTGCCGCGGCAGGACCTCGCCGGCATGATGGGCGTCTTTGTCGAGCACTACGCGCAGGGCATGCCCGGGCAGTCGCAGCCCTATCCCGGACTTGTGCCGGCGCTGGACCGGCTCGAGCAGGCCGGATTCCGGCTTGCCGTCTGCACCAACAAGCTGGAGGGGCTGGCAAGGCGCCTGCTGAACGGCCTCGGCCTGACGTCGCGGTTCGCCACGATCACCGGCGGCGACACGTTCGCCGTGCGCAAGCCCGATGCCACCCATCTTTTGGAAACGGTGCGTCTGGCCGGCGGCGACCCGGGCCGCACCGTGATGATCGGCGACAGCCTCAACGACGTCCTCGTCGCCCGCAATGCCGGTGTCCCGTCGATCGGCGTGCCGTTCGGCTACTCCGATGTCGCCATCGCCGCCCTGGAGCCGAACCATGTCATCGACAGCTTCGACGACCTCCATCCCGAACTGGTGGACAGGCTGATCGCCCGCGCCGCCGCAGCCTGACCGCCGCGCCAAGCCCGAAACGCTGAAGGCCCGCGCCGTTGCCGGTGCGGGCCTTCCCGTTTCTTGGCCGGACCCTTCCGGCTCAGCTCTGGGCCTGCCGGGCCACGCGTGTCGCCTCGATCGCCTTGCGCATGTAATCGTCGCGGCCGTAGACGTCGTCGAAGAACTCGACCTTGCCATCCTTGTTCGGCCAGGCTGTGAAGTAGGACACATAGACCGGGATCCGCTGCGGCACGCTGACGGCCTTGTTGCGGCCGTTCCTGATCTCAGCCGAGACGTCGTCCACGCTCGTGCCGAGCACGGCGGCTGCCATCAGCCGCGGGTCGGAGAGCCGCACGCAACCATGGCTGAGTGCCCGCATGTCCTTCTTGAAATAGCTCTTCGAAGGCGTGTCGTGCATGTAGATTGCATGCGCGTTGGGGAACAGGATCTTCAGGTCGCCCAGCGCGTTGTCGTCGCCCGGCGGCTGGCGCACGGCCACGCCCTTGGTCGAGCTCCAGTCGATCTGCGTCGAGGAGACGGGGCGCCCGTTGAGCTCCACCTCGTAGCCCAGCCGGTCCAGGTAGGCCGGGTCCGAGCGCAGCTTCGGCAGCATCTCGTTGATGATGATCGACTGCGGAACGCCCCAGTAGGGATTGAATTCCACCGTCTGGATCTCGTCCTGGAAGAAGTAGGTCTGGTTGGCCTTCGAACCGACGACGACGCGCATCGAGAACTGCTCGCCGCCCTTCTCGTGGTAGTAGGCCATGTAGGCCGGCTGGTTGATGAAGACATAGCGCGCGCCGAGATCGGCCGGCAGCCAGCGCGCCTGCTCCATCGCCACCTGGACCTTGAAGATCTTGTCGGCGAGGCTGTCGCCGCCCGTCAGCTGCCGGATCGTCGCGCGCCCGACGATGCCGTCCGGCTTCAGGCCCTGCGTCTTCTGGAAGCCCTCGACGAGCGCAACGAGGTCCGGCGTGTAGTCCGGCGTGCCGGCATAGGCCGCAATCGTGGCCGAGTGCTCGGCCTTCAGGTCCGCAGAACCGTGCTTGAGAACGCCCTTGACGATGTTTGCCAGCTCCGGGTTGCTCTGGCCCGGCTTCAGCAGCGTGCCGTCGGCGATCACCACCGGGTCTGCGGCGTCGCTCTCGGCCTTCAGCGCCTTCAACTCGGCCATCAGCGCCTGGAAATGGCTGCCCGACGGCGCGCGGCTCCGGAGGTAGGCGGAAACGTCCGGGCTCAGCGAGACGTTCTGCAGCGCGGCCACCAGGTTGACAGGCTTGCGCACGAAGTCGTGGTAGCCGGAAATCTTGTTCGGATTGATCCGCCCCCGGACGGTGTCGAGGATGTAGGTGGCGACGGCGGCGGACAGGTTGACCTCGAAGTCCGCCAGCTCCTGGTAGCGCGCCACCATGTCGCCGCTGTCGTACACGGCCGAGGGAACCTCCACCGCATAGTCCTGCGGGTCCAGTCCGACCGCGCCGGCATCGGCCAGCACCGACAGCGCCGACCGGGCGCGGTCGTTGATCTGGCTGCCGGAGATCCAGGTCAGCCCGACATTGCGGCCGTAGAACGCCTCGACGGCCTTGGAGCTTTCGACGGGAGCCAACGCCCTGACGGAGGCGAATTCGCGCCGCACATCGCCCTCGGGGGAGCGCTCTTCCGCCGGCATCACCTCGGCGTGGATCGAGCCGGTCATCATCGGATCGGCGACCTTGGACAGGTCGATCGCCCGCAGACCCTCGGCCTTGTAGGTGTAGTAGGTCGGTCCGCTCACGCGCGGCAGCGGCGCGGGCTTGGCCGCCTGCTTCGTCATCGGCAGGGCCTGCAGGGGGTTGGGGAACGCGGGCCGTTCATGCCGCGTGCGGCTACCGAACAGGCGCTGGAGCAGCCCCTCCGCATGGGCCGGCGCTGCATCGACCGCCACGAAAGCGCAGGTTACCAGAAGCGCCGTCAGCGCCGCGGACTTTCTCAACATCATATCTGCTTCATTCCCGATGTACCGCCGATTGCAGCGGCTGACTGACATCTACCCGAACACGCGAGCCCGGTAATTATAGGACGCGACGGTGAATGAAAAGGAAATGCCGGCGGCAATGTGTCCACCTCGCCCGCGCGATCGCAGCTGAAGCAACGACGTCCCGGCCCGCTCAAAAATTTGAAAGCAAACGGAAAATTCGTCGCAATAGTTCCATTTAGCCTCTATCTCCGCATCGCCGTCCGATTTTGGCACGGCCCAGATTCCGCCAGCCTGTCACCGCACGGCAACAACTGCGAATCGTCGCCGCCCGCACCACCAGGCCGGTCGCCATCGCAGCCTCCCCAGACTAATCGATTTTAGCCGAAAGTCTGCGGCCGCATCGCGTTCCCGCCCCTTTACAATGACAGGGCTTCTGGGCCAGTAAGACCCCGGATTTTGAGCACGGCGCGCCGGCAGTATCGATTGCGCCGTCCGGCCACGCCGCGTCCATGCGGCGGCCGTGGCCGCCTTGACAAGGCATGGGCACAAAGCGGGAATCGCCATGACATCTACGCGTACGGAAACCGACACCTTCGGCCCCATCGAGGTCGACAGCAGCCGCTATTGGGGCGCGCAGGCGCAGCGCTCGCTCGGCAACTTCAAGATCGGCTGGGAGAAACAGCCGCTCTCGGTCGTGCGCGCGCTCGGCATCGTCAAGCAGGCGGCCGCCCGTGCCAACATGGCCCTTGGCCGCCTCGACCCGAAGATCGGCGAGGCGATCGTCGCCGCCGCCCAGGAGGTGATCGACGGCAAGCTTGATGACCACTTCCCGCTCGTCGTCTGGCAGACCGGATCGGGCACGCAGTCGAACATGAACGCCAACGAGGTCATCTCCAACCGCGCCATCGAGATGCTTGGCGGCGAGATGGGCTCGAAGAAGCCGGTGCACCCGAACGACCACGTCAACATGAGCCAGTCGTCGAACGACACCTATCCGACCGCCATGCATGTCGCCTGCGCCGAGCGCATCGTTCACCACCTGCTGCCCTCGCTGAAGCACCTGCACGCAGCGATCGAGGACAAGGTCAAGGCGTTCGACCACATCATCAAGATCGGCCGTACCCACACCCAGGATGCCACCCCGCTGACGCTCGGCCAGGAGTTCTCCGGCTACTCCGCCCAGGTCGCCTCCTCGATCAGGCGCATCGAGATGACCCTTCCCGGGCTGATGGAGCTTGCACAGGGCGGCACCGCCGTCGGCACCGGCCTGAATGCGCCCGTCGGCTTTGCCGAGAAGGTCGCCGACGAGATCGCCGGCATCACGGGCCTTGAATTCAGGACCGCGCCGAACAAGTTCGAGGCGCTCGCCGCCCACGATTCGATGGTGTTCTCGCACGGCGCGATCAATGCCGCCGCCGCCGCTCTGTTCAAGATCGCCAACGACATTCGCCTGCTCGGCTCCGGCCCGCGCTCCGGCCTCGGCGAACTGGCGCTGCCGGAAAACGAGCCCGGCTCCTCGATCATGCCCGGCAAGGTCAACCCGACCCAGTGCGAGGCGCTCACGCAGGCCTGCATCCAGGTGTTCGGCAACCACACCTCGCTGACCTTCGCCGGCAGCCAGGGTCATTTCGAGCTGAATGTCTACAATCCGCTGATGGCCTACAACTTCCTGCAGTCGGTCCAGCTTCTGGCCGACGCCGCCGTCTCGTTCACCGACAACTGCGTCGTCGGCATCGAGGCACGCGAGGACAACATCAAGGCTGCGCTCGAGCGTTCGCTGATGCTCGTCACCGCCCTCGCCCCGAAGATCGGCTACGACAACGCGGCCAAGATCGCCAAGACCGCGCACAAGAACGGCACGACGCTGCGCGAGGAAGCCGTCGGCGGCGGCTACGTCACCAACGAGGAGTTCGACGCGGTCGTGCGCCCCGAAAAGATGATCATGCCGGGCTGACCGGCACCCACCGCTCTCTTTTCAAGGCCCCGAAGGTTCGCCCTTCGGGGCCTTTATACTGACCGCGCCCACAGCATCGTTAATCATTCCCAAATCTTTTTTCCTTAATTTAACAACCCGAACGATGGAACCATGACAGGAGCCACCCATGAGCACGCCCGTAGCGCAGAAGGTCCAGGTGCCGGACATTGCGGCGCAGGTGACCTACGCAATGCGCATCATGGGCGTGGCGCCGATACCGCGGAACTATGAACTGTTCTACGAGGCCTATATCGGCTCCAGCCCGCAGCTGACGCGGGAGATCGCCGCGCTCGGCAACAGGGCCTCGCAGGAGGAACTCGACGCGATCGGCTCCAAGTTTTTCGGTCACCACCACCGCACCGAGGCGATCGACGGCGCCCACACCAAGATGGTGTCCCAACTCGAGAGTCTGCTGCATCTCCTGAAGCAGGAGCAGACGTCGCTCGAAAGCTACAACCGCCTCCTCGACGAAACCTACAGCCGCATCAGCAACAAGAACATCGCCAGCGCCGAGATCATCCGCGGCGTGATCCACGTGCTGACGCAGGCGACCGGCGACACCATTTCCCAAGGCAAGGAAATGGTCGAGAACGTCGCGCAGAAGTCGCGCGAGATGGACGTCGTCCGCCGCGAACTCGACGAATACAAGCGAATCGCCAACACCGACTCCCTGACGCAGCTCTCGAACCGCCGCGCCTTCGACGACAAGCTGGCCGACGCCTACAACAATCCGATGCTGAGCACCGTCACCGCGCTCGTGCTTGCCGACATCGACCATTTCAAGAAGATCAACGACACCTACGGCCACCCGGTCGGCGACAAGATCCTCGCCTCGGTCGGCAGCGTCATCCGCGCCAGCGTCCGCAAGGACATCTTCCTCGCCCGCACCGGCGGCGAGGAGTTCGCGATGATCGTCGAGGGCAATACCCAGGAGGAAGTGCTGGCGATTGCCGAACGCGTCCGCATCGCGCTCGAGCACACCCCCTTCAAGAACTCCAAGACCGGCGTCAACTACGGGCCGATCACCATTTCGCTCGGGCTCTGCATGGCGAGCGACGCCGAGGGACCGGCCGAGTTGTACACGAAGGCGGACATCGCGCTCTATTGCGCCAAGAACCGCGGCCGCAACCGCACCATGGCGTTCGAGGACGGCATGAAGAAGGAATTCTCCAAGAGCTGGCTGATCTACCGCAAGTAGCCCGCCGCCAGCCTGTCAGCGCCCCGGGCTCAGCTTTGCCCGCGGCCGCGCCGACACCAAGCCCCCCATGACCCGCACCCGGCGCGGTCGCGGCAAGCCCGGCCGGCTTTCCGGCTGGACAGGCGGCAGGGCGAGCGATAAAAGCCTTCCGTTTTCCGTGGTCCGAGAGGAGGCCGGCGCGCTTGCGCCCAGGTTGGCCGAGGATGCCGGCGATCCACTCGCCATCGTACCCGATAAGGAAACGGCGGCGCTGCGCTTTCGGACACGACCGGGACGGCCATTCGCCTTGGGCGGCGGGCGGCCGGGACAGGATCCGGATCGGTAGCGAGCCACTGAACGTGTGATCCAAGGCGGGGCTGGACCCGACGCCTGCAGGAATGAAGGACGCAAGATGAGCGGCGTGAATGAGATCCGGTCGGCCTTTCTCGACTATTTCCGCAAGAACGGGCACGAGATCGTCCCGTCCAGCCCGCTGGTACCGCGCAACGACCCGACGCTGATGTTCACCAATGCCGGCATGGTGCAGTTCAAGAACGTGTTCACCGGCCTCGAGCAGCGCCCCTATTCGACCGCGGCCACGGCGCAGAAGTGCGTGCGCGCCGGCGGCAAGCACAACGACCTCGACAATGTCGGCTACACCGCTCGCCATCACACCTTCTTCGAGATGCTCGGCAACTTCTCCTTCGGCGACTATTTCAAGGAGCGCGCGATCGAGCTGGCCTGGAACCTGATCACCAGGGAATTCGGCATCGACCGCGACCGGTTGCTCGTCACCGTCTATCACACCGACGACGACGCTTTCGGCCTGTGGAAGAAGATCGCCGGTCTGCCCGACAGCCGCATCATCCGCATCCCGACCAGCGATAACTTCTGGGCGATGGGCGATACCGGCCCCTGCGGCCCGTGCTCGGAGATCTTCTACGACCACGGCGACCACATCTGGGGCGGCCCGCCCGGCTCGCCGGAAGAGGACGGCGACCGCTTCATCGAAATCTGGAATCTCGTCTTCATGCAGTTCGAGCAGTTGACGAAGGAGGAGCGCGTCGACCTGCCGCGGCCGTCGATCGACACCGGCATGGGGCTGGAGCGCGTTGCCGCGCTGCTGCAGGGCAAGCACGATAATTACGACATCGACCTGTTCCGCGCGCTGATCGAGGCCTCCGAGGAGGCGACCGGCGTCGCTGCCGACAACCCCGAGCACCGCGCCAGCCACCGCGTGATCGCCGACCACCTCCGTTCGTCCGCCTTCCTGATCGCCGACGGCGTGCTGCCCTCGAACGAGGGCCGCGGCTACGTGCTGCGCCGCATCATGCGGCGCGCCATGCGCCACGCCCAACTGCTCGGCGCGCGCGAGCCTTTGATGTGGAAGCTGCTGCCGGCGCTGGTCCAGCAGATGGGCCGCGCCTATCCGGAGCTGCTGCGCGCCGAGGCACTGATCTCCGAGACGCTGAAACTGGAGGAAACCCGCTTCCGCAAGACGCTCGAGCGCGGCCTGTCGCTGCTGTCCGACGCCTCTTCCGACCTCGGCAAGGGCGACATCCTCGACGGCGAGACCGCCTTCAAGCTCTACGACACCTACGGCTTTCCGCTCGACCTGACGCAGGACGCGCTGCGCAACCGCGGCATCGGCGTCGACCTGACCGGCTTCTCGGACGCCATGGAGCGGCAGAAGGCCGAGGCCCGCAAGAGCTGGGCCGGTTCCGGCGACACCGCCTCGGAGACGATCTGGTTCGAGTTGAAGGAGAAGCACGGCGCGACGGATTTCCTCGGCTATGACACCGAGGCCGCCGAGGGCGTGGTCCAGGCGATCGTGCGCGACGGCGCCGTGGTCGAGTCCGCCTCGGCCGGCGACAAGGTCCAGCTCGTGCTCAACCAGACGCCGTTCTACGGCGAGTCCGGCGGCCAGATGGGCGACACCGGCGTGATCAGCACCGATCATGGCCGCCTCGTCGTGTCCGACACCCAGAAGAAGGCCGACGGCCTGTTTGTTCACTCCGCCGTCGTCGAGCAGGGTTCGATCAAGCTCGGCGACGCGGTCGCGCTGGACGTCGACCACGCCCGCCGCGCGCGGCTGCGCTCGAACCACTCGGCGACCCACCTCCTGCACGAGGCGCTGCGCGAGGTGCTCGGCACCCACGTCACGCAGAAGGGCTCGCTGGTCGCGCCCGAACGGCTGCGCTTCGACGTCTCGCACCCTAAGCCGATGTCGGCCGAGGAACTGAAGGTGGTCGAGGAGATGGCGAACGAGATCGTCGTGCAGAACACGGCGGTGACGACGCGGCTGATGAGCGTCGACGACGCCATTGCCGAGGGCGCGATGGCGCTGTTCGGCGAAAAGTACGGCGATGAGGTCCGCGTCGTGTCGATGGGAACCGGCATCCGCGGCAGCAAGGCCGGCAAGCCCTATTCCGTCGAGCTGTGCGGCGGCACCCACGTCGGTGCCACCGGCGAGATCGGCCTGGTCCGCATCGTCGGCGAGAGCGCTGTCGCCGCCGGCGTGCGTCGCCTCGAGGCGCTGACCGGCGAGGCCGCGCGCGCCTACCTCGCCGAGCAGGACGAGCGGGTGAAGTCGATCGCTTCCAGCCTCAAGGTCCAGCCGTCCGAAGTGCTGGCGCGCGTCGAGGTGTTGCTGGACGAGCGCCGCAAGCTCGAGCGCGAGCTGACCGAGGCCAAGAAGCGCCTTGCGCTCGGCGGCGGCGGCAACGGTGCCGAGGCCGTGCGCGAGATCGGCGGCGTCAAGTTCCTCGGCAAGGTCGTCACCGGGGTCGAGCCGAAGGACCTGAAGGGCCTGGCCGACGAAGGCAAGAAGGGTCTCGGCTCCGGCATCGTCGCCTTTGTCGGCGTTTCTCCGGACGACAAGGCCAGCGCTGTCGTCGCAGTCACCGACGACCTGACGGGGCGATTCAGTGCCGTCGACCTCGTCCGCATCGCCTCGGCCGCGCTCGGCGGGAAGGGCGGCGGCGGACGGCCCGACATGGCGCAGGCCGGCGGCCCGGACGGGCAGCGCGCCGGCGAGGCGATCGAGTCCGTGGCGGCAGCTCTCGCCGGCTGACCCCGGCAGGACGCGTTCAACCCCATCCGAGCGGCGGGCCTGTCCCGCCGTTCTCATTTGCGAAGTCTTCAGGCTTCGATGCTAGCGTCCCCGCACCGACGGAGTGTGGCACCTTGCTCGAAGTCCTCATCAGCATCCCGACAATCCTGGTCTGCACCCTGCTGGCGGCACTGGTCGCGGCCGTGTTCCTGACCCAGCACTGGTGGACGGCCCGCAGCGCCGGCGGGCCGGGCTATTGGTGCGTCTCGTCCTGGCTCGGCGCATCGGCCTGTGTCCTCCTCGCCTTGCGCGGTACGCTCGCGCCGGAACTGTCGATCGGCCTCGGCAACGCTCTGGTATGCATGGGCTACGGGTTCTGCTGGGCCGGCTTTCGCGCCTTCGACGACCATCGGGTGTCGGTCGCCACCGTCGCGGCGGGACCATTGATCTGGTGCGCGGCCTACCTGCTGTGGGATGCGTTCGCCGCCGACATGAACCTGCGCATCATCCTCCTCGCGTTGATCGTTCCCGCCTATTCGCTCGCGATCGCCCACGCACTGTGGCGCGGATGGAAGAAGGAGGCGCTGCCCTCGCGCCGGTTCGTTGCCACCCTGTTTGCTGTCCACGCCGTTGTCTATCTGCTGCGTATCCCCTTCGCCGTGTTCGCCCCGGTGCCGGTCGGTTCGGCGACGCACGTCGCGCCCTGGTTCCCGTTCTTTGCGCTGGAGATCTTCGTCCACACGATGGTCGGGGGCGTGGCGATACTGGTGCTGATCAAGGAACGCAGCGAGTTCGTCTTCCGCCATGCCGCGCGCTGTGACGCGCTGACCGGACTGCTCAATCGCGGAGCCTTCATGGACGAGGTGGCCGATCATCTGTCGCGCCGCCCGCAGAAGGGCGTGCTGATGCTGCTCGATCTCGACCATTTCAAGGGGGTCAATGATACCCACGGCCATCTTGCCGGCGACAAGGTCTTGCGCCGTTTCGCCTCGGCGGTCGCTGCGAAGCTGGACGGACCGATGGTGTTCGGCCGGTTCGGCGGCGAGGAGTTCGCCCTGTTCGCACCGCAGCTCGAACTCGACCGCGCCGTTCTCTTCGCCAACGCGCTGAAGGATGACGTGGCGGCACTGTCGGTCGGTCACTACAATGCGTTGATCGAGGTCACCACCAGCATCGGCCTCGCGCCGGCCGGACTTTTCGTCGGCAACCTCGACGATCTCGTTGCCGCCGCCGACTTTGCGCTCTACCGGGCCAAGGAGGAAGGACGCAACCGGGTCTGCGTCGCCGGCCCGACGGAAACGCTGATGCGGATGGCAAGCACCATGCGCGGCGGCGGGACAAGTGCCGTCCTGACGGCCAGCGCGGCCGGTTGACGGCAGCCTACCACATCGTCTTCGCCGCCCGGGCGGGCCAGTCGCGATCGTAGCGCTCGCCGTCGAAGCCCTCCTTCGCCGAGGCCAGCATCTGCCCCACGGTGGGAAGGCGCGCGGCGTCGCGGAACTTTTCCGGATTCCAGAGGTCGGCGCGCAGCACCGCGCGGCCGCATTGCGAATACACCGCCTCGACCGAGATCACCACCACCGAGCGCGGATGGCGCCCATCCATCTCGAACCGGCCGGTGAGCGCCTCGTCGATCCGCACCACCGCACAGCCGTTCACCCGCATCGTCGTGTTCGAGCCGGGCACGAGGAACAGCAGCGCCACGCGCGGGTCGCGCACGATGTTGCAGAGCGAATCGATGCGGTTGTTGCCGCGCCAGTCCGGCAGCATCAACGTGCGTTCGTCCTCGATGTGGATGACGCCGCCTGCGTCGCCGCGCGGCGAGCAGTCAAGGCCTTCCGGTCCGGCGGTCGCCAGCGCCACGAACGGCGAGGCCTCGATCATCGCGCGATATTCCGGCAACAGGAAATCGGTGACCTTGACCAACGAGGCTTCGCCCGGCTCGCCATACAGCGCGGTCAGTTGCTCCACGGTTGTCACGGTCGTCATGGCGGTCTCCGGCTGATTCGGCGGCGCGAGAATAGCATTTGTCCCGGCGCCCGATCGCATCCTTGCATGACGACCGCATGACGCGAAAGCCGTCAGGCCGCGGCAGCCAGCCTGTCCTCCGCCAGAAACGCCACGATGCGGTCGATCACCGGCTCGGCCGAGACGATCCGCCGGTGCCCGAATCCGTTCGCCCAGTGGACCGTGACGTTCGGCCCCGCCGCGCCGAAGCGACGGGCATGGCAAGCCGCCACCTCCTTGTCGTCCTCGGCATGGACGACCAGCATCGGCGCGATGAGCGTGCCGACCGAACGCGCCGCATCGAAGGCTTCGAGGGGGACCCCGGCGATCGTCTCGACATGGCCCTCAAGCGCGGCCTGCGCCTTCGGTCCGAGATGAAGCATCCTGCCGAGGTCCTTGAACAGCCAGGTCAGTTCGCTCGGCGATCCGATCGCCACCAGCCGGCGCGGCCGGTGGGCCGGTATCGCCGGGATCAGCCCGGCGGCCGCACAGGCGAGCGCAGCCCCGCCGAAGGAATGGCCGCAAAAGCTATCGAAGCCGCCGAAGCGCTTCCAGGCGGCATCGATCGCTTGCACCGCCATCGGCAGCGTCAGCGTGCGGCCGGAGGCGGCACCGTGCCCCGGCAGGTCGAGCGCGACGACCTCGTGACCGGCGGCAACCAGCCCGGCCGTCAGCGCCGAGAGATAGGCAGCCCGCGATCCCCAGCCATGGACCACCAGCACGCGTCCGTTGACCGGCTCGCAGGCACGCGCACGAAACCGGTGGGCCATCGCCCGCCCGCCGTCGAAGGCGACCGGCACGCGCTCGGCCTGCTGCATCCAGCCCTGCCATTGCGTCAGGAGCGCCCTCTCCTTGTCGCTCGACGGCCGGCGCGAGGGCGTGGTGGCGAAGATGCGGAAAGCAAGTCGGCCCGCGGCGTGCGGCGACACCGTCGCCACGGCGCCGAGCACGCGGCGGATGACCTTCAAGCCAAAGGATGCCATAGTGGGAATGCCTCAGAAATGTTCAATGATGAACAATAAAGTACAGCGATGAACAAAAATCAAGCCCTGCCCTGGGATCACCCGCGCTTCCGCAGCTGGGTCGGCGTCGCGCGCGCCTGCCAGCTGATGCAGCAGACGCTCGGCCGCGCCCTGTCCCATCTCGACATCAAGACCCCGCATCTCGATATCCTGATCAACCTCTACCGCTTTCCCGAGATCTCCCAGCAGGAACTGGCCCGCAAGCTGCTCGTCGGCCGGTCGAACATGAGCATGCTGCTGCCGCAGCTGGAAAAGCGGGGACTGATCCTGCGGACGCCGGATCAGAAGGACCGGCGCATCCTGCGGCTGGCGCTGACGGAAGATGGGCGGGCCGTCACCGAGGAGGCGATGGCGATCCAGGTGCGGCTGATCGAAAAGACGCTGTCGCAGACGCCGATCGACCAGTGCATGGCCTTGGCGGGCGCGATGGAAAACGTGATTGCGCTGCTCCTGCAGGAAGAGCGGGACGAAAACTGAGCGGCCGCGGACTCAGCGCGGCCGTTCCGCCCGGTCGCGCGTCATCCCCTTGTCGGCCAGTTCCTGCTCGTACGCCACGAACAGCGCCTCGCCCGTCTCGCCAAGTTCGCGCAGGTAGCTCCAGGTGTAGATGCCGGTATCGTGGCCATCGTCGAACCCGATACGGACGGCATAATTGCCGGTCGGCGTCACCGAGACGATGGCGACGTTGCGCTTGCCCGGTACGGTGACGCGCTGCCCGGGCCCATGCCCCTGCACTTCGGCCGAGGGCGACAGCACCCGCAGCATCTCCGCCGACAGGGCGAAGCTTTCGCCGTCGTCGAATGTCACGGTCAGCCGCTGGCGGTCGGTCGAGACCCGCAATTCGGTCGGCCAATATTCGCTCATTTCGCTCTCCGCGCCCTTCTCGGCCAGAACTATGCCGCACGCGACGCATAGGCAAGCCGCTTTTTCGTGCGATAATGATGCGAGGCGCTTGACGCACCGGTCCAGGATACCGACATTCCGGGGCGCAACGGAGGTTGGACGTGAACGACTTTGCAGGAACACCGCAGGCAGCCCGGGCGCTTGCGCCCTCGGCGGCGCCGATGATCGACCCGTTCGGCCGGGCCGTCACCTACCTGCGCGTCTCCGTCACCGACCGATGCGACTTCCGCTGTACCTATTGCATGGCGGAAAACATGACTTTCCTGCCGAAGAAGGATCTGCTGACCCTGGAGGAGCTGAACCGGCTCTGTACCGCCTTCATCCACAAGGGCGTGCGCAAGCTGCGGCTGACCGGCGGCGAGCCGCTGGTGCGCAAGAACATCATGTTCCTCGTGCGCGAACTCGGTCGCCATGTGCAGGCCGGCCGGCTCGACGAGTTGACGCTGACGACCAACGGCTCGCAGCTGGCCAGGCACGCCGCCGAGCTCGTCGACTGCGGCGTACGCCGCATTAACGTCTCGCTCGACACGCTCGACCCGGACAAGTTCCGCGCCATCACCCGCTGGGGCGAGCTGTCGCGGGTGATGGAGGGCATCGACGCTGCCCAGAAGGCCGGCCTGAAGGTCAAGCTCAATGCGGTGGCGCTGCGCGACTTCAACGATCGCGAAATCCCCGACATGCTGCGCTGGGCGCACGGCCGCGGCATGGACCTGACGCTGATCGAGACCATGCCGATGGGCGAGATCGACGAGGACCGGACCGAGCACTACCTGCCGCTGTCGGAGATGCGCGCACGGCTCGCCGAGCAGTTCACCTTGACCGACATCGACTACCGCACCGGCGGCCCGGCCCGCTACCTGACGGTGGCCGAGACCGGCGGCCGGCTCGGCCTGATCACGCCGCTGACGCACAACTTCTGCGAAAGCTGCAACCGCGTGCGGCTGACCTGCACCGGCACGCTCTACATGTGCCTCGGCCAGAACGATGCCGCCGACCTGCGCCTGCCGCTGCGCGCCTCCGAGGACGACGCGCTGCTGTCGCAGGCGATCGACGAGGCCATCACCCGCAAGCCGAAGGGCCACGATTTCATCATCGACCGCGCCCACAAGCGCCCGGCCGTGGCCCGCCACATGAGCGTCACCGGCGGCTGACGCCGACGGCAAGACGGCCGCCCCCCACCTATACCTTTTGCAAGTCTCCGCCCCTGATGCGTACGGTGGTCATGCCGGTCGATCGGGTCTAGAGTCGCAGGCGGCGGCGCCTCGGACGCGCGCGCCAGAAGAGGCTTGCACCATGACCGGCGAGCGCATTCAGCGCAGGCTTGCTGCCATCCTTGCCGCAGACGTCGTCGGCTACTCGCACCTGATGGAGGTCGACGAGGCCGGCACGCTCGCGCGCCTCAAGGATCTGCGCAGCGCGGCAATTGCGCCGGCCGTCGCCCGCCACGGTGGACGTCTGGTCAAGCTGATGGGGGACGGCGCCCTGCTGGAGTTCGCCAGCGCCGTCGAGGCGGCCGCCTGCGCCATGGAGATTCAGAAGCTGGTGGCTGAGAACGAGGCGCACCTTGCCCCCGAAACCCGCTTCCAGTACCGTATCGGCATCAATGTCGGCGACGTGATCGTCGACGGCGACGACCTTTATGGCGATGGCGTCAACGTCGCAGCCCGGCTCGAGCAGCTCGCCCGCCCCGGCGGCATCTGCATCTCCCGCGCCGTGGCCGACCAGGTGCGCGACAAGATCCCGGTCCGCATCGAAAGCCGCGGCCTGCACGCGGTCAAGAACATCGCCCGCCCCATCGAGATCTTCGGCCTTGTCGGCCTGGATTCGGAACAGCCCGGCTCTGAACCGGCGCGCTCGGCAACGCGCCTGCCCCACCCGGCCGACAAGGTCTCGGTCGCCGTGCTGGCGTTCGACAACATGAGCGGCGACCCGGAGCAGGAGTTCTTTTCCGACGGCATCAGCGAGGACATCATCACCGACCTTGCCAAGCTGTCGGAGCTGCGCGTGATCGCCCGCAACTCCTCCTTCGTCTACAAGAGCAATCCGGTTTCGGTGCCCGAGCTCGCCGAGCGGCTCGGCGTCGGCTATGTCCTCGAGGGCAGCGTGCGCAAGGCGGGGAACCGGGTGCGTGTCACCGCGCAGCTGATCGAGGCGGCCACCGGTGGCCATGCCTGGGCCGAGCGCTTCGACCGCGAACTCACCGACATCTTCGCCGTGCAGGACGAGATCACCCGGGAGATCGTCTCCGCCCTGAAGGTGCGGCTGACGAAGGTCGAGAAGGATCGTCTTTCGGACAGGCACATCGTCGATCCGGCGATGCACGAGTGCTTCCTGCGCGGGCGTGAGCAGGTCTGGCTGCACACCCGCGACGGCAACATCGCCGCCCGCACCTTCATGGCGAAGGTGATCGAGGCCGATCCCGACTGTGCGTCCGCCCACGCCTTTACCGCCTTCGCCCACCTGAACGACTACATCAATGGCTGGGCCGAGGACCCGATGAAGACCCTCGGCGTCGGTCTCGAACTCGCCGGACGCGCCGTTGCGATGGACGGGGCGCTGCCCGACGCGCATTTCGTGCTCGGTGTGGGCCTGCTGTGGAGCCGGCGGCCGGACGAGGCGCTACAGTCCGTGTCGCGCTGCATCGCGCTGGCGCCGAGTTCGGCGCAGGGCCACCTGCTCAAGGCACATGTCCTCATGTTCGGCGGCAGGCCGCACGAGTCCATTGCCACGCTCGACACCTACATGAAGCTCGATCCGCACTTTCCCGAGATCGCATTGCAGTTTCTCGCCGAGGCGCAGTTCCTGCTGCGCGGGTACGAAGCAGCGGCCGAGACACTGCATCGGCGTCTCGCCCGCAACCCGCGGGCCACCAGCGCGCAGGCCCTGCTGGCCGCCTGCTACGGCCATCTCGGGCGGCAGGACGAGGGTCGCGATGCCTGGGCGCAGGTGCTGCGGCTCGACCCCGCCTTCTCCATGGAGCGCCGGCGGGAACTGCTTCCGTTCAAGAACCCCGCCGATTTCGAACTGCGCGTCGAGGGGCTGCGGCGGCTGGGTCTGGGCTGAGGGCGCGGGGCCGGCCCTGCGGCCGCGAACCCGCGCCTGCCGGCATCGCCGACACGTCCCATGACAATTGGTGGTTGTCGCACGCTATTGGCGGGCCGCGGCATAGAGGATAGAATTGGCCCGGGCCGCACCACCAGGGCCCCGATCCATTCATTACGTCGTGTCGTCGCAACTGGCAATTCAGCCGCTGCCAACAGCAAGCAACGGGAGCACGTGCAATGAGAACCAACCGCTTGATAAGTATGATTGCAGCCCTGCTGGCCACCGCCTCAGCACCGGCGCTCGCCCAGCAGGTCACCGGCGAGTTGGGATCGCCCAGCGCCACCACCACGATCGAGGGCAACCAGCTGCCCGCCCCCGATCCGGGTTTCGGCGGCACCATCGAGGATGATGCCCTGAAATCGAAGGCGTGGTGGGCGCCGCGCATCGTCCCGCCGAAGGGCGCGCCCAACATCCTGCTGATCATCACCGATGATGCCGGTTTCGGCGTGCCGAGCACCTTCGGCGGCGTGATCCCGACGCCGGCGATGGATCGCATTGCCGAAAACGGCCTGCGCTACAACAATATCCACTCCACCGCGCTGTGCTCGCCGACCCGGGCCGCCCTGATCACCGGGCGCAATCACCACTCGGTCGGCTTCGGCGTGATCTCCGAGCAATCCACCGGCTTCCCCGGCTACAACAGCATCATTCCCGAGGACAAGGCCACGATCGGCCGTATCCTGCTCGACAACGGCTACGCCACGTCCTGGTTCGGCAAGGACCACAACACCCCTGCCTTTGCCGCCAGTTCGATCGGGCCGTTCGACAAGTGGCCGACCGGCATGGGCTTCGAATATTTCTACGGCTTCGTCGGCGGCGACGCCAACCAGTGGCAGCCGAACCTGTTCCGCAACACCACCCAGATCTATCCGTTCGAGGGCAAGCCGGGCTGGAACCTCGTCACGGCGATGGCCGACGACGCCATCGACTACCTGACCCGCATGAACCAGACCCTGCCGGACAAGCCCTTCTTCGTGAAATATGCACCGGGCGCCACCCACGCACCGCATCACCCGACCAAGGAGTGGGTCGACAGGATCAGCGCGTTGCACCTGTTCGACGACGGCTGGAACAGGCTGCGCGAGAGGATCTTCGAGAACCAGAAGAAGCTCGGCGTCATCCCTCAGGACACCGAGATGGAGCCTTGGCCGGCGGAGATCCTGCCCAACTGGGAGGACGTCTCGGCCGAGGATCGCAAGCTCTTCATCCGCCAGGCCGAGGTCTTCGCCGCCTATGCCGCCTATAGCGACCACGAGATCGGACGCGTCATCCAGGCGATCGACGATATGGGCAAGCTCGACAACACCCTCGTCATCTACATCAACGGCGACAACGGCACGAGCGCCGAGGGCGGGCCGCTCGGCACCCCCAACGAGGTCGCATTCTTCAACGGCATCAACAAGATGCCGGTCGATGTTCAGATGAAATGGTATGATGTCTGGGGCACCGAACAGACCTACAACCACATGTCCTCGGGCTGGTCCTGGGCCTTCGACACCCCATTCACCTGGTTCAAGCAGAATGCCTCGAAGCTCGGCGGCATCCGCCAGAACATGGCGGTCTCCTGGCCGGCGCGCATCACCGACAAGGGCGGGCTGCGCCAGCAGTTCATGCACGTGATCGACGTGGTCCCGACGCTGCTCGAGGCCACCGGCATCCCCGCCCCGGAGACGGTCAACGGCATCAAACAGGCGCCGATCGAGGGCACGAGCTTCGCCTATACCTTCGACAAGGAGAATGCCGACGTCCCGACGCGGCACAAGACCCAGTACTTCGAGATGATGGGCCAATGGGCGCTGTACAATGACGGCTGGCTGCTGAGCACCAAGGTCAACCGCGCGCCGTGGGACGCCTTCGGCGTCGCCAATCCCGATCCGCTGAACAACCAGGTGCTGGAGCTCTACGACCTGAACACCGACTTCAGCCAGTCGCAGAACGTCGCCGACCAGCACCCCGACAAGGTCAAGGAGATGAAGGAACTGTTCATCGCCGAGGCCAGGAAATACCAGGTCTTCCCGATGGACGCCTCGGTGGCGGGCCGCATCGTCGCCCCGCGGCCGAACATCACGGCCGGGCGGACCGAATTCGTCTACACGACGCCGATGGTTGGCCTGCCGCAGGGCGATTCGCCGTTCATCCTCAACAGCTCCTACACCATCACCGCCGAGATCGACGTGCCCGAGGGCGGCGCCGACGGCATGATCCTGACCTCGGGCGGACGCTTCGCCGGCTACGGCTTCTACCTGGTCGACAGCAAGCCGGTGTTCCTCTGGAACCTGGTCGATCTGAAGCGCGTCAAGTGGGAGGGTCCGGATGCGCTGGCGCCCGGCCGCCACACCATCGAGTTCGACTTCAAGTATGATGGCATGGGCGCAGGCACGCTGGCCTTCAACAACATGAGCGGGCTCGGCCGCTCCGGCACCGGCACGCTGTCGGTCGACGGCAAGGTCGTGGCGACCCAGACCATGGAGCGCACGCTGCCGATGATCCTGCAATGGGACGAGAGCTTCGACATCGGCTCGGACACGCTGACCGGCGTCAACGACGATGACTACAAGCCGCCCTTCCCGTTGACCGCCAGGCTCGTCAAGCTGACGCTGAAGATCGACCGGCCCTCGCTGTCGCAGGAGGACATCAAGACGCTCGAGAATGCCGAGGCGATCGCCGTCGACGGCAACCCGATCCACCACATGCAGGCCGGCCCGCACTGAGGAGGACGGGCAGGAGCACAACCGACGCGTCGGCGCCTCGGCCGCTCCCACTGGAGCGGCCGAGGCGGACCCGCTCAGACGCCGGCCGCGTTGCCTGTTTCGACGACGACGAAGTCATGGGTGATCGTCGCCGTCTTGGCGAGCATGGCCGAGGCCGAGCAGTATTTCTCGAGCGACAGCGTTATCGCACGCTCGACCTTGGCGGCCGCCAGGTTACGGCCCTTGACGACGAAATGCATGTGAATGCGGGTGAACACCCGCGGCTCCTGCTCGGCGCGATCCGCATCCAGTTCGACGACGCAGCCCTCGACCTTTTCCCGCCCCTTCTCGAGGATGTGGACGACGTCGTAGGCGGTGCAGCCCCCGGTACCGATCAGCACCAGTTCCATCGGGCTCGGCCCCGGCGTCTGTCCCTCGGTTCCGAAGGCCGTCCCCAACACCACCGTGTGGCCGCTTCCCGACTGGCCGGTGAACGTCCGGTCCTCGACCCATTTGATACGCGCTTTCATGCGATTCACCCTGTCATGACAAAGGCTGCATCTTAGTCGGTCCGGCGGCGATGTCCCACGTTTTCGCGCGGCTGCACGGCGCACGATCACGGAAAAAAGTTTTGCGCATGTCACACCGGCCATTCCTGCCTCGTCATGGTGCCGGAACCAACGAAAGGAACGGAACCATGACTGCAAGACTCGACCCCTTTGCCGCTGCCCCCTCGCTGATGAAGAGCTGGACCGGCACCTCGGCCGCCATCGCCGCCAGCCTCGAGCCGAGCCTCGTCGAACTGGTCAAGATCCGCGCCTCGCAGATCAATGGCTGCGCCAATTGCATCAACATGCACACGGTGGAAGCGCGGGCGAAGGGCGAGACCGAACAGCGCATCTACCTCTTGTCGGCCTGGCGCGAGGCTCCCTGCTATTCCGCTCGCGAGCGCGCCGCGCTAGGGTGGACGGAGGTCATGACCCGGCTGTCGGAAGGCCAGGTCGACGACAGCGCCTACGAGGTCCTGAAAGCGCAGTTTACCGAAGAGGAGCAGGTCAAGCTCACGCTCATGATCAACGTCATCAACGGATGGAACCGGATCGCCGTGGGCTTCGGCCTGTGGATCGAACCGGCGGCGCGGGCTGCGGCCTGATGGCGGGCGGCGCGCCGATGGACGCGGCGACGAGTTTCGATCCTCTGCGTCCGAAACTCATGCGCGTCGCCTATCGCATGCTCGGTTCGGTCGCCGACGCCGAGGACATGGTGCAGGAGGCCTTCATCCGCTGGATGGGGGCCGACCGCACCGCGGTACGCGAGCCCGAGGCGTTCCTGCGCCGCACGGTCACTCGTCTCTGCCTCGACCAGCTCAAGTCGGCGCGGCGCACGCGCGAAACCTATCTGGGCCCCTGGCTTCCCGAGCCAATCGTCGAGGAAGAGCCGGAGGAGGACGTCACCCTGCCGCTGATGCTGGCGCTGGAGCGGCTGTCGCCGCTGGAGCGCGCGGCCTTTCTGCTGCACGACGTGTTCGGGCTTGGCTTCGAGGAGGTCTCGGCGACGATCCAGCGCGAGCCGGCCGCCTGCCGCCAGCTCGCCGCCCGCGCCCGCACCCACGTGCGCGAAACGCGGCCCCGCTTCCGTGTGGAGCAGGAGCGCGGCCTCGACCTGGCCAGGGCCTTCTTCGCCGCCTCGCGTACCGGCGACATGACGGCGCTCGGCGCAATGCTGGCAGCCGACGTCAGCATCTACGCCGACGGTGGCGGCAAGCGGTCGGCGGCGCTGGTCCCGATCGTCGGCCGTGACGCCGTCCTGGCGGCCCACGCGCGCTTCGCCGTGCTGTTCCGAAACAATGGCTCGCAGCTTGTCCGGGCCGGCTTCGTCAACGGCCTGCCCGGCTTCGTCACGCTTGAGGGCGACGGCGAACTCCAGACGACCGCGCTCGAGATCGAGGACGGCAAGGTTGTCGCGATCTATGTCGTGCGCAATCCCGACAAACTCGGCCATCTGCACTAGGGCCTGTCGGAAAAACGGATCGCCGACCAGGCGAACCGCCTTCCATCGCTACGCCGGCCAACTGGCCCTGGCGCGGCGTCGACCACGCCGAGCGGGGTCCGGATCATTCGGCCGTAGCGGCCAGCCGGCGACAAAAGTGCGAAGCATTCTCTGTCCCGGCTGGCTCTGTCCCGGCGGCATTAAAGATCTTGCCACCTTCTTGTGGTTGCATGACCGCCGCAGACAGAAGGGACGCGACATGAGCGCAACGGAAACATCGGGGGAGACAGATGCGGATGGCTCTGCGGTTGCGAGGAACTATGCCTTCGTTCTCCTCGGCGGCGTCATCTTTCCGTTCATGGTCGCCGCGCACTTGATTGCACGAAAAAGGCGCAACCAGCCCGAGGGACTGGAGCAAAGCCACTATGCATTTCAACACCGGACAACGTCGCTCGCCTTGCTCGGCTTTCTTGCCGTGGGCCTCGTCGGTGTCGCCATGATTGCCGAAATGCCGTCCCTGACACAGGTCCAGCGGACAATGCGGTTCACCGCTCTTTCGAATGCAAGCTGGCTGATCATGCTGTGGATTGCAGTGAGGGGCATTCGCGGCCTGTACCTCTCGGCCGCCCGGAGGGCCATTCGCGATCCCAAGACGCTATGGATCTGGCCCAGATAGACATTGCCCGCATCGGCGGCGCCTGCTTTTTCGACTGGCCCCGGGCCGTGTCACCCGCGCGCCGGCGATGCCGTTCTGACGAGCGGCCGACCGCGCCCAGACCGGGAACGTGCGCAGGCCCGCACGGCGTCCCCGGCAAGACACCGGCGCGCGCGGCGCCCTGCGGCTAGGTCTCGCTGATCGACGGCAGCAGCGTGATCACTTCGCGCTGGTGGCGCTCGTCCAACGGCTCGATGTTCTCCTTCCAGAAGGCGTCCGCCTCCGGGGTCTCGCTCGCCCATATGCGGGTGGTGACGTGGTTGTCATCGACCTTCGCGAGCCTGCGTCCGCCCAGGCGGAGATATTCGTGCGCAAGCTCGGCTGCATGAGTCTGTTCCATGACGCGCAACCTTTCCTGATCAGCAAATGGTAACATCGCATCACCGCCACGGCCATGCCAGCAACGGCAAATGGAAAGCGACCGCGGCGCTCAGGCCGCGGCCTGCAGCAGCGCCCGGAGATCGGCCTTGCGGCGCACGAGATCGGCCACGCTGTACTTGTCGAACACGGCCACGAATGCCCGCGTCGCCTCCGCCAGGATGGGCGGCATCCCGCAGGCCGGTCCGACCAGGCATTGCGAGCATTCCAGCAGTTCGCTCAGCCCCTCGGTGTGGCGCAGCAACGTTCCGAGATTGATGCTGTCGGCGGGCCGGTGCAGCCGTATGCCGCCGCCGCGCCCGCGCACCGTCTCGATGAATCCCGCACTTGCCAGGTCCTGAACCACCTTCATCAGGTGGTTCTGCGAAATGCCGAAGGTGACGGCAACCTCGCGGATCGAGCACAATTCGCCTTCGCGGGCTCCCAGGAAAACCAGCACCCGGATCGCATAGTCGGTGTAGCGCGTCAGTCGCATCGCTCGCCCTGCGTCAAAAAGACCATTTCTCAAACATGCAATTGGTTAGCATGTTTTCCTGCGATCTGATAGATGCATTACAGATGCATGTTTAAGGTCGATGGCATGGAACCGATCACCGAACGCCAGATTTCCGACGTCCTTCACAGGTTCTACACGCGCGTCCGCGCCGACGATCAGCTCGCGCCGGTCTTTGCCGTGGTCGAGGACTGGGACGAGCATCTGCTGCGCCTCGGCGAGTTCTGGTCATCGGTGATGCTGACCAGCGGCCGCTACAAGGGCAATCCCGTTTCGATGCATGCGATCCACGCGCACCGGATCCGGCCCGAGATGTTCACCCGGTGGCTGGAACTCTGGCACGCCACGACCGACGAATTGCTGCCGCCGCCCGCTGCGGCCACCATGCAGGCGAAGGCGGCCCGCATCGCCTCGAGGCTTTCCGCCGCCGTTCTGGGCGCCCGCCCGGCCGCGACCGCGCCCGCGCCGCCAAGCGCCGCGCCACGGCCCTACCGGGTCACCGCGCAGTTCAGCGAGCGCACCATTCCGGCGGCGCTGCTCGCCGCCCACCGCCTCAGGCCCGGCACCTGGGGAGTGCTCCGCGTCGCCAGCGGCGCCGTCTGCTACCGCGCGGACGCAGCCGCCACCGGCCTCGTCCTCGATCCGGAAACCCCCGCAGTTATCCCGCCGGACACGCCCCACCACCTCGAGCTCATCGGTCCCGTCGCCCTCGTGATCGAGTTCTACGACCGAAAACCTGATTTGCATTTGTGAACGAAAGGACAATGCGATGCCCAAGCCTCTTTCCCCCAGCACCATCGCGCTTGTGAAGCAGAGCGTTCCGGCGCTGGCTGCCAACGGAACGGACATCACCAAGCGGATGTATGCGATCCTCTTCGAGGACGACCATATCCGCGAGCTGTTCAACCACGCCAACCAGGGCGAGAGCGGATCGCAGGTCAAGGCGCTGGCCGGCGCCATCCTCGCCTATGCCCAGAACATCGACAACCTCGGCGCGCTCGGTCCGGTGGTCGAGCGCATCGCCCACAAGCACATCGGCTATCACATCCTGCCGGAGCACTACCCCTACGTCGCCAAGGCCCTGCTGGCGGCGATCGCCGACGTGCTCGGCCCGGCCGCGACCCCGGACCTGATGACCGCCTGGGGCGAAGCCTACTGGTTCCTGGCCGAGATCCTGATCGGTCGCGAGGTCGATATCCGCTCCGACCTCGAGGCAAGGACCGGCGGCTGGAACGGCTGGCGCACCTTCGCCATCGCCGAGAAGATCAGGGAAAGCGAGGTGGTCACCTCCTTCGTCCTGCGGCCGGTCGACGGCGCACCGGTGGTTCGGCACAGGCCGGGCCAGTACCTCACCTTCCGGCTGAGGCTTGCGGACGGCACGCTGGTCAAGCGAAACTATTCGATTTCCTGCGGTCCCAACGACGACCACTACCGCATCTCGGTCAAGCGCGAGGCCAACGGACAGGGCGGCTCCATCTATCTCCACGACCGCACCGGTGTCGGCAGCGTGCTGGAGGCCACGCCGCCGGCGGGTGACTTCTATCTTCCCGATGAGCCCGATCGCCCCGTCGTGCTGCTGTCGGGCGGTGTCGGCCTCACCCCGATGGTCAGCATGGTCGAGGCGATCGCGGCCGACTATCCCGACGTCGAGGCGCACTTCGTGCACGGCGCGCTCAACAGCAGCACCCATGCCCTGGACCGGCATGTCAGGTCGCTGGCGAGCGGCCACGGGCGCATCGCGGTTCGCACCTTCTACAGCGAACCGACCAGCGCCGACGCCGCCGGCTATACACACGACCATGACGGCCTGATCTCCGTCGACTGGCTGGCGAAGAACACGCCGTTCGCATCGGCCGACTTCTACCTGTGCGGTCCGAGGCCCTTCCTCAGCGCGCTGGTCGGCGGCCTGACCCGCGCCGGCGTCGGCCAGGAACGGATCCACTACGAGTTCTTCGGCCCGGCCGACGACCTGCTCGCGGCGTGACCCCCGTGCACGGGGCGGCTGTTCGCCGCCCCGTCGCAATGGTCGCTCTACCGCCGGCGCGTGGAGGCCGAGCCATTGCCGGGCCGCGCCATGATTTTGCCCTGAGTGCCGTCGCAGCCGCCGGCCCCGCCCCCTCCGGCGTCCCGCGGCGGCCCTTGGACGTTGCCCGGCGCCAGGTCTCGCTGTAAATGTTGTAACGACGACAGGCGGCATGAAGTGGCCGGGGCCGGCCTTCCATCGCTGCTCGTCTCGATTTCTGAAGCAGAGTAGACCAAGGGTAAGCGCGCAGGGAACCCCGCGGTGCCGGCAGCCTCGGCACCCCGGTGGCAGTTCCCGCAACGCGTCCCCGATGCGAGGTAGAGCATGGCTGGGCCGCAACGAAAGCGCGAAATCCGACGGCCTGGACCTTTCGCGCGGCAGGTGTAACCGACATGCACGCCTGGTCGCACCGTCCTTCCTTCGTCTATCTGGCTCTCTTCGTGGCGGCCTACGTGTCGGCTGCCGGCTTTGCCCAGTTGCTCGCAATCGTTCCCGGTACCGGCATTTCCATCTGGCCCCCGAGCGGCCTGTTCATTGCCACCCTCGTCCTTGCCGCCCCGTCGCGGTGGCCGTGGTGGGTGCTGGCGGGCCTTGTGGCCGAATTGCTCGGTAACCTGCTGTGGTTCCACAATCCGCTCCCCGTCGCGATTCTGATCTACACCGGCAATGCACTCGAGGCGATCACCGGCGCATGGCTCGTCAACCGCGCCTTCGCGCGCCCGGTCCGGCTGGAAACGCTGGAGGAAGTCGTCGCCCTGGTGGTGCTCGGCGCCGGCGTTGCGCCGATCGTCAGTGCGACGATCGGCAGCGCAACGCTGGCCTGGTTCGGGATCCAGTCGTTCGCCACCGCCTGGCCGCTGTGGTGGATCGGCGATGCGACCGGGGTCCTGATCGTGGCGCCGCTGGCGCTGGTCGTGTTCCAGAACTGGCGCCCGGACGCCCGGTTTTCGACTGCACGCTGGATCGAGGCCGGCGCGCTCGCCCTGATCTTCCTCGCCATCGCCGCCCTGTCCCTCAGCGGTTACCTGCCCTTCGCCTATATCATCATGCCGCCGCTGCTGTGGGCTGCCGTGCGGTTCGAGCTGAGGGGCGCCGTCCTCAGCCTGGCCCTGCTGGCCCTGGTGACCGCCGCCTTCACGATATCCGGCGCGAGCCAGTTTGCCGGTGATCCGGAATCGCAGCGTCACAAGCAGGTCATGCTGCAGCTCTTCCTGGCGATCTCGGCATTTTCGGCGCTCGTCGTGGCCGCAATCTCGAGGCAGCATCACGCCGCACTGGCGACCTTGCGCGGCAACGAGCGCGAATTGTCGAAACTCATCGACATGGTTCCGATCCATCTCTGGCGACTGACGCCCGACGGCGAACCGGTCTTCTTCAACAGACGCATGGCCGACTATCTCGGCATGGACGTGGCCGACACCGGGCGACCCGGAATGAAACGGCTGGACACCCTCATCTCGGCCGTTCACCCGGACGACATGTCGGCGTTCGAGGAGACCCTCCGCAACAGTCTCCTGACCGGCAACGGCTTCGCGCTGCGCTACCGGCTCCGCCGCGCCGATGGCGTCTATCGCTGGATGTCGAGTCGCGCCGAGCCCTTGCGCGACGACAACGGGCGCATCGTCCAGTGGTACGGCCTGTGCAACGACATCGACGACCAGATGCACGCCGAGGACGCGTTGCGGCGGAGCGAAAGACAACTCCAGCAGATGATCGACGCCGTGCCGGCCGCGATCTGGTGCACGACGCCGGAAGGCATACCGTGCTACCTCAGCAAGCACACCACGGAAATCACCGGCGTCACGCTGAAGGACATGATCTCGCCGGATGGCGCCCGTTCCCTGTCCGTCATCCATCCGGACGAGCGCGAGGTGGTTGACCGGGCGCTCGGGCACGCGATCGCCACGGGGACCTCGTTCGTGGCGAGATACCGCCAGCGCCGGTCCAGCGGTCCCCATCGCTGGGTCGAGAGCCGCGCCGAGCCGCTGCGGGACGATTCCGGCGAGATCGTCCAGTGGTACGGCGTCAGCGTCGACATCGACGACCTGATATCCGCGCAGGAGGCGCTGCGCGACCGTGAACGCGAGTTCTCCCAGATCGTGAACATGGTGCCAGTCCACATCCGTCGCCTGACGCCCTCCGGCGAGCCGACCTTCTTCAACAAGCGTCTCCTGGACTTTTTCGGCCTGGATTCGGTCGACACGCTGGACAAGCCGGGCTTGAGCCGGCTTGCCGCGGCGATCGGCTCCCTCGTCCATCCGGACGACGCGTCCCGGCTGCTCGCGACCATCCGCCACGCGCTGCTCACCGGCGAGCCCTATTCGATGAAATATCGCATGCTCCGCGCCGATGGCGCCTACCGCTGGGTCGACGGACGCGCGGAGCCGCTGCGGGACGAGAATGGAACGATCATGCACTGGTACGCGATCTCCGTCGACATCGACGACGAGATGCGCGCCCAGGAGGCCCTGCGTGAACGGGAACGGGAGCTGTCGCAGCTTGTGGATATGGTGCCGAGCCTGTTGTGGCGGCTGGATCCCGACGGCAGGCCGAACTTCTTCAACAAGCGCCTCATCGACTATTTCGGACAGGGGGGCCCCAGGCTGGACGCGCCCGCATCCATCGCGCTGCCCGCCATCATCGAGACCTTTGCCCATCCCGATGACCTCGCCAGTCTGACGACGGAGCTTGGCCGCTGCCTCGTTTCGGGCGAACCCTTTGCCATGAAGTACCGCATGCGCCGGGCGGACGGCGCCTATCGCTGGGTGGATGGCCGTGCCGATCCTCTGCGCGACGAGAGCGGGCGGATCACCCAGTGGTATGGCCTTTCGCACGACATCGACGACCAGGTGCGGGCCGAGGTCGCGCTGCGCAACCGCGAGCGTGACCTGCAGCAGCTCATCGATACCGTGCCCTCGCAGATCTGGTGCGTAACGCCGAAGGGCGAGCCGGACTATCTGAACAAGACCATGACCGATTACATCGGCGTGAAGTTCGAGGACTTCGACCTGGAGCAAGGCTTGTCCGGCGCGATCGAGACGCTCGTGCATCCGGACGACCGCGAGGCGCTCCGAAACGCGCTGACCCACGCCTTCGAGACGGGCGAGGCCTATGGCTCGAAGTTTCGCATCCGCCGCGCGGACGGAACCTACCGCTGGACCGAGGGCCGCGCCAACCCGCTGCGCAACGAGGACGGCCAGACGGTCCGCTGGTACGGCGCCAACACCGACATCGACGACATCGTGCGGGCGGAGGAAGCCCTGCGCCGCAGCGAGCGCCAGTTGCAGCAGATCATCGACGCCGTGCCGGTGCACATCTGGAGCTGGACGCCCACCGGCGAAATGTCCTACGTCAGCCGGCGCTATCTCGACTACCTCGGGCTGACCGACGCCAACCTTCAGGACTTCGCAAGGGTCGCCCAGGAGCTGGTCCATCCCGAGGACGCCGCCGTCGTGCAGCATACGGCCGCGCATTCGATCGCCACCGGCCAGCCCTTCATCATGCGCTACCGCCGGCGCGAGAAGAATGGGGCTTACCGCTGGATGGAGGGTCGGTGCGAGCCGCTGCGCGATCAGGACGGAAGAATCATGCAGTGGTACGGCGTGTCCCTCGACATCGACGACCAGGTCCGCTCGCGCGAGGAACTGCGCCTGGCCCGCGAGAACCTCGCACGCGCCAGCCAGGCCGCCAGCCTGGCGGAGCTGTCTGCCTCCATTGCCCATGAGGTCGGGCAGCCGCTGGCCGCCCTCGCCTCGAGCGCGGACGCCTGCCAGCGCTGGCTGATGGCCGACCCGCCCAATATCGAGCGGGCGCGGCTGGCGATGGCCCGCGTCATCTCCAGCAAACAGACCGCCGCCGATGTCGTCGGCCGCATCCGCGCGCTGTTCCGGCCCTCCGAAGAGACCCGGGACGTCGTTGCGATCGACAGCATTGTCGCCGAGGCCGGCGACCTGATGGCCGAGGACGCATCGCAACGCCGCGTGCACATGGATATCGAGATGGGCGGCGATCTTCCGCCGATCGCCTGTGACCGCGTCCAGGTGCAGCAGGTCCTGGTCAATCTCATTCGCAACGGCATGGAAGCAATGGACGGGGACGTCGAAGACAAGGTGCTCGGGATCCGCGCCCGCCACGTGGACGACATGATCCGGATCGAGGTCAGCGACCGCGGGTCGGGCATCGAGATCCCCGACCGCATCTTCGAGCCGTTCTTCACCACGAAGGGGCAAGGCATGGGCATGGGCCTCGCCATCTGCCGTTCGATCGTCGAATCGCACGGCGGACGATTGTGGGCGGAGAGGAACGAGCCGCAAGGGGCCCGCTTCATCTTTACCTTGCCGATCGATCCAGCCCGCACCGCCCCCAACCCCGGGCCCGCCGCGGCGACCAGGCCGGCTGCGGAAGGCTGAACCGAACCGGCGCGTCACGAACCACGCCAAGCGCGGATGCGGGCGGCTCGCAGCGCCTCTCGGGACCGCGGGCGGACCTGCAGCGCTCATGGCGGTAGCTGCCGAGCACGGAAAACGCCGGAGCCCGTGGGCCGTCCTGCAACGTCGATCGCCTGTGATAGCGCCTTCCCCGGAGCCTTGCGCCTGCGCTTGAACTACCCGCCAAGATTGATATGTCGCACGAGCACTGTTTCGTCCGCAGCGCGCCGATGAAGGCCGGAACCGGCGCGCCGACCCGCTGCCGTGCGTCGATCAGCACCGGGCAGGACAATCACCCTGCGGCCCCGACGCCCGAGGCCGTGCCGGCTGGTCGAAATGCCCTCCCCGGCCGGCTGCCGCGTCCGCTCCGGCGCCAGCCGACGCCCTTCAGGCGGCCGGCCGCGCCGGTCCATGCGCGCACGACAAGGGCCCCGGACGGAACCAGCCGCCGCGGAGCCCTTGCCGAAAGTCCGGACGCGGTCAGGCCGCGTAATACGCCCCCTGATCGTCGGGGCGGCTGGTGAGGTCCCGCGTCTTGAAGTGGTCGATCTTGTGGTTGAGCACGTCGACGCGGTGGCGCAGGCCATGGATCTCGGCCGTGTTCTCTTCCACCATCGCCGCGTTCTGCTGGGTGATCAGTTCGACCTCGTGGACCGCCTGGTTCACCTCGCTCAGGCCTTCGTACTGGGCGGCCGCCGCCTGCTCGATGTTGCCGACAAGCTGGTGGATCGAGGAAATGTGTTCGTTGATCACCGCCAGCGCCTTGCCGGTCTCCTCGACCAGCGACACGCCGCTGCGCACCTGTGCGGAACTGTCGGAGATCAGTCCCTTGATCTCGCGGGCGGCGCCGGCGCAGCGCTGCGCCAATTCGCGCACTTCCTGGGCGACGACGGCAAAGCCCCGGCCCGCTTCGCCGGCCCGCGCCGCCTCGACGCCGGCATTGAGCGCGAGCAGGTTGGTCTGGAACGCGATCTCGTCGATGACGCCGATGATCGTGCCGATCTTTTCCGAGGACCGGTTGATCTGGCCCATCGCCTCGACCGCCTTGGACACGACCTCGCTGGAGCGGATCGCGTAGTTGTGGGTCTCGTCCACCGACACCGCCGTGCGCTGTGCGCTCTCGGCCGTCGAGCGCACGATCTCGGTCAGCTGGCGCAGGGCACGGGTGCTCTGTTCCAGCGCCGCCGCCTGCTGCTCGGTACGGCGGGCAAGGTCGTCGGCGGAGGACGCGAGGTTCCCCGCGCCGCCGCTGATTTCCATCGTCGTCACCCGCACGTCCGCCAGAGTCGTGCGCAGCGCCTCGACGGCGTTGTTGTAGGTCCGCGCCATGGCGACATACTCCGCCGCCAGCGCCTCGGTCATGCCTTCCTCAAGGTCACCCTCGGCGAGCTTGCCCAGCACCTCGGACAGTGCGTTCAGCGCCTCGGTCTGTTCCGCCTCGATGCGGGCGCGCTCCGCGGTGCGGCGTGCCTGTTCCTCCGCGGTCTGGGCGCGCTGCGCCTCCGCCTCCTGCTCCAGCCGGACGTTCTCGCGCGCGGCGTCGCGGAACACGGCTACGGAGCGGACCATGTCGCCGATCTCGTCGCCGCGGTTGCGGCCTTCGATCGACACGTCCAGATCGCCGCTGGCGAGCCGTGACATCACCTCGGTGACGCGCTTCAGCGGGCCGCGCAGCGTCTCGACCAGCATCAGGCCGCCGATGATGGCAAGCAGCGTTCCGGCGACCATGGCGATGATCGAGACATTGGCCGAGCGCTGGCTGTCCTGCTTGCCGGCCTCCTGCGCGCTGCTGACGAAGGTCTCCAGCGTCTGGCTCGCGTCCGAGACCAGCGCGCGCGCATCCGAGCGGGCCGCGCGCCAGCGCTCGCCGACGGCGATCAGGTCCTGCGAGCCCTGCTCGATCGCGGCCAGCGACGGCCCGAGCTTGCCGGCAAGGTCCCGCACGGTCGCGTTCTTGCCGCCCAGTTCGGACAGCCTGGCGGCACTCTCGGCGACCGCCTTGATGTCGTCAAGCACCAGGTCGCGGCTCTGCTGGTCGAGCTTGCGGTGCAACTCGCTGATATGCAGGCGGGTGTAGTCGATCTGCTTGAAGGTCTCGCCCATCAACGCGACCAACCCCTTCAGCAACACGATTTCGCTGTCCATGCCGACAAAACGCTTTGCCGCGGTGTCGGAGTTCTGCTGCGCCGCCTTGACGAAATCGGCGTCAAGCTTCGACAGCCGCGACAGGACCGGGACGAACGCCTGCTTCTTGGTATCGATATCCTCGCTGCTGGCGAGGATCCGCTTGATCTCGGCGATCTCCTTGTGCAGCGGCGCCATCTGTTCCAGCGCTTTCGGCGAGGCGATCTTCTCGGCCTCGGAGAGCTGCCGCGTCAGATGCGGAAGGTAGGTCGAGGCCGCCTTGATCTTGTCCTCGGGCTTCATCGCCAGCGCCACCGGCTTGCGCAGCTTGCTGATGCGCTCGGCCAACCCCTGGAACGCGGCCGCATCGAACAGCAGCGTCTTGGCGAACTTTTCCTTGCCGTCCGATTCCTCGCGAATGACACCGATCTGCTTCTCGGCAGACTGCCCCTGGCGCGTCATGTCGGCGAGCGCCGTCTCCAGCGCCGCGGTGATCGCCTCCTGTTCCGTGCGGATCGACCACAGCCCGTCCGACTGCTGGCGCATCTTGCCGGCCAACTCCACGACCGAGGCGATTTTCGCCTTCTCCGCCGCGTCCGGCAACAGGCCGTCGAGGGTACGGATGCCCGATTCCTGGTCGTCGATGCGCGCGGCGAGCGAAGCGCGCGCTTCCTGCGTCGGATCGTCGACGAAGTCCTGCAGCGCCGTCCTGAGCTTCTGGAAGTCCGAGAGGCTGTTGATGGTCTCGCGCGTCACGGTCATGTGGCCGTTGAGGGTTCGCGCGGTGAAGAAGCCGACCAGGCCGATCCCGGCGATCAGGATGACCAGCGGCACGACGAACAGCAGCACTTTCGTCACGATACGGCGACGCTGCAACAGGCGATCGATGAAGGACATGGGTTCCCCGGTATTCTTATTCTCGCGGATACATCCCCGTCCGATGGCGAACTGCACGGCAGGCCTTGTGGCGATTGCCGGCAACCGAGGGCATCGCGGCCCCTCCCGCGCATGCCCGCCATCCCTCGCCTCATGCGATGGGTCTTCGGGTGCCGTAACGATACGTTCCGAAGCTTAACGAAAAGCTTAGCCAACTCTATGGAATTTCGCGGAATTCCTTCGCATTCTTCCGGCGGCGCGGGGGCGGCTGCATACGATTGGAGACGCACCCAAATCGAGCGATCATTTGGTGGTTCCGATGCAACCTGAGCGCCCGGCAGTGGCTTGTACTCGACCGTGAAATGGTTGACCTTGAACTTTATCGGCGAGACCGGAGGCGTGGGCGACGGAATATGGCGACGGGTCGATCTCGAGATTTGACGATGGAAGGCAGACACATCAAGGCGATCCTCGATGCGGCCGTTGATGCCATCGTCACCATTGACAAGCGCGGCATCGTCGCAAGCGCCAACCCGGCCATCAGGCAGATGTTCGGCTATGAGCCGGAGGACCTGATCGGTCGCAACATCGCCTTGCTGATTCCCCCGCCACACCGCGAACGGCACGACGAGTACATTGCGCGGTACCTTCGCACCGGCGAGGCACGTGTGATCGGCATTGGCCGTGAACTGGAGGGACAGCGACGCGACGGCACCACATTTCCGATGGAGCTTGCGGTCAGCGAGATAGAGGGCGACGGCGATCCGATGTTCACCGGCATCATCCGCGACATCAGCGCCCGCAAGAAAGCCGAGAAGGAGCTGCACGAGAGCCGGGCACGCGCTCAGGCGGTCCTAGACACCGCTGTCGACGGAATCGTCACCATCGACGAGAGAGGCATCGTCGAGAGCGCCAACCCGGCCATCAGGCGCCTGTTTGGGTATGAGCTGGAGGAACTGGTCGGGCGCAACGTATCGATTCTGATTCCTTCGCCGCACCGTGAACAGCACGATGAATACATCGCGCGCTATCTCGGCACCGGCGAGGCTCGGGTGATCGGCATTGGCCGTGAACTGGAAGGACAGCGTCGCGACGGCACCACCTTTCCGATGGAGCTGGCGGTCAGCGAGGTCGTTGTCGGAGACCGGCGCAGCTTCACCGGGATCATTCGCGACATCACCATCCGCAAGGAGGCCGAGATGGCGCTCCTGCGGGCGGACGCCCTCAAGGACGAGTTCCTGGCAAATACATCACATGAACTGAAGACACCGCTGAACGGCATCATCGGAATTGGTCAATCCATGCTCGATGGCGCCACCGGGGACCTCACCGACGAACAACGACGCAATCTCAGCATGGTTGTCGCCAGTGGTCGTCGGCTGGCCAATCTCGTCAATGACTTGCTGGACTTTTCGCGGCTGCGGCACGAGACGGTCGATCTGCACTGCGCCCCGACCGATATCTGTGCGCTTGTCGAACTGGTTCTGACGGTCTCGCAGACTCTGGTTGGCAACCGGCCCCTGCGTCTCTTCAACCGTATCGACCCAGCCGTACCGCTCGTCGAAGTCGATGAGGATCGTGTTCAGCAGGTCATGTTCAATCTGGTTGGCAATGCCATAAAGTTTACGCCCGCAGGCGTGATTGAAGTCTCCGCGGCGGTCGATGGTGACTGGCTCGCCGTAACGGTGTCGGACAGCGGCATCGGCATTGCCCGCGAGCGATTTGAGGAGATATTTCAGACTTTCTCGCAAGGGGATGGGTCGGCTGAGCGGGAACAGGGCGGAACGGGCCTTGGCCTGGCTATCGCGAGGCAACTCGTCGAGCGTCACGGCGGCACTCTTGGCGTCGACTCCGAACTGGGGTCCGGCTCAAGGTTCACGTTGCGGCTTCCGCTCAGCGATGCGACGCGTGCCATGCTGTCCCCACCGGGCAAGTCCGACCAGTTGGCCGGACTGGTTGTCGAGGACGTCAAGCTGGGCGATCCGGCCCAGCCTTCCGAACCAGCCGGCAGCGGATCGGGGCGGCGGGTCCTGGTTGTCGATGACGAGCCGGCAAATCTCCAGACTCTGGTAAATTACCTGACACTGTCGAAGTATCACGTGACGACCGCGGCGAACGGAGAGGAGGCGTTGGAGCAGCTCTTCTCCGGGGAGCACTACGACTTGGTGCTGCTGGACGTGATGATGCCGAGAATCTCGGGGCTGGAGGTGTGCCGGCGCATCAGGGAGCGGTTCACGCCAGCGGAACTGCCGGTGGTCCTGCTGACCGCGAAGAACCGCGTATCGGACTTGGTCAACGGCTTCAATTCCGGCGCCAATGACTATCTGACCAAGCCATTCGCCAGCGACGAGTTGCTGGCGCGCGTCAACGTGCATCTGGAACTGGCCAGCATCAGCGACAGCTATGCGCGTTTCGTGCCACGGCAGTTCCTGAAGCAGCTCGGCAAGGAACGCATCACCGACGTCGCGCTCGGTGACCAGGTGCAACGCGTGATGACGGTTCTTTTCGCCGACATTCGCGATTTCACGCGGCTGTCTGAAACAATGTCGCCGGCGCAGACCTTCGCGTTCGTCAACGAGTATCTGGGCGTCACCGGCCCCGCCGTCACCCGCCACAATGGCGTGGTCGACAAGTTTGTCGGCGACGCCGTGATGGCCCTCTTTCCGGAGCGGGCAGAAGACGCCATCGAAGCCGCACTGGACATGTTCGCCCAGTTGGAGGCCCTCAACAAGGCGCGTGCTGAACGGGGAGAACCGAGCATTGAAATCGGCATTGGCATCCATACCGGCCCATTGATGCTGGGAACCATCGGGGCGGTCGACAGGATGGACACGACGGTCATCTCGGATGCCGTCAATCTTGCCTCGCGGGTCGAAAACCTCACCAAGACCTACCAGGTCCCGCTGATCGTGACCGAGGCGACCGTTCGCCAGCTTCAGGATCCGGCGGCCACGTCATTGCGCCGCATCGACCGGGTGCTCGTGCAGGGCAAGTCGCAGCCGGTGGTCCTCTACGAGGTGATGGATACGGAGACGCCGGAACGGCGCGCAGCCAAGCTTCTGGCTTCCGCGGATCTGGAAGCGGGACTGTCTCTATACGAGGCCGCCGACTTCAAAGGCGCCGTGGACGCGCTCGAGCGCGCGCGAGCCGCAATGCCAACCGACACGGTGGCGCAGATCCTGCTTGAACGCGCGAAGGAAATGTCAGCCACAACCGGCGGCACCGGCGTCGGGGGCAGCAAGGCCTGAAGGCCGAGACAAGGCTGGACCCGCTTTATGCACGACCGCCGCCCGATCCGCGCCATCCGACGGCGCGAGCCAAACTTCGCGGGAACCTTGCTGGAAGATCGACCAGTTACCTGAACTGATCACGACCGGAGAGGTCGGTGCGCGTGGCTGATCGCTCCCGCACCCGCACCCGCACCGCGGAGCCGCATTCCCGTGGTCACAGAAACGATTTGCGTGGCCTGGAGCGCACTTCAATCGGGTCATGTCCCAAGGCGATCAACGTCCGGTCATCCAGGCGGCTCAGTGCTTCATTCACGATGGGGCGCATCCGGCGCTCTTGCGCTGCGACCAGACGGTCCAAAAAGCCAATCTTTCGAGACATGGAAAGCTCCTTTTTTTCTTGCCCTCATTTCTACACGACTGCGCGCGGATCTGCTGTGCTGACTCGGAAGCCGAGCTATGCGGACAACGCATCCGAAAAACCGGCCAACGGCGGCTGACACCTTGCGGCGGTGACACACTGGGGTGAGGCGACTGATGCCGATACGGGCCGACGCGTCCGACCGGATCGCCCTCGCCATCGGACCCTTGACGCTCGCAATGGCCGTTGGCGCAAGCAAATGGACGACGCGGCGAGCGGCACCCCGCAGGAGGACATCCCGCTCCGGCCCTAAGCCTGACCAGAGGCACCCTTAATTGCGGGACGGACGGCCTGAACGGCCGTCCGCGCCAGGACGGCGCAGGTGGCGTCCTGCACGCCCCGCGGCGATCCAAGCGAACAAGATGGAGCACCGCCAGGTCTGCACGTCTGCCCCCCATTTCTGGCTGTGGCCCCCGCCGGCCATCCCGGCTAAGAGGGAACAACCCCGGGGATCTGCGACATGAACCTTTCACCCAACCACAAGGGCGCGCTCTTCATGGTACTCGCCATGGCGAGCTTCACCATCAACGACGCGCTGGTGAAATCGGTGACGACCGCGCTGAACGCCGGGCAGATCATCTTCGTGCGCGGACTGATGACGCTGGCGGTGGTCGTCGCCATTGCCTGGGCGACGGGCGCGCTGCGGCCGCTGCGCGCCCTGCGCGACCGGGCCATGTGGCTGCGTGGCGGCGCGGAGGTCGTGGCGGCGGGGGCCTACATCTCCGCCCTCGGCGTCATGCCGCTGGCAAACACGGCCTCGATCCTGCAGGCGCTGCCGCTGGCGGTGACACTGGGCGCAGCGCTGTTTCTCGGAGAACCGGTCGGCTGGCGCCGCTGGCTGGCGATCCTCGCCGGTTTCGCCGGCGTGCTGATCGTGATTCGCCCGGGCCCGGAGGGCTTTTCCCTCGGCGCCGTCTACGTCGTCGCCGCCGTCGTTTTCGCAGCGACCCGCGACCTCTGCACGCGCCGCATCGACCCGTCGATCCCCGCCCTGTTCATCACCACCTTTACCGCCGCGCTGATCGCGGTGTTCGGCGGGCTGATGATCGTCCCGCTCGGCGGCTGGCAACCGATGGAGGGGGAAGTGCTGCTGCGGCTGGCGGTCGCAAGCCTCGCCCTTCTCGCCGGCTACCAGTGCATCGTCTTTGCCATGCGTGACGGCGAGATCTCGTTCGTCGCCCCGTTCCGCTACACCAGCCTTTTCTGGGCAATCGGCATCGGCATCCTCTTCTTCGGCGAGGCGCCCGACTTGTGGATGTCGATCGGCGTCGCCGTCATCATCGCTTCCGGGCTCTACACCTTCTACCGCGAAAACCGGCGCCGTGCCGACACGCTGGCGCAGAAGTCGGTGCCCGAGTCGCCGTGAGGCGACGCCAACCCTTCATCCCGTCCCGCCGGAATCCGCGGTCACGCCATTATCACCGGCTCCGTTTCGCGCTAGATCTTCGAAATGAGGGGCGAGGGTCATGAACGAAAAGGCGACGACAGGCATCGGCATGGATATCCCCGGCATCATCCTGGCCGGCGGCTTGTCGAGCCGCATGGGGACGGACAAGGCCGGCATCGGCCTTGGCGGCACAACGCTGCTCGAACGCGCCGCCCGGCGCCTGCAGCCCCAGGTCGCCTCGCTGGCCATCAGCGCCAACGGGCCGGTCCCCGACCTTTCCGGCCTCGTGCTGCCGATGCTCGGCGACCCCGGCGGCGTGCGCGCCGGACCGCTCGGCGGCATCCTTTCGGCGCTCCGCCATGCCCAGGCGCACCATCCACGCGCCACCCATGTCGCCACCGTCCCGACCGACAGCCCGTTCTTTCCCGTCGATCTCGTCGCGCGGCTGGCCGACGGCATCGACCACGCCGGCCGCATCGCCGTCGCCGGTTCGTCCGGCGGCCTGCATCCGGTCTTCGGCCTCTGGCCGGTCGCTATCGCCGACGACCTTGACCTCTGGCTGCGGCGGGGCGCACCACTGCGGCTGCGAGCCGTTCTCGAGCGCTTCGCCGCGCGGGAAATCGTCTTTCCCGATCTCGACACGCCGCGCGGGCCGTTCGACCCGTTCTTCAACATCAACACGCCGGCCGATCTTGCCGCGGCAGAACGCTGGCTCGGAACCCTTGACCCATGACTGACGACAGACCCCGCATCTTCGGCATCGCCGGCTGGAAGAACTCCGGCAAGACCGGCCTTGCCGTGCGGCTGGTCGCGGCCCTCGTCGCCCGCGGCTACCGCGTCTCGACCATCAAGCACGCCCATCACGACTTCGACATCGACAAGGTCGGTGCCGACAGCTGGCGCCACCGACAGGCCGGCGCGCACGAGGTCACCATCGTCTCCGGCACGCGCTATGCCATCATGCACGAGTTGCGCGGCGAGCCGGAGCCGAGCTTCGAGGCGGTCCTCGCCCGCCTCGCCCCCTGCGATCTCGTGCTGATCGAGGGCTACAAGCGCGAGCCGATCCCGAAGATCGAGGCGCGCCGCACCGGGGCGGCCAACCGTGTCCCGCTCGCCCCTCAGGATCCCCATATCGTCGCCATCGCCGCCGATCACCCGGTCGATGACAGCGCCCTGCCCGTCTTCGATCTCGACGACACCGACACGATCGCCGATTTCGTGCTTGCCACCGTCGGCCTGCCTGCTTCGGTGCCCGGGCGCTGACGCTGACGCCCGCGGCCGCTCGTCCCGCCCGGGTCCCGCACAGCCCCTGTGACGGCAAAAGGCCGCCGGATCGCCCGGCGGCCTTCCCTTGCATCGTGTTGTTCCGCCTTACTGGGCCGAGGCGACCGGCTTCACCAGCGGCGTGACACGGCGGATGGTGACGCGGCGGTTGAGCTGCTCCGGACCGTCGGTCGCGACCTTCAGATAGCGCTCGCCATAACCCTGGGTCGACAGGTTCTCCGGCGGGATGTCGTAGACGTCCGTCAGGAGGTAGGCGACCGACTCGGCGCGCTCGTCGGACAGGATCAGGTTCGATTCGTCCGAGCCGACCGCATCGGTGTGGCCCTCGATCAGGAAGGTCTCGCTCGGGTCCTCGTCCAGCAGCTCGTTGATGGCGTCGGCCACCCGCCGCAGCGTGCTCGCCTGCTCCATCGAGATCTCGGCGCTGCCGGTGGCGAACGTGATCGTGTCGAGGTCGATGCGCCGCACCTTGTCGCGGATGCGGGCGGAGTGCTTCACCTCGTCGAGCGTATAGACCCGCTCCACCGGCTCGACCGGCGGCTGCTCCAGGAAGGAAACGTAGTCGCGATCATAATTGCTCGACGTATCGATGATGTACTCGTTCACCGGAATCGTCAGGCGCATCGGGGGCAGGTACAGGCCCGGATCGCGGTAGGGATCGCGGATCTGGCCGTAGTCGTCCTCCGGAATGTAGTACAGCACGTATTCGCGGTCGCCGACGAAGCGCGAGCGCTGGATGATGTCGCCATAGCGGTTGCGGATCGTCACGACGCGCACACCGCCGGGCCGCTCGATCGTCTCGCGCACCCGGCCGCCGCGCAGGTTCTCGTAATAGGTGACCTCCGCCCGGCGCGATATCCGCTCGCCGTCGTAGTGACGCACGATGGTCCGGTTGTCGATGTTGTAGATCACGCGGTTGTCCTCGCGCCGGTAGACGCGGGCATTGTCCGGATTGCGGTATTCCGGCATGCGATCGAAGCGCTCGCCGCGTTCGCGGTCGATCGGCTCGTAACGTACCGGCCGGCGGCGCTCGCCGTCGCGGCCACGCTGCGCGTCCGCGTCGGAGGTCGGCACCTGGATCGCCGCGTTCTCGCGCTCGGCCTGGCGCCGCTCTTCGGCGCGGCGCTTGCGGCGCTCCTCGCGCGAGCCCTCGCCGCGGTTGTCGGCTTCCTTGTCGCTGTCGAGCACGGCGGCTCCGCCGACGACCGGTAGGTCGATCGTGTCGGTCGTCTTGGAGGGGTCACGGGCGATCCGCTCACGCTCCGGGTCACGCTCGCGCCGTGGACGCTGGCTGTTCTCTTCCGCCGCGCGGCGCTCTCGCTCGGCCTGGGCCTTCTTGCGCCGCTCCTCGCGCGCCTTCTGCCGTTCGCTCTGCTGCTCTTCCCCGGCGGAAGGCGCCGGCTCTCCGGCCTGCTGCTCGGCGTCGCGGCCCTGCTCTTCCAGCGCCTGCTGCTCGCGCTGTTTACGCCGCTCCTCGCGCGCCTTCTGCCGTTCGCCCTGCTGCTCCTCCTCGACGGAAGGCGCCTCCCCGGCCTCCTGCTGCTCGGCGGCGCGGTTCTGCTCGTCCTGCGCCTGCTGCTCGCGCTGTTTGCGCCGCTCCTCGCGCGCCTTCTGCCGTTCGGACTTCTGCTGCTCCTCCTCGACGGAAGGCGCCTGCTCCCCGGCCTCCTGCTGCTCGGCGGCGCGGTTCTGCTCGTCCTGCGCCTGCTGCTCCTGCTGCTTTTTGCGCCGCTCGTCGCGCGCTTTCTGCCGTTCCGACTTCTGCTGCTCCTCGGCGGCGCGGTTCTGCTCGTCCTGCGCCTGCTGTTCCTGCTGCTGCTTGCGCCGCTCCTCGCGCGCCTTCTGCCGTTCGGACTTCTGCTGCTCCTCGGCGGCGCGGTTCTGCTCGTCCTGCGCCTGCTGCTCCTGCTGCTGCTTGCGCCGCTCCTCGCGCGCCTTCTGCCGTTCGGACTTCTGCTGCTCCTCGGCGGCACGGTTCTGCTCGTCCTGCGCCTGCTGCTCCTGCTGCTGCTTGCGCCGTTCCTCGCGTGCCTTCTGCCGTTCGGACTTCTGTCGCTCCTCGGCGGCGTTCTGTTCTTCCTGCGCCTGCTGTTCCTGCTGGCGCTGCTTGCGCCGCAGCTTGCGCAGCTCTTCCTCGGACAGCCCTTCTTCGGACTGGACGAGGATCACGTCATGCGCGGCCGCGGCCGGCTGCATCGTCCGAAAGGCGGCCGCTTCGGCCGGCACCCACAGGATAGACGCGATCGGCAGCGCTACCGTAGCGAGCAATTTGGTTCGGTTACCCATGTAGTCATTCCTTGTCTTCTGCTGTGTCCGACTGGCGAAGTCGTGAATCAGCCATTCCCGGCGAATTTGTGGTTTCGGCCCGCTTGCCGGGTCCTCACCGTATGGAAAGGCTATCGGTCGCCGGCTGAACTCGTGATGAACGCGGTGTTGGGCCTCCGTTCACGCTGGTTCACCACAACGCCCGGGTCCGCCTTTGGTTCCCGCCATCCCCACAACCACAGAACGAACCGCCCGATTCGGCGAATGCCAGTTGATTTTTGCGATGAAACCGGTTGACTATCGCGCCCAAGCGGGCAGCGCGTGCCCGCCCGGAACGCCGCCGGAGAAAAGAACAAACCGGCCGGCCTGAAACAGAGAGGACCAATATGCGCATCTCCAAACGCCTCACCATGGCCGCATCCGCCGCCGCCTTCACGCTTCTTGCCGGCGCGGCGATGGCCGACGGTGAAAAGATCGTCATCGGCACCGAAGGCGCCTACCCGCCCTTCAACAATCTCGAGGCCGACGGTACGCTGACCGGTTTCGACGTCGACATCGCCAAGGCCCTGTGCGACGAGATGAAGGCGCAGTGCACCTTCGTCACCCAGGATTGGGACGGCATCATCCCGGCGCTCGAGGCCAAGAAGTTCGACGCCATCATCGCTTCCATGTCGATTACCGAAGAGCGCAAGCAGAAGGTCGACTTCTCGGCGAAGTACTACAACACGCCGCCGGCAATCGTCGTGCCGAAGGATTCGAAAATCGCCGGCGCCACACCCGAGGCGCTCGAAGGCATGACGCTAGGCGCCCAGTCGTCGACGACCCACTCCAACTACGCCGAAGCCCACATGACCGGTTCGGAGCTGAAGCTCTACCCGACGGCGGACGAGTACAAGCTCGACATCGCCAACGGTCGAATCGACGCCGTCATCGACGACGTCGTCGTCCTGTCGGAGTGGCTGAAGACCGACGACGGCGCCTGCTGCAAGCTGCTCGGCACCCTGCCGGTCGATCCCGTCATCAACGGCGAAGGCGCCGGTATCGCCGTCCGCAAGGGCGAGACCGAGCTGGCCGACAAGTTCACCAGCGCGATCGCCGCGATCCGCGACAACGGCAAGTATCAGGAGATCAATGCCCGGTACTTCCCGTTCGATGTCTACGGCGAGTGACCCGCCCCGCTTATGCAGGGATTTCATCACCTGATGCGGGTTTGAACGGACGGGAGGGCTTGCCCTCCCGTCTTTTTTGTTTGAGAACTGCCTCAAACAAGGCGTGCAAAGCGCCGTAGCGACGAGCGCGAGGCGCGCCCCGGGGGTTCTTAAGGCATGAGCGGGTTCTTTTCCGCCATCGCGGAGGCGATCTCCGCGTTCCTGCAACTGATCGATCCATTGTGCGGGCCGGCCGGCGTCTTTCGCTGGTTCGCCGCGGGAACGCAACTTGCCTGTGGCGATACCGGCTGGGGCGACGAAATCGCCGTCGGCTTCCTGGTCACCGCCAGTCTCGCCGTCGCCACGCTGCCGGTCGGGCTGCTGATCGGTTTCTTCGTCGCCCTCGCCAAGCAGTCCGAGGCCCGCTCGCTGCGGCTGGCCGCCGACATCTACACCACCATCTTCCGCGGCCTGCCCGAGCTGCTGACGCTCTTCATCGTCTATTACGGCCTGCAGATCCTGGTCCAGAATCTGCTGTCCGCGGTCGGCTACGGCGGGGCGATCGAGATCAACGCCTTCGTCGCCGGAATGATCGCGCTCGGCGTCGTCTTCTCCGCCTATTGCTCCGAGGTGCTGCTCTCCGCTTTCAAGGCGATTCCCCGGGGGCAGTACGAGGCGGGCTACGCGCTCGGCCTGCATCACGGCCGCACCATGCGCCTGATCGTCCTGCCCCAGCTCATCCGCATCGCCCTGCCCGGCCTCGGCAACCTCTGGATGGCGTTGCTGAAGGACACCGCGCTCGTTTCCATCATCGGCCTGCCGGACATCCTGCGCCAGACCGGCATCGCCGCCCGCGTCACCAAGGAGGCGTTCCTGTTCTACGCCATTGCCTGCGCACTGTTCCTCGTCCTCGCCTTCCTGTCCTCGATCGCCTTCGCCGGCATCGAGCATCGCGTCAAGCGCGCGGAGGCCGGTCGATGAGCGTGGCCGAAACCCTCATTCCGCCGCAGGCCCCGCCGCCGGCGCCGGTGCGGCGCTACACGCTGTCGCAGTTCTTCGGCAGCCTCGCACTCGGCGTCTGGCTCGCGCTCGCGGTCGGCATTTTCTTCACCGTGGTCGACGGCTGGGATCCGCAGAAGTTCGCCCGCTACGGACCGGGCTATCTGTCCGGCCTCGGCGTGACGCTGCTGCTGGTGGGCATCTCGATCTCGCTCGGCGCGCTGCTGTCGCTGCCGATCGCCTTTGCCAGGATGTCCCACAACAAGGTGCTGTCCTGGCTTGCCTTCGCCTATGTCTACTTCTTCCGCGGCACGCCGCTCCTGACGCAGCTGTTCCTCGTCTACTACGGCCTCGGCAGCTTCTCCGACGAACTGAAGGCGCTCGGCCTCTGGGGCTTCTTCCGCGATGCCTGGAACTGCGCGATCCTGACGTTCACGCTCAACACCGCCGCCTACCAGGCCGAGATCCTGCGCGGCGCCATCGAGAGCGTACCGCGCGGCCAGCACGAGGGCGCCGCCTCGCTCGGGCTGCCGAAGCGCGTCACCTTCTTCAGGATCATCCTGCCGCAGGCCCTGATCGTTGCGCTGCGGCCCTACGGCAACGAGATCATCCTGATGATCAAGGGCTCGGCCATCGTCGCGATCGTCACCGTCTTCGACCTGATGGGCGAGACCCGGCGCGCCTTCTCGCGCACCTTCGATTACCAGACCTACCTCTGGGCGGCGCTTCTCTACCTGCTGATCGTCGAGTTCCTGCGCAACCTCTGGGCCTGGATCGAGGCCCGGCTGACGCGGCATCTGAAGCGCTGAGGCGCGGTGCGCGGTTTGGCAGCACTCCTCCGAGAGCGCTGCCAAATCCTTGTTCCCGCACGATATTTTTTGTTTACAGACAAAAACTTACGATTGATTAACCAGCCCCGTGGCCCAATCATGGAACCATCGTTGACGCAAGACGAGGTTCCGCATGACACCGGACTTGGAAATGCAGATGAAGGGCTACGGCCTGACGACGGCCGAGATCCTGTACCGCATGCCCGACCATCAGTCCCTGCTGCAAAGCTTCATCTGGCAGCATTACGACCTGGCCCCCGACTTTCCGGAGATGCGCCAGTTCCTCCGGTTCTGGCAGGAGAAGCTCGACGGGCCGCTCCACTCCGTCCGCTACGTGCACCGAAAGCTGATCTCGGCAAGCGAGTGGCGCTCGCTCAAGGGCGAGTTCATCCTGCACTGAGGTGGCGGACCCGGCGGGGGCGCCCCCGTCGCCCGCCTTACACGTGGGCCTCGCCGCGCACGCGCTCGCCCTCCGAGCCGTCCTTGCGCAGCACCCCGGCGAGGATGAACAGGTAGACGACGGCGATGATGACCAGCACCGCCCCTCCGGGGATCGGTCCGAGCGCGGCGTTCTCCAGCACCGTCTGGAACGACATGGCGACGTCGACCGAACCTGTCCCTGCCGTCATCGACGAGGACGAGATCCGCAGCGACCAGGCCAAGAGCAGGATCAGGTACATCCAGACGTAGTTGCGGCGCAGCCGGCGGCAGGTGGCGTCGACATAGCTGATCAAGAACTGCGGCTTGCGCAGGCTGCTGGCGACCGCGATGCCCCAGTCGGGCGCCAGATCGCCGCGCGGCAGAAGGAACTCGGCGAAGTATCGCTTTTCGAGCTGGCGCACCCGCGCCCGGTAGAGGTCGAAGAAGCGGTAGCGTCGCGCCTCGATCAGCAGCAGCAGCGACACCAGCAGCATCGCAAACAGCAGCACGCCGTGGTGCGAACTCGAGGTCGACAGCGAAACCGACAGCATGGCTGCGACCACTGTGATGGCCCAGTTCGTCGTGCGGTCGATGCGGTCGCGCCAGCCGGCCATGCGCCCGAGTTCGCCACGGTAGAAATGGACCATGACATTGATCGTCTCCATCGAGCTCGCCGGCGGGCGCGGCGAATGTGCGTGGCCCATGTCCGGTTGCGCTGAAAACGCCGTGACCTCGCCCGGCATCGGTGCTTCCTCCCTTTTCTTGTTGCTGTTGAAGGAGATGATGCGCCTGTTTGATCCATTTGTGAAACGTCAATTTTCGTCCGCGGCCGCCGTCGCGCGGCCGGCCGCATTGCATTTCCGGCACCGTCGCCCTAAGAGACCGCCATGAAGAAGATCGACGAAGACGCGCTTGCGGAAGCCTATAACCGCGCCCTTGCCCTCGAGAAGGCCGGCGACTTCGACGCGGCGGCCACCGCCTATGCGGAGGTGCTGGCCCTTGACCCGGAGGACCACGGGGGCGCTGCCGTGCGCCTGGCCTCGATGGGTCGCGGCGAGACCCCGCAGAAGGCCCCGGACGCCTATGTGACGACCCTGTTCGACCAGCATGCGGAGGTCTTCGAGGACGTCCTCGTCGAGCAGCTCGGCTACGCCGTGCCCGTGCTCGTGCGCCAGCGCCTGCAGGCGCTCGGCCTCGGCCCGTTCCAGCGCATGCTCGACCTCGGCTGCGGCACCGGCCTGACCGGTGGCACGCTGCGCGACATGGTTGCCGACATTACCGGCGTCGACCTGTCGGAAAACATGGTCGAGGTCGCCCACGAGAAGGACCTGTACGAGACGCTCTACGTCGCCGAGGCCGTCGACTTCCTCGACGAAAACGACGACGAGCCCTTCGACCTGATCACCGCAACCGACGTGCTGCCCTATGTCGGCGCGCTCGAGCCGCTGTTCTTCGGCGCCGCCGACAACCTCGTCGCCGACGGCCACTTCATCTTCTCGTCGGAGACGCTGCCGGAGGCGGCGTTTGCCGGCCGCGGCTTCGTCGTCGGGCCGCACCAGCGTTTCGCCCATGCCGAGCGCCATGTCCGCGAGCGCCTTGACGCCACCGGCTTCGACGTGGTCGAGGTTTCCGACATTACCGTGCGGATGGAGGAAGGCGAACCGATCGCCGGCCACCTCGTCATCGCCCGCTACCGCGGCGAGGCCTGACGCCGGCCCGCGCTGACGCTTGCGCGCTGCGGCCGCTCTGGCCGCGCGCCGGCTTGCGCCCCGCACGCGGCCAGATATGCTGGCGGCCATGGACACCGTCGAGGCATTTCAAAGACTTGCAGTCGCGTTGGCGATCGGCCTTCTGGTCGGAATCGAGCGCGGCTGGCAGGAGCGCGACACGCGCGAAGGCGGCCGCACCGCCGGCATTCGCACCTACGCCCTGATCGGCCTGCTCGGCGGTCTTGCCGGCTATCTCCAGCCGCTGGCCGGAAACGCTTTCCCCGTGGCGATCCTGCTGCTGACGGCCGGCGCCTTCACCCTCTTCAAGCGCCGCGAAGCCAGCCAGGATGACGACTTCAGCGTGACCGGCGTCGTCGCCGCCATCGTCGTATTCGCCCTCGGCGCGGCGGCGGTGCTGGGCGACCAGGCGGTGGCCGCAGCGGCAGGCGTCGTCACCGCCGCCCTGCTCGCCGCCCGCAGCCGGCTGCACGGCTTCCTCAAGCGGCTAACCTGGGTGGAGTTGCGCTCCGCCCTCATCCTGCTGGCGATGACGGTGGTGGCCCTGCCGCTACTGCCCGACCGCACCGTCGATCCCTGGGAGGCCCTCAACCCCTACAATCTCTGGCTGATGACGGTGCTGATCGCGGCGCTCTCCTATGCCGGCTACATCGCTGTGCGGGTGGTGGGCCCCGACCGCGGCATCCTCTTTGCCGGCGCCGCCGGCGGACTTGTCTCGTCAACCGCCCTGACCGTATCCTTCGCCAACTTCGCGCGCGAGGCGCCGGAAAGCGGCCACCGGCTCGCGGCCGGCGCCATCATCGCCGGCGCACTGTCGCTCAGCCGCGTCCTTGTGATTGCCGCGATCCTGGCGCCGTCGCTGGCGCTGCTTCTGGCCGCCGCGCTCGTGCCGGCGGCGCTGGTGCTGCTCGGTTCGGCGCTCTGGACGATCCGGCGCAGCGACGGCGGCGGCAAGGCGCCGGCGCTTATCCTGAAGAACCCGTTCGACCTGCGCCTCGTGCTGCAGTTCGGCGCCCTGCTCGGACTGGTCGTTTGGCTCTCCAAGGTGCTAGTCGACTATGCCGGCCCCGCGCTGCTCTACGTCGTCGCCGCAGTATCGGGGCTGATGGATCTCGACGCGATCACCCTATCGACCGCGCGGCTGTCCGGCGAGACGCTGGCGACGGACACGGCGATCAACGCGATTCTGATCGCCGTCGTCGTCAACCTCCTGACCAAGGTCGCGCTCGCGGCCTCCGCCGGCGGCACGGGCAGCTTTACCCGGCGCCTCGCGCTGTCCACCTTCGCCTGCATCGGCCTCGGCCTTGCCGGCTATCTTCTGCTCCTGCCGCTTCTTCCCGTGGCGTGATGCGGCTCCGCATTTGCGACGCGCTCGGCCGCAGCTGTACTTTCAACGGCTGCGCGTTTCCGGTAAACCTCGGGCAACCTTCAGAGGAGAATTCCATATGGCAAAAGTCGCGTTCATCGGTCTCGGCGTCATGGGTTATCCCATGGCCGGCCATCTCAAGGTCAAGGGCGGCCATGACGTCACCGTCTACAACCGCACCTTCGCCAAGGCGGAACAGTGGGTGGCCCAGTTCGGCGGAGCCGCGGCCAGGACCCCGGCCGAGGCGGCCGAAGGCGCTGACTTCGTCTTCACCTGCGTCGGCAACGACGACGACCTGCGCTCGGTCACGATCGGGCCGGACGGTGCGCTCGAGGGCATGCGCGCGGGCGCGATCCTGATCGACAACACCACCGCCTCGGCCGAAGTCGCGCGCGAGCTGTTCGAGGCGGCCGCCGGCCGCGGCTGCGGCTTCGTCGACGCCCCGGTCTCCGGGGGCCAGGCCGGTGCCGAAAACGGCGTGCTGACGGTCATGTGCGGCGGCGAGCAGGCGACCTTCGACAAGGCGCGGCCCGTCATCGACGCCTATGCCCGCATGGTCGGATTGATGGGGCCGGCCGGCGCCGGCCAGCTGACGAAGATGATCAACCAGGTTTGCATTGCCGGGCTTGTGCAAGGGCTGGCCGAGGGCATCCATTTCGGCAAGCAGGCCGGGCTCGACATCGAGAAGGTGGTCGAGGTGATCTCCAAGGGTGCCGCCGGTTCCTGGCAGATGGAAAACCGCCACAAGACGATGACCGAGGGCAAGTACGAGTTCGGCTTCGCCGTCGACTGGATGCGCAAGGATCTCGGCATCGTGCTGGCCGAGGCCCGCCGCAACGGCGCCAAGCTGCCGGTAACGGCCCTCGTCGACCAGTTCTACGGCGACGTGCAGGCGATGGGCGGGAGCCGCTGGGACACGTCCTCGCTGCTGGCCCGGCTCGAACGAAAATAGCAACAGCCGCACCGCCGCGCGCGCCCGCCCGGGACCGCGCGGCGGCAGGGTTGGTCAGTCGTCCGCCGACTTGTTGTCGACGAGCATGTAGTCGAGCGGCAGTTCGGTCGTGTACTTGATCTGCTCCATCGCGAAACTGGAGGAGACGTCACGGATCTCGATTCGCGCGATCAGCCGCTTGTAGAACGCGTCATAGGCGGCAATGTCGGGAACGACGACGCGCAACAGGTAGTCGACGTCGCCGCTCATGCGATAGAACTCCACCACCTCGGGAAAGTCGACGACGACCTCCGAGAAGCGCTTCAGCCACTCGGTCGAGTGCGCGCTGGTGCGGATCGACACGAATACCGTGACCTTCGTATTGACCTTGACCGGATCGAGCAGTGCCACGCGCCGGCGGATGACGCCGTCCTCCTCCATCTTCTGGATGCGGCGCCAGCAGGGCGTCGTCGACAGCCCGACCTTCTTCGCAAGATCCGCCACGGCAAGCGTCGAGTCCTCCTGCAGCAGGCGCAGTATCTTGCGGTCGAGACGGTCCATGGATTCCCCCTTGTTGAAACTAATTTCCGATTAGAGCGCCTTTATCAGGCAAGATAAAGAACAATTTTTCAATCGATCAGGGATTTCACCCGTTTTCGCAGCTCCGGAAGCAGATCGGCAGCAAACCAGGGATGGCGCTTCAGCCAGCCGGTATTGCGCCAGCTCGGATGCGGAAGCGGCAGCACGGCGGGCGCCGAATCGCATTCTTCCAGGTAGCGTCGCCAGGCCATGACCGTCTCGGTCATCGACTTGCCGCGCCGAGGCCCCAGATGCCAGGCCTGGGCATACTGGCCGACCGCAAGCACCAGCTCGATCTGCGGCATGGTCGCGATCACGCGCGCCCGCCACAGCGGCGCGCATTCCCGGCGCGGCGGCAGATCGCCGCCCTTGTCGTCGTACCCCGGAAAGCAGAAGCCCATCGGCACGATGGCAAACAGGTCGGGATCGTAGAACTGCACCCGGCTGACCTGCAGCCAGTCGCGCAGGCGGTCCCCCGACGGGTCGTTGAACGGTAGCCCGCTCTGGTGCACGCGCAGGCCCGGCGCCTGTCCGGCGATCAGGACCCGCGCCGCCCCGGACAGCGTCGCCACCGGCCGCGGCTCGTGCGGCAGCCGGAAGGACGGCCCGCCCTGCGGCGTGTCGCGGCAGATCCGGCAGGCGGCAATCGATGCCCGCAACGCTTCGATATCGCCCGCCCTCGCCCGGTCGTCACGCGGCGCTGTCATGGTCGGTCACCCGTCAGCCCAGCCCGATCATCCGCAACAGTTCGGACAGGAGGCCGCCGGCCGGGACGTGCGGCTCCTCCTGCGGCCGGCCGTGTTGGCGTCGCCAGTCCTGCGGGCGGTCGAACGTACCGCTCCAGAGACCCTTGCGCTCCGCCTGCGCCAGCGCCTCGGCATCCTCGTAGTCGCCGTAGGAAACGGCAAGCCCTTCCCGCACCATGCGTTCGCCGAGATCGTCGCCGTCGACGCTGCATCGCGCCAGAGTCCGGTTGTATTTGTCGGTTCCGATCGAGGCGCAGGCGACGGTGCCGGCCCGCAGCAATTCGGCCAGACGCGAACGCGCCGCCGCACCGCAGTTCCATTCCGTGTCGCCACGGCGGCAGGGTTGCGTCAGCTCCGGCGCGTCCAGGCCGGAAAGCCGGACGCGGCGCCCATCCATCGTCAGCGTGTCGCCGTCGGCGGCTCGAGCCGGCCCGCCGAAGGTCTCGACGCCGGAGCGCGCATCCAGGCGCGCGGCGATCAGGGCCATCAATGCCAGGATTGCGACCGTTACGACGGGGTCGCGCCATCTCATCTTGTTGCGCGCCAAACTGCCCTCAATCATTCGATGTATCCGGATGAAATTGCCCGGACCGGCCTTCATGCCGTGCTTGCGGTCGCACCGTCGGACCAGAACCGTTACGGTGGCTGACTGCGAAATAGCGCCGAAATGGTTGGCAAATCGCTAATGGTTGGCAAATCGCTAAGGTGCGGCAGCATCTTCTTAAGACTTTCCCCCTAGACTGCGGGGCGTAATCACAACCGTTGCGCAAGTCATGGGCCCCGCCGTCAGCACCACGACCGACAAGAACATCGTCGACAAGTCGCGCGGCCACCGCAACCGGGCCGTGGCGCGAGCCGTGCGTGCGACCCGCGAGCGACTGCAGATGGCCACCGGCCTGTCGCCGGCGTTCGGCCGCGAAATGCTGCTGATTTACGTCGACACGATCCTGCATGGCGCGCTCGTCATGACACTGCTGATCGCGGGCATCACCGCCCTCGGCCTGCGCCTCACCGGGAACCCTACCTACCTTGCCTGGGGCATGCTGGCCCTCAGCCTGCACGCGATCGCCGTCCTGCTCGCCAAGCACGTCCGCCGAAAGGGCCTCGCGGCCGAGGAGGTGCGGCGCTGGCAGCGCTATTTCCTGCTGGCGCAGGTCATGCTGGGGCTCGCCTGGGCCGTGTTTGCGATGAAGGAGTGCGACACCTGCGCCGGCAACGCCTTCGCCTTCTACAAGGGAACCGCCCTTCTCGTCGCCCTTTGCGTCACGACCATGAGCGCGCTGATGCTGCGCAACGCCATCCTCTATGCGTTCACGCCGACGGTCGCCGTGCTCGCCCTGTCGGCGGTCGAACAGCCCGATCCGAACACCTTCGGATTGACCGCCGTCGTCTCGTTCGCGCTGGTGTTCCTGACCTTCATCACCCATCGCCTGCGCCAGACGAGCACGCAGTTGCTGTCGTTCCAGTCGGAGAAGGACGACCTGATCGCCGAGCTCGAGGTGGCCAAGTCGATGTCCGACGAGGCCCGCCGCCGGGCCGAGGAGGCGAACCTGGCGAAGTCGCGCTTCCTCGCCTCGATGTCGCATGAACTGCGCACGCCGCTGAACGCCATACTCGGTTTTTCCGAGGTGATGTCGACCGAGGTGCTCGGACCGCTCAACAACCCGATCTACAAGGAATACACGGCCGACATCCACAGCTCCGGCAAGCACCTCTTGAACCTCATCAACGAGATTCTCGACCTGTCGCGCATCGAGGCGGGGCGCTACGACCTGAGCGAAGAGGCGATCCGGCTGGTGGACGTCTGCGAGGACTGCATCGGCATGGTGCAATTGCGCGCCGGCACCCGGAAGATCTCGATCACGCCGCAGTTCGAGACCGACATGCCCGACGTCTGGGCCGACGAGAAGGCCATCCGCCAGGTGGTGCTGAACCTGCTCTCCAACGCGGTGAAGTTCACACCGCCCGGCGGCGAGGTCGTCGTCAAGGTCGGCTGGACTGCCGGCGGCGGCCAGTACATCGCCATCCGCGACAACGGACCCGGCATTCCGGAAGAGGAAATCCCGATCGTGCTGTCCGCCTTCGGCCAGGGCGCGATCGCCATCAAGAGCGCCGAGCAGGGAACCGGGCTCGGCCTGCCGATCGTCCAGGCGATCCTGGCCAAGCACAACGGCGAGTTCATCCTGAGGTCTAAGCTGCGCGAGGGCACCGAGGCGATCGCCATCCTGCCGGCCAAGCGCGTGCTCCAGAGCGTTCCCGCCGTCAAGGAGACGCGGGCGGTGGCGCCGCGGCGAAAGAGCTTCGCCTGAACGGCGGCCCGGCCGGAACCCGGTCAGAACAGCTGCAAGAGGATCACCACATAGGCGGCATAGGCCGCGTTCGCCACGATCAGGCAGAACACCGCGAACGAACCGAGATCCTTGGCGTGCTTGCCCATGTCCGAGATCTCCGGGGAAACCCGGTCGACGATTTCCTCGATGGCGGTGTTGACGGCCTCGAATGCCATCATCAGCAAGAACAGGATCGCCATCGCCACGTACTGGAACACGGTGGCGCCAACGGCGGCGAAGACCGCCATCACCAGCACGAAGGCGATCAGTTCGTGCCGGAAGGCCGCCTCGCCGAGAAGCCGCCGGGCCCCGCCGAGCGAATAGCTCGCCGCGGCCAAGAGATGGCGCAGTCCCTTCTCCTTCTTCACCGGGCCCGTCTCCATCCTGCCTTCAGCCATGCTCATCGTTCATCTCTCTCGCGCGCTTGCGGCCGCACGGCGCCGTTTGCGGTCATCCTGCCAGCAAAGCGCAAAGAAAGCATTGCTGGCCCAGGTCAGGCTTGGCCCATATTCAGCCTCGGTGGCGGAAACAAGGCCGGGGCGGCGACCGCGACCGCCCGCACGCTGAGGGCCGGCCGGCCGGCGGCCCCTCGCCCATGAGAGCTTCCCTGGTCTATTGCCTGTTGCTGACGCCGGCCTGGGCGAAGGTCGCCATGCCGGAATGGCAGGCGGCCGCCGCCTTGACGATGCCGGCGGCCAGCGCCGCCCCCGTCCCCTCGCCGAGCCGCATGCCGAGCGCCAGCAGCGGCGTCTTGCCCAGCTTCTCGATCGCGCGGATGTGGCCCGGCTCGGCCGAGACGTGACCGATCAGGCAGTGGTCGAGCGCGGCCGGGTTGGCCGCCTTCAGGATTGCGCCGGCGCAGGTGGCGACGTAGCCGTCGAGGATTACCGGCACCTTCTGCACACGCGCGGCCAGGATCGCCCCGGCCATCGCCGCGATCTCGCGCCCGCCGAGCCGGCGCAGCACCTCCAGCGGGTCGGACAGGTGGTCGCGGTGCAGCGCCACCGCCTTCTCCACCGCCGCGGTCTTGCGCTTGAGCACCTCGCCCTCCGAGCCGGTGCCCGGCCCGACCCAGTCCGCCGCCGTGCCGCCATAGAGCGCCAGGTTGATCGCGGCGGCGATCGTCGTGTTGCCGATGCCCATCTCGCCGACACACAGAAGGTCGGTGCCGCCGGCGATCGCCTCCATGCCGAAGGCCATCGTCGCGGCGCAGTCGCGCTCCGACAGCGCCGCCTCCTCGGTGATGTCGGCGGTCGGATAGTCGAGCGCGAGGTCGAACACCTTCAGCCCGAGGTCGTGGGTGACGCAGATCTGGTTGATCGCCGCGCCGCCTGCGGCGAAGTTCTCGACCATCTGCGCGGTCACCGACGAGGGAAACGGCGTGATGCCGTTCCGGGTGACGCCGTGGTTGCCGGCGAAGATCGCCACCAGCGGCCGCGTCACCGCAGGCGGGCGGCCGCTCCAGGCGGCGAGCCAGAAGGCGATCTCCTCGAGCCGACCGAGCGCGCCCGGCGGCTTGGTCAGCTGCGCGTCGCGCTCGCGCGCCGCCACCAGCGCGGCCGAATCGGGCCCCGGCAGATTGCGCAGCAATTCACGGAAATCATCGAACGGCAGGCCGCTGGCACTCATCTTGGGGAATTCCTTGTTTACAGCTTCCAAAGCAGGGTCGGATGCCTCCTATTAGAGATCGGGAGCGGCCGCGACAACCGCATTTGCGGCTTGCCATGTCGTCGCGCATGCGGCCACGGGTCCAGGCCCCGCGCTAGCATGGGAACGGCGCTCCCGGCGGGCCGTGCCCGCATTGGTCCCGGCCGATGTCGATCAGGGGAAACAGGTGGAAATGCGCGAATACATCGATGACGTCGCCCGGTCGGTCGCCTTCCTGTCGCGCCTCCGCGTGCCGCAGCGCTTCTTCGAGGGCCACGACCAGCGCATGAGCCGCACCGTGCGCGCCTTCCCCGTTGCCGGCGTGCTGATCGCGCTGCCGGCGGCGGTGCTGCTGGCGGTGCTCGAGGCCGCCGGTGCGTCGTCGCTGCTGACCGCCCTGCTGGTGCTCGCCGCGTTGACGCTCCTGACCGGCGCCCTGCACGAGGACGGGCTGTCCGATGCCGCCGACGGGCTCGGCAGCGGCCGCGAGCGCGAGCGCATGCTGGCGATCATGCGCGACAGCCGCGTCGGCTCCTATGGCGTGGTCGCCCTGATCCTGTCCTTCGGACTGCGTGCCGCGGCCCTGTCCGCCGCCACCCCCTTTCTCGGTCCGGTCGGCGCCGCCATGGCGCTGCTCGCCGTCGCCGCCGCCAGCCGGGCAGCGATGGTGTGGCACTGGGCCGTGCTGCCGCCGGCGCGGCCGGACGGGGTCGCCGCCGCCGCCGGTGCCCCGGACGACGATGCCCGCCAGATCGCGCTCGTCTCCGGCGGCCTACTCGCCGTGCTGCTGCTGCTCCCGGTCGTTCCGCTGCTCGCGCTCGCCTCCGTGGCGCTGGCGCTGGCAGCAGCGGTCTTCGCCTTCACCGACGTCGTCCGCGGCAAGATCGGCGGACACACCGGCGACACCATTGGCGCCACCCAGCAGTTTGCCGAGATCGCCGCCCTCGTGGCCCTTGCACTCTCGGTCTGAGCCGCCGATATTTGCTCCAGGAAGCGTTTGGAAACCCGATGGAATCGCCCTGCATACTCGTCTGTTCGATCGATGACGTCACCGGCTACTGTTTCGGCTGCGGCCGCACGCGCGAGGAAATCGGCGCCTGGACGCTCTACTCTTCGACGCAACGCCGCGAGATCATGGCCGCCTTGCCCGACCGCCTCGCCACGGTCGAGCGCAAGCCGCGGCGCGAGACCCGCCGCTCACGGATGGCGCGGGAGCGTGGCGAGGGATGAGGTTCTGGATCCTGATCGCCATTCTCGGCTTCGGCCTGGCGATGTTGCTGCTGAACCATCAGGACGGCCGCACCTTCGGGATCGGCAATGACGCCTTCGCCCAGATGATCCAGCTCGTGGCGATCGCCGCGCTGATCGCGACCGGCCTCCTCGCGAGCCGCGGCCGCCTGAGCGAGAACCTCCGCAACGGCGCCCTGTGGCTGCTGATCGCTCTGGTGTTCGTCGCCGGCTACGTCTACCGCGACGACCTGCAATCCGTCGCCGGACGCCTCGTGGCCGGCCTCGTTCCCGGCCGGGCGGTGGTCACGACCGACGCCTCGGGCGACCAGGTGCTGGTGCTGCACAAGCTGGACCACGGCCATTTCCAGGTGCAGGCCCAGATCAATGGCGGTTCCACCAATCTGATCGTCGACACCGGCGCCAGCACGGTGGTGCTGACCTACAGCGATGCCGAGCGCCTTGGCCTGCAGCCGGAAACGCTCGACTTCAACCTGCTGGTTTCCACCGCGAACGGCACCGCCGTCGCCGCGCCGGTGCGGCTCGACAGCGTCGCCATCGGCCCGATCGAACGCCGAGGTGTCCGTGCCATGGTGGCCGGACCGGGACGGCTGGAACAGGGCCTGCTCGGCATGACGTTCCTCGGCACGCTGGCATCGGTGGAAATGCGGGGCGACGAACTCCGACTGCGCGACTAGCCCCGGCCCGGTCAGGCGGCGAGCAGGTAGTAGAGACCGAAGCCGGCGATCACCAGCGCAAGGCTTGCCGCCAGCACATAGCGCATCCGGTGGAGCTCGATCCCCTGCCGCGCCTCGTTCTTTGAAACCACCACCCTGTCGCCGTGTCGCTCGGCCATCGTCGCGCTCCATTTTGCCGTTGTCGTTGCACGGACAACGCGCGGAGCGGCCCAAAGGTCCGTCAGTTCTTCAGCTTGTAGCCGGTCCTGAAAATCCACGCCGTCACCGAAAGGCAGGCAGCAAGGAAGAGCAGCACGATTGCAAGGCTGAGCACCGGGTTGACGTCGGCGATCTCGTAGAAGCTCCAGCGGAAGCCGGAAACAAGGTAGAGCACCGGGTTGAAATGGCTGACCGTCTGCCAGAACGGCGGCAGCATGTCGATCGAATAGAAGCTGCCGCCGAGGAACACGAGCGGCGGGATCACCAGCATCGGAATCAGGTTCAGCTGCTCGAAGTCCTTCGCCCAGATGCCGATCATGAAGCCGAACAGGCTGAAGGTGACCGCCGTCAACACGAAGAACAGCAGCATCACGAACGGGTGGGCGATGGTGATGTCGACGAACAGCGAGGCGGTGGCGAGAATGATCGTGCCGACGATAAGCCCCTTCGTCGCCGCCGCGCCGACATAGCCGATCAGGATCTCGACCATCGAGATCGGCGCCGAAAGGATCTCGTAGATCGTGCCGGTGAACTTGGGAAAGTAGATCCCGAACGAGCCGTTGCCGATGCACTGGCTGAGCAGCGTCAGCATGATTAGCCCCGGCGCGATGAAGGCGCCGTAGGACACGCCGCCGATCTGCTCCACGCGCGAACCGATCGCGGCGCCGAAGACGATGAAGTAGAGCGAGGTGGACACGACCGGCGAGACCACGCTCTGTAGCAGCGTCCGGCGCATGCGCGCCATCTCGAACCGGTAGATCGCCTTGATCGCCGCGGTGTTCATTCCGTGCCCCCCACCAGTTCGACGAAGATGTCCTCGAGCGAGCTTTGCTCGGTCGCCACGTCCTTCAGCCGCAGGCCCTGCTCCGCCAGTGCGCCGAGCAGACCGGTGATTCCGGTCCGGTCCGCCGAAGTGTCGTAGTCGTAGACCAGCGAATGCCCGCCGCTGCCGATCGTCAGGTTGTAGTGCGCCAGCGCCGCCGGAACGGCGGAGACCGGCTCGGCCAGCTCGACGGTGAGCTTCTTGCGCCCGAGCTTCTGCATCAGCGCCGCCTTGTCCTCGACCAGCAGGATCTCGCCCTTGTTGATCACGCCGATCCGATCGGCGATCTCCTCGGCTTCCTCGATATAGTGCGTGGTCAGGATGATGGTGACGCCGCCGGCGCGCAGGCGCTCCACCAGCTGCCACATCTCCTTGCGCAGGCTGACGTCGACGCCGGCGGTCGGCTCGTCGAGGAACAGCACGTCCGGCTCGTAGGACAGCGCCTTGGCGATCAGCACCCGCCGGCGCATGCCGCCGGAAAGGTGCCGCAGGATCGTGTCCTTCTTGTCCCACAGCGACAACTCACGCAGGATCCGCTCGATCAGTGCGGGATCGGGCTGCTTGCCGTGCAGGCCGCGCGAGAACGAGACGGTGTTGAACACGGTCTCGAACGCGTCGAGCGTCAATTCCTGCGGCACGAGGCCGATGATCGCCCGCGTCTTGCGAAAATCGCGGATGACGTCGTGGCCGGCGACCGTCACCCGTCCGCTGGTGGGCGTAACGATGCCGCAGATGATCGAGATCATCGTCGTCTTGCCGGCGCCGTTCGGGCCGAGCAGCGCCAGGATCTCGCCCTTCTCGATGTCGAGGCTGACGCCCTTGAGGGCCTGGAAACCGCTGGCATAGCTCTTGGTGAGATTCTCGATGCGTACGATGGGGGCCATGAAGAAGTCCGCTCGGCATGCAATCCGTCAGGGATGGGGCTCTGCTATATGCCGGTTTGCGCGCGGGATTTCATCCCTTTTCTTTCGATCCGGCAATCAGAAGTAGATGCTGTGGAGGAAGCGCGCGCTGACGAGGAGCAGGAACAGGCCGAAGCCAATCTCCAGATGCCGCTTGCTGAGCGCGTGGGCGATCCGGACGCCGTAGGGCGCGACGATCAGCGTCACCGGAATGATCAGCGCGACGGCGACCCAGTTGACGAAGCCGGTCGAGAACGGCGGCAGCCCCGGCTCGCCCCAGCCGGCCCAGACATATCCGAACAGCCCGGGGATCGAGATCAGCACGCCGACGCCGGACGAGGTCGCCACCGCCTGGTGGATCGGCCGGCCGTAGAGCGTCATGAAGGTGTTGTTCAGGATGCCGCCGCCAATGCCCATCAGGCCCGACAGCGTGCCGATCGCCACGCCGGCGAGCCACTTCCAGGGGTTCGGCGGCAGGTCTTTGCCCAGCCGCCAATGCGGCTGGTCGAAGATCATGCGGATGGCGAACACGGTCGCGATGACGACGAAGATGAGGCGCAGCCCGGCGCTGGAGATCAGCGCGGCGATCGCCGCCGCCAGGATGGCTCCGAGCGGCACCGCCAGGATCCAGCAGCGCAGCAGCGCCATATCGACCGCACCCCGCGCCCGGTGCGCCGAGAACGAGCGCAGCGACGTCGGCACGATGATGGCGATCGAGGTTCCCACGGACAGGTGCATCCGGACCGCCTCCGGCACGTCGAGATAACCGAACACCTGATAGAACACCGGCACGAGGATCGCCCCGCCGCCGATGCCGAAGATGCCTGCCAGCAGGCCGGACACGACGCCAGCGCCCGAAAGGGCAAGGGCAAACATGGCAAGGTCGGCGACGGGCGGCATGGCGGCTCCTGGTGGCTCGGAATTGTCGAAGGGATTCGCGCAGTCGGCGTAACTGTCATGATATCGTGATCGTTTTCAATCACTGTCGTTGCAGCGCCAGCTTGCACGGCGGCGCCCTCGCCGCCTCCGTCGCGGAAACGCGCCCACCGTTGTTCTGCCGGCAGTGCGCACACTCTGCCGGACACGCTTGGCCGGCTCTCGAGCCGGCCATTTTTTTGCTCGGGCGTACGGCAGCAGGCGCGCTACCGCGTGATGCGGAACCCGGCCGGCCGTTCCTGGAGGTCCGTCGTGCTGGTTTCCACGGAGGTGACGGCGGCGCCGGGCGGCCCCTGCCAGAAGCGCTCGACCATGGCGGCGAGCGCCGGACCGGGTCCGGCGATCAGCGCGGTCACGGAGCCGTCCCGCTCGTTCCGCACCCAGCCGGCAAGGCCGAGCCTGATCGCCTGCCCCCGGCTCCAGGCTCGGTAGCCGACCCCCTGCACACGCCCCCTTATGCGCACTTCGATGGCTTCGAAATCGTCCGCCATGGCGACACTCGCTGTTCGATGCAAGGAAAATGGAACGGAAGGACGGGAATGCAAGCCGGTACCGGGCGCAGGTCCGCGCCGTTGCGCCGCGCCCGCCCGGCGCCCGTCACAGGCTGCAGTGACGGTAGCCCGACTTGCGCACGCGCAGATCGAAATGGAAGTGGTCCTTGTGATAGCGATCGCTGCCCGGGCCGAGCACGGTGGTGAAATACTTGCAGCTGTCGGTGCGCACCGCCTTCAGCAGCCCCTTTTCGCGGAAGGCGAAGAAGCCTTTTTTCCGGACCAGGATCTCCTTGCCGCTGTTGAGCACGATCTTGCCGATGTCGATCGCGTTGCCGCGGGCGTGCTCGGACATTGCCGCGCCGCGCTGCGAGTTCATCGTGCGGCAGGAATAGGACGACATCTGGTGGATCGAACGGACGCCCGAGAGGTAGCGCAGTCGCGCCGAGGGCGCGAGTTCGTTCTTGACCCACCGGGCGAAGGCTTCGGTGATCTGGCAGTTGAGCTGCGCCGCCGGCTTGATCTGGATGCCGCCGGACAACGCCTGCAACTCGATCGGGTGGGCTATCCCGCAGGAGCCGCCCTTGGAAATCGACGGCATTTCGCGGAACCGCACGCCGAGCTGGTGCAGCCGTTGGCGGCAGGCCTTTTCCGCCGCCGGCATGCCGCCAAAGGACTCCGGAACGCTCATCGGATTGTCGAAACGCGGGATGAAGGCGACCTGCTGGCCCGCGCCCGCCGCCGCCTTCGGCGCGGCCGGCGCCGCCCGAACGACCTCCTCGCCTGCCTCCGGCATGGGCACGCCCGCCGGCTCGCCGATCCGCCGCGGCGCATCGGTGCCGATGCCGCCGACGACGACCTGCGTCGCATTGCCCTCGGCGATCTCGTGCGCCTGGGCCTCGGCCAAGCCCTGGACCGGCGCCACGCCGAGCCCTTCGTCCATGTTGATCCCGCCCCCGGGGATCTGCGACATGCCGCTGGCCGCCGCGGTCTGCGCCGCTCCGCCAGCGCCGAGCGCCGCGTCGCTGTCGATCATCGGCAGGCTGCCGGCCGGCTGCGCCGATACCACCACGCCGCCGGCCCCGAGCGGGTAGCCCGCATTGTCGCTGGCCGCCGCCACCGCCACCTCGGCGGCCGGATCGGCCGCGGCCGTCCTGCCGACCGGGACGCTCGGCGTGATCGCATTGACCATGCTCTCCCCGTCGATGCTGGCGGGCGGACTCAGGTCGCCGCTGCAGCCGGTGGCCAGCGCCGCCGCCAGCAGCGCCGCCGACATTCGAGGGGAGAAGACAGACGCAATACCCATGACCGTTCCCGAGAAAACCTGTCCCGCATGGTGTCGTCGCCATGTGTCCGCATTCGGGAGAAATTCAGCGAACGGAGGCCGGCAGGGCTATCCCGCTGCAAGGCAAGGAAAGTTTAGGCCGGCAGGGTAAACGAACGGTTTCACCGAGCCCCGCCAGGACTGGCCGCCGGCCGTCGCGAATGAAAAAGCCCCGGCGCGATCGCCGGGGCCAGCCCTTTCAGGTCGTCTTTTTCTTGGATCAGGCGGCGCGGGCCGCGCGAACGGCCGGCTGCGCGGACAGCTGGAAGTTCTGCAGCAGCGCCTTCAGCTGGTTGCTTTCCTGGGTCAGCGTCTGGCCGGCAGCGTTGGTCTCCTCGACCATGGCCGCGTTCTGCTGCGTCATCTGGTCCATCTGGTTGACGGCGGTGTTGACCTCGGCGAGGCCGACCGACTGCTCGCGCGAGGCGGTCGCAATCGACTGCACCTGCTCGTTGACCTGGTTGACCAGTTGCTCGATCTCGGCCAGCGCCTCGCCGGTGGAGCGCACGAGCGTCACGCCGTTGTCGACCTCGGTCGCGGAGTTGCTGATCAGGCCCTTGATCTCCTTGGCGGCGTTGGCCGAGCGCTGCGCCAGCTCGCGCACCTCCTGTGCGACCACCGCGAAACCGCGTCCCGCCTCGCCGGCCCGGGCGGCCTCCACCCCGGCATTGAGCGCCAGCAGGTTGGTCTGGAAGGCGATCTCGTCGATCACGCCGATGATCTGGCCGATCCGGTTGGAGGCGTCCTCGATCCGGCCCATGGCCGAGACCGCGTCGCGCACGATCGAGCCGGAGCGGCCGGCGCTCTCCTTGGTCTGCGCCACCATCCGGCTGGCCTCGCTGGCGCGTTCGGATGCGCTGCGGACGGCGGCGGTGATCTCGTCCAGCGCCGCAGCGGTCTCCTCCAGCGAGGCGGCCTGCTGCTCGGTCCGGTGCGACAGGTTGTTGGCCGCCTCGGCGATGCCGCCGGCGCTGCCGTGGACGATGTCGGTCGAGTGGGCGATCGCGCCGATCACCTCGTTGAGCGCGCCGGCGGCGCGGTTGAAGTCGTCGCGCAGCTTGGCGTATTCCGGCGCGATCGCGTCGATGGTGGCGGACAGATCACCGCTCGCCAGCCGTTCGAGCGCGGCCCCGACCGTGTCCATGGCGGCGGTCTGCGACTGGCTGACGGCGCGCTGCCGGCGCTCGCCCTCGTTGCGCTCGGCGTCGAGCCGCTGCTGCTGCTCGCCCTCCCGCACCCGCAGTTCGGCGCGTTCGCGGACCGAATCGCGCAGCACCGAGACCACCTTGGCCATGTCGCCGATCTCGTCGCGGCGGTCGGTCTCGGGCACCTCGCCGGAAACGTCCTCCTGCGCGATCGCCAGCATCGACGCCTTCAGCCGCGCGATCGGGCGGACCACGCTGCGAACGATGGCGAAGGCGACCAGCACGATCGCGGCGGCGCCGAGCAGCAGCATCCCGCCCATCGACACGGCGTTGCTGCGGAACATGGCCGCCAGGTCGTCGGCATAGACGCCCGTGCCCACCACCCAGCCCCAGGGGGCGAAGCCGGCGACGTGCGAATACTTCAGCACCGGCTCCTCGGCGCCCGGCTTCGGCCAGTAGTAGTCGACGAAGCCCTCGCCCTCGGCCTTGGCGATCTTGCCGAACTCCTGGAAGATGAACTTGCCGGTCGGGTCCTTCATGCCGGACTGGTCGGTGTTGTCGAGCTCCGGCTTGATCGGATGCATGACGATGCCGGCGCTGTAGTCGTTGATCCAGTAATAGCCGTTGCCCTCGTAGCGCAGCGCCCGGACCGCGTCCTTGGCGCGCGTCTGCGCCTCCTCGGTCGTCAGCGCGCCGGAGGTCTCCAGCCCGTGGAAATGTTCGAACAGCGTGATGACGTTCTGGTCCAGCGCCCGCAACTTCGACTTGCGCTCTGCCACCATCGCATCGTGGTAATAGAACAGGGTGTAGATGGAAACGGCGGAAAAAACGGCCAGTGCAAGCCCGACCAGCAGGTACAACCTGGCAGAGATTTTCAGTTTATTCACGAGAGCCCCCCTCACATACCGGCAGGCGTGGCTGCCAATGATGGCGGATACTCGGTCGCAACCGGTTAAATTCGACTAAACTGCCAATTATCAGATTCGGTACTGCGGGACGCCCCACCGGTGTAACGACGCGGCCGCGGCGAGCGCCCATTTGCCCCTTTTGCCGGGGCGGATACTGGTCTACACCGCTCGTAGCAACCGGAGGCCGCCGACTCATGACCGATACCCCTCAAGGCCAATTGACCCTCAGGACGCTCGCCATGCCGGGCGACGCCAATGCCGCCGGCGACATCTTCGGCGGCTGGGTGATGGCGCAGATGGACCTGGCGGCCGGCATCCGCGCCGCCGAGCGGGCCCACGGCCGCGTCGTCACCCGTGCGGTGCGGGAGATGGCGTTCCAGCTGCCGGTCAAGATCGGCGACACCATCAACGTCTTTACCGAGATCACCGCGGTCGGCCGCACCTCGATCACGCTGCTGGTCGAGGCCTGGGCCCGTCGCTACCTGACCGGCGAGCTCGACAAGGTGACGGCGGCGACCTTCGTCATGGTCGCGCTGGATCACGAGGGCAAGCCGACGCCGGTCCCGGCCGAATAGCGAGATCTGGCAAGCGTCGCCAGCGACCAAGGGAGTGCCTCGATGGAGCCACCGGCCGCCGATCCGGCCCTCTTCGCCCACGTCCGCGTCGTCATCGGCATGGTGGTCAGCCTCTCGCTCGCCCGGCTCCTGTCGGGGCTCGCGGTGTTCGTCCAGCATCCGGGCAGGACCCGGGTCTACTGGATCCATCTCGGCTGGGTCGCGTCGATCCTGATCTTCGTGCTGCATTTCTGGTGGTGGGAGTACCGCCTGCAGGCGCTCGCGGCCATCGACTTCGGGCTCTACCTGTTCCTGATCGGTTTTGCCTGCCTGTTCTTTTTCCTCTGCGTCCTGCTCTTCCCGTTGTCGATGGACGAGTACGACGGCTACGAGGACTACTTCATGTCGCGCAGGGGCTGGTTCTTCGCCTTTCTGGCGCTGGCCTATGCCGTGGACCTGGCCGACACCGCGTTCAAGGGCCGGTTGTATTTCGAATCGTTCGGCTACGAATACCCGCTGCGCAACATCGTCTATATCGTGCTTTGCATCATCGCCGCCGTCACCGCCAACCGCCGCTTCCACGCCGCCTTCGTTTCGGTCGGCCTGCTCTATCAGGTGACCTGGATCTTCCGCCTTTTCGACGTGATCGGCTGAGCGCGCCCTTCAGCCGCGCAGGTAGCTAGCCGCCGTATCGAGCGACAAGCCCGGGAACACGCGGGAGCCGAGCTCGCCGGCCGAAATGCCGAACTGCTGGTGCAGCATCGCCGCCGCCAGCTGCCGCAGGTCGGTGGTCGGCGCAAGGTCGCGTCCGTCGAGCAGGCGGTCGTCCTTCAGCGTCGGCCAAACGCCGTGCACCCGCCCGCCGGCCACCGCACCGCCGGCGATGATCGCCAGCCCGCCGGTGCCGTGATCGGTTCCGCCCGAGCCGTTCTCCCGCGCGGTCCGGCCGAACTCGGTGATCGCAAGGACGGCGGTCCGGCGCCAGATATCCGGCGCAAGGTTGTCCTTCAACGCCAGGATCGCGCGGCACAGCTCCGTCACCGGTCGCCGGAACGTCCGCTCCTGGCCGACATGGGTGTCCCAACCGCCGATGGAGAAGCTGGCAATCCGGTGCTCGCCGGACAGCATGCCGGCGGCCAGTCTGGCCACGTCTGCGGCGCCGGCGCCGCGCCTGGCCTCGGCATAGAGGCCGTCGGAAAACAGGTCGGTCGCGACCGCCTCTTCCATCGCCGCGGCGAAGACCGGATCGTTGCGGTAGAGCCGGGTGAAGAAGGCCTGTTCGTCGCCGCCAAGGGTGAGGTCGGACCGGGTCGACCAGACGTCGACGGGATTGGGCCCCGACAGGATCAACTCGGAGGTGGTGTTGACGTCGATCGCCTTGCGCCCGGCACTGCGCGGGATGCCGGCGATCGCCCGGTTGAGCCAGCCGGTACGCTCCTGCTGCACCGCCGCTCCGCCGCTTTCCAGCATGTCCTGCCCGTCGAAATGGCTGCGTCCGTCGCGGTAGGGCGTCGAGATCGCGTGGACGAAGCCGACCTCGCCCGCGCGCCACAGCGGCAGCAGCGGCTCGGCCAGCGGGTGCAGTCCGAAGAAGCCGTCGAGATCGATCAGCCCCTGCCCGGGCGCGATCGCCAGCGTCGGCCGCAGCGCTCGCAGCGCCGGATCGGCGTGGGGCTGGACCAGCGCCAGCCCGTCCATGGCGCCCCGCAGCACGATCGTCACCAGCCGGTTCTCGCCCGGCACGGCGGCGAAGCTCACCGGCGTCACCAGCGGCGTCGCCGCCAGGCAGCAGGCACCGGCAAGAAAGAAGCGGCGGCTCAGTTCGGTGGTCATGCTCGATCTCCGTAAGCGTGGGCTTTCATTCCGCCCGCCATCCGTGCAGCCCGCGGCCGCTAGCGCCTGTTGAACTCCGGCGCGGCCAGCACCAGCGCCAGTCCGGTCTCGCGGCTCGGCGCCCGCGCCACGACCGCGATGGTGTCGTCCCGTGCCGCCTCCACCAGCACCGCCTTCAGCGTCGCGCGCGGATCGCGCCCGCCGCCGAAGCGTGCCGACAGCCGGCGGGCCCAGCCGATCCGCTGCGTCAGCTGGCTGGCCGTCACCCAGGCCGAAACGGTCTCGTCCCAGCCGGCGGGACTGGGCGGCCGCCATAGTGGCTGGCCGAGCAGGGTCAGGGCGCCCACCGAGAGCGGATTGGCCCGCAACGGCGCCCGCCCGTCCGCCATCGGCGCATCCAGGCCGCGCGCCTTTATGGCCTGGCCGGCCGCCGTCACCTGCGCCGCCGGGTCATTCGCCTCGTCGTCGGCCGCCGCCATTGCCCCTGAACCCGCCGCGCGCGTCGCCGCTTTGGCCGGCCTTGCCGGCAGCGGCGCAAGCGCCTCCGGCGGCACCTCCAATGCCCGCAGGCCGGCGCAGACGAAGTCGAACGGCTGGCGCACCTTCCGCCCCTCCTCGGTCCAGCTTCGCGGATGCAGCAGCATCGCCCGGTAGACCTCGAGGAGGTTGCCGCCGCTGGTCGTCCAGGCGGCGACCATGGACTCGACCACTTCTTCGGGCGGGTCGTCGGCGATGAAGTGGACCACCAGCTTGCGGCAGACATGCCGGGCCGTCGCCTCGTGTGCGGCGAGGTCGGCCAGAAGCGCGTCGACGTCTTCGATCCGCCTTTCCCGTCCCCCATAGTCACGGCCGAGCACGCGGTGGACGCCCGGCTCCGCCCGCTGGCGGCGATAGCGGGTCTCGAATGCCCATGAATTGTGATCCAGACCGGTCAGCACGCAGGCCGCCGCCCGCACGTCCGCCTGGCTGTAGCCGGCGCCGGCGCCGAGCGTGTGCAGTTCGATCAACTCGCGGGCGAGGTTTTCGTTCAGGCCCTTCCCCGTTCTGCCGCCTGCAGGCGAGTTCGAGCCGATCGAGCGGCTCTGGTCGAGATAGACCAGCATCGCCGGGTGCAGCACGGCCGCTTTCAGCAGGTGTTCGAACGAGCCGCCGAGGTTCGGCCGCAGCGCCTCGGCCTCGTACAGCGCGACGAGCAGGCGCATCGTCGACCCCTTCGACGCGCTGACGGCGAAATGGTCGAACCAGAACGCGGCGAGGCGCTCGAAGAAGCCGTTCGGCGAAGCCACCGCGTGTTGCAGTTTCAGGTGCTGGTCGCGCAGGAACGCCGAGGACAGGGCGACCTGGTAGGGGTAGACCGGCTTGCCGTCGATCTTCGGCACGGTTCCGGTCTTGCGTGCCTGCCGCTGGTCCTCGGCCATGGTACGAAGCCTGGGAAAGCTGGCACGCCGGCCGGCGATGCCGCCATACGGGAACGGGCAGACCTCCGCCGTCCCGCGCCGCACCTGTTCGAGCAACTCGTCGACGTTTCGGGCCGGCACCTCGCCCGGCCGCAAGCCGTGGCCGAACCGGATCGCCGCCATCGTCGTGAATGAAACCGTCATGCGCCCGTCCCTGTCCGTAACATCGCTTCCCTAGCGCCGAATTGCGACGAATTTCGTGCTTCCTAGCCCTTGAACACGAAAGCCGCGCCGGCGGCGATCAACGCGAAGCCGATCAGGTGGTTCCAGGACAGGCTTTCCTTCAGCCAGAACACCGAGAATCCGGCGAAGATGACGAGCGTGATCACCTCCTGAATCGTCTTCAGCTGCGCCGCCGAATAGACCTGATGGCCGATCCGGTTCGCCGGCACCGCAAGGCAGTATTCGAAGAAGGCGATGGCCCAGCTCGCCAGCACGACGATCATCAGCGGCGCCGACTTGACCTTGAGGTGTCCGTACCAGGCAAAGGTCATGAACACGTTGGAGAGGCAGAGCAGCACGATCGGCCAGACGGCCGCAGGATTGAGGGCGAAGGGCATGGGGCGTTCCGGACTTCGGGCGTGATCGCCCTTCATAGACGATTCGGTCCGATCCGCCGTAGCGATCTGTCGCCGCGCCGCACCGAAGCTGCAAATTTCGCGCACCCCGCCAGGGCACCGCCATCCTACGCCCCGGCAGCCAGGACGGGAGGCCGATTGCCTTTTGCAACTTCCGCCCTTTCCTTTGCCGGTGACTGCCGCCATATTCAACCATGGCCAGATCAGCGAAACTGTCGCCATCCTCCCGCACCGGCGTCGAGGATGTTCGGCAATCCGCTGTCAGGATCGTCCGCGGCGGCCAAACCGCCCGCGGCCAGCCGCGCCATCAACGACCTGGTCGAGGACTTGCGTCCGGCGGCCACCGCAGTTCATGCCAATGAAGCAAAGCGTCATCGTCGTTCCAAGGCCGCCGGCTACACTGCCGCGATGGCAAGAACGTCCGAAACGAGAGAGGGTCAACATGAAGAGGATGCCCATTTCCGCCGCTGCCCTGCTGCTTGCGCTTGGCGCTACCGCCGCGACGGCCCAGGAGACAGCGATACCGCCGTCCATCACGACGCCCGATACGGTGGAAACCCGCCTCGGCACGCTCCAGTTCCAAAACGGCGTGGCGACCGGCGAGACCGCGCAGAAGCTTTTCGACAATCTCGACTTCACCTACGCCTTTCGCGCCTACATGGACAATCTGCGCGGCGTCAGCATTCATGCGCTGAAGAAGGGCATGCAGGACATCGGCATGAAGGAAAACGAGGTGCTCGTCTTCTCCGAGCTGATGGACGCAAAGTCGCTGTTCCTGACCGCCAACGCCGACACGGTCTACGTCATGGGCTATATCGACCTCAGCAAGGGGCCCGTGGTGCTGGAGGCGCCGCCGAAGTTCCTCGGTGTCGTGCAGGACGCGTGGTTTCGCTGGGTGATCGACCTCGGGCTGCCCGGACCCGACCGCGGCGAGGGTGGCAAGTACCTGATCGTGCCGCCGGACTATGACGGGACCCTGCCCGAGGGCGGCTTCTACGTCGCCAGGGCGCGCACCAACACGATCCTGTGGTTCGGCCGCTCGTTCCTCGAGAACGGCAGCGATCCCAAGCCTGTAGTGGAGACGATCCGGCAGCGGACCAGGGTCTACCCCTACGAGGAGGGCGGCGTCGGCACGCCGATCGCCGCCTTCCTCGCCGGCGAGGCGAAGCTTGGCCGCGTGACGCCGCCGCCGGAGACGGTGTTCCACGAGGGCACCGGCACGGTGATGAACACGATCCCGCCGAGCGACTGGAGCTTCTACGAGATGCTCAACGAGGTCGTGCAGAGCGAGCCGGCCACCGCGCTCGATCCGGAGCTGATGGGTCCAGTGGCGGCGATCGGCATCCAGAAGGGCAAGCCGTTCGAGCCGGACGAGCGGATGAAGAAGATCATGACCGAGGCGCTGGCGGAGGCGAACGCCACCTCGCGCGCGCTGTTCATGAACCCGCGCGACGAGAGCTGGTTCTACTATCCGGACTCGTCCTGGTTCAACTTCCTGTTCCTGACGGGCTACGAGTTCGAGACGCCGATTCCCGAGATCACCGCCGAAGGCGTCAAGCCGTTCCCGCCGACCGGCTACCGGACCATGGACGCGCGCACCAACTTCTTCTACGGCGTCACCGGCATCACCCCCGCCATGGCCATGCGGCTGACCGGCATCGGCTCGCAGTACCTGCTGGCGGTGACCGACGCCGACAAGAACCACTTCGACGGGTCGAAGACCTACAAGGTGACGCTGCCGAAGGACATCCCGGAGGAGAACTTCTGGTCCTTCACCGTCTATGACAACATGACCCGCTCGATGCTCGACACGCCGCAGCGCTATCCGCGCGCCGGCAGCCAGAGCTTCCCCTCGCCGGCAGCCGAGGCCGACGCGGACGGCGCCACCACCATCTGGTTCGCGCCCGAGCAGCCGGACGGCGTCGCGCGCGGCAACTGGATCCAGACCGATCCGCAGAAGGGCTGGTTCACGATCCTGCGGCTCTACAGCCCGCTGCGGCCGTTCTTCGACAAGTCGTGGCGGCCGAGCGAGATCGAGCTGGTGCCCTAGCCTGCCCGCAGCAAGCGACGGGGGACGGACGCGCGCCGTCCCCCGGTCCCGTCCGCCGTTCCCCCGCCCCCGCCGTCCGGGCCACCAGCCCGACACCGACCCGGCACCGGCCCAACCCAAGCCCGACACCGGCCCGATCCGCCATCGTCCGCCCCGGCGCGATCCGGGCCGCCAGCATCGCGCCCACATATTTCGTTTCCCTTTTGTACTCATCCCCCCTTCCCTTTCCGGCTGACTCTCTCCATATTCGCGTCCATGGCCAGATCCCCGAAAAAACCGTCGTCCTCGCCCCCCGGCTTCGAGGAAGCCCCGCAGTCCGGCTTCGCCGGCGCGCCCGACACCCCGGCGTCCGGCTCGCTCGCCGACTGGGTGCGGCAGCTCGAGGCCGACGCCGAGGCCTCGACGCTGGAGAGCCAGCGCGAGATCGCCTCCAGGGCCGGCAAGCACCGCAAGCAGGTGGAAAACGCCGCCCGCCGCCATTCGGAGAAGGTCGCGCTGGACAGTTCCACCGCGGGCCGCAAGCCCGAGCGGGCGTCCGAGCCTGTGCCGGGCCCTTCCCGTGACGCCGCAGCCGGGCAAAGCAAGACTGGCGGAGCGAAGGCGCGCGGCGACGGCGTGAGCGCGCAAAAGACCGCCCGCGGCGTGTCGATCGGCGCCTCCTCCGACCCGAAGACCCGCGCCGCCGCCGGGCTCAACCCGGTCGCCGGGCTCGACGTGGCGCTGGAGGACGCCTCCTCGCTCAACGCCGGCACGGCCGTCACCGCCACGGTCGAGGCGCTGGCGAAGCTGATCGAGAGCGGCAATCCGCTGCACAAGAACGGCGAGATCTGGACGCCGCACCGCCCGCCGCGGCCGGAAAAGTCCGAGGGCGGCATCGCCATCCGCATGGTCTCCGACTACGACCCCGCCGGCGACCAGCCGACCGCGATCAAGGATCTCGTCGAGGGCCTCGACGGCGGCGAGCGCAGCCAGGTGCTGCTCGGCGTCACCGGCTCGGGCAAGACCTTCACGATGGCCAAGGTGATCGAGGCGACGCAGCGCCCTGCCCTCATCCTGGCGCCGAACAAGACGCTGGCGGCGCAGCTCTATTCCGAGTTCAAGAACTTCTTCCCCGACAACGCGGTCGAGTACTTCGTCTCCTACTACGACTATTACCAGCCCGAGGCCTACGTGCCGCGCTCGGACACCTATATTGAAAAGGATTCCTCGATCAACGAGCAGATCGACCGCATGCGCCACGCCGCCACGCGCGCGATTCTCGAGCGCGACGACTGCATCATCGTCGCCTCGGTCTCGTGCATCTACGGTATCGGCTCGGTCGAGACCTATACCGCCATGACCTTCCAGATGACCGTCGGCGACCGCATCGACCAGCGCCAGCTGCTCGCCGACCTCGTCGCCCAGCAGTACAAGCGCCAGGACATCAACTTCGTCCGCGGCTCCTTCCGCGTCCGCGGCGACACCATCGAGATCTTCCCCGCCCACCTCGAGGACGCCGCCTGGCGCATCTCGCTGTTCGGCGACGAGATCGACGCGATCACCGAGTTCGACCCGCTGACCGGTCAGAAGACCGGCGAGCTGAAGTCGGTCAAGATCTACGCCAACTCACACTACGTCACCCCGCGGCCGACGCTGAACGCCGCGATCAAGGCGATCCGCGAGGAGCTGAAGCTGCGCCTCGCCGAGCTGGAGAAGGCCGGGCGGCTGCTGGAGGCCCAGCGCCTCGAGCAGCGCACCCGCTACGACCTGGAGATGCTCGAGGCGACCGGCTCCTGCGCCGGCATCGAGAACTATTCGCGCTACCTCACCGGCCGCAAGCCGGGCGAGCCGCCGCCGACCATGTTCGAGTACATCCCCGACAACGCGCTGGTGTTCATCGACGAGAGCCACGTCACCGTCCCGCAGATCGGCGCGATGTACCGCGGCGACTTCCGCCGCAAGGCGACGCTCGCCGAATACGGCTTCCGCCTGCCCTCCTGCATGGACAACCGCCCCTTGCGCTTCGAGGAATGGGACGCGATGCGGCCGGACACGATCGCCGTCTCGGCCACCCCAGGCGGCTGGGAACTCGAGCAGTCCGGCGGCGTCTTCGCCGAGCAGGTGATCCGCCCGACCGGGCTGATCGACCCGCCGGTCGAGATCCGCTCGGCCAAGACCCAGGTCGACGACGTGCTGGGCGAGATCCGCGACACCGCCGCGCGCGGCTACCGCACCCTCGTCACCGTGCTGACCAAGCGCATGGCCGAGGACCTGACCGAGTACCTGCACGAGCAGGGCGTGCGCGTGCGCTACATGCATTCCGACATCGACACGCTCGAGCGCATCGAGATCATCCGCGACCTGCGCCTCGGCGCCTTCGACGTGCTGGTCGGCATCAACCTGCTGCGCGAGGGCCTCGACATTCCCGAATGCGGCTTCGTCGCCATCCTCGACGCCGACAAGGAAGGGTTTTTGCGCTCGGAGACCTCGCTGATCCAGACCATCGGCCGCGCCGCCCGCAACGTCGACGGCAAGGTCATCCTCTACGCCGACACCGTCACCGGCTCGATGCAGCGGGCGATGGACGAGACCGGCCGCCGCCGCGACAAGCAGATGGCCTACAACGCCGCGCACGGCATCACCCCGGAATCGGTCAAGGCGAGGATCTCCGACATCCTCGATTCGGTCTACGAGCGCGACCACGTCCGCGCCGACATCTCCGGCGTCGCCGGCAAGGGCTTCGCCGAGGACGGCCACCTCGTCGGCAACAACCTCAAGGCCCATCTCGAGGCGCTGGAGAAGCAGATGCGCGACGCCGCCGCCGACCTCGACTTCGAGGCCGCCGCCCGCATCCGCGACGAGATCAAGCGCCTCAAGGCCGCCGAGCTCGCCGTACTAGACGACCCTATGGCGCGCGAGGAGGCGCGGAGCCAGGAAGGTGGCAGGAAGAGCGGCAACGCCAGAACGGCCGCTGCCGGCTCCCTCCCCCTTGCGGGGAGGGTTAAGGAGGGGAACGCCGCGAGTGAAACCCCTCCCGGTCCTTCGGACCAGCCTCCCCACAAGGGGGAGGGATCGGACACCCGCGGCCCCACCTTCGCCAAACCCTCGCTCGACGACATGGGCCCGGGCACCGACACGGAAATCCCTTCTCCCCGTTCACGGGGAGAAGGTGCCCGAAGGGCGTATGAGGGGCAATCGCTCTTCCGCAAGAACACCCTGGACGAAATGACCGTCGGCCGCACCGAAAAGCCGGTTACCGGCCACCTGCCGGAAAAACCCGAGGCCGCGAAGAGCACGAAGAAGCGCATCTCGCCGCTGCTCGAAGGCCAACCGGACCACAGCGACGCCCCCGCCCCGCGCCCGTCATCCCCGGCCACCTCCCGAGCCTCCGCCGAAGACGTTAAGCCGGTCTTTCGGGGAAGGATCGGTGCGGGGAGCTATGAAGATCCGGGCGAGGAGAAGCGAAAGTCGAAAGGCAAGGGGAAGACGGGACGGCCGGGGCGGTGACGCTAATCCAGAACCAAACGCGACGACCACTACATCACGAAACCTCGCACTCTTTGCATCCTTGGATGCATTGTTCAGAACAGAATTCAACTGCACGCCTTGGGCGCAGACACAAACCACACAACCGCCTTGACAGCCAAAATTTTCAAGTAACAAATGAATTCGCATAACGCCGAGGGAAATATGAATAGCGACAGTTTAGATCACGCACTTCAAACAGCACTCTCAGGGAACGCGATATTATTTCTGGGTGCAGGTGTAGGATCGGAATCTAAGAATATCCTGCATTCAAACATACCGAATGGAGGCGAGTTAGCAAATTTGCTGGCAAAGGAACTAAACGTTTCGGATAACTACGGAGACCTTACGAGAATTTCGCAATACTATCGTCGAAAAAGAGGAGCTCACGATCTTAAATATTTTTTAGATAAAAATCTTACAATCGTCGAAACAAACCAAAAACTTAAAGACCTCTTGTCTCTACCATGGAAGAGGATATATACGACAAACTATGATAATCTATTGTCGCTACACAGAAAAAAGCATACAAACTTTTCCCACACCCAGACACCCCGAGGAGTTAGAGATGGAGATCATATTTATATCAACGGTCATTTAGAGATCGCCACACTTCATACGCTCGATACCGAGTTGGTGCTGACAGATTGGAGCTACGCAAATAGCAGCTTCCCGGAAAGTCAATGGGCGGGATTTATGAGGCAAGACATTGCCAACTGTGGCGCAATGATATTCATTGGCTACAGCATGAGGGATTTAGACATAACAAGGATTATAATCTCCGAAAAATCTCAGAAGTCGAAAACCGTTATTGTCACAGCCGAGAACACTAACGATATAGATATAGAAATACTTTCACATTATGGGGCCGTGTATCCGAGCGGGATTGAATACGTATACGCTCGAAAAAAGCAAGTTGGTAAAAACTTCAAGAAACCTGAAGACTCCTACATATTCACCTCGCTGCAAAGGTTTGAAGCCCCCCCACGAAGCGAGAATGATCAAGACCGAATGTCGCAAGCTCTCTATGAGCAACTAATTTATGGATCGATTGACCAAATAAATCTGTTCGACAGAAGCAACGTTATTCAACCTCTGATCCGACGGGAGGCACTCCAACATCCTGTCGAGTCCTTACTCAACGGAAGTACGTCTGATTTGGTAATAACTGGCGGGATTGGGGCGGGAAAAACATTTGCATGTCTCGGCATCGCTGAAAAACTTCACGAGAACTCATACAAAGTTTTCAACGCGATAGATAGGAGAAACATCCACGACGATATCATTCAGGCTGCGAAATACGAAAAAGTTGCCTTCATATTTGACAATTACAACAGATATCTTCCTGAGTTAGAAACTTTGAGCCACGTAAGGCAACCTGGGCATGTTGCTGTGTTTAGCGCACGCACTTCATTGCATGAATTATTCGAAACAAAAATAAGCAGTACATTCAAGGGAAACATTCAAGTTATTGACCTAGAGAAATTGTCATACGACGACCTCACTCACTTAGATACACTTTTAAATTTTTCAGGACTCTGGAATGAGTTTGCGGGATGGAAGACTGAGAGGCGCATTGCGTTTTCTCAGACTACACTCGCATCGTCGATGTCCAGAATCTTAATCAGAGCGGCACAATCTAGCGATATTATCTCCAGGATACAGAGAGAAATACTCCCGGTTCTTGAGGACCCGGAGGTATCAGATTTCTTCGTTGCGTCACTGATACTGAACGTTCTCCAATATCATTTTTGGATTGCGGATTGGCAGAACTTTTTCGGCACCCGGAAAATCGCGTCGGCACTGGAGCACCACCGCGCGGCTCTAATGCATTTTGTGAATATCAACACCTCATCGATTACTGCGCGCGCTGGACTTATCGCCACAGAAATACTGAACAATATTGTTGATCCAAACACAAAGATCAGGTCCTTGGAGAAGATATATAAGGCAGCAATGACATTCTCGATCTCCGACGATGAGATGCGGCATCTAGTTATAGATCTTATGAAATACAGCAACATTGAATCATTTTTTGTTGAAGGACCAGAAAAATTTACCTCGCTTAAGTCCTACTATCACAAGATCAGGAACTACGGAGACACTGCGAATCGCTCCGATTACTGGCTTCAGTTCGGAATAGCTTTGAGCATTCACGGAAACCTTGAGTCCAATCACGATCTTGATGAATGCAAAGTGGCATTTAAAAATGCGTTCGAGAGAGAGAAGGCGCGGCGCGAGCCGAATCTAAGGAGGATCGAGAATTATTTTTCTCGTTTTCAGCTTCAGATGGCAGTGGTTGAACGCTCCTCAGATGAAGCATTTAAGCTCTTCTGGAACGGATCGCTCAAACTAATCAACCAAATTTTCGACGAAGAAACACGGCACTATCCATTCAAAGCCGGCAAGCTATTCAGTGATATTGCGGCTATTCATTTCCGCAACTGGGACAATGAGAAGAGGGAAAGATTCGTTCAGAGGTGCAACGAGATGCTTCAGCTTGCAGAGGAGAGGAATGAGAGGGCAAGACACAGAGACGTTCAATATTTATCTTCTGAACTGAAACGGCTCATCGACACGATACGCGGAAATAGCCAATAGCGCATAACACTTAATTGAGAAGTGTGCGGTCCGCTTTAAGATTTTGCGAACTGAAACGCTGATTGCGAACTTCTGTGAACCAAGTCTCAGCTTAGCATTTTCAGTTTGCCCTATCGAACTCTGTAGAACGAGGGGATGAATTCGAAAACTTCCCCCACAAAATTAACGCCAGCACCCCCCAATTCATCCACGCGCCCTACCCCCGTGCCACAATCCCCCCCTTCCGCCGCGGATACACCGCAAGGCGTTGCGGCGAGGCGGGGACGGCGCGGGGCGTGAGGGAGTGACGCGAGACCTCACGGCCCGGGCCTGCGAGACTGGTCCCCTCCGGCGACGACGGGTGAATACCCGGGTTGCACGCCGGACGTGCCCGAGCGGTGGCACACGAGCGGCCGCCTTCACCGGCGGACGAGGCAGAGGATCGCTTTCGCAGGCACAAACCGCCGAACGGGGCGCGGAAAGGTGCCACAGACAACACTTCAAGATGAGGCAGCTTCCAGCGCCCCGTCCGACACCGCAGCCCACCCACGGCGCCGACGGCATGCGTCGCTGCTGCAGTAGGCAGTAGGCAGTGAGTGGGCAGTGGGCAGGGCGCGTGGAGCCCTGCTGGCAGGCGGTCGCGACGACGAGCGGCGCGCGGACGAGGAGGCGGGGCCGAGAAAACCGGTCTCCCCCGTTCCCCCTTGCCCGCACGCCAGCCCACATCACCCATTCCCTTGCCTTGTTCGCTACTGCCTACTGCCCACTGCCCGCTCCCTACTGCCTCCCAAACGACAGGAGCCCCGCATGCCGCACCAGACCGACGAGCCCGGCAGCCGCCTCGCCCCGGTCCTCCGGGACTGTGTGGACAGCCTGATCTGCGCGCTGCTGCTGTTTCCCGAGCGCGTCTGCCGGCGCCGGGCGTGCCTGCGGGCGCGGAGCTGCACCCTGGTCGACGGTTGCGACCGGCCGGCCTGCCTCGGCGGTGCGGCGGCGGACGTGCGGGCGTGCACCGGGCACTGCGCACGGAGACTCTGCGGCTGCTCGACAGCGTTGCCTTCGAACCCGCCCGGCTCGTCACGCCACCGAGCCGCGACCCGGACGAGCGCGAGCTGCAGGACGCGGCGGTGGCTATCGTGGCGGCGATGCTGGGGCGGGGCCACCCGCTGCAGGCGCGCTTCCACCGCTTCTGCCGCGCGCGCGACGCCGTCGCGGCCCCGCCCTATGCCGGCCGCGACCTCGCGGACTATCGCGATTTCCTGCGTTCGATCGGAGCGAAACGGATCGCACCGGACCTGAAGCGCGGCGCCACGGCCCTTTCGGCGGCGCCGCCTTGACGCCGCCGAGACCCCGCCGGCCTGCGCGCCGCCCGGCCCCGGCCCTATTCGGCCGCGGACTTCGCGGCGCCCGCCTCCAGCACCGCGGCGAAGGCGGCGGCGATCACCTCGGGCCCGGCGCCCGGCCTGGTGGCATCGGCAGAGAGGATCTGGCGGTAGCGGCGCGCGCCGGGCGCGCCCTGGAACAGCCCGACCATGTGGCGGGTGACATGGTTCAGCCGCCCGCCGCCGGCGACCACCCGGCCGGCATAGTACATCATCGCGTCGCGCACGCCTTCCCGGAAGGCGGCGTCGGAAGCGCCGGCCGGCAGACCGACCGCGGCCCGCTGTTCTCCTCCGCGGGGAGAAGGTCGGGGGCCGGCACCCGCAGCATTCGTGGCAAAGCCCCCCTCATCGCCTCGCTCCGATCGGCTCTTCTCCCCGCCGGGGAGAAGAGGGAATGGGTCGCCGGCGCTGGCAGAAAGGTCACCCGCGGCGTCGCGCGGGGCACCCGCTTCTCCCCGCCGGGGAGAAGGTGGCCCGGAGGGCCGGATGAGGGGGCCGCCGGCGTCGGCCGTTGACGGCGCCGCATCGAGACGGCTGATCCCCGGCCGGGGAAAAAGCGCGTCCACGCCGGCGAGCACGCCGCTGTCCTGGTAAGCGGCACGGCCGAGCATGGCGCCGTCCAGACCGCTCTCGCCTTCGTCCTCCCGCGGCGCCTCGTCCTCGCCCAAGCTCTTTCCCGGCGCGCCGATCTCGGCCAGCGCCTGCGACAGGCCGTGCAGGCCGCCGTTCAGGCCAATGAACAGGTCGGGATTCTCCGCCTTCAGCCGCCGCACCAGGCCGTAGTCGAGCGGCGGGATGTCGCGGTTCTCCTTCGGGCTCAGGCCCTGCAGCCAGGCCTTGCGCGCATGCACCCAGACGGCGTCGACGCCGGCGACCCTGAGGCGGGCAACGAGGTCGCGCAGCGCCACCTCCGGGTCCTGCTCGTCGACGCCGATGCGGCACTTGACCGTCACCGGCAGTGACACCTGCGCCTTCATCGCCGCGACGCAGTCGGCCACCAGCTGCGGCGTGCGCATCAAGCAGGCGCCGAAGGTGCCGGACTGCACCCGGTCGGATGGGCAGCCGACATTGAGGTTGATCTCGTCATAGCCGTGGGCCTCGCCGATGCGCGCGGCCTGCGCCAGCTTGTCCGGGTCACTGCCGCCGAGCTGCAGCGCCACCGGGTGCTCGACCGGGTCGAAGCCGAGCAGCTTGTCGCGGTCGCCGCGCAGGATCGCGTCGGCGACGATCATCTCGGTGTAGAGCAGCGCGTTCCGCGTCAGCTGCCGGGCGAAATAGCGAAAATGCCGGTCCGACCAGTCGATCATCGGCGCCGTGGCGAAGATCTTGCGTCCGGTTTCCAAAGCCTCTTTATACATTCCAGCCACTTAATGTCGTTCTTTCGGGTCGCGTCCTCTTTGCCGCTCGCGCCGTTTTGCCTGTCTCTGCCATGCCGTTGCGACGCTCCGGCAACGGCGCGGGGCGCGGGGCAAATGGGGACTTCGGCGCGCATGCGTCGCGACGGTTGCCACGCTTATACTGCAGCGATCCGCAGAAGGCGAGACGGCGCCGCGATCCGCGCCGGAGCCCGGACCTTCGCGCGTCGTCCCGCGGCACCAGCCCGGCTGCGGGTGCGGGAACCGGCACGCGCCGGCCCGCTCCCTGCGCCTCCGTGCCCCTTGCCCCCGCACCGGGCGCGAACCCGACCTTGAACGCCGGCCGCCGGCGCTGGCGACCGGTTGCGCTGTGGTCCGTCGGCCGCCCAAGCGTCCCGACCGACGGCGCGGTGCGCCTGGCGTAGACCAAGGATGCGACGCCTTCAGTGTCGCAGGCTGCCGGCCGCGGCGAGCATCTCCGCCGCGCTTGGAAAGATGCAGAGGCTGTCCGGCCCGTCGCGTGCCTCGATTTGCACCCAGCGAACGATGCCGTCGGCGTCGACCAGGAAGTGCCCGACAAGCTGTGTGGCGTGGCTTGCGAAGATCGCATGATCGGCGGCCTCGAGCGCGAAGCCATCCCGGGCGTTGAGCACGGTATTGGCCGCCATGGGATGGATGGCTTGCGACAGCTCGCCCGTCGGGTTGATGCGGGCGGCCTCGAATTGCTCAAGGCTAGCCCGACCGGGCCATGCCGGCGGCTCGCGACTGTCCGCGGGCAGGAACTCGGCGCGCGGCACCCCGAAGGCCCGGTGCGTGGCGCAGTCCTTATCGCACAGGAGCACCGCCGGCGTTGGCCGATGCCCGAAATAGATGCGGGCGCGCTCCACCGGCGTGTTGATCACGGCAACCGTTTCCACCCCCGCGGCGCGCAGGGCAGGCTGCAGGCCGCCGAGCTGTCCCAGCTGACGCCGACAGAACGGGCAGTGCAACCCGCGGAAGAAGGCGATCAGGAACGGATGGCCGCGCAGGCTGGCGAGAGAAACCGTTCCTTTCTGATTGGCCGACGGAAGGCTAAAGGCGGGCGCGCTTTGCCCGGGTTGCAGCGGCTGCATCTGGCCTCCCATGGCATCTCTCCTCTGCCGAGCGATCGGGTGAATGCCGGGCGTGATCCCGGTCCACACCTATCACGCCACGGCACCTCTCGCCACGTTGACAGTAAGGATCAGCTCGGATGCGACCTTCAGCTGTCTCGCGACGGCGGCAGCTTCCCGCTGTTGGCGCATCCGCGCCAACGGGCAGATGGCCGCGCCCCGATGCGTCATCCTGAGCCGGCTCGGTGTGGCGATCAGCCCAACCTGCCCCGCCGCCGACAGCGCGCCGGCAAAGCCGAAGCCGTGAAGCAGCCCGAAGGCAAATGCCAGGGCCCAAGGGTTGCGGACGGCAAAGCTTGTTGTGCCCTTGCAGGTCCGGACAATCTCGACGCCCAGAAATACAATGGACAATGCGATCAGCGCTTCGATCGGGGCTGCAGGAAGTTTGACGTAGCCGAGCGTTGTAGCGGCAAGCGTCACGCTATGAGCGACGGTGAACGCGGTTATCGTCTTCACCAGCATCCATTGCGAGCGTGCCAGCAGCAGTAGACCGAGAACGAACAGCAAGTGGTCTGGTCCGGACAGGATATGCTCGAAGCCCTGGCGCACGAAGTCGACGACCGTCGCCCGGATGCCGCCAGATCGCTCGATCTCCACCCAGGGCTGAGACGGCCGCGTCTGGTAGGACCTTTGCGGAAGGTCGCCGGAGAGGCTTGGCTGCATCGAGCCGGAACCGACATGGAGCACAACCGCCGTGCCGCCCTGATCGTAGCGGATCTTGAAGGGCTCATCGGTGATCTTGTTGTGCACCCAAATGCTCTTGCCCACGATCGGGCTCTTCAGCTCATCTTCGATAAGCGCCTTGGCGCCGTTCTCGATGAGCTCGGCTACAGTAAGCCCCGAGGCGGCGGCCTGGCGGGCGGACACGGTCCGCGCCGCTCATGGCGCACATGTCGAAAAGCAACCCAAGCCGGCCGGGCCGCTGTCCCCGCCCCGCAAGGCGGTGCTAGAGTGTGCGGACAGAATCGGGGCCCGGCCCCGCCGCTTGATTCGAGGAGATTTTCATGCCGCTCTATGCGCTCGGCAGCCGCGCGCCCGCCCTTCCCGCCGACGACCGCTACTGGGTGGCCCCGGACGCCCAGGTGATCGGTGATGTCGTGGTCGGCGAAGACGTCGGCATCTGGTTCGGCGCGGTCCTGCGCGGCGACAACGAGCCGATCACGCTCGGCGCGGGCACCAACATCCAGGAGGGTACCGTCATCCACACCGACCCCGGCAAGCCGGTGACGATCGGCGCCGGATGCACCATCGGCCACCGCGCAATCATCCATGGCTGCACCATCGGCGACAATTCGCTGGTCGGCATGGGCGCGACGATCCTCAACGGCGCGGTGATCGGCAAGAATTGCCTGGTCGGCGCCAATGCGCTGGTGACCGAGGGCAAGGTCTTCCCGGACAACTCGCTGATCGTCGGCGCGCCGGCGCGCGCCATCCGCACGCTTGACGCGGCGGCTGTCGCCGGGCTGGAAAAGTCCGCCGCCGGCTATGTGCGCAACTGGAAGCGTTTCAAGGCCGAACTGCGGCGGCTCGACTGACGGACGGGTTCCGGGGTCGGATGCCGACGCCCTGTCAGGCGCAGCCGGCGCAGCGGCCGCGGATCTCGATCGTCGTCTTGCCCGGGCGGAAGCCGTGGTCGGCGGCAAATGCGGCCAGCCGCTCCTCGATCAGGTGATCGTGGAACTCGGTAACCTTGCCGCAGCTTTCGCAGATGGTGAAGGCGGTGATGCCGTGGCTGCAGCAGTCCGCGTCGGGGTGGGCGCAGGCGACGAAGGCGTTGAGGCTCTCGAGCCGGTGGACGAGACCGAACTCCAGGAGCTTTTCAAGGGCGCGGTAGACCTGAAGCGGCGCCCGAAAGCCGTCCTCGCGCAGCTGGTCGAGGATGGTGTAGGCGCTGAGCGGCGCCTCGGCCCGGGACAGCGCGCCCAGCACCAGCGCCTGGTTGCGGGTCAGTGACGGGGTTGTCATCGGCTCGGCCCTCCGCTCTGCGCCGTCGCGCCCTGCCCGCCGCCGCGCGGCGACAGCAGGCTCAAAACGAAGAGGACCAGCGCGGCCACCACGATCGACGGGCCGGACGGCGTGTCGAACTCGAGCGAACCGAACAGGCCGCCGGCGACGGCCACCGCGCCGAGCAGCGAGGCCAGCACCGCCATGATCTCCGGGCTCGAGGAGAAGCGCCGCGCGGTCGCCGCCGGAATGATCAGGAGCGCGGTGATCAGCAGGATGCCGACGACCTTCATCGCGATCGCGATCACCAGCGCCATCAGCAGCATGAAGGCGAGCTGCGCCCGCTCCGGCTGCAGCCCCTCGGCCGCGGCCAGTTCGGGATTGACGGTCGAGGCGATCAGCGGCCGCCACAGGTAGACGATCGCCAGCAGCACGAGGATGCCGCCGCCCCAGACCAAGCTGACGTCGGCTGGGGTGACGGCGAGGATGTCGCCGAACAGGAAGCCGACCAGGTCGATGCGCACCCAGGTCATGAACGAGACGATGACCAGGCCGGTCGCCAGCGTCGCGTGCGACAGGATGCCGAGCAGCGCGTCGGTCGACAGCGACCCGCGCCGCTGCAGCAGCAGCAGCGCCAGCGACACGATGGCGGCGACCACGAACACGCTGATCGCCAGGTTGAGCTGGAACAGCAGCGACAGCGCCACGCCGAGCAGCGCCGAATGGGCCATGGTGTCGCCGAAATAGGCCATGCGCCGCCACACGACGAAGCAGCCGAGCGGGCCGGTCGTCAGCGCCAGGCCGATGCCGGCGAGCAGCGCGCGGGTGAAGAAGTCGTCAAGCATCGCGCCGCTCCTGCGGTGTCTGGTCTGCGCCCGCGGCAGCGCCGCCATCCTCTCCGCAGCCGCAGCCGGGCCCGTGCTGGTGGCCGATCCGCATCGGCCCGGCCCGGCCGGCCGGCAAGCTGTCGCCGTGGTGGTGGCCGTCGGCCGGGTGGCAATGGTCGGTGACGCTGCCGTCGGCGTGCAGCACGCGGCCGTCGGGAAGATGGGTGTGGTCGTGGTGGTGGCTGTAGAAGGCGAGCGTCTGGCTGGCGCGCGCGCCGAACAGGCGCAGGTACTCCGGGCTGCGGCTGACGGCTTCCGGCGTGCCGCGGCAACAAACGTGGCCGTTCAGGCAGATGACGGTATCGGTTTCCGCCATGACGACGTGCAGATCGTGAGAAATCAAAAGGATGCCGCAACCGGTCGTATTGCGGATCGTCTTGATCAGGTCGTAGAGCGCGATCTCGCCGGCGAAATCAACGCCCTGCACCGGCTCGTCGAGCACGAGCAGGTCCGGCTTGCGCGCGATCGCCCGCGCCAGCAGCGCACGCTGGAACTCGCCGCCGGACAGGTGCTGCACTTCCGCGCGTGCGAGATGCCGGATCCCGGTCGCCTCCAGTGCCGCGTCGATCTCGCGGCCAGTCAGCGGCGAAGTCAGCGTCATCAGCCGGTCGACGGTCAGCGGCATGGTCCAGTCGATGGCGAGCTTCTGCGGCACATAGCCGACCTTGAGACTGGGAAGGCGCGTCACCACGCCCTCGTCCGGCCGGCTCAGCCCGATCGCCATCTTCGCGGTCGTCGATTTGCCGGAACCGTTCGGGCCGATCAGCGTGACGATCTCGCCACGCGAGATCGAAAAGTCGACGCCGCGCACCAGCCAGCGGCCCTGCCGCTGCACGCCGGCGGCCGACAGCGTCACGATGGGCGGCGGGCTCTGATCACTTCTCTGCAGCATCTGAAAGTCGTCCGGAACTCGATTGCCCCTTGCTATGGCACACGTTATAGCATAACGCAACGCATGTAATAACATTACACAACGGAGATCCCCGCGATGAGGCTTGCGTCCACCCTGCTCCTGTCAACCGCCCTGCTCGCCGGTGTCGCCGGCACCGCTATGGCCGAGGCACCGAATGTCGTCGTCTCGATCAAGCCGGTCCATGCGCTGGTCGCCTCGATCATGCAAGGCGTCGGCGAACCGGGCCTGATCGTCGACGGCGCAGCGTCACCGCACACTTACGCGCTCAAGCCATCGAACGCCGCGGCGCTGCAGCAGGCCGACCTCGTCTTCTGGGTCGGTCACGGCCTCGAGGCCTTCCTGGAAAAGCCGATCGAGGCGCTCGGCGGCCAGGCGACGGTCGTCGAGCTAGAGGATGCGCCCGGACTGGAGAAGCTCAAGTTTCGCGAAGGCGGCCCGTTCGAAGGGCACGATCACGCGCACGAGGGCGAAGCCCCTGGCCATACCCACGAAGGCGACCACGCGGATGGCAAGACAGGCGATGATCACCAAGAGGCGGACCATGCAAGCCATGACCACGCCGGCCATGACGGGCACGCGCACCATGACGGGCAGGCGCACGAAAGCGAGGGCGGCTACGACCTGCACCTTTGGCTCGATCCGGTGAACGCCAAGGCGATGGCGCGAGCGATCGAAGAAGCGCTCTCGGAGAAGGATCCGGCCAATGCGGTCACCTACAAGGCGAACCTCGCCGCGCTCGACGCCAACATCGATGCGCTGGACGCAGAGATCACCGCGACCCTCGCACCGGTAAAGGACAAGCCGTTCATCGTCTTCCACGACGCCTACCAGTACTTCGAAAAGCGGTACGGCGTGTCGGTAGCCGGCTCGATCACCGTCAGCCCGGAAACAATGCCCGGCGCAGAACGCCTGTCGCAGATCCGCCAGAAGGTCGGCGAACTCGACGCTACATGCGTCTTTGCCGAACCGCAGTTCGAACCGAAACTGGTTAATGTCGTACTGGAGGGAACCGGGGCCAAGTCGGGCGTGCTGGATCCGGAAGGCGCAACGCTCGAGCAGGGGCCCGGCCTCTACGCCGACCTGATGCGCTCGATCGCCACCTCGCTGAAGGAGTGCCTCGGCTCCGGCAGTTGACCGAGGCCGTCTCTGCCAGCGGCAAGGCGGGCGAACCCTGCCGCTGGCGGGGTTCGCGCTGCCGCGGCATAGGCGGCACGCCCGCCAGACGGTGACACCGCCCAACAAAAAGGCCGCCTTGCGAGGCGGCCTTTTGCATGTGCGTGCGTTGGTAGAAACGGCTTACTCGGCGCTCTCGTCCGCAGCCTTCTTCTTGGCCGGAGCCTTCTTCTTCGGAGCGGCGGCTTCCTCGCCTTCGGCGGCCTCGGCCTTGGCGGCAGCCTTCTTCTTCGGCGCAGCCTTCTTGGCCTCGGGCTTGCCTTCCTCGGCCTCGTCGTCAGCGAGCAGCTCTTCCTTCGACACGGTCTTGTCCGTCACGTCGATCTGGCCGAGCAGGTGGTCGACGACCTTCTCCTCGAACAGCGGCGCGCGCAGCGAGGCGGAGGCGCCAGGCGTCTTGCGGAAGTAGTCAAGGATCTGCTTTTCCTGGCCGGGGAACTGGCGCAGCTGCTCGAACAGCGAGCGCTGCATTTCCTCGTCGCTCACCTCGACGCCGGCCTTCTCGCCGATCTCGGAAAGAACGAGGCCAAGGCGGACGCGACGCTCGGCGAGCTTGCGGTATTCCTCGCGCGCTTCCTCTTCGGTCGTGTCCTCGTCAGCAAAGGTCTTGCCGGCCTGCTGCAGGTCGGTGTTGATCTGCCGCCAGATGTTCTCGAACTCGGCGTCGACCAGGCGCTGCGGCGTGTCGAACTGGTACATCTCGTCCAGCTGGTCGAGGATCTGCCGCTTGACCTTCTGGCGGGTGAGCGAGCCGAACTGGCTCTCGATCTGGCCGCGGACGACTTCGCGCAGGCGGTCGACCGATTCGAGGCCGAGCTTCTTGGCGAGCTCGTCGTCGATGGTCAACTCGGCCGGAGCGGCGACGTCCTTGACCTTGATGTCGAAGGTCGCTTCCTTGCCGGCAAGGTGCGCAGCCGGGTAGTCGGCCGGGAAGTTCACGGTGATGACCTTTTCGTCACCGGCCTTGACGCCGACGAGCTGGTCCTCGAAGCCGGGGATGAAGCGGTTGGAGCCGATCACCAGCTCGGCGTCCTCGTCCTTGCCGCCCTCGAACGCCTCGCCATCGACCTTGCCGAGATAGTCCATGGTGACGCGGTCGCCTTCGGCGGCCTTGCCCTTCTTGGTCTCGTAGGTGCGGGCGCTCTCGGCAATCTTCAGGATCTGCTCGTCGACTTCGGTCTCGGGAATGTCGACCACTTCGCGGGTGACCTTGATGCCGGTGGCGTCCTTCAGCTCGATCGCCGGGATGACTTCATAGGACAGGGTGAATTCGAGGTCCGCCTCGGCGGCGAGGATCTTTTCGGCCTGGACCTGGTCCTCGGTCATCGCGATCTCGGGCTGGGTCGCCGATTTTTCGCCGCGCTCGGAGAGGATCGCGGTCGGCTTCTCGCGGATGATCTCGTTGACGAGATCGGCCATGATCGACTTGCCGTAGACCTTCTTCAGGTGGGCGACCGGGACCTTGCCCGGACGGAACCCGTTGATGCGAACGCGGTCCTTGGCTTCCGCCAGGCGTTCGTTCATCTGAGCTTCCATGTCCTGGGCCGGGATGACGATCTTGAGTTCGCGCTTCAGCCCTTCAGCGAGCGTTTCGATTACCTGCATGTTCAAACCTTCATTTCGATATGGCGGTGCCCGGCCGGTAAACCGGCTCTATCGGCGAGCACCCCTCCGGGTCCATTTGCCGGGAGTGGCTTTACTGTTATCGGTGGCCTTTTGGCAAGCAAAATGGCGCGACGGCGCGTGATCCGTCCCGTCGAAAGCGCTTCGATGGAGCCTCACCCGCCCATTCCAGATCCCTGCCCAGCGCTTCCTCGAAAGCCTGCCGGCCGGACCCCATTTCCGCCAGGCGTGGCAAGATCTGCCAGCCAGGATCTTCTGGTGCGGGTAGAGAGACTTGAACTCCCACGCCTTGCGGCACCAGAACCTAAATCTGGCGTGTCTACCAATTTCACCATACCCGCGTTCAGAAAGCCGCATCAGCGGTCTCGCCGTCCCGCGCCCGACCGGGCGCGCCTTCCGAGCGCGGCGTCTCTATAACACCCGTTCCGCAGGTATCAAAGGAAAAATGTGGTCCTTTGCAGGCCTGTGGCGCCTCCGTTCGACCGTCGCAGCCCGTCGCCGGCTCAATAGAGCGGCTCGTCGTGAACCGGCTCGCCGCGCAGCAGAATCTGGCGGATCTGCATCTGCCCGGACGGCGACACCCTGGCGACCACCTCGAGTTCCTCGGCGTTGCGTGCCTCCTCCAGCACCCTGCCCTCGCCCTCCGGCACGTAGTAGCGCTCGATGCCGTAGGAGACCGTCAACCGCCCGGGAACGGCGCCGTTGAAATGGAAGGGCAAGGTCCGCGCGACGACGCTGCCGGACCGCGGCGGCAAAGGCTCGAAGGACGCCTCGCCGGCGGTCCACAACCCGTCCGCGCCCGGGACCAGCCGGACCCACAGCGACCGCCGGCCGGAAGTCGCAGGCCCGTCGCCGACCATGATCCCCTGGTCGATCGTCGAGATCGGGTAGCCGAGCGTGACGTAGTCGCCCCTGAGCAGGTCGCGCGGGTCGACCGGCGCGGTCCTGATCCGCACCTCGGCGCCATCGCGCAGGATCGCGGCGCGGCTCTCGACCATGTAGCCGAGGATGGCGGTCTGCAGCAGCGCGACGAGGACGGCAGCCAGCATCGGCGGCAGACGGAGAAGCGAGGAGGCCGCACTCATCGTCCTGCCTCCCCTTCGCCGCCGTGGAAGGACAATCGCCGCTCCAGACGGATCACAAGCCAGGCGATCGCCGCCACCACCAGCCCCGAGACGAGGAAGAAGCCGGAAGTGCCCAAAATGGACCCCAGCGTTTCCGAGGCCAGGTAGAGCGACTCGATGGCGAAGGTGCCGTAGGCCAGGTAGCGGACCGCGCCGTTGTCGCGGCCGGACAGCACGATGCCGCCGATCGCCGCGGCGAGCGTGGCGATGCCGAGCAGCAGTCGCTCCACGCCGTCGCCGGCCTCGAAATGCAGGACGCCAAGGCCGAGCAGCAGCAGCAGGAAGGCGTAGAAGGCCGGAGCGGCGCCGGCGCCCTGTGCCAGCGGCCGCAGCGGTGAACCCCGCAGGGTGGCGAGCAGATAGCAGACGGCACCGGCCGCGGCGATGGCCGCGCCGGCCAGTGGCGTGTCATGGTCCAGATAGAGCCGGAGAACCCAAAAAAGCAGCAGCAGATAGCCGAGGTGGCGCGCCCGCCCGGCGCCGGCGAAGCGCGCAAGCCCGATCACCAGCAGCGCCATCGCCGGCATCAGCCACAGCATCGGCCCGCCGCCGACGCCGAAATGGCTGGACAGGTCGGCGCCGGCGGCCACGAAGGCCAGCACGCCGCTCATGGCGGCGGCCGCCGGCGAGCGGAACAGAACGGCCGTGGCCACGGCCCCGCCGAACCACGTCAGCGCCGCCTCGGTCGCCTCGCCGGACAGTTGATACATCTGCCCCACCAGCGCGATCGCCGCGCCGAAGAAGAGAATGGCGGTCACCAGCACCGCCTCCGACAGGCGTGTGGCGCCGCGCCCGCGCAACAAGGCCGCGGTGACACAGGCCATCCAGACCAGCGCGACGATGCCGACCAGCCGGGTCAGCCGCGGGATCGCCGGCCAGTTCGCGGCGATCAGCAGCAGGACCGCGCCCCCCATGAGCAACGCCGCGATGATCATCAGCACCCGCCCGAGGCTGAACGCGCTTTCTCGCCGGTCGAAGTCGGCGAGCAGCCGCGCGGCGGTGCCCTGGTCGATCAACCCCTTCGCCGCCCAGGCGTTCAGATCCCGCTCCAACCGGCCACGATACATCGCCGTCGCCCTCCGTAGCGGCCCTCGCCGCCCAACCGATTCACAACACTGTCAAGGAAAACTAGCGCGCAAGCGGCGCGCCGCACAACAGCAGGGAATTGACGCGAAAACATCCAGTTTCCGCTCAAGTTTGTCGAATTTGCCCCGGCCAACGCTTGAAACCCTGCCCCGGCGCCAACATTTACTGCCGAAACCCCGCCCCACGGCAGGAAAACCAGCCACCGGCCACGACATGCGCCACGCGCATATCAAACATGTTCATATTGCACTGCACAAAAGCAAATTGTCGTACTATATTGAAGTCATCGGATCGGGAATGATCCGAAGCCGCAGAAAACCAGGGCGCCGATGTAAAGCGTGGCGACCGGAAGCGGCGGCGAGGTGGCACTGGCCAGCCACCCGGACATGACCGTCCGGAAAGGCCCGGTAGCCGACAGGCGGCCGACAGAATTCGGAGCGGCGCACTCCTCCTCCCAGCGCCTCTCCGATACGATTGGCAACACTCCTCCTCCCAGTTGCCAATCACTTCAAATGACGCCCGCCGGATCTCCTCCCCCGGCGGGCGTTATTGTTTGCGCATGACTGTGCGGCCGGAACGCGGCGACATGCGACGGTGAATGCGCCATCCTCCTGATTTAACGCAGGAAATGCTCAAATTTTCGGCACTCCCCGCGCCCTGACCAGGCAGCCCTTGCGTTTATGCATGCGTGGTATTCGCCACCTGCCCTTCAACCGCAGCCGCGCCGTCCTTATATTGTGATTCATCAGTCGGGCGACGCACTCCTCCTCCCAGCGAAACCCGACGCGATTGGCGACATCCTCCTCCCAGTTGCCAATCAGGATCGACGCCCGCCGGACCTCCTCCCCCGGCGGGCGTTTTGCTTTGCAGCATCAATCAAGCATAGCTCGCCGCCGCCAGCCTTCTGGTGGCGCGATTTTGGTCAGATTTTTGCCGATTTTTTTACTTGACATGCGCAAATCGCATGACTGCCATTCGGCTTTATCTCTGTAAATGCTCCGGCTCGCGGCCTATATTCCGGTCATCAGATGAGGGCCGGCGCCGCACCGCGGCAGCCGACCGCAACACCCAGGAAAGGGGTCAGACATGAACCTTGCACGCTCGTTCAACAATTGGCGCAAGTACCGCCAGACCGTCACCGAACTCGGCCGCATGAGCGACCGCGAACTGAACGATCTCGGCATCGGCCGTTCGGACATCCCGTACGTCGCCCGCCAGGCCGTAAAGTAACCCGGCATCGGTCCCGACGGGATCGAAAAAACGCCTTCCGGAAACATCCGGGGGGCGTTTTCTTTTTTTGCCTGCCGCATAGAAGCGAGCCCACCGCCTCGCGCATGCCGAGCCACGAGAACCCGGCAATCTGCCTACGCAAGCGGCATGCCCGGGTCGCGCCGGTCCACTGCCCTTAAATTACTCATCGCAATGCACAAATGCATGGCAGCTGCATTTTCTTTGCACTGCACATTGACCGGGAAGAGGCGTAGATAAGCCTCAACAACCGAGGACGAGGAAGTCCCGGTCAACCCCATCGGAGAGATGACCATGAACCCGATCCGCATTGCCAAGAACTGGATCAGCTACCGCCGCACCCTCAACGAGCTCGGCAACCTGTCCAACCACACGCTGTCCGACATCGGCCTGACCCGGCACGACATCCGCAACATCGCGGCCCGCTCGTTCCGCTAAGCAGCCGATTTCCGACGCAGCGGCCGGAAACGGAAACGCGCGAGGAGACTTCAAACGGCACCATCCGGTGCCGTTTTTGATTCCGGCGATTGGAACCGCCCCGGCAGCGTGATATGCACCCGCCCATGACGAATACCACTTCCCTCTCCCCCATCCATGTCGTCGGCGGTGGCCTTGCCGGCAGCGAAGCCGCGTGGCAGATCGCCGAGAGCGGCATCCCGGTGATCCTGCACGAGATGCGCGGCGTGCGCGGCACCGATGCCCACAAGACCGACGGCCTGGCCGAACTGGTCTGTTCCAACTCCTTCCGCTCCGACGACGCCACCAGCAATGCCGTCGGCGTGCTGCACGCCGAGATGCGGCTCGCCAATTCGCTGATCATGCGCGCGGGCGACGCCAACCAGGTGCCGGCCGGCGGTGCGCTGGCGGTCGACCGCGAGGGCTTTTCCGCCGCGGTGACGGCCGCGATCGAGGGCCACCCGCTGATCACCGTGGTCCGCGAGGAAATCACCGCGCTGCCGCCGGAAGAGTGGGACCAGGTGGTCATCGCCACCGGGCCGCTGACGGCGCCCGGCCTGGCCGAGGCGATCCGCAATCGCACCGGCGCCGACTCGCTCGCCTTCTTCGACGCGATCGCACCGATCGTCCACACCCATTCGATCGACATGGACGTCTGCTGGTACCAGTCGCGCTACGACAAGGTCGGCCCCGGCGGCACCGGCAAGGACTACATCAACTGCCCGATGGACGAGGCGCAGTACAACGCCTTCATCGACGCCCTGCTCGCCGCCGACACCGGCGGCTTCAAGGAGTGGGAGGGCACGCCCTACTTCGACGGTTGCCTGCCGATCGAGGTGATGGCCGAGCGCGGGCGCGAGACGCTGCGCCACGGGCCGATGAAGCCGATGGGCCTGACCAACGCGCACAACCCGACCGTCAAGCCGTACGCGGTGGTGCAGTTGCGCCAGGACAACGCGCTCGGCACGCTCTACAATATGGTCGGCTTCCAGACGAAGCTGAAATACGGCGCCCAGGGCGAGGTGTTCCGGATGATCCCCGGGCTTCAGGACGCCGAGTTCGCCCGGCTCGGTGGATTGCACCGCAACACCTACCTGCAGTCACCGATCCTGCTCGACCGCACGCTGACGCTGAAGGGCCGGCCGGGCCTGCGCTTCGCCGGCCAGATCACCGGCTGCGAGGGCTATGTCGAAAGCGCCAGCATCGGTTTGCTGGCCGGGCGCTTCGCCGCCGCCGAACGCCGCGGCACGACGCCGGCGCTGCCGCCGGAGACGACCGCCTTCGGCGCTTTGCTGAACCACATCACCGGCGGCCACATCGTTTCCGACGACGAGCCCGGCAAGCGCTCGTTCCAGCCGATGAACATCAATTTCGGACTGTTTCCGGAGCTCGAGCCGGGCGCGATAGCAAGACCGGAGGGGGTGAAGCGGTTCCGCGGCAAGGAAAAGGCCCTGGCCAAGAAGCAGGCCACAGCGGCGCGGGCGCTGGAAGCCTGCCGGCAGTGGCTGCAGGCCTCCGCGTGAGGCCCGCGCATCAGCGCTCGGCGTAGCCGGCCGGCGATTCGTCGAGGTCGGCCGCCGGCAGCAGGCTGCCGAGCAGCCAAAGCGACACCTCGGCCGCCTCGCCGCTGGTGCGGAACTCGAAATTGCCGTTCTCGTGCGGGTGATCCACGAACTCCAGGCTCACGCCGCGGCCGCTGGCGCTGTTATGAACCCGCACACCACCCGGCTCGATCAGATGGCTGACGAAATGCTGGCCGCGGGCCCGCATGCAGCCGACCCGGCCGTCGTGCAGGCGCAGGAACACGCCGTCGCCGGCAGCCGTGCTGATCACCTCGCGAATCGCCTCGTTTGGAAAGGCCCGGCCGAACTCGAGGATCGCTGCCCCCGTGTCGCTCTCCGTTTGCGGCCCCTCATCGCGCCGCTGGGCCCGCATGAAGATGACGCCGGCGAGAAAGAGGCAGGCGATGACGATGGTCCAGATCATGTTTGCTTCCCCGGGGAACGCGCATCGGATAGGGCAGTCTAGACCGCTTGGCTTGCGCCAGTTTGACGTGGCGTGCGACCGGGCCGGGAAATCGCAGCATGGCTGTTGCGGCGGGACACTGCGGCACGCCGGTGACAACGGGCGCGCGGCTGGCCGGCGGCGTCAGAAACGGCCGGTGCGCAGCGCGCGCCACATCCACCACTGCCGGCGCCACTGCGCCGGCACGACCGCCTTCTCCAGCGCATCCGCGCCTGCCTTCTCCGCGAGGTCGAAGACATGCGGCGTGATCGCGACCGGAAGAAAGGCGGCGCGGTTGCCCGGCGCGATCGCGGCCGCAGCGCGCGCCTTTCGCAGGTGCTCGCGGCCGAGGCCGGCAAACGCCTCGACGGTGCGGGCGGCGCGTTCTCGGTCCTTGCCGGCCAGCAGGCCCTCGGCGCCGAGCCCGGTGGCGGCCAGGAGGTCGCCGGGGATGTAGACCTGGCCGCGGCGGCGATGCAGCGGCAACAGCATCAGCATGCCGGCAACGGCCTGGGCGACGCCCGCATGGCCGGCGGCGTCCGCGGTCTGCGCGGCGCCGGCCGGATCGAGAACGAGGCTCGCCAACTGGACGAGTGCCGATGCGGTCTCTCCGGCATATCCCTCCAGCGCGCCGCGGTCCGGCATCGGATCGTCATAGAGGTCGAAGATGCGCGCCTCGATCATGTCGGTCAGTACGGCTACGGGAAGTCTGTGCTCGGAGACGCAGCGCAGCAGCCCCGCGGCCAGTGGATTGGCGCCCGCATCGCCCTCGCCGCGCCCCTCCAGCGTATCGCGCCACCACTGCAGGCGGATCTCGCCCGGCAACGGCTCGTGCACGACGTCGCGGATTCGCGCGATTTCGGCGTTGAAGGCATAGAGCGCGGCCAGCGCCCCACGCTTGTCCTCGGGGGCGAGCAGGCAGGCCAGGTAGCGGTCGCGGTCGGTATCGCGCAAGGCCGCAAGGCAATGGGCGTAGGCCGCCTCGGCGGGAGGCCTCGTCTGGTGCCCTTCGACTGGATGATCCTGTTGCATGGAGTTCGCCCGGATGTCGCCCAACGCGGCCTAGACCGCGATCAGTGCGGCCGCAACCGCACGCGATTCGGCCAGCATGACGTTGAAGGTGCGCACCGCCGCGCCGGTCGACATGGGATCCGACCTGATGCGGTGCTCACGCAGGACCGCGCGCAGATCGCTGGACAGCGGCCTGATCTCCAAACCGGTGCCGATGAGCAAAACCTCGATCTGTTCCGCTTCGGCGAGCACGCGCTCGAGGTCGGCCGCGCCCAGGCCCTGCGCATCCTGCCTGTCCCAGCCATAGATGCCCGAGGGCAGGCACAGCACGGAGCCGCGATGCGACATGTCGGCGAAACGGAAGCCGCCGTTGCCATAGGCGTCGATGGGCGCACGCCCGGGAAAATGCGCCTGTCGGATTTCGATGCCCTTGGCCATGGTCATGCCTTTTCTGCCGGACGTCCGCTCGCCCCTGGACGGTAGCGTTCAGGCCTGAGCCCGAACAGGATCAGGACAGGCCCGGCAATATAGATAGAAGAGAAGGTGCCGACCGCAATGCCGAAGAACATCGTCACGGCAAAGGCCCGGATGACGTCGCCGCCGAAGAGTGCGAGCGCGGCGAGCGCGATCAGTGTGGTTGCGGCCGTCAGCACGGTGCGCGACAGCGTCTGGCTGATCGCCGCATCGATCAGAAGCGGCAACGGCATCTGGCGGAACCGGCGCAGGCTCTCGCGGATCCGGTCGTAGACGACGATCGTGTCGTTCAGCGAATAGCCGGCGATGGTCAGAAGCGCGGCGACACTGCCGATGTTGAACTCCATCCGGGACAGCGCGAAGAGGCCGACCGTCAAGAGAAGGTCGTGCAGGGTGGCGACGACCGCCCCCACCGCGAACTGCCACTCGAACCGGATCCAGACATAGGCGACGAGCATCAGGATCGCCGCGATCATGCCGAGCGTCGCCGCTGCGGTCAGATCACCGGATACCGAGGGACCGACGACCTCGACCCTGCGGATGTCGTAGTCGGCCTCGAGCTCGGCGCGCGCGACCAGCGCCGAGGTCTGCTCGGCGTTTTCGCCGCCGCCTTGCGGCGGAATCCGGATCGTGGCACTCGCCGGATCCTGTCCGGCACGCACGACGACGTCGCCGAGATTGGCCTCCTCCAGCCGTCCGGCGATCGATGCCGCATCGGCCACGCCCTCTCTCGCCCGAACCTGGAGCAGCGAGCCGCCGGTGAAGTCGATGCCGAGGTTCAGCCCGTTCACCAGCAAGAGCAACACCACGCCGATCGACACCAGCGCGTTCGCCGAGAAGACATAGTTGCGGATCGCCATGAAGCGCAGGTGCAGGCCGCCGAACAGGCCGGTGCGAATGCTTCTCGGCAGGCGCGACAGGCCCCGCCAGGAGACCCAGCGCCAGGCGAGCCAGCGGGTCAGCGTGAACGTGACGAAGACGGTGGTGACGAGACCGATGCCGACGATGACGGCGAAACTGCGCATCGGTCCCGAACCGAGGAAATACAGGACCAGGACGGCGACCATCGTCGTCGCCCCGGCGTCCGCCACCGGCGCGAAGGCGCGCGAAAAACCGGCTGCGAGCGCATCCGGCAGGCGGCGGCCGGCCTCCGCCTCCTCGCGCATGCGCTCGAAGATCAGCACGTTGGAATCGACGGCCATGCCGATCGTCAGCACCATGCCGGCCATGCCCGGCAGCGTCATCACCGTGCCCGTCAGCGCGACGACGGCAAGAACCAGCAGGAGGTTGAACACCAGCGCGATCGCGGAAATGGCGCCGAAGGCACCGTACCAGCCGACCATGAAGAGGGTCACGGCAATGCCGGCGACGGTGACGGCGACGAGCGCCGAGCGCGCCGAATCGCGGCCGAGCACGGGCTCGATAGAGCGTTCCTCGACCACCGTCAGCGCGGCCGGCAGCGCGCCGCTGCGCAGCACGGCGGCGAGGTTGGCCGCCCCCTGCGCGTCAAAGTCACCGGAAATCTCGCCGCGGCCGTCGGTGTCCGGCGAGAACACGACAAAGGCCGTCAGCACCTGGTCGTCGAGCAGGAGGGCGATCGTGCGCCCGAAATTGCCGGCCATTGCCTCCGCCAGCCGGCGCGTGCCGTCAGGGTCGAGCCGGTAGGCGACCGCCGCGGCGCCACCGTCCTCGCCCGGCACCGCCTCGGCCGCGGCGATATCGGCGGAGGTGAAGATGCTCGCCCGGCGCACGAGATAGCCGACCGGCGGCTCACCAAGCGTGTAGGCAACCTGTGTCCCGGCCGGAGCGCCGTTCTCCAGCGCCTGCTGCAGGGCGGAATTGTCATAGACCAGGCGGGCGGAAAATTGTCCGCGTTGCGACAACACGTCCTTCAAACGCTGCGGGTCGGCAAAGCCCGGAACCTGGAGCGCGATGCGATCCGGTCCCTCGCGACTGACCTCTGCCCCCTCGCCGCCGATCTCCCGGACCCGCCGGCGCACCACCTCGACGGCGGCGGCCACCGCCTCGTCCTGTGCCCGGTCGATCGATTCCGCTGTCAGTTCAAGGCGGATCAACCCGTCCGGCTGGGTGGCAACGCGCGTGCCGTCGACGGCGGCGGCAAGCACCATGCGCGCCTCCTCGGCGCGGCCCGCCTCGGTGATGCGGACGGAAACCCTGCGCCCCGATCCGGAAAGCCCCGCATAGGGGATCTGGGCCTCTCTCAGCGCCCGCCCGGTGGCGTTGACGACAGCGACCAGCCGGTCGGCTTCGACATCCGTTCGCTCGACCTTGAGCACAAGGCCGGCGCCGCCGCGCAGATCGAGACCGGCGGTCAGCCGGCCGAACGGCGATGATGCCGGAAACACGGCCCGGGCCGCGTCCGGCAGCAGGCCGGGCGCCAGAACGACAAGGCTCGCCGCGACGGCGAGCCAAGCAAGAACGGTCTTCCAGCGGGCAGGTTGCAGCATCACACTCTCGAAATGCCCCGCACGCTGCGGGCAGGAAAGCCGAGGATGACGTCCGGCGGGCTTGCAGCCCCCGAGCCGGACGCAAGGATCATATCATTCCTTGACCGGTTCGCCCTTGACGCGAACTTCCGAGACGCCGCTGCGCACGACGCGGAGCTTGATGCCCTCGGCAACCTCGACTTCAAGTTCCTTGTCGTCGACGACCTTGGTCACCTTGCCGACGATGCCGCCGCCGGTCACCACCTGATCGCCGCGGCGGATGTTCTTCAGGAGTTCCTCGCGCCGCTTCATCGCGGTACGCTGCGGACGGATGATGAGGAAATACATCACAACGAAAATAAGAAGGAACGGCAGCACCGACATCAGCAGATCCGCACCACCCGGTGCGGCAGCGGGCGCCGTCTGGGCAAAAGCCTCGGTAATGAACATTGAAAACTCCTCGAAACGGGAAGCGCCGGCCAAGAACGACCCGACGCAGTCGGCGCGAATATAGGCAAGCGCCGCGTGAATGCAACAACGCGGCCCGGATACCGCCGGAAATTCAGGCATTTCTCTCTTTTCGCCCTGCCCCGGCCGTGCTACCGCGCCTGGAAGAACAGCATTGCCGAGCAGGGAGTGAGGACCGTGGACGAACAAACGCTAGCGCTCTTGAACGAAATCGCAGGCCTGCGCCTTGCGCTCGAGCGGCTTGCCGGCCCGCCGCCCGCCGAAAACGACTGGGATGCGGCCGACTGCTTCGTCTGGGCGCCGGCGCGGCAGTTCCTCCAGCCGGTGCCGCGGCCGAACCGGATCGACCTGAAGCTGATCCGCGGCGTGGACCACGTGCGCGACATCCTCGTCGACAACACGCTGCGGTTCGCCAAGGGGCTGCCGGCCAACAACGTGCTCCTGTGGGGGGCCCGCGGCATGGGCAAGTCGTCGCTGGTCAAGGCCGTCCACGCGGCCACAGCCCAGGCGACCGCCGTGGCGCTGAAGCTCGTGGAGGTCCACCGCGAGGATATCTCCACCCTGCCGGCGCTGATGGAGATCCTCAAGAGCGCGCCGGCTCCGGTCATCGTTTTCTGCGACGACCTGTCGTTCGACCACGACGACACCTCCTACAAGTCGCTGAAGGCGGCGCTCGACGGCGGCGTCGAGGGCCGGCCGGACAACGTCATCCTCTACGCGACCTCGAATCGCCGGCACCTGCTTCCGCGCGACATGATGGAGAACGAGCAGTCCACCGCCATCAACCCGTCGGAGGCGGTGGAGGAGAAGGTCTCGCTGTCGGACCGGTTCGGGCTCTGGCTCGGCTTCTACAAGTGCAGCCAGGACGATTACCTGCAGATGATCGACAGCTATGCCGACTATTTCGGCCTCGACGGCGACCGCGCCGAGATCCACGCCGAGGCGCTCGAGTGGGCGACGACGCGCGGCGCGCGTTCGGGACGCGTCGCCTGGCAGTTCATCCAGGATCTCGCCGGCCGCCTCGAAAGGCCGCTGGCGAAGTAGAACGGGCCGGCCCAGCGGACCCCAACCGCCCGCGCGCACCGCACCCCGTCCGGCCGCGCCACTATTGAAATGCGCGCACGAGCAGCGGCGACAAAAATTTGCTCAGCCGCGACGCGTGCTCTTGCCAAAAATACACGGACGCCGTTATGTGGCGATGACCTCGCTGGGAGAAACCGGCCACCCGAGACGGGCTTGGCCGGTGCCGAAGGAGCAACCGCCCCGGAAACTCTCAGGCAAAAGGACCAGCAAGGTGCCGACAGGACTCTGGAGAGAGGCGCGCAAGCGCCCGCCGAAGGGATAACAATCTCAGGCGAAGGGACAGAGGGGGCTCACGAGAACGGCGCCTGGCGCCGAGGATGAGCCGGCGCGCAAGCGCCAAGAGACTGGAGGGCGCCTTTGGACGTGACGTCTGAGCTTAACAAAACCCCGTTGCACGACCTCAACACCTCGCTTGGTGCCCGCATGGTGCCGTTTGCGGGCTACGAGATGCCGGTGCAGTTCCCGGCCGGCGTGATGAAGGAGCACCTGCACACCCGCGCCGCCGCCGGGCTGTTCGACGTGTCCCACATGGGCCAGATCGTCGTTCGCGCCCGTTCCGGCGTCAACGCCGAGGCGGCCCGCGCCCTGGAAGCGCTGGTGCCGGTCGATGTCGTCGGCCTGGCGGAGGGCCGCCAGCGCTATGCGATCTTCACCAACGAGAGCGGCGGCATCCTCGACGACCTGATGATCGCCAATCGCGGCGACCATCTGTTTCTCGTCGTCAACGCCGCCTGCAAGGAAGCCGACTTCGCGCACCTGCAGAAGCATCTCGGCGAAAGCTGCGAGGTGACCATGCTGGACGGCCGGGCGCTGATCGCGCTCCAGGGGCCCCGGGCCGAGGCCGTGCTCTCGGAATTCTGGGCCGACATTGCCGGCATGCGCTTCATGGACGTGCGCGCCTGCGACCTGCACGACATCGACTGCATCGTCTCCCGCTCCGGCTATACCGGCGAGGACGGGTTCGAGATCTCGATCCCCGCCGACCAGGCCGAAACGCTCTGCCGACGCCTGCTCGACCATCCGGACGTCATGCCGATCGGCCTCGGCGCCCGTGATTCGCTGCGGCTCGAGGCCGGGCTTTGCCTCTACGGCAACGATATCGACACCACGACCACACCGGTCGAGGCGGCGATCGAATGGGCGATCCAGAAGGCCCGCCGCGGCGGCGGCGACCGCGCCGGCGGGTTTCCCGGCGCCGACGTCATTCTCGGCCAGTTCCGCGACGGCGCCGCCCGCCGCCGGGTCGGCCTCGCCATCGACGGCAGGGCGCCGGTGCGCCCGCCGGCCAAGCTCTATGCCGACGCCGCGGGCAAGGTCGAGGCCGGTCACGCCACCTCCGGCGGTTTCGGCCCCAGCATCAACCAGCCAGTGGCGATGGGCTACGTCGACACGAAGCTCGCCGCGCCTGGCACCCAGCTCTTCGCGGAGGTGCGCGGCAAGTTGCTGCCCGTCACCGTAAGCGCCCTGCCCTTTGTCCCGAACACGTTCAAACGCTGACCAGAAAGGCCCGCACATGTTGAAGTTTACCGCAGAGCACGAGTGGCTGAAGATCGACGGCGACGTCGCCACCGTCGGCATCACCACCCACGCCGCCGAACAGCTCGGCGACCTCGTCTTCGTCGAACTGCCCGAGGTCGGCGCGACCTTCGAGAAGAACGGCGACGCCGCCACGGTCGAATCGGTGAAGGCCGCCTCGGACGTCTACTGCCCGCTCGACGGCGAGATCGTCGAGGTCAACCAGGCGATCGTGGACGATCCCTCGCTCGTCAACAGCGACCCGCAGGGCGCCGGCTGGTTCTTCAAGCTGAAGCTCGCCAACACCGCCGACGCGGACTCGCTGCTCGATGAAGCCGCCTACAAGGAGCTTGTCGGCTGATGAACCTGCCCAAGGACTTTACCTTCACCGACTACCGGCCCTACGACTTCGCCAACCGCCGTCACATCGGCCCGTCGCCGAAGGAGATGGAGGCGATGCTGAAGGTGCTTGGCTATGACAGCCTCGATGCCCTGATCGACGACACCGTTCCGGCGTCCATCCGCCAGGAGAAGCCGCTCGAGTGGGGCGCGGCGATGACCGAGCGCGAGGCGCTGGACAAGCTGCGCGAGACCGCCAACAAGAACACCAAGCTCGTCTCCCTGATCGGCCAGGGCTACTATGGCACGATCACGCCGCCGGTGATCCAGCGCAACATCCTGGAGAACCCGGCCTGGTACACCGCCTACACCCCCTACCAGCCGGAGATCAGCCAGGGCCGGCTCGAGGCGCTGCTCAACTACCAGACCATGGTCTGCGACCTGACCGGGCTCGACATCGCCAACGCCTCGCTGCTGGACGAGGCGACCGCCGCCGCCGAAGCCATGGCCGTGGCCGAGCGCGTGGCGAAGTCGAAGGCGAAGACGTTCTTCGTCGACGAGAACTGCCATCCGCAGACGATCGCGCTGCTCAAGACTCGCTCCGAACCGCTCGGCTGGTCGGTCAAGGTCGGCGACCCGGCCAAGGATCTCGTTGCGACCGAGGTGTTTGGAGCGATCTTCCAGTATCCCGGCACCTACGGCCATGTACACGATTTCACCGACGTCATCGCAACGCTGCACGCAGCCGGCGCGATCGCGGTCGTCGCCGCCGATCCGCTGGCGCTGGCGCTGCTGAAGTCGCCCGGTGAGATGGATGCCGACATCGCCATCGGCACGACCCAGCGCTTCGGCGTGCCGGTCGGCTACGGCGGGCCGCACGCCGCCTACATGGCGGTCAAGGACGCCTACAAGCGAAACATGCCGGGCCGCCTCGTCGGCGTTTCCGTCGATGCGCGCGGCAACCGCGCCTATCGCCTGTCGCTGCAGACGCGCGAGCAGCACATCCGCCGCGAGAAGGCGACATCGAACATCTGCACCGCGCAGGTCCTGCTCGCCGTCATGGCCTCGATGTACGCCGTCTTTCACGGACCGCAAGGCATCAAGGCGATTTCGCAGAGCGTGCACCAGAAGACGGTCCGTCTTGCCAAGGGGCTGGAGAAGCTCGGCTACACCGTCGAGCCGGAGGTGTTCTTCGACACCATCACCGTGCATGTCGGCAAGCTGCAGGGCATCATCCTGAAGGCCGCGGTGGCCGAGGAGGTGAACCTGCGCAAGATCGGCGACGACCGGATCGGCATCAGCCTCGACGAACGTTCGCGGCCGGTGACGCTGGAGGCCGTGTGGCGCGCCTTCGGCGGCGACTTCGATGCCTCGGAGTTCGAGTCCGACTACCGCCTGCCGGCCAACCTGCTGCGCACCAGCGAGTATCTGACGCACCCGATCTTCCACATGAACCGCGCGGAAAGCGAGATGACCCGCTACATCCGCCGGCTGGCCGACCGGGACCTCGCGCTGGACCGCTCGATGATCCCGCTCGGCTCCTGCACGATGAAGCTGAACGCAACGGCGGAGATGCTGCCGATCACGTGGCCGGAGTTCGCCGAGATCCACCCCTACGCGCCGGCCGACCAGGCGGCGGGCTACCGCCACCTGATCGACGACCTGTCCGAGAAGCTCTGTGCCATCACCGGCTACGACGCGATCTCGATGCAGCCGAATTCCGGCGCGCAGGGTGAGTACGCGGGGCTGCTGACGATCCGCGACTACCACATCGCCAACGGCCACGTCCATCGCGACGTGTGCCTGATTCCGACCTCGGCGCACGGTACCAACCCGGCATCGGCACAAATGGTCGGCATGCGGGTCGTGGTCGTCAAGGTGAGCGACAACGGCGACATCGACATGGATGATTTCCGTTCAAAAGCAGAGCAGTATAGCGAAAACCTCTCGTGCTGCATGATCACCTATCCCTCGACCCACGGCGTGTTCGAGGAGAACGTGCGCGAGATCTGCGAGATCGTTCACCGGCATGGCGGCCAGGTCTATCTCGACGGCGCCAACATGAACGCCATGGTCGGCCTGGCCCGGCCCGGCGACATCGGCTCGGATGTCAGCCACCTGAACCTGCACAAGACCTTCTGCATCCCCCATGGCGGCGGCGGTCCGGGCATGGGACCGATCGGCGTCAAGGCGCATCTTGCGCCCTTCCTGCCGAAGGACCCGCGCGCGGGTGAAGCGGGTGCCGTTTCCGCCGCCCCCTTCGGTTCGGCCTCGATCCTGCCGATCTCCTGGAGCTACTGCCTGATGATGGGCGGCGAAGGCCTGACCCAGGCGACCAAGGTGGCGATTCTCAACGCCAACTACATCGCCGCGCGGCTGAAGGGCGCCTATGACGTGCTCTACAAGTCCGCCAAGGGCCGGGTGGCGCACGAGTGCATCATCGATACGCGCCCGCTCGTCGACAGCGCCGGCGTCACCGTCGACGACATCGCCAAGCGCCTGATCGACTGCGGCTTCCATGCGCCGACGATGAGCTGGCCGGTGGCCGGCACGCTGATGATCGAGCCGACCGAATCGGAGACCAAGGCCGAGCTCGACCGCTTCTGCGATGCCATGCTGGCGATCCGCGAGGAGGCCCGGGCGATCGAGGACGGCCGCATGGACAAGGTCAACAACCCGCTGAAGAACGCGCCGCATACGGTCGAAGACCTGGTCGGCGAGTGGGATCGGCCCTACACCCGCGAGCAGGCCTGCTACCCGCCCGGCGCCTTCCGCGTCGACAAGTACTGGTCGCCGGTCAACCGGGTGGACAATGTCTATGGCGACCGCAACCTCGTGTGCTCCTGCCCGCCGCTGGAGGAGTATGCCGAGGCGGCCGAGTAGGCCACTTGCCCCGGACCCCGGCCACCACGGCTGGGGTTCGCCTTTGGGACCGTCGCTGTCCGCCCTTGCCGGCGGAACGCAAACAGGAAACCAGCCGGTGCCGGCCTAGCGGTTTGGAAGGGTGACGATGAAGCGCGCCCCGGTGCTGTAGCCGGTGTCGAGCATGATCGTGCCGCCGTGGCTTTCAACGATCCGCCTGGCAAGAGCGAGCCCGATCCCGGTGCCGGAATACCGGGTCTCGTCGCGATGCAGCCGCCGGAAAAGCTCGAACACCACCTCCGCATGGGCGGGATCGATGCCGATGCCTTCATCCTCGACAATGACGCGGACGGCCTCCGACGAGCAGTCGCCATAGACGCGAACCCTCGCCGTGGTGTCGGGTCGGCGGTACTTGACGGCGTTGCCGATCAGATTCTGCATCAGCCGGCGCAGCAGTTCCGGATCGCCGCCGACCGATGGCAGAGGCTGGACAACCACCGAGGCGCCGCTTTCGCGGATGTGGGCGTCCAGCAGCGACAGCGCGTCGGCGACCACCGTATCGAGGGATACCCGCTCGTAGCGCCGGATCTGGTAGGCAATATGCGAATAGTCCAGCAGACTGTCCACCAGCCGCTGGATGCGACCGGCCGCCTCGCGCACGTAACGCGCATGCGACACGAGTTCGTCGAACCGGCCGTCCTTGACGTCGTCCGTGATCATCTCTGCGAACGAGGCGATGTGCCGAATCGGCGCCTTCAGGTCGTGCGAGACGGTGCCGGTGAACTGGTCCAGGGCCTCGTTCTTCTGCTGCAGTTCGCGCGCCTGCTGTTCGAGCCGCTGGTGCTGGCGCTTCGATTCGGTGATGTCGCGGCCGACGGCGACAAACTCCACCGGCTTGCCGCCCTCGAAGCTGGCGATCGCCGTCCACAACAGCCACCGCTCTTCGCCGTCGACGCTGGCATAATAGAGTTCGCGCGAGCGCACCGGCGTATCCGGCGCATACCGGCTCAGCGTATCGACCGCATCCGCCTGCGCCTCGGTGCGGGCCATGCCGCGCAGGTTCGTGCCGACCAGCTTTTCCGGCGTGGTGCCGTGAAATGCGGCAAAGCGCTCGTTGGCGAACTGGATCACCATGTCGCCGTCGGTGCGCACGATCAGGTCGGGCAGGATCTGGTTCAGCTTGGCCTGCTGCCGCTGCCTGTCATCCAGCGCCTGCTCGGCGCGCTTCAGATCGGTGACGTCGATGCGCAGCCCCACGACCTCGCCGTTCTCGGTCAGGTGGCTTTCCGAGCGGATCCAGCGGCCGTCGCCGTACTGGAACACCTGCGGCGCGCTGTGCTCGCGGTGATGGCGCAGCCGGTCCTGGACCCAGGCCTCCGCCGCCGGCGTTCCCTCGGCAACGCCCGGATAGACCCCGGCGCGCAGGTTGGCGCGGACGATGCTTTCCATCGTCGCCCCGACCCGCACCGCGTCGCGGGCCGCCAGGCAGCGGTCGCGAAACGCCCGGTTGAACATCAGCAGCCTGTCGTCGCGATCGAAGATCGCCAGCCCCTCGGGCACCGCGTCGAGCGCGGAAAAGATCCGGTCGCCGCGCAGGATCTCCTCGCCATGGCTTCCGCCCGACTCCAGATTGCGCAGCATCAATGCGTAGCCGCCACCGCCGGCGGCGTCGGCGAGGGCCAGTACATGGGCGCTCGCCTCGAACACTGACCCGTCAAGCCGGCGAAAATGCAGCACGTGCGCGTGACCCTGCTCGGATTGCGACAGGCTGCGCAACAGCGAGGGCAGATCCGGCTCGTCCAAAAGGACATCGAGCGAGGCCGGGCCAGCCTTGTCCGGATCGCAGCCCAGCGCGCGGCGCCCCGCCGCGTTCAGCGTGCAGCGACCGGCATCGGCATCGGTCATGATCACCGGAATGGGCATCAGCTCGTAGAGCGCCACTGCCAGGTCCTGCACCGTCACGGCTGCCCCCACCGCTCGGGGGCCGGATCACAGGCGGAAACGGTTGCTTTCGACATGCGGCGCAAGGGGCCCTCGGGAGCGTCTCGAATACGGTCTGGCGGCGCGCGGCCCCGCGACCCGAAGGGTCGCGTCCCACGTCATCTCGCCGGCATCGGATGCGTACACGTCAAGAAAAGCCCGTCCCTTGACCTTGGTCAAGGGAGCGCGAGAAATTAGCTTACGCTACGGAAGGAATATCAACCGGCGCGCACGGTCGGGTTTCCGGCCGCCGCCAGCGCCGCCAGGTCGGCGGGCTTGAGCTCGACCGACTCGCCGCAACCGCAGGCGGAGGTCTGGTTGGGGTTGTTGAAGGTGAAGCCGGAGCGCAGCGTCGTCACCTCGAAGTCCATCTGCGTACCGAGCAGGTACAGCACCGCCTCCGGCGCGACCCAGACCCGCGCACCGCCGTGCTCGACCAGATCGTCCTTGGCATTCGGCTCGGTGACGAGGTCGACGGAGTACTCCATGCCCGCGCAGCCGCCCTTCTTGATGCCGACACGGATGCCCTTGGCATCGCCGCCGGCATTGTCGACGATCGCCTTCACGCGATCGGCCGCGGCATCGGTCAGGGTCATGATTGCAAAAGCCATGGGCCATTTCTCCTTCGCCAGCCGGGTTCAAGGCCCGACGGTTACCGAATCAAATGTAGAGGTGCCGGGTAAACGGTTCAATAGCGCGCCGTAAGCTCAGTACCAGCCGACGGCGACCTGCGCCTCCTCGGACATCCGGTCCGGGGTCCACGGCGGGTCGAACACCATCCTGACCTCGACGCCCGACACGCCCTCGACGGCGCTGACGGCGTTCTCGACCCAGCCCGGCATCTCGCCGGCGACCGGGCAGCCCGGCGCGGTCAGCGTCATGTCGATCTTCACCATCCGGTCGTCCTCGATGTCGATCTTGTAGATCAGGCCGAGTTCGAAGATGTCGGCGGGGATTTCCGGGTCATAGACCGTCTTGAGCGCGCCGACGATGTCGTCGCTGAGGCGGGCCAGCTCATCCTCGGGGATGGCCGAATTGACGATCCCCTCGCGGGCGTCGGCCTTTTCTTCCATGGCTTCGGATGACATTTCCAACTCCTCAGGCGAAGAACTTGCGGGCGTAGTCCAGCGCGTCGGCCAGAACGTCGACCTCGGCACGGGTGTTGTACATGCCGAACGACGCCCGGCATGTGGAGGTGACGCCGAACCGTTTCAAGAGCGGCTGGGCGCAATGGGTACCGGCGCGCACCGCCACGCCGGCCCGGTCGATCACCATCGACACGTCGTGCGAATGGATGCCCTCCAGTTCGAAGGCGAAGATCGAGCCTTTGCCGGGCGCAGTGCCGAAGATGCGCAGCGAATTGATCGACGACAGCCGCTCGTGCGCATAGGCCGCAAGATCCGACTCATGGGCGGCGATCGCCGCCCGTCCGACCTTCTCCATGTAATCGAGCGCGTAGCCGAGGCCGATCGCCTGCACGATCGGCGGCGTGCCCGCCTCGAAACGATGCGGAGGGTCGTTGTAGGTGACGATATCCTCCGTCACCTCGAAAATCATCTCGCCGCCGCCCTGGAACGGCCGCATCTCCTTCAGTCGCTCCGCCTTGCCATAGAGCACGCCGATCCCCGAGGGACCGTACAGCTTGTGGCCGGTCATGACGTACCAGTCGCAATCGATGTCCTGCACGTCGACAGGCAGGTGCACCGCGCCCTGGGAGCCGTCGACCAGCACCGGAATGCCGCGCTCGCGCGCGATCCGGCAGACTTCCTTGACCGGCACGATCGTGCCGAGCGCGTTCGACATGTGCGTGATGGCGATCAGCCTGGTGCGATCGGTCAGGCACTTGACGAAGTCCTCGACATTGAACGCGCCCTGCTCGTCGACCGGCGCCCAGACGAGCTTGGCGCCCTGCCGCTCGCGGATGAAGTGCCACGGGACGATGTTGGAGTGGTGCTCCATGATGGTGAGCACGATCTCGTCGCCCTCGCCGAGCTTCGGCATGCCGTAGCCGTAGGCGACCGTGTTGATCGCTTCCGTCGAGGATTTGGTAAAGACGATGTTGTCGACCGACGGCGCGTTGAGGAAGCGCCGCACCTTCTCGCGCGCGCCCTCGTAGGCGTCGGTCGCGGCGTTCGAGAGGAAGTGCAGGCCGCGGTGCACGTTGGCGTATTCGTTGGAATAGGCATGTGCGATCGCGTCGATCACCACCTGAGGCTTCTGCGCCGACGCGCCGTTGTCGAGATAGACCAGCGGCTTGCCGTGGACCTGCCGGGACAGGATCGGGAAGTCCCGGCGGATCGCCTCGACGTCGTAGGTCGGAACGGGCTTGATCTGGTTCATCTCGACAATCCGATCAGGAGTGCTTGTCCAGCCAGGCGCCGATGACGCCTTCCAGCGCCTCGACCAGCGGCTCGTCGTCCAGTTCCTCGACGATCTCGGCGACGAAGGCGTTGACCAGCATCGCGCGCGCCCTGTTTTCGGGAACGCCGCGCGCCATCAGGTAGAACAGCTGCGTGTGGTCGATGTCGATCACCGTCGCGCCGTGGCCGCACTGCACGTCGTCGGCGAAGATCTCGAGTTCCGGCTTGGCCGAGAATTCGGCCTCGTCCGACAACAGCAGCGTGTTGCACGACATCTTCGCGTCGGTCTTCTGGGCGTCCTGGGCGACGCGGATCTGGCCCTGGAACACGCCGCGGGCGCGGTCGAACACCACGTTGCGGATGACCTCGGTCGAGGTCGTGTGCGGCACGTCGTGGCCGACCGTGAATGTCACGTCGGTATGGCTGTCACCGCCAAGCAGGTTGATGCCGCGCAGCGTCAGGTCGGCCCCCTCGCCGGTCACGGCGACATGGATTTCCTGGCGCACCAGCTTGCCGCCGGCGTTGATGACGTAGAGCCGCAGCTTCGCCTCGGCCCCGAGCGAGGCCTTGAACTGACCGAGATGGATGTCGGCCTCGCCCTCGGACTGGAAGATGATCCAGGTGACCTCCGCACCGTCCTCGAGCCGTACGTCGCTGACGGCGGTAACGAAGGCGGCCTCCGTGCCGACTGCCAGGTGCCGTTCGATGACGGTCGCCTTGGCGCCCCGGCCGAAACGCACGGGGAAGCGGGTATTGACCTGGCCGCCGCTCTGGACCGACTGGATCTCGACCGGTCCGTCGACCTCGATGCCGTCGGTGAACTCGACCCCCAGCCCGTCACGCACGAACGCGCCGTTGATGCGGCCGATGGCGTCGTCCTCGTCGCGGGCGACAAGGCCTTCGGCGGCGGATCCGTCGAGAAGGTCCTCGGCAAAGCTGCGCAGCGCGATGCCCGCCTGCAGCGCCCGCACGGTGGCCTTGCCGTTGACGACCGACAGCACTGTGGAAGCCGGGACGATCGGGTCGACGCGGTCGGCGCGGGCCTCGGCGTCGAAGGCCGGCACCTCGCGCAGCAGCGACTTCAGGTCCGTGTAGTGCCAGGCCTCGATGCGGCGCGTCGGCAGGCCGGCGTTCTTCAGGTCGCTGAGCAGGGCGTCGCGGGCCAGAAGCGTCGGTCCGTCGCCCGGCAGGTCGCCGAGCTGCTCGTTATAGGCGTTGACCAGCGCGGCCTCGGCGGCGGTCAGCTTGATCCCGGCTTGGATGTTCATGGATCCGTCCTTCCCCGCGCTCAGGCGGCCGACTCGATGATGTCGGCATAGCCGTTGGCTTCGAGTTCATGCGCCAGCGTCTTGTCGCCCGACTTGATGACCTGACCCTTGTAGAGCACGTGCACCGTGTCCGGCACGATATAGTCGAGCAAGCGCTGGTAGTGGGTGATGACGACGACCGAGCGGTCGGGCGAGCGCAGCGCGTTGACGCCGTCGGCGACGATCTTGAGCGCGTCGATGTCGAGGCCGGAGTCGGTCTCGTCGAGGACGCAGAGCTGCGGCTGCAGCAGCGCCATCTGCAGGATCTCGGCGCGCTTCTTCTCGCCGCCGGAAAAGCCGACGTTGAGCGGCCGGCGCAGCATCTCCGGCGAGATCTGCAGGTCGGCGGCCGCCTCCTTGACCCGGCGCATGAAGTCCGGCGTCGTCAGCTCGTCCTCGCCGCGCGCCTTGCGCTGCTCGTTCATCGCCACCTTCAGGAACTGCATGGTGGCCACACCCGGGATCTCGACCGGATACTGGAAGGCGAGGAAGATACCCTTGGCGGCGCGCTCGGACGGGTCGAGTTCGAGAATGCTCTCGCCGTTGTAGAGGATGTCGCCCTCGGTCACCTCATAGTCCTCGCGGCCGGCGAGGATGTAGGACAGCGTCGACTTGCCGGAGCCGTTCGGGCCCATGATCGCGGCGACCTCGCCGTTCTGCACCGTCAGGTTCAGGCCGCGGATGATCTCGGTGCCGTCTTCGGCGATGCGTGCGTGCAGGTTCTTGATTTCAAGCATTGTAAGGTTCCATCAAATCGTTGCGCCGCTGGGCGCCGTAAAGGTCTGATCGACGACGTTGCCGGTGTTGCGCACGTCCGCCGGTTCGAAGATGAGGATCTCCGCCTCCTGGTCGGCGCATGTCCGGTGCTCCACGCCACGCGGAACGACCAGACAGTCCCCCGGCCGCATTTCCACGACCCGATCGCGAAACTCGACCCGGAACAGGCCCTTCCAGACCAAGAAGAACTCGTCCTCGTGATCGTGGTGGTGCCAGGGGAACTCGCCCTGCACCTTCACCACCTTCACTTCCTGGCCGTTCAGTTGCGCAACCACCTTGGGCCGCCAGTGCTCGGCGAAACGCGAGAATGCCTCGTCGAGATTGATCCTGTCGCCCATCACCCGACGCTGCCTTCCAGCGAGATGCTGATCAGCTTCTGCGCCTCGACGGCGAACTCCATCGGCAGCTCCTGGATGACCTCCTTGACGAAGCCGTTGACGATCAGCGCGATCGCCGCCTCTTCGGGAATGCCGCGCTGCAGGCAGTAGAACAGCTGGTCCTCGGAGATCTTCGAGGTGGTCGCTTCGTGTTCGAACTGGGCCGAGGCGTTCTTCGCCTCGATGTAGGGCACGGTGTGTGCGCCACAGCGGTCGCCGATCAGCAGCGAGTCGCACTGGGTGAAGTTGCGCGCGTTCTCCGCCTTGCGGTGGGTCGAGACCTGGCCGCGATAGGTGTTCTGCGACACGCCGGCGGCAATGCCCTTGGAGATGATGCGGCTCGACGTGTTCTTGCCGAGGTGGATCATCTTGGTGCCAGAGTCGATCTGCTGGTGGCCGTTCGAGACGGCGATCGAATAGAACTCGCCGCGCGAATTGTCGCCGCGCAGGATGCAGGACGGGTACTTCCAGGTGATCGCCGAACCGGTCTCGACCTGCGTCCAGGAGATCTTGGAGTTCTTGCCGCGGCAATCGCCGCGCTTGGTGACGAAGTTGTAGATGCCGCCCTTGCCGTCCTTGTCGCCGGGATACCAGTTCTGGACGGTGGAATACTTGATCTCGGCGTCATCGAGCGCGACCAGTTCGACGACCGCGGCATGCAACTGGTTCTCGTCGCGCTGCGGCGCGGTGCAACCCTCGAGGTAGGAGACGTAGGCGCCTTCCTCGGCGATGATCAGCGTGCGCTCGAACTGGCCGGTGTTCTTCTCGTTGATGCGGAAATAGGTCGACAGTTCCATCGGGCAGCGCACGCCCTTGGGCACGAACACGAACGAGCCGTCGGTGAACACGGCCGAGTTCAAGGTCGCGTAGAAATTGTCGGTCGTCGGAACCACCGAGCCGAGATACTTGCGCACGAGTTCGGGATACTCGCGGATCGCCTCCGAGATCGACATGAAGATCACGCCGGCCTTCTTCAGTTCCTCCTTGAAGGTGGTGACGACCGAGACCGAATCGAAGACCGCGTCGACGGCGATCTTGGAGGTCTGCACGCCGGCGAGGATTTCCTGCTCGCGCAGCGGGATGCCGAGTTTCTCGTAGGTCTTCAGGATCTCGGGATCGACCTCGTCGATCGACTTCGGACCGGTCTGGTTCTTCGGTGCGGCGTAGTAGTAGAGATCGTTGAAGTCGATCTTCGGATAGTCCACGCGCGCCCAGGTCGGCTCCTCGAGCGTCAGCCAGCGGCGATAGGCGCCGAGCCGCCATTCGAGCATCCAGTCGGGTTCGCTCTTCTTGGCGGAGATGAAGCGGATGATGTCCTCGGACAGGCCCTTGGGCGCCTTGTCCATTTCGACGGTCGTCTCGAAACCGTACTTGTACTGGTCGACGTCAATCTGACGGACCTGATCGATCGTTTCCTGCACAGCAGGCATGTCGTTCTCCAATCTTGCCGGATCCAAGGTCCGGCAGCTTGTCAACGTCTGGCGGGTTTCCGCCGGTTATGTAGGCGCCAGAAGGGGCTTTTCACACCTTTTGGCAAGCAAAAACTTGCGTTTCCGCAACTTTCGTTCAGGCGGCAGCAACACCCTGTCGCCGCCGCCCGGCGATCCGCGCAAAGGCCTCGAGGAAGCTGTCCGCGTCGGCTTCCGTGGTGGCCGGACCGAGCGAGACGCGCAAGGCGCCGAGCCCGGCATCGAACCCCATCGCCGTCAGCACGTGGCTGGCGCCGACCTTGCCCGACGAGCAGGCCGAACCGGCCGAGAGCGCGACGCCCTCGAGGTCGAAAGCGATCTGCCCCGTCTCGGACTTCAGCCCGGGCAGGCTGAAGAAGGTCGTGTTGCACAGCCGCGGGCCGTCCTGCCCGTGGATGATGACGTCGCCGGCAAGCTCGGCCATCTTTGCCTCCATGCGCTCGCGCAGGCCGCCGATCCGCGTGCGACGCCCTTCGACGTCGGCGACCGCCTCGCGGGCGGCAGCGGCAAAGCCCGCAAGCGCGGCCGGGTTCTCCGTGCCGGAGCGATGCCCCTTTTCCTGCCCGCCACCATGGATCAGCGGCCGCGGCATCAGCACCTCGCCGCGGGAAACCAGCGCGCCGGCGCCCTTCGGGCCGCCAAGCTTGTGCGCGGAGAAGATCAGGAAATCGGCATCCAGGTCGGCGATGGCGATCGGCAACCGGCCGGCCGCCTGGACGGCGTCGACGACCAGCAGGCCGCCATGCCGGCGCACGAGCGCCGCCACCTCGCGCACCGGCTGGACGATCCCCGTCTCGTTGTTCGCCAGCATCGTGGCCACCATGGGCAGGCCCGCCGTCGCATCATGCGCCGCAAGCAGCCGCTCCAGCGCCGCCAGGTCGACGACGCCGGCCGGCGTCACCGGAATCTCGGAGATTTGCTCCCGATCGAACCGGCCGCCCTCGCGCACAGCCGGATGCTCGATCGCAGAGACATAGAGCCGGCCGATGCGCAGCGGCGTGCGGCCCATTCGGAAATCCGGCGTCAGCACCGTATTGGCCGCCTCTGTGGCGCCACTGGTGAAGGTCACGTGCGCGGCCTCGGCACCGGCCAGCGCCGCAACGGCGCGGCGGGCCGCGTCGATCACGGCCCGGGCGGCCCGGCCCTCGGCGTGAACGGACGACGGATTGCCGACAAGGTCGAGCGCGGCGGTCATGGCCTCGCGCGCGGCGGCGGACAGCGGCGCCGTCGCGTTCCAGTCCAGGTATGTCCTCGGTCGTGCCGGCATGGCTGCGATCAGCTCCGAAAGCGCTCCAGGCAAGGCGGCGTGCATTTTGCTTGAATTTTCCGCCGGGCTTGCCGTAAGAGACGAACCTCAGCACGCGCATAGCGTAGCAAAGTTTCGAATGGTTCTAAACTAGTTTCTAGAAAAGCTGACTGGTTTCGTCAAGACATCCAGCCCCTCCGAAACAGTTTTTGATCCATAAAACACGTCGGAGTACGAATGCCCGAGATCATCTTCAACGGACCCGCCGGTCGCCTGGAAGGCCGCTACCAGCCATCCAAGCAGAAGAACGCCCCGATCGCCATCATCCTGCACCCGCATCCGCAGTTCGGCGGAACGATGAACAACCAGATCGTCTACCAGTTGTTCTACATGTTCCAGAAGCGCGGCTTCACCACGCTCCGCTTCAACTTCCGCGGCATCGGCCGCAGCCAGGGCGAGTTCGACCACGGCGCCGGGGAGTTGTCCGACGCAGCGTCCGCGCTCGACTGGGTGCAGAGCCTGCATCCGGACTCCAAGAGCTGCTGGGTCGCCGGCTACTCCTTCGGCGCCTGGATCGGCATGCAGCTTTTGATGCGCCGGCCGGAGATCGAAGGCTTCATCTCGATCGCGCCGCAGCCGAACATCTACGATTTCTCCTTCCTTGCCCCCTGCCCGTCCTCGGGCCTGATCATCAACGGCGATTCCGACAAGGTGGCGCCGGAAAAGGACGTCAACAGCCTGGTCGAGAAGCTCAAGGCGCAGAAGGGCATCCTGATCACGCACCGGACCGTGCCGGGCGCCAACCATTTCTTCAACGGCCAGACCGAGACGCTGATGGTCGAATGCGAGGACTATCTCGACCGCCGCCTTGCCGGCGAACTGACCCCGGAGCCGGCCGCCAAGCGCATCCGCTAGGCGCGCCGCCCCGCACCGCGTCGTCCGCCGGCGAAAGCCGGCGGATTTTTTGTGCCCACGAGCCTGTCGCGGATCAGCGCGGATTGGCGAGCAGCCCGCCGGTCACCGGCTCACGCACCCCCGTCGTGCCCGGGTAGGTCAGCGGCAGCCCGTCGAGCGATCGCACGGCCAGGTACGCCCAGGCCTCCGCCTCCATGCTGTCTCCGTCCAGCCTCGCCGCTTCCGCCGCCATCACCCGCGCCCCGGCAGCTCCCGCAAGGTCGGCGAGATCGCCCATGATGCTGCGGTTCAGCCGGCCGCCGCCGCAGACGACGTAGCTCTTCGGCCGGGCCGGCAGATGACCCGCCGATTTCAGGATCGCCGCGGCGGTCACATGCGCCAGCGTGCGGGCGCCATCCTCCAGCGTCGCGGCACGCCCCTCGGGCGGGGCGAAGTCGTTGCGGTCGAGCGAACGCCGCTCGGGCGCGGTGAAGAACGGATGGTCGAGGTAGCGCGCCGCCAGACCGGCATCGACCCGCCCTTCACTCGCAATCATGCCGCCCTGGTCGAACGGGATGCCGGCCTGGGCCTCGACCCACTGGTCGATCAGCGTGTTGCCCGGCCCGCTGTCGAACGCCACGACCTCGCCGTGCTCACCGACATAGGTCAGGTTCGAGATTCCGCCGATATTGACGAAGACCACCGGAAAGGCGCTGCCGGCCGGCAGGTTCCGTGCCAGCGCTGCGTGATAGACCGGGATCAGCGGCGCCCCTTGCCCGCCGTGGGCCATGTCGTTCGCCCGCATGTCGTAGACGACCGGGATGCCGGTCTCGCGCGCCAGCAATGCGCCGTCGCCGAGCTGGACCGTCAGGCCTCGGCCCGGCCGATGCAGCACGGTCTGGCCGTGGAAGCCGATCACGTCGACCTCGGCCGCCTCGAGGCCGTTGTCGCGCAGGAAGGCGTCGACCGCCGCCGCGTGGCGCAGCGTCAGCTCCCGCTCGACCTGCGCCAGATCCTTCGGCCGCTGCTGGCGGCCGGTGATCGCCTTCGCCGTTTCCAGCGCCGCCTGCAGCGTGCGCCGGAAGGCGGGCTCGTAGGCTACTCCCCTCGACGGCCCGCGCTCGACGACGTCGCGCCCGTCGGTTCGCAGCAACGTCACGTCGATGCCGTCCATGCTCGTGCCGCTCATCAGCCCGATTGCGGTCCTGACCTGTGCCATGGGCCTCGCTTCCAGAATCACTTTTGGAGTGATTATGCGCAAAAACAGTGCTACACGCCCGGCCATTCCTACGCCTAACCTTCCCCACCAGAGAGAACATCAATGTCGGGTTTCAAGTCAGATTTCCTTCGCACGCTCAGCGAGCGCGGCTTCATCCACCAGATCTCGGATGAAAGCGGCCTCGACGACCTGCTCGCCAGGGAAACCGTGACGGCCTATATCGGCTTCGACCCGACCGCGCCGAGCCTGCACGCCGGCGGGCTGATCCAGATCATGATGCTGCACTGGTTCCAGAAGACCGGGCACCGGCCGATTTCGCTGATGGGCGGCGGCACCGGAATGGTCGGCGATCCGTCCTTCAAGGACGATGCGCGCCAGCTGATGACGCCGGAAACGATCGCCTCGAATATCGCCTCGATCAAGCAGGTGTTCTCCAACTACCTGACCTACGGCGACGGGCCGACCGACGCGCTGATGATCAACAACGCCGACTGGCTGCTCGGCATCAATTACCTTGAGTTCCTGCGCGACGTCGGTCGCCACTTCTCGGTCAACCGCATGCTGTCCTTTGACAGCGTCAAACTCAGGCTCGACCGCGAGCAGTCGCTGTCGTTCCTCGAGTTCAACTACATGATCCTGCAGGCCTACGACTTCGTGGAACTGAGCAAGCGCTACGGCACGCGCCTGCAGATGGGCGGTTCGGACCAGTGGGGCAACATCGTCAACGGCCTCGACCTCGGCCATCGCATGGGCACCCCGCAGCTCTATGCGCTGACCTCGCCGCTGCTGACGACGGCCTCCGGCGCGAAGATGGGCAAGTCGCTCTCCGGCGCCGTCTGGCTGAACCCGGACATGCTGTCGGCCTATGACTTCTGGCAGTACTGGCGCAACACCGAGGACGCGGACGTTGTTCGTTTCCTCAAGCTCTACACCACGCTGCCGATGGACGAGATCGCCCGTCTTGCCGCGCTCGGCGGCTCCGAGATCAACGATGTCAAGAAGATCCTCGCCACCGAGGTCACCGCCATGCTGCACGGCCGCGACAACGCCGAGCAGGCCGCGGAGACCGCGCGCAAGACCTTCGAGGAAGGCGCGCTGTCGGAGAATCTGCCCTCGATCGAGGTGCCGGCCGCCGAGCTGGAAGGCGGAATCGGCCTCCTCGCGCTGATCGTCCGCGCCGGCCTCGCCGGATCGAACGGCGAGGCGCGCCGCCACGTCCAGGGCGGCGCGGTCCGCATCAACGATCGCGCCGTGCAGGACGAGCGCATGGCCATCGGCGGCGGCGAGGTCACCGCCGACGGCGTGATCAAGCTCTCGCTCGGCAAGAAGAAGCACATTCTCGTGCGTCCGGCCTGACCCCGGCCGAACGCGGCGCCTTCCGGCAACCCCGCAACCCGCGCCGTGGCGCGGGTTGTCTGGAGTGAGCGTCAGAACTCGAAGATGTTGCGGAACACGCCGGGCGCGATGATCGACAGCGGGTTGACCATCAGCCCCGGCCGGTCGAACGGCCCGCTCAGCTTGAAGGTGATGCCGATCAGGCCGCGATCGCTGCCGTTGCCGAGGATGAAGCCGATCACCGGCAGTTCCGCGAACAGCCGGTTGAGTCCGTAGGCCGGCATGAAGGTGCCGGTCAGTTCCATCCTGCCGTTGCCGTCGCGCACGGTACCCTGGAAGGTGGCGCCGACCGCTTCGCCCCGCACGACCCCGTTTTCCACGCGCAGGGTGCCGTCCTTGGCCACGACGAAGGCAAAGCCGCGGGAAAAGGCCATCGAGCTCGTGTCGATTTCCTTGCGCACCGCCTCGTTCAGGCTGCGCCCGCCGGCCGGGGTGGAGACGATCGAGCGCAACTTCTCCTCGCCGGTGAGCTTGAACTTGCGGATATCCACCGGCCCACGCCAGGCGCCGTCGGCCCCGGCCTTGAGACGAACGTTGAGCAACCCGCCTTCCATGTGCCGATAGATGTCGGCAAGCCGTGCGACCGCGCCGGCATCGCCGCTGGTCAGTTCCAGCGTGCCGGCGCCGCGATCCTTGTTCAGCCGCGCCACCAGCGCCTGGCCGCTGCCGGTGACGCCGCTCAGGTTGAGCCCCGAGAGCCGCCCGCCTGCGCTCGCGTAGTCGAGGCTGACATTGCCGAGGGCTTCGCCGTTGAAGCCGATCACCCGACCGACGCTGGCGTGAAGCGTGACCGCCGCTGCATCGCGGTCGCCGCCGCCGGCGGCCGGCCCGGACTTGATATTCGCCAGCACCGGACGCACATCGACAAGGTCGCCCCGCACCTTCACCGCATAGCCGGCCCTGGCGCGCTCGATGGACAACGAGAACCGATCCTGCGCGGACAGCCGCACCTCGTCGAACTGCGCCGACTTCAGCGCGGCACCGTTGAGGACGACATTGCCTGCAAGGGCGAAGCCGTCGCCGGAGAATTTGAAATCCGACAACTGCGTCGCGCCATCCCGGTTGTCGAGCAGGAAGCTCGCCTTCGCCGGAACGCCCGCGCCCTTGCTCCAGCCGACCCAGGGGAGCGACACCACCGACCGGCCGAGATCGGTCTCGATCTTCTGGCGGCCGTCCTCCTGCGTCGTCAGCGCCAACCCCATCGGCCCGGCGACAAGGTCGTTCAGTCCCGGAAACAGCTGCGCGCGGTCGCGCTCGCCGATCGTGCCGGTAATGCTCAGCGCCCGTTTCTGTCCCGACGCCTTGCCGACGGGCTCGACGAGGTCGATCGCGAGCGGGACCTGGTCGATCCGCGCGTCGGCCGTCAGATGGGCACGGCTGGCGTCGACCTCGAGCCTGCCCTCGAGCTGGCTCACCTTGCGGCCGGTGATCGGCTTTTGCAGATCCACGCCCTGAAGATCGATGGCGGCCGACCATTGCGGCGGCGGCGGATTCTGGTCGCGAACCAGGCCGACATGCGCCCGGACATTGACGGCGACCGGGCCGGTGAAATCGGCCGGGGTGAATTCGGTGCGCTTCAGCACGTCGATCGGCTCGTACGTGATCAGTTGTGCCACCGCATCCGACGCCCCTGCCAGGTTGATGTCCAGGTCGGCCATCAGCGGCCGTGCGTAGGAATCCGCCAGCCGGAAGGTACCGCCGCTGACCGTCACCGCCCGGCCCTCGGGCATGTAGGCCGTGCCGCTATGGATGTCGACGTCGATCTGCTCGCCGTCCAGCTCGAAGTGTCCCGATGCGTCACGAAGGGGCGGGATCGCACCCGCGATGTTGACCCGCGTCTCCTCGATGTCGAAGGAGATGGCAAGCTCGCCCCGACCGAGTTGCAGCCGGCCCTCCGCATCCGGCGCGCGGCCGGCCGCCATCGACACCTCGATGCGTCCGTTCGTCACCGTGCCCCCGAACATGTTCGAGATCACCCATTGGCGCGCCTTCTTGGCCATCCAGAACGGCCACAGTTGCTTGACCGCCACCGCCTGCACCCGGTCGCTGACCATGGCGAAGCTGACCGCCGGCGATCCGTCGCCAAAAGCCAGCGCCAGCGATCCGGCCAGCGAACCATGGTTGCTCGATATGCCGAGCTCGTCGAACCGAACCTCCCCTGTCGCCGGCAGCATCCGCCCGGCCAGCTTGGCGTCGAAGCGCACGGGGGGCTCGCCGGTATCCTCCGGGGCGCTCACCGCGTCGCTTACCAGAAGATCGATGCCGAAGCCCGGTCCCGTTTGCCCAGGCAGCCGGTCGAAATCGATCAGCCCGCCGGAAAACGGAAACACCGACGAACCGACGCGGATTGCAGAGGGTGCGATCTCGAACGAGTTCCGCTCGAAGTCGTAGTGGGCGGCGATTGCCGTCGGCTTCAAGGTCGCGCCGACGCCGCCGACATAAAGGGTCCCCCCCTCGCTGGCGATGGCAAGTTCGAGCCGCGGCACGGTTCCGGCAGCGCCGCGCGCCGCCGTCAGGCTGAGGTCGGCCAGCGCATCGACACCGGTCCGCGGCTCGCCGTCCGAGGTGTGCCGTAGCGCGATCGCGCCGACCGGGATGCCGCTGATCAGCCCGCTGACCTCGCCGGCGCCGTTGCGGGCGAACGCGCGCAGTTCCACCTCTCCCGGCTGCCCGTCGAGCGCATAGCGTCCGTCGATCGACATGTCGCCGGCGCCGGACCGGGCAAAGGTCAGTCGCTCCACCTCGAGCCGCAACGGCCGCGTGCCGACGGCCAGCGGCAGTTCGAGGTTGGTGATGCGCACGCGTGAAAGCCCGTTGTGCCCGATCGCGTCCCCGAGCCGCTCGAGCTGGGTGAAGGCGATGTCCTGATAGGCCGGGATTGCATCGAGCCGAACGGCGCTGAAATCCACCGCCGGCCCCTTGGGCAGGAGCGCCGGATCGAACATTGCCCTGTCGATCTCAAGGCTCGAAGGCGACACCCGGCCCGACAACAGCGCCAGCGGATCGAGCACGATCGACACCGCACCGGCATTGGCAACATTCCTTCCGCTTGCGCTATCTGCGAGCGCGACGTTTTCGGCCTTCAGCGCCAGACCGCCCAGGCTCGAGAAGCGCAGCACGGTCTTTTCGACCGAGACGACATGGTTTGGTCCCACCGCCCGGTTCAGCGCGACAACAGCACGCGCATTCAGCGGCGCGTCGATCAATCCGCTCTCGACGGCGCCGACGACCAGGATGGCGAGCAGCGTGACGAACGCGGCGACCCCGACGACCAGCCGCAAGCAGACGACAAGATGGCTCGGCCGATCGGTGCAGTGCAGCACGATCGGCTCGTGCGCCTGTGCCGATGGCAGACTGTGCAGGCAGACGATATCTCCCTTGCCGAACCTGACCTTCTCGCCGCGGATCTCGTTCATGTCGCGGTTTATTCCGTTCCTCATATCGGTGCGCCGACCGTGCCCGCGCCGGCACCGTCCGATCGGCCCATTGCGGCTGGACGATTCCTGTCAGGACTATATACCGGGGATCGTGTCCCCATGATCGAAAATCCTGTCCAAAGAAAGGAAATCCCATGGCAGAATTGTCGTCAGGCGCGATCGCTCCCGATTTCTCCCTCCCCGCCGACGGTGGCGGCGAGGTCAGGCTGGGCGATTTGCGCGGCAAGCCGGTTGTTCTATTCTTCTATCCGAAGGACGACACGGAAGGCTGCACGGCGGAAAACATTGCCTTCTCGGCGCTGAAGGACGCGTTCGATGCCGCCGGCATTGTCGTTCTCGGCGTGTCTCCCGATCCCGTCAGCAAGCATGACCGCTTCCGGGAGAAGCACGGCCTGAAGATGCGCCTGCTATCGGACGAGAGCCACCAGGTTCTGGAAGCCTACGGGGTCTGGAAAGAGAAAAGCATGTATGGCCGCCGCTACATGGGGGTGGAGCGCACGACCTTCCTCATCGGCGCGGACGGCAGGATTGCCGAGGTCTGGTCGAAGGTGAAGGTGGCCGGCCACGCCGAGGCGGTGCTGGCCCGCGCGAAAGACCTCTGATCCGATGCGACCCGATACCACCAATTCGTCGGCGTCGACGATCAGTAGCCTCCGCGGCGGCGCGACCCGTGCGATTTGTTCCGCAGATCTGGACCTGAAGACGGACCTCGCAAAGGAAACCGCGCGGCGATGGCTCGCCCGCACCCTGTCGCTGCGCTCACCGCTCGATCCACCGCTGCCCGACCGGCCCGGCCGGCCGCAGAGGCCCGAACTGGTCCCGCCGCGCAACATGGAGAAGCGGTCGCTGCACACCATCAAGGGCCGTATCGCCCTGCTGCACGCGCTCGCCCACATCGAGCTCAACGCCGTCGACCTCGCGCTCGACATCGTCGCCCGCTTCACCACCGAGGCCGTGCCGCAGTCCTTCTTCGACGGCTGGATGCAGGTCGCCTTCGAGGAGGCGAAACATTTCCGCATGGTCCGCGACAGGCTGCGCGAACTTGGCGCCGACTATGGCGACCTCCCGGCGCACGACGGGCTCTGGCAGGCCGCCCACAGCACCCGGAACGACCTGACTGCCCGGCTTGCAGTGGTCCCGCTGATCCTGGAGGCGCGCGGCCTGGACGTCACGCCGGTGCTGCAGGCAAAGATGCGCGAAACCGGCGACAGCGCCAGTGCCGACATCCTCGACGTGATCTACAACGACGAGAAGGGCCACGTCGCCGTCGGTGCGAAGTGGTTCCGCTTTCTCTGCGCGCGGGAGAGGAAGGACCCGTCGGCAACGTTCAAGGAACTGGTGCGCGTGAACTTCCGCGGCCCGCTGAAGGCGCCGTTCAACGACGTGGCGCGGGCCGAGGCCGGACTGACGCCGTCCTTCTACCGCAGCCTCGTCTCCGTCAGCCAGAGCTGACCGAACGCGGCCTCAAGCCTTTGTTAACCCTAACAGGGTGTAATCGCCGGCAACCGTGGGGCAGATTCTGGTTGTCGGGGAGTCGAGGGTGGCGGAGCGTCCTGAACATCGCGTCTTCGGAAGGCGAGAAAAGCAGCACATCATCATCCTCGCCAGCGGCGACCGGATCAGGCACATGACCGTGCGGCCGTGGATGATGGCCCTCGCCGTCTGCGTCGCCGGCATGTTCACCTTCGGCTACCTCGCCGCCACTTCCTATCTTGTCCTGCGCGACGGGCTGATCGGCGCCACCATGGCGCGGCAGGCCCGCATGCAGCACGAATACGAAGACCGCATTTCAGCGCTGCGCGCCCAGGTCGACCGCGTCACCAGCCGACAGTTGCTCGACCAGCAGGTCGTCGAGGAAAAGGTGGAGAAGCTGTTCCGGCAGCAACTGGCGCTGACCGAACGCAACGGCAAGCTCGATTCGCTGCTGAACCGCGCCAGCGATGCCGGCATCGCGGACGTCAGCAGCCAGGACGAGGCATTGCCCGCCGAGGGCGATCCTCTCGCCTACGAGCGCCGCGCCGATGCGTCCGCCGGCGTCCGCGCCATCGACAGGCTGCTCGGCCGCGACGTCGCGGTCGCGGCCCCGCAGGCCGCCATGACTCCCCTCGCCCAGGTCGGCACCGGCGAATCCGTCGCCGATCGCGCGGACCGGATGTTCTCCAGGGTCACGCTTTCGCTGAAGGACATCGAACGCCAGCAGTTGTCCCGGATCGAGGCGCTGACGGCAGGCGCCGCGCAGACCGCCTCTGCGATCGAGACCATCCTGACGCGCGCCGGCATCGCGGTTGCGGCGGCGGACGAGGGCGGCGACGCGATCGGCGGCCCATACGAGGAACCGGACGCGAGCGACCGCTTCGAAGATACCCTCGGCGACCTCGACACGGCGTTGAACCGGCTGGACGAGATGCGCCAGACGGCGCGCAAGCTGCCGTTTGGCAACCCGTCGCCGGGCAGCGAAATCACGAGCCGCTTCGGCAACCGTACCGACCCGTTCCTCGGCCGGCTCGCCCTGCACGCCGGCATCGACTTTCGTCTCCCGGTTGGCAGCGCCGTCCATTCGACCGGATCGGGCACGGTGGTAACCGCCGGCCGCAATGGCGGCTACGGCAACCTGGTCGAGATCGATCACGGTGACGGGCTGACGACACGCTATGCCCACCTTTCGCGCGTGCTCGTCGCCGTCGGCGACACGGTATCGGCCGGCGACGCCGTCGGCCTGTCCGGATCGACAGGCCGGTCGACCGGCCCCCATCTGCATTACGAGGTCCGTCGCGATGGCCGTGCCAGCGATCCGGCACGCTTTCTCGCCGCCGGCACGAAGCTGTCCTCCTACATGAATTGAGCGAATCGCAACCGCGACGTTAACCGCATGGCAGGCCCGATTCGCTTGCGCTTCCTTTAGAATCGCTCGTTTCCTTGACTTTCCGGCTCTTTCAGACTATGTGCGCTGCATCCAGCCGCTCATCACTCCAGCTGAAACCCAGGCGTTCGCGAGAACCGGAACGGAAACAGATTTCCCTTTGACCACTTTTTCTGATCTTGGCCTGAGCCAAAAAGTCCTCTCCGCCGTCACCGATGCCGGCTATTCGATCCCCACGCCGATCCAGGCGGGGGCGATACCGCCAGCGCTCCAGCGCCGCGACATTCTCGGCATTGCCCAGACCGGAACCGGCAAGACGGCCTCCTTCGTCCTGCCGATGCTGACGCTGCTGGAGAAGGGGCGCGCCCGCGCACGCATGCCGCGCACGCTGATTCTAGAGCCGACCCGCGAGCTTGCGGCCCAGGTTGCCGAGAACTTCGAAAAGTACGGCAAGAATCACAAGCTCAACATCGCACTGCTGATCGGCGGCGTCTCCTTCGACGAGCAGGACCGCAAGCTTGAGCGCGGCGCCGACGTTCTGATCGCCACGCCGGGCCGCCTGCTCGATCACTGCGAGCGCGGCAAGCTGCTGATGACGGGCGTGGAAATCCTCGTCATCGACGAGGCCGACCGCATGCTCGACATGGGCTTCATCCCCGACATCGAGCGCATCGCCAAGCTGATCCCGTTTACCCGCCAGACACTGTTCTTCTCGGCCACCATGCCGCCGGAGATCCAGAAGCTGGCCGACCGGTTCCTGCAGAACCCCGAGCGCGTGGAAGTCGCTCCGCCTTCCTCCACCGCCAAGACCGTGACGCAGCGCTTCGTTGCCAGCCACTCCAAGGACTACGAGAAGCGCTCGGTTCTGCGCGACCTCATCCGTGCCCAGGACGAGCTGAAGAACGCGATCATCTTCTGCAACCGCAAGAAGGACGTCGCCGACCTGTTCCGTTCGCTCGACCGTCACGGCTTTTCCGTCGGCGCGCTGCACGGCGACATGGACCAGCGCTCGCGCATGACCATGCTGGCCAACTTCAAGGACGGCAACATCAAGCTGCTCGTGGCCTCCGACGTCGCCGCGCGCGGCCTCGATATCCCCGACGTGAGCCACGTCTTCAACTTCGACGTGCCGATTCATGCCGAGGACTATGTCCACCGCATCGGCCGCACCGGCCGGGCCGGTCGCTCCGGCGCCGCCTTTACCCTGGTCACCAAGCGCGACACGAAATTTTCCGACGCCATCGAGAAGCTGATCGGCCAGTCGGTCGAGTGGCTGAGCGGCGATCTTTCCTCCCTTCCGCCCGCTGCGGAAAGCGATGAACGCGAGAAGCCGCGCAAGGGCCGCGAACGCGGCCGCGGCAACAGTCATAAGGGTGACAACCGCAAGGACGACAATGCCAAGGAAGCCGTCGTTGCGGAGAAAGGGAACGAGACCGTGAAAGCCGAGCGCAAGAACGAGACCAGGCCGAACCAGCCGGTGCGCAACCAGCGTCCGGCCAATGACGACAATCGCGACCGCCGCAGCCGTTACCGTCGCGACGAGGACGACGGCCCGACGCCGGTCGGTTTCGGCGACGACATTCCCGCCTTCATGCTGATCGCCGGCAAGGCCTGAGCCTTCCCGTGCCAGTTCCCGGCAAGGACGTACCCGGCGTCGGCTGTGGGCTCGCGATCCTGCGCGACGGCAAGGTGCTGCTCTACCGTCGCGTCCGGCCGCCCGAGGCCGGGCACTGGAACATCGTCGGCGGCAAGGTCGACCACATGGAACACTCCGCCGTCGCCGCGCGCCGGGAGGCCGAGGAGGAGACGGGGCTGGCGTTCGGCCGCATCGACTTTCTCTGCCTGTCCGAGCAGGTCATCGAGGCCGACGGCCAGCATTGGCTGTCGGCCATCTACGCGACCGACGAGTTTTCCGGCGAGCCACAGGTGATGGAGCCGGAGAAGCTGCCGGAATTCGGCTGGTTCCCGCTCGACGCGCTGCCCCAGCCCCTGTCGCGCTTCACCGCCGACGCGGTTGCCGCGCTGCGCCCCCGCTAGGGACGCCTTACCGCTTGCCAGGATTGGCGCGCAGCGCCGCCTCCAGCGCCAGCCGCACCCAGCCCGCCATCAGGTCGGGGTCGTCGAAGGCATCCTCCGGAATGCTCCAGTAGGGCATCTTCAGCGGCGCGCCGGTCTTGCGCCCCACATAGGTCCACTGCTGGCTGCCGGACAGCTCGAACTCCGGGATGGTCACCTCGTCGGCCTTGAGCAGCACCTCGCCGTCGACTTCCAGCGCGACGATCAGGTCGCCGACATAGATGCCCTTGCCACCGAACATGCGCCTGATCGTCACCGGCCCGAGCGACTGGAACATCTCCTCTATCGCCGCATTGTCCATCGCCTACCCCTTCAGAATGCCGCCCGCCGCCGCCACTGCGTCCGGCGTGTCGACGTCGAGATGCGCCGCCGCGCCGATATCGACGTCGATGATGTCGAGACCCGAGTTCTCGATGATCTGCCGTGCGCCGACGTCGCCCTCGAGCCGGCGGATCGCGGCGAAGGTGGCGCGCGGCAGGATGACGGGATTGCCACGCTTGCCGTCCGACACCGCCCGCACGACCGCCTCGCCACCGGCGGCGGCAAAGGCGGCCGTCAGCTTGCGCAAATCGTCCGGGGCGACGCGCGGCATGTCGGCGAGATGCACCAGCACGCCGGTGCAATCCGGCCCGACCGCATCCAGCCCGGCATTGAGCGAGGTGGACATCCCTTCCGCATAGAGCGGGTTGTGAACGATCGCGACCGGCAGCCCCTCGAGCGCCTCCTCGACCTCCTGCGCCCTGTGGCCGAGGACCGCGACCACGCGGTCGGGTCCGGCGGCCAGCGCCGTCAGCACCGATTTGCGCACCAGCGGCACGCCGTCGAACTCGGCCAGCAGCTTGTGGCGGCCCGCGCCGCCCATCCGCCGTGCCTGCCCGGCCGCCAGAACGAGCGCGACGATCTTCTGCGCGGCCGCGGCGCGGTCGCCCCTGCGCTCGCCCTTCAGCTCGCGCGGTCGGGGGCGGGTCGGAATCTCGGCGAGCAGGCCGCCGACCCCCATGCCCGTCAACGCTGCGGCGTCCGGCGTCTGCCCGGCGAGAATCCGGGCCAGGACCCAGTCGAAACCGTTCTCCTTGGGGCTGCGCGCGCAGCCGGGCGCGCCGATCACCGGCGTCTGGCCAACGTGCCCGAGCACCAGCAGGTTGCCCGGATCGACCGGCATGCCGACCTGCTCGACCGTCCCGCCCGCCCTTTGGATCGCGGCCGGGATGACGTCCTCTCGGTCGGCGACCGCCGAAGCGCCGAAAACGACGACGAGGTCGCTGTCTCCCGCCGCCGGCCCGAGCGCCTCCGCCAGTGCCGCTGCTTCGTGGGCGACACGGGTCTCGCCGGTCAGCGTGCTGCCGGACGGGGCCAGGCGGTGCTCCAGCAGGCGCCGGGTCTTGTCCATCACCGACGGTTTCAGCGACGGCAGGGTCGTCGCGATCAGGGCGACGCGGCGGGGCGCAAACGGCCGCACGCGCAGCGCCTCCGTCCCCGACAGAGCCGCCGCCGCCCGCTCGACCGCCGCTCCCGGCACCGCCAGCGGAATGATCTTGATCGTCGCCACCATGTCGCCCGGACGCACGCTCGCGTGGTCGGCGAGGGTCGCGATGGTAATCGCCGGGTCGATGCGGTTGAAGCGGTCGATGGCGGCCCGGTCGACGAGGAGCAGCCCGTCGACCGCGGCGTGGATGTTGACGCGGCCGGTGGCCGGGGCGGTGAAGGTCAGATGGTCCGGCCCGATCGCCTCGGCCAGCCGCGCGGCGGCGGTGTCCTCGTCCAGGTCGCCCGGCTCCAGCCGCACGGCCGTGACCCGATCGATGCCGGCCGCCTGCAGCAGCCGGCAGTCGTCGTTCGACAGAAGGTGCCCCTTGGAGAACGAGGCGCCCTCGCCGCGCACGCCGTGCGCCAGGATCGTGCCGGCCGCCGAGCGCACGGCCACCTCGCCGAACTTCATGCGGCCTCCCTGCGCAGGTCGCGCTGCCGGAAGGCCTGGATGATTTCGGCCAGGATCGCGACGGCGATTTCGGCCGGGCTCGCCGCGCCGATGTCGAGGCCGATGGGCGCGGAGATGCGTGCCATTGCGTCCGGTGCCACCCCCGCGGCCGCCAGGCGCTCGATGCGCTTCGCATGCGTCTTGCGGCTGCCGAGCGCGCCGACATAGAAGCAGCCGGCATCCAGCGCGGCGCGGATCGGAAAGTCGTCGATCTTGGGGTCGTGCGTCACCGCGACGAGTGCGGTGTAGGCGTCGAGCGGGCGCTGCGGCAGGACGTCCTCCGGCCAGTCGGCGACGAGATCGACGCCGGCGAAGCGTTCCTCGGTGGCAAAGGCGGTGCGCGGGTCGATGATCGTCAGGTCGAAGCCGGCGACCTTCGCCATCGCCGCCAGCGCCTGGCTGATGTGCACCGCCCCGACCACCACGATCCGGGCCGGCGGCAGGTAGACGTTGAGGAAATAGTCACGCCCGTCCGCCGCGACGGCGCCGGACCTGCCGGATCGGAACGCGGCTGCGATCGCCGCGCCGAGCGCGCCGGTGACGGCGTCGCCCTCGCGCACGACCCGGTCGCGCCCGTCGCCGAGGTCGGTGACGTGCAGCACGGCGCGGCGGGCGCGCCGCTCGGCATTCAGCTTGCGCAAGACCAGGGGATCCATCAGCCGAGCCGCTCCACATAGACCCGGATTCGCCCGCCGCAGGACAGGCCGACGCGCCAGGCCGTTTCGTCGGCCACCCCGAACTCCAGCATCCTCGGCTCGCCGCTCGAAATCACCTCGAGCGCCTCGCCGATGACGGCTCCCTCGACGCAGCCGCCCGAAACCGAGCCGTGGAAGTTGCCCTCGCCGTCGATGACGAGATGGCTGCCGGTCGGTCGCGGCGCCGAGCCCCAGGTCTCGACCACCGTCGCGACCGCCACGTCACGCCCGTTGTCCATCCACGTTTCCGCCACCGTCAGGGGATCGAGCGCATTGATCGGCTCATCCATCCCGGACCTCCCTCATCTCATCGCCGCGAGAAACCGCCGCGGATCGGCCAAACCGCCGCTCTTGCCGGACAAGGCCTCGACCAGGTCCGACATGGCTTCAAGATTGTGCACGGCCCGCAGTTCGTCAACATGCGGCAGCATGGCGCGCACGCCGCGCGCCCGCGCCTCGAAGCCCTCGAAGCGCAGCAAGGGGTTGAGCCAGACCAGACGGCGACAGGAACGGTGCAGCCGGTCCATCTCCGCCGCCAGCGTGTCGATGCCCTCGCGTTCCAGCCCGTCGGTGATCAGCAACACGACCGCGCCCTGTCCCAGCACCCGACGCGACCACAGCCGGTTGAACTGCCGCAGCGTCTCGCCGATGCGGGTGCCGCCGGACCAGTCCTCGACCGCTCGAGTGCACTCCCCGACCGCCTCGTCCGGGTCGCGGTGGCGCATCTGCCGGGACACGTTGGTCAGGCGTGTGCCGAACAGGAAGGTGTGCACGCGCCGCCGCCGTTCGGTCAACGCATGCAGGAAGTGCAGGAAGATGCGGGTGTACTGGCTCATCGAGCCGGAGATATCGGCCAGCACCACCAGCGGCGGGTGCACCAACTTCGGCTCGCGATGCCGCGGCAGGATCAGCGCGCCGCCGGTGCGCATAGCCTGCCGCATCGTCGCCCGCGGATCCACCGTCGCCTTGCTGGTGCTGCGCCGGAAGCGGCGCGTCCGGACCTCGTCCATCGGCAGCACAAGGCCGGCAATCGCGCGCTTGGCCGCGCGCAGCTCCGATGCCGACATCTGCGCGAAGTCGGTCTTGCGCAGCACTTCGCTGCCCGAAGTCGTGAATCGGGCGTCGACCTCGACGTCCGGTTCGTCGCGCGGCCGCGCGGGATCGTCACGCCGCCCGGCAAAGAGCGCGTCGGAGAGGCGTCTGTCGCCGGCCTTGCGCTTTTCCTGTTCGCTCTCGCGCCGGACGACCGGCGACATCATCGCAATCATTTTCTGCACGAGGTTGCGCGAGCGCCAGAAGATGCGGAATGCCTCGTCGAAGATCGCCTGGTCCTCGTGGCGACGCACAAGCGTGCAGTGCAGCGCCGTATAGAACTCGTCGCGGTCCCCGATGCCGATTGCCTCGACGGCGGCGATCGCGTCGGCGACCGCCGCCGGGCCGATCCGCAGGCCGGCCTTGCGCAGCGCGCGGGCGAAATGGACGATGTTGTCGGCCAGCCGGCCGTCACCCAGCGAAAGCTGCGGAATGACCAGCCCCTCGATTGCCGTCTCGACCATGGTCAGGCCGTCGCGCGAAGCTCGGACTTGACCTCGTCCAAGAGCTTGCGCCCCTCGCCGCCCTCGATGCGGGCGATGTCGTCCTGGTACTTCAACAGCGTTCCGAGCGTGTCGGATACCGTCTCCGGGTCGAGGGCCATGCGGTCGAGCTCGGTCAGCGCCGTCGCCCAGTCGATCGTTTCGGCCACGCCCGGGTTCTTGAACAGGTCTAGTCCGCGAAGCCTCTGCACATAGGCGACGATCTGCCGGGACAGCGCCGCGTTGCAGCAGGGCACCTTGCGGCGGATGATCTCCAGTTCCTGCTCCGCCCCGGGATAGTCGACCCAGTGGTACAGGCAGCGCCGCTTCAACGCATCGTGCACCTCGCGCGTGCGGTTGGTGGTGATGATGACGATCGGCGGTTCGGCGGCGCGGATCGTGCCCAGTTCCGGCACCGTCACCTGGAAATCGGACAGGACCTCGAGCAGGAAGGCCTCGAACGCCTCGTCGGTGCGGTCGAGTTCGTCGATCAGGAACACCGGCGCCCGCCCGTCCGCGGAGGACAGCGCCTGCAGCACGGGCCGGCGGATGAGGTAGCGGTCGGAGAAAATGTCGGACTCGATGCGCGCGCGGTCCGTCGTGCCCGCAGCCTCGGCAAGACGTATCTCCAGCATCTGCGCCGGATAGTTCCATTCGTAGACGGCGGAGGCGATGTCGAGCCCCTCGTAGCACTGCAGCCGGATCAGCGGGCGGTCGAGCGCCTTGGCGAGCACCTTGGCGATCTCGGTCTTCCCAACGCCGGCCTCCCCCTCCAGAAACAGCGGTCGCTTCATCTTCAGCGACAGGAACAGCACCGTCGCCAGCGAGCGGCCGGCAAGGTAGTTTCCGGCCGCGAGCATCTCGACCGTCTCCTCGATCGATTGCGGAATGGTGCCCGTCTGGTAAGTCGCCATGCTGCCCCCGTTTCGGAGGTGAACTTATAGCGTGCGGTAATCCCGGTCCATATAAATGAGCGCCGGCCGCTGCGGCCCATGGGCCACGCCGATCACCTCGCCGAACAGGATCATGTGGGTCGCCATCACCTTGACCTCGATCAGGCGGCAGTCGAACGATGCCAGCGCGTCGGCAAGGACCGGCGAGCCCGTGACCAGCTCGGTCCAGCTGCCGTAGGCAAAGCGGTCGCCCGGAATGGAAGGATCGCGACCGGAAAAGATGTTGGCAAGCTCGACCTGGTCGGCGGCCAGCGCATTGAGGGCGAAGTGTCCGCTCTTGCGGAAGATGTCGTTGCGCGGGTTCGACACGTTCAGGCAGGCAAGCACCATGGCCGGATTGTCGGACACCGAGCAGGCCGCCGTGATGGTCACGCCGCGACGCTCGCCCGCATAGGCGGTCGTGGCGATCTGGACGTGCCCGGCGTAGCGGCTCATGGCCTCGCGATAGAGGGGCGGGTCCATCATCAGTCGGTCCAACACGGCAATCTCCCTTCTTCCAAAGGGATTACATGGAAACAATGAAGAAAAATGTAAGTCCAAAAGCGGCATTTTCGATGGTTTTTCCGGCCATCGCGCCACCGTGTCGGCGGGAACACACGCCAGGGTAATCACATTTTGCTTTGACCGGGAGCGTCCAGTTCGTGCAAGACATGCAATCGAACACTGAGGCCCGCCGATGCGCCAACGTCTGATCATCACCCTCCTGTCCGCTCTTGCGATCGGCTCGCCGGCCGCCGCCAGCGGCTCCAGGATCGCGGTGGTCGCACCCGACAGCGGCCCGCTCGCAATCCTCGGCGACCAGGTCCGCGCCGGCGCCCGTTTTGCGGCCGCGACCCGCGGCAGCGAGCTCATCGAGATCGGCGAGCACTGCGGCGACACCGGCGACGACCAGCTGGCGCGCAGCGTCATCTCCGCCGGCGCGGACGTCGCCATCGGCTTCCTCTGCACCGAGGACCTGCGGGCGGCGCTGCCGGCGCTGGCCGACGCGGACGTGCCCGCAATCACGCTCTCGGCGCGCTCCCGCGTGCTGATGGAGGACGCGCTTCGGTACGACTGGCCGCTGTTCCGCCTGGCCCCCGCACCGGGCATGGAAGCCGACAAGGCGGTCGACGTGATCGCCACCGGCTGGGCGGCCGAGCCCTTCGCCCTGATCGACGACGGCACCATCCATGCCCGCGAACTGGTCGAGGCAATCCGGCTGAAGCTGGAGGAGCGGGGCATGAAGCCTGTCTTCGTCGACACCTTCCGCCCTGCCCAGGAGCAGCAGATCGGGCTGGTCCGGCGCCTCGCCAAGACCGGCGCCACCCATGTCTTCGTCGGCGGTGACCGCGGCGACGTGGCGGTCATCGCCCGCGATGCCCGCATCGAGACGCTGCCGCTGTCGTTCATGGGCGGCGAGGCGCTGATGGCGGCGGACCAGCACGTACCCCTGCCCGACGGTACGCAGGCGATCCTTGTGCCCGTCGACGGGGTGACCGCCGAGGGTGCCGCGCTTGCCGGGCGGATGAAGGACGCGGGGATCGTGGCGGAGGGGTATGTCTTCCCCGCCCATGCCGCCGTGACGCTGGTTGAGATGGCCAAGGCTGCATTCCCGAAGCAGTCCATCACGCAGGCGCTGGTCCAGGACAGCTTCCCGACCGTCCTCGGCACGATCGGATTCGGCGCCGGGCACGAGTTGCGCGACAATCCCTACCACCTGATGGAATGGTGGAAGGACCGCTTCATTCCGGTGCCCGCACCGGGGGAGAACGACTGAGATGGGACCGGGGCCGGGAAACCTGATCACCGACGTCGCCGGCCTTGCCGTCGGCAACGCCTCCGACGACCGGCTGAAATCGGGCGTCACCGTCGTCGTCTGCGAACAGCCCGCCGTCGCCGCCGTCCAGGTGCTCGGCGGCGCGCCCGGGACACGCGAAACGGACCTGCTCGAGGTCCACAACACCGTCGAGACGGTCGACGCGCTGTGCCTGTCCGGCGGCTCGGCCTTCGGCCTCGACGCGGCCTCCGGCGTGCAGGCGGCGCTGCGCGAACAGGGCCGTGGCTTTGCCATCGGCACCATCCGCGTCCCGATCGTGCCCGCAGCGATCCTGTTCGACCTTGGCAATGGTGGCGACAAGGACTGGGGCCGCTATCCGCCCTACCGCGAACTCGGGCATGCCGCGACGCTGGCAGCCGCCGCCGATTTTGCCACCGGCACGGCCGGGGCCGGCACCGGCGCCACCACCGCGACGTTCAAGGGCGGCCTCGGCTCCGCCTCGTTGATGCTCGACAACGGCATCACCGTCGGCGCGCTGGTTGCCGCCAACGCGCTCGGCTCGGCGACCGTCGGCCGCACCCGCCACTTCTGGGCCGCCGCGTTCGAGGAAGGCCGCGAGTTCGGCGGCCTGGGGCTGCCGGAAACGATCCCGGCGGATGCGCGGCTGCCGACCACCAAGCTGACGGTGCGCGCGGACGCGCCGACCAACACCACCATCGCCGTCATCGCCACCGACGCCGTGCTGACCAAGGCCGAGGCCAAGCGGCTCGCCATCTCGGCCCATGACGGCTTCGCCCGCGCGCTGTGGCCCGCGCACACCGCCCTCGACGGCGACCTCGTCTTCGCTCTCGCCACCGGCGCCAGTGGCAAGGCGGTCGCGGTAGAGGAATTCATTGCTCTCTGCGCGGCCGCGGCCGCGACGATGGCGCGGGCCATCGCCCGCGGCATCCATGACGCCACGGCCGCACCCGGCGACAGGGTGCCGGCCTGGCGCGACGGCTGAGCAAAGCCCATCCGTTCCCCTTGCTGCGTTGTCGCCCGCCGAAAGGGGTGGTATGGGCTCGCCAGACCCAACTGCCTCGGAGCCATGCCATGTCCCGTCCCATCCGGATCGCCCCCTCCATCCTCGCCGCCGACTATGCCAAGCTGGGCCAGGAAGTGCGCGACGTCGTTGCCGCCGGCGCCGACTGGATCCATCTCGACATCATGGACGGCCACTTCGTGCCGAACATCTCCTACGGCCCCGACGTCATCAAGGCGCTGCGGCCGCACACCGATGCCTTCTTCGACTGCCATCTCATGATCGCGCCGGCCGATCCCTATCTCGAGGCCTTCGCCAAGGCCGGCTGCGACGGCATCACCGTCCATGCCGAGGCCGGCCCGCATCTCGACCGCTCGATCCAGGCGATCCGGGGCCTTGGCAAGAAGGCGGGCGTCTCGATCAATCCCGCCACCCCCGAGAGCGTGCTCGAATACCTGCTCGACAAGCTCGACCTGATCCTGGTGATGACCGTGAATCCCGGCTTCGGCGGCCAGAAGTTCATCCCGGCAATGGAGGAGAAGATCGCGCGCATCGACAAGATGATCGGCGACCGGCCGATCGAGCTGCAGGTCGACGGCGGCATCACCGCCGACACGATCGCCCGGCCGGCGGCGGCGGGCGCCAACGTCTTCGTCGCCGGTTCGGCCATCTATGGCGGCGGTCATGTTGACGCCTATCGCAAGACGATTGAAACTCTGCGCGCGAACGCAGGAGGGGCACGCGGTTGAGGATCATGCGCAAGATTGCCGCCGGGCTCGTCGGTGCGCTGCTGGCACCGGCCGCCGCCCTTGCCGGCGACTTCGCGCAACTCCGCCCGATCGGCTTCTCCGCCGATGGCGGCATCTTCGCCTACGAGGAGTTCGGCATCCAGGACGGTTCGGGATCGGCCTATTCCAGCATCTACGTGATCGATACGCGGAAGGACGCCTATTTTCCCGGCACGCCCATTCGCGTCCAGGCGCCTGAGAACGACGCCGGCCTGCGCCGGGTGCGGGCCGAGGCCGGCGCGCGGGCCAATCCGCTGGTGGCGCGCTACAACCTGACCGACCAGCCGGGCCAGCTTGTCGCGTTCAATCCCTATAGCGAGGTCGGCCCGGCGGCGGACACGATCCGCTACTATGCCTTTCCGGCCGAGCCCCGGGCCGGCCAGCCCTACACGCTGACGCTGACCGAGACCGCGGCACAGCCGCCCGCCGCCTGTGAGGGCCTGATCGAACACAGCGCGACGTTCCAGCTGGCGCTCACCGAAAAGGCCGGACAGCCGGTGGACGAGATCGTCTACCGCGACGAGGGAATTCCCCAGAGCCGCGGCTGCCCGACCGGATACCGCATCGGCGGCGTCGTCACCCACCAGGGAACGGCCGGCCCGATCCACATGGCGATGGTGATGGTTATCCGTTTCGGCTTCGAGGGCAGTGACGGCCGCTGGATCGCCGTGCCGCTGAAGCCATGACGATGGAAGCCGCCCGGAGGCAAGGCAGGCACGAACGCGCCATCGCCGAACCCAAGGGGCGCGCGCCCGTCTGCCCGCCGGCTGCCTCGCTCCTGCTCGGCGCCGTTGGCTGGGGCACGCTGATGGCCCTTTCGTCGATGGCCTCGCTCTACCTGTCGAACCGCCTTGAGACGTTTCACCTTGCCGAGCTTTCGATCCTGTTCTTCGCCGGCGGCCTGTTCGCATGGCCCTTCGCCGTTCCCGCCGCGCGTCTGACGACGCGGAACCGATGCGTCGAGACCCGTTTCGCCGCCAGCTTCGCCCTGCTTGCACTCGGCACGATCGCGATGACGGCCTTCCTCTTCGCGATGGACTACCGGCTGTTCTATTCGCAGTGGCACGCCCCGCTCACCACATGGATCGGCATCAAGCAGTTTGTCGGCACCTCCGCGTCTGCCGTCTACCAGTTCGCCGTCATCGGCCTGGGCCTCTACCTTCCGCTCGGACTGCCCGTTCTCGCGGCCACCAGTCTCTGGCTTGCGAAAGCCATGCGTTGAGCTTGCTCGCCTTTCTTGGTAGAGGGGCGCCAACACCCCGCATCCAACGAAAGCTGAAAGCCGATGATCCCTCGCTACTCCCGCCCGGACATGGTCGCCATCTGGTCACCCGAGACGAAGTTCCGCATCTGGTTCGAGATCGAGGCGCACGCCTGCGACGCGCTCGCCGAGCTCGGCGTCATCCCGAAGGACGCCGCCAGGACGATCTGGGACAAGGGCGGCAAGGCGGTGTTCGACGTCGCCCGCATCGACGAGATCGAGGCGGTGACGAAACATGACGTGATCGCTTTCCTGACGCACCTGGCCGAAATCGTCGGCCCCGACGCCCGCTTCGTCCACCAGGGCATGACCTCCTCCGACGTGCTCGACACGACGTTCAACATCCAGCTGGTGCGCGCAGCCGACATCCTGCTGGCCGGCCTCGACCGCGTCCTCGCCGCCCTGAAGACGCGCGCCTTCGAGCACAAGGACACCGTTCGCATCGGCCGCAGCCACGGCATCCATGCCGAGCCGACGACGATGGGGCTGACCTTGGCCCGCTTCTATGCGGAAATGGACCGCAACCGCGCCCGCCTCCTCGCCGCGCGTGCGGAAATCGCAACCGGGGCGATCTCCGGCGCCGTCGGCACCTTCGCCAACATCGACCCGCGGGTCGAGGAACATGTCTGCGCCGCGCTCGGTCTCGTTCCGGAACCCGTCTCCACGCAGGTCATCCCGCGCGACCGCCACGCGATGTTCTTCGCCACGCTCGGCGTCATCGCCTCCTCGATCGAGAATGTCGCGATCGAGATCCGCCACATGCAGCGCACCGAGGTGCTCGAAGCCGAGGAGTTCTTCTCGCCCGGCCAGAAGGGCTCGTCGGCCATGCCGCACAAGCGCAACCCGGTGTTGACCGAGAACCTGACGGGATTGGCCCGTCTCGTTCGCATGTCGGTCGTGCCGGCCATGGAGAACGTTGCCCTCTGGCACGAGCGCGACATCAGCCATTCGAGCGTCGAGCGCGCCATCGGCCCCGACACGACGGTGACCCTGGATTTTGCCCTGCACCGCCTCGCCGGCGTGATCGAGAAGCTGGTGGTCTACCCGGAGAACATGGAGAAGAACCTCAACAAGTTCCGCGGGCTCGTCCATTCGCAGCGCGTGCTGCTGGCGCTGACGCAGGCCGGCGTCTCGCGCGAGGACAGCTACCGCCTCGTCCAGCGCAACGCGATGAAGGTCTGGGAGGAAGGCAAGGACTTCCTCGAGGAGCTTCTGGCCGACCAGGAAGTACGGGCCGCCCTGTCGGAGGAGGACATCCGCGAGAAGTTCGACCTCGGCTACCACACCAAGCACGTCGACACGATCTTCAAGCGCGTTTTCGGCCAGGCCTGAGACGACGAACAGGAAATGAAAAAGGGCGCGGTCGGGACCGCGCACTTTTTTTTCTTCGCATTTGGCCGCTGACCGGCCTTCGCGAGGTAGCCGCTCCGCGGGTCAGGCGTTCTTGATCTGCTCGATCGCCACCGCCAGCAGCTCGATCATCTTCGAGCGGATCTCATCTTCGGTCCTGGCGATGCCGGCGCCATCGAAGTCGGCCTTGACCTTGCGCACGACGTCCTCGTGGCCGGCCTCCAGCATGTCCGCGGCAACGACCTCGCGCGCATAGGCTTCGGGATCGCTCTTGTTCAGGAGATCGGCGGCCCAGAGGCCAAGCAGGCGGTTGCGGCGTGCCTCGGCCTTGAACTTCAGCTCCTCGTCCATGGCGAACTTCGCTTCGAAGGCCTTTTCGCGATCCTGCATGCTGGTCATGTCCGACTCCCGTAGTTTGCATGTCTTGCCAACAGGCTTTCCCATTCATAAATCAAATGCGTGCGGAAAGTGCAATCGAAGTTTCCGTGACCAAGGCGTGTCGGCGACCCGCCCGGAAATGCGGGGATCGCGGCACTGGCCGATTGTGAAACCGGTTCAATTCGTTTATGGACCCGGGAACGAAATGACATTTGCGCCGGCCATCGGCGCCAACTGCAGAGATAAATTCCATGAACCGTCGCCGCCGTATTTACGAGGGCAAGGCCAAGATTCTCTATGAGGGTCCTGAGCCGGGCACGCTGATCCAGTTCTTCAAGGACGACGCCACCGCCTTCAACAAGAAGAAGCACGACGTCATTGACGGCAAGGGTGTGCTCAACAACCGGATTTCGGAATACCTGTTCACCCATCTGAACAAGATGGGCATTCCGACGCATTTCATCCGTCGCCTCAACATGCGCGAGCAGCTGATCAAGGAAGTCGAGATCATCCCGCTCGAGGTCGTCGTGCGCAACGTCGCCGCCGGCTCGCTGGCCAAGCGCCTGGGGATCGAGGAAGGCACCGTTCTGCCGCGCTCGATCATCGAGTTCTACTTCAAGGCGGACAATCTCGACGACCCGCTCGTCTCCGAGGAGCACATCACCGCCTTCGGCTGGGCCAGCCCGCAGGAGCTCGACGACATCATGGCGCTCGCCATCCGCGTCAACGACTTCCTCTCCGGCCTGTTCCTCGGCGTCGGCATCCAGCTCGTCGACTTCAAGATCGAATGCGGCCGGCTCTACGAGGGCGACATGATGCGCATCATCATCGCCGACGAGATCTCGCCCGACAGCTGCCGCCTCTGGGACGTCAACACCCAGGAGAAGATGGACAAGGACCGCTTCCGCCGCGACATGGGCGGGCTGCTCGAGGCCTACCAGGAGGTCGCGCGCCGGCTCGGCATCATCAACGAGAACGAGCCGATCCGCGGCACCGGCCCCGTCCTGGTCAAGTAATCACGGGCGGTGTTACCGGCCCCGGCCAGCACGGCCACATGACGATCGCGTTTGAAGAGGAACACATGATCAAGGCACGCGTAACGGTCACGCTGAAGAACGGCGTTCTCGACCCCCAGGGCAAGGCGATCGAGGGCGCGCTCGGCGCGCTCGGCTTCGACGGTGTCGGCCATGTCCGCCAGGGCAAGGTTTTCGACCTCGAGCTGCAGACCGCCGACAAGGCCAAGGCCGAAGCCGAGCTGAAGGACATGTGCGAGAAGCTGCTGGCGAACACGGTGATCGAGAACTATTCGATCGCCCTCGCCTGAGGCGACCGGGAGCCGCAGCTTCGGCGAACAGCGGACCGCGAGCGGACTCCCGAGCAGGATGCATACCCGAAGGACCGGCCGGCATGCGGCCGTCCGACCGTCGCAGCGGGATGATTGCCATGCGAGGAGTTTGACACGGTCCGCCAGGGCGGCGAACCGCTTCGACCAGCCCCTCGATCGTTTCGAAACCCGCCTCGATGTGCGTGAACGCACAGAGGCCCAGGCAAAGTTTGAGCCAGACCATGAGAGCAGCCGTCGTCCAACTTCCAGGCCTGAACCGCGACCGCGACATGATCGCGGCCCTGACCAAGATCGGCGGGACCGCGCCCGTCACCGTCTGGCAGACGGAGACCGAGATCCCCGCGGGCGTTGACCTCATCGTCATCCCGGGCGGCTTTTCCTACGGCGACTACCTGCGCTGCGGCGCCATCGCCGCCCGCATGCCGGTGATGCAGGCGATCAAGGCGAAGGCCGAGGCCGGCGTGAAGGTGCTCGGCGTGTGCAACGGCTTCCAGATCCTGCTCGAGGCTGGCCTTTTGCCGGGGGCGCTGATGCGCAACGCCTCGCTGAAATTCGTTTGCCGCGAGGTCAGGCTCGAGGTCGTCAACGCCGATACCGATTTTACCCGCGCCTACGCCGAGGGTCAGATCATCCGTAGCCCGGTCGCCCACCACGACGGCAACTTCTTTGCCGACGGCGAGACGCTGGCGCGGATCGAGGGCAGCGGACAGGTGGTGTTCCGCTATGCCGACGGCACCAACCCGAACGGCTCCCTGAACGACATCGCCGGCGTGGTGAACGAGAAGGGCAACGTGCTCGGCATGATGCCGCACCCGGAAAACCTGATCGAGGCTGCCCATGGCGGGGCCGACGGCCGCGGCCTCTTCGCCTCGGCGCTCGACGTAATCGCCGCTTAACCTTCGCTGCGTATCAGGGGCGCCTGTCCCGTCTGAAAGGCCCGTCATGCGCCCCCTTGCCTCTTCCAAGGTCGTCGTCGCTTCGCTTGTGATCGCCGCCGCCGGGCTTCTCTCGGCCTGCCAGTCGGCGCCGTCCACGCCCCATGCCAGCACCGCCGCGCTGCCGACGATGGAGCGGATCGCCCTCGGCGCCAACGCCTGCTGGTTCAAGTCGGGCGATGACGCGTTCAAGGGTTACCGGCTGGCGCCGGAGCTGAACTCCTTTTCCGGCAGGCCGCGCATCCTGGTCGTACCGTACCGCTCGCCGGAATCCCGGCCGTTGCTGGTCGTGCAGGCGGAGGGACATCCGGCAAGCCTCAGCGCCTTCGGCCCGCTGATGGACGGCCCGGCCTCCGCCCGCATCGCCACGGACGTCAAGCGTTGGGCGGCCGGCGGCAGCGGCTGCCGCTGACCGGCCGCCGGCCCATCCCAAGCCCATCCCAGGCCCATCCCTTGTGCCGCCCGGCTGCGGGTGGCAGAGTTGTTCGGGAACACCATGACGATCCAGATCCTTCACAACCCGCGCTGTTCGACCTCGCGCAAGGCGCTTGCGCTGATCCGCGCGGCCGGGCACGAGCCGGAGATCATCGAGTACCTGAAAAACCCGCCGACCCGCGAGGAACTGGTCGCCCTCCTCGTCGCCATGGACGCCGCCCCGCGCGACATCCTGCGCGTCCGCGAGCCGTTGGCGAAGGAACGCGGCCTGCTGGACCCGGCCCGCACCGACCGCGAACTGATCGACGCGATGCTCGATCACCCGATCCTGATCGAACGGCCGATCGTCGTCACCGTGAACGGCGCCCGTCTCTGCCGTCCGGTCGAGCGGCTGGCCGAAATCCTCTGACGCCGGCGGATCCGCCCGTCTGTTGAAGCGGGCATTTTCCTGTCGCGCCATGCCCCCGCTTGCGCTAAAGAGACCGCAAAGCCCTCACCCACGGACAAGACGAGAGACGATGACCATCTCCAACAGCCGCCCGATCACCCCGGAGCTCATTGCCGCCCATGGTCTGAAGCCGGACGAATATGAGCGTATCCTGTCGTTGATCGGCCGCGAGCCGACCTTCACCGAACTCGGCATCTTCTCCGCGATGTGGAACGAGCACTGCTCCTACAAGTCGTCCAAGCGCTGGCTGCGCACCCTGCCGACGCAAGGGCCGCGGGTGATCCAGGGGCCGGGCGAGAATGCCGGCGTCGTCGACATCGACGACGGCGATTGCGTCGTCTTCAAGATGGAGAGCCACAACCACCCCTCCTACATCGAGCCCTACCAGGGGGCAGCTACGGGCGTCGGCGGCATCCTGCGCGACGTCTTCACCATGGGCGCGCGGCCGGTCGCGGCGATGAACGCGCTGCGTTTCGGCGCGCCGGACCATCCGAAGACCCGCCACCTCGTCTCCGGCGTCGTCGCCGGCGTCGGGGGCTACGGCAATTCCTTCGGCGTCCCGACCGTCGGCGGCGAGGTCGAGTTCGACCCGCGCTACAACGGCAACATCCTCGTCAACGCCTTTGCCGCCGGGCTCGCCCGGACCGACGCGATCTTCTACTCCAAGGCCGAGGGCGTCGGCCTTCCGGTCGTCTATCTCGGCGCCAAGACCGGCCGCGACGGCGTCGGCGGCGCCACCATGGCCTCGGCCGAGTTCGACGAGTCGATCGAGGAGAAGCGCCCGACCGTCCAGGTCGGAGACCCCTTCACCGAGAAGTGCCTGCTGGAGGCTTGCCTCGAATTGATGCAGACGGGCGCCGTCATCGCCATCCAGGACATGGGCGCGGCCGGCCTGACCTGCTCGGCGGTCGAGATGGGCGCCAAGGGCGACCTCGGCATCGAGCTGGATCTCGACCGCGTGCCGGTGCGCGAGGCGGAGATGACGGCCTACGAGATGATGCTGTCGGAAAGCCAGGAGCGGATGCTCATGGTCCTTCGCCCCGAAAAGGAGAAGGAAGCCGAGGCGATCTTCCACAAATGGGGCCTCGACTTCGCCATCGTCGGCAAGACCACCGACGACCTGCGCTTCCGCATCCTGCACCAGGGCGCCGAAGTTGCGAACCTGCCGATCAAGGAACTGGGCGACCAGGCGCCGGAATACGACCGTCCGTGGCGCGAGCCCGGCGTGCCGGCGCCCCTGCCCGCGGCGCTCGTGGCCGAGCCGAACGACTACGGCCTGGCGCTGCTGAAGCTGGTCGGATCGCCGAACCAGTCCAGCCGCCGCTGGGTCTACGAGCAGTACGACACGCTGATCCAGGGCAACTCGCTGCAGATCCCGGGCGGTGACGCCGGCGTCGTGCGCGTCGAGGGCCACCCGACCAAGGCGCTGGCCTTCTCCTCCGACGTGACGCCGCGCTATGTCGAGGCCGACCCGTTCGAGGGCGGCAAGCAGGCGGTCGCCGAGTGCTGGCGCAACATCACCGCCACCGGTGCCGAGCCGCTCGCCGCGACCGACAACCTCAACTTCGGCAATCCGGAAAAGCCCGACATCATGGGCCAGTTCGTCAAGGCCATCCAGGGCATCGGCGAGGCCTGCCGCGCGCTCGACTTCCCGATCGTGTCGGGCAACGTCTCGCTCTACAACGAGACCAACGGCGTGGCGATCCTGCCGACGCCGACCATCGCCGGCGTCGGGCTTCTGCCGGACTGGTCGACCATGGCCCGGATCGGCGGCGCCAACGAGGGCGACCACGTCGTGCTGATCGGCACCGACGGCAGCCATCTCGGCCAGTCGGTCTACCTGCGCGACGTGCTCGGCATCGTCGACGGCCCGGCCCCGGAAGTCGACCTGAGCGTCGAGCGCCGCAACGGCGATTTCGTTCGCGCCGCCATCCGCAACGGCCAGTTCAGCGCCTGCCACGACATCTCCTCCGGCGGGCTCGCCGTGGCGCTCGCCGAAATGGCGATGGCCTCGGGCAAGGGCATGAAGATCAGCCTTGCCGCGTCCAACGGTCCGTCCCACGCCCTGCTGTTCGGCGAGGACCAGGCACGCTACGTCGTCACCATGCCCGCCGACCTCGCCAACTTCCTCTGCGCCAATGCGGAGGGCGCAGGCGTGCCGTTCCGCCGGCTGGGCACGGTGGAGGGCACCGAACTCGTCGTCGACGAACTGTTGGCTGTTTCCATTGAGCAATTGCGCAGCACCCATGAATCGTGGTTCCCTGACTACATGGACGGCAGCGCAAACGCTGCGGCTGCCGCCGAATAAGAACAGGGAGCAGACGACATGCCCATGGCACCAGGCGACATCGAGGACATGATCAAGGCCGGCATTCCGGGTGCCAAGGTCACGATCAGGGATCTGGCCGGCGATGGCGACCACTACGCCGCCGAGGTTGTCGCAGAGGCGTTCCGCGGCAAGACCCGGGTGCAGCAGCACCAGATGGTCTACAACGCCCTGAAGGGCAACATGGGCGGCGTGCTGCACGCGCTGGCCCTGCAGACATCGGCGCCGGACTAGGCGTCGATGGCCGGCGTCTTCGAGGATTTCGTCTCCGGCGTCGTCGAAAGCGCCCTGAAGGAGGTGCTGAAGAAGTCCGGCGTCAGGAAGACGACCACGCGCCGCAGGCGGCGGTCCACCAGGGCAAAGTCGAGCGGCGCACTGGCGGATCTGGTCGAAGCCGCACTCAAGCCGAAGCGCACCCGCAAGCAGGTCAGCCGCCGCAGGACCGCGGCGGCGCGCAGCAAGCAGCGCCGTCGCAGCTAGCCGCTGTCAGCGTTCGGACGAGCGCGGCGAACCTTGCCGTCATCGCCCTGTCATCACCATATTTGATCAATGAAGTTGCCGCCGGGTGATGGAAATTCGCCCCATGCATGCTATCTAGGGGGCGACACAACGGTCCGGACCTTGAACCCGGACGGAACAAGGATTCGGACATGAGCATTCACGATTTCATCGACAACGAGGTCAAGAGCAACGACGTCGTGCTCTTCATGAAGGGTACGCCGCAGTTTCCGCAGTGCGGTTTCTCCGGCCAGGTCGTGCAGATCCTCGACTATGTCGGCGTGGACTACAAGGGCATCAACGTGCTTGCCGACGCCGACCTGCGCCAGGGCATCAAGGACTACTCCAACTGGCCGACCATCCCCCAGCTCTACGTCAAGGGCGAGTTCGTCGGCGGCTGCGACATCATCCGCGAAATGTTCCAGGCCGGCGAGCTGCAGTCCCACCTCGAAGCGCAGGGAATATCGGTGAAGGGCGCGGCATAAGCGCTGCCCTTCCCATTTTGAACTGAAGCGATCGAGGCGCCGCTCCCAACGGCGCCTTCTCTTATTTTTTCGGATATTTTGTCATGACGGCACTTACTGCTGAAGCGTCCCGCCGCCTGAACGGCATGGGCAGGACGGAGTTCATCGGCCTGATGGCGATGCTGATGGCGCTGAACGCCCTCGCCATCGACATCATGCTGCCCGGCCTGCAACAGATCGGCGCCAGCCTCGGCGTCGAGAACGAGAACCACCGCCAGTATGTGATTTCCTCCTACCTGATCGGCTTTGCCTTTGCGCAACTGCTGTACGGCCCGGTCTCGGACCGCTTCGGACGGCGCGCGCCGATGTTCGTCGGGCTCGGGATCTACATCCTGTCGGCGCTTGCCGCCGTGCTGGCCCCCTCCTTCGCGGTGTTGCTGGCGTTGCGCTTCATCCAGGGGCTCGGCTCGGCAGCCATGCGCGTCATCACCGTCTCGATCGTGCGCGACATCTTCGGCGGGCGGGCCATGGCCGAGGTGATGTCGCTGATCATGATGGTGTTCATGATCGTCCCCGTCGTCGCGCCGGGCGTGGGCCAGGTGGTGATGCTGTTCGGCGACTGGCACCTGATCTTCATCTTCATGGGCATCGCCGCCGCGCTGGTGGCGGGCTGGATGTATCTGCGCCTGCCGGAGACGCTGGCGCCGGAGGACGTGCGCCCGTTCACCCCGGCCTCGGTGGTGGAGGCCTTCAAGATCGTTCTGACGAACCGCGTCGCCCTCTGCTACGCGCTCGCGACCACCTTCATCTTCGGCGCGCTGTTCGGCTTCATCAACTCGGCCCAGCAGATCTATGTCGGCGTCTACGGCCTCGGCGTCTGGTTCCCCGTCGCCTTTGCCGGCGTAGCCGCCTTCATGGCGCTCTCCTCCTTCGTCAATGCCCGGCTGGTCGGCCAGTTCGGCATGCGCCGGCTGTCGCACGGCGCACTCGTCGGCTTCCTCGTGATCAACGCCACCTGGCTGGCACTGACGCTCGCCTGGCCGGGCCATGTGCCCTTCCCGCTCTTCCTCGTGCTGTTCGCGCTGGCGATGTTCCAGTTCGGCTGGATCGGCTCGAACTTCAACTCGCTCGCGATGGAGCCGCTCGGCCATGTCGCGGGTACCGCATCCTCGGTTCTCGGCTTCATGGGCACTGCCGGCGGCGCGGTCATCGGCGGCGCGATCGGCCAGGCGTTCGACGGCACGGCGCTGCCGCTGGTGTTCGGCTTCTTCTGCCTGTCGGTGATCGGACTGGTGTTCGTGCTCATCGCCGAGCGCGGCAAGCTGTTCCAGGCCCACAGCCAGCCGCTCTGAGCTGCTCGCCCCAGACGAGCCGGCCGATCCCGCGGCCGGCCCAAGGGCAAGGCTCATGCAACGAGCAGGTGCCGCAGGCCGATGGCGATCGCAACCGCGCCGAAGCCGATCAGCACCAGCCCGGAGCCCCGCGCCACCCAGATGGAAAAGGACGGCGGCAGGCGGTGCTGCAGCACCGTGATCAGGCCGCACAGGAAGAACCACCAGCCGAGCGACCCCAGGAACACGCCGGTGACCACGATCGCCGCACTCGCGGCATCGCCGGTGCGCGCCAGTCCGAGGCCGGCGAAGATCGCCGCGAACGACAGGATCGTCGCCGGGCTTGCCATGGTCAGGAGAAAGGTCGAGATCGTCGTCTGCACGAGGTCGCGGCTCGCGCCGGTGGCGGCGGCTGCGGCGACCGGCCTCGGCGCCAGCCCGCGCCAGCCGAGCCATACCATGAACAGCCCGCCGGCAATGCCGAGCGGTATCGACACGGTCGCGAGCACGCCGGCAAAGACGGCAAAGCCGGCGGCGGCCAGCAGCGCGTAGGATGCATCCGCCAGCGCCGTGCCGAGGCCGCCCGCCAGGCCCGCCCAGAAGCCGCGCTCGAGCGTGCGGCTGATGCACAGCGCGCCGATCGGCCCGAGCGGCGCAGCGATCGCCAGCCCCAGCAGCAGGCCCTTGGCAAAGAGAAGCACCGTCATTTCAATGTCTCCCCGGCGAGCACGATCGACTTTTCGGTCGCGGTCGAGAGCGCGATCACCGTCTCGCTGCGGGCGAGAAAGCGGCGCGCCTTGAGCTCGGACAGGAACGGCTCGATGTCCGCAAGCGTGGCGACCCGGATCTTGACGAGATAGGACCAGGCGCCGGTCACGTGATGGCATTCGGCGACCGCCGGGTGGGCCGCCACGAACTCGCGGAACGCCGCCTCGCTGGCGTCGGTCGCCAGGCCCACCCAGACGAAGGCGAGCACGTCCAGCCCCAGCGCCCGATAGTCGGCCTCGACGGTGAAGCGCCGGATGGCGCCGCCATTGACCAGTCGCCGGATCCGCTCGTTCACGGCCGAGGGCGACAGCCCGACCACCGCGCCGATATCGGCGAGCGAACGGCGGCTGTCCTCCGCCAGAAGGCCAACGATTTTTCTGTCTGTTTCGTCCATTACCGTATAATATGCATGAACATTGATTTTTTCAACATATTTTGCCGCACAGGATCAGATGCGCCAAGCTTTATGCGGTCGCAAAGTCCCGCGATCCTTCGTTTGCCCTCCGGCGTGGGTCCGCCGCAACGCAAAACGCCCGGACGAACGTCCGGGCGCCGAAGCCGCAGTCAGGGCCGTCCCTGTCAGTCGACGAAGACCTCGCGCCGCATCATCTCCCAGCTGTCCCGGTCGGGCGCCAGCAGCAGGCCGCCATCGAGATGGCGGGGCAGGTACGGCGTGCCGTCGAAGCGCGCGGCATAGGCGCCCGCCTCCTGGCCGATCAGCGTGCCGGCAAGGTGGTCCCACGGCATCAGCTTGTTGTACATGAGGAAATGGACGTGCCCGGCGGCGAAGGTGCGGTACTCGTGGGCGGCGCAACGATAGTTGGCGGCGAAGGTGACCTTGGCGAGATTGGCCATCACCCGCTCCCGCCGCGCCTCCGGCAGGAAGCCGGTCGAGGCCATGCCGGTCATGTCCGCGAGCGCCGCGGACCCGGTCGCCCGCAGGCGCACCGCCGGACGGTGCCCGCCGGTCTGCCAGGCGCCCGCCCCCTTTTCCGCCAGCACGAAATCGTCACCCATCGGGTCATAGATCACACCGGCAATGGTCTCGCCGCCGGCGACGACCGCGGCCATGACGCCGAACAGCGGCACGCCGGCGGCAAAGTTGAACGTCCCGTCGATCGGGTCGACCACGACGGCGAGGTCCGCCTCGGCCAGCTTCGGCAACAGCGACGGGTCGGCGACCACGCTCTCCTCGCCGACGAACAGCGCCCCCGGCAGGACGGCATCGATCCCGTTCTTGATGAAGCGCTCGGCCGCCTCGTCGGCCGCGGTCACGAGGTCGGTCGCGCTCGTCTTGGCGCGGACGTCGCCCTCGGCCAAAGCGCGGAAGCGCGGCCGGATCTCGGCCTCGGCCGCGGCGCTGAGCAGGAGGGCGAGTGCATTGATGTCAAACTGGATCGTCATGTGAAGGTACCGCTGCGAGGGAGGAAAAATCGAAGAGCTTCGGATCGAGCAGGTGCGACGGGTTCACGTGCGCGAGCGCCCGCAGCATCGTGTCCTTGCGGCCCGGCATGCGAGCCTCGATGTCGGCGAGCATCGCCTTCATGGCGTTGCGCTGCAGGCCGTCCTGCGAGCCGCACAGGTCGCAGGGGATGATCGGGAACTTCATGGCGGCCGCGAACCTGGCCAGGTCGTCCTCGGCGGCATAGGCGAGCGGGCGCAGCACCATCAGGTCGCCGTCGTCGTTCAGAAGCTTCGCCGGCATCGACGCCAGCCGCCCGCCGTGGAAAAAGTTCATGAAGAAGGTCTCGAGGATGTCCTCGCGATGGTGGCCGAGGACGAGCGCATCGCAGCCCTCCTCCCGCGCGATCCGGTAGAGGTTGCCGCGCCGCAGCCGCGAGCACAGCGAACAGTAGGTCGCGCCCGCCGGCACCTTCTCCTTCACGATCGAATAGGTGTCGCGATACTCGATGCGATGCCGCGCCCCGATCGCGTCGAGGTAGCCGGGCAGCACGTCTTTGGGAAAGTTCGGCTGGCCCTGGTCGAGATTGCAGGCGACGAGTTCGACCGGCAGCAGCCCGCGCCATTGCAGGTCCATCAGCAGCGCCAGCAGGCCATAGCTGTCCTTGCCGCCGGAGACGCCGACCAGCCAGCGCTTCTGGCCCTTCAGCATGGAAAAATCGTCGATCGCCTGGCGCACCTGCCGCAGCAGGCGCTTGCGCAGCTTGTTGAAGGAGACGGACGCCGGCGCATCGGCGAAGAGCGGATGGCGGGAGGCCACTTCTTCCTTCTCGTCGTCCGGGGTCTGAAGCGCGAGCGTCATCTTGGCTCCGTTGCAAAAGTCATATGGCTGCAATGCCCCGAACGGCCGCGACAATCAAGCGCCGAACACCGACCAGCCGGTCCGGGCGGCCAGCATTTCCAGCGCGACGGTGCCGAGCAGCGAGTTGCCGTTGTCGTTCAGGCCTGGCGACCAGACGGCGATCGAGGCCTTGCCGGGGGCGATCGCCATGATACCGCCGCCGACGCCGCTCTTGCCGGGAAGGCCGACCCGATAGGCGAAGTCGCCCGAGCCGTCATAGTGCCCGCACATCAGCATCATCGCGTTGATGCGGCGGGCGCGCTGGCGCGACACCACCCGGTGGCCGGTCAGCGGGTTGGTGCCGCCGGCAGCGAGAAACAGCCCGGCGGTCGCCAGTTGTCGGCAGCTCATGGCGATCGCGCATTGGTGAAAATAGACGCCGAGGACGTGCTCGACCGGATGGGCAAGCACGCCGAAGGCGCGCATGAAGTTGGCGAGCGCGGCATTACGAAAGCCGGTCGCCGTCTCGGAGCGCGCCACCTCGTGATCGATGACGATGCTTTCCTCGTCCGCAAGGAAGCGCATGAAGCGGAGGATTTCGCCGATCGCCTCCCGCGGTGTGTGGCCGGCGAGGAGAAGGTCGGCCACGGCGATCGCGCCGGCGTTGATGAACGGATTGCGCGGGATGCCGTCTTCGCGCTCGAGCTGGACGATCGAGTTGAACGCCGAGCCGGAGGGTTCGCGGCCGACGCGCTTCCACAGCCCATCGCCGTGCTTGCCGAGCGCGATCGTCAGGGTGAAGACCTTCGACACGCTCTGGATGGAGAAGGGCTTCTCCGCGTCGCCGGCCAGGTACACGTCACCGTCGACCGTGACCACCGCCAGGCCGAACTGCTTCGGGTCGACATGGGCGAGCTGCGGAATGTAGTCGGCCACCCGCCCTTCGCCGACACGCGGCAACAGGGCTTGATGGATTTCCTCGACGATCGCCTGCAAGTCCGCCATGCGGCCCCTCCATGACAGAAAAGCCGCCCGTTGCGGGGCGGCTTTCGAGATTCGGCAAGCCGTCGCTCGCGATTAGCGCGAGTAGAACTCGACGACCAGGTTCGGTTCCATGACGACCGGGTACGGTACGTCGGACAGGCCCGGGACGCGTGCGAAGGTGGCAACCATCTTGTTGTGGTCGACTTCGATGTAGTCCGGAACGTCGCGCTCGGCGAGCTGGACCGATTCCAGCACCGAGACGAGCTGCTTGGACTTCTCGCGAACCTCGATGACGTCGCCGGCCTTGCAGCGGTAGGAACCGATGTTGACGCGGACGCCGTTGACCTTGACGTGGCCGTGGTTGACGAACTGGCGGGCTGCGAAGACCGTCGGAACGAACTTGGCGCGGTAGACGATCGCGTCGAGGCGCGACTCGAGCAGGCCGATCAGGTTCTCCGAGGTATCGCCCTTGCGACGGTTGGCCTCGTCATAGGTGGCGCGGAACTGCTTCTCGCGGATGTCGCCGTAGTAGCCCTTCAGCTTCTGCTTGGCGCGCAGCTGTACGCCGAAGTCCGAAAGCTTCGACTTGCGGCGCTGGCCGTGCTGGCCGGGGCCGTATTCGCGGCGGTTGACCGGGGACTTCGGGCGACCCCAGATGTTCTCGCCCATACGGCGGTCGATTTTGTACTTGGATGAAGCGCGCTTGCTCATCGCATTTCCTTTCAAATAGCTACACCGGTTTTCTTACAAACCGGATCAAGGAAACACGCCCTCCTCTGAATGCCGGTTCCGGCCTTCTGACAGGTTCCCTGCGATACGCGACCGCAAGAAGCCACGGGACATGTCAAATGAAACACCGGACATCTCTGCCCGGCGTTGAGCGGGTCTCTAAGGCGTTTTCACAAGAATGTCAACGGACCTTGCGCAGCGAACGGCGCTTGCCCATCTGAGCGACAAGCAGCGCCGGGCCCCTCTGACGTGTGATGCCGGATCTTCGTGATGTCGGAGCTGCAATCACCAACCGATCCGGCAGAGGAATCCCTAGATGGAATTTCTTATGCACGACTTCCAGGGCACCGCCGTCTGGATGTGGCTTTCCTTTATCGCAGCCGTTCTTGCCCTCCTCGCCCTCGACCTCGGCGTACTCCACAAGGAAAACAGGGAGATCGGCATGCGCGAGAGCCTGGGGCTCTCCGCCTTCTACATTGTCCTCGGCCTCGCCTTCGGCGGTTTTGTCTGGCTTCAGTCCGGCCAGCAGGCCGGCATCGAATACCTGACCGGCTTCGTCGTCGAAAAGAGCCTGGCGATGGACAACATCTTCGTCATCGCGATGATCTTCGGCTATTTCGCGGTCCCGCGGCACTACCAGCATCGCGTCCTGCTCTACGGCATCCTCGGCGTCATCGTCCTGCGCGGCATCATGATCGGCGCGGGGGCGGCGGTGGTGGAGAACTACGGCTGGGTGCTGTATCTCTTTGCCGCCTTCCTCGTCATAACCGGCGTCAAGATGCTGTTTGCGGCCGAGGAGGCCTACGACGTCGCCAACAACCCGCTCCTGAAGTTCCTGCGCCGGCGACTGCCGGTAACGGACCGGCTGCATGGCGACCGCTTTCTGGTGCGCCAGGCGGACCCGAAGACCGGCCGGCTGCGCACCTTCGCCACCCCGCTGCTGCTGGCGCTGATCCTGGTCGAGTTCGCCGACCTCGTCTTTGCCGTCGATTCGATCCCGGCCATCTTTGCCATCACCACCGACCCGTTCATCGTCTACACCTCGAACATCTTCGCGATTCTCGGCCTGCGTGCGCTCTATTTCGCGCTCTCCGCCCTCATCCACCGCTTCGCCTACCTGAAATACGCGCTGGCGACGGTGCTGATCTTCATCGGCTCGAAGATCTTCGTGGCGGACATGCTGGGCCTGGCCAAGATCCCGCCGGCCGTCTCGCTGGCGGTGACGATCGCGATCCTGGCGTCCGGCATCATCGGCTCGCTCTGGGCGACCCGCAATGACGACAAGGCGCTGACCGACGAAGCCTGAGGCTATTCCGCCGCGGCGCGGCCGGCGCCCCCCTCGTCGGCCGCGTTCGGATCGCCGGGCGCGGTCTCGGCCTGCAGGTCGGGAAAGGCGACGATGCGCAAGCCCGCGAGATCGCTGTGGACGACGACCAGCCCCTGCTCCTCGAAATAGCCGAGCAGGCGGCGGGCGCGGCGGGCGGAATGGGTGCCATAGGCCCGCGCGATCATCGCATCAGACGGACACGGCAGGCCGCGCGCGGCGGCCTGTGCGACCAGCAGGAACACGCCCTGCAGGTCCTCGCTGACGGCGCGCGACAGTTCCAGCGCCGTGGCCCAGGCTTCGGTCGCGGCGGTTTCCGCATCGACGCCGGAGCGGGCGATCGCCATCTTGCGGCGGAACGACGGCAGCGACAGCGGCGCGCCCGGCACCCGACGGATGCGGCAGCGGACGAGAAAGTCCTGGAACAGCTCGGCATCGGGGCGGAAGGCCGCGCCAGGGTTTTCGAGGATCTCGGCCAGCACCTGGTCGAGCAGCGCCTCGCGTTCCTCGGCCGGCATTTCCACCGTCGTTGCGCGCACCGGCTCGACCGCCGCCGGCTCCGGCCGGGCGCGCGCCAACTCCGCAAGGATGTCGGTCGTCGGGCGCGGCTGCGGCGTGACGCGCCGCACGATCGGCCGGGAAAATTCTTCCGGGTCCGGGGTGAAGATCAGGTCCTCGACGTCCTGCGGCGCCTCCGGCAGCGGCATCAGCTTGGGGCTGCTGGAGCGCGCGGAGGTCTCGACCGGGCCGATCGTCACCGGCAGCGGCCGGCGCGACAGCGCCGGCCCGAGCGCGACGAAGGAGCCGCGCTTCAGGTCGCGGAACATTTCCGCCTGGCGCCGGTCCATGCCGAGCAGGTCGGCGGCGCGCGCCATGTCGATGTCGAGGAACGTGCGGCCCATCAGGAAGTTCGAGGCCTCGGCAGCCACGTTCTTGGCCAGCTTCGCCAGCCGCTGCGTGGCGATGACGCCGGCCAGCCCGCGCTTGCGCCCGCGGCACATGAGGTTCGTCATCGCCCCGAGCGAGACCTTGCGCGCCTCCTCGCCGACGTCGCCGGCCACCGACGGCGCGAACATCTGCGCCTCGTCGACCACCACCAGCATCGGATACCAGTAGTCCCGGTCGGCGTCGAACATGGCGTTGAGGAAGATGCCGGCCGCGCGCATCTGCTGCTCGACCTCGAGTCCCTCGAGCGAGAGCACGCAGGAGACGCGATGCTGCCGGATGCGGGTGGCGATGCCGACAAGCTCCGCATCGCTGCGTTCGCCCTCGATCACCACGTGGCCGTACTTGTCGGAGAGCGTGACGAAATCGCCCTCGGGATCGATGATGCACTGCTGCACCCACGGCGCAGACTGCTCGAGCAGGCGCCGCAGGAGGTGCGACTTGCCGGATCCTGAATTGCCCTGCACGAGCAGGCGGGTCGCCAGCAGTTCCTCGATATCGAGCGTGGCCGACGCGCCGCCCTGCGCCGCTCCCATGTCGATGCCGACCTTCATGCGATCCCCGTGTCCAGCCCAGATGCACCTGTCCCGGCAGTGGCCGGGAAAACAGCGCAGACCTAGCACGAAACTATCGGTGCGCAGACAGAGGAAATCAGAGAACCCACAGGAAGGTTCGGCCCGCCCGCCGGACGTTCCCCACCGCCCGACCCGCCGTGGACGCGGAAGGGGAACGCGGTACGCGGCAGCAACGAACATTGACGCTGCGGGGACGCGTGTCGGCAGGGGCCCTCGTCATGTCGATTGCGATCGGGCCGCCGGCAGCGGGGCGGCCGCACACCGTGACCGAGCGCGGTCGCCGGACCGGTTGCCGCCGGCAGCCGGGCCGGCGCCTTCGTGCCGCCGCTGCCCGCTCGGCGGCGGCGATGCGATCACCGCGTCAGGCCAGCGAGTTGATGAGGCCGCCCTCGACCCGAACGGCGGCGCCGTTGGTCGCGGCCGAAACCGGGCTGGCAAGGTAGGCCACGAGGTTGGCGATCTCTTCGGCCTCGATCATGCGCTGCAGCAGCGAGCCCGAACGGGCGCCGGCGAAGAACTCCGCCTCCGCTTCCGCGGCGGTCGCGTCGGGGTTGCTGGCCACGCTCTTCAGAAAGTCGACGATGCCCTCCGAACGCGTCGGCCCGGGCATGACGGAGTTGACGGTCACGGCCGTGCCCCGCGTCAGGCCGGCCATGCCGCGCGCGATCGACAGCTGCGCGGTCTTGGTCATGGCGTAGTGGATCATCGCCGGATCGACCGCGACGCCGGTCTCGCTGGAAACGAACACCACCCGACCGGCCTTGCGGTCCAGCATCCGCGGGAAGTAGTGCCGGCTCAGACGGACACCGCTCATCACGTTGATGTCGAAATAGCGCTGCCAGTCGTCGTCGCTGATCGCGGCGAAGGGCTTGCTCTCGTAGATGCCGAGGTTGTTGACCAGAATGTCGACGTCGGGATGCCGCCGGATCATCTGCGCCGCCCCCGCTGCGGTTGACACGTCGGCCACGACGCCGTCGACCTTCGCACCGGCCATGCTGCCGATGTCGGCCAGTGCCGCGTCGAGCTTGGCTGCATCGCGACCGGTCAGGATGACGGACGCGCCTTCCTGGGCGAGCTTGCGGGCGATCTCCAGGCCGATGCCGGCGGTCGAGCCGGTTACAAGCGCTGTCTTGTCGGTGAGTTTGAGGTCCATCTTTATTCTCCGCTTTGATGCGGGAAAGCTAGGACGTGGCAACCCGACGTACTATGTCCCATCGAAGAACAATGACTGTGAATGGAGGGACACAATGCCCCGGATCCTGATGGAGCGCTCTGGCGAGATGGAGGTCTTCGTCCGCGTGGTGCTGAAGGGCGGATTCTCCGCCGCCGCGCGCAGCCTCGGCCTCACCCCGTCCGCCGTCTCCAAGCTGATCGGCCGCCTCGAGGCCCGGCTCGGGACCCGGCTGCTGGTCCGCACCACCCGCGCCCTGACGCTGACCGACGAGGGGGCGGGCTATTTTGAGGCGGCCCAGCGCATCTTGCGCGACATCGAGCAAGCCGACGAGGCCGCCAGCGGCGGCGCCGTGCGCGGCAGCCTGGCGATCAACGCCTCCCTGCCGTTCGGTCGGCTCTTCGTCGCGCCGGCGATCCCGTCCTTCCGCAGCAGATACCCGCAACTGAGCGTCAGCCTCAGCTTCACCGACGACGTGGTCGACCTGATGGCCCAGCAAGCCGACGTGGCCATCCGCGTGGGCACCCTGCCCGACAGCGCCCTGATCGCCCGCAAGCTCGCCGAGGGCCGGCGCGTGGTCTGCGCGGCCCCGTCCTACCTGGCAAGGCGCGGAACGCCGCAGACGCCCTCCGACCTCCAGCATCACGACTGCCTGGGGTTCAACTTTCGCAGGGCCGGCGCGGCCTGGCCGATGACGGAGGGCGGCGAGGTCTTCGAACAGCCCGTGTCCGGTCCGGTGCTCGTCAACAATGGCGAGACGCTGCGGCAGATGGCGCTGGCAGGTGCCGGCATCGCGCGGCTCGGCCGCTTCCACGTCGCCGACGATATCGCCCGGGGCACGCTGGTCCCTCTGCTCGAGCCGTTCAACCCGGGCGACCTGGAGCCGATTCACGCCATCCATCTCGGCGGCGGCCCGACCCCGGCCCGCGTGCGGGCCTTCATCGATCATCTGGCCGCCCGCGTCGCCGCCTCGCCGCTGTTCGACCGCTAGAAGAGCCGGTCATCGTCACGATCCGAAGCGGCATGCCTTTTCGCCCGCTAGACCCGCAGTCCGAAACCCTGCATCAGTCGGCGGGTGGAAAAATCGGGACGGCCGGAGGTGAAGACCGCGATGTCCTCGCCCGGCACCAGCACGTCGAGCGCCGGCACCAGCCGGCGCGCCTGGCGCGCGATCGCCTCTGCGGGGTCGAGCCAGTCGACCGGCCACGGCGCCAGCCGGCGGAAGACGTTGGCCATGAACGGATAGTGCGTGCAGGCGAGCACGACGATATCGGTCCTGCGACCGTCCATCTCGACGAAGCACTGGCCGATCTCCGCCGTCACCGCCGCGTCCGAAAGCGTCTCGCCGCGGATATAGGCCTCCGCCATCGGCGCCAGGTTCTCCGAGCCGACGAGGCGCACATGGCACTGGCTGGCAAAGGACTGGATCAGGTCGCGGGTGTAGTCGCGCTTGACCGTGCCGGGGGTCGCGAGCACGGACACCAGCCCCGAACGGGTGCGCTCGGCAGCGGGCTTGATCGCCGGCACCGTGCCGACGAAGCGCATCTCGGGAAAGGCCGCCCGCAACGCCGCGCCGACCAGGGTGAACGCGGTATTGCAGGCGATGACACACACCTCCGGCGCGTATTGCGCCAGCAATCGGCCGAAGAGCCCGATCACCCGGTCCTTCAGGGCCGCCTCCTCCCAGGTGCCATAGGGAAAGCCGGCGTCGTCGGCGACGTAGATGAAGTGCCGCTCCGGCATCAGCACGCGCGCCTCGCGCAGCACCGTCAGGCCGCCGATGCCGCTGTCGAACACGAGGATGGGCCTGGGACTATTCGTCGTCACGGTCGGCCTTCGCCCTTCTGTTCCTGGTGCGGTTGGGAACGGGCGCGCCGGCGCCGCGCGGCGCATCGCGGGTGAAGCGGTCGAGACAGGAGATGATGCCGCGCAAGACCTGGATTTCCGAGCCGGTGAAGGAGGGACGGGTGAGTGCCGCGCGCAGGTTCTCGATCAACTTCGGCTTTTTGGCGGCGGGGCGGAAATAGCCGCGCGCGTCGAGCGCCTCCTCGACGTGATCGAACAGGCCCTGCAGCTCGTCCTTGCGCGCCGGACGCTGCGGCAGCGCGCTGAAGGCGGTCTCCTCGAGCGAGCCCATCCCGGTCTTCATCCATTCGTAGCTCATCAGCAGCACCGCCTGCGCCAGGTTGAGCGAGGCGAAGGCCGGGTTGACCGGGAAGGTCACGAGCTCGTCGGCAAGCGCGATCTCCTCGTTGGTCAGCCCGGTGCGCTCGCGGCCGAAGAGGATACCGGTGCCCTCGCCGGCGCGGAAGCGCTGGCGCAACTCCTGCGCGGCGACCACCGGCGACCGCACCTCCTTGTAGCCGTAGCGGTCACGCGCCGTCGTCGCGTAGACGAAGTTGAGGTCGGCGACCGCCTCCTCCAGCGAGGAGAACACCCGCGCCGCCTCGATTACGTGGTCGGCCTTGCTCGCCGCCGAGACCGCCTTTTCGCTCGGCCAGCCGTCGCGCGGATTGACGAGCCGCAGTTCCGCCAGGCCGAAATTGGCCATCGCGCGCGCGACCATGCCGATGTTCTCGCCCAGTTGCGGATGGACCAGGATGATCGCCGGTCCCTCCGCTATCAGTTGCCGCTCGCTGTTCGTGCCTGCCATTCGCTCTACCGCCGTGCCTGCCTGTCTTCTCGCGGGGCCGGGCAGCGCGTCCGGCGCGTCGTGCCCTCGTCTGATCGGTCCCTGCCACATCCACCGGCAAAAGAAAAGCAAGGGCGCTATTCCGGTCCGCCATCTTCCGCCGGTGGCGGCAAATGCGCGCCATCGCCGGCAAGGCCGCATTTCCGCCTTCAGCGACCCCGGATCGTCCTCCTGCGGCCGCAGGATGTCGTCGATCACCGGCCTGCCGCCCTCCTCGACGACCCGCAAGAGCACTACCGTCGGCCTCCGGCCCGGCGCCTTCTCCCCGAAGCCATGGTCGTTGTCGAACCGCGCCGTGATCATGGTTGCCCCCTCGACCGGCGCGGCCGGTTCGACCGACGGGTCGCGGATCGAGCAGCCGTCCTGGGCCATCGCGATGACGTCGTAGCCGAACGGCGACCCGCCGTCCTCATTGGCCGGGTATCCGGCCGCCGCGCGATACAGGGCAACAGAGTCCCGGCGGTACAGGTGCTGCGGAAAATCGCCGTTGAAGTGGTCGACATAGCCGGGCGGGGTGTCGGTATCGCCCTCGGCCCCGGCCCAGTTCGGCGTCAGCATCTCGAGCAGCACCCGCACCGGCGCCGGTGCATCGCCGGCGACGGCGAGCGATGGTTGCAGCGCGAAGGCTGCAAGAAGGCAAATACGGAACTTGGCGTCTCCGGGAACTGATGGGGCTGGCCGAGCGGCCGTGGACGGGGGATGGGGGTAGCCGGATGCGGCAGGCGGCACGTTTCGCCGACCGCGCCGTCGCGCCGGCGAACGGGTCCGCCGATGCGGCGCCAGCATAGCCGGACGGAGCCGAAAATAAAGCGTCTCCGTCCTTGGTCGCCTTTGCCTTGCCGGCCCGCAGTGCTATAGGCCCCACGATTTCACTTCACGAAACGGGACTTCCGCTCCCACTAGGCTACGAGGCAATCCATGAAAAAGATCAAGGTCGCCAATCCGGTCGTCGAGCTCGACGGCGACGAGATGACGCGCATCATCTGGCAGTTCATCAAGGACAAGCTGATCCACCCGTACCTGGACATCGACCTTCAGTATTACGACCTCAGCGTCGAGAACCGCGACGCCACCGACGACCAGGTCACCGTCGACGCGGCCAATGCGATCAAGAAGCACGGCGTCGGCGTCAAGTGCGCCACCATCACCCCCGACGAGGGGCGGGTGGAGGAGTTCAAGCTGAAGAAGATGTGGAAGTCGCCGAACGGCACGATCCGCAACATCCTCGGCGGCGTCATCTTCCGCGAGCCGATCATCTGCAAGAACGTGCCGCGCCTGGTGCCGGGCTGGACCAAGCCGATCATCGTCGGCCGCCACGCCTTCGGCGACCAGTACCGCGCCACCGACTTCAAGTTCCCCGGCAAGGGCAAGCTGACGATGAAGTTCGTCGGCGAGGACGGCAAGGAGATCGAGTACGACGTGTTCGACGCGCCGTCGGCCGGTGTCGCCATGGGCATGTACAATCTCGACGAGTCGATCACCGAGTTCGCCCGCGCCTCGTTCAACTACGGCCTGCAGCGCCAGGTGCCGGTCTACCTGTCGACCAAGAACACCATTCTCAAGGTCTATGACGGCCGCTTCAAGGACATCTTCCAGCAGGTGTTCGACGCCGAGTTCGCCGACCGCTTCAAGGAAGCCAAGATCTGGTACGAGCATCGCCTGATCGACGACATGGTCGCCTCGGCGCTGAAGTGGTCCGGCGGCTATGTCTGGGCCTGCAAGAACTACGACGGCGACGTGCAGTCCGACATCGTCGCCCAGGGCTTCGGCTCGCTCGGCCTGATGACCTCGGTGCTGATGACGCCGGACGGCAAGACGGTCGAGGCGGAGGCCGCGCACGGCACCGTCACCCGCCACTACCGCCAGCACCAAAAGGGCGAGGAGACCTCGACCAACTCGATCGCCTCGATCTTCGCCTGGACCCGGGGTCTCGCCCATCGCGCCAAGCTCGACGACAATGCCGATCTGGCGAAGTTCGCCGCGACGCTGGAGAAGGTCTGCGTCGACACCGTCGAGAGCGGCTACATGACCAAGGACCTGGCGCTGCTGATCGGCCCCGACCAGCCCTGGCTGTCCACCACCGGCTTCCTCGACAAGATCGACGAGAACCTGAAGAAGGCGATGGCCGCCTGAGGCCGGCCCAAAGCGACCCGGCTCCGGCCGGGTCCCACGAAAAGCCCGCCGCGTGAAACCACGCGGCGGGCTTTTGTTTGCAGGCGATGCCCGAACGCAGCCAGCCGGTCCGAAAGCCTCCCGCCGTTGCCGACCGGTCGCGATCAGCCGCCGCTGCCGGCCGACGACCGCATTCGGCCGCGCTGCAGGCGCGGGGCCGAAAGGCCCCGGCCGGACAAGGCGCGACCGCCGCCGCGCCGCCGGTCACATTTCGGCGAGGCTGTCGCCGTCGTCGTCCCCGGGGCGCCCTGAGTCGAGCAGCTTGTCGGCGATCAGGCCTGCGTTCTGCCGCAGCGCCATCTCGATCTCGCGGGCGGCGTCGGGGTTGTCGCGCAGGAACTGCTTGGCGTTCTCGCGGCCCTGGCCGAGCCGCTGGCTGTTGTAGGAGAACCAGGAGCCGGACTTCTCCACGATCCCCGCCTTGACGCCGAGGTCGATCAGCTCGCCGGTCTTCGACACGCCCTCACCATACATGATGTCGAACTCGACCTCCTTGAAGGGCGGCGCCATCTTGTTCTTGACGACCTTGATCTTCGTCTGGTTGCCGATCACCTCGTCGCGTTCCTTGACCGCGCCGATGCGGCGGATGTCGAGGCGCACGGAGGCATAGAACTTCAGCGCATTGCCGCCCGTCGTCGTTTCCGGCGAGCCGAACATGACGCCGATCTTCATGCGGATCTGGTTGATGAAGATGACCATGGTGTTCGAGCGCGAGATCGACGCCGTCAGCTTGCGCAGCGCCTGACTCATCAGCCGCGCCTGCAGGCCCGGCAGGCTGTCGCCCATCTCGCCCTCGATTTCGGCGCGCGGCGTCAGCGCCGCAACCGAGTCGATCACCAGCACGTCGATCGCGCCGGAGCGCACCAGCGAATCGGTGATCTCGAGCGCCTGCTCGCCATTGTCCGGCTGCGAGATCAGCAGGTTCTCGAGGTCGACGCCGAGCTTGCGGGCATAGACCGGATCGAGCGCGTGCTCGGCATCGACGAAGCCGCAGATACCGCCCTTCTTCTGTGCCTCGGCGATCGTCTGCAGCGCCAGCGTCGTCTTGCCCGAGCTCTCCGGACCGTAGATTTCGATGATGCGTCCCTTCGGCAGGCCACCGATCCCGAGCGCGATGTCGAGACCGAGCGAGCCGGTCGGGATGGTTTCGATCTCGACGACGCTGTCCTTCGAGCCGAGCTTCATGATCGAGCCCTTGCCGAACGACCTCTCGATCTGAGAAAGTGCCGCTTCGAGTGCCTTGCTTTTGTCCACCGATTTGTCCTCTACGAGCCGCAAAGAGTTTTGTGCCATTTGCTCCACCTTTAGGTTATTGGGGCCAGACAGGCAATGAAGCCGCCGATGGAAGCTATGTACACTTTTTGTTCTCATTTGGCAACAGAACACCATGCGGTTGATTAATTTCGATATTCCCGGCAGCGTTCCACGTTCGTTTCCGGACACTTGCACACTATTCTACCATTCCTTCGCCGGCCGGCGCGAGCCCTGTTCGGGCGCGAATCGCCGCGACCTTCAGGGAGGTGGCCGATGAACCGGATCCTTGTGCTCGGCGGCGCCCACGTCGATCGTCGCGGCCGCATCCACGGCGAGACCGCACCCGGCGCCAGCAACCCCGGCAGCTGGTTCGTCGAGGCAGGCGGCGGCGCCTTCAACGCCGCGCGCAACCTTTCGCGGCTCGGCCATGCGGTGCGGCTGATCGCCCCGCGCGGCGGCGACGGCGACGGCGAGATCGTCGCGGCGGCGGCTCTGGCCGCCGGCGTCGAGGACACGCCCTTTACCTTCCTCGACCGGGCGACGCCGAGCTACACGGCGATCATCGAGCGCGACGGCAATCTCGTCGTCGCGCTCGCCGACATGGAACTCTACCGGCTGTTCTCGCCCCGGCGTCTGCAGCAGCGCGCCGTGCGCGAGGCCCTTGCCCGCAGCGACGCGGTCCTCACCGACGCCAACCTGCCGGCCGAAACGGTGGCCGCCATCGCCGCCACCGCCGGGGAAAACGGCAAGCCGGTCTTCGGCATCGCCATCTCGCCCGCCAAGGTCGAACGGTTCCGCGAGGCGCTGCCCGCGCTGTCCTGTCTGTTCATGAACGAGGCGGAGGCCCGCGCACTGGCACGGGGGCGGCCGGACGACGCACGGGGCTGGCCGGCCCTCCTGCGCGCTGCCGGGCTTGACTCCGGCGTGGTCACGCGCGGCCGCGACGCCGCGATCGCCTTCGGCAAGGACGGGATCGCGATGCTGGCCCCGCCGCCGCTGGAAACCTTGGGGGACGTGACCGGCGCCGGCGACGCGCTCGCCTCCGGCTTCCTGTCGGCCCGGCTCGACGGCCGGCCGCTGGCCGTGGCGCTGCGCCAGGGCGTCGCAGCAGCGCTGCTGGCGGTGCGCTCGCCGCTTGCCGTCGCCGAAGAACTCGAACCGACGCTGCTCGCACGCGTGATGACCCTTGTCCCCGAGGCCGAAATGCTGTCATGAGACGCCAAGACGCCGGCCGCCGCCGCGACCAAGCTGACGAGGACCACAAATGACCCGACCCGCCTCCCCGCTCCTGCCGATCGCCTATTCCGACGAGGTCACCGCGGCCAAGGCGCGCGGCGCGCCGCTCGTGGCGCTGGAATCCACGATCATCACCCACGGCATGCCCTATCCCGGCAATCTGGAGATGGCGCGCAGCGTCGAGGGCATCATCCGCGAGGAAGGCGCCGTCCCGGCCACCATCGCCGTGATCGAGGGCGTTCTCCACATCGGTCTCGACGATGCCGAACTGGTCGCGCTGGCGCAGAAGCAGGGCGCCATGAAGCTGTCGCGCGCCGACCTGGCCTTTGCCATCGCCGAGCGCCGCACGGGCGCGACAACGGTCGCGGCGACGATGATCGCCGCCGCCCGCGCCGGCATCCGCGTCTTCGCCACCGGCGGCATCGGCGGGGTGCATCGCAGGGCCGAGGAGAGCTTCGACATCTCTGCCGACCTCGAGGAACTGTCGCGGACCGGCGTCGTCGTCGTCTGCGCCGGCGCCAAGGCGATCCTCGACATTCCGAAGACGCTGGAAGTGCTGGAGACGCGCGGCGTGCCGGTGGTCAGCTACGACAGCCCGGCCTTTCCCGCCTTCTGGTCGCGCGATTCCGGCCTGCCGAGCCCACTGATGCTGAACAGCCCGGCGGCGATCGCCAATTTCCAGGCGGTGCGCAACCAGCTCGGGATCGAGGGCGGCATGCTGGTGGCCAACCCCGTGCCGGTCGAGAACGAAATCCCGCGCCAGGAGATGGAGATCTACATCGAGCGGGCGCTGGACAACGCCGAGCGCGACGGGATCAGCGGCAAGGCCGTCACCCCCTACCTGCTCGACACGATCTTCCGCCTTACCGACGGCCGCAGCCTCGCCACCAACATCGCGCTGGTGGAGAACAATGCCCGGCTGGCGGCGGAAATTGCGGTGGCGATGGCCGTTTGACGGCCACCCCCCGATCCGGTCCGGCGCAGCGGCCCGCCGGTCGCTGCAACTCCCGTGACCAGGGCTGCGGCGGCGATGCGCCGCTCGTCAGCCGTCCAGCATTTCGCGCACGGCCTCGGCAAGCTGCTTGAGCGAGAACGGCTTCGGCAGGAAGCCGAACTTGGCATCGGCCGGCAGGTTGCGGGCGAAGGCATCCTCGGCATAGCCGGACACGAAGATGAACTTCAGGTCCGGGTGCTGCTTGCGCAGTTCGCGCAGCAATGTCGGCCCGTCCATTTCCGGCATCACCACGTCGGAGACGACGATGTCCACCGCGCCGTTCAGTTCCTCCATGATGTCGAGTGCCTCGACGCCGGAGCCGGCCTCGTGCACGGTGTAGCCGCGCGTTTCGAGCATGCGCTTGCCGCCCCGCCGCACCGCCTCCTCGTCCTCGACAAGCAGCACGACGGCGGAACCGCCGGTGAGATCGCGCGGCTCCTTTGCCGACGGCATGGGCGCCGCCGGGGCGGCAGCCTCCGGCACCGCCGCGCGGTCCGTCCCGACCGAAGCGATGCCGGCCTGGACCTCCTCGATGTGACGCGGCATGAAAATGCGGAAGGTCGTGCCCTTGCCGACCTCGGAATCGAGGAAGATGTAGCCGCCGCTCTGCTTGACGATGCCGTAGACCATGGACAGGCCGAGGCCGGTTCCCTTGCCGACCTCCTTCGTGGTGAAGAACGGCTCGAAGATCTTGTCGCGGATTTCGGGCGGGATGCCGGTGCCCTGGTCGATGACGTCGATCTCGACGTACTCGCCCTGCGGCAGCTCCCGATAGTTGTAGGCCGCCGCCTCGACGGCGCCGATGTTGCGGGTGCGGAAGGTGATGGTGCCGCCGTCCGGCATGGCGTCGCGCGCATTAACGGCGAGGTTGAGCAACACCTGCTCGAACTGTCCGAGATCCGTCTTCACCGGCCACAGGTCGCGGCCGTAGTCGGCCTCGATCTTGACCTTGGTGCCGGTCATGCGGTCGATCAGCATGCGCAGGTCGCCGATCACATCGGTCATCTGCAGCACCGAGGGCCGCATCGTCTGCTTGCGCGAAAACGCCAGAAGCTGGCGCACCAGCACGGCGGCGCGGTTGGCGTTGCGCTTGATCTCCATCAGGTCCGCGAAACTGGCGTCCGCCGGGCGCGCCGACAGAAGCAGGTGATCGGAGGACAGCAGGATGGCCGTCAGGACGTTGTTGAAGTCGTGCGCGATGCCGCCCGCGAGCGTGCCGACGGCGTTCATCTTCTGCGTCTGCGCCATCTGGGTCTCGAGCGCCTTCTGCTCGGTGATCTCGAGCGCATAGACGATGGCCGCCTCTTCCGGCGCCTGCTCGCTCTGGTCGATGACGGCATTCACATAGAAGCGGAAATGGCGTCCCTCCTCGCCCGGATGGATCGAATCGATCGGCGCGATGTCGCCCTGGCGGTCGCGCGCGGCCTCCAGCGCCGCCTCCAGCCGCAGCCGGTCGTTCTCGTGCACGATCGATTCCAGCCTCGCGCCCCGGTCGATGTCGTCGCGGGAGACAACGCCGGAGAACATCTTCAGGAATGGCGCATTCGTGCGCAGGATCCGCCCGCCGCCGTCGACGGACGCGATCGCCATCGGCGTGTTGTTGAAGAACCGGGTGAAGCGCATGGCGTCGTTGGACGAGTCGCTGGCGGCATCGCGGGCAAGTACGATGGTGCGGCTTTCGCCGGGCGCCCCGTCGCGCGTCGCACTGACCCGGTGCACGAGACGGACCGGCAGGCTCTGCCCGTTCGACTTGCGCAGGTCGAGGTCGAGCACCTCGGTCTTGTTGCCGCCCGGCTCGGCCTGCACCGACTGCACAAGCGCCAGCCCTTCGCCGGCCACGAGATCGCCGATCGACACCGAAGCGGGGCGGAACTTCGTCAGGTCGATGCCGAGCCAGTCGGCGAGCGTGGCGTTGAGATAGAAGACCTCGCCCCTGCGCCCGGCCGAGAAGAAGCCGGCCGGCGCATGATCGAGATAGTCGATGGCATTCTGCAATTCCTTGAAGAATCGCTCCTGCTCGTCCCGCTCCGCCGTGATGTCGGCGATCTGCCAGACGTAGAGTGGCGGCCCGCCCTTCTCCCGGTTGGGCAGCACGCGCGCCTTCAACCGGTACCAGCGCGCGCCGCTGGCGCTGCCGCCGCCCGGGTTCAAAGGCTTCAGCAGGCGAAACTCCTCGGCCCCCTCCGCCCCCTCGTGCAGGCCGTTCGTCAGCCGGTACACCGATTCGCTCGCTTCCCGGTCGCGCGAGAACAGGGTCTCGAGCGTCTGCACGTCGCTCTCGCGCGCCGCGCCGGTCAGCGCGCCATAGGCGGCGTTGGCATAGACGATCCGGCCCTTTCGGTCCGTGACGAGCGTGCCCTCCGGCTGCGTGTCGACGAAGATCTGCGCCAGTTCGTCCGGTCGCGACTGCGGCATGATCTCGATGAAGCCGATTATGGCGGAGACGAAGAAGAAGATGCCGACCATGGCCAGCACGCCGAGGATGCCGAGCACGATCTCGTTGTCGAGCTGCTTCTTGAAGACGATGAAGGCCCCGGCGGACGCCGTGAGCACGATCGCCAGCAGCACGATCCGCAGGATCACGCCCGGACGGCTGCCTCGCTCGACGATCGGCGCATGGTATTCGACCTCCTGCCGGATTTTAGACATCGCTCACTCTCTTGGCCGGAACTCCTGAAGGCCGCGCGGCGCGGAAGCCATTGCAAGAATCACTTTTAGCGCCTTGAGGGAAACCCAAAAAGCGAGCGAATGAAAGCGCCCGGCCCCAATTCACAGGGAATATCGCCCGTTCGGGGCCGCCCTGCCGCGGGCGATTGCGGAGACCACGCCGAGCCTCTACAGGACAGCCTGCCCGCGCTTCTTGTGCGAGCCCGAAAAAAGCCGTCAAATGAACGCAATGTGTCGCCAAGGAGTAGCCCTTCATGTTCGAGGACGTCATCGCCCAGTACGGCACGAAGTTCCTGATCGCCGCAGGCGCCGTTGTGCTTGGCCTGGCTTGCCTGGCGCTGGTGCTCTGGGTCGTCCGCCGACGCCCCTCCTCGCCCTTCATTCGCGGCGGCCGCAACCGCCAGCCACGGCTGTCCGTGCTCGATGCCGCCGCCGTCGACGCGCGTCGCCGGCTCGTTCTGGTGCGCCGCGACGACGTCGAGCATTTGCTGATGATCGGCGGCCCCACCGACATCGTCGTCGAAAGCCGGATCATCAGCAACTCGGCCATCGCCGCGCCGGAAGAGCGGGAGCCGTCTGCCGCCCGTGCGGTCACCGATCCCGCGCCGCCGCCGGCAGTGACGCCGGCAGCGCCCCCGCCGGTGGCACGCCCCGCCCCAGCCGCTCCCAGGCCGGTCGCGGCGCAGACGCAGCCAGAACCAGCTCCCGCCGTGCCCGCGGGCGGGGTATCGGCGATGGGCCGTGTCCTCTACGGCGGCGAGCCGGCCGCTGCGGTTGCCACCCAGTATGCTGCCCCGCCGCAGGCCGCGCCCGCCGCCACCGGTTCGTCCGCGCCGGCCCCGACCCCGGCCATGCAGCCGCCCGCCATGCCATCGCCGCCCCAGAGTTCCCAGAGCGCCATGGAGGCGCTGGACCGGGCCCGCCAGCGGGTGCTCACCAATCCCGTCGGCACGGGCAGCGACCGCATCGGACAGCGCGAGCCAGCCCCGATACCCGACGCGCCGGCGCCGCCGCGCACCACCGACCATGCCGCGCTCGTCAGCGAGTTCGAGAAAATCCTTGAGGCCGAGATCACCGCGGCGCCCGCGCGTCCGACGCCCGTCGCCGGTCGCGTCGAACCGGCCGTGCGTGACCCCCAGACGGCTCACCCCAAGAGCCGCGAGGAGACCGAAGCCGAAATGGCGCGGCTTCTCGGCGAACTGTCGGCGAACCGGAAATCCTGACCCGAACAGTAGCGGCACAACGAAATGGCCCGCCGCGATCACGCGGCGGGCCCTCAATTTGCGGCCCCTGCAGCAGGGTTTCCGTATCGAGTAGGCCGACCGGCGGCACCGCGACCTCCTCGCCGCGATCCCGCCTGTGTCCGACGCTCACTCGTCGCGATAGACCTTCTCGCGACGTTCGTGCCGTTCCTGCGCTTCGATCGACAGCGTTGCAATCGGGCGCGCATCGAGGCGCTTAAGCCCGATCGGCTCGCCGGTCTCCTCGCAATAGCCGTAGGTGCCTTCGTCCAGACGTTGCAGCGCCGCGTCGATCTTCGAGATCAGCTTGCGCTGCCGGTCACGGGCTCGAAGCTCGATCGCACGGTCGGTTTCCGAAGATGCCCGATCCGCCAGATCCGGATGGTTGGCACTTTCTTCGGCCAGGTGATCGAGGGTCTCGCGCGCTTCCCGCAGGATATCGTTTTTCCAGGCATTGAGCTTCGCGCGAAAGTAAGCCCGCTGGTTGGCACTCATGAATTCTTCGTCTTCATCCAAGACGAGGGTACTAAGATCGATCTTCTCACTCAACGCGATTCTCCTGAAGAACATCTCAAGGGCGCTGTATATCCCCGCGACTGGAGCGATTCAAGCCTGCCAGAACTTGGACACCGTTTTTTGAATCTGCCCAATTTCGAGACTAGACGGCTAATATTTCGCCAAGATTACAAACCTTTGGCAATACAGGCCGCGCCCGGCGCCATTCCCTGCACCGGTAACGTTTCAGCGAGTGCAACCCATCGCCCGTCACCGGGCTGCGACGGGCCTTCTGCCTGCCTTCCGGGCATTATGGTTAATAAACGCGTCGGCAGGCCATTCCGTTCCGCCGCAATCCACAAGCAAAAGCGGTTGATCTTTTCCCCGCGGAGGTGGAAAACGAGGGCTCGCGAAGCGTGGCGGCGAAAAGGACAGCGGTTTGGCAACTGTAACTTCCGGGGTGTTTCGTCTCTATCTCCTGCGGCATGCCCGAGCAGGCTGGGCGGCGCCCGGGGCGTCCGATTTCGACAGGGCTCTGGACGAGCAGGGCTATGCCGAAGCCGAAATTCTCGCCGAGGAGATGGCCGACCAGGGCTACCGCCCGCAGGTGGTGATCTCATCCACGGCGCTGCGCTGCCGGGAAACCGCCGCCCCGCTGAAGCGGACGCTGGGCGAGGATCTGCCGATCGAGTATGTCGACGCGCTCTATGGCGGCACGGTCGATGCCTATGCCGAGGTCGCCTTTGCCGAGCGCGCTGCGGCCGCGGTCATGATCGTCGGCCACAACCCGATGATCGAGGCGTTCTTCCGCGGCGTCGTCGGCCCGCCGATCGCCGACGCGGCCGCCCCCAACGGCTTTCCCACCGCCGCGCTCGCCACCATCGATTTCGACCGTCGGCCGCGCGACACCGACTTCGCGGGCGGCCGGCTCTCCTGCTTCATCACGCCGCGCTCCGGATTGCTGTAGGCGGCCGCAGCCTTTTGACGGGCGCCGTCCGCACCTATATCACCCAAGGAACAACGCCCCGGGGAATGCGATTGCCGACGCTCACCAACCTTGCCGACGATGCGCTGATCGCTCTCGACAACCTGACCGACAGGGCAGCCGGCCTCGTCAACCCGACGATCCGGCTCGGCGTCACCGGCCTCTCCCGCGCCGGCAAGACGGTGTTCATTTCCTCGCTCGTGCACAACCTTTTGAACGGAGGCCGGCTGCCGCTGTTCGAGCCGGCCCGTTCGGGCCGCATCTCCAGGATCCGGCTGGAGCCGCAGCCGGACGACGCGGTGCCGCGCTTCCAGTACGAGGATCATGTCCGCGCGCTTGTCGGCGAACGGCTGTGGCCGGACTCGACCCGCGCCATTTCCCAGCTGCGCATCAGCCTCGACTACGAGAGTGCCAGCGGCTGGGGGCGCCTGCTGTCGCCCGGCCGGCTTTCGGTCGATGTCGTCGATTACCCCGGTGAATGGCTGCTCGACCTTCCCTTGCTCGGCCAGGATTTCCGCGCTTTCAGCCAAACCACGGTTGGGCTTGCGCGGTCAGGCGTCCGTCGCCTGCTCGCCACCGAATGGCTCGGCGCGACCGCCCTGCTCGACCCGCGCGCGCCGGCCGACGAAGCGACTGCGCGGCGCCTCGCCGAGCTGTTCACGCAGTACCTGAAGGCCTGCAAGTCCGACGAGCGGTCGCTGTCCACCCTGCCGCCGGGGCGCTTCCTGATGCCTGGCGACCTGGAGGGTTCGCCCGCCCTGACCTTCGCCCCGCTGCCGGACCTGCCCGACGGCAGGGCGCCGAAGGACTCGCTCTGGGCGATGATGGAGCGGCGCTACGAGGCCTACAAGACGCATGTGGTCAAGCCGTTCTTCCGCGAGCACTTCGCCCGGCTCGATCGCCAGATCGTGCTGATCGACGCGCTACAGGCGGTCAACCGCGGCGCCGAGGCGGTGCAGGACCTGGAGCGCGCGCTCGGCGACGTCATGGCCTGCTTCCGTCCGGGCAAGACCGGCTTTCTGTCTTCCTTTCTCACCCGCCGCATCGACCGGGTCGTGGTCGCCGCGACCAAGGCGGATCACCTTCACCACGAGAGCCACCCGCACCTTGAGGCCCTGACCCGGCGGCTGGTCGAGCGCGCGATCAAGCGCATCGGGCTCAGCGGTGCGGGCGTCGAGGTCATGGCGCTTGCCTCCGTCCGCGCCACCCGGGAGGCGACGGTGCAGCAGGACGGCACGAGCCTGCCGGTCATCGTCGGCACCCCCATTGCCGGCGAGACGATCGACGGCGAAAGCTTCGACGGCGAACGCAAAACCGCGATATTTCCCGGGGACTTGCCGGAGAATCCGGATTCGTTGTTTCAGGCCGTTGAATCGAATTCGCAGGAGCCGCTCGCGCCGACGCTCAACTTTGTCCGGTTTCGGCCGCCACAGATGGAAACGTCGTCCGGCGAGTTGAAGCTCTCCATCCCGCACATCCGGCTCGACCGGGCGCTGCAATACCTGATCGGGGACCGGCTGGCATGAACGACAAGCAACGACGACGCCCTGCCGCGTTCCCGCTGCCCGACGCCCCGCCTGGGACGGACCGCCCGGCGCCGCCCGCGCCGCGCCCTCCCTCCCATCACGCCGGGGGCTACGTGCTGACGCCGGAACAGGACGATCCCTTCGCCCCCCCGGCCGGTGACATTGAAGCCCTGCCGCCGGTCGCAACCCGCCCGAGACGGCGCGTGTCGCTGGCCGGCGTTGCCGCCGCGGCGCTCGGCGTCCTCCTGTCGCTTGCGCTCGGCCTGTGGGTGGACGGCCTGATCCGCGCCCTGTTCGCCCGCAGCGACTGGCTCGGATACCTGGCCGCCGTGGCCGCCGCCATAGCCGTGCTGGCACTGCTGGCCGCCGTCGCGCGCGAACTGGCCGGCCTGCGGCGGCTGACCGTGGTGCAGGACATCAAGGAGGAGGCGGTCGAGGCCGCTGCCTCGCCGAGCCCGGCCGCCGCCCGCAAGGTCCTGGACCGGCTGTCGCAGCTTCTGGCGTCGCGACCGCAGACCGCCCGAGGTCGGGCCCGGCTCGCCGAGACCGAAGGCGAGATCATCGACGGCCCGCACCTTCTGGAACTGGCGGAGCGGGAGATGCTCGGGCCGCTCGATCGGGAGGCCCGCGCACTCATCCTTGGTGCGGCCAAGCGCGTCTCGATCGTCACAGCCGTATCGCCCCGCGCGCTCGTCGACCTCGGCTATGTGCTGTTCGAGAGCAGCCGGATGATCCGCGCCATGGCCGATCTCTACGGCGGCCGTCCCGGCACCCTCGGCCTGCTGCGGCTGATGCGCGACGTCGTCGCCCACCTCGCCGTCACCGGCTCCATCGCCGTCGGCGACAGCCTGGTGCAGCAGATCCTCGGACACGGCCTGGCCTCGAAGCTGTCGGCACGGCTCGGCGAAGGGGTCGTCAACGGCCTGATGACGGCGCGAATCGGCATCGCGGCGATGGACCTCTGCCGTCCGCTGCCGTTCCGGGCGCTGAAGCGCCCCGGCATCGGTGATTTTCTCGGCGACCTCGCCCCGGGCGGGCTGACCGCAAAAGGCGGCGAAGCGAAATAGCGCCGAACGCGTCTTCGACATGGCCACGCTCTGCCGGTCAAAACGTTGCGAATTCCCTCAGCGAAACGCTCCGTTAACCATTTTCGCGCAAGGCTGAATCCGACAATCGACCAGCCCGTCAAGGAACGTTCATGTACCTGCGCACCTCTTTGATCGCCCGCGGCATCGCGGCGGCCCTTCTCGCTGCTTCCTCCGCCGCAAGCCCGGCCCAGGCCGCGTCGAGCGACAAGGCCTTCTTCGATCAGGTCAACGGCCTATGGCAGGGTCCCGGCGAGATCGTCGCCGGCAAGTACAAGGGCACCAAGTTCACCTGCAACCTCAGCGGCGACACCGGTGCTGCCGACGGGCTGGGGGTCAAGCTGGACGGCCATTGCCGGGTCGGCGTCTTCAAGCAGCCGATGTCCGCGCTGATCACCCGCAGCGGCGGCACCTACAAGGGCCAGTTCCTTGACGGCGCGGCCGGCAAGGGCCTCGACATCCTCTCGGGCAGTGTCTCCGGCAACAAGGTCGTGGTGTCGATCAACCGGCAGAAGCTGAACGGCGCGCTGATCGCGCGCCTTCAGGACGACAACACGATGAACGTCACGATCTCCGTGAAGGTCGAGGACAAGATGGTTCCAGTCATCGGCATGTCGCTCAACCGCAAGGTCGACACGATGGCGGTCGGTTCGATCAAGTAGGCCCGGCCGGCGCCCGCCACCAGGCGCGATCCGCACCGACGCATTCGATGCCGGCAACATCCGCCGTCGCAAGCCAGTCGGCGACGGTTCGGCCACCGACGACCAGGTCCGGCGCGATGTCGGCCAGCGGCATCAGCACGAAGCCGCGCTCGGTCATGCGCGGATGGGGAATTTCCAGCGTCGCGTCCGAGACCGCGAGGTCACCGCAGGTCAGCACGTCGATGTCGATCGTGCGCGGTCCCCAGCGCTCCGTGCGCTCGCGCTTCATTTCCCGCTCGACCGCCAGGCAGGCGTCGAGCAATGGCCCCGGCGCCAGCGTCGTTTCCACGAGTCCGCAGGCGTTGAAGAACCAGGCCTGGTCGGTCTTGCCCCAAGGCGGGGTGCGGTAGAGCCTGGAGACCTCGACCACCCGGCAATCGGCGCGGGCGTCGAGCGCCTGCAAGGCGGTGCGCATCGCCGCCACCGGATCGCCGACATTGCCCCCGAGCCCAAGCGTCGCCCGAATGGCGGGCGGCTCAGACGGCATGATCCACCGTCACCTGGACGTAGTCGAGGATGCCTGGAACCGGCGCGTTCGGCTTGCGCACGGATATCTTCGCGCGGCTGATCTGCGGAAACCGGGCGCACAGCGCGGTGGCAATCTCCTGCGCCAGCGCCTCGATCAGGAAACGCCGGCGGCCGGTGACGATCGCCTCGATCTCCTGGAAGGCAATACCGTAGTCGACCGTCGACTCGATCAGGTCGTCGGCGAGCGGCTGGGACGGTGTCACCTCCAGTTCCGCATCCACGAAGAAGCGCTGGCCGAGAAACTCCTCGGCGTCATGCAGGCCGTGGCGGGCGAAGAACGCACAGTTCTTCAAAGTGATCGTATAGGTGGCAGTCATTTATCGTCCTGTCCTCGCTCGCCGCTGCGCGCGGCGATCCTGAGCCGCGCCTCGATCATAGCATCGGCCATCGCCAGCGCGTCCCTGTTGATTGCGACATCGTGCACCCGAAATACCGCCGCGCCCGCCTGGCGCAGGAGCGCGGTCGTCGCCGCCGTGGCCACGTCCCGATCGCCGGCCTCGCCGCCGGCGACGGCGCCGACGAAGCGCTTGCGCGAGGTGCCGACGAGCAACGGCCGGCCGAGGCCGAGCAGCTCCCCGAACCGGGCCATCAGTTCCAGATTCTCGTCGGTGTCTTTGGCGAAACCGAAACCCGGATCGATGACGACCGTTTCGTCTGCCACCCCGGCTTCGCGGGCGATTTCCAGCGATCGGCCAAGGAAGGCGAACTGGTCCCCGATGACGTCCGGCAGCTTCTGCCGATCACGGCCGGTGTGCATGATGCACAGGCCGGCGCCGGTGTCTGCCGCCACCCGCGCAATCGCCGGCTCCCGCTGCAGCCCGTGCACGTCATTGACGATATGCGCGCCCGCCGCGACCGCGAGCCGCGCCGTCTCCGCCCTGTAGGTGTCGACGGAGATCACCGCGTCGCCCGCGCGCGCCAGCGCCTCGATCACCGGCAAGACTCGGTCCTGCTCCTCCATGGCCGAGATCGCGGCGGCCCCCGGGCGGGTCGACTCCCCCCCGACGTCGATGATGTGCGCGCCCTGTGCCATGCAGCGGCGGGCATAGGCGAGCGCCTTGTCCGTCGTGTCGTGGGCGCCACCGTCTGAAAAAGAATCCGGCGTCACGTTGACGATTGCCATGATCAGGCCTTGTGGCCCCAGTAGCAGACTGCGACCGTGGGCAAGCAGCCACTCGAAGGGCAGGTAGGGAGAGAGCATGGCAACATCCGTCAGCAGGAGCCGTCAGCATCGTATGCCGCTGCGGCCGAAGAGGCTATGCCCCAAGCTCGGCGCGAGTTCAACCGCCTTGCCTCCGCACCGGTGGCCGTCGCCTGGCGCAGCTCTTTAAGGCTTTGAACAAGAAACGGGCTTAGGCTCAGGCTTGAACCGCTCCCTTTCGAACCGGACCTCGAGGAAATCCATGCCGGCCATCGCCAAGACGCTTCGTCCGCTGATGCTCCTTCTGGCCATGACCGCCGCGGCGACACCATCTGCCGCCGAGACCATCACCAACAAGACCTTCTCGTATTTTTCCGTCGGCGGACGCACCGCGGCCGAGCTGGACGAGGAACTGAGCAAGCGCGGACCGAAGATGAAGAACACCGGCTCGCGCCATCCCGGCGCGACCCGGATCCGCTTCGGAGGCTCCGTCACCTACGTCCGCCGCGGCCGGAAGTGCCATGTCGGCGAGGCGAAGGTGACGTTGACCACCAACATCATCCTGCCCAGATGGAAGCACCGCCGGAGCGCCACGCAATCCCTGGCCATCGTCTGGGACACGCTCGCCAGCGACATCAAGCGGCATGAGGAGCGCCACGCCGAGATTGCCCGCATCCACGCTCGCGAGTTGGAGCGCCGGCTCAAGGCTTTGCGTCCGAACACGGACTGCAACCGACTGCAAGCGCAAGTCGACAAGGTTACCGCCGAAGTGGTGGAGGCTCACGACCGCGACCAGGCCCGCTTCGACCGTGTGGAATCCTACAATTTCAACGAACGGATGATGCGGCTGCTGACGAACCGGCTGGAGCGCACGAGATAGTTGCGCCGCGGATGCGCGCAACCCCCGTATTTCTCACCGACCGCGCAATAAAGCCGCAGCAGAGAGATCGAGTGGATAACTGTCCACATCTAATGACTGGTGATTTCTAGTGATAGCGCGACTCGGAGAATCACTCTATGCTTGGTTCAACATCAAAGAAAATACTAATAAACCAAGACTTTCGACAGGTTCTCCTGGCGCATCCCCTTTGTGCAGCAGGTGTTTCCTCCCTCTCCTGCTTGCGATGCGCCCTCCTGGCCTCGCTCGTCCGCTGGACCAGCGAGGCACTTTTTTTGTGGCAACGGCGAACCTGCTGATCGACCTGCTCCGGCTGGCCGGCTACGAAGGCCGCAACCGCTTGTGCAGCCGGCGCGACGTCGTCGTGTATTCGACCGCTGACTTCCGCCCTCCCGCAACCCTGTGTCGAATCGCCTGGGTGGCGAGCGCCGCCTCATGGAAGGCGGAGAGGATGAGCTTCACCTTGCCCGGATAGTCGCAGGCGTCACCGATCGCGTAGAGCCCGGGCTGCGAGGTCTCGAACGTTGCCGGATCGACGACGATGCCGCCGCGAGCGCGCACTAGCGGCCACGCAGCGGCCGGCCCGGGCACGAGTTGCGCATCGGCGACGCCGGCGCCGACAGGCAGCTCAAACAGGCCGAGCCCGCTTGCAAGCAGCACGTACCCTGCTCCGGCCCGCGAACCGTCATCCAGCAGCGCAGCCCAGTTTCCTTCCTCGTCGCGGTGCAACTCCGAAACCGTCCGCCCGAAGGTGAAGCGTGGTTCGAAAGGGCCGGACTGCCGCAGCAGCCGTTCGGTCAACTCCTGGCCGTCGATATCGGGAAAGCCGGGCACGTCGTAGATCAGCTTGTCCGGATAGAGCACGGCGCACTGCCCGCCGGGCCGGTCGAGGCGGTCGACCAGGTGGCAGCGCTGGCCGTACAGGCCAAGCTGGAAGATGGCAAAAAGGGCCGCGGGACCGGCTCCGACAATCAGCACGTCGGCATTGCGGTCCGGCATATCGCTTCGCCCCCGCCCACCGGCCTCGCCGGTACGCCGCTGCGGGGCGCCGGTCAGAGGTCTCAGCCCTGCCGCTCCGGCACGTGCACGACCAAGCCGTCCAGCGCATCCGACATCTTGATCTGGCAGCTCAGCCGCGAGGTGGGGCGCACGTCGTAGGCAAAGTCGAGCATGTCCTCTTCCATCGCCTCCGGCGCGCCGACGGCGGCCGACCATGCGTCGTCGACATAGACGTGGCAGGTCGCGCAGGCGCAGGCCCCGCCGCATTCGGCCTCGATCCCAGGCACGGAGTTGCGCACCGCGTTCTCCATCACGGTCGAGCCGTTGGCGACATCCAGTTCGTGGGCCGTGCCGTCGAAGGCGACAATTGTGAGCTTGGTCATCATCGATTTCCGGATTGAATTTCAGTCTGGCGTCGGGCGCAGCCCGTGGCGCCCGCAGCTTCCATGGAAAGCCGCCATGCGTTGCCGGTTACTTCCAACAATTCCAAACCACAGTCAACATCACCCGGCGCGATGCCGCCGCGCCAGTTCCGCCCGCGGCATCCGCTAGCCCGGTTGCGTCAACCTCCCGACTCTGCCCAGCGGTTGACGCCGGCGATGAAGGCCTCCGCCTCCGCAATGGCATCGCGAAATGCGGCGGCCAGGGCATGATCGGCCGGCTTGGCTTCCAGCAGTTGCGCCGTTTCGGCGACGGCATGCGCGCCAATGGCGCGCGCGGCGCCCAGAAGCCGGTGCGCGATCGCCTGGCGTCCCCCCGCATCCGCCCGGGCAAGCTCGCCGAGCGCGTCGCGCGCCTGGGCAGCAAAGAGCGCAAGCACCTCGCGCTCGACCTCCTTGTCCTCCAGCGTCTGCCGGGCAAGGTGCGCAAGGTCGATCGGACCGGGCTCTGCCGCCTTGCCGTCGCCTGCTCCTTCGCGGGTATCAAGGGTGGGGTGGGATACTGTCATGGCCGCCCTTTCTCAGCGCCGTCCCGGCCTGCGCGCCGGCACGAGCAGGCACGCCGGCTCGACCGGCTCCAGCCGTGGCCCATGATGCACCGCGGTCCGATCAGGCGGGGTAAAAGGATACCCTTTCGGGGGGCAAAATCGCGAACTATGGTTAACGCCCCCGAAGAGGTGCGATTTCCCTGTCTTTCCGCTATGATACACCGAACCACGGCATTAACTTTCTGTTAGGAACCCTGCCAGCCCGCACGCCTGTCAATTGTGTGAAACACGCTAATGTGTCACTACGATACGATTAGGGTCACGTTCATGCCGGATATCGCGGGACGGATCCGTTGGTTGGCTGGATTCCGAAGGCGTCTGCGTTGCGGAACCCAGCCGATCCGGTGCGTATTGAGTAAATAGTGGCGGTTATGCTTGCACAGCCGACGATCCGTCGCCGCAATCGCAACCACCGCGGGCGGAATGGCGGTACGGATACTGTGCAGGCGGCAGCAACCGGGATCGCTTCCGGGCAAGAGTAACGAGGCGTATTCGCATGGCGACGAAGAAAACCACCGAGTCGATCGATGACACCGCATTCCAGGCACTGGAAGAAGCGCTGAAGATCGACTTCGACGATCTTGCACCGGCGACCCCAGCGAACGCGACAAAGGACGCCTCGGACGGGGCCGAGACTGCCGCCAGGGCCAGCGCCCGCGGCGCTTCGGCGGACAAGACCGAAAGGCAGGAGTGGAAGGGCACCGCGCCCGAGCCGGCGCCGAAGAGCCCAGCCTTCACCCCGGCAAACGACGCCTCGCGCAAGTCTCCCGCCGCCATCCTGCGGACCCTCGAGGCGCGCTCCGGCCGCTCGGCGATCCGCATGGCGGCCGTCATCTCGGCCCTGTGGGTGATCGGCGGCATCGGCGTTGCCAACCTGCTCTACGCGCCGGAAATCTGGCAGATCCGCTCGGTAGCCGATCTCGTCGCCCTGCCCGGCGCCATCGGCATGCTGGTCGCCATCGTCATGCCGATCATGCTGTTCTTCGCCTTCGCCACGATGATCACCCGCGCCCAGGAGCTGCGCAGCGCCGCCCGCTCGATGGCAGAGGTAGCATTGCGGTTGTCCGAGCCGGAGACGGTCGCCGCGGAGCGGATCATGTCTGTTGGCCAGGCCGTGCGCCGCGAGGTCTCGGCGATGAACGAGGGCATCGAGCGCACCATCGCCCGCGCCACCGAGCTGGAAACGCTGGTTCACTCCGAGGTCAATGCGCTCGAGCGCAGCTATGCCGACAACGAGATCCGCGTGCGCACGCTGGTGCAGGAGCTCGGCACCGAGCGCGAGGCGATCGTCAACCATTCCGAGCGCATCCGCACCACCATCTCCAGCGCCAACGAGCAGTTGCGCCAGGACCTGGAGGCGGCCAGCGAAAACATCGCCACCCGCATCGCCACCTCCGGCGAGGCCTTCGCCTCGATGATCGACACGCGCGCCGCCATGCTGATGGAGAAGTCCGATGGCGCCACCCAGACGATCGGCGCCATGCTCTCGGCCCGCACCGACTCGCTGCTGTCGACCCTCAACTCCTCCGGTTTCGCGCTGGCCAACGAGTTCGACAGCCGCCTCGAGGGCCTGTCGGCGACGCTCGAGAAGCAAGGCCAGGCGCTGCTCAAGCAGTTCGAGACCCGCGCCTCCTCGCTCGATGCCAACACCGAGAAGCTGAACGCTGCACTCAACGAGCGCGCCCGGCAGCTGAACGAGACGCTGATCGCGCGCACGCGCGAAATCAATGAAAGTCTGACCGTCGGCCAGCAGGCCGTCACCAGCGGCCTCGACGACGTCATCCAGACGATGAACGCCACCCTCGACGAGAAGGGCGCGCAGTTCCGCCAGAGCCTGAAGAACGCCGCCGACGATACGATCATGGACCTGGACCTGCGGTCCGGCTTCTTCGACGAGAAGCTGCAGGCGACCATTGGCCACGTCGCCGGCGCCTTCGACCAGCGCCTCGCCGACTTCACCGACGCCTTCGACCAGCGCGCCGGTTCGCTGGACACCAAGCTGATGCAGAGCCTGGGCCGCCTGAACGACGCGCTCAGCGGCGGCAACGAGGCGATCGAAGGCATCCTCAACACGAGCATCGAACGGCTGGGCACCACCCTCACCGACCAGTCCTTCGCGCTGACGACCGCGCTTGGCACCGGCCAGGAGGTCTTCGAGAGCGCGGTGACCGGCCAGGCCGAGGCGATCCGTGCGTCGGTCGACGGCGCCCATGAGAAGATGCGCAACGTGATGAAGGGTGCGCAGGAGCGGATGCAGACGGCGCTGGGCAGTGCCCACGACCAGATGAATGCCTCGCTCAACGAGCGGGCCGACGCCCTGATCGGCAACCTCGAAAAGGCTCAGGATCGCCTGGACCGCGACTTCGGTGCCCGCGCCGACCGCCTGGTGGAAGCCATGACGTCGAGCGAAGAGCGGCTGACCGACGCCCTCGACGCCCGCACCTTCGGCTTCATCGCCGGTATCGACACTGCGCAGGCCCGCATGGAGGAAGCGCTTGCGGGCCGCGCCGACGAGATCACCTCCTCGATCGCCGCGAGCCACAACCGCATCGACAACGCCTTGTCCGAGCGCACCGCCGCCTTGTCGTCGATGCTGAACGAGACCGGCGGCGCGCTCGAAAAGTCCGTCCGCACCGCGGCGGAGCGGGTCGAGACCGCCGTCTCCGGCGCCGCCCAGGAGATCGACGGCGTCGTTACCGCCCGCACCGAGACACTCGCCTCGACGCTCGGCCGGAATACCGACACGCTGAAGGCGGCGATCGACAGCGCCGCCGACCGCGTCGAGCACGTTCTGTCCGACGGCACCCAGCAGATCGCCGGCGTGCTCTCGGGACAGGTGGCGGAGTTCACCGACGCCTTCTCCGGTCGCGCCGCCGAAATCGCCGGAACCCTGTCCGAGCGCGCGACCGCGCTCGCCGGTTCGCTCGTCTCCACCCACGAGCAGATCCGCTCGACCCTGGACGATCGCATCGACGCCATCAACGTGGCGATCGCCGAGGGCAAGCAGCAGCTTTCGGAAACCCTCACCGACCAGGCGACTGCGATCGGAACCTCGATCGCCACCAGCACCGGCATGCTGGAAATGACGCTCGAGCAACATGAGGAAACCTTGCGTCGGGCCATCGACGGCAGCGCCGCCGCCCTCGACAAGCGCGTGCGCGACAGTGCCGGCGCCGTCGCCGACCGTCTCGGCGCCGCCTCCGACGAGATCAGCCGCGCGGCCGAAACCTTCGGCACTCGCATGGACAGCACGCTCGGCAACGTGGCGGCCCGCCTCGATGGGACCGGCACGCGCATCGAGAGCAATCTCGGCGCGCTCGAGGATCGCATCCAGAACGGCGTCGAGCAGCTCTCGGGCCTCGTCGACACGGCCGGCGACCGCCTCGCCGCGACGTTCTCGGATCGCCTCGCCGATCTCGAACGGGCTGCGTCCGACGCCTCGGAAACCATCAGCACCACGATCGCCGGCAGCGTCAGCGACCTGGAGCGTGCCTCGGCCTCGTCCGCGGACGCAGTCAGCCTCGCCGTCTCCAGGAACGTCGATCAGCTGGAGCGCGCCGCCAACGCGTCCTCCGAGACGATCGGCCTGGCCGTCACCACCAGCATCGGAACGCTCGAGGACGCGAGCGAGAACGTCGCCCAGCGCATCTCCAGCACGCTCGCCGGCCGCGCCGCCGAGATCGACCGTGTCACCGAGGATGCCGCGACCCGCATCGCCGGCACCATCGACGAGCGCACCGGCCGGATCGAAGAGCGCCTGACCACCATGGACAAGGCGCTGACGATCGGCCTCGAGAACGTCAATAGGACGATCGACGGCAAGGCCGCTGGCCTCGCCAAGACCCTTCGCGACGCCGTCAGCCAGGCCGCGCAGGACCTGGACGCCGAGGCCATCCGCTCGGCCCAGACGCTGGCCAAGACCGGCGAGGAATTCGCCAGCCTGGGCAGTTCGCTGCGCGGCGCCGTTTCCCGCGCCGCCCAGGACATGGGCATCGAGGCCCAGCGTGCCGCCGAGGCGATCGCCAAGACCGGCGACGAGTTCGCCGAGAATCTCGCCACGCGCAGCGAGGCCTTCACCCGCAACATCGAGGAGACCACCAGCGCCGCCGCGAGCCGGTTCGCCGAGGTCGAGGGACGCATCGAAGGCCATAGCGAGACGATCCGCACCGGCCTGTCCGACATCGACAAGGCGCTGGAGGCCCGCGGTTCGTCGATCCGTTCGACCCTCGACGAACGCACCCGCGAGCTGAACTCGATGCTTTCCAGCCGCTCGGCCGAATTGTCGCGCCTGATCGAGGAGCAGGCCAAGCCGGTGATCGAGCAGTATGCCGCGACCGGCCGTGAGGCGGCTGAGCGCATTGCCGCAACCGCGCAGCAGAACGCCGAGCGCCTGCGCTCGGAAAACACGGCGCTGCTGGACGCCATCTCCGCCCGCACCAACGACACGCTCAACGCCATCACCAGCCGGACGCAGGAAGCCACGGACGCAATCGGCCAGGTCGAATCCAGCCTGCAGAACAGCGTTCTCAGCCTGATCGAGCGCCTCTCCGGCAGCAACAGTTCGATTGCCGCCCTGGTCGACGAGGCGACCACGAACCTCGCCAATGTCGACGACAAGCTGGCCGCATCGAGCGAGCGCTTCACCAGCTCCGCCGACATGGTTTCGACCGCGGCCCGCCTGCTCGAAGGCAAGGTCGAACGCCTCGAGGACATTTCCAGCGGCACGCTGTCCCAGATCGGCGGAATCGTCGGCCGGTTCGAGGACCACTCGAAGCTTCTCTCCCAGGCGTCCGACCTTCTGGGCGCGGCCCAGTCCAACCTGGTCAGCACGCTCGAGGAGCGGCAGGACGCCCTGCGCTCGCTCGCCGTCGGACTGGTCCAGCGCTCGGAGGACATCGAAAACACCATGCGCTCGCTCGAGGGCATGGTCGAGGGTGCATTCAGCCGGGCCGAGCAGCGGTCCGGCCAGGTTGCGGCCAACCTGCGCAGCGGCATCCAGGAATCCTTCTCCGACGTCGGCCGACTGCTGAGCGAGACCGAAGAACGGGCCCAGGCGGCGTCGACATCGCTGCGAGACACCCTGGCCGGCGCCAGCGAGGAAGCCGGAAAGGCCGTGGAGAGCGCGTTCGCCAACGCCGAGGAGCGGGCGCGCGGCGTCGCCAACCGCCTGCGCGGCAGCGTCGGCGCCACGCTTTCCGACGTCGACCGCATCGTCGCGGAAACCGGCCAGAAGTCCGATGCGGCGACGCAGCAGATGGGCGATGCGCTGCGCAAGGTGGTCGAAGATGCCCTCGGCAAGTTCTCCGGCGCCACCGAAGAGATCCGGCGCGCGGCTTCCGAGATCCGGCGCGAGCTCGACCAGACCCGGACCGAACTGAAACGCGGCGCCTTCGACCTGCCGGAGGAGGCAAAGGAAAACGCCGCCAGCATGCGCCGCGCCGTATCCGAGCAGATCAAGGCGCTGCAGGACCTGTCCGACATCATCGGCAAGTCCGCGCACGGGCTCGAAGTCTCACGCCCGATGGAACGTCCGACGGCGGCGCAAGCCGTTGCCCAGGCGATCCAGCAGGTTTCGCAGCCCGCCCCCGCGCAGCCGCGCCAGAACGACGGCCCGGCGCTGCGCGGCAGCCTCGGTATCGAGCGCGCGGCGACGACGCCCGCGCCCGCACCGGCACCGGTACCGACGCCGGTTCGGGAGGCGCCGCGGAACACCCAGGTTACCGAGAGCGACCGTCCGGCTGAAGGCGGCGGCTGGATGCGCGACTTGTTGCGCGGGGCCTCGCGCGAGGAGCAGCAGTTTGGCCAGCCGCAGCGGACGGAAAGCCAGCCGCAGCAGCGTGCCGCCGACAGCCGCAATCCGCACCATGTGGTGGAGTCGCTGAATTCGCTTTCGGTGGACATCGCCCGGGCCATCGATCACGACGCCTCCGTCGACCTGTGGCGCCGCTACCAGCGCGGCGAGCGCGACGTCTTCACCCGTCGCCTCTACACGCTGAAAGGCCAGCAGACCTTCGACGAGATCAAGCGCAAGTACGAACGCGAGCCCGAGTTCCGCACGGCCGTCGATCGCTACATCGGCGACTTCGAGAAGCTGCTGGCCGACGTGGCCCGCAACGACCGCGACAAGGTGCTGACCCAGTCCTACCTGACGTCCGACACCGGCAAGGTCTACACGATGCTCGCGCACGCGGCGGGACGCTTCAACTGAGGCGGGACCTCGATCAGGACATCAAGCAACGGCCGCGACAGCGGCCGTTTTTTTGCAAGGAAAGCAAGCCTCCACCTCCGGTGAAGGGCCGGAGAAGTTGGGAGACCTCGGAGCTCGGACCAGGAGACCGGCCGAGACATAGAACGGACAGCACGGCCCGGCCACGACCCGGCCATTGAGAGCCGAGGGCGCTGCGCGCGTCACAGCGCCGATGGCAGCGCCCCTGCCTGTTTCAGGTCTGCTGCAGAGGGCGGTCCGGAGACCAGCCTTCGCTGTCCGTTCCATTGTCGGAATTGCCGCGACGGTGTCGGCCAGACCGCCGCCCCCGGGCCGAAGGCAGGCGCGAGGCAACATTCGCCGGGCCGGCAGGTTTGCAGGCGTTCTCGGTGCATCGCGACATCGCACCGGCGCGCATGACACACTGAGCTCTCTGCAAGGACGCGCACGTCGAGCGCGCATCGGATGAGGACACGGGAGTCTCGGGCGCCGATGTCTGCCGTGTCGGGCCGCGGTCAGATCGACTTCAGCGTCCAGCCGACGATGTCGGCGGTGACCCGGGCGAAGGCGCTGTCGAGCGCGGTCACGAAGGCCGGGCCGCCGCCACCGGACACCGGCGCCGTGGCGCGGAACACCTGCTGCGAGCGGACCGTGCCGTTACGGTCGTTGACGATCTTGGCGTACATCTCGACGACGGCCGTCGCCGAGCCGTTGGTGCGTACCTCGAAGGCGCGCAGCGTGGTCACGACCTGGTAGTCGATCGCCAGCCCCTCGCCCGGCTTGCCGACGCCGCCGAGCGCTCCGGTCGTCTCGAAGGCCTGCACCAGCTTCGCCTGCACGATCCGCGGCAGGCGGTCGCTCCACTGGGCCTTGGCCAGGTACTGGATCTCCGATGGCGACGGCCGCACTACCACCTGGTCGCCGTCGAGCGCCTTCAGCGCGGTCGGCTCCGGCACGAGGATCTGTCGCGTCCGGGCGGACGGTCCTTGCACGCTGGGCGTTGCGGTCAGGCTGTAGGTGTCGTTGACTGCCTTGGCACTGCCACAGGCGGCAAGCGCCGTCGCCGACAGGGCCAATACCGCGACCTTCGTCGCCCATCCGTGTCCCTGCCGCGCCATCCCCGAAACCGTCATGCTGTGCGAATCTCTCCAATGCACAATCTGTAGCAGCGGGCCGGCGGGCTGTCACCGCCGGCCAAAGCCGGAAAGAGTCGGAAAGCCAATCGCTTCGGGGGTTGTGGAGTTGCGGCCACACCTGGCCGCTAGCGGCGACTGCGACCGTCGTATTGCTTGACCGTCTCGCCGCCGAAGATGAGCCGGCTCGGGTTCTTGTCGAAGTCCGAAATGGTGCTCTGCAGGCTGCGCACGGTCTGTCGCGTCTCGCTCACGAGCGCCTCGACGTTCTGCAGCCCGCCGGTGGAGAACCGCTGCAGGTTGTCGGCGATCGGTCCGATGCGGGCGTTGAGGGAATCAGCGGTGCGCTTGAACGCCTGCAGCGTCGCCCGTGCCTCGGCAAACAGCGATTGCGAATCCCCCTCGCCGAGGAAACCGTCCAGCTTGACGAGGATGCCGTCAACGCGCGAGGAGGCCGCATTCAGCTTGCTCGCCATCTGCTGGATGTTGGTGATGGTCTGGTCGATATCGTCCTTGCGCGCGCCGAACTTGTCGGTGACGCCCCGGATCGAGGCGATCGCCTCGCGCGCATCGGCGCTCGCGGCGTTGATGTCATTGATCGTCAGCTCGACCTTCTGGGTGTCGACGGCAGCGATCAGCTTGTCGACCCGGTCAAGCGTGGCGGTCGCGTTCTTGCCGACGCTGTCGAAGGTTTCCGCCGCGCTCTTGAAACTCTCGACCGTGCCCTTGACGTCCCCGGACGCCGCGGCCAGGTCGCTGGTCACCTTGTCCACATTCGACACGACGCGGTCGATCTTCTTGGCATCCACAGCCTTGATGAGCGAATCGACGGCGGCCATCGTTGAATCGAGGCGACCGGAGAGGCCTTTGAACGTTTCCGACAAGCCACCGACACTCTGCAGGAACTTGTCGATGTTGTCGGAATTGCGCGTCAGCGCGTCGGAAAACTTCTCCGCGTTGCGAATGGTCGTGGTCAGCGGTCCGCGCGCATCGGCGACGAAGCCCTGGATGTCGGAGATCGCGTCGTCGGCGCGCTTGAGGATCTTGTCGGCGGTCGCGAGCAGGTTGGTGACGCTCGACTGTTCCGCCACGAGAACCGCCGTCCCGTCGGTTTCCAGCGCCACTTTCAGGATGTTCTTGTCCTCCGCCCTGCCACCGGAGAGCTCGAAATAGGCGGCGCCAGTCAGGCCCTGCACCTCGAGCACGGCCGAGGTCGACTGCTTCACCGGTGCCTCGGTCGAGACCTCCGTCAGCGCGATCGAATAGCGCGGGTCATCCGAATCGATCGCGAGGCTGCGCACGGTGCCGACCGGAATGCCGTTGAAGCGGACCGGCGAGCCGACGCTGAGACCGGCGGCCGAACCGGGGATGCGGATGGCGAGCGGGGCCAGTTCGCCGCTGCGGCCGTACTGCGACATCCAGTAGACGAAACCGAACGCGGCCGCGATCACCAGAAGGGTGAAGAAGCCGACGATCACATAGTTGGCCTTTGTTTCCATGTCTGTCCCAGTTCACCGCATCCGACCGGATCGCGTTTGGGCGCCTCGCAACGCCGACGGATAAGTTTGTCCGGGAATCGCTATCCCGGCCGCTCAATTCAACTCCACCCGGCCCGCCGCGTCCAGCCGGCGCCGGTCACGCCCTGACGATCGACCGGGCGCGCTTGCCGCGGAAATAGGCCTTCACCCAGGGATCCTCGCAGGCGAGCATGTCCTTGATCGTCCCCTCGACCAGCACCTTCTTGTGTCCGAGGACCGCCACCCGGTCGCAGATCGAAAACAGGCTGTCGAGGTCATGGGTAACCATATAGACCGTCAGGCCCAGCGTGTCCCGCAACTTCGAGATCAACTCGTCGAATTCGGCGGCGCCGATGGGGTCGAGCCCCGAGGTCGGCTCGTCGAGGAAGACGAGGTCAGGATCGAGCGCCAGAGCGCGCGCCAGCGCCGCACGCTTGATCATGCCGCCCGAAAGCTCGGAGGGAAACTTGTCCGCCGCCTCCGGCGCCAGTCCGACCAGCTCGATCTTCAGCAGCGTCAACTCGTCCATCAGCGACTGTGGCAGGTCCAGGTATTCGCGCATCGGCACCTGGATGTTCTCGCGCACCGTCAGCGACGAGAACAGCGCGCCCTGCTGGAACAGCACGCCGAGCCGCATGTCGAGGGTTACGCGGTCCTGATCGCTGACCTTGTCGAAATTCGCACCGAGGATGCGGATGGTGCCGGAGCGGCGCGGCAGCAGCCGCAACACCGTGCGCATCAGCACCGACTTGCCGGCGCCCGAGGCCCCGACGAAGCCGAGGATCTCGCCGCGATAGATGTCCAGGTCGAGGTGGTCGAGAACGAGATGGTCGCCGAAGCCGACCGTCAGGTCCTTGACCGACAGCACCACTTCCCGCTCGCCCGTACTCCGGTTGTCCACGCCTGCCCCGTCCATCAGAAGTCGATCGCCGCATAGAACATGGCGAAGAGCCCGTCCATGAGAATCACGACGAAGATCGCCTTGACGACCGCGGAGGTGACATGCAGCCCGAGCGACTCGGCGCTGCCACCCACCTTCAGACCTTCCACCGAGGCGACGATGCCGATGACGAGCGCCATGAACGGTGCCTTGATCATGCCGGAGATGACGGTCGAGAGGTCGACTGCCTCGCGCAGGCGCGACATGAAGGTGTCGTAGGTAATGCCGGAATAGGTCTTGGCCACCACGGCGGCCCCGATCAGCGCCGAAAAATTGGCGACGACCGTCAGCAGCGGCAGGGCCACGGTGAGCGCCACCAGCCGCGGAAAGACCAGCACACCCACCGGCGACAGGCCCATCACCTTCAGCGCATCGACCTCCTCGCGCATCTTCATCGAGCCGATCTCGGCGGTGATCGCGCTGCCGGAGCGGCCGGCGATCATGATCGCCGTCAGGAGCACGCCGATCTCGCGCAACTGCAGGATGCCGACGAGGTCGACGACGAACACCTCGGCACCGAAATAGCGCAGCTGGAAGGCGCCCTGCTGGGCGATGATCGCGCCGATCAGGAAGGACATCAAAGTGATGATCGGCACGGCCTTGACGCCCATCTGATCGATCTGGTTGACGATCGCAGCCGGCGACACGCCGCTGTGTCGGCCGAACTTCAGCTGCGCGCCACGGACCGCCGAACCGAGGATGAACATCGCAGCGACAAGGTCGCCCCAGACCTCGACCACCGCCTTGCCGATCGGCGTCAGCAGCCGCTGCAGCAAGCTTGCCTTGCGCCCTTCCTTCCGTGGCTGGCGCAATTGTTCCGGCAATGCCTTGACGAGATCGAGGAACCGGCCTTGCGGGTCGACGATGCGGACCTCCGCACCGGCTGCGCTACGTGACGCCATCACCTGGCGGATCAGCCACGCACCCGCCGTATCCATCGCCTCGATCGCGCTGACGTCGATTTCGAGCGGAGCGCTCGAGTTGCGGCCGTTGAGCGTCGCCAGCTTGCGTTTGGCCTCGACCGCGGTCTGCGCGCGCCACACCCCGGACAGCCGCCAGAGCTCGCCGCCTCCTTGCGGGCGGTCACAGGCTTCGACTTCGGCGGAGGGGATGGTCGCGGATTTCAATGCTCTTGCTTCTTGCCGGACGATGCAGACGAATGATGGTAGGAACCATTGATTGCGACTCATACCGGTTCGACCGTGATCTGTCACCGCAAGAAGCCTGCGCGGCCCCCTGCACCGCCCTGATTTTTCTCCATTGGAGCCCAAGAACGATGCGCCGACACATTGCCACAGCGACGGAGCGCTTTCCGATCGCCGGAAGCTTCACGATCTCGCGCGGCAGCAAGACCGAAGCAGCCGTCGTCACCTGCCGAATCACCGCAGGCGGCCACACCGGCTGGGGCGAGTGCGTCCCCTACCAGCGCTATGGCGAATCAATCGACAGCGTGCTGGCCGAAATCGCCGCCGTCGCGGCCGCTGTCGAAGCCGGCGCTTCGCGCGAGGACCTTCGCCGAGACATGAAGGCCGGCGCCGCCCGCAACGCCGTCGACTGCGCCTTGTGGGATCTCGAGGCCAAGAGCAGCGGCCAACCCGCCTCGGCGAAGGTCAATGCCGCGCCGCCGCAGCCGCTGACCACGGCCTACACGATTTCGCTGGCATCGCCCGAGGAAATGGCGGCGCAGGCGGCCCGCCACGCCGGCCGCGAACTGCTGAAAGTCAAGGTCGGCACCGCCGACGACGCCGAACGGATCCGGGCGGTCCGCGCCGCCGCGCCGACGTCGCGGATCATCCTCGACGCCAACGAGGGCTGGAGCGGCGAAAACCTTGCGTATCATCTCGCCGTGTGTGCCGAGGCCGGGATCGACCTGGTGGAACAGCCGCTTGCGGCCGGACGGGACGAGGCATTGCGGCAGGTGCAGCGGAAAGTGCTTGTCTGCGCCGACGAAAGCGTCCACCTGGCCGCCGACCTTGCCGCGCTCGCCGACCGCTATGACGCCATCAACATCAAGCTCGACAAGGCCGGCGGCCTGACCGAAGCGCTGGAGCTGCGCCGCGAGGCTGTGCGCCTCGGCTTGCGGGTGATGGTGGGCTGCATGGTCGGCTCGTCGCTGGCGATGGCGCCCGCGGTCCTGCTCGCGCAAGGGGCCGATTTCGTCGATCTCGACGGACCGCTGCTGCTGGCGCGCGATCGCGAGCCCGTGCTGCGCTACACCGATTCGCTCGTTTATCCGCCAGAGACGCGCCTCTGGGGCTGAGCCCCCAACACCCCGACCTGCCGTCAGGCGGCTTCGTGGGCCGCGACCATGGTCGCATGGCCGAGCGAGAGCGACACCGGCGCGGGAGGCCGTGCCGCCGGCAGCTGCCAGGCAATCAGCTCCATGCTGCCGTCGAAGTGCTCGGCAACGGCTGTGCAACTCTCCACCCAGTCCCCGGTGTTGATGTAGCGGATGCCGTCGATGTCCTCGATCACGGCGTGGTGGATGTGGCCACAGATGACACCGTCGGCGTTATGCCTGCGTGCTTCTTCCGCAACCACCTGCTGGAAGGCACCGATGAAATTGACGGCGTGCTTCACCTGCAGCTTCGCCCAGGCCGAGAACGACCAGTAGGGCAGGCCCAGGCGCCGGCGGACGGCTGCAAGCGCGACGTTGACGGCAATGGCTGCATCATAGGCCCAGTCGCCGAGATAGGCGAGCAGACGGGCATTGCGCACGACGACGTCGAACTCGTCGCCGTGCAGGACCAGATAGCGCTTGCCGTCCGCCGCGACGTGGGTGATCTGCTCGGCGACCTCGATGCCGCCGAAGTGGATGCCGGGAAAGTCGCGCAGAAACTCGTCGTGATTGCCGGGGATGTAGATGATCCGCGTCCCCTTGCGCGCCTTGCGCAGCAGCTTCTGCACCACGTCGTTGCAGCCTTGCGGCCAGTACCAGCTGCGCTTCAGCCTCCAGCCGTCGACGATGTCGCCGACGAGCACGATTGTCTCGGCTTCGTGCCAACGCAGGAAGTCGAGCAGGAAGTCGGCCTTCGCCGCCCGAGAGCCGAGATGCACGTCGGACAGGAACAGGGTCCGCACGCGTCGAACCTCCGGTGTCGAGTCGTTGACGTCCATTTTCCTGCGCTCCGTCGCTGCCGTCACCGTCGCGGACAGGCGTCCGCCCCGCCAAGCTGAAACCAGACTCGTGTATCAGGAGAATGACAGCCGCCCCGTCCGTCGGCACCCGCCACTGTTACGAACAGGAGGTATGGCTTGCACGCACGGGAAATTGCGGCTTTATGGCAACGGCCAAGCTTCACGGCGCGTCGCATCCGTGCCAGAAGCGGCGGCACGACGCGTTGAACTCGGGCAGGAAGCACATGACCACTGGCGATAAATCGAAGACGAAACCCACGCCCGCGAGCGGCGACATCGACCAGCAGGCGCTGTTCTTCCACCGTCATCCGCGACCGGGAAAGCTCGAGATCCAGCCGACCAAGCCGCTCGGCAACCAGCGTGACCTCGCGCTGGCCTACTCGCCCGGCGTCGCCGCTCCGTGCCTTGCGATCCGCGACAACCCCGAGACCGCGGCCGACTACACCGCGCGCGCAAACCTCGTGGCGGTCATCTCGAACGGCACCGCCGTGCTCGGACTCGGCAATATCGGCCCGCTTGCCTCCAAGCCCGTGATGGAGGGCAAGGCGGTCCTGTTCAAGAAGTTCGCCGGCATCGACGTCTTCGACATCGAGGTCGACGCGGCCGCCGTCGACGAGATGGTCAATGTCATCTCGGCGCTCGAGCCCACCTTCGGGGGCATCAACCTCGAGGACATCAAGGCGCCGGAGTGCTTCGAGGTCGAGCGCCGCCTGCGTGAGAAGATGAACATACCGGTCTTCCACGACGACCAGCACGGGACAGCGATCATCGTCGCCGCCGCGGTACTGAACGGCCTGGAACTCGCCGGAAAAAACATCGCGGAGGCCAAGATCGTCGCCTCCGGCGCCGGCGCGGCTGCACTGGCCTGCCTCAATCTGCTCGTCACGCTTGGCGCCCGGCGCGAGAACATCTGGGTCCACGACATCGAAGGTCTCGTCTACAAGGGCCGCGAGGCACTGATGGACCAGTGGAAGTCCGTCTATGCGCAGGAGACCGACAAGCGCGAGCTGGCCCAGACGATCGATGGGGCCGATGTGTTCCTCGGCCTGTCCGCCGCCGGCGTGCTGAAGCCGGAACTGCTCGCCCGCATGGGCGACAAGCCGCTGATCATGGCGCTGGCGAACCCGACGCCGGAGATCATGCCGGAGGAGGCGCGCGCCGCGCGGCCCGACGCGATGATCTGTACCGGTCGGTCCGACTTTCCCAACCAGGTCAACAACGTACTCTGCTTTCCCTACATCTTCCGTGGCGCGCTCGATTGCGGCGCCCGGACGATCAACGAGGAGATGAAGATGGCGGCGGTCCGCGCGATCGCCGCCCTCGCCCGCGAGGAGGTCTCCGACGTCGCCGCGCGCGCCTATTCCGGCGAGACACCCGTGTTCGGCCCGAACTACCTGATCCCCTCGCCCTTCGATCCGCGCCTGATCCTGCGCATCGCCCCGGCGGTCGCGCAAGCGGCGGCCGACAGCGGCGTCGCCACCCGGCCGATCGCCGATCACGACGCCTATCTCGACCTGCTCAACCGCTTCGTCTGGCGCTCCGGCTTCGTCATGAAGCCGATCTTTGCCGCCGCCCGGAAGGCGGAGAAGAAGCGCGTGATCTTCGCCGAGGGCGAGGACGAGCGCGTGTTGCGGGCCGCGCAGGTTCTGCTGGAGGAAAGCATCGCCCTGCCGATCCTGATCGGCCGCCCGCAGATCATCGAGACCCGGCTCAAGCGCTACGGCTTGCGCATTCGTCCTTCCGTCGATTTCGAGGTCGTCAACCCGGAAGACGATCCGCGCTACCGTGACTATGTCGACGACTATTTCAAGCTGGTCGGCCGGCAGGGCGTGATCCCGGAGGCCGCACGCACGATCGTGCGCACGAACCAGACGGTGATCGGCGCACTCGCGGTTCGCCGTGGCGAGGCGGACGCGCTGATCTGCGGCGTCGAGGGGCGCTATGCCAAGCACCTGCGCGACGTCAGACAGATCATCGGCCTGCGCGAAGGCGTGACGGACTTCTCCGCGCTCAGCCTGCTGATCTCGCAGCGCGGCGCGACCTTCTTCACCGACACCTATGTGAGCATCGACCCGACCGCCGAGGAAGTGGCCCAGACGACGGTGATGGCCGCCAGGGAAATCCGCCGGTTCGGCATCGTTCCGCGCGCGGCGCTGGTGTCGCACTCCAATTTCGGCTCGCGCGATTCCGTCAGCGCCTTCAAGATGCGCGCGGCAATGGCGCTGGTGCGGCAAATGGCACCGGAGCTCGAGGCCGACGGCGAGATGCACGGCGATTCGGCGATTTCCGAGGCCCTGCGCCAGCGCGTCATGCCGAGCAGCACGCTGACCGGCGAGGCCAACCTCCTGGTGTTTCCGAATCTCGATGCGGCCAACATCACCCTCGGCGTGCTGAAGACCATGACCGACGGCCTGCATGTCGGCCCGATCCTGCTCGGCGCCGCCATGCCCGCCCACATCCTCTCGCCATCGGTGACCTCACGCGGCGTCGTCAACATGGCGGCCCTGGCGGTGGTGGAGGCGTCCTCCCCCGCGTGAGCGGATCCGACGATCAGGGAGCGGCGGGCACCTAGCCGGCCGCCGGTTCCCGGCTCCGGACTGTCGGCCCGTCCCGCTTTTCCACCGTCACCGATGGGGCACAGGTCTTTGGCGCCGATGGCGCGCCCGGCGCCGGTCCGCCCTAAGCCTTCGGCTTCTTCAGCCGCTTCGACCATTCCAGCGCCTTGCCGGGACCGGCGGGCGCCCAGGGCGAACCCTTCAGGCCGAGCCGGCCGCGCAGCCGCATGGCGCCGATCACGAGCCGGTTGACCCGGGACCTGATGACGGACAGCGAGGCGATGTGCAGGCCGGTAACCGGCAGGAACGGGTTTCGGCGCAGCGAGCCATAGATCTCCACCCGCGTCGTCGACTTGTAGCTCGGGCAGCGCGCGTGGAATCCGTGGGTATCGGCGACGATCAGCGTGTTCGCCTTGACCACCATCCGCACCGGCTGGCCGTAGCCGAGCGCGGCAAGTTCGTCCGGCATGATGCGCAGGGAGCCGCGCGCCGAATACTTGTTCTCGAGGGTGTCGGCGTTCTCGCTGATGCGCTTTTCCCAGGCCATGCGTTGCGGCGTGATCTTGTGCGAACCTGGCACGTAGGAAAACGGACCGTCCTCCTCGCCGACATCCTTCAGGAACAGCCAGGCCTTGGCCGTCGGCTGGAAGGTATCGCTGTGCAGGGCCGTCTGCGGATCGGAGGCAGCCTCCTTCGACGGCGTCGACGGCAGCGCCATCACCACCTGCACCACGAGCAGCGGCTGGCCGTCATGCGAGGAGACATAGCGCAGAAGGTTCGACATCCGCGGATCGTTGCGGGCGGCCTTGAAGCCCGGCAGGCGTTCCAGGTCGCTGTCGTCGATCAGCGCCCGGCGCGTGACCGTCGTGCCCTGCAGCATGTCGTAGCGGTCGAAATCGGCGTTCTCCAGTTCGGCCGTCACCTGCGCGAACACCTCGGGCGGCAGAAAGTTCTCGATCTTGACGAAGCCGTTCTGCTCGTATTCGCGTCGTTGCTCGGCCGTGACCCGGTGCGCCAGCGACTTGCGCCGCCAGTCGGCCATGTCCATCGCCAGGCCGACGCGCTTGGCATGCAGGCCCATCCGGTTCAGCGTCTTGCTGCCGATGATCGGATTGTCCGCAAAGGACTTGGCGCCGGACGCCAGCTGGAGGGCATAGAACGGGCTCAGCAGAACGGAGGAAAGGCGCATAAAGGACCTGTGGCTGTGGATGGGACCGGACCGGTCCGACCGGGATTGACTGGCCCGCTTGACTGGCCCGAACGCCGGCCGGTGGACGCACTTTGCTACACCAAGGGCCGGGCGATATCAATTCCGGCGACTCGTGCCGGTCTGGTCGGCCGTTAGCGCAAACCTCGGCATTGCCGATATTAATCACTTTCGTGGGCAGTTCGTTGCACCCGCGCGCCGGGGCCGTATGATGGCGGTGCATCCTGCGAGTCTGACCGGAGCCACCATGGCCCCCCTGAGCATGTACCGATCGATGGTTCTGGCGGCTGCCGCAATTGCCTGCGCGGTGGCCTTGCCGGCACGGGCGAGCGACACCTGCATCGATCTGCGCGCGCAGCTTGCCAGCCTGCCCCCGGTCGCGGACCGAAGCAGCGAGACGCGCCGGTATTCCAACGAGATCTCGCAGCGCAATCTGCAGCTGCGAAAGGCCAGGGCCGACCTCCGCCGGCTCGGCTGCAGCAACGGCAGCGTCAAAATCTATGGCGGTGCGAATGCCGACGAGTGCGCCGCCGTCGAGGGGACCACCGCCGAGATCGAGCGCAGCCTGCAGGCTCTGGAACAACGGCGCAATGCGATCGCCCATGCCGGCGACCGCACCGCCCGCGCGACCCTGCTGGCCGACCTCGAACTGTACGGCTGCAACGAGACCATCGCCAACGGCCGGCCGGCGGAGGAGCAACTGGCCTACGATTCGCCAGTGACCATGCCGGACGAGGAATTCGGTGACGACGGTCTCTCGTCACGCTATGCCGCCGCGCCGGGTTATGCACCGGCGGGCCGGCTCAAGACGGTCTGCGTCAGGACCTGCGACGGCGCGTTCTTCCCGATCGCCCACGGCGTATCGCCGCTCGACTTCCGCCGCGACCAGCGCCTCTGCACCAGGATGTGCCCGCAGACCGAGACCGAACTCTTCTACGAGGCACTCGATTCGGTCGACACCGGCCAGATGGTCTCGACCGTGACCGGACGGACCTATGCCCGGTTGCCGAATGCCTTTGCCTACCGCACGCGCGACGCCGCCCGGTCGGAGGACTGCGGTTGCGATCTTGCCGCCTACTACCGCCAGGCGGCGGGAGGGCGTGCGATCCCGCTGGCCGGCCGGGACACCGGCTCCGGCCTTGGCGCGGCAAAGGGATTGACCAGGGACGATGCAGGCTCGGTCACGACTATCCGCATGCGGCCGGTCGGCACGCCGGCGAGCGAGGAGGCGATCGCCGAACGGCCTTTCGATCCGGCAAAGGACAAGGTGCGCTCGGTCGGCCCGGTCTTCCTGCCGGACAAGGAGCATGCGATCGATCTGCGCAACCCCGCCGGCGCGAACTAGGATCCGCGCGCCGACGGTCTCTCGCCCCGACAGTCCCACCGCCCCTCGAACACCAGCTCCTCCAGCGGCAGGCGCTGGCGCCAGCCTTTCACCGCAAGCTCGGGCTCGCGGTAAAGCTCGTCGACGAAGCCGAGGCACAGCCAGGCGACGATCTCGATCCGCTCCGGGATGCCGAGCAGGCTGCGAATGTCCGCGTCATGAAAGATGCTGACCCAGCCGACGCCGACGCCCTCGGCGCGCGCGGCCAGCCACAGGTTCTGCACGGCGCAGACGGTGGAATAGACGTCCATGCGCGGATTGTGCGTCCGGCCCAGCACGACGCCGCCGCCGCGGTCCGGATCGCAGGTTACGCAGATGCTGAGCGGCGCCTTGCGGATGCCCTCGAGCTTCAGCGAGCGATACAGCGACCGCCGCTCCTCGGGAAACATCATCGCCGCCTCGTCATTGGCGCGCGCAAAGGCCGCGTGGGCCGCTCCACGCACTTGCGGATCGCGGACCAGAATGAAATTCCATGGTTGCATGAAGCCGACCGAGGGGGCGCTGTGCGCCGCCCGCAGCAGGCGTTCGACCAGGGCATCCGGCAGCGGCTCGGACAGGAACTGGTCGCGCACGTCGCGACGCGTTTCGATGGCGCGGTATACGGCCGCCCGGTCATCGGGCGAAAAGGCTTGCGCGCGGACGAGATCGTCCATCGGCGGAGGTTGCATCGTCATCTCCCCAACAATGCGTTCAACCGTCCGCCGTCCGCGCGGGCAGGTCCATCTCGCCAGGCCGGTCTTCTGACTCCGGTTCACCCGGCCATGCCTGCCTTCCCGGTCAAGGACCAGTGGCAGTGTCGAAAGGATCGCATCCTTCCCGGCTTGGCCGTCCCCGTCACAGCGCTGGGCACGTTCCGGCTTCGGGGCGAGCCCCACCGAATTCCCGATTATCCCCCTTGGGGGCACCTGACGGACTGCACTTGTGCACATCGCCGGCCGTCGTTCAAGGCCGGTATCGACACCGGAGTGTCTGTTTCCGGCGATGGAGTGGCGGCTCAGGCCGCGTCGATCGCCGGCTGCTGCCCGGCATCGGCCGGTGTGGCGAACATCGCCTGGTTCCGGCCGCCGTTCTTGGCGGCATAGAGCGCGGCGTCGGCCACCACCATGATGTCGTGCACCGTCCGCCCATGGTCCGGGAAGACGGCGACGCCGGCGCTGCTGCCGACGCTGAGGATCTGGCCCTCGAACGGGATCGGTATCTGCGCGTCGCGGACGAGGCCGTTGGCCAGGTCCAGAAGGTCCTGCCTCGCCACCAGGCCTGGAAGCAGCACGGCGAACTCGTCGCCGCCGAGCCGCGCCACCGTCCCCCGCGTGCCGATCCGCTCCAGGAAACGGCCGGCGACCGTCCTCAACACGGCATCGCCGGCAGCGTGGCCGTAGCGGTCGTTGACGGCCTTGAACCGGTCGAGGTCGATGGCAAACACGGCGAGCGGCCTTTCGGCCGTTTCCAGCATCTTCTTGACGCTGTCGTCGAAGCCGGAACGGTTGAGCAGCCCGGTCAGGGCGTCGTGGCGGGCGAGATAGGAATTGCGCGACTCGCTGCGCTGCAGCGCGCGGACCAGGGCCGAAAACTTGTAGGTGACGAAACCCATCACCAGGCCGAAGATCGCCACCAGCGCAGTGATCTGCGGCATCGCCATGGCCCACACGAACGAGCCCGGACGGTTGGGGCGCCAGGAAGCGACCATCGGATTGAACGCGTCGCCGCCGACGCCGGTCAGCAGCAGGTTGTCGTCGACGGTGGTGATCGGCGAAAAGCCGAGTTCCTTCAGTCCGAGCCGCTGTTCCGAGCCGGCCAGCATCTTCGCCGAGATCGGCTTGACGGTGACCATGAGCACCGGCGCCTTGCGCTCGTCCGGGATGAACAGCCGCTTCGGCACCACCGACTGTACGACGACGATGCTCATCGTTCCGTCGATCATCCGCATGCCGGTGACGTTGATCTGGTCCAGGGCCGGCGACAGAACGGTACCGCTCTCGCGGGGACCTCCCAGGAACCAGCCGTCGCGCGTGCGGCGCAGCGCCGCGTAGTAGGCCGCCTCCGCTCGCTTGGTCAGGTCGCTGATCCAGTACAGCAGCTTGTCGGCTTTCCTGGCCTCGACAACGTTGCCCTTGTGCACGGCCAGGATCGTGCTGGCCCCGGGCTTGGTGAACACCATCCACGAAAAGCCGAAGTCGCTCCACAGCCAGTCGCGCAGTTCCCGGCGGATGAACTCGTCGCTGAACGAGCCGTCGGCCAGTTCGTCGAAACTCTTGTCCCAGACCGACATGCCGCTCTGGTAGAGCACCACCTGCTCGATCTGGTGGCGGAACTCGTTCTTGACCAGAGTTTTCTCGGTGCTGGCGACAAACTCGTTGGCCTGCCGGACAGAGTAGTCGAGCACCATGAAGTTGGCGCAAGCGAACAGGGCGACGATCGCCACCGCCGCAAGACCGATCATGATCTTAACGCTGCCACGGCGCACGACCGCAGCCCCAGCACTCGCCATTTTCCCCTCATGCATGCCTTGGACCGACATGCCCCTCTTGTCGTTAACCCGGGAAAATAGCGAAAAAGAGGGAACTTTCCCTTAAGCGGCGTGGTATCCAATTACTTAAGATTGTTCTGGGCAGCGGTTATGCACGTCTTGATCCGACACGCCCGAGGACAGGACCGTCAGGCAGCCGGGACGTATCGAACGAAGGCGAATGCCCGGCCGTCGGGCGACCAGTTCGGCACGTTCATCGTCCCCTGCCCGCCAAACAGCTCGAACAGCACGCGGTCGTTGCCACCGTCGGCCTCCATCAGGCGCAGGCAGACATGACGGTCACGCGGATGGTCAAGCACGTCCCCGTCGTAGGACAGCACCAGCAGCCGCCTGCCATCGGGCGAGGGGTGCGGAAACCAGTCGTTCCAGGGGCTGTCGGTGATCCGCGTGACGTCGCGGCCGTCCGGCCGCACCCGCCAGATCTGCATGCGGCCGGTACGGCTGGAGTTGAAATAGATCCACCCGTCGCTTGACCAGTCCGGGCCGTCGTTGCGGCCCTCGCCGAACGTCAGCCGCCTCTCCTCCCCGCCGTCGGCCGAAATGGTATAGATGTCGAAGACGTCATCGCGAATGCCGCAGTAGCAGAGGCTGGTCCCGTCCGGAGACCAGCCGTGCCAGTAGGACGGCAGGTTGGGCGTGAGAAGCCGTGGCGCGCCACCTTCGGCCGGCAGGAGATAGATCGCGGACTTGCCGAATTCGGACTTGTCGGTGATCGCCAGAAGCCGGCCGTCCGGCGATGGTCCGTGGTCGTTGTTGCAGCGAACCGCAAACCCGGTGTCGATCGGCTCCGGCGGGCGACCATCGAGCGGCAGCCGGTACAGCCGCCCATCTCCGTTGACGATCAGCGCGGCGCCGTCGCGCGCAAAGTTCGGCGCCTCGACCAGGCGATCGGTCTGCCAGACGATACGCGTGCGTCCCGTCGTTACGTCGTGGATCTCGACCGAGCTGCGCATGGTCCTGCTCCGGTCAGCGGTCGCGGAACCGGTTGGTGATCGGATAGCGCCGGTCACGGCCGAAGTTCTTCTTCGTGATCTTCACGCCCGGCGCCGATTGCCGGCGCTTGTACTCGGCGATGTAGAGCAGGTGCTCGACCCGGTGCACAGTCGCCTCGTCGTGCCCCCGCGCGACGATCTCCTCCGTACCCATCTCGTTCTCCACCAGGCATTCCAGGATGTCGTCCAGCACCGGATAGGGCGGCAGAGAATCCTGGTCGGTCTGGTTCGGCCTGAGCTCGGCCGACGGCGCCTTGTCGATGATGTTGTGCGGGATCACCTCGCCCGACGGACCGAAAGCGCCGGGCGGCACGCAGCCGTTGCGCCATCGGGCCAGCGCGTAGACCTGCATCTTGTAGAGGTCCTTGATCGGATTGAAGCCGCCGTTCATGTCGCCGTAGAGCGTAGCGTAGCCGACCGACATCTCCGATTTGTTGCCGGTCGTCACCACCATCGAGCCGAACTTGTTGGAGATCGCCATCAGGATCGTTCCGCGCGTGCGGCTTTGCAGGTTCTCCTCGGTGATCCCCGGCTCGGTGCCCTCGAACATGTCGGACAGCGAGTCCAGGAAGCCCGCAACGGGCGCCTCGATCGGGACGATGTCGTAGCGGCAACCCAGCGCCTCGGCGCAGGCCGCGGCGTCGGTCAGCGATTCCTGCGAGGTGTAGCGATAGGGCAGCATCACGCAGCGCACCCGCTCCTCGCCGAGCGCATCGACAGCGATGGCCGCGCAGATCGCCGAGTCGATGCCGCCGGACAGGCCGAGCACGACGTTCTTGAAGCCGTTCTTGTTGACGTAGTCGCGGAAGCCGAGCACGCAGGCGCGGTAGTCCGCCTCCTCCCCTTCGGGAAGCTTGGACATCGGCCCGCCGTCACACCGCCAGCCGCCGTTTTCCCGGCGCCAGGTGACGAGCGCGACCGTCTCCTCGAACTGGCTCATCTGGAAGGCAACCGACTTGTCGGCGTTGAGGCCGAAGCTCGCGCCGTCGAAGACGAGTTCGTCCTGCCCGCCGAGCTGGTTGGCGTAGACGATCGGCAGGCCCGTTTCGATCACCTGCCGCATCGCCACCTGATGGCGGATGTCGATCTTGCCGCGGTGATAGGGCGAGCCGTTGGGCGACAGCAGCAACTCGGCGCCGCTCTCGGCCAGGGTCTCGCAGACCCCGAGGTCGCCCCAGATGTCCTCGCAGATCGGGATGCCGAGCCGGACGCCGCGGAAATTGACCGGCCCCGGCATCGCGCCCTGGTCGAACACGCGCTTCTCGTCGAACTCGCCGTAATTGGGCAGATCGACCTTGTCGCGTGTCGCGATGATCTTGCCGCCATCGAGCACGGCGACCGAGTTGTGCCGGCCGGTATCGCCAAGCCGTGGAAAGCCGATGATGACGCCGGGACCGCCGTCGGCGGTGTCGGCCGCCAGCGCCTCGACCGCGGCCTCGCACGCCTTCAGAAAGGCGGGCTTCAGCACCAGGTCCTCCGGCGGATAGCCGGAAATGAACAGTTCCGTCAGAAGCAGCAGATCCGCGCCCTGTACGCCCGCATCCGTCCGCGCCGCGCGCGCCTTGGCCAGGTTGCCGGCAACGTCCCCGACCGTCGGGTTGAGCTGCGCGACCGCGATGCGAAGCGTGGTCCGGTTGTTGGTATCGATCATCTCTGTCCTCGATCAGCCCGCGCGCCGGCGTCAGGCCAGCTCCGCAGCATGCTCTTTAGAGCATGGCGGCCGATTTGAAAACGAACGGCTTTCGTTTGTGCAGTCGACCGGCGCCACGATGAACGAGCCCCGCCCTGGCGTCTCCTGTCCGGCCGACGGCGCAACCAGGGACGACCTCAGGCGTTGCAAGAGCATTCATCCCCCATTCAAGATGACAGGGATATGACAACCATAATAAACTTTTGTGAAGCCTGGAGTAGAGTGTGCGCACTGTGAGTTCAGCCGTGGCCGTCACGGCCCGCAAGCAGACGCTTGGCGTCAAGACGAGCCGCCCCCTCTGGATGGCACGGGGGATGGAAGCCCTGCGCTCCGTCGGGCTGACGCTGCTGCTGGCGATCCTGACCGTTGCCGCTGTCGAACTCATCACCCGCAAGTCGCTTGCCGGCACCGCCACCTTCCTCACGACCCTTTCGCAGCCCGGCTGGACCACCTGCGCCCTGTTCGTGCTCGCCTTTCTCGCCCTCGACGCGCTGATCGGCCGCCAGCACAAGGCGGTGCTTGTGCTGGCCCCGCTCGCGCTCGTCATGGCCTTTATTTCCGTCCAGAAGCAGATCTTTCTCACCGACCCGCTCTACCCGACCGACCTGCTGTTCGGTCGGCAGATCATGGAACTGATGCCGGCGCTGGTTCGCGACCGGCCCGGGATGGCCGTCGCGGTCGGCCTCGGCACCGTGGGCGCCCTGGCGGCGCTCGTTTCCGCCTGGGTCTACGCCTGGAAGCGCTTCCGTCCCCTGTCCATGAAGGAGCGCGCGCTTCGGCTGGCGATCGCCGTGCCGATTCTGGCCGGCTTCGTCTCGATCATGGACTACAACCAGTTCTCCTGGCTTCGCGATCGGCTCCGGATCTTCCCGATCATGTGGGACCAGGCCGAAAACTACCGCCACAACGGCTTCGCGCTCGCCTTTGCGATCAACCTGCCGATGGCCAATGTCAGCGCGCCCGCGGGCTACATGAACGACGCGATCGATCGCATCTTCCAGGAGCCGCTGCCGGCCGGCACGAGTCATCGCTCCAAGCCGGACGTGATCGTGGTGATGAGCGAATCGCTCTGGGATCCGACGCGCCTGCCGGCGGTGAAGCTGACCCCGGACCCGATGCCGGTCATCCGCGCGAACACGACGGGCGCAATCTTCTCGCCCGAGTTCGGCGGCCTGACCGCGAACATCGAGTTCGAGGCGCTGACCGGCTTCTCCAACGCATTCCTGCCAACCGGCAGCATCCCCTACCAGCAGTACATCCGCAATCCGATTCCTTCGCTGGCCACCTTCTTCCGCGGCGAGGGCTACACGGCACGCGCGATCCATCCCTTTGCCGGCTGGTTCTGGAACCGGACCTCCGTCTACAAGTCCTTCGGCTTCGAGACGTTCCGGACCCAGGAGACCATGCCGGCGATGCCCAAGCGCGGCATCTTCGCTTCCGACGAGGCGCTGATGAAGGAACTGATCCAGCAGGCCGACGCGCAGCAGGACCCGTTCTTCTTCTTCACGGTCACGCTTCAGGGCCATGGTCCTTACGAGCCGAACCGCTACGCCAGGAACACGATCGGCGTCGAGGGCAACCTGCCGCTGGCCGAACGACAGGCGCTGGCTACCTATGCCCAGGGCATCAAGGAGGCCGACGACAGCCTGAAGATGCTGATGGACTGGGCGCGCGACCGCGACCGCGAGACGATCATCGTGGTGTTCGGCGACCACCTGCCGCCGCTCAACAAGGTCTACACCGCGACCGGCTACATGAAGCAGGTCACTGCGACGCGGCGCGCACCGGTGGAGCAGATGCGGGCCGAGCACGAGACACCGCTTGTGATCTGGTCCAACAAGACCGGCGCAAAGGAAGGCCTCGGCACCATCAGCCCGGCGCTTCTGCCCTACCATATCCTCAAGGAGGCCGGGTATGAGCACCCCTACTACACCGGTTTCCTGGGCCGCGTTCAGGAGCGCTTTGAGGTCGTCGATCGCTACCAGCTGATCCGCCAGGACGGCCGCGCCACCGCCGACTGGTCGCGCCAGAAGGACATCGATCCGGTCATCCGCGACTATCGTTTCCTGCAGCACGACATCATGTTCGGCAAGCGCCACGGCCAGCAGCGCTTCTTCCCCTCGCACGCGGACGTCGTCGGCCCGGCGTCCTGACGGCCGGGCGAAGCTTGATCGGTCCCCCGGTTCCCGCGCGACCGGGGTTTGCTCAGGACGCTGCCCGGTAGAGGAAACGGCCGAAGTCGGCCGTCCTGCCCTGACCCGAGGTGTCAAAGGCGAACAGCCCGGCGAAGGCGCCGGTAAAGGAGCCGTGCTCGCCGCGCCCGCCCTCGTCGGACACCACGCCGGCGTCCAGCACCGGTCCGATTGCCGACCATGGGCCGCCGTCGGCCGGCCGCCAGAAGAATTGCAGTTCGTTGCCCGCGACCTCCATCGCCAGCCCCACCGGTCCTGCCCCGACCGCAACGCCGCTGCCGAGCGGAAACGCCAGGCGACTTTCCGGATAGTCGCCAGCACAGGACAGTATGGTCAGCACCTGGCCCAGCCGCTCGTGCAAGGTCAGGCCGAGGGCATGAAACTTGTGGCGATTGTAGTAGTGGGTGAGGCCCGCCACCTGCTGATAGGTATCGGGCAGGAAGTCCAGCACGGTCTCGGCGCGGAAGTCGTGGTGTTCCTGGCGACGAGCGACGAGCGCCTGCTCGAACCAGCTGCCGATGCTCTCGCGGCCGAACAAGCGGAGGTAGCCGGGCCGGTCCGAAAGCGAGAACAGCCGCTCCGCCCTCGGCGTGCGCAGCCACTGGAACTCCGGCGGCAGCGCCCCGCCGTCGAAATGCCGTTCGATCTCCGCCGGGCGCTCTTCGGCAACGGACTCCAGGGGCGCCGGCACTGCCGCCGCCGGCAGCGCACCGCCCTCTTCCAGGTAGAGCCAGCCGTCGTCGCGCCAGACGCATTTCTGGATTGCGGTCTCGCGGCCGAGCGTGCAGCGCCGATGGGGGGGCAGCGGGCGGCCGCACAGGTGGGTGTGGTAGGCTTGGCCGTCCGCCGTCTCGACATACTGCCCGTGGCCGGCGCGCTGCAGGCCGGCGTGCGGATGGTCCTTCGCGGTAATCAGGTGCACCTGAGGGTGCATCTCATAGGGTCCGTCGATATGGCGCGACCGGGCCATCGTCACCGCGTGGTCGTAGCCGGTGCCACCTTCGGCCGTCGTCAGGTAGTACCAGCCGTTGCGCTTGAACAGGTGTGGCCCCTCGACGAGACCGAGCGCACTGCCGGCGAAGATGTTCCGCGCCGGCCCGACGAGGCGCCGCTCGGCGGCGTCCCACTCCTGCAGCAGGATGCCGTCGAAAGCCGGCGACTTCGGCGCCCCGCCATAACTTTCAGTCCGGTGATTCCACTGCATGTTGAGAAACCACTTGCGACCGTCCTCATCATGGAACAGCGACGGGTCGAAGCCGGAGGAATTGACGTAGACGGGATCGGACCAGGGGGCTTCGATCGCGGGCGCGGTGACGATGTAGTTGTGCGCGTCCTTGAAGTTGCCGTCGAAACGCTTGACGTCGGTGTAGACCAGCCAGAACAGCCCATCGGCATGGGAAAGGCACGGCGCCCAGACCCCGCAGCTGTCGGGGTTGCCGCGCATGTCGAGCTGGCCCGCGCGCTCGAGCGGCCGGCGCACCAGCCGCCAGTTCACGAGATCCCGCGAGTGATGGATCTGTACGCCCGGATACCACTCGAAGGTCGAGGTGGCGATGTAGTAGTCGTCGCCGACGCGGCAGATCGACGGGTCCGGGTTGAAGCCCGGCAGGATCGGATTGCGGATCAACGTTGGCCTCCCCGGCGGCGCGCCACGCCTGCCGTACGCACCTCATCATCTTGCTGAGAGAGGCCGCCCGAAGGTTTCGGGCGGCCACTGTCGGTCGGACTATTCGAGCTCGGCCGAGCGGGCCCAGAGGTTGATGTCCGCCTCCTTCGCGTAGCGATCGATTTCGCTCAGTTCCTCGGCCGTGAAATCGGGCGTCTCCAGCGCCTTGGCGCAATCGACGATCTGCGCTGCACGGCTGGCGCCGATCAGGGCCGAGGTGATGCGGCCGCCCCGCAGCACCCAGGCGATCGCCATCTGCGCCAGCGTCTGGCCGCGGCGTTCGGCGATCTGGTTGAGCTTGCGGATATTGTCGAGGATCTCGGGGCGGATGAAATCCTTCTTCAGGAAGTGATTCTGCGCCGCACGGCTCTCGTCGGGAATACCGCCGAGATACTTCGTCGTCAGCATGCCCTGTGCCAGCGGCGAGAACACGATCGAGCCGATGCCGAGTTCCTCCAGCGTGTCGACCAGGCCGTCGGTCTCGACCCAGCGGTTGAGCATCGAGTAGCTCGGCTGGTGGATCAGGCATGGCGTGCCGAGTTCCTTCAGGATCGTGGCCGCCTCGCGGGTGCGTTGCGAGTTGTAGGAGGAAATGCCGACATAGAGCGCGCGACCGGAGCGGACGATGTGGTCGAGCGCGCCGCAGGTCTCCTCCAGCGGGGTTTCCGGGTCGAAGCGATGCGAATAGAAGATGTCGACGTAGTCGAGCCCCATCCGCTTCAGGCTCTGGTCACAGGAGGCGATCAGGTACTTCCGGCTGCCCCACTCGCCGTAGGGGCCCGGCCACATGTCGTAGCCGGCCTTGGACGAAATGATCAGTTCGTCCCGCAGGCCGGAAAAGTCGGTGCGCAGGATCTCGCCGAACGCGGTCTCGGCCGAGCCGGCCGGCGGTCCGTAGTTGTTGGCGAGATCGAAATGGGTGATGCCGAGGTCGAAGGCGGTACGGCACATCTCGACCTTGCGTTGGTGCGGCGTCTCGTCTCCGAAATTGTGCCAGAGCCCGAGCGAGATGGCCGGCAGCTTGAGGCCGGAGCGTCCAACGCGGTTGTATTTCATGGTGTCGTAGCGGTTTTCCGCGGGCAGCCAGGCCATAATGGTATTCCTTTGCTTTCAATTCGGGCGGGACTGGATACTCCCGCCCGGGCACGTTCCACAAGTGGCTAAGGACGTGTCGGCGCGACCGCTCTAGGCGATCGCCACCTTCCGCGTCGGCGTGCCCTTCCTCGCCGACGACAGCGCCGCGTCGCGCAGCAGCGACCGCGCCTCGTCGATACCGAGCGCCGCCGGTTGGGTGCAGGTGGTGGACAGGTCGACGAAGCGCCCCTCCTCGCCCGACTTCAGGATCGACACCATCACGTCGACGCCGTGCAGGGTTCGCGCCAGCGAGCAGCGCGGCTCCCGCCCCGCCATGATCGCGGCCGCCATTTCCGCAAGCCCGACGGCGCGGTAGTTGGCGCGCATGCCGCCCGGGAACTCCTCGTTGTCGACAGCGAGCGGATGGCTCCACATCGGCACCTCGGTGACATCCTTGCTCCTGCCGCTCACCTCGACCGCGCCGCCGAAGAAGTTCGGGTCGGGCACGAAGATCGAGCCTTCGGTGCCGTACAGCTCGATCGGCGCATGGCGGTGCGACCAGACATCCCAGCTCGCCCCCATCGTGATCGTCGCGCCGCTTTCGAACTCCAGCAGCGCATGGACCGTCGTCGGCGTCTTGACCGGGATCACCTCGCCGGCGCGCGGCTGGCTGGTGATGGTGCGGGTCGGCGATGCCGAAGACGTGATCGCCGCAACCCGCCTGACCGGGCCGATCAGGTTGATGAGGCTGGCGATGTAGTAGGGCCCGAGGTCGAGCACCGGTCCGCCGCCGGGAAGGAAGAAGAAGTCCGGGTTCGGATGCCACATTTCCATCCCGGGGCTCATCACGTGGCAGGTGCCCGACGTGATGCGCCCGACCTTGCCGGCGTCGATCTCCGCACGGGCAAGCTGGTGTCCGCCGCCGAGGAAGGTGTCGGGCGCGCAGCCGACCGTCAGCCCTTTCTCCGTCGCGATCCGGCGCAGTTCCTCGCCCTGCTCGAGCGACAGCACCAGCGGCTTCTCCGAATAGACGTGCTTTCCGGCCTCCAGGATCGCCCGCGATACCGGATAGTGCGCCTCGGGAATCGTCAGGTTGACGACAATGTCGACATCCGGGTTTGTCAGCAGCGTCTCGATCGGCTGCGCCTCGACGCCGTACTCCGCCGCCCGCGTTTCCGCGGCGGCCATGCTGATGTCGGCGCAGGCGACGATCCTGATGCCCTTGAACAGGGGCACGAGCGAGAAGTAGGTGGTGGAGATGTTGCCGCATCCGATGATGCCGACGCCGAGTTCCTTGGTCATGTGCTGCTCTTTCGGTTCGTATGATGGGACGGGTGGCCCGCTCAGAAGGAGCGGATCGCGGCGATCGACCGGTCGGCGAGCCGGCCCAGGTCCTTGGGGTTGTCGTGCTCGACGATGAAATACCGGGCCTTGGTGGCGCCAAGGGCCTTCATCAGGTCGCCCCAGGGCACCGTGCCGTGGCCGACGTCGGCCCAGCCGTCCTCGTCCGTGGCCTCGCCGGCCGGGGCAATGTCCTTCACGTGCACCGCGGTGATGCGGTCGGCATACTTTTCGATCCAGGCGAACGGATCCGCCCCGCCCCGCACGATCCAGGCGATATCGGCCTCCCAGGACAGGTCGGGTCCGCCGGCGAAGATGTGGTCCTGCGGGCAGGTGCCGTCCGGCAGCGCGGCGAACTCGAAGTCATGGTTGTGCCAGCCGAAGTCGAGCCCGGCCCAGCGATAGGGATCGGACGCCTTCTGCAGCCGCTCGCCGAAGGCGCGCCAGCCGGCGGCGTCCGCCGGGCGATGTTCGGGCAGCAGATAGGGGCAGTAGATCGCCCTGATGCCGAGCAGCCGGGCAATCTGCAATACGCGATCGACCTCGTTCTCCAGCATGTCGAGGCCGAAATGGGCGGTGGGCATGGTCAGGTCGTTCCTGTCGAGATCCGCCTTGGTCGCGGCGATCGCGTCAGGGTCAAGGGCGGCATAGAGGGCACCGTAGCCCTCGACCTGGCGGTAGCCCGCCCTCGAGACCAGACGGAACACGTCGGAAAAGGGCTGGAAGTTGCGGGCGCTGTAGAGCTGGAAACTGATGGTCTGCACTTAGCGGTCTCCTCGAACGGTCTTGGCAGGATGGCGGCTGGTTGCCCGGTCGCCGGAAGGCGACTGGCAGGCGTGGAGGTCAAGGGCGTGGAAGGTGGGCGGCCCACCGGCTCCGGCCGGCTCCACCGGCGTAAAGACCAGCGTCCGCTCCTCCCCCGCCAAAATATCGATAGCGTTGTCAGACCAACGGCCTGCAACATTTGCTTCGACTAAAACATAAAGCGCAAGCGCCGCCGACGCGGCCGTGACGTCATAGGCGCCGTCGGCGCGTCGCACGGCCTTCAGCGCCAGTCCGGACGGCTGCAGGTCGAGCGCCTTGTAGGGCACGGACACATGGTGGCCCTCGCCGCGCATGCCGTTCGACGCCTCGAAACGCCAGAACAGGAGCATGTCGTCCGGCAGGTCGGCGACCTCAACCGAAAGCAGGATCTCGGCCCGGTCCGGTCCGCAGACCGCTGAAACCTCGCGGAGCGGGCGCTTCTCGCCGGACAGTGTGACGAGCCAGGTGCTGAGCGCAACCTCGACCGGGCCAGCCGTGTCGTTGACCATCGACAGGTCGACCCGCGCCCCGTCCGGCGCGGGAACGGCGGCGACGGCCACCGGCTGGAAGAAGCGACGCGCCATGTAGTGCATCGCCTTCCAGCTGCCGCCGTGATCGAGGCTCGACCAGGAGGCGACCGGCCAGGTATCGTTGAGCTGCCAGTAGAGCGTGCCCATGCAATGCGGCTTCAGCGACCGCCAGTAGTCGACGGCGGTGCGGATCGCCAGCCCCTGCTGGATCTGGCTGAGATAGACGAAGCTTTCGAAGTCCTTGGGAAAGCGGAAGTAGCGGAACATGGTGGCCGCGATCCGCTCGTTGCCGCCTGCGTTCTTCTGGTGCCACTCCATCACCGGCGAGGCGATGTTGAAGTCGCGCTCGTCGGCAAACCGGCGGATGACCGGCATCGAGGTGTAGGACTGGAAGCCGAACTCCGAGCAGAAGCGCGGACGCACGCGGCGATAGTCGTGGAACGGCTTGTTCTCGTGCCAGACCGACCAGTAATGCATGTCGCCCGAGCCGTCGGCGTGCCAGGCGTCGCCGAAGTCGAGATAGCCGGAGGCCGGGCTCGACGGCCACCAGATCGCGCCCGGCGCCGCCTTCTTCAGCGCCAGTTCGATCGTGCGGTTCAGCCGGTCGTAGGATACGAGATAGCGGTCGCGATCCTTGCGCGAGGCGTCGAACCAGCCCAGCGCGCCGATGAGTTCGTTGTCGCCGCACCACAGCACGATCGAAGGGTGCGAGCAGAGCCGCCGCACCTGGTAGTCCACCTCGGCAGCGACGTTATCGAGGAAGTCCGGCGTCGAGGGATAAAGATTGCAGGCGAACATGAAATCCTGCCAGACCATCAGTCCCAGCTCGTCGCACAGGTCGTAGAACCAGTCCGGCTCGTAGAACCCGCCGCCCCAGACGCGCACCATGTTCATGTTGGCCTCAACCGCCGATTGCAGCAGGTCGCGCACGCCCTGCTTCGTCACCCGCGAGAACAGCGCGTCCGCCGGAATCCAGTTTGTGCCGCGGCAGAAGAGGTCCCGGCCGTTGACGCGCGGCGCAAACCGGCTTCCGGCCTCGTCCCGGTCGGTCACCAGTTCGACGTTGCGAAAGCCGACCGTCCGCGTCACCGTCTCGGCCGGCGTCTCGACCACGACCCGCGACAGCTCCTGCTCGCCGCTGCCGGCCGGCCACCACAGCCGTGGCGCATCGACGCGGAACAGATGGGTCAGCACCGTCTCGCCGGCGTTGACGCCGATGTCGAGCCGCACGCGTTCGCCGTCGAGCGAGAAGTGCACCGGCAGGATGCCGGGCTCCTCGGCAACGAAGGTCGCGGTGACATAGAGGTCGACCGCACCGTCGGCATGATGGAACTGGCGCGTCGTGACGTGCTCGATGCGGGCGATCTCCAATTTGCGCAGGACGATCGCGCCGTAGATGCCGAGCGGGGCGATCGCGAGGTTCCAGTCCCAGCCGAAATGGCATTGCGGCTTGCGCAGCATGTTGCCGTTGGCGATCGGCGAGTTGCCCTCGTGCCAGGGAACGAAGAACGGCTGGTCCGCCTGACGCGCGGCGGCGGCGGCGATGGCGGAATGAATGACGACGCGCAGCGTGTTCTGGCCCGCCTGCAGGGCTTCGGTCACGTCGGGCCGATAGCGCCGGAAGCAGTTGTCGGTGTCCTGCACCAGCACGCCGTTGACATACACCGAAGCGACCGTATCGATGCTGCAGATGTCGAGGTACCAGCGCGCCTGAAGCATGTCGGCGCTGACGTGGAAGGCGCGCTCGATTGCCCAGTCGGCCTCCGCCACCCACTGCACCTCGCGCTCGTTGCGCCCGACATACGGGTCCGGAATGAGGCCCGCGGCCAGCAGGGCGCTGTGGACGTCGCCGGGCACGACCATCGGCGCCGTATGGCCACCCTCCGTCGTCGACAGCTGCCAGGTGCCGGCGAGGTCAATCGCGGTGATGTCTGACGTTGCGTTCATTTGCCTGGCCTCGAATGGTCCGTACCGGTGATTTTGCGGTGCCCGCCTTCGCTCGGGGACGCGCCCCCGAAGCTCCGCCCTTCTCCTCGCTTGCCGGAACCTCCGGCGAGCGGACGAGGGCTGCAGGTCTCTGACGATCGGCTGGGCGGCCCTCTGCCGCCCGTTTCAGATCCGTTCTTCGCTCGCCGCGTCGAACACCGACGCCAGCGACATGTCGAACGACAGTCTCACCCTCGAACCCGGCTGGAAGCGCCGGGCGCCTGCTGTGCGTACCGACATGGTATGGCCGGCATGCCGCAACCACAACAGGTTGTCGGCGCCCATCGGCTCTTCGATGTCGACGACGGCCTCATGGATCTCGCCGGTGGCGCCGGCTTCGTCGACCGTCACGTGCTCGGGGCGGACGCCGAGAACGACCTTGCGTCCGGGCGCAAGCGCCTCGCCCGCGACATAGCGGTCGAGCGAGAAACGCACGCCGTCGGCGATGAAGATGGCGCCGCCGTCGGTACCCGCGACGATCTCGCCGTGCAGGAAATTCATCGACGGCGAGCCGATGAAGCCGGCGACGAACAGGTTCTTCGGCGCATTGTAAATGGTGTTCGGGTCGGCGAGCTGCTGGATCACGCCGCCCTTCATGATGGCGATGCGGTCGGCCAGTGTCAGCGCCTCGATCTGGTCGTGGGTGACATAGATCATCGTGTTGCGCAGGGACTGGTGCAACCGCTTGATTTCGACGCGCAGTTCCGAGCGCAGCTTGGCGTCGAGGTTTGACAGCGGCTCGTCGAACAGGAACACGTCGACGTCGCGCACCAGCGCCCGGCCGATCGCCACGCGCTGACGCTGGCCGCCGGAAAGCTCCGACGGCTTGCGCTTCAGTAGTGGGCCGATCTGCAGGATTTCCGCGGCACGCGCCACGCGCCGGTCGATCTCGGGTTGCGGCACCTTGGCCACCTTCAGGCCGAACGACAGGTTCTTCTCCACCGTCATCTGCGGATAGAGCGCATAGGACTGGAACACCATGCCGATGCCGCGGTCCTTCGGCTCGTCCCAGGTGACGTTGCGACCGTTGATGTGGATCTGCCCGTCGGTGATGTCGAGCAGCCCGGCGATGCAGTTGAGCAGGGTCGACTTGCCGCAGCCCGACGAGCCGAGCAGCACGAGGAACTCGCCCTCCTGGATGTCGAGGTTCAACTGGTCCAGCACGGTCACCTGGCCGAAGCTCAGTTTCAGGTCTTTGACGGAAACGCTGGTCATTGCGCTTATCCTTTCACTGCACCGGCGGCGATGCCGCGGACGAACAGCCGGCCGGAGACAAAATAGACGATGAGGGGTACGGCGCCGGTCAGTATGGTCGCGGCCATGTTGACGTTGTATTCCTTCACGCCCTGGACCGAGTTGACGATGTTGTTGAGCTGCACCGTCATCGGGTAGTACTCCGGCCGGGTGAAGACGACGCCGAACAGGAAGTCGTTCCAGATGCCGGTCACCTGCAGGATCATCGCGACGACGAAGATCGGCATCGACATCGGCACCATGATGCGGAGGTAGATCCCCCAGAAGCCCGCGCCGTCGACGCGCGCCGCCTTGAACAGTTCCTCCGGCAGGCCGGCGAAGTAGTTTCGGAACAGCAGCGTCAGGATCGGCATGCCGAAGATGGTGTGCACGACGATGAGCCCGGAAAGCGAGCCGTAGAGGCCGATCTCGCGCAGCACGATCACGATCGGATAGAGCATCACCTGGTAGGGAATGAAGGCGCCGACGATCAGGATGGTGAAGAAGACGTCGGCCCCCTTGAAGCGCCAGTTCGACAGCGCATAGCCGTTGACCGAGGCGATCGCGATCGAGATCAGCGTCGACGGCACGGTGATGATGACGGAGTTCCAGAACCCGCGCGAGAGGCCGTCGCAGTTCAACCCGGTGCAGGCACTCGACCAGGCCTTCACCCAGGGCTCGAAGGTGATCTCCATCGGCGGCGAGAAGATGTTGCCGATGCGAATCTCCGGCATGCCCTTCAGCGACGTGACGATCATCACGTAGAGCGGCAGCAGATAGTAGAGCGCGGCGACACCGAGCGTGCCGTAGACGATGATCGTCCGCGGTGTCAGGAGCCGGCGCGGCCTCGCGCCGCGGGGAACGGCGCCGCCCGGCCCGGCGATGGCGGCCGTCGACACAGCGGATTTCTTCAGGTGACCCCGGTCAGACACGCTTGCGCCCTCCTCCGAATTCCAGATAGGCCCAGGGAACGATGATGATCGCGACCGTGATCAGCATCATGGTGGAGGCGGCGAACCCCTGGCCGAGGTTCTGTGCCTGGAACATGTAGTCGTAGACATATTTCGCCGGCACGTCCGAGGCGATGCCCGGCCCGCCGCTGGTCTGCGCCACGACCAGGTCGTAGACCCGCACGATGCCGCTTGCGACGATCACGAGCGTGGTGACGAACACCGGCCGCATCATCGGGATGACGACGAACAGGTAGGTCTTCCAGATCGGGATGCCGTCCACCCGCGCCGCCTTCCAGATGTCCTCGTCGATGCCGCGCAAGCCCGCCAGCATCAGGCACATGACCAGCCCCGTGCCCTGCCACAGCGCCGCGATCAGGATGCCGTAGATGACGATGCTCGGGGTGTAGAGCGGATCGAAGTCGAAGCCGCTCCAGCCGAGCGCCCGCACCACCGACTGGACGCCGTGCTGGGGATTGAGCAGCCACTGCCAGACGAGCCCGGTGACGATGAAGGACAGCGCGAAGGGATAGAGGAAGATCGTCCGGAACGTGTTTTCGAACCGGATCTTCTGGTCCATCAGCGCCGCCAGCACGAAACCGATCACCATGCTGAACACCAGCGACAGCACGCCGTAGACGGCGAGGTTCTCGATCGACTGCAGCCAGCGCGGCGCCGCCCACAGCCGCTCGTACTGGTCGAAGCCGACGAACTTCAGGCGCGGCAGCAGCTTCGAGCTCGTGAAGGAATAAAGAACCGTCCAGAGCGTGCCGCCGAGAAAGATCACGACGGCGGTCAGCATCATCGGGATCGATGCGATCTTGGCATTCAGATGGCGCAGCAGTCGCCTCGGCCGGCGGTTGCGAGCGTGGCCCGGCATGGGTCTCCTCCCCTGTCCGTCATGTCTCAGGACCGCCGGCCCGGATCCGGGCCGGCGACCGGCGGATGCAGGGCGATCAGTCCGCAGACGCGATGATCGCGGCGAAGCGCTTCTGCGCGTCCTCCGGGGTGATCGAGGGATTGGCGAAGAACTCGGAGAAGAGGTCCTCCTTCTGCTTCTGGCTGTCGGCCGAGAGCAACTGGTCGGTCCAGCGGATCACGTTGCCCCTGGCAAGGATGTCGAGCCCCTTCTTCATGCAGTCGTTGGCGGCTGCGAGATCGACGTCGCCGCGCACCGGCAGAGACCCCTTCTTGAGGTTGAAGGCGACCTGGGTCGCCGGGCTGACCAGCGTCGAAGCCAGCGCTTCCTGCGCCTTCGCCTTTTCCTCGTCCTCCAGCAGCGGGAAGTAGAAGGCATCGCCACCGGTGGCGATCATCTCGTTCAGGCCGAGACCGGGCAGGCAGGTGTAGTCCTCGCCGGCCTTCAGCCCGGCCAGCTGGAACTCGCCCTGGGCCCAGTCCCCCATGATCTGGCCGCCGGCCTTGCCGGTGATCACCATGTTGGTCGCCTGGTTCCAGTCCTGCACGTTCGTGCCCCGGGACATGCGGCGCGCGTCGTCGGCCGCCTTGAACACCCGCGCCATCTCCGGACCGGCCGCCACCTCGGCGTCCTTGTCGCCGAAGACCTGCAGGAAGACGTCCTTGCCGGCGAGCGCCAGGATCAGCACGTCGAAGGCACCGTTCGCCTGCCACGGTTGGCCGCCGACCGCGAGCGGCACGATCCCGGCCTTTTCCAGCGCCGGCGCCGCAGCGACCAGTTCGTCCCAGTTCTTCGGCACCGCCACCCCGGCCTTCTCGAAGGCGGCGTTCGACAACCACAGCCACTGCCAGGAATGAATGTTGACCGGTGCGCAGTAGATCTTGCCGTCGATGGTGCAGCTGTCGAGCAGGCTGGCCGGCCGGATGATATCCTTCCAGTTCTCGCGCGCGGCGACGTCGGTCAGGTCGCGCATCAACCCCTCCTGCACCAGCTCCTCGGCCTGGCGCCCGTGGTTGAACTGTGTCGCCCCCATCGGGTCGCCGCCGGTGATCCGGCTGACCATGATCGGGCGCGCGGTGCCGCCCGCCCCGGCGATGGCGCCGTCGACCCACTTGTTGCCGCTGGCGTCGTAGGCCTTGGCCAGCTCGGCCACCGCCGCCGCCTCGCCGCCGGACGTCCACCAGTGCGTCACCTCCAGGTCCGTCGCGTGGGCCGCAACGAGCGGCAGCGCGACCGTTGCCGCCAGACCGGCGACCGCGGAACGAAATTTCATGAGTCTCCTCCCTCACTGAAACGTTACAGATGAAAGTTAGATCAAGCCGCCCGGTCGCGCAAGCGGGCTCGTCACGATATCCTGCATTTTTCACACTGCGGGGGCTCGTGAAACGATCGAAGAGTTTTGACGGCAACTAAGAAATTCGCATACCCTAATCTACCTTATTGTTTTTCTTAGTTTAAGCAGAACACTGACCAACTTGTGCGTTGTTCCAGGCGCCTTCGATCGGCACGCCACGCCCCGCCCTTGTCAGCCTCACAAGCACATCAACGGCGTTGAAGATGGGCTCGACAGTGATACTGTATCGTTACAGAATGATCGAACCCCAAGGAGTGGCGGCCGGACGAGAACCATGATAACCGGCCAGCAGCGAGGAGGAGGCGGGGCGCATGAACAGGTCCAACAAGGAACAGGGTGAGGTCAGGCTGAGCGGATCGGAGCGGCCGACGCTGAAGACGATCGCCTTCATGACCGGCCTCGGCGTCACGACGGTATCGCGAGCGCTCAAGGACGCGCCCGACATCAGCCAGGAGACGAAGGAGCGCGTCCGCCTGGTCGCGCGCCAGGTCGGCTACCAGCCCAACCGCGCCGGGGTCAGGCTGCGCACCGGCAAGACCAACGTCATCAGCCTGGTGCTGAGCCTGGAGGAAGAGATCATGGGCCTGACCAGCCCGCTCGTCGCCGGCATCTCGGAAATCCTCGCGCCGACCCAGTACCATCTGGTCGTCACGCCCTACCGCACGGCGGAGAACGCGCTGGACCCGATCCGCTACATCCTCGAGACCGGCGCCGCCGACGGCGTGATCATCTCGCGCACCGAGCCGAAAGACGCGCGCGTGGCGCTGATGATGGAGCGCAACCTGCCCTTCGTCACCCACGGCCGCACGGTGATGGGGCTGGAGCACCCCTATCACGATTTCGACAACGAGCGCTTCGCCTACGAGGCGGTGCGGCGCCTGGTGGAGCGCGGCCGGCGGCACCTGATGCTGCTGGAGCCGCCGCCCCACCTGACCTTCAACATCCACATGCGCACCGGCTTCGAGCGGGCCGTGCACGACTTCGGCGCATCGATCCATCCCTTCAGCGAGGTCAATCTCGATTCCGGCCTGCCGGAGATCCGTGCGGCCTGCGAGAGGGTGATGCGGGCGAGCGGCGCGCCCGACGGCATCGTCTCGGGCAGCGGCTCGGGCGCCGTCGCGCTGATCGCGGCGGTCGAGGCCTCCGGACGGCAGATCGGCCACGACATCGACATCGCCTCGAAGGAGCCGAGTGCCTTCCTCAACTGGCTGCGGCCGGAGGTGATGACGATCCGCGAGGATATCCGTCTTGCCGGCCGTGAACTGGCCCGCGCCGTCGTCGGCCGCATCGACGGCCTGCCCGCCGCCGAATTGCAGACGCTCAGCTATCCGATCACGACGGACTGACCCGCGCTCGGGCGCATCGGCTCGAACGAAAAGGGCCGGCGCCATGGCGCCAGCCCTCGCGTCCTGTCAACCCTGCCGCGGCTCAGGCCGAAGCGCCGGAGCCCCAGGGACCGTGGTGGCTGTCGGCATCGTCGACGCGGTCGAAACCGTGCGCGCCGAAAAAGTCGCGCTGCGCCTGGATCAGGTTGGCCGTACCGCGCGCGCGCCGGTAGCTGTCGAAATAGCCGAGTGCCGAAGCCAGCGCCGGCACCGGCAGACCACCCAGCACGGCGGTCGAGACGACGCTGCGCAACGCGCCGTCCGTTTCCTTCACCATGGCGGCAAAGGCCGGGGTGACGATCAGGTTGGCGGCGTCGGGGTTCTTGGTGAAGGCCGTGGTGATCTCATCGAGGAACTGCGAGCGGATGATGCAGCCGGCGCGCCAGATCTTGGCGATGGTCGGCATCGGCAGGTTCCAGCCGAACTCCCTGGAGGCGGCGGACATGACGGTGAACCCTTGCGCGTAGGCGCCGATCTTGGCCGCCAGCAGCGCGCTTTCGAGGTTCTTGATGAAGGCGGCGCGGTCCGCGACAGCCAGTTCCGGCACGGTCGGCAGGCCGAGGATCTTCTCCGCCGCCTCGCGCTCGCCCTTCATCGACGAGATCGATCGCGCCGCCACCGCGGCCTCGATGGCCGTCGCCGGCACGCCCATGTTCTGGGCCTCGATCACCGACCACTTGCCGGTCCCCTTCTGACCGGCCTTGTCCAGGATCATGTCGACCATCGGCTTGCCGCCGATCGGATCGACGGCCGCCAGCACCTTGGCCGTAATCTCGATCAGGTAGGAGTTCAGCCGCCCCTTGTTCCAGGTGGCGAACACCTCGCCGATCTCGGCCGCGCCCATTTTCAGCCCGTCGCGCAGGATGCCGTAGATTTCGGCGATCATCTGCATGTCGGCATACTCGATGCCGTTGTGGATCGTCTTGACGAAATGGCCCGCGCCGTTCTCGCCGAGCCAGTCGACACAGGGCTCGCCGTTGTACTTGGCCGCGATCGAGGTCAGCACCTTCTCGACGCGCTTCCAGGAATCCTCCGTGCCGCCGACCATGATCGAGGGGCCATGGCGCGCGCCCTCCTCGCCGCCGGAAACACCCATGCCGATGAAGGTCAGGCCGCTGTCCTTCAGCGCGTCGAAGCGGCGCATCGTGTCGCGGAAATTGGCGTTGCCGGCGTCGATCATGATGTCGCTCGGCGAAAGATAGGGGCGCAGCAACTCCATCTGCTGGTCGACGGCGGCACCCGCCTGGATCATGATGATGATCGGCCGCGGCGGGCGGATGGCGGCGACGAAATCCTCGATCGTGTCGCAGGGCACGATGTTGTCCTTCAGCGCCCCCGCCTCCTCGTAGAACTCGCGGGTGCGGGCGACCGTACGGTTGAAGACCGCGATCCTGTTGCCCTTCTCGGCGATGTTGAGCGCCAGATTCGACCCCATCACGCCGAGACCGATCAAACCGATTTCCGCCTGTGCCACGTTGTTACCTCCGTTCGGAAATGGCGCCTGGCCGAACGACGAGATCAGGCCGTGCGCAAAACTGATGAGCCGGAGGAAGGGTTGGGAGCTCTCGACCTTCGGCAGCTGCGGTTTTGGCACTCAAATCGATTTATCACAAGAAGATGTTTGAATTTTCATCCGTTTCATCACGGCGGCCGGCGTTGCCGATCCGGCTGGCGCACGTGCCGAGTGGCCCCGTCCCCGTCGTCGAGCGCCCGCCAGGCGGCGCCGTCGAGATCGTCGTACTGGCCGCTGCGGATCGACCACAGGAAGGCCACGAGGCCGAGCCCGCCAAGCAACAGCGCGATCGGGATGAGGTACACCAGCATGCTCATGCGGGCTGCACCCGGCCGTCCGTCGGCTCTCGGCGGGCCGCATCCGCGCCGGCCGGCGCCCGGGTTCCGAGCCGCAGCGAATTGGCCACGACGATGATCGAGGAGGTGGACATGGCGACGGCCGCAACCAGCGGCGTCGCGTGGCCGAGGATCGCCACCGGCACGGCGATGACGTTGTAGCCGATCGCCAGCGCGAAGTTCTGCCGGATCAGCCGCCCCGCGCGGCGCGCCGTGTCGACCGCGAAGGCCACGGCGTCCAGCCCGTCTCGCAGGAAGACGAGGTCGGCCGCCTGCCGGCCGATGTCGGCGGCCGTCGCCGGCGCCATCGAGACATGCGCGGCCGACAGCGCCGGCGCGTCGTTGATGCCGTCGCCGACCATCAGCACCCGGTGGCCCGCGGCCGTGCTCGCCTTGACCGCCTCGGTCTTGTCGCGCGGCGCAAGGGCGGCTTCCCAGCGACCGATGCCAAGGCGGGCGGCAACGCGTTCGACCACGGCGGGCCGGTCGCCGGAGAGAATGCCGACCTCGATCCCGTCTTTGCCCAGCCGGCCGATGGTGTCCCGCGCGCCCGGCCGCAGCCGGTCCTCGAACCGGTAGGTCTCGACCGGCCGGCCGTCGAGCGACAGCACGACCTCCGGGGCGCCGGAGTCGTCTTCCGACGCCTCGTCCCCTGCCCCGCCGCCGGCAAAGGCGCGGTTTCCGAGCCGCCAGGTACCCTCCGCCGTCACCGTCTCAAGGCCGCAGCCGGGAAATTCGGCGACGGCGCCGACCTGCGGCAAGGGCCCGGCATGGGCGGCCGCCAGCGCGGCCGACAGCGGATGGCGCGAATGCCCGGCCATCACCGCGGCGACGGCGAACGGCCCGTCGTCATTGGCGCCCTGCGCGCTTCGCCGCTCCACGAGGCGCGGTGTCCCCATCGTCAGCGTCCCGGTCTTGTCGAACAGCGCGGCGTCGATCTCCGCGAGCCGCTCCATGGCCGAACCGTCCTTGACCATGACGCCGGCCCCGAACAGGCGCCCGGCCGCGACCACCTGCACCACCGGCACGGCAAGGCCGAGCGCGCACGGGCAGGTGATGATCAGCACGGCGACCGCCACCAGCATCGCGTGCTTCCAGTCGCCGTCATGGAGACCCCAGCCGACAAAGGAGACCAGTGCCAGCAGGTGGACCGCCGGCGAGTAGTAGGAGGCGGCGCGGTCGGCGATGCGGCGGTAGCGCGCGCGCCCGCCCTCGGCCGCTTCCATCAGGCCGATCACCTCGGCAAGAAAGGACTCGCGCGCGACGGCGGTCGCCTCCACGACGAGCGCCCCCGTCAGGTTCATCACCCCGGCCTCGAGCGTCATCCCCGGCCCCGCCGTCACCGGCGCGCTTTCGCCGCTGACCAGCGAGCGGTCGACATCGCTGCGGCCGGAAACGACGCGGGCATCGACGGCGATTCGATCCCCGGCGGCGACCGAGAGCCGGTCGCCGACCGCGATCTCCTCGATCGGCCGGTACTCGCGCGTACCGTCCTCTGCCACCAGCAGGGCGCCGCGCGGCGAGAGCCTGGCAAGGCTGGTGATCGCCGAACGGGCCCGGTCGCGCATGACGTGGTCCAGCGTCCGGCCGATCAGCAGGAAGAACAGCAGCGTCACGGTGGCGTCGAACCAGGCATGCTCGCCGTGGTGGATCGTCTCCCAGAGCGAGACGAAGTAGGACAGCGTGACCGCGAGCGAGATCGGCACGTCCATGTTGGTGCGGCCGTGCTTCAGCGCCCCCCAGGCCGAGCGGAAGAAGAAGCGGCCGGCATAGATCAGCACCGGCCCGGCGATCAGCGCGGAGATCCAGTGGAACAGGTCGCGGGTCGAGGCTTCGGCGCCTGACCAGACCGACACCGACAGCAGCATGATGTTCATGGCGGCGAAGCCGGACACCGCCACGGCCCGGATCAGTTGGTTGCGCAGTTCGTCCTCACCCGCCAGCGGGGCGGTGTAGAGATGGGCGGCATAGCCCCTGCCCGCGACCGCGGTGACGATCGCCCGCGGGTCGAAGCCGTTCTCGTCGCGCCAGCGCACCGAGACGCGTTTCGCCGTCAGGTTGACGCGGGCGTGCTCGACCTGCGGCAGCGCCCGCAGGGCGTCCTCAAGCGTGGCGATGCAGGCGCCGCAGTGGACGCCCGGCACGCTCAGGTCGGTCTGCCGCAGACCCGCGCCGAGGTCGCGGCTAGCAAGCCTCAGTTCCTCCGCCGACGGCAGGGCACCGGTCGCCGCGACGCCCAGCGCCCCTTCGGTACCCGGTGCACAGCAACTCATGGCCTGCCTCCTGCGACGACCAGCCGGATCGTCTGATGAAAGAGCGGCGCGCCGTCCCGGACGGTGCCGATGTCGGCGATCCACTGGCCGGGCGGGATGGATTGCACCGCAGAGTAGTTGCCCGCGCTGTCGGCGGCAAGCGGCAGCCGGAAGTCGCCGCGTTCGTCGACCGGCCGCTTGAACGTCGCCGTCACGCTGCCGCCCGTGACCGGCTGCCCGTCGGCGTCGCGCAGCTGGTAGCGGACGCGGCCGTCGCTGACGTCGAGCTCGCCCGTATAGCCGCTCGCCGCAAACGCCTCGGCAGCCTTGACCTTGGCGTTGAACTGCTGGCTTGCGACATAGGAGTTGGGCACCACCAGCCCGCTCCAGCTGCTGATGGCGTTCCAGGCCATCACGAGATTGATGCCTATGACGGTGCCGAAAAACAGCGCCATCACGCCCAGCATGTGCCAGCCGGTGAAGACGAACGGTTTTCTCTTCCCGACAGTCCGGCTCATTGCACACCTCCCGGAACGCTGAACATGGCGTCGTAGGTGCTGCGCTCGTTTCCGGGCCGGTCCTCCGCCACCAGCCGGAAGCCGTCGCCGGCCTCGGCGCGGAAGTCCTTCGGCAGCGTGACGAACACCTTCAGCGCCGTCACCTTGTCCGGTGTGACCGCAACCTCGAAGCGGCGGCCGTCGCCGCTGTCCTGGCCGGCAACGCGCATGGTCGCATGCGGCAGCCCGTCGATCGAGAGCGTGATCACACGCGGCTCCGGGATCATGTTCAGAAGCTTGACCTCGTAGCCGTTGCGGATCGAACCGTCGGACTCGATCACATATTGCGGATTGCGGTCGTGCAGGACGTTGAGCCCGAGCCGGTCGCGCGAGACGAGCGCGATCAGAAGCCCCAGCCCCGCGAGCGTCCAGACGGCGAGATAAAACAGCGTGCGCGGGCGGACGATCACCCGCCAGTCGAACGGCTTCACCCTGGCAGACAGGCGGCCGTCCGGCGCGTGGACGCGCGCCGGATCGATCGACCCCGCGCCGCCATCGGTGGCGAGCGCCATGTTGGCGGCGTAGTCCGACAGCGTGGCATAGGCGATCAGGCCGCGTTCCTTTCCGATCTTGTCCATCACCCCGTCGCAGGCGTCGATGCAGAGCGCGCAGGTGATGCATTCGAGCTGTTGTCCGTCGCGGATGTCGATACCCATTGGACAGACGGCGACGCAGGCGTTGCAGTCCACGCAGTCGCCGACGCTGTCGCCGGCGGCCAGCGCTTTCTTGGCGTGGCGCGAGCGGGGCTCGCCGCGCCAGTCGTTGTAGGTGACGACCAGCGAGTTCTCATCCAGCATCGCCGCCTGAATGCGCGGCCACGGGCACATATAGGTGCAGACCTGCTCGCGCATCAGCCCACCAAAGATATAGGTGGTCGCCGTCAGCACGCCGACGGTGATGTAGGCCACGGGCGCGGCGTCGAAGGTGACGAACCGGCTCATCAGGGTCGGCGCATCGGCGAAATAGAAGATCCAGGCGCCCCCGGTGGCAACCGCGATCGCCAGCCAGGCGGCGTGCTTGACGATGCGCTTGCGCAGCTTGTCGAAGCTCCACGGGCCGGCATCGAGCTTCATGCGCGCGTTGCGGTCCCCTTCGACCGCCCGCTCGACGACGAGGAACAGATCCACCCACACCGTCTGCGGGCAGGCATAGCCGCACCAGGCGCGCCCGCAGGCCGAGGTGACGAGGAACAGTCCGAACCCCGCCATCACGAGCAATCCGGCCACGAAGAAGAACTCCTGCGGCCAGATCTCGATGAAGAAGAAGTAGAACCGCCGGCCGGCAAGGTCGACCAGCACCGCCTGGTCGGGCGCATGCGCGCCGCGATCCCAGCGCAGCCAGGGCGTCAGGTAGTAGATGCCGAGCGTGACCAGCATCACGATCCACTTGAAGCGCCGGAACCGGCCCTCGGCCCGCTTCGGGAAGATCTTCCTGCGCCTTTCGTAGAGTGGCTTGCGGAGCCTCGCCGAATTGACCGCCTCGGCCTCGAGGCGTTCGACGGTCGGCGGAAGCAGGCCGGGAGACAAATCATTCATGGAAAGAGCACCGGAATATCCGTTGGATAGGCCCGGACAATGCGGCCGGCACCGGCCTGCATCGTTGATCTGTGTCAAGTTTGGCCCTAACTCCCTCGGGAAGCGGCCGTGGCGCGATGACGCAGCCGACAACGACCATATGCTGTCGCGACGGGTGGCAAGCCAGCCAGGAAAGGGGATAGGACCATGGATGCGATCATCAGTTTCCTCAACACGATCTTCTGGGGCTATGTCCTGATCTACGGCCTGCTTGCGGTCGGTCTCTATTTCACCTTCCGGCTCGGTTTCCTGCAGTTTCGCCATTTTCCGGAAATGTTCCGCGTCATCAGGAGCAGCGAGAGGGAGGACAAGGCCGGCATCAGCCCGTTCCAGGCGCTGACGGTCAGCCTCGCCTCGCGGGTCGGTACCGGCAACCTCGCCGGCGTCGCCGTCGCCCTCTACCTCGGCGGCCCGGGGGCCACGTTCTGGATGTGGATGGTGGCCCTGGTGGGCATGGCGACGGCCTATGCCGAGAGTGCGCTGGCGCAGCTCTACAAGACCAGGAACGAAGAAGGCCAGTATCGCGGCGGGCCGGCCTTCTACATCGCCCACGGGCTGGGCGCCCCCTGGGCCGGCGCGATCTTCTCCGTCTGCCTCATCCTCTCCTTCGGCCTGATCTTCAACGCCGTCCAGGCCAATTCGATCGCCGATGCGATGCAGGGCGCCTTCGGCGTGCCGAAGATCGCGGTCGGCCTGGTCGTCGCGGCGATCACCGGCGCGGTCATCTTCGGCGGCATCAGGCAGATCGCGCGGGTGGCCGAGGTGGTCGTGCCGTTCATGGCCGTCGCCTATCTGCTGATGGCCGTCTGGGTGCTGGTCGCCAACGCCTCGCTGGTCCCCGGCGTGATCGGAACGATCGTCGCAAGCGCCTTCGGCTGGCACGAGGCGGCCGGCGGCATCACCGGTGGCATCGCCGCCGCCATGCTCAACGGCGTCAAGCGCGGCCTCTTCTCCAACGAGGCCGGCATGGGCTCGGCGCCCAACATTGCCGCCGTCGCCACGCCCGATCCGCACCACCCCTCCTCGCAGGGCTTCGTCCAGGCGCTCGGGGTGTTCATCGACACGATCCTCATCTGCACCGCGACCTCGGTGATGATCCTGCTGTCCGGCGCGCTCGTCCCCGAAAGCGGCGTCACGGGCACGCAGCTGACACAGGCGGCGATGAGCGCCCACATCGGCGGCGCGGGCTCCTCCTTCATCGCGATTGCGATCTTCTTCTTCGCCTTCACGTCGATCATCGGCAACTATTCCTACGCCGAGAACGCCCTCACCTTCCTCGGTGCCGGCAACCGCACCGGTCTGACGATCATGCGGGTCGCGGTGCTGTTGATGGTCGTCTGGGGCGCCTACGAGAGCATCGCCACGGTGTTCGATGCCGCCGACGCGTCAATGGGACTGATGGCGACGATCAACCTGATTGCGATCCTGCTTCTGTCCGGAACGGTCGCCAAGCTGACGAAGGACTATTTCGACCAGCGCAAGGCCGGCCGCGTGCCGACCTTCCACGCCGCCGACTACCCCGAACTGCGCGGCAAGATCGACGGGACCATCTGGACACGCGACTGATTGCGCCCTGCGGGGCGCCGCCCCCTGCCCCGGTCACGCGGCCGGCGGCCCCGTGTTCACTTTTTGTTCGACATCTTTCCGGTTCGTCCCTATGCTTCGGGCGAACCGGAGGAAACCTCATGCCGACCATGCCCGCCCGCGTCGTCCATCGCACCGTCCGCCGTCCCTGGCGCGAGGTCTACGCCTTCGCCTCCGATCCGCGGAAAATGCCGCTTTGGGCATCCGGCCTCGCCGCCGGGCTGACGCAGGACGGCGAGGAGTGGATTGCCGACGGCGGCCCGATCGGCCCGGTGCGCGTCCGCTTTGCGCCACCGAACGGTTTCGGCGTGATCGACCACATCGTGACGATGCCCGACGGCGTCCGGGTGGAGAATGCCCTGCGCATCGTGCCGAACGGCGACGGGGCCGAGGTGATGTTCACCCTGTATCGCCTGCCCGGGATGGACGAAAGCGCGTTCGAGGCCGACGCCGCGCATGTCGCGCGCGACCTTGAGGCACTCAAAGGCTTGATGGAACAGGAGGGAGTGACGTAATGGCAACGTCAGGCAAGGACCGCAAGATCGACTATATCGAACTCAACGTCGGCGACATTGCCCGCAGCAAGGCATTCTATGGCGGCGCATTCGGCTGGACCTTCACGGACTATGGCCCGGACTACTGCGAATTCCAGGATGGCCGTCTGACCGGCGGCTTCACGACGCTGGCGCCGGTGAACGCGGCCGGCGGGCCGCTGGTGATCCTCTTTGCCGACGACCTCGAAGGCGCGGCCGCCGGCGTCGAGACGGCCGGCGGCAGGATCGTCAAGCCAATCTTCTCGTTCCCGGGCGGGCGGCGCTTCCACTTCGCCGACCCGGATGGATACGAGCTGGCGGTCTGGTCCGATCTTTAGGTGCTCGTCGGAGCGGCCGGAGCACGGACCCCGACCGCGACGGCGCCAATGCCCGGCCGGCGCTATTCGCCGCCGCCCAGCGCATGCACGAACACCGCGAGCTGCTTGACGGTCGGCTCGCCGAGCCGCGGCAGCCAGGCCGGCATCACGCCATGTCGCGGCGCGCGGATCTGGCTCGCGATCGCCGCCTCGGTGTCGCCCTTCAGCCAGATGGCGTCGGCCAGGTTGGGAGCCCCCATCTCGCGGTTGCCCCGCGCATCGTCGCCGTGGCACGAGGCACAGTTGTCGCCGAAGAGCTGTTTTCCGGGCGCGACCATGGCGAGGTCCGCGGGCGTGCCGGTGAGGCTGACCACATAGGCCGCCACCTGCCTGGTCTCCTCCGGCTGCAGCATGTCGGCAAAGGCCGGCATTTCGGAGACATGCGCGTCGGGATCGCCCTCGAAGCGGATGCCGTGCGCGATCGACTGGTAGATCGCCTCGATGCTGCCGCCCCAGACCCAGTCGCCGTCGTTCAGGTTGGGAAAGCCCGGCGAGCCCGCCGCACCCGATCCGTGGCACTGCGCGCAGTTGACCTTGAAGGCGGAGGCGCCGCCGGCGACGGCGAACTGCCGCAGTTCCGGATCGGCGAGGATGCCCTCGAGCGGCGTCGATGCGATCCGCTCGACATGGACCGTCTGCGCCGTGCGCGCCGCCTCGAGGTCCTTGGCCACCTCGGCGCGGCTCGAATAGCCGAGCATGCCGCGCGTGGCATCCGACAGCATCGGCCAGGCCGGATAGGCGATGGTATAGGCCAGTCCCCAGGCGATCGTGGCGTAGAAGGTCCAGACCCACCAGCGCGGCATCGGGTTGTTCAGTTCGCGGATGCCGTCCCACTCATGGCCGGTGGTCTCGACGCCCGAGATGTCGTCAATGTGCTTGTCAGCCACGGTATCAGTCCTCCTTGAGGGGGATTTCGGCGGCGTTCTCGGCGGCCTTCCGCGCGCCGGGACGCAAGGTGAAGAGGACGACGGCGACGAAGAAGATCGTCATGGCGAGCAGTCCCCAGCTGTCGGCGAAGTGCCGCAGGGTGGTGTAGGTCTCCATCGGCGCCCTCCTCAGCGGTAGCCACTGGCGTCGTCGTAGGTGGAGAAATCCACCAGCGTGCCGAGCATCTGCAGGTAGGCAACGAGCGCGTCCATCTCGGTCAGCTGCTGCGGGTCGCCGTCGAAGTCGCCGGTCTTGGCCTTGGGGTAGCGCTCGAGGAGGCTGGAAGTGTCCGCCTCGGGATCGGCTTGCGCCTTGAGGTCCGCCGCGGCGTTGTCGAGCATGACGTCGTCGTAGGGAACGCCGACCGCGCGGTTTGCCCGCAGGTGCATGGTCACGTCGGAGACCTTCAGCGGCGTTTCCTTGAGAAAGGCGTAGCTCGGCATGATCGATTCCGGCACGACCGAGCGCGGCTCGATCAGGTGCTGCACGTGCCACTCGTTGGAGTAGCGGTCGCCGACGCGGGCCAGGTCCGGCCCGGTGCGCTTCGAGCCCCACTGGAACGGATGGTCGTACATGCTTTCGGCGGCGAGCGAATAGTGGCCGTAGCGCTCGACCTCGTCGCGGAACGGCCGGATCATCTGGCTGTGGCAGACATAGCAGCCCTCGCGGACATAAATGTCGCGGCCGGCGAGCTCCAGCGGCGTGTAGGGCCGCATCCCCTCTACCTTCTCGATGGTGTTCTCGAGATAGAACAGCGGGGCGATCTCGACGATGCCGCCGACCGTGACGACCAGCAGCGAGCCGACCAGAAGCAGCGTGGCGTTGCGCTCGATGAGGACGTGTTTTTCCAGGATTGACATGATCGTGCTCCTATTCGGCGGGCTGCAGGACGGGTGCGGCGCCGGGGATCGCCTCTTCGTCGCGCTGATAGCCCAGGATGGTCATGGTGATGTTGAAGGCCATCAGCAGCGCGCCCGCGAGGAACAGGGCGCCGCCCGCGGCGCGCAGCACGTAGTAGGGGATCATCGCGGCCACCGTTTCGGCGAAGGAGTAGACGAGGAAGCCCTGTTCGTCGTACTCTCGCCACATCAGCCCCTGCTGGATGCCGGCAACCCACATGACGGCGGCGTAGATGACGATGCCGAGGGTCGCGAGCCAGAAGTGCCAGTTGACCATGCGGACCGAATAGAGGCGGTCGCGGTTCCACAGCTTCGGCACCATGTAGTAGAGCGCGCCGAAGGTGATCAGCCCGTTCCAGCCGAGCGCACCGGAATGCACGTGGCCGATGGTCCAGTCGGTGTAGTGGCTGAGCGAGTTGACGGCCTTGATCGACATCATCGGCCCCTCGAAGGTGGCCATGCCGTAGAAGGCGACGGCCATCACCATCATGCGGATGAGCGGATCGGTGCGGATCTTGTCCCAGGCGCCCGAGAGCGTCATCAGGCCGTTGATCATGCCGCCCCAGGACGGCATCCACAGGATGATCGAAAACACCATGCCGAGCGTCTGCGCCCAGTCGGGCAGCGCGGTGTAGTGCAGGTGGTGCGGCCCGGCCCAGATGTAGAGGAAGATCAGCGCCCAGAAGTGGATGATCGAGAGGCGGTAGGAATAGACCGGCCGGTTGGCCTGCTTCGGGATGAAATAGTACATCATGCCGAGGAAGCCTGCGGTGAGAAAGAAGCCGACCGCATTGTGGCCGTACCACCATTGCGTCAGCGCATCCTGCACGCCGGCAAAGGCCGAGTAGCTCTTGGCGCCGAGGAACGACACCGGCACCGACAGGTTGTTGACGACGTGCAGCATCGCGATGGTGACGATGAAGGACAGGTAAAACCAGTTCGCCACGTAGATGTGCGGTTCCTTGCGCGTCAGGATCGTGCCGAGGAAGGCGACGAGATAGGCGACCCAGACGACGGTCAGCCACAGGTCGACATACCATTCCGGCTCGGCGTACTCCCGCCCCTGCGTGATGCCGAGCAGGTAGCCGGTAGCCGCCATGACGATGAACAGCTGGTAGCCCCAGAACACGAACCAGCCGAGATCGCCGCCGAACAGCCGCGCTCGCGAGGTGCGCTGGACGATGTAGAAGGAGGTCGTGATCAGCGCGTTGCCGCCGAAGGCGAAAATGACGGCGGACGTGTGCAGCGGACGCATGCGCCCGAAGTTGAACCACGGCTCGATGTTGAGGTCGGGATAGGCGAGCTGCAGCGCGACGACGACGCCGACCAGAAAGCCGACCACGCCCCAGAACATGGTTGCGATGACGCCGTACTTGACCACCTCGTCGAAGTAGGGGCCAGGTTCGGCCCTCGCCGGCGACCGCCCGCCGGGCACGGGATACGGCGCGAACGAGACGCGCCGCAGCATGACCACGGTGCCGGCCAGCAGCGCGAAGAACAGGACCCCCATATGGGCCTGGAACAGGTTGTCGTGCGCGAAGGCCGCGCCGAGCAGCGCGAGAAACGCGCCGACGGCCACGAGGCCGATTTCGAAACCAGATTTCATCGTTGGCATCCCCAACTCAAAGTTGCATGCCGGACATCTTCCCCGAATCCGGGCCCGACACTCGCGACACTGCTCGCAGATGCCCGGCCGGCGGGCCTTGATACAGATCAACGCATGGCGGCGCCGGCGCGGGCATCAATGACATCGGGAATGATCAGAAGAGGAAGGAAGCCGATGCCGCTGGTGAATCGGGAAAATGACAGGGTCGATCGCCTTCTTTCCGACATGCCCCGCGACAGCGTGTCGCTGGACTGGCTGGCGGGCGCCCATCGCGAGCAGCTGCTTCTGTGCGACGCGCTGGAGGAGATCGCCGACAGCCTGCCCGACCGCGTGAACCGGCAGAAGTGCATCTATGCCGCGAAGATGCTGGGCCCGCTGATCCACGGCCTGCACCGCTACGAGGAGCAGGTGCTGTTTCCCTATCTCGCGGCCAGGGCGGCCGGCGACGGGGCGCTCGGCAGGACGCTCGACCGGCTGAAGTTCGAGCACTGCGAGGACGAATGCTACGCCGAGGAACTGGTCGATACCCTGCTGGCGCTGGGGAGCGGCACCACCGTGGTCAACGCGGAAGCGGCGGGCTACATGCTGCGGGGATTCTTCGAATCCATCCGCCGGCACATCGCATTCGAGCGCGAGCACCTTATCGGCGGCGCCGATCTCTGCTGACGCGACCCGACGCCTGGCTGCGGCGAGCTAGCGCTTCTTCGCCCTCAGCTTCTTCTTGATCGCCCAGCGGTCATGATACCAAAGCCACTGGCCGGGATACTCCCGCACCCACTGCTCGACCTTGTCGTTGAGCTTCTGCGCCGTCGCCTCGACGTCGACCGCCCCGTCGGCCCGCCGGGGGATCTCCATCGCCGGCTCCAGCTCCAGCCGGAATCGGTTGCCGGGAAGGCGGATGCACCGGGCCGGGAAGACCTCGCAGTCGAACTGGCGAACGAGCTTTGCGAGCAGCGGATTGGTGCGGACCGGCTGGCCGAAGAAGGTCGTGGGCAGCCCCTTCTTGTACTTTTGGTCGACGAGCACCCCGACCGGATGGCCGGCATCGAGCTTGCGCGCCAGCGTGAACGACGAGCCCGCGTGCGACGGCACGAGGTTGCCCATGCGCGCGCGGCGAAACTCGAACACCTTCTCGGCCACGTAGGGATTGTTCGGCGGCCGGAACAGCACGGTGACGTCGAGACCGAAGGCCGCCCCGGCGACCGGCAGCATCTCGAAATTGCCGGTGTGGCCGGTGAACACGATGAACGGGCGCTGGTTGTAGCGCAGGTCGACGAACAGCGGGATGCCCGAGACCTCGACCCGGCCGATCTTGTCGCTGAAGGGATCGAAGTCGAACAGCTGGTCGAGGAAGACGTACTCCGCCGCCATCCTCCCCATGTTGCCCCAGCTTTCCATCGCGATCTCGACCAGCTCGGTCTCAGACTTTTCCGGAAAGGCGTTGCGCAGGTTCGTCAGCATCAGCGTGTGGCGGCCTGTCTTCGGCCCGATCCACCGCACGAAACGGTCGGCGAAGTTCATCGCCGCGTCGGCCGGGAGGAGCTTCAGGACGTTCAGGAGGCCGAAGACGAGCTGCGCAACCAGCCACTGGTCGAAGTTGCGCAGCGCCAGCACGACGCGGGTGATGACCTTGCGCACGGGGATCAATCCAGCCGCAGCACGATCTTGCCGAAGATCTGGCGCGATTCCATCCGCTCCAGCGCAGTCGCGATGCCGTCGAAGGTCACCTCGGTGTCGATCACCGGATGCACGATCCCGCGCGCCATCTTCTGCATGGCGTTGGCCATGTTCTCCATCCGGCAGCCGAAGGAGCCGAGCAGCTTCAGCTGCTGCTGAAACAGCATCATCAGATTGACGTCCGTTGAGACACCGGAGGTCGAACCGCAGGTGACGAGGCGCCCGCCGCGCTTCAGGCACAGCATCGAGCCTGCCCAGGTGTCCTTGCCGACATGCTCGAACACGACGTCGACGCCCTTCTTCTTCGTCAGCTTGCGCACCACGCCCTCGAAGCGGTCCTCGCGGTAGTTGATCACGTGATCGGCGCCGAGCGCCTTGGCCTTCTCGATCTTGTCGTTCGAGCCGACGGTCGTGATCACCGTGCAGCCGATCTTCTTGGCGAGCTGGATCGCGGCGGTGCCGATTCCCGAGCCGCCGGCATGGACCAGGATCGTCTCGCCCGACTCCAGCCTGGCATTGTCGAACAGCATGTGCTCGACGGTGCCGAAGGTGACGGGGGCGAGCGCCGCGGCGACCGCATCGACGCCCGGAGGCGCGGGCACGAGCTGGCGCGCCGGGATGTTGATCTTTTCCTGCGCAAAGCCGTCGAGATGGAAGCCGTGGACGCCGCCGACATGTTCGCAGAGGTTGTCGCGCCCCTCGCGGCAGGGCTTGCACAGGCCGCAGGTGCGCGCGCCATAGACGGAGACGAGTTGGCCCGGCAGGACATTGGCCACGCCCGGGCCGATCTGGTCGACGACGCCGGACGCCTCGGCGCCGATCACGAGCGGCATCTTGCGCTTGGCGAACGCCATGCCGCGCCAGCCCCAGACGTCGATGTGGTTGAGCGCCACCGCCTTGACCCGCAGCGTCACCTCGCCCGGCCCCGGGGCCGGCGGTTCGGCGATGTCGGTCAGTTCGAGCTTGCGGTCGTCGAGAAGCTGGAGTGCGCGCATGATCCTGTTCCTTGCCGCGCCGGCGGCATCTGTTCGGTTGGAGCGGTCGTGGACGGAAGGATCTCGTCCCGACGCGAAGGCCGACGCCCACCGCGGGCGCCGCGCCGTATTCGGCCCGATGCTCTAGCGCATGACCTGCAAAAGCGGAACTGTTTTCCGCAGACCGGGCGTCCGGAAGTTGAACGCTGCGGGCAGATGTGGCGCTGAAACCAGCGCCCCGTCCGCCCCGCGTCCGTCGATCAGGCTGGTTCCGCCGTCATCACTAGGCTGGCGTTCTGCCCCCCGAAGCCGAAGGAGTTCGAAAGCACGGCCTTGACCTGCTTGTCGCGCTTCACGTTCGGCACCACGTCGAGCACGATGCCGGGATCCGGGTTCTGGTAATTGATGGTCGGCGGCAGCGTGCCGGTCAGCATGGTCTGGATCGAGAACACCGCCTCGATCGCGCCGGCCGCCGTCAGCGTGTGGCCGATCATCGACTTGTTGGAGGAAACCGGGATCCTCGCCAGTCCCTCGCCGAAGACCGTCGACATGGACAGGTATTCCATCTTGTCGTTTTCCGGGGTCGAGGTGCCGTGCGCGTTGATGTAGCCGATCTCGGTCTCGGCAAGGCCCGCATCGGCCAGCGCCGCGCGGATCGTCGCGATCGCCGGTCCGCCGTCGGGCGAGGAGCGGGTGCGGTGGAAGTGGTCCGCCTTTTCGCCGCACCCCTTCATGATGCCGAGTACGCGCGCGCCGCGCGCCAGCGCCGCTTCCAGCGATTCGAGCACCAGCGTGGCCGCCCCTTCGGCGATCACGAAACCGTCGCGGTCCTTGGTGAACGGCTTCGAAGCCTTCTGCGGCGGGTCGTTCTGCGTCGACAGCGCCGACAGCAGCGAGAACCGGATGAGCGCCTCGGCGGTGACCGAGCCGTCCGTCCCCACCGTCAGCGCCCGCTCGGTTCGCCCCTGGCGGATCGCCTCGACGCCGAGCTGGATCGCGGTCGCGCCCGAGGCGCAGGCCGTGGACAGCGTCACCGGCAGGCCGCGCGTGCCGAAACGGTCGGCGAGCCGCTCGGAGATCGCGCCGAACAGCCACGCCTCGTACAGCGCCGGGTCGGCCTTTTCGCGCAGCACCGTCATGAACCGGTCGTAGGCATCGCCGGGCTGGGTCGACGGCGGGGCCCGCTCGGCCAGCGCAAAGCGCGAACTCCATTCCGGCTCGATCGGTGGCGCGGCGAGGAACAGCGGCCCGTTGAAGTCGCCGGACAGGCCGGCCTGGGCCAGCGCTTCCTCGGTTGTCTCCCGAGCATAGAGGTAGGAGCGCTCCACCGGGTTTTCGGCTGGAAGCTCGACAAAGTCGACCGTGCCGGCGATCCGGGTGCTGAGCCCGTCGACCGGGAAGCGCGTGATGCCGTGAATGCCGGACACCCCGCCGGAAAGGGCGGACCAGTTGTCCTGCAGCCCCTGGCCGAGCGAGGTGATGACGCCCATGCCGGTGACGGCGACGATCGGACGCCCGAGATGATCCCTGTAGGCTGGCTTGCTCATGCCCGTCCTCACTTTGCTTTTTTCAGCACGGCAACGCCCTCGCCGCGCATGTGGCCGACGGTCGTGACAATGGCGGTTTCCGCCGCGCCGGACATGGGTTGCTCGGCGTCCGGATCGAAGGCCGGGACCGCCGCCCCGCTCGACAGTGCGAGCGCCGCGAACGCCAGGCCGAGCGGAAACTGCGTCTCCAGCGCATGGCCGGCGACGCCGCTGTAGCCGCGCACCGGAACACCGGGGAATCGGGCCTCGAGCCACGCCTTCTCGCGGCCGGTCACCTCATGCATGCCGGATGCACCAGAGAACAGCACCGCCTTTGCGGCATCGGGCTCGATCCCGTCCACCAGCCGATTGAGCCGACGCTCCAGCAGCCCGTCCTCGCGCCGGCCGCGGTCGCCGCCGATCGCGTCGATCGTTGCATAGATGCGGGCGCCGCGGGCCTCGGCGTGCTCGCGCGATTCCAGCACCAGGAACGCGCCGACCGAGCCGGTGACCACGCCGCCACCCGCGTCCGCATCGCGCGACCAGAGCGGCGTCCAGCTTCCGGTCGCATGGGCCTGGATCGCCTCGTAGAGCAGGATCACGTCCGGCCGCTCGGCGACGAAGGCGCCGCCGACCAGCGTGTGCGTCGACTGGCCGGCGCCAATGCGCGCGAACGCCGTCTCGATGGCGCTGATGCCGGCCCCCTCCTCGCCCATGAAGGTCCGCGACGATCCGGTAACCTTGTGCACGATCGAGATGTTGCCGGCCATCAGGTTCGACAGCTGGGCGAGAAACAGGGTCGGGCGCAGTTCGGTGGTGAGTTTCTCGTTCAGCAGCCGTTCGCGGTCGTTCCGTTTCAGGCCCTCGTCCACGATCAGCGAATCGACGTTGAGGTCACGTTCGCCGCCCCCGCAGGAGACGATCATGTCCATGGTGCCGCAGGCTTCGACATCGTCTTTCAAGCCGGCATCGTCCAGCGCGAGCCCGGCGGCGAAGACGCCGAGGCGCTGCCAGTTCTCCATCTGCCGCTGGTCGCCGCGCTTGGCGATCTGCTGCGACCAGTCGATCGCCGGCATCGGATGGACCGGATAGGGCGCGAAGCGCTCCGTCTCGATCTTCAGTTCGGGCGCGGCAGCCGCGCCCAGAAGGGCGACATGCGGCTCGGTTCCCACCCCCTGGCAGGTGACGATCCCCACGCCGGTGATGACGACGTCGTTTGGAGCCTTCGTCATGCGTCAGTTCCTTTCGCCGCAAGAGCATTGAACAAGCCGAGTTCCTCGGCGCGCTGGCGGACGATACCGGCCAGCGGCACCTGGTCGAACGGCATGGTGCGCAGCTTCAGCTGCGCGTCGCAGATCTTCCTGCCGTCCGAAGTGATCTTCGCCTTCGTCACCGCAAACCCCGAACCGTCATGCTCGAGGAAGGCCTCGATGTCCAAGACGGCGTCGGGCTCGACGAAGGTGCGCATCTTGGCGCCATCGACGGACATCAGGAACGGCATCGCGGCGAAGTTGCTCGCGGCCAGCACGAGGAAGCCGGAAGCCTGCGCCATCGTCTCGATCAGCAGCACCCCCGGCACAAGCGGCATGCCGGGAAAATGCCCCTCGAAAACGGGGCTCTTCGAAGGCACCACGGAGCGAGCCTTGAGCGTCTTGCGCTCGGCATCGACCGATTCAACCCGGTCGATCATCTGGAAATATTCAAGCAGCATCGAGAACCCAAGCCTACGGGTACACCCGGAAAATCGAAAGGCCTGCCAGAACCCGGCAGGCCGGAAGCGCGAAGCGGTCGCGGGCGGCGCACGGCGCTGCACCCAGCGATTGGATGTCAGGCCTTGGCGGCGCGCAGCTCGTCGATCTTGGCGCAGAGGTTCTTCAGAACGAAGTATTCCTCGGTCGCCACCTTGCCTTCGTTGACATCCTGCGTCCACTGCTCGAGCGGAATCTTGATGCCGAACTCCTTGTCGATCGCAAAAACGATATCGAGAAAGTCGAGGCTGTCGATGCCGAGATCGTCAATGGTGTGGCTCTCGGGCATGATCGTCTCGCGATCGATCTCGCTGGTTTCTGCGATGATGTCGGCAACCTTGTCGAATGTAGCTGTCACGCCTGTACCTCAATGGAAACTATGGTCGCGCGATCCTATAAGTAAATGCGGCGGAAATGCCAATGGGGCACTTCTGTGGCCGCCGCGATTTGGCAACACTATGTTGCGCAAACGTCATTGCCAACAATCCAGGGTGATTTATCCGCGCTTTTGCACCTATACGGAGCATTCGGGCGATTGCGGCCCCGGGACAGGAGGCTCTCCCGACCTTGATTTTCCGCAATTTGATCTCGATCAAGTCGGCCGAGCGGTTGCACACTTAGCATTTATCAATGATCGGTCGCGGTAAATTGCCGCGAAACGACCGGCGGCGACCAATGTCGCATTGTCAGCGCCCGCGGTCTCGTACAGTTGGTGGGCGGAGTTCGAACAGGGGCGGCAGAAATGGACATGCAACGTAACGACATCCACAATTCCGACGTCCCGGTCGTATGCCGCTCCTGCGAGGCCCGGCACGGCGGCGTCTGCGGCGCCCTGACGTCGGACCAGCTCGGCGAGCTTTCCCGTCATTCGACCCGCAAGCGCCTCGACGCCGGCACGGAGGTGGTCGGCCAGGGCGAAACGGCGGGAAGCTGCGCCAACATCATGCGCGGCGTGGTGAAGCTGCTGAGGGTCATGCCCGACGGACGCCAGCAGATCGTCGGCCTCCAGTTCGCGCCCGATTTCGTCGGCCGCCCGTTCTCGCACGAAAGTCCGCACAGCGCCGAGGCGGCGACCAGCGCCGAAATCTGCCTCTTCCCGCGCCAGATTCTCGAGCGGCTGATGGCGCGTGCGCCCGATCTGGAGCATCGCCTGCACCAGCAGACGCTCAAGGAACTCGACGAGGCGCGCGACTGGATGCTGACGCTCGGCCGCAAGAGCGCCCAGGAAAAGGTCGCGAGCTTCCTGCATCTGATCGCCAGCCATCACGACCCCGAAACGGTCGACGGGACGGCCTTCGACCTGCCGCTGTCGCGCGCCGACATAGCCGACTTCCTCGGCCTGACGATCGAGACGGTCAGCCGCCAGTTCACCAAGCTGCGCAAGGACGGCGTCATCCGGATCGAGAACAACCGGCACGTTGCCGTACCGGACATCGACCGCCTGCAGCAACTGGCAGGCATCGACTGATGCCAGCGGTCTAGAGGATTGCCAGCGCGGCGATCCCGGCAACCAGCATGAGCACCAGGCCGTCGCACGCACGCCCGAACACCACGAGGGCGCGGTCGATGTCGGCGGCGGTGGCGACCGTTCGCCCGGCGGCATTGATCATCGGCTCCTCGACCCGCACCCCGCCATAGACCCGGGGCCCGGCGAGGCCGACGCCGAGCGCGCCCGCCATCGCCGCTTCCGGCCAGCCGGAATTGGGCGAGCGATGCAGGCCATGGTCGCGCAAGGCCAGGTCCAGCGCTGCCCGCGCGGCGCGCGCGCCCTCGGCGACCCAGGCCCCACCGGAGATCAGGAATATGGAAAGCCGGGCCGCCGGCCAGTTGGCGAGATCGTCGAGCCGGGCCGCAGCCCAGCCGAATTCCAGGTACTTCGCGCTTCTGTGGCCGATCATCGAGTCGGCCGTGTTCAGCATCTTGTAGGCGAGCAGTCCCGGCAGCCCCAGCAGCACGTACCAGACCGCCGGCGCGACCACGCCGTCGGAAAAGTTCTCCGCCAGGCTCTCGATCGCCGCCCGGCTGACCGCGGGCTCGTCCAAGCTCGCAGGGTCCCGTCCGACGATCATCGCCACCGCGGCCCGGCCGCCGTCCAGCCCGCCGCGGCGCAGTCCGGCCGCAACCGCGCCGACGTGGTCGGCCAGGCTCTTCTGCGCCAGCAGGAGCGCGACGAACACCGTCTCGGCAACCAGCCCGAACCAGCCGAACAGCGACAGCAGGCCATGGATGGCGTAGCCGGCGACGAGGCACCCCGCGATCAGCAGGCCGATGGCGACCGCGCCGTTGAACCGGCGCGTCTCGGGTCGCATGCGTTTGCGGTTAAAGACGTGGTCCAGTGCTGAAATCGCCCAGCCGAACACGACGACCGGGTGCGGCACGCGCTTCCACAGCCGCGGCGGATCGCCGACGAGGCGATCGAGTACGAGGGCGGCGGCGAGAACAAGAAGCGTGGCGATCATGGCTCAGGCGGGGAAACTGGCAAGGGCCTCGGCGAGGCGTCGATCGGCCGCCGCATCGGGTGCAAGACCGAAGCGCAGCCAGCGGCGATCATAGTCGAAAGCCCGCACGAGAACATGCCGGTTGCAGAGCCAGTCGTGCATTTCCACCGCTTGTTCGTGCTCCACCAGCGCAAACAGCGCCGTCCCGCCGACGGTCCTCAGCCCGGCCCCGGCCAGGACCTGGTCGAGCGCGGCCTTGCGCTCGCCGATCGTCCGACGGATCGGTGTGCAGTCTTGCGACATCAGTCCGGCCGCGATCGTCAGCGCCGGCCCCGAGACGGCCCAGGGCCCCAGCCACTCCGCAAACTCCGTCAGACGCGTCTCCGTCGTCAGGACGAAGCCGAGCCGCAGGCCGGCCAGACCAAAGAACTTGCCGAACGACCGGAAGACGACGAGGCCGTCCGCCCTCCCCGCCTCCTTCGCCAGCGACAGCTCCGGCTCCATGTCCCCGAACGCCTCGTCGACCACGAGCGTGCCGCCGGTTGCCGACAGCCGGCGCCGCAGGTCGAGCAGGTGTTCGGGCCGGTGGCGGCGGCCATCGGGATTGTTCGGATTGACGACAACGACGAGTCCGTGCGCGTCACGGACCGCGTCCAGGCTGTCGATCGGATCGACGGCAAGGCCGGACGCCCGCAACACGCGTGCATATTCGCCATAGGTCGGGGAAAACACCGCGGCCCGGCGTCCCGCAGGAGCGAGCCGCGGCAGCATCTGGATCACCGCCTGGGTGCCCGGCACCGGCAGCGGCAGGCACTCGTCCGCGCGGTAGTGGCGGGCCGCCGCCAGCCGCGCCTCGACGAGCCGGTTCTGGTCCGGAAGGCGGTGCCATGCCGCCGGATCGATCGGCGGCAGGCTCGCCGGGCAGGGATTGATGCCCGTGGAAAGATCGAGCCAGTCCTGCGGCCGACCGCCGTAGCGCGTAGCGGCCGCGGCAACGCCGCCGCCGTGCTGGATCGGTGCCTCGCTCACGCTTCACCTGCAATGTCGATGAGGTGCATGTAGGACCCCGAGACGTTGGAGCGTCGCAGGCCGGACAGGCCGAGATCCCGCCCCGTGGCGTCGGTTGCGGCAAACAGCCGGTCCGCCTCGCCCTCCTGCGCTACCGTCGAATAATGGAATTCGTGCGCCGTCATCGGCCCGGCAAAGCCGGAACCGGAGAGCGGCGTCAGCCGTCGATAGCCGAGCTGCCGGCGTCGTTCGGCAAAGCTGGTCACCAGCGGCAGCAGCCCGAGCATGGCATGCCGCGCGCCGTCGGCGTCGACCAGACCCTCGCCCAGCGCCATATAGCCGCCGCACTCGCCGTAGATGCGGGCGCCGCGTCTGGCTGCGGCCAGCAGGCCGCCACGGAACTGCGCGGCACTGGCAAGGGCGCCGCCATGCAGCTCGGGATAGCCACCAGGCAGGAACACGGCGTCGCTGGCGACCGCGGGTGCCTCGTCCGCGAGCGGCGAGAAAAACGAGATTTCCGCGCCCTGCGCCCGCCAGCCGCCAAGCAGATGCGGGTAGCAGAAGGCGAAGGCGCGGTCGCGCGCAACTGCGATCCGCTGGCCCAGCGGCGGCAGCAGTGATACCTGCGCCTCGGTCCCGGCCCGCGGCGCAGCCCTTGCGCATTGCAGCAGCCGGTCGAGGTCGACGCAGCGGCGCACGACCCGCGCGGCGTGGTCGATGAAGGTCTCCAGCGCCCGGTGTTCGCCCGCCTGTACCAGGCCGAGGTGCCGCTCCGGCAGTTCCAGCGCCGGATCGCGGTCGATGCTCCCGAGCACCGTGATCCCGGCCCTTTCGAGCGCATCGCGCAGCATCTTGTCGTGACGGGCGCTGCCGACCTTGTTGAGGATGACGCCGCAGACGGCGACGTCGGCGCGAAACGCGGCGTAGCCGCGCACCAGCGCGGCAATCGAGTGCGAGAGCTTGCTGCAGTCGACCACGAGCACGACCGGCAGGCCGAGCATCGCCGCGAGATCGGCGGGGGTGCCGCTGCCGTCGGCGGCGCCGTCGAACAGCCCCATCATCGCCTCGACCAGGAGAAGCTTGTCGCCGCCCTGCTGCGCGGCCGCATTGGCCAAGAGCAGTTGCGGGCGCATCGCCCAGGGGTCGTAGTTCAGGCATTCGACCCGGCTGGCGGCCGCGTGGAAGGCGGGATCGATATAGTCCGGCCCGGCCTTGCCGGGCGCCAGCGCCACGCCCTGCTCGGCCAGGGCGCGCAGCAGGCCGAGCGTCACGGTGGTCTTGCCCGACCCCGACGCCGGCGCCGCGATCATCAAGCCGCTCATGCGCGATCCTTGAGCGTCCGCGAGCCGAATGGGTCCGGAGCCAGGATCTTGCCCTCGCGCAGCGCCCCCAGCCAGTCGAGCGAGCCGCGCAGCCGCACCACCTCCCCCACCACGACGATTGCCGGCGGTTCGAGGCCGGCGTCGGCCGCGTCGGCCTCGGCGCGGCCGAGCGTTGTCTCCAGCACCGCCTGATCTTGCGTGGCGGCATTGCAGACAAAGGCGACCGGCTCGTCAGGCGACCGGCCGGCACCGATGAGGTTGGCGGCGATCTGGCCGATATGCTTCATCGCCATGTACATGACAATGACGGGCGATCCGGCGGCAATGCCCTGCCAGTTGATGCGGTCGGGAACGACGCCGGAGGAATCATGGCCGGTCAGGAAGGTCACCGCATGGTTCACCTCGCGGTGGGTGACGGGAATGCCGGCATAGGCGAGCCCGCCGATCCCCGCGGTGATGCCCGGCACCACGCGAAACGGCACGTTGTGCTCGATCAGGGTCAATGCCTCTTCGCCCCCGCGGCCGAAGACGAAGGGATCGCCGCCTTTCAGCCGCAGCACGCGCTTGCCGTTGCGGGCAAGTTCCACCAGCCGCAGGGAAATGTCGCGCTGGTTCGGCGACGGCTTGCCGCCGCGCTTTCCGGCGAACTCCAGTGCCGCGCCGGCCTTGGCCAGCTTCAGGCACTCGCCGTTGACGAGGGCGTCGTGGACGACGACGTCGGCCTGGCGCAACGCGTGCGCCGCAAGCAGCGTCAGAAGACCGGGATCGCCGGGGCCCGCGCCGACCAGCCAGACGGTGCCGGGCTCAAGGTCCGGCAGGGTGGAAAGCAACTCGTCCATCAACCTGCCCTCTCCGGCGTCCGCCCAGCCGACTCAACCTCTGAAGATCGCCCCACAAACGATTGATCCGACTCGGCAATTGCGACGGTCGCAGCAGCCGAGCGCTTCTTCGCCACCACCAGCCGCCCCCCGGACCCGGCGGCGGCCAGAGCCGCGCCTTCGGCCACGCCGTGGCAGCCGGTATAGCGGAAGACGACCTCTGAGGGATTAGCGAGCCGCGACGTCTGCGCCTCCAGCGTGGCCGCATCAAAGGTCCGGAACGGCACACCGAAATGCCGAGCAGCGGCCAGCATGGCCGGCTCGTCGGCACGCGTGTCCAGCGACGCGATCATGGCAATTGCGGAGCGCCTGAGGCCGCTTCGGCGCAGGGCCTCCTCGGCCAGCGCGATCACTTCGGCCGCATCCGTGCCGCGCTCGCAGCCAAGGCCCAGCACCAGCGCCGGTTGTCCACTCTCGATGGCTTGCGCCGGTTGCCTCATCTGCCGTGTCCTCGCCTTCCGGACATGCGCAGTGCGGGCGTACCCGTTTCGACAGTCCCGACTGTGGCCCCCAACGGGGTCGGCCGCACCGGGCACCTTTCCGGCCCCCTTCGGGGCACCGTCGCATGTACAACCTGTTTATCGGAGCGGCCATTTGCGGTCAAACCGGATTGCGGCGTCGGCTGCAGCGTTGGCGTCATTCGACCGAGGATGACGATGGACCACTGCTTCGGTTTTTCGTGTTCAGGAACTTGCTGCGGTGCAGTAGAATGCCGGTTCACACGGAGATTGCACTTGAGCAAGGCGCCCAAGCAGAGCAATGCCCGCCCCATCGATCTTGCTCTGCAAGGCGGTGGCTCCCACGGGGCGTTCACCTGGGGAGTTCTCGATCGCCTCCTCGAGGAGGCCTGGCTGAGTCTGGAAGCCATTTCCGGCACCTCGGCCGGCGCCATGAATGCGGCAGTGCTCGCGGATGGCTATGAACAGGGCGGCCGACAGGGCGCGCGGGAATCGCTCGAACGATTCTGGCGGCTCGTGTCGGACGCCGCGCTCTACAGCCCGCTCCAGCGCACGCCGCTCGACATTCTGCTCGGTCGATGGACGCTCGACCTGTCGCCGGCCTACGTCCTGATGGAGGCGATGGCGCGCGTCGTCTCGCCCTACCAGATGAATCCGGCGGGGCGAAACCCGCTCACCGAGATCCTGGAGGCCTGCATCCACTTCGACCGGCTCGTCGCCTCCCCGGTCCGCTTGTTCATCACCGCCACCAACGTGCGCACCGGCCGGGGTCGGGTTTTCAGCAACGCCGAACTGACCCCGCAGGTTCTGCTTGCCTCCGCCTGCCTTCCCACGCTCTACCATGCGGTCGAGATCGACGGAGACCCCTATTGGGATGGCGGCTTTGCCGGCAATCCCACCCTCACGCCGCTGATCGAGGACTGTGCCGCCGAAGACACGATCCTCGTACAGATCAATCCGATCGAGCGGCCGGGCACGCCGAAGACGGCGCGAGAAATTCAGAGCCGGATCAACGAGGTCTCCTTCAACGCCGTGCTCCTGAAGGAGCTGCGCATGGCTGCGATCATGCGCAAGGTTGCCGACCCCGGCCATGCCGAGGGCGCACGCTGGGCTTCGATGCGCCTGCACCGGATCGCAAGCGACGTGATGCTGGATCTTGGCGCATCCTCCAAGCTCAACGCCGAATGGCCCTTCCTGGTCATGTTGCGCGACAGGGGACGCGAGGCAGCGCAGACCTTTCTCGACGCGCACGGAGACGATATCGGCAGGCGCCCCTCCCTCGACCTCGACGACCTGATCCGGGAGAAATGACATGGGACTTCTCGGCATGTCATAGCCCTCGCCCTCCTCATCGCGCTTGCCTACCGCGGCTGGAGCATCCTTCTGCTGGCGCCGCTGGCTGCCCTTGTCGCTGCCATGTTCTCACGCGAGCCGTTGCTTGCCAGCTGGACGCAGGTCTTCATGCCCAGCGCTGCCGGTTTCTTCGCCCAGTACTTCCCGTTGTTCCTGCTGGGCGCGTTGTTCGGCAAGCTGATGGAGGAGACCGGTTCCATCGCCGTGATCTCTCGCGCCTTGATGGACAGGCTTGGCAAGGGTCGCGCGATCGCCGCCGTCGTCCTCGCCGGGGCGCTCGTGACCTATGGCGGGGTCAGTCTGTTCGTCGCCTTTTTCGTAATTGCCCCGATGGCGGAGGACCTGTTCCGACGGGCCGGCATTCCGCGCCGGCTGATGCCGGCGGCGATCGTGCTTGGCACATCCACCTTCACCATGTCCGCCATGCCCGGCACGCCTTCGATCCAGAACGCGATTCCCATGCCGGTCTTCGGTACGACCCCCTTTGCCGCGCCGGGCCTGGGCATCGTCGCCTCGCTGATCATGGTCGCCTTCGGCCTGTGGTGGCTGGTGCGCGAGGAAGCAACCGCCCGGCGCGCCGGCGAAGGCTTCGGCAGGGAACAGGCGGCGCCGGCGGCTGACATCGCCGAAGATCCGAAACTCAGGGAGCGGGCCAGCGCCGCGCGCGAATTCGACCCGGCGGAAATCAACCGCGGCAAGGGCGCCGGCCTGGAGCCGTCCTTTGCCGCAGCAGCGGCGCCGCTCGCCGCGGTCATCGCCGGCAACATGCTGCTTTCGCTCGTCATCCTCCCCCGGATCGATGCTGCCTTCCTTGCCGACGCCCGCTGGGGCGCCACCTCGCTGGCTGCCGTGGCGGGCGTCTGGGCGGTGGTGACCGCGCTTGCGGCCGGTATCGTACTGGCGCTTGCGTTGAACCTGCCCCGCCTGCCCCGGTTGCGCGACACGGTCGACGCGGGCGTGAATGCCTCGGTGCTGCCGGCGATCAGCGTCTGCAGCCTGGTCGGCTTCGGTGCGGTCATGGCCGCCATGCCCGCCTTCGCGTCGGTAAAGGACTGGGTGCTGGGCATCGGTGGCGGCCCGGCGACATCGCTGGCCGTCGCCACCAACATTCTCTCCGCCCTGACGGGATCCGCTTCCGGCGGGATGACGATCGCACTGGACGCGCTCGGCCCGACATTCATCGCCCGAGCCGCGGATGCCGGGCTCGACCTCTCGCTGCTCCACCGCGTCGCCGTCATCTCTTCCGGCACCCTGGACACATTGCCCCACAACGGCGCGGTCATCACGCTTCTGGCTGTGTGCGGCACGGCCCACCGGGAGAGTTATCGCGACATCGCCGTCGTCAGCATCGGCGGCGCGATTCTGGCGCTCGTCGCGATCCTGTTGCTGGGTTCCGTGCTCGGCGCGTTCTGACGGTCGCGGCCTGCCCTTTGCAATTGCCGCCGCCATCTGACAAAGGTGCGCGACCATGACCTGACTGCCGGTGACCCCTTGATCGATCTCGCGCTCCACGTACTCCTGCTGCTGTTCATCGCCGGTTTCATCGCCGGCTTCATCGATTCGATCGCCGGCGGCGGCGGCATGATCACCATTCCCGCCATGCTGCTCGCCGGCATCCCGCCGCTGGAGACGCTCGGCACCAACAAGCTGCAGTCGCTGTTCGGCTCCGGCTCGGCGACCGTCGCCTATGCCGCTGCCGGCCACGTCGAACTGAAGCGGCAGCTGCCGATGGGGGCGCTGTCGGCGGTCGGCGCCGTCTTCGGCGCGGTGCTCGCGACCGTGATCCCGGCGGACGCGATGCGCATGGTCCTGCCGCTGCTTCTGGTCTGCATCGCGCTCTATTTCGCGCTGAAGCCGAACATCAGCGACGTCGACAAGCATCGGCGGCTGTCGGAAGCGGCCTTCGCCTTCACGGTGGTGCCGCTGATCGGCTTCTACGACGGCGTGTTCGGGCCGGGCACCGGCTCCTTCTTCATGCTGGCCTTCGTGTCGCTGGCAGGCTTCGGCGTGCTCAAGGCGACGGCGCACACGAAGCTCCTGAACTTCGGCTCCAACGTCGGCGCCTTCGCCTTCTTCCTCGCCTATGGCGTCGTCCTGTGGAAGGTCGGCATCACCATGGGCGTCGGCCAGTTGCTCGGCGCGCAGGCCGGCTCGCGATTCGCCATGAAAAAAGGTGCGAAGATCATCAAGCCGCTCCTGATCTTCACCAGCCTCGCGCTCGCCATCCGCCTGATGGCCGATCCGAGCCAGCCGCTGCGGCTCTGGCTCGGCTGGTAGCACGGGCCCCGGCGGGCCCGCGCCGGTTCCGCTAGTACTCGACGCCGATCTGCGCCTTGATGCCCGAGCGGAACGGATGCTTGACCAGTTCCATCTCGGTGACGAGATCGGCGGCCTCGATCAGTTCTTCCTTGGCGTTGCGGCCCGTCATTACCACGTGGGTCATGTAGGGCTTCTCCTGCTTCAGAAATTCCACCACCTCGGCGGGGTCGAGATAGTCGTAGCGCAGCGCGATGTTGATCTCGTCGAGCAGCACCATCGAATTGCGCTCGTCGCGGATCAGTTCCTTCGCCTTTTCCCAGGCCTTCTGCGCCATCGCCACGTCGCGGGCGCGGTCCTGGGTCTCCCAGGTGAAGCCCTCGCCGAGCGTGTGGAACTGGCAGAGGTCGGAGAAGTGCCTTTCGATCAGCTCGCGCTCGCCCGTTACCATCGCGCCCTTGATGAACTGCACGACGGCACAGGGTTTTCCGTGGGCGATATGGCGGAAGATCATGCCGAAGCCGGCCGTCGACTTGCCCTTGCCCTTGCCGGTATGGACGATGACGAGGCCCTTTTCGTCCGTCTTCGTCGCCATGATCTTCTCGCGCGCCTGCTTCTTCTTCGCCATCTTCTCCGAATGGCGGGCGAGTTCGGCCTCGCTCATCGCCGAGGTGTCGGTATCGCTCATCGCTTGCTCCTCAATGGTGTTTCAATAGGTCGTCGTCGCAGGCAAGCCAGGGGACCCGTTCGCCCCAGAACCAGTGCTGGGTGATCTTGACGCCCGAGGCATCGTCAAGCGCGGCGACATAGAGGTCGATTTCGTCCGGCCGGTCGTCGCTCTCGTAGCTCGTCGGAGAGCCGCAACGTCCGCAGAAGCTGCGGCGGACGCCCGGCGAGGAGGCGTAGTGGCGCAGGCATTCGCCCTCGAAGACGACCTTGCTCCGGTTCACGCTGACGAAGCTCGTCACCGGCGAGGAGGTTGCGCGGCGGCAGCTTTCGCAGTGGCAGTGGCCGGCGCGGATGACCGGCAGGGCGGCGCGGAAGTGCACCGATCCGCACAGGCAGTGCCCGGAAAGCTGCGTCATGACGCCCTCCTCCTTGTCGCCAGCGTCTCGAGGTCGAACCGCGCCGAGTTGGAGCGCGGCGACCACAGCCGCCGGTCGATCGCCTCCAGCAGCCGGTCCGCCATCTCCTTCAGCGCCGCCGGGTTCCTGTCGGACATGAAGCTGCGGACCCGCTCGTCCAGAATATACGCCTGATAGACCGCCTCGAAATGGTGATCCTTCACCGCGCCGGTGGTGGCGGCGAAGGCGAACATGAAATCGACCGTCGCGGCCAGCTCGAACGCGCCCTTGTAGCCGTGGCGCATCACGCCCTCGATCCATTTCGGATTGACGACGCGGGCCCTGACCACGCGGCCGATCTCGTCCTCCAGCGTCCGCACCACCGGCCGTTCGGGGCGCGACAGGTCGTTGTGGTAGACCGCCGGCTGGTCACCGGTCAGGTGCGCCACCGCCGCGGCCATGCCGCCCTCGAACTGGTAGTACTCGTCGCTGTCGAGCAGGTCGTGCTCGCGGTTGTCCTGGTTCTGGACGATCGCCTGCAGGCTGCGCATCCGCGCCTCCAGCCGGTCGCGGCTGGCGATGTCCTCGCCCTCGCCGGCATAGGCATGCGCGCCCCAGGCGAGCCAGGCCTCGGCAAGGTCGGCGCGATCCGTCCACAGCCCCTCGTCGATCATCGTCTGCAGGCCGGCACCGTAGCTGCCCGGCCGGGCGCCGAACACGCGGTAGCCCGCCTTGGCGCGCGCCTCGCCCTCCGCAACGCCGCCGGCGGCAAGCTCGGCCGCCTCGGCGCGCATGCGCGCGGCGATCGGATTGTCCTCGTCGTCCTCGTCCAGCGCGCCGATCGCCCGCACCGCCCGGTCGAACAGGGCGATCTGCTCAGGGAAGGCATCGCGGAAGAAGCCGGAGATGCGCAGCGTCACGTCGACGCGCGGCCGGCGCAGCATCGCCGGCGGAATGATCTCGTAGCCGGTGACGCGCCGGGAGACCGTGTCCCAGAGCGGCTTCGCCCCGATCAGGGCCAGCGCCTGGGCGATGTCGTCGCCGCCCGTGCGCATGTTCGAGGTGCCCCAGGCGGTGATGCCGAACGAGGTCGGCCACTCGCCGTGGTCCTGGGCATAGCGGGTGACGAGCATCTCGGCCGATTTCCGCCCCAGTTCCCAGGCCGCCGGCGTCGGCACGGCGCGGCTGTCGACCGAGTAGAAGTTACGCCCCGTCGGTAGCACGTCCGGCCGTCCGCGCGTCGGCGCGCCGGAGGGGCCGGGCTCGACGAACCGGCCGTCGAGACCGCGCAGCAGCGCCGCCATCTCGGCCGCGCCGCAGGCCTCGATCGAAGGCCCGATCGTCGTCCTGACCTGCTCCAGGACCGCGCGCGTCGCCGCCCAGCCCTCCGGACAGGGCAAATCGCCGGCGATGAGCTTGGCCGCCAGTAGCTCGATCCGCTCGACCGTGTCGCCGGCGGAGCGCCACGGCGCCTCGACCTGGCGAGCGAGGATGTCCGGCCTGTCGCCCTCCCAGGGATCGGACGGAACGCAATCGAGCGGGTCGAAGCCGGTCCCTTCCGGCGCCAGTGCATCCGCCGCGATCGCGCGCTGCAGGCTGGCATCGCCGCCCTCGCCCAGTCCGCGCGGCACGCGCGCGAGCGCCAGCGTCAGGTCGGTCAGGAGCCGCCCCGTCGGCGAGACGCCGAACACATGCAGGCCGTCGCGGATCTGCATCTCCTTCAGGTCGCAGAGATAGGCGTCGAGCTTCTGCAGCGCCGCCTCCTCGCCGTCGGACCTTGAGATGCCCGCGTCCTGGTCAAGGCCGATGTCGCGAACGAGATCGAGGATCTGCCGGCTGAGCAGCCTGATCCGGCGCGGGTCGCCGCCGGACGCGTCGTAGTATTCGTCCACCAGCGCTTCCAGGTCCTTCAGCGGCCCGTAGGTCTCGGCGCGCGTGAGCGGCGGCGTGAGGTGGTCGATGATCACCGCGGCGGAGCGACGCTTGGCCTGGGTGCCCTCGCCGGGGTCGTTGACGATGAACGGATAGAGGTGCGGGACCGGCCCGAGCACCGCCTCCGGATAGCACGCCTCCGACAGGGCCAGCGCCTTGCCCGGCAGCCATTCGAGGTTGCCGTGCTTGCCGACATGGACGACCGCGTGGACCCCGCACGCCTGCCGCAGGTAGGCGTAGAAGGCGAAGTAGCCGTGCGGCGGCACGAGGTCGGGCGAGTGATAGGTTTCCTTCGGGTCGATATTGTAGCCCCGCGCCGGCTGGATGCCGACGAGTGTGCCGCCGAAGCGGGCCAGCGGCAGCGCGAACACCTCGCCGGCGACGAAGGGATCGGCCTCTGGTGCGCCCCAGCGCGCCGTCACACCCTCCTGAACCTCTGCTGGAAGAGAGGCGAAGAATGTCTTGTATTGATTCAGGGAAATCGTTTCCCGGACCTCGCGCCCCTCGCCGGCGGCGTTGGTCGGCCCCGCCATCAGGTACGCCATCAGTGCATCGCCGTCGCCGGGCAGGTCGCCGACCGCGTAGCCGGACGCCTGCAGGGCGCGCAGGATCTCGAGCGTGCCGGCGGGCGTGTCGAGGCCGACGCCGTTGCCGAGCCGGCCGTCGCGGTTCGGATAGTTCGCCATCACCAGCGCGATGCGCCGCCCGCCGGCCGGCGCGCGCCGGAGCCGGGCCCAGTTGGCGGCCAGCCGGGCCGAGAACGCGATCCTGTCCTCGGCCGGCTCGAGGCTGACGATATTGGTCTCGACCGCCGCATCCCAGCGCGCCGCCGCCTTGAAGGAGACGGCGCGGGCGAGCACCCGCCCGTCCACCTCCGGCAGCGAAACGTTCATGCCGAGGTCGCGGGCCGTCAGCCCCTGGGCCGAGTCCTGCCAGGCCGCGCGCGATGAGCCGGAGAAGATCACCTGCAGCACCTGCGCACCGGTCTCGTCGAGGACGGTCGGCTTGCGGCGCGCGCCGGGAGCCGACACGGCAAAGCTGGTCGCGTTCAGGACGACCTCGGGTCCGGCGGCGACAAGGGCGGCCCGCACCGTCTCGATCGAGGCGGGGTCCTTGAGGCTGGAAACGAACAGCGGCAGGGCCCGCACGCCCTCGGCTTCGAGCGCCTCGATCAACAGCTCGACCGGCCGCGTCTCGCCGCTCTGGACATAGGCGCGATAGAAGCAGATCGCCACCGTCGGCACAGGTTCGACCGCCACCTCGCCATCCCCAGGCGCGCCTGCGGGTCCGGCCTTGCGGTCAACCTTTTCCAATGCAGCTGGCGCCGGGCACAGTCCGGCCCAGGTCCCGGCATCGACGACGCCGCGGCCGGGCCACCAGATTCCGGCCTTTTCCAGTGGCACCGCCGGCGCCGGCCGCTCGCCGCCGAACACGAGCGCGTCCGCATAGGCGAGGAAACGGGCGGCATTTTCCGCCCCGCCCTCGTTGAGGTAGGCCCACAGCCGCGCCCGGTCCGCCTCGCCGATGCGGTTGAACGGCACAAGCCCGGCGTCGGGCCGGTCGTCACCGGGCAAGGCGACCATCGCGATGTCGTTCGCCACGGCGGTCGCGTGCAGCGCCTCCAGCACGTAGCGGAAGTAGCTCGCGCCGCCGAGCGCGCGCACGACGATCAGCTTCGCGTGCCGCGCCGTACGCTCGACATAGGTGTCGACCGACATCGGGTGCGCCAGCGTTCCGAGGCTGGCGAGCCGCAGCCGCCCCCGACCCTCGCGGCCGCGATGGGCCGCCGCGATCGACGCCAGTTCCGTGTCCGCCGCCGAGAGAAACAGAATGTCGCCCGGCGACTGGCCGAGGTCGATCGCCTCCTTGCCGTCGGCGATCGTGCCTTTCTGGGCGAGGAGGAGATGCATGGCGTCAGGCCGCCGCGGCGGTGATCGAAGCGCGCACGGCGGCCTCGTCCATGCCGTGCAGGCCGATGACGACGAGGCGCGTGCCGCGAGCCTCGCCGGGCTTCCAGGCGCGCTCGAAATACTGGTCGATGCGGCTGCCGACCGCCTGGATCAAGAGGCGCATCGGCTTGCCGGGCACGTCCGCGAACCCCTTCAGGCGCAGCACGTCGTGCTCGGCGATCAGGCCTTTCAGCCGCTCGACGAACCGGGCCGGCTCAGCGACGGCGCCGAGTTCGACGACGAAACTGTCGAACTCGTCGTGATCGTGTTCCTCGCCGTTTTCGTGCTCCAGTTCGTGATGCGACTTGCGGTTGGCGATGTCGTCCTCCGTGCCGATGCCGAGGCCGAGCAGGACGGCGGCGGCAACGTCGCCGTTCCGGGCCTCGATCATGGCCGGCTTGCGGGCGATGCGGGCGGCGACCTCCTCGCGCACCGTCCTCAGGCCGGCGGCGTCGATCAGGTCGGTCTTGTTGAGCACGATCAGGTCGGCGGCGGTCAGCTGGTCCTCGAACAGTTCCTCCAGCGGGCTCTCGTGGTCGAGATTGTCGTCCTCGACGCGCAGCGCATCGACGCGGTCGTGGTCGTCGGCAAAGCGTCCCGCGGCAACGGCCGCGCTGTCCACCACCGTGACGACGCCGTCGACGGTCACCTGCGTCTTGATCTCCGGCCAGTTGAACGCGGCGACGAGCGGCTGCGGCAGCGCCAGGCCGGAAGTCTCGATGACGATGTGGTCCGGGCGGTTCTCGCGCTCCAGCAGCTTCGACATGGTGGGGATGAAGTCGTCCGCCACGGTGCAGCAGATGCAGCCGTTGGTCAGCTCGATGATATCGTCCTCGCTGCAGGCCTCCGCGCCGCAGCCCTTCAGCACCTCGCCATCGACGCCGAGGTCGCCGAACTCGTTGATGATCAGCGCGATCCGCTTGCCGTTGGCGTTCTGCAACAGGTTGCGGATCATCGTCGTCTTGCCGGCGCCGAGGAAGCCGGTGATGACGGTTGCGGGAATCTTTTGCTGGAGCATGTGCTCAACCCTTCATTTTCAGCGGCAGGCCTGCCGCGACAAAATAGACTTCGGCGGCAAGCGAGGCCACCTTCTGGTGCAGCCGGCCGGCATGGTCGCGAAAGTCGCGCGCCATCCGGTTGTCGGGCACGATGCCCAATCCGACCTCGTTGGAGACGAACACGAGCCTTCCGGGCGAATGCACGATCGCGGCCGCGAGGTCGTCATAAGCCGCCGCCATGTCGCGGCCCTCGAGCATCAGGTTCGTCACCCACAAGGTCAGGCAGTCCACGAGCAGGACCCGGTCCTTGCGCGCTGTTTCACGGATGCGGTCCGCAAGCGCCAGCGGCTCCTCGTGCGTGACCCAGCCGTCGCCGCCGCGTTGTGCCTGGTGCTGCTCGATTCGCGCGCGCATCTCCTCGTCCCAGGCGCGGCCGGTGGCGATATAATGCTTCGAGAGGCCGGTCTCCGCGGCCAGCCGCTCGGCAAAGGCGGACTTGCCGGAACGGGCACCGCCCAGAACCAGGACGGCTCCGGGCGATGTCGTCATCATCGGTCGGCCTTGGCGATCTTCTCGTTGGCAAAGCCCAGCGACAGGCCGAGCACGATCCAGAAGAACAGCGTCGTTGCCAAAGCCGCCACGGCGAACTCCGCTCCGAGCACGGCCGGAACGTTGCTCGAAAGGTCATCCGGTTGCGGCGCGCCATAGAGGTGCGGCGCGGCGACCAGGAGGACGCCCAGGACCTTCGCGGCGATGCCCTCTTTCAGGATCAGCAGGTAGAGCCCTCCGGCCGACAGGACGACCGTCGCCAGCCACCAGCCCTGCCGGCTGGCAAGGTCGGCGGCGGGAAAGCCCGGCAGTTCCGGCGGCAGGCCGATCGCCGGCAGCAGATGGACCGCCAGCCAGCCCGCCGCTCCCCAGATCGCGCCATTTGCGACCGTGATCGGATTGCCGGCCAGAAGACTGACGGCCGCCAGCAGCAGGGCGAAGCCGGCGCCGGTCACCAGGTTGGCGAACAGCGTGCCGGAGAAGCGGCTCATGCCGAACAGGATGCCGCCCTCGCCCTCATGCACCTCGCCCGCATGCGCATAGGCCGGCGTTACGGGCGAAAGGTAGGCGGCGAATTCGGCAACGGCGGCGCCGATGCCGAGCGCCGAATGCTCGTGGGTCGCCTGCGGCTGCGCTTCGGTCTCGGCGCCCGCGGGCGCCGGTTCAGCCTCGCCGCCTTCATACTCTTCGGCATGAAGGATCAGCGGAATCACCCGCGCCTCCTGCGCCACGGTCATGAGGGCGCCGGAAAACAGCCCGGCCACCAGAGCGGCCAGGAGATATCGAACGATCATGTCACGCGCCCCTTAGTGGCAGGGAAAGCCGTAGGAGTGACGCGTGTCGTGCGCGGTGTCGTGCAGCACCGAGGAATTGGCCAGCCCAGCGCCGAACACCAGGAAAGCGCCGAGCAGCAGTGCCGTGATTCCTGCGTAGAGGCGATCGTTGAGCGAGAGAGAAGTAGAAGAAACGTTAGAAGCAGCCATGACAACCTCCGTGCTGGCGTAGGGGAAAATTCCCGGAATCGGGCACGATGCCCTTCATTGGCCGGCAGGTCTCCTGGCTCGCGGCGTCCGGCGCATTCGCGCCGACGGCCTCTCCTCGCCTTCCCGGGTTGTGAGCGGCATGAAAGGCGGACGATTCGTAGAAATAGAGGCGTCCAGACCCCGGTTCATCATGCCGCCACCCAGTGGCTTTGCCGGTCGTTCGACCGGCCGGATCGGCCTCGCCACTCTACAGTCGCGGGGTCGGCCGTGATTGGAGCGCCCTGATTGGGTCCACCCCGTCACGTTCCCATTTAAGCGCCGTTCCGTCTCCGGACAGGCGCACCATCCAATAGTGGGATGATTATGCCCGCCGGCCGTCGAAGTCAATCGACTGCCAGCGCCATCCATCCTTCGAATACCGGCGTGGGCGCCGTCAATAGCCGGGACCGCTGATGCCGAGGCCACCGCGATAGACCGGCCCCTCGTAGTAGCCGTCGACCGGACCTTCGTAGTAACCGCCGACCGGTCCCTCGAGGTAGCCGTCGACCGGTCCCTCGTAGACGCGATAGCCGCCGTAATACGGGTCGCGCTGGTAGCGTTGCCGCGCCACCCGCTGGCGATTGCGGTTCTCGACGAACTGCGCCGCCTCGCGCAGTTGCCGGAACTGTTTGCGCGTCAGATAGCCGTCGGCGCGCTGACCGGCCGAGCGTTGCCAGGCGGCGATCGCCGCGCGGGTGCGCGGACCATAGACGCCGTCGATCCCGCCGGTACCGTAGCCGAGGGTGTTCAGCCAGCGCTGCGCCTGCGCCCGCGTGCCGGGCTCCAGGTAGGCCTCGCGTGCATCGGGCGACGTCTCGTAGATCGTCGTCCGCGACTGCAACTGCTGCCGCGCGGCCGGCTGGGGCGCCGGGCTGGACGCGGTTGCGCCTTCCTCGGCCGGCCGTTCCGCGGCCGGCTTCTTTTCCAGCGCCGCCAACCGCTGGCGCGCTTCCGCCGCGAACTTGCCTTCGGGAAAATCGCCGAGATAGGCCTGGTAGGCTTCGGCGTCGCCGTTCAGCACCGCCCGGCTCCAGGCGTTGTCCTCGCGGCGCGCCAGCCGTTCCGTCGCTGCATCGTCGGCCTTGGTCGGCTCGGCGCCGGCCGCCTCGCCGCTACCGGTCGTTACCTCGGTGATGGAACCTGACCCGCCCTCGCGCTCGGCCTGCGGCCGTACATGGGCGCTCTCTTCGGAATCGCTGGCTCCGTCGGCGGCTTCGGGCGGATCGGCGTCCGCCGCCTCATCGCTCGTCACGGGGTCCGTGTTCGCCGTTGCCTGCGCGGCCGCATCCGCCCGCGCCCGGGCCTCGGCGGCCGCTTGCGCCTCCTGCTCGGCCTTCAGCCGCTGCGCCTCCGCCGCTTCCTCGGCCCGCTTGAGCTCGGCCTCTGCCGCGGCGATGGCAGCCTCGGCCTTGGCCCGTTCAGCGGCGGCCGCGTCCGCTCGCGCCTTCGCCTCGGCCGCGGCCTGTTCTTCCTGCTCGGCCTTCAACCGCGCTGCCTCGGCCCGCACCTGCTGCTCGGCCTTCACGCGCGCCGCCTCCGCCGCCGCTTCGGCGCGCTTGCGCTCGGCCTCGGCCGCCTTGCGCGCAGCCTCCGCCTTGGCTTCGGCCGCTCGTCTTTCCTCCTCGGCCGCGCGCGCCTCTTGCTCCTTGCGCAGCCGCTCGGCCTCGGCCGCCCGCCGGTCGGCCGCCTCGGCGGCCCGCCGCTCTTCGTCGACCTTGGCCTTCTCGGCAGCGATTCGGGCATCCTGTTCTGCCTGCAGCCGTTCCGCCTCGGCCGCCTTCTGCGCCGCCTGCGCTTTCTCCTTGTCGGTGGCTGCACCGGTCGTCTTGCCGGCGGCCGCGCCCTGCGCGCCCGTTGCCGCCTTGGCGGCCCCTGCCGCGTTCAGTTCGGCCAGGCGCAGCCGCGCCATCGAGGCGAAGGTGCCGCTCGGATACTGCTTGAGATAGTCCTCATAGCCTGCCGGATCGCTGCCAGACGAAACCTTCTGCCACAGAGAAAACTCCGATTCCCACCGCTTGCTGGCGCTGACGCCGGGCTTGCCGTCCTCCGCCCGCACCGCGGGACTGCCAGCAAGGACAAGTCCGAGCAGAGCCGTCAGACCGAGTTTTGCGAAATGAGCGCTGGTCATGCAGAATTCCCTTTCACACTGCGGGCGTCCGCCACGGCTGGACGCCATTCTAGGCATTTGCATCGGAATCGGGCGCAACTTTGGTGGCTACCCTGCCGGATGAAGATGACGGCTTTACAGACTAGTCCACTGGAAATGACGGCCCGGCGCGCTGGGATAATCGTCGTTTCTCAGTCACTTTTCATCAGCGCATCCAGCCAGCGCGGATCGAGGGCGGCCTCGAGTTCGGCGGCCACCCCATCCAGCGCCGCGTCCACCGCCCCGCGGTAGTCGAAACCGCCGCCGGCAATGCCGAACTCCGCCAGGAGCCGGGCACGGAACGGATCGCTGGACAAGAGCCCGTGCAGATAGGTGCCGAATACACGGCCGTCGGACGAGGTTGCCCCGTCCGGGCGGCCGGCGATCTCGACCGGGGCCCGAGCGCAGTCGGGCCCGCTCGTGCGGCCGAGATGGATCTCGTAGCCGTCGAGCGGCACATCATAGGCGAGCGACCGGGCGCTGCTGTTGCGCACCGTCTTGGCCGGCGCCATCTCGGTCTCGACATCGAGGAAGCCGAGCCCCTCCACCGCCCGTTCGCCGCCTTCGATGCCGAGCGGGTCGGCGACGCGCCGGCCCAGCATCTGGTAGCCGCCGCAGATGCCGATGATGCGGCCACCGCGGCGATGGTGCTGGACGAGATCGCGGTCCCAGCCCTGCGCGCGAAGATCCTTCAGGTCGGCAATGGTCGATTTCGAGCCTGGCAGGACGACGAGCCCGGCATCGGCCGGGATCCGCTCGCCCGGGCGCACGAAGACGAGATCGACGTCGGGTTCCTGGCGCAGCGGGTCGAAGTCGTCGAAATTGGCGATGCGCGACAGGACCGGCACCGCCACCCTCAGCGCGCCCGGCCGCCCGGCGGTCAGCCGCTCAAGCACCACCGAGTCTTCGGCCGGCAGGTGCCGGGCGTGTTTCAGCCAGGGCACGACACCGAAGCACGGCCATCCGGTGTGCCGCGCGATGGCGGCGATCCCGTCGTCGAAGAGGCTGACATCGCCGCGGAACTTGTTGATCAGATAGCCGGTCACCATGGCGCGGTCCTCCGGCGCCAGGATCGCCTGCGTACCGACCAGCGAGGCGATGACGCCGCCGCGGTCGATGTCGCCGACGAGAACGACCGGAACGCCGGCCCGGGTGGCAAAGCCCATGTTGGCGATGTCTCCTGGCCGCAGGTTGATCTCCGCCGGCGAGCCGGCGCCCTCGACCACCACGAGGTCGGCGCCCGCGCCGATCGTCTCGAAGCTGTCCATCACCGCGCCGAGCAGCTTCGGCTTCAGCGCCTGGTAGTCGCGCCCCCGCGCCTGACCGTAGACCTTGCCCTGCACGACGATCTGGCTGCCGGTGTCCGACTGCGGCTTCAGCAGCACCGGGTTCATGTGGACCGAGGACGGCACCCGTGCCGCCAGCGCCTGCAGCCACTGGGCGCGGCCGATCTCGCCGCCGTCGGCGGAGACGGCGGCATTGTTGGACATGTTCTGCGGCTTGAACGGCCGGACCGTCAGGCCGCGATTGGCGGCGATCCGGCACAGGCCTGCGACCAGTACCGTCTTGCCGACATCGGAGCCCGTTCCCTGCAACATGATCTTGCGTGTCATCGGCCTTCCCTAGCATCGGCCCGCACGGCGGCAAAGTCCTGAAAGCGCCGCGCCGATGCGGTCAGGCGCCCCGGCCGCCGGCCGGATCCGGCACCGATGCGTCCGATCGAGGGGATGGCTCGAAAAGAAAAAGCCGCAGCACATCGCAATGATGCCCGCGGCTGGTCCGATACATGGACAAGGCCGGAAAAACGCACCGGCGAAATCGACCCCGGTACGCGATACCTGATCCGGGGACCGGCAGTCGCTTCGCTGCCGTGAACACAGCAATAGCCGCTCATCGTTACCGGATCGTTATTGAGAGCTTAAGCAATGGTGAATCACGCCTGAATAATTGAAGCAGAAGCATTTTATGACCCGGCGGACCATTGCCGGCGGCGGGCTCGGCTGCGACGGCCCGGCCCATGGCGGCACTGCGGTTGCGGTCGGCCTGCCACTCGATGCCAGGCTCCCGATTTCGGCACCCCGGATGCGGCCGGCCGGCCACCCCTGAAAGGTTGATTTATTTGTCGGAATCCTTACGCTGACGCTGCGATCGAAATGCGCTCGGCCCAATGGCGAAGTGGTCGCCGGGGAGCGGGGCGAGACAGGTATGTCACGCAAGCAGAGTATCGACTTGCCTGACCGCTTATCGACCGGGCCTGTCGAACGCGGCGACGGCAGACAGGAGACGACGGCAGACAGGAGTTGCAGTGCCCTGCGCCTGCCCAGATGACCACTGCACCAAGACTGGGAGGTCTTACGACCATGAAGAAGCTGTTCGCTTCAACCGTCCTCGCCGCAGGTGTCTACGTTCTTGCCGGGTCCGCGCAGGCTGCCGATTGCGGCAGTGTGTCGATCGCCGAGATGAATTGGGCCTCGGCCGGCGTCGCCGCGCATGTCGACAAAATGATCCTCGAGAGCGGCTATGGTTGCACCGTGACGCTGGTGACGGGCGACACCATGCCCACCTTCACCTCGATGAACGAAAAGGCGCAGCCGGACCTGGCGCCGGAATTCTGGGTCGATTCGGTGCGCACGGCGCTGCAGGCCGCGGTCGCCGAGGGCCGGTTGATCCAGGCAGCGCCGCTGCTGTCCGAGGGCGGCGTGCAGGGCTGGTGGATCCCGAAATTCCTGGCCGACGCCCACCCCGACATCAAGACCGTACAGGATGCGTTGAAGCATCCCGACCTTTTCCCGGCGCCGGAGGATGCCTCGCGCGGTGCGGTGTTCAATTGCCCGCCGGGCTGGAGCTGCCAGATTTCCACCGCCAACATCTACAACGCCCTGGACGGGGAGACGCACGGGTTTGACCTGGTCGACACCGGCTCGGCCGCCGGCCTCGACGGCTCGATCGCAAACGCGTTCGAAAAGAAGACCGGCTGGCTCGGCTACTACTGGGCGCCGACGGCAATCCTCGGCAAGTACGAGATGATCAAGCTTCCCTTCGGCGTGGAACACGACAAGAAGGAATGGGATACCTGCACCGCCGTCGCCGACTGCGCGAGCCCGAAGCTCAACGCCTATCCGGTCGCCGACGTCTATACGATCGCGACCAAGGAGTTCGTCGAGAAAGCCGGCGTCGCGATGGACTACGTCAAGACCCGCCAGTGGGACAACCAGACGGTCAGCAAGGTCCTGGCCTGGATGTCGGAGAACCAGGGCACGAACAAGGACGCCGCACAGCATTTCCTCGAGACCTATCCCGACGTGTGGTCGAAGTGGGTCACGCCGGAAGTCGCCGAGAAGGTCAAGGCCGCGCTGTGACGCGGCCTGCGGGGCGGACCGGCGCACGCGCGCCCGTCCACTCCCGCCCGCGCCACGGAACCATGACCTGCCGCGAAATTGGTATGAGGAAAACCTAGGTCGCAAACAGCACATGAATGCGCGCCGCTTCATGTGACAAGAGGACAATCGCCGGAACGACAACAACAATTAAGAGCGTCCATGACGCGGCCGGCAGAACAAGGGGACGGAAATGGCATTGTGTGACTACATGCCGGCATTGCTTTGCGAGTTTCCGGCGCTGAGCGATTCCACGATCCGCGCGGGCCGCAAGGTCATCGACGACGGCTTCAAGGGGCTGGTGCGCTCCTATGCCTCCATCATTGATGCGGCCGTCCATCCGCTGCAGGTCTTTTTGAACTTTCTCGAGCGTCTGTTCGTCACCACCCCGTGGCCGTTCGTGATGGCGATCATGCTGGTCGTCGTCTATGCCGGCAGCCGCAGCGCGAAGGTGACGATCGGCACCGCCGCCGCGATGTTTCTCATCGGCCTGTTCGGCCTCTGGCGCGACGCGATGATCACGCTGGCGATGACCACGGTCTGCACGATCTTCGCCGTCCTCATCGGCATTCCGATCGGCATCTTGATGTCGCGCTTCGACCGGGTGCAGGCCATCATCAATCCGATCCTCGACGTGATGCAGACGATGCCGAGCTTCGTCTACCTCATCCCGGTGGTGATGATCTTCGGCATCGGCAAGGTGCCCGGCATGATCGCCGTCGTCATCTACGCCGTTCCGCCGATGATCCGGCTGACCAACCTCGGCATCCGCCTGGTCGACAAGGAGGTGCTGGAAGCGGCCGACGCCTTCGGCTCGTCGAGTTGGCAGAAGCTGAAGAACGTGCAGTTTCCGCTGGCGCTCCCCACCATCATGGCCGGCATCAACCAGACGATCATGATGTCGCTGGCGATGGTCGTCGTCGCCTCGATGGTCGGCGTCGGCGGTCTCGGCAAGAACGTACTCGGCGCCATCAACAACCAGTTCTTTACCGTCGGGTTTCTCAACGGCTTCGCGCTCGTCGCGATCGCCATCATTTTCGATCGAACCAGCCAGGCCTACGGCAGACGGCTGCAGAAGCATTCGGAGGTCGTACATGGTTAGTCATGCAATCGAAGTGAAGAATCTCTACAAAATCTTTGGCCCGCGCGGGCAGGACTACATCGAACAGGTGAAGGGCGGTCTCTCCAAGGCCGAACTGAACGAGAAGTACGGCCACGTGCTCGGCCTGCAGGACATCAACATTTCGATGCCCGCCGGCGGCGTCATGGTGGTAATGGGCCTTTCCGGCTCCGGCAAGTCAACGCTGATCCGCCACATCAACCGCCTGATCGAGCCGACCGCCGGCGAGGTGCTGTATGACGGGGTCGACATCTGTCGCATGAACGAGAGCGACCTGCGCGAGTTCCGCCGCCACAAGACGGCGATGGTGTTCCAGAAGTTTGCGCTGCTGCCGCACCGGACCGTGATCGAGAACACCGTCTACGGTTTGGAAATCCAGGGCATTCCGTCGTCGGAAAGCCGCAAGCGCGCCGGCTACTGGATCGAGCGCGTCGGCCTGGCCGGCTTCGAGAACCACTACCCCAACCAGCTCTCGGGCGGCATGCAGCAGCGCGTCGGCCTCGCCCGCGCCCTGACCAACGACGCGGAGATCCTGTTGATGGACGAGGCCTACTCCGCGCTCGATCCGCTGATCCGCGTCGACATGCAGACGGTGCTGCTCGACCTGCAGAAGGAACTGAAGAAAACGGTCGTCTTCATCACCCACGACCTCGACGAGGCGCTCCGGCTCGGTGACAAGATCGCCATCCTGCGGGACGGCGCCGTGGTGCAGCAGGGAACGGGTCAGGAGATCGTGCTGCGGCCCGCCGACGACTACATCACCGCCTTCGTCAAGGAAGTGAACCGCGGCCGCGTCGTCAACGTCGAGACGATCATGGCGCCGCTTTCGGGCGGTCCCGACGGCATGCCGATCGAAAAGGGCACGGTGCTCGAGACCGCGGCGCGCGCGATGACCGACGCGAACCAGTCGGTCGCGCATGTGATCGACGAGACAAAGCGTCCGATCGGATCGATCACGCTCAACGCGATCATCGCCTCGATGGTGACGCCCACCAGCCACGAGGACCATCCCCAGGCGGCCTAGCCGGCAAACGAGGGCGCCCGCAGGGCGCCCTTCTTGATTCGGCCCATGGCGCCCCGGTCATGCGCAAGCAGGGTTGCCATCATATAAAGAAATGCTTATATCCTTAAGTCATTCGTGGCGCACGATACCGCGCGGCGAACCGTCCCCGGCATGATGAGGAAATAGCCAGATGACCCCCACAACCAACGCGTTGGCGGCCCTGCTCGCCGAAAAGCCGTTCCTGCTTGCCGATGGCGCCACCGGGACCTCTCTCTTCGCCATGGGCCTTGAGGCCGGCGAAGCGCCGGAACTGTGGAACGAGTCAAGGCCGGAAAACATCACCAAGCTGCACCAGGACTTCGTCGACGCCGGTGCCGATATCATCCTCACCAACACCTTTGGCGGCACCCGTCACCGGCTGAAACTGCACCAGGCGCAGGACCGGGTGTTCGCGCTCAACCGGGCGGCCGCCGGGATCGCGCGCGCCGTCGCCGACAAGGACGCGCGCAAGATCATCGTCGCCGGCTCGGTCGGCCCGACGGGAGAGCTGCTGGTGCCGCTCGGCGCGTTGACCTACGAGGACGCGGTCGCGGCCTTCGTCGAGCAGATCGAGGGCCTCAAGGCCGGCGGCGCCGACGTCGCCTGGATCGAGACCATGTCCTCGCCGGAGGAAATCCGCGCGGCCGCCGAGGCTGCGGTCAAGGTCGGGCTGCCCTTCGTCTACACCGGCTCGTTCGACACCGCCGGCAAGACGATGATGGGCCTGCATCCCAAGGACATTCACGGCGTTGCCGGCGACATCGGCTCCGGTCCGCTCGCGGTCGGCGCCAATTGCGGCGTCGGCGCCTCCGACATCCTCTCCTCGCTGCTCGACATGACCGGCGCCGATCCGTCGGCCACGATCGTGGTCAAGGGCAACTGCGGCATTCCCGAGTATCGCGGCGCCGAGATCCACTATTCCGGCACGCCGCCGCTGATGGCCGAATATGCGCGGCTCGCCCGCGACGCCGGCGCGCGCATCATCGGCGGCTGCTGCGGCACTTCCTGCGAGCATCTTGCCGCCATGCGTCAGGCGCTCGACGCGCACGAGCCGCGCGAACGGCCGACGCTGGACACGATCATCGAGGTCATCGGGCCGCTGCGCAACAAGAGCGCGAACGAGGCCGCGCCCGCGCCGGTGCGCGAACGGGGCCGCCGCGCCCGCGGCTGACCCAGCCATCGCCTTCCGGCCGCGCCCGGTCGGAAGGCCACCTGCAGCCGTTTGCGGGCGCTCAGCGCCCGTAGGCCCGATCCAGGAACGCCTTCCACGCCTCCAGCCCGGGCTGGATCTCCTTTCGACCGAAGCCGACGCGGAACCGGTCCTGCGCCACCGGCAGGAGCTCGGACACGAACAGGCTCGACGGCAGGAGCAGCACGCCAGCCTCCTCGACCAGCCGTCGGCAATGCTCCTCCACGCCGTCGCCGCCGAGATAGCGGGCGAAGCCGACACAGGCATCCGGCGTCGTCCAGGCGTAGAGATGATCATGGGCCTGGAAGAACGCCGCCAGCGTGTCGGCGTTCGCCGCGCAGAACCCGCGCGTCCGCGCAAGCAGGGTCTCGCGCGCCTTCAGCCCGATGTTGGCGAGCACCTCGGAGGGCCGGGCATTGCAGATCGAAAGGTAGTGCTTCATCCGCTCCATGCGCTGCAGCACGGCATGGTCGCGGCTGGCGATCCAGCCGATGCGCAGGCCGGGCAGGCCGTAGGCCTTGGACATGACATTCAGCGACATGCCCCTCTCGTAGAGCTCGGCCGCCTGCGGCAGCCGGCGCGACGCGTCGCGCTCGAGCCCGCGATAGACCTCGTCGCTGAAGAGATGGATACCGCGCTGCCGGCACAGGTCGACAAGGCCGTCGTAGATTTCGCGGTCGGCCACCATGCCGGTCGGGTTGTTGGGGAAATTGACGGCGATCAGCCTGGTCTCGGGGCGCAGCGCGCGGCGCACGTCGTCGAGGTCGAGCTGCCAGTTGTTTTCGGGGCGCAGCGGCACCCCGGTCACCGCACCGGCGACCCGCACCGGCAGCGTCTCCATCGACTGGTAGTTCGGGACGGTGACGATCGCGTGGTCGCCCGGCCCGAGCAGGGCCAGCATGGCGCAATAGAGCCCCTCCTCAGCCCCGGCAAAGGTCAGCACGTCGGCGGCCGAAAGCCCGTCATAGGTGGCGGCGATTGTCTCGCGCAGTTCCGGCGAGCCCCAGGTCGGCGTGTAGCCGAGCGTCACCCGATCCCACGCCTCGCGGTCGTCGTCGTCCGCAAGCTTGAGCAGGTCGGAAAGTTCCATGGTCTCGCAGTCGCTGGCAGCCATGTTGTGGCGGGCGGTGAACTCCCAGCGTGAGAAATGGGTCTCGAGGCGGAAGTCCGGGAGCGTGGTCATCATTGGGGTTCCCTGCTGGTCTCGCGGCGGGCATCGGCGAGATAGTTGTAGATGGAAGCGCGCGAGGTGCCGGTCAGGCTGGCAAGGTGCTCGGCGGCGTTGCGCGTCTTGAACAGGCCGCGGGCGTCGAGCGCGGCGACGAGGTCGACGCGGTCGGCGCGCTTCAATGCCGTGAGCGACAGGCCGCGCTCCCTCAGCCAGTCGTGGAGGGCGGCATTCATGGCCTCGCGCCAGTCACCCGAAAACAGCGAGGCCGGCTGCGGCTCCGGCGTGCCGGCGAAAGCCGAAAGCAGCCGCACCGCCGCGTCGATACGCGAGACGTCGAGGTTGACGCACAACAGGCCGATCGATCGGCCCGCTCCGTCCTGCAGGACCGCCGTCACAGACTTCAACCTGCTGCCGTCGGCGCCGATTTTCTCATAGGGGCCGAGCAGCGTCGCCTCCCCCGGCTCGGCGAAGTCGTCCTCGACCAGCGAATCGGCGCCCGGCCTGCGTCCAGAGAAGGCATTCCAGATTCCCGCGATGGTTCGCGTCGCCAGATCGTGCAGGACCACTTCGGCGTGAGGATAAAGCAGCGCGCTGATCGCCGCCGCCGCCGGTCCGTGCAGCGCCATCAGGGCCTGGCTGGAGGAATGTTCAAGCATGATGTCGACATCCACATTTCTGACCATTTTGTCAATATTGGATTTTTAATCTACACATCGGAAAACGCCGCGACCCGGTCCGGGATGGGCAGTTCTCGCGCCTTGCGCCTGCGGAGCCCTTGTCCTATCCAGATTCGGGTAGACAGATTCGCTGAGGAGACCGGGCCGATGAACGCTGCAGATGCCACCGTTGCCGACAGGGAAACGATCGCAGACAAGCTGTCCGGGCTCGGCGCGGCGGAGCAGTCGTTTCTGCACTTGCTGATGGAAGATCAGCAGAGGGACGAAAGCCTCGTCGAAGGCCTGAACCTGCATCTCGATCGCGCCGCACGGGAACCGTTCGTCAACGCGCTCAAGCTGGAACGGCTCGGCGAATGGATCGGGCGGGAGGCCCCGGCGCGGCTGCAGGGCCGGTTGATGGAAGCGGCGCGATCGAGCCATCACGCCGTCCACCAGGCCTTCCGCGCCGGCCTCAGCCGGTCCGGCGGGCTGGCCAACGCCTACCCCAAGGCCTGAAGCCGGCGTTCAGTACGGCAGCGCACCGGCAACGACCACCATCGGCCCCATTCGCGCGAAGCGGTCGTTTCGCAACACGTCCGGCGCGTAGAGGCTGGAAATGCTGCCGTCGAGATATAGCGCGTTCCGGCATCGAAGTTCGTCCCTGAACAGCGTCGCAAAGTCGTGGAACCGCACCGGCGCGCGCGAGATGGCGAATGCCACGCGCCCGTCGGCCAGGATGCCGACGCCATTGCGGATGTTGAGGCTGTCGCTTCGCGGCAGAAAGCGCGGATGGATCGTGCCGTCAATGACGAGCATTGGCCCGGACTGGGTAGCGTAGGCCACCTCCGGCCGGGCCGCGGCAAAGGTCTCGGTCTCCATCACCCCGGCCCGTCCATCGCCAACGAAGAACACCCCGTTCGGCTTGAGGAAGAAGTTGCCCGTGCCGGTGGCGTGGTTCAGCGGCCTGCGCATCTTGCCGTTCTCGACCAGCAGGCCGACCGGCGAAAAGTCCGGGTGGTACATGCCGGCATTCATGCCGAAGACCATGAATTCCCTGTCTTCCCGCAGGATGTCGCGCACCGACCAGAAGCTTGCCGAAGCGCCCGCCCCGTCCGGCACGCCAACGATCCTTATCGTGTCGATGGCCGGATCAAAGCTGCAGACGGTATAGCGCGCAGACAGGTGCGCGACATCCCGGCACGCGGCCACGGCGGTGCCGGCGGCTGGCGCGGCCATCGCCATTGCCGCCACGACAACAGACAGGTGGCGCAGCAAGTGCTTCATTCGCGTTCCCTCTTCCGGTGGGGCATCCGTCACAGGGAAAGCGCGTTCATGTGGAATTGCAACTGCTCTTCGCAGTAGCGATGGCCGGCGCCGACCGGACAGGCGTTGCGGGCGAGACAGCCGGACCGCATGCAGGTGCCCTGCCCCGAGCTGCTGCGCAGATGGTCGCGGCAGGTCCCGACATCGAAGCCCGAGACCGCGACGGCCCCGGCCGGGCAGGACGCCAGGCACGGCTTGTCGGCGCAGCCGTCGCACGGATGGTCGTGTCGCCTCGCCGGTGCATCGAGCCGAGCGGCGAGACCGAGCGCGCCGCGATAGCCGTGCCAGAGGCCGAATTGCGGATGGATCAGGATGCCGAGCGGCGAGGCGCGCAGTCCCTCGGCCCGCATCGCCCAGCGCTGGAACGGCTGCCACGGCGGATCGGACGGGAACCACGCCGTGGCGCCGAGGTCGCGCGCCACGCGGCCGATCACCGCCTTCGACCAGGCGTCCAGTGGATCGGTTCCGCCGCCGTCGGGCCGGGTCGCCCGCCAGGCGCGGAACGCCGGCCAGAGCGAGCTGCCGACGTTGCCGATGAGCGCCACGCTCGCCGCCTGTCGCCCGTCGGCCAAGAGCGGCGCGGCCTCGCCGCCGTCAAAGTTGACGACCCCGCGCAAAAAAAGTCCGTGCGGCTCGAAAGCCGCACGGACCAGTTCGCTCATGCCGGGCTTGGCCGTCATTTCGGCTTCGGCCCCTGCAGCTCGTAGTGTGGCCGCCAGACCTCCTTCTGGATCATGTCGGCCACCTTAGCAGCTCCGCCTTGCTCCCTGGCGCGTTCGGGAGCCTTTCAGGTGAAGGCGTCGGGCATCGAGTCCTTGCGCTTGGCGACGTACTCGAGCAGCGCCTCGTCGATCGCCGGGTCGAGGTACGGCGCCTCGTAGCTTTCCAGCCAGGATCGGCACAGGGCGTTGGCCCGTTCCTCGATGCGCTTGCTGCCTTCGATTTCCCACTGCTCGAACGAGTTGTTGTCGGCCAGCGGCGAGCGGTAGAAGGCCGTCTGGAAGTTCGCCTGCGTGTGGCCGCAGCCGAGATAGTGGCTGCCGGGTCCGACTTCGCGAATGGCGTCCATCGCCTGGGCGTTCTCGGAAAGGTCGACGCCCGCGGCCAATTTCTGCATCATGCCGAGCTGGTCCTGGTCGATCATGAACTTCTCGTAGGAGCTGACCAGGCCGCCTTCGAGCCAGCCGGCCGCGTGCAGGACGAAGTTGGTTCCGGCGAGCAGCGTCATGTTCAGCGTGCTGGACGATTCGTGCGCGGCCTGCGCATCCGGAATCTTCGAGCCGCAGAGCGAGCCGCCGGTCCGGAACGGCAGGCCGAGGCGGCGGGCCAGCTGGGCGGCGCCGTAGGAGACGAGCGAGGGCTCCGGCGTCCCGAAGGTCGGCGCCCCGGACTGCATCGAGATCGAGGCGGCAAAGGTGCCGAACAGCACCGGTGAACCGGCCCGGATGAGCTGGGTGAACGCAGCGCCGGCCAGAACCTCGGCGAGGATCTGCGTCAGCGTGCCGGCAACCGTCACCGGGCTCATCGCGCCCGACAGGATGAAGGGCGAGACCACCGAGGCCTGGTTGTGGCGGGCATAGACCTTGAGCGCGCCCACCATGGTCTCGTCGAACACCATCGGCGAGTTGGCGTTGATCAGGTTCAGCGTCACCGTGTTCTGCTCGACGAACTGCTCGCCGAACACGAGCTTCGCCATGGCGATCGTGTCCTCGGCACGCTCGGGCGCGGTGACCGAGCCCATGAACGGCTTGTCGGAGTATTTGATGTGGCTGTAGATCATGTCCAGGTGGCGCTTGTTCACCGGCACGTCGACCGGTTCGCACACCGTGCCGCCGGACGAATGCATCGACGGCGCCATGTAGGCCAGCTTCACGAAATTGCGGAAGTCCTCGATCGTCGCATAGCGGCGGTTGCCGTCGAGGTCGCGCACGAAGGGCGGGCCATAGACCGGCGCGAACACGGTCGCCTTGCCGCCGATCTGGGCGCTGCGGGCGCCGTTGCGGGCATGCCAGGTGAAGGTGCTGGGCGCGGTCTTGATCAGTTCGCGGCAGAGCCCCTTCGGGAAATGCACCCGCTCGCCCTTGATCTCGCAGCCGGCTTCCTTCCACAGCGCCAGCGCCTCCGCGTCGTCGCGGAACTCGATGCCGATCTCCTCGAGCACGGTGTCGGCGTTGCGTTCGATGAGCTGCAGGCCTTCCTCGTCGAGCACCTCATATTCGCGGATCTTGCGCGTGATATAGGGCAAGGACGGGCCAGGACCGCCGCCGGAACGTGATGCGCGGCGCGCTGCTGCACCCCGACCCTCGCCGCGCGCGCGGCGACCGCCACCTTCGCCTTCCGGCTGATCTGTCGTCAAACTCATGTCGTGTTTCCTCAAGTTTCGCCTGGCGCTGCGGCGCCTGTGGCCCATATGCTAGCAAGTGATCGACTCGGGGCGGGCCTCAATGCGCCAACACGTGGCGCACGCGGGATACCGATGTCGCTCCCGAATTCGCCGCCATCTGCCGGCCTGTCAATCCGGCAAGGCGGCCACTATGCATGGAAGGGTGGACTTGGTCGTTTTTCGCGCTGCGCGACGTCGCTTTCAACATCGGATTGGACGGCCAACCCCGCTAACACTGACATACGATTGCCGCGCCTAATGGAGACGAGGAAACACGATGGCTGACGACGAAATCATTCTCGCGGAACTCTCCGACGACGAACTCGTGCAGCAGATGCACGACGACCTCTACGACGGCCTGAAGGACGAGATCGAGGAAGGCACCAACATCCTTCTCGAGCGCGGCTGGGCGCCCTACGACATCCTGACCCAGGCGCTGGTCGAAGGCATGCGCATCGTTGGCATCGACTTCCGCGACGGCATCCTGTTCGTCCCGGAAGTGCTGCTGTCAGCCAATGCGATGAAGGCCGGGATGTCGATCCTGCGCCCGCTTCTGGCCGCCACCGGCGCGCCGAAGCAGGGCAAGATGGTGATCGGCACCGTCAAGGGCGACATTCACGACATCGGCAAGAACCTCGTCGGCATGATGATGGAAGGCGCCGGGTTCGATGTGGTCGACCTCGGCATCAACAACCCGGTCGAGAACTATCTCGAAGCGATCGAGCGCGAGAAGCCCGACATCCTCGGCATGTCCGCCCTGCTGACGACGACGATGCCCTACATGAAGGTCGTTATCGACACGATGAAGGAAAAGGGCTTGCGCGACGACTACGTCGTTCTCGTCGGCGGTGCGCCGCTGAACGAGGAATTCGGCAAGGCCGTCGGCGCGGACGCCTACTGCCGCGATGCCGCCGTGGCCGTCGAGACCGCCAAGGACTTCATGAAGCGCAAGCACAACGCGCTGGCGGGCTGAGACAAGACCGGCGGCGGCGCCCCTTCGCGCACGCCGCCGGTTTGCGCTTGACTGCTATTGCGCGGCCCGGGCCACGCGCCTGCCGGCGTCCTCGGTAGCGTTGACGGTATTGGCCGCGTCCTGCCCGATGCCGCGAATGGTGTTGCCACAGGCGCTCAAGGTGAGCAGAGTCGCCAGGACGAAGCTGATCTTTGTCACGGTATTTGCGGTCATGGTCGGAGCTCCTCTCGATGGACGCGGCTTACACAAAAAAAGTATGGGGCGAAAAGGTCCCGCTTCAACGCGCGAACAAAGAAAAAGTTCGCGTAATTGCATGCGGTGCCATTGCGCGCGAAATCATCGCCATCCGCGACGCCAACCACCTCGACCATATCGACCTCCAATGCCTGCCGGCCATCTGGCACGCCTACCCGGAGAAGATAACGCCTGGCCTGGAGGCCGCCATCGCCGGGGCGCGCGCGGAGGGGATCGAGCGGATTTTCGTCGGCTATGCCGATTGCGGCACCGGCGGCGCGCTGGATGCCTTGTGCCGGCGCGAGGGCGTCGCCCGGATCGAAGGGCCGCACTGTTATTCGTTCTTCACCGGCAATGATGCCTTCGCCGCGCGAGACGACGACGTCACCTCGTTCTTCCTGACCGATTTCCTTGCCCGTCAGTTCAACGCCTTCGTGATCGAGCCGCTCGGGCTCGACCGGCACCCGCAGCTCCTGCCGATGTATTTCGGCAACTACCGCAAGCTCGTCTACCTCTCGCAACTGGAAGACGAGGAGCTGCAGAAGAAGGCGAAGGACGCCGCCGCCTATCTCGGGCTCGAATACGAGTACCGCTTCACCGGCTACGGCGACCTCACCGGCGCAATGGCCGAGCTTTAGGCTCGAACCTCAGGGAATCGTAACCTTTTTGCGCCTTGCTTGGTCCGAGGAATGTTCCTCGGATCGAACAAGCGGGCGCATGCATGGTGGACGCGACACTTTACGGACAGCAGGCGGAGGATAGAGCCGCCGGCGCCCTGTCCGAGACGACAGGCGCAGCGCCCGGAACCGGTCCGCGCGTTCTCGTCCTGACCCAGGGCGGCCCCAACCCCGAAATCCTCATCAATGCCCTGAAGCACCGATTTTCCGACCTGGTCATCATCGAAGAGCGCTCTGAATCGAAGAAGCAGATGTTGCGGCAGAAGGCGAAGCGCTTCGGCTGGCCGCAGGCGATCGGGCAGATGGCGACCATGGCGGCGTCGAAATTCGGCAAGCCGCTCGCGCGCCGCCGCGCCGAGGAGATCGTCCGCCAGTTCGCCGTCGATCCGCAGCAGGATCCCTCGCTCGTCCGCCGGAAGATCGACAGCGCCAACGGCCCGGAGTTCAGGCGTCTGCTCGCCGAACTGAGGCCGGCCGTCCTGTTTCTCGTCAGCTGCCGCATCCTGACACCGGCGACGCTTGCGGCCGTGCCCTGCCCCGTCCTCAACTTCCATGCCGGCATCAACCCGGCCTATCGCGGCCAGCAGGGCGGCTACTGGGCGCGGGTGATGCGGGACGAGAAGAACTTCGGCGCCACCGTTCATCTGGTCGACGCCGGCGTCGACACCGGCGCCGTGCTCTACCAGGCGCGGGTAGCGCCAGCGGCAAGGGACACGATGCATACCTATCCGTTGCTGCTGACCGCGGCCGGCGCCGGGATTGCGGTCCGAGCGGTGGCCGACGCACTGTCGGGCGAACTCCGCCCGCAAGAGGTCCATGTGGCGCAGTCGCGCCAATGGTACCATCCGCCGATATGGCAATGGCTCTGGAACGGCGTCCGCCGCGGCATCTGGTAGCCCCGACGCCCCCTCGCAGGTGCAGCTGGCCGCAATGTCGCCGGCACTGCCGCAACCAACGTCGCTTTTGGGCGAGGCCCGGTCGTGGCGAGTGCAGCCCGCAGGCCCGCTCTGGAAGCATTGTCGGGGCCGAGGAGAACATCCGAATGGCAGATCGCATCATCGTCTACTGGCGGGACATCCCCGCGCAGGTCATCATCAAGCAGGGTCGCAAGACGGCCAAGCGCGAGCTATCCTTGCGTTTCACCGAGGCGATCGACATGTGCGCCATGCGCACCGGCGCCGCCGAGACCGACGACTACCTCGCGGAGTGGCGCAAGGCCGATCCGGTGGCGGTCTCCGACGACCTCGAGGCGGAAGCCGAGGCGGCAGCGGCCGAACTCGAGGCCGCCTACGACCGCGAGCGCCTCGTCGCCCTCGTCAAGGCCGGAGGCCGTGACCATGGCTGAAGTACGCCAGAAGCCGGGCAATGCCGGCGCTGCGGCGAAGGCCAAGACCGGCGCCTTCACCCCGGCCGGCGTGTCGCCGAGCCGCCGCTCGCGCCACAAATACACCGTGCGCCTGTGGGCCGTCCGCCACTCACGCTTCCTCGAGTGGTTCTACATGCGCTTCGCCGACATGTTCCTGCTGCTGCACCCGGTGTGGAAGCTGTTCGGCTACCAGCGGGTCGAGCGCCCCATCACCTTCGTCGAGCGGCACGTCAAGGGCTTCCTGTTCGACTGTCGCATGTGCGGCCAGTGCGCGCTCTCCTCCACCGGCATGTCCTGCCCGATGAACTGTCCCAAGCAACTGCGCAACGGCCCCTGCGGCGGCGTCCGCGCCAACGGCAATTGCGAGGTCGAGCCGGACATGCCCTGCGTCTGGGTCCAGGCCTGGAAGGGCTCGCAGAACATGGTCAAGGGAAATGCCATCATGAACGTCCAGAAACCGGTCAACCAGTCGCTGCGCGAGACCTCGTCCTGGCTGCGCGTGACGGCCGAGGCTGCCGCGGAGCGCGAAGCCGCATCCGGAAAGGACGCCTAAGCCATGGCCCATATCGATGAAAACCCGCTCGGCGTCCACCTGCCGCTCGACCCGCTGCCCGGCCACTCCTCGCTCGGCCGTCTCGAGCGCGTGCTGCGGCGCGGCGAGTTCGCCGTCACCGCCGAACTCAACCCGCCCGACAGCGCCAACCCGGAGGACGTCTACGAGCGCGCTGCGATCTTCGACGGTTGGGTGGACGGCATCAACGCCGTCGACGCCTCCGGCGCCAATTGCCACATGTCCTCGGTCGGCATCTGCGCGCTGCTGACGCGCATGGGCTATGCCCCGATCATGCAGATCGCCTGCCGCGACAAGAACCGCATCGCCATCCAGGGCGACGTCCTGGGCGCCGCCGCCATGGGCGTGTGCAACATCATGTGCCTGACGGGCGACGGCGTGCAGGCCGGCGACCAGCCGGGCGCCAAGCCCGTCTTCGACCTCGACTGCATGTCGCTGCTCGAGACCGTGCGCAACATGCGCGACAATGCCAAGTTCCTGTCCGGGCGCAAGCTGACGACGCCGCCGAAGGTCTTCCTCGGCGCGGCGATCAACCCGTTTGCGCCGCCCTACGACTTCCGCCCCCATCGCCTCGCCAAGAAAATCGAGGCCGGCACCCAGTTCGTGCAGAGCCAGTATTGCTTCGACGTGCCGATGTTCCGGGAATACATGAAGAAGGTGCGTGACCTCGGCCTGCACGAGAAGTGCTACATCCTGGTCGGCGTCGGCCCGATGGCTTCGGCCAAGACGGCGCGCTGGATCCGCTCCAACGTCCCCGGCATCCACATTCCTGATTCGGTCGTCGCCCGCCTTGAGGGCGCCCAGGACCAGAAGAAGGAAGGCAAGCAACTCTGCATCGACATCATCAACGAGGTCAAGGAGATCGAGGGCGTCTCCGGCATCCACGTCATGGCCTACCGCCAGGAGGAGTATGTCGCTGAGATCGTCCACGAATCCGGCGTGCTGAAGGACAGGAAGCCCTGGAAGCGCGAACCCAACCCGATCGACCAGCTGGTCGCCGAGCGTATCGAGGAGGTTCGCGCCGGCAACGAGCAGAACCAGCAGGAAATGGCGGAGATTGCTGCCCACCACCCGCATTGACGCCCCGCCGCCGCGATCGTGGATCGCTGGCATGAACCGCACACCCGCGCGATAGGCATTCGCGCAAGACCAGAGGACTTCCCATGACCCGTACCATCGTCGCCTCGGCCACCCGCGAAATCGTCATCGGCTTCGACCAGCCCTTTTGCGTGATCGGCGAGCGCATCAACCCGACCGGCCGCAAGAAGCTGGCCGCCGAAATGATCGAGGGCAACTTCGAGACCGTCATCAAGGACGCGCTGGAGCAGGTCGCCGCCGGCGCCACCATGCTGGACGTCAACGCCGGCGTCACCTCGGTCAACCCGAACGAGACCGAGCCGGGCCTGCTGGTGCAGACGCTCGAAATCGTCCAGGGCCTCGTCGATATCCCGCTCGCGATCGACAGCTCCGTCACCGCGGCGATCGAGGCCGGCCTCAAGGTCGCCAAGGGTCGTCCGCTGGTCAACTCCGTCACCGGCGAGGAGGAGAAGCTCGAAGCGATCCTGCCGCTCGTCAAGAAGTACGACGTGCCGGTGGTCGCCATCTCCAACGACGAGACCGGCATCTCGATGGATCCGGACGTCCGCTTCGCCGTCGCCAAGAAGATCGTCGAACGCGCCATGGATCACGGCATCAAGCCCGAGGACGTCGTCGTCGACCCGCTCGTCATGCCGATCGGTGCACTCGGCGACGCTGGTCGCCAGGTATTCGCCCTGCTTCGCCGCCTGCGCGAGGAGCTGAAGGTCAACACGACCTGCGGCCTTTCCAACATCTCCTTCGGCCTGCCGCACCGCCACGGCATCAACGCCGGCTTCATCCCGATGGTCATCGGCGCCGGCATGACCTCGGCGATCATGAACCCGTGCCGCCCGCAGGAGATGGAAGCGGTCCGCGCCGCCAACGTGCTGAGCGGCACCGACCCCAACTGCACCAACTGGATCATGACCTACCGCGACCACAAGCCCGCCGAGGGCGGCGCTGCGGCCGCATCCGCCGCCCCGGCCGCAGCGGCTGGCCGTCGCGGCGGTCGTGCCGCCCGTGCCGGGGCTGCCGCCACCAAGGAGTAAGCGCGCCGGCGGCGTCATGCACTTTCGTCTGCATCGGTTCGATTGTCCTTGCGATGGCAGCGGCAGTTGTGCTCAGCTTGCGCCAAGCTGATCGCCAAGGACGGGAGTAACCGCCATGACGCCGCGCCGACTCCGGATGAACGCCGCCACGCTCTGGCTCGATGCGCCCTTCGTGATCGCGCTTCGGCTGCACCAGATGCAGATGGCCGCGCTCGCCGGCAAGTCGCAGGATGCGGCCGAGCTTCAGCGCATGATCACGGAGAAAGTGGCGGCCACCGCCGAGAGCGCCGTCGCCGTCAACATCGCGCTCTGGCGCACGGCCTTCGACACGACGCTGCGCGTCATGACCGGAGGCCAGGCCTCCGCCACCAGGAGCGGCACGGCGATCGCCTCGGCCGCCCTCCAGCCCTATGGCCGGCGGGTCCGCCACAACGCCCGCCGCCTGTCCGGCAAGAAGTCCTGAGTCGCCGGATCCGCGCAAAGCCGGCCATCCCCGCAAAATGATGCTGGCAGATCTTTTCATGTCGGGATTTGACAACTATCAGGTGCCGTTCCGGTGCAGTCTGGTCCCGTTTACCCATGTTTCGCGCCCCCGCGTCGAGGCCGGCAGGAAAGACCGAACAGCATGCGCATCGAAGGCACATCCGAAAACGAGACCAACATGACCGAAGCTGCGCAGAAGGACCCCCTGGTGCTGTTCATGCCGTCCGGCAAACGCGGCCATTTCCCGGTGGGAACGCCGGTGCTGGACGCGGCGCGCAAGCTCGGCGTCTACGTCGAGAGCGTCTGCGGCGGTCGAGCGACCTGCGGACGCTGCCAGATCTCGGTGCAGGAAGGCAATTTCGCCAAGCACAAGATCGTCTCCTCCCTCGACCACATCTCCGAAAAGGGACCGAAGGAGCAGCGCTACGAGAAGGTGCGCGGCCTGACCGACGGCCGGCGCCTCTCCTGTTCCGCCCAGATCCTCGGTGACCTCGTCGTCGACGTGCCGCAGGACACGGTCGTCAACGCCCAGGTCGTGCGCAAGGCGGCCACGGACCGGGTGATCGAGCGCAACGCCGCCGTCCAGCTCTGCTATGTCGAGGTGGACGAGCCGGACATGCACAAGCCGCTCGGCGACCTCGACCGGCTCAAGGTGATGCTGGAGAAGGACTGGGGCTGGAAGGACCTGCTGATCGCTCCTCACCTCATTCCCGACATCCAGCCGATCCTGCGCAAGGGCAACTGGGGCGTGACGGCAGCGATCCACCGCGACATGGATTCTTCGCGCCCGTTCATCATCGGGCTGTGGCCGGGCCTGAAGAACGAGGCCTACGGCATCGCCTGCGACATCGGCTCGACGACGATCGCGATGCACCTCGTGTCGCTGCTGTCCGGCCGTATCGTCGCCTCCTCCGGCACCTCGAACCCGCAGATCCGTTTCGGCGAGGACCTGATGAGCCGGGTCTCCTACGTCATGATGAACCCGGACGGCCGGGAAGCCATGACGAAGGCGGTGCGCGAGGCCGTCAACAGCCTGATCGGCAAGGTCTGCGACGAGGGCGGCGTCGACCGCCACGACGTGCTCGACCTGGTGTTCGTCGCCAACCCGATCATGCACCACCTGTTCCTCGGCATCGATCCGACCGAACTCGGTCAGGCGCCGTTTGCGCTGGCCGTCTCCGGAGCGCTGCAATACTGGGCCCATGACATCGACATCGACGTCAACCGCGGCGCGCGCATCTACACGCTCCCCTGCATCGCCGGCCATGTCGGCGCCGACGCCGCCGGCGCGACGCTGGCGGAAGGCCCGCACCGCCAGGACAAGATGATGCTGCTCGTCGATGTCGGCACCAATGCCGAGATCGTGCTCGGCAACCGGGCCCGCGTCGTCGCCGCCTCCTCGCCGACCGGTCCGGCGTTCGAGGGCGCGGAGATCTCCTCCGGTCAGCGCGCCGCTCCCGGCGCGATCGAGCGCGTGCGCATCGATCCGGAAACGCTGGAGCCGCGCTTCCGCGTCATCGGCGTGGAGCAGTGGTCGGACGAGGAGGGCTTCGCCGCGGCGGTGGCCGCCGTCGGCGTCACCGGCATCTGCGGCTCGGCGATCATCGAGGTGGTGGCCGAGATGTACCTCGCCGGCGTCATCTCCGCCGATGGGGTGGTCGACGGCGCGATGGCGGCGCGCAGCCCGCGCATCATCCCGAACGGCCGCACCTTCTCCTACCTCCTCCACGACGGCGAGCCGCGCATCACGGTGACGCAGAACGACATCCGCGCCATCCAGTTGGCCAAGGCCGCCCTCTATGCCGGCATCAAGCTGCTGATGGAAAAGCAGGGCGTCGAGCGGGTCGACACGATCCGCTTCGCCGGCGCCTTCGGATCGTTCATCGATCCGAAATACGCCATGGTGCTCGGTCTGATCCCCGACTGCGACCTCGACGAGGTCAAGGCGGTCGGCAACGCCGCCGGCACCGGGGCGCTGATGGCCCTGCTCAACCGCGGGCATCGCCGCGAGATCGAACAGATCGTCGGCCGCATCGAGAAGATCGAAACCGCGCTGGAGAGCAACTTCCAGCAGCTCTTCGTCAACGCCATGGCCATGCCGAACAAGGTGGATTCGTTCCCGCACCTCGAAGCCGTCGTCACCCTGCCGGCGCGCAAGGTTCTGTCGGACGAGGGCGGCGACGGCGGTGGCCGCCGCCGCCGGCGCAGCCGCGAATAGCGCACCGGCCCCGCCGCCGGGATACGCCGGCGGCCCATGCGCAGCACTTTGCCCGGCGATGCTTGACCTGGATCATGCCCGCGCCACTATCCTCCTGATAGCTCGTGATCTTCGATGACGCCCGGCGGCCCGCCGGGCCGAGCCGTGCAGCGCGGAGATCGGAAGTGGACATTCGAACGAGGATTTCGGACGGTGATGTGATGCACCACACGCGGGCGGAAGCGGCAAAGGCCTGGCATGCGCTTCCTGTCGCCGAAGTGATGGCCATGCTTGGTACGAGCAGCCAGGGCCTTGCGCCGGACGAGGTGCAACGGCGGCTCGAAGCCTGCGGGCCGAACGAACTGCCCGCACCACCTCCGCCCCATCCATTGCTGCGCTTTCTCGGCCAGTTCAACAATACGCTGATCTACTTCCTGCTCGCCGCCGCCCTCGTCGCGGCAGTGCTCGCGCATTTCGTCGACGCCGGCGTCATCGTCGCCGTCGTGCTCGTCAACGCCGTCGTCGGCTTCGTGCAGGAGGGCCGGGCCGAGCAGGCGCTCGACGCGATCCGCGACATGATCTCCCCGCACGCCCGCGTCCTGCGCGGTGAACGATGGCACGACGTCGATGCCCGCGGCATCGTCCCTGGCGACATCCTGCTGCTGGAGGCGGGCGACCGGGTGCCCGCAGACGTCCGGCTGGCGCGTGCGCGCAACCTGCTCGTCAACGAGGCCGCGCTGACGGGCGAGTCCGTCCCGGCGGAAAAGCGCGAGGAGCCGGTGCCCGCGGAGGCCGCCCTCGGCGACCGTCACTCGATGCTCTTTTCCGGCACGATCGTCGCGACCGGCCAGGCGACGGCCATCGCCGTCGCGACCGGCGGCAGGACGCAGATCGGTCGCATCTCCGCGATGATCGGCGCCGTCCAGACGCTCCAGACCCCGCTTCTTGCGCAAATCAACAGGTTCGGGAGGATCTTCACCTCCGTCGCGATCGCCATGGCGGCCGCCCTCATGGCGTTCGCCATGCTCGTGCACGGATATACCTGGGTCGACGCGCTGATGATCGCGGTCGCGCTGGCGGTCGGCGCCGTCCCGGAGGGCCTGCCGGCGGTCATCACCATCACCCTTGCCATCGGCGTCCAGCGCATGGCCCGGCGCAACGCCGTCGTCCGGCGGCTGCCGGCCGTCGAGACGCTCGGCGCCGTCTCCGTGATCTGCTCGGACAAGACGGGCACGCTCACCAGGAACGAAATGACGGCGTGCCGCCTCGCCACCGCTGCCGCCGAGCGTGCGGTGACCGGCTCCGGCTATGCTCCCGAGGGTCGGATCGACGGCGATACGATCGGCGCGGACCCGGCAGCCGCCGAACTCGTCCGGGCCGCGCTTCTCTGCAACGACGCGCAGCTGGTCCAGACGGACGGCACCTGGACGGTGCTTGGCGATCCGATGGAAGGCGCGCTGGTGACGCTGGCGCTGAAGGCCGGGCTCCACCCGGAAGCCGAGCGGTCCCGCTGGAGCCGGGTCGACGAGATCCCCTTCGACGCGCAGCACCGGTACATGGCGACGCTTCACCGCGATCCGGACGGCGGCGGCCGCATCTTCGTCAAGGGCGCTCCCGAGCGGGTGCTGGCGATGTGCGTCACCCAGGCCGGCAGCGCGGCGGCGACGGTCGACGCGGACTACTGGCGCGACCGCATCGCCGCGGCCGCCGGCAATGGCGAGCGCATTCTGGGATTCGCATCGGCGGGGACGCCGGCGGCAATCGAGCGCCTGACCTTTGGAGATGTCGAGGACGGCCTCGTCTTTCTCGGCATCGTCGGCTTCATCGATCCGCCGCGCGGCGAGGCCGTCGCCGCCGTCGCCGATTGCCGCTCGGCCGGGATCGCGGTGAAGATGATCACCGGCGACCACGCCGACACCGCCACCGCCATCGCGCGCCAGCTGGCCATCGCCGACGCGCCGAGGACGATGACCGGGGCGGAACTCGACGCGGTGGCGGAGGCAGATCTCGGCACCATCATCGCCGAAACGAGCGTGTTCGCGCGCACCAGTCCGGAGCACAAGCTGCGGATCGTCCGCGCCCTCCAGGCCGGCGGCAACGTGGCCGCCATGACGGGCGACGGGGTCAACGACGCGCCGTCGCTGAAGCAGGCCGACGTCGGCATCGCCATGGGCCGCAAGGGCACCGAGGCGGCCAAGGAGGCCGCCCAGATGGTGCTGGTCGACGACAACTTCGCCACCATCGTCGCCGCCGTGCACGAGGGCCGGACGGTGTTCGACAACATCCGCAAGGTCATCGCCTGGACGATGCCGACGAACGGCGGCGAGGTGCTGAGCGTCGTTCTCGCCATTGCCCTCGGCCTGGCCCTGCCGATGACGCCGGCGCAGATCCTCTGGATCAACATGATCACCGCCTCCACCCTCGGGCTCGTGCTGGCCTTCGAGCCGCCGGAGCCCAACGTCATGCGGCGTCCACCGCGCGGACGCTATGCCCCGCTCGTGACCCGCTTTATCGCCTGGAGGATCGTCTTCGTCTCGCTCCTCTTCACGGTCGGTGTCTTCGGCATCTACGAATACGCAATCAGCAAGGGTCTGGGCGAGGACGCCGCCCGCACCATGGTCGTCAACACGATGGTGGTGATGGAGGTCTTCTACCTGTTCAACGTGCGCTACCTGCACACGACCTCGTTCAGCCTCCGCGGCCTGCTCGGCACGCCGGCGGTGCTGATCGCTCTCCTCGTCGTCGTTGTCGCGCAGCTGGGGTTCACCTACGCGCCATTCATGAACGCGCTGTTCCGCAGCACCCCGGTCGGGGCCGTCGACGGCACCGTCATCATCGCGGTCGGTATTCTCGTGATGATCGTTCTCGAGATCGAGAAAGCAATCATGCGCCGGCTCGGTGCGCTAAGGCCGGCGGAAAGCTGAAACGCCGCCGGCCAAGGATCGGATGCCATCAGCAGGCGAGCGGCAGGACCTCCTTCGGGCTGCGCTCGAAGCGGGCGAAGGCGGCGCGGATGTGGTCTGCGACCGCAAGCGCCGTTGCTTCCGCGTCGTCGCTGACGACCATGCCGATGTTGTAGTGGCCCAGTTCCGGCAGCCCGTCCTTGACCCCGAGCGCGACCATGTCGTCCTGGACCAGGAACCGCGCCAGCGGCGCCACCGCCAGGTCGGCGCGGATCGCGGCGCGCTGGCCCATGTGGTGGGCGCAGAAATAGGCGACGCGGAACTCGCGTCCCGACTTGCTCAACTCCTCGAGCGCCCGCGCGCGCCAGATGCAGCCCTCCTCCCAGACCGAAACCGGGAGCGGATTCTTCAGGTGCGCCGTGCCGCACTTCTTGCCGGCCCACACGAGCTGCTCCTTCATCAGCACCTCGCCGGGCGCGGGCGTCGCGTTGTCGGTGGCATTGAAGATCGCCAGATCCAGCCGGCGCTCGGCCACTGCCCGACGCAGGTTGCTGCTCGTATCGATCGAGACGTTGACGGCGATCGAGGGAAAGGTGTCGGCGAACAGCCGAAGGACCTCCGGCAGGATCAGTTCGCCCACATCGTCGGGGGCGCCAAGGCGGACGATGCCGTTCATTTCCGGCATCATGAACCGCGACACCGCCTCGTTGCTGAGCGCAAGCAGCCGCCGCGCATAGGAAAGCAGCACCTCGCCATGGTGGGTGAGCACGACCGAGCGCGCGTCGCGCCGGAACATCGTGCAGCCGAGCAGTTCCTCCAGCTTCTTGATCTGCATGGAGACCGCCGACGGGGTCCGGTGCACCGTTTCGGCCGCCGTGGTGAAGTTGCCGGTCTCGGCGATCGCGACGAATGTCCGCAAAATGTCTAGTTCGAGAAGAGGAAGCGTCTGGCGCAGTATCAGGTTCATGGCTCCGTCCTCATTCAGAATATTTGATCCAATACGTCACTTCATTTCGTTTGATTGAATACCCATCCGGCGCGATAGTCAATCCATGGAAACCTGATCGGAAAGGATAAACGCCATGACCGCAGGAAATTCGCATATCAGCGCCGCATCGTTTGCCCTTCGCGCTGTCGGAAAGGGATTTGCGCTCACAATCAGGCAATATGTCGACACCCTCTCCGCCCGGCATCGCCGGCGCCGGGGGGAGCGCGAACTTGAAAACCTGTCGCCGGAACTGCAGCGCGACGTCGGCTGGCCGGGTCGCGCGATACATGACAAACACTGATGCCAGAGATCAATTATATTCGATTGATTGATGGATGTGGCCGCGACATTATCATCGCCAAGGGTCGCGACCTTTCGAAACCTCCCAAGCTCGAAAGGAACCTTGAAATGACCAGTCTCTCGCACTTCCACTTCGGATCGGCCGGGCGGACCGCTCGATCCGGCGGCTATGCTTCGACGTTCCGTGACCTTGCCGGCAGGGTCGCAAGCGCCTGGCGGCATCATCGCGACGAGTTCGAAATGGAAAACCTGCCCTTCGACCTGCGCAAGGACATCGGCTTTCCGTCCGTGGATGATGGGGCCGCACCGACGCTGAGCGTCAGGAAGGCTCGATGACGGCCTGCTGTTGTCCCGAACCTGCCATGACAGCTGATTGTTGACGCCAGGCCCGACTATTGACGGCCTGGCGTTTTGGTGTCGGTGACCGCGACGCCGGCTCGCGCGACAATCCCCTCACCCGCGAAGCAGCGGCACCTGTGGTGCGGCATCGGCCGGCAGCAGCCCGGCAAGCCGCGGGTCGTCGAACACCTCCACCATGCGTTCGAACGGAACGAAGCCTGAGCGCACGTAGAAGGCCAGCGCCTGCGGGCTGTCGAGGCTGCAGGTGTGCACCCAGAAGCGCGAAATCGGACGCGACCAGGCATGCTCGATCGCCCGGTTCATCAGCCACCGGCCAGCGCCCCGGCCGATGATCGCTTTCGACAGGCCGAAGAACGCGAGCTCGCACTGTCCCGGCTCGCGAAAGTCCAGCTCCAGCAGCCCCTGCGCACGGCCGTCCGCCATGACCGCACGAACCTCGACGCCCGGATCGTGGATGATGGCCGCAAGCGACTCGTCCGCCAGCGCCAGCCGCGAACTCCACAACCAGTCGGTCCCGATCAGGCGATAGAGCGCGCGATACCAATCGAGAGCTGGCCGCTCGACGCGTTCGAGCACCAGTCCGTCGACCCCGACGTCGCGCACCGCCGCTACCGGCGCCAGCATCTCGAGGCAGGTGACCGCCGCAACCAGCTTGCCCGGGGGCACTTTCGAATATCCGTCTGCGAGCATCCTCATCCCTTCGTCATCTCCGTTCGCGCCTCGCCGAGCCGTCCGTTCCCGGCAGCGGTCCGCGCCGGAAAATGGACGAACAATTCCTGTTGCACAAGCGTAAAGCAATCCGCGGCCATGTCGCAAATGTATTGCTGCCGCAGCCGCGGCACGCCAAACGGGCAAAAGTCTTGAGGAACAGAACCTGCGGGCAGCTTTACAGTCGCACCATTCCATGCAAATGTCGCAAATAGGAAAGCCACAGACCCCACCTTCAAGAGACGCTTGGGGCAATAAACACCAGAGCGGAACCCCCCATGAACAAGACAGCTGCGAAGAAGCGTTCGCTTGTGTTCTTCCTCGTGCCGAATTTCACCCTGCTGCCGCTATCGGCCGCGATCGAGACCCTGCGCATCGCCAATCGCATGCTCGGCTACGACGCCTACACGTGGCGGCTGGCTTCGGCCGACGGCCAGCAGGTGCAGTCCTCGAGCGGCATCGGCATCGAGGTCAATTCCTCGCTGGCGGACGAACGCAAGTTTCTCGGCGGCGAGAACCGGCCGTCGATGGTACTGGTCTGTTCGGGGGTCTATGTCGAGGACTTCTGCAACAAGTCGGTCAACGCCTGGCTGCGCGAGACCTACAACAGGGGCGTGGCCGTCGGATCGCTCTGTACCGGCGCGCATGTGCTGGCGCAGGCCGGGCTGCTGTCCGGCAAGCGCTGCGCCATCCACTGGGAAAACCTGCCGGGCTTCGCCGAGGCCTATCCCCAGGCCGAGGTCTATGCCGATCTCTACGAGATCGACAGCAACATCTACACCTGCGCCGGCGGCACGGCCTCGCTCGACATGATGCTGAACCTGATTGACCAGGACTTCGGCGAGAACCTGGTCAACCGCGTCTGCGAACAGGCGCTCACCGACCGGGTCCGTGGCCCGCACGACCGCCAGCGGCTGCCGCTGCGCGCGCGCCTGGGCGTGCAGAACGCCAAGGTGCTCTCGATCATCGAGCTGATGGAGAACAACCTGTCGGAGCCGCTGTCGCTGCTGGAAATCGCCGAGAGCGCGGACCTGTCCCGCCGGCAGATCGAGCGCCTGTTTCGCCAGGAGATGGGGCGTTCTCCCGCCCGCTACTATCTCGAGATCAGGCTCGACCGCGCGCGCCACCTGCTGGTGCAGTCGTCGATGCCTGTGGTTGAGGTGGCGGTCGCCTGCGGCTTTGTGTCGGCTTCGCATTTCTCGAAGTGCTACCGCGAACTCTACAACCGCTCGCCGCAGCAGGAGCGCGCCGATCGCAAGCTGACGCTGGCGGCCGCAGCCGCCGCCCGCTGAGAAGCAGCACGCGGCAGAGCGGGCCAGGCAAGAGACCGCCAGCGCCTTGGCGCCGGCCCGTCGCCTCAGCCCGCCAGTGCCCTCGGCAGCGACATTTCGGAAAAGACCTGGTTCCGGCCCGCGTGCTTGGCCATGTAGAGATACTGGTCGGCGGCGTTGACGTGGTTGTCGAACGCCTCCTGCCCCTCGATCGCTGCAATCCCCATGGATACGGTGATGGTCACGGGTTCGCCGTCGGCCTCGATCGGCGCCGCGGCCAGTTCGGCGCGCAGGGCGTCGCAGGTCGCCACCGATGCCGCCAGATCCAGCCCCGAGAACAGAATGCCGAACTCCTCGCCACCCAGCCGCGCCAGAAGATGCCGGTCGCCCAGCCGCGCCCGCAACTGGCGCGAGACCGCCTTGAGCACGCAGTCGCCGACCTCGTGCCCGTAGGTGTCGTTCAGCCGCTTGAAATGGTCGATGTCGACCAGCGCGATCGCCGCCTGCGCTCCGCGGCGCACGGCCTGATCAACCAGGCGCTTTCCGGCCACGAAGAAGTAGCGCCTGTTGTAGACTTCGGTCAGGTAGTCACGCGAGGCGAGCAGGTTCAGCGCCTGGAAGCGTTTCTGTGTCGACGCCAGCCGAAGCAGTCGGCAAGCCAGTTCCTCCGGGCAGCACGGCATGCGGATGCATTCGTCGCCGCCGGTTCGCAGGAACCGCAGGGCAGTGTCGTCGTCCCGCCCGCAAAGGCCAACGACGCGCACGCCGATATCGGAGTGGCGGCGGCGTATCTCGGACAACAGCAGCAGGCCGTCGCCATCGGCGTGATCGAGATCGATGACGACCACGTCGATGTCGCGCTGCGTGTCGAGCAGTTCCAGCACGCCCGCGCCATCGCATGCCGCCAGTGCCGTAAACCGGCGGCGGCGGAGCAGAGACACCAGCGAGTTTTCGGCCGGCGCGGCCTCGAGAACGAGGATACCGGCGCGGTTGCCGGCCAGCGTGCGGTCGACGGTCGAGACGATCTGCTGGATCCCGGCGGCACTGTCCTTGACGATAAGCGCCAGCACGTCCCGCGCCAGAACCCGCCTGCGCATCTCCTCGCCGAACGAGCCGGTAAAGACGATCGGCGGAATGTCGCATCGAAGCAGGTGGTCGAGCGCCTCGCAGTCCGCCGCCCCGGGCAGGGTGATATCGACGACAGCCAGCGCGTAGTTCGCCGCCTCGCCGTCGAGAACGCTGCGCAGGCTCGCCATGTCGGCACAGTGGGTGACCTGCACCCCGAGTTCCGACTCGAGCCGGAACCGGATCGCGGTCGAGAACATACGCGAGCCTTCCACCAGCAGGACGGACCGGCCGCAGTGGCGCAGGAACGCAGCCTCCCGCTGCGGGTCAAGATCCACGGCCGCGCCCTCTCCTGCATGTGGTTGCATTACGGTACCAGCATTACAACGACAGGGACTTACCAAGCGGTTAACCGCGGGCAACTATCTTACGCTACGTAAGGCCAAGGCGGAGAACGGTCAGGCGGCCTGCCTCGAGGTCGCCATCCTGATTTGCGTCAGCGTGTCGAGGTTCTGGTTGACCCGGCAATAGAACTCCTCGTCGATGAAGGGGCGCAGAATGAAGTCATTGCCGCCCGCCTTCAGGAACCGTGCCGACAGCAGGCGGTCGGTGGACGAGGACACGCCGATGATGCGCAACTGATGGGAGCCGACCGAGGCGCGGATGCGCCGGGTCAACTCGAAACCGTCGATGTCGGGCATGTTGTAGTCGGTCACCACCAGGCCGATGTCCGGATTGGCCTTGAGAACCGAGAGCGCGGCCGCCCCGCTGTCGGCGGTGCTGACGCGGAAATTGTAGCGCTTCAGGCGCGTGGTCAGCAGCGCGCGTGCCGTGGCGCTGTCGTCGACGATCAGGACGTGGTGCTGGTGGTTGGTCAGGAAGCGGCAGATCGATTCCGCCAGCATGTCGACCGCAAAGACGTTGTCCTTGATGATGTAGTCGACGATCTCCTTCGACAGCAGCTGGTCACGCGTCTGCTTCTGGAAGGAGCCGGTAAAGACGATCGTCGGGATACTGAGGTCGACCAGGTAGTTCAGCGCCTCGCCGTTTTCGGCACCCGGCAGATTGATGTTGGAGACCGCGAGCGTAATCGGATCGCTCGAGCGATCATAGGCTTCCTCCAGCTCCTGGAAATTGCGGCAGACCTCGACCGACAGGCCGAACAACTCCTTCAACCGTGCGCCGATCATCGAGGTGAAGACGTTGGAGTCTTCGGCCAGCAATATCCGATGATGGGACAGCGAGGCGCCGGAGTATTGCATGCCGGAGATACCGATGAATGACATTTCGTGCCTTCTGACGTGAGCGTTCTGCATGCTGGCACGTCGACGGCAGGTGTCGCGGAACTTGACAGCACCGGACCTGCGCATGGTCCTCTCCGAAGCGGTCATCCACCCTCAGCTAGAGGTAAGCGCGGACTGTTTGCGAAAGCGTTAAGCCTTCGCCCTGACAAACGGCGAAGGCGGCCGTGCGGCCGCCTTCTCGTTTCCAGGATCGGATGGGCGCAACGGACGGCGCTACTTGATGACGGCCGATCCGCCGGTGATCTCGATCGTCTCGTTACCGCTGAGGCCCACGCGGTCGCCGTTGGGCAGCGTGACGAAGCAGCCGGAGTCACAGACGGACTCGGTTTCGCCGGGCCCGAGCGCAAGCTCGGAGCGGTTGCCGTCCTCGACGATGGTGAGGACGATGGCCGCCCCTTCCTTGTTGGTGATCGATGCCGCATAGCCCGGCGCGACCGTGGCGGCCGAGAAAAGCAGCACTGCAAGCATTCGCGTCATATATGCCCGGCGCCTGGCGCCGCCCCTGTTGCAAACCCCGTGAGACCCTAGCCTCACTTCGATGGATTTGCATGTCTTTTATGACACCGCCTGTGAATGGGGCATGAATGCGGCATTCAGCCTCAACCGGTCTCCTCGATCTCCTCCTTGACCGGCCAAAGGTGAGGCTTGCCGGCAGCGGGCGACGACGGGTCGTCGCGCACCCCCGCCAGAATGGTGCTGATCATCCGGGCTCCTTCCGGATCGATCGTGATGGGAACGGTCGCGGCCGCCGGCCCGGTCAGCGGAATTCCCTCCTTCCGCAGCCGCTCCAGGATCGCCGTTCGCAGTTCCGTCCTCACGGAGACGGAATCGAGGACGTCGGCGACGAAGACCCGCAGTTCGAAATCGAGCGTCGTGGCGGTGAAGTTGACGAAGCTCACCGTCGGTTCGGGGTTGCGCAGCACCGGTTGCGTCGCGGCCACTTCCTGCAGCAGCGCGATGATGGCGCGCGGATCGTTGCCGGAATGCACGCTGACCGGCACCTCGATGCGCCCGAGCTTGTTGCGGTGCGTCCAGTTGCCGACCGTGCCGTTGATCAGGACGGAGTTCGGCACGATGATCGTCTGGCGTTGGAAGGTCTCGATTTCCGTCGCACGGACGGAGATGCGCTTGACGTAACCCTCGGTCGTGCCGGCGACGACCCAGTCGCCGACCTTGAAGGGCCGCTCGGCAAGCAGGATCAGGCCGGAGACGAAGTTCGACACGATGTTTTGCAGGCCGAAACCGATACCGAGCGAGAGGGCACCGGCCACCAGCGCGAGGCTGGAGAGGTCGATTCCGGCCGCCGAAATGCCGATCAGGCCGGCGAGCCCGACGCCGGCATAGCCGACCGCCGTCCGGACCGAGTTGCGTACGCCCGGATCAAGGTGGCTGCGCACCATGACGGTGCCGTCGAGCCAGCGCTGGAACCAGCGCGTCACCGTCAGCCCGAATGCGAAAAGGGCCAGCCCTGCGGCGATCCCGACGATCGAGATGGAGATGCTGCCGACCCTGATCTCGGTGAAGAGCTGGTAGGCCATGCTTTCGATGTCGCCGAACTGGAACCCCCAGGTCAGCAGGATGCCCGGCACGCCGAGCAGCATCACGATGAGATAGATGCCGAGGCTGGCGGCAAGCCCGGCCTGATCGAGCGCAACCTCGTTCATCTGGCGGCGCTCGGCCATTTGCTGGCCGAGATAGGTCCTGGCGAAGGCGCCCTGCACGCCGACAGCCCGGCCCGAGAGGATGCCGATATACATCGTCACCAGAATCGCACCGGTCACCACGATCTGCGTCGCAATGAACCGGGCGAGGCCGACATAGCCGACGAGGACCAGCGCGATCAGACCGAAGCCGGTGACCATGAGGGCCGTCGACACCGTCCTGGGCCATGGCCGCCCTTCGCCGGCCGGATCCTCGCCGCGCCTCAGCATCGGCCGGATGAAGGATATCGAGATCAGGATGAGACCGATCACGATCGAGGCAATCAGGCTCTTGGCGACGGTCAGGGCGACCGGCGACCCGAGGGCGACGCTGGCGGCACCGACGAAGTAGTCGAGCCCGTTGGCGAGCGCCATTGCGAAGATCGACCATTCGAGCCGCCTCGCCCCCTCGTTCGACACGTTGATCAGGCGCCACTTGGGCCGCTTCGGCGCCAGCACCGCCCGACCGAGCGCCGAGACAAAATAGAGGCCGACCGACACCGCCAGCAGCGTCGACACCATGGGGGAAATGTCCGGGCGCAGGACATTGAAGCTGTGGAGCAGGGAATAGCAGGCGCAGGCGAAGGCGGCGACCGCGAGCGTCGGGATGGTGGTCGCCCAGAACGCGACCATCAGCCGCGTGATGTAATGGGGCTCTTCGATGGCCTTGTTGCGCTGGATGAACGGTCCCGCGAGGCGATGCCCGACCGAATAGAGGAGCAGCCCGATCAGCAGCGACAGCGAGACGGCCGCCAGCAGCGATTCCCGCTTGAACGACCACACGAAGCGAAGCCAGCCGCCGACCGTGCGCTTGAAGTCCGCGCCCTCCTCCCCGACGGCGGCCAGCACGTCCTGGAACACCGAAGGATTGATGTCCATCCGGTTCAGCAGCGTCTCGGTAAAGAGCTTGCGCCGCATCTCGGTGACCTGGTTGGCAAGCTGCGTCGCCTCGATCGAGAGGCCTTCCGCGTCGCCGGTTACGGAATTGATCGCAGCCCGCTCGTCGGCAAGACGGGCGCGTTCTTCCCGGATCAGTTCCGATTCGGCCGGCTGCCCCTCGGCCGGCGGTGGTCCGAGCGCGTCGAGTCGCGCCTTGATCTCGTTGAAGCGATGGCGCGTGGAGACCGACGCGTCGAGCACCGAACGACCGAGCTGCTCCGCCTTGAGCTTGAGCTCGGCCAGCTTCGGATCATCCTCACTGGCGGCCTCGAACTGGTTGCGCAGCTCCGCCAGTTGCCGGCGGGCCTTGTCGAGCTTGTCGTTCGCCTCGGCAAGCGCATTTGCGGTGGCCGCGGGCTGGCTCGCCGGAGCTGGTTCCTGCGCCACCACCGCCACCGGGAGGAGCAACGTCAAGGCTACGAGAAGCATGAGAATGGCGTGTCTGAGCGTCGGCACGTACAACCCTGTCAAATCTTGGCGCGTGGCCCGGTCGGCGGAGATCATGCGTCGCCGCGAGACCGGAAGACAAGCGCATCTCCCCGCACGCTAGCGGTTGCGCACAGTGAATCGCGCGGCACGCTATTGTCAGACGGCGGCGAAGTGAAGGCAGCCCCGGATCAGAAGCCGGATCCGGGCAAGGCGAGGTAGTCCAGCTCCGCCGGCGTCGACGTCCGGCCGAGCAGATGGTTGCGATGCGGGAACCGGCCAAAGTCGCGGATGACGGCGTGGTGGCGCTGCGCGTAGTCGAGATAGGTCATTTCCCCCAACGCCCTGAAGAGGGCGACGGACCGATCCTGGTCGCCAATGTCCTCGGAATGCTCGAACGGCAGGTAGAAGAAGTGCCGGCGCTGGAAGGCAACCTTCGCGTCAGCGCCGGCCTCGAGCGCAAGCTTCGCCTCGCGCAGGGCGAGCCAGTCGGTGGCAAACGCGAGCGGCGAACCGCGATACATGTTGCGGGGGAATTGATCGAGCACGATGATCGCCGCCAGCCGTGCCTCTGGCGTCGCCCGCCAGGCATCGGGAACCTTTCGCGACAGCGCCAGGTGGGTCGCCGCGTAGCGCGTCCGAATGTGGGCGTCGAGCGTCGGCGGAGGGCTGAACCAATGCTCCGGCGCCAGCAGTTCGCACCAGAATTCGATCACCTCGGCCGGCTCCGCCATGTCGCCGTCCGCACGCACCGTCTCTTCCTTTTGCACCGAGCATCCCTCCCGTCTCAGCCGCCGCCGCCGTGGCCCGCCGCAGCTACAATCCCAACTGTAGCCGGCCCGCGTCACGCTCGAATTTACAAATGTCAATCTTGAGCATCTAATGCGCGCGCCGGCGCATCACAACATGGGAAACATGATCATGATTCTAGGCATGGCACCCTTCACCCTGTTTCACGTTGTCCTCAGTCTCATCGGCATCGTCGCCGGGCTCGCGGCGCTGCGCGGCTGGCTTGCCGCCGAACTCCGACCGGGCTGGACGGCGACCTTCCTGGCCACGACGCTGGGGACCACCATAACCGGCTTTCTGTTTCCAATCACGGCCATGACGCCCGCGATCGGGGTCGGGATCATCACCACCGCCTTTCTCCTGGTGGCGATCGCCGCACTCTATCTATTCCGCATCGAAGGCCGCTGGCGCGCGACCTTTCTGATCTGTTCCATCGCGGCGCTCTACTTCAATGTCTTCGTCCTCGTCGTGCAGGCCTTCCTGAAGGTCGAGGCTCTCAACGCCCTGGCGCCCAGCGGCACCGAGCCGCCCTTTGCCGTCACCCAGGGCATCGTGCTGCTCGCCTTCGTCACGGCGGGCTTCCTGTCGCTCAGGCGGTTTCGGCCGGTGTCCGGCTAGGACGGGAGTCGCGAGGCCTCAATCGCCGCCTGCGGCTGCCGGCTGCACGTCCGCGCCCAGGCCTTCCTTCGCTTCCGCGCGGTCCTCGGCCCGCTCCGACAGCATGGTGTAGGCGATGTAGTATTTGTAGATGTTGGCGACGTACTGCACCGTTTCCCGGCCGACGATCGAGGAGGCGCCGTTTTCGACGTTGCCGAACCAGACGTTCGCATCAAGCCCCAGTTCCTCAGCCTTCCTGCGGAACTTCCTGAGGTTGCCCGGACCGGCATTGTAGGCCGCGAAGGCGAACAGTTGCCGATCCTTCGCCGATGGCCCATCGTCGTCGATATAGGTCTCGATCAGGTGGCGCAGGTATTTCGCCCCCGCCTCGACATTGCGGTCCGCATCCTTTTCGATGCCGGTGATGCCGACCGCCTTGTCCTGTGCCGTCGATGGCAGCATCTGCATGATCCCGACCGCGCCCCGGGGGCTCCGGCGCTTCTGGTCCAGTTGCGACTCCTGGTAACCCTGCGCGGCAAGCATCAGGTAGTCGAAAGAATAGGTATCGGCGTGCCGGCGGAAGATCTCGACCAGGCGCTGGAACCGCTCGACGTCCTCCGGCGCATAGGCCCGTCGAACAATCTTGTCGCTCCTGTAGTAGCGGTTCCGCATGATGTTGCCGAACGTCGTCCCGACCTTGTGGTCGGCGATGAAGGCGTTGAGCTCGGTCCTGAGTTGCGGGCTGTCCTTACGGATCGCCCAGGCGATCCGCCCCTGGTCGGCAAGCACGATGTCGTCGCGAACAGTCAGGTCGGTGAACACTTTCGACCAGATCGTCGCCTTGTGCTCGTCGACGACCGCCCAGGGCAGCAGCCCCGCGTTGACCATCTCCATCAGGTCCTCGTCCTCGAGGTTTTCGTCGGCGGCGCCGATGATGATCTCGGCCTTGCCTTCCGCCTGCCGCTGCGCGTTCAGCGCCTGAAGGTGCTCGCGGTAGCTGCTGGTCTGGCGGACGTCGATCCGCTGCCCGCCGAGGTCGTCGATCGTGGCAATGGAAGGGGCGGCCGGACCCGTGACCAGGATTTCCTTTGCCGCGCTGAAGAGGGGGTCGGTGAAATCGACCTGCCCGAGCCGTTCGTCGGTGATCGTCATGTTGGCCATCACGATGTCGCCATAGCCCTCGGCGAGCGCGCCGAGCAGGTGATCGCGCGGGGTCGGCAGGAAGACGACCCGGACGCGTTCGATCTCCTTCTTCGTCCCCTTGTTGATCTTCTCTTCCAGCGCCCGGCCGAATTCGACCGCAGTGCCGAGTTCCCGACCCTGATCGACGAAATAGATGGTCTTGCTGAACGGCACGAGCACCCGGATGATCCGCCGCTCCTTCATGGCGTCGAGATCGATGACGTGCCTTTCGGTGATGGCCGGCAATGTTGCCTCATCGGCGAACACCGCTCCGGCACTGGCGACAACGGCCCACAAGCCGACAATCAACGCGCGCAAGCTGCGGACGAACCCCTGCGTCATGACCCTGCCCTCTGTTGCAACGGACAATCATACGACAGTCTGCGTACCACGGGATAGTGCTGTCTGCGCCTCAAGCCGCAGGAACACCGGCGCGGGAAGCGCCGCCACCGAGAGAACGCGCCGGCCGTCCAGATAAACCTTAGCGTGCCTTGCCGATGACGGGGCACGCCGCTATTTCTGGTGGCGTTCAGGCATGAGGGGCGGGCAGACGATGGGCGATGCGAAGATCAGGACCAGGCCGACCGGCGCCACCGCGACCCTCGGCCGAACCGGCTTCCCGACCATCACCTCGGCGACCGGCGGTCGTCTCGACATCGTCACGGGGCCCTCGCAACCGGGCTTCAATCCGCTGGACCTGCTCTATGCCTCTCTTGCCGCCTGCCTGACGATGAGTGCGCGCATCGCCGCCAGCCAGATGGGGGTCATCGAAAACATCACCGAAATCACGGTCGTCGTAACCGGCGAGAAGGCGAAAGAGGGCCTTTCCCGCGTGAAGGAGTTCGCCATTGCCTTCACTATCCGCGGCGATATCGACGCTTCCACGCGAGAGGCGATCGCCCACGCCGCCGAGGGCGAGATCTGCACCGTCAGCAACACGATCAGCGGCAATCCGGCATTCGTCATGACGGTGTCGGGCTAGTCCGTCAGACTACCGGCAGAAGGCGCACGCAACCGTCCGGGCCGGCCGCGCTTGGACTTCCTTTATTGCAACCATAGATTTAGTCAAAGATCAGAATGAGCGTGAAACCAATTGCCGAACAGCGGAAATCGTGCAACCATCAGTGTGCTAGCGCCGACTGCGGAGCAGCTTGCTACCCATGGCGGGGGAAGTTGAGCGGTCGGCGAAAAACAGCACAATTCCCGGTGGTCCATACGACACGGTTCGGCCTTTGAGGGGGATGTGGGCATGGTTGGACAACTGACGGCATTGGAGCGCGTATTTGCCGCGATGATGCTGGTGTCGGTCATCTGCGTCGGGATCGTCATGGCCGTGGCCGGCAGGGGCGACGACCTCGGCGTCCACGGCTGGGTCGTCGCGATCTTCGGCCTCGTGGTGATGGTTCTGTTTCTACGCGGCGTCGACTCCCCGGAGCCCGGGAAAGAACGTTTCAGCGAATACTACGACGACCCGACGAAGGTCGGCATCGTGCTGGCGCTGGTCTGGGGCGTCGTCGGCATGTTCGTCGGCGTCTGGGCGGCCGCGCTCATGGCCTGGCCGAACCTGACCATCGACGCCGCCTGGGCGAGTTTCGGCAGGCTCCGGCCGCTCCACACCAGCGGCGTCATCTTCGGCTTCGGCGGCAATGCGCTGATCGCGACCTCGTTCCACGTGCTGCAGCGCACGACGCGGGCGCGGCTGCCGGGGCAGTTGAGCCCCTGGTTCGTGCTGATCGGCTACAACCTCTTCTGCGTTATCGCCGCGACCGGTTACCTGATGGGCGTCACTCAGTCGAAGGAGTATGCCGAGCCGGAGTGGTATGCAGACCTCTGGCTGGTGGTCGTCTGGCTCGTCTACTTCGCGATCTACCTGCAAACGCTGGCGCGACGCCGCGAGCCGCACATCTACGTCGCCAACTGGTACTACATGGCCTTCATCCTCGTCGTCGCCATGCTGCACATCATCAACAACCTGGCCGTGCCGGTCTCCTTCAGCCAGGCCAAGAGCTACTCGCTGTTCTCCGGCGTCCAGGATGCAATGACGCAATGGTGGTACGGGCACAATGCCGTCGCCTTCTTCCTGACGGCCGGCTTTCTCGGCATGCTCTACTATTACCTGCCCAAGCGGGCCGGGCGGCCGATCTACTCCTACCGCATGTCGATCATCAGCTTCTGGGGCATCACCTTCCTGTACATGTGGGCCGGCTCGCACCACCTGCATTACACCGCCCTGCCCCACTGGGTGCAGACCCTCGGCATGGTGTTCTCGCTGGTGCTGCTCGTGCCGTCCTGGGCCTCGGCGGGCAACGCGCTGCTGACGCTGAACGGCGCCTGGCACAAGGTCCGGGACGACGCGGTTCTGCGCTTCATGATGCTGGCGGCGATCTTCTACGGCATTGCCACCTTCGAGGGCTCGTTCATGGCGATCCGGTCCGTCAACTCGCTGTCGCACTACACCGACTGGACGGTCGGCCACGTGCATGCCGGCGCCCTTGGCTGGGTGGCGATGATCACCTTCGGCTCGCTCTACGCGCTCGTCCCCTGGATGTGGAAGCGCCAGGCGCTCTATTCGGCAAGGCTGGTCGAGGTCCATTTCTGGCTCGCCCTCGCCGGCACCATCGTCTACGTCTTCTCCTTGTGGAATGCCGGCATCACGCAGGGCCTGATGTGGCGCACCTATGACGGCAACGGCACGCTCGCCTACTCCTTCGTCGACACGCTGGTCGCCATGTATCCCTACTACATCGCCCGTGCCATCGGTGGCCTGCTGTTCCTGATCGGCACCGTCGTGGCCTTCTACAACATCTGGATGACGATCCGCCTGCCCGCGCCGGCCGGCGAGGGAACCGCCGCCGACCTGCCGCTGGAACCGCCCGCGCCGAAGGCCTGGGCCGAGGCCGGGGAGTAACCGATGTTCAACTTCCACTACCGTCTCGAGCGCAACGCCATCGGCCTCGTCCTTGCCATCATCGGCGTCGCCGCCATCGGCGGCCTGGTCGAGATTGCCCCGCTCTTCACCATCGACGAGACCGTCGAGGAGGCACCGGACATGCGGGTCTACACCCCGCTGGAACTGGCGGGGCGCAACATCTACATGCGCGAAGGCTGCTATGCCTGCCACTCGCAGATGATCCGCACGTTGCGCGACGAGGTCGACCGGTTCGGGCCCTATTCGCTGGCGGTCGAGTCCAAGTACGATCACCCGATGCTGTGGGGCTCGAAGCGGACCGGCCCGGACATCGCCCGCGTCGGCGGCAAATACTCGAACGAATGGCACGTCGCGCATCTCTACAATCCGCGCGATCTGGTGCCGGAATCGAACATGCCGGCCTACCGCTGGCTGCTGCGCAATGCACTCGACACCCGCGACCTCGGCGCGCACCTGGCCGCGCTGCGCGCGGTCGGCGTGCCGTATACCGACGAGATGATCGCCAACGCGACGGCCGACGCCTACGGCCAGGCGGCACCGGACAGCGACGCCGCCTCGGGCGTTGCCGAACGTTACGGCGAGGCCACCAATGTCAGCCTGTTCGACGGCAAGGCGGAAACGCTGACGGAAATGGACGCCGTCGTCGCCTACCTGCAGATTCTCGGCCGCCTCACCGATGTCGCCTACCGGGCCGAACAGGCCAAGGTGGAGTAACGCCATGACCCTGGACCACGACACCCTCGTCGCCTTCGCCAAGTCGTTCGGGCTGTTCTACCTGGTCGCCATGTCGATCGGCGTGGTGGTCTACGCCTACTGGCCCAGGAACAAGGCGCGGTTCGACCACGCGGCGAACTCGATCATCTCCGACGACGAGGACCGGCCATGCCAGTAGGCGAGCGCGACCCGATCACCGGTCACATGACCACCGGCCACGAGTGGAACGGCATCAAGGAACTGCACACGCCGGTGCCGAAGCCGGTCTGGTTCTTCCTGATCGCCTTCACACTGTTCGGCCTTGTCTACACGCTGTTCATGCCGAGTTGGCCCTACGGCACCGGCTACTTCAGGGGCTGGCTGGGGGCCGACCAGAAGGCGACCGTCGCAAGGCACCTCGAGCAGGGCGCGGCCGACCGCGCCGACTGGGTGGCCCGCATCGAGACGGAAGACTACGCTGCGATCCTCGCCGACCCCGAACTAATGGGGGGCGTGCGCGAAACCGGCCATACGCTGTTTGGCGACAACTGCGCCGCCTGCCACGGCATCGGCGGGTCTGGCAACAGGGGCTATCCGAACATCGCGGCCGCACCGATGCTGTGGGGAGACGACCCGGAGACGATCGCCGAGACGATCCGCGTCGGCATCAACGGCGCCGACCCTGACACCCGCGTTGCCGAAATGCTCGCCTTCGGCCGCGACCAGATCCTGGACCGCCCTTCCATCCTGAAGCTCGTGAGCTATGTGCGCTCGCTCTCGGGGCTGGAGGAACCGACCGAGGCCAATGCCGCAGACCTTGACGCGGCCCGCGGCCTCTTCGTCGACAACTGCGCCGCCTGCCACGGCGACGACGCCACAGGCAAGGCCGATCTGGGCGCCCCTGACCTGACCGACCGCCACTGGATCTACGGCTCCGATCGCGACGCGATCTACCGGACCATTCACAGCGGCCGGAAGGGACAGATGCCGAGCTGGGGCCTACGGCTGTCGCCGTTGGACATCAAGATACTGACGCTCTACGTCACCGACCTCAGGGAGCAGCAACGTGCGGCCGGCGCGAGCGGAACATGATGGCGACCGGGGGCATGCGCGGACGCATGCTCGCGCTGCTGCTGGCGGGCGCGACGGTGGCGCTGCTGGCGCTGGCCAACGCCCATCTGGTCTACGTCTCGCTTTCGTCCCAACCGGACTGCGTGCCGCATCTCAAAACGGAATCGGGCGAGCCCGACACATACCGCGCAGCGCGGTCTTCCTGCTGAAAACATGCAGCGCATCAAAGGGTTACAGGAGGATCTACACATGAGAATGCCAGAGACCGTCCCTCCGCTGCCCAAGGCGGTCGACCGCAACCGCCACTTGCCGGCGAGCCGGGCGCTGGACTGGCTCGCACAGGGCTGGCGCGATCTGTGGACCGTGCCGCTGCCGAGCCTGCTCTATGGCTTCGGCGTCGCCGCAGCGTCGATCATCATCGTCGGTGGCCTCTATTCGTTCGGCTTCGACTACGCGCTGTTCCCGGCCCTGTCGGGCTTTCTCGTCGTCGGCCCGGTGCTCGCCGCCGGCCTCTACGAGAAGAGCCGCCGCCTCGAGGAGGGCTTGCCGGTCTCGCTCGCGGCGATGATCCGGCCCAAGCCCGGGACCGGCCAGCACGTGCTGTTCGTCGGCGCCGTGCTCTGCGGGCTGATGCTGTTGTGGATGCGCGCGGCCGTCATCCTCTATGCGCTGTTTGCCGGCTGGCAGCCGTTCCTGGGTCTGGCCCAGATCGTGCCGATACTGTTCGGCACGGCGGCGGGCTGGGCGCTGCTCATCGTGGGCTCGGCGGTCGGCGCGCTCTTCGCCGCCTTCGCCTTCGCCATCAGCGTGTTCGGCGTACCGATGGTCGTCGACCGGGACGTCGACGCCTTCACCGCGATGGGCACCAGCATCTCGCTCACCTGGAACAACCTGCCGGTGATGATCGCCTGGGGCTTTATCGTCATGGTGCTGACGGTGGCGAGCCTTCTGACCGGCATGCTCGGTTTCATCGTCACCTTCCCTTTGCTCGGCCATGCCACCTGGCACGCCTACCAGGCGATCAAGGATCCGGCTTGAGCCGCCGGCGCGGCCTCGGGTCGCCAGCCCCCGCGCCGCCCTCGACCGAGGCGAGGAAATGACATGAGCGTTCTCGCCTTCCTGATCCCCCTGTCCCTGGTCCTCGGCGCGGGCGCCCTCGCTCTGTTTCTCTGGTCGCTGCGCAGCGGCCAGTACGAGGACCTCGACGGAGCCGCCGAGCGCATTCTCTACGACGAGGACCGGCCGCTGCCGCCGACGGCGGCCGACGCCGCAGGCGCAAGGCCCCCGGCCCCGCCGCCGTAGCCGGTCCGCCCAGGCCGTCGGCTATTGCGTCAGCCCTTGTGGTCGAGTTGGGCGACCAGCCGGTCGCCGGCCCACTGGATGGCGCAGACGAGCAGGATCAGCACGGCGACCACCGCCACCATCACAGTCGTTTCGAAACGCTGGTAGCCGTAGCGGATGGCGAGATCGCCGAGCCCGCCTGCGCCGATCGCGCCCGCCATCGCCGACGCCCCGATCAGCGTGATCAGCGTCACCGTGAAGCCGGCGACGAGGCTCGGCAGCGCCTCGGGCACGAGCACCTCGCGTACGATCGTCCAGCGGTTGCCGCCCATGGCCCGCACGGCCTCGATCAGGCCGCGGTCGACCTCGCGCAGCGACACTTCGGCCATGCGCGCGTAGTAGGGGGTGGCCGCGATCGAAAGCGGCACGATCGCCGCCCACATGCCGATCGAGGTGCCGACGATGAAGCGCGTCACCGGGATGAGCGCCACCAGCAGGATGATGAACGGCACGGAGCGGAAGCCGTTGACGATCGCCCCGAGGATGCGGTTGACCCACAGGTTTTCCGCGATCCCGCCCCTTGCGGTGGCGACGAGCGCGAGGCCGAGCGGCAGGCCGGCCACGAGCGAGATGAACCCGGACGCGACCGTCATGACGACCGTTTCCCAGAACGAACGGATGAACAGCTCAAGCATGACCGGCGACATGGCCGAGGACCTCCACTTTGGCGCCGTGGCGCTCGAGATAGGCGATCGCCTGCGCGGCCCCTTCGGGCACGCCGATGAAGAAGCGGGCGACCGACTGCTGCTGGATGTGATCGATGCCGCCATGAATCAGCCGGAAGCCGCCCGGCAGAACCGCCGACAGGCCCGCGAGCAGGTATCCGGCGTCCGGGCCCGACAGGTCGACGCCGAGGATCGCCTCGCCGACCGGCTCGCCGGCCAGCTTGCCCGCCAGGTGTGACGGCAGCCTGGGCCGGATGCCGGAAAGCAGGTTGCGGGTGGTTTCGGTGTGCGGATTGGCAAAGACCGACCAGACCGGCCCCTCCTCGACGATGCGCCCGGCATCGATGACGGCGACCCGGTCGGCGATCGTGCGGATGACCTCCATCTCATGGGTGATCAGCAGGATGGTGAGCCCGAGCTGGCTGTTGATGTCCTTCAGCAGTTCGAGGATGGAGGCGGTCGTCTCCGGGTCGAGCGCCGAGGTCGCCTCGTCCGACAGCAGCAGCGCCGGGCTCGCGGCAAGCGCGCGGGCGATGCCGACGCGCTGCTTCTGGCCGCCGGACAGGGATGCCGGATGGCTCTTCGCCTTGCCGGCAAGGCCGACGAGATCGAGCAGTTCGGCCGCACGCGCCAGCCGCTTCTCCTTCGCCCAGCCCTCGATCTTCAGCGGCAGGGCGACGTTGTCCTCGACCGTCTTGGCCGACAGCAGGTTGAAGTGCTGGAAGATCATGCCGATCCGCCGGCGAACCGGCTGCAGTTGTTCCTCGCTCAGGCCGGTGATCTCGCGGCCCTCGATCTGGATCGAGCCGCTGTCGGGGCGCTCCAGCCCGTTGAGGCACCGGATCAGGGTGGACTTGCCGGCGCCGCTGCGGCCGATCAGGCCGAGGATCTCGCCCTTGCGCACCGTCAGCGATATGCCGTCGATCGCCGCCGTGTCGCCGAAATGGCGCTGCACGCCTGACAGGCGCACGACGGCCTCGCGCGCAGCCTGCGCGCCTGCCGGCTCGGCACCGGCATCAGATTGGGAGGTCATGGGTCTTTCCTTTCCGCCATTTCCGCAAATGACGAGGTGGCTCGCGGCACTACGGCCGCGGGCCACCTGATGTTCAGGTCCGATCGCAGGTCAGGTCAATAGGCGATGGTGCCGGTTCCCTTGTAGATGCGGTCGAACTCGGTCTTCACCACGTCGTTCTGGTAGGACGAGACGAGCGTCTTGACCCAAGGCGCGTCGAGGTCGGCCTCGCGCACGGCGATGAAGTTGCGGTAGGGGTTGTCGGCGATCTTCTCCTGGGCGATGCGGTTCTCCACCGTCAGCCCGCTCTTCAGCGCCCAGTCGGTGTTGACCACGGCCGCATCCAGGTCCTCGATCGAGCGGCCGACCACACCGGCGTCGAGTTCCTTGATCTCGACGTTCTTCGGGTTCTCGGCAATATCGACGATGGTGGCGAGAATGCCTGCGCCGTCCCTGAGCTTGATGATGCCCTGGTCCTGCAGGACCAGCAACGCCCGGCCCTCGTTGGAGGGATCGTTCGGCACGCCGATCACCGCACCTTCCGGCAGGTCGGCGATCGTGGCGTGCTTGTTCGAGTAAACGCCGATCGGCCAGACCGCGGTGTAGCCGGCGATGGCGATCTTGTAGCCGTGCGCCTGGATCTGGTTCTCGAGATAGGGGCCGTGCTGGAAGGCGTTGGCGTCGATCTCGCCGCGCTCGAGCGCCTCGTTCGGCTGGGTATAGTCGTTGAAGGTGACCGTCTCGACGGTCAGCCCCATCTTCTCGGCCTCGGCGGCGACCACGCGCCACAGATCCTCGTCCTCGCCGCTCATGATGCCGACCCGCACGGTGGTCTTGTCCTCGGCGGCCACCGGCGCAGGCATCGCAGCGATCGAAGTCGCGACGACGGCGGCCAGAGCGGCCAGTCCCGCCCGGCGGGTGAAGCGCACGCTGTCAAGGTGTTTCAGGAGGATCTTGGACATGAAGGTACCTGCTTTCATTCTCACGTTCGGGTCTGGGAGGACCATTTTCGTCTCGTATCGACGGCGGCAAGATCGCAAATGCGCCGCGACCAGGCAAAGAACGCCCGACGGATCGGGCGGCCCGGAGGAGGAAAATTTGCTCCCGTGAGCCGGGTTCGCGGAAATATTCCACCAAGTCTATAGACTTTGCGTACGCAGGATCGATCCCCGGCTGACGTGCCCGTCGTAGCGAAGCGCCGATGCAAGACATCACCGGAGCAGATATCGACTTTCGCGCCAGGTGAGCAACCGTCGCTCGGCAGAGCCGCTATGCGCAGGACGCAGCGCTGTGGCCGATCCGCCTCCACGTGCCCCGCGCGGCGTCCCGTCGCCGCCAAACTCAGCTTGCCGACTGTTCCGCCGGCGCCGCCCTGCCCTCGGGCGAAGCCTCGGTCGCGCCGTGCCTCGACGCCTCGGCGCCCTCAGGGCCGGTCGAAGCCGCCGGCACGTCGCCGCCGCCTTTCGGCTGCGACAGTCCGGCGAGCCCTTGCGCCCGCTCGCGCAGCCACTGGAAGATCACGTAGAGCGCCGGGATCAGGAAGATCCCGATGAGCGAGGCAGCCAGCATGCCGCCGGCAACGCCGGTGCCCACCGCCCGGCGGCTCAACATGCCGGCTCCCTGCGCCGTCACCAGCGGGATCAGGCCGACGATGAAGGCAAAGCTCGTCATCATCACGGCACGGAATCGGGTCCGCGCTCCGTCGATCGCCGCCTCGACGATGCTCTCGCCGCGCTCGCGCCGGAACTTGGCGAACTCGACGATCAGGATCGCGTTCTTGGACGCCAGCGCGATCAGGACCACCAGGCCGATCTGGGCATAGATGTCGAACGACAGTCCGGCCACGAGAATGGACAGGAGCGCGCCGGCGACCCCGACCGTGACCGACAGCAGCACCGGAACCGGGATCGTCCAGCTCTCGTACAGCGCCACCAGGAACAGGTAGGCGAACAGGACCGCGAGCGCGAGGATGATCGGGGTCTTGCCGGCGGCCTCGAGCTCCTGAAGCGCCGTCCCCGTCCATTCGAAGCTGTAGCCGGCCGGCAGCGTTGCCGCCGACAGCGCCGCCATCGCCGCGAGCGCCTGTCCGGACGAGACCCCCGGCGCCGGTTCGCCGTTCAGCGTGACCGACCGGTAGTTGTTGTAGCGCACGATCGATTGCGGCCCGACGACGTATTGCACGCGCGCCACCGAGGCCACCGGAACCATCTCCCCCGTGGCATTGCGCACGTGCAGCCGGGAGATGTCGTTCACCGTCCGACGGTTGTCCTGCGCGGCCTGCATCGTCACCCGCCAGCTTCGACCGAAGAGGTTGAAGTCATTGACGTAGTAGGATCCGAGCGTGCCTTGCAGCGTGGCGAAGAGATCGCTGACGGAAACCCCAAGCGCCTGCAGCCGGTCGCGGTCGAGATCGAGGTAGAGCTGCGGCGTGCTGGCCGAGTAGGTGGTGAAGGTCGGGCCGAGCAGCGGATTCTGGTTCGCCGCGATCACCAGCCCGCGGGCCGTCGCGGCCAGCTCGGCCGGCGGGCGCCCCTCGAGGTCGAGCAGCTGGTACTCGAACCCGGAGCCGGTGCCCAGCCCCATGATCGGCGGCAGGTTGAAGGCGAAGACCTGCGCCTCGCGGATCGCCGCGCCCTGCGCCATCGTGGCCGCCACCGCGGCATTGACCGAGGCCTTCGGGTCCGTACGCTCGGAAAAGGGCTTCATCGTCACGAGGGCAAAGCCGCTGTTGGACTTCGACAGCCCGTCGAGGAAGCTGTAGCCGCTGACGGTGATCACGTCGGCGACGCCGTCCATGCCCGTCAGCATCGTCTCGACGCGCTTGACCACGGCATCGGTGCGGTTGAAGGAGGCCCCCTCCGGCAGCCGGATCTCCACGAAGTAGGCGCCCTGGTCCTCGCTCGGCAGGAATCCGGTCGGGACGATACGGAACAGCCAGCCGGCGGCGCCGCCGGCCAGCGCCAGCAGGACGAGCCCGATCACCGCCCGGCGCGCAATATGCCCGGCGACGAAGACATAGCCGTCACGCCCGCCGTCGATGCCGCGCGAGATCCAGCCGAGGATGCCGCGCTTCGGTCCATGGTGAGGCTTGAGCAGGATGGCGCACAGGGCCGGGCTGAGCGTCAACGCATTGATCGCCGAGAGCACCATCGACACCGAAACCGCGACCGCGAACTGCTGGAACAACTGCCCGCTGAGGCCGGGAATGAAGGCGACCGGCACGAACACCGACAGAAGCACCAGCGTGATCGCGACGATGGCGCCGGTGATTTCGCCCATGGCCAGCCGGGCGGCCTGCGCCGCCTCCATGCCCGGGTTTTCCTCCATCACGCGCTCGACATTCTCCACCACCACGATCGCGTCGTCGACGACGATGCCGATCGCCAGCACCAGCGCGAGCAGCGACACGGTGTTGAGCGTGAACCCGATCGCCAGGATCACCGCGAACGTGCCGATCAGCGCCACCGGCACGGCGATCAGCGGGATCAGCGCCGCCCGCCAGTTGCCGAGGAACAGGAACACCACGAGGATGACGAGCACGAAGGCCTCGATCAGCGTGTGTTCGACATTGTCGACGCTCGCCTCGACGAACTGGGCCGTGTCGTAGGATATCGCATAGGTCAGCCCCGCCGGGAAATTGCGGGACAGGCGCTCCATCGCCTCCTGGACGCCGCGGGCGGCGGCGAGCGCGTTGGCGCCCGGCGCCTGGTAGGTGCCGATCATCGCCACCGGCTTGCCGTTGAAGCGCGCTTCGGAGTCCGAACTGACCGAGCCCAGTTCGACCTTGGCGACGTCGCGAATGCGCACGAACGAGCCGTCGGGCTCGGCCCGCAGCACAATCGCCTCGAACTGCTTCGGGTCGGTCAGCCGCCCCTGGGTCTGGATGTTGAGCTGGAACAGCGGGTCGTCGGTCATCGGCTGGGCGCCGATGCGGCCGATCGCGGCCTGCACGTTCTGCGCGCGCAGGGCGTTGATGACGTCGGTCGGCGTCAGCTGCAGGCTGGTCAGCCGGTCGACGTCGAGGACGATCCGCATCGAATAGTCCTGCGCGCCGAACAGCGCGGCGTCGCCGACGCCGGGCACGCGCTTGATCGTGTCGAGCACGTTGATGGTGGCAAAGTTCGACAGGAACAGGTCATCGAACGCCTCGCCCTCGCCATAGATCGTGATCACCTGCATCAGCGCCGAGGATTTCTTGCGCACGCTGACGCCGCTCTGCTGCACCTCGGAGGGCAGCCCGGCCTCGGCGAGCGAAACGCGGTTCTGCACGTTGACGGTGGCGATGTCCGGGTCGGTCCCCACGGCGAAGGTGACGGTAAGGTTGTAGGAGCCGTCGGAGCCGCTGGTCGACTTCATGTAGAGCATGTCGTCGACGCCGACGACCTTGCTCTCGATCGGCTGCGCCACGGTCGCCTCGACCACGCCCGCGCCGGCGCCGCCATAGCTGGCGGTGACGCTGACCTGTGGCGGCACGATGTCGGGGAACTGTGCAACGGGAAGCTGCGTGAGCGCGATCAGCCCGGCAAGGGTAAGGACGATCGAAATGACGGCGGCGAAACGCGGGCGGTCGATGAAGATCTCGGAGAGCATCGGCTAGCCACCCGTTGCCGTGGGCGCGTCGGCCGCATCGACCACAATGCCGGGCCGGACCTTGCCCACGCCGTCGGTGATCACCCGCTCGCCCTCCTTCAGGCCGGAGGCGACGACGGCCTGGCCGCGGCTCGAACGTGCGATGTCCACGCGACGAAGCTCGACCTTCGAATCCGCTCCGACCACCATGACGAAGGCGCCCTGCTGGTCCCGCTGGACCGCATCCTCGGGAACGGCGAGCACGTTCTGCTCGTCGGTCTGTTCGAGCGTCACCCTGACCAGCGTGCCGTCGAGCAGCACGCCGTCCGGATTGGCGAACTCGGCGCGTACGGTGACGGTGTCGGTTCCCTGTTGCACGTTGCTGGAGACGAAGTTGATCGTCCCTCTGGTCGGGTATTCGGTCCCGTCGGGCAGGATGATGCGCACGTTGGCACCCCCGGACACCGTGCCGCGCCGGACCTGTTCGCGGTAGGTCAGGAGCGTGGCCGTCGCCACGGCGAACTCGACATAGATCGGGTCGAGCCGCGTCAGCGTGGTGAGCGGGCCGGTGTCGGGCCCGACCAGCGCGCCGACGTCGACGGACGACAGCCCGACGACCCCGGCGAAGGGCGCGGTGATCCGCGTATAGGACAGGTTCAACTCGGCCTGCGCCCTCGACCCGTTGAGCCGCACGAGATCGGCTTCCGCCTTCTGCACCTGCGCCTTGGTGACGTCGACCTGGGACTGCGGCACCGTCTTGCTGACAAGAAGCCTCTCAGCCCTGTCCCGTTCGATGATCGCGAGGTCCTTCTGCGCCTCGGCCGACTGGATCGAGCCCTCGATCTCCTGGACCGCGGCCTTGTACGCGCCGTCCTCCACCTGGTAGAGCAGCGCGCCCGCCTCGACCTTGTCGCCTTCCTTGAAGTGGATGCTTTCAAGGAACCCGGACACGCGGGCACGGATGTCGATCTTCTGGATGGCGACCAATCTTCCCGTGAAGTCCGCGGTCTCGCGCAGGTCCATGACAGTGGCCGGGACGACCACCACCGCCGGGGGCGGGGCCTGCTGCGCCCGCACCGCGTCAACGGGGGCGGACAGGACCAGCAGCATGAACGAAGAGACCACGACAATCAGAACTTCCGGAACCCGCATGCGGCATCCTCCTGGCCGGGAAGGCTCGGCTCTATGTGCGTCTGCCCTACAGTAGTGGCGATGTGGCGTGATGGGAACCCGCCTGCGCAACCCTGACACGCAAATTGTCCGGCGGCAACAAGCCTTCCGCCCGTGCTCCCGGCAGCGCAACTGTCGTCCCCGCTCCAGCCATGGTATCAACTCGGACGACGTTCACAGCAAAAGGGTGCCGCCGTCCCGATGAAGCAGCCGTTGCGGTTTCTCTGCCTTGGCCTCGGTTGGCTGATGGTCGCGGTGGCGGTTGTCGGCGTGTTCCTGCCGCTGCTGCCGACCACGCCCTTCCTGCTGCTGGCCGCCGGCCTGTTCGCCCGTTCGTCGCCCCGCTTCGAGCGCTGGCTTCTCGATCATCCGGTGTTCGGCGAGGCGGTCCGGCGCTGGCGCGAGAAGGGAGCGATCTCGGCCCGCGCCAAGGCCTCGGCCGTCGCCATGATTGCGGTAAGCTATGCCCTGTTCCTGTTCTTCACCGCACCGCAGCCGCCGACGGCCGTCATCGTGGCGACGGTGATGTCGCTGCCGGTGCTGTTCATCCTCACGCGTCCGAGCGGCTGACGCCGCGACAACCGTGCGAGATGGGCTCACGCGGACGCCGGTTTGGGTTATGCTGGCAGCGGGAACAACATCGGTGGTTCGTCCGGGGGCTGTAAAACCATGCGTTACGACTATTGCATCGTCGGCGGCGGCATCGTCGGGCTTGCCACGGCGATGCGCCTTCTGCAGCAGCGTCCCGGCGCCAGCCTGCTCCTGCTGGAGAAGGAGGACGCGCTGGGGCGGCACCAGACGGGCCACAACAGCGGCGTCATCCATGCCGGCATCTACTATCCGCCAGGCAGCCTGAAGGCGGAGCTCTGCCGCAAGGGGGCGGCGGCCACGAAGGAATTCTGCACCGAGAACGGCATCGCCTTCGAGGTATGCGGCAAGCTCCTGGTCGCCACCAGCCCGCTCGAACTGCAGCGCATGGATGCGCTTTTCGAGCGCTCGCGCAGCAACGCCGTCGAGGTCCACCGTGTCGGCCGGGAGGAACTGCGCGAGCGCGAGCCCAGCATCAGCGGGCTTGGCGCGCTGTTCGTCCCCGCAACGGGCATAGTCGACTACGGCGCGGTCTGCCGCGCCATGGGGCGGGCCATTGAGGCGCTGGGCGGAGAGATCCGCCGCGGCAGCGCCGTCACCGCGATCCAGGAAGGGCCGGACGAGGTCGCGGTTGCGACCGCCGGGGCGAGCTGGCGCGCGAGCAGGCTCGTTGTCTGCGCCGGGCTGCAGTCGGACCGGCTGGCGACAATGGCCGGCCTTGCGATCGAACACCGCATCGTCCCGTTTCGCGGCGAGTACTACCGCCTCCCCGCCGACAAGAGCGGGATCGTCCGACACCTGATCTATCCGATCCCCGATCCGGACCTGCCCTTTCTCGGCATCCACCTGACCCGCATGATCGACGGCAGCGTCACGGTCGGCCCCAACGCCGTCATCGGCTTCGCGCGCGAGGGCTATCCGCGCCTGTCGGTCGACCCCGCGGACGTGCTTGACTACGTGCTGTTCCCGGGGTTCTGGAGGACGCTCATGCGCAACAGGAAATCGGCCTGGGCCGAGATGCGCAACTCGCTGTGGAGGCGTGGCTATCTGGAGCAATGCCGCAAGTACTGCCCGAGCCTGGAACTGTCGGACCTGCTGCCGCATGCTGCCGGCATCCGCGCCCAGGCGGTGCGGCGCGACGGCAGCCTCGTGCATGACTTCCTGTTTGCCGGCACCGATCGGATGCTGCATGTCTGCAATGCCCCCTCGCCGGCGGCAACCTCTGCCATTCCGATCGCCGACATGATCGTGGCGCGGATCCTGGCGCAGGAAACCCGGCCAGCGATCGAACGAGAGCCCGCAGGCTGATGGGCGAGAAGACGCACGGCTGGCTGCCTGACCTCGCCCCGCTTTTCCGGCGGGAGCGGATCCTGCCCCTGAGCGTCCTGACCATGCTGGCCTTCGTTGCCTTTGGTGACCGGCTGTCATCGCTGCTCGAACACCCGGTCGGCCTGGCAATCCTGTTTCTCTGGCTGTTTTTCATCGTGCTTGCGTCGGCGATGTCGGTGTCGCGCCACGGCGAGCATCTGGCCGACCGGCTGGGCGAGCCCTATGGCACGCTGATCCTCACCCTGGTCGTCACCACGATCGAGGTGGTGGCGATCTCCGCGGTCATGTTTCACGGCGACAACAATCCGACGCTGGTGCGCGACACGCTGTTTGCCGTGATCATGATCATCCTCAACGGCATGGTCGGGATTTCGCTTCTGCTCGGCGCCTGGCGGCGGCTGGAACAGCGGCACAACCTTCAGGGGGCCAACACCTATCTCGGCCTGATCGTGCCGCTGGCGTGCCTAAGCCTGATCCTGCCCGAGTTCACGACCTCCCCGTCGGGCCCGGCGCTGTCGCCGCTGCACCAGCGGGTTCTGATCCTGACCTCCGTTGGCCTCTACGTGACGTTCCTGCTGCTGCAGACCGGTCGCAACAGGGTCTATTTCTCCTATCGCAGCGCGCAGGCGGGCGAGGAGCGCGAGGATCCCGATCGCTCGCTGGTCCAGCATATCGTGCTGCTGTTCGCCTATCTGGTTCCGGTGGTCTATCTCGTCGAGCATTTGGCCAAGCCGATCGATCATGTCATCGAAACGATGCACGCGCCGCTGGCCTTCGGCGGCGTCATCATGGCTGTCCTCGTTGCAACGCCCGAGGCCGTCGGGGCGGCGCGCGCTGCCGTCGCCAACAATCTGCAGCGTTCGATCAACATCTTCCTCGGCTCCGTGCTGTCGACCATCGGCCTGACGGTTCCGGCGATGCTCATCATCAGCCGCATCAGCGGCCACCCCATCATCCTCGGCCTTGGACGCACGGAGATGATCATGCTGGTGCTGACGCTCGCCGTCAGCATGATCACCTTTTCCAGCGGACGGACCAACCTCTTGCAGGGGGCCGTCCATCTGACCCTGTTCGCCACCTATCTGATGCTGGTGGTAGCGGGCTAGCGCGCAACGGTCGCTGCGCGACGGAGACAAGCCGTGTCCATCGAAACGTTGATCGAACAATACGGCCTGCTGGCGATCTTCCTCGGCGCCGGGATTGAGGGAGAGACCGTCGTCCTGATCGGCGGTATCCTGTCCCATCGCCAGCTACTGGCATTCTGGCCGGTCGCGCTCGCCGCCTCGCTCGGATCGTTCCTTGCCGATCAACTGCTGTTCCTGGCCGGGCGCCGGGCGCGCTCGAGCGCCATCGTGAAGCGGTTGCTGAAAAAGCCGGCGATCGCGGCCGTGGATCATCTGCTGGAGCGCCATCCGACGGGCTTCGTCTTTGCCTTCCGCTTCCTGTACGGCATGCGGACGATCAGCCCGGTCGCGATCGGCACGACCCGGATTCCCGCGGCCCGGTTCGTGCTCCTCAATGCGCTCGCTGCCTCGCTCTGGGGCCCGCTGTTCACGGCGCTCGGCTTCTATGCCGGCGAGGGCATCGAGCGTTTGCTCGGCAGGCTGGCGCTGCCGCCGCACCTGCTTATCGCCGCGCTTGCGGTCGCTGCCGTGGTGGCGCTCGCCGTCCTGTTCCGCAAGCGGCTGCTGGACCTCACCACCCTCAGGCGCTGAGGCGTCACTCGCTCTGGCGGAGGTTGCGGATCCGGTCGAACAGCACCGCCAGGATCGTCGCGCCGCCGATGAAGGTGCCCTGCCAGAAGGCGTTGATCCCGAGAAGCCCGAGGCTGTTGCGGATGATCTCGATCAGCGCCGCCCCCACCAGCGCGCCGAAGGCCGTACCCGTGCCGCCGGCAAGGTTCGCGCCACCGATCACGGCCGCGGCAATCACCTGCAGTTCCATCCCGGCCCCAATATTGGTCGTCACGGCGCCGAGCCAACCGGTCTGGATGATGCCGGCGATGCCAGCGGTCAGCGCCGAGATCATGTAGACCGCGACCTTGATCGGCCTGACCGGCACACCGGTCAGCCTCGCGGCGTGCTCGTTGCCGCCGATGGCGAACAGGTAGCGGCCAAACCGCGTCCAGCGCAACACGAAGCCGGTGATCAAAGCCAGCGCAATCATGAACAGAACGGGATTGGCGATGCCGAACAGCCAGGCACCGCCGCCAAGCGCCAGCAGTTTGTCGTGGTCGGGCCCGAACTGGAACACCACGGTGTTGTTGGACGCCACCATCGCCAGACTTCGCGCGATCGACAACATGCCGAGCGTCACCACGAACGGCGGAAAGTTGAGATAGGCGATCAGGACGCCGTTGAAGGCCCCGATCACCAGGGCCGTGGCGATCGAGGCGGCGATGCCGGTCTCGATGCTGTAGCCGGCATGCATGACGACGGCCAGCACCATGCTGCACAGGCAGAGGACGGAGCCCACCGACAGGTCGATGCCGCCGGTGATGATGACGATCGTCATGCCGAGCGCGATGATGGCGACGAAGGTGACGTTGCGGGTGATGTTGTAGAAATTTCTCGACGTTGCGAACGCGTCCGTCGCAAAGGAGAGAAACAGGCAGGCGAGGATCACCGCGATCAGCACCCAGAACGTCTGGCTGCCGAGTATCGAACCGATCACGGACTTTTGCCGCTGCTCGATGGTCTGGTCCAAGGTTATTGCCACGCTCGACCTCGCTCTCCTGGTGCCCGGAAGGCTGCTGCAGTCACATCAGTTCGATCGCCCCGGTGATCAGGCCGGTAACCTCCTCGGGCGAACTGAGGGCGATCGGCTTGTCCGCGACCTTTCTGCCGCGCTGCATGACGATCACCCGGTCCGCGACCGAGAACACGTCCGGCATGCGATGGCTGATCAGCACGACGGCGATGCCGCGGTCGCGCAGGTGACGGATATGGTTCAGCACTTCAGCCACCTGGCGCACGGAAATAGCCGCCGTCGGCTCGTCCATGAGCACGATCTTCGCCTCGGCGAGCATGGTGCGCGCGATCGCCACCGCCTGGCGCTGGCCGCCCGACATCTGCCGCACAAGGTCGCGCGGACGGGTTTCCGATTTCAGGTCCTTGAACAGTGCGCCGGCGCGACGGTACATCGTCCGGTAGTCGAGGATTCCGAACGGGCCGATGCCGATGCGCATCTCGCGGCCGAGGAACACGTTCGCCGCCGCCGTGAGGTTGTCACACAGCGCCAGGTCCTGATGGACGATCTCGATGCCGTGGCGGCGGGCATCGACAGGACGGTGCAGCACGATCTCCCGGCCGTCGAGGCGCATCGCGCCGCTGCTCGGCCGGAAATTGCCGGCGATCATCTTGACCAGCGTCGACTTGCCGGCGCCGTTGTCGCCCATAAGGCCGACGACCTCCCCCGCCCCGAGCGTGAGCGACACGTCGCTGACGGCCTGAATGGCCCCGAAATGCTTGGAAATGTTGGCGAGTTCGAGAACAGTCACCCGCTTCTAGCCTCCCCGGAAACGCCAGCGCCTGTCCGCACCGGTGGGTCCGGACGGCCGCAACCTCGCTTCCCGCTCCTCCCGAAAGCGATCGTCATATTTATGCAAACGCCTGCAACAGCGTCAATGAGACAGGCTGCCAAACACGCTCGCTCCAACAAATATTATTATAGTATGACAAATAAACGTTGACGCCCGCAACGAGTGGTTATTAGCTGTAGTGGGAGGCGAGCATGCTGATCCTTGTGACCGGTGCAACGGGCAAGGTCGGGCGGCACTTTATCGCGAACCTGCTCGACGAGCCGCGTTATTCCGGAGCGCGCATCCGCGCGCTCTGCCACAATCGTATGCTCGAAGAAACCCGCCGCCTGAGCGTCCGGCGCGGTTCCATCGCCGATCGCGCAGCCGTCGAGGCGGCGCTGGCGGGCGTCACGCACGTGGTCCATCTCGCGACCTGCAAGGAAAGCCCCGACGATGTCGTCGATGTAACCGTCAAGGGGCTGTTCTGGCTTCTCGAGGGCTTCCGGGCCAGCACCACCGCGCGGCAATTCATCCTGATCGGCGGCGACGCCGGCGTCGGCCACTTCTACCACCGCCACGATGGCCCGATCACCGAAAGGACCCCGCATCGCGCCTACCCGGGCTGCTATGCGCTTTCCAAGGTGCTCGAGGAGGTGATGCTGGAGCAGTTCGTGATCCAGTACGGCATCAATGCCTGCTGCCTGCGCGCACCGTGGATCATGGAGAAGGATGATTTCCGCTATTCGCTGTCCTTCGGCGACGATGTGTTCGGCGGGCCTGACTGGAAGACGCTCGTTGCGGCGGCGGACGCGGAACGCTTCGCACGCGACGGCACCGTGCCGCTGCTGCGCGATGCCGACGGCGAGCCGCTGCGGCGCAATTTCGTCCATGTCGACGACCTCGTCGCCGCCTTGCTGGCGGCCCTCGACAATCCCCGGGCGCGGGGGCAACTGTTCAACATCTGCATGGACCGGCCGGTGGACTACGGCGAGGTGGCGGCCCATCTCGCCCGCACCCGCGGGCTCGGTCATGTGGACATTCCGAGCCGGTACCATTCCAACTGGATGGACAACAGCAAGGCCAAATACCTGCTGGATTGGCGCCCGCGCTACGACCTCGAAATGCTCATTGACTCGGCCTGGCGTTACGAGCGCTCGAAGGAGGACCCTCGCATCGTCTGGTACCCGGGTTGATCGTCGGCGGGCAGCTGGGCCCGCCTGTTTTCAATGGGAGGAACCAATGAGGAAGGCATTATTGCTTGCAGTTGCGGCCGTAGCGGTGATCGCCGGCCAGGCCGTGGCCCAGGAGAAGAAGCAGCTCGTGATCGTCGTCAAGGGGCTCGACAATCCGTTTTTCGAGGCGATCAACCAGGGTTGCCAGAAGTGGAACAACGAGAACGCCGGCTCCGAGTACGAGTGCTTCTACACCGGTCCGGCATCGACGTCCGATGAGGCCGGCGAGGCGCAGATCGTTCAGGACATGCTCGGCAAGGCGAGCACGGCCGCCATTGCCATCTCGCCGTCCAACGCCAAGCTGATCGCCCAGACCATCAAGACCGCCAACCCGACCGTGCCGGTGATGACGCTCGACGCCGACCTCGCCGCCGAGGATTCGGCCCTGCGCAAGACCTATCTCGGCACCGACAACTACCTGATGGGGTACCGCATCGGCGAATACATCAAGAACGGCAAGCCCGACGGCGGCAAGATCTGCACGATCGAGGGCAATCCGGGTGCCGACAACATCCTGCGCCGCGCCCAGGGTATGCGCGACGCGCTCACCGGCCAGAAGGGCCTGACCGAACTGAAGGGCGAAGGCGGCTGGACGGAAGTGGCCGGCTGCCCCGTATTCACCAACGACGACGGCGCCAAGGGCGTGCAGGCGATGACGGACATCCTCGCCGCCAACCCCGACCTCGACGCCTTCGGCGTGATGGGGGGCTGGCCGCTGTTCGGCGCCCCGCAGCCCTACCGCGACCTGTTCGGACCGATGGCCGACAAGATCGCCAGCAACGAGTTCGTGATCGGCGCGGCCGATACGATCGGCGAGGAGGTTGCAATCGCCAAGGAGGGGCTGGTGACAGCGCTGGTCGGCCAGCGGCCGTTCGAGATGGGCTACAAGGCGCCAACGGTCATGATCGACCTGATCGAGGGCAAGATGGTCGACGACCCGGTCTTCACCGGCCTCGACGAGTGCACGAAGGACACCGCCGACACCTGCATCCAGAAGTGACGGCCGTGCCGGGGCGCCGCGACGGCGGCGTCCCGTTCCCCTGACGAAGAACGGCGTTCCGGTTCTCCCGTGGCGTCGCACGTGCTACAGCGATGCCAACGCAAGGTGGCAGGCATCAGGAGGGAAACATGGCAAAGCGGGTAATGTTTACGGGCGGCAGCGGCAAGGCCGGACGGCATGTCGTGCAGTACCTCGTCGACCAGGGCTACCAGGTGCTCAATCTCGACACCCGTCCGCTCGACAATCCGAAGGTCCGAACGCTGATCACCGACATCGCCGACAGCGGGCAGGTCTTCAACGCCCTCTCCAGCTACATGGGCCTGCACGAGTTCGACCCGTCGCTGCGCGCCCAGTCGGTCGATGCCGTCGTGCACTTCGCCGCCGTTCCGCGCATCATGATCACGCCGGACAACGAGCTGTTCCGCGTCAATGCGCTCGGCACCTACAACGTGATCGAGGCCGCGGTGAAGCTCGGCATCAGCAAGATCGTCATCGCCTCCAGCGAAACCACCTACGGGCTCGTCTTCGCCAACGAGCCGCGCAGCCCTGCCTATTTTCCGCTGGACGAGGAATACGACGTCGATCCGATGGACAGCTACGCGCTCTCCAAGGTGGTCAACGAAAAGACCGCGCGCGCTTTCGCTTTGCGTAGCGGCGCCGACATTTACGCGCTGAGGATCGGCAACGTCATCGAACCGCACGAGTACGACCTCTTTCCGAGGTGGTTCGCCGACCCCGGCTTCCGCAAGCGCATCGCCTGGAGCTACATCGACGCGCGCGACCTCGGCCAGATGACCGCGCTGGCGATAGAGAAGGACGGGCTCGGCTATCAGGTCTTCAACGCCGCCAATGACGACACCTCATCCGACCTGCCGACAAGCGAACTGCTGCGGCGCTTCTATCCGGACGTGCCGCTCAAGCATGACCTCGGCGAGTTCGAGACGCTCCTGTCCAACCGCAAGGCCAAGGCAATGCTGGGGTTCCAGTCGAAACACGGCTGGCGGCAGTACGTGAAGCGGGGCTGACGCGCACCTGGACGCGAATGCACATTTTTCCGCCAACCTGCTTTTTTTGGGTCAGTATTGCGTGCCTGTCTTGTATCCGGCGTGCTAACGAGGCGCACCACTCCCATCAAGGCAATGCGTTTCGCGGGTTCTCATGTCCAAGACAATCGCCTTTCTGAAGCGGCTGGTCCCTGCCCTCGCCCCGGTCAGCCGACTTGAACGGCTGCGCTCGGCGACCGGCGCGCTGGTCGGCATTCTGCTGACCGGTCTCGTCAGCACCCTCGCCGTCGGCCCCGCCGACCTGCCGCTTCTGATCGCGCCGATGGGCGCCTCCGCCGTGCTGCTCTTTGCCGCCCCCGCAAGCCCGCTGGCGCAACCCTGGTCGGTTCTCGGCGGCAATACGCTGGCCGCGGCCATCGGTGTGACAAGCGCGCTGTTGATCGGTGACCCGCTGGTCGCCGCGGCCATCGCCGTCGCCGTTGCGATCGGCACCATGATGATGCTCGGCTGCCTGCATCCGCCGAGCGGGGCCGTGGCGCTGACCGCCGTTCTCGGCGGCCCGGCGGTACAGGAAGCGGGCTACTGGTTCGTGATCACGCCCGTCGGCGTCAACTCGGTATTGATGCTGTCGGTGGCGATCCTGTTCAACAACGCGACCGGCCGCCGCTACCCGCACCTGGCGCCGCCGGCGCCGGCGAACCCGCATCAGACCAACGACCCGGTACCGACCCAGCGTCTCGGCGTCGTCCCCGACGACCTGCAGGCGGTGCTGGCGCACTACGACGAAGTGGTGAACATCAGCCCCGACGTGCTCGATGGCCTGCTGCATCAGGCGCAGATCCGGGCCTACAACCGCCATTCCGGCGAGATCACCTGTGCGGAGGTGATGTCGCGCGACGTGGCGACGGTATCCCCCGAAACGCCGTTGCAGGATGCCTGGAACCTGCTTCTGCGCCACCGCATCAAGGCCTTGCCCGTCGTCACGCCTGGCGCCGGCCTGGTCGGCATCGTCACGCAGACCGACTTCATGCACAGCGCCATGCTGAACAACAACGGCCAGATGCGGTTCGGTATCGGCGACAAGGTACGCCTCGTGCTTGGCGGGCGGTCGAAACGTCCCCGCCACGTCTCCGAGATCATGACCCGCCGCGTTCAGTCGGCCGTCCCGGGCACGATGATCGCCAGACTGGTGCCGCCGATGGCGGACATGGGCCTTCATCACATGCCGGTGGTGGACGAGGCCAACCGCGTCGTCGGCATCGTCACGCAGTCCGACCTGATCGCCGCCCTCTTCCAGCGCGGGCTCGAGCAGCCTCTGCAAACCACCGAGGCTCACGTCGCCTGAGCGGGGCGTCGGGCGGATCGATCCGCGCAAAAAGAAAAAAGGCCGGGGCGAAACCGCACCGACCTTCTCGCGCCGCTCTTCTCCCAGTGCCAGTACATCCGTGGTCAAAGGCAGTTGGCGGCTCCGACCCTGCGAGCGTCCGCGAACTGTGTGGGACGCATCAGCAAGGCCGATGCACGCCATATAGGAAGCCAATGCGGCCGAAACAAGGCCCGACCGCAAGTCGTCCCTCGCCCTAGAGATACGGCGAGATGCACAGGCGGCGCGGACCGTAATACGGCTGGAACGTGTTGTCGTAGGCCCGGTAGGACCGGTAGCGCGCATAGCACCAGCTGACATGGCTGCTGCCGCCATAGTAGCGCGGGCCATAGTATGGCGCACCGTAATATTGCGGTTGGGCGATGATGCCGCCGATGATGGCACCGGCGGCAAGCCCGCCGATCACGAGGCCAAAATCGTTGTAGTCGTTGTCATAACCGCGATAGTAGCGGTTATAGCGATAGCCGTTCCGCTTGTAGCGATAGCCGTTCCGGTATCCGCCGCGATAATTCCGGGCGTACCGACCGCGGTCGCCCCTCCAGTTCCGGTTGCCCTGGCGATACCATTTCCGCGATCCCCGTCCGTCCCTCACCTGCTGCACGTCGGAAACACGGATGCTCTCGCCCTGCAACGCCGGTACCGTCGGGAACGCCTGTGCCGGCACCGCGCCCGACAGGGTGGTGGCCAGTGACAGGCCGATGACTGCAAGTAGCTTCATCTCGATCACCATCTGCCTTTCTGCACGCAAACGCGCCAGCCGGCCGTTTGTGCCGCGTCGACGATGGGGGTAACGCGCTTGTGAACGCGCGCACCCAATCGATCCATCATAGCACCGAAGGGCGCCTTCGACGCGAAAAGTCTTGGAGGGCGACAGGAGGCCGGCGCTCGGCAAGGACCGGCGTGCCTCGAAATAATTGGGCCGGCGGCAGCCAGGTGGGCTGCCGCCGGCCGAAATACCATGCAGAAATGCCGCTCAGGCGGCGCGGATGGTGACGTTGACCGGGATCTCGATGTCGACCTCGAGCGTAGTCACGTGCTCGCCGCGATCCATCTTCACGCTCACCTTGTCGGCATCGATCTGGACGTGCTTGGCGATGACCGCAAGGATCTCCTCGCGCAGCACTGCGACAAGGTCCGACTTGCCGACCGACGCCCTTTCGTGCGCCAGCAGCACCTGCAAGCGTTCCCGCGCCATCGGCGCGGAAGTTTGCTTGCGGAAGAAGCTAAACATGCTCATGCAGCCCTCCGTCCGAAAATCTTGCCCAGCAGCCCGCGCTTCTCGCCCGGGATGGTCATCGGCACCGTCTCTCCGGCGAGCCGCCGCGCAGCGTCGAGATAGGCCATTGCCGGCGCACAGCGGCTGTCGGCGAGGGTGACCGGCGCGCCGATGTTGGAGGCCTTCAGCACGTCCGCGCTCTCCGGAACGATCCCGAGCAGCGGGATCGACAGGATCTCCAGCACGTCGTCGACCTTCAGCATGTCGCCGCGGTCGGCGCGGGCGGGATCGTAGCGGGTCAGCAGCAGGTGCTTTTCCATGCGCTCACCGCGCTCGGCCTTTTCGGTCTTGGCGTCAAGCAGGCCGATGATGCGGTCGGAATCGCGCACCGACGAGACCTCGGGGTTCGTCACGACCACCGCGACATCGGCATGGCGCATGGCGAGGGTGGCGCCGCGCTCGATCCCGGCCGGGCTGTCGCAGATGATCCAGTCGAAATGGCGCTTGAGGTCGTTCATGACCTGCATGACGCCTTCTTCCGTCAGGCTGTCCTTGTCGCGGGTCTGCGAGGCCGGCAGCAGGAACAGGGTATCGAGGCGCTTGTCGCGGATCAGCGCCTGCGGCAGCTTCGCATCGCCCTGGATGACGTTGACGAGGTCGTAGACGACCCGGCGTTCGGCGCCCATGACAAGGTCGAGGTTGCGCAGGCCGACATCAAAGTCCACGACCACGGTCTTCTCGTTGCGCTGGGCCAGCGCCGCGCCGAGCGCTGCGGACGAAGTGGTCTTACCGACACCGCCCTTGCCCGATGTGACAACAACTACTTTCGCCATCTTCCGCTCCTGTTTCTGGCCGGCAGCCGGCTCAGTTAAGTCTTTCCGCCATGATCGATTCGTCTTCGAGCCAGAGCTGGACCGCCTGCCCGCGAAGGTTGGGAGCCATGTCCTCGGCCGTCTTGTAGACACCGTCGATAGCCAGGAGTTCCGCCTCGAGCCGGCGGCAGAAAATCCGCGCCGAGGCATTGCCCACCGACCCCGCCAGCGCCCGCCCCCGCAGCGTGCCGTAGATATGGATCGATCCGCCGGCGATGATCTCCGCACCGGAGGCGACCGCCCCGACCACGGTGACGTCGCCCTCTGGGAAGATCACCGACTGTCCCGACCGCACCGGCTCGCGGACGATCATCGAAGCCGGCGTCCGCGCCGGTTGGACGTCCGGCTGCGGCGTGGCGGCCTTGCTCGGCTGCGGCGTCGGAACCTCGATATCAGGTGCCGGCCGCCCGCCCCGCATCGCCGGCGGCATGCCGGGCTCGTGCAGCGACGGCCGCCCGCCCTCGATTCCCATGACCCGCACGTTGCGCTGCGCAAGCTGCTCGAGCAGCCCCTTCAGCTGCGACCGGTCGATATCGAGATCGGCCACGTCGAGCACGATCGGCCGCTCCAGAAAGAACCCCGCCGAACGCGCGGCGAGATCATCGAGCCGGACAAGCCACTCATCGAGCGGCAATTCCGGGGAAAGCATCAGCGCCAGAAAGGATCGGCCCTTGATGCGGATCGAGCGAGCTTCTGTTAACACGTTGGAAATCTTCGTTAATTTTTCGTTTCCCAGATCTACGCGATTCACGGTTAACAAATGGTTAACGCCCCGGCCGAGCGACCGGCATTCGCGCTCCCGAGGCGAGCGCCGGCAAGGTTCGGGCAGGCTTCGGTGCGCCAGCGTCCGTCAGGACGCCGACTGCCGAAGCGACTTGATCCAGGAGATGATCTTTGGCCAGACGATTCTTTGGGCCTGGTGCCCGACAAGGATGGCCAGGTGCTGCAGGCAGACGCCCCTTTCGCCGGGGTGCTCGATCATGCGCGTTTCCGCGGACGGCATGGCCAAGGCGAAGGTACGGACGGCTTCCGGCGATGCCACGTCGTCGTCCGTGTTGACGGCCAGGAGCGTGGGCATGGTGATCCGTCCGGGACCGACCGTGGTCCCAAGAATCGGCAGTGTCCCCTTCAGGAGCCGATCGTCGCGGTAGAGCCACTCGATGATCTGGTTGACGAGCCGGCCGGGAAGCGGAACCTCGTCGAGCGCCCAGCGCTCGACCCGTCCGTGGATCTCCATCGCCCGTTTGTCGGCGAAGCTGAGGCTGGCGTCGACCAGGCGTGACCACACGAAGGTGGAGGGCGAGGCGAGCGCGCTCATAAAGGTCAGCAGCGACCCCGGAAACGGGTCCGCCGCCGAAAGGCTGGCCGGCGCCAGCGAAACCAGCCCGTCGCGGAACCGGCTGCTGCCGGGCTGGAAGCAGAGCGGAGCGCCCAGCAGCACGAGACCGGCCGCGCCTTGCGGCGCATAGGCACCGTAGATTGCCGCAAGCGTGCCGCCGAGCGAGTGGCCGGCGAGCACGGGCTTGCCGCCGGTTGTCTCCGAGATCGTCGCTACCGCTGCGGCGATCGCCTGCACGTACTCGTCCAGGCCGAAATCGCTCGTGTCGTGCGATGCCGGCCTCCACTCGAGCAGATGGACATGCAGGCCCTGCCCGAGGCAATGGCGGATGGCGCTTGTCCCGCGTGCAAGGTCCCAGATGTAGGGGCGCTTGATCGGCGCCGCGATCACGAGCAGCGGCCGGTCCGACCGCATGTGGCTGCCGTAGTCGCGAAGCCGCCAATGCGGTCCGGACGCGATCACCCGGTGGACGCATTCCTGCGGGTCCAGTCCAAGGGCGCCGACGGCGTCGCCCTGCGCCCGCCGCAGCACGTCGGCAAAGGCAAACTGGGCGCGTCGATAGGCATCCAGTGTCGTATCGATGAAGATCTGCTGGTCCGGCATCGATCCCCCTTTGCTGTGCCCCTAGTATCGGCCGCAAAAGGGATGATGTGATGGCGGCGCGCCCGACCTCACGACTGTTCATTGAGCCGCGTCAATGCATCCGGGAACGGATGGCGTTTTCCTGCTAGGGTTATCACCAGCAAGGGTCGGGAGAATGTCCATGTCCTTTCTGGACCGGGCCGAAGCCGGCAGGTTGCTCGCCGATGCGCTGCAAGCCTATGCCGGAAAGCCGGTCGTCATCTTTGCGCTGCCGCGCGGCGGCTTGCCGGTCGCCGCCGAGGTTGCAAGCGCATTGAACGCCCCGCTCGACCTGGCGCTGGTGCGCAAGATCGGCCTCCCCTTCCAGCCCGAACTGGCCATGGGCGCCGTCGTTGACGGGCAGCCCCCGGCAATCATCCGCAACGATGTGGTCATCCGCGCGACGGGCATCACCGAGGCCGAATTCCGGGAATGCTGCCAAGACGAACTGGCCGAGATCCGGCGACGTCGGCGGCTCTATCTCGGCGACCGGCCCGATCGCGACCTCAAGGGCAAGACGGCGATCGTCATCGATGACGGGCTGGCCACCGGCGCGACGGCCCGTGCCGCCATCAAGGCCCTGCGCACCCGTGATCCGCTGCAGATCGTGCTCGCCGTCCCCGTCGCCGCCGGCGACGTTCTCGCCCTCGTCCGTCGCGAAGCCGATGACGTCGTTTGCCTCGAGGTGCCGGAGGATTTCCACGCGGTCGGCCTGCATTACCGGGATTTTCCGCAGCTCTCCGACCGGGACGTGCTGGACGTGCTCGCAGCGCAGCGCGACAAGCCGTTCGACTGACACCGCCCCGCAACGAACTCGAACGCCGTTCAGCGCGCCATCAGCACCGGAACGGCAGGGTGCTCGAGCATATCGTGCGTCACCCCGCCAAAGATGCGCTCGCGCAGGCGCGAATGCCCATAGGCGCCCATGACGATCAGGTCTGCGCCGATATCGGCGGCCTGCTGCTTCAGCGTCTCGGCGACCGGCCGCCCGCCGCTGGAAACGCGGTCCACGGTCACGTTGACGCCGTGGCGGGCGAGGTAGGTGGCAATATCCGCCCCCGGTTCCTCGCCGTTGACGCTCTCGGATGCCTTGGGATCGACGAGCGTGACATGAACCTCCCCGGCGGCCTTCATGGGCCCGAGGGCGTGCCGGACGGCCCGCGACGCCTCGAGACTGGAATCCCAGGCGAGAAGAACGACCTTGGGATCGAGCGCGGGCGAGCGCTCGCCGGACGCCACCAGCAGTGGCGCGGAAGAGTTGAACAGCGTACCGTTGATAACGCTCGTGCGCAGGCTGCGCTCGTTGGACAGTTCCTCGCCCACGAGCACGACATCGGCATAGCTCGCACGCGTGCCCACCTCCCCCTCGGCCCAGCTCAACTCGCAGTACACCGTGGCGACTTCGCGGGAGACCTGAGCGGCCTCGAGCAAGGAAGATACGTCCGCCTCGCGGGCGGCAAGCCCATCAAGGTCGCGCTGGCGTTCCTCGTGCCACGCGTCCGACACGGCGGCGGCGTAGTCTCCGATGGGAGGCGGCGCGGCGATCGCAACAATCAGGACCGACAGATGCGCATCGCAGGCGGCGCACATGGAAATCGCCGCGCGCAGATCGCGATCGCTATCGTTCGGGCCAGTGACGAACAGTACGATGTTGCCGGTCATTCAGAGTCTCCTTCGTTCACCCAGGATGCACGAACGTCTTGCACACGATCCACCCTTCCCGTCCTCGACAGTCTATCCCATCGAAGCGGCGTCGGCTTGACGCGGATCAAAGGCGTGTGATGCCGAACGCCCGGGATGTCTTCCGGGAGCGGCTGCGAGTAAGATGCGTCCCGGGATGCCAATCATGGCCCACGCACCGCCGCGGAAAATGTCGACCTGACGCTCTCGCCGGCAATTGGTTCCGTCATCATCAAGGCGCGAGTTCGAGCGGCAGCATCTCCAGCCGCGGCCGTTTCGGTCCCGGGCCCCGGGTCCCGCTCCCATAGGGAGGGAGGAGGCTGAAGAAGGAGGAAAGCAATGAAAGTCGAGCAAGCCATGCACAGGAGCGTCGCCTGGGTACCGCCGACGATGCCCATTCCGGAAATTGCCAGGATCATGAGGGAACGCGATATCGGCGCCGTTCCGGTCGGCGAGAACGACCGCCTGATCGGGATGGTGACAGACCGCGACATCGCCATCCGCGCCATGCCGAACGGACGTGACACAGCGTCGCTGACGGCGCGCGACGTCATGTCGCCCGGCATCGCCTACTGTCACACCGACGACACCCTCGAGGCGGCCGTCCAGATGATGGAGGAAAAGAAGATCCGCCGGCTTCCGGTCATCGACGCCAAGAAGCGCATGGTCGGCATGCTGAGCGTCGGCGACGTCACGCACAGCGGCAGCAAAGGCCTCACCGGCGAACTGATGCGGGCCGTGAGCGAACACCACGCCTGACCCGCAGCAAAGCCAAGATCACGGTCGCCGCCTGTCGCGGCGCCCGGGAAGGCATGAAGCGGGCAGCCTACCCGTGCCCGCTTCCCAGGGCGCGGATTTGACGTCAATCAAAGTGGGCGCTGGTCAGACGTGGCAGGATTTTGCCGCTTCGGAGAAAATCGGCGAGACGCGCGACGGACATCGAGAACGCGCGGCCGGGCCGCCCCGAATGTCGGGGCTCTGAATGAAAACAGCAGTGCGGGTCGAGGGTGGAGGTGAAAGCAATGATCTACAACACGCTCCTGGTGCAGTTCGACATCGAGGGCTCGCCCGAGGCGCGGCTGAAGCTTGCGGGCGAACTCGCCTCCCGCTTTGGCGCCCACGTCATCGGTTTTGCCGCCGCCAACACGCGCTCGGCGATTATCCCGCCGTCCGGCGTGGTCGCCGACTCCGAATTGCATCGCCGGGAACTCGAGAGCATCGAGCGCCGGCTTCGCGATCTGAAGAGCCGGTTCGAGGAGGCCTTCACGTCCGAGGCGAACCGGTCGTGGCACCCTCACGTCGGCGATCCGACGCGCGCGCTGACGCGGGCGGCCCGGGCGGCAGACCTGATTGTCACCGGGCCGCCGGCCGCGGACGTGACTGGGGACCCGCATCGGTCGATCGACCTCGGCGAACTGATCCTCAAAGCCGGGCGGCCGGTTCTCGTTGCAAACACCGCCACCGCACCGGTGACGGCGGAGCGGGTCCTCGTGGCATGGAAGGACAGCCGCGAGGCGAGGCGCGCGGTCGCCGACGCCATGCCTTTCCTCGTCAATGCGAAGGAGGTCGTCGTCGTCACGCTTGAAGGCGAGCGGCTCGGCGAGGCCAAGGACAGCGCCGCCGATGTCGCGCGTTATCTGGTCAGGCACGGCGCCAGGGCGCGCGCCGACGTCATCGGTCCGGATGAGCCGGAGACCAGCGTCACCCTGGTGACGACGGCGAGGAGGCTCGGCGCCGACCTGATCGTCTCCGGCGCCTACGGCCACAGTCGCCTGCGCGAGTGGGCGTTCGGCGGGATGACGCAGTCGCTGCTCGCCGACGCCACCATCACTCGACTGATGTCGAACTGAGTCGCAGCCGGCGCTCGGCCGGCACAGGTCCACCCGGGAGGTGACGATGTTCAAGACCATCCTCAGCGTGATCGGCACGGCCCAGGCCGAGCGTGACCTGAAGATCGCGATCGGCCTTTGCGGCGAGACCGGCGCCCATCTCAGCGCGCTCGTCGCGGCAATGGCGCCGCCACCCGGCGGACGATACGCCACTCTGGCGCCGTCCTGGCTCGAAGCCAGGGAGCGGGACCGGACAGAACTCGCCGCAAACGTGGCACAGCTGCGCGAGCGGCTTGCCGAAGCCGATATCTCGTTCGACATCGACGGCATCTATGCGGAGGTCGCCGGCACGGGCTACGACATCGGCGAGCGCGCCCTCTATGCCGATCTGGTGCTGCTCGGTCCCGGCGCCTGCGAGGACGAGGACCTGAAACACCAGGTCGTCAGCGGCGCAATTTTCCAGGCCGGCCGGCCGCTGCTGGTCGGCGCTCCGCTCAGGCCGACGACACTGCGACCGCGCCGCATTCTGCTCGCCTGGAACTCCCGTGCGCAGGCCGCCCACGCCGTGCGCGACGCGCTCGCGCTCATGAAGGCCGCCGAGACCGTCCGCGTCACCATGGTCGATCCGGTACCGGGCCTGCGCGCCAGCGGCGGCGAACCGGGCGCAGATGTCTCGGCCTACCTTGCCCGCCATGGCGTCAACGTCACCGTCGACACGCTGCCGGGCACGCGCCGGACGGTGGCCGACGCCTTGCAGAAGCACGCCGTCGACATGGATGCAGACCTGATCGTCATGGGCGCCTACGGGCATTCGCGCATGCGCGAGCTGGTCTTCGGCGGGGCGACGCGATCGATGCTGGGCAACACCAATTTCCCGGTGCTGATGGCGCATTGAACGGCCGGGGATTGTCGCAACGGTTTTCAATCGCCCGGATCCGGCGCTATCGTTCGGAACGTGACAGGCGTTGTATGGCCCGAACCGAGGAGCAACCGGTGGAGCGGAAGTCATCGGCGACAGCCCTTGAGGCGCGTGCGCTCACCAAGACCTACCGCATGGGAGCGGTCGAGGTGCACGCGCTCCGCGGTGTCGACGTCGACCTCAACGAGGGCGAGCTGGTGGTGCTGCTGGGACCGTCCGGCAGCGGCAAGTCGACCCTGCTCAACATTCTCGGCGGGCTGGACACGCCAACGAGCGGCGAGGTCCTGTTTCGCGGCCGGGAACTGGCAATGGACAGCGAGCGCGCGCTCAACCTCTACCGGCGCAATCATGTCGGCTTTGTCTTCCAGTTCTACAATCTCATTCCCAGCCTGACCGCGCGCGAGAACGTCGCCCTTGTCACCGAGATCGCCAGGGACCCGATGCCGCCGGCCGAAGCGCTGTCGATCGTCGGCCTCGGCGACCGCATCGACCACTTCCCCGCCCAGCTGTCGGGCGGTGAGCAGCAAAGGGTCGCAATCGCCCGCGCGATCGCCAAGCGGCCGGACCTTTTGTTGTGCGACGAGCCGACCGGCGCGCTCGACAGCAAGACCGGCATCCTCGTGCTCGACGCGATCGTGGCGATCAACCGCAGCCTGAAGACGACCACCGCTCTCATCACCCACAACGCCGTCATTGCCGGGATTGCCGACCGGGTGCTCTATTTCGGCGACGGCCGCATCGTCGAGATACGGCGCAACGCCGTTCAACGCCAGCCCGCCGAGTTGCAGTGGTGAGTGCCGTGAGCAGCCTCGACCGCAAGCTGCTTCGCCAGTTGTGGCGGGTGAAGGCCCAGGTCCTCGCGATCGCGCTGGTAATCGCCTCCGGCACCGCGCTGATGGTGATGGCCCTGACGACGATGGAATCGCTCCAGCAGACGACCGCGGCCTACTACGAGCGGACACGCTTTGCCGATGTCTTCGCCCGGGCCAAGCGCGCGCCGGACTCGCTCGGCCGCGACATCGCCCGGATCCCGGGTGTGCGTCTGGTCGAGACGCGCATCGTGCAGGGCGCCATCCTCGACATGGCCTTCTTTACCGAACCGGTGGTTGCCCAGGTGATCTCGCTGCCGGACAGCGGACCGCAGCTGATGAACACGCTGGTCGTCCGCTCCGGGCGCCTGCCCGATCCGAGCCGGCCGGACGAGGTGGTGGTGAGCGAACCCTTCGCCGAGGCGCACCGGCTGAGGCCCGGCGACAGCTTCGTGGCCGTGCTGCGCGGCCGCAAGCGCACGCTGCAGGTCGTCGGCACGGCGCTCAGTCCGGAGTTTGTCTATGCCATTGCCCCGGGCGGGCTGATGCCGGACGACGAACGTTTCGGCATCCTGTGGATGGGGCGCGATGCGCTGGCGGCGGCCTTCGATCTGCAGGGTTCCTTCAACAGCGTGACCCTCAGCCTGCTGCCCGGCGCCGACGGCAATGACGCGATCCGACGTCTCGACGGCATGCTCGCCCCCTACGGCGGCGTTGGCGCCTATGGCCGCGCCGACCAGACCTCCAACTGGTTCCTGGAAAGCGAGATCGAGCAGCAGAAGAACATGTCCCGGGTGATGCCGACGATCTTTCTCGCCGTCGCCGCCTTCCTGACGAACATGGTGCTGGCCCGGCTGATCGAGACGGAGCGTCGCGAGATCGGGCTGTTGAAGGCGTTCGGCTACGGCAACGTCGCGATCGGCTGGCACTACGCCAAGATGGTGCTCGTCATCGGTGCACTCGGCATCGTCATCGGCTCACTCGCGGGGGCCTGGCTCGGGCACTGGAACACCGAGCTCTACACCCAGTTCTATCGCTTCCCGTTCCTGCTCTATCGACCCGGCCCGGCCGGGTTCGTCATCGCCGGCATCGTCAGCCTGGCCGCCGCCCTGGCCGGCAGCCTGGCGGCGGTGCGCCGGGCGGTGCGGCTGCCCCCGGCGGAAGCGATGCTTCCTCCAGCCCCGCCGCTCTACCGCCGCACCTGGGCCTCGCGCACCGCACTGGCCGGCGCGCTGGACGAGCCGACGCGCATGATCCTGCGGCGCATTTTCCGCTGGCCCGTTCGGGCCTTTCTCGCCAGCCTGGGACTGGCCATGTCTGTGGCCGTGCTGATCATGGCGCTGCAGTGGGTCGATGCCATCGACTCGCTGGCCGAGAGCGTGTTCGAGCGCGGACAGCATCAGGACGCGACCATTGCCTTCAGCGACTTGCAACCCGTCAAGGTCATCGCCGAGTTCCAGCGCCTGCCCGGCGTGCTGTCCGCCGAGCCGTACCGCAACGTCGCGGCACGCCTCGGCCACGGCCACATCGTCGAGCGCCAGGGCATCATCGGCATCCCGCCCGACACCATCCTCAGTCCCGTCTTCGATGCCGAGCGGGGGCGCCTCGAAATACCGCCCGACGGTCTGGTGCTCTCGCGCAAGCTGGCCGAGATCCTCGGCGTCACGACGGGCGACACCGTTGACGTCGAGTTCCTGGAGGGACTGCAGCGGCGGCAGGCGGTGCCGGTCGTCCAGATCTTCGAGACCTATGTCGGCAAGCCCGCCTACATGAACATGGCGGCCCTCAACCGGATGGCCGGCGACGGCCACGTCGTCAGCGGCCTGCACATCCTGGTCGACGACCCGAGCCGCGCGCGGCTTCTGAGGCAGTTGAAGGATGTCCCCGACGTCGCCGCCATCCTGTTCCGGCGCGCCGCCATCGACACCTTCCACCAGACGCTGGGGGAAACGATCCTGATCTTCATCGGCTTTTTTGTCGCCTTCTCGATGACGCTCGCCTTCGGCGTGACCTACAACTCGATCCGCATCGCCCTGTCCGAGCGCGCGCGCGAACTTGCGACCCTGCGCGTCCTCGGCTTCAGCCGCTGGGAAATCTCCTACATCCTTTTGGGCGAAGTTGGCCTTCTCACCTGGGTCGCCATCCCGCTGGGTGCCGTCATTGGCTTCGGCCTCGCCTGGTACATGACGAACGCGTTCGAGACGGAACTTTACCGTGTACCTCTGGTGCTGCGTGATGCAACCTATGGCAAGGCCGCGCTGATCGTGCTCGCTGCCGCCATCGGTTGCGCCGCGATCGTGCGCCGGAGGCTCGACCGGCTGGATCTGGTGGCGGTTCTGAAGACGAGGGAGTAGCGCGTGCAGGTGGCAAGACGCAGGCTGACGTTCTGGGGCGTTTTGTTGGTGCTGCTAGTGGCCGGCATCGTCTACGCGTTGCGGCCGCAACCGGTGCCGGTCGACCTCGCTGCCGCCACGACCGGTCTCTTGCGCGTGACGATCGACGAGGAGGGCGAAACGCGGGTGCGCGACGTCTACACGCTCTATGCGCCGGTCCGCGGCCAGTTGCAGCGCATCACCGCCAATGCCGGCGATGTCGTCGAGGCCGGCAAGACGCAACTTGCGCAGATCGAGCCAGCGCCGCCGGCATTTCTGGATGCCCGCTCTGAGGCCGAGCAACAGGCCGCCGTCGAGGCGGCCCGCGCAGCCTACAATCTCGCCGCGGCCGAACTCAACAAGGCCAGGGCCGACCTGACCTTCGCCGAGGCCGAACGGGCGCGCGCCCGCACGCTTATCGCCCGCAACACGATTTCGCAGCGCGCGATGGACGACGCCGACCGCGCCTACAACGTCGCCGAGGCCAATCTTGCGACCGCCGAGGCGGCGCTGAACGTGCGGCAACATGAGCTGACCCAGGCGAGTTCGCGTCTGCTGTCGCGGCGCGAGATGCAGACCCTCGACGGGCCGTGCGAGTGCGAACCGCTGACGGCGCCGGTCAGCGGCGTGGTCCTGCGGGTCATGCGGCGCAGCCAGGGCGTGGTCGAGACGGGCACGCCCCTGCTCGACATCGGCGACCCGTCCGACCTCGAGATCGTCGTCAACCTGCTGTCGGAAGATGCCGTCAAGGTCAGACCCGGTCAGCAGGCGATCGTTACCGGCTGGGGTGGCGGCGATCTCGAGGCGACGGTGCGGCGGGTCGAGCCGTTCGGCCAGACCAAGGTCTCGGCGCTCGGGATCGAGGAGCAGCGCGTCGACGTGATCCTGGACTTTGCCGGACCGCCGGCGGACTGGCAGCCGCTCGGCCACGGCTACCGCGTCGACGTTCGGGTCATCCTGTTCGAGGGCGAGGTCCTGCGCCTGCCGCTCGGCGCCCTGTTCCGGCAAGGCGACGACTGGGCCGTATTCGTGGCGGACGGGATGCGGGCGAGGCTTCGCCCGGTGGTCGTCGGCCAACGCAACAACCTCTCGGTGGAGATCAAAGACGGGCTGGAGATCGGCGACAAGGTCGTACTCTATCCAAGCGACCGCATTGCCGACGGCGTGGCGATCAGCGAACGCTAGGCCGGACCAGGCGACCGGGCCTCAACCGCGCGAGCCTGCCTTCGGCCGGCGCAAGGTGTCGAAACGAAAGTCCTCCACTGCGCCCCGCAGCATCAGCAGCTCGCCGATCGTTTCGTGGTTCATCAGCCCGACCAGCCGCCGGTCGCGATCGATCACCGCGGCGGCGGGGGAGTTTGCCGCCTGCATCACGCGCAGACTGGCATCGATCGGGGTGTCCCTTGCGATCAGGGGGATGTCGACACGCATCGCGCTGCGCACCGACGTGCCCTGCCCGCCCTCCTTCAGCGCGGCGATGATGCCATGGCGTGTCAACAGCCCCTCGAACTCGCCGTCGCGACCGACGACCGGGAATTCGTTCTGGCTCGTCGCCAGCAGAAGCTCGACGGCCTTGCCGATGTTCGCAGAAGGCTCGAGCACCGCGAACCGGGTCACCATGACGTCACCGACAGCGACCTGGTTGGAGATCGCCCCGAGTTCGCTGTTCTGCGCCTCCGCCTGCGCCGCGAGGAAGACGAACACGGCGATGAGGATCAGCAGCGGGTTGTAAAACAGCCCGGCCACCCCCATCGCCAGTGCGAATCCCTGCCCGATTGTGGCCGCGATCCGGGTCGCATGCGCCCAGGGCCAGCGCATCGCCAGCAACGCCCGCAGCACGCGGCCGCCATCCATCGGAAAGGCCGGGATCATGTTGAACACGACGAGGACGATGTTGACGCTGGCCAACCTGACCAGGAAGCCGAGGCCGGGATCCTGCGGGTTGGTGAGCTGGTCCAGGCCGACGGTGCCGCCGATCGCCACGATCAGCACCGCCGCGATCGCCACGTTGACCATAGGGCCCGCAACGGCGATCAGCAGTTCCTCCATCGGCTTGTCCGGATTGCGTTCGAGCCGTGCCACGCCGCCGATCGGCAGCAGGATGATGTCGGGCGTCCTGATGCCGAACCGGCGCGCGACGGTGATGTGCCCGAACTCGTGCAGCACCACGCATGCGAACACGCTGACAATGAAGGCGATGCCCTCCCACGCTGCCGGCGCACCGCCGATCCGGTAGTACATGAACCAGATCCACACGAGCAGCAGCACGAACGTCATGTGCACGCGGACGGCGGTTCCGGCAACGGTTCCAAGCTTGACGTTCCATTCCATGGCCTGTCCACCCGCTGATACCACGGCAAAGCAGCGCCCGACTGCCGGATGGTCGACCATCGCCCGGGGGCGCTCGACCGCAACGCCGGCACACGTACGGCTTTGCCTTTCCTCGGCGCCAAATCGATCGGCGCTTGCCGCGTACTGGGCGCAATTTCAGCCGCCATCGCAAGCCGTCGCATTGACGCGCGTCAAAGCCGGCCTGCCCTCGATGCGCGATCGGAGAATGCTCCTTGATGGGCATCAAAGACAAGCGCGGCCAGCCGGCGCGAAATGGACCCCCATCAACCGGGCTCGGCTGGAGGGGCCATGATGACGTCCGGATATATCGTCGGCCCGATCGCTAGCGGCCAGGTTGATCGAGCATACCGCCTGGTCGAGGCCGTAGGTTGCGATATCGGCCTGACCCGGTGGCGAAAATACTGTTCGAACGCCGTCAACCGCCACCCGGCCGAAGACATCGTGACCGTCGAAACGCCGCACGGCTATGTCGCGGGCCTTGCCGTCGTGCGCGTGCGGCACAGCAGACGCTTCGGCCGCGTGCTCGACGTCCCCGTGTTCATCGTCATCAGCACCGCCAACGCCGCCGGTACACGCAACGCCCTGCTTGGCTACGCGATGGCGATGGCGCGCGGCAGGCATTGCCGCCTCGTCCGGATCGCCGGCTCGGTGCCGGCCGGCTGGCCCGGCGCTCCGCAGGGGGGCGAGCAGGCACTGCTCATCCCGGTCGGATAGCGGGCGCCTTACCGTCGCGGCTTCAGCCATCCAGGCAAGACGAGCCCTCCTGCCGCGACACCCTTGCACTGAAGACGTAGCCGACGCCGCGAACCGACTTGATGAGGCTCGGGTGGCTCGGATCCGGCTCGATCTTGCGTCGCAGCCGGGCGATCTGGGCGTCGATCGCCCGGTCGTAGGCCTCCAGATTGCGGCCCCGCGTCAGGTCCATCAGCACCTCGCGCGGCAGGACCCGGCCCGCATGCCGGACAAGCACGCACAGCATGTCGAACTCGCCGGTCGTCAGCCCGATTTCACCGCCGCCGGGCGAGGACAACTGGCGACGGGCCACGTCCAGGCACAGCCCGTCGAAGCGGTAGGCCTCCGTCACCGCCTCGTCATGGTGCGACACCTCCGCCGACCGGCGTCGCCTGAGCGCGGTCCTGACGCGCGCCAGCACCTCGCGCAGGTGGAAAGGCTTGGCGATGTAGTCGTCGGCGCCCATTTCCAGGCCGACGACGCGGTCGACCACGTCGCTGCGGCCGGTCAGCATCAGGATCGGAATGTCCGAACGGCTTCTCAGGTCGCGGACAAGCGCCAGGCCGTCCTCGCGCGGCAGGACCAGGTCGAGCAGAATGATGTCGGCGGGGTTGGCATGCAGGCTCCTGCGCATTTCCTCGCCGTCACCCGCCACGCTGACGGTATATCCCTCGCCTTCGAAATAGCGCGCCAGCATCTGCCGTATCCGGGGATCGTCGTCGACAACGAGAATGTGCTCGGGCGCGTTCTGCCTGGTCATCCCAACCTCAAGCGCGGCCGAGCGATGGCCGCCGTTACAAACCGTCACAATATAGCACCAATTCTTACACGCACGTCGTCCCGGGATCACGCGCCGACGGTCAACTTCTTCCCTGATCTGGTGGAGGAAGGACGATGAAGCTTCGAGCTGTTGGCCAGCAACCGACAAGACCGGCGCATGCGTTGAAATTGCCCGCCAACGACTTCGCCTCGGTCTTCAGCCAGCAGCCAACGGAAGCATTCGCCGCGGACCAGGCCATCTTCTGGGAAGGAGACGAGGCCAAGCATGTGTTTCTCGTCGCGGGCGGCATGGTTCGTGCCCTGCGCCTGCTGGCCGACGGCCGGCGCGTCATTGTCGGCTTCCTGCGTGCCGGCGACCTGCTCGGCGTATCGTTGAAGGAGCGCTACATCTATACCGTCGAGGCCCTGACGACCGTTACCGTGCGGCGCGTCCTGCGTTGCCGTTTCGATGACGAGCTGGCCCGGCAGCCGCGGCTGCGCGAGCAGTTGTTTTCCCGGTTGTGCGACGAGATGTCCGCCGCCCAGGACCAGACGGTGCTCGTTTCCCGCCGAAGCGCCGATGAAAGGATCGCCGCGTTTCTGCAGCTGATGGCCGGCAGCGGCGCCGTCCCCCGGGTGGTCGACCTGCCGATGAGCCGGCTCGACATTGCCGACTATCTCGGCATGACCATCGAGACGGTGTCGCGCACGATCACAAGGCTGGCGAGCGCCGGCATCATTTCCCCGCCCGGTCGGCGCTCGATCGAGGTCCTGCGTCCGGAGGCGCTTCGCGCATTGGCGCGGGGCGACGGCATTGTCCGGCGACGGTCGCCGGCGACGCCCGGCTATCGGCACTCGCCGGCGCCGGCCCGGAGACTTGCGAGTCAGGTGTGATGGGAAAGCGCCTTGAGGAAATCGTCCGCTCCCTCGACGGCACCAACCTGATCGTTCACGGCAGCGACGGCACGATCTATCACTGGAGCAAGGGCTGCGAGGCGCTCTACGGCTGGCCGCGCGCCGAGGCCGAGGGCAAGATCGTCCACGACCTGCTTGTGACGGCGTTCCCCGAATCGATCCGCAGCATTCACGGCCGGCTGGAATCGCACGGCGCATGGACCGGCGAGTTGACGCACAAGCACAGGAACGGCCACCATGTGCACGTGACGAGCCAGTGGATACGCCGCGGCTCGCAGGGACGGCGGCGCGTCATGATCATGCGGACCGACAGTGACATCACCAGCCTCAAGGACGCCCAGGCCGACCTGGCGGCGCGCGAGGCGCACCTGCGGTCGATCCTCGACACCGTTCCCGAGGCGATGGTGGTGATCGACGAGAAGGGAGCGATTGCCTCCTTCAGCTCAGCCGCCGAGCGGCTGTTCGGCTATGCCGAGGAGGAGGTGCGCGGGCAGAACGTCAAGATGCTGATGCCGTCGCCGGACCGCGAGGCGCATGACCGCTACATCGGCAACTATCTGCGCACCGGCGAGCGCCGGATTATCGGCATCGGCCGCGTCGTCACCGGTCAGCGCAAGGACGGGACGACCTTTCCCATGGAGCTTTCGGTCGGCGAAGCCGCCTCCGCCGGCAAGCGCATCTTCACCGGCTTCATCCGCGATCTGACGAGCCGCCAGCGCATCGAGGAAGAGCTGCGGCAGGCGCAGAAGATGGAAGCGATCGGACAACTGACCGGGGGGCTGGCCCACGACTTCAACAACCTGTTGACCGTCATCGCCGGCAACCTCGAGATGCTCGCCGCCCGCATCGAGGACGAGACATTGACCGAATTGCTGCAGGAGGCGCGGGCGGCCGCCGACGACGGCGCGAAGCTGACGGCGCAACTGCTCGCCTTCGGTCGCCGGCAGTCGCTCCAGCCGAAGCTGGTCGACATCGGCGAACTCGTCGCCAACTTCTCCAACCTACTGACCCGGACGCTCGGCGAGACGGTGGAACTCGCCACCACGGTCCGCGGCAGCGCCAACTTCGCCCGCGTGGACGCCTCCCAGCTCCAGAACACGCTCTTGAACCTGGCGCTGAACGCACGCGACGCGATGCCGGCCGGAGGCCGGCTGGCGGTCGAGATCTCGACGACGACGCTGGACCGGGACTATGCCTTGGCGTACCCCGAGGTCAGGATGGGGCGCTACGTGCTCGTGGCGATCACCGACACCGGTATCGGCATGTCCGAGGAGGTCAGGCGGCGCGCCTTCGAACCGTTCTTCACGACAAAGGGCATTGGGTCCGGTCTCGGCCTCAGCATGGTCTATGGCTTCGTCCGCCAGTCCGGCGGGCACATCCAGCTGCACAGCGAGCCCGGCCGGGGCACCAGCGTGCGCCTGTTCCTGCCGGCGACGCAGCCGGACGAGGACGATGAGGCGCGCCCGGCCGAGGATGCGCCGTCGACCGCCATTCCGAGGGGCCGCGGGACGATCCTGGTGGTCGAGGACGACGCGCGGGTGCGCCGTATCGCGGTGCTGCGGCTGCTCGACGCCGGCTACGACGTGATCGAGGCCGACGCCGGCGCGTCGGCCCTGGAACTGCTCGCCGACCACCCTGAAATCGCGCTCGTGTTCGCCGACATGATCATGCCGGGCGGGATGACCGGCGCGGAGCTGGCGCACCACGTTCGCGCTATGCGGCCGGGCGTGAAGGTATTGCTGACTTCCGGCTATGCCACGCCAGGCAGCGCCAGCGGGGAAGACGACGGTGCAGGCGGCTGGCTGCAGAAACCCTATACCACCCGGGAGCTTGCACTGCGGCTGCGCGAGCTGCTCGGCTGACCGCCCGCCCCTGCCCGGCCTGCGCCCTTCGGCGATCGGCCAGCTTGAAGATCTGCATCAATGCACCGACGGCTCGTCTTCCAGGAATGATCGGATGCCGTAGCGTGCCACGGTCGCCAGAAATTCGTCGAACGCCTCACGGTCGGTCGCGAACGGTTCCTCCCACTCGATGAGGTCGTCCTCCTGCGTCACGACCTCCATGCGCCAGTCGTTGTTGCTGTCGGCCGGCCTGAAGATGTCGACGAGGACCGTAACGCCGTCATCGGTAAATTCGCCGGAGAGTTCGGAATGCTCGTTCTTCGGTTTCCTGGCCATCGATGCGCTCCCGGAGCTAGGCTTTCTTCACAAACTCGGTCTTTAGCACCAGGCCCTTTACCTGCTTGGTGTTGCACTCGATCTCGCCCGGGTTGCCGTTGAGGCGGATGTTCTTCACGAGCGTGCCGCGCTTGATCGTCTCGGAGGTTCCCTTGACCTTGAGGTCCTTGATCAGGGTGACCGAGTCGCCATCGCCCAGTTGGGTGCCGTTGCTGTCCCTTACGATTGGTTCGTCCGACAAAACAATATTCCTTGGTCTCTGGTTGGCGATCATAATCTGATGCGGTGCCGGAGCGACTTTGGCAAGCCCAAACGGAAGCAGCCCCCGCCGATCGCGCCTCCCGCCCTCGCATGGTTGCCGCCACCACCCGCAACAGTGCAAACCACATTGCGCCACAGCAGCCAGCGGCGGCGGAGTGTCTGGGCGATCGCCGTTCTTGGTGATGATCAGAAAGGCTCTGGATTTGCGACAGTGGCACAGCCTTGTTGCTCATGCCTGGCTGACCTCATCAACATTCATGGCGAAGACATCGTGCTCCCCAGCCAAGCCCTTGAGCTCGAAACGCCCCATGCTTCTGCTGAAGGTGGCGGGCAGAACAGAGGCGACGATCGCGGAGCAAATCACGGTCTCGCCGGTCGCCTTGGCGATCCCTTCCAGACGGCCGACTGTGTTCACCGCCGGTCCTACCACCGTAAAGTCCAGTCGGGTGGGGCTTCCAATGTTTCCATACATCACCGGGCCAAAATGCAGGGCAGCAGTGAAAGCAGGCAGGTTCTCGCGGCGGGCAGCCGCGATCGCCCGCGACACGGCGCGCGCAGCCGCGACACAGGCAGCAGTTCGGCCGCCCTCTGCCGACTGGAAAATCGCCAAGGCGCCGTCACCCATAAATTTGAGAACGTCGCCTCCCTCTGCCCGCACCGCGTCCACCACCGCCTCAAAATAATGTCCCAGGATCGCAAGGAGTTGCGAGGGTGACGACGTGAGCGAGAGAGGCGTGAACCCGCGCAAGTCAGTAAGAAGAATTGCCGCTTCGGTTTCGACGAAGTCACCGCGGTGGATCTCACCTGCTTGCACGCGCGCGGCAGGACCGTCGCCAAGAAAGGTGGCCAGCAAGCTTGCGGTAGAGCGGCGCATGGCGACGGGTTCAAGTGCGGCGGAGAGCGGAACGGACAGGCTCTGAAGCAGAGTAAGGTGGTTCTCGGCAAATCCATCGCCGTCGCGAGTGGCAAACATCGCCGCCTGGATGATCCCGTTGCCGAAGGCGACCGGTACCGCCGCATAGTCAGTAAAGCCCGCTCGCGTCAGCTCGTGTAGGACGGAGTGCTCCTCGGGCCCAAGCAGGTTAAGCCGCCGTCGAAACCAGGTGCCGGTCTCGATCACATGCTGCGCCGGGCTGCCGACATAGGTTCGTGTGTCGAGGAGGGCATGGCTGATGGTGAAAGTCTCTGCCGCCGATTCCGGAACCCAGATGACGCCCCAGGCCGTCACGAGTGGATTGTCAACGCGCATGGCGATACGCAACCGGTGCAAGGGTACGCCCATCGCCGTCAACCGCTGTGCGAAGCCGGAGATCACGGTATTCGCGTCTCCGGATAGGCGCGCCGGACCGATCAACCAAGCCACGAGTTCTTCCGCTGTACTGGCCCGAGTGACTGCACTCTTGCGACGGGGTGTCATGGAACGATCCTAGCGCAAACGCGGGGCCGCGCGGTCGGGTGCAGCAGGAAGGGCCGCAAAACCGCGACCGTTCAAAGGGATCGCGCGAAACTGGTTCAAATTGCGCCCCCTGCGCGAGACTTCGCATCTCCTGTTCATCGCTTGATGATGTTACGGATGGTAGGCGGCGGGTACGGGGAAAAATAGTCATACCAAGGTTTGGCGCAATCGCTGTCCAAGGACGCCTTCGACTGGGCGCTAAACGCGATCGTAGCCTGCAGCGGCGGCCGGACGATACCGATCGACAGTGGCCTCGGGGAAGGAGCACCCCGCCTTCCCGCGGGCCGGACGGTTTGTCCATCGACCGGAGGCGGTCGGCGTCGATCTCGCGTCCGTGACCGGCGTAGCGCTGACGCACATCACTTTGATCACGTGGCGCGAACGGATCGCCGGCCTGCCGTCCAGACTATACAACTAAGTCTTTGAAAGATTTGGTGGGTGATCACGGGCTCGAACCGTGGACCCGCTGATTAAGAGTCAGCTGCTCTACCAACTGAGCTAATCACCCGTCCAGGACCGCGTCGCTGCGGTCTGGAGGGGCGTATACTGGCCGCGACCGGGCTTGTCTAGCCACTCTTCGAAAATTTCTTGCGATCGGCACGATTTTTTTCCGGCGATCCGGACGAGCTTCATCGACGCGGCCGTCATCGCGGGCCGCGCCGTCGGGGCGTCGGGTAAGCCGTTGGATTGGCAGCCAAACAAAGGCGAGGCATCGGACCTTGCCGTGCCAGGGAGAGCCGTGCTCCGGTCCGGTCAGAGTTCCAGCGTGCCCGCGGCGAGGCGGATGGCCTGGCCGCCGATGCGCGCGCCGGCGATCTGCCCCGAGACGACGTCGAGGTGCAGGTGGATCAGCGACGGCCGGCCCATCTCCACGCCCTGCTCGATCAGGATCGGGTGATGGCCGTCGACAAGCTGGTCGAAGTGCTGGATCGCGCCCGAAAGCGCCGCCACCGCCGAGCCCGTGGCCGGATCCTCGGCGATCCCCATGTCCGCCGAGAACATGCGGGCGTGGAAGCGCGCCAGATGGTTCACACCGTTGCGGCAGTAGAGATAGGCCGATGCCAGCCGTCCCTCGGCGAAGGGAACGCAGCGCTGCCATACCGCGGGATCGAACTCGGCAGCGGACGCTGCAATGAGGTCGTGGACCGGGACCATCACGAAGGCGACGCCGGCACTCCACAACGATGGCACGTGGTTCTCGAAACCGATCTGGCTCGTCTTCAGGCCGAGTGCATCGGCAATGGCCTGGCGATCGAGCGCCGCGTCCAGCCGCGCCGACTTCCGCGGCAGGTCGAACTCGGCGAATGCGGCCCCGCTTGCCGGCAGCTTCACCGCGCAGCGCACCGGACCGACCTGCTCTTCCAGCACGCTGACGAGATCGAGCGGACGGGCGCTGCCGCCGTTCAGCGTTTCGGCGATCGCCACGGCCGCGCCCACCGTGGGGTGGCCGGCAAAGGGCAACTCGGCAGCAGGCGTGAAGATGCGCAGGCTGGCCGTGTGGGCCGGATTGTGCGCGCGGCGCACGAACACCGTCTCGGACAGGTTGAACTCGCCGGCGATCGCCTGCATCTCGGCATCGTCCAGCCCGTCGGCGTCGAACACGACGGCAAGGGGATTGCCGGCGAGCCTGCGGTCGGTGAAGACGTCATAGACGGCGTATCGGCGCGACACGGCATGCTCCCTGATCAATCATTGCGTCCGCAAACTGCACGACGCCATCGCCCCCGGCAAGCGCAAATCACGGCGCCCCCCGATCGAAGAACCAGCGCAGCACCGGCGGCATGAACGGCGCATAGGCGTGGCGGTGCGGATCGCTGTCCCAGATCGCGACAGCGTCGTCGATCTCCGGTTCGGCCTGGCCGCGCATGTGTCGCCTGGCCCGCGCCAGCAGTTCGTCGGCCGAGCCCGGAAACCGGAACGACCGGAAGATGGTCAGCACCCGGTCGATCTGGACGGCATGATAGCCGGCCCCGGCCTGCGCCTCGCCGAGGTCGAGCCCCGTCTCCTCCGCCACCTCGCGCGCCATGTTCGCGTCGATGTCGCAGCGGTCGTCCCGGATGTCGCCACCGTCGAGCGAGCCCGCCGCGCAGTAGACCTTGCCGGGATTGGCCGTGTGCGGGGCCATCCTGATCGCGATCACGGCCCCATCCGCAGACACGACGAGCGGAAGCCCGAACAGGTGATAGCCAGGGGCGGCCGGCCGCCGCCGGCGCCACAGAAGCAGGGTCGAGAACGGCACGCGATGCGCCGTTGCACGGATCGTGCCGTCCGCGATGCTGACGTCGCTCTGCAGCAGCATTTCGCCGTCGTAGAGGCGCGGATTGGCGGCGCTCTCGGCCAGCCAGTTCTCCGCGATGGCAGAGCGCTCGGCAAGGTAGAAGGGATGCGGATCCGCCGACACCCGGATGTCGATCCGGTCGACCGCGAACGGCACGCCCTCCGGCGACCACGGGTGCAGCGGGGGCGGAGAAGCGGCCATCAGACGTCCAGCGTCATCACGACCGGGCAGTGGTCCGAGGCCTTGGGCCGGTCCCAGCCGATGCGGGGATAGCGTTCCACCGTCTGGCCCGGGGGAAAGATCGTGCGGAACGGCTGGCCGGCGCGGATGATCTCGGGGACCCGGGTCCGGTTGCGCCGCGCCAGGGCCGGCGACAACAGGATATAATCCAGCTGGCACAGGTGCCGGTCGCCCGGCCCCATGCTGTGAAACAGCGTCCAGCGGTCGTCCTCGGGCCGGAGCAGCATCGGGTTCTCGACGAAGCCGTCATCGGTAAGCGCGTCGATCGAACTGAAATCCTCCGCCACCCGGCGGAAGCTGTAGCCGTTGCGCCGGTCGCCCTCCACCACCAGTCGCTCCTGGTAATCGTTCATGTCGCCGCAGATGGCGAAATGCTTTCGGTCCGTGTCACCGGCGCCGAACCGGTTCTCGATGATGCGCCGCACGGCCTTGGCCTCTGCCACGCGCACCGGCATCGTTGAGGAACGCCCGTCCAGGCCGTCGCGGCCCGGCCCCATCGACTTGAAGTGCACGACGAAGAGGGTCAGGGGCCGGCCGCCGATTCTCAGGTCCAGTTCGAGGCAGTCGCGCTTGAAGATGCGGTCATCCGGGTCAAGTGGCGCCAGTTCGGGGACATAGAGGCCGAAATTGCGGTAGGTGACGGTCGCATGGCTGCGGATGTCGACGCACTCGATCTTCTGGCCGTCGCGGGTTTCCTCGCGCATCAGCACGGCCACGTCGATGCCGCGGCTGTCGTTGCCCTCCAGCAGGTAGCGCTGGCGATAGCCGTTGTCGACCATCCGGAACAGATAGCCGTATTCGAAGGCCTGCAGCGACTCCATATTGTCGACCTCTTGCAGGCAGAGGATGTCGGCATCGGCGTCGGCGACGGCGAGCGCCGTCTGCTGGCGCGCGTCGTCGGTCAGCGCGACCGAACGCGCCGCCTCGAGCCGCTTGAACTCGTCCTCGGAGCGGATGTTGAACAGTCTGAGCACCCGGTCCTGCCTGGCCTCGTTGCGAAAACCGGTGAAATCGAACCGCGACAGCAGGTTCTCGACGTTGAAGGTGGCAAGGCGCAGCGACATGGAGGGCACAACCATTGAAATGTCCCGGAGTTTATCTGCCCCGGACCGGATGGAAAGAGACTTTGTCGGATCCCGTGGCGCGCCCGAAGGAAACGGGGCATATCCGGGCAAGGCGTCTTGCATCCGCGGCAGGCGGCCCTCATCATCGCGCCGGTGCCGGGTGCAACGGTCTGGGAGGGCCGGAATGAAGGTATCGTCCATGGCGGGCGGCGTCGTCGCGGCCTGCCTTTTTGCGTGGCTGGCCTGCCTCGCGCCGGGTGCGAGCGCGGCGAGTTCGTACATCGCCGATCCAGGCGAAGCGGCCCGGGCTGTCGACAGCATCATCGCCGAGGCGGGCGAAAGCCGCCTGTTCAATGTCCAACTGACCGACCGCAGCGTCAGCGTCCAACTCCGGGGCCCGGCGCCCACCGACGTCGACCAGTGGCAGATCGGGCACGTCAGGCGCCTGTTCTTCGAGTTCGAGACGACCGTCGGTCCCCGCCCCTATCAATCGCCAGGCCTCGTCAGCGACACGGCTGCCGGCTTCTTCGACCGCGGCGACATCGCCCTCGAGCGGGTGTCAGAGATCGCCGCCAGGGCAATCGCCTATGCGAAGCTCAAGGACGAGGCGCATGTGCAGTCGATCGAGATCGCGCGGCAGGTCGACATCCTGCCCGAGGCCGCGTTCGGCGAGGTGCGCTGGTCGATCTATGTCACGACCGGGCGCGAAAGCGCGAAAATCCGTGCCGACGCCGCCGGCAACATCATCGGGGGCGACCTGTCCAACACCGACCGCGCCCGCAACATGGACCTGCTCTCCGACGCCGACTGGCCGCGTCAGGAGGCGATGGACGCGATCGCGGGGATCGTCGGCGACAGCCGGCGGCTGCGCAACCTCACCGTCCGCTCGCACGCCCTGTCCTTCACCGTCGATCATCCCACGGTCGCAGGGCACAAGGAGGACTACAACTGGACGATCTCGGGCGTCACCCGCTCCCCGCTCCTGTCGCCGCTCGCCCATGGTGCCGGCAGCGACGAGCTTTTCGGGCTCGAGGACGTGGATCTTTCCGGGCTGGGCCGAGTCCGCGACGCCGCCCGCAACGCCTGGGGCGGCGATGCGCGGCTCGACTACATGATGCTGCGGCGTACGGTCGACGTGCCCGGGCCGCCGGAACTGCGGTGGGTCGTCTACTTCAGCAAGCCGGGCGCCGAAGGAGGGGCGGGCGGAACGGTCGAGGTCACGCCCGACGGCAAGGTGGCGCAGGTCAGCCGGCCGGTCTCCGACCTCGAGGATCAGGACTGGCTCGCGCCGTCGTCCGTCGCCGCCACGCTCGCCCGTATTGGCAGCGACTTCCGGCCCGGCGCCCGGTTCGCCGAACTGACCTTCGACAGCAGCAAGTTGCGGGTGCTGGCCGAGGCCCCGGAACGGCCGGGCGCGATGGCGGAGTTCCTCGCGGATGCGACCGGGATCACCCGGTCGGACGATCTGATGCCCTGGGACGAGGCGTTTCGCCCCGGGCGCCTGTTTGCGCTCGACGCAGCGGCGGTGTTCGTCAAGGACGGCCGCCTTGCCGACTTCCGGGACCGCACCTACCGCCGTCTCGGCGTTGACGGCAACACCATGCCGGTCAGCCGCTACACCTTCGGCATCGGCCAGCTCATGGGGCCGGACGGGATCTACATGGTCCCCTCGCCGGACGGCAGGCTCACCCTCGAGGTCCGGGTCGAGAGCCCGGACGGACAGAAGAATGGGCGTGTCACCTACGCCTCTTCCGGCGACGAGATCGACGTGGTCCTGCCGCGATGAGCCCGATGGCTCAGAGCGTCGTCAGGAGCAGGCTTGTCTCCGATTTCGACACACCGTCCATCGCCCGGATGTGGCGCAGCACCCGGTCGAACTCGACCAGATTCACCGCCTGGATCTCGGCCACGAGGTCCCAGGCGCCGTTGGTGGTATGCAGGGCATGCACCTCGGGAATCCCGCGCAACGCCTTGATCGCCGACAGCGTCTTCTGACCGGTGATCTCGATCAGCATGATGGCGCGCACCGCATGTGGATCTTCGGATGCCGCCACCCGAACGGTAAATCCGGTGATGACGCCCTCCTCGGTCAACCGGTCGATACGGTTCTGCACCGTTCCGCGCGAAACCTTCAGCGCGTCGGCCAGCCCGGACACCGAGGCACGACCGTCGACCCTCAGAGCGGCGAGCAGCTTGCGATCGATCGTATCCATGCTAGCCCTGTCGTATTGTTCAAGTTTGATGACAAATTGCTAATCCGATAGCACATTTTCTCAAAAAATTCCCATATCGCTTGGTCACCGGCTTCACTAGCCTGGAAATAGTCTCGACAAACACCTGTGAGAGGACCTTCGCCATGACCGTCGACGCCGGCAGCGCCGTTGCCGCCACATCCGCCCGCGCCCGCACCCTCAGCCTCGAGCTGACCGGCTGGCCGAGCGTCTCGGGCACGCCCGGTGAGGCGGAGTTTTCGACTCGGCTGCATGCATTGCTTGCCCGTACGCCGTATTTCGCAGCGCATCCGGACCAACTCGTGACGGTCGACAGCCATGGCGATCCGCTCACCCGCAGCGTCGTGGCGCTGGTACGCGGCCGCGGGCGCCGGACGGTGGTGCTGGCCGGCCATTTCGACACCGTCGCGACCGGCAACTACGGCACGCTCGAGCCGCTGGCGTTGAAACCCGTGGACCTGACAAGGGCGCTGGTGGCCGAGCTCGCCGGCCGCCGCCGCAACGGCTCCGAGGACAAGGCGCTCGCCGATCTCGAAGGCGGCGAATTCCTCCCCGGCCGGGGCCTGCTCGACATGAAGAGCGGCCTTGCCGCCGGGATTGCGGCGATGGAACGCTTCGCCGCGGACGGTCGGCTCGACGGCAACGTGCTGTTCGTCGCGACGCCGGACGAGGAGGCGCTGTCCCGCGGCATGCGCAGCCTGCGGGACGCCTTCCCGGCGCTTGCCCGGCGCTTCGACCTCGACATCGTCGCCGGCATCAATCTCGACGCCTCGAGTTGCGAACGCGACGGCGAGGAGGGCCGCGCGGTCTATCTCGGCTCGGTCGGCAAGTTCCTGCCCTTCGCCTATGTCGTCGGGCGGCCGACGCATGCCGGCTACCCCTTCGACGGAACCAGCGCGACCGCAATCGCCGCCGCCATCGTTGGCGCGATCGACACCAACCCGGACCTGCGCGACGCGGCGCTGGGGGAAGCCTCGCCGGCGCCGGTCTGCCTCGAGATGAAGGACATGCGCCACGGCTACGACGTGACCACGCCCGATGCCGTCTGGCTCGCCTTCAACTGGCTGACCCATCGCCGCGGCGCGGCCGAATTGCTCGCTGACTTCGAGCGCGAGGTGGGCCACGCACTGGGGAAGGCGCTCGCCCGGCAGGCGCGGAACCGGCGTCGCGCGCTGGCCGATGACGTGCCGGACGCCCCCGGAGCCGTCCTGTCCTATGCCACGCTCCGCAGGTTGGTGCGCGACCGCGGCGGCGCAGAGGCGCTCGCACGCGTTGCGGCGCTGGAGCAGTCGCTCGCCGGCGGCGACAATCCGCTCGCCGTCACCCGAGCGCTCGTCGCCTCGATGGTGCGCGAGGCCGGGCTGGAGGGGCCCGCCGTGGTGACCGGCTTTGCCAGCCTGCACTATCCGCTGGTCCATCTCGACCGCTTCGGGGCCCGCGGGGCCGCGCTGCGCGACGCGCTCGCGCAGGTGATGCAGCGCATCGGCCAACGCCACGCCACCTCGATCAAGTTCAAGCAGATCTTCGCCGGTATTTCCGACATGAGCTTTTTCGGGCACCGCCCGGACGGCACAGAGGCGGCATTGCTGGCCGACAACACGCCTGCGGCCGCCTTTTCCGACGAGGTACCGGACGATCTGTTGTCCTTCCCCGTGGTCAACATCGGTCCGTGGGGGCGCGACTACCACCAGAAATGGGAGCGGGTTCATGCCCCCTATTCGTTCGGCGTGCTGCCGGACCTGGTCCACGAGGCGGCGATCGCCTGCCTTCGTAGCTGAGCTCGCGCAAACGAAAATCCCGGGCATGGACAATGCCCGGGACCGGTACCGCGGCAGAAAAGCCGCGTCAGGGAAGCTCGTCGCGGACGAGCGCGCCGAGCCGGGAGATGCCCTCGTCGATGGTGGCCTCGTCGGCGCAGGAGTACGAGATGCGGAAGGTGTTGGCACCGCTGCCGTCGGCATGGAAGGCCTTGCCCGGCACGAAGGCGACCTTCTTCGTCTCGATCGCCTTGGCCAGAAGACTTGCCCCGTCCATACCCTCGGGCAGCGTCACCCAGATGAACATGCCGCCTTCGGGCCGGGTCCAGCTGACGCCCGCGGGCATGTAGGTCTCGAGCGCCGCCAGCATCGCGTCCCGACGCTTGCTGTAGGCCGCCCGGATCTTGCGGACCTGGGCGTCGAAGCCGCGCTCGGCGACATGGGCGATCGCCATCTGGTTGATCGTCGAGGAATGCAGGTCGGCAGCCTGCTTCATCAGCACCAATTTGCGGATGACGTCGGCATTGGCGACGATGTAGCCGACGCGCAGGCCGGGGGCGAGCGTCTTGGAGAAGCTGCCGCAGTAGATCGTGCGGGAGGCGTTGATGTCACAGCCCTTGCGCGCCAGTTCCAGCGCCAGGATCGGCGGGATCGCCTCGCCGTCGTAGCGCAGCGATTGGTAGGCGCCGTCCTCGATGATGGCAATATCGAGTTCCTCGGCGAGCGCGATCAGCTTCTCGCGGCTCTCCCGATCGACGGTCTCGCCCGTCGGGTTGGCGAAGTCGGCCGAAAGATAGGCGAACTTGACCTTGCCGCCCGCATCCTTCGCCGCCTTGCGATAGGATTCCGGCGTGCGGTTGCCGTTCAGCGTCAGCTGGTCGTAGGTCGGCTCATAGGCGTTGAAGGCCTGCAGCGCCCCGAGATAGGTCGGCCAGGTGACGAGTGCCGTGTCGCCGGGAGACAGGAAGAGCTTGCCGAGATAGTCGAGCCCCTGCTGCGAGCCGGAGACGATGAAGACATTGTCCAGCGTGCAGTCGACGCCCAGCTTCCTCATTTCGGCGGCAAGCCATTCGCGCAACGGCTTGTAGCCTTCACTGACGGAATACTGCAGGGCCGCGCTGACGGCGTTGCCGGAAAAGATCTCGGCATAGGAAGCCTTGAAGTCCTGGTCCGGAAACAGCGCCGGATCCGGAATGCCGCCGGCGAAGGAAATGATGTCGGGGCGATCGAGCAGCTTGAGCAGTTCGCGGATCTCCGACGCCTTCATCCGCGACGCGCGCGTGGCAAAGATGTCTTCCCATTTCAGCATGAGGGTTTCCTCGGATTTTCTTGGATGCGGGAGAGCACCACAGCGGCCGAATTAAGTCAACATTGCTGACCTAAAATCATGTCTCACCGGCAGGCCGTAGCACCCCGCGTTCCGGGCGGCAATAGCATCGGCAGGAACAGCTGGCGGCCGTCAGCGGTGCGCCACGGGTGCCGGCCGGTCCCAGCGGTCCGCCGGCGCGGAGACGCCATCGCGCCAGCGTTGTTCCCGCACGAAACCGGCAAGCTGTTCGGCCGGCATCGGTTGCGCCAATGCGTAGCCCTGCAGGATGTCGCACCCCATGTCACGCAGCATCTGAACATGGGCGGCGGTCTCCACCCCCTCGGCCGTAACGAGGATATCGAGCGAACGGCCGATCTCGATGATGGTGGCGACAAGCCTGCGTTGTGCGGCCGAATGGACGATCGGCTTGACGAGCTGGCGATCGATCTTGAGCCGCCGCGGCAGCAGCCGCATCAGGCTGACGATCGAGGCGTGCCCCGTTCCGAAGTCGTCGAACTCGATCTCGATCCCGAGCTTGCGGATTTCGGACAGGTTCTCGAGCACGGTGGAGTTGCAGTCGTCGAGGAAAGTCGACTCGAGCAGTTCGAAGGAGAGCCGTCCGGGCGGCAGCCGGAGCAGGTGCAGGGACGCCCCCAGCGCGGGATCGTGCAGGCGGCGCGAGGAGACGTTGACCGACAGCTTCGGGACAAGGACCCCGGCCTCGTCCCACGCTTCGACGTCGCGCAGCGCGCGCTCCAGCATGCTCCGGTCGATCGCCCCGACCAGGTTCAGGTCCTCGGCGATGGGAAGAAAGGCGTCGGGTGCAAGCATGCCGCGCTCGGGATGGTCCCAGCGCGCCAGCGTCTCGACGCCGACGAGATCGAGGCTGCGCGCGCAAAACTGCGGCTGGTAATACGGAACGAAACGGCGCTGTTCGAGGCTGGCCATGATCTCGTCGGCCGTCCTCCGGCTGACAATGAGTTGCGCCTGATAGTCGCTGGTGAAGAACTCGTGGCGACCACGCCCCTTGTTCTTGGCCCGGTAGAGCGCCAGGTCGGCGTTGATCAGCAACTGCTTGCCATCGATCGCGGTGCCCGCGGCGCTGGCAATGCCGATGCTGGCGCCGAAACGGCAGACATGCCCGTCAAAGCTTACGGGCTGGCGCATGGCCGTCACGATCTGCTCGGCGAGCGCGCCGAGGTTGCGCTTTTCCGGCCCGCAGGCGAGCAGGACGAATTCGTCCCCGCCGATTCGCGCAACGAAGTCGTCCGGCCCCATATGCGCCTGCAGGACCCCGGCCGCGTGGGTGAGCATGCCGTCGCCGGCGGCATGGCCGAGCGTGTCGTTGATTTCCTTGAACCGGTCGAGGTCGATGTGCAGGACCGAAAGCCGCGTTCCCTGCCGCACCGCCCGAGCCGCGCGCTCCTCAAGCGCGCGGTCGAGAAAGCGCCGGTTCGGAAGTCCGGTCAGGTGGTCGTGCAGGGCGGTGTACTCGATCCGCGCCCGCGCCTCCTCCAGTGCCGCGCTTCTCGTCTCCGCGAGGTCCTTCGACCGCTGCAACTCCTGCTGCAGCAGAACATCCTCGGTCACGTCCCAGTTGGCACCGATGAGCATCGGCACGCCTTCGGCATCGACGAAGGCGGTTCCGCGCGCGCGGATATGCCGAATGTCGCCGTCGCGTCGGACTATGCGAAAGGCATGGCTGAACTCGACCCCTTCCCGGATCGCCGCCGCGACGACGGCAACGGCGCGCTCCCTGTCGTCCGGATGGAGGGCGCCCTCCCAGTCGGCGTGCACGACCGGTGCGGCACCCTTGCCATACATCTGCCGCAGCCGTTCGTCCCAATTGACCACACCGGTCCTGAGGTCGACCTCGAACACGCCGATGCGCGAAATGTCCAGGGCCAGTTCAAGCCGGCGCGACATCTGTGCCAGCAGTTCCTCGGCCTTCTTGCGCTCGGTGATGTCGGTGTCGGTGCCGGCAATGCGCGACGGCCGGCCGTCCAAGCCGTACTCGACGACGGCGCCGCGGCTTTCGATCCAGACCCAGTGCCCGTCGCGATGCCGTTCCCGGTAGGCGAAGACGTTGAAGATCGCCTCGGCCGATTCCTGCCTGGCGATTTCCTGCAGCACGAGTTCGCGGTCGTCCGGATGAACGCTCTCGATCCAGGTCTCCAGCGTGCCGTCGACCACCGCGTCGGGAGCGAGCCCGCGAATGGTCTTCCACTGGCGGGAGTAAAACATCTCCCCCTTCGCATAGTCGTGGTCCCAGACCCCCTGCCCGGCGCTTTCGAGCGCGTGGTTCCAGCGGCTCTCGCGATCGGCCAGCGCAAGCTCGCGGCGCTTGCGCTCGTCGATGTCGACGAGATGGACGGTGAAGGCGGGAACGCCGGCCTCGCCGCAATGGACAAGCGCCAGCAGGCACCACAGAAACGTGCCGTCACCGCGACGAAACCGCAGTTCCTCGGGTTGCGCCGGGGGATGCCCGGCCAGCGCGGCCGCCAGCAAGCGCGCCAGCGTCTCGACCTCGTCGCCATGCACCAGCCGGTCGAGCGCAGGCAGTTCTGCGCCCTCGGCGGCACCGAGCATCCGCAGAAGCGCCGGATTGGCGGCGGTGATGGCCAGCGCGGCGTCAACGAGCCCGATGCCGAACGGCGAGTGTTGCGCCACAAGGCCCAAAGCGTCGCTCTCGCGCGGCATCGACTTCGGAACGCTGGATAGACCCATGGGTACGCCTGCTTGCGGAAACACCGGCGCAGCTTCCGAAATTTGAATGAAGTTCCGATTAATGCCCGCCCTTCACGGCCACGCTCGCGCTGACCGGTCTGGTCGTCACGGCTTCAGGCGGCTCAGGAACTGGGCGAAGACCATGCCGCCCTCCGGCCAGGGGCCGTGCCCGGACTCGGTATTGATGTGCCCCGCCTCGCCGGCGTCCACGAGCATCGATCCCCAGGCGTTGGCGATGTCGTCGGCATGGTCGTAGCTGCCGAACGGGTCGTTGCGGCTGGCCACCAGGAGCGAGGGAAAGGGCAGCGGATCGCGCGGATAGGGACCGAAGGTCATAAGGTGTTTCGGCCGGATCATCGGATTGGCAACGTCCGGCGGCGCAACGAGGAAGGCGCCGGCGATCTTGTGACCGATCTGCGGCACCGCGTGGACCGCGGCGGCGACGCCAAGCGAATGGGCGACGACAACGACCGGCCGTTCGGCCGCCTCGACCTCCTCGACCACCCGCTGCACCCAGTCCTCGCGCACCGGCTTGGCCCATTCGGCCTGCTCGACGCGGCGCGCGGAGGACAGCTTGTTTTCCCAGCGGCTCTGCCAGTGCCCCGGCCCTGAATTGGTGTAGCCGGGGACGATCAGGATCTCTGCTTCAGACGCTTTCATGACAGGCGATGTGCGTCCGTCGGGCCGCGAAGTCAAGGGGCAGGACAATCCCTCGCAAGGATGCTATCGTTTAGCCATCAGTGAAGGACCTCCGCGTGGTGGCGCAAGGTTCCCGCCCGCGGTGGCCCTGACGGTTCAACCGGCAAGGAGGACTGAGCATGGCCACATTTCACGTCATGTCGGACGCGCAAAGCAGGGTCGCCCATCCCCAGATCCGCAAGATCGGGATCGGCGATGTCTGGGATGCCTTGTGGAAGGGTTTCGACGATTTCCGCGAGAAGCCATCCCATTACGTGTTTCTCTGCCTGATCTATCCGATCTCCGGCGTCGTCCTCATCACGTGGAGTTCCGGTGCAAACCTGCTGCCCATCATCTTTCCGCTGATGGCCGGCTTTGCCCTGCTCGGGCCGTTCCTGGCACTCGGTCTCTACGAGATCAGCCGCCGGCGCGAGGCAGGCATGGACACCTCCTGGCCGCATGCGCTGAAGGTCCGGCACTCGCCGGCCCTGCCCGCGATCCTCACGGTCGGGCTGATGCTGCTCGTGCTGTTCGTCACCTGGCTTCTGGTCGCCCAGTATCTCTATGTCAGCCTCTTCGGCCCCGAGCCACCGGCCTCGGTCTCGGCCTTCCTGTCGCAGGTGCTCGGCACCTCCGCCGGCTGGACGCTGATCGTGGTCGGAAACCTGGTCGGCTTCTGCTTCGCCGCCGTGGTCCTGGCGACGACGGTCGTGGCGTTCCCGCTGCTGCTCGATCGCGACGTCGGCGCCGTCTCCGCCGTGGAGACGAGCCTGCGCGCGACCCTCGCCAACCCGATCCCGGTTGCCTTCTGGGGCCTGATCGTGGCGGTGGCTCTGGTGATCGGCACCATCCCGGTCTTCGCCGGCCTGGCCGTCATCATGCCGATCCTCGGCCATGCCACATGGCATCTCTATCGCAAGCTGGTGGTTGCCGAGAAATAGCACAAGGCGGCGGTCGCGCCGCCCAAATGACTGAGCCATGCCGAACGGACGGTGCGCAGGCGTGCCGTCCGCCTGCCGTGCGGGGCGCAGTTGTCGGCGTTCAAGGCTTTCGGTGGAGATTCGACCTGCGCGCACATACAGTCGGGCCGAACCGTCCGGCCGTCTGCCAGCGCTCGATTTGCCCGTTCGGGCCTACGCCTTGCGGTCGCCGAACAGGCTTGCGACCACGAGCGCCACGATCGCGGCCAGGATCGCGAAATCGAACCAGGCGAAGTGGTAGAAGAAGGTCGTCATCACACTATCCTCCCGATCGTGAAACGACATGGGAGAATAATGTGTCGATGGCGCGCCGATGGCAACCCATATGGCGATTGGCGGTCTGCACCCGGACGCCGGCACACGCCGGTGCCGTGAGGCCTCAGGCGGACGGAGCGACCGACCTCACCGAGCCGGTCTCGTCAACCACGCAGGTGAACATGCGCCCACCAGCGTCAAGGTCGACGCTATAGGACGAGGCATCGAGCTGGCGCGAGCTCATCGGCAGGACCTTGGCGCTTTCGACGCCGCTGGAGCCGGCCGCGGCGTTCGCGCAGATGAGTTGCAGGTCGGCCGGCGCCGTTCCGAGGCTCGTGCGCGCCATGTCCTGCGGCGCGGGCGTCGCCGCGGACTGGCACCCGGCAAGCAGCGCGCAGCTTGCCGCCGCAGCGGCCCATTCCACAATTTTCCCCCAATTCGCTCTCGACACGACCCGCCCTCCGGTTTGACCGATTGTCCCCACTCTGCCTTACACGCCCTTGTAGAGCGCGGCCCCCTGCATCAGCACGATCACCTTGGCGCCGACCTGGACGCGATCGTAGAGATCGATGACGTCGTCGTTGTTCATCCTGATGCAGCCGGATGATACGTCGAGCCCGATTGTCCAGGGCTCGATCGTGCCATGGATCCGATAGATCGTGTCGGTATCGCCCACAAAGAGATACATCGCCCGCGGACCGAGCGGGTTGTCCGGCCGGCCGCCCGGCATCCCTCCTGCCCACTTGGCGGCGTGCGGATCGCGCGCGACCATTTCCGGCGGCGGCGTCCAGGTGGGGTTCTCGGCCTTGCGTCCGACGCGGACGATGCCGGCCCAGCCGAAGCCCTCGCGCCCCACGCCGATGCCGTAGCGGATCGCCTGCCCGCCCGGCTGCACCAGATAGAGAAAGTGCTGGTTGCCGTCGATGATGATGGTGCCGGGTGCCTCGGCCGTGCGGAACCGCACCACCTGTCGCTGGAACGCCTCCGGCAATTGCTTGTTGCGGGCGTAGAGCTGCCGCGCCTTCTTCCGGTCGTAGTCGATCCACTTTCCGGTACGGGCATCGTAGATCTGCGTCTGCGCCAGTGCCGCAAACGCGCCCAGGCAGACGCCGGCGGCCAGGAGCGCGATGCCGGCGCGACGCGCGGTGAACATCTGCTGGATTGCCTTCATTGCCCGGCCCACCCCTCGACACGCGCCGCGTTCTGCTCGACCCACTGCTTCGCATAGTCGAGTGGCGGCTGCCGTTCGACCCCGAGGGCATAGCTCATCTTCGTCACCTCCTCGGGAGAAAAGTCCACGCTTTCGAGAAAGCGCGCGACGTCGGGATGCTTGCCGGCGAAGCTCGTCCCGTAACCGATGTGGAAGCGGGCCGCATCCCAGGCGGTGGTGGCGCTCGACTTGCTCAGCCAAAGCGGGTCCTGCGCGGAGACGAGCTTCCACTTGGCCGGATCGTGCGCCGGTTCATCGAGCATCGTCAGGTCATGCAGTTCGAACACGTGGTGCGGCCCGTAGCAGTAGAACACCATCGCCTGGTCGGTCGCGATCGCCGCGTCGACGGCGGCCATCGCCACATCCTCCTCGGTCTCGACCAGGGTCAGGTTCGCCGCATAGCCGTAGCTGTTGGCCCGGACACGTTCGATTCCGGTGGACCCCCAAGTGGCCGCACCGATCCACAATTCACCACGACCGTCGCCGTCGGTGTCGAGAATCCCGGTCTTCTCCGGATCGTTGAGGTCAGCGACGGACTTGATCGTCTTTGCGGCTGCCGGCGTCGCGCACAACCCTTGCCAGGCAGCAATACTGCGCCTGGTCAGCGTCACCGCGCCCTTGTCGTCCACGAACTTCCGGACAAGGTCGTCGTAGTTGGGCCGCCAGACTTCCGGCTGGATGTCGACCTTGCCCTTCTCGATGCCGACGAATGAGTTCATCGTCCCCATCTCCTGCACCTCGACCTGCAGGCCGAACTGCTTCTCGATGCCGACCTTGAGAATATTGGCCGTCGCCTGCCCCGAGGGCCAGTTGGGCGCTGCGATCACGAGATCCGCGGCCTGCGAGGCAGGCGCGGCGAGCACGGCCGCAAGCGCGGAAGCTGACAGAATGTTCGATGCACTTCGCTTCACAGCACACTCCCAGAAAGTCCAGAAAGAACGGCTTGCATGCGAATGGCCGACCGTGTCGGCGTGGAGACATCGTCGCCCTGCATTACTCCCCCCGGAGCGTCCCACCCGGCAACGACGCCGCGGAGGATGCACCAGCTTCATGGCGACGGTCAACGTGTGATGGTACGATTTCTGCCGGCCCGTACCACCGGTAGGAGGCCCTGCCCCGGCTCGCCACCGCCAGCACTCAAGCCCGCCGCCGACGCGGCGGGCGGCAGCCGAGGGCGATGGCGACTGCAACCACAAGCAGAACGGCTGCGACGGAAAAGGTCACCTTCATCCCGAAGGCGGCCGCTGCCGGCTCCGCCGCGGTGATGTCGGTCGCGGCCGTGGCGAAGGCGAACACCGCCCCCATCAGCGAGGCGCCGGTGATGAAACCGAGATTGCGCGACAGATGGAGCAGGCCGGAGACGACGCCCCGTTGGGTGGCCGGGACGTCGCCCATCACGGCGGTGTTGTTGGCGGCCAGAAACAGCTGGTAGCCGGGCGTCAGCACGACGAGCGCGGCAACATAGCCCGAGATGCCGAGCAATCCGGGCAACGCGGCAATCCCGACCGCTCCGGCAACCATCGTGGCGAGCCCGGCAATGACCATCGCCGACGCGCCCAGGCGATCGACCGCCCGGCCGGCGATCACCCCGCTCAGGCTGGAGACGACCGGGCCGACCGACATGACGGCCCCGACAAGGGCCGCGTTGAGCCCGAGCCCCAGCGACAGGTAGAACGGTCCCACTACCAGCGTCGCCATCATCACCGTCGACACCAGCAGGTTCGCCGCCAGCCCGACGCCGAGTTCCCGGTCGCCGAACGCCGACCATTGCACCAGTGGCGATGCCACCCGTGTTTCGGCAAGGACGAACAGGCCGGTGCCTGCAAAGGCCGCCAGCAGCAGCGATGCATTGACGACGCCGAAGTCGCCGCGCCCCATCGTCATCGCCAGCGCATAGGCGGCAACACTGCCCGCAAGCAGAAGCGTGCCGACGCCGTCGAAGCTCGGGCGCGCCGCCTGCGTAGTAACGCATCCGGAGGGCAGGAAGCGGCAGGCCAGGAAGACCGCGGCGATGCCGAGCGGAACATTGACCAGAAACACCGCCGGCCAGCCGGCCGCGGCGATCAGGATGCCGCCGAGCGACGGGCCGAGCGCGGTCCCGACGGCCGACACCGTTCCGAGCAGGCCCATGGCGCTGCCGGTCTTCTCCTTCGGCACGGTCTCGCCGACGAAGGCCATCGTCAGGGACATCATGATCGCCGCTCCCACTCCCTGGACCGCTCGGGCGCAGATCAGCAGCCACAGCGTGGGTGCGATCGCGCTGAGCGCCGAGGCAACCGTGAACACGGCAATCCCGAATAGCAGCAGCCGCCGGCGCCCGACAATGTCACCGAGCCTCCCGACACCGACGGTCAGGGTGGTGACCACCAGCAGATAGGCGATGACGACCCACTGCACCTGCTGGAACGGCGCGGAAAACGCCGAAGTCAGGGTCGGCAGGGCGACGTTGGCGCTGCTGGTGCTGAGCGAGGACAGCAACAGACACAGGCAGAGGCTGGCGATAGCGCCGCGGGCCGGTCGCCGGTCCGGGGCAGGGTCTGCCGTGGTGGGAGCAATGGACTGATCCAGGGACTTCAACATGGAGTGGCCTTCCGCAGGGATGAATGGACCGGAGCAAGATAGGTCCTTACCTGGAATGGCGGAACGCGCAGCATATGCATTCAATTCGTGCATCCGACGCTATGTCATCGGACGCCATACGTGCTATCGTACGTTCATGAACTCACCCGACCTCAACCTGCTGTTCACGCTGGAAGTGCTGCTTGCCGAGGGCAGCGTCGCGCGCGCTGCCCGCCGGCTGCGCCTGAGCCCGTCGGCGACAAGCCGCGCCCTGGCCCGGCTGCGCGAGACGACCGGGGACCCGCTTCTGGTCCGGGCGGGACGCGGCCTTGTCCCGACGCCGCACGCCCTGATGCTACGCGAGCGCGTCGGCCGGATCGTACAGGACGCCGAGGCGGTCCTGCGCCCGGTCGAGACCCTCGACCTTAAGCGGCTGGTGCGCACATTCACGCTGCGGAACAGGGACGGTTTCGTCGAAAACTTCGGTCCGGCCCTGATTGCGCACATCGCCGGTCAGGCGCCGGGCGTGCGGCTGCGGTTCGTGCCGAAGCTGGACAAGGACAGCGCGCCGCTGCGCGATGGCAGCGTCGACCTCGAGACCGGTGTCGTCGCCGGGACGACCGGCCCGGAGGTCAGGACCCGGGCGCTGTTTCGCGACCGTTTCGTCGGCGTGGTGCGGCCGGGACACCCCTTGTGCGCCGGGCCGGTGACGCCGGAGCGCTACGCTGCCGGCCGTCATATCCTGACCTCGCGCCACGGGCGCGACCGCGACAGCATCGATGCCGGGCTGGAGGCGCTGGGGCTGAAGCGGGAAATCGTCGCCGTGGTCAGCGGCTTTTCCGAGGCGTTGGCGCTGGCGCGCCGTACCGACCTGATCGCGAGCGTTCCCGAACGCTGGACGGGCATGCTGCGCGAGGGAATGGCCACCATTCCGTTGCCGGTTCCGATGGAAGCAGTCACGATCTCGCTGCTATGGCACCCGCGGATGGATGCCGATCCCGCGCATCGATGGCTGCGGGGCTGCATTCGCGAGGTCTGTGCCGAACGCCCCGCCGGTGCGGCGACCTAGGCGGTCCGGACATCAAGGACAAAAGACAGATGCATCCCCTCCGGCCGGGCGGCCGGGTTTCAGCCGAAGAAGTGGCGCTATCTTGAACGTCGGAGGAGCGTTGGCCGCTGGTCAGTATGCCTTGATGGTGCCGACCACATCGACGACCACGTCGAGACCATCAAACGTCTCCGGCAGGTTTTGCCCGACTGCGGCGCGGGCGACCTGAACATTCAGTGCCAGATCGTCGGCAGTATTATTCAGGCCAATGCCAATACCGACGACACCGGTGTCGTTGGCGTAGAGCTTTTCAAAGTTCTTCTGGATTTCGACTGCCTGCTCCAGCGAGTGCCGCAATCCGCCCATCCGGATATCCTCAGATCAAGTCTATGCCCAACTGGGCTTTGACCAAGGATATAGGATTCCCGCCGGTAATGCCAAGGTTTCCAGTGCCGCCGGACCGGGAGCCGGCAAACAGAAGCGCGACCGGAACACCTTGGCTGTCGACGATCAGGGATCCGCTGTCTCCCGGCTGCGAAAAATGCCACGGAACATTCATGGCGTCGAAGACGATCTGGCCGTCGAAGCGCGCCAGCCCGACACCCATGTTGACGACATAGTTGTTGACATTCACCGCACGAACGCGACCGGCGGTGTGTCGGGTTGTCCGCCCGGTCTTATAGACAAGCATCCCCGGCACGGCTGGCGACACGCCGCCCGGCTGCAATGTCAGGACTTGCGTCGGCGGCGAGCCTCCGTCGAAGATGCCGCGCGTGTCCATGCCGCGATTATGCTGCGTAAGTTCGGCGAAAGCCGCGTCGACCGCGTTCGGCACGCCGCCGAACTGTATGTGGACAAAACGCGTGAGTCGGCCGACGACGTCATTGATCGGATGGCCGAGGTCCCCGGCGGCCTGCTGGATGATGGATGTGCCGATCGGTACCCGGTTCACGTCGGCCAGCACGTGATTGTTCGACAGCATGCCGATCTTGCCGTTTTGCACGTCACGGCAGAAGCAGCCCAGCGTGCCGCTGTAGGTCACCGTCGACGGAGAGGCACTGCATCCGATGCGTAGCGGCTGGTTCCGCATCCGGGTCCAGAACGGAACCTGCCGGCCGATGTAGATGATTTCCGTCTCCTGTCGGGCCAGGGACTGTATCTCCTCCATCGCCGGACTGTTCATCAGCTGACGGTTCTGCACCAGCACGGCGAGCTGCGCCTCCTCGTGCCCCGGTCCCTCGGCAATCCCGAGGGCGATATCCTCGGCAACGCGACGGCGGGCTCGCGTCAGGAGCCGACGGCTAGCCCGTGTTTCGTCGGTCAGCAGCGGATCGACGAACGTCGCCGCCGTCGGCCCCCCGTCGATCGTGGCCATCGGCACCTCTTCGAAATTGAGAACCTTGCGAAAAATCTCGCCTTGCAGCTCCAGCGCGGATTCCAGCTTCACGGTCGGTCTCCCTCGGGCTCACCCCCACCACAATCCAAGGTTAAATATAGTGAATTGATGCTACTTATGCAAGCATTCAAGACGCCGCACAACTGTCGGGCCAGCAGCAGTCCGGCTGAAGCTACCTGCCGGCGGGAGACAGCGGCGGCGCGGAGCGGCCGAGCCGGTTCGAAAAGCAAAAAGCCGGGTGGTCGCCCACCCGGCTTCGATGTCGTTGCGTCCGCTCGCCGGACGAGGGATCGATCAGTTGACCGACTTGTCGACCAGCTTGTTCTTGCCGATCCAGGGCATCATGCCGCGCAGCTTGGTGCCGACTTCCTCGATCTGATGGCTGTCGTTGAGACGGCGGATGCCCTTGAAGCGGGCCGCGCCCGAGCGGTACTCCTGCATCCATTCCGAGGTGAACTTGCCGGTCTGGATGTCCTTCAGCACGCGCTTCATCTCCGCCTTCGTCTCGTCGGTGATGATGCGCGGGCCGGTGACGTACTCGCCCCACTCGGCCGTGTTGGAGATCGAGTAGTTCATGTTGGCGATGCCGCCCTCGTAGATCAGGTCGACGATCAGCTTCACTTCGTGCAGGCACTCGAAATAGGCCATCTCCGGGGCATACCCGGCCTCGACCAGCGTCTCGAAGCCGGCGCGGATCAATTCGACCAGACCGCCGCAGAGGACGACCTGCTCGCCGAACAGGTCGGTTTCGCATTCTTCCTTGAAGTTCGTCTCGATGATGCCGGAGCGGCCGCCGCCGACGCCACAGGCGTAGGACAGCGCCAGATCGAGCGCGTTGCCGGACGCGTTCTGGTGAACGGCGACGAGGCAGGGCACGCCGCCGCCCTTCTGGTATTCGCCGCGAACCGTGTGGCCCGGGCCCTTCGGCGCGATCATGACGACGTCAACCGAGGCCTTCGGCTCGATCAGGCCGAAATGGACGTTGAGGCCGTGGGCGAAGGCGATCGCCGCGCCGTCGCGGATGTTGCCGGCGATGTCGGCCTTGTAGATGTCGGCCTGCAGTTCGTCCGGCGTCGCCATCATCAGGAGGTCGGCCCACTTCGCCGCTTCGGCAACCGTCATTACCTTGAAGCCGTCGGCTTCGGCCTTCTTGATCGTCGGCGAACCGGCCTTCAGTGCGATCGCCACGTTCTTGGCGCCGGAATCCTTCAGGTTCAGCGCGTGCGCGCGGCCCTGCGAGCCGTAGCCGACGATGGCAACGTTCTTGGCCTTGATGAGGTTGAGATCGGCATCACGATCGTAATAGACGCGCATCGATGTTTCCTTCCCTTGCTTGTCCGATTTTCCCACGACGGCCGCCTAGGCGTCCGCCATTGCCTTCGCGCCGTAGAGAGCGAGGAAGGACGCCACCGCCCGTTCCGCCCGCCCGGCGAATTCCTGTTTCAATGCCTGGCTGTCCTCGCCGAGCAGCATGCGCAGATGCGTGTCGGTGACGATCAGCCCGTAAAGCGTGCCATAGGCCTCGCCGGCGTCGTCAAAGGCCAGCAGTCCGGCCCGGCGGCCGGCCTCGAGCAGGCTGGCGGCCCGGCGCCCGACTTGGCGGCGGCCACGCTCCTCCAGCAACCGGCCGAGCGTCGGCCCGGCCCGCCCCGCCCCACCGCGGGCGCGCCGGCCGACCGTCTGGCCGATCGCGAGCCTGTTCAGCGCCAGCGAAACGTCGCCGGACAACACCTCCAGCAGGTCGCGCGCGAACGCATGAAGATGCGCGCGCAGGCCCTCGCCCGTCAGCACCTCGGCCTTCACCTCGACGGTCCGCACCTTGCCCGCCTGGTAGGCGATCATCGCCGACAGCAGCCCGTCGCGATCACCGAACCACTTGTAGAGACTTTCCTTGGAACAGTTGGCGGCGCGCGCCACCCCGGCGGTGGTCACCGCCTTCTCGCCCCCCTCCACCAGAAGGTTGAGCGCGCTCTCGAGCACGGCGCTCTGGCGGTCGGTCATGCCGCCCCGCTCCCCCGCCACCTTGCTATGCTCGACAACCTGCACGCCGCTGCTCCTTATGCGTACCGTACGGTACGGTTCGGCCCCCCTTCTAGGCCCATTGCCACACCCCGTCAACAGCAAAAAACGGACTGCCCGCTTCTGCCTCCATCAGCCCGCCGGGCGAGCCGTGCCCGCGGCGCGGAGCCGTGATTCGGTCGCCACAATGTCGGAAAGCGGGCGTGGAGTGTCCGTTGGCCCGCATCCACCACCACATGAGCGACCCACATCAACCGTTTGAATTGAAACAATGTTGCAATTTTCCGCGAAAGTTTCGCCGATAGGAGCATCATTTTTCGCTTCCCAAGACATTACGCCTCGATAGAATTGGTGATGTCACTCGTCGTGCGTGGTGGTTTGTACCGGCATCGATGGTGATCGCTGCTGGAGACAGCGACCGTACCCGACGCCAAGGAGACAGAGATGAACATCCTGCCTGACCTTCACGAAGGACATGCTCCGATCACCCTGCAGCACCTCTTTCGCGATGCGATCGAGGCTTTCGACGACTGGAAGGTCGGCGAAGGCGAGCCATCCGTCATGCATGAAGGCTCGATGGTGCCGATCAGCACCGTATTCGATGCGATGCGCGCATGCAGCGACATCGTTCCCAAGATCGTCAAGGAAATGGTCGCCGAGCGACTGACGAAGCCCTGGGACGGCGACGGCCCCCTCGACGCCATGACCTTTTCCACCGCCGCCCGCATCATGGGCGTTCTGACCCGCAAGCGCCGCCTGCAGGAGGGGCAGACGCTCGCCGTCCTCGCCGCCGCCGAGCAGAGCGCCTGCCAGCAGCTGCACTGACCACATTGTCGCCCCTCGGTGCGCCGATCCGCCGCCGCAATCCGAGACGGGATGCGGCGGCGGATGGTTTGGCCGCCCGGTCATTTCCCCCGGCTCATGCCGCCGCGGTCTTTGCCTTGACCTTTCACGGCAAAGCACCTATCTTCACGCCCATCGAGAATTGAACGACGACTTTTGCTTTTGTGCCCTGCGCACAGTTTGACGAACTTCCCTTTCAATTTCGACCGAACAGATCGCGGCCGAAACGGCCGAAGATCGAAAACGATATGCCGGATAGGAAAGGTTTCGTCATGGCAACTGGTACCGTCAAATGGTTCAACACCACCAAGGGTTACGGCTTCATCGCTCCCGATAGCGGCGAGCCGGACGTCTTCGTTCACATCTCTGCCGTACAGCGTGCGGGCCTCGCCGGCCTGAACGACGGTCAGAAGGTGAGCTACGAGCTCGTCCGCGACCGCAAGTCGGGCAAGATGTCGGCTGATCAGCTGGAAGCAGCCTGATCTCAGGCTCGATGTTTCCGCGCTGACCACGGATGAACCGGCAGCGACAGGAAATGAAGGAAAGGCCGGCATTTGTCCGGCCTTTTTTATTGCCCGCCGCCCTCGGCAGGCATCGCCTAGAGCGCATGATCGACCGGCACCGCGTTGCCGCTCTTGAGCACCTCCATCGAGATCGAGGCCGAGACGTCGAACAGCTCGACCCGCCGGACGATTTCCTTGTAGATGACGTCGTAGTGCTCGACCCGCGGCAAGACGATCTTGAGAATATAGTCGTAGTTGCCGGTGAGTCGGTGCGCCTCGACGATCTCCGCGATCCCGCTGATCGCCCTGCGGAACAGTTCGATCCACTCGTCGCTGTGATGGGCGGTCTTGATCAGGGCGAACACGGTCGTCGGCACCCCCATGCGCTCGCGGTCGAGGATCGCCACCCGCGCGGCGATATGCCCGCTCTCCTCCAGCCGCTGGATCCGTCGCGCGCACGCCGACAGCGACAGGTTGACCCGCTCCGCCAGTTCCGCGACGGGCACGCCCGCATCCGTTTGCAGCAGCGCAAGAATCTTGCGGTCCCGTTCGTCGAGGGGCATCGTGCTCACTCCGGTTCTCGATCATAATTCGCGCATAGATTATAGAACGAGCGAATTTTTTGCGCCAACACCAAATTATTGCGCACAAGATTGCGAACAATCGGCGCGCATTCCGCTTCATCATCGCCTTCGGATCGACCTCGACAGGAAAGGCAACCCAATGAAGACGATTGGCCTTATCGGCGGCATGAGCTTTGAAAGCACGGCGGTCTATTACCGCATGATCAACGAGGCGGTGCGAGACCGGCTCGGCGCGCTGCACTCCGCCGAAATCGTCCTTCATTCCGTCGACTTCCAGAGCATCGTCGACCTGCAGAAGGCCGGGCGCTGGGACAGCGCCGGCAAGCGCCTGGGCGAGGTCGCCAGGGGGCTCGAAAGCGCCGGGGCCTCCTGCACGCTGATCTGCACGAACACGATGCACATCGTGGCCGACGCCGTGCAGGCGGCCGTCGGCGTGCCGGTGATCAACATCATCGACGAAACGGCCAAGGCGTTGAAGGCGGCGGGGCGGCAGCGACCGCTGTTGCTGGCGACCCGCTACACGATGGAGCACGGCTTCTATGCCGAGCAGATGGCGCGCCAGGGCGTTGCGGTGATCGTTCCGGATGCCGAAGACCGCACGATTGTCCATGACGTCATCTTCGAGGAACTGTGCGCGGGCCGCATCCTCGATTCCTCGCGCGACCGGCTGCTGGCGATCATCGAAAAGGCGAAGCTGGACGGCGCCGACAGCGTCATCCTCGGCTGCACGGAAATCTGCCTGATCCTCGATCCGGCGCGACTGCCCCTGCCCGGCTTTGATTCCACCGCGGTCCACGCCGCGGCCGCCGTCGATTTTGCCCTGACCGAATCGGCCGGCGCCCGCGGCACGCTGGCAGCCTGACTTGTCCTAGCGCCCTTCCTGCTCGTCAAAGTCACGCCGCGCCTGCCTGATCGCGGCGTGATTGCTCTGAGACCACTGTACCAATGCCCGGATCGGCGCCAGCAGCGACGCCCCCATCTCCGTCAGCCGGTATTCCACGCTGGGCGGCTTGGTCGGATAGACCGTGCGCGTCAGATAGCCGTCGCGCTGCAGGTCGCGCAGCGTCTGCGTCAGCATGCGCTGCGAGATGTCCGGGATGAAGCGCCTGAGCTGCGAGAACCGCCGCGGGCCGTCGGCAAGCGCCAGCAGCATCAACGAGTTCCACTTTCCGCCGATGTGGTCGAGCACGTCCCGCACGGGGCAGTTGTCCATCGACATGGCGACGCCGTCGACGACGATGACACGTTCTCCCTCAAGGCGGCGCGCGATCCGGTTCATGACGGTTCCCTCGATGTAACCACGGGAGGCAAAACTGCCTCCTTTACAGCCATTAGCATATCCGCCGATAAGAGCAACTCTCATTTTGAGACCATCTCTCGGGCGGCATGTCGTTGCCCGTGCGGCAGCGAAAGGAACCCCATGTCGGACTCCATACTCATCACCGGCGCCGCCGGCCGGCTCGGCCGCGGCGTGCTGGACCACCTGCTCGTCTCTGGCCGGGTCGCGCCCGCCGACATCGTCGCGACGACGCGAGACACCGCCAAACTCGCCGATTATGCCGCCAGGGGCGTGACCGTGCGGAGGGCGGACTTCGACGACCCGGCCTCCCTGCCGGCCGCCTTCGCCGGCGCTGCCAAGATCCTCGTCGTGTCCACCGATGCGCTCGGCGTCGACGGCAGGCGTCTGAAGCAGCACACGGCCGCGATCGAGGCCGCCGCCCGGGCCGGCGCCCGCCATGTCCTCTACACTTCGATGCCGCAGCCGGACGATTCCCGCGTCACCTTTGCCGGGGAGCACCTGGGCAGCGAGGCCGCGGTCAAGGCCGCTGGCCTCCCCTACACCATTTTCCGCAACGGCTGGTACATGGAAAACCTGTTCATGCCGCTCCCGCATGCGCTTGCCAGCGGCAAGTGGCACACCGCCTCCGGCGCAGGGCGAATCGCCCACGTGGCGCGCGCCGACATCGCGCGGCCATCGCCGCCGGCCTGCTCGCGGCAGGCGACGAGAGCAGCACCTACACGCTGACCGGCGACGTTGCCCGCACGACCGAAGAGATCGCCGCCCTGGCCACGCTGGCGACCGGCCGCCCGCTCGAGGTGGTCCACGTCGGCGAGGAAGAACTGGCCGCCGGGCTGAAGGCCGCCGGCCTGCCCGAGGTCGTGATCCCGACGGTCGTTTCCTTCGACGCGAACACGCGCGAGGGCAAGATCGCCATGACGACGAACGACATCGAAGCCCTTGCCGGCCGCAAGCCCGCCGGCCTCGAGCAGTTCCTGAAGCAGAACGCAGCCGCCCTGGCGGCCTGAACGCCGCGGTGCCGGGCCGGGGCGCGCGCCGGCGCCCCGGCCGCGACCGAAAGCTTGGATGCTATCAGGCGGACTGCCCGCAGGCGCGCCGGAACCGCCGTACCGTCTCGGCCATGCCGTATTCGAGCGCATCGGCCGTCAGGCCGTGGCCGATCGAGACCTCGGCGAGCGCGGGAATACGCTGTGCCAGCGCCGGCAGGTTCGCCACCGTCAGGTCGTGCCCGGCATTGACCTCCAGCCCGAGGTCCAGAGCGATGTCGGCCGTTTGCCCCAGCGCCTCGACGAGCGCGGCGGCACGGGCGGGATCGTCAAAGCAGCCGCCATAGGGACCGGTATAAAGCTCGATGCGGTCGGCGCCGAGCTCCCGCGCGATCGTCAGGGCCTCGCGATCGGGCTCGCCGTCGGCGAACAGCGAGACGCGCAGGCCGAGCGCCTTGATACGCGCCACGACGCCCTCGAGCAGCCCGCGGCTCCTGCGGAAATCCCAGCCGTGATCGGAGGTCGCCTGGGCCGGGTCGTCCGGCACGAGGGTGACCTGCTCGGGCCGATGCTCCTCGACGAGACGCAAGAAACCCTCCTCGGGATAGCCTTCCATGTTGAACTCGGCGTCCGGAAACGTTCCGTCGATCAGGTCCTGGATCGGAGCGAGATCGGAAAAACGGATGTGCCGCTGGTCCGGCCGCGGGTGCACGGTGAGCCCGCTCGCGCCCGCTTCGAGCGCGATGCGGCCCAGTCCGGTGACGCTGGGCCATGGCAGGTCCCGCCGGTTCCGCAGCATGGCGATGGCGTTCAGATTGACCGACAGTTTCGCAGGCATGGCAACACCTTCCATATCATCGTAGCGAAGGTCTAGCCTGTTGTTTCCTTTCCTTCAATCGGTGTCGGCGCCCACGGGTCGGTCATCTCGGCGCAACCGCCTGAGCACTTTTCCACTGCGGATCGCCGCGAGGCCCCGAGACGATGGCAGGTCTTGCCCAAAGGGGAGAATCACCGGTAACTTCCAAGGAAGGTGAGTGGTGGTCACTTTTGTCGTCACACGCCCCGGAAAATGTTGGCAGCGGTGGAAATGCGATGAGAGGGCCCGAGGCGGCCGACAAGGACACGGTCCGGGCCTGCGTGAATGACATTCTCGCAAGCCGGACCTTTTCGCGGTCGGGACGGTTACGCGCCTTCCTCGGCTATGTGGTCGAACGCGAACTCGAAGGCAAGGCCGGCCAGCTCAAGGGCTATACGATCGGCATCGACGTCTTCGGGCGATCGTCCGGGTTCGACGCCGGCAGCGACCCGATCGTGCGCGTCCAGGCGGGCAAGCTTCGCAAGTTGCTAGACGAATACTACGACGCGGAAGGAGCGACGGCGCGGCTGCGCATCCGCATACCCGTCGGCAGCTACGCGCCGGAATATCTGCCCCTTCCCCCCACCTCGGCAGCCGTCGGAGCGCTGTCCGACCGCAAGCACCCCTTCCGGCGGCCCTCACGGCTCGCGGCGGCTGGTGCTTTTGCCCTGCTCACGCTCCTGACCCTATTCTTGCTCGCTCCTCCGGCCGATCGTCATGCGGCGGTGCCCGCCATCGCCGGGGCGGCGCCGTCTGGACAGACTGAGTCTCGCGAGACCAACAGTCTTCTGCCGAGCCTGCACATCGAGCCATGTCTCGGCTGTTCCACCGGCCGGCGCAGCCTTGCATCGGCCATCGAGAGAGCCGCCGGCCACTACCGCACGGTTCAACTCCGCGAGGACGCGGGCTCGCCTTCGGCCGGCCCCCTGTCCTACACCATCCGCCTCGAGACACAGCGCAACGGAGAGGCCGTCTATGCGCGCCTCGTCCACGATGAAAGCGGCGACACGGTCCATGCCGAGCATTTCCATGCCGGCGACCTCGACGACGAGGTCGCGGTGGCCTACGAGGCGGTCGCCTATGCCGGACGCATGCTTTCCGCCACCGGACGGATGTACCAGCACGCGGCTGAGATGCGCATGGCGAACGCGAAGATGATGTGCCTTCAGGAGGCGGACCGACAGCAACTGCCCATCGGCAGCCATCTGGCCTGTTTGGACACGCCCGCTATCCAGGGGATAACCGATCCGCTGGAGGCGGCGAGCCGAGGCGATGATTCGCAGGCCGGTGATGCCGAGGCACTGCAACTTTTCCGGGCGCTTTGACAAGTATATGAATGACAGGATGCGCCCCTAGATATGGGGGTTTGAAACTGCACCCACGGGGGTTACTCTTGGCTATCCGGGAAGGTTGGAATCCTGCCGCAGGCAGAACGACCGTCGCCGACCGGATGGAAATCGGAGAGATCGAGGATATCGGACGCTTCCGCTCCGGCAGCGCCGCCTCGTTCCATATGCAGTCGGGGGTAAGTTCGATGCTGGCATGTTCGCCAAGGTGGTCTTCATGATCTCGCGCGAGGGAAAGAAGGCCCCGGGGTCAGGCGGACGTCCCATCCGTTTTCTCCCGGCAGCTCCGCTCCCCGACAATCTCCCCGAAGGCCGGCTCGCTATCGCAGACATGGCCAATGCTTTCGGTGTCACCCACCGCACGCTCCACTTCTATGAGGAGAAGGGCCTTTTGACCGCGGCGCGGGTCGGCCCGATGCGGGTCTACGGCCCGGAAGAAATCCAGCAGATGGCGATGGTCAACACCTGCCGCGAGACCGGCATGCCGGTGGCGGCGATCCAGGAACTGCTCGAGGCGCTGTCAGAGGCGGACAGCCAGGAAGAGGCCGACATCATCTTCCGCGGCGCGATGATCGCGCGCAAGCGTGAACTGACGGCCCAGCAATCGACCATCCGCCGCCAGATGCAGCAGATCGGCGAACTGCTCGAATTCAGTTCGGGTCAGGACGTCGAGATGAACGACAATGCCCGGCCGGACCTGCTGTCCGACCTGGAATTGCGGTGCCTCACGCTGATGGCGGAGGGCTACCCCACCACCCGCATCGCCCGCGCTCTCGAGGTCGAGCCGGGACAGGTGCAGGCGATGGAAAAGGAAATCATCCGCAAGTTCAACGGCAACAACCGCTTCCAGGCGGTCGCCAAGGCCGTCCTGCTGGGAGTTATCGGCCACTGAGCCGTCCGGCCCTGCAGGGGGCGGTTTCGGTCAGCGGACGATCGTCAGCGTTTCCGCGGCCCGCGTGATGGCGGTGTAGAGCCAGCGCTCGCGCGTATCTCGGAACGCCCAGCTCTCGTCGAACAGCACGACATCGTTCCACTGCGAGCCCTGGGCCTTGTGCACGGTCAGCGCGTAGCCGTAGTCGAACTCGTCGTAGCGCTTGCGCGTCGACCACGGAATCTCGTCTTCGGTGTTCTCAAAGGCGGCCTTGAGCAGCTTGATCTTGGCCGCCCCCCGGTCCATGTCGTCGTCCTCGGGGCGTATCATCAGGTTGATGCCCGGCTTGACCGTCTCCTTCGACGACGTCATCACCTGCCACAGCGAGCCGTTGAGCAGGCCCTTGGCCGGATCGTTGCGCAGGCAGACGAGCTTGTCGCCGGACTGCGGGTAATCGGTGGTGAAGCCCTTCAATTCGCGCAGACGCATGTTGTAGCGCCGGCGCGTCCTGTTGGTGCCGACGAGCACCTGGTCGGCGTCGAGCACCAGCGACTGCGTCACCTCGCCCTTCGGGATCACCTTCGCGCTGCCCCAGTCGCCGTGCAGGATCTCCTTGCCCTCGCGCACGTGCATCGCCAGCTGGATGATCGGGTTGTCGCGCGCCTGGCGATGGATGTCGGTCAGCAGATAGTCCGGCTCCTGATTGGTGAAGTAGCCGCCGCCGGAGACCGGGGGCAACTGACCGGGATCGCCAAGCACCAGAATCGGCGTGCCGAAGCTCATCAGGTCCTTGCCGAGCGCCTCGTCGACCATCGAACATTCGTCGACGATGATGAGCGCCGCCTTGGCGACAGGGCTCTGGCGGTTGATCGAGAACATCGGCGAGATCGAGGTCTTGCCGGTCTCCTCGTCGGACACCTCTTCTTCCCCGCGCGGCCGGTAGATCAGCGAATGGATGGTCTTGGCGTTGCTGGCGCCCTTCGAGCGCAGCACCTGCGCCGCCTTGCCGGTAAAGGCGGCGAACAGCACCTCGCCGTCGACATGCTCGGCGAAGTGCCGGGCAAGCGTCGTCTTGCCGGTCCCGGCATAGCCGAACAGCCGGAAGAGCGGCGAACGCCCGTCCTTCAGCCAGCGCGAGACCGCCTTGAGAGCCTCATCCTGTTGCGGTGCGAATTCCATGGCTGCGAAATGGCAGGATTCGCAGGTCCGGCGCAAGGAAAACCGCAGCCGGACATCAATCGGCGAGCGCGCCGCCGCACCGGATCACCGGCCGCGTTCGAAGGAGAAGGCTATTTTTCGCGGTGGCGCGACACGCCGTATCGCCCTATGAAGGGGCGCCTGCAGCCCCTTCCCTGCCTGCCCCCGGTGTCTCGTTGAAAACCGATCCCCAAGCCCAGAGCCCGACAGACGATGTTTCCGGCATTGGGCGCCTTGCGCCGTCGCTACAATGGCTGGCGCTGCTCGTGCTTTCCCTGCCGCTTGCGGTCATCTTGGAGGCGACAGGCATTCCGGCGGGACTGCTGATCGGCCCCATGCTGGCAGGCATCATCGTCGGCCTGAATGGCGGCACCATACGGCTGGCGCGCATCTTCTTCTTCGGCGTCCAGGTTGTCCTCGCGATGATGATTGCCGGCATGGTCTCGCCGAGTCTGATCGGCACGTTTTCGGCGCGCGGACCGCTGATCCTGTCGATCGTGCTGGCAGTGATCGGCATGAGCACCCTCTGTGGCTGGCTGATCACGCGCACCGGCACCCTGCCCGGAACGACGGCCATCTGGGGAACCTCCGCCGGCGCGGCTTCGACCATGCTGCTGATGGCGGGGGCGTACGGTGCCGATGTGAGGCTGGTGGCCTTCATGCAGTACATGCGCGTCGTCTGCGTGGCGACGCTGGCGACGCTGGTCGCCCATTTCGGCGGTCATCAGGCGATCACGGGCGATGTACCCTTTTTTGCGACGGTCGAGCCGACGAACCTCGCCCTGTCGGTCGGTCTCGGCATCGCTTGCGGCTTCGTCGGGCTTCGCCTGCGCATTCCGGCCGGAGCGTTCCTTGCGCCTTTTGTCGTCGGTTCGATGCTGACCATGACCGGGAGGCTGGAGGTCGAACTGCCGCAGTGGCTGCTCGCCATCGCCTTCGCCCTGCTCGGTTGGAACATCGGTCTCGGCTTCACCCGGCCGATCCTGCGCCATGCGCGCCGCGCCTTCGCACCGACGCTGCTGTCGATCCTCGTCCTGATCGCGTTCTCCGGGTTGCTCGCGGCCCTTCTGGTCGTAATGCTTGGCGTCGATCCGATGACGGCCTATCTGGCGACGAGTCCGGGCGGCCTCGATTCGATCGCGGTCATCGCCGCTTCGAGCAATGTCGACCTGTCCTTCGTCATGGCGCTGCAGACGGCACGACTCGTGGTCATCACGCTGATCGGCCCGGTAATCGCGCGTTTCGTCGCGGACCGCGCCTGAGGTCCGGAGTTGCCAAGGGCGGCCCGGTCGCTACCATGACGGAGGGAGGAACATCGATGGGCGAATATGTCGAGATCGTCGAGATGGCGGCGCGCGACGGCCTGCAGAACGAAAAGCGCGTCATCGCGGCGTCGGAAAAGATCGCGCTGATCGACCGCCTGTCGGCCTGCGGCTTCCGCCGCATCGAGGCGACCAGCTTCGTCAGCCCGAAGTGGGTGCCGCAGCTTGCCGACGGTGCCCAGGTCATGGCGGGAATCCAACGGCGTCGCGGCGTGCGGTATGCGGCGCTCGTCCCCAACATGAAGGGCTACGAGGCCGCCCGGGCGGCGGGCGTCGACGAGGTGGCGGTGTTCGTCTCCGCGTCCGAAGGTTTCTCCCGCGCCAACATCAACTGCTCGGTCGCCGAAAGCCTCGAGCGGGTCAAGCCGGTGGCGGACCGGGCCCGCGCCGACGGCATCCCGCTGCGTGGCTACGTCAGTTGCGTCGTCGCCTGCCCCTATGACGGCCCTACCGCGCCCGCGGCCGTTGCGGCCGTGTCCGAGGCGCTGCTGGCGCTTGATTGCCACGAGGTCAGCCTCGGCGACACGATCGGGCGCGGGACCCCGGAGCAGGTGGAAGCGATGCTGTCGGCCGTACTGGACATAGCCGCTCCGGCCCGCCTTGCCGGCCACTATCACGACACCGGCGGACGGGCACTCGACAATATCAGCGTCAGCCTCGACAAGGGCCTGAGGGTCTTCGACGCCTCGGTGGGCGGGCTTGGCGGCTGCCCGTATGCGCCGGGCGCCAGGGGCAATGTCGACACGCTGGCGGTCGCCCGAATGTTGGCGAACGCGGGCTACCAGACCGGCCTGGACAAGGCGCGGCTGCAGGAGGCGGCGACCTTCGCCCGCACCCTCGTGGCCGCACCTGCGGAGGAGAACCGATGACCCAAGAGACGATTTCGATTGCCACGGACAGCCGTGGCGTCGCGACGCTGACGCTGGCCCGACCAGAACAGCACAACGCGCTTTCGGCGACGATGATTGCCGAACTGACCGAAGCGGCCGCGCGGCTCGGCGACGATCCGGCGGTTCGGATCGTCATCCTCACCGGCGCCGGCGCCAGCTTCTGCGCCGGAGGCGACCTCAACTGGATGAAGGCGCAGGTCGAGGCGACGCGCGAGCAGCGCATCGCCGAGGCACGCAAGCTCGCCATGATGCTGAAGGCGCTGCGCGACCTGCCGAAGCCGCTGATCGGCCGCATCAACGGCCAGGCCTATGGCGGCGGCGTCGGGCTCGTCAGCGTCTGCGATGCGGCGATTGCCGCCTCGGGCGCCCGTTTCGGCCTGACCGAGACCCGGCTCGGGCTGATCCCGGCGACCATCAGCCCCTATGTTCTTGCCCGGATCGGTCCGGCCCAGGCTTTGCGCTACTTCACCTCGGCCCGCATCTTTGACGCCGGCGAGGCAAAGGCCGTCGGGCTGGTGAACGCGCTTGTCGCGCCGGACGCGCTGGATGCCGCGGTCGAAGCAGAGATCGCCCCCTATTTCTCCACCGCACCGGGCGCGGTCGCGGCCGCGAAGGCCCTTGTCCATGCGGTCGCTTCGCCGATCGACGAGTCGCTGATCTACATGACGCTGACGCGGCTTGCCGACACCTGGGAGACGGCGGAGGCCGCGGAAGGGCTTGCCGCCTTCCTCGAGAAACGCCCACCGGCGTGGAAGGCGCGCTAGCCCGCCGCGCCCGCGGCACGACCCGCAATCCGCGTACGGCCGACGGGAAAATTCGACCTGTGCGGGAATAAGGAGGCGGCAGCGCTTGTCTCATGCTCGGACCCGCGCTTGGCGGGCCGATCACACAATACGGGATACGACGCCATGAGATTGCCAACCCTCACGCTTGCCGCCTTCGTCCTCGCCGCCGGCACAGCCTTTGCCGCAGCCCCCGTCAAGACTGTCAATACGGACAAGGGCGAGGTGCTCGCCGCCGATAACGGCATGACGCTCTACACCTTCAAGAACGACACCGCAGGCATGTCCAACTGCTACGACCAGTGCGCCGTCAACTGGCCGCCGCTGGCGGCCGACGCCGAAGCGATGGCCGAGGGTGCCTACACCGTGATCGACCGCAAGGACGGCACGAAGCAATGGGCCAAGGACGGCATGCCGCTGTATTTCTTCATCAAGGACGAAAAGGAAGGCGATGTGGCCGGCGACGGTGTGAGGGACGTTTGGGATGTCGCACGGCCCTGATGGCGGCAGGACGGGTTCCGACCGCGACGGGACCCGCGAACCAACGGCTGGCGCTGCGGCGCCGGCTGATTTCGAAGAGGCGTTGCTGGCGCTCGTGCCGGGACTGCGCCGCTATTCGCACAGCCTGTCGCGCTCAGACGCCGACGGCGAGGATCTTTTGCAGGACTGCGTCGAGACGGCGCTGGCGCGGCGCGCGCAATGGCGCGGCGTCAATCTGCGCGCCTGGGCCTTCACCATCATGACCAACCTCTACCGCAACCGCCGTCGCAGCGCCACCCGCAGGCCGACGGCGTCGATCGAGGATGCGCAGGACATCCCCCTGCCCGACCAGATTGGCGACCCGCTGGCCCGGACCCGCATCCGCGCCGCCCTCGATGCGCTGTCGTCCGACACCCGCACCACGCTGATGCTGGTCGTCGTCGAAGGCTACAGCTACCAGGAGGCGGCGGACATCCTTTCGATCCCCATCGGCACGGTCATGTCGCGGCTGTCGCGCGCGCGCCACCAGCTGGCGGAACGACTGGCGAAGGACAACATCGTCGCAATCAGGAGACCGAAATGAACGATGCGAAGGGCAACGTGGGCGAAGCCGACCTCCACGCCTATGTTGACGGTGAGCTCGACGATGGTCGCCGTGCCGAGGTGGAAGCCTGGCTCGCCACCAATCCCCAGGACGCCGACCGCGTCGCGAGCTGGACGATGCAGAACGAGCGTCTGCGCGATGCCTTCTCCGCCGATTTCGTATCCCGCGAAGGGGACCGCAGCATCCTTCAGCCGAAGCCCGCCCGCCCCTGGAGCCGTCTGGTCCGTCCATCGCTGGCCGCGGCGGCCGCGCTGCTGATCTACGCTGCCGGTGTCGCGACCGGGCGTCTGACCCTGCCGCTGCTGCCCGCGCCGGTTCCCATCGCCGCCACGAGTGGACTGGCCACCGAGGCGCGCTCGGCGTTCCTGATCTACACCAGCGAGGTCCGCCATCCGGTCGAGGTCGGCGCCGACCAGCAGGCGCATCTGGCCGCCTGGCTGGGCAAGCGTCTCGACTACCGGTTGCGCCTGCCCGACCTGACGGCGCTCGGCTACAACCTCGTCGGCGGCCGGCTGGTCCCGGTCGGCGGCCGGGCCGGAGCGCTGCTGATGTACCAGAATGAGCGCGGCGAGCGGCTGACCGTGCTGATCGGTCGCAACGAGGACAACCGCGAGACCAGCTTTCGCCTCGACGCCGAGGGACCGCTTCGCACCTTCTACTGGATCGACGGGCCGATCGGCTATGCCGTCACGGGCGAATTGTCGGAGCAAGAGCTCCGCCGCGTCGCCGACGAATGCTACCGCCAGATGGAAGCGGCGTGAACCGCGGCGGCGTACTCAGCGCAGCATCGGCCAAAGGCTGGCGACCAGCAGCACGGCCATCGTCACGTTGAAGGCCCTGAGCCGGGCCGGCACCGACAGCCACTCCCGCAGGACCGAGCCGAAGCCCGCCCAGGTCGATACGCTCGGAAAATTGACCAGCGCAAAGGCGAGACCGACGACCAGTACGCTGAACGAGTGGTTCGCGGGCTCCGTGTAGGTCGCCATCGCCGAGACCGCCATCACCCAGGCCTTCGGATTGACCCACTGGAAGGCCGCCGCCTCCAGGAAGGTCATCGGCCGGCTGCCGGCCTTGCCGTCGCTCAGCCTGTCGGAGGTCGCGATCTTCCAGGCGATCCAGACGAGATACGTCCCGCCCAGCACCTTCAGCGCCGTGTAGAGCAGCGGCACCGTATCCAGCAGGGCCCCCAGCCCGAAGCCGACCGACAGCAGCAGCGTCAGGAATCCGACGCCGATGCCGCACATGTGGGGAATGGTGCGGACGAAGCCGAAATTCACGCCGGAGGCGAACAGCATCATGTTGTTCGGCCCGGGCGTGATCGAGGTGGTGAAGGCGAAGACGACGAGCGCCAGGAAGATTTCGATCGGCAACGCGCCCTCCTGACGCTTCAAACTCGACCCACAGATACCCCAAAATGCCGGGCAGGATCGGCCAATTGTTGTCATACTGGCATTCATTGATGTGATGATAGGCACCGCCAGCGAGGTGAGAGGCATGCAGGACGATCTCCCCCAAGCCACGTTCCCCGACAATCGACAGGTCGCCGCCCTCGGCCAGGGCACCTGGCACATGGGCGAAAGCGGCAACACCGCTGCCGTCGAGGCGCGCGCTCTCAGGGCCGGGCTCGACCTCGGTCTGACGCTGATCGACACGGCCGAGATGTATGCCGATGCCGAGAGCGTCGTCGGCGAGGCGATCCGCGGCCGTCGCGACGAGGTCTTGCTGGTCAGCAAGGTTCTGCCCTCGAACGCGAGCGCCCAGGGCACGATCGAGGCCTGCGAGCGCAGCCTGCGCCGGCTCGGCACGGACCGCATCGATCTCTATCTGCTGCACTGGCGCGGGCGCTACCCGCTCGCCGAGACGGTAGAGGCCTTCGAGCGGCTCAAGGAGGTCGGCAAGATCGGAGCCTGGGGCGTCTCCAATTTCGACGTCCACGACCTGGAGGAACTGCTCTCTGTTCCCGCCGGCGAGAATGTCGCCGCCAACCAGGTGCTCTACAATCCCGCCCGCCGCGGCATCGAGTTCGACCTGCTGCCGTGGAGTGCCCGGCACGGCATCCCCGTCATGGCGTATTCGCCGCTGGACGAGGGGCGGCTCGTCCGCCATGCCGGACTTGCCCGCATCGCCGGCGCGCGGGGCGTCACGGCGGCCCAGCTGGCGCTGGCCTTCGTGCTCGCGCGCCGGAACTTGATCGCCATTCCGAAGTCGTCATCGGTCGACCGGGTCGAGGAAAACCGGAAGGCCGCCGGCCTCAGGCTGACGTCCGAGGACATGGCCGCCCTCGACACGCTCTTTCCCCCGCCCATGCGCCGGCAGCCGCTGGAGATGATATGAGCGCCGCAACGGCACGCTTTGGCCGTCGATACGCGCCTTGAGACGCAGACTGCGGCCCCGATCCGATCGGGGCCGCAGTCTGCCGTATATTGGGGCGACCCGCTGGGACGAGCCCGCCGGAATCCGGCTTGCGATCAGGCGACCTTTGCCACGAGACCGTCTTCGTAGGCCGGATAGTCGGTGTAGCCTTCATCACCGCCGCCATAGTAGGTCTCGCGGATCGGCGTCGCCAAAGGCAGGTCACGCTGCAGGCGCTCGACAAGATCGGGATTGGCGATGAACGGCTGGCCGAAGGCCGCAAGATCGATCAGGCCGTCATGCAGCAGTTGGTCGGCGCGACGCTTGTCCAGCGAGCCGGCGAGGATGAGCGTCCCCGAAAAGGCCTGGCGGAACTTGCGCAGGAAATCCGGCGACAGCGCCGGTGCGCTGGCGGGTCCCTGGTCCTTCAGATGTACATAGGCGAGCTTGCGGGTCTCAAGCGCTTCCGCCAGGTGCAGGTAGGTTTCCTCGATCAAGGGATGATGCGGCATGTCGAAGAGCTTGCCGAACGGCGAGAGGCGGATGCCGACCTTTTCGGCGCCAACGCGCGCCACCACCGCGTCCACGACCTCGAGGACGAAACGCGTCCGGTCCTCGACGTTGCCGGCACCATACTGGTCGTCGCGGTCATTGACGTGCGGATTGAGGAACTGCTCCAGCAGGTAGCCGTTTGCGCCGTGGATCTCCACGCCGTCAAACCCGGCGGCAACGGCATTGGACGCCGCATTCGCGAAGTCGTTGACAACCCTCGCGATCTCGGCGGCCTGAAGCGGCCGCGGCACGCTGGCCTCTACGAACCCGGCCACGCCGGCCTCATTGACGGCAAAGGCCATGCTTTTGTCGTCGCGCGCCGGACTGGCGGATGAACTGACGGGCTGCCCCCCTGCCGGCTGAAGCGAGGTATGCGACATGCGCCCGACATGCCAGATCTGCGCGAAGACCGCCCCCCCTTCTTCGTGGACCGCCTTCGTCACGCCCGCCCAGCCGTGGACCTGCTCTTGCGACCAGATGCCGGGAATGAAGGCAAAGCCGGTTCCTTCCTGCGAAATCGGCGTGCCTTCGGTGACCACCAGGCCGGCGCCGGCACGCTGGCGGTAATAGAGGGCAGTCCGCTGGTCGGCGACACCGTCCTTCGCCCTCGCCCGGGTCATGGGCGCCATGACAATGCGGTTGCGCAGCTGCCGGCCGCCCAGATCATAGGCTTCAAACAGAGACTTCATGAACATTGCTCCTAAGGTCGGTTGATTACCATCGACCAAAGAGATATTTCTATCACTATCATAAATCCAACAGATGACCTTCATCATGTCGATCGATCACATTCATATCTCGAAATTCGACCTGAACCTGCTGGTGGCCTTCGACGCGCTGATGGCCGAGCGCAACGTCACGCGGGCGGCACAACGCATCGGCACCTCCCAGTCCGCGCTGAGCCACAATCTCGGGCGCATGCGGGCGCTGCTTTCGGATGAGCTCTTCGTCCGTTCCGCACGCGGTATCGAGCCGACACCGCGCGCGCTGGAACTCGCCGCGACGGTGAACGATATCTTGTGCACGGTGCAGGCGCGCCTGATCGAGCCGGAGCAATTCGACCCGGCGACTGCCGAGCGGACCTTCACCCTTGGAATGACTGACTATCTGGAAAGCCTGCTGATGGCGCCGCTGCTGGCTTCCGTGCAAGAGCAGGCGCCCCGCATCGGCTTCGAGGTCCGGTCGATCGACCAGTCGTACCCGTCGGAACTGCTGGATCGCGGCGAAATCGATCTTGCGATCGGCAAGGTGGAGACCGGCAGCGAACTCCACAAGCGCCGCAAGCTGTGGTCCGAACGCTATGTGGTTCTGACGACCCCGGAGAAGATCGGTCGGCTGGGCACCGTCGATCTCGAGACCTTCCTGACCAGCCCGCATGCCATGATCGTCGCCAGGGACGGCCGCTGCGGCCTCGTCGACGACGCGCTGGGGGCAATCGGCTTGAAGCGGCACGCGGCGGTCACCACGCCACACTTCTTCACGCTGCCGATCCTCGTCCAGCAAACGCAGGCCATCGCGACCGTGCCGGCAAGCTTTGCCCGGGCCTGGGCTCCGGTGTTCGGTCTGACGATCAGCCCGGTGCCGGTCGACGTGCCGCCGTTCGACATCTCGCTGGCCTGGCATGCCTCGTCCGACCGCAATGCCGGCAACGCCTGGCTCCGCCAGATGGTGCTTGCCGCCCTCGAGCCCGTCCGCGCCCGAATTCTTCAGGCGAATGCCGCACCCGATGCGATCGTGATCGCCGCCGAATAGGCAGGCGATTTCGCGGCCGGACCGATGCGGAGCGCCGGACGCACGCGCCCGGCGCTCCGGTTCACATTCCCTGCGGGCCGCGGTTCATCGCGGCAATGCCGGTGCGGCAGACTTCGATCAGGCCGAGCGGCTTCATGATGGCGATGAACTGGTCGACCTTCGACACCTTGCCGGTGATCTCGAAAACGAAGTGCTCGGTGTTGGCGTCGATCACCGAGGCGCGGAAGGCATCGGCCAGCCGCAACGCCTCGACGCGGTGGTCGCCGGTGCCCGAGACCTTGACCAGCGCCAGTTCCCGTTCCAGCGGGCGCTCGTGACCAAGGTCCTTGGCCCGCACCGTCAGGTCGACCACCCTGTGCACCGGCACGATCCGCTCGAGCTGGGCCTTGATCTGCTCGAGCACGTGCGGGGTGCCGCGGGTGACGATGGTGATGCGGGAGAGGTGCGCCTGATGCTCGGTCTCCGACACCGTCAGGCTCTCGATATTGTAGCCGCGGCCGGAGAAGAGGCCGATGACCCGGGCCAGAACGCCCGGCTCGTTGTCGACCAGCACCGACAGCGTGTGGCTTTCGGCCACCTGGGTCTCGGCGGCGATGAAATAGGCCGAACCGGTCGGCTGAAGATGTGCGCTCATGATCCGTGTTCCTGCCTTTTCATCAAACCAGCTGGCGACCCTTGGCGTCGATGGCGTTGGCCACCGCCTCGTCGGTCGCCTCGTCCGGCAACAGCATTTCGTTGTGCGCCTTGCCCGAGGGGATCATCGGGAAACAGTTGGCGAGGTTGGCGACGCGGCAGTCGAAGATCACCGGCTTCTTGACATCGATCATCTCCTGGATCGCCGCGTCGAGGTCGCCGGGCTTCTCGCAGCGCAGGCCGACGGCGCCATAGGCCTCGGCCAGCTTGACGAAGTCCGGCATCGCCTCGGTGTAGGAGTGCGACAGGCGGTTGCCGTGCAGCAGCTGCTGCCACTGCCGGACCATGCCCATGTACTGGTTGTTGAGGATGAAGATCTTGATTGGCGCCTCGTACTGGACGGCGGCCGACATCTCCTGGATGCACATCTGGATTGAGGCATCGCCGGCGATGTCGATGACGAGCGCATCGGGATGGGCGATCTGCACACCGAACGCGGCAGGCAGGCCGTAGCCCATCGTGCCGAGGCCGCCGGAGGTCATCCAGCGGTTCGGATGCTCGAAGCCGAAGAACTGCGCCGCCCACATCTGGTGCTGGCCGACCTCGGTGGTGATGTAGGTGTCGCGATGCTTGGTGAGCTCGTACAGCCGCTGGATCGCGTATTGCGGCATGATGACGTCGTCGCTCGGCTTGTAGGCGAGCGAGTTGCGCGCGCGCCACTTCGCGATCGACGTCCACCAGTCGGCGAGATGTTCCTTGCCGGCGCTCTGCGCCGAGGCGCGCCACAGCCGGACCAGATCCTCCAGCACGCGGCCGACGTCGCCCAGGATGGGAACGTCGACGCGGACGTTCTTGTTGATCGAGGACGGGTCGATGTCGATGTGGATCTTCTTCGAATGCGGCGAGAAGGCGTTGAGCCGGCCGGTGATGCGGTCGTCGAAGCGGGCACCGACGCACAGCATGACGTCGCAGTCGTGCATCGCCATGTTCGCCTCGTAGGTGCCGTGCATGCCAAGCATGCCCAGCCAGTTCTTGCCGGAGGCCGGATAGGCGCCGAGCCCCATCAGCGTCGAGGTGATCGGGAAACCGGTCAGCTCCACGAGTTCGCGCAGCAGATGGGCGGCCTCGGGACCGGAGTTGATGACGCCGCCGCCGCTGTAGATCACAGGGCGCTTGGCACCCTGCATCAGGGCGACAGCCTCGCGGATGCGGGCGAGATCGCCCTGTGTCTTCGGCTCGTAGCTGTGTTGCGCGGAGACCATCGTCGGCGCAACGTAGGTGCCGGTGGCGAACTGGATGTCCTTGGGAATGTCGACGACGACCGGTCCGGGGCGCCCGCTCTGGGCGACGCGGAACGCCTCGTGGATGATCCGCGCCAGATCGTTGACGTCCTTGACCAGCCAGTTGTGCTTGGTGCAGGGGCGCGTGATGCCGACGGTGTCGCATTCCTGGAAGGCGTCGGAACCGATGAGCGAGGTTGGGACCTGGCCGGTGATGCAGACGATCGGGACCGAGTCCATCAGCGCGTCCTGCAGCGGCGTGACGGCGTTGGTGGCGCCCGGGCCGGACGTGACGAGCATGACGCCCACCTTGCCGGTCGAGCGGGCGTAGCCCTCGGCGGCATGCCCGGCGCCCTGCTCGTGGCGCACGAGGATGTGCTGGACGTCCTCCTGCTGGAAGATCTCGTCGTAGATCGGCAGCACCGCGCCGCCCGGGTAGCCGAAGATATGCTCGACGCCGTTGTCCTTCAGGGCGCGGAGGACGATCTCGGCCCCCGTCATCTGGTTTTCTGTACCACTCATCGGATTGTGTCCGTCCGTTTCCGTTCTGAAAGTCTGATTAGCGAAATCGCGGGCATAAAAAAAGGCCCCGTTCGGAGCCTGCTTACCGCGCATGGGTGCTTTCGCCCGGTGGTTACACCACCTTGCCCATGCGCCGTCCCACCACAAGAATCTTCGCGATCGTCGAAATCATGGGGCGGATTGATAGCCGCTTATGTCCCAACCGTCAACGGCCTTGGCCGGTGCGCTCCCCCTCCGACTGGCCGGCGCCGCTGGCGGCCCGCCGGTTTTCGCCATTCCACCCGCAACGCATTGTTAAGCCGCCGCCGCTATCCTGGCCCAAACGGCAGGGAGTGTCTGTGTTGCGCAACACCGATTTTCAGAACTCGATCGCAGCCGGGGAGCAGGACAGGAGGGACGACGAGGCGCTGGGAAACCGGCTGCTGGGTCGCGTCGTCGCCTGTAGCGGGGCGAAGGCCACGATCAGTGCGATTGCCTCCACCGGCCAGACCGGTCTGACGGAACTCTGGTCGGTTGGCCGCCTGATCTCGATCTCCGTCAACGACAACCGGGTCGTCGCGCTCGTCTATGCCATGGCGACCGACGCGCAGAATTGGTCGGAGGACGGCGACACGCGTTTCCACGTTGAGGTCGAGCTTCTCGGCGAAGTGCGCATGGGACCGGAAGGGCGCGAGATTTTCTCCGCCGGCATCAGCAGCTACCCCTATCTCGGCGCCATCGCCCACCGGATCCGCGCCTCCGACCTGGCGAAGGTTTACGACACCGGCCTCAACGACGTCTGCGTCATCGGCAAGCTGACGCAGGACGAATCCATCGAGGCAACGATCCACGTCCCCTCGATGCTGTCGAAACACTTCGCCATCGTCGGCACGACCGGCGTCGGCAAGTCGACCGCCGTCACGCTGCTGCTGCACAAGGCGATCCAGTCCGACCCGAAGCTGCGCGTGCTGATGCTCGACCCGCACAACGAGTTCGCCGCCGCCTTCCCCGACCACTCCGTCGTCATCGAGACCGACACGCTCGACCTGCCGTTCTGGCTGTTCCGGCTGGAGGAGTTCTCCGAAGTGATCTTCCGTGGCCGCCCGGCCGTCCCGGAAGAAGTCGACGTCCTGCGCGACCTGATCCCCGAGGCCAAGAAGGCGTTTCGCGGCGGCGAGACCAGCCTGGTGCGCCGCAACCAGGAAAAGAGCTCGATCACCGCCGACACCCCGGTGCCCTATCGCCTCGCCGACCTGCTGGCGCTGATCGACGAGCGCGTCGGGCGGCTCGACGGGCGTAACGAGAAGCCGCACCTTCGATCGCTGAAGGTGAAGATCATGTCGGCGATCAACGATCCGCGCTTCCACTTCATGTTCTCGACGAACACGATCTCGGACACGATCCACGACACGATCGCGCGCATCTTCCGCATTCCCGGCGAAGGCCGGCCGATCACCACCTTCCAGCTTGCCGGCATCCCCTCGGAAGTGGTCAATTCGGTGGCCTCGGTGCTCTGCCGCATGGCCTTCGAGATTGGCCTTTGGAGCGGCGGCGGCGTGCACATGCTGGTCGTCTGCGAAGAGGCGCACCGATACGTTCCGGCCGATCCGACCCTCGGCTTCCTGCCGACCCGCCAGGCCATCGCGCGCATCGCCAAGGAAGGCCGCAAGTACGGGGTATCGCTCGGGATCATCACCCAGCGCCCCGGCGAACTCGACCCGACCATCCTGTCGCAGTGCTCGACGGTGTTCGCGATGCGTCTTGCCAACGATCACGACCAGGAGATCATCCGCTCCGCCATCCCGAATTCGTCGTCCTCGACGACCAGCTTCATTTCCTCGATCGGCAACGGCGAAGCGATTGCCTTCGGTGAGGCCGTGTCGGTGCCGATGCGCATGAAGTTTAACCGGGTGCAGGAGAACCGGCTACCGAAAGCCAGCGGCGTCAGCGTCAAGGCCAGCGCCGACGACCCCAACACCGTGGACCTACGCTCGATCGTCGGACGGATGCGGTCGGTGTCCGGCCCGGACATTTCCTCCTTCCAGGAATCCTACATGGCCGCCGAGCGCGCTGCCGCCACGCTGTACCCCGAGGAAGGCCCGGACCTTGAGGACGATGACCTCGTGGCAGCCGGCGAGGTTCCGCCGGACATGCCGCCCGATGCGCAGGCGCCGGCCGAGCCCGGCGGCGAGACCAGGATCGAGCCCTATCGTCCCGACATGCTGCCGCGCGCCTCCGCACCCGATTCGCCCTACTCGCCACTGTCGGCACACGACCGGTTCGAGGCGCTCAAACGCGAGTTCGGCTCCGAACAGCAGAAGGATCCGGCTGCGGCCGGCAAGCCCCGGCCGGCCTTCGGCGAGTCCGCAGGCGGCGAGGTGCGCCGCGACAGCTCGATCCGCCAGCAACTGCTGAAGAAGCCGCTGAGCAGCCTGCTCAAGAAGTAGGCTGCTCGCTCACGCCGTCACGTCGGCCCCGTCGGTGCGGGTCCAGCTGTCGTCCATCTGGTTGCGGAACCATGTCATCTGCCGCTTGGCGTACTGGCGGGTGGCGGCGGCACCGCGTTCGGCCACCTCGGCCGCGCTCATCCTGCCGTCCAGGAACGCCGCGATCTGCGGCACGCCGATCGCCTTCATCACCGGCATCTCCGGCGGCAGGCCGAGCGCCAGCAGCGCCCTCACCTCCTCGACGGCGCCGGACGCCAGCATGGCGGCGAAGCGGCGATCGATGCGCTCGTGCAGCAACTGGCGCTCCGGCAGCACCACCAGCTTGCGCGCGCGTTGCGGTTCGATGAGCGCCGGACCCGCGGCGGCCTGGAAGTCCCGGATCGAGCGCCCGCTCGCCTCGAAGACCTCCAGCGCCCGCAGGATGCGCTGCCCGTCGGCGGGCCGGAGCGCCTCGGCCGACCGGGGATCGCGCTCCGCCAGCCTTGCGTGCAGCGCTTCGGGCCCCTCCGCGGCCAGCCGAGCCCGCAGCGCCTCGCGGATCTCCGGAGGGACCGTGGGCATGTCCGACAGCCCGCCCGTCAACGCCTTGAAATAGAGGCCGGTCCCGCCGACGAAGACGGGCATCCTGCCGCGGTCGCGAAGCTCCGCCGTCACCGCGCGCGCTTGGCGCAGCCACTCCCCGCTCGAATAGGCGTCCCCCGCAGGCACATGCCCGTAGAGCCGGTGCTCGACGCCGCCCATCTCGTTCGGCTGCGGCCGTGCGGTCAGCACGTTCAGCGTGTCGTAGACCTGCATGCTGTCCGCATTGACGACCACGCCGCCAAGCGCCCGCGCCAGCCGTACCGCCAGCGCGGACTTGCCGCTGGCGGTCGGGCCGGCTATCAGGATCGCGTCGGTCTCAGCTTCGGGAATATTCATCATGGCCCTCGTTGCCACGCTTATCGCCAATCCGTCAAACCCGGTCCTGTCGCCCTCGATCGGAGAGAAGGCGGCGGCGGCGGTGAACGCGGCGGGCCTCTACTGGCTCGCCGACGGCATTGCCTGCGATCTCGTGCTGCGCGATGGCGCCGACCCGGCCGGTGCGGGCGAAAGTCTGCGGACCGCCGTGGGCGGCGATCCGATCGATCTCGTCATCCAGGAGGCCGAGACCCGGCGCAAGCGCTTCCTCATCGCCGACATGGATTCGACCATGATCGGCCAGGAATGCATCGACGAGCTGGCGGCCGAGGTCGGGCTGAAAGATCGGGTATCGGCGATCACCGCTCGCGCGATGAACGGCGAGATTGCCTTCGCACCGGCCCTGCGCGAGCGCGTGGCCCTGCTCAAGGGGCTTCCGCTCGCCGTCGTCGGAGAGGTTATCGCAAGGCGCATCACGCTCACCCCCGGCGGCCCCGAACTGATCGCGACCATGAAGGCCAGGGGCCATTATACCGCGCTCGTCTCCGGCGGCTTCACCGTCTTCACCAACCCCATCGCCGCAAGGCTCGGCTTCGACGAGAACCGGGCCAATATCCTGCTCGAGGACGATGGCACGCTGACGGGAGAGGTTGCCGAGCCGATCCTCGGCAAGCAGGCCAAGGTCGATGCACTGATCGACATCTGTGCGCGCCTCGGCATCTCTCCGCAGGACGCGATGGCCGTCGGCGACGGCGCCAACGATCTCGGCATGCTGCACCGCTCCGGTTCCGGCGTGGCGCTGCATGCCAAGCCGGCCGTCGCGGCCGAGGCCAGGATGCGCATCGACCACGGCGACCTGACGGCGCTGCTCTACATCCAGGGCTACCGGCGATCCGATTTCGTCACGCCCGGACCGGGCGCGTGAGCGGCAGCATCAGCAAGACACCCCGCCTGACGGTTCGCAACTGGGCGGAGACTGACCGCGACCTGTTCCACGAGATCAATTCCGACCCGGAGGTGATGGCTTTTTTCCCGTTCCGGCGCAGTCGACAGCAGTCGGACGAACTGTTCGACCGCATTCGCCAGTCGATTGCGCAAACCGGACTCGGATTCTTCGCGGTGGCGCTGCGCGGCGATGACAGGCCGATCGGCTTCTGCGGCCTCGCCCGGACCGAACTCGAGCCCATCTTCCCGAACGGCACGGTCGAGATCGGCTGGCGACTGGCCCGGCCCTTCTGGGGCCAGGGCTATGCGACCGAGGCGGCCTCGGCACTGCTCGCCCACGGTTTCAAGAATTGCGCACTGCCGGAAATCGTCTCCTTCGCGGTGGCCAACAATGTCCGATCCACCGCTGTCATGGCCCGCATCGGCCTGCGCCGAGACCCCTCGCGCGACTTTCTTCATCCGCGCGTGCCGGACACCCATCCGCACCTCGCCCCCCACGTCGTCTACGCGATCACGCATCGACAATGGCACGCGAACCGGGTCCCAGCACGTGAATCGGGTTCTGAAGGTGATGAATCGAATTCACCGCAGACAGACATAACCCGCTGACGAAAATAGAATATTCCTACTCGATCCGCACGGTCACGAAGCGCAGCGCGCCCGTCTTGTCGGCGAGCATGAGCAGCGCGTTGCGGCGATCCTGACCCTTGAGCGCGGCGAAGCGCTTGGTGACGTCCTCCGGGGTGGTGACCGCCTCCTGGCCGATCTCGACGATCACGTCGCCCGGCTGGATGCGGCGCTCGGCGGCGTTGGAACTGGGATCGACGGCGGTGATCATCACGCCCTTGACGGTTTCGACGACGCCGTAGCTCTTCCGGGTCGCCTCGTCCAGCGCGCTCAGCGTCATCCCGAGGATCACCGGGGCGGCCTGCCGTTCGGCGAGCTGATCCGGTGCCTTGTCCTCGCTTTCGCCGGCGTCCGTGTCGGCCTGGGCGATCTTCTCGCCGTCCTCCAGCCGGCCCAGCGTCACCTTGACGTTGACCTCCTTGCCGTCGCGGATGACGACGACGTCGACAGCCTTGCCGACCGGGCTCTCGGCGACCACCCGCGGCAGGTCGCGCATCTCCTCGACGCCCTTGCCGTCGAAGCGGATGATGACGTCACCGGTCTTGATGATGCCGTTGTCGACCGGTCCGCCCTTGATCACGCCCGCCACCAGCGCCCCCTTGGCTGCGGCCATGCCGAGGCTTTCGGCGATGTCGTCGGTGACCGGCTGGATGCGCACGCCGAGCCAGCCGCGCCGGGTCTCGCCGAACTCCTTCAACTGCAGGATCACGTTCTCGGCCAGTTCCGTCGGCACCGAGAAGCCGATGCCGATCGATCCGCCCGACGGCGAGATGATCGCCGTGTTGATGCCGATGACCTCGCCCTTCATGTTAAACAGCGGCCCGCCGGAATTGCCGCGGTTGATCGCTGCGTCGGTCTGGATGAAGTTGTCGTAGGGGCCGGCGTTGATGTTGCGGCCGCGCGCGGAGATGATCCCGACGGTCACCGACCCGCCAAGGCCGAAGGGGTTGCCGATCGCCATCACCCAGTCGCCGATCCGCATCTGGCGCGAGTCGCCGAACGGAACCGCGACCAGCGGCGTCTTCGGCTCGACCTTGAGCAGCGCAAGGTCGGTCTTGGTGTCCACGCCGACGAGCTTCGCCTTCAGTTTGCTGCCGTCGGCGAAATTCGCCTCGATGTCGTCGGCGCCCTCGATCACATGGTTGTTGGTGACGATGAACCCCGCGGGATCGATGACGAAGCCCGACCCCAGGGAGTTGACGGTGCGCGGGCCGCCGCCGCCCTCGCCCTGTTCGCCCTTGAAGAACTCGTCGAAGAAGTCCTGGAACGGCGATCCCTCCGGGATCTGCGGCATCGGCGTCTGGTCGTCGTCCTTGACGTTCTGCGAGGTGGAGATATTGACCACGGCGTCCAGCAGCTTTTCGGCGAGATCGGCGACCGACTGCGGCCCCTGCGCAGGCAGCGCCACCTGCGGCCGGATCTGAACCTGGGACTGGGCCTGCGCATGGACGAGCCCGGCACTCGCGACGAGCAACGAAAGCGCTGTCGCCAAGGTCCGCGTGCCGAACTGTCGTGCCCCGGTGATCGTTGTCATCTGCGCTTTCCTTTATGAACCATTATAAACCAATCATCGCGACGGATGCGGCGGAATTGGGGATGCGCATCGGCCGGCGTCGGCCGCGGCACTGTTGCCCTTCCTCCTGCGGCCTGCAAGCGCCGGTCGTGGCCGTGCGCGTCTATCCCCGGATCATCCAGACCAGCCCGACGCCGGCAGCGACAGACGCGAGGCCGAGGAACCGCAATTGTGCATCCGGAACGGCTGGCAGCAGCGCCGCCATGCGTTTCAACAAAGAAGGGGCCAGTGCGTACACCAGCCCCTCGATCACCAGGAAGAACGCAATTCCCGTCAGGAAATCGGCCATTCCCGCAAGCTCAGTCCGCAGGAACGGGCGCAGGTGGCGCCGCGGCAGCCGGCACCTGTCCGCTCATGTCGCCGAAATAGCGGAAGAACTCCGAATCCGGATTGAGCACGAGGGTGGTGTCGGTGACGCCCAGACTTTGGCGATAGGCGCCCATCGAGCGATAGAAGGCAAAGAAGTCCGGATCCTTCGAGAAGGCCTCGCCGAAGACGCGATTGCGCTCGGCATCACCCTGACCTCGAATGATCTCCGATTCCCGCCGCGCCTCGGAAATGATCTCGACGACCTGACGGTCGGCGATCGCCCTGCGGGTCTGCCCCTGCTCGTTGCCGCGGGCGCGGATCAGTTCGGCCTCGGCGAGACGCTCGGCCTTCATGCGCTCGTAGGTCTGCTGCGAGACTTCCTGTGTCAGATCGGTGCGGCGGATGCGCACATCGCTGATCGTCAGTCCGAGGTTCTCCGCATCGGGCGTCAACTCGTTGCGGACCTCGCGCATCATCGAGGCGCGTTCGTCCGAAAGCGCGGACTCGAAGCCGCGCAGACCGTAGACGCGGCGCAGGGCCGAATCCAGTCGCGTGCGCAGCCGCGCTTCCGCGGCGTCCCGGTCGGCCGACACCGCCTCGCGGAAGCGGCGCGCATTGCTGATGCGGTAGACCACGAAGGCGTCGACCTCGTAGAACTTGCCGCCGGAGACCTGGACGCGAATGTTGTCCAGGTCGAAGCGGAGCTCCTGGTCGGAGACGAACTGGACGCGATCGGCGTCCATGAAGGCGAAGGGCAGCTTGAAATAGATGCCCGGCTCGGTCTTCACGGACTGGATCTCGCCGAAGCGGACGACGATCGCCTGCTGCCGGGCATTGACGATGAACACCGACGAATAGGCCAGGAACAGGAGCACGGCGGCCCCGACAAGGATGGCTGGCAAACGGTTGCCCATTACTGCGTACCTCCCGCCTGCTGCTGCTGCGTCGTCGGCTTTCCGAGCTCGTTGAGCGGCAGGAAGGGAACGACGCCCTGCCCGCCCTGCTTTTCGTCGATGACGACGGTCTTGGAGCCCTTCAGGACACCCTCCATGGTTTCCAGGAACATGCGCTTGCGGGTCACGTCCGGCGCGGACCGGTACTGTTCGTAGATCGACACGAAACGCTGCGCCTCGCCTTCGGCCTCGTTGACGACGCGGTTCTTGTAGGCGGCGGCCTCTTCGCGGATCTGCGCGGCCTGGCCTCGTGCCTGACCGAGCTTCTGGTTGGCATACTGGTTCGCCTCTTCGACGAAGCGGTCTTCGTCCTGTTCGGCGCGCTGCACCTCGTCGAAGGCGTCGGCCACCTCGCGCGGCGGCGAGGCGTCCTCGATCGCGACCGTGTTGATGGAAATGCCGGAGCCGTAGGAATCCATGGTCGACTGCATCGTCGTCTTCACGGCCTCGGCGACCGCCTGGCGGTTGTCGCGGAAGACGTCCTGGGCCGGCCTGCGGCCGACGACCTCGCGCATCGCGCTCTCGGCGACCTGTTGCAGCGTCGCCGTCGGGTTTTCCAGGTTGAAGAGGTAGGCCCGCGGATCGGTGACCGAGAAGAGCACCGAGAACTGCACGTTGACGATGTTCTGGTCGCCCGACAGCATCAGGCCGCTGTCGTCGGAGCCCGCGGCAGCGCCCCTGCGGCCGATGTTCTGCTGCTGCTCGGTGATGGTGACCATTTCCACCGTTTCAAACGGCCAGAAATGGAAGTGCAGGCCGGGCATGGCGATCTCGTCCTTCGGCTTGCCGAAGCGCAGCTCGACGCCGCGCTCGTCCGGCTGGACCGTGTAGATCGAGTTCATCAGCCAGAACACCCCGATGAGCAGGGCCGCGATGACGAGGATGCCGCCGTTGAAGCCTCCGGGAACCACGTTCTTCAGCTGGTCCTGACCGCGCCGGATGATCTCCTCGAGATCCGGCGGGCCGCCGCTGCCGCGGGGTCGGTTCGGTCCCTGCCCCCATGGTCCCTGATTGTTGCCGCCGCCGCCCCAAGGGCCGCCGCCGCCGTTCTGATTGCTCCAGGGCATCAATACCTCTTTCTCTGGTCTCTCCCGCTCTCATGCGCACGCGCGAAGTTAACCGGGCGTCACACGATGTGATCCCGTTATATGTATCCACCATGCCGCTTTCAACGGAGCCGGCGCCAACTTCGGGCCAAATGGGCAAAATAGTTCGTGAACAGGCCCTTAGGACCGTTCAGCGCCCGGAACGGCGCCGGTAGGTGAGGAAGCGCATGGCGTGGCTGTCCTTCTCGCCCTGCGGAATCTCCGCTTCGTGAACGACCTCGAAATCGCCCGGTTCGATGGCGGGAAAGCGGGTATCGCCCTCAATTTCCGCCTGCACCTGCGTGACATGCACGATGTCCGCCGTGGCGATGGTCTGGCGATAGATGTCGCCGCCGCCGATGATGCAGATCTCGTCAGCACCGAGTTGCTGCGCCTCGCGGCGCGCATAGACCAGCGCCTCGTCGAGCGAGCGCGCGACGATGACGCCTTCGGGGCGGAAGGCGGTGTCCCGGGTCACGACGATGTTCGGCCGCCCCGGCAGTGGACGGCCGATCGACTGATAGGTCCTTCGCCCCATCACCACCGGTTTTCCGAGCGTCAGCTGCTTGAAGCGCTTGAGGTCGGAGGGCAGCCGCCACGGCAAGTCGCCGTCGCGGCCGATCACGCCGTTCAGCGCGGCCGCCACCACCAGTACGATCTTCGGTTCAGACATTCACTCCACCCCGCCCGCAGCCTGCGCCTTGTCCCGTTCCTGCGCACGCGCCAGCGCCGGCCGCGCCGCCATGCGCTGCACGTACTGGTCGACCGTGGCGCCGGCCGGCAGCAGCGATCGCATCCACATCAGCGAGCTCGACAGGATCACGTCCACCGAGCACGGCCCCTGCCCGAGCAGGTAGGGCTGCTTGTCGAGCGTGGCGACGACATGGTCGCACATCGCCTTGTGCAGCCGGGCAGCCTCGACGTTGCCCTCTGTCCAGCCGTTCACGTGGCTGATCGCGGCCGGCTCGATCACGCCGGCATAATAGGCCAGCCAGGAGAGATAGGCGCCGCGCTCGCTCGTGCCCGCCTCCCGGCCCATTTCGCAGCCGGGAAAGAGGTCGGTCATGTAAAGTGCGATCGCCGTCGACTCCGTGACGATCGACCCGTCATGGATAAGCGCCGGCACCTGGCCATGCGGATGCGGATTGCCCGGATCCGGCCCGCCGGACCCGTCGCGGCGGCGGATGCTGACATTGCGGATCGCATAGTCGGCGCCAAGTTCCTCGAGCAGCCAGAGCATGCGGAACGAACGCGATTGCGTGGCATGGACAAGCGTCAGCATGGCTCCCTCCCTTGCCAGCCGGCCGCGCTAGACGGCGATCGGCGCCTTGATGCTTGGTTCGGCCTCGTAGCCGACCAGTTCGAAGTCTGTGTACTGAAAGGAAAAAAGGTCCTTCACAGCGGGGTTCATCCTCATGAACGGCAGCGGCCTCGGCTTGCGGCCACGCTGCAGCGCCACCTGTTCGAAATGATTGTGGTAGATGTGCGCATCCCCCAGCGTGTGGACGAAGTCGCCGGGCTGCAGGCCGGTCACCTGCGCCACCATCATCGTCAGCAACGCGTAGGAGGCGATGTTGAAGGGTACGCCGAGGAAAACGTCGGCCGAGCGTTGGTAGAGCTGACAGGACAGCCTTCCGTCGCTGACGTAGAACTGGAACAGGCAGTGGCACGGCGGCAGCGCCATCTCGTCCACCAGCGCGGGATTCCAGGCGGAGACGATGTGCCGGCGCGAATGCGGGCTCTTGCGGATGCTTTCCACCACCGTGGCGATCTGGTCGATGTGGCGGCCGTCCGGGGCCGGCCACGAGCGCCACTGGTAGCCGTAGACCGGTCCGAGATCGCCGGCCTCGTCGGCCCACTCGTCCCAGATCGTGACGCCGTTGTCGCGGAGGTAGGCAATGTTCGTGTCGCCCTTGAGGAACCACAGCAGCTCGTGAATGATCGAGCGAAGATGCAGCTTCTTCGTCGTCAGCACGGGAAAGCCGTCCGACAGGTCGAACCGCATCTGATAGCCGAAGACGGAGCGTGTGCCCGTTCCGGTCCGGTCGGACCGGTCGGTCCCGTGCTCCATCACGTGGGCGAGAAGGTCGAGATATTGCTGCATGGGGCGGCCGCCGATCTGATTCCGGACACCCAATCTAGAGCCAAGACTTCGACCGACCAATGGCGAATCGGATCTTATCCCGGATTTCCTGCCCCGAAGCGCTCAGGCGAGCGTGCCGAGCTTGCCCAGTTCCTTTGCCGCCAGATAGTAGAAGGTGACGCGCGACTTCGAGCGGTCGTCGGCCATCGCCGCGCACACCTTCTCGACCGCCTTGTCCGCCGCCTCGCCGGTGACGCCGAGTTTCTTGCCGCACCATTTCTCCTTGACGCGATCCAGTTCGTCGGGGTCGGAGCAGGAGACGAGCGCAGAATCCCGGTTGCGCAACGCGATTCCGAGATGGCTGACGATCTTCTTCACCACGGCCTCGTCGGCGGCGCTGTCGTACTTTCGGACATCTGCGAGATAGTCGGTCATGCTGTCTCCTCCGTCGGATATCGGGTGTGGACCGGTGCGGGCTTCAGCCAACGGTCGCAGTCTTTCACGCGATAATGGCAAGTCAAGTGCAAACGGGCGTATCCCGGCGCGCGGTGCTCAACCGCATGCCAGCCAGAGTTTTGGTTTTGTCTATATTCGACATTTGACATATATTAACCGGAAGCAGCATCGGACGTCTCAGTCCTGATCAAGGCTGCAGTGCCGGGCGGTGGCGGACCGTCGATCGCAGGCACCTCCTCTTGTTCGGGCCGACCGAGCTGAACGCTTATCGCAGCCATCCGGATTCCTTTGACCGCAAGATCTGCGCCGCGCAGCAAGAAGGACGATCGGGCAATGAGGATTGGCATCACATTCGACCTGCGCGACGACTATGCCGGGGAAGGATTTGACGACGAGCAGACCGCCGAGTTCGACAGCATCGAGACGATCGTCGCCATCGAGGCCGCGCTTCACTCGCTCGGCCATGCAACCGAACGGATCGGCCGTGCCCAGGCCCTCGTGCAGCGGCTTGCCGCCGGCGAGCGCTGGGGTCTTGTCTTCAACATCGGCGAGGGCATGCACGGATTCGGACGCCAGGCACTGATCCCGTCGCTGCTGGACAGCTACGGCATACCCTACACCTTCTCCGACCCGCTCGCGCTCTGCGTCACGCTGCACAAGCCGACGGCAAAGCGCATCGTCCGCGATCACGGCCTTCGCACGCCCGATTTTCTGGTCGTCGAGCGCCTTGAGGACGTGGGCCACGTGACGACCGCCTTTCCGCTGTTCATCAAGCCCGTCGCCGAGGGCACGAGCAAGGGCATCTCGCCCGCGTCGAGGGTGACCGACATGGCCCAGTTGCGCGCCGGCTGTCGGCGTCTGCTCGCCCGTCACAGGCAGCCCGTGCTCGTCGAGGCCTTCCTTCCCGGCCGCGAGTTCACCGTGGGCATCCTGGGGACCGGCGCTGACGCCGAGGCGATCGGCGCGATGGAACTGCTGATGCTGGATGCCGCCGAGGCGGACATCTATTCCTATGAAAACAAGCAGTATTTCGAGGAGCGGGTCCGGGTTCGACTGGCCACGGACGCGGCTGGCACGGCCGTATCCCGCCTCGCGCTCTCCGCCTGGATGGCACTGGGATGCCGCGACGCCGGCCGCATCGACATCCGCCTCGATCGCGACGGAAATGCGAGCTTTCTCGAGGCCAACCCGCTGGCCGGCCTTCACCCGACGCATTCCGACCTGCCGCTGCTGGGCCAGCTGGCCGGCATCGCCTATGTCGACCTGATCGACCGGATCGTCGTTTCGGCGCTGACACGCGCAGGGATCGGCACACCGCATCCGGTCGCGAGTGACCGGCATCACGACACGGTCCCCCCCTGACCCGATCGACCACATTTCTCGAACGGCACAGCAAAAGCGATGGCTGGAGGGCAGCGATGGAGCGGAGGCTGGTTACCGTACTTGTGGCCGACGCCGTCGGTTACAGTCGACTGGTGGGGCAGGATGAAGAGGGCGCGCTCGTCCTCTTCAAGGAATGCGCCACGATCATCGAGCAATGCATCCGTAGCCACAGCGGCCGCATCTTCGGCACCGCCGGCGACAGCGTCATCGCCGAGTTCCAGAGCCCGGTCGAGGCGCTGCGCAGCGCACTCGCCATCCAGGGCCAGATCAGCGAGGTCGAAAGCGAACTGCCGGAGGACCGGCGGATGCTGTTCCGCCTCGGCCTCAACCTCGGCGATGCCGTCGTCGAGCAGGACAACCTCGTCGGCGAGGCCGTCAACGTCGCCGCGCGCCTCGAAGGCCTGTCGCAGCCGGGCGGCATCTGCGTGTCGGAAAGCCTGTACGAGCAGGTCAAGCACCTGCCGGAATTCGCGTTCCAGGATCTCGGCGCGCGCCGGCTGAAGAACATTCCGCTGCCCGTCCGCGCCTACGAGGTGAAGGGCACCGCGTCGCGCCGAGGGCGTCGGCGCTCGCCGCTAAGGCGTTCCGCGGTGGTCGCAGCAGTTCTGGCGGTGGCGGCCGTCCCGCTCTGGTGGGCCTACGGCCCCGCGGTCACCCCCTCCGGCAACGGCGAGCCGCAACAGTTCGCCTCGGCGCAGCCCTCGATCGCGGTGCTGCCGCTCAACAATGTCAGCGGCGACGAAACGCAGGAATACTTCAGCGACGGTTTGACCAACGACATCACGACGGACCTGTCCAAGTTCGCCGGCCTTTTCGTCATCGCCAACAATTCGGCTGCGACCTTCAAGGGCAAGCCGACGAAGGCCAACGAGATCGGCAAGTCGCTCAAGGTGCGCTACCTGCTGGAGGGGACGGTCCAGAAGACGCCCGAGCGGCTCCGCATCAACGTGCAGCTGATCGACGCCCTCTCCGGGCACCACGTCTGGGCGGACCGCTACGACCGAGACCTCGGGGACGCGTTCGAGGTGCAGGACGAGATCACGCGCAACATCGTGACGGCGATGGCCGTCAAGGTCAGCGACGCGGAGGAGCAGCGCGCCAGCCACAAGCCAACCGGCAGCATGGACGCCTATGACTACTACCTTCAGGGCCGCCGGATCTGGTCGGATCCCGACAAGGTGACGCCCGAGGGCAACGAGGAGGCACGCCAGTTGTTCGAGAAGGCGATCGAGCTCGACCCGTCCTACGCGTCGGCCTATTCGGAGCTTTCCTATGTCCACGTCCGGGACTATCAGAACGGATGGAGTTCCGACGGCGAGGCCTCGTTGAAGAAGGCGGAGGAATACGCCGAAAAGGCCCTCAGCCTGAGCGCCGACTCCGGCAGCCACTGGTACCTCGCCATCGTCGCCTGGAACCAGGGCAATTTCGACAAGGCCTTTCACGAGTACGAGACCGCGCGCCAGCTCAACCCGAACGACCCGGACCTCGCCGCCGACATGGCCGAGGCGCTGATCTATGGCGGCGAACCGGAACGGGCCATCGAGCAGGTCGAGGGCGCAATGCTGCGCAATCCCTGGTATCCCTACTGGTACCTCTGGAACCTTGGCCGGGCCTACTACATGGCCGGCCGGTACCAGGAGGCGATCGACACGATCGACAAGATGACCGACCCGCCGAACGATGTGCGCCTGATCACGGCCGCAAGCCAAGCCCAGCTCGGAAACCTCGACGAGGCACGGGCGATCATGGCCGAGTTCAGCAAGAACGACCCGGACTGGTCGGTCGAAAAGTCGACGGACTACTACTATCGCAAGGACAGCGACCGGCAACACTGGGCCGACGGGCTGAGAAAGGCCGGACTGAAGGAAAAATGAGCGGATATGCCCGGCGTAACTAGTGGTTTCCGCCGAAATCCAGCAAAGATTTGCACCAACAAGAATGTTCGAACGGTCTCTGACAGTATGTTATACTTGTCGGCAGAGCAATTTTCGCAAAGCACTGCCAGTCTCCTGACGCATTGAATTTGGCCGACATTCCGTACAGACCCTGCATCACACAGCAGTTGGACACTTGCCATTGGGAGGACAGCATGACGACCGCCCGAGAATTGTGCCATCTAGCCCGGCGACAGGAATTGACGCCTGCCGGCAACGACAAGGCCAAGAAATACTACGTGGATGCGATTACACTCGATCCAAACTATCTCCCCGCCTACGCCGAACTCTCCTATGTGTTTGTGCGGGAAGCCCAAAACGGCTGGAGCGCCAACCCGCAAGCGTCGCTTGCAGAGGCAAGGAGAAATGCCGACCGCGCGGTTGCGCTGAGCGCCGACCCCAAGAGCCACTGGGCGAACGACTTCCGCGGCCATTGGTACAGTGCGATCGTACACTGGAACGACGGCAATTTCCTCAAGGGCTTTGCCGAGTATCAGGCCGCGCGCGCGCAGATAAACGATCCGGACCGGTTTGCCAGGGATACGGCCGAACTCGACGCCGACATGGCGGAAGCCTGCATCTACAATGGCGACCACCAACAGGCGATCGACCTGATCGAGGACGCCATGAAGCGATACCCCGATTTCCCCTACTGGTTTCGCTGGAACCTGGCTCGTGCCTATTACATGGCCGGCCGCTACCAGGATGCGATCGACGAAATCAACAGGATCGTGCCGAACGATCTCCGGCTGATCGTCGCCGCCAGCAAGGCGCAACTGGGCGAGACTGACTATGCAAAGCACATCATGGCCGAGTTCACGCATTACGATCAGAACTGGACGCTCGCGAAATCGTCCGCCTACCCCTATACCCGCCAGAGCGACCGAGATCATTGGCTCGAGGGTCTGTCGAGGGCGGGCCTGACGTAAAGCTGCCGACGGCCTGCCAGCGCACGGAGGGTCAGTGGGCGGCCGCCGTTGCCGCCGTCGCGGCCGCGGCGAAACTTGCGCCTTGAATTCGCAGAAAGCTTTCCTTATCTTAAGCCTGCTTCGCAAGAAGACTATGGCGCTAAACCGACTGTGCAATAGATGTTCTGGACGCGGCTTCGAAGCCGCCGCCTCCACCAAAAACCGAAGGACGAGTTCGGCTTTTGATGGGGGCGAAATGGGATCGACAGGCATTGAAAGACTTTCGCTGTGCCCGGCATTGTACCACCGTTATCGGGCTAAACTTATAGTTGCAAACGACAACTATGCTGAAGCACGTCTCGCCGCTTAATCGCGGTGCGACACTTCAAATCAAGCCCTTGCGGGTAGCACCGTAAGGCGGGGTCCGAAGGCACCTGGCAACAGAAGCCTTCACCTTCTCCCCTCTTCCGAAATGGTTTATAGCTGTCACGAACAATGACTCGCGGTCGCTCGCGCCGAAACAATCGGCAGCGATAGGCGCGCAGACAGTTGAAGCCGTTTGACGCCGCCGCCGGATTTCGGCAAAAGGCGAAGAACGGGACAAGCAGAAAGACAGGCTCTGATGGCGCAGGACCATATCCGCTACGACATACTCGCTCAGGACGCTCTCCGCAGCGTCATCCGCAAAGTCTTGAGCGAGGTAGCGGCCACCGGGCATCTTCCCGGCGACCATCATTTCTTCATCACCTTCCTCACCGGCGCTCCCGGCGTGCGCATTTCGCAGCACCTGAAGGCGAAGTACCCCGAACAGATGACCATCGTCATCCAGCACCAGTTCTGGGATCTCAAGGTCAACGAAAGCCAGTTCGAGATCGGCTTGTCCTTCTCCGATACGCCGGAGAAGCTGGTGATTCCTTTCAATGCCGTCCGTGGTTTCTACGACCCCTCCGTCAGCTTCGAGCTCGAGTTCGACGTCGCAGCCGGCGAGGAGGAGGAAGACCAGCCGGGCGCAGAGGTTACCGCCTATCCGGCCGACAGGGCCGATGAGGCCGGCGAGGAACCGCCCCGCGACGGCGGTGACGACGACAAGAAGCCGGGCGCCTCGGTTGTCTCGCTCGATTCCTTCCGCAAGAAGAACTGACCGGACGGAGGCGGCATGAGCGGCGACGTCGTCAATCTCCGCCAGGTCCGGAAGCAGAAGGCCCGCTCGGAAAAAGAACGCCAGGCCGAGCAGAACCGCATCTCCTTTGGCCGCACCAAGGCCGAGAAGAACCTCACCCGCGCCTTGAACGACAAGGCGGAGAAGGTGCTCGAGCAGGGCCGACTCGAACGACCGGACGGCAAGCCGGATGGCCAGGGCGAATGACGCCACACCCCGCAACAGGCGAAAACGCTTCCATTTCAGCAGTTTGCACCAGCCGGCGGAATCAACCCGCCAGCAACCTGAATCCGTTTGTGAGCCTTGGGTGATCCGCAAACATTCCGCCACCCTGCACGGTCATCGCACGAGCTTCTCGCTGGAGGAGCCGTTCTGGGCGGAACTGAAGGAGATCGCTGCCGATCGCGGCATTCCCCTTGCCGCGCTGCTCCGGGAGGTCGACGACGGCCGCGACCCGGAAAGCAATCTTTCCTCCGCGCTACGCGTCTACGTGCTCGAGCAGTTCAAGGCCAGGCTCGCCAGACGGGGGCCTGCCGGACCGCGCGATTGAGCGGCTAGCCACGACCGGCCGCGGCCGGGCCGTCCGTTACCGTGGTCCGCAGCGTCAGTTCACGCCGGGCAGCGAATCGAAGTTCAGGCTTTGGCCGCTGATCGGCGGCAGTTCCTCGCGCACCACCCCTTCGCCGGGGCTGACCGGCAGCCCGCGTCCTTGCGTTGCCGGCTGTCGGGCCTGCTCCGCGGCCCGCCGCTCCGCCTCGGCCGCCTGCCGTCGGCGCTCAGCCTCATCCTGCGCCGCCTTGCGCCTGCGCTCTTCTTCCAGCGCCTGCAGACGGATGGCCTCGGCCAGGGCAGCACGCGCCGCCGCCCGCGATCGGTAGAGGGCCGCCTCGCGGCGCAGGCGCTGCTTTTCCAGCACCGTCGCCTGCAGCATCTCGACCCGGCGCCGCTCGCGCTCGAACTTGCGGAGCGAGAGGTAGTTGCTCAGCGGCTGCGCGTCGAGCCGCATCTGCGGCGCGTCGATCGGCCCGGCAAAGGCGAGCACCACCTCCGGCTCTCCGCCGGCCAGGGCTTCTTCGCCGGCGTTCAGGCGCATGGCGATCTGCGCCGACAGCGTGCGGGCCGGCAGGTTGGCCTCCGCCCAGCCCTCGAAGCTGGCAGCGCCGTCCGTGCCCGTGATGGTGTCGGCGCGGAGCTTGCCGGCGGCGAGGGTGAAGGGAATATCGACCGCGCCGAGCAGGGCTTCGCCGCCCAGGGCATGGTCTCGGGCGATCGCATCGACCTTCGGTTCGGTGATATCGCCGTCGATCGCGTCCGCCGCCGCGAGGATCGCGCCGAAGCCGCCACTGTCGACCCCGTTGAGCTTCAATCCTTCAAGGCGTGCCTCGCCCGAGCCGCTCGCGGCCGCGACCATAGAGGCAACACTGGTTCCCGACGCGTCCAGCGCCAGCGTCAGGTCGGCCGTGCCTGCTGCCGCCGGCACGCCGTCCTGCCCGACCCACACCATCTGCGCGACGTCGCCCCCCCTCAACCCAAGACGCGTCTCCAGGAGGCCGTTGCCCTCCGCGTTCGTCAGCTTCAGCCGACCCGAAAGCGTCCCGCCCAGCCAGTCACCGGCGATGTCTGACAGGGCGACGTCGCCGCCGTTCCAGGCAAGCCAGGCATCGAAGTTCTCGACCGGCTCGTAGAGCCCCGTCCAGAACTGCCCGGCCGTCAGGCGGATCGTGAAATCGGCGCCGTCGCGGACGGGACTGCCGAGCGACGCTCGATTGAAACCGCCGGCCTCGACGTCCTCGAGCGGCCCGAGCACGCCTTCGGCGAGCCACGCCAGATCGATGGTATCGAAACGCAGTGCACCGCTGCCCTTGGCGGCGGCGCTACGGGCGACCACCACCTGCCCGGATACGCCGTTGCGGTCCAGCGTTCCGGCGATGTCCGCCAGCCGGACGTCCGCCGCGTCGATGAGGGCCGTGGCCTTCAATGCCACCGGCAGGCCCGCGCCGGACTGGGGAAGCACGATGCCGTTCATCAGCAGGTAGGGCTCGATGTCGCCCGCTTCGGCGGAAACGTCCAGCTTGCCTTCGAGGAACCGGTCTGGCGCCAGTTCGACCTTGCCGGCGGCCTCGATCGACGTGCCGTGGGTGGTGAAGGAAAAGCTGAGGTCCGCCGCACCGTGCCGGGGCTGCCTGACCTTCATTGCCACGATGCCGTCCGGCTCGCCGTCGAGCGGCAGCGGTTCAAGCCCGAGCTGCCCCGCCAGAACGACCGTACGCGGATTTTCCAGCACGGCCTCGGCCTCGAAGTTGCCGCCTTGGAGCAAGTCCCCGAACACGTCCGCGGAAAGGCGCGCGTCGATCCGCCCGCCATTGACGCTGCCGGCCAGAATGATCCCGGCCGGCCCGCTGCGGTCGCCGGGCAAGGCCAGCGTCAGCGCCAGGTCGGCGTCGTCATAATAGCCGCCGCTGGCGGCGAGGCGCGGGAGCACCGGGTGGGACGGCAAATGCCGGACCAGCATTTCAAGCACCGGCCGCAAGTGTGCCGCCTTCAGGCTCAGTTCGAGGCCCGCGGAAGGCGAAGCCACGGTGCCGCCCAGCTGTCCCTTGACGGACACGGCCGCCCCGGCGAGCGAGCCGACTTCCAGCCGGCCGACATTCAACACGCCGTTCTTCAGCGACAGCACGGCATCGACCGCCCGCGCCTCCTCGCCGAGCGCGGCAAAGCGGTCCGCCTTCAGGTCGAGCGCGATCGAATGCCGGTACAAAGCCTCGGAGGACGCCTCGCCGGCGACGAGCCCCACCAGAGCCTGCAGCATCTCGATCTCGACGCTGTCGCCGGTGAGCGCGATCGATAGCGTCGGCGCCCTGTCCGGGCGCGACTGCCGCTCGACCCGCCCCGTGAGGGTCGCAGCGCCCACGGCGATTTCGAGATCCTCGAAGCGCTGCAGTTCGTCGGCCAGGTCGACTTTGGCGGCGAAGCCGGCGCTTCTCAGCTTGCGGATCTCCGGGTCGACCGAGCCGGCCAGCCACGATGCCAGCCCGGAGGGCTGGTTCGAGGCCACCAGCAGCTCGCCGCTGAACCCGCGCCGGCCCGAGAGCGTCAGTCGGCCCTTGGCCTCGACCGTCGTCCGGCCGGGAAACTGTGCGGTGCTGCGGGCAATGGTCCAGCCGGTCCCGTCCGGCACGACGTCCAGCATCACCTCACGCACGGTCGTGTCGCCGATGACGATCGCCGGCAGCTTCAGACTGGCGCGGCCGGGCACCTGCGGGATCGGGATGTCGGCCAGGATCCCGAGCAGCCCCTGCAGCCGCTGCCGCGCCGACACCTCCGCGTTTCGCCCGGTCTTGCCGCGCTCACCGCTGTTGCCGATGCGGTTGACGTCGATCTGCTGGCCGTCGGCGATCAGCAGGAATTCCGGCTGCTTGCCGGTGTCGAGGGTCGCCTCGCCGGTGACGACATAGGGATCGGCGGGATCGCCGGCCGCAAGACTGTACTGCGGCACCCGCAGGCGATCGTTCGAAAGCTCGAACTCTCCGGAAACGCGGATCGGGGTGGGGGGATCGCCGTCTCCCGCCGGCTTTCGTTCGGCAAGAAAGAAGTTGCCGTTATATTGCGGCCGGAAGTCGACGACACGGAAGTCGCCGTCGAGATCGGCGGCAAAGCCGGCGCTGTCAGGGACGATCCGTGTCTTCACCTTCAGGCTGCCGTCATCGTCCAGCTGTCCGGTGGACAGCTGGAACGAGCCGCTCTGGCCGTCGAGCACGCCGCGGCCCTCGGCGCGCCACGGCCCGCCGAGAGCGCGCGCGGAAAGCTGCGCGTCCAGCCCCGCCAGTCGCCGGGTTCGGCCGGCCTGCTCGTCGACGAACTCGATCTCGCCGCCCGTCACCTCGACATTTTCGAGCACGACGACCTTGGCCGGAATGGCGGTCCGGCGTCCACGCGCCCAGTCGAGCGTTCCGTCGGCGCGCAGCTTCAGCCTGACCTTCGGTTCCTCCACGCGCATGTCGAAAATCAGCGCTTCACCGCTGAGGAACGGCGCCAGTTCCGCATCCATCGAAAAGCGCCGGATGCTGGCGACCGGCTCGGCTCCGTCCTCCTCGCCGACGCGCACGTCGCTGAGGGTGACCGAGGGGAACGGGATCAGCCGCGCGTCGACGCTGCCATGCACGACCACCCGGCGGCCGACGATGCGGCTGGCCTCGCGCTCGAAGTCGCGGCGGAACTCGGTCCAATCGATGAAGAACGGGGCGAGCAGGGCTGCAAACAGCGCCACGACCACCAGACCACCAATTGCCAACATTACCCGTGACAGCACGCCGCCAAACCCGAGTCTATCCCATCCGCATGGCCGCCCGGAAGCGGCTCACGCCCACGCTGTCCGGCGCTCTTCGCCGGATCGATCCAGCCCCGACTATAAGCAGGATGTTGGCTCCCTGTCTCACTCCAGCGGAAAAATCTTTCCGGGATTGAAGATGTTGTCCGGATCGAGCGCGCGCTTGACCTGCCGCATCACATCGACTGCCCCACCCAGTTCCCGCGGCAGGAAGGTCTGCTTACCCTGGCCGATGCCGTGCTCCCCGGTGCAGGTCCCGTCCATGCCGAGCGCGCGCGCGTTGAGGCGCGCGACAAAGGCCTCGACCTTCTCGATGTCGGCGGGATCCCTGTCGTCGAAGACGACGCTGACGTGGAAATTGCCGTCGCCGGCATGGCCGACGATCGGGGCGAGCAGGCCATGCGCCTCGATGTCGGCTTCGGTCTCAGCCACGCAGTCCGCCAGGCGCGAGATCGGCACACAGACATCGGTGGCGAGCACGGCGGCCCCGGCGCGCAAGGCCTTCGCGGCCCAGTAGACGTCGTGCCGCGCCTTCCACAGCCGCGCCCTCTCCTCGGCGTCCGACGTCCACTGGAAATCGCCGCCGCCGCACTCGGCGGCGACCTCGCCGAACTGTCGCGATTGCAAGGCAACGCTGTCGCCGGAGCCGTGGAACTCGACGAACAGGGTCGGCTGTTCGGGCAGCGACAGCCCCGAATAGGCGTTGCAAGCCTTGATCTGCAGCGCATTGACGAGCTCGATCCGCGCCACCGGGATGCCGAGCTGGATCGTCATGATCACCGCGTTGCAGGCATCCTTGAGCGTTGGGAACCCGCAGATGCCGCCGGCGATCACCTCCGGAATGCCGCGTAGCCGCAGCGTGATCGAGGTGAGCACACCGAGCGTGCCTTCCGCACCGACATAGAGCCCGGTCAGGTCGTAGCCCGCCGACGACTTTCGTGCCCGCCGGGCGGTCTGGATTTCCTCGCCCGCGGCGGTCACCGCCGTCACCGCGAGAACATTGTCCTTCATAGTCCCGTAACGCACGGCGTTGGTGCCGGAGGCGCGGGTCGACGTCATGCCGCCGATCGAGGCGTTGGCGCCGGGGTCGATCGGGAAGAACAGGCCGGTGTCGCGCAGGTACGCATTCAGCTCCTCGCGCGTGACGCCGGGCTCCACCGTGCAATCGAGATCCTCGGCGTTGACCGCCAGCACCCGGTTCATCCGGCTGAAATCGATCGAGATGCCACCGTGCGGCGCGTTGACCTGGCCCTCGAGCGAGGAGCCGGCGCCGAAGGGAACGATCGGCACCCTGTGCTCGGCACAGAGCCGGACGGCGGTCTTCACCTCCTCCGCGTTCTCGGCAAACAGCACCCCGTCGGGGATTTGCGCCGGGATGTAGGTCGTGGTGTGGGCGTGCTGCGCCCGGACGGCCTCGCCCGTCTGGAAGCGCGTGCCGAAGGCCTCCCTGAACGCCGATGCGGCGGCCTTGATGGCCTCCTCGTTGCGGGCTCCCGCCCGGATGTCCGAAAGCGCCATGGCTGCTCCTCCCCGCGTGACTGCGGCCATATGTGCGGATTGCAGGGCGGCTGTCCAGAGCAAGATTTCCCGGCACCCGCCGTCAAATCCCCGGTCGAAACACGCTTATGTTATTAGTTTGTAATATACCGCGCGATGCCGGATAATTGCACGCAGGGATGGAAAGGAGTGCCAGCCATGAACCCGCGCAGCACTTGGACAATCGTTGCCGTCGTCCTCGCCCTGGTCATCATCTTCTTCGGCTACCGGATGCTCGGCGAACGCCCACCGCCGGCCGAGACCACGACGGCGCCAGCCACCACCACGGAACCGGCAGGAACCGACACAAGCGCCCCCGCAACGGGCGGAACGACCGAACCGGTGCCGGCGGAGGGAACCCAAACAGGGACCAGCAACTGACCTGGGCAAGGGCCCCTTGCCGATGGAACTCCGGCCCCGTGCGATTGCGGTCGCGGCGTTCCCGGGACATCTCCGAGGCTGCTACTCCGCAGCCTCGGCCTTGGGCAGCGCTGTCTTTCCTGGCATGGGAACGGGCTGGAGCGGCGGCCCCGCCGCGGCGTCCATCTCCATCTGCAGTCGCTTCTCCTCGTCCGCATGCGGCGTGGTGAAACGGGCGATGGTCAGGTAGGCGACCGGGGTCAGGTACAGCGTCACGATGGCGGAAAGACCAAGACCGCCGACCAGCACCCAGCCGAGCGCGATGCGCGCTTCGGCGCCGGCCCCGCTTGCCAACACCAGCGGCAGCGCGCCGAAGATCGTTGCGATCATCGTCATCATCACCGGGCGCAGGCGGATGTTCGACGCGTTCTCGATCGCGTTGCGCACGTCCTGCCCGCGATCGCGCAGTTGATTGGCGAACTCCACGATCAGGATCCCGTTCTTGGCCATGATGCCGACCAGCAGGACCAGCCCGATCTGGCTGTATATGTTCAGCGTCGTTCCCGTCAGGATCATCGCGAAGACCGCGCAGGCCAGGCCGAGCGGCACCGTCGTCATGATGATCAGCGCGCTGACGAAGCTTTCGAATTGCGCAGCCAGCACCAGGAAGATGATGACGATCGCAAAGCCGAAGGTGATGAACAGGCCGCTGGCATTCTCGTCGAGCGTGGCGGCTTCGGCCAGCGGGATCACCCGAGAGCCCTCGGGCAGCAGCGGCTCGGCCATTTCCTCGACCAGCGTCAGGGCCTCGCCGAGCGCAAGACCGTCTTTCAGGCCGGCGGACAGCGAGACCGCGCGCAGCTGCTGCTCCCGCGACAATTGCGGCGCGACCGCCTGTTCCCTGAGCGAGGCAATCGAAGACATCGGCACGATCCGGCCATCGCCGGTCTTCAGGAAGATGTTCTCGAGATCGGTGGGATCGTTGACCGGATTGGTGGTCGACGAGATCATCACCGGATAGGCCTGGCCCTCGACATAGACGTCGACGATGCTGGAGCCGTCGATCACCGCCTTGAGCGCAGAGGAAAGCCCGTCGATGTCGATGCCGAGGTCGGAGGCGCGCTCCCGGTCGATCGTCACGGACAACTGCGCCTGGTTCGCCTCGTAGTTCAGCCGCACGTTCTCGAATCGGCCGCTGTCCTCGATCTTGCGCACCAGCTCGGCCGCGGCCTTGCCCAGCTTCTCGTAGTTGTTGCCGACGAGGGCCACCTGGAGGCCACTACCGGCGCCGCGGATGCCGAGGCTGTTCGGCTGGATCGCGAACGCGCGCACCGACGGGACGGCCTCCGCCGCCGCGTTGATGTCCACGACAATCTCCTGCTGCGAGCGCTCGCGCTCGCCCCAAGGCGCCAGCGTCAGCACCATGAAGCCGCTGTTGGTCGAGCCGCCCTGCCCCGAGATCGAGAAGATGTTGACGATTTCGCCCGCCTCGTAGAGCGGGCGCAGGCGCTCCTCGATCAGCCGCATCTGTTCCTGCGCGTATTCGAGCGACACGCCTTGCGGGGCGTTGATGCGCATCATCACCAGCGAGCGGTCCTCCCGCGGCGTCAATTCCGACTCCAACGTCAGGAACGACCCGGCGCCGAACGCCGTGAACAGCAGCGCCACCACGTAGACGATCAGCGGCGCGTTGAGGCAGGCCCTCAGCGTGCGCCGGTAGAACGCCGAGCACAGGGTGCCGAACCGGCCGAGCAGGCTGGACTGGTTGTGGTCGGGCTTGCGGTTGAGCAGGCGCGAGGCGAGCATCGGGCACAGGGCCAGCGCGACGAAGCTGGACAGAAGCAGCGCGAACGCGAGGACGAAGCCGAACTCGCGGAAGAGCCGCCCGGTCTGCCCGGGCAGGAATGACAGCGGCACGAACACCGCGCAGAGCGTGGCGGTCGTGGCAAGGACGGCGAAGAAGACCTCCAGCGTTCCCAGCACGGCGGCCGCGCGCGGCCCCAGCCCCTCGGTGCGCCGACGCACGATGTTCTCCAGCACCACGATCGCGTCATCGACGACCAGACCGGTGGCGAGAACGACGGCGAGCAGCGTCAGGATGTTGATCGAAAAACCGGCGAGATAGATTGCCGCGATCGTGCCGATCAATGCGATCGGCATGCTGATCGTCGGGATCAGTGTCGCCCGCCAGTCGCGCAGGAAGAGGAAGATGACCAACGTCACGATCACGACCGCGACCGCGAGCGCGATCTCGACCTCGTGCAGGGCGCCGTCGATGAACACGGCGTCGTCGCTGGTCACCCGCAGTTCGGTGCCCTCGGGCATGATCTCCTTGAGCTGTGCGACGGTGGCGCGGATGCCGTCGGAGATCTCGAGCGTGTTCGACTGCGCCTGCCGGATCACGCCGAGGCCGATGCCCTGACGTCCATTAGCGCGCAGCGCCGTCGTGCCGTCGTCCGGTCCGAGCGTGATGGTCGCGAGGTCGCCGAGCCGGACATGGTTCTGCAGCATCAGGTTCTCGAAGTCCTCCGGCGAGGCAAGATCGGCCGTCGCCCGGACGGTGATGTCCTGGTTCATGCTGGTCAGCGAACCGGCCGGCACGTCGAAGGACGCGGTCTTCAGCGCAGCGCTGAGGTCGGCGATCGTCAGCCCGCGGCTCGCCAGCTTGGCCTGGTCGATGTCGACTCGAAACACCTTCTCCTGTTCGCCGTAGACCGAAACGTCCGCCACGCCCTCGACCGCCGCGAGGCGATCGGTGATCTCGTTTTCCGCCAGCAGCGTCAGGTCTTCCATCGACAACCGGTCGGAGGTGAGCGCAAGGCGCATGATCGGCTGGCTGTCGGCGTCGGCCTTGACGACTCGGGGCTCCTCGGCCTCGTCGGGAAGCTGGTTGGCGACGCGCCCGAGCGCATCGCGCACGTCGTTCGCCGCCTGGCCGACATCGGTCGAATCGGAGAATTGCATGACGACGCGGCTGCGGCCGAAGGAGGAGGTCGAGGAAATGTCCTTGATCCCCTGAACGCGCGAGACCGCGCCCTCGACGACGTCGGTCAGCTCCCGGTCGACGGTCTCCGGCGAGGCGCCGTCGAAGTCCGTGGTGACGGTGATCACCGGCTGGTCGACCGACGGCAGTTCGCGGATCTCGACGCCGCTGAAGGCGGCCAGCCCCGCCACCACGATCAGGGTGTTGACGACAAGGGCCAGTACCGGCCGGCGCACGAACAGCGCGGTAAAACCAGCCTGCCCGCCCTGCATCTCCTTAGACGCACCGTGCTTGGACATCACGAGCCCTCCGCCATCGCGGATTGGGGCGCCGCGCTGCCGGCGTCGCGGATCCTGACCTCGCTTCCGTCGCGCAGACGCTGCAGTCCTTCCGTGGCCACGGCGTCGTTTTCGGCGAGTTCGGCATCGACCAGAACCTTGTCCGGGTTGCGCTGGATGATCTTCACGGGCAGCTTTTGCGCCTTGTCACCAACGATGCGCCAGACAAAGGAGCCGTCGGCGCTCCACTGCACCGCCAGCGGATCGACGCTGGGGTAGCGATCGCCCTCGAATCGCATGGTGACGGAAAAGGACATGCCGGCGCGCAGCACGTCCTCGGGATTGTCGATGCGGGCACGCACGCGCAGCGTCCGGCTCGCCTGGTCGATGCGATTGTCGATCGCCTGCACCGCGCCGGTAAAGACTTCGCCGGGCCGGGCGATCGCCGTTGCCGAAACGGCTCCGCCGACCTCGATCTTGGTCGCGAACCGTTCCGGCACCCAGAAATCGACGAGGATTTCCGAACGATCGTCGACGCGCGCGATCTCGCTCGAGGTGGTGACATAGTCGCCCGGATTGACCGAGATGATGCCGACCACGCCGGCATAGGGCGCGTTGATGTCGCGGCGGCTGAGATCCAGTTCGGCCTTCTGCAGCGCCAGTTCCGCCGCCTTGAGCTCGTCGCGCGCATCCTGGATCGCGACGGCCGTGACGGCGGCGGCGGCCTTGAGGTTCTCGTAGCGGTCCAGCTTGTCCTCGGCCCGGTCGCGGGTCAGCCGCGCCTGGTCGGCGGCGATCCGCTGTTCGATGTTGTCCAGTTGCGCGATCATCTGGCCCTGGGTGACCCGCTCGCCGGATCTGACCAGCACCTGCTCGAGATAACCGTCCGAATAGGGCGTCACGATCACGTTCCTGATCGCCTCGCCGTCGCCGATCGCGCTCAGCCGGTCGTTGACCAGCGTCATCTGCACCGGCTTCGTCACCACCAGCGACGGACCGCCGAAGCCGCCGCGCCGGCGCTCGCCCTGGCCATCCTGCCCGTTGCCGGGTTCCGCCGCCGGCGCCACCCACGCCACCACGCTATCGGGCAGGCCCGCCGCCTTCAGCGTGTCGCCTGCGCCCGGTGCCAGGCGCCCCCAGATCAGCACACCGGCCGCGATCACCGCAAGGCTCACAAGGGTTTGTTTCCAAAGGCGCATCGAATTCTCCGGGGCATAGGGCGACGTACCGCGTCGGCACGGTTGCCACATAGAACAAGTATCGTGTCTTGCCCATGAACCGGCAACGAAAGAATGCAATCATTACGGAATTGTAAGAATTGCGCGAGCAACCGAATGCAGCCAAACCATCGGCTGCCGGCGGCGCGCTCGCCGTTGCGGTGATTGCAGACACTCCTCGCCGGATCGCGCACTCCGGCCACCGCCGCGCCTTGCGCGGTCATCGCGCCACCCACGGCACCGGGCTGGCTTTCCGTGACGATGCCGCGCCGTGACGAAAATGTGATCGCCGCCCGGACTTGCCCTGGGGCGGACACCTTCGCTACGGGGGGTACATCTTCCGCACAACCGCCTCGAAAGACCCGCACGCATGCCGACCACCACCCGGAGATCCTTCATCCTCGCCGCGGCTTCCGTGGCGCTCGCGAGCTGCTCCACCTCCATGCCCAGGACCGCGCCCGTTCCGGTCGCGCCGCGCCGGCCCGTGCTGGCGCCGAGCGACACCGAGTTGCAGGCGATGTACGGCCCGGTCGAGGACGGCGGTTTTCTCATCCCGGCAGTGCCCTATCAGGAGATCGACCCGCGGTTCTATCGCCAGCGGGTGGTCGACCCGACCGGCGAACCGGCGGGCACGGTGGTCGTCGACACGCCGAAGCGCTTCCTCTACGTCGTCGAGCCCGGCGGCACGGCCATGCGCTACGGTGTCGGCATCGGCCGCGATGGTTTTGCCTGGCAGGGTGAAGGCGTCATCCACTGGCGTCAGGCCTGGCCGCGCTGGAAGCCGCCGAACGAGATGGTCGCCCGCCAGCCGGAACTGGCAAAATACTCCATCGAAAACGGCGGCATGGAGCCCGGGCTGAAGAACCCGCTCGGCGCGCGGGCGCTCTACATTTTCCAGAACGGCCAGGACACGCTCTACCGCCTGCACGGCAGCCCGGAATGGCGCTCGATCGGCAAGGCGGTCTCGTCGGGCTGCGTGCGCCTGATGAACCAGGACGCGATCGACCTTTACCGCCGCGTGCCGTACCACGCCCGCATCGTCGTCTACCAGTAGCAGGCGGCCGTTGCTCCGCGCCGGCCGCCGCTGCGTGGCCGGCGACCGGAATAAAAGAGGAACACGAACTGGCCTTTCGCCCCCGAATCGCTACATTGGGCGCATGATGAGCGGTTACGACGACATTCCCTTCTTCGACGACGAGGATCCGACGCTGAAGAAGCCCCCTGCCCCGGAGCCAAGGCCCGGCCTCGCGCCCGCGGGCGGCATCGCCGCGCGCGCCATGGCGGCCCGCGATGCGGCCCGCACGCCCGACTATCTCTCCGGGCTCAATCCCGAGCAGCGCGAGGCGGTCGAGACGCTGGACGGACCGGTTCTGGTGCTCGCCGGCGCCGGCACCGGCAAGACGCGGGTGCTGACGACCCGCATCGCCCATATCCTCGCCACCGGCCGGGCCTATCCCTCGCAGATCCTCGCGGTGACCTTCACCAACAAGGCCGCGCGCGAGATGAAGGAGCGCATCGGCCTGCTCGTCGGCGGCACCGTCGAAGGCATGCCCTGGCTCGGCACGTTTCACTCGATCGGCGTCAAGCTCTTGCGGCGCCACGCCGAACTGGTCGGACTGCGATCCGACTTCACCATTCTCGACACCGACGATGTCGTGCGCCTGATCAAGCAGCTGATCCAGGCGGAGGGCATCGACGACAAGCGCTGGCCGGCCAAGCAGTTCGCCGGCATGATCGACACCTGGAAGAACAAGGGGCTCGACCCGGCGCAGATCCCCGAGGGCGACGCCCGCGCCTTTGCCAATGGCAAGGGCCGCGAACTCTACACCGCCTACCAGAACCGGCTGAAGACGCTCAACGCCTGCGACTTCGGCGACCTGTTGCTGCACCCGATCCGCATCCTGCGTGCCAACCCGGACATCCTGAAGGACTACCACCAGAAATTCCGCTACATCCTGGTCGACGAATACCAGGACACCAACACCGCCCAGTATCTGTGGCTGCGGCTTTTGGCACAGCGGTCGCCGGCATCGAGTGGTCTGCGAGCTCCGGCCGATGCCCGGCCCGGCCAAGCGGCCGTCGGCCCCGATGGCGCCCCCCCGCGGAGCGAGCCGCGCAGCGGCGACAGCGTGAGCGCGAGCGAGAAGCAGCAGATAAACATCTGCTGCGTCGGCGACGACGACCAGTCGATCTACGGCTGGCGCGGGGCGGAGGTCGACAACATCCTGCGCTTCGAGAAGGACTTTCCCGGCGCCAGGGTCATCAAGCTCGAACGCAACTACCGGTCGACCGCGCACATACTGGGTGCCGCCGGCCACCTCATCGCCCACAACGAGGGCCGGCTCGGCAAGACGCTGTTCACCGACCGGCACGATCCGGATGACGGCAAGGTGATCGTGCATGCGGCCTGGGACTCCGAGGAGGAGGCCCGCGCCGTCGGCGAGACGATCGAGAGCCTGCAGCGACCGGATCGCAACGGCAGGCGGCACAACCTCAACGACATGGCGATCCTCGTGCGGGCCTCGTTCCAGATGCGCGAGTTCGAGGACCGCTTCGTCACGCTCGGCCTGAACTATCGCGTCATCGGCGGCCCGCGCTTCTACGAGCGGCTCGAGATCCGCGACGCGATGGCCTATTTCCGCCTCGTCTGCCAGCCGGCCGACGACCTCGCCTTCGAGCGCATCATCAACACGCCGAAGCGCGGCCTCGGCGACACCACCGTCCGCAACCTGCACGACTATGCCCGCGCCCGCGACATTCCGATGCTGGCGGCGGCCGGCGAGATCACCGAGACCGACGAGCTGAAGCCGAAGGCGCGCAAGGCGCTGTTCGACGTCGTCGCCGACTTCAAGCGCTGGTCGGGCCTGCTCGAGACCCTGCCGCATACCGAGCTCGCCGAGCAGATCCTCGACGAGAGCGGCTACACCGCCATGTGGCAGAACGACAAGTCGGCGGAGGCTCCGGGCCGGCTCGAGAACCTGAAGGAACTGATCCGTTCGATGGAGCAGTTCGAGAGCATGCGCGGCTTCCTCGAGCACGTCGCGCTCGTCATGGACGCCGAGCAGAACGAGGATCTCGACGCGGTCTCGATCATGACGCTGCACTCGGCCAAGGGGCTCGAATTCGAGACGGTGTTCCTGCCCGGCTGGGAGGAAGGGCTGTTCCCCCACCAGCGTGCGCTCGACGAGGGCGGCCGCGCCGGGCTCGAGGAGGAGCGCCGCCTCGCCTATGTCGGCATCACCCGCGCCAAGCGCAACTGCCACATCTGGTTCGTCTCCAACCGACGTATCCATGGCCTCTGGCAGTCGACCATCCCCTCACGCTTCCTCGACGAACTGCCCGAGGCCCATGTCGAGGTGGCCGAGACCGATCAGAGCTATGGCGGCTACGGCCGCGTCGGGTACGGCCAGTCCCGCTTCGACCGGCAGGAACCGTTCCAGAACGCCTATGCCACCCCGGGCTGGCGCCGGGCGCAGGCGAACAGGACGGACGCGACCCGCGACAACTGGGGCAACCGCTCCGGCCATGCCGTCGAACGCATCGGCTATGGCGAGAGCGGCCCGCGGGTGCGCACGATCGAGGGCGAGCTTGTCGCCAAGTCGACCGCCACCGAGCCGTCGCGCTTTGCGGTCGGCGACCGCGTCTTCCACCTGAAATTCGGAAACGGCAATATCGCCGCGATCGAGGGCAACAAGCTGACGATCGAATTCGACCGCGCCGGCCAGAAGCGGGTCCTCGACGGCTTCGTGGAGCGCGTGTAGTCGGCAGCGGCCCCGCCGGACCGAAGCCGACCTGCAAGAGGGCCGGCGCCTGGCGCGCATCGGTGCGGCCACAGAAGGGCGCTCGCCTGCAGCGGCGGCAGAAATAGCCGTTGGATTCCTATCGTGATTGGACTTCTTCCCTCAGTGGAGTCACGCTTTCCCGAGGGGGTAACTGTGAGCATTGGGGGACGGAACATTCATCCTCTGAATGGGAGTCCAAGATGAAGCATCAAACGGTCGAACAACTACGACTTGTTGCAGAAGTCGAGACCTTTCCGGCTCAGACACTGAACCGCAAGGAGCGCCTCGAGCGCTGGGCGGAACTGCTCGAGCGGAATCCTCATTGGCACCTTTCGACCTTGCGCCAGACCGAGCACCAGTCACCGAGCGTCCGCGCCAACATGCGCGGAGACGGGTCACCGATCTCGGTCGCCTACAGCGATCCAATGCTGCGCGCAGCCGGGCTGGCCGACGACACCTACGGCGAGGCACGGCGGTTCTTCGAACTGTCCGATGACGAACTGCACGAGGTCATCTGCTACTGCCACTACGGATCCGCTGTGAGTGCGGCAACGGCAGCGGCACAGATCCGGGCAATTCTGGCGCCGAAACCGCCTGGATTCTTTGCAACCCTGCGTCGGCTGTTCATGGCCTAGCGCCCACCACCGGAAATCGGTCACGGTTTCCGGATACGGAATCGCATGCGGGCACAAGGTGTCGAACGGACCCTTGGGCGCGGCGTCTGGCGCGCGGGCGCGACTGTCGACGTCGCCGGGAGCTTGAACGGCACGGGGTTGGCGTGCACGCAATATGATGGGCCGCCAGGCTTCCGGTCGCACCGACCGGCAGCGTGGCGGCTTTGTCAGCTTCTTTTGCCGAAGATCGCAGCAAGCCGCTGGCTTCCCATGCTGGGCACCACGACGAGCGTGTCGATCTCGCCGCGCTTGTAGGCGGCGAGGAAGCGCGGATAGTTCTTGAAGGCGACGCAGCCATGCGAGTTGCCGTTCCGTCCCAGCAGGTAGGAATGGGTCAAGAGGCCGTCGCGTCCATGCGGGTTGACGCCGTCGACCGGTGTCATCCGTAGCGCCTGGACGCCGTGGAACAGCTTTTCCCGCATCGACAGCCGGAACACGCCGGGTGGGGTGGAGCCGCGCATCTTCACGTGAACATATTTGGGATTGTCGCGCATGTTGGCGATGCCGGAATGCGCCTCGAGGCGCTCACCGTTCGGCAGGTGCACGACGCCGGCGGAAATGTCGTAGTAAGCGGTTCGCCCCCGTGAGCGATGACGCGTGCCGAACAGGCTGGGCCGCGTCTCGCGCCGGACCGCATCATCCGTGTCGACCTGGGCCGGGTTGGCATAGGCAAGTTCCCTTGCGGCCGGCTTGGCCCGCCGCGCTTCGGGCTTGCCATCTCCCGCCCGCGCCAGCGCCTTCGGCCGGGCCTCGGGCAGCGGGATGGTATCGGGCAGTTCTGCGGTCTCGGCCCGGTCGGCCTCCGGCATCACGAGGTCAAAGGGCTTGCCGCGCGCGCCGTCGCGCGCGACGCGCGGATCGACGAGTGCGGCCACCATGGTCGGCTGGGCAGCGGCCGGCAGGGCCGCCGCAAGCACCTTCTCCGCCGGCGGCGTCCTGAGCGCGGCAAAGGCTCTCGCCCGCTCCGCTGCCTTCAGCTTCAGTTCCGACGCCGCCAGCGCCACGCGCCGGTCGTGATGCGCCCTGATTGCTGCTGCCGTCAGGCCGGCCGGCCACAGCTGGTCGGCCGGCGTCTTCGACAGCCGGGCGAACTTGCGCACCTTGACGTTGCGCTCGACGGGTGCCGCCCGGCCGACCGCCGGCAGGTCGAGCGACGCCTGCAGCCTGCCCTGCTTCGGCGCCGCCGGATCGGCCATGGTGTGAACCGTCGCCAGCGCAGCCGTGATCCAGGTCGCGGCGGTGACCGCGAGGCAGACGACGACGGCTGCGAAGAGCGCGGCGCGGGATTTTCTGGAGAAAGGAAGGAGCGCCTTGCGGGAAGGGTTGTCACTGCACGCTGCGACGGATGACGCCATGATACTCGCTATCCATAGAACTGGTTACTCGACCCGTCGCCAATCGAAGGATTGTCGTCGGGACCGTCATGACGGCGTCGAGCGCCGATTTTTTTGGCGCCCCGTGCCATGCATGCTGGTCAAAACAATGACGGAAATAGTGTCAAACTATGGTAAGCAATTCCTTTACGCCGATTGACAGGCGTGCCATCGCCCCCATCGCCGGAGCGAATCGCGCAGCCTTTTCAAGGCGGTTTGCAACGATACCTGAAGCGGTTTGGAAGAGCGCCGAGCCATGGCAGCCTCGCATCGCAGCCGGCTGACTTATCGGGCAGCGGTGCGGTCGGGGTAGCGGGTGGCTTTGGCCCTGAGCCGGTCGGACGGCAGGGACGCCGGCGATCAACGCACCGCGTGGATCGGCCACTTCAACGGCGGCATGCCGTCATGGATGGCCTTGCGGATCTCCGCACGGAACTCGGGCGTGTCGTGATGGCCGTGCACGGACACGGCATGCAGCACCGCAGCCTCGACGAGTTCCTCGTCGCTATCCGCCGAAATCGCGATGGAGCATTGCATCTCGCTCGGATATTCCCGGCAATCGATAAATTTCCGCCCCATGGATCCCTCCAGAAGCTGTGGCCGGCATTCCGGCCGGAACGTCCCTGAGAATACGGCGCGTCCGGCAAAAGGACAATTCACAACAGGCACCTGCCCGCAACGATAGCGGCACCGGCTCGCCAAGCCCCATTGCCGACGCGGCCCGGCCGCCCTAACGTGCCCGCGGAATCACAGATGGCACACATGGGAGACATTTTGCATGGCAGCGCCGCTCATCGAACTCTGCGTCGAAGGCATTGACGGATTTCTGGCGGCTCAGGAGGCAGGCGCCGACCGCGTCGAGCTGTGCGCCAGCCTGGTGGAGGGCGGCCTTACGCCGAGCCTGGCGACGATCCGTGCGGCGGTGAAGGCGGCGCGCATTCCCGTGCATGTGATCATTCGCCCGCGCGGCGGCGATTTCCTGTACTCGCAGACCGAGTTCGAGACGATGCGCGAGGACATTCATGCCCTGCGCCCGGAGGGCGTCGCCGGCGTCGTCATCGGTTGCCTGACGGCGGACGGCCGCATCGACGAGGAACGCATGCAGGCGCTGGTGGAGGCCGCGCGACCCATGTCGGTCACCTGCCACCGCGCCTTCGACATGACCGCCGACGCCGCCGAGGCGCTGGAGGCGCTGATCCGCTGCGGCGTCGACCGGGTGCTGACCTCCGGCCAGCGCGACACCGCGCTGGAAGGCCTGGAGATCCTGGCGTCGATCAACCGGCAGGCGGCTGACCGCATCGTGATCATGGGCTGCGGCGCGCTCGACGCCGACAACATCAAGGCGGTGCGCGACGGCGCGGATCTCCGCGAGATGCATTTCGCCGCGCTGAAGACGGTGCCGAGCGGCATGGAATTCCGCAATCCGCATGTTGGCATGGGCGGCACCGAAAAGGACCGCGAATACGAACTGACGCTGACCGACCGGGACGCCGTGCGCGCGACGATCGCGGCCGCCAAGGGCGCCTGATCCGGCAAATGCGCGGGCGGCTCCTCGCCCGCGGACGTCGAAGTGCAAGGAGAACGAACGATGACCGTGCCGTGCTTCCGCCTCGCCCTTGTGGCCGCCCTCTCCCTTGCCACAGCCAGCGCCTCGGCCGAGACCGTCGGTGAAGTCGGTGTGGACTGGATGGGCAATGACATCATGATCGACGCCGTCAGCGACCCGGAGGTCAAGGGCGTCACCTGCCACATCACCTATTTCGACCGCGGCGTGCTGGACCGCCTTCAAAAGGGCAACTGGTTCGAGGATCCGTCCAACAACGCCATCGCCTGCCGGCAGACCGGCCCGATCACGATCGGCGACATCGACTTTTCCGAAAGTGGCGAGGAGGTCTTCAAGGCCGGCCTGTCACTGGTCTGGAAGAAGCTGGTGGTAACGCGGATCTACGACCGCAAGAACGATACGCTGATCTATCTGGCCCACTCGCGCGAACTGACCGACGGGTCGGCGAAGATGTCGATCTCGACGGTGCCGTTGTTCGGCGGCGACGTCACCTGGGCGAAGGGAAAGCCGGACTAGCGGACGCCCGCGCGTGCGGGCGCCGTCCTCTGGTGACGTCACATGACGATGAAGGTGACGCTGCCGTCGGCGTTGCGTTGCACCTCGACGATATCCTCGACATCGACCTGCCTTGCCTGCAGGGCGGCTGCCAGATCCGGAATGTCCCGGATATCGGCCTGAAGACGGCCCACATCCGCAGACGGGCCGTCCGCCATATGGCGGTAGCGGTCGCGCTCGTTCTCGTCTGACATCTCGTCGACCCGCATGACCGTAATCCTCGTGATATCCACGGCCTTGAGGTCTTCAGCGCCCGGGCCGCCCGGCTTGACCGCGCCGGTGGTCATCGGATCCGCCCAGGTCGCGGTGGGCGCGGCGGCTGCGGGCTTGCCGCTGTCGGCCGCGGCCTGCGCCATTTCCGTGACCGCCGGGCGCGGCGTCGGCACCGGCACGGTCATGCCGTCGATCGTCGTGGCGGCGAAGCTCGATCCGGCAACGGAGGCAAGAAGGATGGAGGCGATGGCTGCGAGCGGTTTCATCTTTTTCTCCCTGGGCGCGGCTGGCGCTTTGGCAAGGAGAATGCCCGCTCGCAGGGTTTGTTCCACTTGGCCGCCTAGCCGGCGCCTGCCTCGCGCAAAATTTCGACCGAGGTCACCGTCTCGACGCCCGCCTCGGCCATCGCCTGCTTTGCCGCCGCGATCGTCTCGGCAGCGATACCGCGACTCATGTCATCGATGAAGCGGACGCGCACGCCGGGCAGCATCTCGACCGCGTCGACCGCGCTCGCTTGCACGCAGTAATCGGTGGCCAGTCCGCCGATGTCGAGCCGGGTGACCCCGCGGCCGATCAGGTAGTCCGCAAGCCCGGTATGGGCCGTGCGCTCGTTGTCTCGGAAGGCCGAATAGCTGTCGACCAGCGGATCCATGCCCTTGCGCTGGATGTGGTGCACCGCGGACATGTCGAGAGCGGGATGGAAATCGGCGTCCGTCGTCCCCTGGACGCAGTGGTCCGGCCAGAGCACCTGTGGCCGCCCTTTCAGTTCTCCCGTTTCGAACGGCTGCTTGCCGGGATGCTGGGAGGCGAAGCTGCCGTGGTCGGCCGGATGCCAGTCCTGCGAGGCCACCACGAGGTCGTAGCCGCCCTCCGCCATCAGCCGGTTCGCCACCGGAATCACCTCATCGCCGCCGGCGACCGCAAGGTTGCCCCCGGGACAGAAGCCGTTTTGCAGGTCGACGAGCAGCAGGCATTTCATCAGCGGTACTCCGGTCGGGCGGGATGCAGGCCGAGGGCGGTCGTGAGCGTGATCTTAGCGCAACGGCTGCGGATCGAGAAACCGCCCGCGGCGCGTGTCGGCTTCGGCGGGGCGCGCAAATGCCAAGGCCCCGGCCGCTTGCCGGGGTCCTCGGTGCCGTTCGGCCACTTCGTCGATCAGGCCGCCTGTGCCAGTTCGTCGGCGATGACCGTATCGAGGTTGAGGAAGCAGACCATGGTCTTCTCGAGCGCGACGATGCCGCGGCAGAAGGCGCGCTGGGCTTCGGGGATGATTTCCGGCGCCGGCTGCAGGTCCTCGCTCTTGATGGTCATCATGTCCGAGACCTGCTCGACCAGCAGCCCGACCAGCTTGCCGGCGATATCGGTGACGATGATGGCCGAGCGTTCCGACGGCTCCGTCATCTTCATGCCGAGTCGGCAGGCCATGTCGATGACCGGGATCACCGCGCCGCGCAGATTGATCAGCCCGAGCACGTAGGGCGGCGTGTGCGGCATCGGCGTCACCGGGGCCCAGCCGCGAATTTCCCGGATGGCCATGATGTCGATGCAGAACTCCTGGTCGCCCAGGTGAAACGAGACGATTTCGAGGTAGGCGCCGGTTTGCTTGATGGCGTTGGACATGGATCGGACTCTTCCCAGATTGCGGCGGCAGGATTCGCGAATGCGCGGGAGGCCTCGGCGGCCTGCGGACCTCATGCCCGACGGACCGCGGGCGGCCCTATACGCCCCGGCAGCCTCGCAAACAGAGATTAAGCAACCCCTAAGAATCGCTCCCAGATCCGTTGGGTCCCGGCCTCGGGACGCCCGGCCGCGATCGGGCGTCGCCGCATTTCGTTTCCTCCGGATTTGCACTACATTGTCGCCATGAACCAGAACCGCACCACCGTCCGGACCGGCATTGCCTACGCCCTTGGGCTTGCGCTTCTCGCCGTCCTGTTCTCGCTGGCCTTTGCCGGCTGGATCGGGCACGGGTCCTCGATCCTGCTCTCGATGGCCGAAAGCGGCCTTTCCTGGTGCTTCTAAGCTCTCAGGCGATCACTTTCTCGCGAGAGGCCGGTTGCGGCGATCGGCGCATTTGCGCGCTGCCCGCCAGCGATTTAAGACAACGGCAAACGTGGCCGTCAGGCCGGAAATTGGGAAAATTGCATGAAAACCGTACGCATAGCGCTCTGGATCGCCATCGCTGTCCTTGCCGGCCTGCTCGGCTGGGTCACCATTGAATGGAAGAGTGCCGGCGAGAAGCTGGCCGAGGGGCCCTTCGGCGTACCCTTCACCCTCGTCGCCCAGGACGGCAGCCCGATCACCGAGGCGGCCTTCGCCGGCAAGCCGACCGCCCTCTTCTTCGGCTTCACCCATTGCCCGGAGGTCTGCCCGACGACGCTGTTCGAACTCGATGGCTGGCTGGCAAAGACCGACCCGGACGGCTCGAAGATGCAGGCCTATTTCGTCACCGTCGACCCCGAGCGCGACACGCCGGAAGTGCTCGGCAGCTATGTGTCCAACGTCTCCAGTCGGATCACCGGCATCTCCGGCCCGGCGGACAAGGTGATGGAGATGGTCAAGGGCTACCGTGTCTACGCCCGCAAGGTGCCGGTCGACGAGAAAAATCCTGACGGCGAGTACACGATGGACCACACCGCATCCGTCTTCCTGCTTGATCGGGAAGGCCGCTTCCGGGGGACCATCGCCTATGGCGAGAGCCCGGACGTGGCCGTCCAGAAGCTGGAGAACCTCATCGAGGGGTGATCCCTGTGCCGCCATGGAAGCCGGGGCCGGCACAGAGGCTGTGATCACCGCGCCGGACCCGGCGCGCCAGCCTGCCGAACAGCTTTGCTCCGTGTGCCAGACATGCTAGCGGATGCCGCAGGGAACGGGCCGGACACGATCGGCCCGGCAAGCAGGGAACGACCCGACCGTGAGCGAGATTCGCCTTTTCATCACCACGACCGAAGAGGACGCCAACGCGATCCTCGCGCTGATGACCGACGCCTTCGAGGACGAGGGCTATGCCATCGCCACCATGGAGATCGACGAGAAGGCCGACGTCTGGGAGGCCTCGGTCTACCTGATGGCCGATGAGGAGGAGGAGATCCGCGCGCGTTTCGCCGCGCTGCTGAAGGCGGACTTTCCCGGCGCCGACATCAAGCGCGAGCAGATCCCCGACGTCGACTGGATCGCCAAGTCGCTCGAGGGGCTGCAGCCGGTGCGCGCCGGGCGCTTCGTCGTGCATGGCTCGCATGACCGCGGCACGGCCGGGCCGGGCAAGATCGCGATCGAGATCGACGCCGGCCAGGCCTTCGGCACCGGCCACCACGGCACGACCGCCGGCTGCCTCGAAGTGATCGAGGCCGTGATGCGTTCGCGCAGGATCTGCTCCGCGCTGGATCTCGGCACCGGCAGCGGCGTGCTCGCCATCGCCGCCCGCCGGCTCGCACCGATCCCGGTGCTGGCGACCGACATCGATCCGATTGCAACGAGGGTGGCCCGCGAGAACGTGCGCAAGAACGGGATCGCCTCCGGCATCACCCTCGAAACGGCGCCCGGATTTCATCACACCGCCTTCCGCCGGCATGGCCCATTCGACCTGATCATCGCCAATATCCTCGCCCGCCCGTTGATGCGCATGGCACCGCAGTTGGTGGCGCATCTGGCGCCGCACGGACAGGTCGTGCTGTCGGGAATCCTGGCCAGCCAGCGCTGGAAGGTGATCGCCGCCTATAGCGGCGCCGGGCTGCGCCACGTGCGCACCATCTGGCGCAACGGCTGGGTGACGATCCACCTCGACCGGCCCTGAGGCCGGTCGAGCGGACCTGGCGCGGCGGCCGCCATCCGCCTTCGCCTGGAGAGATTGACAGGAATCCTTCCGGCCGCGCAGGGTTGCGGCCGGAAGGCTCTGGAAAGAGAAAAGGCGGTGCCAGAGGCACCGCCCATCAGCCGGTTTCCCGACCTGTCCGCGAGCCTGAGGAGGAGGAGCGCTCGAGCGGACATCCAAGTGCTCCGAACGCCTACCCGCAGGAGGGAGGAGGAGTGACCGGGCAAGCGCCTGATCGGAGCACCTAGCTGGAACGCCTTGCGGCGAAACCTTCGTTTTAATTTCGTTTCGAGCGCTTTTTGCGTTCGTTTCGATGGCCGCTTTATAGCCGAGCCGAAAATTTATGACAGAAGAATTTGCTCATGGGAGATATGCGCAAAACGCATGGGTCAAGAATCAGGCCAGCGCCGATCGCCAAGCTTCGAGACGCTCCCGCGCGACGCCGAAGCCGATAGTCAACCGCGGCGGATTCCCAATCCCCCCGGGATGCACTAGGGTTTCGACGAATCCATCCCCGTTCGGAAACAAGCCATGTTCCAGAGTTTTGACGTCACCTCTACCCCGCAATTCGGCCGCGAACGCGTCGAGGCGCTGCGCGCCAGCTTCGACCCGCTCGGGATCGACGGCTTCCTCGTGCCGCGCGCGGACGAGTTCCAGGGCGAATACGTGCCGGCAAGCGCCGAGCGGCTGTCCTGGCTGACGGGCTTCACCGGTTCGGCCGGCATCGCGCTGGTGCTGCGCGGCGAAGCGCTGGTGTTCGTCGACGGCCGCTACGTGACGCAGCTGGCCGAGCAGGTCGACGCCAGCGTCTTCAAGCGCGGCGACCTCGTCGGCGAGCCTCCGCATCAGTGGCTCCCCAAGCACGCGACGAAGGGCCTGCGGCTCGGCATCGATCCCTGGCTTCACACCGGGGCGGAGGTGCGCAAGCTTGAAAAGGCGCTCGCCGGCGTCGACGGCAGGCTTGTCCTGCTCGATCACAATCCGCTCGATCGTCTCTGGACCGACCGGCCGGCCGCGCCGCTCGGTCGCGTCCGTATCCAGCCGCTGGAATTCGCGGGCGCACTCGCCAAGGACAAGATTGCCGCCATCGCCGGCAAGATCGGCGAGGCCGGTGCCGACGCCTTCGCGGCGACCGATCCCTCGACGATCGCCTGGCTGTTCAACATCCGCGGCAGCGACGTTCCGCACACCCCCCACCCCCTCGCCCGCGGCATCGTCCATGCCGACGGCAAGGCGGAGATTTTTGTCGACAAGCGCAAGACCGGGATCGAGGAGGAGGCCTACCTCACGCAGCTCGCCGACGTCGCCCCGCCCTCCGCCTTCGAGGAGCGGATCGCGGCCCTGTCGCAGGCGGGCAAGCGGCTGCTGATCGACCCGGACCAGGCACCGTTCGCGCTGGCCGAGGCGATCCGGGCCGCCGGCGGCACGGTGGTCGAGGCGGGAGATCCGGCCCGCCTCCCCCGCGCCTGCAAGAACGAAGTCGAGCTTGCCGGCTCGGTCAAGGCGCACCTGCAGGACGGCGCGGCAATGGTCGAGTTCCTGGCCTGGCTGGACTACGCGCCTGCGGGCACGCTCACCGAGATCGCGGCGACAAAGAAGCTCGAGGCTTGCCGCGCCGCGGTGGGCGAGCGCATGCAGAACCCGCTGAAGGATATATCCTTCGACACGATCGCGGGCGCGGCCGCCCACGGCGCCGTCATCCACTACCGGGTCTCGACCGAGACCGATGCACGGCTGGACGACGGCACGCTGTTCCTCATCGATTCCGGCGCGCAGTACATCAACGGCACGACCGACATCACCCGTACGGTTGCGATCGGTGACGTGCCGGAGGAACAGAAGCGCTTCTTCACGCTGGTCCTCAAGGGCATGATTGCGATCAGCACCGCCCGTTTTCCGAAGGGCACGCGCGGCTGCGACCTCGACCCGCTGGCGCGGATCGCCCTGTGGAAGGCCGGCGCCGATTACGCGCACGGCACCGGCCACGGCGTCGGTTCCTATCTGTCCGTGCATGAGGGGCCGCAGCGCATCGCCCGGCTGTCGACGCAGGAAATCCTGCCGGGAATGATCCTGTCGAACGAGCCCGGATACTATCGCGCCGGCAGCTTCGGCATCCGCATCGAGAACCTGATCCACGTCTTGCCGGCGGCCGCGGTCAAGGGCGGCGATACCGAGATGCTCGGCTTCGACACCCTGACGCTCTGCCCGATCGACAAGCGGCTGATCCTGACCGAACTCCTGACGCGCGAGGAGTTGCACTGGATCGACGAATACCACGCCCGCACGCGCGAGGGGCTGATGCCGCTAATCGAGGACCGGCGCGCCCGCGACTGGCTGACGGCCGCAACCGCGCCGTTCAGCCACGGCGTCTGAGCATCGGACATGCCTGCCGGACCGGCGTCAGCCGCTCCCCGATCCGGCGATCGCATGGACCGTCGTCAGCCGCCGAGCACGTAGCGCATCAGCATGACCGCACACCAGCCGACAACGAGCATCGGCAGCACGGAAAGGCGCAGGCTGGCGATCAGGGCGGCTGCCATGGCGACCTGCACGTCGGGGCCGCCGGTGAAGAAGGCCGGCGCGACCAGCGTCGTCAGCACCGCCGCCGGGACGGCATTCAGCGCCGCCTCCAGCCGCGGCGGGATCGTCTTCATCTGCATCATCAGCAGATAGCCGCCGATGCGGGTGCAGAAGGTGGCGACCGCACCGGCAAAGATGATCAGCACCATGTCGAGGTGGAAAAGCCCGTCCATCTCAAGCCTCCCCGGCCGCGCCCTGTCGGCGGGCATCGCGCTTCACCGGCAGCGCGGCGGCGAGCAGCATGCCGGCGATGGCGCCGATGCTGACGTGCCAGGGCGAGCCGACGGTGTGGTAGGCGATTACGGAGGCAGCGCCGCTCATGGCGACGACCGGCAGGAAATTCGCCCGCTTGCGGAAACCCAGGACCAGCGCCATGAAGTAGATCGGCAGCAACACGTCGATGCCGATCATCTCCGGATCGCCGATGAGCTGGCCGAATATGCCGCCGAGCACCGTCATCACCTGCCACGGCACGTAGATCACCAGCCCGAAGCCGATGTACCAGGCAAAGCTGACCTTGCGCCCGCTCTCGCCCCGACGGACCGTCTCGGCGAACTGCGGATCGGTCAGGAGGAAGAAGGCGAAGAACTTCTGCACCGGGGTGAAATGCCGGACGTAGGGCACGAGCGCGGCGGAATAGAGGATGTGGCGGAAGTTCACCGCGAAGATCGACAGCACGATCACCCAGGGGGCGATCTTCTGGCCGAACAGCTCGATGCCGACGAGCTGGCTGGCGCCGGCGAAGAGGGTCATGCTCATCAGCGCGGCCTCGGCGATCGTCTGCCCGTTGGCCACGGCGACCGCGCCGAACAACGCGCCGAAGGGCGCGGCCGAAATGCACACCGGCGTTCCGGCGCGCAGGCCTTCGAAGAAATCGGGCTTGCTCAAGGGACCATCTCCTGACCGTCAGGAGACCCGCTTAGTCCCGACCTGCGTTCAGCGCAATTGAATTGGCCTGATGCACTCATCGAAATTTCTGAACCATTGCGCCGACCGCCGGCACGGCACGGCGGCAGCGGGCCCGGAGCGGAACGCACCCTTCAGGGTCGCTTGACCTGGAAGGTGTGTTCCTGTGCCGGGAAGGTCCGCGCCTTGACCTCGTCGGCATAGGCGGCGAAAGCCTCGCTCATCAGCGGCGCCAGATTCGCGAAGCGCTTGACGAAGCGTGGCTTGAAGTCGGTGAAGACGCCGAGCACGTCGTCCACCACGAGCACCTGGCCGTCGCAGGCCGGCGAAGCGCCGATGCCGATGGTCGGGGCGCTCAGCGTGCCGGTGATCTCGCGCGCCACCGGCTCGACCGTCCCCTCGATCACGATGGCGAACGCGCCCGCCTCGTCGATCGCCGTGGCGTCGCGACGGATCTTCTCCGCCTCCTTGTCGTTGCGCCCGAGCGAGCGGTAGCCGCCGGTGGTATTGATCAGTTGCGGCATCAGGCCGACATGGCCGAGCACGGGAATGCCGCGCTGGGTCAGGAAGGCCACCGTTTCGGCCATCTCCGCACCGCCTTCGAGCTTGATCGCGCTGCAGCCGGTTTCCTTCAGCACCCGCGCGGCGCTGTGGAAGGCCTGCTCCTTCGATTCCTGGTAGGAGCCGAACGGCAGGTCGACGACCACGCAGGCATTGCTGGAGCCGCGCATCACCGCCTGGCCGTGCGCGATCATCATTTCCAACGTCACGCCGACGGTCGAATCCAGCCCGTAAAGCACCATCCCGAGCGAGTCGCCGACCAGCATGAAATCCACGTGCGGGTCGAGCAGCTTGGCGATCGGCGTCGTGTAGGCCGTCAGGCTGACGATCGGTCGCTGGCCCTTCAGGGCCTTGATGTCCGCGGGGGCAAGACGCCGCTTCGTTGCATGTACGCTCATGTTCAGGCTACCTTTGCTGCTTGACCGCCCTTGCCGCCGATGATCCGGTTGTCGAGCAGTTTCGTGCTACCGAACCGGACGAAAAGCAACAGAAGAACGGGGCTCTCGCCGACTTCGGCGATCTCTGCGAGTGTTACGGGGTCGCGCAGCGCGACCACCTCCGGCTCGGCCAGCGGCTCGGCGGCAATGAAGGACCGCACGCCCTTCTCGATCTTGCCGGCATTGCGCTCGCCCGCGGCGATCAGCCGGTCCGCCTCGTCGAGGGCGCGTGGCACGACCACGGCGGCGGCGCGCTGTTCCTCGGACAGGTAGACGTTGCGCGACGAGCAGGCGAGCCCGTCGGCCTCACGCACGGTCGGCACGCCGATCACCTCGAGCGGCTGCGCCAGATCCGCGACCATGCGGCGGATGATGGCCAGTTGCTGGAAATCCTTTTCGCCGAAATAGGCGCGGTCGGGACCAACGATGTTGAAAAGTTTCGTGACGACGGTGCAGACGCCGGCGAAATGCCCCGGCCGTACCGATCCCTCGAGTTCGGCGCCGAGCGTCGGCACGTCGACCACCGTCTCCATCGGCCGCGGATACATGTCCGCGACCGTCGGCGCGAACAAAAGGTCGACGCCGCCGGCCTCAAGCATGGCCTGGTCGCGCGGCAGGTCGCGCGGGTATCGGGAAAGGTCCTCGTTGGCGCCGAACTGCAGCGGGTTGACGAAGATCGAGGCGACGACGACCGCGTTTTCCGCGCGCGCCCGGCGGACGAGTTCAAGATGGCCGGCGTGGAGATAGCCCATGGTGGGCACCAGGCCGATCGCCTTGCCGGCCGCGCGATGGCGCGCGAGAGCCGCGCGCAAGCCCGCGATGGTGGTGATGGTCTGCATCGGGCGCATCCTCCGGTCCTACAGGCACCCGCTCCCCCGGGCACCGGCCGCCGGAAGCATCTTGGCTTTTTCGCGGCAGCGGCGCTTTCTATCTTGTGCAACGCAAAAACACAATCGCCATGCTGCCTCGGGCGGTGCCGACCCTGTACCCATGCGTGATTGTGCCTGTACATTTCCCCGGCTTCACAGTAGGAACGCCGCGACAAGCACTTGCAGCCATCAGGCGCAGGCGCGAGACGGCCCCCGCCATCGCGAGGGATGCCCTAACCGACGATATCCGAAAGACCTGAGATGACCGAATATGAAGGCCTCGCTCCGGCGATGGCGAGCGCGTTGGCAAAACGCGGCTACACCACGCTGACCCCCGTCCAGAAGGCGGTGTCCGACCCGAAGCTGAACGACGCGGACGTGCTGGTGTCGGCCCAGACAGGTTCGGGCAAGACCGTCGCCTTCGGCCTGGCGCTGGCGCCGACGCTGCTCTTGGGCGCGGACCGCTTCGGTCCGGCCGCGGCGCCGCTCGCGCTGGCGATCGCACCGACGCGCGAACTCGCCCTGCAGGTCAAGCGCGAACTGGAATGGCTCTACGGCGAGACCGGCGCCGCCATTGCCTCCTGCGTCGGCGGCATGGACATTCGCAACGAGCGGCGCGCGCTGGAACGCGGCGCCCACATTGTCGTCGGCACGCCCGGCCGCCTGCGCGACCATATCGACCGCGGCGCGCTCGACCTGTCCGAACTGCGCGCCGTCGTCCTCGACGAGGCCGACGAGATGCTTGATCTCGGCTTCCGCGAGGACCTCGAATTCATCCTCGACGCCGCGCCGCTCGACCGGCGCACGTTGATGTTCTCGGCCACCGTTCCGCGCGCGATCGAGGACATGGCGCGCAACTACCAGCGCGACGCCATCCGGGTGACGACGACCGCCGAACGCAGTCAGCACGTCGACATCGACTACCGGGCCCTGGCGGTGACGCCCGCGGACCGCGAGAACGCGATCATCAACGTGCTGCGCTATTACGAGGCGCCGACTGCGATCGTGTTCTGCTCGACGCGCGCCGCCGTGAACCACCTGACGGCACGCCTCAACAATCGCGGCTTCTCGGTGGTGGCGCTCTCGGGCGAATTCACCCAGAACGAGCGCACCCATGCGCTGCAGTCGATGCGCGACGGCCGTGCCCGCGTCTGCATCGCCACCGACGTCGCCGCGCGCGGCATCGACCTGCCCAATCTCGAGCTTGTCGTGCATGCAGACCTGCCCACCAACCCGGACACGCTGTTGCACCGTAGCGGCCGCACCGGTCGCGCCGGGCGCAAGGGCGTCAGCGCGCTGATCGTCCCCCTCCCCGCGCTGCGCCGTGCCGAGCGTCTGCTGGCGCTGGCCAAGATCAAGGCCGAGTGGGCCTCGCCGCCCTCCGCCGACGACATCCTTCGCCGTGACGACGAGCGGCTCTTGGCCGACCCGCTGCTTGGCGAGGCGATCGCCGAGGAGGAAAGCGGCTTTGTCGACACGCTTCTGTCCGCCTTCGAGCCGCGGCAGGTCGCCGCCGCCTTCGTCCGCCTCTACCGCGCCGGCCGCTCGGCGCCCGAGGACCTCGCGGAGGTGGACCTGAGCCGCAAGCGCCCCGCGCGCGAGCGAGCCCCGGCGGAGGCATCCGAGCGTCCCGCCCGCCGCCCGCGCGAAGACTTTGGCGCAGGGCGCTGGTTCTCGCTGTCGGTCGGGCGCCGGCAGAACGCCGAGCCGCGCTGGCTGATTCCGATGCTCTGCCGCGCCGGCAATCTGACCAAGGACGACATCGGCGCGATCCGGATGCAGCAGGAAGAGACCTATGTCGAACTCTCCGCCGAGATTGCCGAGGCGTTCCTGGCGACGATCGGCCCGAAGCGGCTGATCGACAAGAACATCCGCGTCAAGGCGCTGGATGGCGCGCCGGACATGGCGCCCGGCAAGCAGGGCAAGCCGCCGTTCGACAAGCCACAGCGCTTCCGCAAGGAGCGTGACTTCGGCGAGCGCGGCAACGACAAGCGGAAGTTCGAGAATCGGGCGAATCCGCGCGATGAAGCCGCGATCCGCAAGGAACGCGACGGGGCAATGACCGACCGGGACGCCGGCGGGGCGCCCGGCTGGAAAGACAAGGGTAAGGCGAAGCCCAGCCGCGGCAAGGATTTCAAGGACAGGGGGCCCGGGCACGCCGGTTTCGGCGGCAAGGGACCGCGGCCAGAACGGCCGCATGAAGACACCCCGGCCGGCAAGAACAAGAAGAAGAAGGTAAGAAAGTCCAACGGATAGTCGGGCATTTACCCAGACCGTCGGCGGCGGGCCTGACCCGCCGCCGGTGGACCAAGGCAAACGGCAGCAACGGCCTGCCGGACCGGTAGCGCCCGCCATTGCCGCGCGTTAACCGTCATGACAGTTTTGTGTCACGCCGACCACGGCCCTGCTCTATTCTGCCTGCCATGCGGGGCCTTCGAACAATGAACTTCACCGGACCAAACATCGCAAGGTTGTTTGCGGCATTGACGCACCCCGCCGGCGTACTCGTCAGCGCGGTCGTCTACTTTGTGCTCGTGCGTTATTTCGATACGCGCTGGCGATTCATGCCCTATACCTTCGCCGCCACCCTGACGATGGCCGCCCTGATCTTTGCGGTGACCCGGCGCTACGTCTTTTCGCTTTACACGGCAGGCACGCTTGTTGTCCTGGCCGCCCTGGTGTCGATGACGAAACATCGGCTCAAGGGGCTGGCGCTGCATGCCTATGACTTCGTCTTCACCGGTCTGGACAGCTCCGTCATCGAGTTTCTGGTCGCCAACTTCACATCGATCGCCATCGTCACCGTGACGGTGCTTAGCGGAGCGATCCTGTTCCTCGCCCGGCTCTATCGCGCCGACCGGCCGCTGGCGGTACCGCTCGCGCTTCGTTTTCCCGCCGTCTTCGCCCTCGCCGGGGCGGCCTATGCGGCCCATCCGGCGCACGATCCGGACGAGGCGAGCTTCCTGCCCTACATCGGCGGCTACAACGCTTCCGCCCTACCGCTGTCGGTCTGGAACCTGCCGGATCTGGTCACGGGGCTGCCGCTCTCGCGCCGGCTGGCGCACCTGCCGACCGGACAGCCCTTGGCAGACACGGTCGACTGCGGCCCGGCGCGGGCGCGGCCCGATCTGTTCATGATCCTTTCGGAAAGCCAGACCTCGCCGCTCGCGCTGCCGGAGATCACGACCCCGCCCGAGATCGTCGACAGCTTTCGTTCCGGCGACGGCACGATCAAGCCGCTGTTCGTCGAAACGGTCGGCGGCGGCACCTGGATGACCAACTTCTCGGTGCTCACCGGGCTGTCGACGGCCGACTTCGGCTGGCAGGCGGCCTATGTGACGCAGTTGCTGCAGGACAGGGTCAAGGGATCCCTGCCGGAGGTGCTCGCGCGCTGCGGCTACCGCACGGTCAGCATCATGCCGATGGAGTTCATGGCGATGCACGAGGGGCCGTTTCTGAAGTCGATCGGCTTCCAGGAGGTCCATGACGCCGACCGCCTCGGCATCAAGCCGATGACGGCGCGTGACAGCGACTACTTCTCCTACGCCGAGGCGCTGGTCGCCGAGCACCGCGCGAACGACGGTCGGCCGCTGTTCCTGCACATCCAGACCATGTACAGCCACGCCCCCTATGACAGCGTGCTGCTGCCGGCGCCTTCCGACCCGAAGCATGTCTTCGCGCAGGCCGCGGACATCAACGAATACATGCGTCGGGTCGCCGTGGCGCGGGCGGATCTCCGGGCGTTCCTCGAAAGCCGCCGTGCGGCGCCCGGACCGCGCGGCAGCGTCGTTGCCGAGTTCGGCGACCACCAGTCCTCGGCCACGCGCGATGCCATGCTGGCGCGGCATCCCGGCAGGCCGATCCTGACCGACCTGCGCTCGCCGATCTACGAGACCTTTTTCGCCGTGCAGGCCTATGGCACCGGTCTCGACTACGGCCTCCTGCGGCAGGCAGAGGATGCCCCCTTTCTCGCCGCGCGCCTGCTCGCAGCGGCCGGCCTGCCCAGCTCGCCGCTGTTTGACGACCTGCTCAGCCTGAGCGCGCAGTGTTCCGGGCGGTTCCACACCTGCGAGGACCGGCTGGCGGTCGACAGGAACCTGAAGCGGCGGGTCGACGCGGGCATGCTGGTCGTGCACTGACCGGCTGCAGCCGCATGGAATTGGCGTTGCGCGATGCCGTTTTTCGCTTCACCGCAAAGTCGAACAGTCCTATCCTCAGCACAACTCTGGAGCTGGCCGAATCGGGGATTGTGACGGCCACGTCTTAGGCGGGACCAATGACGAAAATGGAATCTCGGACGGCCCGTACGGGCCCTGCTGGGGCGACGGAACGCCTGACAGAGGCTTTCTGGGACCGCTATCGCCGCTTGCAGCAGGCCGTCGCCGCGGACGATACGCCGCTCGTCGATCGCCTTGACCGGGAGATGGTATCGTCGCTGAAGACGCTCGTGGATCACCAGGCCGGCGACGCGGCGGAACAGCATGCGCAGTTCACGGCCTTGCTGCGGGTCCTGCGCGAGGGCGCGGACGACGCATGCCTGGTGCGTATCAACGCTGACCTGATCGAATCGCTGCTGAGGCGCTACATCACCGTGCGGACCCGACCGGCCGACAGCAACGGCCTCCCCAGCGTCTCGGACCCGATCCTCAACGGCGCGCTCGACGTCGGCCAGCTCGATCGGCTCGCCGAGCGGGTCTCGGTCGTCACGACCGACTACCGCTATCTTTATGCCAATGTCGCCGATGCGGCGCACCTCGGCCGCAAGCCGCACGAGTTGATGGGCCGCCACCTGCGCGATGTCGTCGGGCCGGAGCGTTTCGACGCCCGCATCAAGACCAATCTCGACCGCTGCTTCTCCGGCGAGATCGTCGAGCACACCAACGCTCGCGAAACCGGCGGCAAGGTCGTCGTGATCAGGCGCAGGCTGACGCCCTGCTACGCCGAGGGCGAGCGGCTGGTCGGCGCGCTGGTCGTGATCCAGGAAGGCCCCGATCGCCGCCAGCGGAACGGCTGAGCGGCGCTCTCCGGCGAAAGGCTCACGCCTTGATCCGCTCGAACCACTGGTCCTCGTCGATGACCTCGACGCCGAATTCGCGTGCCTTGTCGAGCTTCGAGCCCGCCCCCGGGCCGGCCACCACCAGGTCGGTCTTCTTCGAGACCGATCCGGCAACCTTGGCGCCGAGCCGCTCGGCCATCGCCTTGGCCTCGTCGCGCGTCATCTTCTCGAGCGAGCCGGTAAAGACCACGGTCTTGCCGGCCACGGGGCTGTCGCCGGCAGCCGGTGCTGCCGCCGCTTCCGGCCGGACCTCCTTCAGCAGCCGCTCGATCACGTCGAGATTGCGCGGCTCCTTGAAGAACTCGACGATCGCCCGCGCGACGACCTCGCCGATGCCGTCGATGTCGTTGAGTTCGTTCCACGCCTCCCCGCTCAGGGGCGCCGCCGCCTTCATACCGGCCTCGAAGGCCGCATAGGTGCCGTAGGCCCGGGCCAGCAGCTTGGCGGTGGTCTCGCCGACATGGCGGATGCCGAGCGCATAGATGAAGCGATGGAGCGCGATGTCGCGCCGCGCGTTGATTGCGTCGAAAAGCTTGCGCACGCTGACCCGGCCGAAGCCCTCGATGTTCTCGAGCTTGGTCAGCGACGCGGCCTGGCGCTGCTCCAGCGTGAAGATGTCGGGCGCGGTGCGGATCGACAGCGCCGGGTCCTCGGCCTCGAAGAAGAAGTCAATCTGTTTCGACCCCAGCCCCTCGATGTCGTAGGCGTTGCGGGAGACGAAGTGCTTCAGGTGCTCCACCGCCTGCGCGCGGCAGACGAAGCCGCCGGTGCAGCGCCGGACCGCGTCGACCTTGCCGGACTTCTCGTTGATGTCGCGCACGGCGTGGCTGCCGCACACCGGGCAGGTCTGCGGGAACGCATAGGGCACGGCATCGGCCGGGCGCTTTTCCAGCACGACGTCGACGACCTGCGGGATCACGTCGCCGGCGCGCTGCACCACCACGACGTCGCCGACGCGGATGTCGCGCCCCTCGCGGATCGGCTCGCCGCTGTTGCCGACGCCGCGGATGTAGTCCTCGTTGTGCAGCGTCGCGTTGGTGACGACCACGCCGCCGACCGTCACCGGCTCCAGCCGCGCCACCGGCGTCAGCGCGCCGGTGCGTCCGACCTGGATGTCGATCGCCGTCAGCGTCGTCAGCGCCTGCTCCGCCGGGAACTTGTGCGCCGTCGCCCAGCGCGGCGAGCGCGAGCGGAACCCCAGCCGCTCCTGCAGGTCGAGCCGGTCGACCTTGTAGACGACACCGTCGATGTCGTAGTCGAGCTCCGGCCGGGCGAGGCCGATCTCGCGGTAGTGCGCAATGATCGCCTCCACGTCGGACAGCCGCTTCATCAGCGGATTGACCGGAAATCCCCAGGACTTGAGCACGTCCACCATGTCGAACTGGGTCTCGGCCGGCATCGCCGACATCTCGCCCCAGGCATAGGCGAAGAAGCGCAGCTTCCGGCTCGCCGTCACCGATGGATCGAGCTGGCGCAGCGAACCTGCAGCGGTGTTGCGCGGATTGACGTAGGTCTGCCTGCCCTCGGCGGCCATTTGCGCGTTCAGCGCCTGGAAGTCGCTCTTGGCCATGTAGACCTCTCCGCGCACCTCGGCCACGGCCGGCGCGCCCGCAGGCAGCCGCTTCGGGATCTCGGCGATGGTCAGGATGTTGGCGGTGACGTTTTCGCCGGTCGTGCCGTCGCCGCGCGTGGCGGCATTGACGAGCCGCCCGTTCTCGTAGCGGATCGACATGGAGAGCCCGTCGATCTTCGGCTCGGCCGTGAACGCGATCGAGCCGTCCGGCAGGCGGCCGAGAAAGCGGTAGACCGAGGCGATGAAGTCGCGCACGTCCTCGTCGGAGAAGGTGTTGTCGAGCGACAGCATCGGCCGGGCGTGGACGACCGGCGCAAAGCTCGGCAGTGGGGCGACACCGACCCGCCGCGAGGGGCTGTCGTCGCGAACAAGGGCCGAGAAGCGCGCCTCGATGGCGTCGTTGCGCCGCTTCAGCGCATCGTATTCCGCGTCCGAGATCTCAGGCTGGTCCTTGCCGTGATAGAGCGCGTCGTGTCGGGCGATTTCCGCCGCCAGGAAGGCGAGTTCGGCTGCAGCCTGGACCTCGCTCAGGTCTTCGACGGGGGTCTTTTCGGTCGCCATGGCTCACTCCGCGCGATTCAGCGAGTTGGTTCTAGTGCAACTGGGACGAAAGGAAAATTGATAGATGCGAAAGATGGCCCGGCGAAAAAGACCTGGCTTCGCGCCGATGTTAACCGCGAGCGAGAACAGCTTCGTGCATCGTGGGTCACAGCCATGCGGCGCGCGCCGGCCAGGACTCAGCCGCCGCCCGACAGTAGCCGCGCCGCGGCTGCCCTCGCCTCTTCCGTGACCGACGCCCCGGCCAGCATCCGGGCGATTTCCTCGGTCCTCGCCCCCTCGTCCATCCGGGCGACGCGGGTGGCGACCGCCTCGCTGCCCTCGACCGGAGCCTTCGAGATCAAAAGATGTGTGGCCGCGCGGGCCGCGACCTGCGGCGCGTGGGTGACGGACAGCACCTGCACCGTCGACGACAGCCGCTTCAGCCGCTGGCCGATGGCATCGGCCACCGCGCCACCGACGCCGGTGTCGATTTCGTCGAACACCAGGGTCGGCGCCGAGCCCCGGTCGGCAAGCGCCACCTTGAGCGCCAGCAGGAAGCGCGACAGCTCGCCGCCCGACGCCACCTTCATGATCGGGCCGGGCCGGGTGCCGGGGTTGGTCTGCACGTGGAACTCGACCGTGTCGATGCCGTCCTCGCTGCCCCCGTCCGGCTCCGTCGTGATGTTGACCATGAACCGGGCGCGCTCGAGCTTCAGTGCCGGAAGCTCCGCCATCACCGCCGCAGCCAGGGCCTCGGCCGTGTTGTGGCGGCGCTCGGAGAGCGCGCGCGCCGCCGCCGCATAGGCGGTGCGCATTTCGGCGACGGACAGCTCGAGCTTGGCCAGCTTCTCCTCGCCCGCGTCGAGATCGGCGAGATCGGCGATCATCCGCGTGGCGAGCGCCGGCAGGCCGGTGACCGGGACGGAGTACTTGCGCGAGGCGGCGCGAAGGGCAAACAGGCGCTCCTCCGTCCGCTCCAGCAGCTTCGGGTCGAACTCGGTCTTGCGCAGCGCCGCCTCGACGGCCATCTGCGCGTCGGACAACTGGTCGACGGCGCGGCCGAGCAGTTCGACCGTTTCCTCAAGGAGGCCCGGCGCCTCCTGGCTCTTGCGCTCCAGCCGGCGCACCATCGAGGCGATCACCGGGACGGGCGAACTGTTGCCGTTGAGAAAGTCGCTGGCTTCGCTGATGTCGCCGGCGATCCGCTCGGCCTTCATCATCCGCGCCCGCTCCTCGGCCAGCACCTCTTCCTCGCCGTCCTGCGGGGAGAGCTTTTCCAGCTCCTCCACCGAGGACCGCAGGTAATCCGCCTCGCGCGCCGCCGCCTCGACCTTCTCGCGATGGCGGCGAAGCGCGCGTTCGGCCTCCTTCCAGCGCTGGTAGAGCGTCGTCACCTGGCCCACGGCCTCGCCCAGCCCTCCGAAGGCGTCGAGCAGGATGCGGTGGGCATCGGTATCGATCAGCGCCCGGTCGTCGTGCTGGCCGTGGATCTCGACGAGGCGCTGGCCGGCCTGTCGCATCAGTTGCACCGACACCGGCTGGTCGTTGACATAGGCCTTGGTGCGCCCGTCCGCGGACTGAACCCGGCGGAAGATGAGGTCTCCGTCGTCGTCGATGCCGTTCTCGCGCAGCAGCGCACGCGCGCGATGGCCGGGCGGCACGTCGAACACCGCCGTCACCTGCCCCTTCTCGAGACCGTGACGGACCAGTGCGCCGTCCCCGCGACCGCCGAGCGCAAGCGACAGGCTGTCAAGCAGAATGGATTTCCCGGCGCCGGTCTCGCCGGTCAGGACCGAGAGCCCGGCCTCGAAGCCCAGGTCAAGTCGTTCGATCAGGACGATATCGCGGATCGAAAGCTGTGCCAGCATGCGCGACCATATCTCTCAGCTCAGGCGCCGATGAGTTTCTTGCCGGCGCGCGAAATCCAGGATCCAGCGTTCTCCCGTGGCTCAAGCCCCTTGGACTGCAGGAGCTTGTAGGAGTCCGCATACCACTGGCTGTCCGGGTAATTGTGTCCGAGCACGGCCGCGGCGGTCTGCGCCTCGCTGACGATACCCATGGCATAATAGGTTTCGACGAGTCGCGCGAGGGCTTCCTCGATCTGGTTGGTGTTTCCGTACTTCTCCACCACCGCGCGGAAGCGCGAGATGGCGGCGAGGTACTCCTTCCGCTCCAGATAGTAACGGCCGACCTGCATTTCCTTGCCGGCCAGCTGGTCGCGCGCGAAGCGAATCTTGATCTGGGCGTCTTCCACGTATTCCGAATCCGGATACTTGGTGATGACGTTCTGCATCGCCTCGATCGTGTTGTTGGCGGCGCGCTGGTCCTGGGTGACGTTCGGGATCTGCTTGGCGTAGGCAAGCCCGACAATGTACTGGGCGTAGGCCGCGTCCTGCGATTCCGGATAGAGATTGAGATAGCGCTTGCCGGCCGCGATCGCCTCGTCCGTCCGGCCTTGGCGATAGTTGACGAAGGCGGTCATCACCAGCGCCTTGCGCGCATATTCGGAGAACGGGTGCTGCCGGTCGATGGCCTCGAACTTGCGCGAGGCCTCCGTGACCTTGCCGGCGTTCAGGTTAGCCAGGCCCTGATTGTAGAGAACCTCGGGCGGATCGGTCTCGACCGTCAGCTTGGTGATGTCGATGTCGGGATCGGACTGGCATGCCGTCAGCGCCAATGGCGTCGCGGCCAGGAGAGCAACGCAGGCAATCCGCGTCCATCGCTTCGCACCAACAGTCCCTGCAAATTTCATCTGACAATCCCAAATCGATGCGGCGCCGCTCGATGGGCGCCGCTCATTGAACGCGTTTCTAGCCTCAAAGTCGCGCGGCCCGCAACGCCATGGCGAAGCATTAACGCAATTTTGTGGCAAGGATTGTGGGAAACCACAACAACGCCGGTCGTTTGCTCCCGGTCCTCAAGCCGACCAGGGAGCAAACTCCGGTGCGTTCACGGCGACAAGCTCACGCTGGCCGGCACGGGCGCGCGGCGCCGAAGCCTCCACCACCTCGTAGGCCGAACGGTCGTTGAGCAGCGCCTTCAGCGCATGTGCGTTCATCTTGTGTCCGCCGCGATAGGAGCGATAGCAGCCGATGAACTGAGCACCGGCCAGCGCCAGGTCGCCGACGGCGTCGAGCGTCTTGTGACGCGCGAACTCGTCCCCGTAGCGCAGCCCCTCGACGTTGATCACCTGGTTGTCATCCGAGATGACGACCGAGTTTTCCAGCGACGAGCCGAGCGCATAACCGGCAGCCCACAGCCGCTCGACATCGCGCATGAAGCCGAAGGTGCGCGCCCGCGACAGCTCGCTGCGGAACGTCGCCGGGGTCAGTTCCCCCCTCCAGGCCTGGCGGCCGATCAGCGGGCAGTCGAAGTCGATCTCGACTTCGAAGCGGGTGCCGTCATGGGGGGTGAATTCCGCCCAGGACGCACCGGACTCGACCCGGACCGGCTTGATGACACGAATGTAGCGGCGCTTGACCGCCAACGGACGAAGGCCGACCTGGTCGATCGCCTCGATGAACGGAGCCGAGCTGCCGTCCATGATCGGCATTTCCGCGCCGTGGACCTCGATCAGAACGTTGTCGAGCGATAGCGCATAGAGCGCCGCCATCACGTGTTCGATGGTCGCGATCGACTTCTCCGCCGAAAAGCCGAGGACGGTGCAGAGGTCGGTATTGCCGACCTGGGAGGATACCGCGCGGTACTCGGTGATCGCGCCGTTGTCGTGCACGCGCTGGAAGACGATTCCGCTGTCGGCCTCGGTCGGATGGAAGGTGATCGAGACGACTGCGCCGGAGTGGACGCCCGTGCCCGAAATGGTGACCGGGCTCGAGATCGTCGTCTGAAAACCCAGCAAACTGATGGACATTTTATTCTAGCCTTGTCTTGCGCCGGCGCCGCACCGACGATCGATTTCTTTCAGCGCGCACCGCAACCGCCGGCATCGACGATTCGGGCTGCGCTACCGGATTCATGGCAAGGAGGGAAAAACCGCCCTTGAATCAATGCCATGCCTCCGTTTCCGGGCGGAATGTAGTTGTGTGCCAATCTCGTTACAAATCACTGTTTCTTTCGATATGTTACGGGTTTGACACACATGCCATCACATTGAAACTTTTATATAAAATGAAAAGACCCGGATCACGGATCCGGGTCCCTTGTCATCAACCGTTACAACCTCAGTTCGATTGCCGGCGCAGGAAGGCCGGGATCTCGAGCTGGTCGTCCTCGCTCAGCGTGCGCGGCTGCGGGCTGACGCGGCCGTGATCATCGAGCTGGCCGCGACGCGGCGCATAGAGGCTGGCCTCAGGCGACAGCTGCGGCCGGCGCTGTTGGACGGGTGCCGGATCGACTGCCGCCTGCGGCTCGTCGTCCTCGCGACGCGCCAGCGAAGAGGTGATGCGCTTCAGAAGGCCCATCGGGCCGCGCTCCTCCGGCTGCACATGCGCCGGCTGCTGTGCACGATGGTCGATCTCGGCCTTCACCACCGGCGGGAAATCCTCGATCTTCGGCATGCGGCTGGCCACCGGCTCCTGACGGATGATCGGCGCCGAGGGCTCGGGGCGCTGGGCGACCGGCGCGCTCTGGTACTGCGGCGGCTGGATCGGCGCCGGCCGGGCGACGGGTGCCTCGGCCGCCGGGGCAGCGGCGAAGATGCGGCTCTGCGGGCGGAACTCTTCCTGCGGCGCGGCAGCGGCCTTCGCCTCGGGAAGGGCCAGTTCGCGCTCGAGTCCGAGTTCGGCCGCAAGGATCGTCTCGGAGATCGGATCGGCGTGCCGCAGCGGCTGCTGGGCCACCGTTGCGGCCGGCTGTGCCGGCTGGCTCGTCGCCGCAGCGGGCGCTGCCGGCTGCACCGCCTGCGGCTGGACCGGGACGGCGGCGGACGGACGGATCAGCGGCTTGCTCGAACCGCGAAAGTCGGCATTCCGGCTCGGAACCTCCGCCGCTGCGCGGTCGATTCCAGTGGCGACGACGGAGACGCGGATCAGGCCTTCCAGTTCTTCGTCGAAGGTGGCGCCGAGGATGATGTTGGCGTCCGGATCGACCTCCTCGCGAATGCGGGTCGCGGCCTCGTCCACCTCGAACAGGGTCAGGTCGCGGCCGCCGGTGATCGAGATCAGCAGGCCTTGCGCGCCCTTCATCGAGGTCTCGTCGAGCAGCGGGTTGGCGATCGCAGCCTCGGCGGCGGCCATGGCGCGGCCTTCGCCGGAGGCTTCGCCGGTGCCCATCATCGCCCGACCCATCTCGCGCATGACCGAGCGGACGTCGGCGAAGTCGAGGTTGATCAGGCCCTCCTTGACCATCAGGTCGGTGATGCAGGCGACGCCTGAGTAGAGCACCTGGTCGGCCATGGCGAAGGCATCGGCAAACGTCGTCTTGTCGTTGGCGATCCGGAACAGGTTCTGGTTCGGGATGACGATCAGCGTATCGACCGACTTCTGCAGCTCCTGGATGCCCTGCTCGGCGAGCCGCATGCGGCGGCCCCCTTCGAAGTGGAACGGCTTGGTGACGACGCCGACGGTCAGGATGCCCTTGTTGCGGGCGGCCTGCGCGACGATCGGCGCGGCCCCGGTGCCGGTGCCGCCGCCCATGCCGGCGGTGACGAAGCACATGTGCGTACCGTTGAGGTGATCGATGATCTCGTCGATGCACTCCTCGGCGGCCGCGCGGCCGACTTCCGGCTGCGAGCCGGCGCCGAGGCCCTCGGTGACCTGGGCGCCCATCTGGATGATGCGCTCGGCCTTGGTCATCGTCAGCGCCTGGGCATCGGTGTTGGCGACGACGAAGTCGACGCCCTGGAGCCCGGCGGTGATCATGTTGTTGACCGCGTTGCCGCCGCCGCCGCCGACACCGAACACGGTGATGCGGGGCTTCAGCTCAGTGATGTCCGGCTTCTGCAGCTTGATAGTCATTGTCGTTGTTCCTTCTGTCTGTTCTGGCCCGCATCGCCGCACCGGCCAATTCCTCAAAAACCCGTATTCGCTCTTCCGCCTACGCAAACACCCGCGACAAACGCATCAGAAACTCTCCTTCAGCCACTGCCCGACCCGGGCGATGCGGCCGCTGCCGCCGGCAAGCGACGCAAGCATGCCGCCCTGCGTCGAATGCGCCTCCAGTTCCGCCACCTGCGGGTAGATCATCAGTCCCACCGCCGTGGAGAAGGCCGCGCCCTTGGCGGCGGCCGGCAGGCCCGAGACGCCGAGCGGCCGGCCGACGCGGACGTTGCGCGCGAGAATCCGCCGCGCCGCCTCCGGCAGGCCGGTGAGCTGGCTCGCGCCGCCCGTCAGCACGATCCGCTTGCCGACGATCGGCGAGAAGCCCGAGCGCTGGATGCGGTCGCGGATCAGTTCCAGAGTTTCCTCGATCCTGGCGCAGACGATGCGCGACAGCAGCGCCCGCGGCACGTGGGTCGGCTGGTCGCGGTCGTCCTCGCCGATGGGCGGGACCGCGACGATGTCGCGCTCGTCTGAGGCGTTCGGCAGGGCCGATCCGTGCACCACCTTGAGCCGCTCAGCGTCGTCGATGCGGGTCGAAAGACCGCGGGCGATGTCGGTTGTCACATGGTGGCCGCCAAGCGCGACCGCATCGGCGTGAACGAGCTTGCCCTCGGCGAATACCGAGATGGTGGTCGTGCCGCCGCCCATGTCGATGCAGGCGCAGCCGAGTTCGACCTCGTCGTCGACGAGGGCCGACAGGCCGCTGGCATAGGGCGTCGCCACCATGCCCTCGACCGACAGATGCGCGCGGTTGACGCAGAGCTCGAGGTTCTTGAGCGCGGTACGCTCGGCCGTCAGCACATGCATGTCGACCCCGAGGACGTCACCGAACATCGACAGCGGATCGCGGATGCCGCGCTCGCCGTCGAGGGAGAAGCCGGTCGGAAGCGAGTGCAGGATGGCACGGTCGCTCCGAAGCGAGCGCTGGCCGGCGGCGGCGAGCACCTTGCGCAGGTCGGCGGCCTCCACTTCCTGGCCCCCGAGATCGATCGTGCCGGTGTAGATGTCGCTCTGGAGGCGGCCGGCGGACACATTGACGATCAGGCTGTCGATGGTCAGCCCCGCCATGCGTTCGGCCGCGTCGACCGCCAGCCGGACGACGCTCTCGGCCGCGTCCAGGTCGGCGATCACGCCATTCTTGACGCCGCGCGAGCGGTGATGGCCGATGCCGATGATCTCGATCGAGTGCGTGCGGTTCGGCAGGATCTCGCTCTCGGGCCGCGGCGTCAGCCGGCCGATCATGCAGACGACCTTGGTCGAGCCGATGTCGAGCACGGAGACGACGTGCGACCGCTTGGCGTTCAGCGGCTTCAGGCGCGGGAGACCGAAATGGGAGGAGCCGAAGATACTCATGAGCGATCGGTCACCTTCTTGAGTTCCTTCGTCCGTTGCTCCAGCACCACCTTGCGGCGGGCGGCGGCCCCTTCCGTCAGGCGGATCGTTGTGCGGTCCTCGAGCCGCAGGTCGACGGCGGCGATGTCGCGCTCGAGAAGACCCTGCTGCGCGTCGAATTCCGACAGCACATGCATCGCCCGGGCAATGTTGGTTTCCGGCAGCATGACGACGACACCGTTGTCGAGCCGCAGGTCCCAGCGCCGGCCGGCGACACGGACATAGGCCCGCACGCGGACCTTGATGTCCGGCCAGGCGTCGAACTGCTTGTCGAAATCGGCGGCCGCCGTTTCCGCGTCGCGGCCGACGAACAGCGGCAGGGTCGAAAACTTGTTGTCTCGCAGCGGCGCAATCACGCTGCCGTTCTTCTCGATCAGGGAGAGATCGTTGCCGTGCTGCCAGATGCCGAACGCCGTTCGCTCCTTCAGGACGACCTCGATCGTGCCGGGATAGACCTTGCGCACCGATACCTGTTCCACCCACGGCAGCCCCATCAGCTTCTGCCGCGCCTCCTCGACGTCCAGCGCCACGAGCGAGGTGGTGCCATCGAGGCCAAGCTGTTCGAGGATGTCGATCTCGGACGTCTCGCGCGCGCCGGACACCTTGACGTCGTCGATGGCGAAGCCGGCGGCCGTCGTCGTCGCCTGGGCGAAGTCGTGCGAGTGGCCGCCGAGCGACATGCCGTAGAAGCCGGTGGCGGCAAGAAACGAGACGGCGGCGATCGTCCCCGCGTGGCGCGGGATGTGCACGCGCCCCACCGCGAGACCGACGGCGAAGCGGACGATCCGGCGCAGCGGGCGCGGCAGGACGCGACCGCCGTCCGCCTCGGCGAGATCCGAGGCGCTTGCCTGTCGGCTCCTGCTTTTCTTTCGGCCGGTCAACGCAAACAAGACGCGTCCTCCACCATCCAGGTCAAGAATTCTTCGAACGAATGGCCGGCATGCTCGGCCATCTCGGGCACCAGGGAGGTCGGGGTCATGCCGGGCTGGGTATTGATCTCCAGCCACACAATCTCGCCATTCTCGGAGAAACGGTCGTCGTACCGGAAGTCCGATCTGCTGACGCCGCGGCACCCGATCGCTTGATGCGCCTTGAGTGCGAGTGTTTGTATTTTTTGGTAAATATTTGGTGAAATTTGCGCCGGAAGAACGTGTTTCGATCCACCTTTCACGTACTTGGCGTCGTAGTCGTAAAAACCGTGGCCCTGCGGCACCACCTCGGTCACGCCAAGGGCCACATTGCCCATGACGCCACAAGTGAGCTCGCGCCCGTGGACGTACCGCTCCACCATCACCCGGTCGCCATAGCGCCACGCGTCGGACGTGATGACCTGCGGCGGATGCGGCTGATCCTCCTTGACGATGACGACGCCGAAGCTCGACCCCTCGCACACCGGCTTGACCACGTAGGGCGGCTTCATCGGGTGCCGGGAGGTGAACTCGAACCGGTCCATCACCCGGGCCTCGGCAACCGGGATGCCGGCCGCCTTCGCCACGATCTTCGCCTGCGCCTTGTCCATGGCGAGCGCCGAGGCGAGCACGCCGGAGTGGGTATAGGGAATCTGCAGGTATTCGAGAATGCCCTGGATCGTGCCGTCCTCGCCGAAGGGACCGTGCAGCGCATTGAAGGCCACCTCGGGCTTCAGCTCCGAAAGCACCGTTGCCACGTCGTGCCCGACGTCGACACGGGTGACACGATGGCCCGCCCGCTCGAGCGCGTCAGCGCAGGCGTTGCCGGACGAGAGGCTTACGGGCCTCTCGGAGGACACGCCACCCATCAGCACTGCCACATGCTTGCTCATCTCAACCCCCGGACTCCTGCACACTACCCGATCTCGCTTGCGTGGACCTGATTGCACCCGCCCGACTCGATCCGCGAGATCACCCGACTACAACGGCATTATGGTTAACGAACGGTTTACTTTCGTTAACCGCTTCGGGCAGCCGCTGACCAACCACCTGCCCGAATCAAAGAGCAACCCCCGTTTTCCCCGTGGAATCAGAGAGTTGACGGCGACGCAAGGAAAAGTATGCGGCAGGCGTCGCGCGCCGCCCGCGCAGGCAAAGCGCACGCTGTCACAGGAGGACGGCGCAAGGCCCGTCAGGACCGGCCGTGGGCGGCGTTGCGATCGGGGTCCGCGATGCTGCGTTCCTGGTTTCGTGCCGGCGGCGACAGGCGCTCGACCTCCCGCTCGTGCACTGCGCAATTGCGCCCCGAGACCTTGGCCAGGTAGAGCGCCCGGTCGGCATGGGTGAAGAGGTCGTCGAAACTGCGCCCGCGACGATGATCCGCAACGCCGGCCGAGACCGTCACGGCGATCTCGCGCGCGCCGGACACCACCGTCCTGCCCTGGATCCGCGCGCAGGTCTGCTCGACCAGCCGCATCGTCTGCTCCGGCGCCACATCGCAGAAAAGGACGGCGAACTCCTCCCCGCCGATCCGCGAGACGATGTGTCGCCCGCCGCTCAACTGCTCCAGTTCCCGGGCGACGGCGACGATGACTTCGTCGCCCGCCACGTGGCCGAGCGTGTCATTGATCGACTTGAACCGGTCGATGTCGAGGATTGCCAGCGATGCGGGCGAAACGGCAGCCTGGAAGGCCTCCAGAAAGGCCCGGCGATTGAGCAGGCCGGTGAGGGAGTCGGTGCGGCTGAGGCGTTCGAACTCGGCGCGTGAGACCGTCAGGTCATAGACGGCAAGCCCGACCACGTAATAGGCGGCGAACGCAACCGTCAGCGACACGAACAGGGTGACGACTATTCCGATGACGAGCGCGTCGATCAGGTCGTACGGCAGCATTCCGGCCACCTCGAGGATCCAGTGCGCGGCCACGACCATGGTGCAGGCGAGCGCGGCGATCCGCCCCGCCATCACAGCCGAACGGCGCATGACCTGCCGCCGCGAGGAGAACTCCCCGAGGGCGAGCTGACTGTTGACCCATGTCTTGACGCGCTCGATCATCACCTGCTCCAAAGCGCGCACGATGCTAGTGGCAGGGTGTTAACAATCTATGGGACCGGCAGCCTTTCCAGGCGGGGCGGGGTGGGCAAAGCGCGTCGCGACGGTTCCGGCTCCGGACGGTAACGGCCCGAGGCGGATGTCGGCGAGGCAACTCCCGGGGGAGGAAGCCTCAGGCGGTCGCCCGGCCGAGGAATTCCTTGATCTCGTATCCCGGCATGAAGTTTCCGACGCGCTTGATCTCCCACTGCAACAGGATGCCCGAGTGCTCGAGCACGCGGCTGCGTACGGTCTCGCCGAGATATTCCAGCTCGTATCCCGTCGCCTGCCCGGTGTTGATCATGAAGTTGCAGTGCATCGGCGACATCTGCGCCCCGCCGATCATCAGTCCGCGGCAGCCCGCCTCGTCGATCAGCTTCCAGGCCGAGTGCCCCTCGGGGTTCTTGAAGGTCGAGCCGCCGGTCTTCTCGCGGATCGGCTGGACCGTCTCGCGATGCTGGCGGACGGCATCCATCTTCTCGCGGATCTGCGCCTTGTCGCCGGACTGGCCGGCAAAGACGGCATGGGTGAAGATCAAGCCCTCCGGCGCCCTCGACTGGCGGTAGCTGTAGCCCATATCGGCGTTCGACAGCACGTGGAACTTGCCCTTGCGGTCGACCGCGTGCACCTCGACCAGCAGGTCCTTGGTCTCGCCGCCATTGGCGCCCGCATTCATGCGCAGCGCCCCGCCGATCGAGCCCGGGATGCCGTAGAGAAACTCGAAGCCGGCAATGCCGTGATCCAGCGCCATCGCCGCGATGTTCTTGTCGGGGCAGATGGCGCCGGCCTTGATCCGGCTGTCGCCCACCAGTTCAAGGTCGCCGAAGCCCTTCGCCGAGAGCCGGATGACGACCCCGCGGATGCCGCCGTCGCGCACGAGCAGGTTGGAGCCGACGCCAGCCACCATCAGCGGCACGCTGTCCGGCAACAGCTTCAGGAAGGTCACGAGGTCGTCGACGTCATGCGGCTGGAACATGACCTCGGCGAGGCCGCCGGCCCGGAACCAGGTGACACGGTCCATCGGCGCGTCCGCCGTCAGCCTGCCGCGAACCGCCTTGAGGCCGTCGCCCAGCGACGCCAGCAACTTCCCGCCATCCACCTGTTTCATGCCGTGTTTCCCGAAATGCCTGCAAGTTCATTGGGCAGCGCTGCAGCCCAGTAGGTGATGCTGCCAGCTCCCAAGAGAACCACAAAGTCGCCGGGCTTAGCAATCTCGCAAATGGTGGAGGCAAGTTGCTCCGGCCCCTCAAGGTAGCGGGCATCGCGATGCCCGCCGGATTTGATCCGGGAAACCAGCGCTTCCGCGGTCGTTCCCTCGATCGGCTCCTCGCCGGCTGCGTAGATCGGCGCGATCATGATCGTGTCGGCGTCGTTGAAGCAGCCGGCGAATTCCTCGAACAGGCTGTGCACGCGGCTGTAGCGGTGCGGCTGGTGCACGGCAATGATTCGCCCCTGGCAGGCCTCGCGCGCCGCCCTCAGCACCGCCTTGATCTCGACCGGATGGTGTCCGTAGTCGTCGTAGATGCTGATGCCGTTGACCGTGCCGGTGAGGGTGAAGCGCCGCTTCACCCCGCCGAAGGACGCCAGCCCCCTGGCAATGGCTTCCGGCTTGATGCCGAGGCGCTGCGCCACCGCGATCGCGGCGGTGGCGTTGGAGACGTTGTGGCGGCCCGGCATCGGCAGGCGCAGGTCCTTCATCTCGATCACCTGGCCCGTGCGGCGCTTGCGGATCTCGACGTCGAAGACCGAGGTGGCGCCGTCCATGCGTACGTTGCCGAAGCGCACGTCGGCCTGCGGGTTTTCGCCGTAGGTGATGACCTTGCGGTCCTCGATGCGGCTCACCATAGCCTGAACCTCCAGGTGGTCGAGGCACATGACGCCGAAGCCGTAGAAGGGTACGTTCTCCACGAACTGGCGGAAGGCCGCGCGCACGGCGTCGAAGCTGCCGTAGTGGTCGAGGTGTTCGGGATCGATGTTGGTGACGACCGCGACATCGGCCGGGAGCTTGAGAAAGGTGCCGTCGGATTCGTCCGCCTCGACGACCATCCATTCGCCCTCGCCCATGCGCGCGTTCGTGCCATAGGCATTGATGATGCCGCCGTTGATGACCGTCGGGTCGAGGCCGCCGGCCTCCAGCAGCGCCGCCACCATCGAGGTGGTGGTGGTCTTGCCATGGGTGCCGCCGATGGCAATGGCGTTGCGGAAGCGCATCAGCTCGGCCAGCATCTCCGCCCGGCGCACCACCGGCAGCAGCCGTTCGCGGGCCGCCGCAAGCTCAGGGTTGCTCGGCCGGATCGCGGTCGAGACGACAACGACCTCGGCGTCGCCGATGTTCTCGGCCTGGTGGCCGACGAATACCTTGATGCCCTTCTCGCGCAGGCGCTGCACATTGGCGCTGTCGGACTGGTCGGAGCCCTGCACCCGATGGCCGAGATTGTGCAGCACCTCGGCGATGCCGCTCATGCCGATGCCCCCGATCCCGATGAAATGAACGAGCCCTATGCTCTTCGGCATCTTCATGGCCGTTCTCCTTTGAATTCAGCGATCGACTTTCCGCCCGCAATAGCCTCTACCATCCCGGCGAGCAAGCGCGCGGCGTCGGGTTTGCCGGTCTTGCGGGCGCTCTCGGCCATCGCCGCCAGGCGCTCCGGGCTCCTCATCGCCTCGGCGATGATCTGCGACAGCCGCTCGGCCGACAACTCGGCCTGCGCGATCACCTGCGCCCCGCCATTGGCGGCCAGGGCGGCGGCGTTCGCCGCCTGGTCATGGTCCAGGGCGTAGGGATAGGGCACCAGCACGGACGGTCGGCCGATGACGGCGATCTCCGACACCGTCGAGGCGCCGGACCGGCAGATGACGAAATGAGCCTTGGCCAGCCGCTCGGCCATGTCGCCAAAGAACGGCGAGACCTCCGCCGGAACCGAGAGCCGGTCGTAGATGGCGACGACGCCTTCGCGGTCTTCCGGGCGGGCCTGCTGGGTGACGCGGATGCGCGCGCGCTTGGCGTCGCCGAGCCGGCAGACCGCCTGCGGCACCGCTTTCGAAAAGAACTGCGCGCCCTGGCTGCCGCCGAAGACGACGAGACGGAACTCGCCATCCGCCGACGGCGGCTCGTAGGGCACCGCGGCGGCTTCGACAACCGCCGGCCGCACCGGGTTGCCGGTAGTCACGGTCTTGGCGGCATGGCTTCCCACGTCTTCGGGCAGGAAGCCGCCGGCGATGGCCTGCACGCGCGCGGCCAGCGCCCGGTTGGCCCGCCCCATCACCGCGTTCTGCTCGTGGATCATCGCCGGAATCCCCATCCCGGTCGCCGCAAGCAGCGGCGGCAGCGTGGGGTAGCCGCCGAACCCGACGACGGCATGCGGCCGCAACCGCGACAGCAGCCTGCGCGCCGCGCGCAGGCCCTTCCACAGCGTCAGGAGCGAGGTGACGACCTTCACCGGGTTCTTCGAGCCGATCGTCGCCGACGGCACGACATGGATCTCGTCGGCCGGGAACCGGCCGGCGAAGCGCTCGGCACGGCTGTCGGTGACGAGGTGCACGGACCAGCCGCTCGCTTTCAGTTCGTGCGCCAGCGCCTCGGCGGGAAAGAGATGGCCTCCGGTCCCCCCGGCGGCCAGCAGGATAATGCCCTTGCTCATCGATCTACTCCGCGGCGATCATTCCGGAGCGAAAAAGGCTCCGCTCGACGGCGCGCTTTTCCGGCCGGTGGCGCGTCAGCGCCAGGATGAAGCCCGCCGTGACGCAGATGGCGATCATCGACGAGCCGCCATAGGAGATGAGCGGCAGGGTCATGCCCTTGGCCGGCAAGAGCTCGAGGTTCACGCCGACATTGATCATCGACTGGGTGCCGATCAGCAGCACCAGGCCGGCAACGGCAAAGCGGGTGAAATCGTTGCGCTCCTTGAAGGCATGGTTCAGCCCGCGCAGCACGACGAAGGCGAAGACCGCGACGATGACCATGCAGAAGGCGATGCCGAACTCCTCCGCCGCGACGGAGAAGATGAAGTCGGTGTGGCTGTCGGGAATGATGCGCTTGACCACGCCCTCGCCCGGTCCCTTGCCGAACCAATCGCCGCGGATGATCGCCTCGCGCGCGGTGTCGACCTGGAACGTGTCTCCTTCGCCGGTGAGGAACCGGTCGATGCGGCCGGCCACGTGGTCAAAGAGAAAATAGGCCGAGACGAAGCCGCCGACGGCGACCCCGCCGAGCAGGACGATCCAGATCCAGGGCATGCCGGCCATGAAGAACATGCCGCCCCAGACGGCGGTGACCAGGATCGTCTGGCCGAGGTCGGGCTGGGCCACCAACAGGGCAGCGACGATGCCGAAGAGCAGGATGGCGAACAGGTTGCCGGGAATTTCCGGCTGCCGTGCGTGCTCGGAGAACAGCCAGGCGCAGATCACGACGAAGGCCGGCTTCATGAACTCGGACGGCTGGATCGACAGGCTGCCGAGCGAGATCCAGCGCCGAGCACCCTTGACCTCGACGCCGATGAACAGCGCCAGCACCATCATCGCCAGCGACACGACCAAAAGGATCACCGCCGTTCGCCGGACCTGCCGTGGCGACAGGAACGAGATCGCCACCATGGTGGCGATCGCCGGCAGCAGGAAGGCGGCGTGGCGCTTGACGAAGTGGAAGCTGTCGAGGTTGAGCCGCTCGGCCACCGCGGGACTGGCGGCGAAGGACAGCATGAAGCCGATCCCCAGCAACAGGATGAACGCCGCCAGAAAGAACCTGTCTATCGTCCAGAACCAGTCGGCAACCGGACCCCGCTCGGCACGACTAACCATCGTATCTCCCCTAACCGTTCGCCTTGATCAGCATGGTCACGCCCGGGAGGGCGGCGACGTGGCCGACGAAGGCATCGCCCCTGACTTCAAAGTTCTTGTACTGGTCGAAGCTTGCGCAAGCCGGGGACAGCAGGACGGCAACCGGCCCGGTCTCGTCCCTCCCGGCATCCGCCGCCGCGTGCAGCACGGCCCGCTCCAGCGTTCCGGAAATCTCGTAGGCGACCGCGTCGCCCAGCGTCGCTGCGAAGGCGGCCGCCGCCTCGCCGATCAGATAGGCCTTGGCGATCTTCGGAAAGAAGCCGGACAGGCTGGCGATGCCGCCCTCTTTCGGCAGGCCGCCCGCGATCCAGTAGATGCGGTCGTAGCTCGACAGCGCCGGCGCGGCGGCCTCGGCGTTGGTCGCCTTGGAGTCGTTGACGAAGACGACGCCAGTCCTGCGGCCCACCGGCTGCATCCTGTGCTTCAGGCCCGGGAAGGAGGCAAGGCCGGCGCGGATCTCTTCTTCGCTGACGCCGACGGCCAGGCATGCGGCGATCGCCGCCGCGGCGTTCTGGGCATTGTGGCCGCCCCTGAGCGTCTGGATCTCGGTCAGGTCGGCCATCTGCCGCGCCGTCCCGCCGTGGGCGATCCGGATCCGCGTCCCGTCGGCAAAGATGCCGTCGGCCAACGGGTGCCGGCGCGAGACGCGCACGAGCCTGGTGCCGGAGCGCTCGATGCGGTCGGCGATCCGCGCGGTGTAGCTGTCGTCGACCGCAACGATCGCCGTGTCGCTACCGGCGACGAGGCGTTCCTTGACGTCGGCGTAGTGCTGCATCGTGCCGTGACGGTCGAGGTGGTCCGGCGTCAGGTTCAACAGGATGCCCGCGGTCGGGTCGACCGTCGGGGCCAGGTCGATCTGGTAGGAGGAGCATTCGACCACGTAGAACCGGCCGGGCTTCGGCGGCTCGAGCGTAAGCACGGCGGTGCCGATGTTTCCGCCGAGTTGCGTGTCGCGTCCGCTCGCCTTGAGAATGTGCGCAATCAGCGCCGTCGTCGTCGACTTGCCGTTGGTGCCGGTGATCGCGATGAACGGGCAGTCGGGCGCGTGCGCACGGCGCTCGCGGGCAAAGAGTTCGACGTCGCCGATGATCTCGACGCCTGCGGCCCGCGCGAGGTCTACGCTCCAGTGTGGCTTGGGATGCGTCAGCGGCACGCCCGGCGACAGCACGAACACCGACATCGCCGCCCAGTCGATGTGGCGCAGGTCGGCCACGGCGATGCCGGCCGCCGCGGCCGCAGCGACGCTGTCCGGGTTGTCGTCCCAGGCGAGAACCCTCGCCCCGCCGGCGGCAAGGGCCTGGGCAGTCGCCAGGCCCGATCCCCCGAGCCCGAAGAGCGCGACGTTCCTGTCCTTGAGGGTGGTGACCGCGATCATCGAAGTTACCGCAGCTTCAGCGTCGAGAGGCCGACAAGCGCCAGGATGACGGCGATGATCCAGAAGCGGATCACCACCTGGCTCTCGGTCCAGCCCTTCTTTTCGAAGTGGTGGTGGATCGGCGCCATCAGGAACACGCGCTTGCCGGTCATCTTGAAGGACGCGACCTGGATGATCACCGACAACGTCTCCATCACGAACAGGCCGCCGATGATGGCCATGACGACCTCGTGCTTGGTGGCCACGGCCACCGTGCCGATCAGCCCGCCGAGGGCCAGCGAACCGGTGTCGCCCATGAAGATGGCGGCCGGCGGTGCATTGAACCAGAGGAAGCCGAGCCCGGCGCCGATGACCGCGCCGAGGATGACCGCGAGTTCGCCCGTGCCCGGTACGAAGTGGATCTGCAGGTAGTTGGCGAACACGGCGTTGCCGGCGAGGTAGGCAATGACGCCGAAGGAGGCGGCGGAGATCATCACCGGCACGGTTGCAAGGCCGTCCAGCCCGTCGGTCAGGTTCACCGCATTGCCCGCGGCGACGATCACGAAGCCCCCGAACAGGGTGAAGAAGATGCCGAGATTGAGCAGCAAATCCTTGAAGAAGGGGAAGGCCACGGAGGTGCCGAGGGCCGAGCCTGCAGCGCCTGAGGAAATGGCGGCGCGCATCATGAAATAGGTGGCGATGCCGGCGATGACGAATTCAAGGCCGAGACGGGCCTTGCCGGAGAAACCCTTCTCCGTCTGCTTCGTCACCTTGAGGTAGTCGTCGTAGAAGCCGATCGCACCGAAGCCCAGCGTCACGAGCAGCGTGGCGACGACATAGATGTTCGACAGGTCGGCCCACAGCAGCGAACTGCCGACGATACCGGCAAGAATCATGATCCCACCCATGGTCGGCGTGCCGGCCTTCTTGAAATGTGTCTGCGGCCCGTCTGCACGGATCGGCTGCCCCTTGCCCTGCCGCACGCGCAACGAGGCGATGATCGACGGTCCGAACAGGAACACGATGGCGGCGGAGGTGAACAGCGCGGCCCCGGTGCGGAACGTGATGTAGCGAAACAGGTTGAAGACCTGGACCTGATCCGCCAGTTCGACTAGCCAAAGCAGCATTCGTGACCTTTCCCCAAAGGTTCTGCGGGGGTCGCGGCCGCCGGAGACAGTCCGGATCGGAGAGTGACCGCCCCTATATCGAAACATTCACACGCAGGGCTTCCCCGGCGCGTCCCCTCGCGCCTGCACCCGGGGCCGGTCCGGTCCAGGGCCATGCGCATGTGCCAATCGTCAAGAAGCCGCGCGCCCGAGGGCACGCGGCTCATTCATTCGGCGCGCTCCGTGTCGGAGAACGCCTCATATTTGTCAAGCAACGCGGCGACGATCCGGCTGAATCCCGTGGACTTCGACGACTTGACCACAACCACGTCGCCCGGACGCACCGCCTCGAGCACCAGTTCCTGGACGCGGTCGGCATCCGGCCGGTACTCGACCCGGACGGTCTCGCCGAGCGCTTCGCGCAGCGCCGCCATCTCGGAACCGCCGATCCACACGTCCTCGATCCCCGCCTCCGCCAGCGGCTGCGCCAGTTCGGCATGAACCTGCGCGGAGAATTCCCCCATCTCGAGCATGTCGCCGAGCACCGCGATCCGGCGGCCGCCGTCGCCCGGCACGGTGTCGCGCAAGAGCGCGATGGCCGCGCGCATCGACGCCGGATTGGCATTGTAGCTCTCGTCGATCAGCGTGAAGTGACCGCCGTCGATGCGACGGCGGTAGCGGCGACCCCGCCCCTGCTCCGGCTGGATCGAGGCCAGCGCGTTCATCACCCGCTCGATGTCGGCGCCGGCCAGATGCGCCGCGCCGAGGACCGCCACCGCGTTCTCGGCAATGTGGCGGCCCGGCGCGCCCATCGGGATCTCCAGCGTCTTCCCGCCCACCGAGGCCCAGAGCACGTTGCCCTGCGGACCTGCCATGAATTCGACCAGACGGAACTCGGCGCGGGGATCGGCGCCAAAGCTGTGGATATGCTCGACGCCAGCGGCCCTGGCAGCCTCTTCCAGACGCTCGTACTGGTCGATGTCGCGATTGATCAGAGCGTGCCCGCCGGCGACCGTGCCCTCGAAGATCTCGGCCTTGGCGTCCGCGATCTCCTCGAGGCTTTTGAAATTGCCGAGATGGGCGGCGGCGATGGTGGTGACGATCGCGACGTGGGGTCGCACCATCTTGACCAGCGGCCGGATCTCGTCGGGATGGTTCATGCCGATCTCGAACACGCCATAGGCGGTGTTCTCCGGCATGCGTGCCAGTGTCAGCGGAACGCCCCAGTGGTTGTTGAAGGACGCGGCCGAGGCATGGACGGTGCCGCAGGCGGCGAGCGAATGCCGCAACATTTCCTTGGTCGTAGTCTTGCCGACCGACCCGGTCACCGCGATGACCTTGGCGGCGCTGCGGTCGCGCGCCGCACAGCCGAGGTCGACGAGTGCCTGCAGGACGTCGTTGACGACCAGCATCGGCGCGGTCAGGCGGCCGAGCGCCGGTAGCTTGCCCTCGCTGACCACCAGCAGCGCTGCGCCGTTGGCATAGGCGAGGCCGGCGAAGTCATGGCCGTCGACCCGGTCGCCCTTGATGGCGAAGAAGGCCTCGCCGCGGCCGATCGAGCGGCTGTCGATGGCGATGCCGGAGATCCCCGCCGGCATCGGGCCGAGCGGCCGGCCGTGCGTGGCCGCGATCAGGTCCTCGATGGTCCAGAGCATGGTCAAAGGTCAAGCTCCTCCAGCGCTTTGCGGATTTCCGCATGGTCCGAGAACGGCAGCGTGACGCCTCCGATCGTTTGCCCCTCCTCGTGCCCCTTGCCGGCAACGATCAAGGTGTCGCCCACCGACAGCATGGCGACGGCGGCGCGGATCGCCGCGCCCCGGTCGCCGATTTCCGTCGCGCCGGCCGCGGCTGCCATGATCTCGGCACGGATCACGTCCGGCACCTCCGAGCGCGGGTTGTCGTCCGTGACGATGACGACATCGGCGAGCCGGCTGGCGATCTCGCCCATGATCGGGCGCTTGCCCTTGTCGCGGTCGCCGCCGCAACCGAAGACGACGATCACCCGACCGGTGGTGAAGGGGCGGACCGACGTCAGCACGTTCTCAAGCGCATCCGGCTTGTGGGCGTAATCGACGTAGGCGAGCGCCCCGTTCCTGGCATGGCCGACGAGTTCGAGCCGTCCGGACGCACCGGCCAGATGCCCGAGCGCGGCCATCGCGTCCCTGGCCGAGACGCCGGTCGACATGGCAAGACCTGCCGCGACGAGGGCGTTGGCGACCTGGAAATCGCCGGCCAGCGGGATATGGACTTCAAAGATGTCGTCGCCGAAATGCACCTCCGCGGTCTGCTTGTGGCGGAAATGCTCCACCCGCTTCAGCGTCAGGTAGGTACCCTTGCGGCCCACGCTGCGGACATCGAGACCCGCCCCGTTGGCGGCTGCCATTGCCGCCGCCGACCACTCGTCGTCCGCGAAGATGACGGCCGGCGCCCCCTTGGGCAGCAGCGTGTCGAACAGGCGCATCTTGGCCGCCAGATAGTGCTCGACCGTCGGGTGATAGTCCATGTGGTCGCGGCCGAGGTTGGTGAAGGCGGCGGCCGAAAGGCGGACGCCGTCGAGCCGCGCCTGGTCGAGGCCGTGGCTGGAGGCTTCCATCGCCGCATGGGTAACGCCGGCCTCGGCGAGTTCGGCGAGCAGCCGGTGCAGCGCCACCGGATCCGGCGTCGTCAGCGAGCCGTACTCCTCCCGGCCCGGCGCCGTTACGCCGGTGGTGCCGATCATCGCCGCGGCGTGGCCGGCATGCGCCCAGATCTGGCGCGTGAACGAGGCGACCGAAGTCTTGCCGGCCGTGCCCGTGACGGCCACCATTGTTTCCGGCTGGCGTCCGAAGAACCGCGCGGCGGCGAGCGCGAGGAAGCGGCGGGGCTCGTCCACGGCGATCACCGGGACCGGCGCCTCCACCTGGGTGCCGCGCCCGACCACGATCGCCGCAGCGCCGCGTGCGACGGCGTCGGCGACATAGGCGGCGCCGTCGGTCTTCGTCCCGTTCAGGGCGACGAAGAGATCGCCGGTCGTGACCTTGCGGCTGTCGGCGGCGATCCCGCCAATCTCGGTTGCGGATGCGGCGCCCAGCCCTGAAATCTCGCTTCCGGCAAGGTCTGTGATCTTCATGTGCAGCTCTTCTTATCGTCGGTGGACGCCGCTTCGCCCGCGAATCGGCCCTCCCCGTTCATTCTGCGCTCAATAAGACACGAGCAAGGCAGAACCGTCCTCCCCGAATTTCGGCTTTACACCGAGAAGTGGGGCGCTGCGGCGGATGATCTCGCCGACCATCGGCGCCGCATTCGATCCGGCGGTACGGCCGCCCCCTTCGCCGCTCTTGGGGGCGTCGATGAAGGTCAGCACGACATATCGCGGATCGTCGATCGGGAAGGCGGAGAGGAAGGCATTGAAGTTGAGCCCGTTCTTGGCGTAGCGGCCGTTGACGACCTTGTCCGCCGTGCCGGTCTTGCCGCCGACGTTGAAGCCGGGCACCAGCGCGCGCTTGCCCGAGCCGCTCATGGCGTTCACCCGCATCAGGTAGCGCATGTCGTCGCTGGTGCTCTGCTTGACGACCGCCTGGGCGATGGCGTCGGCCTCCTCGCGCTCCCGTGGCAGGAAGGTCGGCGGCAGGTACTTGCCGCCATTCATCAGCGCCGCGCCGGCGACCGCCGTCTGCAACGGCGTGGTCGAGACGCCGTGGCCAAAGGAGATGGTGATCGAGTTGATTTTCTTCCACTCGCGCGGCTGGCTCGGCGTCTTCACCTCCGGCAGTTCCGTCTGCATCTTGGTGAGCAGCCCGAGGCGGGTGAGAAACTCCTTCTGGCCCGGAATGCCGACGATGTCGGCCATCTTGGCGGTGCCGATGTTGGAGGAGTACTGGAAGATCTCGGGCACCGTCAGCACGCGGTGCTTGCCGTGGAAGTCCTTGATGGTGAAACCGCCGATGCGGATCGGGTAGCGGGCATCGAAGCTGTCCTTCAGCGTGACCTTGCCCGAATCGAGCGCCATCGCGGTCGTGAAGGTCTTGAACGTCGAGCCCATCTCGAACGTGCCGTCCGACATGCGGTTGAGCCAGCCGTCCTTGGCGCTCTCGGCGGGATTGTTCGGGTCGTAGTCCGGCACCGACGCCATGGCGAGCACCTCCCCGGTGTGCGCATCCAGCACCACGCCGCCGGCGGCTTCCGCCTCGTATTTCGTCATGGCCTCGGTCAGGACGTCATGCAGCATCGACTGCACGCGCAGATCGATCGACAGCCGCACCGGCTCCAGCTTGGCGTCGCTCGTCATGCCGAGTGCGGCCAGATCGGCCAGCCCCTGATTGTCGATATAGCGCTCCATCCCGGCGATGCCGCGATTGTCGATATTGACGTAGCCGACGATGTGGGCCGAAGCCTTGCCGCTCGGATAGAAGCGACGCTTCTCCGGTCGGAACCCGACGCCAGGGATCCCCAGCGCCAGAATACGGCTCTGCTGCTTCGGCGTCAGCTGGCGCTGCAGCCACTGAAAGCGCGAGTTGGAGGTGAGCTTCTTGTAGGTCGTCTTCGGGTCCAGCTCGGGCAGGACCGTCTGCAGCAGCTCCAACGCCTCGTCGACGTCGACGATCTTGTGCGGCTCGGCATAGAGCGAGACCGTGCGGATGTCGGTCGCCAGCAGTTCGCCGTTGCGATCGATGATGTCCGGGCGCGAGGCGAGCAGGTTGTCGGCCGGGCCGATGCTGGACACCGACTCCGGTTGCGCCATGCCGTACTGCACGAGCCGCCCGCCGACGACGCAGTAGGCGAGGCCGAAGCAGGCCATGATCACCGCGACGCGGCTGCGGGCCTGCTTGCCGCTGCGCTTGCGGTAGCCCTGGAAGGCGGTGGCGACGCCGGCATCGGCCGGGCGGCCACTGCCGCCATGGGAGAAGTGAGCCTTGCTCTTGACGTCCATGATGCGGGAGAGAAACGACATCAGCGCGCCACCGATCCTGTTGCGATCTTGTCCGTGCCCTGTCCGCGACCGCCGGCCTTTGCCGCGGCGGTACCGGCGTCGTCGGCCTGCTCCGCTTCCAGCGCCAGCAACTCATCGGCCCGCATCGGCAATTCCATCGGCTGCGCCAATTGGGTCGATTCGGTCGGCACCAGCTGGAGGTCCTGCCCGTAGATCTTCACCAGCCGGTTCAGGCGTGCCGGCTGGGTCAGGAGCGCCCAGTCCGCACGCAAAAGGTCGATCGTCTGCTCCTCCAGCCGGATTTCGGCATCGAGCTTGCGGACTTCCTCCAGCCTGTTCTCGGCCTTGTGCTTGATGGTGTAGGTGGCCGTCGCGGCCACCGTCATGACGACAACCAGGATGAAATCAAAGGTACGGAACATCCTTCAGCCTCCAATCTTCTCGAGACTTGCAAGCTCGGGCAGGTCGAAAATGGACAGATCGTCCGCGCCCGGCGGTGCCGCGGTGCGTTCGCCCGCCCGCAGCTTGGCCGACCGCGCGCGCGGATTGATCGCGCATTCCTCCTCGCCTGCGACCACCATGGACTTCCCAACTGGCGCGAAGGTTGCGGCGCGCTGATGGATCTCCGGTAGGTGGCGCGATCCCGAGGCCTTGCCGGACCGGTCCTGGAAGAACTTCTTGACGATCCGGTCTTCCAGCGAATGGAAGCTGACGACAACGAGGCGCCCGCCCGGCTTCAGCGCCCGCTCGGCGGCAAACAGCGCCCGCGCCAGCTCGCCGAGCTCGTCGTTGACGAAGATGCGCAGCGCCTGGAAGACGCGCGTGGCGGGGTGGATCTTGTCCTTTGCCTTGCGCGGCGTGACGACTTCGATCAGCCCGGCAAGGTCGCGGGTGGTGGCAAAGGGTTGCTCGGCCCGTCGCTTCTCGATGGCGCGGGCGATGCGCCCGGCCTGCTTTTCCTCGCCGAGGAACCCGAAGATGCGGATCAGGTCCGAAACCTTCGCCCGGTTGACGACGTCAGCGGCGGAAACGCCCGCGCTCGACATGCGCATGTCGAGCGGCCCGCTCTTCTGGAAGGAGAAGCCACGCTCCGCCTCGTCGATCTGCATGGAGGAAACGCCGATGTCGAGCACGACCCCGTCAAGCCCGTCGGCCGGGGCATGGCGCGCAAGGTCGGAAAAGCGCGAATGGACGAGGGACAGGCGTCCGCCGGAGGCCGCAACCAGAATCTGCCCGGCCTCGATGGCGCTCGGATCGCGGTCGAGGGCGATCACAGTCGCCCCTTTCGACAGGATGGCCGTGGTGTAGCCGCCGGCGCCGAACGTGCCGTCGAGAATAACCTCGCCCGGCTGCGGCTGCAGCGCCGCGATCACCTCGTCCAGAAGAACCGGAATGTGGCGGACCGGTCCGCCATCGGCTTCAGAATGTCCTCCGCCAATATCCGCCGCCATCCCGTCTCTCCACCTTATCCCGAGCCCAGACCTCGCAATCTGCGCTCCGTCCTGGCCGCCGCCTGCATTGCCTCGAACGTCTGCGGCGCCCAAAGCTGAAAATGATCCGCTCGCCCGACGAACGTTACGTCCGCAGTGATGCCGGTGTAGTCGCGGATGAAGTCCGTGACCATCAACCGCCCCTCGGAATCGAGCTTCATGAAGACCCCGCCCCCGTGAATGAGGAGCGACATCTGGTTCGCCTCCGGCGAAAACGGATCCTCGCTGGCGATCTGCCGCTCGAAGCGATCGAGCAGGTCCGGGCCGCCGACGCTGATCGCCGGAAACACAAAATCCTGGAAGCAATAGAGCTCCCGGACGTCGCGATGCGCAAGCACCGACCGAAACGGCGAAGGCACTGACACCCTCCCCTTGGCATCGATCCTGTTTGTCGCATTGGACAGGAACCGGTTCATGACGCGCTACGTCCGCTTCCCTGACCGGCACCGAACCCGCCGGCACCGGAAAATCCCCACAGAACCCGACCGCACGAATCGCATCGGACACGCCGCCTTCACGCTGCGCCGCCCCCGATTGGAGCACCTCGATACTTTGCGATGGACGGGCGATCATTCGCCCCTGTGCGGTATGTTTATGGGATACCATGGGACCATATGGGCGTCAATGGGAGCGGATCCGTTCCCGGGATTGAAACCAGCAAATCTTTATAAGCCGTTAAGTTTAACGAATGGTTACGATCGGACAGACAAGCCTCTGGATTCAATCAAAAATCGGATCGAACACGAAGCCGGGGTCAGCCTTCTCCGCGCGGCGGCGTCGGGCCAGTTGCTCCGAAAAAAAGGGAGGCCAGCGCCCCCGTGAGGCACCGCAACGGCGTGCCGCGGGGCCGGCGTCCAACCGATTCGGATCGAGAAGGAGAAAAATTGCCAGTTGGCCTGTAAGCCGGGTTCTGTATGGCTCCGGCCGGGGCCGGAACGTGGCAGCCATTCATCTGGGACCGGGCTTGCGCCAGGCCTCGTGCAACCCACCCGGATGACCGGCCCGGAAACGGGCTGAAGCGGCTTGCGCCGTTCGCGTCATCCCTATTCGGTCTTGCTCCCGGTGGGGTTTACCGTGCCGTCCATGTCGCCATGTCCGCGGTGGGCTCTTACCCCACCCTTTCACCCTTACCTTCCGTGGAAGGCGGTTTGCTTTCTGTGGCACTTTCCCTGGGGTCGCCCCCGCCGGACGTTATCCGGCACCGTGTTTCCGTGGAGCCCGGACTTTCCTCACCACGCGGCCTTTCGGCCCTTGCGCGGCGCGGCTGCCCGGCCAACTGGCCCGCGTTCCTTAGCGAAAGGCGGTCACAAAGGCCAGAAAAAACAACGACACCGGTCCTAGCGGCAGCGTACCGCGAAATCGGTGCCGTAGTCCGGCTCGTCGATCCGGCCTGACGCCAAGAGCCGCGCCCCGATCCGGCCGATCTCGTCGCAACTCTTGGCCGCCGCACCGCAGCCGCCGGCCAGCAACGCCACCCGGTCGCCGTCGACGAAGCCGGCATAGGGATAGCCATGGGCGGTGAAGGTGGTGACGCAAGGGCTGCTGGAGAGCGAGGCGGGCCTCAGGCCCGGCAGCGCACGCATCAGCACCCGGTGGAGATGGCGCGCGGCGTCGGCGCTGCCGCGGCCGCGGAACCAGGCACGGACAGCGGTAACGTCCGGCAGCACCACGTCGGCGGGATCGCCGCCGATCTTCAGGTACCACTTGCCGTCCGGATAGCGGATCGGCGGCAGCAGGTAGAAGTGCTCGTCGGGTCGCCAGCTCTCGTCGATCCAGGCTGGCATTCCGGCATACGCGGCCAGATCGTCCTGGGCGATCTCGGCGAAGAGCACGGTTCGCGCCTTGACGGTGAGGTCGACCGGGCGCGGCAGCAGGCCCGCTGCGATCGAGAAGCCGCCGGCGGCTACCAGCACGCGCCCGGCATGGACGGCCTCGCCGCCGCGCAGCCTGATCTCCACGCCCCGCGGCGTGGGCCTGAGCGCCTCGACCTCTGCGCGGATCACGACGGCGCCGGCCCTTTCGGCACAGACCGTCTCGGCCGCGACCAATGCCCGCGGGTCGATGTACCCCGCGCCGAGGGCCTCGTACACGCCGGCCGAGGTCGCTGGCACGTCGAACCAGCGAAAGCGCTCGGCAAGGGCGCGCCGATCCAGGACCTCGGCGTCGATGCCGAGCCGGTCGCGTGCGGCCACGACGTCGTCGAGATAGCCGCCCCCACCGTCGGGCCGGGCTCCGCTGATCAGGCAACCTGCCTCGGTGAAGAAGGAAATGCCGCTTTCCGCCTCGATCGCACGGTAGCGGGCGATCGAGCGACGGGCCAGTCGCGCCCAGTCGGCGTCACGATCGATGGAGCGGGTGATGCGGCCCTGATCGTAATGACTGGCAAATGCGCCGTCGTGGCGTTCCCGGTCGGCCGGCTCGTCTGGGCCGACGATGGCGACATCGGCGCCCGCAGCCGCCAGATGGCGCGCCGCCGCCGTCCCCATCATGCCCTTGCCGACCACCACATACTCGAACTGCCGCACCATTGACCGCCCCTTCCCCGACCGCGACCGCCATAGCACGACGCTCGCGGGCGAGCACCTCCCCATTCGTCGCCCCGGTCAAAAGGAAGGGCCCCGCGACCGTTTCCGGTCCGGGGCCCTGAACGGGCGGCAGGTCCGCCAGTCCGATCCTGCCAGATCAGAGATCGAGCAGGTTCTGAACCTTGCCGCAGTAGTTCTTGGAGACCGGGTTCATTCGCTTTGCGCCGTGGCCGGCGTTGTATTTCAGGATCGTGCCGCAGGTGGTCCCGCCGCTGAGATCGTGAGCCTTGGCGAGGTACTTCATGCCGTACTTGATGTTGGTTTCCGGGTCGTACAGTCCCTTGGCGTTGCCCGTGTAGCCCATCATACGAGCCGTCGCGGGCTTGATCTGCATCAGCCCGATCTCGCCGGCGGCGCCGCGCGCCTTGGCATTGAAGTTGCTTTCGACGCGTACGACGGCATGGGCCAGGTCGACCGGAACGCCATATTGCTTCGCATAGGTCTTGATCAGGGTGGAGTAGCCGGCCGGCGCGCCCAGCTTGGGATACCCCGCGGTCCGCGTCACCGTCTTGAGCGACTTCTTCTCCGAGGCGCCGTCAATCGGGCCGGCATTCGCCGAAATGGTCTGCGCAAGCACTGCAAGAAGGCAAGCCGCCCCCGCGGCCGTAATCGAATTCCTCATCTATTCCAAAATCTCCGGTCACATAGGCGCACGGCTAGGCCTTGAGGCCCCGACCCCTCGGCCGAAGTCCCGCGCAACGATTTTCATTCGTGGAGTGGTCCGCCCCTCAGAGAACACGGACCAAGGGCAAACGCGGAGGAGACCCTGGCTCCCACCGGCGAACGCCCGAACGCCTCGGCCGACATGTCAGGAGGGGCGCTGGAAGCACCGCCGCCCGGCCGAACCCGAAAGCACGGGCAAAAGACATTCCCAATCCGGTCAGGATGTGGCGAAAGGTTAAACTTGTGTTACGATTTGAAATATTTCGTGAGAATCATACGACCGCGCGCCGTCGCTCGGAGACGCCGACAAGCAGCCGGTGCAGCGTGTCGATCGTCGAGAAATCGGCGATTCCGTCGACCCGCTCGGGGCGGAAATGGCGCTGGAAAGCAGCCACGTCACCCTCTGTTCCCGCGTCGAAAACACCAGTGATTTCCGTCGCGTAACCATAGATAGACAGCATCGCCTGCAACGCCTCGACCGGACCGCCCGCATCGCCGCGCTGGAAGAACCGTCCACCACTGATCGGCGCCGGCTCGACCCAGTGCCCGACCCCCCCCTCATGCAATCGCCGCCAGGGGAAATTTTCACCCGGATCGACCTTGCGAATCGGTGCGACGTCGCTGTGCGCGAGCACCCTTTCCGGCGCGATCTCCCACCTCTCGCCACAGTTCCGACACAGTTCGACGACCGCCGCGACCTGCGCGTCCGGGAAGTGCGGCAGCCCGCCCGGGTGACCGGGATTGGCGATCTCGATGCCGATCGAACAGGAATTGATGTCGGCCTCACCCTTCCACCGGCTCTTTCCAGCGTGCCAGGCGCGGCGCTCCTCCGGCACGAGCTGCAGGATGCGACCATCCTCGTAAACGAAGTAATGGCTCGACACCTCGCTTTGTTCCGAACAGAGCCAGGCAAGCGCCCCCTCGGCGCTCTCCATGCCGGTGTAGTGCAGGATGATCATGTCGGGCCGGCGACCGCCGGCGCGCTCGCCGTGGTTCGGCGACGGAGCGACCGCCGCGCCGGAAAAATCGGGACGGAATGCGGTCATGCCGCCTGGCGCTCGCGCTCGATCGCCGCATAGGCGTGATTGAGCGCCACCATCCGGTCGTTCGCGATGCGATGGAACTCGGCCGGAACCCCGCGCGCCACGAGCCGGTCCGGATGGTTCTCGGAAGCGAGCACGCGGTACCGCTTGCGGATGGTCGGAAAATCGTCGCTCGGCGAGACGCCGAGGACCTTGTAGGGGTCGCGCCCGCCGACATGGATGTGCCGCTCTGTGATCTGCTCGAAGCGCTCCAGCGCCATGCCGAAGATCTCGGCGATGCGCGATAGGAACGCCATTTCGCGATCGTGGATCAGCCCGTCCGCCTTGGCAATGTGGAACAGCCCGTCGATGATGTCCTCGAGGATCGGGCAATTGCGCTCGCAGGAGGCGCACAGCGCGGCCATCTTCTCGGCATAGGCCTCGAAGCCGGCGACATCCTGCCGCGCCAGATTGTAGAGCCGCGCCACGTTGCCGGCCTGGTCGGCCGGAAACTTGAAGATGTCGCGGAAGGCATCGACCTCGGCGGTCGTGACGACCCCGTCGGCCTTCGCCATCTTGGCCGAGAGCGCGATCATGGCAACGGAAAAGGCGACCTGCCGGCGCGTCTCGGGATCCCCCTCGAGCAGCGTGCGCATGGCTTCGACCACGCCCGAGAGCGCATTGCTGGCCGCCCCGGCGACCATGGTTACCAGCCGGTCCCAGATGGAAGTCATCAGGCGTTACCCATGTGTGAGAACATATAGTGATCTTGACCAGACATTGGCCACAAAAGCAAGCCACGCTAGACCATTGTATATGGTCTCACAAATTTGTGATGGCCCTCATCAAGTGGATGCATTTGATTTTTTGATCGAGCGATCAGCCATATGAATTTGACGGCATGGCCGCCCGGTGCGAGCAGAGGCGGATGACGAACGGCCTGTAGCGAGGATATTCCGGTGCGCCTCCTGTCCAACCATGCCGCCGGCATGCTGCTCGGCCTTGTCGGCGTCACCATCTTCGGCGCGACGCTGCCGATGACCCGGATCGCGCTGGAGGGTTTCAGCCCCCTGTTCATCACCATGTGCCGCGCCGCGATCGCGGCCGCGGCGGCTGGGACGGCCCTCCTCGTCCTTCGCCGGCCCTTCCCGCGCGAACATCTGCCGGCGCTCGTTGGCGTCGGCCTTGGCGCAGTGTTCGGCTTTCCGATCTTCTCCTCGATCGCGATGCAGACGATTCCCGCAAGTCACGGCGGCGTCGTGCTGGGCGTGCTGCCGCTCCTGACCTCGATCTTCGCCGCCCTGGTCGATGGCGAGCGCCCGGGCCCGATGTTCTGGTCATGCGGCATCGCCGGCTCGGCACTGGTCATCGCCTTCTCGTTGCGCGAAAGCGGCTTCCATCCGGGGCCGGGCGATTTCTGGCTGCTTCTCGCCGCGATCTCCGCCTCCTTCTCCTACGTACTGTCGGGCAAGCTGGCGCGCGTCATGCCCGGCTGGGAAGTCATCGGCTGGGCGCTCGTCCTCTGCGCCCCCTTCACGCTCGCCGGGACCGTTCTCTTCGCCGGAACCGGCATCACGGCGCCGGGCCTCGTCGAGTACGGCGGCCTGCTCTACCTCGGCCTGATGTCGATGTTCGGCGGCTTCATCTTCTGGAACGCCGGCCTAGCGCTCGGCGGCATCGCCCGGGTGGCGCAGGTGCAGCTGTTCCAGACCTTCGTCACGCTCGCGGTTTCCGCGCTGCTGTTGGGCGAGGCCATCGACCCGGCGACGCTCGGCTTCGCGCTCGCGGTCGCCTTTGTCGTGTGGCTCGGCCGCAAGGCGAAATTCGCCGCCGCCGTTCCCGCAGGCGGCCGCGCCTGACCGCATCATTCCGTCATGGACAGCGGATAAGTACCGTTCCGTGATTCCCCTGCCGGGGATTCTGGAGTAGACATCCGCCGATCGATCAGGTCGTTCGGCGAGGAGGAAACATGGCCAAGCAAAAAGTCGCAATGCTCACCGCAGGGGGTCTTGCGCCCTGCCTTTCGTCCGCTGTCGGTGGGCTTATCGAACGCTACACGGACATCGCGCCCGAGATCGAGCTCGTTGCCTATCGCTCCGGCTACCAGGGCCTGTTGCTGGCCGACCGCATCGAGATCACCAGGGACGTGCGCGAGAAGGCGCATCTGCTGCACCGCTACGGCGGATCGCCGATCGGCAACAGCCGGGTGAAGCTGACGAACACCGCCGATTGCGTCAAGCGCGGACTCGTCAAGGAGGGCGACAACCCGTTGCGCGTGGCGGCCGAGCGGCTGGCCGCGGACGGCGTGACCATCCTGCATACGATCGGCGGCGACGACACCAACACGACTGCGGCGGATCTCGCCGCCTATCTCGGCGCCAACGGCTACAACCTGACGGTCGTCGGCCTGCCAAAGACGGTCGACAACGACGTCGTGCCGATCCGCCAGTCGCTCGGCGCCTGGACGGCGGCCGAAGTCGGCGCCGGCTTCTTCGACAATGTCTCCAACGAGCAGAGCGCCGCGCCGCGGACGCTGGTCGTGCACGAGGTCATGGGCCGCCACTGCGGCTGGCTGACCGCGGCGACCGCCCGCGCCTACATCCAGAAGACCGCCGGCAACGAGTATGTCGAGGGCTTCATGATGAACCGGACGCTGAAGAGCATTGACGGGCTGTACCTGCCGGAGCTCGCCTTCGACCTGCAGGCCGAGGCCGACCGCCTGCGCAAGGTGATGGAAACCACCGGCTTCGTGACGCTGTTCGTCTCCGAAGGCGCCTGCCTCGACGCCATCGTCGCCGAGCGCGAGGCGGCCGGCGAGACGATCAAGCGCGATGCCTTCGGTCACGTGAAGATCGACACGATCAATGTCGGCAACTGGTTCTCCAAGCAGTTCGCGAGCCTGCTCGGCGCCGAGCGCGCCATGGTCCAGAAGTCGGGTTACTATGCGCGCTCCGCGCCGGCCAACGCCGACGACCTGCGCCTGATCCAGAGCATGGTCGACCTCGCCGTCGAGAGCGCCCTCAACAAGGTTTCCGGCGTTACCGGCCATGACGAGGACCAGAACGGCAAGCTGCGCACGATCGAGTTTCCGCGCATCAAGGGCGGCAAGCACTTCGACACGAGTGCGAAGTGGTTCGGCGAGGTCATGGACGTGATCGGCCAGCAGTGGTCGCCGGTCTGACGCAGGCGCCGGGCGTCGTTCGCCCCGCAACGAGGGGCGCCCCCCCCCCGCAACACCATCTTTCCCCGGGGGGGCTCTCCGGGGATTTTTTTTGCCGCCGGGTGGGGGCCCTTCCCATGCCCCAAAGCCGGCCTCACGGCCGCCGGCCCTCTCGGCCCGGCCTTCGCGGGTTGCCCGGTCGGGCGCGATCGGCTATTTGACGAAACACGGTCGAAGCGCCGTTGATTTGCAGCCGTGCCGGAAACGTCCTGTTTCCGAGCCTCCAGGCAAGACGAGAGCGACTGATGACAGACAGGTTCCCGACCCATGCGAAGCGTTTCCTGTCCGCCGGTTGCGCGACTGCGGTGCTGATGCTCGGCGGATGCGCCAGCGTCATCGAAACGCCGGCGGAGGAACTCGCTGCCGTCCAGACCGTCATGCCGATCGCCAAGCCAGGCACCGAGATGACGGCCTACGCGCTGCCGGCGCCCGTCATCGATCCGGCCGCGACCGAACTCGTCGCGGAGGCCACGCAGACCGGCGGCGTGCAGACCATGTCGACGGTCGTGGAAGCGACCCGGGCCGCCAACGCCGACATGGCGATCGCCGCGGCGACGCCGCAGGCGGGCGGTGCCGACGCGGGGCTGACGGCGTCGGCGATGCCGGTCCCGACCGGACAGGCGCCGGCGCCCGCGAAATTCATGCCCGCCTCCTTCGAGGCCGCGGTGATGGAGCCCGGATTCGACACCGGCGAGCCGGAAGGGCTGGAGCAGCTCGTCGCCTCGCACCAGATCGTCCCGCTGGCCAAGCCGGCGCTGCAGCCGGTCGCCTTCGCGGCGCCACAGGCCGGCGGCGGCTTCTCCCAGGCATCGCAGGCCATCGAGAAGTCCGGCACGCCGATCGATGACCTCGTCACCAAATATGCCGCGATCTACGAGATTCCCGAGACTCTGCTTCACCGCGTCATCAAGCGCGAGAGCCGCTACAATCCCAAGGCCTACAATGCCGGCAATTACGGCCTGATGCAGATCCGCTACAACACGGCCAAGGGCATGGGCTACCGAGGCACGCCCGACGGGCTCTTCGACGCCGAGACCAACATCAAGTACGGTGCGAAATACCTGCGCGGCGCCCTGATGGTGGCCGACAACCAGCACGACGGTGCGGTTCGCCTCTATGCCAGCGGCTATTACTACACCGCCAAGCGCAAGGGCCTGCTGGAAGAAACCGGCCTGAAATAGTCACCCCGCCGCGAGCGCATCCACCACCGCGCCGACCAGCCGCTGCGGGCGGTAGTCGAGCCAGGCCGGCGTCAGCCCCATCCGGACCACCGCGATGTTTCTCGACGGGATGATGGCGATCGACTGGCCGTCATGCCCGAGCATCCAGAAGGTGTCCTGCGGCAGGCCGAAACGCGAGTTCGGCTCACCTCCCGGCCCGTCGATCCAGCTCTGCATCCGGCTGTAGGCACCGTTGGAGGCCGCTGCCGGCGTCCCCATCGCGGCGACGAACCCCTCGGGCAGCAGCCGCTCGCCGTTCCAGCGGCCGTCGTCCAGCAGCAACTGGGCGAAGCGTGCCCAGTCGCGTGCGGTGGCGTACATGTAGGAGGAGCCGACGAAGATGCCCGTCTCGTCCGTCTCCATCACGGCACTGCTCATGCCGAGCGGAGCAAACAGCGCGGTGGCGGGATAGGACAGCGCCCGCCAGCGGTCGCCGAGCGCGTTCATGAAGACATGGGAGATCAGCACGGCCGTGCCGCTGGAATAGCTGAACGCCTCGCCGGGGTTGGCCGCCAGCGGAAAGGAGGCGGCGTAACGGGCCATGTTGGGCTCGAGGAACAGCATGCGCGTCACGTCGGTGACCTCGCCATAGGCCTCGTTGAACGCAAGTCCGCTCTGCATGGCGAGCAGGTCGGCGACGGTGATCTTCGCCCGCGCGTCCTCGCCCCACTCCGGGAAGAGCCCGGCCTGCCGCTCCGACAATCGCCCCTCCAGCATCACCCGACCGGCGATTGCCGCGTTCACCGTCTTGGTCAGCGACCAACCGAGCAGCGGCGTGTCGGCGCGGAAGCCATCGCCATAACGCTCGCCGACGAGGCGGCCATTGTGGATCACGGCCACGGCCCGCATGCCCGGACCGAGCAAGTCAGGGTCGTCGAGAATACCGGCCAGCCTCGGATCCTCGCTGCCCGCTTCGCCCTGCGGCCAGGGGCGGTCCGCAGCCATCGGCGCGATCTCCGGCAGCGGCACTTCCGCCACGACCTGTCGGGCGGTCACGAAGTCGCCATCGGGGACCCCGGCGCAGCCGAAGCCGTCGCGATAGGCGGCGTAGCCGGGCGCGAACACGCCGAGCAGCGCCGCGGTAACGGTTCTCTCGGAGAAATCCACCGACTGGCTCATCAGGCGCAGCAGCGGATGCCCCGGTGCCTGCACGTCCTCGCCGAGAACGACGTCGGGGTCCCGGTTGGCGATGAACACGTTCGAGCAGACGATCTTGGCAGCGTAGGCGGAGCCGACCCGGAGCAGGTCTGGAGGCCGGGCGATCAGCCAGGCACCGGCAATCGCAAGGACAATGACGATGCCGAGCAACGTCTTCGTCGCCATACGCCGAAATCGAGCCATCCGTCTCTCCCTGTTCGCGCCGCAGACAATCAGGATTCCGTGCGGATGAAAAGGCCCCTCCCCGCGCCGCGATTCATCCGGCGCTCGACCTGAGGCCGGCCGGCTTTTCCGTGTAGCCCTGTCCACTGCCGCAGTCATCAAACTGTAGCGCGCGGCCGCTATGCCCGTCCGAACACGCAAAGGACGAGAGGCGCCATGAGTGAACTGGCCAGGAATGCAGGATACGGACGCAACGCGAAGCTGAAGTCGGCACTGCTGCAGCACCGGGCGATTTCGCTCGCGGGCCTGTCCGAGCGGTTCTTCGGACTGCTGTTCACCGGGCTCGTCTATCCGCAGATCTGGGAGGACCCGGCCGTCGACATCGAGGCGATGGAACTGAACGAGCGACACCGGATCGTCACCATCGGCTCGGGCGGCTGCAACATGCTCGCCTATCTCTCGCGCGCACCGGAAAGCATCGACGTCGTCGATCTCAACCCCCACCATGTGGCGCTGAACCGGCTGAAGCTCGCCGCCTTCCAGAACCTGCCCTCGCACGCCGACGTCACCCGCTTCCTCGGCGGTAGCAACACCGACACCAATCGCGAGGCCTACTACATGTTCATCGAGCCCGTGCTCGATGCTGAAACGCGCGACTACTGGAACGGGCGCGGTCTTCTCGGGCGCCGGCGCGTCGACGTCTTCAACCGGAACATCTATCGGACCGGCCTGCTCGGCCGGTTCATCCTGCTCGGCCACATCGTGGCGCGGCTGCACGGTGTCGATCCGCGCGAGTTCGCCAAGGCTCGCTCGCTGCGCGAACAGCGACATTTCTTCGACACCCGCATCGCGCCGCTGTTCGAGCGCCCGCTGATCCGCTGGATGACCTCGCGCAAGGCGGCTCTGTTCGGCCTCGGCATTCCGCCGCAGCAGTTCGACGAACTGGCCAGCCTGTGCGACGGTAAATCGCTCGCTCCGGTGCTGAGGCAGCGCCTGGAAAAACTCACCTGCCACTTCCCCTCCAGGAACAACTATTTCGCCTGGCAGGCCTTCGCCCGGCGCTATCCGACGGAGCAGGAAGGCCGGCCGGCCGACTACCTGCGCAGCGAGCATTACCGCGCCATCCGCGACAATGCCGACCGGGTCAGCGTCCACCACGCGAGTTTCACCGAACTGCTGGCGAAGCGGCCGGCCGGCGCCGTCGACCGCTTCGTGCTGCTCGACGCGCAGGACTGGATGAACGAGAAGCAGATCAACGCCCTGTGGACCGAGATCACCCGCACCGCTTCGGAGGGGGCGATCGTCATCTTCCGGACCGCCGCCGAGCGCAGCATCCTCGACGGCAAGGTGTCGCCGGCGCTGCTCGACCTCTGGCAGTACGAGCAGGCACGATCGGCGGAGCTTGGCAAGCGCGACCGCTCGGCGATCTACGGCGGCTTCCACATCTACCGGAAGAAGGCGCGATGAGCCCGAGCGGCGGCGGGAACGAGGGAATGCCGCTGGATGTCGGCCACGCCGAGCGGATGGACCGGCAGTACCGCTACCAGCGCCATGTCTACGACCTGACACGCAAATACTATCTCCTCGGGCGCGACCGGCTGCTGAAGGGCCTTGCGGCCGATCACGGACAATCGGTCCTGGAGGTCGGCTGCGGCACCGGGCGCAATCTCGAGCACATGGCGCACCTGTACCCGCGGGCACGCCTTTACGGCCTGGACATCTCGAAGGCGATGCTCGAGACGGCGGAAAAGCGCTTCGGCCGGGCGACCGGACCCCGCCCGCTGCTGCGCGTCGCCGACGCGACGGACTTTTCCGCCGGCGATTTCGGTGCGAACGGTTTCGACCGGATCGTCATTTCCTATGCCCTGTCGATGATTCCGGTCTGGCAGGGTGCCGTCGCCTGCGCGTTCAGCGCTCTCAATCCCGGCGGATCGCTGCATGTCGTCGATTTCGGCCAGCAGGAGCGCCTGCCGCTGCTGCGCGGTCCGCTGCAGGCCTGGCTGGCACGTTTCCACGTGACGCCGCGGGCAGACCTTTTCGCGGTGATGCAGGCCGCGGCGGACGATCGCGGCGCCGGGCTGACGACCGAAACGCCCTATGGCGGCTACGCCTGGCTGGCCGTTGCAAAATTGCCGGGCTGACGGGCTTTTTGCCGCAGCGCAGCATCCTGCCCGATTTTCTGCGTCTTTCTGTGGGACCTCTCGCGCCGTGAGAGCGTTGTATCTCGTTGCTGACGCCTGGGGCTGCGTCTGCATGGTTCGAAGCATAAGGAAGACAACGATGAAAGCATTGTATCTCGGCGCCGCTGCCTTCGTGATGGCCACAGTCGCGACGTCCGCTTCCGCGGCCGACCTCGCGCCCGCCGCACCGCCGGAGGCGCCGTTGGAGGTGACCGAAGTATCGGGCATCTATGACTGGAACGGCTTCTACGTCGGTGCCGCGACCGGCTATGGCTGGACCGACGCCGATGCGTCCGATGCCGGCTTTTCCGCCAGCCCCGGCCTCGATGGCTGGGCCCTCGGCGGCTACGCCGGCTACAACTACCAGACCGGCCCCTGGGTGATGGGCCTGGAAGGCGACGTCAAGTATGACTGGAACAGCGACAACTTCGATCTCGGCGGCATTCCGATGGAGCTCGAGACGAAATGGGGCGGATCGCTCCGCGCCCGTCTCGGCTACGCCTTCGACCGCACCCTGGTCTACGCAACCGGTGGCTATGCCTTCACCAATGCGGAGCTGACCGACCGTGATACCGGCGACAGCGAGGACGGGACCTTCAACGGCTGGACGATCGGTGCAGGTCTGGAGCAGGCCTTCACGGAGAACCTCGTCGGCCGCGCCGAGTATCGCTACACCGACTACGGCAGCAAGGACCTTCTCGGCGTCGACACCGATCTCAGCAGCAATTCGGTGATGTTCGGCCTCGGCTGGAAGTTCTGACCGGCGGAGATGGCCGTCCGGCGGACCTCAAGGACGGCCATCAACACGCTTCGGCGGCAATTTCACCACAATTGCCTGCAAAGGGGCCTCACGCCGGATGCGTGGGGCCCCTTTACCGAATCCCGCGCATCGGGCAGTATCCGCCAACCTCCACCGTCCGGGACATCCATGCGTCGGCTCACTCTGGCTCTCCTGCCCCTGGCCCTGCTCACGGCATCGTGCTCGACGACCGACTACGACCTCGTCTCGACCTCGACGGTACGGCCGCTCTTCAAGGACAACGACCCGCAGGACTTCGGCGCCCGTACGCCGCATCACCATCAGGTACACGGAATCGACGTGTCCAAGTGGAACGGCAACATCGACTGGCCGACGGTGAAGCGTTCCGGCGTGTCCTTCGCCTTCCTGAAGGCGACCGAGGGCAAGGATCGTGTCGACGACCGTTTCGACGGCTACTGGCGGGGCGCGCGCGCCGCCGGGGTCGCACACGCGCCCTACCACTTCTACTATTTCTGCTCGACGCCGGACGACCAGGCCGACTGGTTCATCCGCAACGTGCCGAAGAGCGCGGTGCAGCTGCCGCCGGTTCTGGACGCCGAATGGAACCCGGCCTCCCCGACCTGCAAGAAGCGGCCGCCGCCGCAAGTCGTGCGGGCCGAGCTGCAGCGCTTCCTCGACCGGATCGAAAGGCACTACGGCAAGCGTCCGATCATCTACACGACCGTCGACTTCCATCGCGACAACATGGTCGGATACTTCGACAAGTATCACCTCTGGCTGCGGTCGGTCGCCGACCATCCGGAGAACGTCTACGGCCGCAAATGGTCGTTCTGGCAGTATACCAGCACCGGGATCGTACCCGGCATCAAGGGCGACACGGACATCAACGTCTATGCCGGCTCGCGCAAGAACTGGGACAGCTGGCTTGCAAAGGTCTCGCAGTAGAGTCGGCAACCGCTGGCCGAACCGGGCGATATCACGAAAGATTTGATCTGCCTTCGACGCGCCACCGCGCGCTTCCTTCTTGCTTCCGTCACATTAATCTGAGAATCGGAGGCAACCGAATGAAAGGACCCCCAATGCAACCGAGACTTCTGCCGATCGGCGCCCTGATGGTGCTGCTTCTCTCCGGCACCGCGATCGCGCAAACGGCCGACAGCGCTGCCAAGGCAGCCTGCGGCGGCGACTTCGCCTCCTTCCTGCAGGGCGTGAAGACGGAGGCGACCGGGAAGGGGCTGTCGGCGGAGGCCGCGGACCGGACCCTGGCCGGGGCGGCAATCGACCAGAAGGTGCTCTCGCGCGACCGCGCCCAGGGCGTTTTCCGCCAGACCTTCCTGGAATTCTCGCAGCGAACCGTCAGCCAGTCGCGCCTCGACATCGGCCGCAAGAAGCTGCAGCAGCTGTCGGACGTGTTTGCCCGCGCCGAGCATGAATTCGGCGTGCCGGGTCCGGTGATCGCCGCCTTCTGGGCGATGGAGACCGACTTCGGCGCGGTGCAGGGCGACTTCAACACCCGCAATGCGCTCGTGACGCTCGCGCACGACTGCCGTCGGCCGGAGCTGTTCCGCCCGCAACTGATCGCGGCGATCGAAATGGTCCAGCACGGCGACCTCGCCCCGGCCACCACGACCGGAGCCTGGGCCGGCGAAATCGGCCAGGTGCAGATGCTGCCGGAGGACATCATCGCCTTTGGCGTCGACGGCGATGGCGACGGCCATGTCGATGTCAAGCAGAGTGCGCCGGACGCCATCCTGACGGCGGCGAAGTTCATCCAGCACCTCGGCTTCACCAAGGGACAGCCGTGGATCCAGGAAGTGTCTCTGCCGGATGATCTGCCCTGGGAGAAGACCGGCCTGCAGGCCGGCATGACCGCGGGTGACTGGTTCGCGCTCGGCGTGACGCCGCGCGACGGCGACACCCGCTTTGCCGATCTTGCCTCGTCGCTGGTGATGCCGCAGGGCCGCAAGGGCCCAGCCTTCATCACCTACCCGAACTTCAACATCTATCTCGAGTGGAACCAGTCGTTCATCTATACGACCTCGGCGGCCTATTTCGCCACCCGCCTCGGCGGCGCCCCGCCCTACCAGAAGGGCCAGCCCGAGCAGGGCCTCGACGACAGCAGCATGAAGGCCCTACAGACCAGGCTGTCGGAACTCGGCCACGATGTCGGCAAGATCGACGGCATTCTCGGTTCGGGCACGCGTGCGGCGATCCAGAAGGAGCAGCTCCGCCTCGGCATGCCGGCCGACGGCTGGGCGACCCCCTCGCTGCTCGGCGCGCTCTGAAGCGGTTTCCCGGCTCGGCAGGTTTCACACCGGCGGCGTCTCGGGGGGCTCCTCCCGGCGCCGCTGTTGTCCCTTCCGGATGGCCTTGCGCACGGCACGATAGCGCACCTTGAACGCCCAGACGGTGTCGATGACGATCACGCGCTGGCGCGAGACGGCGTTGATCTCGCTGGCATAGGCCACCGCGATGGCCTTGCGATAGGTCTCAAGGTGCTCGCTTGCCACCTGCTCCAGGCGATGCATCACCGCCGTCCACACCGGCGACAGCAGCAGCGTGATCGCCGTCACCGCGATCGCCACGCGATAGTTGTCATAGCCGAGGGCGCCGACGCTGAAGCCGGCCGACGCGAGCACGAACGAGAACTCCCCGATCTGCGCCATCGACAGCCCGGCAATCAGCGCCGTTGACGCCGCGGTTCCGGTCTTGCGCAGCAAGAACACGTTCAGCACCGTCTTCGCGACGATCACCACGAGCGATACCGACAGGACCTGCCACAGGTTGGCCCAGATGAAGTCGAGGTCGATCAGGAGCCCGATCGACAGGAAGAAGGCCACCAGCAACACGCTCTGGATCGGCTCGATCACCGGGATGATCCGGCTGCGCAAGGTCGTATTGCCGATCAGGATGCCGGCGATGAAGGCGCCGTAGGCCGTGGACAGCCCGAGTGCGCCGGAAAAGGCGGCCGCGCTGAAGCAGACCGCGAGCGCGCCGAGTGCCAGGATCTCGACCTTTTCCTCGATCGCCTCGGCAAAGGGGACCTTCAGCTTGTTGCGGCGGCCGAGCCACCACAACAGCCCGCCGAGCAGGCCCACCGCCAGCAGGGTCTTGGCGGCCAGCGCGCCGTAGTCGATCTCCCCGCCCCTGAGACTCGTGACGAAGATCAGCATCGGCACGACCGCTACGTCCTGGGCGATCAGCACGCCGATCGTGACGCGTCCGGCCTCGCCCCGCAGCATGCCCATGTCGTCCAGCATCTTCATCGCCACGACCGTTGAAGACAGCGCGAAGATGAAACCCAGGATGATCGTCTCCGACAGGCTGGAATTGAGCAGGAAGCCGAGGACCCAGGCGCCCGCCAGCGCCGCCAGCAATTGTCCGCCCGCCACGAGCAACGCCTGGCGGATCGTCAGCACGAAGGCCTTGATCGACAGTTCCATGCCGATGAAGAACAGCAGCACCACCACCCCCATCTCGGCGAGCAGTTGCACGTTCTCGGAAGACTGGATCGCACCGGAGCCGGTCGGTCCCAGCGCAAGGCCGGCAAGGATGAACCCGACGAGCGGCGGCTGCCGCAGCCACAGGAACGCAAGACCCAGCAGCGCCGCGACCGCGATGACGAGGGCGATCGAGACGAGCGACTGACCATGGGCAGCGGTATCGGAAATGCTGGACGTGATGAGCGAGTCGATGGCCATTGGCTTGATCATAACGAAACCGGGTGGCTGGGCAACTTTCCGCGCGCTAAAGCTGTGTCGCGGGGGCTTGCGCCGGGTTCGCGACGAGCGACGACGGGATGCAGCCCGTTCCCGCTCGATGGCCGCACGGCGGCACCCGCATGATCGCAAACGATGCAAGGCAGAAGGAAAAATGGATCAGACCGCCAACATGCGCCCCGGATACGAAATGACCGCGAAGACCTGGACCATGCTGGTTCTGCTCGGGCTGATCTGGGGTGGTTCCTTCTTCTTCGCCCGCATTGCCGTGCAGCACATCCCGCCGGTCACACTGGTGCTGCTACGGATCGGTCTCGCGGCCCTTGCGCTCCACATCTACCTTGCCGGACGCCATGGCCTGTATGGGACATTGCGGCGACGCTGGCGCGAATTTCTCGCGATGGGACTGATCAACAATGTCATCCCGCATATCCTGATCTTCACCGGCCAGACGCAGATCGGCGCCGGCCTGGCAGCGATCCTCAACGCGACGACGCCGGTCTTCACCGTCATCATCGCCAACCGCCTCACCGCGGACGAGAAAATGACGCCGGCCAAGATCGCGGGCTGCCTCGTCGGGCTTGTCGGCACCGCCGTCCTCGTCGGTCCGCAGGCGTTGGCCCCCTTCACCGGCGGAGACGGCGGCCCGCCCCTCTGGTCGCTGCTGCTGCCGATCGCAGCCGCCCTCTCCTACGGCTTTTCCGCGACCTACGGGCGCCGCTTCCGCGACGTTGCGGCCCCGGTGACCGCCGCCGGACAGCTCACCGCCTCCACCATCGTGCTGCTGCCGCTGGCCGCCGCGATCGACCAGCCCTGGGCCCTGCCGGCGCCATCGGCGGGCGTCATCATGGCTGTGCTCGCGCTGGCGCTCGTTTCCACCGCCTATGCCTACATTCTCTTCTTCCGGATCATGGCCGCTGCCGGCGCCACCAACACCTCGCTGGTGACGCTGCTGGTGCCGCCGAGTGCGATCCTTGCCGGAATGCTCTTTCTCGGCGAGCGGCTGACCGCCAACGGTTCCGCCGGCATGCTGCTGGTAATGGCCGGCCTAGTGATTCTCGATGGTCGCCTGATCAGGCGCCTGACGTGATCGGCAGCCGGCAGCGGCTGCCGATTCGCGGTTCACAAATTGTGAAAGCGGCGGTATCGGCGTTAACGAAAACGAAGATTTCGTGAAAAAAACCAGTCAGAGATTAATCTTGCAAGAACAGTTATTTAGCCTTGTGGAAAAGCTGTGGCACCAGCAGTGGTGCCGCAGTGCAACACACAAACAACTTTTCAAGCGGGATTTTTCGGACTTATGATGCCCGCGCAACGCAAGGAGGTAAGCCATGGGACTCACACATTCCTTGAATGTTCTGATGATCGGTGCAGCATTCCTCTTCGTCGCCACCATGATTTTCATCTGAGCGACAGCGTCGTCCAAACGGACAAATAAACGCAGAGAAACCAATTCGTGACCCGTTCACACCAACGCATGACCCCGCAAGGCGTCATGCGTTTTTTATGTGTGGCGCCGTCGCACGCGTGCGTCCAAATCACATCACGCGGCGGCGCCTGTCGCTGAGTTGCGGGCCGTACCCGGCTGGTGCCCGAAGCCGACCTGGTCGAGCACCGAGCCGACGAGGCCCGAACGGTTCATCGTATAGAAATGGAATTCGGCGACGCCAAGCGCAATCAGCCCTTCCATTTGGCGCGCGGCGATGTCTGCGGCCATCGCTGTGCGCGCGTCCGGTCGGTCGTCCAGCGGAGCGAGGCGCTCGACAAGCCACTGGGGCACGGTGGCGCCGCAAAGTCCGGCGAATTTCTGCACCTGGGCCAGATTGTGGACCGGCAGGATGCCCGGCACGATCGGAATGTCGATGCCGGCCGCGCGCACCCGCCCGAGATAGCGCTCGAAAAGGTCGTTGTCGAAGAAGAACTGGGTCAGCGCCCGTGTGGCGCCGGCGTCGACCTTGCGCTTGAGCATGTCGATATCGGCGGACACGTCGCGGCTCTCGGGGTGCTTTTCCGGGTAGGCAGAGACCGACACCTCGAAATCGCCGATGGCCCGCAGGCCGGCGACAAGTTCGGCGGCATTGGCGTAGCCGCCCGGATGCGGCTGGTAGGCGGCGCCGACGCCGCCCGCCGGGTCGCCGCGCAGCGCCACGAAGTGGCGGACGCCGGCGGCGCGGAATTCCTCCACGACGGCGTCCACCTCGCCCCTGCGCGCGCCGACGCATGTCAGGTGCGCGGCGGCGGCAAGCGGCGTGTCGCGCAGGATCCGCGACACCGTGGCGAGCGTCGGCTCGCGGGTGGAGCCGCCCGCTCCATAGGTGACCGACACGAAGTCCGGCGCGTAGGGCGCCAGCGCCTCGATCGTCTCCCAGAGCTGCCGTTCTCCGTCCGCCGTCCTGGGCGGAAAGAACTCGAAGGACAGTCCGGGGGTTTGCCGACGGGAAGCGCCGTGGCCAGTCGTCATGTCAGATCCTCCGTCCGATGGCGATGAGCGGTTCGGCGCCGACGGCGCTCTCCACGGGTCTCTGGTCGCGCGCCAGCCAGATCGTCACCGTCAGCGCGTCGGCGCCGCCGCCGGCGGGCGTGAGATCGATCGTCCGCTCGAGGGTCAGCCCCGACTGCTCGAGCCACTCCTGCACCAGCTGGTGAGGGAAGCCGAGGCGCAGATGGGCGTGCTCGTCGCGCAGATGTTCCAGATCGTGCGGCGCGAGATCGATGATGACCAGCCGGCCGGCCGGGCGCAGCATGCGCGCCGCCTCGGCGATCGCCGCGTCCGGCTCATCGAGGAAGTGCAGCACCTGGTGGATCGTCACCACGTCGAATTCGTCACGCTCGAGCGGCAGGTTGAAGATGTCGCCGTGGCGAATCGACGCCTTGGTGATGCCGGCACGATCGAGGTTGGCGCGCGCCACCGCCAGCATGTCGCGGCTGGCGTCGACGCCGACGCCGCGCCGGTAGAGGCCCTCGAACAGTTGCAGGATGCGGCCGGTGCCGGTACCGAGGTCGAGGAACGCGTCGACCGGCTCGGAACCGATCAGGTGCAGGAGCGCCGCCTCGACCTCGGCGTCGCTGACATGCAGGCGCCGCAGTTCGTCCCATTCGGCGGCGTTGCGGCTGAAATAGGCCTGGGCCTTGTCCGCCCGCGCTTTCTTCAGGACGGCGAGCCGCTCGGCGTCGCGGGCGAGCACCGGATCGACCTCGTCGACATTGTCGAGCAGCAGCCGCGCCAGGCCGACTGCGGGGCCGTCGTGCCGCAGCCGGAAATAGGCCCAGGCGCCCTCCTGGTAGCGCTCGATCAGCGCCGCCTCGGTCAGAAGCTTGAGATGGCGCGAGATGCGGGGCTGCGACTGGCCGAGAATGTCGGTCAGGTCGGTCACCGTCAGATCGCCGCGCGACAGCAGCGCCAACAGCCGCAGACGGGTCGACTCGCCGACCGTCTTCAGAACCTCTACGAAATCTTCCAGATCCAGTTTCGCCACGTCGCGTCCGCCTTGCCGATCAAGATATAAAGATATCTTTATGTCACGAGCCTTCGAAGTGCAAGCGATAATCTGGTCGCGGCCGACCGTTGCGCGGCAGGGGTCACAACAGCGACCGTGGCGACAAGGAGCGACAAGCAGCGGCCGGGGCGAACCGGCAGCCCATCGGGGCGCTGGTGAACACGGTGCCTTTCGATGCGTCGCGTCATGCCCCGCCGGTAGAGCCAAGCGACGCTGACCGGGGCCGCTAGCCCGGGCAAACCGACGCAAGCCTCGGGCTGCAAGAACGGCGAAGCGAACGCGCGGCCTGCCGACGACGAGGACCCCGCCAACAGAAGGGCCGCCACGCGGAACAAGCGTGGCGGCCCGAATTCAACCTGTCAGCGGATGTCCGGCGGCGCTCAGCGCGTCAGGCGCTTGTAGGTGACGCGCTTCGGATTGACCGAGTCCGGGCCGAGGCGGCGGATCTTGTCCTGCTCGTAGTCCTCGAAGTTGCCCTCGAACCACTCGACGCGGCTGTCGCCCTCGAAGGCGAGGATGTGGGTTGCCAGCCGGTCAAGGAACATGCGGTCGTGGCTGATGATCACGGCGCAGCCGGCAAAGTTCTCCAGCGCGTCCTCGAGCGCGGCCAGCGTCTCGGTGTCGAGGTCGTTGGTCGGTTCGTCGAGCAGGATCACGTTGCCGCCGGCCTTCAGCATCTTGGCGAGGTGGACGCGGTTGCGCTGGCCGCCGGAGAGCGTGCCGACCTTCTGCTGCTGGTCGCCGCCCTTGAAGTTGAAGGCGCCGCAATAGGCGCGCGAGTTGACCTCGTGCTTGCCGAGCTTGATCACGTCGTTGCCGCCGGAGATCTCCTCCCAGACGGTCTTGTCGCCGGCGAGCGCGTCGCGACTCTGGTCGACATAGCCGAGATCGACCGTGTCGCCGACGCGGATCTCGCCGCCGTCCGGCTGCTCCTGGCCGGTGATCATGCGGAACAGCGTCGTCTTGCCGGCACCGTTCGGACCGATGACGCCGACGATGCCGCCCGGCGGCAGCTTGAAGCTGAGGTTCTCGATCAGGACGCGGTCGCCATAGGATTTCGTCAGGTTCTCGGCCTCGATCACCACGTTGCCAAGGCGCTCGCCGACCGGAATGACGATCTGGGCGTCGCCGGGACGGCGGTCGGCCGCGGCCTTGACCAGTTCGTCATAGGCCCGGATGCGGGCCTTCGACTTGGCCTGGCGGGCCTTCGGCGAGGAGGCGATCCACTCCTGCTCGCGGGCGAGCGCCTTCTGCCGGGCCCCCTCCTCGCGCTCCTCCTGCGCCATGCGCTTGGACTTCGCCTGCAGGTAGGCCGAATAGTTGCCCTCGTAGGGAATGCCGCGGCCGCGGTCGAGTTCGAGGATCCAGCCGGTGACGTTGTCGAGGAAGTAGCGGTCGTGGGTGACCATCAGGATGGCGCCCGGATATTCGCGCAGGTGCTTTTCCAGCCAGGCGATGGTCTCGGCGTCGAGGTGGTTGGTCGGTTCGTCGAGCAGGAGCAGGTCGGGTTGGCGCAGCAGAAGCTGGCACAGCGCGACGCGGCGCTTCTCGCCGCCCGAAAGGTTGCCGACGGCGGCGTCACCCGGCGGGCAGCGCAGCGCGTCCATGGCCATCTCGACCTGGCTTTCCAGGTCCCAGAGGTTCTGGCTGTCGATGACGTCCTGGAGCTTCGCGCCCTCTTCCGCCGTCTCGTCGGAATAGTTCATCATCAGTTCGTTGTAGCGGTCGAGGATCGCCTTCTTGTCGGCGACGCCTTCCATCACGTTCTCGAACACGGTCTTGGAGGCATCGAGCTGGGGCTCCTGCGGCAGGTAGCCGAGGGTGGCTCCGTCCGCCAGCCAGGCTTCGCCGGTAAACTCCTTGTCGAGCCCGGCCATGATCTTCAGCACGGTCGACTTACCGGCGCCGTTCGGGCCGAGGATGCCGATCTTGGCATCCGGATAGAAGGAAAGGTGGATGTTCTCCAGGATCTTCTTGTTGCCATAGGCCTTGTTGAGCCCGGCCATGTGATAGATGAATTGACGTGCCATTCAGCGTGCGCTCCGCATCGAAGGGGAAAATTGCCCGCTATGTAGGCGAATTCTCCGGCAGCGGCAATGCGCGAGAGCCCCCCGCCGGTGGGATTTGTCGCCGCCGGCAGGAACAACATCGGGTACCATCCGGCGCCGCGACTAGGTGCACGCCGGCCAGCGCCGCCTCGCACCGGCCGGCCGGCGGCAATCGGTGAGCGCCCGCCTGCGCCCCAGCGGCCTCGCTCCGGCCAGGGTCAATCGGCGACGACCGCCCGTTCCAGCAAGCCGCGCTCGCATCTCGACGTCGTGGGGGCCGCCCCGCGCACCAGCGCCGCCAGGTCTCCCTCGGCCGCGGCCAGTCCGACCGTCAGCCCGGTGACGACCGCCTCGCCGCCGACCGTGCGGCAACGCAGCCTCACCCGCTCGCCCGCGCCCTCGCCGAAGGCCGCCTCGAAGGCGGCCGCAACCCCGGCCTGGGTGACGGTGCTGCCGGCCTGGCCGGCGAGATAGGCGCCCACCGCCGACCGCTCGACCGCCTCCAGCATCGCCAGCGCGCTGCGATAGTAGGCTTCGGCGCTCGCCGCATGGCAGGTACCGTTCATCAGCCACTGGTGGCGGTCGAGCCCGGAGGCAACGCCGGGCATGGCGATCGCCAGCCGCGCCGTCGTCTCGGCGGAGAGCGCGAGCGCCGGCAGTTCCGTCCACCGCCGCTGGCGGTCCTGCCTCTTCTGGTCGGCGCCGATACCGCAATAGCTCTTCTTCACCTGCCACAGGCCATGCAGCGTCAGCCGCGCGGCCGCTGGCCCGTTCGCCGGGTGTGAGGCGCATTCCGGGCTGTCCGGGCGCGTGCGGCAGAAGCCCGGCTGCCAGGTCAAGGCCAGCACATGCCGCGTCCGTCCCTGCCCGCTGCCGCCGGCCGCCTTGGTCTCGTCCGTGGCAGCGGCAGCGCCCGGCGTGGCCATCGCCAGATATGCGGCGAGCGCCGCGGCCAGGCTGACAATCGATCTCGGTAAAGTCATGACCCATCCCCCAACGGAACAAAACATAAACATGAAGCAACAAATGCGGGAAAATTGCAACCCTGAATTTATCATTTTGCCCTGCGCACCCTCCAGCCGGGCCGCCCGTCGCCGTCCCGATTGATTTTCCCGGAGAAATCACGTCCATCTCCGCACCGATCGACCCGTCAGAAGGACCTTCCGAAGCGGCATGTTTACAAGCACCTTGCATCTGGAGAGCCCGACGGGCGCCAGCCTCGCCTACCGCCACGCACCGGCCCACGGCGAAGCCAGGGGCATCCTCCTGATCAGCCACGGCCTTGCCGAGCATTCGCGCCGCTACCAGGGCTTTGCCGAGCGCATGGCGACCGAAGGCTTCCACGTCTACGCCCATGACCACCGCGGCCACGGCGAGACGGCCGCGCCGGACGCGCCGCTCGGCCGCTTTGCGGCCCGCGACGGCTGGCGCACGGCGCTGAAGGACATGCTGGCGATGCTGGAGATGGCATCGGCCAGCCACCCGGGACTGCCGCGCATCCAGTTCGGTCATTCCCTGGGCGGGTTGCTGGCGCTGTCGTTCGCAGAAGCCTATCCGGCGGCTATCGACGGCCTGGCGGTGTGGAACTCCAACGTCCGCCCCGGTCTTGCCGGTCGCGCCGCGCAGGGCCTGTTGCTGGCCGAACGCATGCGCAAGGGCTCGGACGTGCCGAGTGCATGGCTGCCGAAGCTGACCTTCGGCGCCTGGGGCAAGGCGGTGGCGGGCCGCCGCACGGATTTCGACTGGCTGTCGCATGATCCGGCCGAGGTCGACCGCTACGTCGCCGATCCGCTCTGCGGCTTCGACGCCAGCGTCTCGCTCTGGCGCGACATCTTCGCCATGACCTTTGCCGCAGCGGACAAGGCCGCACTCGCGCGGCTGCCCAAGACGCTTCCCGTCCATCTCGTCGGCGGCGACCAGGACCCCGCCACCGATTTCGGCCGGTCCGTGGCCTGGCTCGGCCGGCGGCTCGCAAACACCGGCATGGGCGACGTCACCTGCCGCATTTATCCGGGGCTGCGCCACGAGACCCTGCTCGAGCGTCCGGACCTGCGAGAAATGCCAGTTGCGGAATTCAGCGCTTGGTGCCAAAGGGTTGCGTCTTGATCCCACCGACCGGCAGGCGAACATGACCGCGCGAGCAGCATCCCCTTCGACCGATCTCCACCAGGAGGTCGCCCTCGGCCTCGCCCTGATGGTCGTCGCGGTGCTGATCGCGCCGGTGATCGACATCTTTTCCAAGCTCGCGGTCGCCGACGTGCCGGCGGCGGTGATCACGCTCTGCCGCTTCATCTTCCAGGCAGCGACGCTGCTGCCGATCGTGCTCTGGCGCGGTACCCTGTTCGACCTCACCTGGCGCAAGGCGGCGCTGCACGCGGTGCGCGGGCTGATGGCGGCCACGGTGATGATCTGCTTCGTCATCGCGCTGTCGGTGATGGAAGTCGCCGACGCGCTGGCAATCTTCTTCGTCGAGCCGATCATCCTGACCATTCTCGGGGCGATCTTCCTCAAGGAAACGATCGGCTGGCGGCGCTACACCGCCTGCGCGGTGGGCTTTTGCGGCGCCCTCCTGGTGATCCAGCCGAGCTTGCAGGAGGTCGGCCCGATAGCGCTGCTGCCGGTCGTGTCCGCCTTTGCGCTGGCGATCTTCCTGCTGATCACACGTCTCGCGGCACGCAACGAGGACCCCTGGTCGATGCAACTGCATACCGGCCTCTGGGGCGCGGGCTTTGCCGCCGTCGCCATGCTTGCCGGCAGCCGGTTCGGCTGGGCGGATTTCACCCCGGTCGTGCCCACGGGCGTCACCGCGCTCTACATCGTCGGCGCCGGCGTCGCCGCAACGATCTCCGGCATCTTCGGCGCCTACGCCTATCGAAATGCGCCCGCCTCGGTGCTGGCGCCGCTGCAATACCTGGAGATCGTCTCCGCCACCATTCTCGGATGGTGGGTGTTCGGCGACCTGCCCGACGCGCTCAAATGGGCCGGCATCGCCATCATCATCGCCTCGGGCCTCTACGTGATCTGGCGCGAGCACAAGCTGCGCAAGCGCGCGACCCCGGCGCCGATGCCGCCGCTGGCCTGAAAGCCTGACCGCAAACGGCGCGGGTGGTAAGTCCGTCCGCTCATCACCTCATGCCCGGTTGATGCTATCTCCGCCGGATGCTTTTTGTTATCCAGCGTCTGGTGCCGGTGCGAGAACCCGCCAAGGGACGAATTGCGCCGGCTTGGAGGAAGCAATGGACGAGAAGAACCTGCCGCTTGCCGGCATCCGGGTGATCGAACTCGCGCGCGTGCTCGCCGGCCCCTGGGCCGGACAGATGCTTGCCGACCTCGGCGCCGACGTGATCAAGGTGGAAAACCCCGATGGCGGCGACGACACCCGCGCCTGGGGCCCGCCCTTCGTCACCGGCAAGGACGGCGACAACCTGTCGGCCGCCTATTACCACTCCACCAATCGCAACAAGCGCTCGATCACCGTCGATTTCCGCAGCCAGGACGGCCAGAACACCGTGCGCCGGCTGGTCGGCACCGCCGATGTCGTGATCGAGAACTTCAAGGTCGGCGGCCTGAAGAAGTACGGCCTCGACTATGCCAGCCTCGCCGCCGACAACCCCAAACTCGTCTACTGCTCGATCACCGGCTTCGGCCAGGACGGCCCCTACGCGGCGCGGGCAGGCTATGACTACATCGTCCAGGGCATGTCCGGCTTCATGTCGGTCACCGGCGCGCCGGATGGCGAGCCGATGAAAGCGGGCGTGGCGATCGCCGACATCTTCACCGGCATCTATTCGGTGGCGGCGATCCAGGCGGCACTGATCCACGCGCTGCGCACCGGCAAGGGCCAGCACATCGACATGGCATTGCTCGACGTGCAGTCGGCCGTCATGGCGAACCAGAACATGAACTATCTCGTTTCCGCCAGCGCCCCGGCCCGACTCGGCAACGCCCACCCGAACATCACCCCCTACGAGGTGATCGAGACCGCCGACGGTCACATGATCCTGGCCGTCGGCAACGACGGCCAGTTCCAGCGGCTGTGCGCCATCCTCGGCATGACCGAGCTGGCAGGCGACGAGCGCTTCGCGACCAATGGCGCGCGGGTGAAGAACCGTGCAGCGCTGCGCCCGCCGATCCTGGAGCGCAGCCGGAAGTGGAAGAAGGCCGAGCTGCTGGCGGCGTGCGAACAGAACGGCGTGCCGGCCGGCCCGATCAACTCGATCGCCGAAACCTTCGACGACCCGCAGGTCAAGGCGCGCGGCCTGCGGCTCGATCTCGCCGACCGCGACGGCAACAGGATTCCCGGCGTGCGCACCCCGATCGTGTTCTCCGAGACCCCGCTTGTCTACGACCGCCCCAGCCCGCGGCTCGGCGAGCACACCGGGGAGGTGCTTGCCGAACTGGAGGCGCTCGAAGCCGGGAGGAAATCGGCATGACGAACCACAGTGCCTCGGAACGGCGCACGGGCGGTCAACTGATCGTCGATGCGCTGGTTGCCAACGGCGTCCGCCGCATCGCCTGCGTCCCGGGCGAGAGTTATCTTGCCGTGCTCGACGCCCTTCACGACACGGACATCGACGTGCTCGTCTGCCGCCAGGAAGGCGGCGCGGCGATGATGGCCGACTGCTGGGGCCGGCTGACGGGTGAACCCGGCATCTGCATGGTCACGCGCGGTCCCGGGGCCACCAACGCCTCGGCAGGGCTCCACATCGCCCGGCAGGATTCGATCCCGACGATCCTCTTCATCGGCCAGGTCCAGCGCGAGGCCCGCGAGCGCGAGGCCTTCCAGGAGATCGAATACCGCCGCGCCTTCACCGAAGTCGCCAAATGGGTCGCCGAGATCGACGATCCGCGGCGCATTCCCGAATTCGTGACCCGCGCCTTCGCCATCGCCACCTCCGGCCGTCCCGGCCCGGTTGTGCTGGCGCTGCCGGAGGATATCCTGACCGAGGCGGTTGCGGCGCCCGCGGCGCAGCGCTACATGACGGTCGAGGCCCATCCCGGGCCGAAACAGATGGCCCGGCTGGCGACGCTGCTGGAGCAGGCCGAGCGTCCGCTCGTCATTCTCGGCGGCACGCGCTGGACCGAGCAGAGCGCGGCCGGCATCGCCTCCTTTGCCGAGCGCTGGTCGCTGCCGGTCGCCTGCTCGTTCCGCCGGCAGATGCTGTTCGACCACCTGCATCCGAACTATGCCGGCGATTCCGGCATCGGCATCAATCCCGCCCTGGCGAAGGAGATCCGCGAGGCCGACCTGGTGCTGCTTCTCGGCGGGCGCTACTCGGAAATGCCCTCCTCCGGCTACACGCTGATCGACAGCCCCTACCCGCGTCAGACGCTGGTGCATGTCCATCCCGACCCGTCCGAACTCGGGCGCGTCTACCGCCCCGAGCTGGCGATCTGCGCCGGCGCCTCCGAGTTCGTTGAAAGCCTCGCCGACCTGCGGCCCGCCTCCACGCCCCGCTGGGCGGAACGGACGAGGGCGATGCACCAGGCCTATCTTTCCTGGTCGACGCCGCCGGCCACCGGCCCGGGCGCGGTGCAGATGGGGCCGATCATGGCCTGGCTGGAGGACAACGTGCCGGAGGACGCGATCTTCTCGAACGGCGCCGGCAACTATGCCACCTGGGTGCACCGCTTCCATCGCTTCCGGCGCTTTGCCACCCAGGCCGCCCCCACCTCGGGCTCGATGGGCTATGGCCTGCCGGCCGCCGTCGCCGCCAAGCAGTTGTTCCCGGAGCGCGAGGTGATCTGCTTCGCCGGCGACGGCTGCTTCCTCATGCACGGGCAGGAGTTCGCCACCGCCGTCCGCTATCGCCTGCCGATCATCACGGTGGTGGTCAACAACGGCATCTACGGCACCATCCGCATGCATCAGGAACGGGAATATCCCGGCCGCGTCAGCGCCACCGACCTGACCAATCCCGATTTCGCCGCGCTGGCTGTTTCCTATGGCGGCCACGGCGAGACCGTGTTGCGGACCGAGGATTTCGCCCCCGCCTTCTTGCGGGCCCGGGCGAGCGGCAAGCCGTCGATCATCGAGGTGAGGCTCGACCCCGAGGCGATCACGCCGACGCGGACCTTGTCGCAGATCCGCGATCGCACCTGAAGCGTGATCCATCCATGTTGCGCGCCCGCCCAAGGCGCGGCGCGCTTCCAAAGGCACGGCGCGCCCGCCGAAAACCGGCCGCACCCCGCAACCGCGCAGGGTCAGCCGCGGATGTGCAGCGTCTGGGCGTAGATGTTGGTCGAGCGGGCGCCGGAACGGCAGTAGCCGAGCATCGGCCGCGGCAATTCGTCGAGCGCATCGACCATGTCGCGCACCGCGTCCGCCGTCACGCCCATCGGGCCGACCGGGATGTGGGCGACGTCGAGGCCCAGTTCGTTCGCACGCGTCGCGATCTGCGAGAACTCCGGCTGGTCCGGGGCTTCATGGTCCGGCCGGTGACAGACGATCGACCTGAAGCCCATCGCCTTGACCTCGTCCAGATCCTCGACCGTGATCTGGCCCGAGACCGAGTACTCGTCGTTGATCGCGCGGATGTCCATGGTGCTTGCCCTTGCTGAAATTCGTTGGCCTTGGGTGTAGGCCCCTCGGCATCGGTCGTCAATCGGCGCCGATGCCGGCCCGCCGCTATCGCAATTCGAACGAAAGCCCGTAACCGACCCGTTCGCCCGGCGCGAAATCCGCCATCTCGCCCGAGGCGATCAGTTCCTGCCTGGTGGCCAGCCTGTGCGTCACCGGCTCCAGCCCCAGCACGTGGCAGCCCGGCGACTGGTTGCGCCAGACCTGCAGGTAGGGCAGCGTATCGACGCGGAAGCGCACGTGCAGGCTGCGCCCGCCCAGCACAGCGATCGGCCCGATCGCGATGTCCGCCCAGCCGTGCTGCGCGGTCGCGGCCGCGGACACGCAGAAGATGCGCATGTCGCCCTCGCCGAACCGCCAGGGCAGGCTTCCCCCCTCCAGCATCGCCCCGGCGAGCCGGGTGTTCTCGTCGAACAACCGCGTGTTGAAGTTGATGTGGTACATCGCCACCGGCGGCCACGGACGCTCGCCGGTATTCGTCACGGTGTCGTCCAGGGTGATGTGACCGGTATTGCGGTCGGCGCGCCAGAGCCGTTTCATCTCTGCGGTCCCGCCGTTGGCGAGGCCGATCGGCACCCGCGCCGAGCAGACGACCTCCCCCTCGTCCTCCTCGAACAGGACGTCCTTGGCCCGATGCGAGGACAGCGAGCCGTGCAGCGGATACCGCCGGCCGTCGGCCGCGCCCTCGACCGGTTCTGGATGGCGGATGTGATCCGGACCGCAGGTGAACAGGAAACCCGGCAGAGCCCGGTCGATACGCGGATCGCCGTCCGACGGGACCGCCGCTCCCGGGGCGAGGTTGATCCCGCGAAAGATCGCATCACGGAGGTCGAGCGCGGACTGCGGGTCCAGCGCGATGTCGAAGCTGTGCTCGCCATTCTCGGCGGTCAATGCGAGGGTCATGATTTCTCCCGGAATCGGTTTGCGGCCATGCTAGCGCACCGTCGTCCGATGCGGAATCGCCTTGACCAATCAGCCTGCGGGAACCCGTCCCGAATATGCTACGTTCTTCCATTGCAGGCCGCGGGGCGCTCGCGCTGACGGCCGGCGCACGGAAGGGTGATGGATTGTTAGGGTTCTGTTAACCTTGGCTTCACCTTTTCCATATTAACGTCGAAATTCGATGCCACGTCCCGGAAACCGTATTGACGACAGGTAGATTCCGTGAATTCCGTTTTCAAAACAAGCATTTCCCTGTTGGCACTGGCGACGCTTCTGGCGGCTTCGCCCGCGGGCGCCCAGACCTTCTTCGGCGAACGCCGGGCGGAGATGCTGCTGGTGACGCCGGAGGGCGACATTCTCGACTACATCCCCGCTGACGGTAGCGTGCGGGTGGGCCGCGACCGCAACGGGCGCCGGGTTTACGTCGACTCCTGGGGCAACCTCATTGCCACGGCGATGCCGGCCGACCGCTATTTCCAGCGCTACGAGCAGCGCGACTATCGCCGCGACCGCTATCGCCCGGTCGAGGGTTTTCCCGAGACCGCGCGCGACTATTTCCCCCCGCCCCCGGACGACTATCGCGACGACCTGACCACCGGCTCCGTACCCGCCTTTCGCGGGCCCGGCACGGTCGACCGCTCCGCCCTGCCGGAACCATTGCCCAACGACGGCTATTACGATGGCGAGCAACCGCAGCAGAGTTGGGATAGCAACGACATGGCCGCACTGCCGGACCAGCCGCTCGACGGCGAATTCGTCCCCGGGCCGCGCTTTCCGTCCGCAATCGCGATCGGTAGAAAGTCGTCCGCCGAGGTGACCGCGCTGCAGGTGCTGCTCGATCGCGAGGGGTTTTCGCCGGGCGTCATCGACGGCCGGAAGGGTTCCAACGTGACGAAGGCGATCGAGGCCTGGCAGGCCGCAAGCGGGGAGACGCTCGACCCCAACGACACCGAGGCCATCGTAGAGCGTTTGCGCCTGAACGGCGGCCTGCCCTTCACCACCTACGAGATCACCGCCGCCGACGCGGCCGGACCCTATGTCGCCGCAATCCCGGATGACTACGCCCACAAGGCCGCGCTGCCGGCCTTGTCCTACACCTCGACGGCGGAGATGCTGGCCGAGCGCTTCCACATGGACGAGGCCTACCTGAAAGAGATGAACCCGGGCGTCGACTTCTCCATCCCCGGCACGATCATCAAGGTCGTCAATGTCGGCTCCCAGAAGAAGGGCAAGGTCGCCCGGATCCTCGCCGACAAGGGACGCAAGCAGGTGCTGGCCTATGACGAGGCCGGCGACCTGATCGCCGCCTACCCGGCCAGCATCGGCTCGGACGCCACGCCCTCGCCTTCGGGCACGGTGACGGTCGAGCGCATCGCCTTCAACCCGAACTATACCTACAACCCCAAGATCAATTTCCAGCAGGGCGCCAACGACAGGATCCTGACGCTGCAGCCCGGCCCGAACGGCCCGGTCGGCACGATCTGGATGGCGTTGTCGAAGCCCACCTACGGCATCCACGGCACGCCCGATCCCTCGAAGATCGGAAAGACCCAGAGCCACGGCTGCATCCGCCTGACCAATTGGGACGCAACCGAGCTGGCCAAGATGGCCTCGCCCGGCGTCACGGTCGAATTCGTCGATTGAGCGTCGCACGCGTCCAATGCGAAAAGCGCCGCCCCCCGGGCCGGCGCTTTTCTTTGCCATCATGTCGCGCAGCACGGAGCGGGTGAAGGCGCCGGGGACGCGGCGCCCTGCCCGCAGCGCCGGTCAGGCGGCCCTGACGTAGCCCATCGAAACAGCGGCAACGGCCTGGCCGCTGGTGCGGAAGGCACTGAGCCGCTGGGCGATCGCGGCGGCATCCTTGGAGAGCGCCTGGCTCGCGGCATTGGCCTGCTCCACCATCGAGGCGTTCTGCTGGGTGATCTGGTCCATCGCGTTGATCGCCTGGTTGACGGCCTGCAGGCCGGTCGCCTGCTCTGCCGTGCTCGCGTGGATCGCGGCAAAGACCGAGCTGACCTCGACCACCTGTGACACGATCTGGCGCAGCGACTGGGCGACCTCGTTGACCGAGCGCACGCCGCCCTCGACCTGACCGTGCGAACGGGCGATCAGGTCCTGAATGTCCTTGGCCGCGTCGGCGCAGCGCTGTGCCAGCGCCCGCACCTCCGAGGCGACGACGGCAAAGCCGCGGCCGGCCTCGCCGGCGCGGGCCGCCTCGATGCCGGCGTTGAGCGCCAGAAGGTTGGTCTGGAAGGCGATCTCGTCGATCACCTCGATGATGTTGGCGATGCTGGCCGAGGACTGCTGGATGTCCTGCATGGCGGTGATCGCCTGCTCGACCACCTCGCCGCTGCGTTCGGCATTGCCGCGCGCCGCCGACACCAGCGCGTTCGCCTCGTCCGCGCTCTTCGCCGTCTGGCGCACCGTGGTCGTGACCTCCTCCACGGCGGCGGCAGTCTCCTCGAGATTGGCCGCCTGGCGCTCGGTACGCCGGGCGAGGTCGTCGGAGGCCGCGGCGATCTCCTGCACGCTGACATTGATCGAGCTGGCGCCGGCATTGATCTGGCCGATCGCCTCGCCAAGCGCGGAGACGGCATGGTTGAAGTCCGCGCGCAGCGCCTCATAGGCATCCGGCAGGTCGCCCTCGATCCGTGCCGTCAGGTCGCCGGCGGCGATGCGCTTCAGCGCCGCGCCGAAGCTGTCGCTGACAAGCTTGCGCTCTTCGGCCACCACCTGGGCCTGCACCGCCTGCTGCTTGGTTACATCCGAGGCATCCATGTAGACCGAGATCGAGAGATCCATGTCGAGAAAGACGGCCTTGATCAGGCTCGACAGCTTGGCAGCTGCCGCCGCCGCGGAGGTTTCCTGGCGCGAGAACAGGCCCGGCTTCGGCCACAGCTCCTTCAACGCGGCGGTCAGAAGGTGCTCGACGATCAGCGCGTAGCCGCCGACATACCAGCGCGGCTCGAGCCCGATGCGCGCATGGACCCTGCCGATGGCGAGAACCTTTTCGGCATAGTCGGAGTTGAAGTCGGCGTTCCAGATCTTGTCCCAGTGGCCGAGTTGCGCGCTTTTCGCCTTGGACATGTGCGCATCGCCGGAGAAGAGCCGGCTCACTTCGGGGCTGTTGCGGACAACCGCGTAGAACCGGTCGAGGGCCGGCGCGAGTTCCTTTGCGAGCAGCGGCTTGAGCGAGCGCAGCTCCTTGCGGGCGCCCGCATCGAGGCCAAGGTAGCCCAGGCGACGGTCGAGATCGTGGTTGTTGCCGGAGGTGGGTGTGACTGCGCTCATTGACTGTTCCATGCCCCTTGGGGTGTTGCGGGTAGAGATCGCCCATGTCCGAAAACGGCCTGCCGCCCGGTACGCTGCGGCCGGTCGGCGCCTCGCATGGCGCCCTGCCTCGATTTCGGCTCCCGGCAACACGTAAACCGGCATGGTAAACGCTTGGTTAGGCAGGATGGGCCGCTGCGCCATTGGCTGCGGTTCATTTGGTCGCAGCCGGATTTGCGGTTTGTCAGGTTCGGGCCGACATGCGAAGACCTCCGCAAGGGTCGACCGCGCGGAGGCAGCGGCTGTTGCGGCCAACAAAAGGCCAGCCTTGGCCAAGCGTCAGGCGGCGCGGGCGCGCGCCTGCAGGCTGCGCGCGATCGACGAGGCGGCACGGCGTGCGGGGACGCGCCAGAGCACCTCCTCGGCAAACAGCCGGGCATTCTCGCGCGCCTTTTCCAGGTTCGACACGCGGTTCGGATCCATCGTCCGCAAGGTGCCGCCACAGTCGAAGATGTCACGGAAGGCGGCACGCTCGGCGATCGTCGTGTCGAGCACGGCAACGCCGCGCTCGGCCAGCACCTGCTTGATCGCGCCCATGGCGCGCGTGGTGACGACCGCGCTCATGCGGGTGAGGACAACCGAGTGGGCGATGCGCACCCCGGCGCGCTGATCGAGCTGCTGCAGCAGTTCCAGGATCTGGGCGGCGCCGCGCGCATCCATGGCACAGCCCTGCACCGGGATCATCACATGGTCGGACAGGCCGATCGCGGTCGCCACCAGCGCGTCGCGCGCGCCGGCAAGGTCGACAATGAAATAGTCGGTCGCATCGCGGCTCTCGCGGATGTGCGACTGCAGCGACCCCATCGACACTTCCGAGATCACCGTCAGGTTCCGCTGCGGGCCGGTCAGTTCGTGCCAGCCGCTGATCCAGCGCTGCGGATCTGCGTCGAGAATGGTGACGCGATATCCCTGGGCCGCCAGCTCGGTCGCGAGAATGAGGGCAGCCGTGGTCTTGCCCGCGCCCCCCTTTGCGTTGGCGAACGAAATTACGGGCATGTCATTTCCTCATTTTTGCGACGCGAGCCCTGCCGCTCCGGCAATGCGAAGCGGTCGGCACCTGGTTAACCGAACCTTTCAAAAGATGGTTAACAAACTGCAAAGAGCCTTGCCGCGAACCGGCGGGGCGCGGCGTTATCTAGCGGCCGCCTGCCGGACCGGGAGAAGCTCTCGCTCCTCGACAGCTGCGTCGGCTTCACGCTGGTAGCACATGCGGGCATAGGGTCCGGCGTCCGCCCGCCCCGCCCCGGCGGCGCGCCTCATCACGTCGCGGGCGAAGGCCTGCATGTTGGCCCGGGCCTTTTCGAGGGCCACGGCGTTGCGATCGCCCTCGACGGTATAGAGCGTGCCGGCCCGCTCGAACATCTGCCGGAAGGCCGCCCGTTCGACGATCGGCGTCTCGATCATCGGCATGCCGCGCAGCAGCAACAGGTCGCGGACCTTGCTGAGCGAGTGCGTGGTGACAAGGGGATTGACGCGCGACAGAACCACGGCGCGATTGATCCGGCTGCGCGCGTTGGCCTCGATGAACTGGATCAGTTCCAGAACCTGGACCGCGCCGCGCGCGTCCATCGCGCTGCCCTGGACCGCGATCAGCGCCAGGTCGCACACGCCCAGCGCCAGCGCGACGAGCACGTCCCTTGCGGCCGAGAGGTCGATGATGATCTCGCAGTCCGGTCTGTGGAAGGCCCTCAGATAGCCCGGCAGGTTCGCCGCGGTGACATCGGTGACGACCGAGATTGTCCCGCTCGCGCCGGCGCGGTCGACCCAGTCGGCCGCCAGGCGGAGCGGATCGCAGTCGAGGATGACGACCTTGGAGCCAGAATTTGCCAGTTCAGTTGCCAGAAGCACGGCCGCCGTCGTCTTGCCGGACCCACCCTTCGCATTCGCAATCGCAACGACGGCCATCAGTCTTCCAGTTCCGGCCCGCCAGTGATCGAGCCGCCCCTCCCGCATTTGGAGGGCCACCGAACAGCGTTCCAAATGCTGGTTAAGAATCGCTTAGCATTGTGTCGGTGACGTCAAAAATATGACAAGTCGATGACAGGCCCGGGCCGCGCATTTCTCCACTTATGCCCATAAAGACGAAGCGTTCGGTAGCAAAAGCCACCAGACCTGAAATGGTCTCTCCTTCTCTACGCAACTCTCCGCGGCCCGCATCTATGGGACTGGTGCGCCTGGCTGTGGTTCCCCTTTGTTGTGGTGCTGATCGCGTGGCTCATTGTTGTGCGTTCAGTAGGCGTGTCCGGAGACTGAACGAACGTTGGATCTCTCGATCGGCGGATCGCCATTGGCAGCAGCCAGCCGGCGATGCCCCATGGCGTGGCTGCGACAAAGCGCGGGCATCGCCTGGAGGAGCGAAAAGGCGTGTTTCGCTCTTTTGGTTCAGCTCCGCGGGCCGGTTTTGGGGGACTTACCTGATGCCGCAAAGACGAAAAAACCCGGGGCCGTGCCCCGGGTTCGGTGATCGGCGAGGCCGGACAACGGCTCAGATGCACTCGACAAACAACTTCCGCGCCGCCTCGCGCGTCAGTTCCACCGGATTGCCGCCCGCGGTCGGGTCGACGATCGCCATCTCCGCCATCTCGTCGACCCGGTCGGTACCGACGCCGAGGGCGGAAAGCTTGTCCGGAACGCCGAGTTCCGAGCGCAGCCGCAGGACGTAATCGTAGAAGCCGTCGAAGCCGCCCGGGATGCCGAGATAGGCTGCTGCGCTGGCGATCCGGCCGTCGATGGCGGAGCGGTTGAACCGCAGCACCGGCGGCATGACGACAGCATTGGTCATGCCGTGATGGGTGTTGTAGATCGCCCCGACCGGGTGCGACAGCGAGTGGATCGCGCCGAGCCCCTTCTGGAAGGCGACCGCCCCCATCGCCGCTGCCGACATCATGTTGGCGCGGGCCTCGATATCGCCGCCCTCCGCGTAGGCGCGCGGCAGGAACTCCTTCACCAGCCGCATGCCCTCCAGCGCGATGCCCTGGCTCATCGGATGGTAGAACGGCGAGCAATAGGCTTCGAGGCAATGGGCGAACGCGTCCATGCCGGTGCCGGCGGTAATCGTCTTCGGCATACCGACCGTCAGTTCCGGGTCGCAGATCGTCACCGACGGCAGGAACTTCGGGTGGAAGATCACCTTCTTCGTGTGCGTCTCGGAATTGGTGATGACGCTGGCGCGGCCAACCTCGGAACCGGTGCCGGCCGTCGTCGGGACGGCGACGATCGGCGCGATGCCGTCGGAATTGGCGCGCGTCCACCAGTCGCCGACGTCCTCGAAGTCCCAGACCGGGCGCGTCTGGCCGACCATGAAGGCGACCGCCTTGCCAAGGTCGAGGCCGGAGCCGCCACCGAAGGCGACGACGCCGTCGTGACCGCCGTCCTTGAAGGCCTTGACGCCGGCCTCGAGGTTCTTGTCGTTCGGGTTCGGGTCGACCTCGGCGAAGATCGCCCGGCCGAGACCGGCGGCGTCGAGGATGTCGAGCGCGTTCTGGGTGATCGCCATCGGCGCAAGGCCGCGATCGGTGACGAGCAGCGGCCGCTTCATGCCGACCGCCTTGCAGTGATCGGCGAGTTCCTTGATGCGCCCGGCCCCGAACTTGATCGCGGTCGGGTAGCTCCAGTTGGCGGTGATGGTCATGCGAGTGCTTTCCTGAAATGGTAGGACTTCGGACGGGTGAGGTTGTGGAAGCCGATGACGGACAAGGAGCCGCCGCGGCCGGTCTCCTTCACGCCCGTCCAGCAGAGCGCGGGATCGAGATAGTCGGCCCGGTTCATGAACACGGTGCCAGTCTCGAGCTCCCGGCCGATGCGGGCGGCGCGCTCGGCATCCTTGGTCCAGAGCGAGACGGTAAGGCCGTACTTGCAGTCATTCATCAGCTCGAGCGCCTCTGCGTCGCTCCGGACCTTCATGATGCCGACCGCCGGGCCGAAGGTCTCTTCCGTCATGAACTCCATCGAGTGGTCGACGTCGACCAGGATCTGCGGGGCGAGATAGGCGCCGCCGTCGTCCTGCGGGAAGAGCTTCGGGTCGATCAGCGCCTTGGCGCCGCGCGAGACGGCGTCGGCGACCTGCGCGCGCACGGCGGATGCAAAACGCTTGTTGGCCATCGGCCCGAGCGTGGTGTCCGGGTCGAGCGGATTGCCGAGCTTGTAGTTCGACACCCAGGCGACCGACTTCTCGACGAACGCGTCGTAGAGCGATTCGTGCACGTAGATGCGCTCGATTCCGCAGCAGCACTGGCCCGAATTGTAGGTGGCGCCGTCCATCAGCGTGTCGACGGCGGCGTCGAGGTCCGCGTCCGCCATGACGTAGCCCGGATCCTTGCCGCCCAGTTCGAGGCCGAGCGGCGTGAAGGTGCCGGCCGCCGCGCGCTCGATCGCCCGGCCGCCCTCGACCGAACCGGTGAAGTTGACGAAGTCGAAGCTCTTTGCGGCGATCAGCGCCGAGGTGGTGTCGTGATCGAGGAAGACGTTCTGGAATACGCCATCGGGAACGCCCGCTTCGAGGAAGGCGCGCACCATCCGCTCGCCGACGAGCAGCGTCTGCGCGGCGTGCTTGATCACCACGGCGTTGCCCGCCATCAGCGCCGGCGCGATCGTGTTGATCGCCGTCATGTAGGGATAGTTCCACGGGGCGATGACGAAGACGACGCCGTGCGGCTCGCGCTCGATGCGGCGCTCGAAGCGGTCACTTTCCTCGATCACGAGCGGGGCGAGCGAGGAGCCGGCGATGTCGGCGACGTAGTTCGAGCGCTCGTTGAAGCCCTTGAACTCGCCGCCGTAGCGCACCGGACGACCCATCTGCCAGGCCAGTTCCGGCACGACCTCGTCGGTCATCTCGTTGAGGCGTGCAACGCCCTTCAGCACGAGCTGGACGCGATCCTCGAGCGGACGCTTCGCCCAGGCCTTCTGCGCCTTGCGCGCCCGCGCGACGACGTCCTTGGCCGCCTCGAGGGAGATCGCCTCGCGCTCGGCATAGACCGAGCCGTCGACGGGTGAGATGCATTTGATCACGGTCATGATCGTCTTCCTATCGGTTGCATGAAACGTCCGACACGGCGCAAATGACTGCCGTGCTCCGCCCTGCCCGCATGGACGGGCCGTTTACCGGGCCCATCGACGGGCCGACCAGCAAGGCCCGGCCTCCCTGTCGGCGGGGGCCGGGCGAGCGGATATGCTAAGAAACCCTTAAGCCCTCTCGAAGCCGCGCGCCACCTCCCAGTCGGTAACGCGACGGTCGTACTCCTCCTGCTCCCATTGGGCGGCGCGGGTGTAGTGATCGATGACGTCCTCGCCGAAGGCCTCGCGCAGCATCGTCGACTTCGTCATGAACTCGGTGGCCTCGCGCAGGGTCTTGGGTATCTCGCGGATGCCCTTGCCGCCATAGGCGTCGCCGACGAACGGCGCCTCGAGCTCCAGCTTGCCCTCGATGCCGGCGATGCCGGCCGCCAGCAGCGCCGCCATGGCGAGATAGGGATTGAGGTCGGAGCCGCCGACGCGGCACTCGATGCGGACCGCCTTCGTCCCCTCGCCGCACAGCCGGTAGCCGGCGGTGCGGTTGTCCTTGCTCCAGACCGCCTTGGTCGGGGCGAAGGTGCCGGCCATGAAGCGCTTGTAGGAATTGATGTAGGGCGCCAGGAAATAGGTGATCTCGCTGGCATGGTTCAGGAGCCCCGCCACGTAGCACCGCATCATCTCGGACATGCCGTACTTGCCCTCCGGGTCGTAGAACTTCGACGTCTTGCCGTCGAGGCTCCACAGCGACTGGTGCAGGTGCGAGGACGAGCCGGCCGCGTCGTAGTTCCATTTGGCGAGGAAGGTGATCGCCTTGCCGCGCGACCAGGCGATCTCCTTGCAGGCGTTCTTGATGATCGCGTGCCGGTCGGCCATGGTCAGCGCGTCGGCGTAACGCACATTGATCTCCTCCTGGCCGGCCGAGGCCTCGCCCTTGGAGTTCTCGACCGGGATGCCGGCGCCCTGCAGGCCGTTGCGGATCGCCCGCATCACGTCCTCTTCCTTGGTCGTCTGGAAGATGTGGTAGTCCTCGTTGTAGCTGCTGATGCGGCGCAGGTCGCGATAGCCGCTGTCGCGCGCGTCGTCATAGGTCTGGTCGAACAGGAAGAACTCCAGCTCGCTCGCCATGTAGGCCTTCAGCCCCATAGCCTCCAGCCGCTTGATCTGCCGCTTCAACACCGCGCGCGGCGAGTGCGGAACCTCCTGGTGGGTGGCGTGGTCGAGCATGTCGCACAGCACCAGCGCCGTGCCTTCGAGCCAGGGGATGCGCCGCAGCGTCGAAAGGTCCGGCTTCATCGTGTAGTCGCCGTAGCCCGCCTCCCAGCTGGTCGAGCGGTAGCCCGAGACGGTCTCCATCTCCATGTCGGTGGCCAGCAGGTAGTTGCAGCAATGCGTCTCCTCGTAAGCGCCGTCGACGAAGAACTGGGCATGGAACCGCTTGCCCATCAGGCGACCCTGCATGTCGACCTGGCAGGCCAGAACCGTGTCGATGCGCCCCTCGGCGACATCCTTCTTCAGTTGCTCGAACGTGTAACTTGCGCTCATGATTTCGGTCCTATGAACAGAGTGTGGCCGCCGCCTCCGGCGGCCGGAACTGCAATGCGGAAGCGCCGGCGTCCCGCGGCGCTTGCGAACTGACCTCGCCCGCAGCCCAGCGCGCCGCGATCCTATGTCTGCGACGTGAGCGGCACGCTTTCCAGCAGCAGCCCCGTCAGATAGTCAGCCATGACGCCCTGGCTGACCTCATCCCCGATCAGGTCGTTTCGGACCTCGATCATCACATTCAACAGGCCATTGGCGAGCCCATGCACCTGCAGGGTATGCGTCACGCCGTCCTGCGGCCCATAGGGCTCGTTGCGGCGCGTGTCGAACAGCTTCGACCGCCCTGCGGCCGCCAGCATCAGGTCGGCCAGCCGGCTGTCGTCGTCATGCAGGATGCCGACCTCGACGGATCGCTGCTTGCCGAAATAGACCGGCGTGAAGCTGTGGACCGTAACAAGGATCGGCGCCCGCCCCGCGGCCATGCGTGCGCGGACGAGGTCGGCGACACGGTCGCGAAAGGGAAAATAGAGCGCCGCGGCGCGCGCCGCGCGCTCGGCCTGCGACAGCGACCGGTTGCCCGGCACCGGGTAGATCTCGCTCGTCTCCGGCATCGCCCCCGGCGATTCCGGCGGGCGATTGCAGTCGTAGGCAAGTCGGGAGAACCGCTGATGAACCAGCGTGGCGTCGAGGCTCCTTCCCATCAGGCGCGAGACCGAAAGCGCCCCCGGGTCCCATGCAATGTGGCTTCCGAGCGCCTCCGGCGACAGCCCAAGCGTCCCCAACCGTTGGGGCATCCGCAGCGAGGCATGCTCGCAGACCAGCACGAACCGGCTGTGTCCGTTGACATTCTCGACGGCGACAGGATCGCCTTCGTTTTCGGTCAGGATTTCCATGCAGCCGGTCCCCTCGAACGGCCAATTCTAGACTGATGAAGAGAATTCTTCACTCGCTCCGTTCTGTCAACCAGCAATGAAACTATCTTTTCAAAAAACCATTTGACACGAATTGTGACAGTGATTTTAATTTCGCCCAAGGTCGCCAAAGAGCGGCAGATTGGGGAACAGATTGTCGTTGAATCAGGCATCCATGACGGTGTCCGACGTGATCAACGCGCATTACGACGCGCTGACGCGTGCCGAGCGGCAGTTGGCGGCATCGCTGCTGGACAATTATCCCGTGTCCGGCCTTGGCAGCATTACCACGGTGGCGGAGAACGCCGGCGTGTCGACCCCGACGGTCGCCCGCATGGTGCAGAAGCTCGGCTATCGCGGTTTCCCCGACTTCCAGTCGCACCTGCACCAGGAACTCGAAGCGACGCTGTCGAACCCGATCGCCAAGCATGACCGCTGGGCGGCGAACGCCCCGGGCACCCACATCCTCAACCGCTTCGCCGAAGCGATCCTGGCCAACCTGCGACAGACCCTTTCGCAGGTCGAAACCGCGGACTTCGACGGCGCGGCCGCGATGATCGCCGACCGCAAGCGCAGCGTCTATGTCGTGGGCGGGCGGATCACCAAGGCGCTGGCGGACTACCTGTTCACCCATTTGCAGGTGATCCGCCCGAACGTCACCCAGCTCGCCTCCAATCCCAGTGCCTGGCCGCACTACGTTCTCAACATGAAGGCCGGCGACATCATCGTGGTCTTCGACATCCGGCGCTACGAGCAGGAGATGGAGACCTTCGCGCGCATCGCCCGCGAGCGCGGCGTCGAGCTGGTGCTGTTCACCGACCAGTGGGCGTCGCCGATTTCGAAGCTGGCCACGCATGTCTTCCGTATCCACATCGAGGCGCCGTCCGCCTGGGATTCGTCTGTCGTCACGCTTTTCGTCGTCGAAGCCCTGATCGAAGCCGTGCAAAGCGCAAACTGGGGAGAAACACGAGACCGGATGAAATCGCTCGAGGGACTGCTCGAGGCAAGCAAGCTCTTCCGCAGGCCTCTCTGATACTGCCGCAAGGTCGGGGGATAACCCAATTGGAGCGGAAAAATCGTTTAAAAACTGTCACATAAGCTTCATACCGCACCGCTATCAGCTTCGCCGAAGTTGACTGGCACACAAAAGGAGAACACCCGTGATGTCACATACCCGCCGACTGCTATCGCTCTCTACGGCCATCCTCGTGGCCTGCACGGCTGTTGCCGCTGCCGAACCGAGCGCGGAACTGATCGAGGCCGCGAAGAAGGAAGGCATGCTGACCACCATCGCCCTGCCCCACAGCTGGTGCGGCTATGGCGACGTGATCGCCGGCTTCAAGGCCAAGTACCCGGAAATCCAGGTCAACGAGCTGAACCCGGACGCCGGCTCGGCCGACGAGGTCGAGGCCATCAAGGCCAACAAGGACAACAAGGGTCCGCAGGCGCCGGACGTCGTCGACGTCGGCCTCGCCTTCGGCCCGCAGATGAAGGAAGAGGGGCTGCTGCAGCCGTACAAGGTCTCGACCTGGGACGAGATCCCGGACAACGTCAAGGACGCCGACGGCTACTGGTACGGCGACTACTACGGCGTGCTGTCGTTCATCGTGAACAAGGACCTCGTCGAGAACACCCCGACCGACTGGGCCGACCTGCTGAAGCCGGAATATGCCGGACAGGTCGCGCTCGCCGGCCCTCCCCTTTCGTCCAACCAGGCCATCCTCGCCGTTTTGGCTGCCGGTTTGTCCAAGGGCGCCAAGCCGGGTGAGGAATCCGGCAAGGCCGGCCTTGAGTTCTTCGCCGAACTGAACAAGGCCGGCAACTTCGTACCGGTCATCGCCAAGGCGGGCACCATTGCCCAGGGTGCAACGCCGATCTCGGTCGCCTGGGACTACAACGCGCTGGCATGGCGCGACGAACTGAAGGACAACCCGCCGGTCGAGGTCGTCGTTCCGAAGTCCGGCGTGCTCGCCGGCGTCTACGTCCAGGGCATCTCCGCCTACGCACCGCATCCGAACGCCGCCAAGCTGTGGATGGAGTACCTCTACTCGGACGAAGGCCAGAACCTGTGGCTCAAGGGCTACTGCCACCCGGCCCGCTTCAACGCCATGGTCAAGGCCGGCAAGGTCCCGCAGGAGCTGATCGACGCCCTGCCGCCGGCTGAAAGCTACGAGGCGGCCGTCTTCCCGACCGTGGAAGAGCAGAACGCCAACAAGGCCGTCGTCACCGGCGGCTGGGACGCCGTCGTCGGCGCCAACGTCCAGTAAGGCGGACGCACGAGACGCGGCCCCGGCCCGATTCTTCGGGTCGGGGCCCGCCATTTCCAGATCCTGTTGACCGATATTGAGCCGGACCGACCGGCAGCGACCGGAACGATGAGAAAAGTGCCAAGCAAGCATCGACTGCGACTTCCGCTCACATGGCTGGGCCTGCTGCCCTTCGTGGTCTTCATCACGATGTTCCTGGTGCTGCCGACGATCCACATCGTCATCGGCGCGTTCCAGACGCGCGACGGTTCCTTCACGCTGCAGAACATCATCGACCTGAACAGCGGCACGATTCCATCGAGCTACTGGATCTCGATCAAGATTTCCTTCGCCTCGGCTGCGCTCGGCAGCCTGATCGGCTTTGCCATGGCGGCCGCCGTCGTGTTCGGCGCGGTCCCCCGCTGGATCAAGTCGCCGCTGATGACGTTTTCCGGGGTCGCGTCGAACTTCGCCGGCGTGCCGCTGGCCTTCGCCTTCCTTGCCACCTTCGGCCCGGTCGGCCTCGTCAGCGTGCTGCTGCGCCAGAACTTCGGCATCGTGCTGCAGCGCGATCTCGGCTTCAACATCCTGAGCTTCTGGGGTCTGACCGTCACCTACCTGTTTTTCCAGATCCCGCTGATGATCCTGATCATCGCGCCGGCGCTGGAAGGCCTGCGGCGCGAGTGGCGCGAGGCTGCCGCGATCCTCGGCGCCAGCGCCCTGCAGTACTGGCGCATGGTCGCCCTGCCGATCCTGTTTCCCTCGCTGCTCGGCACCTTCGCGCTGCTGTTCGCCAACGCCTTCGGTGCCGTCGCCACTGCCTATGCGCTCACCGGCTCGGGCCTCAACATCGTGCCGATCCAGCTGTTCGCCCAGATCCGTGGCGACGTCCTCGGCAACCCCAATCTCGGCTATGCCATGGCCTTCGGCATGATCGTCGTCACCGCCGTCGCCAACGTCCTCTATATCTGGCTGCGGGTGCGCGCCGAAAGGTGGCTGAAATGAGCGTCTGGGCACGCATCGCCGGCTGGGTGGCGCTGATCGTCGGCCTGCTCTACTTCTTCATCCCGCTCAGCGGCCTGTTCGAGTTCTCGCTCAAGGCCCGGCGCGGGGTCTACAGCTTCGACGCCTATGCCCGCGTGCTGGCCGACCCGGAATTCCAGGCGACGTTCTCCTACTCCGTCGTCATGGCGCTGGTGACGATCGTCATTGGCATCCTGATCGTCGTGCCGACGGCCTTCTGGGTGCGGCTGAAGATGCCCCGGGCGCGGCCCTACGTCGAGTTCCTGACGCTGCTGCCGCTGGTGATACCGGCAATCGTCATCGTCTTCGGCTATATCCGGCTCTACAACACCTCCAGCTGGTTGCCGCTGACCGGTTCGGTATTCGGCACCAACCTGCTGTTGGCCCTGGGCTATACGATCCTGGCGCTGCCCTACATGTACCGCGCCGTCGACACCGGTCTGCGCACCATCGACGTCGCCACGCTGACCGAAGCGGCCCAGAGCCTCGGCGCCGGCTGGATCACCATTCTCGGCCGGGTGATCCTGCCCAATGTCCTGCCCGCCGTGCTGTCCGGCGCCTTCCTGACCTTCGCGATCGTCATCGGCGAATTCACCCTGGCCGCCCTGCTCGACCGGCCCGCCTTCGGCCCCTACCTGCAGCGTATCGGCGCCAACAAGCCCTACGAGCCGTTCGCGCTGTCAGTCATCGCGTTTGTCATCACCTGGGGCTGCCTGGCGCTGATCCAGCTCGTCTCCCGCCTTCAGAAAACCGCGCCCGCAAAGGCCTGAGGAATCAATCCACATGACGTTTCTCTCTCTCCGCCACATCCAGAAGTCGTTCGGGCCGGTACAGGTCGTCAGCGACTTCAACATGGAGATCGAAAAGGGCGAGTTCGTCTCCTTCCTCGGCCCGTCGGGCTGCGGCAAGACGACCGTCCTGCGGATGATCGCCGGCTTCGAGACGCCGAGCGGCGGCACGATCAAACTGGCCGGCAAGGACCAGGCCGGGCTGAAGCCCAACCAGCGCACCATCGGCATGGTGTTCCAGGCCTACGCGCTCTTTCCCAATCTCAACGTCTTCGGCAACGTCGCCTTCGGGCTGAAGGTCGCCGGCCGGCCGAAGCAGGAGATCGAGGCACGCGTCAAGGAAATGCTCGGGCTGATCAAGCTGGAGCATCTGGCCGATCGCTATCCCTACCAGATGTCCGGCGGCCAGCAGCAGCGCGTGGCGCTCGCCCGCGCGCTGGCCCCGATGCCGCAGGTGCTGCTGCTTGACGAGCCGCTGTCGGCGCTCGACGCCAAGATCCGCGTATCGCTGCGCGAGGAAATCCGCCAGATCCAGCAGCAGCTCGGCATCACCACGGTCTTCGTCACCCATGACCAGGAGGAGGCGTTGTCGATCTCCGACCGGATCGTGGTGATGAATGCCGGCCGCGCCGACCAGATCGGCACGCCAGCGGAAATCTACAACCGCCCTGCTACCCGCTTCGTCGCCTCCTTTGTCGGCACGCTGAACCTGATCGAGGCCAAGGTGATCGATCCGGCGGCCAATCGCGTCTCGATCGGCGACCAGAGCGTCACCCTGCGCGAGCCGCTCGGTCCGGTGAAGGCCGGCGAGACGGTGTCGCTTGCGCTGCGCCCGGAGGCCGGCTCGATCGCCGAAGGCGCCAGCGGCGACACGGCGCTGACCGGCCAGGTGGTCAGCAGCAACTTTCTCGGTTCGGTCGTCCGCACCCGCATGCGGGTCGGTCCCAGCGTCATCTCCTTCGACACCTTCAACAGTCCCGGCCTGGTGGCGCCAACCGTCGGCCAGACCGTGACGCTGCGCTTCACCGCCGGCGACCTGCTGATCATTCGCGATTGAGCATGCGACAACGCTGCGGTCCGGACACCGCTCGCGGCGCTGTCGCAACTCGCGTGCTATTCGTCGCAGCCGCGTTTGATCGACGGCCCGCGGCAGGATAGGCTCGCATCGTTCTCAGGGCGGGGCGGAATTCCCCACCGGCGGTATCGGGCACGCGGCGCAAGGTTGCGGCGGGACCCGGAGCCCGCGAGCGCCTCCGGTTCTGCCGGAGGGTCAGCAGATCCGGTGCGATGCCGGAGCCGACGGTCAATAGTCCGGATGGAAGAGAGCAAGCAGGCAGCGCCCCGAGACGGGGCCGCGCCGTCCTGCGTGTTCGCCCAAGGGGATCATTGCAAAATGGCACAACCCTTGAAAGGCCAAGACATGAACATTTCCGCCAATCCCACCTCCAGGATCGCCGTCATCCGCGCGCGCTGGCACGCCGGAATCGTCGACCGCTGCGTCGACGGCTTCGTCGCCGAGTGGACCACGCTCGGCGGCCGAGCCTCGGACGTCGAGATCATTGATGTACCCGGCGCGCTCGAAATCCCGCTGCAGGCGAAAGCGATGGCACGCACCGGCCGCTATTCCGCCATCCTCGGGGTCGCCCTCGTGGTCGACGGCGGCATCTACCGCCACGATTTTGTCGCCGGCACCGTCGTCGACGCACTCGTGCGAGTCGGCCTCGACACCGATGTTCCCGTTCTCTCCGCCGTGCTGACGCCGCACCATTTCCAGGAGAGCGAGGCGCACATAGCCTTCTTCCGCGACCACTTCGTCATCAAGGGCAAGGAAGCCGCCCACGCGGCCGCCCAGATCATCGATGCGCGAGCCAGGCTCGCCCTGGCAAGCACCTGACAGGATCTGACCGCCGACCTGCCGCGCGGCGGCCTGTCCCCCGCGCGGCCTTGCCAATTTGGCTGAAGCAGCGGAATCAACCTCGCAACGAACCGCGCCAAGCGATTCAGCCGGCACGCGAATTCGCCCGTCGGCCGCCGCCCCGCGAGGGGTCGCGTCAGTCCGTCTTGCCCTCGGCCAGCACGCCGACCAGCGCCTTGCCGTCGGTGAAGTAGGGGTCGCCGCCGCCGTTGCGGCCATCCTGCGTCGGGCCGATGCCCTCGATCTCGTAGGTCGAGGTGAGCGCGCCGGCCTTGCCGAGGTCGGCGATCACGAGATCCCGTTCGGCGTCGATGTCCGGGCCGATATGGTGCGTGATCTGGCCGGTGTCATGGCTGACGCCGACGCCGCGGTCGAAGCTCGCCGACCCCAGCCATAGCGGCCGGCCGTCGGTGCCGGTGCGCTCGGTCTGCCAGAAGCGGACATGGTTACGTTCATCGGCACTGCTTCCGACCGGCTTCTCGAAGGCCAGGTCCTGCTTTCGCCCCTCGAACAGGAGCGGGCTCACCGGCGCGTCCAGATCGGGGCGGTCGAGCACGACGCTGAGGCCGATGTCGATCGAGGAGCGAAGCGTGATCTTGTCCGCCGGGTCCCAGCCGGCCGCCGCGAAGGCGCGGATCAGCTCCAGCCGTGTCCCGACCAGGCCGACATTGATCGGGTCGCCGGGGATGTCGTCATCCGTGACCGTCACCATGCTGCTGAGACTGCCGAGGCGCTTCGCGTCGCGAAAGATCCAGATTTCCGGAAGGAGGAGGTAGGCGACGAGCAGGTAGGCCGCCACAAGCACGGCGGAGACCGCCAGGACGGCACGGATCTTGGTGCGATGGCGCATCGGCGTTCCTGTTCCTCCTTGCTGGCCCGTCAGGCGGGATTGCGCAAGGTGCGCCCGCGCGCCTCGATTGTCGAGTACCGTCATTCCGCTCGTGCGGACGCGGCATCCCTAGCCCTGCCCCTTGCCCACCGCCCGCAGCCTGCGCCGCGTCTCCGTCGGGCTCTCGTGATAGTGTGCCCGGTAGCTGCGCGAGAACGCCGAGGACGAGTTGAAACCGGTGGCCGCCGCGATGTCGGCAAACTCCAGCCTCGTCTCGATCACCTTGCGCCGGGCCGCGTTCAGGCGCAGCGCGAGATAGTGCTGGTGCGGCGCCACCCCCATCGTCTCCTGGAACAGGTCCTGCAGGTGGCGGGCGCTGATCCCGACACGGCGGGCCAGTCGCGCCAGCGTGACCGGCGCCTCGACCGTGTCCTCCATCAGCCGCACCGCCTGGCTGACGCGCTGGTCGGCGACGCGCATGTTGCCGAGCGCCGGCACCTGCAGCAGCCCGCCGGTGCGTTCGTGCTCGTAGATGAACAGGCGCGAGACCTCCAGCGCCAGCGAATAGCCCTGGCGCCGGCGGATGATTTCCAGCATCAGGTCCAGCGTCGGCAGCGAACCGCCGGTGGTGATGCGCTTGCCGTCGATGACGTAGCGCTCCTGCAGCACCGTGACGTGCGGATAGGCCGCGGCGAAGTCCTCCCGGTCCTCCCAGTGGATCGTCACCGAATGACCGTCGAGCAGGCTGGCGGCCGCCAGCAACCAGCTGCCCGATTCGATGCCCGCGATCATCGCGCGGTGGCGCGCCGTGCGCGACAGCTGCATGCGCAGCCCCGCGGTCGCGCTCCGCTCCCACTGGTAGCTCGACAGGATGAACAGCGGGGCCGTCTCCTGCCCCGGCCGGAACGGACCGTCGACCGGCACGGGGATGCGGCTTCGGGTCTCGATGGCCGCTCCGTCCGGAGAGAAGATCCGCCAGCGGTAAAGGTCGTGGCCGGAGATCCGGTTTGCCGCCCGAAGCGGCTCGATCAGCGAGGCGACGAGGATCAGGTTCGTTTCCGGCAAGACAAGGATGTCGATCTCCAGCGTTTCGGACGACGGCTCCAGCATCGATGAATTCTCCCCTCGATCTTCCCAAAGTGTAAAGATTATCGCTGAAAATGAAAAGCAAAGCGACGCTCCTTGGCTCGTAATGGTCACAAGGAAAAATCTGGGAGAGACCAATGCCCCTAGCCATGAACCGCGATGTCTTCATTACCTGCGCCGTGACCGGATCGGGCGACACCGCCAACAAGTCGCGTCACGTACCGCGTTCGCCGAAGGAGATCGCCGCAGCAGCCGTCGAGGCCGCCAAGGCGGGTGCGGCCATCATCCACTGCCACGTTCGCGATCCGGAGACCGGCGCCCCCTCGCGTCGCAACGACCTCTATAAGGAAGTCACCGACCGCATTCGCCAGGCCGAAGTGGACATCGTGCTCAACCTCACCGCCGGCATGGGCGGCGACATGATCTTCGGCGACGTCGAACAGCCGCTGCCGCTGAAGCAGATCGGCACCGACATGGCCGGCGCCACCGAGCGCGTCTCGCACGTCGCCGAATGCCTGCCGGAGATCTGCACGCTCGACTGCGGCACGATGAACTTCTCGCTCGGCGACTACGTGATGACCAACACGCCGTCGATGCTGCGCGCCATGGCGCGGAAGATGACCGATCTCGGCGTGCGGCCGGAGATCGAGGCGTTCGACACCGGCCACCTGTGGTTCGCCAAGCAGCTGGTCGAGGAAGGCCTGATCGAGGACCCGGTGCTGATCCAGCTCTGCATGGGCATTCCGTGGGGCGCGCCGGACGACCTCAACACCTACATGGCGATGGTCAACAACGTGCCGGAGAGCTGGACCTTCTCGGCCTTCTCGATCGGCCGCAACGCGCTGGCCTACCCGGCCGCGGCCGTGCTCGCCGGCGGCAATGTCCGCGTCGGCCTCGAGGATAACCTTTATGCCGGCAAGGGCGAGTTCGCCACCAACGGCCAGCTCGTCGACAAGGCGGTCTCGATCATCGAGAACATGGGCGCCCGCGTCATCGGTCCGGCCGAGGTGCGCGAAAAGCTGAAGCTGACGAAGCGCTGACATTCCGGTCCTCCCGCACGCACTTGCCGGGTCCCGGAGCCGGGACGCGAGTCGGGTGCCTGCAGGGCCATCGCAACAATTTCGAGTGGGAACGAATATGAGCAAGATCAACAAGGCAGCCTGCATCGGCGGCGGCGTCATCGGCGGCGCCTGGGCGGCCCGCTTCATCCTCGGCGGCATCGACGTCAACATGTACGACCCGCACCCCGAGGCCGAGCGCATCATCGGCGAGGTGATGGCCAATGCCGAGCGCGCCTATGCCATGATGACGATGGCCCCGCTGCCGCCGAAGGGCAAGCTGACCTTCAGCAAGAGCATCCAGGAAGCCGTGCAAGGTGCCGACTGGATTCAGGAAAGCGTGCCCGAGCGGCTGGAACTGAAGCGTGGCGTCCTCACCCAGATCGATGCGGCCGCCGACCCCGCGGCGCTGATCGGCTCCTCGACCTCCGGGCTGATGCCGACCGACCTGCAGCGCGACATGAAGCATCCCGAGCGCCTGTTCGTCGCCCATCCCTACAACCCCGTGTACCTTCTGCCGCTCGCCGAGCTGGTCGGCGGCGAGAAGACCTCCAGGGCCGTGCTCGAAGAGGCCAGGGCGCGACTCGCGCCGATCGGCATGAAGGGCGTGATCATCAACAAGGAGATCGAGGCCTTCGTCGGCGACCGCCTGCTGGAAGCGGTGTGGCGCGAGGGCCTGTGGCTGATCAAGGACGACATCTGCGACACCGAGACGCTCGATGACGTGATCCGCTACTCGTTCGGCATGCGCTGGGCGCAGATGGGCATGTTCGAGACCTATCGCATCGCCGGCGGCGAGGCGGGCATGCGTCACTTCCTCGCCCAGTTCGGCCCCTGCCTGTCCTGGCCGTGGACCAAGCTGACCGACGTCGTCGACCTGAACGACGAGCTGGTCGAGAAGATCGCCTCCCAGTCCGACGCCCAGTCCGGCGCCCGCGGCATCCGCGACCTGGAGCGCATCCGCGACCAGAACCTCGTCGGCATCATGCACGCGCTGAAGGCCGGCGACGACGGCCGCGGCTGGGGCGCGGGCAAGCTGCTTGCCGAGTTCGAGGAGCATCTCTGGGCGAATGCGGAAAAGCCGGAAACCGACCTCGGCGGCGAGCAGCCGCTGCGTGTCGTCGACACCCGGGTCAGCGCCGCCTGGGTCGACTACAACGGCCACATGACCGAGCACCGCTACCTGCAGGTCTTCGGCGATACCTCCGACGGCCTGCTGCGGCTGATCGGCGTCGATCTCGACTATGTTCGTGACGGCCACAGCTACTACACCGTCGAGACCCACATCCGGAACCTCGGCGAGGCCAAGCTCGGCGACGCGCTCTACTCGACCTGCCAGGTACTGTCCTACGACGAGAAGCGGCTGCACATCTTCTCGACGATCTACGACGCGGCGACCGGCGAGGCGGTCGCGACGGCCGAGCAGATGATGCTGCACGTCGACAGCAAGGCCGGCAAGGCCGCGCCGGCGAACGGCAAGGTACTCGACAAGCTGGCGATGCTGGCCAAGGCGCATGCGAAGCTGCCGGCGCCGGAAGGCGTCGGCCGGCACGTCGGCCAGAAGCGATAGCCCCCGGATCGGGGCTGACGCCCCGCATCCAGCAAAGGCGACCGTCATCCCGCAGGGCGGGGCGACGGCCAGATTGCAACTGCCCGGCTTCGATTCGAGGAAAGCGAACCGGGCGAGACGTCGCCGCTGCCCCATTCCCCTGGCGGGGACACGGAGCGGCAGCGGGCAAAGGCGGGCCGGCACCGGTCCGGCAGAAAATACGAGGGAGAACGCCATGAACTTCGCATTGACAGACGAACAGCAGATGATCGTCGACACGGTCCGCTCGTTCGTCGAGACCGAAATCTATCCGCACGAGGACGAAGTCGAGCGCACCGGTTTCGTGCCGCGGGAACTGGGCCAGGAAATCGCCCGAAAATGCAAGGAGATCGGGTTCTTCGGCTGCAACTTTCCGGAGGAAGTGGGCGGCGCCGGCCTCGACCACACCTCGTTCACGCTGGTCGAGCGCGAACTCGGCCGCGGCTCGATGGCGCTGACGGTGTTCTTTGGCCGCCCCTCCGGCATCCTGATGGGCTGCAACGCCGAGCAGCGCGAGAAGTACCTGATCCCGGCCGTGCGCGGCGACAAGTTCGACGCGCTCGCCATGACCGAGCCGGATGCCGGCTCGGACGTGCGCGGCATGAAGTGCTTCGCCCGCAAGGATGGCGACGACTGGATCGTCAACGGCACCAAGCACTTCATCAGCCACGCCGACATCGCCGACTTCGTCATCGTCTTCATCGCCACCGGCGAGGAGGAGACGCCGCGCGGCCCGAAGAAGAAGATCACCTGCTTCCTGGTGGACCGCGGCACCCCGGGCTTCGAGATCCGCGACGGCTACAACTCCGTCTCGCACCGCGGCTACAAGAACTGCATTCTCACCTTCGACGACTGCCGCCTGCCCTCCTCGCAGATCCTCGGCGAGGTCCACCGCGGCTTCGACGTCGCCAACGACTGGCTCTATGCGACGCGGCTCACGGTCGCCGCCACCTCCGTCGGCCGCGCCCGCCGCGCCTTCGACTACGCGCTCAACTACGCCGCCGAGCGCAAGCAGTTCGGCAAGCCGATCGGCGCCAACCAGGGCGTCTCCTTCAAGCTGGCCGACATGATCACCGAGATCGACGCCGCCGACCTCCTGACGCTGTCGGCCGCCTGGCGCCTCGACCAGGGCCTGCCGTCGAACCGCGAGATCGCCTCGGCCAAGGTCTATGCCACCGAGATGCTCGCCCGCGTCACCGACGAGGCGATCCAGATCTACGGCGGCATGGGCCTGATGGACGACCTGCCGCTCGCCCGCTTCTGGCGCGACGCCCGCGTCGAGCGGATCTGGGACGGCACCTCCGAGATCCAGCGGCACATCATCAGCCGCGATCTGCTGCGGCCCCTGGGAGCGTGATCCGGACATGACACGTTCCCTCGACCGCCTGATCCGGCCGCGCTCCATCGCCGTTTTCGGCGGCAAGGAGGCGGGCCGCGTCATCGAGCAATGCGACAAGATGGGCTTTTCCGGCGAGATCTGGCCGGTCCACCCCACCAGGGAAGAGATTCACGGCCGCCGCTGCTATCGCTCCGTCGCCGAGCTTCCCGGCGCGCCGGATGCCTCCTTCGTCGGCGTCAACCGCCAGCTCACCATCGAGATCATCCGTGATCTCGCCGCCCGCGGCGCGGGCGGCGCGGTCTGCTACGCCTCCGGCTTCCGCGAGGCGGTGACCGAGCTCGCCGATGGCGACGACCTGCAGAAGGCGCTGGTCGCGGCCGCCGGCGACATGCCGATCCTCGGCCCCAACTGCTACGGCTTCATCAACATGCTGGACGGGGCGTTGCTCTGGCCCGACCAGCACGGCATGGTGCGGGTCGAGCGGGGCGTGGCCATTCTCACGCAATCCTCCAACATTGCCTGCAACATCTCGATGCAGATGCGCGGCCTGCCGCTGGCCTACATCCTGACCGCCGGCAACCAGGCCCAGACCGGGCTCTGCGATCTTGCCTGCGCGGTGCTGGAAGATCCGCGCGTCACCGCCGTCGGCCTCCACATCGAGGGCTTCGACAGCATCGAATCGCTCGAACGACTGGCGCGCCGCGCGCGCGCGCTGAACAAGCCGGTGGTGACGCTCAAGGTCGGCAAGTCCGAACAGGCGCAGCTCGCGACGGTCTCGCACACCGCCTCGCTCGCGGGCAACGACGCCGTGTCAACGGCGCTGCTGTCGCGCCTCGGCATCGGCCGGGTCGAAACCCTGCCGGAGCTGCTGGAGACGCTGAAGCTCCTGCACCTGCACGGCCCGCTATCGAGCTTCGACATCTCCTCGATGAGCTGCTCCGGCGGCGAGGCCTCGCTGATGGCCGATGCCGGCGTCAAGCGCAGGACCGTCTACCGGGCGCTGCGCGACGACCAGCGCCAGCCGCTGCGCGAGAGCCTCGGGCAGATGGTGACGATCGCCAACCCGCTCGACTACCACACCTTCGTCTGGGGCAACCGCGACAAGCAGACCGCCGCCTTCTCCGCCATGATGCGGGGCGGCTACGCGCTGAACTTGATCGTGCTCGACTTTCCCCGCCAGGACCGCTGCGACGCCACCGACTGGGTGACCACCTGCCACGCCGTCATCGACGCCTCGCGGGCGACCGGCGCGGTCGCCGGCATCGTTGCCAGCATGGGCGAAAACCTGCCGGAGGAAACCGCACTGATGCTGATGGCGCACGGCGTCGTTCCCTTCATGGGGATCGAGGAAGCACTGGCGGCCGCCGAAGCGGCCGCGGCGATCGGCGCGAAGTGGGCCGAGCCGATGGCAGCGCCGCTGGTCAAGGTCGGTCCCGCCCCTGGCGAGGCCGTCACCCTCACCGAGCACGAGGCCAAGCGTGCGCTCGCGGACCACGGCCTGCCGGTGCCCGAGGGCCGCGTGGCCGAGACAGCCGAAGCGGCGGCGCAAGCGGCCGAGGCGCTCGGCTTCCCCGTCGTGCTCAAGGGACTCGGCGTGGCCCACAAGACCGAGGCAGGCGCGGTCAGGCTCAACCTGCAATCGCGCGGCGCGGTGCTGGAGGCGGCCGGGGCCATGGCGCATGTGGCCTCCGGCTATCTCGTCGAGAAAATGGTCGGCAGGCCGGTCGCCGAACTGATCGTCGGGGCGATGCGCGATCCGGTGGCCGGTCCGGTGCTGACCGTGGGCGCCGGCGGCGTTCTGGTGGAGCTGCTGGAGGACTCGGCCATCCTGACGCTGCCGACGGACGAGGCCACGATCCGCGCGGCGATATCGGGCCTGAAGGTTGCAAGGCTGCTCGCCGGTTACCGCGGCACCGCGCCCGGCGATATGGAGGCGCTCGTCGCCGCCGTCGCATCGGCGGCATCCTATGTCGTTTCAAACGCTTCAATTGTCGATGAACTCGATATCAATCCTATCATGGTGCTTCCGCAAGGCGACGGCGTCGTCGCAGCCGATGCCCTGATCCGTCTGAGGAAGTGAGCCCATGTCCGGACCGATCCAACAGCGCCGCGAAGGCGGCATCCTCGAAGTCACCATCGATCGCCCGAAAGCGAATGCGATCGATCTGGTGACCAGCCGCATCATGGGCGAAATCTTCCGCGACTTCCGCGACGACGACAGCCTGCGCGTCGCCATCATCACCGGCGCGGGCGAAAAATTCTTCTGTCCGGGATGGGACCTGAAGGCGGCGGCCGCGGGCGACGCGGTCGACGGCGACTACGGCGTCGGCGGCTTCGGCGGCATGCAGGAACTGCGTGACCTGAACAAGCCGATCATCGCCGCCATCAACGGCATCTGCTGCGGCGGCGGCCTCGAGATCGCGCTGTCGACCGACATGATCCTCGCCGCCGAGCACGCGACCTTCGCGCTGCCGGAAATCCGTTCCGGCACCGTCGCCGACGCCGCCTCGATCAAGCTGCCCAAGCGCATTCCCTACCACATCGCCATGGACATGCTGCTGACCGGCCGCTGGCTCGACGCGCAGGAGGCGCATCGCTGGGGTTTCGTCAACGAGATCCTGCCGGCCGAAAGGCTGATGGCGCGTGCGTGGGAGCTTGCCCGCCTGCTCGAGAGCGGCCCGCCGCTCGTCTATGCCGCGATCAAGGAGGTCGTGCGCGCGGCCGAGGGCGAAGCGTTCCAGACGACGATGAACAAGATCACCCGCCGGCAATTCAAGACGGTGGACATCCTCTATTCGAGTGAAGACCAGCTGGAGGGGGCCCGCGCCTTCGCCGAGAAACGCGATCCGGTGTGGAAGGGGCGGTAGCCCTGCCGCCGTCGCCGGGTTAAACTCCATAAGCACTGGCTTGTGGAAAAAACAGGAGATTTAGGGCGTTACATTCGCAGTGAATGTTTTAAGCTTATCAATAAGGAGCGCCATCCACGGCGTCAGGCAAGAGGAGCAACGACGGACGGGAAAACGAGCACCGACGGGTGCCAGTGCAGTCGACGCGCAGGACGCGGCACCAGACCAGATATTCTGCCAATCAAAACAACAGCGGCCGACACGGCCCAACAAGAGGGAACAGTGGAATGACGGACTTCAAGGACTATCTCGCACAGCAAGTCATGCTCGGCAAAATGAACCGGCGCGAGTTCATGGGCCGCGCAGCCGCCTTCGGCATTACGCTCGCCGCCGCTGGCACGATGTTCGAAACCGCCGCCAAGGCTCAGGAGCCCAAGCGGGGCGGCCATCTCAAACTCGGACTTGAAGGCGCGGCGGCAACCGATTCAAAAGACCCGGCAAAGGCCCTTTCCCAGTTCATGTTCGTTGTCGGCCGCAACTGGGGCGACATGCTGGTCGAATCGGACCCGTCCACCGGCGAGCCGGTTCCTGCGCTGGCCGAGTCCTGGGAGCCGTCGGCTGACGCCTCGACCTGGACCTTCACGATTCGCAAGGGCGTCAAGTTCCACGACGGCAAGGAACTGACCGTCGACGACGTGATCAAGACCCTGCAGCGCCACACCGACGAGAAGTCGGAATCGGGCGCGCTCGGCGTGATGAAGTCGATCAAGGAGATCAAGGCGGACGGCGACAAGCTTGTACTGGTGCTGACCGAAGGCAACGCCGACATGCCGTTGCTGCTGACCGACTACCACCTCGTCATCCAGCCGAACGGCGGTCTCGACGACCCGAACGCCATGATCGGCACCGGCCCGTACAAGGTCACGAGCTTCGAGCCGGGCGTTCGCGCCACCTTCGAGCGCTACGCCGACGACTGGCGCCAGGACCGCGGCTACGTCGATTCGGTCGAACTGATCGCCATGAACGACGCGACCGCGCGCATCGCCGCGCTGTCTTCCGGCCAGGTGCACTACATCAACCGCGTCGACCCGAAGACGGTCGACCTGCTGAAGCGTGCGCCGAACGTGGATATCCTCAACACCTCCGCCCGTGGCCACTACGTCTTCATCATGCATTGCGATACCGCGCCGTTCGACAACATCGACCTGCGGCTGGCACTGAAATACGCCATGGATCGCGAAACCATGGTGCAAAAGATCCTCGGCGGCTACGGCAAGGTCGGCAACGACTTTCCGATCAACTCCACCTACGCGCTCTTCCCGGAAGGCATCGAGCAGCGGGCCTATGATCCGGACAAGGCGGCCTTCCACTTCAAGAAGTCCGGTCACAGCGGCCCGGTCCTGCTGCGCACCTCCGACGTCGCCTTCCCCGGCGCCGTCGATGCCGCCGTCCTGTACCAGCAGAGCGCCAAGAAGGCGGGCATCGATATCGAGGTCAAGCGCGAGCCGGGCGACGGCTACTGGTCGAACGTCTGGAACGTGCAGCCGTTCTGCACCTCCTATTGGGGCGGCCGCCCGACCCAGGACCAGATGTACTCGACCGCCTACCTGTCGACGGCCGACTGGAACGACACCCGCTTCAAGCGCCCCGACTTCGACAAGCTCCTGCTCGAGGCCCGCTCCGAACTGGACGAGGCCAAGCGCAAGGAGATGTACCACACCATGGGCATGATGGTGCGGGACGAAGGCGGCCTGATCCTGCCGATGTTCAACGACTTCGTGAACGCGGCGTCCAAGCAGGTGAAGGGCTACGTCCACGATATCGGCAACGATATGTCGAACGGCTACGTCGCAACCCGCGTGTGGCTTGAATCCTGATGGCCGGCGGCGGATCGACGCGCGGTCCGGAACTGACGATATCGGGGGTTGCGGGTGAAAACCCGCAACCCGCCGGTGCGGGCGCCAGCGCGTCCGGCGAAGTTTCGGCCGCAGCCGGGCCTGCCGGCGACAACGGCGGCATCTCCCTTTGGGCGAAATTCACCCGCCACAACCCGCTCGTGGCCCTCGTCCTGCAGCGGCTCGCCCTCAGCGTGGCGTTGCTGTTTGCCGTTTCGCTCCTGATCTTCGGCGGCGTCGAAGCCTTGCCCGGCGATTTCGCGACCACCTATCTCGGCCAGTCGGCCACCCCTCAGGCGGTGGCGAACATCCGCAAGGATCTGGGGCTCGATCAACCCGCCACGACCCGCTACCTGCAATGGTTGGGTGGGGCGCTGCAGGGGGACTTCGGCAGCTCCTGGGCCTCCAGGAACTCCGTCAGCGAACAGATCGGCAAGCGGCTCGGCAATTCGCTGTTCCTCGCCTTCTTTGCGGCCGCCATCTCCATTCCGCTGGCGATCGGCCTTGGCATGCTCGCCGTCCACTTTCGCGACCGGTTCGTAGACAAGGCCATCAACGTGATCTCGCTGGCGGCGATCTCCCTGCCGGAGTTCTTCATCGGCTACCTGCTGATCATGTTCTTCGCCGTCCAACTCGGCATCGCCACCTTCCCGGCGACGGTCTACGACACGATGACGCTGGGAGACCGGCTTTCGGCGATCGCCCTTCCGACGGCAACGCTGGTGCTGGTCGTGCTGGCGCACATGATGCGCATGACCCGGGCCGCCATCCTCAACGTCATGTCGTCCGCCTATGTCGAGACCGCGGAACTGAAGGGCCTCAGCGGCCTGCGCATCATCGCCAAGCACGCCGCGCCCAACGCGGTCGCCCCGGTGGTCAACGTGATCGCGCTCAACCTCGCCTATCTTGTCGTCGGCGTCGTCGTCGTGGAGGTCGTGTTCGTCTATCCCGGCATGGGCCAGTACATGGTCGATGCGGTGACGGTGCGCGACATGCCGGTGGTACAGGCCTGCGGCCTGATCTTCGCCGCGCTCTACATCTTCCTCAACATGATGGCCGACATCATCGCGATCGTCGCCAACCCGAGACTGAGGCACCCGCGATGAGGCTGAACACCATCCCCGTAAGCGCGTGGGTCGGCATGACCGGGATCGCGATCGCGATCATCTGTGCCGTCTTCGCCCCCTGGCTCGCCCCCCACGGCGAAAGCGAAATCGTCGGCGACATCTGGATGCCGATGGGAGGCGAGTTCCTGCTCGGCACCGACAATCTCGGACGCGACCTGCTCTCGCGGCTGATCTACGGTTCCCGCACCACCATTTTCGTGGCGCTGGCGGCGACCGTCCTGTCGTTCTCGCTCGGCATGCTGCTGTCGTTCACGGCCGCGGTCACCGGCGGCCTCGTCGACCAGGCCTTCTCCCGCTTCAACGACCTGATGATGGCGATCCCGACGCTGATCTTCGCCCTCGTCGTGCTGGCGGTGTTGCCGCAGGCACTGTGGATCCTGATCGTCGTCATGGCCGTGCTCGACTCCACCCGCGTCTTCCGCATCGGCCGCGCCGTCGCGCTCGACGTGGCGGTGATGGAGTTCGTGGAGGCCGCGCGGCTGCGCGGCGAAGGCACCGGCTGGATCATCTTCCGCGAGATCCTGCCCAATACGCTGTCGCCGCTGCTGGCGGAATTCGGCCTGCGCTTCGCCTTCTCGATCCTGTTCCTCTCCACCCTCTCCTTCCTCGGCCTCGGCATCCAGCCGCCGGCGGCGGATTGGGGCGGCATGGTCAAGGACAACAAGGACGGCATCATCTTCGGCATATCCGCGGCCCTCGTTCCGGGTGCGGCCATCGCCGGCCTGACCGTCTGCATCAACCTTGTGGTCGACTGGCTGATGAAACGCACCTCGAGCCTGAAGGGAGGGCGCGGCGATGCCTGATCTGCTTTCCGTCCGCAACCTGAAGATCGAGGCGACCAGCTATCCTCCGGGTGAGCCGCCGAAAACCGTCACCCTGGTCGAGGGCGTCTCGTTCGACGTCGAAAAGGGCAAGGTGCTCGGCCTGATCGGCGAGTCCGGCGCCGGCAAGTCGACGATCGGGCTCACCGCCCTCGCCTATGGCCGTGGCGGCGTGCGCATCACCGGCGGCGAGGTGAAGCTGAACGGCCAGGACCTGCTGAAGCTCGGCCCCGCCGGCATCCGGCAGGTACGCGGCAGCAAGGTGTGCTATGTCGCCCAGTCGGCGGCGGCGGCCTTCAATCCTGCCCACCGCCTTGGCGACCAAGTCATCGAGGCCGCGCTGAAGCACGGCGTCATGTCCAGGAGCGAGGCCGAGAAACGGGCCGTCTACCTGTTCCGCGTGCTCGGCCTGCCGAATCCGGAGACCTTTGGCGAGCGCTACCCGCACCAGGTGTCGGGCGGCCAGCTCCAGCGCGCCATGACGGCGATGGCGCTGTGCCCGAACCCCGAACTGATCGTGTTCGACGAGCCGACGACCGCGCTCGACGTGACGACCCAGATCGACGTGCTGGCGGCGATCAAGCACGCGATCGAGGAGACCCACACCGCCGCGATCTACATCACCCACGACCTGGCCGTCGTCGCCCAGATCACCGACGACATCCTCGTGCTCCGGCACGGCAAGATGGTCGAATACGGATCGGTGAAGCAGATCATCGAGGCGCCGACGCAGGACTATACCCGCGCGCTCGTCAATGTCCGCGGAGCCCGGCGCGAGGAGGCGGCGGACCAGTCCGACACGCTGCTCAAGGTCGAGCACGTCACCGCCGGTTACCCCAACGGCTTCAAGGTGCTGCACGATGTTTCGCTGCACCTGCCGAAGGGCCAGACACTCGCGATCGTCGGCGAGAGCGGATCGGGCAAGTCGACGCTCGCCCGCGTCATCACCGGCCTCCTGCCGCCCCTGGCGGGCACGGTAGCCTTCGAGGGCAAACCGCTGCCACCGGCGCTCAAGGGGCGCTCGCGCGACGAGTTGCGACGGATCCAGATGATCTACCAGATGGCGGACACGGCGATGAATCCGCGCCAGACGGTGCGCGACATCATCGGACGGCCGCTCAGCTTCTACTACGGCATGCACGGCCAGCAGAAGACGGCACGGGTAAAGGAACTGCTCGACCAGATCGAGATGGGCGAGATGTTCCTCGACCGCTACCCGGCAGAGCTCTCCGGCGGTCAGAAGCAGCGTGTCGCCATCGCCCGGGCGCTGGCGGCCAAGCCGGAGCTGATTCTCTGCGACGAGCCGACCTCGGCGCTCGATCCGCTGGTCGCCGAGGGGATCCTGAAGCTGCTGATGAAACTGCAGGACGCAACGCACGTCTCCTACATGTTCATCACCCACGACATCGCCATCGTCCGCGCCATCGCCGATTCCGTCGCCGTGATGCACCGCGGTCGCCTCGTCCGCTTCGGCCCCAAGTCGAAGGTGCTGTCGCCGCCGTTCGACGACTATACCGATCTGCTGCTGAAATCCGTGCCCGAAATGGAGATTGGCTGGCTCGAGAACGTGCTGAAGACCCGGCGCATGGAAAGCGCGGGGAACTGAGCACGGCCTGAACCTGGCCGGGGCGGCGACGCCCCGGCACCATCCGCCTTGTCCGGATCCCGGAGGACCGATGAACGAACAGCCCGGCGCTGCGCAGACGCTGCGTATCCCGACCTTCAGCGACGTCAGGGCGGCGGCGGACCGCATCGCCGGAGCCGCCCACCGCACGCCGGTGCTGACCTCACGCACGGCCAATGCGCGGGCCGGCGCCACGCTGTTCTTCAAGGCCGAAAACCTGCAGCGCGGCGGCGCGTTCAAGTTCCGCGGCGCCTACAACGCCATCGCCGCGCTCGAGCCCGGCGCCCGGAAAGGCGGCATCGTCACCTACTCGTCGGGCAACCATGCCCAGGCGATCGCCTACGCCGCCGGCCTGCAGGGCGTGGCCGCGACGATCGTCATGCCGCGCGACGCCCCGGCGATCAAGGTCGAAGCGACGCGCGGATACGGCGCGGAGATTGTCTTTTACGACCGCTACGGCGAAGACCGCGCCGAGATCGGCGCCCGCATTGCCGCCGAACGGGGCGCCACCCTGATCCCGCCCTACGATCATCCGGAGGTGATCGCCGGACAGGGCACGGCGGCGCTCGAACTGATCGAGCAGGTCGGCGAGATCGACGTCCTCGTCATCCCGCTCGGCGGCGGCGGCCTTCTGGCGGGATGCGCTCTCGCAGCGCGGGCATTGTTGCCCGGCTGCGTCGTGTTCGGCGTCGAGCCCGAGGCCGGCAACGACGGACAGCAGTCGCTGCGCAAGGGCGAGGTCGTGCACATCCCGGTGCCGAAGTCGATCGCCGACGGCGCGCTGTCCACCCATATCGGCTATCACAGCCTTCCCATCATGCAGCGCAACGTCGACGACATCGTCACCGCCACCGATGCGCAACTGGTCGATGCGATCCGCTTCTTCGCGGAACGGATGAAGGTCATCGTCGAGCCGACCGGCTGCCTTGCCGCGGCGGCGGTGTTCAACGGCGCGATCTCCTGCGTCGGCAAGCGCGTCGGGGTCATCCTCAGCGGCGGCAATATCGATCTTGCGGCCTTCGGCGCGATGATGGCTGGAAAGTAGCGTCCGGAAGGGGACGCAGGCAGGAAACGGACTGAAGACGATGCCAGAACGCAATTTCACCGTCATCGAAAACGAATGGATCACGCTGGCGGACGGGACCCGGCTCGCCGCACGCATCTGGATGCCCGACGGCACGGACGCCGATCCGGTTCCGGCCGTGTTCGAGTTCCTTCCCTATCGCAAGCGCGACGGAACCTGTGCGCGCGACGAATCCACCTACCCGGTGTTTGCCGCCGCGGGCATTGCCGGCGTGCGCGTCGACATTCGCGGCTCGGGCGAATCCGAGGGGGTGATCGACGGCGAGTACACCCCATTGGAGTTGGCCAATGCCTGCGAGGTGATCGCCTGGATCGCCGCCCAGCCCTGGTCGAACGGCAATGTGGGAATGATGGGCATCTCATGGGGCGGCTTCAACTGCCTCCAGGTCGCGGCCCTCGGGCCGCCGGCGCTGAAGGCGGTGATCTCGATCGCCTCGACGGTCGACCGCTACAATGACGACATCCACTACAAGAACGGCACGCACCTGTCGGCGCAGCTCTCCTGGGCGGCGACCATGCTGGCCTACCAGTCCCGTGCGCCCGATCCGGACATCGTCGGCGAACGCTGGAAGGACATGTGGCTGGAGCGGCTGCAGAACGAGCCCTTCTTCATGGAGGAGTGGCTGCAGCACCAGCGCCGCGACGCGTTCTGGCGGCACGGTTCGATCAGCGAGGACTTCGCGGGCTTTCCGGTGCCGGCGCTCGTCATTGCCGGCTGGGCCGACGGTTACCGAAACACGCCGTTGAAGGCGGTCGAAGGCCTCGGTCCGAAGGCCAAGGCGCTTATCGGCCCGTGGGTCCATAAATACCCGCATTTCGCCTGGCCGAAGCCGCGCATGGACTTCCATGGCGAGGCGATCGCCTGGTGGAATCGCTGGCTGCGCGGCGAGGACAACGGCGCCGAGCACTGGCCGCAGGTGCGCGCCTATATCCAGGATCGCCCGAAGCCGGCGCTGCGGCGCGAATTCGATCCTGGCGCCTGGATCGCGAAGGACACGTGGGCGGCGCCGGAGATGGAGTGCTTCTATGCCGAGCAGTTCGGCACGCTCGCGCCCGGCATGGCGATCGCCGGCGCGAGCAACCACGACCACTACCTGCGCTCTCCGCTCGACACCGGCACGATGGCCGGAGAATGGTTCACGCTCAAGCCGGATGCCGAGATGGCGCTCGACCAGCGCCTGGACGACGCCGGCTCGCTGGTGCTGGAGACGCCGCCCTTGACCGAGGCGCGCGACTATCTCGGCCAGCCGGTGCTCGATCTCGAGGTTGCCTGCGACGACGGCGTCGCCAACCTCTGCGCTCGCCTTGTCGATGTCCAGCCCGACGGCACCGCGACCCGCGTCACCTTCGGCGTGCTGAACCTCGCCCACCGCGATGGCAACGCCGAACCGAAGCCCATGCCCAGGGGCGAAAAGACTCGGATCCGCCTGGTCCTCGACGCGATGGGTTACCGGTTCGGCGTCGGCCACCGCATCCGCCTGTCGCTGTCGACCGCGTACTGGCCGATGCTGCTCCCGCCGCCGACCGACCCCGGGCTGACGGTCGACCTCGCCGCGCTGGGCCTCGCCCTGCCGAAGCTGGGCGCGCACGAGCCGATCTCGCTGGCCGAGCCTGCCGATCCCGATCCGCTGCCGCGCTATCGCCAGCTGTCGAAGGCAAGGACCGCCCGCGACGTCCGGCGCGACCTGACGAACGGCCGGACGGCGTATTCCATCCACGAGGACAGCGGGCTGCACGAACATCCCGGCACCGGCCTTGCGACGCGCGAGGTGCGCGAGGAACTCTGGTCGATCGCCGATGGCAACCCGCTGTCGGCGACGGGCACGGCAAGCTGGATTTGCGACATGCAGCGGAAGGGGTGGTCCGTCCGGACGATCTCTTCCGCATCGATTGCCTGCACGGCGACCGACTGGCTGATCTCGGGCAGGGTTCAAGCCTTCGAAGGGGAGACGCAGGTCTTCGAGAAGAGCTTCGACAAGACCATCCCGCGCGACCACATGTAAGGCCCCCATCCCGCGCCGGCCCGCCGCGGCGACGAACCGGCGCGGCACCGGACGGCCTTCACGATATTGGCCCGTGCGACCACGAAAACGTGTTTGCCCGTGCGCACACTCTTCGCCCTCGCGCCGCCGGATCGCCACTTTTGCCGACCACGGTACAGGGCGATTCGGGTGGTTCGTGTCACGACCTTCCGGCAATGTCCACGTCAGACGGCGACGATGCGCCTTCGGGATCGGTTCCCGCAGGCCCGGCTTCGCATCGCAACGGCTCCGTTCAGGGAGCACCGGTCGCGGCCGTCCGAACGCGCAATTCGAACCCCGGAGGCCTTTGGGCGATCCGGCGTTCCAAGGAGAGCATGATGACCCTGCTGCAGCCCGCGGCCCCGTCTGCGGAAAACGTTCTGTACCTGGAGCGGCGCTTCGACGCGCCGCCGACGGTCGTGTTTCGGCTGTGGGCCGCCCCTGCCCCCCTCTCCCAATGGTGGGGTCCGCGTGACCACTACGCCCACACCGTGGAGGTCGACTTTCGTCCGGGCGGTTCCTGGCGCACGGTGGTCCGCTCCCCGCTGGGCGAGGACTCCGTCATGGCGGGGCGCTATCGCGAGATCGTCGACGGCCAGCGCATCGTTTTCAGCTTCGGCCTGGAGGGTGACGGGCGCGACACCCTGGTGACGGCCACCTTCGAAGACGTCAGGGGCACGACGCGACTCGGCTTCCAGCAATATCCCCTCGCCAGCCTTGCTGAACTGGAAGCGAACGAGGCGACCTGGGGCGAGTGCTTCGACAGGCTCGAATCCTACCTGCTGCGGGAACACTGGGACAACCGCTGAAGGCGGTGCCGGCGTCGTTCACCGCGGCGTGCGCTGCGTCGAAAGCGCGAGCAGCGCCGCCAGGGCCCGGTCGGCAGCGTCCGCAGGAACGAAGACATGATCGTGGTGGAAGGCGGCGACCACATTGGCGCTGATCCCCACGCGCGTCAGCGCCGTCGCCACGGCGGCGGTCAGACCGACCGCGGCAAGCGAGGAATGCACGGTCAGGGTGATCATCCTGAGCGGTGCGCTCGCGGCAAGTCCGTGTGCTGCGGCTGTTGCCTCGGGAAGGATCAGCGTCAGGCCTTCCGCCTCTGCAAAGGTGCCGAGCGGCCGCAGGTGGTGGTATTGCTCTGCCTCCGCATGCGGCACGGTGCTGTAGACGAACGTGCCGCCGCGCAGTTCCGGCCGCATCTCCGCCAGCAGGCGGTCAAGGTCGGTGATGCCGCTCACCGCACCGCTGCCCCGGCAAACCGGTTGACGGCGCCGCACAATGCCGAGAAGCCCGCGCGCGCGCCCTCGCTCATGTTGCGGGCGCGCAGCCAGGCATGAATCATCTGCGGCTCTTCCCGGAACCAGACCTCGACGCCTGCCTCCGCCAGCCGGGCGGCATAGCGGCGCGCGTCGTCGCGCAACGGGTCGAAGTGGGCGGCGGTGATGTAGCACGGCGGCAGGCCGGAAAGATCGGGGTGCGCAAGCGGGAAGGCATAGGGATTGCCGGACGGCGCCTGGTAGATGTCCCGGTAGTAGGCCACGTCCGCCGTCGCCAGCCCCGGTGCGGCGGCCATGTCGACGAAGGAGCCGACCGTCAGGTCCCCGCCGAGGCCGGGATAGACGAGCGCCTGGCCGGCAATGCCGTCCACTCGCTCGTCACGGGCTTTCAGCACGATTCCGGCGGCGAGATTGCCGCCGGCGCTGTCGCCGATGACGACGACGGGGCCCCGGCCCCGCAACAGGTAGCTGAGCACGTCCCAACAATCATCGAAGGCGGCCGGCCAGACATGCTCGGGCGACAGCCGGTAGTCGATCGAAACCAGCTCCGCGCCGGCGTTGTCGGCAATCTCCGCGCAGACTGCGTCGTGGCTTTGCAGCGAGCCGACGACGAAACCCCCGCCGTGAATGTAGTAGAGGCGCGTCTGTGTCACGACCTTGGCCGGTCGGTAGCGCCGGATCGGAATCCGACCGTGCACCAGCGTGTCCTCCGTCGTCATGCCCGCCGGCGCAGGTGAATCGAACTGCGCGCAGAGGGCGTCGTACCACTGGCGCTGCTGGGCGATCGGCGCCTCGGTCGCGTCCGCCGGGTAGAACTCTTCGCACAGCCTGTGAAACGCAAGGATCCCGGGTTCAGTCGGCATTGGCTTCGGTGTTTCGGCGGTCATGCGTACTCCCGGTTGCGTGACGAGATGGCCGCTCAGGCCGAACGGGTCGGTCGCTGGGCGCGCAGATCAATATATGTCCGAACGCGCGCCAGAATCCCATTGCCTTTTTCGAAGGCGAGCCACGCCAGCACACGCCCCTGCAGCCTCCACGCCGCAAGGCCGAGGCCGACGCCGCCGACGATCGCCAGCAACGAGTACACGCCCGATGGGACCGCGGCCGCGATCGGCGCCATGACCAGTTCCGGAACGAATCGATGGAGGACATAGATGTGGAAGCTTGCCGCCGAGACCGGCAACACGGCCGCCTTCAGCCACAACGGCATCGGCACCCGCAGGCAGAACAACAGCCCGAACAGCACCGCGATCTGCAGCAGGTACTTGACGCGCGTGCCGATCCACACGCCTTCGTAAGCGAAGAAGGTGAACACGGCGACGGCGATCGCCGCGAGCGCGAGCTTGCGCCGGAGCGTGCCGGCAAACGCTGCCGTCCAGCCGAACGCGGCCAGATAGAAGATCCAAGGCAGCGTGAAGATCTGCCGGTTGCCCATCTCGAGGAGCGGCACCAGCAGCCGCGCGGCTAGCGCCAGCGCCAGGAACGCCAGGCCGGCGACATACGGGTCGGACGCGGTGAAGCGCCGGACGGCGGGAACGGAAAACAGCGCCGCCACCACCAGCAGCATCTGGCAGAAGGCCTCGATGAACCAGTAGAGATACGGCACCATGTCGTGACGGACCGGGTCGGCGAAGCCGAAATTGCCGAGCAGCAACACCGAAGCCCAGGGAACCTCGCCCCATGCGACGGCATAGGAAGCGACGATGAGGTAGTAGGGAACGAGCGCCGGCAAGGCGAGCCGCAGCACCCGCGCTACGTCGCCGGCCATCAGTGCGCCGGCCTGGAAGCGCGCGAGCCCGAAACCGACCAGCACGACCATGGCCGCCGATCCGCCCGGCACCGGCCACAGCGTCTGGTGCTGGACGACGACGAGCACGATCGCCAGCGCCCGGATCAGAAGGTCGACACCGATGGCGGGCGACGGGTCTCCGGGCCGGAGCGTGCCGAGTTGGTTAAGGCTCATGGTCTCCCACTTCGCCGGCGGCTCGCCGAGGATCCGCTCCAGCGCCAGCGAGAGCTGGACGTAGCGCAGAGAGTCGCCGCCAAGCGAAACGAAGCTGTCCTGCGGGCCGGCCTTGCGCGGGTAGAACACCTGGTCGAAGGCTTCGCGGACGCTGGCGGCCTCCCGCTCGCCGCCGGTCCGGCTCGCGCCGAGCCGGGTCTTGAGGGCGCCATAGTCGAGCTTGCCGGAGGCCAGCCTCGGCAGGGAATCCACGGGCGTCGCCTCGACCTGCAGCAGCGTCAGCCCGCCGGCAGCGGCGAGCGCCTTTCGGACCGCGTCGCGGCCGTGGGCGCCGACATAGAAGGCATGGACCCGCTCGTCGTCGCCGACGACCGCGGACCTGATGCCCTGTCGCCCGAGTTGCTCTTCCAGCATGTCGTGGCCGATGCGGCGACCGGCCAGCTTGGATATCCGCTTGATCCGTCCGGTGATGCGATAGAGCCCGTTCTCGTCGACGGTCGCGAGATCGCCGGTGCGGAGCGCCGGGACCTGCGGCCCGGTGGCGAGATCCGCGCGCGACGCCGCGTAACCCATCATGACGTTGGGGCCGCGATAGACCAGTTCGCCAACCTCTCCCGGGCGGGTCAGCTTCTCGCCGGTTTCGCTCTCGAGGGACAGCGTGCCGCCCGGGATGGCGATGCCGATGCGATCCTCGTTGCCGTCCAGTTGCCCGGGCGGCACGTAGGCGATGCGCGCGGTGGCCTCCGTCTGCCCGTACATGGCGAAGAAAGCGCCGCCCCGCGCGCGCATGTGGCCGTTGTAGAGGCCCACCGTCTCGGGCGCGAGCCGGCCGCCGGCCACGGTCATCAGCCGGAGCGAGGGCAAGCGAATCTGGCGAAAGCCGATCCCCTCCAGCAACTCGTAGGAGTAGGGTACGCCGGAGAAATTGGTGCATTCCTGCGCCGCGAGCCCCTCGGCGAACGCCTCGTCGAGGATCGAGCATTGCGGCAGGAACAGGCTGGCGCCCACGTGGAGATGCGAGTGCAGCACCGAGAGTCCGTAGGAATAGTGCAGCGGCAGCACCAGGCAGCCGCGGTCGGCGCTGCCAAGGCCGAGATAGTGCGCGATCGCCCCGGCATTCGCATCGACCGCGGCCCGCGACAGGCGCACGGCCTTGGCCCCGCCCGTGCTGCCGGAAGTCTGAAGCAGCAGCGCCAGCTCCGGATGCAGCGCGCCTCGCGCCGCACCCGGTTCGGGCCTCGTTTCGGTCACCGTCCAGCGCGCTCCAACCCTGCGGCATAGGATGTCCGGTTGGAACCGCAACTCGAACGCCTCGTCATGGCCACCGCAGGGAGCCGGCGGCAGCATGGCGACGGTGTGCCCCATCGCCGACGCGGCGAGGTAGGTGGTGATGGCGTGTTCCGTATGCTCCGCCGCGATCGCCACCAGCTTCTTGCCGCCCTCGAACGCCTGGGACCTGCGGGCTATTCCCGCCGCCAGACTCGCATAGCTGACCGCCGGCCTGCCCGGAAAAACTAGAGCCGGCGCGTCACCGCGCTCGGCGAAGACGGACGTGAGATTTCGGGACATGGTGTTGCTGCCTGCCGGAACTGCCTGAGGACGGCAGCGCTATGCATATGCTGATACAAAAAATCAAGATTAACTTCGCCACAGCCCCCGCGAGCCGGGTCACCGTCCCGGCCTTGCCTCGGCACAGGGGCGCGTATTAACTGCCGCCATGGCCTTCACCCTCCGTCAGTTGCAGTATTTCGTCGCGGTCGCCGAACAGGGTTCGGTCACGCGCGCAGCCCAGATCCTCTCCATCTCGCAATCCTCGATCACCGAGGCGGTGAAGGAACTGGAGAGCGACCTCGGCGTCGAGCTGTTCGAGCGCCATCCGCGCGGGCTGACGACCACGCATAACGGCCACCAGTTCCTGCGGCACGCGACCAAGATCCTGGCCAGCGTGTCCGACGCCCGGCGCTCGTTTGCCGAGGACCGGACGACCGAGAAGCGCCAGCTCAATCTCGGCGTCACCTCGCTGGTCGCCGGCTACGTGCTTTCCGACCTGCTCGCGCGCTACCGCCGCGCGTTCCCGGGCGTCGAGGTCAGCGCGATCGAGGACAACGGCTCCTACCTCGAACACCTGCTCATCGGCGGCGAGCTCGACGTCGCCGTGATGGTCATCTCCAACCTGCGCGACCGAATGGCGCTGCAGGCCGAGATCATCGAGACCTCGCCCTATCGCCTGTGGCTGCCGCTCGGCCATCCGCTGGTCTCTGCCGAGATCATCTCCGTCCGCGACATCGCCACGGAACCGCTGATCATGCTGACGGTGGACGAAATCGAGGAGAACACCGGCAAGCTGCTCTCCGCCCTCGGTGCGCGTCCGCACGTCGCCTTCCGGACGCGCTCGGTCGAGGCGGTGCGCAGCCTGGTTGCGACCGGCGCCGGCATCGCGCTGCTGCCTGACCTGGTCTACCGCCCCTGGTCGCTGGAAGGCGACCGCATCGAAAGCCGCGACGTCTCTGGCGCACTGCCGGTCGTCCAGGTCGGCATGGTGTGGCGCAAGGGCTCGAGCCTGCCGCAATCGGCGCGCGACTTCGTCGGCGTTGCCGAAGCCTTGCGCAGCGGTCGGGGACGCTAGCGGTCCCCGGCCGCTGCGCCCAGACGATACCCGCCCGCCATCGCCTCGCCGGATGACGCTTCCGCCCGGGAAGTGGTGCCCTGGCGGGTTCGCGTCAACAGTTAACCAGATGGTTGACTATTTTCATCCGCACGCCTATATTCAACCACATGGTTGAGCAACAGATCCAGCAGATGAACTCCGTCTTTCACGCCCTCGGCGATGCCACCCGCCGGCGCATGCTGCGCGATCTTGCCGATGGCGAGCGCACGGTGACCCAGCTGGCCGAACCCTTCGCGATCTCGCTCGCCGCCGCCTCGAAGCACATCAAGGTGCTGGAGAGCGCCGGGCTGCTTCGCCGCGAGGTGCGCGGGCGCACGCACCTGTGCCGGATCGAGCCCGGTCCGCTCGCCAGCGCCCACCAGTGGCTGAGCTTCTACGAGCACTTCTGGACCGACCGGCTGGCCGTGCTCGAGCAGATCCTTCGCAAGGAGGATGAAGGCAAGGCTTCCAACCCCCAAAAAGGAGACGACCGATGAACGAAATGGCGACCATCGAAAGCTATGGCCTGCTGGTCGAACCCGCTACCGTAAAGGTCCAGCGCCTTCTGCCCGGCCCCGTCGAGCGCGTGTGGTCCTATCTCACGGAGAGCGACCTGCGCCGCCAGTGGCTGGCCTCCGGCGACATGGACCTCACCGTCGGGGCGCCGTTCGAGCTGGTCTGGCGCAACGACGAACTGACCGACCCGCCGGGCCAGCGTCCCGAGGGCTTTCCGGAGGAGCACCGGATGCAGAGCCGGATCACCGAGATCGACCCGCTGCGCAAGCTTGTCTTTGCCTGGCCCCCGCGCGGCGAGGTGTGCTTCCGCCTCGATCCGGTCGGCAGCGACGTCCTGCTCACCGTCATCCACCGCCGCATCTCCGACCGCGCCAACACCGTCATGATCGGCGCCGGCTGGCACATGCACCTCGACATCCTGGTGGCGCGCGTGTCCGGCAGCAAGGAGCCCGGGCCGTTCTGGGACGGCTGGAGCCGGCTGCGGGAGGAATACGACCGGCGCATTCCGGCCTGACCGGGCTGCCGTTCGGCGCAGGCCGCCGCCCGTCGGGTCTGTTGCCTGCCCCCTTCCCGGGCGCCGTTCGGCGCCCGTCGCCCGCCCGCGCCAAATCCGCGGCCATCATCCAGATATCGGTTTTTCCGATATCGTTTATCTGATTAATGGATTTGCGAAAGCGGCGAAATGGGGGCACCTTACTTCCGGGAACAATACCGCACGACAAGCGGACAAACCGGGAGTCCACCATGAAGCGCTTACTGCATTCCTGCACTGCGTTGACCCTTTCCTTTGCCTTTGCCACCGCCGCCGTCGCCCAGGAGCCGCTGAAGGAACTGGGCCCCGGTGAAGGTGAGGTCTCGATCGTCGCCTGGGCCGGCTACATCGAGCGCGGCGAGACCGACAAGAACTTCGACTGGGTCACCGAGTTCGAGAACAAGACCGGCTGCACGGTCTCGGTGAAGACCGCCGCCACCTCGGACGAAATGGTCGCGCTGATGAACGAGGGTGGCTTCGACCTCGTCACCGCCTCCGGCGACGCCTCGCTGCGCCTGATTGCCGGCAAACGCGTCCAGCCGATCAACACCGATCTGATTCCGAGCTGGAAGGCGGTCGACGAGCGCCTGCAGAACGCGCCCTGGCACACCGTCAACGGCGTGCACTACGGCACCCCCTATCTCTGGGGCCCGAACGTGCTGATGTACAACACCAATGCCTTCAAGGGCGAGGCGCCGACCAGCTGGAAGGTGGTGTTCGAGGAGACGACCCTGCCGGACGGAAAGTCGAACAAGGGCCGCATTCAGGCCTATGACGGCCCGATCCATGTCGCCGACGCAGCCCTCTACCTGATGGCGCACAAGCCGGACCTCGGCATCAAGGACCCTTACGAGCTGAACGAGGACCAGTACAAGGCGGCGCTCGACGTGCTGCGCACGCAGCGCACCCTCGTCGGCCGCTACTGGCACGACGCGATGATCCAGATCGACGACTTCAAGAACGAGGGCGTCGTCGCCTCGGGGTCCTGGCCGTTCCAGGTCAACCTGATGCAGGCGGAAAAGCAGCCGATCGCCTCCACCTTCCCGCAGGAAGGCGTGACGGGCTGGTCGGACACGACGATGCTGCACGTCGACAGCGAGCACCCGAACTGCGCCTACATGTGGATGGAGCATTCGCTCTCGCCCAAGGTGCAGGGTGACGCCGCGGCCTGGTTCGGCGCGGTGCCGTCCGTCCCGGCGGCCTGCCAGGGCAACGCGCTGCTGACGGACGAGGGCTGCGCCAACAACGGCTTCGAGAACTTCGAGAAGATCAAGTTCTGGAAGACCCCGGTATCGAAGTGCGAGAGCCAGGGCGAGTGCGTGCCCTATCACCGCTGGGTGTCCGACTATATCGGCGTGATCGGCGGGCGTTGATGCCGATGCCCTCCCCCTGGCGGGGAGGATGGCCTTACCGGCCTGGAGGGGTTTGCCCTCGTTGACCGTGCAGCGTTTGCCCCTCCTGCCCTCTCCCCGTCCGCGGGGAGAGGAACGGGATCGGCCGGGCACCGCTTTGCCGGCCCCGGCGCAGACCGACGCCACCCGCGTCGTCCCGTTAGGGACAAACTGAAGATCGGAGTTTCCATGACCGCCGCCGTCCTGTTCGAGAACGTCTCCCGCCACTTCGGCGCCGTGCGCGCCGTCGACCGCGTGAACCTCGCCGTTGCCGAGGGCGAGTTCTTCGCCATGCTCGGCCCGTCCGGCTCGGGCAAGACCACCTGCCTGCGGCTGATGGCCGGCTTCGAGCAGCCGACCGGGGGGCACATCGAGATCTTCGGCGAGACCGCAGAGGGCGTGCCGCCCTATCGCCGCAACGTCAACACCGTGTTCCAGGACTACGCGCTGTTCCCCCACCTCTCGATCCTCGAGAACGTCGCCTATGGCCTGATGGTCAAGGGCGTCGGCAAGCAGGAGCGGCTGAAGGCGGCCGAGAACGCGCTCGACATGGTGCAACTCCCCGGCTATGGCACCCGCCGCCCCGGCCAGCTGTCCGGCGGCCAGCGCCAGCGTGTCGCCCTCGCCCGCGCCCTCGTCAACCGCCCGCGTGTGCTGTTGCTCGACGAGCCGCTCGGCGCGCTCGACCTGAAGCTGCGCGAGCAGATGCAGGAGGAACTGAAGGCACTGCAGAAGTCGCTCGGCATCACCTTCGTTTTCGTCACCCACGACCAGGGCGAGGCGTTGTCGATGGCCGACCGCATCGCCGTGTTCAACGACGGTAGGATCCAGCAGCTCGGCACGCCCGAGGACGTCTACAAGCGGCCGCAGACCCGTTTCGTCGCCGATTTCGTCGGCTCCTCGAACGTGCTGGCGCCGTCCTTCGTGCAGAGCCTCGGCTATCCGCCGCGCTATGCGAGCCTGCGCCCCGAGGCGCTGGTGCTGGGCGAAGGCGGCCCCGATCGCAAGCGCTTCTCCGGCACGGTCGTCGGCACGAGCTTCCTCGGCGCAACCAACCGGCTGACGGTCGAGACCGCGGGCACCCGCGTCGCCGCCATGGTGCCTGCCGCAGACACGCTCCCGCCGAAAGGCTCGGGCGTCACCCTCTCCTTCGCCGCCGAGGACCTGCACCTGATGGACGACGCGGCATGAGCGCGATCGCCGAAACGACCATCCTCGCCCGACGCGCGGGCACCTTCGGCCGGCTGTCGGATTTCTTCTGGCGCAATCCCAAGGTTCTGCTGCTGTTGATGCTTGCCCCGCCGCTGCTGTGGCTCGGCATCGTCTATCTCGGCTCGCTGTTCGCGCTGCTGTTGCAGAGCTTCTTCTCGATCGACGAGTTCTCCGGCCTGATCAACTACGAGTTCACGCTCGCCACCTACCGGCAGCTGCTGGCGCCGGCGAATTTCGACATCATCCTGCGCACGGTCGTGATGGCGGCACTGGTGACACTCGCCTCCGCCGTCATCGCCTTCCCGATCGCCTATTACGCTGCGCGCTACGCCCGCGGAAAATGGAAGGCGCTGTTCTACCTCGCGGTCATGCTGCCGCTCTGGTCGAGCTACCTGGTCAAGGTCTACGCCTGGAAGCTGATCCTTGCCAAGGAGGGCATTCTCACCTGGGCCTTCGCCAGGCTGCACCTGACCTGGCTGCTCGACGCCTGGCTGGCGCTGCCGGTCGTCGGCGGCAACTCGCTGTCGATCAGCTACACCGGCACGTTCATCGTCTTCGTCTATGTCTGGATGCCGTTCATGATCCTGCCGATCCAGGCCGCGCTCGAGCGGGTGCCGGGAAACCTGATCGAGGCCTCGGCCGACCTCGGCGGCACCCCGGCCCAGACCTTCCGCCACGTGCTGTTCCCGCTGGCGCTGCCGGGTATCATCGCCGGTTCGATCTTCACCTTCTCGCTGACGCTCGGAGACTACATCATCCCGCAGATCATCGGCTCGTCGCGCCTGTTCATCGGCCAGGCCGTCTATGCCCAGCAGGGCACGGCCGGCAACATCCCGCTCGCCGCCGCCTTCACCGTCGTGCCGATCGTCATCATGGGCTTCTATCTCTGGATCGCCAAAAGACAGGGGGCCTTCGATGCACTCTGACCGTTCCTCCTCCGCGCCCCTCGGGCTGAAGATCGCCGCGGCCGCCGGGCTCCTGTTCCTGCACCTGCCGATCCTTTTGATCTTCCTCTATGCCTTCACCACCGAGGAGAAGAGCTACCAGTTCCCGCCGCCGGGCCTGACGCTCGACTGGCTCGCCGTCGCCTGGAACCGGCCGGACGTCTGGCAGGCACTGGGCCTGTCCGTGCGGGTGGCCGCGATTGCGACCGCGACCGCGCTGGTGCTCGGCACGCTCTGCGCCGCCGCCGTCAGCCAGACGAAGTTCTTCGGCCGCGAGACGGTCTCGCTGCTCGTCATCCTGCCGATCGCCCTGCCCGGCATCATCACCGGCATCGCGCTGCGCTCGGCCTTTTCCTTTGCCGAGATTCCCTTCTCGTTCTGGACGATCGTGCTCGGCCACGCGACCTTCTGCGTGGTGGTGGTCTACAACAACGCCGTGGCGCGCTTCCGCCGCGTCTCCGGTTCGCTGATCGAGGCATCGATGGACCTCGGCGCCGACGGCTTCCAGACGTTCCGCTACGTGATCCTGCCCAACATCGGCACCGCGCTGCTCGCCGGCGGCATGCTGGCCTTCGCCCTGTCCTTCGACGAGGTGATCGTCACCACCTTCACTGCCGGCCAGCAGCAGACGCTACCGATCTGGATGCTGGAGGAACTGGTGCGCCCGCGCCAGCGGCCGGTCACCAACGTGGTCGCCATGGTCGTCGTGCTCGTCACCTTCCTGCCGATCCTGGCCGCCTACTACCTGACGCGCGAGGGCGACCAGGTCGCCGGCGCCGGCAAATAGAACAACGACTTTGACAGAGGGAGACCTTGTAATGGACACGCAGATGCTGATCGGCTCGCGCTTGGAGGCTGGCACCGAAAGCGAGGAGCACATCCTCAACCCGAAGACCGGCGCCACGGTCGTCGACCTGCCCGAGGCCTCGCATGCGCAGATCGACGCGGCCGTCTCGGCGGCGGAGAAGGCCTTCGTCTCCTGGTCGGCGACGACGCCCGGAGAGCGCGCCGGCTATCTGCTGCAGATCGCCGACGCCATCGAGCGCGACGCCGACGGCTTTGCCGCGCTGGAGGCGCTGAACTGCGGCAAGCCGATCAATGCCGTGCGCAACGACGAGATCCCGGCGATCGTCGACTGCTGGCGCTTCTTCGCCGGCGCGGTGCGGACCCTGCACGGGCCGGTGGCCGCCGAGTACCTGCCCGGCCACACCTCGATGATCCGCCGCGATCCAATCGGCATCGTCGGCTCGATCGCACCGTGGAACTACCCGCTGATGATGATGGCCTGGAAGCTGGCCCCGGCGATCGCCGGCGGCAACACCGTCGTCTTCAAGCCGTCGGAGCAGACGCCGCTGACGGCGCTGAAGATGGCCAAGGTGCTCGCCGACGTCCTGCCGGAAGGCGTCGTCAACGTCGTGCTCGGCCGCGGCGAGACGGTCGGCAACGCGCTGATCAACCATCCGAAGATCGGCATGGTCTCGATCACCGGCGACGTCGCCACCGGCAAGAAGGTGCTCGCCGCCGCCGCCAAGACGGTCAAGCGCACCCATCTCGAACTCGGCGGCAAGGCGCCGGTGATCGTCTATGACGACGCCGATCTCGACGCCGTCGTGAGCGGGATTCGCGCCTTCGGCTACTACAATGCCGGCCAGGACTGCACCGCCGCCTGCCGCATCTATGCCGAGGCCGGCATCTACGACAGGTTCGTCGCCGATCTCTCCTCGGCCGTATCGACGATCCGCTACAATCAGGCCGACGACGGCGACAACGAGATCGGCCCGCTGATCTCGAAGCGCCAGCGCGATCGCGTCGCGAGCTTCGTCGAGCGCGCCGCCGAGGTCAGCCACATCGAGATCACCACCGGCGGCAAGCAGGGCAGCGACGACGGCTTCTTCTTCCAGCCGACCGTCGTCGCCGGCGCGACCCAGGATGACGAGATCGTCCGGCGCGAGGTGTTCGGGCCGGTCGTCTCCGTCACCCGGTTCTCCGGCGAGGAGCAGGCGATCGGCTGGGCCAACGACAGCGACTACGGCCTCGCCTCCTCGGTCTGGACCAAGGACGTTTCCAAGGCCATGCGCGCCGCCGCCCGGCTGCAATACGGCTGCACCTGGGTGAACACGCATTTCATGCTCTGCAACGAGATGCCGCACGGTGGTGTCAAGCAGTCCGGTTACGGCAAGGACATGTCGGCCTACGCGCTCGAGGACTACACCGCCGTCCGCCACGTCATGATCAACCACGGCTGACACACCGCCGCGCCGGCCCGGCACCTGACCGTGCCGGGCCGGCTGCGCCTGACGATGCGGCGCCAGCGGGCCCGCCGCCGCCCCGCATGACTTGCCGCGTCCTGGTTGCCCTCGCAACCGGCCCAGCGCGGCCCGCGCCCGGCGCCATCCTGCGCATGGCCCCGCCTCATTTTTCGATTCCGGTTCCCGCCTTCGCCGGCAGCATCGCGCCGCAAGCCATCTGTTGCCTCGCGGCAACAGACACGAAAACATGATTATTTTGATCAGGTAAAACTTGCAGGCGAAAAAACTTGATGAAATTAGTCATCTTATAGTCAATCCCATCCAGAGAGTTCCCGCACGCCCATGACAGCCTCCCCCTTGCGCCATGCCCTTCGACTTGCCCTTGCCGGAACGTCGCTCCTTGCCCTCACGCACGCCGCGGCGGCACAGGAGGCGCCGCCGGCCGCCAGCGACGGCACGACGACACTGGAGGAGATCGTTGTCGACGGCGGCAGCGGCGGGGTGATCACCGCGGACGGCTATGTCGGCCTCAGCAGCGCCACCGGCGCCAAGGTCGACACGCCGTTCCTGCAGACGCCGCAGTCGGTGTCCTCCGTCACCGCGGCGCAACTGCAGGACCGCAACCCTCAGACCCTGCTCGACACGATCGCCTACACGCCCGGCGTGCGCGTGAACGCCTACGGCTTCGACCCGCGTTTCGACTCCTTCACCGTCCGTGGCTTCGACGTCACCTACAACGGCGTGTTCCGCGACAACCTGCGCCAGCCCGGCGCCGGGTCCTCGCTCTTCAAGACCGAGCCCTACGGGCTGGAGGGCGTCTCCATCCTGCGCGGCCCCTCCTCCGCCCTCTACGGCGCGTCCGGCGCCGGCGGCCTTTTCAACCTGGTCACCAAGCGCCCGACGGAAGAGACGCTGCGCGAGGTCCAGCTGTCGGCCGGCAGCCATGACCGCTACCAGGGCCAGTTCGACTTCTCCGGCGCCGTCAACGACACCGATCCCTTCTACTACCGCCTTACCGGGCTGGCCCGCTCCTCCGACACCGAGCAGGTCGGCGTCCCCGACGACCGCATCTACATCGCCCCGGCCTTCACCTGGCAGCCGGACGAGGACACGCGCCTGACGCTGCTCGGCGAGTATTCCTACACGAAGACGGGCGGCGCGGCCGCCTACTACTACGACAGCGCGGCCGGCGAGGTGACGGACTTCTTTGCCGGCAATCCGGCCTTCAACGATTCGGTCCAGAACCAGGGTCGCATCGGCTACGAGTTCGAGCATCGATTCAACGAGACCTTCACCTTCCGCCAGAACATGCGCGCCTCGACGCTCAACATCGACGCCGACTGGGCCTTCGCCTACGCCCCCAATGCGACCGATCCGACCCTGATCGACCGCAGCGCCGGCACGTTCGACGAACGCCTTTCGGCCGTCGTTCTCGACAATCAGCTGGTCTCCGAATTCGAGACCGGAGCGCTCGACCATACCCTGCTGACAGGTGTCGACCTGATGAAGCTGCGCTACCGTTCGCTCAACGGCTACGGCGTCTCCCCGCCGCTCGACACCAACGATCCGGACCGCGGCGATCCGGTCGACGCGATTCCCTTCACCGAGCGTGTCGACCAGGACCAGTGGCAGGTCGGGACCTACATCCAGGACCAGGTTCGCTACAACGCCTGGACGCTCACGCTCGGCGGCCGCTACGACTGGGTGACGACCGACACCGACGCAACCGACCTTGCCAGCGGCACGGTGACGCCGCTCGACCAGGACGACCGCGCCTTCTCCAAGCGCATCGGCCTGACCTACGAGTTCGACTTCGGGCTCGCGCCCTACGCCTCCTACTCGACCGCGTTCTCGCCGAACGCCGGCTTCAACCAGGAGACCAACACGCCGTTCAAGCCGACCACGAGCGAGCAGGAAGAGATCGGCGTGAAATATCTCCTGCCCGGCAGCAACACCATGCTGTCGGCCGCCGTCTTCAACATCGACCAGGACAATGGCCTCTACTACGAGGTGGTCGACCTGCCGACCGGGCCGGCGAACATCCAGGTCCAGCGCGGCAAGCTGCGCTCGCGCGGCGTCGAGCTCGAGGCCAACACCAGCCTCGACAACGGTCTGTCGCTCACGGCCTCCTACACCTACCTCCAGGCCAAGATCATCGAGGGGCCGGCAGGCACGGTCGGCAATGACGTCTCCTCGGTGCCGCGAAACCAGGCCGCGCTGTGGGCGTTCTACACCCTGCCGGAAGACACGGCCGCAAATGGCCTTGGGATCGGCGCCGGCGCCCGCTTCATCGGCCCCAGCTACGGCGACGACGAGAACGTCCTGGAGAACGGCTCGCGCGTGCTGTTCGACGCGGCCGCGCGCTACGACTTCGCCGCCCTCGACAAGAAGATGGCCGGCCTGACCCTGCAGGTCAACGCCACCAACATCTTCGACCGGCGCGACCCCGTCTGCTCGGCCGGCTTCTGCTACAAGGACCAGGGCCGAGCGGTCATCGGCTCGCTCAAATACACATGGTGACGGCTTGAGCGCGATCCCTCCCAGGGCTGACGAGACCGTCTTCGGGCCGCAGGGCCTGAGGGCGGTCTTTTCGGGCGAGCACGCCTGGTGCGGCGAGAAGATGGTGCTGTCGGCCGAGCTTGCGGATGCCGTGCCGCTGCGCGCCTTCTTCGAGGACGGCGCTTTCGCTGCCGCGCTCGACCGGCTCGCCGCCGCCCATGGCGGCGCCGACCGGCGTGCGGCCGCCTCGTTCTGGTCGCTGTACTACTTCTCCGCGCTCGCGATTCCCTATGTGGTAGCGCGCCGCGCCGCACTTCGGCTGCCGATCGCGATCGACACCATGACGATCGCGATCGGTGACGACGGACTGCCGCGGGCCTTCGGCCTCGCCCATGCCGGCGACTGGTGCGAAAGCGGCGACACGCTCGCCATGGTGGGGCCGCTGGTCGCCGACCATCTCGCCGAAGCGGTCGCCCAGTTGAAGCGGCTCGGCGGCATCGCGCCCAAGCTCGGCTGGAACAACGCCGCCGTCTATATCGACTATGCCCTGAACGCTACCCAGCCGTCCCCTCCGGCGGACGGCGACCACTGGCACGCCCGCCCGCTGTTCGAGGAGAAGGCGCTGCCGGACGGCTCGCCCAACCCCTTCTGCGGCTGTCTGCGCCACGAACGCGACGACGGCCAGATCCAGTGTCGGCGGAAGGTGTGCTGCCTGCGCTACATGCTGCCCGGCATCACGAGCTGCGGCGAGCTCTGCGCCCTGCCCGATCAAAGAAAGCAATGACATGCTCCGTATGCTCGTCCTCATCCTCTGCTGCGTGCTGCTGCCGGTCCAGATGGCGCGCGCCGAGGGTCGCTACCCGCTGACGGTCACCGATGCGCTCGGCCGCACGGTGACCATCCCGTCAAAGCCGAAGGCAATCCTGCTCGGTACGGGTTTCAACCTGGTGGCACTGTCGCTCGTGCATCCCGATCCGGTCAGCCTGCTGGCCGGCTGGGCCGGCGACATGAAGTCGGACAACCCGGCGATCTACGACAGCTTTGCCAGCAGGTTTCCTGCGATCGCCGACGTCCCGGTCATCGGTGACGGCACCGGCAACGGCTTCTCCTTCGAGACCATCCTGTCGCTGCAGGCGGACCTCGCCATTCTCGCCAACTGGCAGGTGGGCACCGAACTCGGCAAGCGCGCGCTCGCCTATCTCGACGAGATCGGCGTCCCGGTGGTCGTCGTCGACTTCAACGAGGACCCGCTGAAGAACACCGTCGTCAGCATGCGCCTGCTCGGCAAGGTGCTCGACCGCGACGCGCAGGCGGAGGCCTTTGCCCGCTTCTACGAGGAGCGGCTCAAGCGCATCCGCGGCCGGGCGGCGGAGCATCCCGAGCCGGGGCCGACCGTGCTGATGGACGCCTTCCCCAACGCCCAGGGTTGCTGCTATGCCTATGGCGTCGGCGGGCTCGGCGAGTTCATCGGCATCAACGGCAGCCGGAACATCGCTGCCGACCTGCCCCGCCAGGGCGCCTTCGTCAGCATCGAGTACCTCGTGGCCGCCGACCCGGAGGTCTATATCGCCACCGCCTCGCCGGGCGGCACCTACAGCAGCTTCTCGGTCGGCCCCGGCGTGCCGCCGGAAGAGGCGCGAGCGACGCTGCGGGAGGCGGTCGCCCGGCCGATCCTTTCCGACCTCAAGGCCATCCGCAGCGGCCGCGTCCACGGCCTGTGGAACTTCTTCAATGCCGTCCCGCTCAACATTCTCGCCGCCGAGGCTTTCGCCCACTGGCTGCGGCCCGAGCTGTTCCCCGACGTCGATCCCGACCAGACCCTTGCCGAAATCAACGCCCGCTTCGCCGCGGTTCCCTTCGAGGGCGCCTACTGGATCAGCCTGAAGTAGGCAGCGTTCGCCACGCGTCACCGACGCCCATCCCCAGATGGATGGTTGCGGAGGGCTTTTGGCCGCACGCGGTCCACGCTATATGGTTGGCGAGGAGGACGTTGATGGTCTGGGCCTTTGCTGTTGTCGCGGTAGCCACGCTCTATCTTGCCTTGCGCTACAGGCGCTTCCAGACCTGGGTCGAGCCCGTCCTGACCATCGTCGTCGCGATCGGGCTCACCGTCGCGATCCTGCTCTGGTTCACCGAGAATCGCAGCGTTGCCCCCGAACCCGTGCAGCCGGCAAACGTGATCACGGCGGACGAAATCGCACTGTCCGACATGCAGTTTGCGGTCGGCCAGCCGGTGACGAGCTACCGCGTCACCGGGACCGTCACCAACAACGGCGCGACCACGCTCCAGTCCTTTCGCCTCACGGTCGAGCTGGAAAACTGCCCCGGCGGCGCCTGCACGCCCGTCGGCAGCGACCGGGCGCTGATCATCGCCCGCGTGCCGCCCGGCCAGAGCCAGTCGTTCACGACCTACCTCGTCTTCACCCGCAGCGATCTCCTGCAGATCACCGCGCCGCAGTGGACGTGGTCGGTCAGCGACCTGCGGGCGCTCGGCCGCTAGCACCCGGGCCGCGGCCGCCAGCGCAGGTGCGGCTAGGCCGGCTCCGCGACAGCCAGTTCATCGAGCACCGCGGCCGTCCGCATGACGGTCGCGAACTCGTGGCGCAGCGTCGCGACATGGGCGCGGTGGATCTCCGCCGCCGGGATCGTGCCGCCCGCGCCATCGGGCAGATCGAAGCAGTCGCAGGCGTCCTCGACGAGAATGACGCGCAGGCCGAGATTGGCGCCGACCCGCACGCTGGTCGACACGCACATGTCGGTCGAGATGCCGAACAGCACGACCGTGTCGATGCCGAGCCGGCGCAGCCGCAGGTCGAGGTCCGTGCCGATGAAGGCGGCATTGACGCTCTTGGTCACCAGCGGCTCGTCCGCAAGTGGCGCGAACCCCGGCCGGAAGATATTGCCGGGCGTTCCGGGGCGAAGCGTGGAATTGGGCTCGGCGCTGTCGTGGCGGACGTGGATCACCGGCCGGCCGGCCGCACGCCACGCTGCCAGCAGCGCCAGCCCGTTCGCATCCAACCTGTCGTTCCAGCGCCGCGGCCAGGGTGCGGCATCGAAGGCTCTCTGCATGTCGATCGGAATGAGGGCAGCATTCTCGGGGATGGTCGGCATCGGCGTCTCCTTGAGGTGGATGACCGACAGATAGTTGCCTTCTCGTCCGGAAGCGCGCAACAAGACGACGGACATCCGGACATTCGTCCGGAGAAAGGGAGAATTTTCCGGATGAGCGAACTTGACGACAAGGACAGGCTGCTGATCGCCGCGCTGCGGGCCGACGCCCGCAAGAGCCTGGTCGAACTGGCGCGCGACAGCGGCCTGTCGCGCAGCGCCGTGCACGAACGGATCCGGCGGCTGGAGCAGCGCGGCGTGATCGCCGGCTACACCGTGCGCCTCGGCGTCGACCGGCAACGCGCCGGCGTCGAGGCGCTGATAGCGGTCGGCTTCCAGTCGGGCCGCAACTGCGACCACGTCGTGCCGCACCTGACCGGGATCCCCAGCGTCGTCACCTGCTGGTCGCTCGCCGGCCCGACCGATCTGATGCTGCTGGTCGAGTGCGCCTCCAACGCTGACCTCGACACCGTGCGCCGGCAGATCGCGACGACGCCGGGCATCGCGACGGTCCAGACGCACGTGTCGTTGCGCACGCACTTCGACCGCCGCGGGGGCTGAGCCTCAGAAGTAGATCTTGAACTTCTCCCGCACCGCCTGGTCGATCTCGCGGTCGAACAGCGGCCCGCCGGCTTCGGCCAGGATGCGGTTCTTGCGCTCGATCGCCTTGGCCACGAGGTCCGGCTTGCCGATCTCGGCCCATTCCTTCGGGCTCGTGCGGTCGGCGACGGCCGGATAGATATACTCCGTCTGCATCAGGGACAGCGTCTGCGGATCGCCCAGATAGTGGCCCGGCCCGCCCATGCAGACCGAACGCATGGTCTCTAGCGAAACCGAGTCCTCGGTGACGTCGATGCCGCGCACGCAGCGCTGCACCTGGCCGAGCAGGTCGTCGCCGAGCACGAGGCTTTCCAGGCAGAAGCCAAGCAGCGAGGCGTGCATGCCGACCGCCTCGTAGACCATGTTCAGCCCCGACAGGCCGGCCATGACGTTGGAGATCGCCTGCTCCCAGCCGGCCTGCATGTCGGGCAGCTTGGCATCGGCGATTCCGGCGGCGGCGCCGCCGGGCAGGCGGTAGAACTGGTGCATCTGCGCGCAGCCGGCCGTCAGCAGCGCCTGTTCGCCCGACCCGCCCGACATCGCGCCGGTGCGCAGGTCGGAGACGAACGGCCAGGTGCCGAAGATCGCCGGATGGCCGGGAGACAGGGCGTTGACATAGACGACGCCGGCCAGGCACTCGGCCACCGCCTGCACGATCGCCGTTGCCAGCGGCGCCGGCGCGGTCGCCCCCGCCTGGCCCGCCGACAGCAGCAGGATCGGCATGCCCGCGCGGATGCAGGCCTCCATGGTGATGCAGCTTTCCTCGGCGAACTTCATCGGCGGGACGACGAAGCAGTTCGAGTTGGAGACGAACGGCCGCGCCCGCCACTTGTCCTCGCCGCCGGCCATCATGTGGATCAGGTCGAAGCAGCCCGCCACGTGCGACGGATCTGAGAAGCTGGTGCCGACGTGCTTGGAGGTGCCGGCGCAGCAGCCGTAGAGCGTGTTGATGTCCATCAGGAAGTTGTCGGCCACGTCGCGGCAGACCATCGCCCGCTGGAAGAAGTGGATGTTGTCGAGGTGATGGACGAGCTGGGCGGCGTTGAAGAGGTCCTTCGCCGTCGACTCGCGGTATTCGCGCTTCTCGACGTCGACGATATGCACCGCCGCGCCGGCCGTGCCGTAGTGGACGCGGGTGCCGGTGAGCTCCAGGTCGTATTTCGGATCCCGGCCATGAAGCGTGATGTCGCGCGCGGCGACCGCCAGCATGTCCTCCACCAGCGCGCGCGGAAAGCGGATGCGGCCGTCCTCGCCGAGGATGGCGCCGGCGCCGGTCAGGATCTCGACGCCGGACTGCGGCGCATTGGCAAGGCCGATGTTCTCGAGCGCGTCGAGCGCGGCCTCGTGGATGCGGCGCACGCCCGCCTCGGTCAGCGGCCTGTACTGCCCGCCGGGCAGGCCGGGGCGCACCGGCCGGATGTTCTCTGCCAGCGGGGCTGCACGCAGCGCGACGCGCGCCGCCCGTCCGCCGGAACGCCGGGACATTACTGCCTGTTCACTCATGATCGGTCTCCCCCGCACCGGCGGCAAGCATCTGATTGATCCGGTCCCCCGACGCTGCGGCGGACAATTTTTTGAAGTCGCCATCCGTCAGGATGGCCTGCATCTGCTCGGCGATCGCGGCATGGGTGACGCGGGCGAGTGCCGAGCCGAGGGAAATGCGGCGCACGCCGATGTCGGCGAACTCCGGCAGGCTGAGTTGGCGCAACGGCCCGACGGCCAGCGCGTTGACCGGACGGGAAACGGACTGCACGACCCGGCGCAGTTCTGCAGCGCCCGGAGGCACCGGGACATAGAGGAGGTCCGCGCCCGCCCTTTCGAAGGCCTGGATGCGTCGGATGGCCTCGTCGAGATCGTAGGCGCCGTTCATCACCCCGTCGGCGCGTGCGCACAGGACGAAGGGACGCCCGAGCGAGCGCGCCGCGTCGGCAGCGGCGCCGATGCGGTCGACGGCGTGCTCAAACGCATAGGCCGGGTTGCCCTCGACCATCTGCGTGTCTTCGATCGAGCAGCCGGAAAGTCCGACCTCGGCGGCAAGCCGGATCGTCTCGGCGACCTCGTCCGGCGCATCGGCAAAACCGTTCTCGAGATCGCCCGAGACCGGAAGCGGCGTGGCGCGGACGATGTCTTGCGCATGCTTTAGCGCCTCTTCGCGCGTCACCCGTCCCATGTCGGGGCGGCCGAGGGTGAAGGCGAAGCCGGCAGAGGTGGTGGCAAGGGCGACCGCACCGGCGGCCGCCATCATGCGGGCGGAGCCGATGTCCCACGGGTTGGGGATGACGAAGCAGCCCGACCGGTGCAGCTCGTGAAAGCGCCGGTGCCGCTCGGCAAGCGTCGTCATGCCCGCACCCGCGCCGCCTTCGGGTCGTACATCGGCGCCAGCGACGCTTCCGCCCTCACCCGCACCCCGGCGACCTCGATCTCGTAGTTGGACGCCAGCACCTGTTCCTCGCTCTCGCCCTCGCAGGGCACGTAGCCCATGCCGATCGCGCCGCCGAGGAAGTGGCCGTAGTTGCCCGAGGTGACGGTCGAGACGATCGTCCCGTCCCGCACCAGCGCCTCGTTGTGGAACAGCAGCGGCTCGGGGTCGGTCAGCCGGAACTGCACCATCCGCCGCCTGAGCCCCTTGTCCTGGCGTCGCAGCACCGCCTCGCGGCCGATGAACTCGCCCTTGCCGGCGCGGACGGCAAAGCCGAGGCCGGCCTCGAGCACGTGGTCCTCGTCGGTGATGTCGTGGCCGAAGTGGCGGAAGGCCTTTTCGATGCGGCAGCTGTCGAGCGTGTGCAGGCCGCAGAGCTTCAGCCCAACATCGGCCCCCGCCTGGTCCAGCGCCTCGAACACATGCGCCGCCTGATCGGTCGGCACATAGAGCTCCCAGCCGAGTTCACCGACATAGGTGACGCGATGGGCGCGGGCGAGGCCCATGCCGATCTCGATCTCGCGCGCGGTCGCAAAGGGGTGGTGCGCGTTGGAAAAGTCGTTGGGGCTGACCTTCTGCATCAGCTCGCGCGCCTTCGGCCCCATGACGCAGAGCACGCTCTCGGCCGCCGTGACGTCGGTGATGACGACGAACTCGTCCTGAAGGTGCTTGCGCAGCCAGGCCAGGTCGCGCTGCAGCGTCGCGCCGGGTACCACCAGCAGGAACGCCGTCTCGGACAGGCGCGTCACCGTCAGGTCGCTCTCTATGCCGCCGCGGGCGTTGAGCATCTGGGTATAGACGATGCGGCCGGCCGGCACGTCCATCTGGTTGGCACACAGCTTCTGCAGGAAGGCGAGCGCGTCGCGCCCCTCGACGCGGATCTTGCCGAAGGAGGTCATGTCGAACAGGCCGACGCCGGTGCGCACGGCAAGGTGCTCCTCCTTCTGGTTCTCGAACCAGTTCTGCCGCTTCCAGCTGTAGCGGTACTCCCGCTCCTGCCCGTCCCGTGCGAACCAGTTGGCGCGCTCCCAGCCGGCGACCTCGCCGAACACCGCGCCGCGGGCCTTCAGGTGCTCGTGCAGCGGTGAGCGCCGCACGCCGCGCGCGGTAGCCATCTGGCGGTAGGGGAAATGGTCGGCGTAGAGCAGCCCCAGCGTCTCCGAAACGCGATCCTTCAGATAGGCGCGGTTCTTCTGGAACGGCTGGGCGCGGCGGATGTCCACCTCCCAGAGGTCGAACGGCGGTTCGCCGTCGTTCATCCACTGCGCCAGCGCCATGCCGGCGCCGCCGGAGGAGACAATGCCGATCGAGTTGTAGCCGGCCGCGACCCAGTAGCCCTTCAGTTCCGGCGCCTCGCCGAGATAGTAGCGGTCGTCCGGGGTGAAGCTTTCCGGGCCGTTGAAGAAGGTGTGGATGCCGGCCGTTTCCAGCATCGGCATGCGATTGATCGCCATTTCCAGGATCGGCTGGAAGTGGTCGAAGTCCTCCGGCAGCTGGTCGAAGCAGAAGTCCTCGCGGATGCCGTCCATGCCCCAGGGCTTGGCCTTCAGCTCGAAGGCGCCGATCAGCATCTTGCCGGCGTCCTCCTTGTAGTAGGTGCATTCGTCCGGCACGCGCAGAACGGGCAACTGCTTCAGCCCGCCGATCGGCTCGGTGACGATGTAGAAATGCTCGCAGGCATGCAGCGGCAGCGTCACGCCCGACATGTCGGCGAGCGTCCGGCCCCACATGCCGGCGGCATTGACGACGTTCTCCGTCTCGATCGTGAAGCTCTCGCCATTCTGCTCGCAGGTGACGCCGGTGACGCGGCCGTCCTTCGTCAGCACCGCGGTGACCTTGACGCCCTCGATCACCGTCGCCCCGTTCTGGCGCGCCCCCTTCGCCAAGGCCATCGCGATGTTGGCCGGGTCGCACTGGCCGTCGAGCGGCAGGTGCACGGCGGCCTTCACGCCCGCCGTGTTGAGGTGCGGATACATCGCCTTGACCTCGTCGATGGCGATCTCGCGCACGTCGACGTCGAAGGCGCGCGCCAGCGAGGCCTGGCGGTAAATCTCCTCCTTGCGCTCGTCCGTCAGCGCCACCGTCATCGAGCCGTTCTGCTTCATGCCGGTGCCGATGCCGGTCTCGGCCTCGAGCTTGACGTAGAGGTCGGCGGAGTATTTTGCCAGCCGCGTCATGTTCTGCGAGGCGCGCAACTGGCCGATCAGTCCGGCGGCATGCCAGGTCGTACCGCAAGTGAGCTGCCTGCGCTCGAGCAACACGACATCGGTCCAGCCGAGCTTGGCGAGGTGATAGGCGACCGAGCAGCCAGAGACGCCGCCGCCGATGATGACCGCGCGCGCCTTCTGGGGAATCGTCTTGCTCATGCGCGCAGTCTTTCGTTGTTGGGATCATAAAGCGGCCCGTCCGGCTGGACGGTGGCCTTGAAGCGGTCGCCGTAGATTTCCACCTCGATCTCGGTGCCCGGCTCGGCAAGGTCGGCGCGCAGCATGCCGAGTGCGATCGACTTGCCGACGCGATAGCCCCAGTTGCCGGAGGTGGTCTCCCCGACCACCTGCCCGCCGTGCCACAGCGTCGACATGTACGGCGCATCGCAGTCGCCCGCCTCGACCGTCAGCAGCACGAAGCGCTTGGAAACGCCCTGCTGCTTCTCGCGCTCCAGCGCCGCCTTGCCCTTGAAGGCGGGCTTGGACCAGTCGACGAACCGCTCCAGGCCGCCCTGCAGCACGGTGTAGTCGGTCGAAAGGTCGCCCTTCCAGGCGCGGTAGCCCTTCTCGATCCGCAGCGAATCCAGGGCTTCCATACCGAATGGCTTCAGCCCGTGCTTCTGCCCCGCCGCCCAGACGGCGTCGAAGATCGCCGGCGTGTCCTCGACCTTGGTGTGGATCTCCCAGCCGAGCTCGCCGGCGAAGGAGACGCGCACCAGCTGGCACCAGCGGCCGGCGATCTGGCAGCTCTGGTGCGTCAGCCATCCCTTCTGCAGGTCGGCATCGGATACCTCGGCGAGGATCGCCCGCGACTTCGGTCCGGACAGGATCTGGCAGGAAAAATTCTCCGTGACGTCGTCAATCGTGAAAGCGGCATCCTTCGGCAGGTGCTTCTTCAGCCACTCGAGATCGTGCCATTGCGCCGTCGCCGCCGTGATCAGGAAGAAGAAGTCCTCGTCCAGCATCATCACCGACATCTCGGTGACGATGCGGCCCTTGTCGTCGGAGAAATAGGCAAGGCCGATGCGGCCGGGCTTCGGTACACGGCCGGTCACCAGAGAGGACAGCCAGGCGGTCGCCCCCTCGCCCTTGACGCGATAGCGCGAGAAGCCCGGCAGGTCGAGGATGCCGGCGGCCTCGTTGACGGCGCGGCATTCCGCCTCGATCCGCGGCCGCCACGGCCCTTCACGGTTCCAGGTCTGGGTCGCCTCTTCGGAGAGGTCGTCGCCGGGCCGGGCATACCAGTTGGCGCGCTCCCAGCCGTTGAACGGCTTGAACTGGGCGCCGAGCGCCTTGATGCGGTCGTGAATCGGCGAAAGCTTGCGGTCGCGTCCGGCCGGCCAGGCGTGCTTCGGGAAGTGCATGGCATATTCGTGGCCGTACACTTCCATGCCCTTGGCGATGCAGTAGTCGCGGTCCGAAGCAAAGCTGGTATAGCGGCGCGGATCGCAGGACCACATGTCCCACTCGGTCTCGCCCTCCGTCACCCATTCGGCCAGCACCTTGCCGGCGCCGCCGGCCTGGCAGATGCCGAAGGTGAAGACGCAGGCCTCGAACGCGTTCGGCACGCCCGGCATCGGCCCGATCAGCGGATTGCCGTCCGGCGCATAGGGGATCGGCCCGTTGATCATCCGCGACAGGCCGGCCGTGCCGAGGATCGGCACGCGCTCGCAGGCGTCGTTCAGGTACCATTCCAGCCGCTCGAGGTCGTCGGGGAACAACTGGAAGGAGAAGTCATCCGGCATCGGATCGTCCGGCGCCACCCAGTGCGCCTTGCAGTTCTTCTCGTACGGCCCGAGGTTCATGCCGTTCTTTTCCTGGCGCAGGTAGTAGGAGCTGTCGACGTCGCGCAGCAGCGGCAGCTTGTGCCCCGCCTCCTTCGACCAGGCCGCGAGCTCGGGGATTTCCTCGAACAGGATGTACTGGTGGCTCATCACCATCATCGGCACGTCGCGGCCGAACATCTTGCCGACCTCGCGGGCGTAGTAGCCTGCGGCGTTGACGACGTATTCGCAGCGGATCTCGCCCTGCGGCGTCGCGATCACCCACTCCTCGTTTTCGCGGCGAACCCCGGTCACCGGACAGAAGCGGATCACCTTGGCGCCCAGATCGCGCGCGCCCTTCGCCAGCGCCTGCGTCAGCTGCGCCGGGTCGATGTCGCCGTCATAGGGGTCGAAGAGCGCGCCGGTCAGGTCGTGGGTCTCGAGGAAGGGATAGCGGCTGCGCATCTCGTCGGGCGAAAGGATGTCGAGGTCCATGCCCTGGTAGCGGCCCATGCCGACGACACGCTTGAACTCCTGCAGCCGCTCCCTGGAATGGCCGAGGCGGATCGAGCCGGTGACGTGGTAGTTCATCGGATAGTCGACGAGCGCCCCGAGCTCGCGATAGAGCGAGGCGGAATAGCGCTGCATGTTCATGATCGACCAGGAGGACGAGAAGGTCGGCACGTTGCCGGCGGCGTGCCAGGTGGAGCCGGCGGTCAGCTCGTTCTTTTCGAGGAGCACGCAATCCGTCCACCCGGCCTTGGCCAGATGGTAGAGCGCGGACGCGCCGACGGCGCCGCCTCCGATGATCACGACCCTGGCATGCGATGGCAAGTTTGACATGTCATTCCCCTGATTGTTGGCGATTTGTGGCAATCAAACCGGCACGCAACAAGCGGGCAGAATCCGCTTTATTGATCGAGGAATTCGATTAGGGTGGCGATCGCGCGCAAAGCGCGGACACGCTTCGTCTATCGGCCGGTCCGGATGTCCGGCTTGTGGCCGGAAAATTCGCGGGCGGGCGCGTGCGACAACCAACATTTCCGGAGCGCATCGGCGTGCAGATCGAACTGATCGAGACTTTCCTCGACCTCATGGAAACCCGCAGCTTCAACCGCACGGCGGAACGACTGAACCTGACGCAATCGACCGTCTCGCACCGGGTCAAGGCGCTGGAGGCGGTGCTGGGCCGGCCGCTGTTCTCCCGCAACAAGGGCGGCACCCAGCCGACGGCGGCGGGCCTGCGCTTCCACGACCACGCCAAGGCGCTGCAGCACCAGTGGCACGAGGCGGCGCGCGCGGTGGAGATGGCCGGCGCCTACGAGCGCTCGATGCGCATCGGCCTGCAGCACGACCTCGCCGCGCATTACGCCGGCGACTGGCTGGCGGCGGTGCGGCGCGAACTGCCGGGTACATCGATCTACGTCGAGATCGATTACTCCAACCAGATGAACCGCGACCTCGCCGCCGGCGACCTCGACCTCGCCATCCTCTACAGCCCGCACTACCTGCCGGACCTGCACTATGAGCGGATCGGCGACGTCCTCTACGAGATGGTCAGCACCAAGGTCTCCGACATCGCCGATGTCCGGGCCGAGGAATACATCCAGGCGAATTATTCGCCGGCGTTCGAGCGGCTTCACCGCCAGGCCTACCCACACCTTGCCACCGCCCCGATCGCGAGCGGCGAAACCACCGCGATCATCGCGCTCCTGACGAGGCTGGGCGGCTCCGCCTTCGTGATGGAGCCCGACGTCAAGCGCCTGCTGCGCACGGGCGCCGTGACGCGCGTCGCCGGCGCCGATCCGATCTCCCAGACCGCCTATGCCGCCGTCAATGTCCGCACCCGACACGCTCACCAGCACCGCCGCATCATCGGCCTGATGCAGGCCCTGCTGAACGGCTGAACCGCCGTCATTTGCCAGCGCCGTCCTTCGAGCGCATTATCCGGGGGCCAGCCCCGGCCGGCGGGGTTGCGCCGCTTTGTGAGGCATTTCTGCGATGAACTGCACCTCCTGCGGTTTCGAAGTGGAGCGCGGCTTCGCCTTCTGCCCGAAGTGCGGGACGCCGCAGAAGATGTCCTGTCCATCCTGCGGATTTGTCTGCCCGCCCGACTTTGCCTTCTGCCCGAAATGCGGCACCGGCCTCAAGGCCGTGGCAGCGGCCACGACGCAACCGCCGGCAGAAGCGCGCGGCCCGAAGTCGCCCGACGCCCCGGTCGACCGGCAGCCGCCCGCCTCGGAAGCCGAGGCCGACCGGCGCATCGTCACCGCGCTGTTCGCCGATCTCTGCGGCTATACCACCCTCAGCGAGCAGATCGATCCGGAGGTGCTGCAGACCCTGCAGAACGAGATCTTCGAGGAGCTCGGCACCGCGGTCGCCGCCCACGGCGGCTACGTCGACAAGTTCATAGGCGACGCCCTGCTGGCGCTTTTCGGCGCACCGGTTGCCCATGAGAAGGACCCCGAACGCGCGCTGTGCGCGGCGTTCGACATGCTGAAGTGCATGGCGCGCATCGAGGAACGCTGGCGGGCGGTCCTCGGCCAGCCGCTGTCGATCCATATCGGCGTGAACACCGGCCCGGTAGTCGCCGGCGCCGTCGGCGCGGGCGGCAGCAAGTCCTACTCGGTTACCGGCGACACGGTGAACACGGCCCAGCGCCTTCAGACCATGGCCGGCCCGGGCGAGATACTGGTCGGCGCCGTTACCCGCAGACTGACCCAGCACGCCTTCTCGTTTGCCTCGCTCGGAACCATGCCGCTGCGCGGCAAGAGCGAGGACACGCCCGTCTACCGGCTGGAGGCGTCGGTCGCGACGCCGCCGAGCGCGCGCGGGCTCGGCTCGTTCGGCATCGAAACGGCGATGATCGGCCGCGATGGTGAACTCGTGAGCCTCGACCGGTGCCTTGAGGCCGTCCGCGGCGGCGCCACCCAACTGGTGCGCGTCGTGGGCGATGCCGGCATCGGCAAGACCCGGCTGGTCGAGGCCTTTCTCGATCGGGTGCGGGCCGATCCGGACCTTGGCGGCATCACCATCCGGCAGACGGCGTGCTCGTCCCTCGGCGAGCCCTCCTACGGCACGCTCGCCGCGATGTTGCGCTGCGCCTACCAGATCGATTCGATGGACGATCTCGAGCGATCCCGCACGCTGCTGACCGCCGGTCTCGCCGACCTTGGCCTGCCGGCCGAGGAGATCGAGCGGCTTTCCCCCTTCCTCCTCTTCGTGCTCGGCTTCGGCGACCCCGAGGCAAGCTTGAAATACCTGGAACCGGACCAGTTGCGCCGGCAGATCTTCCACGCCATGCGCACCCTGTTCGAGCGGAGGATGGAACAGGCCCCGCTATTGCTGGTGATCGAGGATCTGCACTGGGCCGACGGCGTCTCCCTTGACGCCCTGCGCGTCATCATGGACCGGCTCGAGCGCCGGCGGCTTATGCTGCTCGTCACCCACCGGCCCGGCTTTGAGACGGAACTGCTGAGTTCCGCACGCGCCAGCCAGACGACGCTGCGTCTCGCCCCACTGACCGATCACGAGGTCGGGACACTCCTGTCCGACGCCTTCGGCCCGACGACGGTTCCGCCATGGCTGCGCGAACGGATCGTCGAGCGCGCCGAGGGCAACCCGTTCTTCATGGAGGAGATCCTGCGCACGCTGATCGAAACCGGCGCGCTCCGGCGCGCCGGGGACCGCTGGCAGGCGGTGTCGAGCGCGCAGGAGGCCGAAACGCCGCTCGGCATCCAGGCGATGATGCTGGCGCGCATCGACCGCCTGCCTCGCGACGCGAGGCGGCTCGCACAGGTCGCGGCCGTCGTCGGCCATCGTTTCGACGGCGCGCTCCTGAAGAACCTGCCCGTCGGCATCGCCGACATCGATGGCAGCCTCACGCGCCTTTGCGAGGCGGACATCATCGAGGAACTGGCCGACCTGCGCGCACAGGCCGCGCCGCGCTATGCCTTCCGCCAGCGCCTGCTGCACGAGGTCATGTACGACAACATGCTGCTGCGCCGCCGCACCGAGCTTCACGGTGCCGTCGGCCAGGCGCTGGAGCGGCGGTACGGGGGGGCGCCGGAGCATCTCGAGCAGCTGATCGAGCTTGGCCACCACTTTGCGGCTTCGGCCGACAAGGCGAGCGGCGCCCGGTATCTGATGACGGCCGGCGACATGGCGCGCAAGGCGTTCGCCAATAAGGATGCCATGCGTCTTTATGGGCGCGCGATGGCGGCCGCCGAGGCCGCGGGTGGCGACGCCTGGAAGGCGCCGGGCGAGCGCTACGCGGATCTCTGCTCGCCGACCGAGCGCAGCGAGGAGGCGCGCAAGCACTATGACCGCCTGCTCGAGACATACCGGGACTCCGGCGACACGCCGGGCGCGGCGCGCATCCTGCGCAAGCTGGGCCAGTTGTCGTTCGACACCGGCGACCGGGACCGGGCGACTGACTGTTTCAGGCAGGCGGCGAAGTTGCTCGAAGGCGCGGACACACCGATCGAACTCGCCCACCTCATGGAGCGCCAGGGACACCTGGCCTTCCGTACCGGTGACTACAAGGCCGCGATCCTCTCAGCCGACCGCGCGCTCGAATGCGCCAACCATCTGCCGTCGGGTACGGACACCGAAAGCAGGGTCGAAATTGCCCTTGTGATCGCCCGCGCCTTCAACACGAAGGGCGTCGCGCTGGCCCGGCTGCGCCAACCGGTCGAGGCCGTCCACATGGTCGAGCGGAGCGTCGAGGTGGCGCTCGCCGCAAACCACCTCAACACCGCCTGCCGCGGCTACACCAACCTCGGCGTCCTCTACACCACGGTCGATCCGACCCTTGCGATCGACGCCTGCAACCGCGGTTACGCGATGGCGAAGCGGATCGGCGACCTCGGCCACCAGGCCCGGCTGCTCACCAATCTGGCCGTTGCCCAATGCACCTTCACCGACCGGTGCCTGCAGGACGGGCTGCCGGCGGTCGAGGAGGCGATCGCGATCGACCGGGCACTCGGCCAGCGCGACCATCTCGCGGTGGCGCTGCTCGTGCTCGGCCAGATCCGGCAATGCCACAGCGAGGCGGAGGCGGCGCGAGAGAGCTATCGCGAGGCACTCGATCTGGTCCGTGACAGCGGCGAGGCGCAGTTGCTGTTTCCGTGCTACGATGGGCTGGCGACGCTCAGTCTCGACCTCGGCGAATTGGCCGAAGCGGAGCGCTACTTCGAACTGGCGCAGGAAATCTGCTCGAAACACGGCCTCGACCCCGATGCGCTGATGGTCCTGCCGTTTCTCGACTAGCTGAGGAGCTTACCAATGGCAGAGCATGGTTTGGAAAGGCCGCTGAAACTCGGGGACCGCGCCCCGAACGTGATTCTGGACGCGATCAGTCGCGGCGGCAAGGTAGCCATCGACGACTTCCGCGGCCAGACACCGGTGCTGGTCGGGCTCTATCGCGGGCTGCAATGCCCCTTCTGCCGTCGCCAGATCGCGGCATCGACGATGCTTGCATCGGCGCTGCGCGAGAAGGGCATCGACACGCTGACGGTCGTCAACACGCCGGTCGAGCGGGCGCGGCTCTACTTCCGCTATCATCCGATGCCGGACGTCATCACCGCCTCCGATCCGGAGAACATTGCCCACAAAGCCTTTGGACTGCCCAATCTCCAGTTCACCGAGAACGAGGACAACTGGCCATACAAGGTCTCCGTGCCGACCGTCATGGCGATGCGCATGGACCTGCCCGGCGAACTGCCGGTGCCGATGAACCCCGTGGACGCGTCGAGCTTCCTCAACGACCGCGACGGCTACGAGATGAGCCCGACCGACGAGGAGATCGACGCCAAATATCGCGGCCAACTGGTCGGCGAGTTCCTGCTCGACCGCGACGGCGTCGTGCGCTGGTCCTTCACCGAGGCGGAGGGGGGCGGCAGCAACATGTTCGCCACCCCCAAGGCGCAGGACGTGATGTCGGCCGCGTCCCGGCTCGTCCACTGACGTCCTATCCGTTCCGTTGACGGCACTGCCGGAAGAGCCGGCGCGGCGGATCAGCCGGCGGACGCCTTTGCGTAGGCTTGCACGAACAGCGCCAGCGCCGCCAGCGACGTGATCGAGCGGACGTGGTTCCAGTTCGTCCAGCCGATCAGGTATCGCTTCCACAGCGCGGCCGCCTCCGGACCTGCAGGATCGGCCGCCGCCAGCAGGTTGTTCATCGGCACGTTGACGGCGACCGTCACGCCGATGGTACCGATCAGGAAGACCAGTGCGCCCAGAGCCGCAAGGGCGCTGCCCGGTCCGCCGTGGACAGCGGCGAGCACCAGCACGGCCAGCGCCAGCAGCGCCGTCCCCAGAAAGACGAGAAAAAACAGCGGAGCCTGGATCACCACGTTGATCGCGTTCATGGTCGCCATCCCGGCCGGCCCCGGCTGCCGACCCAGCGCCGTCATGATGCAGACGGAGAAGATGAAGAAGAGCCCCGCATTCAGGCCCGCGCCGATCGCGGCCAGGAACAGAACGAGCGAGTTCGCAAGAGCCATCATGTCTCCTCCAGGTGCGACAAGGCCGGCCGCCGCCCGGCAGCCTGTCGCTTGAGCGCCGCAGCGTCCGGCACCGTGCGTGCGCCGGAGCCTAACATCACCGAGAATTGAAGTCGTGTCCGGTTCGGCCAAATCATGCGCCTGTGCTACAGTTTTCGGTGGTGGAAGTCGCTAGCCCGACGGGCGGTTTCGACACGACGCCGACGCCCGTCTTCGGGCGCCGCCCCATGGCCAAGGCAGCGACCTGCCGGCCCTTTGATCGTCTGGCTCCGCCTTTATCGCCGGGCGTTGCGCCTGCTCGTCCGGCAGCGGCCGCCAGTCAGGAGACAAGGAGACGCAGGATGCTGGTAGCCGCGCTCACCACGATTCTGAGCCTAACGGCCATTGGCGAAACCAGGCTTGCCGCCGCCGAGGCGGGCGTGGTCGTCGATCTCGAGCTTGTCCTGGCGGTCGACGTGTCCGGCTCCATGGACCTTGAGGAGGCACAGATCCAGCGAGCGGGCTATGTCGAGGCACTGACCCACCCCGACTTCCTCGCCGCGATCCGCGAAGGCTACCACGGCCGGATCGCCATCAGCTATTTCGAGTGGGGCGGCACCATCGGCAAGAACTCGCAGATGCCCTGGTCGCTGATCGAGACTCCCGACGATGCGCTGCGTTTCTCCCAGTTGATCAAGGAGCGCCCCTTCGCCTCGCTGCGCGGAACGTCACTGTCGGCCGCGATCGCCCACGGCTCGACCCTGTTCGACGACAACGGCTATGCCGGCGCGCGCCGGGTGATCGACGTTTCCGGCGACGGGCCGAACAACTACGGCGCCCCCGTCACGCCGGCGCGCGACGCGGCAACAGCGCTCGGCATCGTCGTCAACGGACTGGCGATCATGGTGCGGCCATCGATTGCCTACGGTCCGCTCGACCAATACTACGCCGACTGCGTCATCGGCGGGCCCGGTGCCTTTGTCATGTCCGTGCAGGAACCGGAAGACTTCGCCTTCGCCATCCGTCGCAAGCTGATCCTCGAGGTCAGCGGCCGCCAGCCCCCTGCCCGGGCCGTGCCCGTGGCGAGCAATTCGGACTGCCTCATAGGCGAGAAGCTGCGGCCCGGCATGGACCGCTATTTTCCCGAACTGGACCGGTAGTTTTCGGCAGGGACCGTCCGAGCACCCGCAGCCAGTGCAAGCCGCAACTCCGACGCGACAAGGCGGCGCGGGCAGCCGCACCGGTGCCCATCTCTTTGTCTCGGTCTGCGCTGTCATTCTTACAAGCTATTCCATTTCATACGCAAATGTGCTTAAATTGAATGAACGTTCAGCAAAACATGAGGGCAATCATGAATGAAGTGGTTCGCGACATAACGATTCCGAACGACTGGGACCGCAGCGGACTGCCGGGCTGGTGCTATCACAGCGCCGCCCTGCTGGAGCTGGAGAAGCAGCACGTTTTCCGAGAGCACTGGCAGATCGCCTGCCATGTCTCCGACATTCCGGAACCGGGCAACTACATTACGCTCGACTTTGTCGGCGATCGCGCGCTGGTCATGCGGGACCAGGACGGCGGGATCAATGCGTTCCACAATATCTGTCGCCACCGCGGCTCGCGCCTGGTCGCCGACGAACGCGGCACGTGCCGCAACGCGCTCGTCTGCCCGTTCCACGGCTGGGTCTACAATCTCGACGGCACGCTACGCGGCGCCGCCCGCCCCCGCTCGTTCCCTTCGATGGACAAGCACGAGTTCGCGCTGAAAACGATCGAATGCGAAGTCTGGCAGGGCTTCGTCTTCATCCGCCTCGCCCCCGGACCGCAGCCGAGCGTCGCGGAGTTGATGAAGCCGTTCGAGGCCGAGTTCGCCTGGTACCGCTCCGCCGAAATGGTGCCGTCCGACGGCGTGCACACACAGGAGACGCCGGTCAACTGGAAGTCCGTGCGCGACGTCGACAACGAGGGGTACCATGTTCCGATGGCGCATCCCGCGCTTCAGGACCTGTACGGCTCGACCTATTTCGACGAGCCGTTCGTCAACGGCGTCAGCCGGTCCTTCGCCACCTACAACCCGCATGCAGGGCGGCGCTGGAGCGTCAGCAAGTACGTCAAGATCTCGCCGGAGAACGAGCGCCTGCCGGACCATCTGCGCAAGGCCTGGATCTACTACGGCATATTTCCCAACAACGTGCTGATGGCCACCCCGGAAACGGTGCAGTTCTACCAGGAGTTTCCGCTGTCGGTGGACCGGACGGTGCTGCGCAGCGGGGTCTACCGCTATCGCGACGAGAGCCGGGAGCAATCCGCCGCCCGCTATCTCTCCATGCGCATCGACCGCGACACGCTCGCCGAGGATGTGCAGCTGACCATCTGGTCGAACGAAGCGATGACCTCGGCCGCCTTTGCCGGCTTCTACCTGTCGGACCTGGAATATGGCGTGCGCACCCACCACGACCACCTGCGCAAGGTGTTGCCGGTGATGAATCTGCCGGAGACGCCGGGCGAGGACCACGTGGCGACGGCCAATGCCGGCATGAAATAGCAAGTTTCGCCAGCAATGACACGACGCGGCCGGCACCCTGCCGGCCGCGTCGCTATTCCTGACCGGCTCCAACTGCGGCGACAGGCCGGCCCGTCGCGCCCGACACCACCCCTGCCTTGCCGCCCGGCACCGCCGTTTGAAAACAAAAAAGAGGCCCGCTTGCGCGGGCCCAGTCTGCCGGTTCCGGGAATGAACGGTCCCGACGTTCAGGAAATCCTCCCGTTACCCGTGCCACAATCCTTCGCGCACGAGGTCATCCATGGTCAGCTCGATGCCGCGGCGCAGGATCGCGGTCATCTCGTCGATCTGCCCCGTGCTGATCGTCAGCGGCGGCGACATCACGCACATGTTGATCAGCGGACGCACCAGCAGACCCAGTTCCTGACAGTGCTCGTCGATCCGCTTGCCGACCTCGAGATCCAGCGTCAGCGGATTGTTGCTGGCCCGGTCGGCGACGCATTCGACGCAGCCCATCAGTCCCATGCCGCGCACCTCGCCGACCAGCGGCAGGTCCTCGAGGGTCTTCAGGCTCGACTGGAAGTGGGCGGAAACGGTGCGCGCGTGCTCCAGCAACCCGTCCTCGAGCAGGTCGAGGTTCTTCAGCGCCACCGCGCAGCCGATCGGGTGGCTGGAATAGGTCAGCCCATGGGTGAACATCGCGTCGGAATGGTTGGAACGCCGCAGTTCCTCGAGCAGCCGGCCGGCGATCATGACGCCGCCGAGCGGAAAGTAGCCGGAGGTCACGCCCTTGGCGAAGGTGATCATGTCCGGCTCGATGCCGAACACGTCCCTTGAGGCGAACACCTGGCCGAGCCGACCGAACGCCGTTACCACCTCGTCGGCGATGAACAGGATGTCGTTCTGGCGGCAAAGCTCGCGCATGCGGGCGAGATAGCCCTCGGGCGGCACGATCACCCCGCCCGACGCCATGATCGGTTCGGCGATGAAGGCGCCGATGCGCTCGGCGCCGACGGTCTCGATGACATTGCGGAACTCGGCGACGAGATAGTCGCAGAACTCGGCCGCGCCGACACCGTCGGGCCGGCGGAACGGGTTCGGGCAGGTCAGCTTGACGACCTGGTCCGTGGCGGAGTCCATCCAGTCATGGTCGCGCGGACGCCCGTTCAGCGAGGCCGACAGATAGGTCGAGCCATGATAGCCGCCCTGGCGCGAGACGATCAGCTTCTTCTCCGGCAACCCCTTGACGTTGTTGGCGAACTGCATGAAGCGCAGCGCCGTCTCCACCGCCGAGGAGCCGCCGGTCGTGTAGAAGACGTGGTCCAGGCCCGCGGGGGCGTGGCCCGCCAGCCGCCGCGACAGAACGGCGGAGGGCGCATTGGTCGTGTACCAGGGCGAGTTGTAGGACAGCGCCATTGCCTGCGACGCCATGGCGTCGGTCAGTTCCTGGCACCGGTGCCCGGCATTGACGCACCACATGCCGGCGGGACCGTCGATCAGCTTGCGGCCGGCCGAGTCGGTGACGTAGATCCCCTCCCCGCCCTCGATCCGCCCGCGCGCTTCCGCGCCGATCGAACCTGCCACGGGCGACGGCTGCACCAGGTGGCGCTCGGCAAGCAGCGTCAGTTCGTCCGCGGCCCCTTCAGGCGCCCTCTCGTCGGCGTTGGTCGTCTTCGGTATCGCAGCCATTCCCAACCTCATCATATTCAAAGGCCAATTTTTGCATTCAAGACGCTGAAAAACATCTATTTTTCACCGCATATTGAATGTTCGTTCAATCAATATTGCAGAAATAGTGCTTGATTTCAATGCCGGTTTGCGCTCATCTTCGATTTGGGAACAGCAAACAGCCGAAAAGGCGGTGCACATGAAACACGCAACGAAAGACGGGCTCTGTCCCGAGGCATGGTCCAAGCGATGAGCGCGGCGGCGATCATCACGACGGCGGAAGCGCCGTCCTCCACCGCCGGCAGCCGATGGCTGCGAAGCGAAGAGGCCCGGGGCCTCGCGATGATCTCACCCACCCTGCTCTATGCACTGGCGCTGCTGCTGGTCCCGGTCCTCCTGATCGTCGCCTACAGCTTCTGGACGCAGGACTATCTCGAAATCGATCACACCTTCACGCTGGAAAATTACCGGCGCGCCCTGACGGAACCGATCTATCGCGACCTCTTCGTCCGCTCGCTGTGGATCTCGCTGCTGACGAGCGCGGTCACCGTCATCTTCTCCTACCCGATCGCGTGGTACATTTCCTTTCATGGAGGGGTGCACAAGAACCTGTGGCTGTTCCTGGTCACCATTCCGTGCTGGACGAGCTATCTCCTGCGCGTGATGTCGTGGAAGGTGATTCTTGGTTACGGCGGCGTGCTGAACACCGGGCTGATTTCGGCCGGCATCATCGACCAGCCGATCACCTCGCTGCTCTACAACGCCAACGCCGTGGTCATCACGCTGGTCCACAGCTGGGCGGCGTTCGCGATCCTGCCGATCTATGTCTCGCTGCAGAAGATCGATCGCTCGCTGATCGAGGCCGGTCGCGACCTCGGCGACGGTCCGCTGCGCGCCTTCATGCGCGTCACCCTGCCGCTGTCGATGCCGGGCGTGATTTCCGCCTTCCTGATCGTTATGATCCCGACCGTCGGCGACTACGTCACGCCGAAGCTCGTCGGCGGCAAGGACGGCGTGATGATCGCAACGGCGATCCAGGCGCAGTTCGGCAAGGGCGCCAACTGGCCGCTCGGCGCGGCCCTGTCGGTCACGACGATGGTACTGGTGTCGCTGGTGGCGGCCGCGATCGTGCTGTCGCTGCGATATGTCGTGCGGAGGATCCGCTGATGCTGCAGAGACTGCGCCTCCTGCCCTTCCTGCCGGCCTATGTCGCCCTGTACTTCTCTTTCCTGTACCTGCCGATCCTGCTGCTGCCGATCTTCTCCTTCAACAACGCAGCCACGACGACGTTGCCGCTCGCCGGCTTCACCACCAAGTGGTACGCCTCGCTCTGGGGCAACAGCGTGCTGCTGGAGGCCGCCCGCAACAGCCTCGTGGTCGGCGTCTGCGTCTCGCTCGTCAGCACGCTGCTCGGCATCTGCGCGGCGCGCGCGATCACGCGCTACCGCTTTCGCGGCCAGCGCCCGGCCGCGGGCCTGATCATGGCGCCGCTGTTCCTGCCGGAGATCATCGTCGCCGTCTCGCTGCTGATGATCGCCCTGCAGCTCGGACTGGAATTGTCGCTGGTCACCGTCATCCTCGGCCAGGTGGTGTTCTGCATCCCCTATTCGATGTCGGTTCTGGTCTCGGGCTTCGAGGGTTTCGATCGCAGCCTCGAGGAGGCGTCGTACGACCTCGGCGAGACGGCCTTCGGTACCTTCCGCCGCGTCACCCTGCCGGTGGTCGCCCCGGCGATCATCTCCAGCCTGCTCGTCACCTTCACGATCTCGCTCGACGAGTTCATCCTTGCCTTCTTCCTTTCGGGCACCGAGCCGACCCTGCCCGTCTACATCTGGGGCCAGCTGCGCTTCGCCGCCAGGCTGCCAGCCGTGCTCGCGCTCGGCAGCCTCATGATTGTTGCCTCCGTGCTGCTCCTGACCGTCGCCGAGGTCTTGCGGCGGCGCTCGGAGCGTCGTACCCAAACAGAACTTGCGCTTTGACAGGAGCCGTCATGCCCGACCGACCGATGATCTCCATCGATAACGTCTCCAAGTACTACGGGATCTACAAGGCACTGGACGGTGTCTCGCTCGACATCGCCGAGGGCGAGTTTTTCTCCCTGCTGGGCCCCTCTGGTTGTGGCAAGACCACGCTGCTGCGCTCGATCGCCGGCTTCGACGTGCCCTCGAAAGGCGAGATCCGCATCGATGGCGTGCCGTGCACCCTGGTTCCCGCCAACAAGCGTCCGACCAACATGGTCTTCCAGAACTACGCGATCTTCCCCCACCTCGATGTCGGCGAGAACGTCGCCTATGGCCTCAAGCGACTGAAGCTCGGGGCGGCAGAGGAGCGCAGGCGCGTTTCCGACGCGCTCGACCAGGTGCGCCTCTCCGGCCTCGACAAGCGCAAGGCCAACGAGTTGTCCGGCGGCCAGCGCCAGCGCGTCGCGCTTGCCCGGGCCCTCGTCATGCGTCCGAAGGTGCTGCTGCTCGACGAGCCGCTGTCGGCACTCGACAAGAAGCTGCGCGAGCAGATGCAGGTCGAGCTGCGCAGCCTGCAAAAGGCGGTCGGCATTACCTTCATCCTCGTCACTCACGACCAGTACGAGGCACTGGCCCTGTCCGATCGCATCGCGGTCATGTTCGGCGGCAGGATCGCCCAGGTCGCCACCCCGAAGGAGATCTACCAGCGCCCGCGCACGCGCAAGGTCGCCGATTTCCTCGGCGGCATGAATTTCATGCATGCGAAGCTGCTGTCCGACCAGGCCGGCAGCGTCTCGGTCGAGACGGAGCGGTTCGGGACGGTCAGCCTCGACAAGCCGAAGGGATTCTCGGCGACGGACGGCCGCGTCACGGTCGGCATCCGCCCGGAACGGCTGCGCCTGTTGTGGGACGACGCGCGCGCCCCGCATGAACTGACCGGACGGGTGCAGAACCGCGCCTATTTCGGCGAGGTGACCCATCTCACCATCGGCGTCGACGGGCTGGAGGAGCCGCTGTCCATGGTCGAAACGAACGACTACGGTGCGGACGACCTGCCGGTCGGTGCCGAGATCCGCATGGCCTTCGACCCGGACGCCTTCGTGCTGCTGGCCGATGACGAGGCCGTATCGCGGCTGTGAGGCAAGCGCCCGGGCCCGGCGGAAGGCGCGTTGGCGCGCCTTCTGGACCTCCCGGTCGATGCGGCAGGCACTCGGCCAGACAGATGAACGTCGGTGCCTCGCCGCGACGGGCCGGTCACCTTCCTCCCGCGGCACCTTGCCACCAGCACCGCCGAATTCCGCGCTTGCGGCGAAACCGTGGGGCGACGGGAACGCGTTGGCATGTCATGCCAGCGGATCCTCGCCGGTCCCGCTCAGGTGCTGTCGGACACCCGTTGCGCCGCCGCACGCCCTGCGATGATCGCGCCCTCGATGTAACCGGGAAACGACGGCGAGATCTCCGAGCAGGCGAACTGGATCGGCCCGGCACCGGCCCGGATGATGTCCTCGGCTTCCGATGTGGCCATCGTCGAAATCGTGTCGCTGTAGCCGCCGCCGCTCCAGGCGTCGTCGGTCCAGTCGCGCAGGCTGATCTCGATGGCGTTGCCGGCGTCGGCGCCGAGCGCGACCGTGAGCCTGTCCAGGATGGTCGCCTCCAGCGCCTGCCGCGACATTGCCCGCCAGGAGACCGCGAGCGGGCCGCCGATGAACACGACCAGCGCCGGCCCCAGCCCTTCGCGACTGACATCGCAGCAGAACAGGCCGGCCGGCTCGCGCCACATCACCATGCCGTTCGCCCCGCTGGCGCGCCAGAACGGCCGCGCGTAGCGCACCAGCGCCTTGATGACGGTTCCGCTCGCCCAGACGGAGAGCGCCGCGCGCAGCGGCGGCGGCAGGCCCGGTTCGAAGCCGATGCGCGAGGCCATCACCGGCGGCACCGCAACGATCGCCCGCCCGGCCGAAATCTTGTCGTCACCCGCCTGCACCTGAACGCCGGCACGCGTCGTTGCGATACTGCGGACCGGTGCGCCAAGCCGAAGCCTGTCGCCGAGATCGCGGCCCATGTCGTCGGCCAGGGAATGAATGGTCTCGTCGAGATAATATTCCAGTTCCGACCGGGTATTGATGATGCGCCGCTCGCTGGAGGCGAGGTACCACAGCGGCACTTTCTCCAGCGGCCGGCACCAGAGCCCCTCGATCATCGAGCGGAATCCGCCGGCCCCGGCGGCGCTCGTGCCCTGCCCTGTCAGCCAGTCCGCGACGGAAAGTCCGGCGACGGCAGGATCGGCAGGATCGATGAGCCGCACCCGCCGCCGGAGCGCCTGCGCCTCCTCGTAGATCTGCCACCGTTGCGCCTCGTCGGTCGGCGGCTGGACGCGGAACTCGCCCTCCACCGGCGCCCGCACCAGCGTCTTTCCGTAGCGGCGGACCAGCGCCACCACGGCCGGCATGTCATCGCAGAGGAACTGGCCGCCGGCGTCCACGCGGATGCCATCGGCGAGAACGGCCGGCTCGACCCGACCGCCGACGCGGGTGCGGGCCTCGAGCACCTGGACGCTTCGTCCCTGCGCGATCAGCGCATGCGCGGCCGAGAGGCCGGCAAAGCCGGCCCCCACCACAATGACGTCGACCGACATCAGTAGCCCGACTTGATCTTCTCGAACTCGGCGATCATCTTCTGCCGCAATTCGTTGGGCATCGGCGCCTGGAACAGCGTATCGGCCATGAACGCGTCGATGTCGCCATACCCCTTCTGCTCGAGCATGGCCGAATCGACGCCCGCCATGCCCTTGGCGTTGGAGTGGCCGTAGCCCCAGGCCTCGACCATGTAGTTCGACACCGCCGGGTCGGTGACGGCATTGAGGTAGTCGTAGGCCTTCTCCTCGCTGCCTTCGCCGCCCTTGAGGCGGACGAAGCCGCAAACCCAGGTCGACAGCCCCTCCTTCGTGTCCTTCTTGATCGCGACCGGCACGTTGTCGGCCTGCAGTTGCGTCGACGTGTCGTTCCAGGCCCAGGCGAGATCGACCTCGCCGCTCGCCATCGCCTGGCTGAGCTCGGTGTTGTCGGTCCAGTAGAGCCGGACGTTCTTGTGTACGTCGCGCAGGAAGGCCGACGCCTCCTTGAACTGCTCGTCGGTCATCGTCGTCCAGTCCTTGACGCCGATCGCGAGGCTGGCGAGCGCATAGGCATCGTCGACGCTGTCACCGATCGACACGCGATCCTTGAACTTCGGATCGGCGAAGGCGTGCAGCGACTCGATCTCCTCCGGCTTCACATTATCGCTGCGATAGGTCAGCACCGTGTTGCCCCAGTCGAACGGAAGCATCCAGGCGGTTCCGTCCGGCGTTGTCATCAGGTCCTTCATGGACTTGAAGCCGGGCAGGATGTCGTCCCAGTACTTCAGCTTGGAGGTGTCGAGCGGCTCGATCAGGCCCGCCTCCCGCCATTTGACGACGCTTTGCGAGCAGGGATGGCTGAGGTCGGCCTTGAAACCGGATCGAAGCTTCTGGAACGCCTCTTCCTCGTCGCCGAAATAGGCAAAGTCCGGCTCGCCGTGCTTTTCGGTATAGGCGGGGCGGATCTCGGGGTCCTCGTAGCCAGACCACTCGAAGAGGGTGAGCCCGTCGCCGGCCATCGCCGGCATGGCGGTCGAGATCGAAAGTGCGGCCGCAAGGCCGGCTGTGATCAGGCTGCGCGCCCTGTTCGAATTGCTGATGCTCATGCTCATTCCCCTTCTTGGTTGATTATTTGGGCCCTTCCCGCGCGATGTGCTTCGGAAACATTGCGACGATCGCCTCGATGGCAGCCTCGTGCGCCTTTTCCCGGGTCAGTCCGTCTCCCATCATCAGTCGCAACCACAGACCTTCCAGCATCGACGAGACGGCCAGGGCGATCGCCTCCGCGGCAAAGTCGTAGCCGCCCTCCTGCTTGAGGCTGGCGCACAGCGAGATCACCGTCTCCTGGTACTTCACGTCGCGGGCGCCGCACAGCGCCTGATAGGTGGGGCGGGACTTCGCCTCGCCCCAGAAGGCGCACCAGGCCGCAAGCTTTCGCTTGGTGCAGATCTTGCGGTCGAAGTCCGCGGCAACGAGCGCCCAAAGCTTGTCGGCGGCGCGATCTCCGGCCCTGTCCAGCGACGAGTACCAGTGATTGGCATATTCGTCCGCCATGTACTGCAGGGTGGCGACGAGCAGCTTTTCCTTGCTCTCGAAGTGGAAGTTGACGATGCCGCGGGACAGTCCCGCACCGTCGGCCACGTCGGCGAGTGTCGTCTCGGCATAGCCGCGCCGTGCCAGCGAATCGATCGTCGCCTCGATCAGTTGCAGCCGCCTCGTCTCCTTGGAGGCCTTGCGGCCCTTCTTCTCGATCTCCGCCGTTTCCTTTTGCGCCGCACTCGCTCGCATCTTCACCGTCATTCTCGTCCTAACGTTCTGCAGCGGTTCGCTCACGGACGGCCTCCGGCCGGCTTGCTGCCGCGAAGATGAGTGGGACAATGCTCGCCGCTGTCAAGCACCTTCTGCATGGCTTCCCAGGTGCGGATGTTCTTGGCGACGTATTCCTCGCCGACGGCGGCAACGGCCGCGGCGCGGAGCGATCCCTTCAGCCTTTCCAGTTCCCCGCGCGCGGTCTCGCGATACCATGCGTTGCGGCTTGTCGCCGTGGCCTCAACGAAGCCGGCAGCCGTCATCGCGGCGAGGTATCGCTGCGGCGAGGCCATGCCGAAGCTCAGCCCCTCGGCGGCGATGTATTGACTCATTTCCGCCGACGGCTCGCCGTCATGCGAGATCAGCCAGTCCGAAGCGGCCAGCCTGCCGCCGGGCTTCAACACGCGGAACAGTTCGCCGAACAGCCACTCCTTGTCCGGCACATGCACCATCGCGTCCTTGGAAAAGACAAGATCGAACGTTCCGTCATCGAATGGCAGGCGCCCCGGCGGATTGGCGATGAAGCGGGTGCGCGCGGCCAGCCCCTCGCGCTCCGCCGCCGCGCGCGCATGCTCGACCACCGGCTGCTCGACATCGTAGCCGACGACCTCGGCAGTGCCGTAGGTCCTGGCGATATGAAGCGAGACGCCGCCCGCGCCGCAGCCGAAATCGAGCACGCGCTTGTCCGCCAGGTCGAGGCCCGCCAGCACGCGGTCGACCTCGGCCGAGCCGCCGGGCGAAAGGTAGCCCTCGCCCCACATCACCTCGAGGAAGCGGATCGCCGGCTCGTCATATTCCGGCGCGTGCTCCGGCTGCGACTGATCTGCTGCCGTCATGAGGCCTCCCTGCCCGGCTGCGCATTCCCGTTCACCAGATGCACGAAATTCTAGCGAATTATCAGAGGATTGCAACACACTTGCTGAATGCTCATTCAAAATATCTGGACAAGACATTGTCTTTGATGCAGCCTTTTGGTTACTGAGGGAGAACGTTAGATGCAGAAATACGATGTGCTGATCGTGGGCGGCGGCCATAACGGCCTGGTCACCGCCTGCTACCTGCAGAGGGCCGGACTGAACGTCGCGGTGCTCGAAAAGAACGGCTGGGTCGGCGGCGCGGCGACGAGCCGCGAACTGACCCCGGGCTTCCTGTACTCCAACTGCTCCTATGTCTGTTCGCTGTTCCGGCCGGAGATCATGCGTGACCTCGAGTTGCCCCGGCACGGCCTGCAGGTCGTCGCCTACGAGGGCGGCGCGGTCCTGACCCGCGACGGCGACTATCTCGCCTCCTACCGCGATCACGACAGCCATCGCCGCGAGTTCGCCCGCTACTCGAGGCGCGACGCCGAAGCCTATGAGCGCTATGCCCGCGACGTCACCCGCCAGTGTCGCTTCATCCAGCCGCTATTGATGCGCACGGCGCCGGATCCGTTCGGTTTCCGCCCGCGCGACCTTTCCGAACTGCTCTACCTGGCAAGGAAGTTCGGCGAGTTCAGCCCGAATGAGATGGCCGAGACATTGCGCTTCTGGACGATGTCGATTTCCGATTTCCTCGACGAGTATTTCGAGACCGACGTCATCAAGGCCTATCTGGCGATCTCCGGCATCATCGGCACCGCTCTCGGCCCGATGTCGCCCGGCACGGCCTATGTCCTGCTCCACCACTACATGGGCGAGGTCGACGGCTCTGTCGGCGCCTGGGGATACGCCCGCGGCGGCATGGGGGCCGTGACCCAGGCACTGATGCGCTCGTTCGAATCCGTCGGCGGAACGATTCGAACCGACGCCGAGGTCACGAAGATCCTCAGCCGCGGCGGCCGGACCACCGGCGTCGTCCTCGCCAGCGGCGAGGAGGTGCGCGCCAACCTCGTCGTCTCGAATGCCGACGTGAAGCGGACCTTCCTCAAGCTCGTCGACGAGAACACCCTGCCGCAGGACTTCGTCCACCGGGTCAAGCACTTCAAGATGCGCGGCTCGTCCGGCAAGGTGAACATAGCGCTCGACAGCCTGCCCGAGTTCCCGGCCCTGCCGGCCGGCTCGACCTGCATCCGCGGCGACCTGCATTTCACCGATTCGATCGAGCGGATGGAGCGGGCCTATGACGATTGGAAGGCCGGACGCTGGTCGGCCGATCCCATGCTCGACACGATGATCCCGACAACGCTCGACCCGACGATGACCTCGCCCGGCAAGCACTTCATGAGCTGCTTCGTGCAGTACTGCCCGGTGAAGGTCGAGGGCCGGGAGTGGACGGATGCCGACCGCGACGCCTTCGCCGAGACGGTCATCAGCCAGATCGCCGACTACTCGCCCGGTTTCCGCGAGCGCATCGTCCACATGGAGGTGCGCACGCCGCGCGAGCTCGAGAACGAGGTCGGCCTCACCGAAGGCAACATCTTCCAGGGCGAACTGACCTTCGACCAGTTGCTGTTCAACCGTCCGGTGCCGGGCTACGCCCAGTACCGCAGCCCGATCGCCGGCCTGTACATGTGCGGCTCCTCGACCCATCCCGGCGGTGGTGTCATGGGTGCGCCCGGACGCAACGCCGCCATGGAAATCCTCCGCGACCTGAAGCGCAGCCCCGAACAGATGAGCAAGGCCCATGACGTCATTTGATGCGCCCGCAAAAACTGCCCCCACCACCTACGACGCGATCGTCATCGGCGCCGGCCACAACGGCCTGGCGGCCGCCGCCAAGCTCGGCAAGAGCGGCCGCAAGGTGCTCGTGCTCGAGGCCGCCAACGCGCCGGGCGGCGCCGCCCGCGGAAGGGAATTCGCGCCCGGCTTCCGCTCCGCCGGCCTCGCCCACCTGGTCAACAGGCTCGATCCCGAAGTCGCCCGCGACCTCGGGCTGGCGCTGGCGCCCCGGTCCGGCCCGGCCATGCCGACCTCAGTGCTCGACGGCACGAACGAGCCGGCCGTCTTGCGCGGCGCCTATGGCGAGACGATCGACGGCGTCTCCGCCGAAGAGGCAGCGGCCTTCGGCCGGCTGCGCGACAAGCTCGTCTACCAGGCCGGCATCCTGAAGCGCTTCCTGCGTCGCCCGCCGCCGCAGCTCGGCGCCATCGGCATCGGCGACATCTCGACGCTCGCCTCGGCCGGCTTCGGGCTGATCCGAAGAGGACGGGCCGAGGGGCGCGACTTCCTGCGCATGCTGCTGATGAACGTCGCCGACGTCGCCGATGAATATCTGGACGACGACCGCCTGCAGGCGCTGCTTTCCTTCGACGCCACGCTCGGCATCCACCTCGGCCCGCGCTCGCCGACATCGCTGCTCGGCCTGTACTACCGGTTGACCGGCGAGGTGGACGGCAAGTCCGGCGGCCAGTTCATCCCGGAAGGCGGCATGGCGGCGGTGGCCCCGGCCTTTCTCGGCGCGGCGGAAAAGGCCGGCGTCACCATCCGTTGCGGCACGCGCGTCGGCCGCATCCTTGCCGACCGCGGTCGGGCCAGCGGCGTCGTCCTCGGCGACGGCGCGGAGATCACCGCTCCGATCATCGTCTCGGCGATCCATCCGCAGGCAACGTTCCTCGGCCTCGTCGATCCGGCCGAAAGCGGCACCGGCTTCGTCCGCTCGATCCGCAACGTGCGCACCGGCGGCAACGTCGCCAAGCTCGACCTGGCGCTGGAGCAGATGCCGCGCTTCACCGGGCTGGCTGACCGGGACCACGCCGGCCGCATCGTCATCGCCCGTTCGATGACGCATGTCGACGAGGCCTTCAATCCGGCCAAGTACGGCGAGTTCTCGCCGGATCCGGTGATGGAGATCGTGCTGCCGAGCCTCGCCGACGCCTCGCTCGCCCCCGACGGGGCCTGCACCCTCTCCGCCCTGGTCCAGTATGCGCCCTACAAGCTGAGGATGGGTTGGGAGGCGGGCAAGCCGGCCTTTCTCAAGATCGTGCTCGACATCCTCGAGCGTCACGCGCCGGGCATCGGCAAGACGATCCTCGCCGCCGATCTGAGCACCCCGAGCGACATCGAGGCGGAGTACAACCTGCCGGGCGGCCACTGGCACCATGGCGAACTGCAGGCCGACCAGCTGCTGATCAACCGGCCCACAAGCGCCGCTTCGGGGTACACGACGCCGATCGACGGCCTCTACCTCGCCAGCGCCGGGGCGCACCCCGGCGGCGGCATCTCCGGTCTCGCCGGATGGAACGCCGCGCGCCACATTCTTTCGGGAGCCCCTTCTCACGCAGGAGCGAAGCGATGAACGCCCTTACCCAGCCCCTGAACGCCGCCGACGGCCGCCGCGCCGCACGCGACCATATCCTCACGCCCCGGCTGGAGACACCGTTCCATCCGCGCCTGACCGCGCTCGACGCGGTCAACGACTGGTACACCTGGGCCGGCTACAAGGCGCCGCATGCGCTGCATGACGAGGAGCTGGAATATTTCGCGATCCGCTCCACCGCGGCCCTGTTCGACATCTCGCCGATGGTGAAATACCGCATCAGCGGGCCCGAGGCCGAACGCTACCTCAACCGCCTGACCCTGCGCGACGTCCGCAAGCTCGGCGTCAACCGCGTCCACTACACCGCCTGGTGCGACGACCACGGCCATGTGCTGGACGACGGCACGCTGTTCCGGCTCGGCGAGCAGGAGTTCCGTCTATGCTGTCAGGAGCGCCACCTGCCCTGGCTGCTCGACAGTGCGATCGGCTTTTCGGTCGAGATCCGCGAGGAGACCGAGGAGATTGCCGGCCTCGCCCTGCAGGGCCCGACCAGCTACGCGGTGCTGGCCGAGGCGGGCTTTTCCGGCGTGGCGCGGCTGAAGCCGTTCGACATCGCGACGTTCGCCCATGACGGGGCGACCGTCACCATCTCCCGGACCGGCTTCACCGGCGACCTCGGCTACGAACTGTTCGTGCCGCGCGCGGCCGCCTTGTCGCTCTGGGACCGGCTGTGGCGGGCGGGCGCCGAACACGGCCTGCGTGCGATCGGCTACTCGGCCCTGAACCGCACCCGCATCGAGGCCGGTTTCATCGTCGCCAATGCCGACTTCGTCACGGCCGAGGGCGCGCTGCGCACCGACCGCGTGCGCATGCCCGACGAGATCGGCCTCGACTGGCTCGTCGACCCCGACAAGCCGAACTTCAACGGGCGCCGGGCGATCCTGGCGGCGCGGCGGAATCAGACTCTCAAGCATGTGCTGGTAGGCCTTGAAATCGAAGACAATATCCCCGCCGAGCAGGCAATCGTCTACCATCGCAAGAAGCACGAGGCCGGCCTCGTCACCGCCGCGATCTGGTCGCCGACGGCCAAGCGCAACATCGCCATCGCGAGCCTCGACCGTCCCTATGGCACAAAGTTCACCACCGAACTCTGGGTGGAGATCTACGCCTTGCGCGAACTGCGCTACCAGAAGATGATGAAGCGCGCGAGGATCGTCCCCCGCCCCTTCGTCAAGCTCGCGCGCCGCACGGTGACACCGCCGGGGCTGCGCTGACAGGAAGGCAATGGCAACGGCAGATATCGACATGGACAAGGAAACCCGCCACCACTGGAACCTGATCAAGACTCCGACCGGCATCGACTGGTCAGGGCGCACCCGCTATGCGGCGGCCATGGCGCTCTACCAGAAGGGCGAACTGAGCGCCGAGGTGCTGGAGGTCTACCGCATCTGTTCGCGGCTTGATTCAGAAGATCCACGCACCGTGCTAAAGCGTTGGAATATCGGCAAGGATTGGATCGCCAGACTGGACGGCGAGCCGCGTTAGCCGCAGGCGCCGGATATACGTCTGCTGGGGGACTGACCTTTTGCGGATGTTCGGCGCCTGCGCCGGCGCTCCAGCGGAGCGCCGTAGCGGAGCGAGGCGAACGAGGGAAAGCCTCGCTCCGCGCCTATCCGGCGCTCGCCTGGACGGCCGTGCCCGCAGGGCGCAGGCTGTCGATGAACCGCCGCAGGGCGTCCCGCCCGTCACCAGCCAGGTCGAACCGCCGGCCGAACAGCAGCCATTCGCTGCACATCCCCTTGATCAGCCAGCGCAGCGCCGAGGCGCCGGAACGCGGCGTCCAGCGCGGGCAGAGCTGCCCCACTTCGGCGGCACGGGCGAGTGCGTTTTCGAGCAGGCGCATGTGCCCTTCGTCGACCTGCTGCTGGCGCTGCAGCACCGGAGCAAGCTCGCCGCAATAGTCGCAGCGCAGCAGGATCGACAGGATCCGTTGGCGATGCTCGTCGACGGCCAGCGCGTCGAGCCACTCACCGGCGACGCGCTCAATCACTGCCAGCGCGTCGGCGTTCTCGGCCTCCAGCTCGCGCGCCACCATGTCCTCCTGCGGCAGCGGCACCGAGTTGTAGAGCTCCATGAACAGGTCAGTCTTGTTGGCGAAGTGCCAGTAGATCGCGCCGCGGGTGACGCCGGCGGCCCTGGCCACGTCCTCCATGGTCGCGTTGGAGACACCCTTGGTGAAGAAGATCCGCTCGGCCGCGCAAAGGATCTGCTGGCGCGTGGCTTCGGCTTCGGCTTTGGTCCTGCGCATTTCGTCCCCCAGAGGGGATACCCGCCGCATGCCGGCGGGCATCCAGCCTTACTCGCCGGCTGCCGGGGCCGCTTCCGCCACCGGCTCCGGTTTCTTCCTGCCATAGCCGAACAGCTTCATCACGAAGACGAAGAAGACGGGAACGAAGAAGATGGCGAGCACGGTCGCGGTGATCATGCCGCCCATCACGCCGGTGCCGATCGCCCGCTGGCTCCCCGAGCTTGCCCCGGTGGCGATCGCCAGCGGCAGCACGCCGAGGGTGAAGGCGAGCGAGGTCATCAGGATCGGCCGGAAGCGCAGGTGGCAGGCCTCGACCGCCGCCTCCACCAGAGACTTGCCCTCCGCCATCAGGTCCTTGGCGAACTCGATGATCAGGATCGCGTTCTTGGCCGACAGGCCGATGATCGCGATCAGGCCGACCTTGAAGTAGACGTCGTTCGACATGTCGCGCAGGGTGACCGCGAGCACGGCGCCGATGACGCCGAGCGGCACGACGAGGATGACCGCGATCGGGATCGACCAGCTCTCGTAGAGGGCTGCAAGGCACAGGAACACCAGGAGGCACGACAGCGCGATCAGAATCGGCGCCTGCGAGCCCGACTGGATCTCCTGCAGCGACTGCCCGGTCCACTCGTAGCCGAAGCCCGGCGGGAGTTGCGCGGCCAGCCGCTCCATCTCGGCGATCGCGTCGCCCGAGGAGTAGCCCGGCTTGGTGTCGCCGCTGATGCGCACCGACGGATAGCCGTTGTAGCCGACCGTCTGCGTCGGCGCCTTGACCCATTCCACCGTGGCGAAGGCCGAGATCGGCACCATGCCGCCGTTCGAGTTGCGGACGTTGAGATTGAGAAGGTCCGCGACCTGCATGCGCTTGTTCTCGTCCGCCTGGACGGTCACGCGCTGCATGCGCCCGGCATTCGGGAAGTCGTTGACATAGGTCGATCCGAGGTTGGTGGCGATCGTCGAGTTGATGTCGGCGAAGGTGACCCCGAAGGTGTTCGCCTTCTCGCGGTCGATGACGACGTCGAGCTGGGCCGCATCCGGCATGCCCTCGAAGCGGACCCCCGCCAGGACCGGGCTCTGCGCCGCAAGGCCGAGCAGCTGGTCGCGCGCCTGCGACAGCGCCCCCTGCCCGAGCCCGGCGCGATCCTGCAGGCGGAACGAAAACCCGCCCGTCGTGCCGAGGCCCTGGATCGGCGGCGGCGACAGCGCGAAGCTGATCGCATCCTTGATCTGGCTCATTGCCATGGTCGCGCGCCCGGCGATTGCCTGGGCGGCGTTCTCCGGCCCGCGCTCGGCCCAGTCGTCCAGCGTCACGAAGGCAAGGCCGGCGTTCTGGCCGGCACCGAAGAACGAGAAGCCGTTGATGGCGACGATCGTGTCGACTGCCGGCTCCTGGCCGAAGATCTGCTCGGTCTGGGCAATCACCTCGTCGGTGCGGTGTCCGGTGGCCTCGGACGGCAGTTGCATCATGACAATGACGAAGCCCTGGTCCTCGTCGGGAAGGAACGAGGACGGCAGCTTCATGAACATGTAGCCGAGGCCGGCGAGCACGGCGAGATAGATCACCATCAGCCGGCCGGTGCGGCGCGCCAGCCAGCCGACGCTGCCGCCGTACTTGCGCGAGGTCGTGTCGAACCCGCGGTTGAACCAGCCGAAGAAGCCGCCCTTGCTGTGATGGTGGCCCTTCTCGACCTGCTTCAGGAAGCTGCCGCACAGCGCCGGCGTCAAGGACAGCGCGAGGAAGGCCGAGAACAGGATCGACACGACCATCGTCAGCGAGAACTGCTGGTAGATCACGCCCACCGCGCCGGGGAAGAAGCCCATCGGAATGAACACCGAGGCGAGCACGAGCGTGATGCCGATGACGGCGCCGGTGATCTGCCGCATCGCCTTGCGGGTCGCCTCCTTGGGCGGCAGCCCCTCCTCCGACATGATGCGCTCGACGTTCTCCACCACGATGATGGCATCGTCGACGAGGATGCCGATCGCGAGCACCATGGCGAACATGGTCAGCACGTTGATCGAAAAGCCCATGGCGAACAGCACGGCACAGGTGCCGAGCAGCGCCACCGGCACCACGAGTGTCGGGATGATCGTATAGCGGATGTTCTGCAGGAACAGGAACATCACGATGAACACCAGTCCCACCGCCTCGACGAGCGTATGCAGAACCTTCTCGATCGACACCTTGACGAACGGCGAGGTGTCGTAGGGGATCGAGTATTCGAGACCGGGCGGGAAGAACTTCGACAGTTCCTCCATGCGCGCCTGGATCGCCTCCGACGTCGCCATGGCGTTGCCGGTCGGCGCCAGCTGCACGCCGATCGCCGCCGACGGCTGTCCGTTGAGACGGGTGGTGAAGGAATAGCTCTCGCCGCCGACCTCGATGCGGGCCACGTCGCGCAGCCGCACCGCCGACCCGTCGGCATTGGCGCGCAGCACGATCGCGCCGAATTCCTCCGGCGTCGTCAGCTGGCCCTTGATGTTGACCGGGGCGGCGATCTGCTGGGTGATCGGGTTCGGCTGCGCGCCGATGCTGCCCGCGGGGATCTGCGCGTTCTGCACCTGCACGGCGGCCGTGACATCGGCCGCGGTGAGGTTCAGCCCGAGCATCTTGTCGGGATCGAGCCAGATGCGCATCGACCGCTGCGTGGCGAACAGTTGCGCGCGGCCGACCCCCGGCACCCGCTGGACCTCGCTGAGGATGTTGCGGTTGAGGTAGTCGCCGAGGCCGATGGCGTCCATCGCGCCGTCGGTCGAGGTCAGCGAGATGATCAGCAGGAAGCCCGAGCCGGCCTCCTCGACCTGCACGCCCTGCCGGCGCACGGAATCGGGCAGGCGCGGCTCGACACGGCTGATGCGGTTCTGCACGTCGACCGAGGCCTGGCTCGGATCGGTGCCCGGCTCGAAGGTGACGTTGATCTCGACGGCACCGGCCGCGCTGGAGGTGGACTCGAAGTAGAGCATGCCGTCGACGCCGTTCAGCTCATCCTCGATGAGCTTGGTGACGCTCTGGTAGGTGTCCTGCGAGGACGCGCCCTGGTAGGTGGTGCTGATCGAGATCTGCGGCGGCGCCACGTCCGGATATTGCGAGATCGGCAGCATCGGAATGGCGATGGCGCCGGCGATCATGATGAAGATCGCCACCACCCAGGCAAAGATCGGCCGGTCGATGAAGAAACTTGGCATGGCTCAGACCCTCAGTTCGCCTGCTCGCCCGCGGCGGCCTTGGCGTCGCCGTCGATCGAGCCGGTCTGGTCGACCTTTTCGGCCTTCGGTTGCCCGTCTTCATCGGCGGGCGCCCCTGCTGCCGGGGCCGCAGCTTCCGGTTCCCAGGCGGCCGGAACGACCTCGCCGCCCGGCTGCACCTTCTGGAAGCCCTCGACGATCACGCGCTCTCCGTCCTTCAGCCCGTCGGTGATTATCCACCGCGCCCCCTCGGCCCGGCCGGTCCGGACCGGCCGCATCCCGGCCTTGTTGTCGTCGCTGACGACATAGACGAGCGCGTTGCCGGCGCTGTCGCGCTGGACCGCCTGCTGCGGCACGAGCACGACGCCCTTCTCGGCGCCCTGCTCGATCTGAACGCGAACATACATGCCGGGCAGCAGGTCGTTGTCGGGATTCGGGAACTCGCCGCGCAGCGTGACCTGCCCGGTCGAGGCATCGACGGCGGCCTCGGAGAACAGCAGCCGGCCCGGCTGCGGATAGGACGAGCCATCGTCGAGCAGCAGCCGGACGTCGGCCGAGTTGTTCTCGATCAGGTCGCCTTCCTCCAGCGCCTTGCGCAACCGGATCAGGTCTGTCGCCGACTGGGTGAAGTCGGCATAGACCGGGTCGAGTTGCTGGATCGTGGCGAGCGCCTCGGTCCCGGTCGAGCTGACGAGCGCCCCCTCGGTGATCAGCGCCCGGCCGATGCGGCCGCTGATCGGCGCCTTCACCTCGGCATATTCGAGATTGAGCCGTGCGGTGGCGAGCCCCGCCTCGGCGATCGCCACGTCGGCATCGGCCTGGGCGAGCTGCGCCACGGCATCGTCATACTGCTGCGCCGAGGCGACGTTCGACCGCTTCAGCTGTTCCTGGCGTTCGGCCGACTGGCGCGCCTGCAGTTGAACCGCCCTCGCGCGCCGCAGCGTGCCCTCGGCGCTGTCCACCTGCACCTGGAAAGGCTTCGGATCGATCCGGTAGAGAACGTCGCCCGCCTTCACCATCGAGCCCTGCTGGAACACGCGCTCGACCAGGATACCGCTGACGCGGGGGCGGACCTCCGCCACGCGCGTCGCCGCGATGCGCCCCGGCAGCTCGTTGATGATCGGCACGGTTTCGGCGACGGTCGTGATCACCGCCACCTGCGGCGGCGGAAACCCGCCGCCCCCCTGCTGGCTTTGCTCCTCCTTCTGGCATCCGGCCAGAACGAGCAGGCTGCACATCGTCGCAATCGCGAAAGGTCTCGTCAAACGCATGGGTTCGTCCATAAACGGGGTCCGGCGCGAAAGGGATGTGCCGTGCACATGCAGCCGGAAGGCCTTGAAAAGATTTGGTGCGGGAAGCAGAAAGCTCCCCGCACCGCCGTTATACAGACGCGCTTGTATGTTAAAAAATGTTAGAGTGCAACGCCCGTATCGCGCGCCGTCCGGCCCGATCACGGGTTTGTGATGAGGGACCTCATCGTATGGCCTCGCCATTGGCGTCGAAGCGATGCGTCTGGCCGGCGTTCGGGGTGGCATAGACGATGTCATCGGGCGCGTAGTGGTGTTCTCCGAACAGGCGCACCGTCAGAAGGCCGGCCTTCTCGCTTTCCAGATAGACGATCGTGTCCGCGCCGAGGTGCTCGACATGGACGATCCGGCCCATCCAGTCGCCGCCCTCGCGCGACAGCGTCATGTGCTCCGGCCGGACGCCGACCGTCTTGGCGCCGCTCTCGCCGAGCCGCGCCGCATCGATGAAGTTCATCGCGGGCGAGCCGATGAAGCCGGCGACGAACAGGTTGGCCGGGCGATTGTAGAGCTCCATCGGCGAGCCGACCTGCTGGATCACGCCGCCGTCGAGCACGACGATCTTGTCCGCCAGCGTCATCGCCTCGACCTGGTCGTGGGTGACGTAGATCATCGTCGCCTTCAGCTCGCGATGGAGCCTGGCGATCTCGAGCCGGGTGTTGACGCGCAGCGCCGCATCGAGGTTCGACAGCGGCTCGTCGAACAGGAACAGCTTCGGCTCGCGCACGATGGCACGGCCGATGGCCACGCGCTGGCGCTGACCACCGGACAGCTCGGCCGGGCGGCGGTCGAGAAACTTTTCCAGCGACAGCATGGCCGATGCCTTCCGGGTTCGCTCCTCGACCTGCGCCTTCGGTGCGCCGGCCTGCTTCAGGCCGAGGCCCATGTTGTCGCGGACCGTCAGATGCGGATAGAGCGCATAGGACTGGAACACCATGGCGATGCCGCGCCTGGCCGGCGGCACCGCACTGACTTCGGCGCCGTCGATCAGGATGTTGCCGGAGGTCGCGTCCTCGAGCCCCGCGATGATGCGCAGCAGCGTCGACTTGCCGCAGCCCGAGGGGCCGACGAAGATGACGAATTCACCGTCCTTCACGTCGAGGTCGATGCCCTTGAGAACGTCGACCGCGCCGAACGACTTGCGGACGGATTTGAGTTGCAGAGATCCCATCGATGTTCCCTTCTTAGAGCTTGACCGGCTTGCCGCTGCGCACGCTTTCGTCCGCCGCGAGGCAGATGCGCAGTGACTGCACCGCGTCATCCATGTGGCGCGTCAGGTCGAGATCCTCGCGGATCGCCTTCAGCACGAAGGCCTGCTCGCGGTCGCAGAGTTCCTGGTGGCCGGGCTCGCCCGCCATCGCCAGGTCCTCGTCGGCGTTGAGAAAGCGACCGTCCGGCCCCGTGTCCGCATTGTGCAGGCGGATGACCGCGGTCTTGGTATGCGTGTCGATGTCGTCGGACTTGGCGTGCGGATCCATGACGATCGACACCGATCCCTTCGGCGACATCACGTCCTTCACGAAGAAGGCCGTTTCCGAGATCATCGGCCCCCAGCCGGCCTCGTACCAGCCGAGCGAGCCGTCCTCGAACAGCACCTGCAGGTGCCCGTAGTTGTACATGTCCGGCGCGATCTCGTCGGAGAGGCGCAGCCCCATGCCGCGGACCTCGACCGGCCGGGCATCGGTGATCTGGCACATCACGTCGACATAGTGGACGCCGCAGTCGACGATCGGCGGCGTCGTCCGCATCAACTGCCGGTGCGTCGCCCAGGTGGCGCCGCTCGACTGCTGGTTCAGGTTCATGCGGAACACGTAAGGTCCGCCGAGCTTGCGTGCCTCGGCGATCAGCCGCACCCACGAAGGATGGTGGCGCAGGATGTAGCCGACCACGAGCTTGCGGCCGTTGGCCCGGGCGCAGGCGACTACCCGCTCCGCGTCGGCGACGGTCGTCGCCAGCGGCTTTTCGACGAAGACATGCGCCCCCGCCTCCATCGCCATGACGGCAAAGTCGGCGTGGCTGTCGGAGTAGGTGTTGATCGAACAGAGCGCCGGCTTAAGTTCCTTCAGCGCCTCCGGAAAGGACGGAAGCACCCGGTAGCGCTGCAGCGGTGCCGGCAGTTCGACCGTCGAGCGGTTGACGAGTCCGGCGATCTCGAAGCCGGCGTTTTCGTGATAGGCGAGCGCATGGCTGCGGCCCATGTTGCCGAGACCGGTGGCAAGCACGCGGATCGGGGCGGACGAAGGGGTCATTTCACTGCTCCTGACGTGATGCCGCGGATGAGCTGCCGCGAGAAGGCGAGGTAGAGCACGAGCACCGGCAGGATCGCCAGCGACAGCGCCGCGAGCACCGCATTCCAGTTGGTGACGAACTGGCCGATGAAGATCTGCGAGCCGAGGGTGACCGTCTTCGTGGCCTCGCTGGGCGCCAGGATCAGCGGGAACCACAGGTCGTTCCAGATCGGGATCATGGTGAAGACGGCGACGGTCGCCATCGCCGGCCGCACGAGCGGCAGCACCAGCCGGAAGAAGATCGAGTATTCCGACAGCCCGTCGATGCGCCCGGCGTTCTTCAGGTCGTCCGAAACCGTGCGCATGAACTCCGACAGGATGAAGACGGCAAGCGGCAGGCCCTGCGCGGTGTAGACCAGCACCAGCGCCGTCAGCGTGTTGACGAGGCCGGTCGCCACCATGCCCTGCAAGATCGCCACAGTGCCGAGCCGGATCGGGATCATGATGCCGAGCGCCAGGTACAGCCCCATCAGCGTGTTGCCGCGGAAACGGTACTCCGACAGCGCGAACGCCGCCATCGCCCCGAACAGCAGCACGAAGAAAATCGAGACGACGGTGACGATCAGGCTGTTCTGGAAGTAGGTGGCGAAGTCCCCCTGCCCGAGCACCGTGGCATAGCCGACAAGGTCGAACGTTTCCGGGGTGGGCAGTTGCATCGGGTTGCGGAAGATCGCGTTGCGGCTCTTGACCGAGTTGATGATGGTCAGGAACACCGGAAAGAGCGCGATCAGCGTATAGGCGATCAGGGCGATGTGAACCAGCGCCATGCGGCCATGGGACGTGCGTGCCTTCGACATGGTCGGCTCCTGTCAGAACTGGTAGCGGCGGATGCGCCGCTGGATGACGAAAAGGTAGAGCGAGACGCCGGCGAGGATGATCAGGAACATCACGGTCGCGATCGTCGCGCCCATCGAGGGGTCGCCCAGCTGCAGCTGGAAGCCGAAGAAGGTGCGGTAAAGCAGCGTGCCGAGGATGTCCGTCGATCCGTCCGGCCCGGCCAGCGCGCCCTGCACGGTGTAGACCAGGTCGAAGGCGTTGAAGTTGCCGACGAAGGTCAGGATCGAGATGATGCCGATCGCCGGCAGCACCAGCGGCAGCTTGATCTTGAAGAACTGCGCCCAGCCGGTGATGCCGTCGCATTCGGCCGCCTCGACCACCTCTTCGGGGATGTTGAGCAGCGCCGCATAGATCAGCATCATCGGGATGCCGACATACTGCCAGACCGAGATCAGCGAGACGGCGATCAAAGCCGAGCCGGGACGGCCGAGCCAGGGCGCGAACAGCGACTTCAGCCCGACGAGGTCCATCAGATAGGGCGACACGCCCCAGATCGGCGACAGGATCAGCTTCCAGATGAAGCCGACGATGACGAAGGAAAGCAGCGTCGGCAGGAAGATGGCGGTGCGGTAGAAGGCGGTGAAGCGCAGCTTGGGCAGCGACAGCAGTGCCGCCAGCGCGATCCCGATCGGGTTCTGCACCAACATGTGGATGACGAAGAAAATGAAGTTGTTCTTCAGCGCGTTCCAGAAGTCGGCCGCCCAGCGTGCGTCGCCGAAGAGGGTCCGGAAATTGTCGAAGCCGACGAAGACATACTGGCCGTCGACGGTGTTGTAGAACGACAGCCGCAGCGTCTCGAACAGCGGCAGGATCATCACCGCCGTGTAGACGACGAGACCCGGCAGCAGGAAGACGCCGATGTGCCAGCGTCGCGGCCGTCGCACGGCTTCGATTTCAACCTGAGAGAGTGTGGCGTCCGTCATGGCTCCTGCCCGCTGTCCCGACCGTTCGTTCGATGTTGCCCGCCCAATGCGGGAGCCGTCACGCGACCGGTCTTGCCGCGTGAGGCCGCGCCGGCTGGGCCGGCGGTTGCAGATCAGCTTACACGTTTTCGCGGGGATGGCGCGGACCTCGGACCGCGATCGGCGGGGCGCACGAATGCCCCTTCATCCCCAGCCGGTATCCTGTTCCCGCCATCGGCGGGATAGGACAATACCGCCCCGGCCGCCGTTCCCGCGGGAGCGGCGACCTCTGTGCAAGGGCCATCCCCCCGCTGCGGGGAGATGGCTGGCGCCGCGGGCGCCTCGGCGCCCGCCCCGTCGCCTTAGTTGGCCGGCTTGTACCAGCTGTCGAGGCCGTCCTGCAGCTTCTTGGCGGCGTCTTCCGGCGTCTGCGTGCCGTTGATGACGTTGGCCGAGGCCGTCCAGGTCTCGTTCTCCAGGTTCGGCGTGCCGCGCGACAGGATCTGGTAGGTCGAGCGGATCGTCGGCTTGCACTTCTCGCGCCAGGACACGAATTCCTGCGCCAGCGGATCGGCCATCTTCACGGCCGTCGAGTTCAGGCTGAAGAAGCCCGGCAGCGAGTTGGCGTAGATCTCGGCGAACTCCGGCGAGGCGACGAAGGAGAGGAACTTCTTTGCTGCCTCCGCATTGCCGCTCTTGGCGTTCAGGCCGATGCCGATGTCGTTGTGGTCGGAGATGTAGCAGGTGTCGCCGGCGTTCTTGACCGGCGGCGGGAACGCGCCCATCTGGAACTGCGCCTGGCTGTTGAACAGGCCGATTTCCCAGGAGCCGGCCGGGTAGACCGCAGCCCGGCCGAGCGTGAACAGGTTCTGGCTGTCCGGGTAGGTCTGCGCCTCGAAGCCGTCGCCGAGATAGTCCTTCCACTTGGCAAGCGCCGCATAGGGCTCGAGCCACTGCGGGTCGGTCAGCTTCTGCTCGCCCTTGATCAGCGCCAGGCGGCCTTCCTCGCCCTTCCAGTAGTTGGGACCGATGTTCTGGTAGCCCATGGTGGCGGCCTCCCAGAGGTCCTTGGTGCCCATCGCCATCGGGATGTAGTTGCCGTCGGCCTTGATCTTCTCGAGGGCGGCGAAGAACTCCTCTTCCGTCGCCGGTACGGCAATGCCGAGCTGGTCGAAGGCATCCTTGTTGTAGATGAAGCCGTGGATGACCGAGGCCATCGGCACGCAGAAGGTGGCCGAGCCGTCGTCCGTGGTCCAGGCGGACCTGGCGACGTCGGAGAAGTTCTCCATGCCCGGCAAGTCGTTGAGGTTGGCGAGGTCGCCACGCTGGAACAGGGCGAGCGACTTATCGAATGGACGGCAGGTGATCAGGTCGCCGGCAGAGCCTGCGGCAAGCTTTGCATCTGTCGCGGCATCGTACTCGGTCGGCGCAGTCGGTGCAAACTTTACCTTGATGCCGGGGTTCTTCGCTTCGAAGGCCGGGATGATCTTCTCTTGCCAAATCGGAAGGTCGTCGTTGCGCCAGCTATCGATCGTCAGCGTGGTGTCCTGCGCCTGCGCCAGCCCGGCGGTGCCGAGGATGCTCGTGGCAAGGAGCAAGCCCTTGATTGCGTTGCGAGTCATAACAGTGGTCTCCCCATTTGTGCGCACGCTGGCGCGTTCCCGTTATCGGATGGTCTTCAGGGCACGCCGCAGGCTCTGCCCGGAATTGTCGAGTGCGGCCTGCGCCGCGGTGAGATCCGGGGCACCGGCGGCGATCAGCACCGCCGCCTTGACCGAGCCCGCCGATCGCTCGAGCAGCACTTCCGCCTCGGCGATCCCGACACCGGCGATGTCGGCGACGATGCGGCTGGCGCGCCCCTTCAGCTTGATGTTGTCGGCCTTGAGATTGACCATATAGCCGTCATGGACATGGCCGAGTTCGATGCCGACCAGGGTCGACAGCATGTTGAAGGCGATCTTCTGCGCCGTCCCGGCCCCCATGCGCGTGGACCCGGCGATGACTTCGGGCGGCGTCGGCAACAGCACCGAAACGTCAGCACTGGCAAACAGCGGCGCGCCCGCATTGTTGGCGAACGCGATCACCTGCGCCCCCCGCTCGCGGGCGTGTTCGGCGATGGCGATCGCATAGGGCGTCGAGCCGCTCGCCGTCACGCAGATCACGCAGTCGCCCTTGCCGATCACGGCGCGCCCCGCATCGGCAACGGCGAGCGCCCGGTCGTCCTCGTAGCCGCCGGCGAGATCCTCGAGGCTCGCGGCGCCGCCGGCAAGCAGGATGACGATGCGCTCGCGGGAAATGCCATAGGTGCCCGGCAGCTCGAGTGCGTCCGCCATCGCCATCAGCCCGGAACTCCCGGCACCGACATAGACGAGCCGGCCGCCCGAGCGCAGCGCATTCGCCGCGATCCTCGCCGCGGCGGCGATATCATCGATCGCCGCATCAACGGCGGCCGCGGCCGCCTGCTGCGCGGATGCCAGGACCCTCAGCACCGCGACCGGTTCGCGCTCGTCCAATCCTGCGGCGTGCTCATGTCTGGCTTCGGTTCGGCCTGCTGCCATGGTTCGGTCTCCTCGCCGAGGATTTAATGCCAAAAAAATACCAATTGTCTATAGGAAATTAACTTTTGATGGCAGAAAAATGCCACCAAACAAAAAATATATTTACTTTCAATTGTTTATGAGAATGCCCGCAGCATACCTCGGATTTCCGCTTGGTTAATGGTATTTTTTTGGTATTGTTTTCATCGGAGGTACCCCATGGCAGAGCTCATCATCGGCATAGACGGCGGCGGCACCAGCTGCCGCGCGGCGGTCGCGGACCCGCGGGGCGCGATCCTCGGCCGTGGCAAGAGCGGCGCCGCCAACATCCTTACCGACCCGAACAATGCCATCATCAGCATCACCGAGGCCGCACAGGCGGCATTCCGAGAGGCCGGCATTCCGGTGGAGGAGATCGCAAACGCCGCCGCCTTCCTCGGCCTGGCAGGCACCAACGTCGGCAACCTCACGCTCTACGTGCGCGAGCGCCTGCCCTTCCGCCACACGGACATCGACTCGGACGGCCTGATCGCCCTGCAGGGCGCGATCGGCGATGCCGAAGGCTCGGTGGCGATCCTCGGCACCGGCACCGTTTTCATGGCCCGCAAGGCTGGCAGGGTACACTATATCGGCGGCTGGGGCTTCACGATCGGCGATCTCGGCGGCGGCGCCCGACTCGGACACGCATTGCTGCAGGAGGCCCTGCTCGCCCATGACGGCATTCATCCGCCATCCGCGGTGACGGGCGCGATCCTTGCCGAATTCAAGAACGACCCGACGGCGATGGTCGAGTTCGCCCGCCTGTCCAAGCCGGGTGACTTCGGCCGCTATGCACCCCTTGTCTTCCAGCACGCCGAAGGGAAGGATCCCGGTGCGCTGGCGTTGGTGGCAGCCGCGGCGAAGTCCGTCAACGAGGCGCTCGACGCGATCACCAGGATCGGCGGCGACGAGCGTCTGTGCCTGCTTGGCGGCCTGGCGCCGCTGTACCCGCCCTTTCTCGAGCCCCGTCACCGCGCCATGCTCGTGGAGCCACAGGCCGACGCGCTGACGGGAGCCGTCGCCCTGGCCGCCAAGCGCTTCGGGCAAGGCCGCGGAGCGCTTTCATGACCGACCTCCTCGCCACCATCCTGTCGCCCGAGCGCCTGCAGGCCGGCGGCTCCGGCCCGCTGTACCTGAAGCTGCGCCAGACGCTGGAAGACGCTATCAACTCGGGCAAGCTGAACCACGGCGATGCGCTGCCGCCGGAACGCGACCTCGCCGACTACGCCAACATCAGCCGCGTCACCGTGCGCAAGGCGGTGGACGATCTCGTCAAGGACGGCCTGCTGGTGCGCCGGCACGGTTCAGGCACCTTCGTCGTCAAGCCGGTGTCGAAGGTGCAGCAGTCGCTGTCGCGCCTGACCTCTTTCACCGAGGACATGGCCCGCCGCGGGCTCAATACCCGCGCCCAATGGCTCGATCGCGGCCTGTTCCATCCCTCGCCGGACGAAATGATGATCCTCGGCCTGCCCGCCGACGCGCTGGTCGCCCGGCTTGGTCGCCTGCGCATCGCCGACGACATGCCGCTTGCGATCGAGCGCGCCTGCATCTCGTCCGAGTTCCTGCCCGACCCGGGCCAGGTCACCGGCTCGCTCTATGCCGCGCTCGAACAGCGCGGTTGCCGGCCGGTCCGCGCCGTGCAGCGCATTTCCGCCTACAACATCAAGGATCCTGACGCAGCCATGCTCGGCGTCGCGGCCGGCGCGGCCGGCCTTTCGATCGAGCGCGTCTCCTATCTTGCCTCCGGCAAGGTGGTCGAATTCACCCGCTCGCTCTATCGCGGCGATGCCTATGACTTCGTGGCGGAACTGACGCTGTCGGAAGCCTGACCCGCCCGCCCCAACGGAAAGAGAAGACGATGCTGACCAACATGCGCCGCGAAATCAACGAGATCCCGGAAGCCGCCGCCCGCGTGCTGGAGCACCAGGCCGAGGCGATCGCCAGGGCCGGCGCGGCGCTGAAGGCGGCCGACCCACGCTTCTTCGTCACGATCGCCCGCGGCTCCTCCGACCACGCTGCCCTGTTCCTGAAATATGCGATCGAGCTGACCGCCGGCCGGCCGGTCGCCTCGCTCGGCCCCTCGCTCGCCTCCATCTATGGCGCGAAGCTGAAACTCGACGGCGCGGCGGCCATCGCCATTTCCCAGTCCGGCAAGAGCCCCGACATCGTCGCCATGGCAAGGGCCGCGACCGAAGCCGGCGCGACCTCGATGGCGCTGACCAATACCCTGCCCTCGCCGCTTGCGGAGGCCTGCGGCCATCCTCTCGACATTTGCGCCGGGCCGGAACTGAGCGTGGCGGCGACGAAGTCCTACGTGAACTCCATCGTCGCCGGTCTCGCCATCCTCGCCGAGTGGACCGCGGACGTGGCGCTGGGCACCGCCGTGCGGGCACTGCCCGAGCATCTCGGCAAGGCGGTCACGCTCGACTGGAGCGGGTTGATCGCCGACCTTGAGGAAGCTAGGTCGCTCTACGTCCTCGGCCGCGGTCCCGGCCTTGCCATCGCCAGCGAGGCGGCGCTGAAGTTCAAGGAGACCTCCGGCCTGCACGCGGAGGCCTACTCCTCCGCCGAGGTCCTGCACGGCCCCGTGGCGCTGGTCGGCCCGGCCTTCCCGGTGATCGCGCTCGCCGCCCGCGACGCGGCGGAGCAGTCGGTGACCGGCATGGCCGACGGGCTGGCCGAGCGCGGCGCCTATGCCTGCGCCACCTCGACCGAAGCGCGCCTCGCCAAGCAGTTGCCCTTCATCGCCACGGGCCACCCGATTACCGACGCGGTGGCGCTGATCGTGCCGTTCTACGGCTTCGTCGAGGCCTGGTCGCGCGCCCGCGGCCTCAACCCCGACCAGCCGGCCGGCCTCAAGAAAGTGACGGAGACGAAATGAGCGCGCAGACGGCAATCCTCGCCGCCCGGATCTTCGATGGCGACCTGTGGCACGACGACGCCGCCCTGCTTGTCGGCGGCGGCAAGATTGAGGGCATTCTCGCCCGTGGCGAGGTTCCCGCCTCGGCCAAGGTCCGAGACCTCGACGCGGCCTGGCTCGTGCCGGGTTTCGTCGACCTGCAGGTCAACGGCGGCGGCGGGGTCCTCCTGAACGAGCGGACCGATGTCGACGGCATCCGCACCATCTGCGCCGCCCACGCCCGCTTCGGCACCACCGCCCTGCTGCCGACGCTGATCACCGACACCCGCGAGATCACCGGCCGCGCCATCGCCGCCGGCATCGCGGCGCGACAGGCCGAGGTACCGGGCTTCCTCGGCCTCCATCTCGAAGGACCGCACCTTTCGATCGCCCGCAAGGGCGCCCACGACCCGAAGCTCATACGCCCGATGGAGGCGGACGACCTCGCTCGCACGATCGAGGCGCGCGGCAAGCTTGAGGCGCTGTTGACCACCGTCGCCCCCGAAAGCGTGACCAGCACGCAGATCACCGCGCTTTCGGAAGCCGGCGTCACCGTCAGCCTCGGCCACTCCGACAGCAGCTATGCCGCCGTCAGCGACGCGGTCGTCGCCGGTGCCAGCATGGTGACGCACCTGTTCAACGCCATGAGCCCGCTCGGTCACCGCGAGCCCGGCATGGTCGGCGGTGCGCTCGATCTCGGTCATCTCAATGCCGGCCTGATCGCCGACGGCTTTCACGTCGACCCGGTATCGATCGGCATCGCACTGCGCTCGAAGAAGGGACCGGGACGGATCTTCCTCGTCACCGACGCAATGTCCACCATCGGTACCGACATGACGAGCTTCACGCTCAACGGCCGGCAGATCTTCCGCAAGGACGGTCGGTTGACGCTCGCCGACGGCACGCTCGCCGGCGCCGACATCGACATGATCGCCTGCGTTCGCTTCATGCACGAACAGGTCGGGCTGGAACTCGAGGAGGCGCTGCGAATGGCCTCGCTCTACCCGGCCGAGGCGATCGGCATGACGGGGCGCAAGGGGCGGCTGACGCATGGCCACGACGCCGATTTCGTGGCGCTGGACGCAGGTCTTGGCGTCCGCGCCACCTTTATCGGTGGCCGGCCGGCCTACCTTGCCGAGTCAAGCTGGTAGAAATCGATTTCACCTCTTGCCGCGGGCCGCTTTTCGGATCTAGGATCCGGCCTTCGCATCCCGGCAGGGAAACTTCCAGGATTTCTCCGCGGCGGCAAGGCGGCCTCGACGAGGCCGCATTCATCCCCGTGGCGTGTCCGGGCAAGGGTCGCTGCCGTCAAGTACAGGGACCGGCATGCAACTGGTTTTCGACGGGCACAACGATGTGCTGCTCCGGCTGCTCACCACCATGCAGAGCGGGAGCGATCCCGTCGCCGAGTTCAGGGACGGCACCGATCAGGGCCATATCGACGGCCCGCGCGCCAGCGCCGGCGGCCTCGCCGGCGGCCTCTGCGCCATCTACATCTCCTCCGGCCATTTCGAGTTGCGCCGCCCCGACGGCAACGGCCACTATTCAACGCCGCTCGAGCCGCCGCTGCAACGCCAGCCCTCGCTCGATATCGCGCTCGCCATGGCCGCGATAGCCTTCCGGCTCGACCGGGCCGGGGCCTGGAGCCTGTGCCGCACGACCGCCGAGATCCGCGCCGCCTTCGCCAGGGGCACGTTTGCCGCGGTGCTGCACATGGAGGGCTGCGAGGCGATCGACCGCGACCTGATCGCCCTCGAGACGTTCCATGCCGCGGGCCTGCGCTCGCTCGGCCCGGTCTGGAGCCGTCACAACATCTTCGGCCACGGGGTGCCCTTCGCCTACCCGATGTCGCCCGACACCGGTCCCGGGCTGACCGAGGCCGGTTTCGACCTGGTGCGGGCCTGCAACCGCCTCGGCATCCTGATCGACCTGTCGCACATCACCGAGAAGGGCTTCTGGGACGTGGCCGAGACCTCGGACCAGCCGCTGGTCGCGAGCCACTCGAACGCGCACGCGCTGACGCCGGTCGCGCGCAACCTCACCTGCCGGCAGATGGACGCGATACGCGAGCGGCGCGGCCTCGTCGGGCTCAACTACGCGACCACCATGCTGCGCGCCGACGGTCAGGAGGACGCGGCAACGCCGCTCTCCGACATGGTCCGCCACGTCGACCACATGGTCGGGCGCATGGGCATCGACTGCGTCGCGCTCGGATCCGACTTCGACGGCGCGACGATTCCCGCCGGGGTCGGCGACGCCGCCGGCAACCAGAACCTCGTCGCAGCGCTGGCGGCGGCGGGATACGGCGCGGACGACCTCGCCAAGATATGCCGGGAGAACTGGCTGAGAGTGCTTGGGCAGGCATGGCATGAAGCCTGACGGCCCAATCCTGCAATGCGAACCAGAACAGAGGGAACAAACCAAAATGACGAAAATGTTCAATGGCCGCGCCCGCATGCTCGCAACGAGCGCCGCGCTTTCGCTCCTGATGATGACGGCCCCGGCGGCATTCGCCGACACGCCGCAGGACACGCTGGTCGAGGCCTTTGCCATCGACGACATCATCACCATGGACCCGGGCGAGGCGTTCGAGCTGTCGACCGCAGAAGTGACCAGCAACACCTATGACCTGCTGGTCCGCCTCGACCAGAACGACACCTCCAAGGTCAAGGGCGACCTGGCGGAGAGCTGGACCGTCTCCGACGACGGTCTGACCTACACCTTCAAGCTCAAGTCCGGCATGAAGTTCGCCTCCGGCAATCCGATCACCGCCGAGGACGTCGCCTACTCGTTCGAGCGCGCCGTCAAGCTCGACAAGAGCCCGGCCTTCATCCTCACCCAGTTCGGCCTGACCGGCGACAACGTCACCGAGAAGGCGAAGGCCGCCGACGAACTCACCTTCGTCTTCACCGTCGACAAGGCCTACGCGCCCTCCTTCGTGCTCAACTGCCTGACGGCGACAGTCGCCTCCGTCGTCGACAAGACGCTGGTGATGGAGCACGCCAAGCCGGTCACGCCGACCGACGAGTACAAGTACGACACAGACTTCGGCAACGAGTGGCTGAAGACCGGCTATGCCGGATCCGGCGCCTTCAAGTTGCGCGACTGGCGCGCCAACGAACTCGTCGTGATGGAGAGAAACGACAACTACCACGGCGAGCCGGCCAAGCTTGCCCGCGTCATCTACCGCCACATGAAGGAAAGCTCGGGCCAGCGTCTGGCGCTCGAGGCCGGCGACGTCGACGTCGCCCGCAACCTCGATCCGGGCGACCTCGACGCGATCGCCAAGAACGCCGGCCTTGCCTCGACCAGCGCGCCGAAGGGCACGGTCTACTACATCAGCCTCAACCAGAAGAACGAGAACCTGGCCAAGCCCGAGGTGCGCGAGGCCTTCAAGTACCTGGTCGACTACGACGCGATCGGCGCGACCCTGATCAAGGGCATCGGCGAGATCCACCAGACCTTCCTGCCCAAGGGCGTGCTCGGCGAACTCGACGAGAACCCCTACCAGAAGGACGTCGCCAAGGCGAAGGACCTCCTGGCCAAGGCCGGGCTGGCGGACGGCTTCACCGTCACCATGGACGTGCGCAACACCCAGCCGGTGTCGGGCATTGCCGAATCCTTCCAGCAGACGCTCGGCGAGGCCGGCGTGAAGCTCGAGATCATCCCGGGCGACGGCAAGCAGACGCTGACGAAGTACCGCGCCCGCAACCACGACATGTATATCGGCCAGTGGGGCATGGACTACTTCGACCCGAACTCCAATGCCGAGACCTTCACCTCGAACCCCGACAATTCCGACGAGGGCAAGAACAAGACGCTCGCCTGGCGCAATGCCTGGGACGTGCCGGAGCTGACGGAAAAGACGCAGGCCGCGCTGCTTGAGAAGGACAGCGACAAGCGCGCCCAGATGTATCGGGAACTGCAGAAGACGGCGCTGGAGACCAGCCCCTTCGTCATCATCTTCCAGCAGACCGAAGTAGCCGGCATCCGCGCGAATGTGAAGGGATTCAAGCTCGGACCGAGCTTCGACACCAACTTCGTCTCCGGCGTTTCCAAGGACTGATCGGGAAAGAGACCGTTGTCCCCCATTTCGACACAGGCTGGGGCCGGGCGCGCAAGCGCCCGCGCCCGCATGCTGTTTCTCGCTGCGCTCCGTTTCCTGGTGATCGTGGCGACCACCTATCTCGGCCTCCTCGCCGTCACCTTCTTCATCGGCCGCGTCATTCCGGTCGACCCGGTGCTCGCCGTTCTCGGCGACCGGGCGCCGCAGCACGTCGTTGACCGAACGCGCGAGGAAATGGGCCTCAACCTGCCGCTCTACCAGCAGTTCTTCCTCTATGTGAAGGGCGCGATGCAGGGCAGTTTCGGCAATTCGGTGCTGACCACCAACCCGGTGATGGAGGATATCCGCCGCGTCTTCCCGGCAACGATTGAGCTTGCCACCCTCGGCACGGTCATCGGCGCACTGTTCGGAATTCCGCTCGGCGTGCTCGCCGCCGTCAAGCGCGGCAGCCTCGCCGACCAGGTCGTCCGCGTCATCGGCCTGATCGGCTATTCGGTACCCATCTTCTGGCTGGCGCTGCTGTCGCTCGTGCTGTTCTACGCCAAGCTGAAATGGGCGGCATTTCCCGGCCGCATCGACGTCATCTACGAGTATTCGTTCACGCCGGTGACCGGCTTCTACCTCCTCGACGCGACGATGCAGGGCGCTTGGGACGTGCTGTGGGACCTGATCCGCCACATCGCCCTGCCGGCTTCCCTGCTCGGCTATTTCTCGCTCGCCTATATCAGCCGGATGACGCGCAGCTTCATGCTGAACGAGCTGGGCCAGGAATACATCATCGCCGCCCGCGCCAAGGGCCTTTCGGAAACGCGCATCATCTGGGGCCACGCGCTGCGCAACGCCGCCGTGCCGCTGATCACGGTGATCGCGTTGTCCTATGCCGGCCTGCTCGAGGGCTCGGTGCTGACCGAGACCGTCTTCGCCTGGCCGGGCCTGGGCCTCTATATCACCAATTCGCTCCAGAACGCCGACATGAACGCGGTGCTCGGCGGAACCATCGTCATCGGCTCCGTCTTCATCGCCATCAACCTGCTGTCGGATCTGCTCTACCGGACACTCGACCCGAGGACGCGCACGCAATGAGCGACATCTCCTCCCCTATGCCGCAGACCTGGCGAGAATGGCTGATGACCGAGCGGCCGGCTTCGCGCCTGCAGGCCCGCCTTGGCCGCGCCTATGCCACCTGGCACCGCTTCTGCGAGAACAAGCTCGCCGTCATCGGCCTCCTGATCCTGGTCCTGCTGCTGCTGACCGCGGCCTTTGCCGACCTGCTGGCGCCCTATTCGCCCTATGTCGGCAACCTGAAGGACGAGCGGCTGCTGGCGCCGAGCGCGCTACACTGGTTCGGCACCGACGACCAGGGCCGCGACATCCTCTCGCGCGTGATCTACGGATCGCGGCTGACCCTGTTCGTGGTCGTCCTCGTCGCCGTCATCGCCGCGCCCGTCGGCCTGTTGATCGGCACCGTGTCCGGCTACGCCGGCGGCTGGATCGACGCGGTGCTGATGCGCATCACCGACATCTTCCTGGCCTTCCCGAAGCTGGTGCTGGCGCTCGCCTTCGTCGCCGCGCTCGGGCCGGGTATCGAAAATGCGGTGCTCGCGATCGCGATCACGTCGTGGCCGCCCTATGCCCGCATTGCCCGGGCGGAAACCATGACCTTCCGCAACGCCGACTACATTGCGGCGGTGAAATTGATGGGCGCCTCGCCGATGCGCATCGTGCTGCGCCACATCATGCCGCTGTGCATGCCCTCGCTGATCGTGCGCGTCACGCTCGACATGGCCGGCATCATCCTGACCGCGGCCGGCCTCGGCTTTCTCGGCCTTGGCGCGCAGCCGCCGTTGCCCGAATGGGGCGCGATGATCGCCTCCGGCCGCCGTTTCATCCTCGACCAGTGGTGGGTGGCCGCCGCCCCGGGCGCCGCCATCCTGATCGTCAGCCTCGGCTTCAACCTGCTCGGCGACGGCCTGCGCGACGCGCTCGATCCGAAGGAGGAAGGCCGGTGACCCCGCTTCTCGACATCGAAGACCTCCACGTCACCTTCCCGGGCCGCACCGGCCCGATCAAGGCCGTGCGCGGCATCACGATGAAGCTGGGCCGCGAACGGCTCGGCATCGTCGGCGAGTCCGGCTCGGGCAAGTCGCAGACCGGCCGCGCGATCATGGGGCTGACGCCGCCGCAGGCGACCGTCGCCGCCCGGACGATGAGGTTCAAGGACATCGACCTCCTCGCCGCCAGCCCGAGGCAGCGCCGATCGCTGCGCGGCAAGCAGATGGCGATGATCCTGCAGGATCCGAAATATTCGCTGAACCCGGTGATGACGATCGGCCGCCAGATCATGGAGACGCTGAAGGCGCACGACAACGTCTCGCGCGCCGAGGCCCGCGAGCGGGCGCTCGAAATGCTGGAGGCGGTGCAGATCCGCGACCCGGAGCGCGTGTTCGACTTGCACCCGCACGAGGTCTCCGGCGGCATGGGCCAGCGCGCGATGATCGCGATGATGCTCGTCGCCGACCCCGAACTGCTGATCGCGGACGAGCCGACCTCGGCGCTCGACGTGACCGTGCAGTTGGAGGTGCTGGCGATCCTCGACCGGCTCGTCGCCGAGCGCGGCATGGGTCTGATCTTCGTCTCGCACGACCTGCGACTGGTCTCGACCTTCTGCGACCGGGTCATCGTCATGTATGCCGGCAGAATCGTCGAGGAACTGGCGACCGCCGATCTCGCCGATGCCCAGCATCCCTATACGCGCGGGCTGCTCAACTCCCTGCCGCGCATCGGCCACGACCGGCACCCCCTGCCCGTTCTCGATCGCAAACCGGAGTGGTCCCTATGACGGCGGCACTCGAAGTCAGCGCGCTCGGCGTCGCGTTCCACGGGCACAAGGCGCTGGACGATGTCAGCATTGCCGTCGCGCGCGGCGAATCCTTCGGTCTCGTCGGCGAATCCGGCTCGGGCAAGTCGACGCTTCTGCGCGCCGTCGCCGGGCTTGCGCCGGTCAGCGCCGGAACGATCGCGGTCGACGGCAGAAAGCTGGCGCACGGCAAGCGCGACCGCGGCTTCTACCGCCAGGTCCAGATGGTTTTTCAGGACCCTTATGGTTCGCTGCATCCGCGCCAGACCATCGACCGGGCGTTGCTGGAGCCGCTGGCGATCCACGGCTTCGGCGACGCCGATGCCCGGATCGTGCGCGCGCTCGACGAGGTCGGCCTCGGCCGCGGTTTCCGCTTCCGTTATCCCCACCAGTTGTCGGGCGGCCAGCGCCAGCGCGTGGCGATCGCCCGCGCCCTGATCGTCGAACCCTCGATCGTGCTGCTCGACGAGCCGACCTCGGCGCTCGACGCCTCGGTCCAGGCGGAAATCCTCAACCTGCTGGAGCAGACGCGCAAGGACCGCCGGCTGACCTTCGTCATGGTCAGCCACGATCTCGCCGTCGTGAACCACATGTGCGAGCGGCTGGCGATCATGCAGGCCGGACAGGTGGTCGAGACCCTTCCCGCCACCGCGCTGGCCGATCATACATTCACCGCGGACTACACGAAGACGCTGTTCGAGGCCAGCGAGGGCTACCAGCGCACGGCGAGCCGACAAGAAGCGGTGTGAGCGGGCGCGGCTCAGCCTGACGGCGGCCGACCGGGGCCGGCCGCGTGGGGCGGCGGTGCCGGCGACAGCGCGCTATTCCGGCAGGCGCGCCTCGCCGAGGTCGACGCCGAGCACCCGCGCCAGGCCGTCGGCGACGATGGCGTGGTCCATCCGTTGCGGAACGCCGGAGACGGTCACCGCGCCGACGCAGCCGAGCCCGTCGATGAGCAGCGGGAAGCCGCCGCCATGGGTGGCGAACTCGGACAACGGCAGGTTGTGCGCTTCCTCCTGCAGCCGATGCGCATAGGCCAGCCGGCGGCCGACCAGATAGGAGGAATGCCACAGCCGCAGCACCGTGTTGCGCTTGCGCCGGATCCATTCGGCATTGTCCGTGGTCGTGCCGGGAAGCACGACATGGAACAGTGTCCGGTCGCGCAGCGAGATGTCGATGGCGATCGCGGCCTCGCGTTCGACGGCAATCTCGCGCAGGATCCCGCCGAGCCGCCAGGCCGTATCCGGATCGAACCGGGTGAAGCGCAGGAGTTGCTCCTGCCGTTCGAGCCTTGCGATGTCGTCCTTGAGATCTTCCGTCATGGTCGCCTCCCGCGCCTGCCAACTTCTGCCCTCGTAACGCGCCGCACCTGGCGGCACAAGGGCGTGCGGCGGCAATCCGGTACCTGGCGCTGGGCAGCCGCGATGCAAAAAGGGCGCTCGACCCTTGCGGGGAGCGCCCTTATCCTGTCGGGCGCCATGCGGCTCGGCCATCGCCGATGCCAAATGGGTCCGTTTTTCAGGTAGACCCGTGATATGAGCGCATGCCTGGTCGATTTCAAGGGCGGTGCGGCACAGAAAGTGGAATAGCCGATGAACGAGAGGTTCCTGTTCGATGGCCCGGCGGACGCCGGAACGGCGGTCCTGCTGGCGCACGGCGCCGGCGCCCCGATGGATTCCGCCTCGATGACTGCGGCGGCCGGCGCGCTGGCCGCGGCCGGCTTTCGCGTCGCCCGCTTCGAGTTCGGCTACATGGCCGCGCGCCGAACGGCGGGCGGTCGCAAGCCGCCGCCGCGCGCCGAGACGTTGAAGCCGGAATACGTCGCGGCGGTTGAGGAACTCGGCGCGAGCGGGCCGCTGATCATCGGCGGCAAATCCATGGGCGGACGCGTGGCGAGCATGGTCGCCGACGAGTTGCATGCGGCCGGCCGCATCGCCGGCCTCCTGTGCCTCGGCTATCCGTTTCACCCCCCGGGGAAACCCGGGCAGCTCCGCACCCGGCACCTTGCCGATCTCTCGACCCCGACGCTGATCTGCCAGGGCAGCCGCGACGAGTTCGGCACCCGCGACGAGGTGGCGGCCTATCTGCTGTCGGGGCGGATCGACATCCTCTGGCTGGAGGACGGTGACCACGACCTGAAGCCGCGCAAGACGATCTCCGGCTTCTCGGTGGCCGATCACCTCAAGACGATGGCCACCGCCACATCGGACTGGGCCGGCCGACTGGGCGGCTGACGACATCAGAGCCGGGCCTCACCCGAAGGCGGAGGGGTGGAGGACCGGGTGGTAGCCGGCCACAAGCGCCGCCAGCGTCGCCGGTGGCGTCAAAAGACCGTCGACCGGATGCGGCAGCGCAACCCGCCGGTAACCGGAGCCCGACCACAGATGGGACTGGCCTTGCCTGATCAGATAGGCCGAGCCGCCGGCTGCGATCATGGCTCCGTCCGGCAGCGCTGGCAGCGGAACCGCAATCGGGTGCAGGCGCTTTTCGCGGCGGTATAGCCGCTGCGCGTGCAGCACGGCATCCATCTCCGGCGCGCTGGGCACGGCTGTTCCATTGCCCAGGCCCCAGGCGGTACGAAACCATTCCGCCTCCATCCTGCGGCAAAGGAAACAGGGGCGATGGCCGGCCGCCAGCGCGGTCGCCTCGTCGAGGAAGAACAACTCCGTCCAGCTTCGCGCCGCCATGACGGCGCGGCGGATTCCCTTGTACTGGCAGGTACAGGTGATCCAGGCCTTGCCCACCCACCGCCGCTTCGTCAGCGTGCGCGTGGCCGGATCGTGTATGATGCCGCGATTGCCGGTGAACATGCCACGCCCGTCGATGGCGACGATCTCGCCGAAGGGCGTCACCCGGTTCTGCAACGGCATTGCATGCCCCCTTTGGTCTGGCGATGGCGGAACCTGTAGGCGTAGCATCAACCGGATCGGCGAGTCGACTTGAGACGCAAGGAAGCCAGCGATGCCCGCGAGTGCATCTGTCCCTTCCGGCGACGCGATCTTTTCCGGTTGCGGCCGCTATCGCTACCGACTCGAGCGCAGTTGGTGCCCCGACCGCGCCCCGCTCGTCTGGATCATGCTCAATCCCTCCAGGGCAGACGCCGATACGGACGATCCGACGATCCGGCGCTGCACCGCCTTCTCCCGGGCCTGGGGCTACGGCGCCATGATCGTCGTCAACCTCTACGCACTGTGCGCCACCGATCCGGACGATCTGCGCGCCGCCGCCGACCCGGTCGGGGCGGACAACGACGGGCACATCCGCCGGGTCTGCCGACCTGGCGGGCGCGATATCGTCGCCGCCTGGGGCACGCATCCGCTGGCGCGCGCCCGGGCACTGCGGGTGCTCTCGATCATCGCCGCGGACATATCCTGCCTCGGCCTGACGAAGACCGGCCAACCGCGTCATCCGCTCTACGTTCCGGCGGCGCAACCGCGCCTGTCCTGGCACGGGACCACCCTCCCCCCTTCGACGCCGTTGCGCCGCAGCAACGATTGCCCTTGCATTGTTGAGTGAATTGAGCTTCACTAAACACATTGCTCAACATGGCGGAGTGAGGGCCGTGCCGGGCATTGTGAGCAGGGCGTTTTCCGAAGGGCGGCGTGGGGCTTCCTTTCGAATCTGGGAGGATTTCATGAAGACGATACAAAAACCCCTTCTCGGGGTAACGATGGCGCTTGGCCTGTCGACGGCGCTTCCGAGCCTGGCGCAAGCCGATGAACTGACCCTTTGCTGGGCGGCCTGGGACCCGGCCAATGCGCTGGTCGAACTGTCCAAGGACTTTACCGCGCAGACCGGCACGCAGATGAAGTTCGAATTCGTTCCGTGGCCGAATTTCGCCGACCGCATGCTGAACGAGCTCAATTCGGGCGGCAAGCTGTGCGACCTTCTGATCGGCGACAGCCAGTGGATCGGCGGCTCGGCCGAGAATGGCTACTACATCAAGCTCAACGATTTCTTCGACAAGGAAGGGATCAAGATGAGCGACTTCGCCGACGCCGCGGTCTATGCCTACTCGACCTGGCCGAAGGGCACGCCAAACTACTGGGCGCTGCCGGCGATGGGCGACGCCAATGCCTGGTTCTACCGCAAGGACTGGTTCAACAAGCCGGAAATCCAGGCCGAGTTCAAGGAGAAGACCGGCCGCGACCTGACGGTTCCCCAGACCTGGGACGAGCTGATCGAGACGGCCAAGTTCTTCACCGGCAAGGAGATCGACGGCAAGAAGGTCTACGGCGCGGCGATCTTCACCGAGCGCGCCTCGGAAGGCATCACCATGGGCGCGACGCAGGCGCTCTATCCCTATGGCTTCAAATACGAGAACACCACCGGCAAGTACGACATGGAAGGGGCGGTGAACTCGGAGGGTGCCGTCAAGGGGCTGGAGGCCTACAAGGAACTCTACAAGTGCTGTACGCCGCCGGGCTACACCGATTCCTACATGACGGAATCGCTCGACGCCTTCAAATCCGGCCAGGCCGCCATGGCGATGAACTGGTTCGCCTTCTTCCCCGGCCTGTACAAGGATGAGAACGTCGGCGGCGACAAGATCGGCTTCTTCGTCAACCCGAAGCAGACCGTTGCCGCCTCCACGCTCGGCGGACAGGGCATCTCCGTCGTCGCCAACACCGACAACATGGACGGCGCGCTCGCCTACATCAAATGGTTCGCCCAGCCGGACGTGCAGAAGAAGTGGTGGCAGCTCGGCGGCTACGCGGTCCACAACGACGTCTTGAACGACCCCTCGTTCAAGGACAGCCAGCCGTTCGCGGCCGACTTCCTCGTCGCGATGAACCAGGTGCAGGACTTCTGGCAGGAACCGTCCTACGCGATCCTGCTGCAGTCCATGCAGAAGCGCCTGCATGACTATGTCGTCGCCGATCAGGGCACGGCCCAGGAAGCACTCGACGGACTGGTCAAGGACTGGACCGAAATCTTCGAGGATGACGGGAAACTCTGATTTCCTCCCGGTGGGCCGTCCGGCGCGCGAGCGTTCGGGCGGCCCTGCCGTCGACCGACCTTTCCCGAGCTTCAAGGTAAAGTCCGTGATCGATTCCGATACGACCATTCTGGAAAAGGGTGCGGAGCGGGCAGCGACCTCCACCCCGGCTTCGCTCGCTCGGCGCATCGGCGGCCTGTCCGACCGAGCCATCGCCTGGCTGTTCATTACCCCGACGATCGCGCTGCTGCTGGCGATCAACATCTTTCCGCTGATCTGGGCGATCCGTCTGTCCTTCACCAACTACCGCGCCAACCGGCCGAATGCCGATGTGGCCGATGTCGGCCTGCAGAACTACCAGCGCGTCCTGACGGACAGCGACATCTGGATCGCGATGCAGACGACCGCGCATTTCGTCTTCTGGACGATCCTGCTGCAGACGCTGATCGGCTTCACGCTGGCCTATCTCATCGACCGCAAGTTTCGCGGCCACGCCTTCTGGACGACGGTCATCCTGATTCCGATGATGCTGTCGCCGGCCGTGGTCGGCAACTTCTGGCGGTTCCTTTACCAGCCGCAGATCGGGCTGTTCAATTACATCGTCTCCTACGTCACCGGCGTGCCGCCCTCATCCTTCGAGATGCTCGGCTCGGTCGCGCTGGCGCCCTGGGCGATCATCATCGTCGACACGTGGATGTGGACGCCCTACGTCATGCTGATCTGCCTCGCCGGCCTGCGCTCGATCCCCGACTACATCTACGAGGCGGCGGAAGTCGACCGGGCCTCGGCCTGGCGGCAGTTCTGGTCGATCACCGTGCCGATGGCGCTGCCGTTCATCATGCTGGCGGTGCTGTTCCGCGGCATCGAGAACTTCAAGATGTTCGACATGGTCATGCTGCTCACCGGCGGCGGCCCTGGCTCGACCACCGAGGTCGCCTCGATCACGCTCAAGCGCGAGGCGTTCGAGAGCTGGCGCACAGGCCGCGCCTCGGCCTTCGCCATCATCCTCTTCGTGGCCGTCTTCGGGCTCGCCAACATCTACGTCAAGGCATTGAACAAGGTGAAGCAGAGATGAGCACGTCCGCCCATTCCGTCGTCGAGCCCAGCGCCACGACCAAGCGCGTCGCCGGCATCATCGTCGTGCTTTACGCGATCGTCACGATGGTGCCGCTGGCCTGGATCTTCATGACCAGCTTCAAGTCGCCGCCGGATTCGATCAGCTATCCACCGAAACTCGTCTTCACCCCGACACTCGAGGGCTATTGCAACCTCTTCACCACGCGCACGCGCCAGACGCCGGAATACATCGAATCGCTCGGGCCGCCGCAATCGACCTGCGACGAGATCACCCGCAGCCGCAACATGGTGATCGCCGGGCCGTCGAACTACTGGCCGCGCTTCACCAACTCGATGGTGATCGCCTTCGGCTCGACCTTCCTCGCCGTCTTCCTCGGCACGCTCGCGGCCTACGGCTTCTCGCGCTTCCGCGTGCCGCTGGCCGACGACCTGCTGTTCTTCATCCTGTCGACGCGCATGATGCCGCCGATCGCCGTCGCGATCCCCATCTACCTGATGTACCGCGAGCTTGGCCTGTCCGACACCGCGCTCGGCATGATCCTGCTCTACACCGCGGTCAACGTCTCGCTCGCCGTCTGGCTGCTGAAGGGCTTCATCGACGAGATCCCGCGCGAATACGAGGAAGCGGCGATGATCGACGGCTACTCGCGCCTGCAGGCCTTTCGCAAGGTGGTGCTGCCGCAGGCGACGACCGGGATCGCCGCCACCGCCATTTTCTGCCTGATCTTCGCCTGGAACGAATATGCCTTCGCCGTGCTGCTGACCTCCGGCTCGGCCCAGACGGCGCCCCCCTTCATCCCGACGATCATCGGCGAAGGCGGCATGGACTGGCCCGCGGTCGCCGCCGGCACGACGATCTTTCTCGTTCCGATCCTCGTCTTCACCATCCTGCTGCGCCGGCAGTTGCTGCGCGGCATCACCTTTGGAGCGGTCCGCAAATGACGATCGAGAGCTCGCCCACGCCGAAGAAGCGGCACCCCTTCTTCCTCCGTCGCGCCCCGATGGAGAACATCGCCACCGCGGTGATCGCGCTTGGCTTCCTGATGCTGTTCCAGCCGTTCGCGCTGGTGCTCTACACCTGGTCGCTGGTGACCCTGCTCGCCGGCACCGTGATGTTCATCATCGTATCGAAGTTTCCGGAGTAAGCCATGGCGGAGATCAGGATCGAGCACCTGCGCAAGCAGTTCGGCAGCTTCGCCGCGGTCGAGGACTCCACCTTCACGGTGGAGGACGGCGAGTTCCTGGCGCTGCTGGGACCGTCCGGCTGCGGCAAGACGACGACGTTGCGGATGATCGCCGGGCTGGAGCTGCCGACCAGCGGCAGCATCTATCTCGACGGCGAGGACGTCACCTTCAACCGCGCCAGCGCCCGCGACATCGCCTTCGTCTTCCAGCTCTTCGCGCTCTATCCGCACATGAACGTGCGCAAGAACATCGGCTTCCCGCTGCTGTCGCAGGGCGTGCCGCGGGCGGAGATCAGACGGCGCGTGGAGGAGACGGCGCGCCTGCTGCAGATCGACCACATCCTCGACCGCTCCGTCTCGGGCCTGGCCGGCGGCGACCGCCAGCGCGTGGCGCTCGGGCGCGCGATCGTGCGCCGCCCGAAATGCTTTCTGATGGACGAGCCGCTCGGCACGCTGGATGCGGAGTTCCGCGAGGTCATGGTTCACGAACTGCGCGAGTTGCACAACCGCATCCACGCCACCACCGTCTATGTCACGCACGACCAGCACGAGGCGATGGCGATGGCCGACAAGATCGCCGTCATGAACCACGGCGTGATCGAGCAGTACGGCACGCCGCAGGAGATCTACAACCGCCCGACCTCGATGTATGTCGCCGACTTCATCGGCTCGCCGCCGATGAACTTCCTGCGCTTCCAGTCGGGCCTGGAGACCGGGGCCACGACGGTCACGCTCGGGGATGTGGCGGTCCGCGTGCCCGAGGTGCTGGCCGCGAAGGCACGGAGCGAGCTGGCGCTCGGGGTTCGCCCGGAGCACGTGCGCTTCGACGATGCCGCCCCGCTGCGCGGCGCCGTCTATGGCAAGGAGTATCTCGGCACCAACCAGATCGTCTCGGTCGAGACCGCACAGGGCATGGTCAAGGCCCGCGTCTCGGCGGACCTGGACTTCTCCATTGGCGAGAATGTCGGCCTCGACCTTGCCTGCGACCGGCTGTCGCTGTTCGACTGCGCCTCCGGCAAGGCCATCCCCTCATCCCTCTATGCGGAGGCCCGCCATGGCTGAAGTCACGCTCACCGCCATCAGCAAGGCCTTCGGCGAAACCGAGGCCGTCAGCAGCATCAACCTGACGATCCGGGACGGCGAGTTCGTCGTGCTGCTCGGCCCGACGGGCGCCGGCAAGACCACCACCCTGCGCCTGATCGCCGGCCTCGAGAAGCCGGACGCCGGCCGTATCACCATCGCCGGGCGGGATGTGGCCGGCGAGGCGCCGGCCAGCCGCGACGTCGCTTTCGTCTTCCAGCAGTACTCGCTCTACCCGCACCTGACGGTCTACGAGAACCTCGCTTTCCCGCTGCGATCGCCGGCAAGACGGCTGTCGCCAGGCGAGATCGACGCCCGCGTGCGCGAGGTGGCCAGGATGGTCCGGATCGACCACAAGCTGGAGAACCGCTCGACCCGGTTGTCCGGCGGCGAGATGCAGCGCGTCGCCATCGGCCGCGCGCTGGTGCGCAAGCCTGCGATCTACCTGATGGACGAGCCGCTGTCGTCGCTGGACGCCAAGCTGCGCGCCGAACTGCGGCTGGAACTGAAGCGGATCCAGAGCGAACTCGGTGCCACCCTGCTCTACGTCACCCATGACCAGGTCGAGGCGATGACGATGGCGAACCGCATCGGCATCCTAGCCGAAGGCCGGCTCGTGCAGATCGGCACGCCGCGCGAGATCTACAGCAATCCGGCGAACCTCCATGTCGCCGCCCGGCTCGGCCAGCCGCACATCAACCTGATCCCGGAGGGTCTGCTTCCCGGAGGCAGCGCGCCCGCCGGCACCCGGACCATCGGCGCACGCACCGAGCACCTGGAAATCGCCGCCTCCGACCGGGGCAATGCCGAGATCGACTGGATCGAGCATCTCGGCGACCAGAACCACCTGCATATCAAGGTCGGCCAGCACAAGCTGGTGACGCTTGCCGATCCCTACCTCGCAGTCCGCCGCGGCGACCGGATCGACCTGCGGCTGCGCAACCCGCTCTATTTCGACGCCGGCGGGCAGCGCCTGACGTAAGGCGCGAGGAAACGAACACGATGACGGGATGGACACGATGAAGCACTTCTTCAACCGCAGGGAAGACATCGTCACCGAGGCGCTCGACGGGCTGCTGCTGACTTCCCCGCCGGGACAACTGGCCCGGCTCGACAGCTATCCGTCGATCAAGGTCGTGGTCCGCGCCGACTGGGACAAGGCCAAGGTGGCCGTGATCTCCGGCGGCGGCGCCGGCCACGAGCCCTCGCATGCGGGCTTTGTCGGCAAGGGCATGCTGACGGCGGCCGTTTCCGGCGAGATCTTCGCCTCGCCGAGCGTCGACGCGGTCTTGACCGCCATCCGCGCGGTGACCGGCGATCCGGGCTGCCTGCTGGTCGTCAAGAACTACACCGGCGACCGGCTGAATTTCGGCCTGGCGGCCGAGAAGGCGCGCGCCGAGGGCTACAAGGTGGAGATGGCGATCGTCGCCGACGACATCGCCCTGCCCGACATCCCCCAGCCGCGCGGCGTCGCCGGCACCCTGTTCGTACACAAGATCGCCGGCCACCTCGCCGAAACAGGCGCCAGCCTCGAGGCCGTCGCAGCGGCCGCGCGCGACGCCGCAGCCGATATCGTCTCGCTCGGCATGTCGCTTTCCACCTGCTCGATTCCCGGCCAGGCGCACGAGGATCGCCTCGGCCCCGACGAGGGCGAACTCGGCCTCGGCATCCATGGCGAGCCCGGCGTCGAGCGGATCATGCTGCAGGAGGCCACATCGATCGTCAGGACGATGACCGAGCGCCTGGCCGCCTCGCTCAACGCCAGGGACCGGTATGCGCTGCTGATCAACAATCTCGGCTCCGTCCCGCCGATCGAGATGGGCGTCATCGCCAAGGCGGTGTTCGGCTCCTCGCTGGCGGACCAGATCGAACTGGTCATCGGTCCGGCGCCGCTGATGACGGCGCTGAACATGAACGGCTTTTCGCTGTCGCTGATCAGGCTCGACGCCGGCCGCGAGGCGGCGCTGACCTCAGCCGCGGCGCCGCGCGCCTGGATCGTGCCGACGCGGCGGCCCGGCCTGGTCGTGCTGCCGGCGCCGCAGGCGGCGGACCGGGCCCGCTCGCGTTCCGGCCAACGGACAGACGGCAACGGCGACGCCGCGAAAAAGCTTATCGAGGCGGTGTGCCAACGGCTGATCGCGCTCGAAGCCGACCTGAACCGGCTCGATGCGCGCATCGGCGACGGCGACACCGGCTCCACCGTCGCGACCGGCGCGCGCAGCGTGCTCGCCCTTTTGCCGGACCTGCCGCTGCACGATCGCGCCGCGACCTGCGCCATCATCGGCGAAACACTCGGCACCAGCATGGGCGGCTCGAGCGGCGTGCTGCTGTCGATTTTCTTCACTGCCGCCGGACAGCGGCTGGCGGAGGGGGCGGATGTCGCCGCAGCCCTGGCCGCCGGGCTGCAGCGCATGACCTTCTACGGCGGCGCGGCGCCGGGAGACCGCACCATGGTCGACGCCCTGGCGCCGGCGCTGGAAGCGCTGGCTGCCGGCAGCCTCAGTGCCGCCGCCACCGCCGCCCGCGCAGGGGCGAGCGCAACCGGCGCGATGACGCGCGCCAAGGCCGGCCGGTCCACCTATCTGGCCGCGCGAGACCTGGAGGGCGTTCCAGACCCCGGTGCCGAGGCCGTGGCGGCCGCCTTCGAAGCCGCCGCCAAGGCCGTGTGACAGCCGGCAGGAGGGGCGCGTGGTGATCGATCGCACGGTTCTCGCCGGCCTGATCGCGACGTGCCGGGAGGTCATCGCCGAGAATACGGAGCATCTCGACGCCCTCGATCGCGCGATCGGCGACGGCGACCATGGCACCAACATGCGTCGCGGCTGCGAAGCCGTCCACGCCGAGCGCGATGCCTTGGCCGGCCTGCCGCTGGCGCAGGCGCTGGAACGGATCGGCCTGACGCTCGTGATGACGGTCGGCGGTGCGGCGGGGCCGCTCTACGGCACGCTGCTGATCGAGCTCGGACGCCGCCTGGGCGAGGCCCGGATCGAGACCGATCTGGCGCAACTGCTGCCGGCGGCGGTCGATGCCGTGGCGCGGCGCGGCCGCTCGCACGCGGGATGCAAGACCCTGCTGGACGTGCTTTACCCGGTCCAGGGGGAAGTATTAAAGCAGGCCTCGCTTGCGCGAATCGCCGCGGTCGCCGAAGCCGCGGCCGGCGACACGATCGCAATGAAGGCGATGCGCGGCCGTGCCTCCTTTCTCGGCGACCGGTCCATCGGTCACATGGACCCCGGCGCCTGCAGTTGCGCACTTTTGACGCGGTCGATATGCCGCTATCTCGGGGAGTATCAGGCCGCATGACAGCCAATGGCGAAAATGTCGGGATCGTCATCGTGTCGCACTCGCCGTTGATCGCGCGCGGCACGGCGGACATGGTGCGCCAGATGGTCGGCGACAGCGTCCCGCTGGCCTGGTGCGGCGGCAATGCCGAGGGCGGGCTCGGCACCAGTGCGAAGGACATCCTCGAGGCGATCGCCGCGGCCTGGTCGGAAGCTGGCGTCGCCGTGTTCGTCGATCTCGGCGGCGCCGAGACCAACAGTGAAATGGCGATCGAGATGCTCGATCCCGTCCGGGCGAGGCGCGTCCTGATCTGCAACGCCCCCCTTGTTGAAGGAGCAGTAATGGCCGCGGCGGAAGCCTCCGGCGGCGCGGCGCTGGCGCGGGTCGTGGCAACGGCGGAGGAACTGTCGCCATGACCGGTCGCCGGACAAACCCGCTGCAGACCCCGACGCCGCCTTCCGCCCCGGTTTGCGCGCGCGTCGAGGTCACCCACGACATCGGTCTGCATGCAAGGCCGTCCGTTTCCTTCACCCGGCTGGCCAAGTCCTTTCCCTGCGCGATCGAGGTCGAGGTCAACGACGACGGCGTCTGGCTGAACGGCAAGAGCATCGTCAAGATCATGGGCGCCCGCATCCGCAAGGGCTTCGTCCTGTCGATCCGGGCCGACGGCATCGGCGCCGAGGACGCGGTGAAGGCGCTGTGCGCGCTCGTCGAACGGAACTTCGACGAGGAGAAGAGCCATGTCCGGACGGCTTGAATGGCAAGGTCAGGGAGCATCTCCCGGAACCGCGCGCGGGCCGGCCTACGTCCTGGCGGGTGTCGACGTCGCGCCGCAGCGACCGCTGCCGGCCGGCGGGGATGCAAGGCGCCTGCTGGCCGCGGTCGAGCTGACCGTAGACCGGCTGCGCGCGCTGGCCGGGAGCTTCGACCTGCAAAGCGGGGCCATCCTCGAGTTCCAGATCGAGATGCTGAAGGATCCGGCGATCCTCGAGCCCGGCCTGGCCCGGATCCGCGCCGGTGACGATGCCGTCGCGGCCTGGACCGCGGCGATGGACGACTACATCCACGGCTTCGAGGCCTCCGACGACGAACACATCCGCGCGCGCAGCGGCGACATGCTCGACATCAGGAACCAGGTCCTGCGCGCGCTGAACGGAGAAGCGCCGCCCGATTTTCCGACGGGCTCCGTATTCGTCGGCGGCGACATCGCCCCGAGTCTGTTTCTGGCCCACGACTGGTCGGGCGGCGGCGCGATCGCGCTGGCCGGTGGCAGCGCCGCCAGCCACGTGGCGATGCTGGCGCGCAGCCGCGGCATCCCCATGGTCGTCGGCCTCGGCGAGACGGCGATCGAGAGCGGCACCGAGCTGTTCGTCGATGGCTCGCGCGGACTTGTCATGGACGGTGCCGGCGCGCCGGAGAGGGAGAACGGCAACGCCGTGTCGGCGCCGGCGCCCTCACCCTTCCGCCCCGAAGCGCCGGAGTGCCGCACCGCGGACGGTATTGCGGTAATGCTGCGAGCCAACATCGACCACCCCGCCGACCTGCGCGGTCTGCCCCCGCATTCCGTCGGCGGCATCGGTCTCTTCCGCACCGAATACCTGATGACGGCGCCGGGCGACTTTGCCGACGAGGAGCGCCAGTTGCGCCTGTATTCGCAGGTGCTGGCCTGGGCCGACGGACGGCCGGTGACGATCCGGCTGTTCGACTACGGCGCCGACAAGCCCATGCCGGGCGAAGAGGTGGACCCGCGGTCGCATCTCGGGCTGCGCGGGATCCGGCTGCTGCTGGCGCGACAGTCAACTTTGCGGGTCCAGATCCGGGCCCTGCTGCGCGCAGCGCCGCTCGGGCACCTGCAGGTGCTGGTGCCGGTCGTCACGTCCCCGGCCGAACTGAACGCCACGGCCGCAATCCTTGCCGAGGAGGCCGGCCGCCTTGCCGCGCAGGGCCTCGCCCACGCCGTTCCCCCACTCGGCATCATGATCGAGGTGCCGGCGGCGGCACTGGCGCCGGAGAGCTTCGGACGGGCCGCCTTCTTCTCCTTCGGAACGAACGATCTCGGACAGTATCTTGCGGCGGCCGCGCGCGACGATGCGGCCGTGTCGCACCTCCACGCCGACGCGAAGGCGGCAACCCTGCGTTTCCTGCGGTACACGGCCCCGCTGGCGCTGGCGACGGGCAAGCCGGTCAGCCTCTGCGGCGACCTGGCGACGGACGCGGACGCCCTGCCGGATCTTCTCGCCTGCGGTTTCCGCGATTTCTCCATGCCGCCCGCGAGGATGGCGCTTGCACGCGCGGCGCTTTCGCGCTTGAACGCCGATGGCAGCAAGGCAAGGGACTGAGATGGCGCGCGAAACCAGCGAGGATGCAACGGTCGCCTACAAGGCGATTCTGGCCGACATCATCGACAGCAGGCCCTCCGGCACGCGGCAGCGTCTGGCCGCGGCGCTCGGCAAGCACCGCAGCTTCGTCACGCAGATCACCAGCCCGACCTATGCGACGCCGCTGCCCTCGCGCCATCTCGCGACCATTTTCCGCGTCTGCCACATGAGTCCGGCCGAGCAGGAGCGCTTTCTCGACGCCTACCAGCGCGCCCATCCGGGCAAGCTGCCTGAGCTTGGCGCGACGGATGGCCTGCGGACACTGTCGCTGATGGTGCCAGACCTCGGCGACGAGCGGAAGAATCGGCAGCTCGACGAGGCGGTCTCGGAGTTTATCGCGAAGCTGACGGCGCTGCTTTGAGCAGGCGGCGGCATTTCTCGCCGGCCTGATCTGGTCTAGGATCGGGCGCGCAAAGGAGGAGCATGAAAAAGTTCATGAACCGCGCGGATCGGGTCGTCGCCGAAAGCCTGGAGGGCTTTGCGCGGGCGCATGAGGACTTGCTCGTGTTCGGCCCGGGCGGCCGAAACGTCCGCCGCCGCGTGCTGCGGCCGGGAAAGGTCGCCGTGATCTCTGGCGGTGGCGCCGGCCACGAACCCATGCACGTCGGTTTTGTCGGGCCGGGGATGCTCGATGCCGCCTGCATCGGCCATGTCTTCACCTCGCCCACGCCGGACCAGATCCAGGCGGCGATCGTGGAATGCGACACCGGCGGCGGCGTGCTGCTCGTCGTCAAGAACTATGACGGCGACGTGATGAATTTCGAGATGGCCGCGGAGATGGCGGCGGCGCGCGGCCACCTTGTCGAGACCGTGGTCGTCAACGACGACATCGCCGCCTACGACGCGGCACGCAGTTCCGGTCGCCGCGGCGTCGCCGGAACGCTGGTGGTGGAGAAGATGGTCGGCGCGGCGGCCGAAGAAGGCATGGATCTTGCGGCGGTCAAGGCGCTCGGCGAGCAGACCGTTGCGGCGACCCGCAGCATGGGCGTCGCCGTCCGCGGGGCGACCGTGCCCGGATCCGGCCGCGCCACCTTCACGCTTGCCAGCGAGGAAATGGAGATCGGCGTCGGCATCCACGGCGAGCCGGGCCGTGCGCGTGTTGCCTTTCGCGAGGCCAATGCGATCGCGAGCCTGCTGTGCGAGGAGATCCTTGCGGACGTTCCCGGTTGGCACCGGGATCCGGTCCTGCTGTTCGTCAACGGCTTCGGCGGAACGCCCGTGTCCGAACTCTACCTGATGTACGGCGTGGTGCGGCAGCTGCTCGAGGAGCGCGGCCTCGAGATCGGCCGCTCGCTGGTCGGATCCTACGTGACCTCGCTCGACATGGCCGGGCTTTCGGTGACCCTCTCGGCGCTGGATTCGACGCGTAGGCAGTTCTGGGACGCGGCGGTCTCGACCCCGGCCTTGCGCTGGGGCCGCTGAGGTCCATTGCCCGTGGCCGGTCCGGGCACGCCGACCAGCATCGGCCAACACCCCCTACGCGACCTCATCTGACTGGCCGCTGCACGAAGGTCACCAGGTCTTTCCGAGCCTGAGGGTGATCGTGCGGGCGTCGCCGTAGGAGCAGACGAGGATGCCGCCGCAGCCGCTGACATACTCCTTGTCGAACACGTTGGAGACGTTGAGGGCGGCCGTCCAGTCGTTCTTTTCGTACCGCAGTCCGGCGTCGAACACGGTGGCGGAGGGAACCTCGGCCGTGTTCTCGTTGTCGGCCCAGCTCTCGCCCTGATAGCGCACGCCAGCGCCGACGCTGACGCCCTCCAGACGGCCCTCGGTCACGGTGTAGTCGAGCCAGAGCGAGGCCTGGGTATCGGGGATCAGGTACGGGGTTTTCCCCACGAGGGCGGCATCGGCGTCCCGGGTGATTTCCAGATCGATGAAGTCGAGCCCGGCGATGACCTTCCAGTTCTCGTTGACGTTGACCTTGGCTTCGAACTCGATGCCGCGCGAACGCACCTCGCCGAGTTGGCTGGAGATCGATGTGACCGGGTCGGTGACGACGACGTTCTGCTTCGTCAGCTGGTAGACCGACGCGGTCAGCAGGCCGTCGATGAAGGTCGGTTCGTACTTGACGCCGATCTCGTACTGCTCGCCTTCCTCGGGCTTGGTCATTCCGGTCTCGGTCACGGCAACAACCGGGTCGAAGAAGGTCGCGGCGCTGAAATAGGGCGTCACGCCGTTCGCAAACTCATAGGCGATGCCGGCGCGGCCGCTGAGCGCGCTCTCGTCGTAGGAGACGGTCTCGTTCAGCGCCGGCTCCCAGAATGTCGGGCCGCGGTCCGTGCTGGTGTCGACGTAGTCGTAGCGGCCGTTCAGCGTGACCAGCCAACCGTCGCCGAAGCGGATCTGGTCCTGGAGATAGACGCCCAGTTGCTGCTGTGTGATCGCTTCGTTGAGATAGCTGCGGTTGGGCGGCTGCGGCGCGCCGTAGACGGGATCGGTCACGCTGATCGGGGTTGCCAGGGCGGAAGCCTGCTCGTGATCGAGCCGGTAGTACTTGTAGTCCAGCCCCACCAGCACGGTGTGATCCAGCGCTCCGGTCTCGAACTCACCCTCGACGCGGTTGTCGACGGCGAAGGTGTCGGCCTTCGAGGTCGCCTCGAAGCCGAGGCGGGAAAGCTGGGGATCGGTTGGATCCGGCGTCGGTGCGAAGACCGGGTTGGCGTAGCCATAGGTATACGGCCCGTTCTCGTGCTTGTAGAGGTGGCCGTAGCGCAGGTTCTGGCTGAAATTCCAGCCATTTTCAAACTCGTGCGAGAATTCGTAGCCGAGCATCTGCTGGACATAGGTGCCGGTGTCCAGGTCCGGCTCGCCGAAGAAGGCCTTACGGTCGATCTTGCCGAACGAGGCATCGACCACGGTGCCCGTGTACGGCAGGAAGCTGCCGCCGACATGGCGCTGGTCGAGCCCCTGCAGCACGCCATAGAGCGTCAGGCTGGTGCCGTCGTCGGGCTGATAGGTGATCTGCGGCAGGATGAAGCCGCGCAGGTCGTTCGAGTAGTCGGTATAGTTCTCGCCGCCGGCGACCTTGCCAGTGACGCGATAGGCAACGCCGTCATCGAGCAAACCATTGACGTCGAAGGCGCCAAAGCCGTTGCCGTTGCTGTTGATGCCGGTCTCCGTATGGACGAAGGCCTCATCCTGCGGACGCTTGCTGATCAGGTTGATGATGCCGCCGGGGTTGGCGCCGCCGTAAAGCACCGAAGCCGGCCCCTTCAGCACCTCGACGCGCTCCAGCATGAACGGATCGACCTGGAAGCCGCCGAAGCCGTAGCTGAACAGGTTCAGGCCATCGAGGAAGACCCCGGTCTGCGTGGCGTCGAAGCCGCGGATGTAGAACCAGTCCGTATCCGTATCGACGCCGAAGGGCTCCGTCGTGACGCCGGGCGTGTAGCGCAGCACCTCGTCGATCTTGTTGACGACGCCGCGGTCGTCCATCTCCTCGCGTCCGATCACCGAGACGCTCTGCGGGATTTCGCTGATCGGGGTATCGGTCTTGGAGCCTGTGGTCGTTTCCTCGGCGACATAGCCCTGCACCGGTCCCGTGCCGACGCCGGCGCCAACGGCGCCCTCGATCACCACCGGCGCGAGCTGGGTTGCATCCTGCTCCTGTGCCGCTGCGGCCGTTGCCGCCAGCAGCGAGACCATCGCCACGCCGCCGCGCAGCGTTCGGCTCAAGGTCGCCCGTGCGCTATTCTTGCTCTGCCTGCTCATTCCCCGCAATCCCTGCTCATGCCATCGCGCCCATTCGCGCTTTAACATGAGTTTTTACATCAACTTAATGTATCAGGCTTGTCGAAAAGCGGGAAATTTGAACGCATTTGGCTCTTTCTGATCGCCGCCCACAGCCCGCCCGGCGGCTACTGGGATTTCATCCTTCGCCAGCGGGCGGGCGTGGTGCCGACGTTCTTGCGAAATGCACGGGTGAAATGCGCCTGGTCGGCGAAGCCCGTCTCGGCGGCCACCGTCGTCAGCGGCGTGTCATCAACGAGCAGAAGCTGCTTCGCCCGCTCCAGCCGCGCATTCATCTGCCACTGGTGCGGAGCGATGCCGGTCGACGCCTTGAAGGCGTGGCTGAAATGGGACTGCGACAGTCCCACGAGGTCCGCCAGTTCCTCAAGGCGGATGCCGCGCAGGCAGTTCGCCTCGATATAGTCGATCGTGCGTCGCAACTGCCAGGCCAGCAGCTGGCTTCGCTTCCGTTCCGGCGAGCGGTGGATTTTCAAAAGATCGATGAGCAAAGCGAGCGATAGACCGTCGCCATAAAGATCGTGTAGGGGCTGCGGGCTGGCACATTCGGCGGCGATGAGTTGGGCCAGAGAGGCGATTTTCGCATCGTCGAACATCAGCTTTGGCGCGGCGAGCGACCGCAGGTCGAAGTCCTCCCCCAGACGGCCTCCGAGTGTGTTCAGGTCGAAATGCAGGTCGAGGTGCCGGACGAAATGGAGGTCGACCACGTCGGCCCATAGTTCCAGGCCCGCCGGTATGTAGGAGATCGCGCGCTGATAGTCGCTATGAACCGAGCCGCACGCATTCGGGGTCGCCCTTAGCGTGCAGTTCCCCTCGCCCCGAACCTCGAGCAAGATGAAAAGGCGCGGGTCCTCGCCGACATAGAAGCCGCCGGAACGGGGGCGGCATTCCACGTCCCAGAGGTCGGCGACGATGCCGTTCCAGTGGCGTCGGGCACCGCCAAGCACGTTGAAGCCACTGATCCTGTTGTGCATGCGCGGCTGGAAGGTCATCGCCCGCTCCGATTTGGCAAGGTGCGCCTCCCAGCATGTCCGCGCCAAAACTAGTGTGAAATATTCAAGTTTATTACAGCATGGACGCCGACATTGCAATCAGGCAAGTGGTCGTTGACATTCCGGCGCCAACGGCCGCGCGAACCCGCCGGCAGATGCGGAAAGGTGCCCCGTTCACGAAAAACGCTCGTCCCGATGGCTAACTGCCGCCTGAAATCTCTGCAGTAACCCCATCGGATTACAGCGTCTTTTTGATGCGATGGATAGAGATCGAAAAGCCACCGGCAGGGTGGTACCGGCGCCCGTAAAACCGTCGAATGCCTCCCAGACGGTGCCGCTCGTTCATCGAGCCCGCCGGTCGGGTTGCTTACAGCCGCGGCGTGCTGATCAGCGCCGCGAGCGGCCGGTTCTGCCGGGCGACCTCGTTCTTGAGGTGTTCGAGCGGCATTGCCTCATTGCGCACGAACTCCATGAACATCATGTTGAGATTGTTGAAGAACATCGCGCCGACCGCGGCCGTGTCGATGCCCATGAGGACGGCCCCCTTCTGCTGCAACTTGCCTACCAGCGTGGAGACCTGCGCACACAGCGCGCGATCGAGCTCGGTGTAGCGCCGCGAGAACGGGGTCTCCGGCTGCTGGATGGAGATTGCCATCGCCGTCCTCCACATCTCCTTGCTGAGATAGACGAGCGAGTGGTCGTAATACTGGTTGACGAGGGCTGAGAGCGCGGCGAGCACGTCGGCCGACGGGTTGGCGACGATCGGCTCACCAGCCTCGAGCACCTCCTCCACCTCCATCGCGACCGTGGCAAGCAGCATGTCACCCTTGTTCTGGTAGTAGTTGTAGAAGGTGCCGACCGAGACCTCGGCGCGCTCTGCGATGTCCTCGATCCGCGCCGCGTCGTAGCCCACCTCGCGGAACAGCCGGGTCGCCGCCTCCAGGATGCGCCGATTCTTGTCCGCCTTCTGTCTCGCGCGAAGTCCCGCCACGCCTGTCTTCCCTTGTTGAATGCCCTCAATTTTGAGATTGACTTAAAAAATGAATTCATTCAATCTTTTTCTGAAGGCACCGGAATGAGTGTCAGAAACCAGAGGGCAGAACGATGATCAGAACCATTGCGGGCGCTTCCGCGCGCCATCTATTCACGTCCGTCGCCGCATTGGCTCTGACGGTAGCCGCCGCCGGCCCCGTCAGCGCCGCCGACGAGCTCAACGCGCTCGTCTGGTGTGACCACACCGACCCGGCGCTGATCGAGCCGTTCGAGACGGCCAACGACGTCAAGGTCAATCTGAAGGAATACGAGGGCACTGGCGCCGCGCTCTCCATCCTCGAGCAATCGCGGCCGGGCGACTGGGACGTCATGGTGATCGACGCCGTCGACGTCCACCGTGTGATTGACATGGGGCTGTTCGGCGAAATGCCGGCCGACGCCCTTCCCTCCAGCGACCTCTTCCCCGAATTGCAGATGGAGACGAGCAACACCAGGGACGGCAAGACCTACGCCGTGACCGAGAAGTTCGGCTACAACACGATCTCCTTCGACAAGTCCAAGGTCGACCCGAAGGACATGGAAGACCTGTCGGTGATCTGGTCGGACAAGTACAAGGGCCGCATCGCCCTCTATGACTACTACCTGCCGATGATCGGTCTGGTGCAGCTTGGGCTTGGCAAGAAGACCGCCGACCTCTCCGAGGCCGACATGCCGGCGATCGAGGAAAAGCTTTCGGCGATGAAGGCCGTCTCGAAACAGGTCAGCGACGTCGTCTCCTCGCAGACCGCGCTCGCCACCGGAGAAGTCGACATACTCGTCGGCGGCGGCGAGTGGATCACCGCCTCGCTTGCCAAGGACAAGCCCGAACTGGACTGGATCGTGCCGAAGCAGGGCGCGATGCGCTGGGCCCAGTCGATTGCCGTGATGAAGGACTCGCAGCGGCCCGATCTCGCCCTCAAGTTCGTGCAGTACATTCTCAGCCCGGAAGGCCAGGCGCGGCTTGCCACCTCCTCCTGCTACTGGGGAATGCCCACGAACCGGAAGGCCGGCGAGCATCTGACCGAGGAACAGAAGCGGGCGCTGCGCTGGGACGACCAGGCCGGCTACCTGCAGAACACCCAGCTCTATCCGATCCCGAGCGCCGAACTCGACCAGAAGATGCAGGACGCCTGGACCAACATGCTGCAGCAGTAAGGACGTCTCTGTTCTCCTCCCGAGGGAACCGTCCCGCAGAAGGACCAAGGGGGCACCAAAGGGCCCCTTCGCCTCGCCGGGATCGGCCTTCGCAGCAGCGGAGTTCGATACCCGTGCCTTGCAATCGCCAGTCCGGAAACGCCATGACCGCCGCCACGCTTGAACGAACGGATCGCCGCAAGGCCTGGGGCTTTGTCGCCCCGGCCCTGCTCTGGACGCTGGCCTTTTTCGTCGTGCCGTTTCTCTACATGGCGGCGATGAGCCTCTGGTCACGGCAGGGGCGCGAGGTCGTCCGGGTCTGGAACCTCGACAATTACGTGCGCTTTTTCAGCGAAAGCGCGCTTCTACGCGGCCTGACGAACTCGCTCGAAATCACCCTGACGGTGACGGTGCTGTCGGTGCTGCTCGCCTATCCGCTGGCCTGGATCATCGCCGAGCGCGTACCGAAAAGATGGCAACGCATGGCACTGATTCTCGCCATCCTGCCGTTCTGGACCTCTTACGTGGTCCGCTCCTACGCCTGGCTGCTCGTGCTTTCCAAGGGCGGCGTCATCAACCAGGCTCTGACGGGCATCGGCCTGATCGCCGAGCCGCTGGAGATCGCCAGCAACCGCACGGCGACCGTCATCGGCTTCGTCCACTTCTTCGTCATGCTCCTGACGCTGACGATCTATTCCAACCTGATCCAGCTCTCGCCCAATTATCGCCGCGCCGCCGCCGACCTCGGCGCCAACGCCTTCCAGACCTTCTGGCACGTCGTCCTGCCGCTGACCCTGCCCGGGATCATGACCGGCGCCTTTCTCACCTTCGTGCTCTGCATCGGCGACTACATCACTCCCCAGATCCTTGGCGGAAACAACGAGCTGGTGTTGCCGCAGATCATCATGCTGCAGATCGGCCGGCGGGCAGACTTCCCGATGGCGGCCGCGCTCTCCATCATCCTGATGCTGGCGGTGACGGCAGCCTACGCGCTTTGCGCCCGCTGGCTGAAAATCGAGAGGGCCTAGGACATGGCAGCCGACATCCAGGCCGGGCCTTCCACCCGCCTCCTTCGCCGCGGCAGCCTCCGGCGGGCGCTCCCATCCGCGCTGAGCTGGCTCTACCTCGTCGCGATCTACGCCTTCATCTTCCTGCCGGTGGCCGTGCTGGTGCTGTTCTCCTTCCAGGACGGTCGCCTGCCGGTGCCGCCGTTCAACGGCTTTTCGCTGCAATGGTACGAGGCCGTCTTCGCCGACCGCAAGTTGATGGCGGCGCTGGTGAATTCGTTCCTGGTGGCGGTCCTCTCCTCCACCCTCGCCTGCCTGCTCGGCTTCCTCGCCGCCTACGCGCTGGCGCGCTATCGGCTGCCTGGATCGGCATTGCAGCGGGGACTGCTGATCGCCCCGATGACGGTCAGCTACCTGATCATCGCGCTCGGCCTGCTCACCGTCTTGAACACGCTGCAGGTTTCGCTCTCGCTGCTTACCGTCGGCATCGGCCACGTGGTGATCAATCTGCCGCTCTGCTTTGCCATCATCTATGCCTCGATGGGCGAACACCACGTCAACATCGAACGGGCGGCGCGCGACCTCGGCGCCAGCGATGTCAAGGTGATGGCGCTGGTGACGGCCCCGATGCTGATGCCTTCGCTCCTCGCTGCCTTCTTCCTTTCCGTCACCTTCAGCTGGGACGAGTTCATCATCGCCTTCCTCCTGTCGCGCTTCGACGTGACGCTGCCGGTGGAAATCTGGAGCATGCTGCGCTCGGGCCTCAACCCGAAGACCAACGCCGTCGGTTCGCTGGTCTTCCTCGTCTCGGTCGCCGTTCTTCTGGTGCTCGAACTCGCCCTCTTCGGCAGGAGCCGCAAGCCATGACCGCATCCGTATCCATCCGCAACGCGACAAAGGCATTCGGCGCCTTCACGGCGCTCGACAATGTCTCGCTCGACATCGACGCCGGCGAGTTCATCGTCCTGCTCGGCCCCTCCGGCTGCGGCAAGACCACGCTGCTGTCGATCCTCGGCGGCTTTCTGGCGCCGAGCGCCGGCACGGTTGCGATCGGCGGCAGGGACATGACCGGGGTGCCGCCGGCGCGACGCCCGACCACCACCATGTTCCAGGACTATGCGCTGTTCCCGCACATGCGGCTGGTCGACAATGTCGGCTTCGGGCTGAGGATGCGCGGCATGGGAAGGGCGGAGCGCGAGGACAAGGCGCTCGGCTTCCTCGACCTCGTCGGCCTGAAGGCGGCCGCGCAGAAGCGACCGCACGAACTGTCCGGCGGCCAGCGGCAGCGCGTGGCGCTGGCGCGCGCGCTCGCCGTCGACCCCGACGTGTTGCTGCTCGACGAGCCGCTCGGCGCGCTGGATCTGAAGCTCCGCCGGCAGATGCAGGACGAACTGAAGGCGATCCAGAAACGTGTCGGCACCACCTTCGTCCATGTCACCCATGACCAGGAGGAGGCGATGGCGATCGCCGACCGCATCGTTGTGATGAACCGGGGACGGGTCGAGGACTTCGGTCCGCCCGCCGACATCTACATGCGACCGAAGTCGCTGTTTTCGGCCGGGTTCATGGGCGAGGTGAACTTCGTCCAGGGACGGGTGCGGGAGACGGCGAATGACGGCGCCCAGATCGAGACCGCTGTCGGGCCGATCGCCCTCCCCGCCGTCAACTTCACCGGGGCCCGGCCCGCCAGCGGCGACCGCGTGACGCTGTGCATCCGGCCCGAGCATTTCTGCAGCGCCGACGAGCGGGCGGCCGTCCGGCTCGGCGAGGCCGAGGTGACCGGCAGCGCTTTCTTCGGCACCCATTTCCGCTGCCACCTCGCGCCGGTCGCCGCCAACGATGTGAGTCTCGTGGCGCACATGCCGCAATCGGCGCGGGTGACCGCTGGCGATCGCATCACGCTGGCGGTCGACCCGACCGCCGTCACCGTCCTGCCGGCCGCGTGAGGAACGACCATGCAGCGGATCGCTCCGGAAAACTGGTATTCGGTCAGACGCCTGGACGACGACGTCACCTATATCTGCGAGCCGCACATCAAGGAGTTCTACCGTTGCAACATCTGGCACGTGCGCGGCCGCGACGCCGACATGCTGGTGGATAGCGGCATGGGCGTCGTTTCGCTCAGGCAATGGGTGCCGCTGGTCACCGAACGGCCGCTGACGGCGGTTGCCAGCCACACCCATTTCGACCACATCGGCTGCCATCACGAATTCGCATGCCGCGCCGTCCACGCGGCGGAAGCAGATTTTCTCGCCCATCCCACCCGTGCCGGCACGCTGGCCGATCCCTATGTGACGGACGCGATCTTCGACGCCCTGCCGCCCGCGCCCTATTGCTCGGAATGCTACGGCGTCAGGGCTGCCCCCGCCACCCGCATCCTTGCGGACGGCGACCTCATTGACCTTGGAGACCGGCATTTCGAGGTCGTTCACACCCCCGGTCATTCGCCCGGCGGCATAGCGCTCTGGGAGGACAGCACCGGCATCCTGTTCTCCGGCGACATCCTCTATGACGGGCCGCTGATCGAGGACACCTATCATTCCGACGCGACCGACTACCTCGCCTCGATGAAGCGCCTGCTCGACTACCCTGTCCGCGTCGTCCACGGCGGGCACTTCCCCAGCTTCGACGGCGCGCGTTACCGCGCCCTCATCCGCGACTGGCTCGACCGACACTAGCCTTGCCAGGCTCCTGCCGCCCGGGCGCCAGAACCCGCCTCAAATCAAGGCGGCGGCAACCAATCCGCTCCCTTGCGCGCGAAGCGGTCTCGACATTTCGCATGACAGCACCGGATGCAACAATATACAGTCAATCAATCATCCCGATTGATGCGAAGGCATTCCCATGGCGAAATGGTTCCCCGATCTCAGCCGCAGTTCCAGCCCGCGCTACATGGCGATCGCCGACCTGATCGAGATGGACCTGCGCGGCGGCGTCTTGACGGCGGGCGACCGGCTGCCGCCCCAACGTGAACTGGCAAGGGCCCTCGACATCGACTTCACGACGGTCGCGCGCGGCTATGTCGAGGCCCGCAAACGCGGCCTCGTCGATACGCAGGTCGGCCGCGGAACCTTCGTTACCGGTCGCCCTTCCGGGCAGGACCGCAGCTTTCCCGCCGACGCGGAGGCCGATGCGCGCCGCGCCGCTGTCGCCGATTTCTCGATGAACCTGCCGCCGGAGCCGGAGGATCCCGCCCTGCTGGCGCGCATGCGCGAAGGCCTGGGCGTCGTTTCGGCCAATCTCGTTCCGCTGCTGCGCTACCAGGAGTTTGGCGGTGCGGAGATGGACAGGGACGCCGCCGCAACCTGGCTCGGCCGCCGCGGCCTCAAGCCCAGCCCGCAGCACGTCTTCGTCACCCCCGGCACCCATCCGGCGCTGCATTCGATCCTCGCCCTCCTGGCGCGGCCCGGCGAGACGATCCTGGCGGAGCGCATCACCTACCCCGGCATCCGGTCGCTGACCGCGCAGCTGGGGATTCATCTCACCGGCCTGGCGATGGACGAGCACGGCATCGTACCGGACGCGCTGGCCGAGGCATGCAGGAGCGGGCGCCCAAGGGCGCTCTACCTCAACCCGACCCTGCAGAACCCGACGACCCTGACGGTTCCGCAGCAACGCCGCGAGGCGATTGTCGCGATCGCCCAATCGGCGGGCGTCCCGATCATCGAGGACGATGCCTATGGCTTCATCCCCCCGGACGCGCCGCCGCCGATCGCCGCCGTCGCCCCGGAACTCACCTGGCATATCGGCGGCCTGTCCAAATGCATCGGCGCCGGCCTGCGCCTGGCCTTTGTCGTCGCGCCCGATGCCAGGGCGGCCTGGACGTTTAAGTCCGCAATGCGTGCCAGCAACGTCATGGCTTCTCCGCTCGGCATGGCGCTGGCCACCCGCTGGATCGAGGACGGGACCGCCGACGCGCTGCTCGACTTTGTCCGCACGGAGGCCGCCGCGCGGCAGCAGCTCGCCGCCAGGCTGCTGCCGTCCGGCTGCTACCGCGCCGACCCGCTGAGTTTCAACCTCTGGCTCTCGCCCGCCAACGGCTGGAACCGGTCCTCCTTCGCAACGCACAGCCGCAATGCCGGCCTGGGCGTGGTCGCGAGCGACGCCTTCACGGTCGAGGGAACGCCCCCGGACGCGGTGCGCGTCTGCCTCGGCGGGCCGGTAACGCGCGCCAGCCTCGCCGACGCCCTGGATTTCATGGCTCACGCGCTCGCCGGTCCACCGGAAATGACCGGGGCGTTCTTCTGACGCCCATGCCTTGGCATGCGACATCCTCACACATTGATTGCAATCAATATGCCATGCAAAATGCAATCAATATCGTTTGAGGCTTCGCCATGTCCATGCAATACCCTCCTCTCTCCCCGATGCAGACCGGCATTCGCGGTCGCTGCCCGCGCTGCGGCGAGGGCCAGCTGTTCGACGGGTTTCTCGCGCTGCGGCCCTCGTGCAATGCCTGCGGGCTGGACTACTCCTTTGCCGATCCGGCCGACGGTCCGGCCTTCTTCGTGATCTGCTTTGCCTGCGTGCCGAGCGTCCTGCTCGGCGTCTGGCTGGAGGTCGTCTATTCCCCGGCGCTTTGGGTCCACCTCCTGGTGACGGCGCCGTTCATGCTGCTGACCTGCATCCCGCCGCTGCGCCCGCTGAAGGGCTGGCTCGTCGCGAGCCAGTATTACTTCAAGGCGGAAGAGGGAAAGCTGTCACGGCCGGAGCCCTGAGGCGGCCGGAACGGAGCCGCCGCCATTTGCGGCCTCGACACAGCCAGCCACACGGCTGCCGGCACGGGCTCTCCCCTTCGCCCGGGAGGACCGACGACGCGGCAGTATCGCTCCCTTCCGTCGTAGCGCCTGGGGAGCGAATCTGCGCCGATCCTTATTGACTCGTGATTCAATATCCTCCTACCTAGGCGACCATAAAGGTCCAGATCAACTGGAGGGGAACATGCAGCGCATTAAGTTTATCGACCGGATGGCCGCGGGCGGGCTGACCCGACGCCAGATGCTGCAGAGCGCCGCGGCGTTCGGCGTCGGAATGACACTGATGCCACGGCTTTCGGCCGCGGCCGAGGTGCTGACCTGCCTCGAATGGACGGGGTTCGATTCGGCCGACTACTTCCAGTCCTTTGTCGGCAAGCACGGATCGGCGCCGACGTTTTCGACCTTCGGCGGCGAGGAGGAAGCACTGGCAAAGGTCCGTGCCGGCTTCGCGGCGGACGTCATGCACCCCTGCAATTACTCGGTCGGACGCTTCGTCGAGGCCGGGCTGACGGTACCGATCGACACCAGCAAGCTGTCGCACTGGAAGGACGTCTTCCCCGCGCTGCAGACCGCCGAGGGCGTCGTCGTCGACGGCAACGTCGTCATGGCACCGGCCGACTGGGGCAATTCCAGCATCATCTACCGGCCCGACCTGATCGGCGACGCCTTCAAGGACGGCGAGACCTGGGCGATCTTCTACGACGACGCCTTCGAGGGCAAGGTGTCGATGCTCGACGACCCACTCGTCATCGCCATCGGCCAGATGGTCAAGGGCATGAGCTATCACGAGGCCAATCTGCTCACCGGCGAGAAGCTGCAGGCCGCCAAGGAGTTCGGCGCCAAGGCGCTGAAGAACTCCCGCTTCCTGTGGACCGACGCGACCGAGCTGCAACAGGGTCTCGCTTCCGGCGAGATCGTCGCCGCCTATGCCTGGAACGACGCGGTGAAGAACCTTCTCGCCGAGGGCGTCGAGGTGAAGTACGCCCGGCCGAAGGAAGGCTACTTCACCTGGTTCTGCGGCATGACGCTGCTCAATTCCGGCAAGGCGGACCCCGCCCTCGCCTATGACTTCATCGATGCCTGGCTGTCGCCGGACACCGGCAAGTTCCTGATCGAGGATTCCGGCTATGGCCACGCCAACACCAAAGCCTTCGAGATCGCCGATCCGGAAGCGGTCAAGGCAATGGGCATCACCGATCCGCTCGAGCACATGAAGAGCGCGATCCTGTTCGAGCCGCAGCCGAGCCCGGTGGTGAACGAGCAACAGAAGGTCTGGGAAGAGCTCAAGGCGCTGAAACTCTAACCGCCATGGAAGCCAAACCGGACCGGAGATCACAGGCGATCCGGAAGCGGAGCATCGGCTACGGCCTCGTCGGAGCGCTGCTGCTGGTGCTCCTCGCCCCGCTCCTTGCCCTTATCGTGCTGAGCTTCTTCACCCAGCAGGGCTTCACCATCGACCCGACGCCGACGCTGGCGAACTACTGGAGCCTGATCGCGCCGTCGGAGAAGGCGACGGTCTATTTCGGCATCCCGTTCTACCTGCAGAACCCTGTGCCTGCCATCCTGTTGCTGAAGTCGCTGGTGATGTCGCTCGCCGCCACGATGGCGGTGCTACTCGTCGCCTATCCGATGGCCTATTTCCTCGCCTTCCGGGTGAAGCGTTACAAGGTGCTGTGGCTGATCCTGATCACCATTCCGTTCTGGACGAGCTATCTGCTGCGCGTCTTCGCCTGGAAGATCGTGCTCGGCTTCAACGGCGCGATCAATTCGGGGCTGATCAGCCTCGGCCTGATCGACAAGCCGCTCGAATTCCTGCTCTACAACCCGGTCGCCGTGGTCATCACCCTTGTCCATGCCTGGGTGACCTTCGCCATCCTGCCGATCTACGTCTCGCTGGAGAAGGTCGACCGCACGCTGCTGGAGGCGGCGACCGACCTTGGCGACGACCGCTGGACCCGCTTTCGCCGCATTACCTTCCCGCTCTCGCTGCCCGGCGTGATTTCGGCGGCGCTGCTCGTCTTCATCCCGACGGTGGGCGATTATGTCACGCCGACGCTGGTCGGCGGGCCGGGCGGCACGATGATCGGCAACGCCATCCAGACGCTGTTCTTCAAGCAGGACAATGCGCCTCTGGGCGCGGCGATCTCGATTGTCATGATGCTGGTGATCGCGGCCCTCAGCGGCCTGTTCCTCTGGGCGGTCGGCTACACCAGGATGCGCAAACGGAGCACGGCATGACGCGGCGCTTTCGCTTTCTCACCCTCTATGCCGGGCTCTTTCTGGCCTTTCTCTATGCGCCGACGGTGCTGTTGCCGCTGTTTTCCTTCAACGACAACAACTTCGCCGTCTTCCCGCTGAAGGGCCTGACACTGCGCCACTACGAGGCCATGGCCGGCAACGTCGCCATGCTCGACGCGTTGGTGAACAGCCTGATCGTCGGCGTGATCGCTTCCGTGCTCGCCACCGCCATCAGCATCCCGTTCGCGATCGCGCTGACGCGCCGCCTGCTGCCGGCGACCGGGCTGCTGTTGTCCACGGTGATGCTGCCGCTGGTCGTGCCGTCGATCGTGTTTGCCGTCGCCTTCCTGATCCTGCTCGTGCGGATCCTGGGCATCGAGCTGTCGCTGCTGACGATCACGCTGGCGCACGTCTTCCTCTGCCTGCCGTTCTCGGTGATGGTGCTGATGTCGCGGCTCGACGGGCTCGACCCCAGCCTGGAGGAGGCCTCGCGCGACCTTGGCGAGACGGCGCTCGGGACGTTCCGTCGCATCACCTTGCCGCTGATCATGCCGGCCGTCGTCTCGAGCCTGCTGATGTGCTTCGTCACCTCGTTCGACGAATTCGTGCTGGCGTTTTTCCTCAGCGGTACGCAGCCGACCCTGCCGGTGTTCCTGTATGGCCAGTTGCGCTTCCCGAGCAAGCTGCCTTCGGTGCTGGCGCTCGGCTCGCTGATCCTGTTCGCCTCCACCATCCTCGTCATTGTCTCCGAACTGATCCGGCGCCGGGACAAGGTCGATGCGATGTCCGAAGCCAAGGCCGACGTGAAGGCCGAAGCTACGGCACCCGACCTGGCCCCGGCAAACGCAACCTAGAGGCAGCCATGCTCCGACCCGAACTCATTCTCGTCAACGCCAGCATCGTCACCATGGATCCGCTGACACCGCGGACAGAGGCGCTCGCCGTCGTTGACGGCCGCGTCGCGGCCTTTGGGACCAGTGCCGAGATCCGCGCCCTCGCCGACGCGTCGACGAACGTCGTCGACGCCGGCGGGCGGATGGTCCTGCCCGGGTTCCAGGACACCCACATCCACCTGCAGGACAGCGGTTACGACTACGGCCTGACGGCGGCCCTGGACGAGGCCCGCACCCCCGGCGAGCTCCAGGCGGTCCTGCGCGGCTTCGCCGCCGACAATGACGGCGAGTGGGTCCAGGGCGTTGGCTGGTATACCGGCATCTTCACCGAGCACAATCTCGACCGGCACGTGCTGGACGCGGCGGTGCCCGACCGGCCCTGCTTCATCCTTGCATCCGACGGGCACAATGCCTGCCTCAACACCAAGGGCTGCGAGGCCGTCGGCCTCGTCAAGGGCACGGCCGACCCGCACAACGGTCATTTCGTCCTCGACGCCGACGGCGTGCCCACCGGCATGCTGCACGAGGACGCCATCAAATGGGTCGAGGACCGCATGCCCGAAGTCGGCGACGCCGACTTCGCTGCCGGCGTGCGCTACAGCCAGGCGCTGTGCAACCGCAACGGCATTACCGGCGTTCTCGACGCCTCGGTGCGGGAGCGGCACGCCCGCGTCTACCGCGGCATGGCCGAGCGCGGCGAACTGACGGTTCGCGTCTGCGCCACCGCCAAGGTTTTTCCCGAAGAAGCGACCGCAGCGGCACTGGAGCGGATCAATGCCCTTCGCGCCGCCAGCGCGCACGAGATGTTCCGCATTCACTCGGCCAAGTTCTTCCTTGACGGCGTGATCGAGAACCGCACGGCGGTGATGCTCGAGGATTTCTCCGACGCCATCGGCGGCAACGCGCCGCTGATGTTCGGACACGAACAGGTCAAGGAGTTGTTCACCGCCTTCGACGCGGCGCGCTACCAGATCCATGTGCACGTGATCGGCGACGGCGCGGTGCGCGCGGCCCTCGACGGGCTGGAGGCGGCAAGGGACAAGAACGGCACCTGGCCGAGCCTGCATCAGCTGGCCCATATCCAGTTCATCGACCCGGCCGATATTCCAAGGTTTCGCGAACTCGGGGCAGTGGCCAACGTGCAGGCGCTTTGGGCACGCCACGAGCCGTCCGTGACGGACGTGGCGCTGCCGATGGTCGGCCCGGAGCGGGGCAAATGGATGTACGCGTTCCGGTCGCTGATCGACGCCGGCGCAGACTGGACGCTCTCCTCCGACTGGGGCGTTTCCACCCTCAACCCGTTCCAGATCATGGAAACCGCACTCACCCGCCAGCCGCCGCGGAAACAGGGCGAGCATCCGGTGTTTCTGCCGGAGCAGCGGCTGACGCGGGAGGAATGCATCAAGGGCTACACCGTCAATGCCGCCCGCTCCGCCTGGCGCGCGGCGGATACGGGCTCGCTCTCGGTCGGCAAGTACGCCGACATCATCATCCTCGACCGGGACATCCTGACCTGCGACGTCTACGACATCGGCGACACGCAGGTGCTGCTGACCTTGCTCGGCGGGAAGGAAGTCCACCGCGGCGAGGCGTTTGTCGGTTAGGCCGCCATCGGGTTCGACGCTGCCCGAACGATGCCCGCGGGCTTTCCGAAACCGCGACCGATCGGTTCCCGCGCAGGCCCGCAATCTTGCCGCCCCGCAACCGGGGATCGGCCGGACTGCGCGTCTGCCCCCGCCCCCCGATGAAGAGGTCCGTGAACACGGCCCGTCCGGGCCATGATCGTCATTGACTTGCAATATATATCCATTATTCTGGATATATGGACGATATAGAAACCATCGCCGCCCTGGCGGCCCTTGCCCAGGCCACCCGGCTGAAGACCTTCCGCCTCCTGGTCGAGCGCGAGCCCGACGGGGTGCCGGCAGGCGAACTGGCAAGACTGGCCGACGTGCCGCAGAACACCATGTCGGCGCACCTTTCGACGCTGTCACAGGCCGGCCTCGTGCGAAGCGAGCGGCAGAGCCGATCGATCCTCTACCGCGCCGATCTCGACCGCCTCCGCGCCGTCGTTCTCCATCTGCTGCAGGACTGCTGCGGCGGCAACGCCAGCCTCTGTGCGCCCTTGATATCCGATCTGGCCCCCTGTTGCCCTCCCGGGCAGCAGGCGTGACCACCATGGCCGAAGTTGGGAGAGCCCCATGAGCGACAGAAACTACAACGTCCTGTTCCTTTGCACGGGCAATTCCGCCCGCTCGATCATTGCCGAGGCCATCCTCAACCGGCTCGGCATGGGCCGATTCAAGGCCTACTCGGCCGGTTCGCAGCCGAAGGGGGAGGTGCACCCGTTCGCCCTGCAGTTGCTCAAGGGACTGAACTTCGACCTCTCCTTCGCCCGTTCGAAGACGTGGGACGAATTTGCCGCGCCGGGGGCGCCGGAAATGGATTTCGTCTTCACCGTCTGCGACGACGCGGCCGCCGAGGTCTGCCCCGTATGGCCCGGCCAGCCGATGACGGCGCACTGGAGCCTGCCCGATCCGGCGACGGCCGCTGGCAGCGAGGCCGAGCGCCATTTCGCCTTCGCCGAGACCTATCGCATGCTGAACAACCGCATCTCCATCTTCGTCAGCCTGCCGATGGCGAGCCTCGACAAGCTGTCGCTGCAACGAAGGCTCGACGAGATCGGCCGCGACGTTCCGAAAGCGGGCTGAGCATGACCTTCGATCTGAAGCGCCGTCTGGTCGCCGAAGCCCTCGGCACGGCCATCCTGGTCGCGACCGTTGTCGGCTCCGGCATCATGGCCGATCGCCTGTCCGACGACGTCGCCGTCTCTCTGCTCGGCAACACCATCCCGACGGGGGCGATCCTTGCCGTGCTGATCTGCACGCTCGGCCCGATCTCGGGCGCGCACTTCAATCCGGCGGTGACGGCGGTCTTTGCCGCGCGGAGGGAAATCGCCTCGTCGACGGCCCTGCTCTACGTTCTGACGCAGGTCGCCGGCGGCATTGCCGGGACCCTTGTCGCCCATGCGATGTTCGACCTGCCGCTGCTGCAGGCCTCGCAGACGGTCCGCGCCGGCGCGAGCCAGTGGTTCGCCGAAGCGGTGGCCACCTTCGGCCTGGTCTTCACGATCCTCGCCGGCCTGCGCTTTCGCGCCGACGCCATTCCGGGTCTGATCGGCCTCTACATCACCGCGGCCTATTGGTTCACGGCATCGACCTCGTTCGCCAACCCCGCCGTCGCCATTGCCCGCGCCTTCTCCGACACGTTCTCCGGCATCCGCCCGATGGACGTGCCCGGCTTCGTCATCGCCGAGATCCTCGGCGCCCTCACCGCCGCGGCATTTGCCGCCTGGCTGCTCGCCGGCCGGCGCGTCGCAGCCCCCACCAGACCCCTCAAGGGAAGCGAATGACCATGGACGTCACCATCTACCACAACCCCGAATGCGGAACCTCGCGCAACACCCTGGCCCTGATCCGCCACGCCGGGCTCGAGCCGACGGTGATCGAGTACCTGAAGACGCCGCCGCAGCGCGAGCAGCTGGCCCGGATGATCCGCGACGCCGGACTGTCGGTTCGACAGGCGATCCGGGAAAAGGGAACGCCCTATGCCGAACTCGGCCTTGACGATCCCACGCTTTCCGACGAGCAGTTGCTGACGGCGATGCTCGAACACCCGATCCTCATCAACCGGCCGCTCGTCGTTACCCCGATGGGCACCCGGCTGGCGCGGCCGTCGGAGGCCGTGCTCGACATCCTCCCCGCCGGGGCGTTTAGGGGCGCCTTCGTCAAGGAGGACGGCGAGGCGGTGCTCGACGCGGAGGGCAAGCGCATTGGCTGATCTTCCCGCTGCCGAACTGCGCCTTCTCCGCAAGCCCGACCTCGAGGCGCTGCGGCCGCCGTTCTCGACCCATCCGCCGCGCGTCCTGATTCTCTACGGCTCGCTGCGGAAGGTCTCCTACTCCCGGCTGCTCGCGCACGAGGCCCGGCGCCTGCTGGAGCACCTCGGCGCCGAGGTGCGCGTGTTCGATCCTTCCGGCCTACCGCTGCCGGACGATGCGCCCGCCAGCCACCCGAAGGTAAAGGAGCTGCGCGACCTCTCCGAATGGTCGGAGGCACAGGTCTGGGTAAGCCCCGAGCGCCACGGCACGGTCACCGGGATCATGAAGGCGCAGATCGACTGGATTCCGCTGTCGATCGGCTCGATCCGGCCGACCCAGGGCAAGTCCCTCGCCGTCATGCAGGTCTCGGGCGGTTCGCAATCCTTCAACGCGGTCAACACGCTCCGCCTGCTCGGACGCTGGATGCGCATGATCACGATCCCCAACCAGTCGTCGGTCGCCAAGGCCTTCCAGGAGTTCGACGCCGACGGCCGGATGAAGCCGTCCCCCTATTACGACCGTGTCGTCGACGTGTGCGAGGAACTGATGAAGTTCACGCTGATGACGCGGGATGCTTCGGCCCACCTGACCGATCGCTACAGCGAGCGCAAGGAGCACGCCGACGAACTGGAAAAGCGCGTGCGGCTGCAGTCGATCTGACCCGGCGGGCCGGCACGGCCTGCCGATCCGCCAAGCCGGAAACCCGCGGTGCAGCCGCGGGGCGTCCAGCGGACGCGGTGCGCCATGCGGACCGAAACGCCGGAAAGCGGTCGACCGCGAGCGTGGATGGCAACCTCGGCGCGCGCCGCAGGCGTCGGACCATCCGAACTTGGGCACGGGCGCCCCATGGGATCTCCAGCGCCCCGGCAAGGCCTTGCCGCCGGCTGCACCGGACCGTCACATTCGAGTGCTAGGGTTCCGGCCAGCAGGAGTGACCGAATGACATTTATGAAGAACAACGGCGACTTCGCCGGCCCCGACGACCTCACCATGCTGCAGGAAGTGTTCGACGAACTATGCGCACGCGAGCAAGTGGCCCGCCCCTCCGAGGCCGCGGATGCACTGGCACGGCACGTCATCCGCCTGTTCGAAATGGGCGTGCGCGACCGCGACGGCTTCCTTGCAGCCCAGCCCTGACCCTGCAGGCCAGCCCCTTTGCGCGTTCAAGTGTAGCCAGGCCCGCAACACAGGCAATCAAGGGCAATTTGCATCTTCAAGCGGAGGCGCCGAAGGAACTGTATCGCTGCCCGTTCCGGCAATAATCAGTCCGTTGTCTCAACTATCAACGCAACCACGCCATCCTCACGCTCAGTATCCTTCCAACCGTCCCAGCAGAACGTGTTCTGTCGGATAGGCCTTCCTAAACTTTCCGCACCGATTTCGCGGCGGCCGTCGACAATCTTTACCTCATGATCCGACTTGAGCATATCATCGACCGTGTTCCACAGGATGATGTGCTTCAGCAAGAACTTCGGAGTGGAAGGAGCGCCAGATATCTGCGTTGAGTATGGTCCCTTCTGCTTTCCACCCGCAATAACCAGCGCCGTCTCGGCATTGTTGGAAGTTACAAGGATGCAAGCGATTGGTTTTCCGACCGCGGGAACTACCACGCCATCGACGATAGGATACTTGGTGCAAGATAAAATCCTATTCTTGAACGGCAAGCCGTTGCTACCACTCGGGTAACATAAAGTGAGCTTCCGTCCGTGAAACCGCCTGCGTGCGATCGGGCCGGGCGACGGACAGCGCGCCGCACTGAGCTTTTGAAAGATCGCGTCAGCTAGCGCCGTCAAGAAGGGTGTTTCTACTGAATAATGAGCGTTTTCCTTGTACCAGTGATCCAGATCAGGACTCTCGGTACCCGCGACGTGGCGCAAGAGCTCTCCGGCGTCGATCGTCTCAACCTGATATCGCTCAAACAGTATACTAAGCCTTTTTCGATACTCCGACTGGAGCGACCTTTCTTCCTCCTTGCGATTATAAAGGAGTACCGCCAGAAATTTTCGCTTCTCACGTGCGCAAATCTGCAAAATCCACTCAACATGGAGAATAATAGACTGGACATGCTGCCCATTTCTAAAGTAATTCTCCTCGTTTAAAGAGTATTCCCATACAAGCGTGCGCCCATCGTTCCATTTTAGGTCGCTCAAATACCGGAAAAGCCCCATTGCGCTGGTCGAGGCTCCGATCGATAGATTTTGAAGGTCAACGCTTTCGGAGTATCGCTCCTTGAAGCGATCCACCCATCCGCCCTTGAGTAGTGAGTTTGCCCCCCCTAGAATGGCAATTCTGGCCGCCATATTTACTCCACATGAATCGACGGGCAACTGAACCCCTGACGCAGCCATAGACCAAACTCGGCGGCCAAGGCAACCAACGCGTCAGCCATGTGCGAAGGACTCCAAGTGGCGTCATTCGGCGCGTAAATTCGTTCGCACACTTCGTCTGCCGACCGTAAGGCGTGCCCTATCGATTTGCGCTCCCAGATCACCTGACCAAGCATCGAAATTTCGACACGATCGAATTGCAATAAGCTAACCGCCCACAAACTGGTAGGGGTTTCGAGTTTCGGGATTTGCTCCGAATGGAGCCTTGCCCTACCCGATGCAAACATAATACCAAAGCCTGGCATCTGGCTGAGCTATCTTCACGCGCCTGTTGCTGACTATGGAGAATGAATTGCCGACCGATCATGCTGCGTCCTATTTTGCTTTCAGACAATTTTTGAAGCAATGCCAAGAGGTAGTGGCGACCGCGCCAGCGATCGATGTACGCCAACTCTTGATCCGGCAGCGCCACGAACCCTGGAATGTCGGGTTCAAACGAACCAATCTGCGAAACGCATTCTCGCAGAACCTGCCGTCGCTGTTCACGAATATTGTCGCGATCGACGCACCCGAGTTCGGCAAGGCTCGAGACTTTCTGCTCTACGGAGCCATTGTCGAGGACCCGGCGCTCTCACACACGAGCACGTCCAATGCACTGAAGTTGATTCAGGCGCAGGATCGAGTGGTGTTCTTCGAAATGGGTTTTTTGGCATCAACTCACAGTTGGTCGGAGGCGCTTCAGAGCAAATCCTCAACAATGGCATGCCTGGGCTATGTGTATGACGATATTTCACAGTACTATATGGCGGATTATCCGGGCCGCCTGAATCGGCAACTTAACAGCAGCAATCAGCTTACGGTCGAGCAGTTGACTCGCGCACAAGCTTGTATCGACAGGATCGTCACGCAACGAGTTTCGAAGTACAACTCCCAGCCGATCAGAGAGCTTGAAGTTAATCCAGCATATGGGCGGCGCGTTCTCGTCTGCGACCAAAATTATTCGGATGCATCAACCATCTTCGGTCGTGCGAATGAAGAGACATTCAGACGCATGCTGCAAGCGGCGATTGACGAGAATCCCGACGCTGAGATCCTGGTAAAAACGCATCCGGACATTGCCTGGACGAAGTCTGCTGAGCGCCGTGGCTTTTTCGATCATCTTCAAGACAGCGGCCGCGTCAGGGTCATTCGCGAAGGCATCAACCCGTTCTGCCTTTTCGACATCGTCGACAAGGTCTACGTCGGCACCAGCGGCATGGGGCTGGAAGCGCTACTGGCAGGCAAGGAGGTAGTGGTATTTGGCGCACCCTTTTACGCTGGCTGGGGGTTGACCGATGATCGACAGACCATTCCTCACCGTGATCGCCGGCGCACGCTGCAAGAACTCTTCCACTACTTTTACATCTGGTACACGATTTATCATGTGCCGGGCGCAGGCGTACCCAGCGAGATCGAAGACGCGCTCTCCTACATCGAACGCAACCGTCCGGTATCGCCGCCGATACACGTTGCCGAGGTCAACAATCCGAAAGTCTCCGTAATCCTGCCCATCTATGCGGTCGAGAAATTCGTCGAGGAAGCTCTCAGGTCAATCCAGCGCCAGTCCTTCCGTGACGTCGAAATTCTCACCATCAACGATCGGTGCCCGGACGGCAGTCAGGCGATAATCGACCGGCTTGCCAAAACGGACCGGCGTATTCGTTCAATCATGCTGCCAGAAAATGTGGGGCCGGGCTTTGCTCGCAATGTCGGGCTGGATGCTGCGCGAGGCGAATATGTTCTGTTCCTCGACCCCGATGATTTCATTCCAGCGACAGATCATATCGAGCGAATGGTTGCTTGCGCCGAGGCCGACAGGGCTGACATGGTCCGTGGCCGCAAGAAATTCGAACAGGTAGAAGACGAAAATGGGGTCGTAAAAGAACTGCGGCGCGACAAAAGCGAACAGTTTTTTGATGAACCGTTTCACGCCGTCACGCTGACAGGCGAGCCACGAATCCTGCATTCGCGGCACTTCTGGAACTGGATGTACCGTCGGGACTTCCTGAACGAGAACAACATTCGCTTCTTGACCAGCTTCCGGGAAGAGCGCGCCTTTGTGTTGAAGGCATTGTTGACAGCTCAGCGCCTCTCCGGGATTGATAGCGACGGCATTGTCTATCGGATTCGTACGAACTCCGCTGTGCGGCGCCCTCAAACTATGGACGACGTGTTCGATCAGGTCGCCAACTTCGAGTCGATTGTCGACATACTGGAAGAGTTCGGCGCCTTTGCGCAGGGCAGCAACCTGCGAGATGTCGCGGGCTTCCAGCTCTCGCAGTTTCTGCACTATCTGTTCTTCGGCTTCGCCTACAAGACGACCAAAAACATTGCTAGCACGACTGAGCGCTTGGCCTTCTTCAATCGCATATCGGATGCAATCAATCGAAGCGGCTTCACCTCCATTGATCTGTCACAGGATCCGATCCAGCTATCGGCGGACCATGTCGAGGCAAACGCCTATGAGCTTCTGTTTGAAGCCATTCGATGCAGGCAGTACAACTGGGTTCCAGTTGCGACAGGTCTTGAGAAGGTCAGCCAGCATCAACTCATCGAAGAGTTTCTGCATGAGCCGCAAAAGGCGAGACGCCACGCGCTGCAGCGCGCACTCAGCCTGTATGCGCGTAACGATAAGGTTGAGCCGTTTACACCGACCAGCAATGCTGCGACGAAGCCGCGCCTGATCCTGCACTTTGGAACGACCAAGACGGGCAGCACGTTTCTGCAGCACTATTGCGAGTGGAACCGTGCCGCTTTGCTACGCATGGGCGTCTGGTTTCCGGAAGTGGGACTGTTCTGGCAGAAGGGCCGTCCCCACAAGCAAGCCGGTCACTCCGGATTCATCAGTGCTGCAAAGTCGGATGACAGGCGGCTGAGGGATCACGTCGACGCGACGCTCAGCCTTGCCAATGGGAAGATCCATACCGTTATCCTGTCCAGCGAAGCCTTCTTTCTCAATTGGAATACGTTTGAGATACCGAAGTATTTCGAAGACTATGAGGTAACCGTGATCGGTTACTTCAGGCGCCACGATGAATGGGCAAACTCCCAGTATTGTGAGTTCGTTGGTGGAGGAGCGCTGGGGAAGATATCCGTTTCGATCGATGAGTGGTTGGAGAGCGATCTCACGCGCCAACGGCTGGACTATCGCGGCTATCTGGATGAATGGGCGCAGCGACTGGGTGAGAAGCAAGTCATCGTGCGTCCTTATGAGCGCGATCAGCTGGTCGGCGGCGACATCGTCGACGATTTCTTCACCACTCTTGGCATGGAGAAATGCCTGGAAGCGCCCCGCCCGAGTGACCGCATGCGCAACGAGTTCGGCCTCAATGAGGCGCAGTTGCTCCTCATGCGCCAATTCAATGCCATGCCTTTCAAGGACTCGACGGATTACCTGCAATTCGTTGATCGGGTGCAAAAGGGTCTAGAGATGCTTGGCGGACCGGAAGGTCGTCCAAACATGATGACGACTGCCCAGCGCGAGTCACTTCTTCGGCGTTACGCAATTGACACCGAGTATCTGGCCCGCACCTACCTGAAGCGGGAGGACGGCCGCTTCTTCATGTCGGACGTTCTGCCCAAAGAGCGCGACCTGCAGGCAATCCATATCCCGGTTGAGCAAGTCGCAGTGTTCCTCGACAACTATAAGATTCCCAGCGAGAATGGTAAGGTGCTGCCCCCGCAAGAGGCGTCACTCTTCGACGAAGACGTAACGGTAATCAAGTCTACCTGGCCACTCGTCAAACGAGTCCATGTGGCGCTCAAGAACGTTCGCCTTCGCAAGCCGATAATGTTCGAGCGCCCGCTGCTTTGGGGGAACTCGTTTGCCTTGGAGCCTCGTAATATCATGAGGTACGGAATCATCAAGGCCGAGTGGCCGAAGCGCAAGCGAGCAAGGGTCATTCTGAAGAACATATACCTTGGTCGGCCGATCTTGTTTCGGTGAGAGCGAAAGGGCGCGGAGGAACGCCCACCGACGTCAAAGTAGTGCGACGTAGCAAGGATATAGGCCAGATGGTTGCGCGGCGTTCCCCGGCGGCGGATGCCCTCGTCGAGGATGGCGTTGAGGCCGTCTACCTGGCTCTGTTTGAGCCGTCCATTGAAGACGCGGCTGCGAACGCTCGCAAAGAACGTGTCTCGGTTCATAGTCATTTTTCCTTGTTGAAGGATCGAGGGCTCGCCGATATGTTCGCCGCTCATTCATTGGAGGAAGCGATGGGCTTGCGGCGTAAGGTATTGACGATGTTTCTAGGGCCGCAGGACGAGCCAAAGCCGCAGGCCACGCCACAGTCGAAGGCCAGGAAACAGGCGCCCTACGACAGATTCGCAATCAAGCACTGGGGCCAGAGTGCAGAAGACGCCGTTCTGCGTCGTTTTGTTGCGGGTAAACGAGACGGGTTCTATGTCGATGTCGGAGCGCACCACCCGCGGCGGATTTCCAACACGTACCAGTTCCACAAGATTGGATGGCGGGGCGTGAACATTGACGCCAACCAGGACACCATCGCGCTATTCAACAAGCTCCGGCCAAAAGACAAGAACGTCCACGCCCTCGTGGGCGAGCGTACTGCAGAACCGCTTACGTTCACCATCTTCAAGGGCGAGACCCGCAGTACTGCCCATCAAGCCAAAACCGAGCGGCTGGAAAAGAAATTCGAGGTGATCTCGAAGCAGGAAATGTCGCCGATACCGCTTCGGGAAATCCTCGACGAGCACGTCCCGCCCGGGCAACACATCGACATCATGAACATTGATATCGAGGGGTTCGACATTCAGGCTCTCAAGACCAATGATTGGTCCAAGTATCGGCCGGACTTCATCTGCGTCGAGGACTTCCTTTTCAAGGACGGACGAGAGAGCGACATCCGCAAGTTCATGTCCGGCATAGGGTACGTCTGCGTTTCGCACTGCTATGACACGTCCATATACCGGAACAAGAATGCCTAGTTTTCAGTCACGCTAACATTCACAGTGCTGCCAAAGCGGTTTCTGTATTGAATAAAGCCCTCATGGATCGAGACGCCAACGTTGCCGTCTGTGACGTTGGCGTTCGTCAGGGTTGTGCTCGGGGCAATGATCTGGAAGTTCGAGCCTTGATGTCCGGCCGCTACAAGAACCGGCGTGTTGCCCCTATCGGCAGCCGAGGGCCGCAAGCGGACCAGCGGCTTCCGGTACCGCAACTTTCTAAAGCCGCCGCCAGACCACCATAGCGGTGGCGGTCGTGCCTCCTCCGGTCGAGAGCGATGAACCGGAGGCCTTTACCGATGATGAACGGCATATGATTTTCCGAAACGCCGCCCGGCGATCATCCACGGTGGAACGCGAGGGCGGTCCGCCCCCCGCTCCCCTTGGAACGTCGCCCGCTGCTTTTCTTTCCCCCTGCAGCTCTTGATGATTTCGGCCCCCGTCTCCAATAGTCATATGGCTATATGGGCTGGGTGCGGAAACGCTCCAGTTCTGCCAGCGTGAAGCGCGGCGTGATGTGCTGTGGGCAGTTCCAGTCGAACGCCGCCACCGCGATGAGAACGAGGCGCTCCACCCGAGCGGTATAGTCAGGCATCGTCAGCCTCTTCGCCAGCGCCGGGTCGTCGTCTGCATCCTGGACCTGCATGTGACCGTAGATCTTCAGTCGTCGCCGGTGCACATAGTCCATAAGCAGCAGTGAGACGCGATCGTTCGCGCGCACATTGCCTGTCGTGATGTATTGCCGGTTACCGCGAAAATCCGCAAAGCCCAGCATCGTTGAACTGACGACGGCGAGAAAGCCCGCGGGCCCGCCACGGTACTGCACGTAAGGCCAGCCGGTTTCCGAAACACTGGCGAGGTAAAAACCGTCGCGCGCCTGGATAAAGGCGGTTTCGGCCGGACCGAGGCGCTGGCTCTGCGCAGCCTCATCTGCGCCACCACGCGCGCCGATCCGCGCCCATTGCTCCGCGCTGCCGTAATGCTCCCGCGCGGCCGCCACGGCGGGCGTCGTGGCGATATCGAGATATCGGCTCATTGCCATCCATCCTTTCCAGGCGGCCGGAGCCGACCTCAATCCTGCAAGGCCCAGTCTGCAGCTTCCCAGCGCATTTGCCCCCGGTCGGCAACGACACGGCCGAGCCCCGGGAAGGGCATGTGCGTGGCGGCAATCAGCGCGCCTTCCGCGGCTGCGCGAGGATAAAAGCGGTCGCGCATCGCTTTGGCTGCCGCGCGGTCCTGCTCGAACAGGAAGAACACATCGGTCGCTCCCGGATGCACGACCGGAAAGACCATGTCCGACACCATGATGAGGCTCTTTCCTTCATCTTCGATCCGCACGCCGATATGGCCGGGCGTGTGACCGGTCAGGTCGACGATCGAGACGCCGCGCACGATTTCACGCTCTCCGTCGATCGCCTGAAGTCTCGGATAGAGGCGCACGACCTCCTCCGCCATTTGGAAGCTGGTCTGCAGATAATCGGGCGCGCCGCTGCGCTTGGCCGGGTCAGTCCAATGCTTGACGTCGCGGCGATCGACGTAGAGCTCTGCCTTGGGGTAATTGTTCTTGCCGCCGGCGATCAGACCGCCCATGTGGTCCTGATGCATATGCGTCACGACCACCGCGTCGATCTGGTCTAGCTGCAGGCCAAGTACGGCAAGGGCCTGCGGCAGTTTGCCGGTCTGCCCGATCGATCCCGCCGCACCGGCATCGATCAGGATGCGGCGGTCGCCATCATCGATGAGATACTGATTGAAGAGGAAGCGTACCCCACTCTGCCGGGCGGTGAACTGGGCGACGGCCGCCTGTTCGACCTCCGCCGGGCTGCGTCCCGGGAAAAAGTCGTAGGGCATATCGGCATAACCGTCGGTCAGCGCCGTCACCGTAAAGCGGCCGATGCGGATCTGCGCCAGCGGCGTAACGCTTGCAGGCGTCTTGGCGGTGTCCGGTGCTGCGGCGACGGCCGGTATGTTGCCGATCAGTCCTCCCCCCAGCAGACCGAGAGGAAGAGCGCTGGCAAAGGCACGACGTGAAAGTTGGGGCATGGCGTCTTTCTCCTGATCTGTGGCAATGCGGGGAGCCGGGCGGCGTCCCCCCGGCGACAGGAAAGTTAGGACATCCCAAACCAATGGGGTATTCTGCCGATTCAGGAGCTTTCCTCTCAATTTTCGGAAGGTCTGGATGGATCGGTTTGAAGCGATGTCGGTTTTGCTGGCGGTGGTCGATGCCGGCAGCCTCTCGGCTGGAGCGCGGCGATTGCATGCGCCGCTCGCCACGGTCAGCCGCAAGGTCGCAGATCTTGAAAAGCACCTTGGCGTGCACCTGGTGCTGCGCACCCGCCGCGGCCTTACCTTGACGGATGAAGGCCGCAGCTACGTCGCCGCGTCACGCCGCATTCTGGAGGAGCTGGACGCCGCAGAGCGCCAGGCCAGCGGCGATTATGGCGCGTTGCGCGGCGGGCTACACGTCACGGCACCGATCGCCTTCGGCGAGCGCCATGTGCTGCCGATCGTGCTGGAATTCCTGAAGGAGCAACGAGATATCAACCTGCGCCTGACGCTCGCCGATCGACAACTCAGTCTCGCCGACGAGCACGTCGATGTGGCCCTGCGCATTGGACATCTGGCGGACAGCGCGCTCATCGCAACGCGCGTCGGCGCCGTCCGCCGGGTAGTCTGCGCAAGCCCCGACTATCTCGCTCGCCGAGGTGTGCCGCATCAGCCGGAAGACCTCGCCCAGCATGACGGCATAAGCTTTCAGGGCTTCGCGACCGCGCCGGAAGTGCGCTACCGCCGCGACGGACCGACCTTCGCCATCGAGCCGCGCCCCAAACTTGCGGTCAACACAACGGAGGCCGCCATACAGGCGGCCGTGGCAGGTATCGGCATCATCCGCGCGCTGTCGTACCAGATCTCCGATCAATTGCGCTCCGGCGCCCTGCAGGAAGTGCTGACGGAATTCGCACCGGAACCGCTGCCTGTGAACGTCGTCTATACACCAGTTGATCCCCTGCCGATGAAGGTGCGATGCTTCCTAGACTGGATCACGCCCCGCCTACGCAGGCGGATGGGCAACGAGCGGTCCTGCTCGGCGCACCTCCGTTGATGGCGGTCAGGCACACCGGTCGGGGTGCTGCAGGGGTGCAGTTCGCCTTCTGTAAGCTCCCGACATACCTGCCTTCCAGACAGAGCCAAGGCTTTCTCCGGAACCGGAACGAGGGCATTTGACAGCTTGCGCCAAAAAATCCGGCCGAGGCGGACACTGGCGGCATGCTACATAGTTCCGGGATTTCGACCCGACATGTCGTATTTAATAGCCGCGGTGCCAAGGAAGGCGCACACTCCGCCATCGCTTCCAAATGCACGGCAGGAACGACAGGGAGATAGCAACTCTCGCCCCAACAGGGAGGGAGTGATGTGTCCAAGTCCTTCTATTGCGATGCCGCCGGCTATCCGACGTTCCCAGGGTCCAGCAAGCGCGACAAGCCGTATAGCCCCGACGACCTGAACGAACTTCAGGCACTGTTTGACGACTGCCTTCAGGAGTGCAACTTTTCCCGCGACAGCGTGACCGCAGAGGCGCTGGGCCGCGCCATCATCCGTCTCTACTCTGAAGGACAGCACGACCCTTTGGTTGTGAAAGGTTTGCTGCTGCCGTCCTTCAAGCGTCGTTGCTGACGAAGCGCGGCCAAATGCGGCCGCACGGATTAAGGGTTCAACACGGGCAACGGCGTTGCCGACACAGATCGGGCTCGTCGACGATGGATGTCTTCCACGACGTGCGCGAGAGCTATCCAATCTTCTTCACGCTCGGTCGGTTTTCCGGAACCGTACCGCGCAGCCGTTATCGGCAGGAGCGCGGCCTCGATTTCCTGCAGTTCGGCCCTGGGAGTTATCGGGTCGCGCCCCGCCCAAGCGTCGAGGGCAGACATTGTTGCCGCCAGATCGTGATGGGCAACGGACGTCGACAAGGCTCGTGCGGCAAAGTCCTTGCTTGCCACTCGTCGAGCCCAACGTTCGTGGTGCCACTTTTGCACGTACGGCTTGCCAAGCAAGATTGCCAGCACCAGGACGACCGCTATCCCCGCAAGTCCGGCAACGGTCTTCAGGTCCCAATCCCTCAACCGGTCAGAACCCGCCGTCGGGGACGCACCGATCGCCGATATCTCGACGCCATCCAGTGACGCTGTCTGCACCGTCTTGCTGTCGATGTCGTACCAGTCGATACGCACGGCCGGGAGTGTTCCCGAGCCGTTGCCCTGGACCATGAGCGTCAGTGTTTCGGACCTTGTCCCCGACACGATGCCCCTGTCTTCATGCTCTTCCACGACCGGGTCGTCTGCGTATGCAGCAAACCCGTCAATGGTCGGCACCTCGATCAGCTTCGGCAGAATGATCGGAGATGCGCCGGTTGTTTTGGCGGTAATCGTCCGGGTGACGCTGTCACCGGGTTTCAGATCCTGGACGGTCTCTGAGATCTCTTGAGACAGGCTCAATTCCCTTGCGGCAATGAAGGGGTTCAACCCTTCGGCCCCCTCGGGGACGACACCCCGTAGCGCAACCTGATCAACAATCAACTCCGCCTTGACCGGATCGGATGTCTGCGGATCGGCATAGATCACCTGCAATCTCTGCTCGGGGATCGTGAAGGTTCCCGGCACCATCGGCGAAACGAGATACCGCCGGGAGACACCCGACCAACTTTCCCCGCCGATCGTCTTGCTCGTTGGCGACGTGGCCCGCTCCGGCAGGCGGATGCGCAGATTGGGCACATCGAGTGGAGGAAAGGCGACGGGCTCAGGCATCCAGGTCGGCACCAGAACCGTCACCCGCAGGGTCAGGTACTGGCCGGGGATTGCCTCGTCTTCCTTGAATTCCACCTCAAGGACTGGGGCATTCCTTTCCTGTGCGCTCGACTGGTGCGGCAGAACAAGCGCGAGAAACAGGACTGGAAGGTGATGCGCCCTCATTTTTCAGCCGCCTCTATTGCGAACCTCTGGCGGAGGAAGTCGCTTGTCCGCGTGTCGACGAGGTTCATCCATTGCTCGGTCGTCAGCATGCCGGATGAATCGCCTTCCTCGCCGATCGTCGTTTCCGCGCCCCGGTTTTCTTCGTTGTCGAACACGACCTCGTCCGCGCCGATGCCGCTCTCCTCCCCCGTATCCGATTGCTCACGGGTCGTTTCGACATAGTCGACGATTTCCTTCGCCGTTTTCAGGTTCTCGGCAGCTCCCGGATAGTCCGGATCAAGTTCAAGCGCCTCCTCGAAAGCCCTGACTCCGTCCCGGTAGGCCCTGTTGCGGATATGGGCCAGTCCCTTCGCAAAGGCGGCTTCCGGCGTGTCGAGCCTTTCGTAGGCTTCTGCGGCAGCTTCGTATTGCCCGTCGCGATAGAGCGCTCTTGCCTTCCACATGGGATCGGAGAAGTGCTCGGCGGCCGCCTTGAAGTTCTTGTCCTGATAGGCAAGCCGTCCCCGCTGGTCCGCTGTGAAAAACCAGTCTGCGACCTCGGCTTTCGCGCTCTCGGGAGAGGAAAAGCTCAATGCCGCCAAAAATGCGGCTTGCCAGCGCATGGTCCATCCCCGCCGGAACCAGAACAGTGCCAGCAAGGCTGCGGGCCAGGCGAAAACCCAGCCCCTGTCATCCCATGGTTGGGCTCCACTTTGGTTCAGTGCACGCCGGTAATCGGCGTTGAGGCTTCTGTCCAGGGCACGCAAATCAGTATCGTCGGGCGACACACGGGCATGAATAAAATCGAGGTCGGAAAGCTCGTTGGCCGTCGCGTGATCCGGCAACATTTCCAGTACACCGATTGCGACACCCGGATCGTCTTTCGCGTTGAGAGCATCCACGTCCTGCGATCCGACTTCGTCAAGGACGAACAACACCGCTCCGCTGGCGCCCTCGTTTTTCAAGATTGCGGCCGCCGTTTCGAACGCCGTAGCCGCATCCGCGCCTTTCCTCGGCATTATCTCGGGGTCCAGTCCCGCCAGATAGGGCTTGATCACCGCCGGATCGTTGGTCATCGGGACCACCAGATGCGCCGTTCCCGCATAGGCAACCAGGGCAGTTCTTGCGCCTGCACGCAACTTGAGCAGATCCTGAATCTTCTGCTTCGCCCGTTCCAGCCGCGTCGGTACTACATCGTTGGCGGTCATGGAGGGCGTTACCTTCAAGATGACGACCATTGGCGCGGTCTGGGCGACAAACGGATCGGGAATCCGTGTCCAGGCCGGCCCGGCGGCGCCGACAAGGGCAAGCGATATGATGGCTGCGGCCCAGTCGATCGGTAGCAGGCGCTTCCTGCCATTCGCCCCGAGGGTCAGGGCGTCTCTCAAATGGGGCGCCAGCCCCGCATCGGGCATGCCTGCCTTGCCAGCGCGGTGCCGGACCATGACCCAGACCCCAGCAATGACCGGCAAAAGCACCAGCCAGACCGGGCGAATGAAGTGGAATTCGGACAAGAGAAACGCAATGTCGGTCATGCCGCTTCTCTCCTCGGCCTGAAGCCTCTGCTCAAGACAAGAAGCGCGACCAATCCCGTCAGGGCAGCAATGAGGAGCGGTACATAGGCTACGCTCGCCTTCGGGCGGTAGGAAAGCGTGTTCGTCAACCGCGGAGCCAGTTCATCGATCCTGTCATAGACCGCGCGGAGGCCGCTTTCGTCCTCGGCGAAAAAGAATGACCCTCCGGTCCGGTTTGCGATTGTCTTGAGCGTTTCGAGATCGACACGGTCCTCTCCCGCCGCGTTGGGGTCACCAACCCCGATCGTGAAGATTTCGATATCCTTGCCGGAAGCGATTTCGGCCGCATTCACCGGGCTCATCCGGCTTGCCGTGTCAGAGCCATCAGACAGCAGGATCAGGAGGCGCTGATCGATGTCGCTTGCCTCGAAGGTGCGAATTGAAAGACCAATGGCATCACCAAGGGCCGTATGGGGCCCCGCCATGCCGACTTCCGTCTGGCCGAGCAGCGTGGTGATCGTGGCGAGGTCTTCCGTCAGCGGCGCCTGGACATAGGCCCTGGAGCCGAAGACGATCAGCGCCATGCGATCGCCTTCGCGCTCGGCCACGAACCCCTCGACGACGCCCCGCACCGCGTCAAGTCGCTGCTTGCTCTCCCCCTCGGGCATCTTGAAATCTTTTGCGTCCATCGATCCGGATATATCGATGGCAAGCACGACGTCACGGGCGGATCGTTCCACCTCGATCGCATCCCCGATCCGTTCCGGACGGGCGATCGCGATGACGAGCAGGATCCACACAATGCCCGCACATATCGTCTGGAACCCTGTGCGCCGCAGAATCACCGAACCCGGTCCGGTCTTGGCGCCGGCGGTCTCGGCGATCCGCCTGAAAAAGGGAAACCGCAAGGCCGGCACCCGCTCCCGGTGGGGCGGCAGCAACCAGAACACCAGCAATGGCAAGGGGAGCGCCAGGAGAGCCCAGGGAAACGCAAGGGTAATCATCAGCGGCCGCCCCCCCTATGCGATTTTATCCACTGTGCCGCCGCATCCTCCAGTTCGGAGCACGGCGGCATCTCGCGATAGGGCGCCGTAGTAAGCGTATCCCCTACCGGGCCCTCGAACAGCCTTCTCTTGCAGGTGGCTCTCAAGAATTGCAGCCAGTCTGCGCCTGTCAGACCGGCAACGTCCCTCCTCGGGAAGGCGGCCAGCGCCGTCCTGCGCAGAACTGCGGCGATCTCTTCCGGTGCGCCGTGCGCGCGCTCCAGTTCCTTCAGGGCGGATCTGCGGTATGCGTTGGCGCGCCAGCTACGGTAGAGGTGAAGGATTGCCAGCGACGCAAGGATGCCCACGGCGATTGCGAGGAGAACCCATCCCCAGGTCTGCGGCATCATGGAAACCGGCGGCGGGTCACCGGGTTCAACCAGCTTGTCGAGCAAGCCCAGCAGGCTGGCTTGTTGAGGGGCAGTGTCGCTCACGGCCACCTCCCGGCAAGGCCCATGTAATGGGCCATCTGGTCCGAACTGTCCTGGGCCGTCGTCAAGGGCAGGACAGGAATGCCATAGAGCCGCTGCCAGTCCAGAACATCGCTCAGACGCCCCTTTGCCATTTCCGTCAACCGGCGATGGACCGTGCGATCTCCCGTATCGATTTCAGCCTGCAGAACACTGTCGGAAACGACGATGCGCTGGCCTTTGGGAAGCGCATCGGCGTAGGGATCGGACACAAGGCCCAGCACCAGGTCATTGTGCCGGGATATGCCGGCGACAAGTTTATGCGTGACCGCATCGATTTCATCGAAATCGGAGAAGACCAGCACCAGATGATCCCGTTTGGCGATATGCGCGACGGACTTCAGAACCTGATTGAGCGGCATCGGTGTGCGTACGGGCGCTTCAGCCGACAATAGGCTGTTTGCGTCGGCCAGCGCCGTCAGAAAAGCGTCGAGGGATCGCCGGCTTCGTCCGGGGCGGATCTCGGCGATCGCCTCATCGCCGAATACGATGCCACCGACTCTGTCGCCCTGGTCATGGATGCGAAACGCCGACAATGCTGCGCATTCTGCAGCGGTCACGGACTTCATGTTATGCTCCGACCCGAAAAACATCGACATGCGCTGGTCCACCACGATCAGCGTCGGACGGTCCCGTTCTTCGGTAAAGATCCTGACATGCGGCGTTCCGGTCCGGGCCGTTACCTTCCAGTCGATCGCCCTGACATCGTCCGATGGCAGGTATTCACGCAGTTCCTCGAAATTCAGGCCCCGTCCGCGCAGGCGCGAAGCGTGCCTGCCGTTCAGGATGCTCCGAGCCGGCTGGCGCGGCAGGAAGGTGATACGGCGCGCCTTGGCCTGGAGCATCCGCAGGTGGGCAAGATCGACGCTTATGCGCCGGTCGGCAACCTCGGCCGGCGGGGAGTGCTCCTTCAGTCCTGCCCTCATCCGTGCCGACCTGTCGCGCATAACAGTCTCCTAGGGCAACGCCACCTGACCGGTCAGTTCCGAAATCACGTCATCGGGGGAAACTCCTTCCCCCTGCGCCTCGAAGGTCAGACCCAGACGGTGCCGCAGCACGCCGGCAACGATTGCGCGAATGTCTTCCGGGTCGACATAGTCTCGTCCGTTCAGCCAGGCATGGGCGCGGCCGCATTTGTCCAGCGCGATGGACGCACGGGGTGACGCACCAACCTCGATCCAACGTTTCAGATCCTGCCCGTAGTTATCCGGAAACCTGGTGGCGTTCACAAGATCCGCCATGTAGCGCTGTATGGCATCCGATACATGAATGCCGCCGATTTCCCGGCGCGCCGCGAATACGGCATCCCGCGGGACCGGCTGAGGCTCCCGGTCAGTCCCGGTGCCGGCGTCGCCCTCGTTCAGGGCAGCGATCTCTTCATTGCGGACAAGCGCAATCACCGCCACCTCATCTTCGACCGGCGGGTAGGTGATCAGGACGTGCATCAGAAACCGGTCCATTTGAGCTTCCGGCAATGGATAGGTCCCTTCCTGTTCAATCGGGTTCTGTGTCGCCATGACCATGAAGAGCGGATCCATCTTGTGGGTCGTTCCCGCCACCGTCACCTGTCGTTCCTCCATCGCTTCCAGCAGCGCAGCCTGTACCTTGGCGGGAGCGCGGTTGATTTCGTCGGCGAGGACGATATTCGCGAAGATCGGCCCCTGCTCGAACCTGAACTCCGACTTCCCGTTTGCCTGATAGAGGACTTCCGTGCCGGTCACATCGGCCGGCAGCAGGTCCGGTGTGAACTGGATGCGGCTGAAATCCGCTTCGAGGTTCTTCGCGAGCGCCTTGATAGCCCGCGTCTTGGCAAGACCGGGCAGACCTTCCACAAGTAGGTTTCCGTTTGCCAAGAGACCGATCAGGAGACGGTCGATCACATCGCGCTGACCGACAATGGCCTGCCCCATGCGCTCGCGCAGTTCGATGATCCGGTCTCTGGCGCTCATCTCGTTTCCATCCTTTGCCGAATGGCTGTCTGTTTCTGCCGGGAGCTGTGTGCGCCCCGGACATTCACTGATCAAGAACATCGCGCAAGGTCGCCGCTATGACGTCCGGCACGAACGGTTTGACAAGATAGGCTGCTGCACCGGCACTCATGCACCGGTCGCGTTTTCCGGGCTCGTCAAACCCCGTCATGATGATGACAGGTGGAGCCTCATGTCGTGGTTTGACCTCCAGGAGCACATCCAGCCCGCTCATGCCGCACATGTGGTAGTCGGCAAGCACGCAATCAGTGGATATCGAGCCCTGTACCGCCAGAAACTTCTCACCTGATTCAAACTCGAGCGTGCGGTAACCGAACGACTTGATGAGCCGTCCGATCGCCCGGCGAACGGCATCGTCGTCCTCAATGATTGCCACAGTGGGAACCGCGTCATCCATTGCAAATTTCTATATTGGATTGCAGCTGAGATGTATTGGACCAGGGTCCAACCTCGCGTCTGCTCTTGATCGACAGCCATCGGTCGACCCCTTGCCGGTCAACATCTGCATGCCTCGAGGCAAGCACCTCTAGCCGGCGCTGAACAGCGTCCAGTCCCGCACAAGGTCAGCAACGCTGTTCGCCTGCATCTTGTTCATGGCCCTTCCGCGGTGAACCTTGATCGTCTTCAGCGTCACGCCGAGGTCTGCGGCAATCTGCTTGTTCATCTTGCCTTCGATCACGTGCAAAAGCACCTGGCATTCCCGGATCGTCAGCTTTTCCAGGCGCATCTGAAAGGAAGACCTGAATTCGGTGTCTGTCCTCGACAAACGGTCCCGTTCCAGAGCGACTCGGACTGCATCCAGGAGTTGATCGGCAGCGACAGGTTTGATCAGGAAATCAACCGCACCGGACTTGATCGCGCTTACGCACAACGGGATCGTCCCGTGTCCTGTGAGGAAGATCACCTGCCGCTTCATGTTCCCCTCAAGGAGAACCTGATGAACGTCGCAGCCATTGATTCCTGGCATTTCGACATCGAGGATCACGCACCCCGGTGCTGCCGCCCTGTGGAACCTGAGGAAGCTCTCGGCATCAGCGTAGCATTCGACACGGTAGTGTTCGGCTTCCAGCAACCGGGTGAGCGCCTTGCGGATGAGAGTATCATCGTCGACGACGTAAACCGTTGTCGGTGCAAGTTCCTGATCCACCATTCACCTTTGCATTGCTGGGAGGGTCAGAACGATCTGAGCCCCGGTTTCTCTGGTCTGATCAAACTCGAGCATGCCGCCGTGAGCCAGGGCTATCGACCGGCATATGGGCAGGCCAAGGCCCATGCCATCGCTGCGCTGACTGACGAAAGGCCTGAAGGCTGCCTCCTGCATTTCCTTTGTCATGCCTGCCCCGCTATCCGAAACCGCCAGGAAAGCTTGCCCGTCGGGCTTGATACCGGTCCTGATGTCGATGCGCCGCTGGGACGGCGGCAAGTGTGACATGGCCTCGGATGCATTCAAAACCAGATTCAGCGTAATCTGTTGCAACTGCGAAAAGTTCGCGCGCACGGTTATCGCATTCGCGGTGCTTGAGAAATTAGCGCTCGTTTTCCGGGCGGCAAGCTCACTCCTTGCAAGTTTAAGTGTCTCTGTCACAGCCGCGTTCAGATTTACCGGCAAACGTGAAACGTCCTTGTTCATGAAGAGCTGGCGAAGCCCGGTCAGGGTTTCAGACGCATGCTTGTCCGCGCTGGCGATGTCCTCGAGAATGCCCCTGAAGTCCTCCGGCTTCTCCACTCCGTGGTCAAGCATGCGCAAACCCGTTTCGGCGTTCGTGAGGATTGATGTCAAAGGTTGATTGAGTTCGTGCGCAATCGAGCCCGACAATTGTCCAAGCTGCGAAACCCTGGACATGTGAGCAAGCTGCAGACGCTCGAGGGCAAGCTCCTTCGAAATGCGTTTGCGCCGCCTCTCCAAGAGAACGAGCCCCAAAATGGTGCTCGATTGTAGCGAGATGATCGCGAAGCCGATCGCTATTTGCCATCGGTACCTTTCCCAGATCGACGGATCATAGTTCTCAAGGATCGCGTCGTCGGGGAGACGTACTGGGTCGATGTTCCAGCGTTTGACCTGCCGCCAGTCGAACACGGGTTCGGCAGTTGACGGCGCCAGGTGGTCGGAAGGGCGTTCCCCCCGGAGCAGCCCTTCGACCAGTCGTCCGACATCGTGGCCTATACCGATAAAAGACTCCAGGTGGCCTCCGACCATACCCGTCCCGATGAACGAGCTGTAAACCCCATAGGCGGGAACGGAAGCTTGGGAGATGATTTCCGCGGCAGCGTCTCGCGGAACGAACTTGCGACCGTCCGAATCGGTAAAGACAGTCAGCACGAGCAAAAGGCTGTCGTCCGCAAGCTCGGAGACGGCCGCCTGAAAGCCTGCCAGGGAAAGGTCAGACAGGTGAACCACATCCAGTCCGGCGTAGTTCGTTCCCAGTTTCGCCTCGGCCGTATCACGCCAGCTATGATCGAATTCCGAAGAACCTGTGAGGACGACCAGACGTTTCGCTGCCGGGTGCAGCCGTGTCGCCAGATCAACGGTCTTCTCGACATCGAAATTGTTCAGAACTCCATAAACTCGCGAGGTGTTCTTGATCCGATCGAAGGTCGATTGTGAAACCGCGCCGGCGACAATCGGAACGTCGTCAGGTATCCAATCAAGCCTGTCGACGGCGAACAGCAGCGCACCTGGCCCGATCGCAATGATCGCATCAATCTTCTGATTCTCGTACTTCGCCGACAGAAACGCCGCGACCCTGTCCTCGTGGGCAGTATCCGGGAACCGGATGATGTCCAGATACTCGCTATAGAGTTCGATTGCCGTCGGATTGTCCTGGCGGAGACGCCCCTGCAGCCCCTGCGCGATCTCCCGAACAGCGAACAGGGTGCTTTCGTTTTCATAAAGTATCAGCACCCGCCGGACATCAGTGCCGCCTGCCGATGCTGCAGAAACGAGTTCCGGAACAGAAACCGTTCCCAACGCGATCATGATCAGCAACGGCATCACCGCCAGAAAGCGCCTTGTTGCCCCTAGGTCCAACTTACTTGGCATTGCAACATTGCAGATACTTCTAGCTGTAACACGTTCGAAGAAGAGCGGATCCGGATCGCCCCCGCAACCAGATCGGTGGCAACGCACCGGTGGACGTCCAATGCCCCGGATCTTGAACAGGGAGAAGAGTGATTTCACAGTAGTCATGGATCCGAGCACCCATAGAGCGCGTCACGTTGCGCCACTTAGACTTGTGATTCAAGACCGGTACGTGAACCCGATGCGGCCGGATCATTCGCCAAAGCGGGCGATCCGGCCCTTGAAGCGGCCTCATCGTCAATCCGGTTGGAGCTGGTTTGCTCGAAGGTTGTACCCCCGTGACCCCCAGGTACTTGTCTGAAGGAGGACAGGAAATGTGGAAGACGAAATTGGCGCAGCTTGCGCTAGTCTGTGGCACGGCGCTGGCGGCGGCCGGCGGTGCTCAGGCCCAGGATCAACAGAAGCCCAACATCCTCGTGATCTGGGGAGACGACATCGGCCAGACCAACCTATCCACCTACAGCTTCGGGCTGATGGGCTACAACACGCCGAACATCGACCGGATCGCCGCCGATGGCGCCAAGTTCACCGACTACTATGCCGAGCAGAGCTGCACGGCAGGGCGGTCGACTTTCATCACAGGTCAATCGACACTGCGGACCGGACTTTCCAAGGTCGGCCTCCCGGGCGCGGATCTGGGACTACGCGACGATGATGTCACCATCGCCTCAGCCCTGAGAGACCTTGGCTATGCCACCGGACAGTTCGGCAAGAACCACCTTGGCGACAAGGACGAGTTTCTGCCGACGGCTCACGGCTTCGACGAGTTTTTCGGCAATCTGTATCATCTCAACGCAGAAGAAGAGCCCGAAAACTTCAACTACCCGAGGGACCCGGCCTTTCGAGAGCAGTACGGCCCGCGCGGCGTGATCCGCTCGTCTGCCGACGGCAATGTCGAAGACACCGGACCGCTGACGAAGAAGCGGATGGAAACGGTGGACGAGGAGACCTCTGCTGCCGCCATCGACTTCATGAAACGCCAGGTGGAGCAGGACAAGCCGTTCTTCATCTGGATGAACACCACCCGGATGCACTTCCGCACTCATGTGAAGCCGGAGAACCGCAGCGAACCTGGCCTGACTGCCCTTACCGAATATGCCGACGGCATGGTCGAGCATGATGCGATAGTCGGTCAGATCCTCGATGCGCTCGATCAGGCAGGGGTCGCGGACAACACCATCGTCATCTACTCGACCGACAACGGACCTCACCAGAACTCCTGGCCGGACGCCGGCACGACTCCGTTCCGGTCTGAGAAAAACACCAACTGGGAAGGCGCATACCGCGTCCCTGCCATGATCCGCTGGCCCGGTCGCATCCAGCCCGGGACCGTCAAGACCGGCATGTTCTCGGGTCTTGACTGGTTCCCGACCTTGCTGGCAGCCGCAGGCGATGCCGACATCAAGGCTCGCCTTCTCCAGGGGACGACAATCGACGGCAAGGACTACAAGGTCCACCTCGATGGCTACAATCAGCTTCCCTACCTGATCGACGAAGCCGATCAGACGGCACGCAAGGAGTTCTTCTACTTCAACGATGACGGCACGATCGTCGCAATGCGCTACGAAAACTGGAAGATGGTCTTCGCCGAACAACGCGAGACCGGCACGCTGAAGATCTGGGCCGAGCCTTTCACGCCCCTGCGTCTTCCCAAGATCTTCGACTTGCGCTCCGACCCATATGAACGCGCGGACAGAACGTCCAACACCTATTGGGATTGGATGCTTGATCACGCCTACCTTCTGGTCCCCGCGCAGCAGGAAGTAGCGAAGTTCTTCGCCACTTTCGCGGAATATCCCCCGTCGCAGCGGGCAGCGAGCTTCTCGGTCGACCAGATTCAGGAACAGTTGGACCAGACCCTGAACGGCGGCGTCGCCCAATAACGACCAGATCAAAAACGGACCCGCGCAAGGTGGCGACACCTTCTGCGGGTCCTTCCGCTTCTGCTTAGGTGAGGTTTGCCATGCGCAGCTTGTTTCTCTCGGCCGTACTGTTCGTATTGCCGTCTATATCGCTTGCCGACCCCCTGCCTTCATGGAACGACACGGAGACGAAGCAGGCGATCCTGAAATTCGTCGAGGCAACGACAACGCCCGGAAGCGAGCGTTACATCGACCCGGCCGCTCGGATAGCGACATTCGACAATGACGGCAATCTCTGGGCGGAACAGCCAGTCTATTTCCAGCTGATCTACGCGCTCGACAAAGCCAAGGCCATGGTCGCTGCGGATCCGTCGCTTGCCGAAAAGAGTGCCGGCATGAAGGCTGCCGCGGAGGGAGACATGCAGGCCCTGCTCGCTGACGGGCACAAGGGGCTTCTCGAGGTCATGGCGGCATCCCATTCCGGTATGACGACGGACGAGTTCAAAGATGAGGTCAACAAGTGGCTGGAGACCACGAAGCATCCGGAGACCGGTCGTCGATACGACGAAATGATCTACCAACCGATGTTGGAATTGCTCACCTATCTCAGGGACAAGGGCTTTAAGACTTACATTGTCTCGGGCGGCGGCATCGATTTTATCCGCGTCTTTTCCGAACGGGCATACGGCATCCCTCCGGAACAGGTGGTGGGCTCAAGCATCAAGGCGACGTTCGAGGTGTCGGATGATGACGCGGAAACCGTGAAGGGCCCGGAACTCTTCTTCATCGATGACAAGGAAGGCAAGCCGGTTGCCATCAACCATCACATTGGCCGGCGCCCTGTTATCGCCTCCGGCAACTCCGACGGCGACCTGCAGATGATGCAATACGCCACACGCGGCGATCGCAACGCCCTTGCCATTTTGCTTCACCACACGGACCAAGATCGGGAATGGGCGTACGACAAGGGATCGAAGGTCGGCGGATTGGACAAGGCGCTGGAAGAGGCCAACCAGCGGGGCTGGGTCGTCATCGACATGAAGAACGATTGGCGGACCGTGTACCCTTGGGAACTTCAGAAGCGCTAGGGAACTCTTTGTTCCGCGTTTCAACCCGCGGAACGAAGCCAGGCAACCATTTGCATCGGCTTTGGCCGCCCATGGCGGGACGTAGCCGACCAGGCTTGTCGCCGGCTCCACGACCATGTGGGGCGAGAAGCGGAACGGCAGGACCAGGCGAGATGCGGACATTGGCTGTCCCCGACGGCAGCGCCACGCGCCGGCCTGTCTTGCCTCAGCGGTTTGTCGATCCCGGTTGCAATCAGGATGGAGATTACGAGTGGCTTCGGAGACGCGCTACGGCAAGCCACTCTCCCCGGAAAGCCTCACGAACCAGATGGCAGTTTGGAGCGAGCAAGCAGGCAGCCCATCGGGTTAAACCCTGCATGGCCTGCGCATGATCCACGCGAACGAATTCTCCGAGGGCGGCGCCGATCCTCTCGCCGTCCTTCTTGTTTAGGCCGTTGAGATTGACCTTGCCCCGCTGACCTAATCCATTTTGAAGTAAGCTCTGGCCATTGAGAGGACCAGGGAATGAAGCGCAACCGTTTCACAGACGAACAGATCGTCGGCATTCTGAAGGAGCATGAGGCGGGCATGCCGGTCTCGGAGCTTTGCCGCAAGCACGGCGTCAGCGATGCCAGCATCTATAAGTGGAAGACCAAGTTCGGCGGCATGGACGTGTCGGAAGCCAAGCGGCTGAAGACGCTGGAGGACGAGAACACGAAGCTGAAGCGGCTCCTGGCGGACGCGATGCTCGACAATGCTGCTTTGAAAGACCTTCTGGGAAAGAAGTGGTGACGCCCGCAGCCAAGCGGAGAGCTGTCGCGCATCTGATGAACCAACATCGGATGAGCGAACGGCGGGCGTGTAAAGCCATCGGCTTTTGCCGGATGACGATCCGTTACGAAACCAGGCGCAGCGACGATCATGACCTTCGCGAGCGGATGAAGGCGCTGGCGCATGAACGCCGCCGCTTCGGCTATCGACGCATTCATGTGCTGCTCAGACGCGAGGGCCACCTTGTGAACCACAAGAGGCTCTTCCGGCTCTATCGGGAGGAGAAGCTGACGGTACGCAGACGTGGCGGTCGAAAGCGAGCGATCGGTACACGAGCGCCGATGCTGATCCCGATGGCCGCCAATGATCGTTGGTCGCTCGACTTCGTGTCAGATCAACTCACCGATGGACGCAGGTTCCGGGTTCTGACGGTCGTCGACGATTGCACGAGGGAATGCCTCGCTCTCGTCGCCGATACGTCGCTTTCCGGCCTGCGGGTTGCCCGTGAGCTTGACCGGATTGTCGAGGCGCGTGGCAAACCGAAGATGATCGTCAGCGACAATGGCAGCGAGTTCACCAGCAACGCGATCCTGCAATGGACGGACCGGGCCAAGGTGGATTGGCACTACATCGCGCCGGGCAAGCCGATCCAGAACGCTTTCATCGAAAGCTTCAATGGGCGGCTGCGAGACGAGTTCTTGAATGAAACCCTCTTCTCGTCCCTGCCCCATGCCCGATCAGCGCTTTCAAACTGGCGCTGCGACTACAACGATCACCGACCGCACTCTGGCCTCGGCTGGCTGACACCTGCCGAGTACGCTCGGACCATCAACCCGCGACGTGATGCGGTGCTGCGCGGCCGAAAAGGCTCCGCACCGCAACCCGCCGCTACCGCCCCAAGTGTTGCAACCCAAAACCGCTGGAGCGAACTCAAAACTGGATAAAACTTGGGGGCAAGGTCACCGACGAAGAAACAAGTGATTCTTGGTAGGGTGGCGCGACGCTCCTGAACCCTCCACCAAGACGCGTCAACGCTTCTGCAGGCGAGAACGGCTACTCAGCCAAGTCGGTCATTACCTCACTACTCGGCAAGGGTTTGCCCATGCTTGCGAGCAATGCGCCCGAGAATGCCTTTGATGATAATATCGAGCTGGGACTTCTCCTCGTAGCTGGCGGGCGCGACAAAGTCGGCACGACCATCCGAAATGAGGCGGTGTATTTTTGAGAGGTCCCGCTCCGACCTGTCTTGATCGTAGACGGCGACAGAATGCCCACTCTGGTAGGTCAGCATTTTCATCGTTGGAATATCGGTGTCTCCGTCTCCGAGGAAGATCATCCGATCGAAGGGGATCGGTCGATCCTGCTCTGGCATGTACTGATTAACCGCTTCGTTATTCCAATGATTGTCGATGCCCTTGTTTATGCGGAATAGATACTGGGTCTTTGTCGTATAATTGATACCCACGCCCGGCCACGCAGCCACGCCATCTTCGTAGATGAATTTCGACGCGAAGATGCGGTGAAAACAACTACGAATGGCGCATCCTTCTATCATCTCATGGATGCCTGACGAAACGATGTAGTGCTCAAGTTCCAATCCATTGTCAGTGGCAAACGAATTGATCCGGTCAAACCAGGAACCGTCCGCCAGACCGGGAAATAGTGGCGCATCCTTGCCGTGCTTGCGTAAGTCTTCCACGGTGATTGGCGCATTCATCTCGCGCGACTTTTGCAACATCAGGTGCATGTAGACGAGAATTTCATCTGCGTCGTGCTGACGCGTCCGGGCTTTGACCTCGTCCCAGAAATCTTTTGTCGTCATCCCGACCTTGGGAATGAAGCTGGTCTCCTGAAGATTCCCTTTGGCCAATGTGCCGTCGAAATCGTAAATGATCGCTGTGCGCAGAGCTTTGCTCATATAGTTCCTCATTGTTTGACTCGTCGGCTCGGAGACATTCAGCCGGAGCCCATACACGTATTTCTCCTCAGTGGAGGATAGGATCGTCCGCAGTCAGATCGAAAACACCGCGACGTAGGTGAACACAAATCATGCCCAGCCGGCAGCGTAGCTCGTGATCTCTGTAAGCGTTGTTCCCTTACTCTTCGGAATCGAGGCCAAATCTTTCAGCGACGCTGTCGGCCTGAAATTCGTAGTCTTTCGCGAGATCACGAATACTCGCTGCGAGGCGTACAAAGCCTTGCAGGTCTGCATCCTCCGCCTGACGCCGGTACTGATCAGCAAGCTTTCGTTCCGGTGCACCACTGGGATCAACCCAATGAACTCCGCGAGCATTAAACAAGCCCGTCCGGTAACCCGAGCGAAGTTGTTCGAACTGACTTGAATTCAGCGCCGCTGCCACATCGCGATTTATCCAGAATCCGCTCGGGTCAACGGGAACGTGAATCAGGACCTGTCCGAGTTTAGACAATCCGACTTCCCGATATCCTTGTGATTCAGCCTTTGCGGCAAAACTTTCTAACCAGCTGTTGAAGGAAGCTTCTGAAAAGATGCCGTTGAAACTCTGACCCGGAGGAATTTTCCAGGAGAGTAATAGTCGATAGGACGCCGAGGCTACCCGGCGATCACGCTCCGTGGGCTCTCTCGCAGCTGAACCCTTGGGCCGGTAGATTGTGCCCAATACCTCGAGATAGAAATCTGGGTCGTCGGCGAGCCTCTGTTCGAGCGTTTTTGGAAAGGTTTCACGTCCTGGCTGCACGAGCAGGTCCAGGAATGCCCACTCAATTTGTTCCAAATCGCCCGTCTTAACATTGCTGGTCTCCTGTAAGCGCTTGATCAGGGCCTCCACTTCGTAGGAGTCCGTCCCGACCAGTTTCGTCCCCGTCTTTGCAAGTGCGAGGAGTGCCTTGACCGCATCTCTCGTATCGAGCTTTCCAAACCGGAACATAAAGGAATGTAAGATGTAGATTGCCGGACCTGGTCGGCCATTCGCCAGGAGATTTTTGACGACGTAATGCGTGTCGCGCTGGTTTTCCACGAAACCGATATCCACTGACCTCCAGTAAAGTGATTGCTTCTTGGCCAGCAGTCCCTCGACGATGTCCCATGTTGAGCGCGAGAACGGAAGCGCCGAAAGCACCTTTGCTGCTCCATCCGGGGTCCAATTGCCCAACCCTAGTCGTTCGAGCCATTCGCCATTCTGTGCGGCGTAACTCTGGGCCGCATAGCCCGCGAGAAGATCAAGAAGGTGTGTCTCGTCGGTGTCCGCCCAACGCTGCAGTTCCGCCAATGGCACCAAAGCGTGATCGAGCTTCGCCAGAGCAGCACCGACAGGCCGAGGCTTTTGAACCGACATTGCGAACGAGATTATCCCGGAAAGCCCGCCTGCTTCCCAAATTTCGCCGACAGCCTGCTCTCTCAAACTGTCAATCTTGTCTTGACGCTCTCGCCATGTGCTCTCCCGATCGTATGAAAGGGGATCGGACAAGCCGAAAAGGTCCTTATACCGTATAGCGGGATTTGTGGGGCGTAGCCGGGACGCGAGCGCTTCAATCTCTTGGACGGAGGAAGGCGATATTGCCCAGTCCGCATGCGCGAACGCCTTGTGCTTTCTTGCCGTTTCCTCCAGCACGCTCCAGACGCCTTGATCGCGACCGCTTGCCCGGAGCGCGTCAATATTGACATCAATCAAGTTAATAGCCTGGGTAAAAGCATAAGGGGGAAGGTTGGGCATATGTTCTACGAGGTCCGCGAGATTTTCCGGCCTGGAAGACGCCAAATCCAATAGGCTCTCGGTGTAGATGTTGATCTCGTCGAAGTACTGACGTCTCGTAACCCGCGGGGCCTCGACCGCGCCGAAATCTCGCCACTTCGGGCGGTGGGTTCCGGAAGTGGATTGCATCACCCCCGGAAGCGCTGCGACATATACCTTCCATGCAATTTGAGGGTGTTCATGTCCAAGCGCCCTCAATGCCGCTGCTCGCATCGCGGGAGAGGCAGATGTTTGAGGGTGCCACGGAAGAAAGATGCTTTTGAGCGTCTCGCTCGGCCGATTGGTCCATTGCCCGCCGGGATCAAGCTCATCCAATCTGCCTAAGACCAATGTGACCCGGGGCAAAAACTCCTGCGACCAAGCAAGGTTCTCCAACCCCCACAAGAGGCCAGTAGAAAGGGTTCGCCCTAAGCCCCCACTCACATGTTCTCTGGAGAAGAGGTCACGGATCGTGTCGCCCTCTCGGATTTTTCTTTCAAGTGCAGTGAGAAACTCCTCGGGCGCAGCTTCGGCTAGGACCGCAAGGTCTCGATCAAGGCTAGCAATCCTGATCCAATCGCCTGACTGTAAGCTTTGCGCGACCACGACGCGCGGTACGCGGTTCATCACGTCTTGGCGGCAGTTACGAAGAGCCGCTGGGCGAGTCGCGATGAGCGCGAGCGTATCTGCGAACGACGAACGCAGTTGCCCAGAATAGGCCTCTGCTGCGTCCGGTTCGGCCATTCCGTCCTCGACACGCAGAGATCGATCATCCTCCGAAAATGCCCGCGCAGCGTGGCTCTGAACGAGGTCAAGGTGCCGATCAAAAACATAGGCACCTCCAACGTCCCAGCATTCCCCGCGATCAAGAACGCTCCATACCCCGTTCCTGTGTCGAAGCACGGTGCCAGGTGTGTTCAATTCGACACTGAGTTTCCGAACAAATTCGTCGTACGGTTCTCCTGCGAGGGCGCTGACGTATTCTCGATCAGATCGTGATGCTTCACTCCACGCGCCAATCAACTGTGCGATCGCAACTACAGGATTGTTGGCGTTCGTGGCTCGTATTGTCGACGGCGAGCTTTGAGGAGGAAGAAGTTCCCGCGCTATCGTGACTTCCCGCCTAGCCTGAAACAGCTCCACCAAGTCCTTCGGGAGCGTGTCGATCGTGACCGACCCGGCATTTTGATTGATGTCACTCACCGCTTCGATCAATTGCGCCCATGTTGCGTCCGCGCCGGATACGCCGAACTGCGAGATGATGCAGGTCAAAAACGCTCGATTTACTCCACCGGCGATATCGAGATCATATTGGAGTACGTGGAACGACCGGAGGAACTTCCAAGCTTGTTCGTCTGACACGGCCACCTTTTTGTTGGCGACCTTCAGATGGTGCAGAACGGCGTTTAGTTTTGCCTGCTTGTTCGCACTGCTGAAATTTGCCTGACCGACCTTGCTATAAAAGTCTTCGGCTGTCGCCGAAGTCCGCGCCCATTCCAGCACGGCTCGAAGTTCGAGGTCGTTTCCGCTGAGCGGGCCTGTGATCAGGGCAAATACGTCACCGTCAACTCCCTTGGAAAAGTCAGTCCATGCGGCAAAGATAACTTCGCCGAAGGTCTTGTTGCTGGGGGTGAACGCAACATCGTGCTTGATTTGCCCCAGGAGCCTCGACCGCCGTTGAGCATTAGGTTCGTGTGCCTCGACCACCACGTCATCCGTTTCAAGACCAAGACGCTTCGCTTGCAGATGGACAGCTTTGATTGGCCAAAGTCGTGTGCAAGGTGAAATGCCCCCAGCAAGCATCAGGACCGCAAACGAGGCTTGAACGCGTGTTTCGAAGTTCACGCCGCCGCCACCCGTTGAAAACGGGTTGGAGAGATGCTTGATCTTTGGCTCTGTTTTCTTGGAAGCTTTCTTGGGCTTGCGTACCATTTGGATAGACTTGGTTGTGGTGGGAAATGGCCTTTATTTACAACAATTTTAGGCGGCATCTTCCTCTACCTGCACAACTCAACAGTTTTTTTTAAGGCCTGTGGGAGATGCGTTTGCTGTTCGGTTTTCGTTTGACGCGCCGCGCGGTGCCGCGCGACAGCCGGGCGTGCGTTCGTCGCGGCAAACGGGGGAGACTTCAACCTGCGAAAGAAGTGTGCTCGCTGTGGGTGCGGGACGAGTTCGACCTTGCCGCTAAGCGTGGTCAGACCCATCGCATCGAACCGCATCCATCGCGCAGGCGTGGCCGCTCCCCGTGCGGACGGCCGGGGTTTCGCGCGCGGAGGTGCTCATCCCGCATCGCGGTCCGCGAGGCTCCGTGCCCAGCCCGTTTGCCCTCGATCCGAGGTGGATGATCGCCGTTGGGTATTTCCACGATCGGGTGTACAGTTTTTGACAGCGGGACTGCGGACCCCCAGGTTGGGGACTGCGGCCGCCCGCCCAGGGCTGCTCGGGTCTCGAAATCTCTGGCGGCCTGCCGGCCGGGCGTCTCCGGACCCTCGAACGGCCGTCGCCGAATCGGACGGATTGTCGCCCAGACTGCCGCCCAGTTTTCCGCGTCCGTCGGGCGGCGCTCGCTTACCCCTTATGCGATCGGACAGCGCGGCCGGGTCGAACCACCGGCCAAGCGGTAGAGCGCCGCTTGGCTGATCCAGTTGGCCGCGAACGGCTAGGCTGCGCCCAGCTCTCGGCCTTGCAACCTCTTGAAAATTTTGTTTTTTCTGATACACTAAAGATAGTCGGAGGGTCGACGCAAGACTTCGATCCGACGCCCAGAAACGCCGGCGATACGGGCAGGCACGGCGGAAACTCTGGAAAATGTGGCCCGCCACAAACGTCTGAACCAAGGGCCACCGTGAATCAATCACTTAGCGCCGTGGCCGCCACAACCACTTGGATGAGCCGCCACATACGTCTGCTCCGACGGCCCTTCACCGCCACATTCCCTTGAACAGCCGCACAGTTGCCTGATAACAAAGGGAAAATTCTCGGAATCTCGTGACGATTATGGCGGGCTACGCTGTTCTCAGGCTGGAGCCGAGGGTGCCACGAATGTCTTTATCAGTCGGAAATCATGAACCGCACCTACGAACAACTCATCCCGCGCGCAGAACGAGATAAGCTTGAACAAGCCCTTGGCATGAACGATGGCTATCTCCTCGACTTCTCAGATCGAACTTTTAGCGACTTCTTCTACGAGACATTGTCGATCGACGTTCAAACGCAGACTTCCCTTTTTAACGGGCGAGGAACGTCGAAGGCGAAGCGGTTCCGATCCTTCGTTGAACGCGCACCCTCTGGCACGGTCGCGAAGTTGCTCAGGGAACTGTGGGAATATCGCGGGGCGTCGGGCATGCGGAAGCCTCCGAACGAGAAGGACCTGGAGACCAGTTTTTTCCTGACCGTTAGTCGCTTTGAGGGCGCGAGCCACGATATCGACACTTCAGCGTTTGAGACGTTCGAAGCGAACGAGACTTTGGAAGAACTCGTTGCCTCTATCCGACGTGATCTGGATGCGCGAAAGCCGCACGCGGCATTGGACAGACTTCACACATATTGCATGAAGCGGTTTGCATCGTTGGTGAGTAAGCACGGTGGCGGAGATTGTGGGCTAGACGACCCGCTTCATTCCAGGGTCGGCCGATACGTCAAAGCCCTAAGCTCTCAGAGAAACCTGACCCAAATGTCCGAGCGCATCATCAAGAGTTCAATCAGCGTCTTTGAGGCGATGAACGACCTTAGGAATAACAAGTCGCTCGCGCACGATAATCCAAACCTCGTCGACCCGGATGAAGCGCGTTTCATCTTCGATAGCGTCACTGCCATTCTGCGCTACATCAAGTCGGTAGATGGACGGGCGTTTGAGGAATAGGCGAGGCCGGAATTTTGCCCGCAAACACAAAGGGGGCTCGATCCATTTCTGGAGAGCGCCATTTGAAAAACCTGGACAGCGCCAAGTCACTGCGGCAAGCCATCAATAACGGGTGATGGCCTTTAGATAGGTTGGGGTGATCCCGTTTTCAACGGTCGCCTCTCTCGCTGCGCAAAGGCCGAGCGACGCTACCCGCAGCACTTGGAGGTCCCGTGGCTTGCAGCTCGCGGGGCGTGGTGTCAACGCGACGTGGAGGACCTGCTTTTCAAGTTCGGCCGCGTGTTTCTTCCTCACTGTAGCGGTCAGTCAGGTGCGCTGAAGACCCCTGTCAGCAGGGTGAACATTACGAGTTCTTCGGGACATCCACGACGCGGGCGTAATACGACGGTGGTTTGGTAAAATGCGCCGCGCTACGCCGGAGATGCAGTCGTGCCGCTTTTTCGCCATCCCTAACCGGTTAGCTGTTTGGCAACCGGTGGCTGCTATCGCCTTCTTTATTGCAAGGAGGAGAGTAACGTGCCTCGAATTATCTATCTCAACGAACGCGGATCGGGCTGCTTTGCACTGGAAGCAGACGATGAGGTAATTTGGTCCTATCCCTTTCTCTCTCAAGACCAGGTACTTGAGTTCCTGGAGCTTGATGAAAGCGGCCAAGTTCCAGTGGAATCCTTCAACTGGATTCCTGCGCCTGGAGGGCCTCCTGGCTATAGACTATTCGCCCGTCGAGAATTCAGCGGCCATCTGAGTGTTATAGTCCTTGGGCCGTTCGGCTTGTTGCCTGGCATTTACCCATCCCCAGAAGCAGCCATCGGAGCTGCCGACGAAGACTATAGGACCAATACCGAGGCAAAGCCCATTATTCAGAAAAGCGCCCCGGCTTCGCTCATCTAGCCAGATTCAGCGCGGGGACGGTGGAATCCATAGTCTGGCGCAAGTCAAGCAGACCACTCATAATTAGTTGCCTGATGTGGGGATGTGAGAGTTTTAATTGGCTACCAGAGCCATATATCCTTTCAGCCTCGGAGGCTGCCTCTGCTCGGCTGAGTAGTGCACGATAGGTTTCTAATTGATCTTGAGTCGCGGTACTTATGATGGTCGCGTGGTTACGGTTTATCTGGGCGACCAACGTGCGAACGTTGCCGCATTCGTCGCTGAGTGCCAACGCCTTCAGCATAAAATCCACTGGATTACCCTGCTTTTCGGTGAAATCGTACATACCGCCCTCAAATCCTCCTCTACAGGGTGACTTTCAGGTTCCGCCGGCGCAACGGGCACACTGGCTTTGGTCCACGGAGCTGGAAACCCAACAACCTTGGGCGTTTACCGATTTGCCCGCCATCCCCAGTAATTGAAATGATCTTCGGTATCGGCGAATTGCCGACATGATAACCGCATCGGGACGTTGCGCTCCTACGACAGAAGGGCTTCAGATGGACTTCAGCGCAACCCTCTTTCCAACTCGGCCGCGTGTTCCTTCCTCTCGCTGTAGCGATCCGTCAGATGAGCCGAGGCGTCCCGCGTCAGCAGCGTGAACTTCACCAGCTCCTCGCAGACATCCACAACGCGGTCGTAGTAGGAGGACGGCTTCATGCGGCCGTCGGCGTCGAACTCCTGGTAGGCCTTGGCGACCGACGACTGCATCCAGCGGCCAAGCACGCGAATCTGGTTCAGTGCGTTGAAGGACTGGCTTAGCGATGCCGGGTACTCTGAAGCGGGATGCGTGATCGCCGTCAATAGGAACGGCCTGCAGGGTTGCGGATACAACGGGATGTACAATGTCCTATTGGGTCAGGGAGCATGCACTGTCGATAATTATGCCGACCGGAGTTGGGGGATCAACCAACTCGCTTCATATCGGCCCGGCCTCACTCTCAAAGAACTGGGTGGAGCGGTTGCCAGTGAGGATGCCACATCCCCTCGGTCGATAGTCGGCGCGAAAGCGTCCGCCACGTGCGCGGTCTTCAGTGCGAGTGGGGAAAGGGAAATTGAGCCCTGTGAAGCTACTCTGAACATCAATGCCATCGTAGATAATCGGCGATCAGATCGTTACGAATTCGTATGGCCGAGACCATTCTTGCACGCGACGGCGACTTCTTCACGATAAACGGCAAGCCGTCCATTCCTTACGCCGACGATGGGTATACGCTGTGCGCGCTCAATAGCGAGACACGGAACCGCTTCTGCTTCAAGCTGTGACAGCGCCTCGGACCCACACCGTACTGGGTGCTCATCGAGGAGTGACCGCCTGCTCTGACTTGCGATAGGATTCGAGTTGGTTCGCCACATCGTCCAGCTTCGTGTGTGGCGGAACGAGGTCAATTGCGCGCATCATATCGTCAACCCAATCACCTGTCGAAAGCGCGATCGTCGTCGGGGATGAGGTGAAGTCCCAGAGATCGCCCTTTCCCTTGAGCTCCGAGAACAGCTCTTCGATGGTCCCTGCTGGTTTGTAGAATGTCGTTGGCCCTGTCGTGCCTGGCGAGAATAAACACCATACGAAGCGATCACCGTCCTTCGTTTTGGCGATCGGCATGTAGGCCAGCCACGTTGACACCGTCCCCTGCCCGATCGAGCGAACGCCGAACGCAATCGCGTCCTCACCGTTCTCCATCAGCTGGGAACCTTCGATAAACTCCTCGAGCGAAGACAACGCAATCTGGTAGCCGTCTGAACTGCTTCTACGCCCGAGGTGGTAGTAGCGGTTGACGCATCCGTTCAGGATCATGGAATGCGAAAACGGATATCCATCCCGGATTTGGTACGAGAAGTCATTGTAAGTGATGCCGAGAACACGGACTGCATCTACATCGTCGGCCATATACATCTCGTCGCGGGCTGGAGCGAGCAAGCGAGGCAACTCGGCTGGAACGAGATGGAGACGATCCGCGACTGCTACCAATCGCGCGATACCCAGAACCGCCGCCCTGTAGGCATCCTGTACGAGGGCAGCGTCGTAACTCCCCTCGGGAACGGAGAGATACGGCGCGTGAAATCCCAGTTTCGCTCCCTTCTCAATCGTGCGCGACGGCTTCTGATCGGGGAGAGGATCATCGTCCCCGACAGGAGTCGGGTCTTTCGGAAGATCGACACCCCCGAGAAATGCTACGGCGCAGGCCGAGTAGCAGACGTCCATGTCCCGTACGACGGTGGCGAGACCGTGACGACGGAACGCTAAGGCAAGGTTTAGTCCCTCGTGGTAATCACCGCCTGGACTATCCAGGGCGATGACAATCCGCCGCCAGGGGTCCTGCTGAACGGATATGTCGGCGTCCGCCATCGCTTGCCTTACGCGAGAGCTGTCTCCCTCGACGATATCCCCCTCGAGCCTGAAGCGTACCTCTGGACCGAACTGCCCGTTCGAAATCCCCTCGAACTTGACGTGGGCAGCATGGGAGCTTACCGGAGCCGTTAAGCCCAAGCATGCAAGCATGGCGACGACGGAAAGGCGAAATATCATTTAGCTACACCAGGGCAAAGTTCCTGAAAGACGCTCAACGCGATCGGGTAGCCAGAGGCCGATGAACCGTCGAGTATTTCGCCCGATTTCACGCGGCGCACGACATAGTCGGCCATTAGGTCATCGGACCTCGACTTGCCCTCAAAGACATATCCCTCACCGTAAACGTCGGTCCAGGTCCCCTTTTTACAGTTCGCCGTTACCCTGTCGCCGACCTTTACCGATGCCATCGTCCGTTTGACGCAGGCCATCGAGTAGTCCTGCTTGTATTCAACGCAGTACGCCTTGGCGTCCTTCGGCGTGTGTTCGATCATGATAACGGCCTTCGATGTGCCGATCCCGGTCTTGGAAACGGTCGTCACGTGCATGCCGGCCCGCGATCCGTAATAGATGGAGTGGTCGTCCTGCGCTCGCGCAGGAACAGCGGACAATACCCCCGAGACAGCTACAGCAGCGATCAAAAGCATCCCCCTGAACCTTGCCACCCCGATCAACGCCTGCATGCAATACCTTCCTTAGCCCGCACTGGGCAGCTTCGATTTCACCGCGGACCATGCGTCCGAGACCTTCCTTCCAGCGGATGCGGCTTTCGACGGCTCGGACCCAAGTACCGTCAAAAGGTCCGCCAACTCCGCCTCGACTGCAAGGGGATGCACCTTGGCCGCGTCCATGGCAGCCAAACAGGCTCGTGCCTTCGCTGGCTGACTGAGCGTCGGAATTGCCGTCTCGATATCGTACGTGACTTCACCGAGAGATACGATGTCGTCCGCGAAGCGCGCGTCGATCCAGTCGTTGATCTCGGGAAGCGTGCCGGGAACGGCGGACTTTTTCGCCTCGAGCATCGCGATCTTGGCCTGAACAATCGCCAGAAGCGCGGCACGGAACCGCTCGGTGGACGCCTCAAGGTCGGCAAGCCAGTCGGAAGACAGCAATCGCGTTGCCTGCTCTCTCGTCCAGCCCGCGCCGACCAGTGCGCTGACACCCCCGACACCACTCAGGACCAGCGCTCCAGCCGGGCCGAAAGCCATCAGGCCGATAGCCTTGCCAGACAGCGCGCCAATGGCCGAAAGTCCACCTTTGACGCTGGCATCCATCACGACCGAAAACGGCAGGTCCGACAGGGGCATGCGGCCGCGCCAGACACTGTGGAGGTTTCGCGCCGAGGAAACCGCCATGGCAAAGAACGGCACGTTCACGTCGCCCAACGCCTCGGCGGCTTCGAGGGAGGTTGTCATGACGAGGTCGGCGATCTCGCGATCAAAGCCATCGACATAGAAGACAAGTTTCGCCCATTCCTCCCCGCTGCTGATAACGGCCTCCGCCAATTCGGCATTGGCGTACACAGGCATGTCGGGATACTTGGCGAAATGCGTTCGCAGGCCTTCGAGGCCCTGCAGGCATTTCACCTGAAACGGGACACCGTCCACGAGGAGGTCAAAACCCGCATTGTTCGAGGTCTCCGGAAAGCTGACCACGTGGCCGACTTCCGAAAGACGGGCCGCCACCAGCTGTTCGGAGACATAACCGCGCAGGTTATTGCCTGCTCCCGCCGCAGCTGCCTCGCTCATCGATCCGACGCGCTCGGCAAACACACCGAACTTGAAGATGTCTCCGAGGTCTTCAGATCGCGAGAAGTCGGCCGCGGCAAGAACCATCGGATCGATGGATACTGCGTTGTAGAGCATGTCACCCGCCGAGAGAGCCGTTACAGCGGCCATTTCCAGCGCATCGCCGCGGTTCTTCGAGAGTACGCCCGTAAGCAGGTCGCTTTGCCGCTCGGAGACGAGCGCTCCGGTCCTCAGGTCGCCTAGTGCACTTGGCAAACGCCCTCTGGTCGCCTTAGCGATGGCCGCGTTCCGGGTCATGTTTTCGGCCATGGTCGACGAGGACACCGACGCTAGGTCAGCTCTGGCCGCGGTTCGGAAATCGTTCAATACAACCGCCAGGCCGTCCCATTCTGCCGACAGCCCACGAAGGGATAACTGGACCGAAACGATAGCGGCGAGCTTGGCAGCCTGCCCGCCGTTCACGTAGTTGTTTGCCAGGTATCCGATACCGATGACGGCCGGGATACTGAATAGCGGGTTCGCGAGCATGAAGAGCGTCGACACCACGGCTGGCCCGCTCATGAACGGGATAAACGCCGAGGCCTGGGCGGCGAGGATGTAGGCGCTGAACCCGGCCAGATTCACGCCCATGCCGATGGAGAACGCAGCGGTTCCTGTCGCGAGTACCGTAAATGCTGCCCGATCTCCTGCCGTCAGGGCATCCCGCATAGGGTCATCCCGTAGCTCAGGTGGCAGGCTTCGAATATGGTCGCGGACGCGCTGGCCAAGTGCGCTCGCCAGTTCTTCCGGAATCTCACCGGATGTCGCCGCCTCGGCCACTGCCTTGGCGACGAGTTGTGCCTGATCGGCGACCAGGGAAGCGAAATCCTGGTGGGAACGACCGCCTAGCGTCTTTACTGCCTGCCAGGCTTTCTGGATGCCCGTCTGCGGCACGTTCTCGCTGTCGTCTGAGACAGGCACGGACATCACCGACGATGCCTTGTGTGCCACACCCGCGCCAACCGCGTTGGCCCTTCTCGACGACAATGGAAGGACGGTGTCGAGATCGAGGGCCTCCGCGATCCTTACCCACAGGCGAACCCGCAGCGCGCGGTCTGGGATATTGGACGCATACAATTCGTCGGCGGCGAGCTTTAGCCGACGGGCGAAAGCCGTGGCATCTGACGACTCGGCATTCTTCTGAAAGCGGGACAACATATCGCTGACACGGTCCATGGACATGGACAACAGCGTCGTGGCCTCGAAGCTTGCGATGAGATTGCACAGTTCGCGGCGATCAAGCGCCCCGAGACCCGAGAAAATCGTCCATGGCGGTACGTACAATTCTTTCCCCCTAAGCACCCGCATTTTCATGCCGGATTGCTCCCGGGTTGTCTAATGATTTCCGAGAGTTGTCGCAGCCTAATCCCGTCCGAATGAATCGCGTGTTCTCAGCCGTTCTTCAGCTTCACGGTCATGACCTTGTTCTGCCCGCCTACACGTTCCACCTCGAGTATGCCGGAAGCCTCCGCCAGATCGCTGAGCCTCGCGTATCCGTAGTTTCTGGCATCGAAATCGGCTGACTGCTTCGACAGGTGTGCACCGACCCGCGCAAGGTGGGCTCGGCCATCGTCATCCGCAGATGCTTCCACCGCCTTGCGGAGCATCGTTAGGGCAGCCTTGTCCAGCTTGCCGCTTGCGGCTACGCCCTGCGATGCCGCGCCCTTGTCCGCCTCCGGCATGACGGCAAGACATCGCGGGAACTGGCTGCGGAAAGCGCCAGCGGCTTCATGGCTGTGCAACGGGAACTGGATAGGCTCGCCGAGGCCGAGCGAGAGGCGGCCGCGGCCGCAAAGCTACAAACGGAAATGATCGGTAAGCTATGGGATCGGGTCTACAGCCGCATCAGCCGCCGTGACGTCGCCGACTTGTGGCCCACGCAGGCGTGGAAGGAACTCGGTGGCGTGAAGCCCATCGACTACTGCAGGGACAAGAAGACGCTGTAGCGGCGCTTCGAATTCCTGGAGGAATGGGTGAAGGCCGAGGAGCGGCGCGGGCGGCGATAGCGTCTCGCATGCACTCCTCTCAGGTCTAAAGCTTGATTTCGCGGAGCTGCTCGGGCCTCGCTTGCGGAATTTTCAAACGTGTGTAACCGCTACGCCTCATTCCGCCAAGAGATGAAGTCGAGATCGACGTGACGACTGTTGTCCCATTCTCGTGCCGACAGGCCGTCCATGGTGACGACGCGAAACAGCGGAGAGTGCTTCTCGAAAGCGACGGGCCAGTTGAAACGGTCGGCCTGCTCCTGGCTTTGTAGTTCCAATAGTATGTCCTTGGGGTCCGCGAAGACGTGAGGCGGATCGTTCAAGACCAGTAGGAACTGGATTTTCGCTCCAGGAGTATCGAAATCCGGGTCTGCCACGAGGCGGATAGAGCGCAGCGATTTGTAGACATCGGCCTTGGGCGAATTCTTCTTTCTCAGACTCTTTGCCCTGTTCCGGATTGTTATAACGGGGCCGTTGCTCAGCGCGTCAGGGAACGCGAAACGTCCATAACGACGCTCGAGCGCGTTGACAAACACGTCTCGCGTCTGTTCGGAATTGAAGCCTGCCTTACGCTCCATTTTGGCGAGGGACGATTTTCGTATGGTCGCCAGATATCTCAGATCGGCGACGTCGGTCGGTAGGATGGCGTTTTCGATGACAGCTCCCACCGTTGTGGTCCCGAATTTAATGGCTTCGAGAAGACCCTCCGTCACCTCGACGATTGGCGCAACGACAACGACGTCGTCGAAATCGACGGCATTTACGATGTCACAGGTCTGGCTCACAACGACCAGACCCTGAACCGCATCCCACCCAGCCTCTATCACTTCGTTCTCGTTGAGAAACGCGACGGGAAATTCACCCATGGATATCGTGAAGTCACCCTGTCTCCAAGGTGCGAGCGCCGCTCTCAGTTCCTCAAGTTCGGCATTGGGTTCGTCGTTGTCTGCCATGAAGTCTTCTACTTGGTGCGGGGAGGCCCGCGTCGCGAAGTCTTCCGGGGTTTGAACCCCCCGTTCTCGAAGGTTTCATCAGAAGACGCCGCGATGCGGTCTGTCCAATGATCTTGAAGCTCGCCCGTGCCGTTGACAAGGGGCGAAGGCCGGCCGTGGACGGAACCGCGCCCCTGCCCCGCCGCCTGCTTCGCACCATCGAAGTCACCCGTCTTGAGCGTCTTGAAAACAAGCGCGTTGTTGGCTTCGAGTACCGCCCTGGTTTCCGTGGGATCGCCTCGATCGATAAACGCGAGCGCGTCGTGCATACGCTGGACCGCGCGAATGTTCGCGTCCGTTACCACGAGACCGTCACGCCAGTTGTAGAGTGATTGGCGCGAGCAGCTGAGAAGTTCTGCGAGCCGATCCCAGCTGTACCCGGTCATCATCTTCAACTGGCCGATCTGGGTGATAAAAGTCGCCGAGTTGGCGGCCGCCTCCAGGCGCTCCTCCTCAGTCTCGGTGCGTTGCATGTCGAGCAGCGTGGAGGTCGTCGGCGAGGAGGCTCTGAACCCTTGATGACGCCGAACCTGCTGAAAATCGAGGCGGTCGCCGAATCCGCTGTGACTCGTGCCGGACGAGGAGAACTTGCGATGAGCCGTCATTTCATTTTCTCCCGTAGCGATCGAGGAATTTATCCGTCACCGACCACCTGAAAATAGTATAGGCCCGCGTGGCCAGCTGATAGGTCAACGCCGATAGCGCGTCCGGCTCGAATGGCATGCTTTCAGATTCGTACGACTTGTACGAGTCCACATCCAGGAACCAAGACGGCGTGCTGATAGGCGTCATGATGTCCGGGTCGTGCGAGGCGTTCTCGGGCATATGGCCCCAACGTACGAGGACACCGCCCTCTTGCGACGGCCCTTCGAGCTCAGAGATCATATGATGTGTCTTACCGAAAATTTCCTTCACGCCGATCATCTCTGTCCGGAGCATGCCAGCCATGCTTTCGTCTTCGGAAAGCGGCACCTGGTCCACATACCGTATTCCGATCCGGTCCGTATGCGTTGGACCGATCGTCTCCGCGAGTTTTGCGAGAAGAAATCCGAAGCGGCCCGTGAAATCCCTGCGGGACGTGTAATTGATCGTTTCGAAAGACAAGAAATTATCCGAAAGGGATACGATCCAGTTCGCTTCCTGGTCCACGTAACGCCAGATGATCGACGACACTATAGTGGGTGTCCCGAGCACGAACCCGCTCATCACATCCTTGCGGGGACGCGGGTACATGGTTCTGATAGCTTCCTGGAACTTGCCAACGAACACCTGATCCTGAATTGACTGGATCGCGGGAAAGCGCACCTGCGCCACAACGCGCGCCAGAGGAGCGTTGGTAAGCGGCACTTCTGGCAACTCGTCGGAAAATAGCGGATTGACGATTTCGGCGGTCATGGTTCATCCGTGGTTGGCAGACTTACGATATATCTATGTAAAGTGAAACGTAAAGTGACAAGTTCCACCGATGAGAAATTATATCTGACGCGATACCAATGGGGACGTTCACATTGGAAACGAAACTGAAACTGGACGAGAAGTCCGAACTTCCGCATCGTGCGCTTCGAATCTCGAACGATCCCGCACCAATATGAAATCTGACCCGGCTCGACCATGTTCTTTTCCCTCCCTCCCGTGATCACCGACCTCGTCCTCGCCCGGAACCGTCTACGCGACCATTATCGCTCGGCGGCTCTCGAATTCACCCTCGACGGCAACCTGATCGGCGATATCGGCGAGGCTGTGGCGGCCGAACTATTCGGCCTCAAGCTCTCCCCTCGTAATGGAACGGGTATCGATGGCCATGCCCTGGACGGCCGCTCCGTTCAGGTGAAGGCGACGGGGACAAATCGCGGTCCCGCTTTCAGGATGGTGGATACCCGCGCCGACCACCTGCTCTTCCTGGTCTTCGATCTCGAGAACCTCAAGGGCGAGGTCGTCTACAACGGCCCGGAAGAACCCGTGATCAAGCTGTTGCCGACGGAATGGGTAGGGCAGAAAACGGTATCGTTGGCGCAGATCAGGCGGGCCGACGCCGCAATTTGCGACGGCCTCCGACTGCAGTCTGTCCTCTAGCTCCCCTCACTGTCGGCCGATTGCTTTAAGCTCTCGAGGACAATGACCGCATAACCATCTGCGTTCTCCCGGTTAAGGGCCGTCTGTTCTGCGAAATCGACCTCCAGGCCTTCGACTGCCAGCGATGAGAGCTTGGCTGCCTTCTTGGCCAGCTCAAGAAGCAGTGTCAGGTCCTCGTATTTGGGATAGGCGTCCGGTTCCTTCGTAAACAGTGAATGGGCGAGCCTGCGGTTACGGAACGCTTTGACACGGGTTAGCGCGGCTGCGTCGGCGGTTGTCGGGTCGGACAGTCGGCCTGCGAGAATTGCAAACTCTGCGATCGCGGACTTGCAGGTCTCCTTGTCGATGGCCTGCTCGCTCTCAAGCATTTCCATGGCGACGGCCTCGACCCCCCGCGGGCCTATCCTCCTCGGCTTGATTAGCCCATTCGATCCCTGACACCCATGACGAAGCTTCGGCTATCAATCCATCCACTACACCATTCACGCCGAGAAGCATGCCAAGGACGGGGATCGACTCCACGTCCTGCCTATCCAGTGGACGGCCAATGCTGACATCGAAGACGCGCGCGACATCCATGGCAAGCTTGAGGAGCAACGCGTTCTGGATGGCACCGTACGTCTGAACGAAATCCGTCTGATATCCTTTTAGGCCGGGTGGCACGATGGCGTTCTGGGCCTCCCATGACTTCATGGGACAGGATAGCTGTCTCTACGTCATGCCTGATCATCGGGACGATCTTCTGAATTCTCTCTATTGCGTCTTCGTATTCCACCGCTCGCCTCATCCCACGTCGCGCGGGATATACAAACGCCGACGGCAAAAACAACCTGTCGGCGTTTTAAGTCCCACAAGATCATTTCGTTTCAGATGCGTCGCAAAACCTTATGGGTCCTCCATAACGCGGAAAGCGCGCGTATTCCCACCCTAGATTTCGATGACGAGCTGCGGATCGAAACCAGTCCGCTCCCCCGGATATCCACGCGGGTTAGCGACCACCCTGGTCCTGCCAATTTGGTAATCGAAGCCATGATGAACGTGACCATGCACCCACAACGTAGGTCGCCCTTCAAGGATCAGTTCCTCCAGATCGCTGGCATAACAAGCGGACAGCGGATCGCCCTGGAACTCGGGCGGAACTGAGGTGGGCGACGGAGCGTGGTGGCTTACGACGACCGTTTTCCGGGCCGTGGCGTTCTCCAGCGCAGATTTGAGAAACGCTCTCGACTCTTGATGCTTTCGGTAGGCGTGGATCGGCGCGAACTTCCTGTAGGGAAGCTTGGAAAACTTGATCTGACGATAGTCGTTCATTCCGCTTTGGGCGGCCGCCATAGCCCACTCGGGATCGCCGCCGGTCAGGCGAAAGTCAATCCACAGGGTCGCGCCCAAAAACCTGACGCCTCCGATGTCCACCATTTCGTTTTCGAGAAAGTGGATGTTGGGATAGCGGTCGTGCAGCAACCGCGCATCGCGGATGCTCTCCAGCACGGCGGCTCGATAATATTCATGGTTCCCCGCGACGACCACTACTGGCATCGAGGAAGGGATATTGGCCGCCAGCCATTCGATGCTCGGGACGATGCCGCGTGTCAAAAGATCGCCCGCACAGACCAGAACATCCGCCCCGGCAGGCGGCGAATGAACGAACGGTTGGCCGAATTCGCAATGCAGATCGGAGATGACCCAGAGTTTCATGGTTTGATCGCCTCCTGAAATCGCTTTTTTCGACGCACATATTCTGTCTTGCCGGATTTGCGTGCTGAGCCCAAGGTGCAGCTGATTGAATTCGAGGAGGTAGAGATGGCACGGCCCTCACGCCGTAAACCAAAGTCCGCAAAGGCAACGTCGCTCGGTTCTGCGTTGGACGAGATCGGCTTTAAGCCGCTCGGTCGCCGGGTCAAAATCAAGGCTGGCATCGATCAGGTAAAACTCCTCAAGCCCCTATCCGATAACGCCTCCGGAGAGCGGCGTTAGAAGGTCGCAGACAATTCAATGAGCGGCTCCGCCCCTCTCTCGAGCGAGGAGCGGAGCCTGACCGCTAGCCGTCACGTCCTGACGGATGCGGATTCGGTGCCCCTGGGCTGCAAACGCCCAGAAGCGCCCGAATTTCGTCACCGATCACGCGGCCCTTTGCGACCAGCGCCTCGGTAAGATGGTCGAGTTCCTCACGACGCTCCGCAAGAAGCGCCACCGCACGGTCGAACTGGACCTTCAGCCTTGCATCGACCAGACCTCGCAGTTCTGGGTCACGGTCTCGGAGATATTCAAGGGGACGGTCACCCTTTCCAAGTTCAACAGAAAGGACCTCCCCGAACCCAAAATGACGCTCCAGCTTCGTGGCGATATCGCTTGCCAGAACCAGGTCCGACGACGGCGCACCGCCTGCCCCGTCTGCATGGCAGCCATAGACCACCGTTTCGGCCGCGATGCCGCCCAAGAGCATAGCGATCCTGTCGTCGTAGTAGCTTGCCGTCTTCACCCGGCCGACCTCTGGTTCAAGGATTGTTCTTCCGACGGACTGAGCGCCGACTCCAAGCGCCGCATCCCGGTCGATGTGAACCTGTTTGAGCACGTCGCACGCAAGGACGACCGCGACGATGGCATGACCAGCTTCGTGGACCGCCGTGTTCCGTAACTCGCTTGCGCTCAGGACATATCGTGCGGGCATAACCTCGAGGAGGAGGTCTTCCGACAAGGTAACCTTCCGTCGTCTCGAAAGCCGTCTGGCGTCGCGAGCAAGCTTCTCGATGTCAGCGCCAGACCATCCCCGGGTCGCCGAGACGAAGCGGGCGAGATCGTCGCCGAACGCCTGATCGCGCAGGTGATGCCGGAGAATCGCAACCCGGGCGGTAGCATCTGGCAAAGGGATTTCAATCAGCGTCTCGAGCCTTCCCGGCCGAAGCAGGGCACGGTCGATGACAGACGGATTGTTGGTGGCACCCACGACGACAACGCCTTCGCGGCCCTCGGCAGGATCGAGGCATTCGAGCAGGCCGTTGATCACTTGACGCCTGTAATCGCGGTGGTCGTCGTCACCCCCCCTGTCCCTGTCTCCGAAGCTGTCGCATTCATCGATAAACAAAATTGAAGGCGACTGCTTCTTCGCTTGCGTGAAGGCGGCACGCATCGCCTTCAGGTAGTCGCCGAGATGGCCCTTGGCTTGCCAACGGGCGGCGGAGGCTACGACGAGGTCGACGTCGCACGAGTTTGCAAGCGCCTGGGCATAGGTCGTCTTGCCGCAACCAGGGGGCCCGTGGAGGAGCGCCCCGCGATCGACCTCTTCCCATGAAATCTCCCCCGCCTTCCACGCCCGCAGGTCGTCGGCAAGCTGAAGGCCCCAGGTTTTCGCGGCACCATAGCCGGCCATTTCCTCGAGGCGTGGTCCCTTGGGCTTCGCGTTGACGGGCGTGGCCTTCTCGGCTTCGACGACGGACTTCTTCAACTGGCGAACTGCGCTGAGCAATGGCCTCGTGCTACGCACAGTCGACGCGATGGCGTCAAACGAAAACCCCGTCAGCAACGAGGCGATTTCCGGCGTCATCCCTCGCACTTTGGCGACCCGAGATGCCGCCACGTAATGCTCGGTAGTGGGCGGGGCAATTGCAGTGATGACATCGGCGGCCGCCTTCAGTTCGGAGGGGATGTTGTCCATTCTCTCCGTGACGAGGACGATCTGCCGGCCGTAACGAAACCGGTCGTAGATCGCCCGGGCGTCGGGCAGCCCGTCGGGAACCGCCATGACGATAGCGATCTCATTGCAGTCCTCGTCCACAGGAACGGGGTCGCGGATTAGCGACGAGGCGGCGCGTCGATAGTAATCGCTCGTTCCTTCGGCGACATGCAGGATCGCGATGAAGGCAATGCCCTTGCGTCGCAGGAAGGGTCTGAGGGCACCTCGAACGGCACAGCGGGCCGCCGCGACAACCAGGCTAGGCGGGGACTGACGTCTGGATAGCGTGTAGGAACTGGAAGACATCTGGTGGCTCTTTTGTGATCTTGGCACGGGGCGGCGACTTCCGTTCACCGCGATATGCGCCTGACCACCGTTTCCGGTCCTAACGGGGCATCGTCCAGGTCGACTTCGAGATATCGGTTGAGGATCATGGCGGCGAGGCCAGCGACTGGCTTCGTTTCCTGGAATGCGTTCAGGCACTCGGCGATGGGCATCGATCCGTTTTCATCGAGAGCGCCCAGCAGGCGCAGCCGATCACCGAGCGGGACCGTGTAGTTGCCGTATCGCAGCAGGTCCTTGGCGTTCCGGAGGCGGAAACCGCCGTGGACATCGTCACGCGACAGGCAACGGTACTCCGCGCCCCGAAGCCGGGCAGCATCTTCATGGCTGGCCAGATCAGCCGCAAGGTCGCGATCGTGGGCGTCCAAGAGGATCACCCGGCCATCATCATGGATGACCTCGAAATCTGCCGAGTGATCAAGTTGGGCGAGCGAAGGCGGCATGCACCTCCACGAGACGACCGAAGGATCGACGTCGAGCAGACACCCGACGTCCCGAGCCGCCTGTGAGCGGAAGACCTTGCCGCCTTCGCAGCGGACGGTCGCCGAAGGATAGAAAATGCGGATCGATGTGGAATTAAGAGCGGTCTGAATTGACGCCGACTGCCTGCCAGTACCCATGACAACCTCATACGCAAACATGGTTGTTCGCCGTCGCGGTCATCGCGACGGAAGATCAACGTATTCGTATGAGCCGGCTCTTTGTGATCATGGAGAGAACAAATAAAGAACATTTTCGGACAGTCAACCGGGCCCCCGCGTTTTTCTTTGCGCGGAACGCTTTTTGATAAGTTGACAGCGCTTCGTCGACGACATCTAACTGCCGCAGTTGGCCTCCAGCGGACTAAAGAATTGGCAGCAGGTCAGGCGGCATTGATGATGTCGTGCCGGGGCTTTCTATTGACCTTGAATTGCGGCCTGACATAGACAGCTTGGGATATCGCCTGATCAAACGCTCCCAAATGGTGATCGAAATGATCGAGCAACCGTTCGCAGGCCTCAACGCACTTCTGCTGGTTTGATATCGGTCGATGGTGATAGAGGTCATTCCTCATATCCAGGATTTCCTTCGTCAAATTGATGAAATCCTGTTTGACGATCTGAGGAATTTCTCCCTTTTTTCCTCGGAAGACCGGCATGATTTGCGCCCACGAATGTTCGCCTAAGTATCTGAGCTGGCCGAACGTTGCTTCGCTCAAGAACTCCAATCCGCAAGTTATGGTCGCTGCATTCTTCCCGTCTTTGGCGTTGATAGACATGATTATCTTGCCTACGGAGTTGGAGAATTTACTACCTGGAACAGGGACCCCATTGATGTCGGCTACATCTTTGAATTCTTTTCCTGAGTTGAGAGCCGCGCAATAAGGCAGCCACCACTGGTCGGTCCCGAAAATACGATACATCTCGCAGGCAAGTTGGCCCCGAAGTGCTCCCTCCGTCGCCATGAGAAACGGAAACATTGCCGCCATCTCTTTGATTTTTCGGTTATAGATTCTCATAAGTGCGGCGCGGCTAGGCTCTTCTGGTGGAGCAGCAGGGTCTTTGTCGGTAGCCTCAACGGCCTCAACGAGGCAGTCTCTGAGAAGCTCAGGATGACACCTTCTCAAATCCGTCAGAATCGGCTGATACTGGTGTGGTTGAAGGGTTTTCTTGAAATAGTTGCCTAGCAATTCCAAAATTGTGGCTTGATGATTAGGCGTAGACATTGGGCCTCGGTATTGACACACGCGTATGGGGCACTATTATCACAATCACTCGGTCGGCGGCGACATTTCGATGAAGCGAAGCTCGGTTACGGGACGCCGGAAGAGTCTAAACAAACTTTTGGGGGTGCTGCGGAAACGTACGCACCCCCGCCCAATTCCGGCATTAGGTAGCAAAAACCACCAGACCTGAAATGGCATCCCGACTACCCTGGTTTCCGGTGAAAACGGAGCCTCGAATGAGTTTAGGAAGCCGGCGTCGGCAGCCGGAGAGAGTGCTCGTTCCGGTGAAATCGTCATCGTCACTTTCTCCAAAAGTCAGAATTCAAGATGTTTCTCATTGGATCGCCGTATGGCAGATCCTTATTCAATGGAATACATGCTTTTCCGTTACCCAAGCAGCGTAGTACATCGGCAATGTTGCTTTTGGTCACAGGCTCCTCGGTGACGGCCATCGTTATGGAAGCTAACCTGTGTCCAGAACCGAACGCGGCCTCCATGTTGACTGGATCGACCTTCTTCACGCTCGCCGGATCGTTGATGTTGTCGAAGGTGACAAGGATCGGGTACTGGTTGGGAGCGAGTGTGCGTGTCTCCCGAATGCTGGAAATTCGATCAAGCGCCCTTCTGTATTCCTCCCGGCTGCCTGTCCTGATCGGCGGGTCGGCGAACACCTTGAAGGCCGTCTCTGCGGAGTAGTCCTTCAGCAGGACGAAGAGGTATTTTCCCTCACCCAATGCCAGGACGACGGCCTCGCCCGTGAGGTCGCCGGCTCCGTGCCCGCCGCCACTGTCGCCGATGCGGAACCACTCGGGCGGCATCTCCCAGCTCGCCGCGGAAACGGCGCTGGCCGTCTTCACACCCTCCGGCGTCTGCACTTCCACTGTCAGCTTCTGGTGCCACGACCACCAACGGAAGCCGAAGATGCCGCCGCTGGCGTATCCGGCCAAAATCAGCGAGAGACATCCTGCCAAAATGGCAGCCATGGTGAGTGTCAATTGCCTCATATCGCCCGCTTCCGCCTAGACGTCTGCTCTCCAGACGGCCGTCGCCACAAAAACAGCGAACAGTAACGCTGTCATCCAGTAGAAAGGCATAGTCCTTGTCTGCCCCACTCATACCAAATAGCGGAAGAGTAAACGGCAACTATTAACGGTTGTGGAATTCTAGAGATACAGCGCCGCAAACAGGCCTGAAATTCGCCCGCGATTGCTGTTTAAATTCAAGTTTGTAAGCCACAATTGGTGGTCTCTGCTACCTAATGCCGCCCAATTCTGGGCCTATGATTTTCTTTTCCATATAAAACTTAGCAACTCGTTCAACTACTGACGCTTTGTCGTCGACTGCGTGTCGTCGGGGGAAACAGCCCTCCATATCCGCGCGAAGGAAATCATCGCTAAGCATTGCCGGGTGACCCTGCCGGCGACGTCTACGCCAGGCATAGACGGAAAGCCCGTTGAGGTGTCGCCCGAGCAGTCCATCCAGCTCACGGACGTCCACTTGGAAACGGCAGCGGGAGAGGTCGTCCCGGACGTCATCGCCACCATGCCCGACGGACGGCGACTGTTCATCGAGATCGCCAACACCCATCCCTGCCCTCCCGAGAAAATCGAGAAGCTGGATGCCATGGGCGTGGAAGTTCTGGAGATCACCGTCTCGGGATATCAAAGCCACCCGCTCGACGAACTGGACGACATCATCCTAGACATCGCCCCCCGCAAGCTGATTCACAGCGCCGAGGTGAAGGCCATGGCGGCGGAAATTGCCGAGCAGAGGCAACGACGGGAGGACGCGAAGATCGCAGAGGCGAAGCGGTTGGCGGCCATCTACCGCGATCCCGAAATCTGGAACCACAAGAAGGCGCAGAAGCTTGTGGATGACCTGGTCCAGCTTGGTCTCTCGGGGTTCCTTGACCTGGATAACAACCGGCCGTCGGCGTTTGTCGTCTATCGCCGCCAGTGGCAGGCCGCCATTTTCGACCGGCTGTTCAAGGCGAAATCGGCCCTCGGGGCGATGGCTCTCATCGAAAGCTTTTCGAAGGGTGACTGGCCGAAGTCCGGCATCGCTTATACGAAGTCCGAGTATTCCCGCTGGATCGCCGCAAACGTCGATGAAGATTTCAAGTCGCCCTACGAGGAGACCTATGCGTACCTGACGCGGCTACGCCACGCAGGGGCTGTGTACCAGGTCCCTGGTAAACGGTTTGTCATGGCGCATGATCTCTGCGTTCGGATCGACACGGCGATCCAGAAGCGGACGTTGCCCGATCGCCAGAGCAAGCAGTTGCGCGTCGCCTTCCAGGCTGTTGGTTCGCTCATGCTCCCCGAGGATGGCAATCTTCCTGACTACGATGTCTGGCTGAAAAGCCGGGCGGAATACTTCGACCTGTCGGTGGATGAACTCCTCGCAGACGAGGATGGAGACTACGAAGGGCTGCTGGATCAGGTCATCGCAGTCAGGACGATGATCGAGGAAATGCAGCGCCTCAAAGATGTCGATCCGCCCGACGAGATGGCCGGCTTGCCGATGGATCGCCTGATCAATCGCCTTGGCCTGTCCCGCCTCGAAGCCGGGCAGCGTGCGGAAGCCGAACTGGCCGCCCATCGTGAGCGCGAAGCGATCGAGACCGCCGCCCGCCTGAAACGGGAGGCGGCAGATCGGGTCTACAAGGCCGAGGAGGCGGCACTGTTCGACGTCGGTGACGTCGAAACCTTTATGGGAACAACCCTCCCCGACCATGACGGAAAGTCGCCCCGCGAGTTGGCTGCCGAAAGCTCAGAGGGTCTGAAGAAGGTTCAGGCCATCCTATGGAGAATACGGGACGACAAGGTGGCCGCAGAACGGGCCGAACGCGTCCGTAAGGCCATGGTCGACAAGCTCTATGACCGGGTCTACAGCCGCATCTTGCGCCGGGACGTCGCCGATCTCTGGCTGACAGCGCAATGCAAGGAACTCGGCTGGATCAAGCCCGTGGACTACTGCAAGGACGAGAAAACGTTGGCCCGGTGTCTTGAGGTCCTTGAGGAGTTCGTGGCCAATGAGCAGAAGCGGCGGCGGCGGTGACGACCTGACGTCCTTCTTTCTCAAGGTGGCCACGGTCCCAGCACTCACAGCACACAGGTCTCCACGGTGGCTAAGGTCGCCCCCTGAGATCGTGCAAGTTCAATGCTATCCAGCACGCGAAACGCTCGATAGTGTACAACCCGTTCGGGGCGGTGATTCTAGGGGCGACCGTGACGATAATCGAAGACCTGATGAAGACACCGGAACGAGAGACGTCCGGAAGCAAAACTTACAATGCTTTTGATTATCAAACTGCATGGGGAATGATCCGTCTTCTTGAGTTGCACGCGACGGTCGACGACTACGCACTTGCATTTGAGTTTCATGACGACATCGCTGAACTCAACAGCACGACTGCCCCGACCATTCTTCGATTTTACCAGGTCAAGACCTCCGAGAAGGCTACTTGGTCGCTCGCAAAAATTGCTCAGCGCCGTGGGACTGGTGATGTCAAATCGTCGTATGCCGGCCGAATGTTCGACAATGCCGTTAAGTTTGCGGTTGGTGTTGATAAGGTCGTTTTCGTTACCAACCAGGCTCTCGTTGACGCCGATCACGGCAATGAGGAAATCCCCTTTGCTTCGGCAAAGCCTAAAAAGCTCGAAAAATTCGTAACGGCGCTTACAGAAGAGCGTCAGAATTTTAGTTCCCAGAATCACCTTCCACTCTTCCGTTTCCTGCATTGTGCGCTCAACACCTCGAATTTCGACGCCACACTCGTTGGGAAGTTTACTATCTTTCTCGAGGACACCATTGGCAGCGGCGAAGACGCCCGCACTTTCTACCTGATGATGTCAGATGAATGTCGACGCAAATCCCGCCGACTGTCCGACCTCAACGGCCTTGCAGACCTCCTGACTTCGAAATTCGTGACTCGAGCGGGCTTCGAGGCAAAGGTCGAGTCCTTCAGGAGGAGACGCGAACGACGTCCTCATTTCAATTCAGTGCAACCGCATCTCCACCTCGGTTGGCGAGCGGAAATGGAACTGGAACGTGAATGGAGAAACTACGAAATGGCGAGGCATGAGCGCATTCACGTCTCCATGCTTCGCTTCGGCGACGAAGTGAAAAACATCGTTGAACCCATCATCAATGCGGCCAATACTTTGATGGAGGGGGTCATCCAGGCGACCTTCGCTGTCGCCCCGTTAGTTGAAGCCCAATTTGGACCACCACGGACGGTCTTTGTGCACGCCGTCATACTTTACGAGTTCACACGATGATCAGTTCCGAGAAATTCCAACTTCTGATCCGAAATCTGAGAAAAAAGAACGATGAAAAGCTTGCGCTTCGAAAAGTTGGAATTGCTGTCTCTCGCCGAGAACAAAGCCAGAGCGATCAAGTTTCATCCCAAAATGACGGTCATCAAGGGAGCAAATGACGTCGGCAAATCTTCGGTCATCAAGTCCCTCTACTGGGCCTTCGGTGCCGAGCCGAAATCGATCCACAAGGCGTGGCGAGACGCCAATGTCAAAGCCATGGTGTCATTCAATATCGATGGCACTCCGTACTCCATCCTCCGCAGTCGGGATACGTTTGGTATATTCGATGGTGGTGGGAAGCTTCTGCTCTCCACGGCAAGCGTGACAAAGGACCTGGCCCCGTTTATCGCCGACCTGATTGATTTCCGCCTTGTCCTCAATGGGCGCAGCGGACAGCCAGAAACGCCGCCGCCGGCCTACGCCTTCCTGCCTTTCTACGTTAACCAGGAGGGCGGTTGGGAGCGTGCTTTCAATTCGTTCGACTATCTCGGGCAGTATCCGGATTTCAGGCAATCGATAATCGAGTACCACTCCGGTATCCTCGGAAACGACTATTACGAGCTGGCTGCGGAAAAACGGAAGCTAGCCCTCGACCAAGACGAGATTTCCCGAGACCGCAAGGCGGTTGCGAAAGCAATCGAAAAACTCGGGATCGAGGTCACATTCACCGGGCTTGAGTTGAATGCGCCTGAGCATGAGCAATCGGTCGAGCAGATACTTGCCCACATGAAGGAGATCAGGGCCGTCCGCCAGAGGCGCGCTGCGGAACTGGCGGACGTCCTTGACCAACGGCAGTCGCTGGAAAGCCAAGTTAAAATCGCACGTCAAGCGATCTCCGAGCTCGAAAAAGACGCGACATACGCAGCGGCGCTCGACGCCGAAGAAGTTCTATGTCCGACGTGCGGGACCGCGCATGAGAACAGCTTCGCGAACCGCTTCGGCATTCTCGATGACCGGGAAGCCTGTTTTGAGTTTCTGACATCGAGTAGGGAAAAGCTTCTGAAGCTTGCTGAAGTGGCGAGCGTCGCCGCGCGAGGCGTCCACGACGTAGACGCTCGCCTTGGTCAACTGCAAACGCTGCTTGCGGAGCGCCAGAGTGACGTTTCGATCGGCGAAATCATCCAATCAGAAGGAAGACGGACAGCCCGCAGCATGTTCGAAGAGCAGATTCGAGACCTCGACGAGCAGGTGGGAAGGCTTGTTGCGGAAATCTCAGCCATCGACGTTGAGCTGAAGGAACTCAAGAAACTTGCCCAGAAGGATGACATTGAAGGGTTTTTTGCCCGGTTGATGTTGAAGTACCTGGAGGAACTCGACGTCAAGAAAATCGATCACGCCGTGGCTTCGAAAATCGACGGGCGCGTCAAGGAATCGGGCAGCGATCTTCCTCGAGCTGTCTTGGCTTACGATCTGGCTTTCCTTCAAACAGTCCATGAGTACTCGAAAGCCTTTACCGCTCCGGCCATCTTCGACAGCCCAAATCAACAGGACCAAGATGACGTCAACGTCGCTAAGATGATCAGGCTGATCGTCTCGGAACGTCCTGAGGACGGCCAGACAATTCTCGGGACCGTATCCCTGCACGGGATCGAGATAGAGGACGGAATGGTCATCGAGTTTGACGAAAAGCTGTCGGTCCTGAAGGGATCGGACTTCTCCGAAATCCACTCCCGCCTGCAGCCATTTCTAGCCCAGATGCAGGCGTGAAATGTGAAAGGGTTGCGTGAGAACGTAGCTGGGGTGCCGTTCCCGTTTGAAATCGTCTCCTTTGAGCACCGAACACTTTTCACGAGCAGGGGGCTGCATGCCGCTGATCATCGATTTCGACAATGACAATTGGATATCCGAACTCGACGTCGCGCTTGGCGATTTGGTGCCATCGGGGATCAAATCCAACCTGAAGAAACAGGACTTTGAGTACAAGGAAGAAGCCCTGGATGCCCTCGAGGAGGCAACGGACATCGAGGACGTGATCGATGCGACCTTGAACTGGATCAGAAACAATCACGTACGCATCTTCCACGGAACCCGTCTGACAGACGACGAGGCGGACAGGCTTCTGGAGACTGGTATGCGGCCATTGGCCGTTGCCGACCGAGTTGAATGGCTGAGGGCCGCTTTTTCCGAACTGAATGATGTGCTGACAGACGAGTTCGTCAGACATTCGATTAGCAAGGGAAGCCTTCAATACCGAGAAGGTCAAGTCCATGCCGCGATATCGTTGAAGGAACTAATGGGCGGCTACGACTACCTTTTCCTGGGATCGGAATTTGACCGCCGATTGCTCGAATATGCGGGGCGCGGAGACCTCGTCCCATTGCTGACGAGCCGCGGCAAACCAAGGGTGATCAAAATTGTTATCTCGGGTGATGAGGCTCTCGACGCCATGCATCCGTTCTTTCCCCTCGAATTCACCCGAGAAAACGAACGATATCCCAACTTGGTCAGGGACCTCCTGAAGGAATATGCTTGGATGCTCAGCAAGCCTCATTACAGAAGGGTTGGCGTGGATTCCTGTCTTCTCTTCAAACGCCCGATACCGGGCCATCAAATTGAAGCCGTCGTGGCGGTCGATGAGAGGGCAGTCGTTTAGGATGACAAGCACGGACAAGACCTTCGCTCTACCTCCCGTCATCACCGACTTGGTCCTGGCCCGTAACCGTCTCCGAGACCACTATAGGTCAGCCGCCCTGGACTTCACCCTTGACGGCAACCTCATAGGCGACATCGGCGAAGCCGTGGCCGCCGAACTCTTCGGTCTCAAGCTTTCCCCACGTAACGGGACTGGTATCGATGGCCACGCCGCCGATGGCCGATCCGTGCAAGTGAAGGCAACCGGAACTGGCCGCGGCCCCGCCTTTCGAATGGTCGACACCCGTGCCGACCATCTCCTTTTTCTTGCGTTTGACATGGAGAACTTGAAGGGAGAGGTCGTCTACAATGGGCCTGAGGAAATTGCTCTGACGTTCCTTCCGACAGCGTGGCCGGGCCAGAGGAGCTTAACCAGAACACAGGTTCGTCGAGCCGACTTGCTGGTGAGACACGATCAGCGGCTACCAATGCGCGTTGGAATGCTGACTTGAGAATACGCACACGTCAAAGGTTGCGGAACAACTCTGTTATCGTCAACGGATCGCGATCCTTGCGTCGCTTAAACCAGCGGACGATAGGTTCGAACGCTTCTCCCCATAGCTCGTACCCATAGCGTCGCCCGCAAGCTACCGGCGCATATCGAGGGTTAAGGCATCGATCCAGGAACTGCATGACCTCGTCTTCACAAAGCACCCATCCGTCAACATCCGCCCTTTTCCGCGAAGGATAGCAAAGAAGCGGTCTTACTCGGAAATTCCCCTTCACCACCCCAACTGAGCGTGCCTCCCTTGCGGCGTCGTCATCAAGCAAGGGGGTCAGTGATCTGACCAGCTCATCGATGTCGGACTCCGGGAACGTCCCCGCCCATCGCAGCACGTCGGCAATGCTCGCAGGGTCTTGGAGCGACCTGTTGAACGGTCGAACGGAAGATTTGACTTCGCATATCAGGATGTCTCCGAGGCCCTCCCTCAAATTAAGGAACTCGGAAGCTGGTACACCCCTCGCCTCCTGGGCATGAAACGGAGCGCGTAGCGCTAGCCAGTCCACCTGCCCGCGATTGTTACGCGCGCTACGCTCTGTGTGTAGGATTAGGCCTGTGGTGAAATAGCCGTTCAAACGCAGGTAAAGCGCAACCAGAGCTTCGTACAGCTGGTTGTACTGTGGACGTTTCATTTGAAGAGCTTCGCCACGGAGGGCCTCGCTCCTAGATAGTTTTGCTCGCAGCGCTATCCGCGACGCCTTCACGACGCTGTCCATGTATCCCCTCCCTCAGTTGTCACGACGATAACCGCCTCTCGAAATTGCACCACAACAAACTGATGCCATGCACAGTGTTGAGTCATGATTTCCTACGTCTTAGACCGAGGTCTGGGGCGTGCTTTCCTTCCGCTTCCTCCACCACTCCCTCGTCTTCGCATTCTGCCGCGCCGTGGCCTCCTTAATAATCTCATCGAAGACGCCGAGCATTTCCTTTATTTGGACGACGTAATCCTCCGTATTGAGGTCGAACCAGAAATTCCGGTGCTCGCCCTTGGCGCTCAGCTTGATGTGGATTTCACCGCGACCCGGATCGTACTGAAAGTGCACCGACATGCCTCTGCTCGAATTCCAGACGCGTTGGCCAGACATCGGCAGACGTGGCGGGAAGATCAGGTATGGGCAGACCTTGGCCGCCTCTGGTACGATGATTTTCCAGAATGCGTCTACTCTGGCGTCTTCCATAATCGTCGGATCGTTATCCAGTCCGTAGACCCGGATGACGTCATCCCGCCTGAAAACGGTGTCGATCTGCTTCCCGCCTTTGACGAACTTGACGATAGGCCGGACGCCCTCGCGCTGCATCCTCCAGGTTACTGCATGCCCCGAGATGCCCATTCCATGTCCGAAATCGGATGCCTTGGCATGACCGGCCGCGAAAGCCTCGACTGCGTCGCGGGAAATCAGGACCTGACGAGGACTGCGCTCCACTTCTCCCAAGTGGCCCTCCTTCACTAGGATGAAGACCGTCTCGTACGTCATGTTCAGGAGCGCCTGCGCCTCGCCCATCGTCATCATGTCGTCCCGGCGGGTGAACGTCTGCCGTTTCCGCTTGGCGTCCGTGTGGACCATGAGACGCTTGAAGCCGGGGACGTCGCTGCGCTTCTCGCAGATGACGACCTCGCCTTTCAGGCACGCGACAGCCAGTTCACCGGGCAGGATATTGTTGCGGACGCGATAGGTATGGAACGTAAGACCATAGGCAACGGGACCGGTCACCGGGAGGTCCTCGATCAAACGAAGCACATTGGCAACCTGATCGGGCGAATACCGTCCTCCCGCCCGTCGACCGGGATTGAGACCTTTGAAAACGGACAGATAACCAGCGTGAACCAGATGACGGACGGCATCCTGGTGAACACCGAGCCGCTTTGCCGCCTCGCCGATCCCGATAAGGGTCTCCTTAAATTCAGCGATAGCGGGGATGGCCTCGGCAGCCACGGTGCGGCGCTCTCGCGTTTTCTGGAGGACACCGATCTCGCGGGCCAGAAGCTCGACCGCGCGGGGTTCGATGTTTAGCTGCTTCGCGATCTCCACACGAGGTGCGAACTCGACGTCGAAGTCTTCGTCCTTTACACGCCGGTCGTATCCTTCGGTCTCGAAGACGGCGGCCTCCTGGAATGCACGCCGAACGGTCGCTCTGAGGCTTTCTGGAAGAAAAGCTAGCATCGGATAGCCCCAACTGAAGTGAGCTGCCACTCCCCTAGCCTTATGTCCACGCCGATACCTTCGGTGCCAGACCCGGAATGCTTCGGCCAAGTCTCCCCTGTCCCCGCAAAGAGCGCCGTAGCCGATGTCGGCAGACTGTTGGCCGATGGACGGATGTTTCTTTACAGGCGGGTTTTCAAGAAAGCGGCCGACGAACTCGCAGTAGTCGATGACGTCGGGAATGCTGATGGCATCAAGCAGCGGCGCGCTCGTGGGCTCAAGCCATCCGAAGCGGCCGAGAAGATAACGGGCAAACGGCGCGCCGTCGTCTCGCTTAGGCAAAGGGTGGCCTAGTGCGTAACCGTCACGGGAGTATTCAAAGCCGAGCCACGACCAAGGCACGAGCGTCCCGCCTTCATCGCGCGTTACCAACTCGATACAGTGGATCGGGCAATGGCGGATGGATTCGACCTCCCACCATCCGCGGTGATGGGGGGACTCGTGGATGCAGCCAGGGCACCAGCGCCGCATCCCTAATCGAATGTGGTGGTACGGCAGGCTATGTCCTCGGAGGACATAGCCGTCGCCGTCACGGAGCGGCGTGTTGAAGCGCAGCCGCTTGAACCACTCGGGCGGCATGGGATGCCGCTGGAGGGTTTCCATCAACTGATTGGTCGCGACGCGGTTGACCTCGAGGTCGTTCCATTGGGCGAAGGTGGTCATGCTGACCGAGCCTTCAAGCTCGGCCAGCCGCATGAAGTATCCGTGGGCGGGTTCGTCGGATGCCGGAGAAATGTCCCAGCGCGAAAACACAAGGGTCTGGGTGAATGTCATGTCACGCCGCCATCTGGAAAGGATACGTGGTCTCGCCGATGCGCTTGCGCATGAAGCAGGCCGCCTTGAGATGCTTGCCCGCGACACATGGCGCGTCTTCTGCGATCGCGCGACGTGCGGCGTCAATCACGATGTTCATCGTCAGGCCGACGGAACCGCCTGCGGCGAGCTTCCACTCATCGATCCACTCGTCACGGTCGAGACCGGAGTCTTCCGCAAACGGAAGGCGTTCGGAAACGCCCGCCAGAAATTCGAGGTAATGGTCGAGTTCCTCGTTCATCGAAGTGTCGTGCTCGACAAGATGTGCCGCCGGGAAGGAAGCCCGGTTAAAGTGCTGCCTGTGTTCCAACATTCCCGCCTCGATGACGTTCAGGCCAGCTAGGAGGATTGAGCAGGCCCCGCTGTCTGCCAAGGCCTTGATCAACGAAAGCATGCCTTTCCGCTTCGCGGGCGGGGCCTCGAAAATGTAGTGGGCATCGTCCAGGATAACGAACACGGTGCCATGGCTGGCGACACGCCTAACGCATTTGGTCTCGAGCGATTTACCGCCGATGTATGGTACCGAGGACGCCCCGGTGGCGAGGTAGAGCGCCGTCGCCAAGTCAGGCGCGCCCCACCTGTCCATGACCTCCACGTAGGCGAATGGATAGGTAAAACTGCTTTCGGGCGTCAGTTGATACGGCTTGTTCTCACGCAGGAGCGTTTTCAGGAGCCACGACTTGCCTGCACGGGAATTGCCCAGAAAACCGACGATCTCGCCTGTAATGGGCGCGCCGTCCTTTCCCTGTTTATGCAGGCCGAAGACTTCCTTGTAGGCCGTGTTGAAGCGCGGATACCGGACAAGGAGATTCTCGACTTTCCCCTGTCTCTCAGCTGGGGAAAGCTTGAGCATGGCGATCCGGGCGTCATTGTCGTTGGCGTACGACACCTCGTGGAAATTGGGCAGGATGATCATTGGGCGTCTCCTTTTTTGGCCAGGCGTGCGCGGCGCGCGGCGCGGGCGTCTTCAAAGGTGGTTTCGACTACAGGGCTAGTTCCGACTACAGGGCTAGTTCCGACAGTCGCCATGCCGGCTGGTGCCTCCCGCACGGGCCCGGACGTTTCGGTACGGGGTCTTCCGCGGCGCTTGTTTTCCCTCACGACGTCTTCGAGCGGATCGCGTGTGGTCACGGTGCCGTCGGCGTTCATGACGACAAGGTTCTCGGGTGTCCCGTCGCGATCGTTGCCTGGGTTGCTCAACGACCTCGACCGCTTTGCTTTCGGTTCCAGGGGAGCCGCGAAATCGATATGGCCGGCACTCGCGGCGGCGCTGGTCGTCGCGGTGACGATGGCGCTCCGCTTGAGCTTCTTCGAGACCTGGGTCCGGAATTTGAGGAGCGCTTGGGCGTTACGCTGAAGGCCCTTCTTGTCGTAGATGTCCGCGAGTTCCTTCGACAGGGTCCGCTTGGCCACGATGAGGTCCTCGATCGTGACGCGCTTGCCCCTGGTCAGCTTGTTGTGATGCTCGACCGTCTTCCTGTGCTGGTACATGGTCGTTCCACGGGCGTACTCGAGGCAACGACCGTTGGCGCGCAGGCGGATGACCCTGTCCGGGCGGTAGGGGTTGACAACGAAAGCGTTGGAGACGTCTCCCCACTCAATGGTGAGCTTGTACTTGGTGCCTGGTCGATGGTCGGGGTGAGTGGTGATCTCCAGCAGGTCTTCCGAGATGTAGGTGAGATGCTCGGACGTCATGCCGTCGTTCTGGATGGTCACCTCGGTGGTATGGCCGCCGAGCGCCATGAAGATTTCCGGATCGATGGGGTCGCGGGGCGGCATTTTCGCCTGCCCCTCCACCCACACGTCCTCCGGGATGGCCTTGAGTCTCGGCAACTTGCCGATACCGCGCCGCGGGGTCTTATGGTAATCCGCGATCCAGAGGATGATGAAGTCCTCAAGCTGCCGCATGCTGATCAGCGGAAGGCCAAGTCCTTTGCTGTCGTCGAAAAGCTTGCGGCGCTCCGGATTGGACATCGTCGTGCCGGGTAGTTTGTGGAAGAGCTGGTGCATTAGAACGCCCAGCATGCGCTCGACCAGCCCCTTCCCCGTCGGCTCTCCGGGTACGTTTTCCACGAGTTCGAAGCCGAGTTCCTCGGACGCACCGACGATCTTGTGACCACGCAGGAACGACGCCGCGTCGGTAACAAGAGCCATGAAGTCGCCGTACTGGTTCCACTCGACGCCCGGAAACCTGCTCATGTCCTTGGGATACATCGCGAGGCGCATCCCGTGCAGGAACGCCTCGAAGCATTCGTCCTCGAAGTGGATGGCGAAGCCGATGATGCATCCGCTTTTCTTGTCTACGAAAAGCAGAATATGCGGACGACCGAACAGGAACTGGAATTCGTCGTCGCATACGACGATATCGCCAAGGGTATAGTCCGCCTCGACGACGCCGAGGATGTGATCAGGAAGCGCCCGCGAGGTGTAAAGCGTATGCTTGCGGCGTGCGTATTCCGGTCCGAAGCGCCAGAGGTCTTTGGAATACCAGTCGGGAGCTGCGAACCGCCGCTGGATGGTGCGCCGCATCGGCACCAAAAGCGTGCCGTCGGGTTGCGTGAGGTCTTTGACGAGCTGCTTGTGCTCCGCCTTCGCAAGCTCGACTTTGATCTGGCTCTCGACATCGAGCGACGTTCCGTTGGGAAGCTCCCACGCCCACTGCACGCATTCGTCGATGATGTCCTCAAGTCTGGGGTCGAACTTCCTGACGGTATTGCCGCCGGAAGTCTCGAACGCCAAGGCAAGCAGGCGATTGAAGGGGTTTTCCTCGTACGTCTTGAGCCAGCGCATCAGCGAATTGTACGCCGGCGGCTTCTTGTGACCTTTCTCCAGCGCGTGTCGGGCCGCCACCTCTAAGATCAGCTTCTTGGTGAGCAGGACTTCGCCGCCCTGACGGGCTTCGACAAGCCGTCGCGCATACCACCACCGCTTGATTGCGGCCGTCTTGGCCTTCTTTTCAATCGCCAGGTAGCTCTTAATTACGGGTTGCCTGACCTTCTTTGTAGCCCGCTTCGCTTTGAAATTGATCGGGACAAACCGGAATTCCCGCTCGAGGATGCTGATCTGCCAGTCCGACAGGAACATCGTCTCGTTCGTGTCCGTGTTCTGGATCATGAACTTTTCGCCGCCAACGCCGTACTGCGCCTTGGAGAGCACGGAGCAATACGCGACTTTGGTCCGATCGAGATTGAAAGCGGCGAACTGGGAACCAGGCCCCAAGTTGTAGCGTTGCGGCTGGAATTTTCCGCCGCCGACGGGATGGGGCGGAATATCGAGTTCGGCGTAACTCGATGCGGGAATGAGCGCGCCGTTCGTCAGGAACGTGCTCTTGTTGTGCATGAAGCTCATCAGGCGGCCCTTTCTTCGTTGTTGGCCAACAGGGAGGATTTGCGGGTGATCTTGGTGGCGAAGGAAATGACGGCCGACATGTCGAGAGTGATTTCTCCCTCGTTGACGAGCCACATCACCGCCGAGAAGGCGCGTTTGATTTCAGGAAGCTCGCGGTACTGCGCGACACTGCCGTCCTCGTTGAAATAGACGTGCGCCCGGTTGGGGAGTGCGGCGGCGAGAGTGATCGCCGAGATATCGGTGACGACGGGAAGCGACGACATCGCGCGCCGTACCTCCACGATCGCTTCCTTGTTCGGCCGCCAGGCGTGGTAGCGGACGGTTTGGTAGTTCATCCACCGTGGCTGGCGATGCAGCTCGGTTTCGTCGAGCACCCGATACGCCGCGCGGTAGTCTTCCCAGAACGCCTTCTTTAGCCTGTTCGTACGGCTTTCCAGCCAAGGCATGTCGCGCTGTTCAGCTACGGGAATGATGTCGAAGTAGGAGGCCTGTTGCTGGCGTGACCAGATACCGAGATCGGGGACATGCTTGAGCGTGCCAATCACGCCGTATCGGTCCTCGACCTCGTATTCCAGCCGCATTGGGAAGTCGCTGATACGCACGACCTCCGGATTGCACTCGAAGTGGATGATGGCGTCACGCATCAGTGTCGAGTGCGCCCTCATTGATTTCCGCGCGCCCTTGCGCAACGGAACGTTGACGGGAATCTTCCTGTTCTTCTGGCGTTTGGCGACCTTCTTGAGCGGTAAGTGGTCATCCCCGAAGCCGAAGAACTTCATGAGTTCGCGTTCGTTCATTTCATGCCTCCAGACATAGCTCCGCCGTCGCTGATCTTCACGAACCGCGGTGCTGGTTTCAGATTGGATGGAATGCCTCAGATGTCGGCGGACTGGTCGTCTTCGAACAGGTGTCCCTGCCATTCGCGCATCAGATCGGCGATCGAGATGCACTCGCCCCCGAGGGAGTCTAGGTCAGCTACGCTGATCGGCAGGGACGTGGAAATGGTGATGTCGATGAAAAACATGGCGCAATTCTCCTCTCCCGCTGGTGGCTATCCGAGCGGGCTACGATGAACATTGGGGAAAAGGACGCGCCTGCGTGGCGCGTGCCTGGTAGTCAAAGTTCGGAGGAATTGGCGAACCGCCGAACTGCGAGCAAACGACTACGAGCTGCCGATGGCAGTCATATTCGCGTGGCTATGTGCAGTCCGAAGGCGGTCATGGGTGCGATCCCGTGTAGGGAAACGGTATGGCTCATCGTTTCCGTTCACGGTTTGTACCGGACGAATTCGAAGAGTCAACCGGGCCCGGCCCAGCAGACTGCAGAACTTTCATGGAAGGAGGACGATCCGACGCGGGAATCCGTTGACAGGACCAAGTCAACCGGCAACACTCAGAGTGCTAGGTTCTGGTGTTTTTTGGTTGGTTTATTGGTGTCCTGCCCTGCAGTCCCGATGAGCAGTCAGAAAACTTACGGATTCCAACGAAGGGTCGCCCTTGAACAAGGCGGCCCTTTGTTTTTGGGTCGGCGGCGTCGGCGATTGGCCATCTTTCACTCCTCGCGTCGTTGGTCCTGGCGAAATATTGAGCGCCGCCCATTCAAGTTGGCAAGCCTTCCCGTCGCCCGCGCCCCCCTGCCATCTTCGACGAAACGACAGCTGCCAGATTTATTTTCGGGCGGGGTCAGCGACATCGGAAAATTAGAATTCTCTGATGCAGATGCGAGCAGCTCTGGCCTCGACCAGGAGGATTCGACTTTTTGAAGCCAAATCGTTGGCTGAAAAAATTCTGCTGGTGCCCCTAGACAAGCATGAAGTTTGTTCTATTTTTGTTCACTATGAAAACCTGGACCTCGATCATCGTCGCTCGAATAGACTGAACGCTCCGGCCAAGACGGCCACCCGTTCGGAATCGTATTGTCGAGGTCTATCCATATGCCGTTCGTCGAAGATGTTGCTGGCGCTCATGCCCCCGCGGGAGTAGCGACCCGGAAGTCTTTCTTTCCCTCATTCGTTACCGCTGGTCATACCCGGGATGCCAACCACTCCGGTCCTAGTCACGATCGATCCGTGAAGTCTCTCCTGCCTGCGCCACCCGACTTCCGGACGCCGATAATCCGGGTCTGCGATTTCCTCGACGACAACGCATATCGCGCCGATGCGGAATTTTTTCGTTGGCGGCCGGTTAAGCCCGGCATCGTCTGGGCTTATTAGAATGATCGCCGTCATGAAAGACGTAACGAGCGCGTCATCTGACTTGGAACGAAGGTGCGGAGGTTGAAGGAGTGACTGCGAAACGACGTCTATAATTCGGGTTGGAGGTACAGCATAGGAGAAGCCGAATCTGGAAGTTCATCGATGGTCTGGGGCCTGTGTTTTCCAATTTGGATGGATGTCGTACCGGCCGTTACCGGGGCTAGATATGAGGTCTTTGATTATCAGTGGAGGTTCTCGAGACCTCGGCTCTCGGCAAGAAGGAAGCCCTGAACAAGCGCGACCACGGAATACGCGCCCGCGATTCGGACTAATGCATGACTTCATTTGCGCCGATTTGAGCGACAGGAAATTGAAGAACTCGCTCGCAAAAGTGATGTCTTGAATATTCGGAAATTGGACATCTCTTTGAAGGTAGATATCGAAGACGTCGGGGGCAGAAGGACGTCAGCGAGCAGCAAAGGCTTTGCGAGCCGATGCACATTTCTGATTAAATTTCAAGGAGTTGACGGATTGTCAGCTTTGTGCCACCGGCCATTTCACTGGACTATTCACATCTTTGTGAGTTGACGGATTTTTTCGCAAAATCACATCTCAAGTCCGTCTTTTTGACCGCCTCGGCCATCCCGCGGCGGTCTTTTTTTGTCCATGAAGTTCAGAGGTTGATGGCGGCGGGATCACACGTATGTGGCGGCCGAGAGAAAAAGTGGTGGGCCCGGAGGGACTCGAACCCCCAACCAAGCGGTTATGAGCCGCCGGCTCTAACCATTGAGCTACAGGCCCGGCCGCCACGCGGCGCACGGGGTCAATGGCGCCCCCCGCAAGTCCGTCTAGACGAATTCGACCCGGTCCACAAGCGCCGCCGCAATGCTTACACAATCTCACGGGAATAACGTCGGCGAGGGACAACCAACCGGAGACATTCCGCATGCCACGACCAACCCTTTCCAGCGCCCTGCGCGACGGCGTCCTCGCCCTTGCCCTGGTCGCGACCGCCGCCGCGCCCGCCTTCTCCCAGGAGCAACGGCCGCGCGAACCGGTCATCACCGTCACCGGCGAAGGCCAGGCCGAGATCGCGCCCGACATGGCCGTCCTCGAGCTCGGCGTCGTCAAGGACGGCAAGACCGCACGCGAGGCGCTCGACGCCAACAACAAGGCGATGGCCGAGGTGATCCAGGCCCTGAAGGATGCCGGCATCGCCGAGCGCGACCTGCAGACCTCCGGCTTCACGATCAACCCGCAGTACCACTACCCGCAGAACCAGAACGGCGAGAGCACGCCGCCGGTCCTGGTCGGCTTCCAGGTCGGCAACATGCTGGCCCTGCGCATCCGTGACCTGTCCAAGCTCGGCACCATCCTCGACCAGACGGTCACGCTCGGCGTCAACCAGAGCGGCGGGATCCGCTTCACCAACGACGAGCCGGAGGCCGTGATCAGCGAGGCGCGCCGCAAGGCGGTCGAGGACGCCACCGCCAAGGCCCGGGAACTGACGGCCGCCGCAGGGATCGGGCTCGGCAAGGTGCTGGAGATGTCCGAGACCTCGTACCGACCCCAGCCGATGCCGATGATGCGCGGCGCGATGGCGAAGGACATGGCCGCGGAAGCCGTCCCGGTTGCCGCCGGCGAGACCAGCTACTCGGTCACCGTCACGGTGACCTTCGCCCTGCAGAACTAGCGGACGGCGATGCTGCCGGGCGGCAGCGCAAGAGACCGGACGGGGCCGCGCAGCGCTGCGCGGCCCCGTTCTTCATGATGCTGATGCCCTCGCTGGCGTCAGCGTGGTCAGCCCCACAGGGTCGGGCAGCGGGCGACGTTGGCAAAGGCCATGCGCGAGTAGCGATGGTGGCGCCAGCCCTCGACGACGACGTGGCGGCGGCTGACGTCGGCAATCCGGGCGCGGCGAAGGCCGCGATCGCGCGCCTTCTCCACCGCCTGCCAGGGGTCGCAGCGGCCACGGTGGTGATGGTCGCCCCAGCCGTGATGGCGCACCGTTCCGCGGCCGTAGTAGCCGTCGCGGTAACCGACCCGCTCGATGTGGATGTCGAGGCCGCCAGCGGAGGCGGCGGGCGCTGCGGCAGTCAGACCGGTGATCGCGAGGAGCGCGGCGGCAAGGCACTTTCCAAGGCGGTTCGACATGGGTCTCTCCAGTGTTGGCGGGCGGCGGCGACAACCGGCATTCGTCCGCGGGTTTCAATGGAAAGACGCTAGCGCGAGGACGCTGAACGCGAGCGGAACCGGGCGTTCAGCGGGCGTTCAGCCCGCCATCGCTGCGGCCATTGCCTTGCCCCTGGCCGCCGGGGTGCATTTTGCCGGCGTGGTCAGCGGCCGAGTTGCCGGGCGAGGTCGCCCGCATCGGCCAGCAGCGACAGCCGTGTGATCCGCCCGCTGTCGATTTCGAGCACCAGCACCTTCTCGCCGGCATAGGCGCTGCCGGACGGGCCGCGGCCACGCGCAGTCACGCGAACAGCGACCGGCGAGCCGCCGGCCGCGGTCATGACGGTGGCGTCGCCATAGCTTTCGTCGAAGGTGGCGAAGTGGCGCGCGAGCCGCGCGCGCAGCGCCTCGCGCCCGGTGTCGCTCCCCTCCCCGATCCCGGCAATGGCGACATCCTCGTCGATGACGCCGGCGATCGCGGCATAGTCCCGCGCGTTCATCGCGGCCACGAGATCCGTAGCGATGGTGGTTGTGTCTGCCATGCCGTCCTCCCTTGATGCAGTGCAGGAATGCGCGACGGCGCGCGGGGTTCCGCAAGGCCCCTCACGACCCCAGATGCAACACCACTTCGCGCAGGTGCGGGCTGTCGCGGTGCTCGAACAGGTAGAGCCCCTGCCAGGTGCCGAGCGCCAACCTGCCCTGCGCCACCGGGATGCCGATCGACACCTGGTTGAGCGCCGCCTTGATATGGGCGGGCATGTCGTCGGGGCCCTCGCTCGTGTGGACGATCCAGCGCATCGAGGGATCGTCCGACGGCGGGACGAGGCGGCGAAAGAACGCATCGAGATCCCGGCGCACGTCCGGGTCGGCGTTTTCCTGGATCAGGATGGAGCAGGAGGTGTGGCGGACGAACACCGTGAGCAGTCCCTCGGCGGCGCCCGACCGGCGCACGAAGGCCTGCGCGTCCGCGGTGAACTCGTAGAGCCCCTGCCCGCGGGTCATGACGGAAATGCGCGTCTGCACCCTGCCACCTCGTCGTCCGGATCCACGGCGAATCGGCCGCGGCCGCTACAGTTCCAGAAAGCTCTGGAACCCGCCATAGATCATGCGTTTGCCATCGAACACGGCCTGCCATTTCTCTTCCGAAAGACGCGGATCGTCCATCACCTTGGCGACGATCGCGTCGCGGTTCTCGCGCGAGTCATAGGTCACCCAGGAAAAGATCACCACCTCGTCGTCCTTGGCGTGGACGGCCCGCGGAAAGGACGTCACCTTGCCGTAGGGCACGTCGTCGCCGATGCATTCGACATAGGACAGCGCGCCGTGCTCCATCCAGATCGGGCCCGCAATTTCGGCCAGCGCCTTGTAGGCATCGAGATTCTTCTTCGGAACGGCCACCACGAATCCGTCGACATAATGCATTTGAACCTCCTGTAGCCTGTGCCCTCCCGTCGCCCGGGCGACGGGACTCCATGACCAAACGACGAAACCGCGTGCCCGGTCCCGACAGGCGCGATGCGTTCTCCCGCTTCGACGGCCGAGTTGCCGTCTTCGCCACCGCGTGCGCAACATTGCGGCCTGGCTGGAGGCCGGGCCGGTCTCGCCGGCCGGACGGTCAAGATACGCTTCGCCGGCGGAGCCCTGCAATGCAAATCCCGCCGGCAGGGCTCCGCACGGCGACCGACCGGGGATGGCCGACCACGCGGGCCCGGCGCAGACGGCGGCAAAGCAAGCTCGGCACAGGTGCGGGGCAAGCCCAACTACCACGTTTGCCTCAGCAGACATTTAGCGATTCATAATATAAAGTGCCCGGTTTACGGCTCGCGTCCGCCGAATGCCGACGCTTCGGGTCGATACCGTTTCTCCGGAACTGCCTGAGCCCGGGCGCGAGGAGGCTGGAATGTATTGCTTGCAGCGCGCGGCCATCGTCGCGCTATGTCTCGTGTTCGCTTCCCCTGCTCCGGCCCCCGCGGTCGAGGCGATCGGGTCGGCAGTGCATATCAGGACCCGCGTGACCGGGGACGGCCAAGAACTTTTGGTGCGTTCGCCGGTCCATCGCGACGAGCGCATCAGGACCTCGCGAAGCGGCCTCGGCCAGTTCGTGTTTCGCGACGGCAGCAAGCTCGCGGTTGGCTGGGGCTCGTCGGTGGTGATCGACCGCTTCGTCTATGACGACCAAAGATCGCTGAAGAAGCTGACGGTCCGCGCCACCAAGGGCACGTTCCGCTGGATCAGCGGCGGCTCGAACAGCACCGCCTACCAGATCCTGACCCCGGCCGGGACGATCGGGGTCCGCGGCACCGCGTTCGACTTCTACGTGGCTGCCGACGGGACGACGGCGATGGTGCTCCTGAACGGCGCGGCCTCGTTCTGCGGCGCTGGCGGTTGCCGGCAGTTGACGCGCCCCTGCGATTGCGTGGTTGCGACCCGGGGCGGCGGGATCAGCAGCCCGCGCCGCATCGATCGCGATGTCCTGCGCACGCTTGGCAACGCGCGTGCCCTGCCCTTTCTCTCCGGCGACCAGCAACTGGCGGGCAGCCTGCGCAACGGGCGCTGCGACCTGCGCGCCGCCCTGGATGACACGCCGCGCCAACCCCGCCCGCCGGCTGCGGCGCCTGCCCCCCCGCCAACGTCAAAGCCGGAACCGCCGCCAAAGCCCGAGCCGCCGCCAAAACCCGAGCCGCACAAGCCGGACAAGCCGCACAAACCCGATAAGCCCGGCAAGCATGACAAGCCGGGCTGGGGCAAACACGACTGGGGCAAGCACGACTGGGGCAAGCACGGCTGGGGCAAGGACCGCCACGGCCACTGGAGCCGGGATCGCGGCCGCGGCGATCGGGACTCCGACGGACCCGGCCGCACCAGGCGCGATAGCCGCAGGGATCGCGCGGACTAGTATCAGCGGCCGGCCGATGCGTTTGCGCGAGGCGGGCGCCGGCGCGCGGACACCGGTCGCGAACGGACCGGCGCAGGCCGGTCCCGGGCTCGTCATGTGAACGGTGGTGCAGAGCGCGGGTGACTGTCATGCTGGAGAGCGACAAGACGTTTTCCGGTTCGCTTCCGGAGACCTACGACCGATACATGGTACCGCTGATTTTCGAGCCGTTCGCCGCGGATATGGCGCGGCGGGCAGTATCCCTGTCGCCCGGCGCCGTTCTGGAGATCGCCGCGGGAACCGGGGTCGTTACCCGTGCCTTGGCGCCAAGACTGTCGCGCGAGGCAAGCTATGTCGCAACAGACCTCAACCAGCCGATGCTCGACTTTGCCGCCGCACGGCAACCCCCTGGCGACCGGGTCGAATGGTATCAGGCGGACGCCCTGGCACTGCCGTTCGGCGATGCGAGCTTCGACCTCGTGTGCTGTCAGTTCGGTGCGATGTTCTTTCCCGACCGGTTGCTGGCCTATCGCGAGGCGAGACGGGTCCTGACACCCGGCGGGCATCTTTTGTTCAACGTGTGGGACCGCATCGAGGAGAATGTCTTTGCCGACGAGGTGACGAACGCGCTCGCAAGAATCTTCCCGGGCGACCCGCCACGCTTCCTGGCCCGCACGCCGCACGGCTACCACGATACGGCATTGATCCGCGGCGAACTCGAGGCCGCAGGCTTCTCCCGCGTCGTGATCGAGACCAGAACCGAAAGAAGCCGCGCCGCCTCGGCGCGTATCCCCGCCATCGCCTATTGCCAGGGAACACCTCTCCGAGCCGAAATCGAGGCCAGAGACGCGGCACGGCTGGAAGCGGCCACCGATTATGCCGCCTCCGCAATTGCGGATCGACACGGCGGCGGCGAGGTGGTGGCCAAGATTCAGGCCCACGTGGTCCTGGCCACGGCCGCATAGCCAGTGGAGCGTCCGGCCCGACCCCGGCCCGGCGCCTGCTCTCGACGACAGCCTGCGTCGGCCGCAAGCGCATGCCCGCAAGCCGCGACTTCAGCCCCGCCCCCGCCTACACCGTTCACTGTTGCTCGGGAAGGTTTGCCGCCGGCGCCGGCTCGGGATGGAAGTGGTCGCTGCGCCGCGAGATGCGGCGATAGAACTCTGGCAAGGCCCCGGGCAGCCCGGCCGCCGACTGCCGGGCCGCACGGGCAAGGTCGCGGGCAGCCGTCGTCGAGCGCGCGGCAAGGGCCTCCACCAGCCGCTCGTGGATCAGGCGAAGGTCGGCAAAGGCGGCCGTTTCGGCCAGCTTTTCGTCCCCCGCGACGGCGAAGATGCGCGTGCGCGACCGCCGCCCCTTGAGCGAAAGCGTGCCCGCCTCCAGCAGCGCCATGTCCGGAATCAGCCTCGCGGTGCCCTTGGAAACGAGAATATCGAAACCGACCTCCTTGCAGGCGGCCTCGATGCGAGCGGCGACATTGACGGTGTCGCCCACCGCAGAATAGTTGAAATGCGCCTCCGCGCCCATGTTACCGACGCAGGCCAGACCGGTGTGGATGCCGATGCCGATCGTGACCTGGTGGCCCTTGCCGAAGCCGAATGCATTCTCGGCATTGAGCCGCTTGAGCGTCTGACGCATGGCCAGCGCGGATTGCACCGCCTTCCGGCCGTGGTCGCGGATGTCGACCGGCGCGTTCCAGAAGGCCATGATCGAGTCGCCGATGAATTTGTCGAGCGTGCCTTCGTGGGCGATTACGTCGCGGCTGAGCGCATCGAGCAGGGTGTTCAGGAAGGCAACGACCTTTTTCGGGGGAAGATGCTCGCTGATCTCGGTGAACCGCCGCACGTCGACGAACATCACCGTCAGCTCGCGCTCGTCACCGCCGAGCCGCAGGGCATCGCGCGTGTGCTCGACCCGGTAGAGCAGTTCCGGCGAGAGATATTGGCCGAAGGCGCGCCGCACCTGTCGCCGCTCCCGGTCGACGACCAGGATCCGGTAGCCGGTGGCGGCGAAATGGGCGAGCGTGGCGCTGACGATCGGGGCGAGCGGATCGAACAGCAGCCCGTAGTAGCGAAAGGCCACCCAGGAGGCGACGAGCGCGGCTGCGGTGATGAGCAATCCGAAGGCCAGGGCGACGGCCGGGCTGACGAAGGTCGTCAGCATCACGATCAGGCCGCCGGCGAGCGCGATCGCGAGGATTTCCAGGCCGTTGGTCCAGTCCGGCCGCGACAGGAACCGGCCCGCGAGAATCTGTTCAACCGCCTGCGCATGCAACGACACGCCGGGAACCTGCTGGCCGAGCGCGGTGATGCGGATGTCCTGCAGCCCCGCCGCCGACGTGCCGACGAAGACGATCGCCCCGTCCAGCGCGGCGCGATCCGCCTCCGGCAGCCCTTCCTCGGCCAGTATTGCGCCGGCGGAGAGATATCGCTGTGCCGTGTCGGGGCTGACATAAAGCCAGAGCTCTCCCGTCGCGGTTACTGGAATGACGAACTCGCCGGCCTTGATCAGCGTGATGGTGTCCGGCACCTCGGGGGCGTCCGCCAGAACGTAGGTCGACGCCTCCTGCGCCACCCGCAGCGCCTCGAGCGTGAGGTTCGGATAGAGTTGCTCGCCGTCGCTCAACAGCAGCGGGATCGTGCGCACCACCCCCGACGGCCTGCCGGGGTCGAGACTGATGTGGCCGATGCCGCCGGCGTTGGCCTCGAGCGCCGGCAGTATCGGCGTGGCCGCCACGATCCGGGGCGGCGCGCCGAAGGGCGGCTCGCCGGTATAGGCGAAACCGGCTCTCACCGGAGGCAGGTAGGTTCCGTCGTTGGAGATTCCGAAGCCGAGCACGACCGGCCTGTCCTTGATCGCGCCGGCAAGGATCGCATCGTTGTCGGGCAGTTGCGCCAGAACGTCGGGGGCAACCCCGCCAACCTCGGCAACCACGGCGCGCGGCGACAGCCGGTCGGGCTCGGAAAGAAGGACGTCGAAGGCGATCGCTGCCGCGCCCAGCTCGGCGAGCCGGTCCACGAGCCGCGCAAGCCGGTCGCGCGGCCACGGCCATTGCCCGAATTCCTTCAGCGAGGCCTCGTCGATGTCGACGACGCGCACCGGCATGTCCTCATGGGGACGGGGCGCAAGGCGCTGGTATTCGTCGAACACCGCCTCGCGGGCAAGCCGGTAGACCGGCGGCTCGCCGGCGCGCAGCAGGGTTAGTGCCGCGACGATCGCAAGCCCGACGATGACCCCGATCCCTTGTGCGCGTGTCATGGCGACCGACCGCACCTCCGATTGCCCGAGCGGCACGCTCGTGCCGCACGGCGAGCATACTATGCCTGAGGCACAGTTGCAGCAGACGCCGAACAAACACGCAGCGCGGTACCGGACTGTCGGCCAGGATGGCCTATCGACGGCATCGACTGCGTTACCAGGAGCCGCAGTTGCGCAATTGCCGCTGGTACTGCGCCGCCATGCCGGAGGCTCGGCTCGCCCCGTTCTTCGCGGACCGGCTCCAGTTGCCGCGGGCGTAGCCGGCGTGGCCGTCGTGATAGGCGAGATAGAGGCGGTAGGTGTCCGTCACCGGAATGCCGTGCTTCAGGTGGCTCTGGTGGTGATACCAGCCGACGAAGCGGATCGCGTCGCCGAAGTCGGAGCGGCGCGCGAACCGGCGGCCCGTTGACCGCTTGTAGCTGTCCCAGGTGCCGTCGAGCGCCTGCGAATAGCCATAGGCCGAGGACACCCGTTTCCACGGGATGAAGCCCAGGAGCTTGGTGCGCGGCGGCTTGGCATTATGGCGGAAGCCGGATTCGGTGTAGATCGTCGCCATCAGCACCGGCACCGGCACGCCATATTCGCGCTCGACCCGCGCCGCATCCCGCTGCCAGTTCTCGAACAGGCCGTCGTTCTGCTCGAACACGGCACAGGCATTGTCGGTATGGCGCGGAACGGTACCGCAGGCGGCCAGCATCATCGTGAGGACGACGACAAAAACGCAACGCATCGCTCGATCTCTCGGTTTCGAGAGATTGATAAATGGTAAATCTTAAGGTTTGGTTTTTACGCGAACGGCCAGATGCTCGAGGAGCGGCAGCGACTGCCATTCCGCCGCCGCCGCGGAATCGCCCTCTCAGCCGTCCGGCGCAAGGCACTGACAGGCAATCGATATTCTGGCTCGAACCGCACCCGGCCCTAGTCCCGCAGCCGATCGGCGCGGAACATTTCCTTCAGCTTCGCCACCGCTTCTGCGCTCCACGCCTCCTCCAGACCGAGCAGGGCGATCCAGGCGTCGATGTAGTGTTCTCCGGCATAGACATGGCCGTAGCCCATCGGCGTCGTCGTCGCCATCGCCATGTCGAGTCCGAGCTGCAGGAAGGTGACGAGCGGATACCAGCGCAGGTCGGGCGAAACGTCCGTCCCGCGCGGTCCGACCATCCACGGCGGCGGGCGGCGATAGGCGCCCTCGTCGAAGAAGGTCACCGGATCGCTGGCATATTGCAGGTAGACGATCCGCATCGCCCCCCACGGCGCCGTCGCCTGCGACAAGGCGTTCTGCTGGCTGGTGAAACGCACGTACGAACCGTCACCGAACCGTGGCAGCCAGGCCGGCGTTCCCTCGTTGCGCTCAGCCGTGAACTTGCGCCAGATGCGGCTTTCGAACGGCGGGCCGGCCCAGAGCGCGCCCTGGTAGGGGTCGCCGATCACCTCGAACAGCTCGGCCGACTGCTCCGAACTGAGCGCGCCGAGGCTGAGGCCATAAAGATAGAGCTTCGGCCGGGCGTTCCTCGGCAGCTTGGTCCAGTGACCATAGACGGCGCGGAACAAGGCGCGCGCGGCATCGGTGCCATAGTCCGGCTCGACCAGCAGCGACAGCCAGCTGGAGAGGTAGGAATACTGGATCGCCACGCTCGCGACGTCGCCACGGGTCAGGTATTCGAGCGGATCGACCCCTTCCGGATCGACCCAACCGGTGCCCGTCGGCACGATCACGACCATCGTCTTGCGCGAGAAACCGCCGGCGCGGATCAGTTCCTTCAGCGCGAGGCTGGCGCGCTGCTCGGCAGTTTCGCCGGCGTTGAGCCCGACATAGACCCGGATGGGGTCCTGCGCCGGCTGGCCGGTCAAGGCCGCGATCTCGCCCTGCCGCGGGCCGCCGGCCACAAATTCCCGGCCGCGCCGGCCGAGGTCGGACCACGAGACGGTCGATGCGGCGCTGCCGGTGCGGCGCGGATCGGTCGGCCGCGGTGTGTCCGGTTCCATCAGTTCGTCCAGCGCCTGCAGCGACGAATCGGCGGCGTGGAGCGCCCAGCGGAACAGGACACCCTCGACCGCGGTCCAGAACAGCATGACCGCCAGCAGGCCGCCGACCAGGCCAGCCACGCGGCGAGGCGCGAAACGCCGGAACACCCGGGCGAACAGCCGCCAGGCAAGGGCGAACAGCCGCGCGAGGGCGATCGCCAGGACGAATGTCGACAAGGCGATCAGGCCGACCTTCGTCGGATGGCCGGTCTCGATGGGGGCCAGTTCCATCAATGCTCGGATGGAATTCTGCCACGCGGCGCTCCACCACAGCGCCAGCAGCACGCTCACCACGCAGAGGACTGCCGCGCCGATCTTCAGGCCGCGCCACAACCGTCCGGTGGGCGGCGGCAGCTCCAGGTAGTCCCAAACCAGCCACAGGAAGACGCCGACCCCGTAGCCGACGGCGAAGCAGACGCCGGACAGCACGCCCTGCGTCAGAAAGGTTCGCGGCAGAAGGCTCGGCGTCAACGAGGCCGCGAAGAACAGCGCCCCGAGCAGCAGGCCGGGAACCGAGAGCGATGTCCAGAACTTCAGCACCCAACGCGACATCACTCGAGGTCCCCACGCCAGTCGAGGCTGCTAGCCAGCTTGGCACGCCTTGGCGGAGGAGGCAATGCGTGGTTGCAGCCGCGCGCCCGCGCCAGCACTAGAGCATCTCGATCCGGTCGACCCGCTCCGCGAAGAACGTCCGGTGTTCCCTTATCATGGCGACCGCCTCGTGCGGCGCCTCGTACGACCAGATCGCATTGCCCCCGGCGGCAATATGGAAATAGGAGCATTCGCCCTTGTAGGGACACCAGGTCGCGTGTTCGCTGCGCTGCAACTGCATCATGCCGGGATCGGCCCGCGGGATGTACTGGACCGCGGCGTAGTTCGGCTCCAGCAGCGTGAGGGCGCGCCGGCTGTCGGCGACGATCCTGCCCCCGAGCCAGATGATGACGCGACCGGGATTGGCCGTGACAGTGATGGGGTGGTCCGGCCCGGGACCCCTCTCAGCCATGTCTCCGCTCCGCAAGATGAAATGTCGCTTACCGGCCAGGGACGACGGACGAAACCATCGCCGCAACAACAGCCGTCCTGACCGCGCCGATTGCCATTCACGCGTTATTTTGTTGCGAAGACAAGGGGTTTTTCCTACGTACGCTGCGTTGGGAGGCGCATCAGCGATTAAAAAAGACCGAAAGCGCGCTTTCTGGCTGCAGGCCGGCATTGGATACGCTCGCTCTCAGCGCGTCGCAAACGGCTGTTCCGGCCCGAAGGGGTCACCTAAGGAGATGCAACAATGAACCTCAAGAGATTTTCCGGCGCAACCCTGGCAGCTTCGCTGCTCTTTTCCTCGGCCGCCTATGCCGACATCACCATCGGCCTGATCGCGCCGCTGACCGGTCCGGTCGCGGCCTACGGCGATCAGGTCAAGCGCGGCGCCGAGGCCGCCGTCGCCGAAATCAACAAGTCCGGCGGCATCCTGGGCGAGCAGGTCGTCCTGAAGCTGGCCGACGACGCGGGCGACCCCAAGCAGGGCGTATCCGCCGCCAACCAGATCGTCGGCGAGGGCATCCGCTTTGTCGTCGGCCCGGTCACCTCCGGCGTGGCCATCCCCGCATCCGACGTGCTTGCCGAGAACGCCGTGCTGATGGTGACCCCGACCGCCACCGCCCCCGACCTGACCGCCCGCGGCCTGCCGAACGTGTTGCGCACCTGCGGGCGCGACGACCAGCAGGCCAGCGTCGCCGCCGACCACGTGGTGAAGACGATGGGTGACAAGAAGGTCGCCATCGTCCACGACAAGGGTGCCTACGGCAAGGGCCTCGCCGACGCCTTCAAGGCCGGTGTCAACGCCGGCGGCGTGACGGAAGTGCTCTACGAGAGCGTGACCCCCGGCGAAAAGGACCTGAGCGCACTGATCACGCGCCTCAAGGCGGAAGGCGTCGAGGTTGTCTATTTCGGCGGCTACCATCCGGAGGCGGGCCTGCTCGCCCGTCAGATGCAGGACATGTCGCTCGAGGCCACCATCATCGGCGGCGACGGCCTGTCCAACAGCGAACTCTGGGCGATCGGCACCGGTGCTGTAGCCGGCACCACGTTCACCAATGCCATCGACGCCCTCAAGAGCGCCGATTCAGCCAAGGCGGTGGAAGTGCTGAAGGCACAGAACATCCCGCCGGAAGCCTTCACGCTCAATGCCTATGCGGCAGTCGAAGTGCTGAAGGCCGGGATCGAGAAGGCCGGCAGCGCCGAGGACTCGGCCGCCGTCGCGGCAGCCCTGAAGTCCGGCGAGCCGATCCAGACCGCGATCGGCAAGCTCACCTACGGCGAAGCTGGCGACCTGACCTCCCCGAGCTTCTCGCTGTTCAAGTGGGAAGACGGCAACATCGTCGCCGCCGAATAGGCAGTCAAACCTTGGGAACGCGCCGGGAGACATCTCCGGCGCGCTTCCCTGCGGCGGGCCGCCGAAGCGGCCCCTCCTTGCCGGCGTCAGCCGAGCGTGGCGATGAGTTCGCGGAATGCCTTTTCCGGGAACGCCTTCAGCGTCTTCGTTCGCACATTGCCGGCCTGGCCCAGGGCCAGGCAGAAGCGGGCGGCCACCGCATCGTCAGGGGCCTCGCAGACGGCGACCATGTCGTGGTCGCCCATGGTCAGATAGAAGTCCTTGAAGGACCCGTTCATGTCGCTCAGCGCCTTCTTGGCGGCATCGAGCCGCTTCGGCGACTCGCGGACGTTCTTGATGCCTTGTTCAGTCCAGTTGACAAGAATGATGTACATCGTCATCGCACACCTCCCCTTGCGTGCGTCCGAACGACGCCGCAACCATTGCCCTCAGCCCGTCAGCTGACTATACGCCCGCGCGCCTGGGGCAACAAGGAAAGTGCATGCTCGGCCCGCGCCGCGGTCGAGGCCTCAGAGCGCCGGAAAGCCCCGGTTGCGCCACTGGCTCTCTGGAACCTCCGCACCGACATCGAAGGCGAAGGAGACGACGCGGGTCGCATCCGCGTCGACCTCGCAGCGAAAGCTGAGGTCATACCAGCGCGTGTTCGCGCGAAACGCCGCCCGCCGGACGTCGAGCACGGTGCCCTGCGACAGGCGAAAGGACGGCAGCAGTTCCGGTCGGTAGGACGGGGATCCGTGCCTGAGCTGGGCATAGAGTTCGGTGCTGCACAGCCGTTCGATGCGCGTGCCGCGCGGCAGGTCCCCCATCGCCGTTCGTGCGACCGGGTCGTCGGTGGCCGATGCCGAGTAAAGCTTCTCGGCCGCGGTGAGCGGCTCGGCACTGGCCGCGGCTGGCTCCGCCGCATCGGCCGTCCCGGCGTCGGCCACCGCCTCGGCCGGCGAAGCCGGGTCGGCGTTTTCGGCCGGTGCGGGTGGGTCCTCCGCTTCGCCAAGCTCCGGCAGCGCCACGTCCTCCGGCACCGGAGAGGCCGTTTCCGTCTCCGGCGTGGTCTCCGTTTCGCTGGCCGCGGTCTCTACCGGGGTTTCTTCGGCCTCCAATTCGGCCGGCGTGGGCGCCTTCCTGCCGATATCGTCCGGCTCCGGATCGAGCGAACCGGTGTCCGTCTCGCCGAACTCGAGGACCGGCCGCAGAACCGGAATGGGGACATCCTCCGCCGGCGGCGTTGCCGGGTCCTGTTCCGGTGACGCCTCCGCCGCCGGCGTCGGCGGCTCGGCCTGTTCCTGTTCTTCTTCCGCCCGTGGTTCTTCGGGTGGCGCCTCTTCGGGCACCGACGCTTCCGCCGTCTCCTCCGGCGGTGGCACAAGCTCGACGCTGACGCTCTCCTCCGCCGGCGGCGTGTGCTCGAAGGAGGGAATCTGGACGAACAGGACGGCGGCGATCAACGCATGCAGCGCGATCGAGACAACCGCGCCCCAGCTGATGGTCTGCCAACGCCTCTCTCCGAACTGCCGCATCATCACGCAACTGCCATCAGGGCAGGCTCCGCAAACGGAGCCGCATTCAAGTTCAAAACCCGGTCGGGGCTTTGCTGACAGGGTTCAGATATCAGGGCCGGTCCGGTTTGGCGAGTGCGCGCCACGCCGCAGGCAGACGGCAAACGCAAACGGGCCGGGTACAAGGCCCGGCCCGTTTGGCGAAACGTCCGCGGTCGGACCCGGTCAGCTGTCGAGGAACGAGCGCAGTTTGCGCGACCGGCTCGGGTGCTTGAGCTTGCGCAGCGCCTTCGCCTCGATCTGGCGGATGCGCTCGCGGGTGACCGAGAACTGCTGGCCGACCTCTTCCAGCGTGTGGTCGGTGTTCATGCCGATGCCGAAGCGCATGCGCAGCACGCGCTCCTCGCGCGGCGTCAGCGAGGCGAGGACGCGGGTGGTGGTCTCGCGCAGGTTGGCCTGGATCGCGGCGTCGATCGGCAGCAGCGCGTTCTTGTCCTCGATGAAATCGCCGAGGTGCGAATCCTCCTCGTCGCCCACCGGGGTTTCGAGCGAGATCGGCTCCTTGGCGATCTTCAGCACCTTGCGCACCTTCTCCAGCGGCATGGCGAGCTTCTCGGCCAGTTCCTCCGGCGTCGGCTCGCGGCCGATCTCGTGCAGCATCTGGCGCGAGGTGCGGACGATCTTGTTGATCGTCTCGATCATGTGCACCGGGATGCGGATCGTGCGGGCCTGGTCGGCGATCGAGCGGGTGATCGCCTGCCGGATCCACCACGTCGCATAGGTGGAGAACTTGTAGCCGCGGCGGTACTCGAACTTGTCGACCGCCTTCATCAGGCCGATGTTGCCTTCCTGGATCAGGTCGAGGAACTGCAGGCCGCGGTTGGTGTACTTCTTGGCGATCGAGATGACGAGGCGCAGGTTCGCCTCCACCATTTCCTTCTTGGCGATCCGGGCCTCGCGCTCGCCCTTCTGCACCATGTGCACGATGCGGCGGAACTCCGAGATCGAGATGCCGGTCTCGGTCGCGAGATTCTGGATCTCCTGGCGAATGTCGCGGATCGTCGCGTTCTCGTTGCGGGCGAATTCCTTCCAGCCGCGCGCGGCGAGGTTGCCGATCGACTTCATCCAGTTCGGATCGAGTTCGGCGCCGTTGTACTGCTCGAGGAAGGAGTCACGCTTGACGCCGTAGCTCTCGGCCAGCCGCAGCAGCCGGCCCTCGTTCTGCACGAGCCGCTTGTTGATGTCGTAGAGTTGCTCGACCAGGCTGTCGACGCGGTTCTGGTTGAGCGACAGCGACTTCACTGCCGTGATCAGCTCGTCCTTCAGTTCCTTGTAGCGGCGCTCCTGGGCCGGCGACAGCGTTCCGGTAGCGGCAAGGCGCGCCTCCACCTGTTGGTCCTGCAGCTTGCGCAGCTTCTTGTAGGTCTCGGCGATGTTGTCGAGCGTCGCCATCACCTGCGGGCGGAGCTCGGCCTCCATCGCGGCGAGCGACAGGTTCGACTCGTCGTCGTCCTCTTCCTCTTCCTCCGGCGCCGGCACATCGCCGCCGACATTGGTAATGTCGTCGTCGTTGGCCGCCGACGAGCGCGCCTTCTTTGCCTTTTCCTTCTCCTCGGCCGCCTTGCGATCGGCCTCGATCTTCTCCGGGCTCTGGAACTGCGGCGCCGCCTTGGCCTCGGGGCCGGAATAGGTCGTCTCGAGATCGATGATCTCGCGCAGCAGCGTCTGGCCCTCGTTCAGCTCGTCGCGCCAGATGATCAGCGCCTGGAAGGTCAGCGGGCTCTCGCACAGGCCGGCGATCATGGTCTCGCGGCCGGCCTCGATGCGCTTGGCGATGGCGATTTCGCCCTCGCGCGACAGCAGTTCGACCGAGCCCATCTCGCGCAGGTACATGCGCACCGGGTCGTCGGTACGGTCGGTCGGTTCCTTCTTCTTGGCGGTCGCCAGGGCCGTGCCGCCGGACGCGGCCAGTTCGCCGCCCTCGCTCTCGCTGTCGTCGTCGCCGTCGTCGTCACCGCCGCCCTGGGCCTCCTCGGCATCCTCGTCCTCGATGACGTTGATGCCCATGTCGGAGAGCATGGCCATGGTGTCCTCGATCTGCTCGGAGGTGACTTCCTCCGACGGCAGAACCGAGTTGAGTTCGTCCATGGTGACGTAGCCGCGCTTCTTGGCGGCCTTGATCATTTTCTTGACGGCGTCATCGGAAAGGTCCAGAAGCGGGCCGTCCGGTGCACCTTCGCGTTCGGTTTCGGCTTCTTCGTTTTCTTTGACCTTAGTCGCCATTTACTCTTCGCTTTCCTGGGGTACCCAGATTCGTGCTGCTGCAGATTGTGCCGGCGCCAGCCTTGGGCGACGCCCTGCCAATCGTTTCACTTACCTACCGGAATGAAACTTGAGTCCTGATGAACCACGCCTCGGCTTCGAAGGCCGCGGACATGCTGCCTTGGCAACATGATTGACATGTCTTCCCGATCCGCCTTACCCATCTCACCTGTGCCAGCAATGGTGATTCCCAGATTTTTTGGTTCCGTCAAGCTTTTCCGCCAAAAAACCCTGAAAACCCTCTGATTCGGGTCTTCAAAGCCAAGGGCGCCGGTTGCGGGTGTGCACAAGATGTAGGTATGGTGGAGGAAAAGACAAGGGGCCGGCTTCCCGCTGATTCGCGCCCGCCCCTCAGCCGCCCTACCAATCCATCACCACCTTGCCGGAATTGCCGGAGCGCATCGCCTCGAAGCCGTCGCGGAACTCGTCGATGCCGATGCGGTGGGTGATGATCTTGGAGACGTCGAGCCCGCCCTGGACGAAGGCGATCATCTTGTACCAGGTCTCGAACATCTCCCGGCCATAGATGCCCTTCAGCGTCAGCATCTTGAAGATCACCTTGTTCCAGTCGATGCCGAAGCCCTCCGGGGCGATGCCGAGGATGGCGATCTTGCCGCCGTTGTTCATCGTGTCGATCATCGAGCGGAACGCCGGCGGCGCGCCGGACATTTCGAGGCCGACGTCGAAGCCTTCCTTCATGCCGATTTCGGCCATCACGTCCTCGAGCCTTTCCTTCGACGCATCGACGACATGCTCGATGCCGCATTGGCGGGCGAGTTCGAGCCGCAGCGGATTGATGTCGGTGATCACCACCTTGCGGGCGCCGGCGCGCTGGGCGACCATCGCCCCCATGATGCCGATCGGCCCGGCGCCGGTGACGAGCACGTCCTCGCCGACGAGATCGAAAGACAGCGCGGTGTGCACGGCATTGCCGAAGGGGTCGAAGATCGCCGCCACCTCGTCCGGAACGTCGTCGGGAATGGCGACGACATTATGCTCGGGGATGCAGACAAATTCGCCGAACGAGCCCGGCCGGTTGACGCCGACGCCCTTGGTATAGTGGCAGAGATGGCCGCGGCCGGCGCGGCAGTTGCGGCACTTGCCGCAGACGATGTGGCCCTCGCCCGAGACCCGCTCGCCGACGTGGTACTTGGTCACCGCCGAGCCAACCTCGGCGATCTCGCCGACGAACTCGTGGCCGACGACCATCGGCACGGGAATGGTCTTCTGCGCCCACTGGTCCCAGTTCCAGATGTGCACGTCGGTACCGCAGATCGCCGACTTCTTCACCTTGATCAGCACGTCGTTCGGCCCGACCTCGGGGACCGGGACCTTTTCCATCCACAGGCCGGCCTCCGGCTTCGATTTGACCAGTGCACGCATCATGTTGGACATGACGAAATCTCCGCAAGCGACTCACAAGACTCTTTAAATCACGCCCAGTTCACGTCCCACCTCGGCGAAGACGGCGATCGCCTTCCTGACGTCGGCCTCGCTGTGCGCGGCCGACATCTGGGTGCGGATGCGGGCCTGGCCGCGCGGCACGACGGGGAAGGAGAAGCCGATCACATAGACCCCCTTCTCCAGCATCCGCGCCGCCATCTCCTGGGCGAGCGCCGCATCGCCGAGCATGACCGGGATGATCGGGTGCCCCTCCCCGGCCAGCGTGAAGCCGAGCTTCCCCATCTCGCGGCGGAACAGGTCGGAGTTGGCGTAGAGGCGCGCGCGCAATGCGTCGCCGTTGTCGATCAGGTCGAAGACCTTCAGCGAGGCCGCGGCGATGACCGGGGCCAGCGTGTTGGAAAAGAGATAGGGTCGCGAGCGCTGCCGCAGCCAGTCGATCACCTCGGCCCTTGCCGAGGTGTAGCCGCCGGAGGCCCCGCCGAGCGCCTTGCCGAGCGTGCCGGTGATGATATCGACCCGGCCCTCGACGCCGCAATGTTCGGCCGAACCGCGGCCATGCGCGCCGACGAAGCCGACGGCGTGGCTGTCGTCCACCATCACCATCGCGCCGTACTTCTCGGCGAGATCGCACACGCCCTCAAGGTTGGCGATGATGCCGTCCATCGAGAAGACACCGTCGGTGGCGATCAGCTTGAAGCGGCTGCCCTCGGCCTTCTTCAGTTCTTCCTCCAGAGCGGCCATGTCGTTGTTGGCGTAGCGGAAGCGCCTCGCCTTCGACAGCCGCACGCCGTCGATGATGGAGGCATGGTTCAAGGCGTCGGAGATGATCGCGTCTTCCTCCGAAAGCAGGGTCTCGAACAGGCCGCCATTGGCATCAAAGCAGGAGGAATAGAGGATCGTGTCCTCCATGCCGAGGAAGGACGAGATGCGGGCCTCGAGCTGCTTGTGCTCCTCCTGCGTGCCGCAGATGAAGCGGACCGAGGCCATGCCATAGCCGTAGCGGTCGAGCGCCTTCTTGGCGGCTTCGGCCAGTTCCTCGTTGTCGGCCAGGCCGAGGTAGTTGTTGGCGCAGAAGTTCAGCACGCGCGCGCCGGAGGCGACCTCGATCTCGCCGGCCTGCTTGGAGGTGATGACGCGTTCGGACTTGTAGAGGCCGGCGGCCTTCAGGCCTTCGAGTTCGGTGCGCAGGTGGGACAGAAAGGCGGTGGTCATGGATCGGGGCTCCCGGAGATTTTGTGGCTGCCTTCTATCATGCCGATCGTTGACATGCAGCCGGGAAAGAGCGCGGCAGGATCTTCTCCCGAAGATCCCGCCAGTGCCGGCGGATCAAACCGCGTCATCCTTCGGCAAAGGCCTCGATCACGGCCAGGAACGCCTTGCCGAACCGCTCGCGCTTGCTCTGGCCGATGCCTTGGATGTCGAGCAGTTCCTCCCAGTCGCCCGGCCGTTCCTTCGCCAGTGCGATCAGCGTGGCGTCGGGGAAGACGACATAGGGCGGCACGTCGAGGTCTCGGGCGATGGAGAGACGCTCGGCACGCAGCCGCTCGAACAGCTCGAGGTCGGACCCGGCCAGCGCGGAGCGCTCGCGCGCGCTCGCCGTCCTTTGTCCCCTGGCACCCTTGCCGGCGGCCGGGCGATCCTTGCGGAAGCGCACCTGCCGCTCGCGACGAAAGACCGAGCGGGCCTCCGGTTCCAGCTTCATCGCGCCGTAGGCGCCGTGGTCGATGCGCACCAGCCCGGCGGCGAGAAGCTGGCGGAAGACCGATTGCCAGGTGCGGCCGGGAATGTCCTTCCCGGCGCCGAAGACCGGCATGTCGACATGCCCGAACCGCTCGGTCTTTTCGTTGACCGTCCCCAACAGCACGTCGATGACGTGGCCGGTGCCGAAGCGCTCGCCGGTGCGGTAGACGGCGGCAAGTGCCGTGATCGCGGCCTCGGTCCCGTCCCAGGTCTCGACCGGGCTTCTGCAGGTATCGCAATTGCCGCACCCGCCGGGATGGGTCTCGCCGAAATGGGCCAGGATCGCCTGCCGGCGGCAGGCGGCGGTCTCGCAGATGGCAAGCAGCGCGTTCAGCTTGGCGCGCTCGACCCGCTTGATTTCCTCGGCCGCCTCGCCCTCGTCGATCATGCGCCGGCGCTGCATCACGTCGGCCATCCCGTACGCCATCCACACCTCGGACGGCAGGCCGTCGCGCCCCGCCCGTCCGGTTTCCTGGTAATAGGCCTCTACCGACCCCGGCAGGTCGAGATGAGCGACGTAGCGCACGTCCGGCTTGTCAATGCCCATGCCGAAGGCGACGGTGGCGACGAGGCAGAGGTTCTCCTCCTTCAGGAAGGCATCCTGATGCGCGTCGCGCACCGCCCGCTCCAGCCCGGCGTGATAGGGCAGCGCCCTGATCCCCTGCTTTTCCAGCCACTCGGCCGTGTCTTCCACCTTGGCCCGCGACAGGCAGTAGACGATCCCGCTCGCGCCCTTGTGGCGCGACAGGAAGCGCAGCAGCTGCTGGCGCGGCTGGTCGCGCTCGACGATATCGTAGGCGATGTTCGGCCGGTCGAACGAGGTGGTGAAGACCTTCGCCGTGTTCAGCGCCAGCCGCGCGATGATGTCGTCGCGGGTATGCGGGTCGGCGGTCGCCGTCAACGCGACCCGCGGCACCCCGGGATAGCGCTCCGCGAGGCAGTCCAGCGCCCGGTATTCGGGTCGGAAATCATGGCCCCATTGCGAGACGCAATGGGCCTCGTCGATGGCGAAGAGCGCAATGCGCGCCTGGGCGATCAGGTCGGCGAAGCCATCGGTGACGATGCGCTCGGGCGTCACATAGAGCAGGTCGAGCTCGTTCGAGCGGACCGCGCGCATGACCGCGACCGCCTCCTCCCGCGAAAGCGATGAGTTCAGCGCCGCGGCGCGTACGCCGAGCTGCTTCAGCGCCTCCACCTGGTCGCGCATCAGCGCGATCAGCGGCGAGACGACGATGCCGACGCCGTCGCGGCAGAGCGCCGGGATCTGAAAGCAGAGCGACTTGCCCGCCCCGGTGGGAAACAGCACGACCGCGTCGCCGCCCGCCGCCACGTGCTCGACCACCGCCTGCTGCTTGCCGCGAAAGGCATCGTAGCCATAGACGCGCTTGAGCACGTCAAGCGGTGCGCGGCCGCCGGCGAATGGCTGTTCAGTCGAATAGGGCGCGGGTCTTTCGGATGGCGTCATCGGTCTCTTTCGGGAATCGTGCGGGCATCATCGGCATCTGCCCGAAGGATGCAAGCCGGCCGGTGGATGCCGGTTCGCTCGCGCCAGCCGCATTCCGGCGGGCGGCGCGATGCAAGATATTCGCTGCCGCCCTACCCCTTCGCCGGCCCTTTCACACGGCCGGACATCACGCCGAACCCGTCGATGATCGCCTCCTGGTTCTCCAGCCGCTTCGTTTCCATCTGCACCTCCTGCAGCGCGCGCAGGATCTGCTGGACACGCTCGCCGTCGCCCTCTTCGGTGGCCTCGGCGAGTTCCCGCTCCAGTTCGCGCCGCTGCCACAGGAGCGCGCGCGTGCGCTTGTGCAGCGCCAGCGCCTGCAGGTAGCTCTCGCGCGCATCCGCCGCCGCCGCCTCCTCGGTGGCGGTCCAGAGGCGGGCATTGCGCACCTGCTGGTCCATCGCCTTCAGCATCGCGGCGAAGTCGGCGGCCTCCAGCTCCTCGAGCAGCCGGTCACGCGCCAGCCGGTCGCCCATCGCAGCGGCAATCCCCAGCACCGCGGACCAGAAGCGCTGCAGGTCGCGATTGTCGAACTCGATCGCCGCCACCTCGTCATACTCCTCGAACAGGATCTGCGGGTGGTTGACGATGGTCAGCGCCAGGGCGGTCTCGCGCAGGGCCGGCAGTTCCTGCGCGCCCCGCACCAGCGTCGATCGCGCCAGCCCCTGGGAAATCGCGTTGGGAACGGCCGTCTGGCCGCCGCCCGCCCGCCCGCCGGGAGCGCGGGCCTGCCGTCCGCCGAAGCCGCGCCGGTCCCCGCCTTGCCGCGTGGCCGGCTGGAAGAACGCGTTGAGCCGGTCGCGCATGTCCTGCTGGTAGTGCCGCCGGACGTTTTCGTCGGCGATCACCGCAACCAGTTGCCGGAGCCGTGCCTCGAGCTCCGCGCGGCTTTCCGGCGTGTCGTAGCTGCCGCCGCCGGCCTCGCGGTTCCAGATCATCTCCGCCAGCGGCCGGGCGCTCGCCAGCACCTTGTCGAACGGCGCGCGCCCCTCGTGGCGGACCAGATCGTCCGGGTCCTTGCCGTCGGGCAGGAGCGCGAAGCGGACCGTTCGGCCGGGCTTGATATATGGCAGCGCCAGTTCCGCGGCGCGGTTGGCCGCGCGAATGCCGGCACCGTCGCCATCGAAGCAGAGGATCGGCTGCGGCGTCATTTTCCACAACAGCTCGAGCTGGTTCTCGGTCAGCGCCGTGCCGAGCGGGGCGACCGCGTTCTCGATGCCTGCCTGGTGCAAGGCGATCACGTCCATGTAGCCCTCGACGGCGATGATCGTGCCGGCGGCGCTCTCCTCGCCGTTGGCGCCGCGCCCGGCCCCCTGCGCCGCCTTGCGCGCGCGGGCGAAGTTGTAGAGCACCTGGCCCTTGTGGAACAATTCGGTCTCGTTGGAATTGACGTACTTCGCCGGCGCGTCCGGCGACATCGCCCGTCCGCCAAAGGCGATCACCCTTTCCCGCGACGACAGGATCGGAAACATGATGCGGTCCCGGAAGCGGTCATAGGAGACCGGGATCTCCGGTCCGTGCACGACCAGGCCGCAGGCTTCGATCTGCTCCTTCGGCACGCCCTTCCCGGCCAGATGCTCCTTCAGCGCGTTGCGGCCCTCGGTCGCATAGCCGAGCCTGAAGGTTTCGATGGTGCGGCCGCTCAGGCCGCGGTCGCGCAGGTAGGCGCGGGCCCGGGCACCGGCTGCCGACTGCAGCTGTTCCTGGAAATAGAGGGTCGCCATCTCCATGACGTCGAGTAGCGAGGTCCGCTCCCGCTCCCGGCGTTCGGCCTGGGCGTCGGGCTGGGGCATGGCAAGGCCGGCCATGTCCGCCATCTGCTGCACGGCCTCTGGAAAGCTCAGCCCTTCCAGCTCCGTCACGAAGCGGAAATGGTCACCCGAGACGCCGCAGCCAAAGCAATGATATCGGCCCTTGCGGTCCTCGCAGTGGAAGCTCGGCGACTTTTCGCCATGAAACGGGCAGCACGCCCAGTAGTCGCCGCGCGAGACGTTCGTCTTTTTCCGGTCCCAGGTGACACGGCGGCCGATCACGGCCGATATCGGCACGCGATCGCGGATCTCGTCCAGGAAGGATGGGGAAAAGCGCATGTGAGGTATCGTCTCCGTCGCCGCCGACCGGCGAACTGGGCTCTATAATGGTTGGAACGGCGGAACGCCACAACATCGATCTCGTCGTTGGCCCGGCGATGACAATTGCATACGACCAACGCGAATGTGATCACCAGCTAAATTGACAGTGGCGTTGCGCTCGGGGGATGTATCCAGGGCCCCGACCGCAGAAGGACCGACATGCCGATCGACCCACGCGCCCTTGCCAACGATCTCCGTTTTTTCCTCACATTCCGGCACGGCGCCCAGGTCCTACTGGACATTTTCGACGACAACCCGCCCCTCGCCGGCTTGTTCTCCTCGCAGCAGCGCTGGCTGATGAGCCATGCGGCGTTTGCGCTTGCCTGCACGCGCGATCCGGAGGACCCCGCCGGCAGCTTCTACACCGCGCGCTTCATCAGCCTGATGACCGAAAAGAACGTGGCCAGCAAGAACACCGCCGCGCAGTTCATCCAGGAACTGCTCGCCAACGGGCTCGTGCGCGTCGCCGAGGGGCACGAGGACCGCCGCCGGAAGCCGCTGATCCCCACCGAGCTGCCCGACCAGGCGATGTCGCAATGGCTGGAACTGCATCTGGCCGGCATCGACGGCATCGACGGCGGCAACCGCGCCGACGTCTATCGCGCCGATCCCTCGCTTCTGTACCGCATCCAGCCCTGCATCGCCGCCCGCGTGCTCGACGCGCCCGGCGTCCGCCACCAGGGGCCGACCTTCGATCTCTTCACCTGGGCCAACTTCGGCGGGCTGATCCTGGACCTGCTGATCGCCTCGATCGAGCCGGGCGAGGACGGCTCCGGCCTTGAGGGCGACCGTCTGCTGACCGGCACGCTGTCAATCAGCGAGGTGGCGCGCCGCTTCGCGATCTCGCGCACCCACGTGGCGCGCCTGTTCGGCAAGGCCGCCGAGGCCGGCGATATCGGCTGGTGCGGCAAGCGCGGCGAGAGCCCGATGTGGATTTCCCGCCGGCTCCTGCAGCAGTACTGGCAATACCAGGCCGACAAGCACGCCCTGGTGGATACCGCCTATCACGAGGCGATCGGCGCGCAACCGGGCGCCGTCGGGCTCCGTCAGAACCCCATGTCGGGGGCATAGAAGCACCAGGGCGTATCTTCGTTGGGGAAGAGGCAGAGGTGATACTCGCCATCCTGCGAGCGCCGCGTGAGCCACTTCGACAGGAAAAAGACGTGGCGCCGGGTGGCGAGCCGATGGTCGCCCGGCGCCAGCGTCACGACGTAGCCGCCCTCGACGGCCTTTACCGTCGAAGCGGCGATCGCCTGGCAGTCGCCCTGGTGTGAGTCGCCGTTGCAACAGAGCGGGTCGTACCGCCAGCCGCTCGGCGCGTCATGCGCCGCCGCCGTTCCCGCAAGGGCAACCAGTGCGAATGTCAGAACGATGCGCATGGCAGGCTCCCCGCGCGGCCATGGCGGCCGGAAGCCGTCCGGCGGTTACTTCAGCAGATCCTTGACCACGCCGGACGCCTTGGCGAAGTCCATCTGCCCCGGATAGAGTTCCTTCAGCGCGTTCATGCACTTGCCCATGTCGCGCAGGCCGTGCGCTCCGGTCTCGCTGACCACTTTCGCGCACAGTTCCTTGACCTTCTCCTCCGAGAGCTGCTCCGGCAGGAAGCCGTTGATCACGGTGATTTCCTCGCGCTCCTTCGCCGCAAGCTCGGGACGGCCGTTCTCGTCGTAGATGCGCGCCGATTCTTCGCGCTGCTTGATCATTTTCGCCAGGATCTGCTTGATGCCGTCGTCGTCGACAGGATCCTTGCCGGCGCCGCGGTTGGCGATGTCCCGGTCCTTGATCGCGGCCTGGATCAGGCGCACCGTCGAAATGCGGCGCATGTCCTTGGCCTTAAGCGCATTCTTGAGGCATTCTGCGAGTTGCTCGCGCATCATATATCTCCGCCGGACCGAGCGGCCCGCAGCCGGTCCTGGCGGGGCGCATTTCGATCCTGTTTGTCTTCTTGTTCGTGGGCTCTCATAGACCAGCAATGTCGAAACAATCAAATCGATTGCCTAACACTTTGAATTGACTGGATTTATATTTCCAATCAATTCACAGGGAGCGATTGACCGCGGGGAGTGCTTTGTCTATTTTCCGGCACCTGCACGAAATTTGCATGTGGTGGCATCACCGCGGAACTTCCGCGCGCCCATGTTCGCGACATTAAATGGCGGTTGACCCGGCGCACTTCAAGGCGAGCCGGTCGGCGCGCCGGAAAAGGGATGACCATGACCTCGACCGCCCCCTGGACCACCGAGAAGCCGACCGCCCTGCTCGTCCTCGCCGACGGCACCGTGATCGAAGGCAAGGGCATCGGCGCCACCGGCAAGGTTCAGGCCGAGGTCTGCTTCAACACCGCGCTGACCGGCTACGAGGAAATCCTGACCGACCCATCCTACCTCGGCCAGATCGTCACCTTCACCTTCCCCCACATCGGCAATGTCGGCACCAACGACGAGGACATCGAGGATCTGACGCCAGCCGCCCGCCACGGTGCCGTCGGCGTGATCTTCAAGGCCGACATCACCGATCCTTCCAACTACCGCGCCGCCCGGCACCTCGACCAGTGGCTGAAGGCGCGCGGCATCATCGGCCTCTGCGGCATCGACACGCGCGCGCTGACCGCCTGGATCCGCGAGCACGGTGCTCCGAACGCGGTCATCGCCCACGATCCCGCAGGCGTTTTCGACATCGAGGCGCTGAAGGCCGAAGCCAAGGCCTGGAGCGGCCTGGAGGGCCTCGACCTCGCCAAGTCCGCCTCGTCCGGCCAGTCCTCGCGCTGGAGTGAGGCCCCCTGGGTGTGGAACGAGGGCTACGACGCCCTCTCAGAGGGCGCAGAGACGCACCATATCGTCGCGCTCGACTTCGGCGTGAAGCGCAACATTCTGCGCCTGTTCGCCGGGCTCGGCTGCAAGGTCACCGTCATGCCCGCGACCTCGGGCACCGAACAGGTGCTGGCGCAGAAGCCGGACGGCGTCTTCCTGTCCAACGGCCCGGGCGACCCGGCGGCGACCGGCGAATACGCCGTGCCGGTGATCCGCGACCTGATCCGCACCGGCATCCCCATGTTCGGCATCTGCCTCGGCCATCAGATGCTCGGCCTCGCCGTCGGCGCCAGGACCGAGAAAATGCACCAGGGCCATCACGGCGCGAACCATCCGGTCAAGGACCATACCACCGGCAAGGTCGAGATCGTCTCGATGAACCATGGCTTCGCGGTGGCCTCCGACTCGCTGCCGGAAGGTGTGGAAGAGACGCACGTGTCGCTGTTCGACGGCACGAACTGCGGCCTGCGGATCGTCGGCAAGCCGGTGTTCTCGGTGCAGCATCACCCGGAGGCTTCGCCGGGTCCCCAGGACAGCCACTATCTTTTCCGCCGCTTCATCAACCTCGTGCGCGAGCGCAAGGGTGAGGAAGCGATTCCCGAGCGAGCCTGACCGTCCGGACCTTACGGGCACTCGCTGTCGCGCACGAAACGGGCCTTGACCCAGCCCCGCGTGACCCGGTCGCCGCCGTAATGCGTGACCGGGCACCAGCGCCGGCCCCAGGCCACAGAAGGCGGCTCGCACGGCGCGTCCAGGTGAAGGACTCCGTGCCGCCCCGGCACAAGCGTATCGACAATCGTCGCCGACGCGGAAGGATGGCGGCGAAGGTTCAGCGCATCGCCGGCCGAGACATTGACAACGACCAGGCATCCCGGCCCCGTCGTCGCCCCCGCATCCAAGGCCGGCCACAGCAGCATGGCGGCGATGCCGAAAAGGCAACCCGACCGCCGGGCATGCCTCGCCTTCGTCATGCAGACCTCCACATCAGGTGCAGTCGGGATACCGGTAACGATCCGCCTCAGATACGTCCACCGGGCACCCCGCCGGCGCGTTCAGCGTAAACTGGGCGATGCGCTGGCCATCGGGAGCGAACGAGCACTGGAAGGTCAACGGCGGCTCTGTCTCGGAATCGCCGTTCACCGCATGGGTGCCGTCCGTCCGTCTTCCTTCGTACGTGACATTGATGATACCGGCCGGAATGCGCAGGTGGCCGGACGCATAGGAACGGCAGGAATCGAGCATGGATGCTTCGTTGCCGCCGGCGGCCTGGTGGTCTTGTGCCTTGCCGGTGACGGCGACCTTCAGAGTGAACTCGACGGACTTGTCCGTGTCCCTGTCGTTTCCCATGAGATAGACGCGCACGGTGTAGTCACCACTCTCGGGAAGCCGTACCTCCGCGCGCCTCTCGGTCTCCATCGAACCGGTGAAGATCGCCATGCCGTCGCTGCCGGGGGGAAGGATATTGAAGTAGGCGGTCCCATTGCCGTTGGTGCTGCCAATCTCCATAGAGACTCGCATGGTCTGGCCGCCGTTGGCGCCGAGTATGTAGTCGGCATACTGATGTCCGGTAACCGAGCCGCTGACATCCGTCGAACTGTGGCCCTTCTGGAAATGCACCTCGGAGACCGTCTGGGCCTGGGTCGGAAGCGACGGTGTCCAGAGGCTTGCGGCCAGAAAGATGATCCTGGGCATGGGAATGAACGGCATCATCGCTTCTCCTGCGGTTCACTGGGGTTTGGTGCCTAGAGGGCGCCCTCGTCTGTCAGCGAGGTCACATCGCTGACCCGCCCGCCCGACACCAGACAGCGCCACCTGGCGCGCTGCGGCCCCACACCGAGTATGACCTCGGTAGCGGCCTGCGAGAAATCGGAGTCGAGGATGACGACGTCGGGATTGTTCGTCTCGCGACGCACGGCGACCTCGCAGGCGCTCTCGTCCGCCGCGCTGCCCGTTCGCAGGGAGGCAGCTGGCGCAGCGGTGCTTCCTCCGGAGGAGGTTTCCGAGCACCCGGAAAGCCCCAAGAGAAGCGCGGCAGCAAGACAGGCCGTGTTCGTTTCTCGCATTGACGTCCCCCGGCTTTGGCATGGTCCGTTCAGCGTGGGCGCAATCGGGCAGGCAATCCCCGGCGGCCGCGGCCGCATGCTACCAGCCCAAGCCGCCAGAGGAAACGCCGACCCCGCCGAAATCCGGCGACGGATTCGGGCCGCTTGACCTCGAGTTAGGTTGAGGTGCTACGCAGGCGCCAGACCAACGACCGGGAGACGGAGAGAGACATGGACGGCACGATCTATCGCGTGGACAAATTCGTGGTGCCCGGCGCGGTGCGCGCGGAGTTCCTGAGATACGTCCGCAGCACCGACGCGGTCCTGCGCAGACAACGCGGTTTTCTCGAGCACACGGTGCTGGAGCAGACGGCGGGGCCCGGCGCATTCAACATCGTTACCATCGCGCGATGGTCGGACCCGAAGGCGATCGAGAACGCCAAGGCCGCCGTCGCCGAGGCGCATCGCGCGGCCGGCTTCAACCCGGCCGAAGCAATGGCGCGGCTCGGCATCCGCGCCGACATCGGGCTTTATCAGCCCGTCGCGGAATAGCGCTCGTCGAGTTTGAGCCCGGGATCAGGCCTTCCCTCCCGCCGAAGCAGCACGTAGTAGCGCCAGCACAGCATGACGGCGGCGGCGGCAAGCCCGAACAGAAAGCCGAGCCAGACGCCGATGCCGCCGAGGCCGAGCGGAAAGCCCAGCCCCCAGGCGCAGCCGAAGCCGATCGGCCAATAGGCGATCAGCGCCATGATCATCGGCACGCGCGTGTCCTTCAGCCCGCGCAGGAGGCCGGCGGCAATCGCCTGCAGCCCGTCGACCAGTTGGAAGATGCCGGCGATCACCACCAGCGGGCCGGCATAGGCGAGGACCTCGGCGGCTTCGGCCGAGCGGCGGTCGAGGAAGATGCCGGCAAGGCGGGTCGGCATTGCCGCGAAAAGCAGGCCGCCCGTCACCGCAATCGCCGTGGCCACCGCCGCCACGGTCAACGAGGCGCGCACGACGCCCTGGTAGTCACCGCGGCCATGCGCGACGCCGACGCGCACGGTCGCCGCCTGCGCCAGGCCGTAGGGAAACATGAAGGCGATCGAGGCGAGCTGCAGCGCAATGCCGTGGGCAGCCAGCTCGATCGTGCCGATTGATCCCATCAGCAGCGAGGCGACGGTGAACAGGCTGACTTCGGCAAGCACCGTCAGGCTGATCGGCACGCCGAGGTGCAGCACCTCGAAGAAGGCCGGCCAGTCGGCGCGCCAGAAGCGGACAAACAGCTCGTAGCGACGCAGTTCGGGCCGGCTCTGCACATAGGCGACGATCAGGACGAACGACAGCACGTTCACGCCGAAGGAAACGATGCCGGCGCCGCGGATGCCGAGCGCCGGCAGGCCGAAGCGGCCAAGCACCAGCGCATAGGCGAAGAAGGCGTTGACGACGAGGATGACCAAGGTGATCGCCAGGATCACCCCGGCCCGGCCATGCGCGCTGACGAGGCCGCGCAACGCCATGAACAGCAGCGCCGGCGGTAGTCCCCAGTGGGCGACCGACAGGTATTCGTTCGCGAGGGCGGCGACCTCCGGCGTCTGGCCCGCCAGCAACAGGATCTGCTCGGCCTGGACAAACACCGGGATCGTCAGCAGCGAGTAGAGCAGCACCACCCAGATGCCCATGCGCACAGAACGGCGCACCGAAACCACGTCGCCCCGGCCATAGGCCTGCGCCACCATCGGGATCACCGCGGTTGCGAAGCCCGAGCCGAAGATGAAGATGGTGAAGAAGAACTGGCCGGCCAGCACGATCGCCGCCAGGTGCGCAGCCCCGAGCTGGCCGAGGATGACGACATCGGTCGTGTGGATGCCGAGCTGGGCGAGCTGAGCGCCGATCAGCGGGATGCCGAGGGCCAGCGTCGCCCTGATGTGGGACGCCCAGCTGTTGTTTGCGCGCATCGCGGTCATGTGCATGGTCCTGCTACCTTTCGGACGTCTGCCGACCACATCGGCGCGCCGCGATCAATCGAATAGAATTGATCCAATCATCAAAAAGGCGTTGCCGCGGCCGGATATGCCCCGACTTGCCCGCAAAAATTGGAAAAAGACGAACAGGACCGCGCTTTTCGGGCCTGCTCGGACCAACGATGCCTCAGGTTGCCGCCTCCGCCGCGACCGCGCCCGCCCCCGCCCGGACACGGACCCGCAACACGAACACGCCGACGCCGATCAAGAGAATGGCGGCGGCGAGACCATAGGGGGCGCCCGCGAACGTTACCGGCGCGGCCGGACCGGTGAAGTGCCCGAACATCTGCGCGAAGATCAGCGGTCCGACGATGGTGGTGAGGCTGGACAGGCTCGACAGCGCGCCCTGGAGTTCCCCTTGCGCCGAAGGCGGCACCCTGGCGGAGGCGATCGAGCGCAACGGCGGGTCGGCGAGACCTTCGATGGCCGTGAGCACGATCACCACATAGACCATCCAGCCCTGCCAGGCGGCGGCGTAGCCCGCAAGCCCGAGCGCGGCAAAGGAAAGACCGAGCGCCGCGGTCCGCCACTCGCCGAGCACCGGCACCACGCGCGGCAGGACGAAGCCCATCACGAGCGCCGCCATGACGCCATAGACGCCGAGCGACAGGCCGATCTGCCCCTCCGACCAGCCGTAGCGATAGGCGCTGACGAAGGACCAGACGGCCGGATAGACCGCATGGGCCAGCCAGTAGCAGAAGAAGACGAGCAGCACCCACAGGATGCCGGGATAGTTGCGCATCTGCCTCAGCGCGCCGAGCGGGTTGGACCGGGCGATCTCGAAGCGGCGGCGATGCTGCACGCCAAGGCTTTCGGGCAACAGCACCCACGCCACCGCGAAGTTGAGGCCGGCCAGCAGGGCCGCGCCATAGAAGGGAACGCGCGGGCCGAACTCGCCGAGCACGCCGCCGATCACCGGCCCGAGCGCAAAGCCGGTGCCGAAGGCGATGCCGATCAGGCCGAAGTTCTTCGCCCGCGTCTCGTCGGTGCTAACGTCGGCGATGTAGGCGGCGGCGGTTCCGTAGCTCGCGCCGCTGATGCCGGCGAGCACCCTGCCGACGAACAGCATCCAGAAACTCGTGGCCAGCGCGCAGATCAGGTTGTCGACCGCAAAGGTGAAGACCGAGATCAACAGCACCGGCCGGCGCCCGAACCGGTCGGACAGGTTGCCGACCAGCGGCGCGAACAGGAACTGCATGGCCGAGTAGACAAGCAGCAGCCAACCGCCGTCGACGGCCGCAGCACTGATGTCGTCCCCGGTCAATTCCTTCAGGTAGCTGGGCAGCACCGGCATGATGATGGCGATGCCGATCACGTCGAGAAACATGATCATGAAGACAAGGGCAAGGCCCCGGCGCACGTCTCTTCCATCGCTCATCGGGACCCTCCGCGCGTGACGGCGCGAAACTTCGACAGGCTCTCATATTCCAGAACGGGTGGCGAAACAATGCGTGAACATCGCAATTTTCGTGATGCCACGACCTCAAGAATTGATGGATTGCGGTCCGTTCAGCCCGCCCCGCGCCGGTCGCGCTTGACGAAGTCGACGAAAGCCCGCAGCGGGGCCGGCATGTGCCTGCGCCCGGCATAGTAGAGGAACGGTCCGGAGAACGCCGGCGACCAGTCGGCTAGGATACGAACCAGCGCGCCGGTCTCAAGCGCCGCCAGCAGCGGCTCCTCGAAGGTATGGATGATGCCGAGGCCGGCGACCGCGGCGGCAAGCTCGAGGTCGAGCGAGTTGGCGACGATCGGCCCGGATGGGCTGATCGTCACCTCCCTGCCCTCGCCCTCGAACTCCCAGCCATGCGCATGGCCGCTGACGAAGCGGTGGCGGATGCAGCTGTGCTCAAGCAACTCCTCCGGCCGCGCCGGAACACCGTGGCGCTCGATATAGGCGGGCGCGGCCGCGGTGACGTAGCGCTGGCGCCGCGGCCCGATCGGGATCGCGATCATGTCGCGCTCGAGTCGTTCGTCGTAGCGGACGCCGGCATCGTAGCCGGCGGCGAGCACGTCGATGAAGCTGTCCTCGGCGACGACTTCAAGCGTGATCTTGGGATGGGCCGCGAGGAAGCGGGCCGCGATGTCCGGCAACACCGTGCGGGCGATGATCGTCGGCACGTTCAGCCGCAGGGTTCCCGCAGGACTGTCGCGCGAACTCTCCAGCTGGTCCAGTGCCGACGAGATCTCGCCCAGCGCCGGCGCGAGGCGCTCCATCAGCCGCAGCCCGGCCTCGGTGGGCGTGACGCTGCGCGTCGTGCGGTTGAGCAGGCGCACCCCCAGCCGTTCCTCGAGCCGCCGCAGCGCGGCGCTGAGTGCGGAGGGCGACACGCCGCGCCGGCGGGCGGCGGCGCGGAAGCTGCGCTCGCGCGCGACCGCGGTAAAAGCATCGAGATCGCCAAGCGGCAAATCGTTCATTGTGCTAATTTCCGTACAACCCGTTCAACGAAGAGTGGATTATCGCACAAAGGCACCTGCCGTAAAACAGTCCGACAACGCCGGGCGAGGTTCGGCGGAGCTGAGAAAAGGAGAAAACAGATGCAGCGCCACCGACTTGGAAAGACCGGTCCCGAAGTCTCCGCACTTGGCCTTGGCTGCATGGGCATGTCGGGCATGTATGGCCCGTCGGACCGCGCCGAAGGCATCGCCACGATCCATGCCGCCCTCGACGCCGGCGTCACGCTGATCGACACCGGCGACTTCTACGGCATGGGCCACAACGAGATGCTGATCGGCGAGGCGCTGAAGGGCGGCAAACGCGAACAGGCGGTCATCAGCGTCAAGTTCGGCGCTCTGCGCGACCCCGCCGGCGGATGGAGCGGCTATGACTCCCGCCCCGCCGCCATCCGCAACTTCGTCGCCTACTCGCTGCAGCGGCTCGGCGTCGACCACATCGACATCTACCGGCCGTCGCGCCTCGATCCGGCGGTGCCGATCGAGGACACGGTCGGCACGATCGCGGAGCTCGTCAAGGCGGGCTACGTGCGCCACATCGGCCTGTCCGAGGTCGGCGTGGAGACGATCCGCCGCGCGGCCGCGGTCCATCCGATCGCGGACCTGCAGATCGAGTACTCGTTGATCTCGCGCGGCATCGAGGACGAGATCCTGCCCGCCTGCCGCGATCTCGGCATCGGCGTCACCGCCTATGGCGTGCTGTCGCGCGGGCTGATCAGCGGCCACTGGCAGAAAGGCTCGACCGGCGCCGGCGATTTCCGCACCCACAGCCCCCGCTTTCAGGACGGCAACGTCGAGCGCAACCTCGAACTGGTGGACGCGCTGCGGCAGATCGCGCAGTCGACGGGCGCGACGGTGGCGCAAGTGGCGATCGCCTGGGTGGCGGCGCAGGGACAGGACATCGTCCCCCTGATCGGGGCGCGGCGGCGCGACCGGCTGGCGGAGGCGCTCGGCGCGATCGAACTCTCGCTCTCGCCCGCCGATCTCGCCGCGATCGAACGGGCCGTGCCGAAGGACGCCGCCGCCGGCGCCCGCTACCCCGAGGCGCAGTTGGCGCACATGGACAGCGAGCGCCGGCACTGAGCGAAAGCGGCTCTCGCGACAAGCGCCGGCGTCGGCTCGGCTGCCGCCGGCAACACAGGCAGCGGCGGTGTCCCCGCCGCTCCTTCCCCCGCTTGCGGGATCACGGATTGTCGACGCTGAAGGTATCGCAGTCCTGCACCCGGCCACTATCGAAGCCGCGCTTGAACCAGCGCATGCGCTGCTCCGAAGTGCCGTGGTTGAAGCTCTCCGGCACGACGTAGCCCTGCATGCGCTTCTGGATCGCATCGTCGCCGATCTGCACGGCGGCGTTCAGCGCTTCCTGCAGGTCGCCGGTCTCCAGCAGGCCCTTCTGTTCGGTGTACTTGCCCCAGATGCCGGCATAGCAGTCGGCCTGCAGTTCGACCCGGATCGACATCTGATTGGCCTCGGCCTCGCTCATCTGCTGACGGGCACGATTGAATTTCGGCAGCACGCCGGTCAGGTTCTGCACGTGATGGCCGACCTCATGGGCGACGACATAGGCCTGGGCGAAGTCGCCGGCGGCGTCGAAACGGCTCGCCAGCTCGTCGAAGAAACCCATGTCGAGATAGACCTTGCGGTCGCCGGGGCAATAGAATGGTCCGGTCGCAGCCGAAGCGAAGCCGCAGGCCGAACTGATCGAATTGGAGAACAGCACGAGTTTCGGCTCGTCGTACTGCACGCCGCTCGCCTGGAAAATGCCGTTCCAGACATCCTCGGTCTCGGCGAGCACCGTCGCCATGAATTGCTTGGTCTCCTCCTGCCTCGGCGAGTTCGCCCGGCTGGCGCTTTCGGTCTGCTCGAAGCCCGGCAGATTGACCTGGCCGCCGCTGCCGCCGAAGCCTTGGAGCAGGTCGATGCCCATCGCCCGGAAGATGAAATAGAGCGCGACGAGGAACAGGATCGTGCCGAAGCTCAGCCCTCCACCGGCACGCCGCCCGCCGCCCATCGGGATGCGCAAGCCACCGCCGCGGCCGAATGGGCTGCTGCCGAGCCCGCCGCGGCCGCGCTGATCCTCGACATTGCTGGATTGACGGCGGCCCTTCCACTCCATGATCGTTCCCTCGATTGTGCGGCTGGAACGCCCGAAGGGCGATTTCGTTCCTCGGCAATAGTTATAGGTCAGGACAAGGCGGTTTCAATCCGAGTTGCGCGCCCCGCGCCGTCGCGGCCTCACCACCGCAGCACGAGGCGACCGGCCACCGCGCCCACGCTCGCCAGTATGGCGATGGCCAGCGGATACCAGACGGCCACGAACAGAGGTGAATCATCCGGGCAATGGGCGGCATAGAACGCAGCCGAGATCCCGCCGGCCAGAACCCCCGCGATCGCGCCGCACGCGGTCGGATGGGACGGCGCGCCGTGGCGCATCGCCACGAGCAGGGCGGCTAGCGGCGCCAGTCCCATCAACGGGACGAAGGTCAGGCACACCATGCTGTTGGTGCCGATGGCCCGGGCGGTCCAGCTGTCGGCCGGCGTCGCGGCCAGCTCGAACAGGACCGAGAGTCCCAGCAGGGCGGCAACGGCAAGCAATCCGATCACGGCGGGGCGCAGGCTGCTGCCCGGCCGGGCGATGGCCGCACCAAGGCGCAGCGCGGCGACGGCCAGCGCGATGGTGAAGACGAACTTGAAGGTGAAGCGCGCGCTCTGGAGCGAGGCCGCAGCGTCGGCGCGCGGCCCGAGAAGGACGAAGAACAGGGTCGCCGCCGCCAGCACCGCAACCGCCAACGCCACGAGCCAGGCCTCCTTCATCGGCAGCCCGGTTCGCCGCGTGTCCGCCGCAAGTGCCTTGATCAGTTCGCTCGTTTCCATCCTTACGTCCTTCCGAAACGCCTGGCGATCGCCGTCAAACCACGATGCAGGGCGACCCGCACGGCCGTTTCGTTCATTCCCAGGTCCCGCGCGGTCTCCTGGATCGAGCTGCCCTCGATCGAGATCGCCGTGACCACCGATCGCTGCCCCGGAGTCAACAAGTTCAGCGCCCGGTCGATCTCCCAGCTCTGCAAGACCTCCGGCTGGTTCGCCTCGACCTCTTCCAGCGCCGGACTGTCGGCGATCGGCTGGCGTCCCTGCCGGCGGAACGCGTCGATCAGCTTGTGGTTGGCGATGGCGAAGATCCAGGGTCGGACCGGTTCCGCACTGCGCCAGGTATGCCGTTTCAGGTGGATGGCCAGCAGGGTCTCCTGCACGACATCCTCCACATCCAGCCCGCCCTGCACCGCCTTGCGCCTGAGCCAGCCGCGCACGAGCTTCGCCACAGCCTCGAGGAAGTCGAAGTAGGCGCGCTCGTCGCCCGCGATCGCCGCAACGAGCAATCGCTCGAGACTGCGGTCCTCCCTCCTGTCCAAGACGCTTCTCCTGTCTGTTCGCCCGCAAGCGGCCATCCGTTACAGGCCGCGCAAGGTATTTGTCTCGCGCCGCCAACAGTAATCACGAAGTCGTGTTCACGGGAAGTGTAACGCAAGGCTGCCACCGGCGAAAAAGACCATGTGCGCAGTGACGCACTTCGAAAACCGTTCTGGAGAAGACGACATGAGAACACGTTCAGCAGTAGGCACCGCGGTGCTGGCCACCGCCGTCGCATCGGCGCTCTCATCCATGGCGTTCGCCGCGCCGTTGTCCGAGACCGAGGCGAAGGCCGCCATGGATGCCGGCAAGGAAAAGTGCTTCGGCGTGGCGATGGCTGGGCAGAATGACTGCGCGGCTGGCCCCGGCACGACCTGCCAGGGCACCTCGACCGTCGACTATCAGGGCAACGCCTGGAAGTTCGTCGACGGCGGCACCTGCACCACCATGGAGCTGCCCGACGGCCGCAAGGGCTCGATGGAGGCCCTCGACCGCGATATTCCATCCTAATAGTGGGCGCGCGGAAAGCGGAGGAAGTCATGTTGGGACCAAACGATCGCGCCATCGGGCATGAGGCCCTTCGCTTTCCGCGTTATCTTGCCGACGGTCAGGCGGGGACGAGTTTCAAGCCCGAGCACCTGGCCGCCATCATGCTGCAGGAGCACCGGCACGGCTTCTTCGAGGTCCATGCCGAAAACTACATGGGGCCGGGTGGGCCGCCGCACAGGGTGCTCGCCCGTATCCGCGAGGACTACCCTCTGTCGGTCCACGGCGTCTGCATGTCGATCGGAGGGCCGCGCCCGCTGGACAAGACACATCTGGCGCGCTTCAAGGCGCTGATCGACCGCTATGAGCCGGCGCTCGTTTCCGAGCATCTGGCCTGGTCCACGCACGAGACGACCTACTTCAACGACCTTCTGCCCCTGCCCTACACCGGGCAGACGCTGCAACACGTTGCCGACCACATCGACGAGGTGCAGGAGGCGATCGGGCGACCGATCCTCCTGGAAAATCCGTCCAGCTACCTCGTCTTCACCGAATCGACGATGGCGGAGACCGAGTTCATCCGCGCGTTGGCGATGCGAACGGGATGCGGCCTGCTGCTCGACGTCAACAACGTCTTCGTCTCGGCCACCAACCTCGGCACCTCGGCGCTCGACTATCTCGCCGACTATCCGCTCGACCGGGTCGGCGAGATCCATCTGGCCGGCCACAAGGAGCAAAGCGATGACGACGGCAAGCCGCTGCTGATCGACAGCCACGACGGTCCGGTCTGCGACGCCGTCTGGAAACTGTACGACCTCGTCATCGGCCGGACCGGCCCGATCCCCACCCTGGTCGAATGGGACAGCGACATTCCCGACTGGCCGACGCTGACGCGGGAAGCGGCGGCCGCCCAGGCGATCCTCGACCGCCACGCCGGCGAGGGAGGGCTGCGCCGTGCGGCGGTCTAGCGACAACGCCAACAAGGCACCCGACCGCGCCGGCTACGCCGAGCACTTCGCCGCCTGCCTGCTCGCCCCGGACCGGGCCGCCCCGGCGGCGGTGGCCGCACCCGGCGGCGGGCCGGCGACGGCGCGCTTCAACGTCTATCGCAACAATGTCACCGTCAGTCTGATCGAGGCGCTGGCGGCCACGTTTCCGGCCGTACGGCGGATCACCGGGCCGGACTTCTTCCGCGCCATGGCGCGGTTCCACATTCGCGAAACGCCACCGACATCGCCGCTGCTATTTGAATACGGCCACGATTTCCCGGCCTTCATCGGCCGATACGAATACGCCCGCGCCATGCCCTGGCTCGCCGACGTCGCCCGCATCGAGCGGGCCTGGCTCGACGCCTACCACGCCGCCGACGAGCCGGTGCTGGCGCGAGAAACGCTGTCCGACGTGGCACCGGAGGAACTGGACGGACTATGCTTCCGCACCCACCCTGCCACCCGCCTGCTGGTTTCGGACCATCCGGCCTACAGCATCTTTTCCGCCAACCGCAGCGATGCACCGGTCGGGCGGATCGAGACGGCGGAGCCGGAGTGCACGCTGGTGACCCGTCCGGACCTGAGCGTGGAGGCGCGCCGGATCTCGGCCAGCGCCGCCGCCATGCTCGCAAGCCTGCTTTCCGGCGACACGCTCGGCCGCGCGGTGGAACGGGCACTGGCCGTCCAACCCGACTTCAACCTGGCTGCCGCCATTGCCGGCACGATCCAGGCCGGCGCATTCACAGGAATTTCGACGAAGGGAGCGCAAGATGCAATCTGAACCCATGCCGGCACGGTCCGCCGACGCCGGCCTCGCCGGGCGCCTCGGGCGCGCCCTTGCGATCATCGGCCACCTGACCCCGCCGTCGCTCTCGCAGTTCGCCCTGCGGTTTGCGCTGGCGGTGCCCTTCTGGCGCTCGGGAATCAATAAATGGGACGGCTTCCTGCAACTGAACGACACCGCGATCCTGCTGTTTTCCTCCGAGTTCAAGCTGCACCTTCCGGGCGGTCCCTACCCGTTCCCGTCGCCCGCCACCTTCGCCTTCCTGTCGGGCATGGCGGAGATTGTCTTCCCCGTCCTGCTGGTGCTGGGGCTTGCCACCCGGGCTGCCGCCCTCGGCCTGCTGGCGATGACCATCGTCATCCAGTTGACCGTGCCGGACGGCTGGCCGATCCACCTGACCTGGGCGGCAATGGCGCTGGGGGTGATGGCCTGGGGACCGGGACGGTTGTCGCTCGACCACCTCGCCGGCCTCAACCGGCACGAGCCCGGCGCGCCGCAGAGATAGGCCCCGACCGCGCCGTCCGGATCGGCGGCGGCGATGGCTTCTCGTACACCGCCATCCCGTCCGCCCCGAACCGGTCCCGGCAGCGCGGAACCACATCGGGCGGGATCACAATTGGGGACGGCCTGCCTCCCGATCGGGTCGCTCGACATGCCGAAAAGCTTCTCGCGCGGCACTGGCGAAAGACAGTGTAGATTCTGCGCCCCGGTACATTTTCGGGGTTTCGCTTGGGCCAGCATTTGCCTATAAGCCGCTTCTAGCCTTTAAAGACCAAGCTTTCGCGCCCCGGCCGGTGACCCTCCCACCCTGGCCGGTTTTTCGCGCAGGCAGAAAACGGATAGAGCCATGCCCAAGCGCCACGACATCAAATCGATCCTCATCATCGGCGCGGGGCCGATCGTTATCGGGCAGGCGTGCGAGTTCGACTACTCCGGCACGCAGGCCTGCAAGGCGCTCAAGGAGGAAGGCTACCGGGTCATCCTCGTCAACTCCAACCCGGCGACGATCATGACCGATCCGGGCCTGGCCGACGCGACCTACATCGAACCGATCACGCCGGAAGTGGTCGCCAAGATCATCGCCAAGGAACGCCCGGACGCGCTGCTTCCGACCATGGGCGGCCAGACGGCACTGAACACGGCGCTGTCGCTGAAGCGCATGGGCGTGCTGGACCGCTACAACGTCGAGATGATCGGCGCCAAGCCGGAGGCGATCGACAAGGCCGAGGACCGCGCGCTGTTCCGCGAGGCGATGGCGAAGATCGGGCTGGAGACGCCGCGCTCGATGCTGGCGAACGCGACCGAGATCAAGGACGCGGACCGCAAGATCCACGAGGCCGAACGGACCAAGCTCAAGGGCGAGCTGTCCGGCGACGCTCTCGACAAGGCGCTGGACGCGCTGGAAAATCAGTGGAACCTCGGCGAGACGGACCGCAAGCAGCGCTACATGAGCCATGCCATGGCGATTGCCGCGACCGCGCTCGACGAAATCGGCCTGCCCGCCATCATCCGCCCCTCCTTCACCCTCGGCGGCACCGGCGGCGGCATCGCCTACAACCGTTCCGAGTTCTTCGACATCGTCTCCGGCGGCCTCGACGCCTCGCCGACGACGGAGGTCCTGATCGAGGAGAGCGTGCTCGGCTGGAAGGAGTACGAGATGGAGGTCGTCCGCGACAGGGCGGACAACTGCATCATCATCTGCTCGATCGAGAACATCGACCCGATGGGCGTCCACACCGGTGACTCGATCACGGTGGCGCCGGCGCTGACGCTGACCGACAAGGAATACCAGATCATGCGCAACGCCTCGATCGCGGTGCTGCGCGAGATCGGGGTCGAGACCGGCGGCTCGAACGTGCAGTTCGCCGTCAACCCGAAGAACGGCCGCCTCGTCGTCATCGAGATGAACCCGCGCGTGTCGCGCTCCTCGGCGCTGGCATCCAAGGCCACCGGCTTCCCGATCGCCAAGGTGGCCGCCAAGCTCGCCATCGGCTACACCCTCGACGAATTGGAGAACGACATCACCGGCGGCGCGACCCCGGCGTCGTTCGAGCCGTCGATCGACTACGTCGTCACCAAGATTCCGCGTTTCGCCTTCGAAAAATTCCCCGGCGCCGAGCCGACGCTGACGACCGCGATGAAGTCGGTCGGCGAAGTCATGGCGATCGGCCGCACCTTCGCCGAATCGCTGCAGAAGGCGCTGCGTGGCCTGGAGACGGGCCTGACCGGTCTCGACGAGATCGAGATCCCCGGCTTCGACGAAGGCGACGGCAAGAATGCCGTGCGCGCGGCGATCTCCACCCCCACCCCCGACCGGTTGCGCATGGTGGCGCAGGCGCTGCGCATGGGCTTCACCGCCGAGGAGGTGCACGAGGCCTCCAGGATCGATCCCTGGTTCATCGCCCAGTTCAAGGCGATCGTCGACATGGAGGCGCGCATCCGCGAGCACGGACTGCCGAACGATGCGCAGAACCTGCGCATGCTGAAGGCGATGGGCTTTTCCGACGCGCGCCTTGCCACACTCTCCGGCAAGCGGCCGAAGGAAGTGGCGGAACTGCGCAACGGCCTCGACGTTCGGCCGGTATTCAAGCGCATCGACACCTGCGCCGCCGAGTTCGCCTCGCCGACCGCCTACATGTACTCGACCTACGAGCAGCCGTTTGCCGGCCAGACACGCTCGGAGGCAGGTATTTCCGACCGCAAGAAGGTCGTCATCCTCGGCGGCGGCCCGAACCGGATCGGCCAGGGCATCGAGTTCGACTACTGCTGCTGCCATGCCGCCTTCGCGCTGAAGGACGCCGGCTACGAGGCGATCATGGTCAATTGCAACCCGGAAACCGTCTCGACCGACTACGATACCTCCGACCGCCTCTACTTCGAGCCGCTGACCGCGGAGGACGTCATCGAAATCCTCAAGGCCGAGCAGACCAACGGCACGCTCGTCGGCGTTATCGTTCAGTTCGGTGGCCAGACGCCGCTGAAGCTCGCCGAGGCGCTGGAGAAGAACGGCATCCCGATCCTCGGCACCGCGCCGGACGCGATCGACCTGGCCGAGGATCGCGACCGCTTCCAGAAGCTCCTGCAGAAGCTCGACCTGACCCAGCCGAACAACGGCATCGCCTATTCGGTCGAGCAGGCCCGCCTCGTCGCCGCCGAGATCGGCTTCCCGCTGGTTGTCCGCCCGTCCTACGTGCTCGGCGGCCGCGCCATGCAGATCATCCATTCGGAATCGATGCTGCAGACCTACCTGCTCGACACCGTGCCGGGCCTGGTGCCCGAGGACATCAAGCAGCGCTACCCGAACGACAAGACCGGCCAGATCAACACGCTGCTCGGCAAGAACCCGCTACTGTTCGACAGCTACCTGACCAACGCCGTCGAGGTCGACGTCGATGCGCTGTGTGACGGCGATGAGGTCTTCGTCTCGGGCATCATGGAGCATATCGAGGAGGCCGGCATCCATTCCGGCGACTCCGCCTGCTCGTTGCCGGTGCGGACCCTTTCTTCCGAGATGGTCGACGAACTGGAGCGCCAGACCAAGGCACTGGCCAAGGCGCTCAACGTCGGCGGCCTGATGAATGTCCAGTACGCCATCAAGGACGGCACGATCTACGTGCTGGAGGTGAACCCGCGTGCCTCGCGCACGGTGCCCTTCGTCGCCAAGACCATCGGCGCGCCGATCGCCAAGATCGCCGCCCGCGTCATGGCCGGCGAGAAGCTCGACGCGGCGATCGCGGCCTACGGCCGCAAGCCGGATCCTCGCAACCTGAAGCACATTGCGGTCAAGGAAGCGGTGTTCCCGTTCGCCCGCTTCCCCGGCGTCGACACGCTGCTCGGCCCGGAGATGCGCTCCACCGGCGAGGTGATGGGTCTCGACAGGAGCTTCCCGCTGGCTTTCGCCAAGTCGCAGCTCGGCGCCAATGTCGACCTGCCGCGCGACGGTGCGGTGTTCGTCTCCGTCCGCGACGAGGACAAGGAACGGGTGCTGCCGGCGGTGCGCACGCTGACGGCGATCGGCTTCCAGGTGCTCGCGACCTCGGGCACGGCGCGCTTCCTCGCCGAGCACGGCATCGAGGCGACGAAGGTCAACAAGGTGCAGGAAGGCCGGCCGCACATCGAGGACGCGATCCGCAACCGCCAGGTTCAACTCGTCATCAACACGACGGACGGGTCGAAGGCGATCTCCGACTCCAAGTCGCTGCGCCGCGCCGCGCTGATGCAGAAGGTGCCGTACTACACGACTCTGGCCGGCGCCGTCGCCGCCGCCGAGGCCATCAAGGCGCTCAAGGAAGGCCAGCTCGAGGTTCACCCCCTGCAGAGCTATTTCTGACGGGCGCGGGCCAGGACCGCAACGGCGATGCCGCCGAGCGTGAGAACGGCGGCCGCGACGAAGCGCAAGGTCAGCGCCTCGTCCAGCAGTGCAATGGCACCGGCGGCCGCGATCACCGGCACGCTCAGCTGCACCACTGCCGCTGTGATGGTGCGAAGCTTCGGCAGCGCCCGGTACCAGACGGCGTAGCCGAGGCCGGAAGCCACCGCCCCGGAGGTCGCCGCGAGCGCCGCCCCCGACAGGCTGACATGGCCGTCGACGGCGGCGACGGCGGCGACCGGCACGCAGAAGGCGACGGACCGCACGAAGTTGCCGGCCGTCTCCTGCAGCGGATTGCGTGAGCCGCGCCCGAGCAGGCTGTAGATCCCCCATGCACCACCGGCAGCGATCATCAGCAGGCTGCCCAGCGGATCGGGTGTCCCGACGCCCGGAAGCAGCAGGTAGATGAAGCCCGACAGCGCGACTGCGAGACCGATCAGTTCCAGCCGGTTCGGGCGGACGCCGGAGAAGATGCTCCAGGCCAGCATCGTCGCCTGGACCGCGGCAAACAGGATGAGTGCGCCGGTCGCGGCGCCGAGCAGCAAATAGGCAAGCGAGAACGCCAGCGCATAGGTGAAGAGCGCGGCCGCCGCCGGCCAGGTTCCCGGCAACCGGCCACCGCCCTTGGCGGACAGCGAGGGCCGCACCAGGGCGAAGAGAAACACCGCCCCGGCCACCATGCGGATCGTGGTGTAGCTGCCGGCGTCGATCGAGCCCGAGCCGAGCGCCATTCGGGCCAGCAGCGAATTCGCGGCGAAGGCGATCATGGCCGCCAAGGTCAGCAACGATGTCAGGTGCATGCGCCTCCACCCCGGCAGCAAGGCAGCATCGAGTGCCGCGCGCCGACAGTATTTTCACCGCTCGCCGCACTGTCAACACGTGCTCCTCACGGCTCAGGGAGTTCGCCCGGCCACGCCAGCGAGCAACTTCCAGGCGCGCGCGAATAATCTGGCTTTTCAGCGGCGCTTTCTGCTATAAGCGCCGTTCGAACAGTTCTGCGGGTTCCGGGGTTAGCGCCCCGGAAACCGTTTTATTTTGCGTGCACGCCTGCCGGATGCAGGACAACGCGAGTGGAAGGACAGATGAAAATGGTCGAAAAGGTACCGATGACGCAGGGCGGATTCGTCAAGCTGCAGGAAGAACTGCGCTGGCGCCAGCAGGAGGAGCGCCCGCGAATCATCGAAGCAATTTCCGAGGCGCGCTCGCACGGCGACCTGTCGGAAAATGCCGAATACCACGCCGCCAAGGAAGCGCAGAGCCACAACGAGGGCCGGATCGGCGAACTCGAGGATCTCGTCGCGCGTGCGGAGGTAATCGACCTTTCGAAGATGTCGGGCGACAAGATCAAGTTCGGCGCCAAGGTGAAACTCGTCGACGAGGACACCGAGGAGGAGAAGACCTACCAGATCGTCGGCGACCAGGAAGCCGACGTGAAGGCCGGCCGCATCTCCATTTCCTCGCCGATCGCCCGCGCGCTGATCGGCAAGGAAGTCGGCGATTCGATCGAGGTCAACGCCCCCGGCGGCTCCAAGGCCTACGAGATCCTCGCCGTCACCTGGGGCTGACAGCCCCGCGCATGACCGCCTCCCCGCACAAGGCCGAAGCCGACGTCGACATCGCCGATGTCGACGTCATCGCGCCGAACTTCAAGCGGCGCCTCTCGGGCGTGACCTCCACCATCGTGCAACTGGTGCCGATGCAGCGTGCGCTCGGTCAGCGCGTGGCGACGCTCGGCCCCGGCCTGCCGGCCGACCTGCCCCGCATCCGCTTTCGCGACCTGCTGTCGCTGTGGCGACCGCCGGCCGGCGGCACCCGACGCGTCTGGCACGCCCGGCGCAACACCGAGATGTTGCCGGCCATCGTTCTGCGCGACGTGCTGCGCATGCCGCTGAGGCTTCTGTTCACCTCCGCCGCGCAGCGCAGGCACAGCCGCTACACGAAGCTGCTGATCCGCAGGATGGACGCGGTCATCGCCACCAGCACCCGCTCCGGCTCCTTCCTCGAGGTGCCGCACACCGTCATCCAGCACGGCGTCGACCTGGAGCGCTTTCACCCACCTGGGCCCGACGACAGCCTGGTATCGACCGGCTTGCCGGGCAAGTACCTCGTCGGCTGCTTCGGCCGCGTGCGCCACCAGAAGGGCACCGATCTCTTCGTGCGGTCGATGATCGAACTCCTGCCACGCCACCCCGACTGGACCGCGGTGATCTCCGGCCGCACCACCCCCGAGCACAGGGCCTTTGCCGACGCGCTGAAGGCCGACATTGCCGCCGCCGGCCTCTCCGACCGCATCGTCTTCCTCGGCGAGGTGGACGACATCAGGCCGTGGTACCGGCGCCTGACGCTCTATGTCGCCCCCTCCCGTAACGAAGGGTTCGGGCTGACGCCACTGGAGGCGATGGCCTCGCAGACGGCGGTGGTCACCTCCGACGCCGGCGCCTATGCGGAGATGACGATCGAGGGCGAGACGGGCCTGGTCGTGCCAGCCGGCGACGGTGCCGCGCTGACCAAGGCGGTCGAGCGCTACCTCTCCGACCCCGCCCGCGCCCTTGCGCATGGCGAAAGGGCCCTCCAGCACGTGCGCGCGGCGTTCGACCTGCGAAAGGAAGCAACGGCCGTGGGCGAGATCTATCGGCGGCTGCTGCGCGCCTAGCCGGCACAGCCGCGTTGCCGATGGCGCGACGGGCCTTAACGGATCAGCCGGTCATCGAAGGGAAAGCCCGCGTCGGCGAGCGCCGAGGCCGGCGCGTGATTCACGACCTCCATTCCCTGCTCGAGCGCAACTGCCCGCCCGAGCGCGAGGTTGCCGAGGATGCGGGCCTCTGCCCTGGCGATCCCGGAAAAGGCCGTCTTTCCGGCCGTTTCGTAGAAGCGCGGCTCGCTGGCGTTGCGAATGTCGACGCCGATGAAGCCGATCCTCTTCGGCCGCGCCGCCACGGCGAACTGCAGGGCGGAAACGGCAACCGATCCGCCCTGGAAAACACCGCGGTCCGGATCCAGCGAAAAACCGAAGGCGCCGGTCGCGTCGAAGCGGAGGAAGTCGAGCGCGGCCAGTTGCGCGTGCTTGCGCCGCGGCAGCCCGTACGGCTTGGCGATGTTGTCGATCAGCACGGTGCGCTTGTCCGAAAGCCAGATCGGATCGTGTTCGCAGATCGCGCGCAGGACAGCCACCGAGAAAAAGCACAACTGGCCGGGTGCGATCTTTGCCCGCATCAGCGCGAAGTGACGCCAGACGAACCGCTCGTCCTCGATGGCTACGGCCAGCGGCCGGCCGATCTGCTCGGCGACGAGGTGAATGGCGCCGTTGAGCAGGATCGCGCTGCCGGGCGGCAGCCGCGAGAAGTCGGCCGCGGCGACCGAGGGGCCGGAACCGACGACAAAGGCCGCTCCGCCCGAGACGGTGCGCAGGGCCCCGGCAGGCTCTAGCCTTGCCACACGGCGGCCGCGGTAGAACACCGCCTGTCCTTCCGGCGACTGGCGGATCTTCAGCCCGGGAAACGCATCCTGCGCATGGGCGCGGGAGCCTCCGAGCAAGAGGCGCAGGCCGCGCCCGATGATGGAGCGGATGAGCGGGCGGTCGGCCATCGCCTCATATCTCCACCAGGCCGAGCTTCTTCACCTGGCGGATCGTCAGCATGGTGCGGACGGTGTCGACGTGCTCGTTGGCGGTCAGCACCTCGATGACGAAGTCCTGGAACCGGGTCAGGTTCTCGGCGACGCAATGGAGCAGGAAGTCGCTGTCGCCGGACACCATCCAGGCCTGGCGCACGAGCGGCCACTGTGCCGTCGCGGCAGCGAACGCCTTCAGGTTCGCCTCCGACTGGTGCTTGAGCCCGACCATGCAGAAGGCGACGAGGTCAAAACCGAGCGCGGGGGCGTTCAACATCGCGTGATAGCCCTCGATGATGCCCGCCTCCTCGAGCTTGCGCACCCGCCGCAGGCATGGCGGGGCGGAGATGCCGGCCTTGGCGGCGAGCTCCACATTGGTCATGCGACCGTCGGCCTGCAGTTCTTTGAGAATCTTGATATCGATGGCGTCGAGCTCGGCGCGAAACACGGTTGGCGTCCTGTCCTGTCGTAAAAGGCGCGCATTACCAGAAACGGCCGCCTCGCGTAAGATAGTTGCAGGGTTCGGAACAAAAATGTCACGCCCTGCGGCCTTCCTGTTGGCAAATGCCGCCCCGCCCTTGAATATGATGAGGCTCAACTCATAAATGGGGTTCGAATTCGAGACCGCCCGCCGCAACTGTCACCCGTCGGCGCGCCATGCTAAGGAGTGCAGTGCATGACTGCCCGTCACGTCAAGGTCCTGATCATCGGTTCCGGCCCGGCCGGCTACACCGCCGCCATCTATTCCGCGCGCGCCCTGCTGGAGCCGGTGCTCATCGCCGGCCTGGAGCAGGGCGGCCAGTTGATGATCACCACGGACGTGGAGAATTATCCGGGCTATGCCGAACCGGTGCAGGGCCCGTGGATGATGGACCAGATGCTCAAGCAGGCCGAGCACGTCGGCGCGGAGATCGTCAACGACCTGGTCACGTCGGTCGACCTCGACGTCCGTCCCTTCCGCGTCGAGACCGACAGCGGCAACGTCTGGACGGCGGATTCGCTGATCATCGCCACCGGCGCCAAGGCCAAGTGGCTCGGCATCGAGAGCGAGCACACGTTCCAGGGGTTCGGTGTTTCGGCTTGCGCCACCTGCGACGGCTTCTTCTATCGGAACAAGGACGTGATCGTGGTCGGCGGCGGCAACTCGGCGGTCGAGGAGGCTCTCTATCTCGCCAACCTTGCCAGGTCCGTGACCGTCGTGCATCGCCGCGACGCCTTCCGCGCGGAGAAGATCCTGCAGGAACGCCTGTTCGCCAAGGCCAATGTCAAGGTGGTCTGGGACCACGAGGTGGTGGAGTATCTCGGCACCGAGGCCAAGCCGCCGATGCCCGCCTCGCTCACCGGCGTGCGCCTGCGCAACACCAAGACCGGCGCCACGACCGACATGGCGACCGACGGCGTCTTCGTCGCCATCGGCCATGCGCCGGCGGTGGAGCTCTTCGCCGGCAAGCTGAAGCAGAAGTCGAACGGCTACCTTTGGACCGCGGCCGACTCGACCGCGACCGACGTGCCGGGCGTCTTCGCGGCCGGCGACGTCACCGACGACATCTACCGCCAGGCGGTGACCGCGGCCGGAATGGGCTGCATGGCCGCGCTGGAAGCCGAACGCTACCTTTCAGGGCATATGCCCGTCGCAATTGCGGCCGAATAGAAGCCGCCAGCATCGCGGGGCGGGCACCCGGCCCGCACCTGCGGGCGTGGGAACAGTGATCATCAGCAGCAGGCGGGTAGCCATCGGCTCCCCGCCTTGAGGACTTATGGGGGATAACATGGCGCTCGACTGGGACAAGCTGCGGATATTCCATGCCGCGGCCGAGGCCGGCTCGTTCACACACGCGGCCGACAAGTTGCACCTGTCGCAGTCCGCCATCAGCCGCCAGGTGAGTGCGCTCGAGCAGGATGTCGGCATCAAGCTGTTCCACCGCCACGCCCGCGGCCTGATCCTGACCGAACAGGGGGAAATCCTTTATCGCACCGCGCACGAGGTTCTGATGAAGCTCGAAAGCGTGCGGGTGCAACTGACCGAGACGACGGAAAAGCCGAGCGGCAAGCTCAGGATCACGACGACCGTCGGTCTCGGCCAGGGCTGGCTTACCGACAAGGTCCAGGAGTTCCTCGCGCTCTATCCCGACATGCAGGTCCAGCTCCTGCTGGACAACGAGGAACTGGACGTCAACATGCGTCACGCCGACTGTGCGATCCGGCTACGCGAGCCGCAGCAGTCGGACCTGATCCAGCGCAAGCTGTTCACCGTGCACATGCATGTCTATGCGGCTCCCTCCTACATCAACCGCTATGGCGAACCGCAGTCGATCGACGACCTCGACCATCACAAGATCATCACCTTCGGCGAGCCCGCGCCCAACTACCTGCTTGACGTGAACTGGCTGCAGATCGCCGGCCGCGATTCCGACAATCCGCGTCCGTCGGTGCTGCAGATCAACAGCCTGACCTCGATCAAGCGCGCCTGCCTGCTCGGTATCGGCATCGCCATGCTGCCGGACTACATCGTCGGCCGCGATCCGGGCCTGCTGCAGCTCGTCACCAATGCCGACGTCCCCTCGTTCGACACTTATTTCTGCTATCCGCACGAAATGAAGAACGCAGCAAAGCTGAAGGTCTTCCGCGACTTTATCGTCTCGAAGGCGCGCAACTGGAACTTCTGACGGCGCGCGCGCGACCCTCCCGTGCAGGCGTGCGCAAACTGCATGGCTGGCATGCACATTAAATGATTGATGTATGCTCAAAAAACCAGCATATCGCACGCAGCTGATGCATCTATGGTGGCTTTTTCCTCCCAGTGCCACCGCAGCAGCTGTTCCCCTCTGGAGGTTTTTACCTTCAAAACTATAAAGGGCCCAAGTTCGTCTTGCGGCCCTCTTTTTTTACCTGACTAAATTTTTCCCATTACGCCCACCGATGCGGCAATCTGCTCCCTTGAAAGCCGTCGCGGGCCGCCCCATATCCATTTCAGTCGATGCATCTGGCGGTCTTTCTCCTCCCAGTGCCGCCGCATCGGCTGTTCCCCTCTGGAGGTTTTACCTTCACACCTATAGGGCCCGGGTCGTCACTCGAGGCCCTTTTTTTTACCCATCGCCACGAGCCGGAGCTCACGGCCTTGTGAACTTGTAATTCGGCCAGATGCGATTTATATATCGATGTATCGCGATACAACGAAGCGAGGTGCTCGATGGAAGCTGACGATATCCTCAAGGCGTTGGCGCACCCGGTGCGGGTGCAGATCCTGCAATGGCTGCGCGAGCCGGAGCTGCACTTCAGCGGGCAGGAACATCCGCTCGACATGGGGGTTTGCGCCAGCCAGTTCGAGCGCTGCGGGCTGTCGCAGTCGACGGTCTCGGCACATCTTGCCACGCTGCAGAGGGCCGGCCTCGTCAGCACAAGGCGCGTCGGCCAATGGATCTTCTACAAGCGCAACGAGGAAAATATCGCCGCGTTCCTCCGGCACCTCAACACCACGCTCTGACCCCCCGCCTCCCCCGGGACCGGTCTCCTTCCAAACCGGCAAAGGACTTCCCATGCCTACCCTTTTCGACCCCATCACCACCGGCGACCTCACCCTGAATAGCCGAATCGTCATGGCGCCGCTGACCCGCAACCGCTCGCCGCGCGCCGTGCCGAACACGATGAACGTGGCCTACTACGAGCAGCGCGCCAGCGCCGGACTGCTGATCACCGAGGCAACGCCGGTCTCCCACCAGGGCCAGGGCTATTCGGATGTCCCGGGCCTCTACACGCCCGAGGCACTGGCCGGATGGCGCGAGGTCACCGACGCCGTCCATCGGGCCGGCGGCAAGATCGTCGTGCAGATGTGGCATGTCGGCCGCATCTCGCACACCAGCCTGCAGCCCGGCGGCGGCCAGCCGGTGGCGCCGTCCGCGATCACCGCAAAGTCCAAGACCTATCTGGTCAACGAGGACGGCACCGGCGGCTTTGCCCCGACCTCCGAGCCCCGCGCGCTCGAGGCCTCCGAAATCGCCGGCATCGTCGAGGATTATCGCAAGGCGGCGCGCGCGGCGATCGACGCCGGCTTCGACGGCGTCGAGATCCACGCCGCCAATGGCTACCTGATCGACCAGTTCCTGCGCTCCGGCAGCAACCGGCGCACCGACGCCTATGGCGGTTCGATCGGGAACCGGGCACGTTTCCTGTTCGAGGTCGTCGCAGCGGTCACCGGCGAGATCGGCGCCGGACGCACGGCCATCCGCCTTTCACCGGTGACCCCCTCCAACGACGCCTCCGACCCCGAGCCGCAGCCGCTCTTCAACCACGTGGTCGCCGGCCTGCCAAACGATCTCGCCTACGTTCATGTGGTCGAGGGGGCGACCGGGGGTGCGCGCGACCATCAGCAGGGACCCGTTGCGTTCGACTATGGCGCACTGAAGAACGCCTACCGGGCCAAGGGCGGCAAGGCTGCCTGGATGGTCAACAACGGCTATGACCGCGAACTGGCCATCAGGGCCGTCGAAAGCGGCCACGCCGACCTCGTCGCCTTCGGCAAGCTGTTCATCGCCAACCCGGACCTTGTCGAGCGTCTGCGCGAGAATGCGCCGCTGAACACGCCGGATCAGGCCACCTTCTACGGCGGCGGAGCGACCGGCTACACCGACTATCCGGTCCTCGGCAACGTCGCCTGATCCCGGTCGGGTGGCTGCGGGGCGCAAGCGGCCCAGGTCCGCCGCAGCGCCTCGTCTCCCTCTCCCCGCTTGCGGGGAGAGGGTCGGATACGGATTTGGCCTTGGTCGAACGTCCCGGACTTTCCGATGGCTGCGCAGCGGGAAGCGCGATCGGCTTTCGCCCCTCGCCCGTTCGATGGTATCAAGGATGCTGTGCGGAGACGGAGCGGGGGATGACGGATGTTCGCAGGCAGAAGGCGGTCACTACGCTCAAGCCAGCTTCTCTCCGCCACGGCAGCGGCGCTGCTCGGCTTCTTCCCGTCCTCGCCCGCCCACAGCCAGCCCGAATGGCGCGCCCCTCCCCCCTGCCTGTACGACGCCGAGCTCGGCGACGGCACGCGGCTGTGCGTGCGCCCGGAAACCTACGGACGCGACATCTGCACCGCCATCGAGGGCTTTGCGCGGGCCCATAGCCTTCCCCCGGGCTATTTCGCGCGTCTGATATGGCGCGAGAGCCTGTTCCGGCCCGACGCCGTCAGCCCGAAGGGCGCCGAGGGGATCGCCCAGTTCATGCCCGGCACGGCGCGCTTGCGCGGGCTGAAAAACAGTTTCCACGCCCTGCAGTCGCTGGAGAAGTCCGCCGAATATCTGGCCGACCTGCGCCGGCGCTTCGGCAACCTGGGACTGGCGGCCGCCGCCTACAACGCCGGCGAAGGCAGTCTCTCCACCTTCCTGGCGACGGGCCGCCTGCCCTTCGAGACGCGGGCCTATGTCATGGCCATCACCGCCCATTCCGCGGAGGAGTGGAAGGAGACGCCGCCCGTGCAGCTCGACATCGCGCTCGACAAGGAAAAGCCGTTTCTCCAGGCCTGCATCGCGCTGGCCGACACCCGCCGGCTGAAGGAAGTCTCTCTGCCGCAAGAGGAGAACTGGGCGCCGTGGGGCGTCCAGCTTGCCGCCCACTTCAGCAAGCCGGCCGCCTACAAGATGTTCATGATGGCCGTGGAGCGGCTGCCGGCACCACTTAACAGCGAGAAGCCCTATATCCGCCGCGAGCATAATCCCGGCTTCGGGCACCGGCCGCGCTACGCCGCCCGCATCGGTCGCGAAACGCGCAAGGAAGCCGACGCTCTCTGCAACCGGATCCGCAGCCATGGCGGCGCCTGCATCGTGTTCCGGAATTGACGGCCATTGCCACCGGCCTGCCCCGCGGCCGGCGTCACCTGCGCTCCGGGCCGGAATGCCAGGACAGACAATTCAATGACTTGCGGTGAGTATCGGAATCCGGCCCACAGCGCCTTGAATCAAATTGCGAAGCCCATCGGGCGGCAAGAGACCCGCCGTTGCCGGCGGGCCCGGAAGACGGAGCTAGAGTTCGGACGCCTACTTGCAGGCGGCGCAGAAGCGCTGGATGCGCTTGCAGGCCTCCTCGAGCAGGGCCTCGGAGGTCGCGTAGGAGATGCGGAAGTTCGGCCCGAGGCCGAAGGCCGAGCCGTGGACGACCGCGACGCCCTCTGCCTCGAGAAGCTCGGAGACGAAGTCCTCGTCGGTCTCGATCACCTTGCCCGACGGTGCGGTCTTGCCGATCAGCCCCTTGCACGAGGGATAGACATAGAACGCGCCTTCCGGCGACGGGCACTCGATGCCCTTGGCCTGGTTCAGCATGGAGACGACGAGATCGCGACGGGCCTCGAAGACCTTCTTGTTCTGCGGAATGAAGTCCTGGGTGCCGTTCAGCGCCTCGACGGCCGCCCACTGGGCGATCGAGCAGGCGCCCGAGGTCTGCTGCCCCTGGATCATGTCCATCGCCTTGATCAGGTTGAGCGGGCCGGCGGCGTAGCCGATGCGCCAGCCGGTCATCGCGTAGGCCTTCGAGACGCCGTTCATGGTCAGCGTGCGCTCGTAAAGCCGTGGCTCGATCTCGGCCGGGGTCGCGAACTTGAAGTCGCCATAGGTCAGGTGCTCGTACATGTCGTCGGTCAGGATCCAGACATGCGGGTGCTTCAGCAGCACATCGGTGAGCGCCTTCAGTTCCTCCTGCGAATAGGCCGCGCCGGACGGATTCGACGGCGAGTTGAACACAAGCCACTTCGTCTTCGGCGTGATCGCCCGGTCGAGGTCCGCCGGCGTCAGCTTGAAGCTGTTCGCCTGCGTGGTCGGCACGAATACCGGCGTGCCGCCGCACAGCGCCACCATCTCCGGATAGGACACCCAGTAGGGAGCCGGGATGACGACTTCATCACCCGGATTCAGCGTCGCCATGAAGGCGTTGAAAAGAATCTGCTTTCCGCCGGTGCCGACGATCACCTGGGCGGGCGTGTAGTCGAGGTTGTTCTCGCGCTTGAATTTCTTGACGATCGCCTCGCGCAGTTCCGGAATGCCGGCAACGGGCGTGTACTTCGTCTCGCCCCGGTTGATCGCTTCGATCGCGGCCTGCTTGATGTTGAGCGGCGTGTCGAAATCCGGCTCGCCCGCCCCGAGGCCTATGACGTCGCGACCCTTGGCTTTCAGGTCGCGTGCCTTCTGCGAGACAGCGATGGTGGCGGAGGGCTTCACACGGGAAAGGGCATCGGCAAGAAAGGCCATGGTCGGGTTCCAGTTCGGGTTCAAGGACGGCGTGGCACCATGGGCCGTCGGGGTCCCAAGGCGCTAGGTCTATGGCCAAAACGTGCCGGTCTTGCAAGGCTCGGCACCTAAAAAAGCATGCCCGGGCCTTCAATCGCGGCCAACATGAAAAGGTTTCATCGACGCCATCACCATCAGGAATGGACGACGCTCCGAAAGATCGGCCGAAGTGCCGGCGAATGATCGGTCGGTCGGCATTCTAGCGGTCTCCTTAAATCCCGATTCACCGCTGCGACGCTACAGTCGAAACACGTCCGGTGGCACCGCCGGGCGCTTCGGAAGACCACATGACAGACAGCATATTCACCCACCTCTCCCGGAATGCCGACGGCAGCGTATCGGCCGTCCTCGGATCCTACCTGCTGCAATCCGCGTTCCAGCCGATCCTGCGCGAAACCGCCGAAGGCGTGCTCGAACTCGAAGCCGTCGAGGGCTGCCTGCGCGCCAGCCAGGACGGCCGTCCCGTCGACCCGTGCGAAGTCCTGGCGCCGGAAGCTGGAGCCGACCGCGCGTTGCAAGACAGCCTGTGCCGCAGCCTGCACATTCTCAACGCCGGTGCGTTGGCCAGCAGAGACGTGGTGCTGTTGGTGAACGCTCGGCCGGGACTGTTCGGCTTCTCTTCCACGGCGAGCCGCGAAGTCGATCGCATGTGCCATGCCGCGCGGGAAGCGAATCTGCCCCCGGCGCGGATCGCCTGCGCGATCGCCGAGGTCCCCGATGCGGACCCGGCGCTGGCCACGCGGTTCGCCGCGCAACTGCGCGAAGCAGGCTTTCTCGTGGCGATCGACGGCTATTCGGCGACTGAAGGCGATCTCGAGCGGCAGTCGCGCCTGCGTCCGGGCCTGCTGAAATTCGATCCGCACTGGGTGCAGCGCTTCGCCGGCAGCACGGCCGGGACCGCCCTCTTGCGGGTGATCGTCGCCCGGTTCGAGCGTGAGGGGATCCGTCCCATCGTCCCGGGCATCGCCTCGCCCCGCCAGGTGGAATTGTGCCGCGAGATCGGGCTGCCGCTGATGCAGGGCGATCTTCTGGCCCAGGCGGAGACCAGGCTTTCCGCACTCGATCGCGCGTTTTCGCCAACACCGGCGCGGCGATCGCCCGGTCCGATGCCGGCGACGCCGGCAGACGCGATCCGCGCCGCCCGGCTCGCCCTGGAGGGTGTGTCGGGCGCCAGCACCTTGCGCACTGCGCCGCGCGGCAGCAGATGACGCCGGCGTCCCAGAAAAGCTCGCGGGACCCCGGCACGGCCAGATTGCTAAACGTCCGGGACGATTGATCTATTCGATCAAATCCGCGCCTAAGATATTTTTCTGCAACCGCCACGATTTCACCACAACAACTGTCGGCCGGTGCCGCATTTCGGTCCCCGTCGCGCCGCCATCGGCGTGCCTTTTACCCCGACAAGGCGCCAAGCCGGACGGAGTGAGACAAGGGAGCGGGAGATGTTTTTCGACGACGAGAAGGCCAGGAACGACCGGCGGCGGGATCGCCGTGCCGTCCTGTACATCACGGCAACGGCGCTGGCAGCCTGCGTCCTGATGATCGTCGGCCTGCTGAACACGGCCCATGCCCAACCTTTCGATCACGGCCGCATGATCCTTGAGGGCGAGATCGGAGCGACGCCGATCGTGCTCGACCTCGATCACGGCGGCCGGGCTCTCGACCCGACCGTCACCCATGCCACGAAGACGGCGTCCGCCGGCGACGCGTCGGTGGACCGGCGGCTAGCAGCGGGGATCGCACTGGCGTCGCTGGTCACGGTGGCAGGGGTGAGCCAGTTGCTCGCCGGCAGCGACGAGCGAAGTGACGCGCCGGCGCCCTGGCGCAGCGAGGCCTGACCGGCGTACACGTTTTCGCGAGGCATGGCACCACGAACGACAGACCTCTTGAAAACGCATGCCTCCCACTTCAGGTATGGCGCAGTGGGAGAACGACATGTGGACTGGCGTTTTATCGAGACTGCCGAGCGGTGCGAAAGCTGCGGCCTTGGCGTGGCTGCTGCTACCGTCGCCCGGACTGGCGGAGACGAAGGAACATCCGAGCCAGAAGGTGCTCCTTTGGGTCGAGCCTGTGGCCACGGGCCTCAACCATCCCTGGTCCGTCGAAGTGCTGCCGGATGGCGCCTACATTGTCACCGAGCGGCCGGGTACGTTGCGCATCATCCGCAACGGTAACCTCTCCGCCCCGATCAGGGGCGTCCCGCGCGTGGCCGCCCGCGGCCAGGGCGGCCTTCTCGACGTTGCGCTGGCGCCGGATTTCGCCACCAGCCGAACGCTGTACCTGACCTATAGCGCGCCCGGCCGCGAGGGCGCCGGAACCGCCGTCGCCCGCGCCAGGCTTTCAGCCGACGAGCAGAGCCTGGAGGAGGTCCAGCGCATCTTTGCCATGAGCAGGTTCACCGGCAGGGGCCAACACTTCGGCTCCCGCATCGCCATCGCGCCGGACGGCAGCCTGTTTTTCGGCATCGGAGACCGGGGCGAGCGCGACCGTGCGCAAAATCCTCGGGATCATGCGGGCTCGGTCCTGCACATCGGTCCCGATGGCGGCATCCCCGGCAGCAACCCTCACGCCGGCGACAGCGGCGGGTTGCCGGAGATCTGGTCGAAGGGCCATCGAAATCCGCAAGGCATCGCCATCGACCCCAGGGACGGCAGGCTCGTCACCGTCGAGCATGGCGCGCGCGGCGGCGACGAGGTCAACTATCCCCTGCCCGGCCGCAACTACGGCTGGCCGGTGATCACCTACGGCAAGGACTACTCGGGCGCCGAAATCGGCGAAGGCACCAGCAAGGAGGGATACGAGCAACCGGCCTACTACTGGGACCCGTCCATCGCCCCCGGCGCGATCGCCGTCTATCGCGGCGCGATGTTCCCCGAATGGGACGGCGACCTTCTGGTCGCGGCGCTGAAATACCAGATGCTGGTGCGCCTCGAACGCGACGAGACCGGCGCCGTCCTCGGCGAGGAGCGGCTGTTCGACGGCGACTTCGGCCGCCTGCGCGACGTCAAGGTGGCCCCCGACGGCTCGGTGCTGCTGGTGACGGACGAGGACGACGGTCAGTTGCTGCGCGTCCACCGGGCCCCCTCGTCGCAGTAGCCGACCGGCCAGCCTGCACCCCAGCGTCTGGTCGCGATCGCCCCTGGCCCGGCAAGATCCGCCGGGGCTTGCCCGGAAATCGCGCACCTGCTAACGGTCGGCCCTCGCATTTCTTCCCGTTCGAGGTCTGTCATGTCGCGTCTCCAGGCGAACGTCCTTCTGTTGCTCGCCGGTGCCATCTGGGGAGCGGGCTTCATCGCCCAGTCGACGGCGATGGAGACGCTGGGGCCGATCTGGTTCATCGGCCTGCGGTTCGCCGTGGCGACGCTGGTCGCCCTGCCCTTTGCGCTGGCCGAAAGGAAGCGCTCCGCTGCGCCGGTTCGGCGCGGCGACGGTTTGGGCTTCCTCGTCACGGGCGTGGCGCTGTTTGCCGCGGCGGCCTCGCAGCAGGTCGGGCTGTTGACCACCTCGGTGACCAATTCGGGCTTCCTGACCGGCCTCTACGTCGTCTTTACGCCGATCCTGACGACCGTGGTGCTGCGCAGGCAGCCGCACTGGATCATCTGGCCGGCCGCGGCGATGGCCACCGGCGGCATCTTCCTTCTCAGCGGCGGGGCGTTCGCGGCCCTGACGAGCGGGGATCTGCTCACAATCCTGTGCGCGCTGCTCTGGTCGGTCCAGATGATCTGCGTCGGCGCCTTTGCCGGCCGCTCCGGCCGTCCGCTGGCCCTGTCGGTCGTGCAGTTCGCGGTCTGCGCCGTGCTCGGCTGCGCCGTCGGCGCGCTGGTCGAGCCGGTCAGCCTTGCCGCAATCGAGGGCGCGCTCCCCGAGATCCTCTATGCCGGCTTCTTCTCGAGCGGGCTCGCCTTCATCTGCCAGAACATTGCCCAGCGCTATACGACCGCGCCGCAGGCGGCGATCTTCCTGTCAAGCGAGGCGCTGTTTGCGGCACTCTTCGGCGTGGTCCTGCTTGGCGAGAGCATCAGCTCGGCCGGCTATGCCGGATGCGCCATCATCTTCGTCGCCATGCTGGCGACGGAACTGGTGCCCGAACTGCAAAACCGGAAGGAACGGCGGACTGCCACCGCCTGATCGGCGCGTTGCTGAACATGCAAATGACCGCTCGGCCTGTATCAGCGCCCGCGCTTGGCTATAGGCTCCGGATTCCTCAATATAAATCGTACAATAGCCCTGAATCTGTCCCGGAATGCTGCAACCTTTTTCGGCATCCGCCCGAAAATTGGCTAATGTCAGCGGCCATATGAGCAGATTGAAACTTTTGCTTGCCAATTCAATACAAACACAGCAATCTTCCGCTGTTCGGGCAATTTGCGAACATGGGAAGACCTTGAATAATAGCGCGCCGGAGACGCGAGAAAAATTCCGGGCAGCCGTGCTGATGCGTCCCGCGGGACGCCAGGTGGCTGGCTGCGGTAAAACAGGACCCTTTCCTCACATCGGAACTGCCTGCCTCACGCCCCTCGGGGCAAACCGGAAATGCTGCCCGCCGCCAAACTATCGGGCAGAGAGAAAAGGACCTGACGCATGGCCGAAACTGGCACTGTAAAATTCTTCAACACCGAAAAGGGCTTCGGGTTTATCAAGCCCGATAGCGGTGGTGCGGACATCTTCGTACATATCTCCGCCGTACAGGCTTCCGGCCTGAGCGGCCTTTCTGAGAACCAGAAAGTAAGCTTCGAGACCGAACCCGATCGTCGCGGCAAGGGACCGAAGGCGGTCAACCTGCAGATCGCCGGCTGAGGCGCTCCCGGCAGATCGAGCAATGCAAACCCGGCATTCGTGCCGGGTTCTTTTTTGTTCAGGCCGCATTCAGCCAGCGGACCCTAGTCTCTCGAACATCAGAGGCCGACGATCCGGCCGACACGAGGGACACACAAAAATGAACTTCTTGCGAACAGTTGTCCTGGCAGCAGCGGTCGTTGCGACCCCGCTGACCACCTTTGCCACGGCCGAGGCCGGCGACCGCTACTATCGGCACCACAAGCACCGCAACAACAACAGCGACGCCTGGGTTGCCGGCGCAGCGGGCCTCGCCGCCGGCGTGATCGTCGGCACGGCGATCGCCAACAACAACGCCTACTACGCGCCCGCGCCACGTCGGGTCTACGTCGAGCCGGACTACTATCCGGTCCGCCGGGTCTACCGCCGCCCCGTCGTGGTCGGCAGCTACGAGCCGTGGAGCCCGGAATGGTACCGCTTCTGCGCGGACACCTACCGCTCGTTCAACCCGCGCTCGGGCACCTTCCGAGGCTATGACGGCCGCGACCACTTCTGCGTCGCTGGCTGAACCGACCACCCAATAGCGACATGACGGCGGACGGGACCATCCCGTCCGCCTTTCGATTTGGCGGACGAAGATGGCGGCTAGATGCCACGCAGGAACGGGTTGGTCAGGCGCTCCTCGCCGATCTTGCCGCCCGGTCCGTGCCCGCAGATGAAGCCGACGTCGTCGCCGAGCGGCAGCACCTTGTCGCGGATCGATTCCAGCAGCACCCTCTCGCTGCCACCGGGCAGGTCGGTGCGGCCGACGGAACCGCGAAACAGCACGTCGCCGAGATGGGCGAAGTTCTGCGCACGGTTGAAGTAGATGACGTGGCCGGGCGCATGGCCGGGCGTGTGGTAGACCTCGAACTCGTGATCGCCGAAGCGAACGCGGTCGCCGTCCTGCAGCCAACGATCCGGCACGACGTTTTGCGCCTTCATCGGAACGCCGAACTTTTCCGCCTGGGTCTCCAGCCGCTCCAGCAGCGGCAGATCGTCCTTGTGCGGGCCGACGATCTCGAGGCCGAGCGCCTCCTTCAGTTCCTTCGCCCCGCCGGCGTGATCGATGTGCCCGTGGGTGAGCCAGATCGCCTTCAGCACGATGCCGTTCTGCTTCACCACATCGAGAATGGTGTCGACGTCGCCGCCGGGGTCGACGACAACGCCCTCCTTGGTGTCGCTGTCAAACAGGATCGTGCAGTTCTGCTGGAAAGGGGTGACGGGGATGATTCCCGCCTGAAGCATGGCCATGAAGTCCTCGCTGGGAATTGCTCGCAGCTCCGCTTATAGAGCCTCGCGCGCCCCGGCGCCACGCTTCGCCGGTCGAAAACCGAACGAAACGGAAGAACTCCGCGGGCCGGGTTACGGCATCGGTGCCACGGTGGAAAGCAGCAGCGCCGTGACCGCGATGTTGGCGGCAACGTAGGTGTACACAACGGCACGCAGGCGGGTTGCTACGGTGGCCGTGTCGGCAAGTGTCTTGTTCGGCATTGTACTTCCCTCGGGCCCGATGGCCGGTTCGGTTGCACACTTGCACCCTACAACGGCGCATCCCGCTGTTCTGTTCCTTCGGGAACACGGACGGACGCTGCGATCTATTCGCTGACGATCCGCCTACACCGGCAGCGCCGTGGTCTCCTTGAGCGTATCAAGCACGATTGCTGTCTTCACGTGCGAGACCGACTCGTGCGGCAGCAGCACGTCGTTGACGAAGGCCGACAGCGCCTTGAGGTTGGGCACGACGACCTTGATGATGTAGTCCATCTCGCCGGTCAGGGCGAACGCCTCCAGAACTTCCGGAAGGTGCGAGATCAGACGGGCGAAGCGCTGCGCGTTGTCACGATTGTGGGTTGCGAGGGTCACCGTGACGATGATGACGATGCCGAGGTCCAGCTTCTCGCGGTCCAGTTCTGCGCGGTAGGCACGGATGATGCCCTCGTCCTCCAGCCGTGCCCGCCGCCGCGAGCATTGCGACGGCGACAGGTTGATGCGCTCGGACAGCTCGTTGTTCGTCAGCCGCGCGTCCTGCTGCAGCAGCGCCAGCAATTTCCGGTCGAAGGCATCCAGATGCACGATTTTCCCTCCAAAGACATGAACTTCGCATGATTTGGTCATATATGAACCGATCGGCACTCTTTATGCAAACATCGTGCGGCGAATGCGGTGCATACTTGCATCACGCTCGAATACACCTCCGGAGGAGAACGCCATGGGACCTTTCCCGCATGATGCACCGCCAGCCGAGATCACGACCACGAACCCGGCCGGCACGGACGGCTTCGAGTTCGTCGAGTTCGCCCACCCCGAGCCGGAGAAGCTGGCGGAGCTGTTCGCGAAGATGGGCTATGTCCGGGTCGCCAGGCACCGGAGCAAGGACATCTCGGTCTGGCGTCAGGGTGACATCAACTACATTCTCAACGCCGAGAAGGGCTCCTTCGCCGATCGCTTCGTCGAAAAGCACGGTCCCTGCGCCCCCTCCATGGCCTGGCGCGTCGTCGATGCCGCACACGCCCTGAAGCATGCCGTGTCGATGGGCGCGGAGGAGTATACCGGCACTGACAAGTGCATCGACGCCCCGGCGATCGTCGGCATCGGCGGCTCGCTGCTCTATTTCGTCGACTGCTACGGGGAGAAGGGATCGGCCTATGACGCCGAGTTCGAATGGCTCGGCGCGCGCGATCCCAAGCCGGTCGGCGTCGGATTCTACTATCTCGACCACCTCACCCACAACGTCTTCCGCGGAAACATGGACAAGTGGTGGGCCTTCTACCGGGAGCTTTTCAATTTCCGCCAGATCCACTTCTTTGACATCGCCGGAAAGATGAGCGGGCTGGTCTCGCGCGCCATCACCTCGCCCTGTGGCAAGATCCGCATCCCGCTGAACGAGTCGACCGACGACAAGAGCCAGATCGAGGAATATCTGCGCAAGTACAACGGCGAAGGCATTCAGCACATTGCGGTCGGCACGGACGAGATCTACGACGCCACCGACAAGCTGGCCGGAAACGGGCTGCGCTTCATGCCCGGACCGCCGGATACCTATTACGAGAGGTCGCAGGAGCGCGTGAGCGGCCATGAGGAGCCGATCGAGCGCCTAAGGAAACATGGCATCCTGATCGATGGCGAAGGCGTGGTGGACGGCGGCATGACGAAGATCCTGCTGCAGATCTTCTCCAAGACCGTGATCGGCCCGATCTTCTTCGAGTTCATCCAGCGCAAGGGCGACGAGGGTTTCGGCGAGGGCAACTTCAAGGCGCTGTTCGAGTCGATCGAGGAAGACCAGATCCGCCGCGGCGTGTTCAGCGACGCGGCCGAATAGGGTGCGGCGTCGGCCGTTCAACGGCCGGACGGTTTCGGCGGCCCGGCTTCGGGCCGCTTTTGCGTTGCAGCACAGGTTCCGGTGGGCAACCTCCCGGCGAAATTGACAGATGCCATTGCGGCAACCACGCTGGCCCGGTCGAGAGTCTCGGCCCTGGCGATTCGGCCGCGACGGATGCACGGCCGCCAGGTTCACGTGTCACGGCCGGGGGCGTGGGACGCGCTTCCGGCGCGACCATTGGGGGAGTGCACATGGAAGCATTGACGCCACTCATCACTCAGCTCATCAGCGGCGCGATCGGAGGCAATGCCGTCGGCGCCATCTTGAAGCAGCAGGCCGTCAGCGTGATCGTCCGCACGATCGTCGGCGCCATCGGCGGCGTCGGCGGTGGCCTGCTGCTGCAGGCGCTCGGCGGCGAGGCCGGCCTGTCGAACCTTGTCGCGAATGGCCTCGGCGGCCTGATCGGCGGCGGCGTGCTGCAGGCGCTCGCCGGCATCGTCATGGGGCGCAAGCAGGCCTGATCTACGAATCGGGAACGGGCGGCAGAGCGCCGCCCCTTCTCTTCAGGCGACCCAGCTTCGGGATGACTTTGTTGGCCGATCGCAAACTTCAGATTGCCGCCGCCTTGCTGGCAGTCAACTTGATGCTTCCCCTTGCCGTGCTGCCGCTCGTTCGCACGTTCTCCGGCATGGCCGGCTTCTGGTGGCCTCTGCCTATTCGTCTGTCGGCCGCCCTGTCTGCATGGCTGGTCATTCAGGGCTTCAACATTTGGCTCTGGGCACGGTTTCGCGGACGCGCGGTGGCGGCCCTGTGCGCAATACTGCTAGCTTTGAACATCTTTGCGCTCGTGGCCACGGGCTCCCTGACGATCGCAACCGCCCTGCTCAACTGGCGAGTGTGGTTGCCGGTTCTGATCAGCCTGACCTAGTGAGATGCGGCGGTGCCGTTTGTCACCGCCGCTACCGGCCGGCCTAAGCGGCGGCCACTTCCTTCATGTAGTCGTTCATCAGCGTCTCGCAGACGGTCGACGGCGTGAAGCGGTACGGTCCGATCTCGGAGACCGGCGTGACCTCGGCCGCCGAGCCGGTCAGGAAGCACTCGCTGAAGCCTGACAGCTCCTCCGGCATGATCGCCCGCTCAACCACCTGGTAGCCGCGCCGTCCGGCCAGTTCGATCACCGTCTGGCGGGTGATGCCGTTGAGGAAGCAGTCCGGCGTCGGCGTGTGGATGACGCCGTCCCTGACGAAGAAGATGTTGGCGCCGGTCGCCTCGGCCACCTGCCCGCGATAGTCGAGCATCATCGCGTCGGCATAGCCCTTCGCCTCGGCGGCGTGCTTGGAGATCGTGCAGATCATGTAGAGGCCGGCGGCCTTGGATTCGCACGGCGCGGTCCGCGGATCCGGCCGGCGGTACTCGGCGATGTCGAGCCGGATACCCTTCAGCTTCTCCGCCGGATCGAAATAGCTGCCCCACTGCCAGATGGCGATCGCGACGTTGATGCGGTTCTTCTGGGCCGAGACGCCCATCATTTCCGATCCGCGCCAGGCGACCGGCCGGACATAGGCCTCGGAAAAGCCCTGCCGCTTCAGGAGTTCGATGCAGGCGCCATCCAGTTCGTCGACGCTGTAGGGGATCTTGAAGCCGAGGATGTCGGCCGAGCGATGCAGGCGCTGGCTGTGCTCGGTCAGCTTGAAGATGCGTCCGCCATAGGCCCGCTCGCCCTCGAACACCGCGCTCGCATAGTGCAGGCCGTGGGTCAGCACATGGATCTTTGCGTCCTTCCAATCCACGAACTCGCCGTTATACCAGATCTGCCCTTCCATTTGGTCAAAGGGAACCGCCATGATGCTTCCTCCGGCGCCGAAGCGCTTCTTGATGTTGATTCTTTCGCCCGATACGGTCTAACCAGAATGGACGTGAGACTGCATGCAGCTGGGTGCCAATCACGCTGCGGACCGGACCGCCGGACACGGCATCGGCTGATCGGCACGTGTGGACACGCCGTAACAAGCGTGCAAAAATATGTCAATAATACTGACGTATTTTTGCGAATATTGCGCGCAGCGCCGAGGCTACGAAAGGAACGTGCCGCGTGGGACGACAGACGCCGGAACGAAAGAGCGCCGTCGAGTTCTTCGATCAGCCGCTGACCGACGAGGGCGGCATCGACTTCGAGGTCATCGAGGGGTTTTTCTTCGCCTATCGCGACTTCATCTCCGATCCGGACGCGATCCTGGAGAAGAGCGGCTTCGGCCGCGCGCACCACCGCGTCGTCCATTTCGTCAACCGCGAGCCCGGCATGACCGTAGCCGATCTGCTCGACACGTTGAAGATCACCAAGCAAAGCCTTGCGCGGGTTTTGAAACAGCTCATCGATTCGGGCTATATTCGCCAGGTGGCGGGCCCGCAGGACAGGCGGCAGCGCAAGCTCTACCCGACCCGTGCCGGCCGCGAGCTGGCGCTGGCGCTGGCGCAGCCACAACAAGAGCGCATTGCGCGCGCATTCGATGGCATGACCGCGGACGACCGCAAGGCGGTGACGCGCTTCCTCGCCGGCATGCAGAACGCGCGCGGCGATTGACACGGTGCAAGCAGGATTGATCCGCGATGACCACACACGAGAGGCTCTCCGACGACGCCGCCCATCTCCTGATCGTCGATGACGACAAGCGCATCCGCGAGCTCCTGAGCCGGTACCTCACCGGCGAGGGCTTCCGGGTCACGGTGGCCGGCGACGCCGACGAGGCGCGCCGCAAGCTCCAGGGCCTGGATTTCGACCTGATCATCATGGACGTGATGATGCCCGGCGAAAGCGGGCTGCAGCTGACCGAGAGTCTGCGCGCCATCCGCACCGTGCCGATCATCATGCTGACCGCTCTGACCGAATCGACCGCCCGCATCGAGGGCCTCGAGGCCGGGGCGGACGATTACCTCGCCAAGCCGTTCGAGCCGCGCGAGCTGGTCCTGCGCGTCAACAACATCCTCAAGCGCAACGCCCAGCCGCAGGGGCCGAAGATCGAGCAGGTCATGTTCGGGCCATACACCTTCTCTATCGTGCGCAAGGAACTGAAGCGCGGCGGCGACCCGATCCGCCTCACCGACCGCGAGCAGGAAATCATGCTGCTGTTCTCCCTGCGCGCCGGCGAAACCATCCCGCGCCACGAACTGATCGGCGAGGAGACCGACGTCGGCGAGCGGACGATCGACGTGCAAATCAACCGGCTGCGCCGCAAGATCGAGGACGACCCGACCAACCCGGTCTGGTTGCAGACGGTGCGCGGGATCGGATATAGGCTCAGTACGGACTGACGACGGGGGAGCCGTCACCGGGAAAGAGACGGGCGCAAGCCGACATGACGACTTTCGAAACCTTCAAGCGCGAGATCGAGCGGACGCCGGCGACCGGCTGGAGGCGGGTCGCCAAGTGGCTGCGCCGGCAGCTGCCGACCGGCCTCTACGCGCGTTCGCTGCTGATCATCATCATCCCGATGGTGCTGCTGCAGTCGGTCGTCGCCTCCGTCTTCATGGAGCGCCACTGGCAGCTCGTGACCGAGCGCCTGTCGATGGCGGTCACCCGCAACATCGCCGCGATCATCGACCTCGCCGACACCTTCCCGGACTCCAGCGCCAATGCCGAGATCGTCCGCATCGCCCGCGAGCGGATGGACCTCAACGTCGCGATCGAAAAGGGTAACCAGCTGCCCCCGCCGCGACCGAAGCCGTTCTTCAACATCCTCGACCAGATCCTCAGCGAACAGATCACCAAGCAGATCAAGCGGCCGTTCTGGATCGACACGCTCGGCGACAGCAACCTTGTCGAGATCCGCATCCAGATGGACAAGGACACGATCCTGCGGGTCTATGCCCGCCGCAGCCACACCTATGCCTCCAACACCCACATCTTCCTCGTCTGGATGGTGGTCACCTCGCTGGTGCTGCTGACGATCTCGATCCTGTTCCTGCGCGGCCAGATCCGGCCGATCCTGGCGCTGGCGCATGCGGCCGAGAGCTTTGGCAAGGGGCAGAAGACGCCCGAGGACTTCGCCCCGCGCGGCGCCGACGAAGTGCGCCGGGCCGGCCTTGCCTTCATGCTGATGCGCGAGCGCATCGAACGTCAGATGGAGCAGCGCACGGCCATGCTGAGCGGCGTCAGCCACGACCTGCGCACGATCCTCACCCGCTTCAAGCTGCAGCTTGCGCTCGCCGGCAAGAATGCCGACCTCGAGGGCCTCAACAGCGACGTCGAGGACATGCAGAACATGCTGGAGGGCTATCTCTCCTTCGCCCGTGGCGAGTCGGAGGAGGACGTCGGCCAATTGCGGCTGAGCGAGCTGTTCGACAAGTTCGGGATGGAAGCGGAGTTGCACAACAAGGAACTGAGCAGCGAGATCGAGGGCGACGACGAGGTGCTGGTGCGTCCCAACGCCTTCGCCCGCCTCGTCGGCAACATCGTCTCGAACGCGCTGCGCTACGCCAGCAAGGTCCATCTCCAGGCGCGCCACAGCGCCAAGTGGCTGACGATCGTGGTCGACGACGACGGCCCCGGCATTCCCGAGCGCTCGCGCGACGACGTCTTCAAGCCGTTCTTCCGGCTCGACGAGGCGCGCAACCTCGATGCCTCCGGCACCGGTCTGGGGCTCGCGATCGCGCGCGACATCGCCCGCAGCCACGGCGGCAACGTAACGCTGTCCGACAGCCCGCTGGGCGGCCTGCGGGCGACGGTGCGAATTCCCGCCTGAGGATCGGGCTGGCGCCGGAGATGCGGACCGTTTGGCCCGCACCGGCCGTTGTCAAAGCGTGCAGCAGCGGACTGCGAACGCTTGTCCGGGCCGCCTAGTGCAGCCTTGCGCCGTTCGGAACGGGCCGTTCGGTGGCGGCGAGCACGATCGCCCCGCCTTCGTCGGTGAAGCCCAGCGTCAGCACCTCGGAGCGAACCGGCCCGATCTGCCGTGGCGGGAAATTGACGACAGCCAGCACCTGGCGTCCGACCAGCCGTTCCGGCGCGTAATGGACGGTGATCTGCGCCGACGATTTCTTCAATCCGATCTCTGGGCCGAAATCGATCACCAGCTTGTAGGCCGGCTTGCGCGCTTCGGGAAACTCGCTCGCCTCGACGATGGTGCCGACGCGAATGTCGACCCGCTCGAAATCGGCATAGGAAATGGTCTCAGACATCAGGTACCCCACAAATGCGAAGTGCGCGCCCCTTCGGACGCGCAGGATTGAATTGACGTTGCGGGCTCCGACGATCGGGCGGTCGCCCGCTTTACCCCGCGAGTTCCTCGGCGCGCTTGCGCGCTGCGGCGATGGCGCGATCGAACAGCGGCTGCATGCCGTCATCGGCCATCAGCACCGCCAGCGCCGCGGCTGTGGTGCCGCCCGGCGAGGTCACGTTCTGGCGTAGTTTCGCGGCGTCATCGGGGGACCGGTGCAACAGTTCACCAGCCCCCGAGACGGTTTCTCGTGCGAGACGCATGGCGAGGTCCGCCTGCAGGCCGGCCTTGCGACCTGCCTCGGCCATGCACTCGACGAGATAGAAGACATAGGCCGGGCCGCTGCCCGACAGCGCCGTGACGGCGTCGATGTCGGCCTCGGCGGCGACCCATTCGACCGGACCGCTGACCTTCAGCAGGGCGTGCACCTGGTCGCGCTGGGCCGCGCTTACGCCGGTATTGGCATAGGCGCCGGTGACGCCACGGCCGATCATTGCCGGTGTGTTCGGCATCGCGCGCACCATCGCCGCCGGTCCGAGATGGGCCTCGAGATTGGCGATCGTCTTGCCCGCCGCCACCGACACGACGACCGTGTCCTGGCCGATCAGGCCCTTCAGTGGCGGCAGCACCGCGTCCATCACCTGCGGCTTGACCGCGACGAAGATGACGCCGGCCTTGAGGCCCGCCGGGGCGACCGTCTCGTGGCGCACACCGTTGGCGGCCATCACCGCCTGCATGGCCGCCGACGGGCCGGGATCGAGAACAAGCACGGACGAGCCGGCGACACCGCTCTTGAGCCAGCCGGCGAGCATGGCGCCGCCCATGTTGCCGGCGCCGACAAGGACGATGGGGCCGGCGGAATCCGTGCTCATGACTAGGCTTCTCCGACTGTCTCGAACATCACCGCGTCGACCGCGGCCTGCGCTTCCATACCCGACCAGACGACAAACTGGAATGCCTGGAAATAGGCCTCGCAGGTTTCCAGCGCGCTCGACAGCAGCACTTCCACCTGCCTGTTGGTCGGCTCGGCACCGCCGGCCAGCAGCAACGACTGGCGAAAGATCACCACATCCTCGTGCCGCCACAGGTCGAAGTGCCCCATCAGCACCTGGCCGTTGACATGCGACAGCAACCGGATGACCTCGTTAACCCGACTTTCGGGCACCTTGATGTCGAAGGCGCAGGCAAGGTGCAGCGCCTCGAATTCCTCCATCCACGAGAAGGAGACATGGTAGTCGGCCCACTGCCCTTCGACCGTCATGGCGATTTCATCCTCGCCGGAACGCTCGAACGACCAGTCGTTGTTCGCCGCGACGAACTCGATCATGTCGACCGGGTTCGACTGGCGTGCGATTTCCAATTCCATCAGGCTCATCCGTCACCCTCTCGCCCGGCAGGCGCACGTCATCGCGATCACGCACGACACGGATGCAGCAACCCAACCCGGAAACATCACTGAATGATTGCTCGATACCGCCAGCAGCCTGACTTACTAACCCTGCCCCAAGCTGGCGTTGCGAACTCGAATCATCATTTAAAATCAGTCTATAATGGCAGAGTCCCGACACCAGCCCCCGAGGCCGATTTTGTCGCAGTCGTTGTGGACAGCGGTTGTCAAAACGATTCAGCCCGGCACCTTAACCGACTCTGCGATAAGGCTTTTTTAACGATGTCCACAGGGCCAAAAAACATGTCGAAAAAAGAGGCCGGCCGCGAAACGGATCGCGCCGGCCTCCCGTAACGTGACCTGGAAAACCGATGGGGCCTATTTCGGCTGCGCGGCAAGGCGCTCCTCGAGCGCCTCGACGCGCTTGCGCAGCGCGTCGTTTTCCTCGCGCGCCATCACCGCCATCTCCCGAACGGCCTCGAATTCCTCGCGCTTGACCAGGTCCATGCCATTCAGGAACCGTTCGGCCTGGGAGCGGAACACCGTTTCCATTTCCTTGCGCACGCCCTGGGCGGCGCCGGCGGCGTCCGTCATCAACTTGGCGAAGTCATCGAGAATTCGGTTGGTTCCGTTCGTCATCGCCCATCCTCCTCGGCTTGGACACATTCCCGCGGCAGCCGCCGCATCCTGTTTCTGAGGTAGGCGTTGAGTCCCGGCGATGCAAGCAGAATCACACCGGCCGGCAGCGCCGGCGCGCGCAGCGGGGACCGGTTCAGCAAAACCGCTTGACCATCCCCGGCCCGGACGCCATCTTCCGCGCCACGACAACCAGACCCGAGCGTCCATTGATCCCCGCCGCCGAACTCCTCGCCGTCATGACCTTCCCGAACATCGATCCGGTCGCCTTCTCGATCGGTTCGATCGCCGTCCACTGGTACGGATTGGCCTATGTCGCCGGCATCCTGCTGGGCTGGCACTACGCGCGCCGGCTGGTCACCCGCGCCGATCTGTGGCCAAGGGATAAAGCCCCGATGACGATCGGCCAGATCGACGACTTCCTGGTGTGGGCGGCGCTCGGCATCGTGCTCGGCGGGCGCATCGGCTATATCCTGTTCTACGATTTCGCGGCGGTGGCGGAAAATCCGCTGCGCGCCGTCGAGATCTGGAACGGCGGCATGTCGTTTCACGGTGGCCTCATTGGAACGACCGTCGCGATGATCCTGTTTGCGCGCAAGAACGGCGTGGCGATCTGGAGCCTGTTCGACATCGTCGCCGCCGTCGCGCCGATCGGGCTGTTCTTCGGCCGCATCGCCAACTTCGTCAACGGCGAGCTGTGGGGCCGGCTCTCCGACGCGCCCTGGGCCTTCGTTTTTCCGAACGCCGGTCCCTTTGCCCGTCACCCGAGCCAGCTCTACGAGGCCGGGCTCGAGGGAATCGTGCTCTTGTGCGTGCTGGCCGTCGCCATCTACCGCTTCAGGGCGTCGAGGCATCCGGGCTTCGTCACAGGGCTGTTCGTGGCCGGGTATGCCGTCTCGCGGATCTTTGTGGAGTTTTTCCGGGAGCCCGATGCGCAGATCGGCTATCTTGCCGGCGGATGGCTGACCATGGGGATGCTGCTGTCGCTGCCGATGCTGGCGGTCGGGCTGTGGGCGATGCTGCGCGCCCGGCGGGTAGCCGCCTGAAGCCGGAGGTCCCGCCGATGACGACGCCGCTTGCGCAGAAGATCAAGGCTTTGATCCGTACCAACGGCCCGATCAGCGTGACCGACTATTTCTCGCTCTGCCTGGCCGACCCGGAGCACGGCTACTACCGCACCCGCCCGCCGTTCGGCAGCGAGGGCGATTTCGTCACCGCCCCCGAGATCAGCCAGCTGTTCGGCGAGATGCTCGGCGTCTTCATGGTGCATGCCTGGCAGAAGCACGGCACGCCGCAGCACGTGCGCTTCGCCGAGATCGGCCCGGGCCGCGGCACGATGATGGCCGACATGCTGCGCGTGATCGAACGTCTGGCGCCCCAGCTTTACGACAGCGCCAGCTTCCACATGGTCGAGACGAGCCCGCGGCTGCGTGACGTGCAGAAAGCGACGCTCGGCGAACGGGCCGGACGCATCAGTTGGCACGAGAGCTTCGACCAGCTGCCCGGTGGCTTCCTGCTTCTGGCGGCCAACGAACTTTTCGACGCCATCCCCATCCGCCAGTTCGTCCGCACGCAGAACGGTTTTCGCGAGCGCATGGTCGGCCTCGACGCGGAAGGCCAACTGACGTTCGCCGCAGGCGTCGCCGGCATCGATCCGGCCCTGCTGCCGGCCGGCCACGGCGCCCAGCCGATCGGCGCGATCTTCGAAGCCGCCCCGGCCCGGGAGGCGGTGATGCAGGCGGTCTGCGAGCGGCTGCGCGGCCATGGCGGCACGGCGCTGGTCATCGACTACGGCCACCTCGCCAGCGGCTTCGGCGACACCTTGCAGGCGGTGCTGCGCCACGTCTTCGATCCGCCGCTCGCCCACCCCGGCGAGGCGGACCTGACCAGCCACGTCGACTTCGGGCGGCTCGCCGCCGTCGCGCGCCAGGCCGGCCTTGCCGTCCACGGACCGCAGCACCAGGGCGATTTTCTGATGGGCCTGGGGCTGGCCGACAGGGCCTCAGCCCTCGGCCGAGGGCGCGACGAAAGCCTGCAGCGCCAGATCGTCGCCGACGTCGAGCGACTGGCCGGGTCGGGCGAAGGAAACATGGGCGATCTGTTCAAGGTCCTCGCCGTCACGAGCGCGGACGTGGCGCTGGCGCCCTTCCGCCGGGCGGATTGACAGCCAAGTTCGCGCCGGTCAACATCGGCGCGAAATGAATCGGACACCCGCATTGTCCGCAAGCCCGTCGAGACCCGTCAACGTTCCGGGTCCTTTCGAAGCGATGAAGGATAATGCCTTGCTAGCTCCCGTCCAGAGCCCGCTCATCGCCCGCGCTGCCGGGGAAGCCGTGCGTCACGGCTTTTTCACCCGGCACGGCGGGACCTCGGACGGGATCTATGCCGGCCTGAATGTCGGCCTCGGTTCGGGCGATGATCGTGAGCGGGTGCTCCAGAATCGCCGTCTCGTGGTGGACTGGTTCGGCGCCTCGCCCGAGCGGCTCGCCACCGTCCACCAGGTGCACTCCCCGGACGTCGCCATCGTCGACGGAACCTTCGCCGGCGATCGTCCGACAGCCGATGCGCTCGTCACCGCAATCCCGGGACTCGTCATCGGCGTCCTGACGGCCGACTGTGGCCCGGCACTGTTCGCCGATCGGCAGGCCGGCGTCATCGGCGCGGCGCACGCCGGCTGGAAGGGCGCGCTGAGCGGCGTTCTGGAGAACACCATCGCGGCGATGGAAGCGCTCGGCGCCTCCCGGCAGAGCATCGTAGCCTGCCTTGGCCCCTCCATCAGTCGTCGCAACTACGAGGTCGGCCCCGAATTCGTCGACAGGTTCCTGGGAACGAACCCCGCCTATGCGGAATTCTTCTCTCCGTCTGTCCGGCCGGGCCACGCCATGTTCGACCTGCCGGGGCTGACGCTGAAACGGCTCGCCGAGGCCGGCATCGACGCCGAGAACCTCGACATCTGCACCTATCCGGCCGAAGCGGACTATTTTTCCTATCGCCGCACGGTGCATCGCAACGAGCCCGATTACGGCCGGCAGATCTCCGCGATCATGCTGCGGCAATGACAGACGACAGACAGGAGTGAAGCATGGCGCTACAATTCGACACCGAGGAGTATGCCAACCGGCTGCAGCGCCTGACCGCGCGGATGCGGGACGAAAAGCTCGACGCCATGCTGCTCTTCGCCCAGGAGAGCATGTACTGGCTGACCGGCTATGACACCTTCGGCTACTGCTTCTTCCAGACGTTGGTGGTCAAGGCGGACGGCGACATGGTGCTGCTCACCCGCTCCGCCGACCTGCGGCAGGCGCGCCACACCTCGACCATAGACAAGATCGAGATCTGGGTCGACCGGGCCAATGCCGACCCGGCGCTCGACCTGAAGAACCTGCTGTCGGACATGGACCTGCTCGGCTGCCGGCTCGGCGTCGAATACGACACGCACGGACTGACCGGCAGGAACGCGCGCCTGCTCGACAACCAGTTGCAGAGCTTCGGCGAACTCATCGACGCCTCCTTGCTGGTCAGCCGCCTGAGGCTCATCAAGAGCCCGGCCGAACTGGCCCATGTGGAACGGGCCGGCGGGCTGGCCGATGACGCGCTGGACGCCGCCCTGCCGCTGATCGGGCCCGGCGGGGACGAGGCGGCGATTCTCGCGGCCATGCAGGGAGCGGTCCTTGCCGGCGGCGGCGACTATCCGGCCAACGAGTTCATCATCGGCTCCGGTCCCGACGCGCTGCTGTGCCGCTACAAGTCGGGTCGCCGCCGGCTCGACGCAAACGACCAGCTGACGCTCGAATGGGCCGGCGTCAGTGCCCACTATCACGCCGCGATGATGCGTACCGTCGTCATCGGCACGGCGAGCGACCGGCATCGCGAGCTCTACGGCGCCTGCCGCGATACGATCCAGGCGATCGAGGCGGTCCTGCGCCCGGGCAACACCTTCGGCACGGTGTTCGATAGCCACGCCCGCATCATGGACGAACGCGGCCTCACCCGGCATCGCCTCAACGCCTGCGGCTACTCGCTCGGCGCCCGGTTCTCGCCGTCCTGGATGGAGCACCAGATGTTCCATCTCGGCAATCCGCAGGAAATCCTGCCGGACATGTCGCTGTTCGTCCACATGATCATCATGGACTCCGACACCAACACCGCGATGACGCTCGGCCAGACCTACGTGACGACGACCGACGCGCCGCGCGCCCTTTCACGCCATGGCCTCGATTTCATCAACCTGTGAGGAGTATCCTTGGGGAGCCGACAAATCCCGCAATTGACAGGCGCGGTCGCCGCGCAGCATAACTTTACCGGGGCAATCGAGGGACACCACAACCTCCCGCACTGCGGACGGAAACGGATGCATCAGCTGACGCCAAGGCTGGCACTCATCGGCCTTTTCCTCGCGCTCGCAGGCTGCAGCAGCACCGATGCGCTGACCCCGCCGATGGATGTCGGCGGCGGCACGCAGCAGTCCTCGCCGGTCACCCAGCGCGATCTCGATCAGGTCGCGGCCTACGACCAGCCCGTTGGCAGCGCGCAGGCGCAGGCCATGTCCGCACGGGCGGGATCGGCCGGGACGCTGGACGCCCAGGCCAGCGCACTGTCCCGCAGCCGGACCAATCCGGTCGCCAGCGGCCCCGGCGGCCTGGTGGTGGACGATCCGGCCCCCGCGCCGTCCGCATCCACGGCGCCGCCGCCGGCGGCCCCGGGGCAACAGCAGACGGCGGCACTGACGCCCGCCACCGACGGCGAGAGCATCCGCTTCCTGCCGATCATCGGCGCCCCGGTCGAGGCGGTGACCCCGCTGTCGCGGCAGCTCGGCGCCCAGGCGCGGGCCAGCGGCCTGACCATCAAGAGTTCGTCGGACAACACCAGCCGCTACATCCTGAAGGGCTACTTTTCCGCCATGCAGGACAGCGGCAAGACGACCGTAATCTATGTGTGGGACGTCCTGGACGGCTCCGGCGCGCGGCTTCATCGCATCCAGGGGCAGGACAGCGTCAATGCAACGGCACAGGACCCCTGGGCCGCCGTGCCGGCCGGCACCATGGAAGCGATCGCCCAGCGCACGATCCGGGAATATGTCAACTGGCGCAAGCAGGCGGGCGGCTAGGCGTCGCCCGAAACCTGCGGTGGTTCGCGGCGGCCGCACCCAACCCTGCTGCGCATTGCGGCGGCGAAAGATTGGAAAACCGTGCGGCACTGGTCTTGCATTCACGCCGAGGAACGCTAAAAGGCAGCGCATCAGCAATCTCGTAGGCCATCAGACAGGCGGACCATAGATGAAGGTTTTCGCGGGCAACTCGAACCGGCTGCTGGCCGAAGCGATCTGCAACTATCTCAATGTTCCCCTCGGTCGGGCAAGCGTGCGCCGCTTCGCAGACCAGGAAATCTTCGTCGAAATTCAGGAGAACGTGCGCGGCGAGGACGTATTCGTGGTCCAGTCGACCTCGTTCCCGACCAACGACCACCTGATGGAACTGCTGATCATGACCGATGCGATGCGGCGCTCCTCCGCCAAGCGCATCACCGCCGTGATCCCCTATTTCGGCTATGCCCGCCAGGACCGCAAGCCGGGCCCGCGCACGCCGATCTCCGCCAAGCTCGTCGCCAACCTGATCACCGAGGCCGGCGCGGACCGGGTTCTCACCCTCGATCTGCACGCCGGCCAGATCCAAGGCTTCTTCGACATCCCGACCGACAACCTTTACGCCGTACCGATCCTGGCGCGCGACGTGAAGGAGAACTACGACCTGAAGAACGTCATGGTCGTCTCCCCCGACGTCGGCGGCGTCGTACGTGCCCGCGCGCTCGCCAAGCGGCTCGACTGTCTGCTGGCCATTGTCGACAAGCGCCGCGACCGTCCGGGTGAATCCGAAGTCATGAACGTCATCGGCGACGTCGCCGGCAAGGACTGCCTGCTGATCGACGACATCGTCGATTCCGGCGGCACGCTCTGCAACGCCGCCGAGGCCCTGCTGAAGCACGGCGCCACCAGCGTCACCGCCTACATCACCCACGGCGTGCTCTCCGGCGGCGCCGTCGCACGTGTGACCTCCTCGAAGCTGAAGGAGCTGGTGATCACCGACTCGATCCAGCCGACGACGGCGGTCCAGTCGGCGCACAACATCCGCGTCATCACGACGGCGAGCCTGCTCGGCGAGGCCATCAACCGGACCGCCGCCGAAGAATCCGTCTCCAGCCTGTTCGACTGAACGTTCGCCGCGCACGGTCGAGGACGGGCCCTCCCCTGTCCGTCCTGAACGGCGAGGAACGTGGGAACCGATAACCGTCAACGACGTTGATCCTGGCGCGAGCGCGGCCAACCGCGAACGCGCAGCCATCGCCTGCCGGTTCCCGGGCGCGAACCAGGCGACACCGCAACAGTTCGAAGGAAAGAACGAGGGCAATGAGGCAGTACATTCCAGGTCTGGCAGCAGGGCTTTTGTCATTCGTCCGCCGGGCGCGATACGGCGCCGTCCTCCTGCTCCTTCCGGTGATCGCGGCCTGTACTGTCGAAACCTCTCCCGGTTACGGGGACGGCGGGCGCCCGCTGCCGCCGCGGCCGCAGATGTGCACGATGGAGTATGCCCCTGTCTGCGCCGAGCGCGGCGGTGCGCGGCAGACCTTCCCGAACGCCTGCGAGGCGCGCACCCGCGGCTACCGTGTCGTCGATCGCGGCGAATGCCGGCGCGCACCGCCGCCACCGCCGCCGGTGCGCGCCTGCACCCGCGAATACGCCCCCGTCTGCGGCGAGCGCCGCGGCCGGCTGCAGACCTTCGCCAACGCTTGCGAGGCCGATCGCGACGGCTTCCGCGTCGTCGGGCGCGGCGAATGTCGGCGCGATCCCGAACCGGATCGACTCTGCACGATGGAATACGCGCCGGTCTGCGCCAGACGCGGCAGCACGATGCGGACCTTCCCCAACGCCTGCGAGGCCCGCACAGCACGCTTCCGCGTCGTTGCCCCCGGAGAATGCCGGCGATAGACCCGGGCGAAGGCCGGTCGCCTTTTGCCTTGGTTCCACCTGTGCTAGAGCGGCTTTCCATTCAGGGATCCCGTTCCGACATGCTTCGCGACTTCTCCGCCCAAGCGCTCTTCATGGGCCTGCTTACCGCTTTCGTCGGCTTCGCAAGTTCCTTCGCGGTTGTACTGCAGGGCCTGACGGGCGTGGGGGCCACCGAAGCGCAGGCCGCCTCCGGCTTGATGGCGCTGTCGGTCTCGATGGGGCTGTGCGCGATCGTGCTCAGCGTCTGGACGCGGTTGCCCGTGTCGATCGCCTGGTCGACGCCCGGCGCCGCCCTGCTTGCCAGTTCCGGCAGCGTGGAGGGCGGCTTCAATGCCGCGGTCGGCAGCTTTCTGGTCTGCGCCGCACTGATCGTCATTGCGGGCCTGTGGAAGCCGCTCGGCCGGTTGGTCGCGGCCATTCCGGCGACGCTTGCCAACGCGATGCTGGCCGGCGTGCTGATCGGCCTTTGCTTCGCGCCGGTGAAGGCGATCGCCTTCAATCCCCTGTTCGGCCTGCCGATCATGGCCGCCTGGGTCGTCGGCGGCGCGATCAGCCGGCTGTTTGCGGTCCCGGCGGCCCTGGTCGCCTTCGTGCTGGTGCTCTTCTTCGGCATCGACATGCCCGACGGCGCGATCGCAACGGTCGCCGACGACCTGCTGCCGCGGCTGGAACTGATCGTCCCGGTCGTCAACCTCGCCGGCTTCGTCAGCATCGCTCTGCCGCTGTTCGTCGTCACCATGGCCTCGCAGAACATCCCCGGCATCGCGGTCCTGAAGGTCAACGACTATGAGCCGGCGCCCGGCCCGCTGTTCGCCGTCACCGGCCTGTTCTCGCTGCTGAGCGCCCCCTTCGGCGGGCACGCGGTCAATCTCGCCGCCATCACCGCGGCGATGTGCGCCGGCGCGGACGCCCATCCCGACCCGAAGCGGCGCTATTGGGCCGCAGTCAATGCCGGCATCTTCTACGTGATCTTCGGTCTTCTGGCCGGTGTGGTCACCGCCTTCGTCAGCCTCGCGCCGCCGATCCTTATCCAGGCCGTCGCCGGCCTTGCGCTGATCAGCGCCTTCGCAGGTTCGGCCATGAGCGCGTTCAAGGAGCCGGGGACGCGCGAGGCCGCGGCGCTGACCTTCCTGACCACCGCCTCCGGCGTCAGCTTCGGCGGCATCTCCGGGGCCTTCTGGGGACTGGTGGCCGGCGGCCTGATGATGGGGCTGGGCCGCGCCCTCGCCGACCGCAAGGCGAGGTAGCTGCAGCTGGCGGCAGAAATGCCTGCCCGCCCTTGCATTTGCAAGCATTCTCGGCTATGCGACCGGCGTCCGCGTAGACACCCTTGGAGGCAACGTGGATGAGGTTTCCACAAATCTCAAGTTTCGTACGGTCGGGGCCAATGCCGCCGCCGGCGGAACTCTCCAGTAACACTTGAAAGGTCAATGCTATGAGCCACGCAACTTACGAGCTCAAGGCCGAGACGCGCGAACGGGTTGGTAAGGGGTCCTCCCGTGAACTTCGCCGCAACGGTCTTATCCCGGCTGTCATATACGGTGACAAGAAGGAACCGATTTCGATCGCCCTGTCGACGAAGGAAGTCACCCAGCGCATCCACGCTGGCGGCTTCATGACCACGATCGCCACGATCGACGTCAACGGCGAGAAGATCCGCGTCCTGCCGAAGGACTACCAGCTGGATCCCGTCCGCGACTTCACCATGCATGTCGACTTCCTGCGCGTGTCGGGCAACACCCGCGTCACCGTCCAGGTTCCGGTTCACTTCATCAACGACGAGAAGGCTCCGGGCATCAAGATGGGCGGCATGCTGAACATCGTGCGCCACGACGTCGAACTGTACTGCCCGGCCAGCGACATTCCGGAAGCCATCACGGTCGACCTCGAAGGCCTGAAGATCGGCGACAGCATCCACATCTCGCACATCAAGCTGCCGAAGGGCACCAGCCCGGTCATCGCCGACCGCGACTTTACCGTCGCGACGATTGTCGGTACGGGCGGCAAGCAGGAAGAGGCCGAAGAGCAGGCCGCAGAGGAAGCCTCCGAATAACGCTTCGGAAATTGTTTACCTCGTTGAACCCGCCCCCGGCAACGGAGGCGGGTTTTTTGCGCCCTCGCGCCCCACTTCAACAACATTTAAGAAATTGGTGAAACGCTGGCCGTCGCGATTAGGCGGGCGGAAACGAAGGCACATGCCGGAAGTCAAGGGGCAGACTGCGGGGAACGCGGCATGAGGATGCACTCGGTCGAAAACCGGTTCATCGCGATCGTCTGTGGCGCGCTGCTGGTGTTCGTGGCGCCGCTGTTTCTCCTGTTCCTTGTCCTGTCCTCCGATCGCGTGGCACGCGAGCGACTGCAGCACACCGAAGTGCTGGTGCAGGCCAACGCCCAGGCGCTCGGCAAGCCGATCTGGGACTTCGACCGCGAGAGCATCGACCAGATCGTCGAGACGCTGAAGGCCAGCGCCAACATCAACTACGTCCACGTTCGCGACAGTTCGGGACTGATCGACATTCACGAGCCGGAGGCGAGGCCCGATCCCGGCGACGTGCAGTCTGTCGTGACCACCGACATTCTTCATCGCTCGGGCGAAGGCATCCGCAAGGTCGGCACCGCGGAGATCTCGATTGCCAAGGAAGGGCCGTTCTCGCGGTTCTCCAAGGACGAACTGGCGATCTTCGCGATCTTCCTCTTCGCCGTCGGGACGCTCTTCACCGCCGCGGTCATCGGCAACCGCATCACCGTCATGCGCCCGCTGATGCGCCTGACCGCCGCGATCGAGGCGACCCGCCGCCTCGGTTCGCGCCACCACGTCGACTGGGTCTCGGACGACGAGATGGGCCATCTCGCACAGAACTTCAACGAGATGCAGACGCGGCTGGAGGAAGAGGAAAACGAACTGAAGCTGGCGCATGCGCGCACGACCGAGATCTACAACAAGACGCCGGCCATGCTCTTTTCGATCGACCACGAAAACTGCATCACGGCGGTCAGCGACTATTGGCTGGAGGCCACCGGCTACAGCCGGGATGCGGTGATCGGCCAGAGCTTCACCGAATTCGTCGACGCCGCCGATCACCTGATCTACCGCGACCGGCGCCTGGCCGGGGCGAACGGTTCCGGCATCTGCGAGGTGACCGTCCGCTTCCACCGCGCCGATGGGACGATCATGGATGTGCTCGTGCTCGAAACCAGCCTTGCCGCCGGCGCGGCCGGATGCGAATCGACATTGTCCGTGATGACGGACGTGACCGATCTGAAGGAAGCCGAGAACCGGAACCTCCGCCAGGCCATCACCGACCACCTGACCGGGCTCCTAAATCGCCAGGGCTTCGAGTCGGTGCTCAGCGAACTCATCCGAAAGGCCGAGTCGGAGAGCCAGAGGCTCGCCTGCCTGTTTCTCGACCTCGACCGCTTCAAGTGGATCAACGACAATCTCGGCCATGCCGTCGGCGACGAGGTGCTGTGCCAGGTCGCGTCCCGGCTGCGCGCTCAGTTGCGCTTCAACGACATGGTGGCAAGGCTCGGCGGCGACGAGTTTGCCATCCTCCTCATCTCCCCCGACGCGAAGCAACTGGCGATGGACGTGAGCGACCGCCTGTGCGCGGCGCTGAAGGAACCGATCATCATCAACGGCAGCCGCCTGAACATCAGCGCCAGCATCGGGGTAGCCGTCTATCCGGACCATGCCGCGAACGCCGCCGATCTGCTGCAGAAGTCCGACATGGCCATGTACGAGCGCAAGCGCAGCGGCAAGAACGGCACGCAGTTGTTCCACGAGAACATCGTCGACATTGCCCGCAACCGCCTCGACATCGAACGGTCCATCGAGCAGGGCCTGCGCAAGGGATGGTTCGACGCCTATCTCCAGCCGATCGTCAGGCTGGGCGATGGCCAGGTCGCAGGCTTCGAGGCGTTGATGCGCCTCTGCCATCCGCAGAAGGGCGTGATTGCGCCGGCCGACATCATCAGCGTCGCCGAGGAGAATGGTGCGATCGGCAGGATCGGCGACGTCATTCTGGAAAAATCGGTCCGCAACCTTGCCGCCATCTCCACGGCGGACGGGCTTTCGGAAAGCTATCTGGCCGTCAACTTCTCGCCGCTGCAGTTCAACGCCGCCTTGCCGAGCAAGCTTGCGGCCCTGCTGCTGGAGACCGGCGTCAGCCCCTCTCGCATCGTCGTGGAGATCACCGAGGCGGTTCTGATGCTGGACAACCCGGTGATCCGCGAGGTGCTCGACGCACTCAGCGAACTGGGATGCCGCATCGCCCTTGACGATTTTGGGACCGGGTACTCGTCCTTGAGCTATCTCAACCGTTTCCCGGTCGACATCATCAAGATCGACCAGTCCTTCGTCCGCTCGCTTGGAAGCGACCAGCCCGACGTCTGCAGCAAGAGCCGGACGCTGGTCGAGGGCATCAGGATGATCGCGCATCAGATGGGTTGCGTCGTGGTCGCCGAGGGAATCGAGACCGACGTCCAGCGCCGGGCGCTCGGCGACATGGGCGTCGATCTGGGTCAGGGCTTCCTGTTCAGCGAACCGCTGCCGTTTGCGGTCCTGGTCCAGGGACTGGACGGCCTTGCCGACCGGACACAGCCGACAACTGCGGAACGCCAGTGGGGGAAATGAAATGGGAATGACGAGGATGAAGTTGTGTGCCGGCGCGTTCGCGGTTGCCGCGCTCTTGATGCAGCCAGTGCGCGCTGCCGACATCACCTTCGTCACCGAGGAATATGCACCTTTCAACTATTCCGAGAACGGCGAGATCAAGGGTATCGCCGTCGAACAGGTCCGACAGATCGCCAGCGCGGCTGGGCTCGACCACACGATCCAGATCATGCCCTGGGCGCGCGCTATCGCGCTGGCCGAGCACCAATCCGGTCACTGCGTCTTCACAACCGGTCACAACCAGGAACGCCACCACAAGTTCCATTGGGTTGAGCCACTGCTGAAGGATCAGATGATCTTGGTGAAGCGCAAGGGTGACGATCTCGCTGTCACGACACTCGAGCAGGCGCGCGGCTTGCGGGTCGGCGCGCAGCGCGGCGATTTCGCGGTGGAGGCGCTGAAGGCGCGCGGCTTCACCGAGATCGACCTCGCGGCCGACCTGGCCCTGACGCTCGGCAAGCTCAAGACCGGTCGCATCGACCTGATGCCGACATCCGTCAAGACCTTCGAGAAGCTGATCCAGAGCGGCGAGCCGGTCGAACGGGCCATGGTCCTGGACGGCCAGATCTACGGCATTGCCTGCAACCTTGATCTGCCCGAAGCGACGGTCACGGCGTTGCAGCAGGCGCTGAACGAGCTCATCACCTCCGGCGGTCAGGACGAGATCTTCGCCGCCTACGGCCTGCCCCCGAACACGCGCACGGCGGCGCGCTGACCCGCCCGTCGGGCAAAGAGGGTTGACATTGAGCGCGATTGGCTGTGGGAGACACTGAGAGACTCAAGAGCCATTCGCGAGCGCGTCCCATGATGATCATCGCCGGCCTCGGCAACCCCGGCCCGAAATATGCCGCCAACCGCCACAACATCGGGTTCATGGCCGTGGATGCCATCCACCGCAAGCACCCGTTCTCGCCTTGGTACAAGAAGTTCAAGGGCGAGATCTCCGAGGGTGAGCTTGCTGGCCAGAAGGTGCTGCTGATCAAGCCGCAGACCTTCATGAACCTTTCCGGCGAAAGCGCCGGCGAAGCCATGCGCTTCTTCAAGCTTGCGCCGAAGGACATCGTCGCCATCTACGACGAACTCGACCTCGATCCCGGCAAGGCACGGATCAAGACCGGCGGCGGTCATGGCGGCCACAACGGCATCAAGTCGCTCGACGCCCATTGCGGCAAGGACTACCGGCGCCTGCGCCTCGGTATCGGCCATCCTGGCGTCAAGGAGCTGGTCACCAACCACGTGCTCGGCGACTTCGCCAAGGCGGACCGTGCCTGGCTCGACCCGCTGCTCGACGAGCTTGCCATCAATGCCGGCATGCTGGTGCGCGGCGAGGATTCGCAGTTGATGAACAAGCTGGCCCTGGCGGTCGGCGGCACGGCGGAGGAAAAGCCGAAGAACCAGCCGAAGCCCGGCGGCCAGTCGCACATCCGGCAGGCCCGCAACCACGCCCAGCCCAAGCCACTGCCGGCCACCGGACCGATGGCGGAGATGCTGAAGAAGCTTCTCGGCAAGCCGGAGTAGCGCCGGACCTGGCGGTTCAGGTCCTTCGACCCTCCAAGCGATCCGGCAGACCGGGGCGAGCGAACCGCTATTCTTCCGGCTCCGTGGTGAACAGCAGCGGAAACCCTGCCTCCTTGGCGAGTTCGGTCGCCTCCGTGGCCTTGGTCTCGGCGAGATCGCGCGCGCAGACGACAACCACGCAGCTCCCCATCTTGTGCGCTGTCATCATGACGCGATAGCCGGTCTCCTCCGACATGCGGAACACCGCACGCAGCACGAGGATCACGAACTCGCGCGGCGTATAGTCGTCGTTGACCAGCATGACCTTGTAAAGCCGAGGGCGTTGCAATTTCGGCTTCGTGGCCGTCTTCGGCGTGAGCGCCACATCCTTGTTGCTCATCGGAGAGACCTCCCCTGATGATCGGCCGAACGCGGCCGGCCGGAGCATTTTGCAATGCAAGGCCGCCCCCATCAAGTGCCGTGCCCGAATTGCCGCGAATTGCGCCGGGCCCTTGACCAGCCCCCGCCCTTCCCCCATAGCGAGGGCAACTTTTTCCAGACACGGACGGACCAGGTTCCATGGGTTTCAAATGCGGTATCGTCGGGTTGCCGAATGTCGGCAAGTCCACCCTGTTCAACGCGCTGACCAAGACGGCCGCGGCGCAGGCCGCCAACTATCCCTTCTGCACGATCGAGCCGAACACCGGCGAAGTGGCGGTGCCCGATCCGCGCATGAAGGCGCTCGCCGGCATCGCCGGATCGAAGGAAATCATCCCGACGCGCATCTCCTTCGTCGACATCGCCGGCCTCGTGCGCGGCGCCTCGAAGGGTGAAGGCCTCGGCAACAAGTTCCTCGCCAATATCCGCGAAGTCGATGCCGTCGTGCATGTGCTGCGCTGCTTCGAGGATGACGACATCACCCATGTCGAGGGCAAGATCGATCCGGTCGGCGATGCCGACACGATCGAAACCGAGCTGATGCTCGCCGACCTCGAGAGCCTCGAGCGCCGCGTCGAGCAGGCCCGCAAGCGCGCCGCCTCCAAGGACAAGGAGGCGCTCGCCCAGCTGCCGGTCATGGAAGCCGTCATCAAGCTCCTGAACGAGGGCAAGCCGGCCCGCATCCTTCTGAAGACGCTTGCCAGCGACGAGATCGAAGTCCTGAAGGGGCTGAACCTCCTGACATCGCATCCGGTGCTTTATGTGTGCAACGTCGCGGAAGGCGACGCAGTCGACGGCAATGCCCACACCAAGGCCGTCGCCGAAATGGCGCTGGCCCAGGGTGCGGAATGCGTCATCATCTCCGCTGCGATCGAGTCCGAGGTTGCCCAGTTGCCGGAAGAAGAAGCGACCGAATTCCTCTCGGCCCTCGGCCTTGAGGAAGCGGGGCTCGACCGGCTGATCCGCGCCGGCTACCACCTGCTCGACCTGATCACCTATTTCACCGTCGGCCCGAAGGAAACCCGCGCCTGGACCATCGTGCGCGGCACCAAGGCGCCGCAGGCGGCCGGCGTCATCCATACCGATTTCGAGCGCGGCTTCATCCGCGCCTTCACCATCGGCTACGACGACTACATTGCCTTCAAGGGCGAAGTTGGTGCCAAGGAAGCCGGCAAGGGCCGCGACGAGGGCAAGGAATACGTTGTCCAGGACGGCGACGTCATCCACTTCCGCTTCAACACGTAAGGCTGCGACCCAAAGGGGAGAGTGCATGGTTCAGCTCGTGTTCGCCGATTTTCCGGTCGGCAGGCGGTTCGATTTCCCGAGCCGCACCGTCAGCGCCGCCGACATCGTCGCCTTCGCCCGCGAGTTCGACCCGCAGCCGATGCACGTCGACGAGGCGGCCGGACAGGCAAGCATTCTCGGCGGGCTTGCCGCGTCGGGCTGGCACACCAGCGCGTTGATGATGCGCATGCTGTGCGACAGCTACATCGACCGCACTGCGGCCGAGGGCTCCCCCGGCGTCGACAGCATGGAGTGGAAAAGGCCGGTGCTGGCCGGGGACACGCTGTCCGGGCACGTGACCGTCACGGAGGCGCGCCCGTCGCGCTCCCGGCCGGAGATCGGCATCGTCCGCTTCGTCGCGGAAGTGGAGAACCAGCGCGGCGAGCTGGTCGCCCGATGCGACTACGCCAACATGATCCGCGTCGACGCCGGAGAGGACCCAAGCGATGCGCATGGCTGACCTTTATCCGCTCGACAGGAAGGTTGAGCTCGGCTCCTGTCATTTCAGCGCCGACGACATTGTCCGCTTCGCCCGGCAGTTCGACCCGCAGCCCTTCCATGTCGACGCGCAGGCAGCAAAGGACTCCCTGTTCGGCGGCCTCTGTGCCTCCGGCTGGCATACCTGCGCGGGCTGGATGAAGACCTTCGTCGCCTTCTGGACCGGCGAATATCTCCGCCTGAAGCGCGCAGGCCAGGTGCCGCCGGAGCTCGGTCCATCACACGGCTTTCGCGACCTGCGTTGGATCAGGCCGGTCTTCGCCGGCGACACCGTCACCTATTCCGTGACGCTCCTGGCCTCGCGCGCCGTGGCGTCGCGCCCGGGCCGGCTGATCGACACGATCCTGTGCGAGGGCGAGAACCAGCACGGCCAGCCGGTGGTCCGCTTCGAAAGCACGGTGCTCGAATTCGTCTGAGGCGATGGCGTCGGACCAGGGTTTACGTTCTGGCGCCTGGATCAAGGCCGGGACGGGCTGGCGGGCCCTTCCGTCACGGCCCTTGCGAGGTGGAGGCGGCGTGCGCCACGTCCTGTGAGCGTCAGTGGCCTTCGTATTCGACCAGCGTGCGCACTTCGACACCGAGCGCCTCGAGCTTCCTGCGACCGCCGAGTTCCGGCAGGTCGATCACGAAGCAGGCGGCGACGATATCGGCGCCGAGCTGGCGCAGCAGCTGCACGGCGGCCACGGCCGTTCCGCCGGTGGCGATCAGGTCGTCGACGAGGATCACCTTTTCCCCTGGCGCCAATGCGTCCTTGTGCACCTCCATCTCGTCCACGCCATATTCCAGGCTGTAGGCGATGCTCACCGTCTCGCGTGGCAGCTTCCCCTTCTTGCGGATCGGGATGAAGCCGCAGGAGAGCTGGTGGGCCATGGCGCCGCCGAGGATGAAGCCGCGCGCCTCGATCCCCACCACCTGCGCAATTCCGGTGCCGGCATAGGGATGCACCAGCTCGTCGACCGCCCGTCGGAACGCCCGCGGACTGCCGAGCAGCGTCGTGATGTCGCGAAAGACGATCCCGGGCTTCGGGTAGTCCGGAATGTTGCGGATGGCGGCGATCAGTTCTTCCTGGAGGGTGGTCGGCATTGGCAGCTTCCGTTGGCGCGTCGGGCAAGGAAATGGGCAGCCGTCGCCGATTGCAAGCGACATTTTTCCTGCCCATCAAAAAAGGCGGCCGAGGGCCGCCTTCTTCGGGTCCATGCGAAGCCGATCAGTGTTCCAGCTTCGAGTAGATCGACTTCTTCGTCAGGTAGATCAGGCCGGTGAAGATCAGCAGGAACACCATGACCATGAAGCCGGTGCGCTTTCGCGCTTCAAGGTGCGGTTCCGCCGCCCACATCAGGAAGGCCGACACGTCGTGCGAGTACTGGTCGACCGTCTGCGGTGCGCCGTCGTCGTAGGTGACCTGGTCGTCGGACAGCGGCTTGGCCATGGCCAGCGCCGGCCCGTTGGCGAAATACGGGTTGTAGTGCGTGCCTTCAGCGACCTCGGCACCGGCCGGTGCCTCCTCGTAGCCGGTGAGCAGCGAGTAGATGTAGTCCGGACCGCCCTCCTGGTACTGCGTGAAGATGTCGAATACGAACTGCGGGAAGCCGCGGGTGACGCCGCGCGCCTTCGCGATCAGCGAGAAGTCCGGCGGAGCCGCGCCATTGTTGGCGGCAGCGGCAGCCTCCTCGTTCGGGAACGGCGACGGGAAGGAGTCCGACGGGATTGCCGTGCGGTTGAACATCTCGCCGTCGGCGTTCGGCCCGTCCTCGACCTCGTAGTTGGCGGCGAACGCCTTGACCTGCGCCTCGTTGTAGCCGAGGTCTTCCAGCGTGCGGAAGGCGACCAGTTCCATCGAATGACAGGCGGCGCAGACCTCGGCGTAGACCTTCAGGCCGCGCTGCAGCTGGGCCGGGTCGTATTTGCCGAACGGTCCGGCGAAGGACCAGTCCTGCTCGCGCGGCTTGTTGATCGGATAGTGCGGGGTGCCGTGCTCGGCGGCGGCCTCGCCTTCAGCGTGGTCGTCCTGGGCCGTGGCGATCGATACGCCGAGCCCGGCGACGACTGCGAGCGACAGAAGGCTTGCAAGAAGCTTTTTCATTTTCATCGGTTCCTTGTCTCGCGCGCTCTCAGGCCGTGGCCAGCTTCGCCGTTGCGGTCTTCTTTTCCAGAACCGCTTCCGTAATGGAGTTCGGAATGCGCTTCGGGGTCTCGATCAGGCCGAGGACCGGCATGATGACGAGGAAGAAACCGAAGTAGTACAGCGTGCCGAGCTGCGACAGGATGACGTAGACGCCTTCCGCCGGCTGGGCGCCCAGCCATCCGAGCATGATGGCGTTGGCGACGAACAGCCAGAAGAACAGCTTGTACCAAGGCCGGTAGACGGCCGAGCGCACCTTCGAGGTGTCGAGCCAGGGCAGGAAGAACAGGATGATGATCGAGCCGAACATCACCAGGACGCCGCCGAGCTTGGAGTCGATCGGGCCGACGTTGAAGGTGATCGCGCGCAGCATCGCGTAGAACGGCAGGTAGTACCATTCCGGAACGATGTGGGCCGGGGTCTTCAGCGGGTTGGCCGGAATGTAGTTGTCCGGGTGGCCGAGGTAGTTCGGCATGTAGAAGATGAACCAGGCGAAGACGATCAGGAAGATCGAAACTCCGAGTGCGTCCTTCATCGTCGCATAGGGCGTGAAGGCGACGGTGTCGGTCTTCGACTTGACCTCGACGCCGGTCGGGTTGGTCTGGCCGACCACGTGCAGCGCCCAGATGTGCAGGACGACAACGCCGGCGATCATGAAGGGCAGCAGGTAGTGCAGCGAGAAGAAGCGGTTCAGTGTCGGCTGATCGACGGCGAAGCCACCGAGCAGGAACTGCTGGATCCACTCGCCGACCAGCGGGAAGGCCGAGAAGAAGCCGGTGATCACGGTCGCACCCCAGAAGGACATCTGCCCCCAGGGCAGGACGTAGCCCATAAAGCCGGTTGCCATCATCAAGAGGTAGATGACCACGCCGAGGATCCAGAGGATCTCGCGCGGTGCCTTGTACGAGCCGTAGTACAGGCCGCGGGCAATGTGGAGGTAGACGGCGATAAAGAAGAACGAGGCGCCGTTGGCGTGCATGTAGCGGAGCAACCAACCGTTGTTGACGTCGCGCATGATCTTCTCGACCGAGGTGAAGGCCTCGCCGGTGCTGGCAACGTAGTGCATCGCAAGCACGACGCCGGTCAGGATCTGCGACAGCAGCATCACCGACAGCATGGCGCCGAAGGTATAGGCATAGTTCAGGTTGCGCGGCACCGGGTAGGAGACGAAGCTGTCATGAACCATGCGCGGCAGCGGCAGGCGCGAGTCGACCCACTTCTCGATGCCGGTCGTCGGCTGGTAGGTGGAATGTTCAGCACTCATAATCAGTCTTCCCCTCAACCGATCTTGATGACTGTGTCAGAAACGAACGAGAAGGTCGGCACGTGGAGGTTCTCCGGCGCCGGACCTTTGCGGATACGGCCGGCCGTATCGTAGTGCGAACCGTGGCAGGGACAGAACCAGCCACCGAAGTCACCGGCCTGGCCAAGCGGGACGCAGCCGAGATGGGTGCAGGAGCCGATCATCACGATCCAGTTTTCCTTGCCCTCGCCGGCCGAGCGATCGATGTCGGTCGCCTGCGCGTCCGCCGGCACGTTCGCGTTGCGCGCGTTCGTGTCCTTCAGCTCGGCCATCGGCACGGACTTGGCCTCTTCGACTTCCGTCTCGGTGCGGTTGCGGATGAAGACCGGCTTGCCGCGCCACTTGGCCGTCAGCGACATGCCCGGCTCGAGGCTGGAGACGTCGACCTCGATCGAGGCGAGCGCGAGCGTCGAGGCGTCCGGACGCATCTGGTCGATGAACGGCCAAGCCACCGCTGCCGCGCCGACAGCGGCGGCCATGCCCGTCGTAATGTAAAGAAAATCGCGGCGCGTGGGCTCGCCCGCGGTCCCGCTTGTTGTGTCGTGTTCGCTCACGGCCTGACCATCCTCTCACGCAAAGTCTGCGGAAACCGCATTGACCCTCTGAAACCGGGAATCCGGACACAATGCGGCCTTAGATTCCCCGCCAATCGGGCGCGTTCTAAGCTTGAAAGCAGGCTATGTCCAGTCTTGGCAGGCTCAGGTGGGCACAATGTCGCGGGAAAAGCCAGAGCTGTGATTTCGTTGCCAAAGCCGGCCCCGGCACGCTGCGTGCCGTTCCCCGGCCGGGGCGTTCCGACGTGCGCTATTCGGCCGCCTCGTCGCGGGCGAGAAAGCCGCCGGACTGGCGGGCCCACAACTCGGCATAGAGCCCGCCCCGTGCCACGAGCTCGGCATGGGTTCCCTGCTCGACGATCCGGCCCCGGTCCATGACGACGAGGCGGTCGAGCGCGGCGATGGTGGAGAGCCTATGGGCGATTGCGAGCACGGTCTTGCCCTGCATCAGCGCCTCGAGGTTCGACTGGATCACGGCCTCGACTTCGGAATCGAGCGCCGAGGTGGCCTCGTCGAGCACCAGGATCGGCGCGTCCTTCAGCATGACGCGGGCAATGGCGATCCGCTGGCGCTGCCCGCCGGAGAGCTTCACCCCGCGCTCGCCGACATGGGCGTCGTAGCCCCTGCGGCCGCGCTGATCCTCGAGCGCGCCGATGAACTCGCTTGCCTCCGCCCGGGCGGCGGCGGCGGTCACATCCGCCTGGGTCGCGTCCTCCCGGCCGAACAGGATGTTGTCGCGGACCGAGCGGTGCAGCAGGGCGGTGTCCTGGCTGACCATGCCGATGCTGGCGCGCAGCGATTCCTGCGTCACCGTGGCGATATCGGTTCCACCGACGAGGATACGGCCGCCTTCCAGGTCGTAGAAGCGCAGGAGCAGGTTGACGAGCGTCGACTTGCCCGCCCCCGACCGGCCGACGATGCCGACCTTTTCGCCCGGCCGGATCGTCAGCGACAGGTCTTCGATCACCCCCGACCGCCGGCCGTAGTGGAAACGGATGTGCTCGAAGCGGATCTCGGGCGTCGCCAGCACCAGCGGCTTGGCGTCGGGCCGGTCCACCAGGCCGATCGGTTGCGAGATCAGCTCCGCCGAGTTCTGGATCGTGCCGATGTTGCGCATGATGTTGTTCAACTGCGTCATCAGGCGGTTCAGCAGGAAGTTCAGTCGCAGCACCAGCGCCATGGTGAAGGCGACGGCGCCCGAGCTGATGATCGAGCCAAGCCAGAGATGCAGGCAGAGCACGCCCATCGTGGCGATCATGATGCCGGAGAGCAGCGCCATCGACGCCCGTACCCCGGTGAGAAAGCGGGTGAAGCGCAGGATCGTCGCCTGGTAGATCTCGAAACCATGCCGCATGTAGCCGTCGTTGACGTCGTCGCGGCCGAACAGCTTCAGGGTCTGGACGTTGGAATAGGCATCGACCATGCGACCGTTCAGCATGGAGGCGGCCTCCGCCGATTCCTTCGAATGGAAGCGTATGCGCGGCACGAAGAAGCGCGCCAGCAGCGCGAAGACCCCGATCCAGACGCAGATGACGGCGGCGAGCCGCAGGTCGAGGCGTCCGATCAGCACCAGCGTCGAGGCCGCGTAGATCGTCACGAACCAGACGCTCTCCATGAAGGAGGTGATGACGTCGCCCGTCGCCTGCCCGGCCGTCCAGACCTTGGTGACGATGCGGCCGGAGAAGTCGTTCTGGAAGAAGGAGAGCGACTGCCGCGCGACATGGGCGTAGGACTGCCATCGCACCATGTTGTAGAAGCCGGGCGTGATGACCTGCTGGTCGAACAGCGCGGTCAGGAACGTCACGCTGAAACGGACGATACCGATCAGAAGCAGAAAACCGAGAAGCTCGTAGCCGTGTGCGTCGATCAGGCCCGACCATCCGTCGGCCGGCCTGACCGTGCCGAGGATGTCGACAAGTCGGCCGACGAACCAGAAGGTTGCCGCCTCGATCGCCGCGGTCAGTCCGCCGAGGATCAGCATGGCGACGAACGGTCCGGGCGCCTGGCGCACGTAAAACCAGACAAAGCCGACCAGTCCGGCGGGCGGACGCAAGTCCTCGTTCCGCGCGAACGGCCTTATCCAGTTCTCGAAATACGAAAAGATCGTGCGCAGGACCATGGCCAAGATATAGGCCGATTCCTGAGAGCGGCAAACCGCACCTCGGCAATCGATCAGCCGGGCGGACGCCATGCGGAACCCGGGCGAGCGCATTACCATTAGTTCAGTTTCTCCTTAATTGGCTTTTAACGCGGAGCGCCTAGTGCTGAGTTCAGTCGCGGCGCCATGAGGGCGCCCCTGTGCAGCCATCGAAAACATGGCCGTCCCGACCCGCAGGCATGGCGCCCGCGGGATCGACCAACCTATCGCAGGAGCCCTTTCGTGCGTCAGCGCTTGAATTTGATGTCCAAGATCCTCTTGGCCGCGTCCCTCGTCGTCGTGGCCGCCCTCTCCGGTTTCTCGCTGTATATCGACAGCCTGCAGCGGCGCGTCATCGGCGACGCGGTCGGCCAGGAGATCGCCTCCTCCGGCCAGCAGGCCGCACAGAGCATCGCCAACTGGCTGAACGCCCGCGTCATGCTGACCGAACTGGCCGGCAATGCCGCCGCCAAGGCGGACGGCCGCGACGGCATCCTCTCGGCCTTCGACAACCCGGTGCTGATCCGCGAGTTCATGTCCACCTATGTCGGTGACGAGCAGGGCACGTTCACCAGCGTTCCGGACCAGCCGCTGCCAGCGGACTACGACCCCCGCAAGCGGCCGTGGTACCAGGACGCCGTCAAGGCCGACAAGCTGGTACTGACCGAGCCCTATGCCGATGCCTCGACCGGCGGCCTGATCATCAGCGCGGCCATGCCGGTCAAGCGTGACGGCAGGCTGTTCGGTGTCGCCGCCAGCGACTTTGCACTCGACTCGCTCGTCGCCATGATCGGATCCGTCGATCTGGGCGGCAAGGGCTCGGCCTTCCTGGTCAACCAGGCCGGCACGATCCTCGTCCATCCGCAGACCGATCTGGTGACGAAGACGCTCGCTGACGTCTTTCCGCAGGCGACCCCGAAGATCGGCAGCGAACTGACGGACACCACCTTCTCCGGCAAGTCCGTGCTGGTCAGCTTCGTCCCGGTTAAGGGGCTGCCCATCGAGGGCTGGTATCTCGGCCTGACGATGGACCGCGACCTCGCCTACGCGGCGATCGGCCAGTTCCGCCTCGCCGCCACGATCGCCACCATCATCGGCGTGTTCGCGATGATCGGCGTGCTCGCCATGGTGCTTCTGCGTTTCGTCGTGCGCCCCGTCGTCGACATGACCGGCGTCATGGGCAAGCTTGCCGGCGGTGACGTGTCGGCCGCGATCCCCGGGACCGAGCGTTCCGACGAGATCGGCCAGATGGCGGCTGCCGTCGCCGTCTTCCGCGACAACATCGTCGAGCGTGGCCGCCTCAGCCGCGAGGCCGACGAGACGCGTGCGCTCAGCGAGCGCGAACGCCGCGACCAGGAAGAGCGCAAGGCGCGCGAGGCTGAGCAATTGGCCGTCGCCGTCAACGCGCTGGCCGACGGCCTCGGCCACCTCGCCAACGGCGACCTGATCCACCGCATCGAAACCCGCTTCGAGGGCGACCTCGACCGGCTGCGCGTCGATTTCAACAGCTCCGTCGGGCGGCTCCACGACGCGCTCGCCACCGTCGGCCGCAACGCCCGTGCAATCGATGCCGGCGCGGCCGAGATCCGCGGCGCCGCCGACGACCTCGCCCGCCGCACCGAGCAGCAGGCGGCATCCGTCGAGGAGACCGCAGCGGCGCTCGAGGAAATCACCTCGACAGTACGCGACTCCGTTCGCCGGGCCGAGGAGGTCGGCTCGCTCGTCTCCACCGCCCGCAGCGGTGCTGAGAAGTCCGGCGAGGTGGTCGAGCGCGCGGTTGCCGCCATGCAGGCGATCGAGCGGTCCTCCAACGAGATCGCCAACATCATCGGCGTAATCGACGACATCGCCTTCCAGACCAACCTGCTGGCGCTCAATGCCGGCGTCGAGGCCGCCCGCGCCGGCGAGGCCGGCAAGGGCTTTGCCGTCGTCGCCCAGGAGGTCCGTGAACTCGCACAGCGCTCGGCCAATGCGGCCAAGGAGATCAAGAACCTGATCACCGCCTCGGGCAACCAGGTGCGCGACGGCGTGTCGCTGGTCAACGAGACCGGCACTGCGCTGCAGGAGATCGCCCGCCAGGTTCGCGACATCAACGAGAACATCCGCGCCATCGTCACGGCCTCGCACGAGCAGTCCAACGGCTTGCAGGAGATCAACACGGCCGTCAACACAATGGATCAGGGAACGCAGCAGAACGCGGCGATGGTCGAGGAGCAGACGGCGGCGAGCCATTCGCTCGCCTCCGAAGCCGCCGAGCTGACCGCCCTGCTCGCCCAGTTCCGCCTCGGCAGGACTGTTGCGGCCCAGGCTTCCGCACGCCGCGCGGCCTGAGAGTTACCCCGACAGAAACCGAGCCGGCGCGCCTCCACGAGGCGCGCCGGCTCATTTTGTCTAGTCGCTGTCCCGGCCTGAGCCCTACTCCGCCGCCGCCTCGGCCGTCTCGTCGTCAGCGATGAAGCCGCCGGACTGCCGGCTCCAGAGGTCGGCATAGATCCCGCCGCCAGCGACCAGCTCGGCATGGGTGCCCATCTCGTGGATGCGGCCGCGGTCGAGCACGACGAGCCGGTCCATTTCCGTCAGCGTCGACAGCCGGTGGGCAATGGCGATCACCGTCTTGCCCTGCATCAGCGCGAACAGGTTCTCCTGGATCGCCGCCTCGACCTCGGAATCGAGCGCCGAGGTCGCTTCGTCGAGAATCAGGATCGGCGCGTCCTTGAGGAAGACGCGGGCGATCGCGATCCGCTGGCGCTGGCCGCCGGACAGCTTGACGCCGCGTTCGCCGACCTGCGCGTCCAACCCCCGCCGGCCCTGCTGGTCGACGAGATCCTCGATGAAGCTCCAGGCGTTGGCCCGCTTGGCCGCCTCGATGATGTCAGCGTCGTTCGCCTCGGGCCGGCCGTACGCGATGTTGTCGCGGATCGAGCGGTGCAGCAGCGACGTATCCTGGGTAACGACGCCGATCTTACCGCGCAGGCTGTCCTGCTTGACCTCCGCGATGTCCTGACCGTCAATGGTGATGCGCCCGCGCTCCAGATCGTAGAAGCGCAGGAGCACGTTCATCATCGTCGTCTTGCCGGCGCCAGAGCGGCCGACGAGGCCGATCTTTTCGCCCGCCCTGATCGACAGCGACAGGTCCTCGATGACGCCCTTGTCCTTGCCGTAGTGGAAGCCGACGTTCTCGAAGGCGATCGCCCCCCTGTCCGCCTGCAGCGCGCTGGCCGCGGGATGGTCGGTGATGTCATGCGCCTTCGTCATCATGCCCATGCCGTCATAGACGGTGCCGATGTTCTCGAACAGCGCCGAGACCTCCCACATGATCCACTGCGACATGCCGTTGATGCGCATGGCAAGGCCCATGGCGATCGCGATCGCGCCGATCGAGATCACCCCGTGCAGCCAGAACCAGATCGACAGCGTCGAGATCGCAAAGAGCGCCACGCAGTTGTTCAGGTAGACGAGGACATGGAACATCGTCACCTTGCGCATCTGCTTGTGGACGGTCTGCAGGAACTCGTCCATGCCGCTGCGCGCGTACTGCTCCTCGCGGCCGGCATGCGAGAACAGCTTCACCGTGGCGATATTGGTGTAGCTGTCGACGATCCGGCCGGTCATCATCGAGCGGGCATCGGCCTGCTCGGACGAAATGCGCCGCAGCTTCGGCACGTAGTACCAGACGATCGCGACATAGATGACGAGCCAGACGACGAGCGGCGCCACCAGCCGCATGTCGGCGGTCGCGACCACCGCGATCATGGTGACGAAGTAGGTGACGACGTAGACGAACACGTCGAGGATCTTCATCACCGTCTCGCGCACGGCCAGCGCCGTCTGCATCACCTTGGTGGCGACGCGGCCGGCGAACTCGTTGGCGAAGAAGTTCATGCTCTGGCGGATCAGGTAGCGGTGCATCTGCCAGCGGGCGACCATCGGATAGTTGCCGAGCAGCACCTGGTGCATGATCAGCGAATCGAGCGCGACGACGAGCGGCAGGCCGATGAGCACGATCGCCCCCATCCAGAACAGCCGCCCCCCTTCCCTTTCGAGGAAGGTGGCGCGGTCGGCGCTCGACAGCCAGTCGACGATGTTGCCGAGGAACTGGAACAGCATCACCTCGCCGACGGCGATGAGCGCGGTCAGGATCGACATCATCAACAACCACGGCGCGGCCGCTCGCGTATAGTGCCAGCAAAAGGCAAAAAGTCCCTTCGGCGGAAGCGTCGGCTCCTCGGAAGGGTAGGGATTCAATCTGCTTTCAAACCAGCCGAACATGGTGGTCGTCTCTCCGAAAATGCTCGGGAGCCACGGGCGTAAGCCGCCGCGCCAAGTGCGGGGGCCCGTCACGATACCCGATAAACCGCAGGACGACGATCAGGGCCGCGCGCGGTCAGTGAAAACCAGTTAGGAAAAAGAGCCGGACGCCTAGGCCAGCCGGGGAGCGATGCCGTCGAGGAGGCGTGGTCGATATGCTGTATCCATCCGGATGCCTCCCTGGTCACGCGTTTGAAGATGACGGTTGTTACCCTGAATTGCCGCCCTTCGCCAGAGGCACCGTCCGAAAAAGCGTCGATCCGGCCGGCCTGTTGCCCGATTGGCACAACCCGTGCGTTTCGCGCCTCCCCGCATTCTCGTTCTTCGGACCTCACCCCGATCCACATCCGTCGACTTTGGCTTCCCGCGCGTTTTGCGCTATGCCGGACCCATGTCCGACCTGCGCATCGCTCTCTATCAACCCGACATCGCCGGCAACACCGGAACCATCCTCCGGCTGGCCGCCTGCCTCGGCCTCGGCGTCGACATCATCGAGCCGGCCGGCTTCGATATCTCCGATCGCAACCTCAAGCGGGCCGGGCTGGACTATCTCGCCACCGTCGCACTGACGCGCCACGTGACGTGGGATCGCTTCGAGGCATGGCGCGCCGGAACCGGCCGCCGGCTGGTGCTCGCCTCGACCAAGGCGGCGCTTCCCTATGTCGATCACTCCTTTCGACCGGACGACGTGCTGCTGTTCGGCCGCGAGAGCGCCGGCGTCCCGAGCCACGTCCATGACCGGGCCGAGGCCCGGGTGCTGATTCCGATGGTCGAGGGCCAGCGCTCCATCAATGTCGCCATGTCGGCGGCGATGATCGCCGGCGAGGCGCTGCGGCAGACCGGCTTTGCCTGAGGTCGCGCAATCGGGAACGGCTCCGCTCATGCCGCCTCGTCGTACCGTGTTTCGCCGCGCGCGGCCTTCAGCGCCCGCGCCCACCACAGCAGCCGGCGCATCATCGCCACCACCGGGCCCCTCATCTGCCCCGGACGGAACGGGTTCCCCTGCGAATCGAACTGCGACCAGACATGGGCCAGGCTGACGCCGTCGCGGATCGGCACGGCGTGCAGCTCGGAAAAGACCTGCCGCAGTTGTTCGACCGCGCGCAGGCCGCCCGAGATGCCGCCGTAGGACACGAAGGCAACGGGCTTTGCATGCCAGGGGTGGTAGGTGCTGTCGATCATGGCCTTCAGGGCCGCCGGGTAACCGTGATTGTATTCGGGAACCACGATCACGAAGGCGTCGGCAGCCTCGAGCCGCTCCTCGATGATGTCGACGGACCGCGCGTCCGGCCCGGCGGCCGAAAGTGTCAGGGTCTTCGGGTCGAGCAGGGCGACGTCGATGCCGGCCATCCCTTCCAGTTCCGACAGGAACCATGTGGCGACGGTATCGCAGAAGCGGCCGTCGCGGGCGCTGCCATAGATCACGACGAGCCGGACGTTCTCTTTCATGCTGTGGGGCTCCACTATTCATCTTGCCTGGAGCCAATGCTATAAAACCTCAAGCAATATTGAGGTCAACGGCAGGCATGAAGAAAAATCGGGCCGGTCAGATCAGCCGGGAACTGAGCGTCGGCGAGGTCGCCGAGCGCAGCGGGGTGGCGGTTTCCACGCTGCATTTCTACGAGGCCAAGGGGTTGATCCGCAGCAACCGCAACCGCGGCAACCAGCGCCGCTATCCGCGCGCCATCCTGCGCCGCGTCGCCGTCATCAAGATCGCGCAGAAAACCGGAATCCCGCTTGCTGAGATCGCCGATGCGCTCGCCGCCCTGCCGCACGACCGCCCGGTGACGGCGGACGACTGGCGCGCGCTCTCGCGCCGCTGGCGGGAGGGGCTCGACGCCCGCATCGCCCGCCTGACGGCGCTACGCGACCAGTTGGAGGGCTGCATCGGCTGCGGCTGCCTGTCGATGGAGGACTGCCCGCTGCGCAACCCCTGTGATAGGCTCGGCAGAGACGGCACGGGCGCACGGCTGGTCGAGACCTGATCAGACCGAACGCGCCAACGCGAGCACGGCAGGGAAGCTCGGCGCAGCCCGGTTCATGGGGAGCGGCTGGCCAGCAACTTGTCGATCCGCCGGCCGTCCATGTCGACGACCTCGAACTGCCAGCCCTGGGTCTGCGCGACCTCGCCGGTGGTCGGCAGGTGCTGCAGCAGGTCGAGGATCAGGCCGGCGGCGGTCTGGTAGCTACGGCTTTCCGGCAGTGCCAGGCCGAAGCGGTCGGCGAGTTCATCGATCGGCATCGAGCCCGAGATGAGCCAGGAGCCGTCGGCGCGCTGGACGGCATAGTCGTCCTCCTCGCCCTCGGCGATATCGGAGCGGAAAACCCCGGCGATGGCCTCCAGCACGTCGGCCGGCGTCAGCACCCCTTCGAAATGGCCGTATTCGTCGTGCACGAGCAGCATCGGCACGTCGGAGGACCGCAGCGCCTCGAGCACGCGCATCGCATCCATGCTGTCGGGGATGACGGGCGCCTGGCGGATGTGGGCGCGGATGTCGAAGGGCGCCCCAGACGAGACCGCCATCACCAGATCCTTGACCTGCAGGATGCCGACGATCGTTTCGATGCCGCCCTCGCCGACCGGTACGCGCGAATACGGGCTCACGAGGATCTGCTGGCGGATTTCGGCCGGATCGTCGTTCAAGTCGATCCAGTCGACGTCCTTGCGCGGCGTCATCAGGCCGCGCGCTTCGCGGTCGGAAAAGCGCATCACTCCGGCAATCATGCTCTGCTCGCCGCTTTCGATCACGCCGGCCGCCTCGGCTTCCGCCATGACCGCCTTGATCTCCTCGTCCGTGACCACGCTTTCCGGGGTCTGGTGCAGACCGAAGAGACGGAAGATCAGCCGTGTCGACCCGTCCAGCACCCACACGAACGGTCCCCCGATCTTGGACAGCAGCGTCATGCCCTGGGCGACGGAGCAGGCGAACCGCTCCGGGTTGCGCAAGGCGATCTGCTTGGGCACGAGCTCGCCGATCACGACGGAGAGGTAGGTGATGAGCGTGATCACGATGCCGTAGCCGAGCGGCCCCGACAGCCAGCCGGCGACACCGGCTTCCAGCAGGATATCTCCGAGGCGGACGCCGAGCGCGGCGCCCGACACGGCACCGGCAAGGATGCCGACGAGAGTGATGCCGATCTGCACCGTGGAGAGGAACCGGCCGGGATTGTCGGCAAGGCGGAGGGCGGCTTCGGCGCCACGTTTTCCCTGCGCAGCGAGCGTCTTCAGGCGAACTTTTCGCGAGGAGACGATGGAGAGTTCGGAAAGGGCGAAGAGGCCGTTGATGAGAATGAGGACAAATGCAATCGCAAGTTCGAACAAGCGGTGTTCGCCGGACGCATTTATCGAACCGGCACCTTTCTGCTGTTTCAGTTGGCTGCAAACTAGGGACCGCAAGCCCCTCGGTCAATGCTGCTCGGATCGACCTATGGTCGAAATCTGACAGAGGCTGCGCCGCGGCCGGTTGGAGGTCCCTTTCCGCGTCAATCGGCGCTCGGCAGCCGGCGCATGGTGAACTCGATCTGGTCGCCCTCGAGCGGCCGCCAGCTCTCCACTTCGGTCCAGTAGGCCGCCTTCGGCCAAGTCTCGAACCACTCCCGCGCCTTCTGGCGCGCGGCGCCCCGATCGAGGCGAAACGTCTCGCGGATGAAAAGCCCGCCCTGTCGCGCGGGCCGCTCGCGCCTGCCCTGTTCGATCCGCCGTCTCAGTCCGTCGAGCGGCGGAGGGCCTGGAATACGCGCCATTCAGGATTCCTCCGGCAGCACATTCATGTCTTGAACATAGGATGTCACGGCGGCTTTGGCGAGTCCTGCGCGGGGAAACCCGGCGCCACGCCCGGTTGCCAAGGGCCGGCGAAAAATGGGAAGTGTGACGAAATTGCGAATCGGCCGTAAGATGCGGCAACAGAACGGAACCTGCCCCATGGAAAGACCGGACCTGCCGCAGGGCCTGCCGGACGACATCGAACACAAGAAGGCGCGCGCGCGGGCCTGGTTCGAGGCGCTGCGCGACCAGTTGTGCGCGATCTTCGAGACACTCGAGGACGAGCTCGAAGGACCGCTGCGCGACCGCGAGCCGGGCCGTTTCGTACCAAGCAACTGGCAGCGCGACGGCGGCGAAGGCGGCGGCGGGCGCATGTCGATGATGAGCGGGCGGGTGTTCGAGAAGGTCGGCATCCACACCTCCACCGTCCACGGCGAGTTCTCGCCCGAGTTCCGCGGCCAGATTCCGGGGGCGAGCGAGGATCCACGCTTCTGGGCCTCCGGCATCTCGCTGATTGCCCATCCGGTCAATCCGAACGTGCCGACGGTGCATATGAACACGCGCATGGTGGTCACCACCAGCCACTGGTTCGGCGGCGGCGCCGACCTGACGCCGATGCTCGGCCGCCGCCGCGTCCAGACCGATGCCGATGCGGCGCTCTTCCATCGCGCCATGGAAATTACCTGCACCCGGCATGCGGTCGCCGACTACCCGAAGTTCAGGGCCTGGTGCGACGAGTATTTCTTCCTCAAGCACCGCAACGAACCGCGCGGCATCGGCGGCATCTTCTACGACTGGCTGCATTCGCCCGCCGACACCGGCGGCTGGGAGGCGGATTTCGCCTTCACCCAGGACGTCGGCCGGGCGTTCGGGCTCGTCTATCCGAAGATCGTGCGCGCCAACTTCAACAACGGCTGGACCGAGGAGGACCGCGACGAGCAGCTCATCCGGCGCGGCCGCTACGTGGAGTTCAACCTGCTGTATGACCGCGGCACGATTTTCGGCCTCAAGACCGGTGGCAACGTCGAGTCGATCCTGTCCTCCCTGCCCCCCGTCGTTCGCTGGCCGTAAGTGGAATTTGCGCCAGATCAACAACCCCGTTCGCGTACCCTCCTAAGGTCATTCATGATACGATCGCCCCGCATGGTTCCATTGGAGGAGTGTTATCATGACGAATGCGACTGCCGGCATGCCGAAGGACGCAGACAGTAGCCTCGACCTCACCGACCGTATCAACCGCATCGCCGAGAAAATGCGTGCTGAAAGCGGCACCGACCTGCCCCGCGACTATTTTCTGCAGGAGGCCCGCAGCCAGCTCTCGCGTGAATTGCCGCACCCGACCAAGGACGAAAAGTACTGGTCGTCGGCCTGTTTCGACGCTTGGGCGAAGCCCGAAATGAACAAGATGGGCTGACGCGGCCCCGCACGCCGCCGAGGCGTGGAACCTTCGGCGCGCAACCGAGGTTTGGTATTGATCACTTCGGGTGATCTGCCACAATGGCACATCAACGCCTCAGGGACTATCCAAGGCCTAAAACCAAGGGAGAGCAACCATGAGACTATTTGAATGCGGCACCCTCGTCCCCGGCTGCGACTGGCACACGCGCGCCGACAACGACGCCGAAGTCGTGCGCCGCGTGGTCGAGCACATGCGCGAAGCCCATGGCGAGACCGTGATCCGGGAAAACATGATCGAGAACATCAAGGCCCGGATCGTCGACGAGCCGAAGGTGACGAGCGGCTGATCGCGGCTCAGGCCAGCATCACCGAAGCGGGGCGCCGGCGCACGGCGCTCCGGAAAGCCTTTATTTTCGGATCAGCGAGAGCCGCTATCCGGCAAGAGCGGCGAGCCGGGAGAGCAGTTCGTCCCGGCCGAGATTGAAATTGCCCTCCACCCACTCGGATTCCAGAGTGGCCATGATCTCTCCGACCCGCGGCCCTGCAGCCACGCCGGCGGCCAGCACGTCGGCGCCGGTCAACGGAAACGCCGGTTTCGTCCAGCCTTCGGCACGGTGCAGCAACCGCTGGCAGAGGCCGCTGTAGGCCATTGCCTGCGGCTCCCCTTCCGACCGCGCCCGCGCCGCCGACAGCGCCAGCCTGAGCCGGGCAGCGAGCCCTTCGGGCCCGTTGCGGTAGAGCATCCGCTCAAAGGCGGTGTCCGCCAGCGTTGGCGGGATTTCGGGCGCCGCCGCCCACTGCGTCAGGAAGGCGCTCTCGCTGCGCGACAGCCGCAGCCGGCCGGCCAGCGTCGACAGCCGTTCCGCATCCGGCGGCACCATCGCCGCCAGCCGCAGCAGCGGGTCTGGCTTCCAGTCGAAGGCGCGCTCGGCGGCAATCAGCGCCGGGATGGCGTCGATGCCCCATTTCTCCGTCTCCGGCAGGATTTGCCCCAGCACGCCCGATTGCCGCATCCACAGCAACGCCCGGACCGGATCGGGCGCCGAGAGCAGCTTCCTTGTTTCCGACCAGACGCGCTCGGCCGAGAGCGTCGCGAGCTTGTCCTTGGCGCGGGCGCAGGCGCGAAGGCCGTCGGCGTCCGGACGACCGCCGCCGTACCAGGCGAAGAAGCGGAAGAAGCGCAGGATGCGCAGGTGATCCTCGGCGATCCGCTGGCCGGCATCGCCGATGAAGCGCACGGTGTGCGTGCCGATGTCGGCAAGGCCGCCGACAAGGTCGATCACCTCGCCGTCGGCGGTCGCATAGAGCGCGTTGATGGTGAGGTCCCGCCGCTCGGCGTCTTCCTGCCAGTCGTTGCCGAAGGCGACCCGGGCGCGACGGCCGTCGGTGGCAACGTCACGGCGAAGCGTGGTCACCTCGAACGGGACGTGATCGATCACCAGTGTCACGGTGCCGTGGTCGATACCGGTCGGCACCGCCTTGATCCCCGCCGCTTCGGCCCGGGCGATCACCTCGGTCGGAACCAGCGTCGTGGCGATGTCGACGTCGCCCGCCGGCATGCCCATCAGGCTGTTGCGGACCGCGCCGCCGGCAACCCTCGCCTCGCCGCCTTCGCTGTTCAGCAGCGCCAGCACGCGCTGCAGCGCCGGATCCCTGAACCAGCCCTGGTCCATCACCGATGTCATGCGTAGAGCCTTTCATAGATCACCCGGACGATGCCGGCGGTGATGCCCCAGATGTTCCGTCCCTCGTACGGCATCCGATAGTAGTGCCGCTCCTGGCCGAGCCAGACCCCGCTTCCCATCTCGTGGTTGGCGGGATCCATCAGAAAGGACAGCGGCACGTCGAACACGTCGTCCACCTCGTCGGGATTGAGCGTGAGCGTGAAGCCCGGGCGCACCACCGCCAGCACCGGCGTGATGCGGAAACCCGACAGCGCCATGTAGTCCGGCAGCCGGCCGACCGGTTCGACGAGACGGCGATCGAGCCCGATCTCCTCTTCCGCCTCCCGCGCGGCAGCTTCCTCGATGTCGCGGTCGGTCGCGTCCACCGCCCCGCCCGGAAAGGCGATCTGCCCCGAATGCTTGCGCATCGCCGCCGTGCGCCGGGTGAAGATGAGGCGCGCGTCCTCGCCCTCGTCGATCGCGGCGACCAGCACCGCGGCGTCCTTCAGCGACATGCCCTCGACATGCGCGATCGTCGCCGGATTGAGCTTGGCGTCCCCGTTCTCGCGCCAGCTTTCGGGATGCACCGTCAGCGCCTGCGCCATTGCGCGGCGGCGGAACTCGTCGGCGCTGTAGAGGGCGGAACTCATCGTGACAGCGCGTCCAGTTCCGCCTTCGGCATGATCGGAAAGACAGCGCCGCCGGAGCGGACGCAAAACATCGCCCTGCCCTCGATCTCGACCGTCTCGCCGAGAGCGACGATGTCGTACATCACCGCCCGCGCCACCAGCGCCTCCAGCCGTCCGCGCACGTGCAGGTAGGGCTTCAGCTCATGGTTGCCGCCATGGATGACGAAACGCAGGGGATGCTCCGGCCCCGCCTCGACCACGTCGCCGACATTGGTGCGGAAGGTCAATGTCTGCGCCTCGCCCGTGCCGCGGGCGTCCATCTCGACGGCGACGAACGGGGCGTCGACCACCCGGATGCCGACCTTTTCCACAGGTGTGACGAGATAGGTCTTGCCGTCCTCGTCCCGTCGCAAAACCGTGGAGAACAGCCGCACGAGCGGCGCCCGGCCGATCGGCGTGCCGAGGTAGAACCAAGTGCCGTCGGCCCGGATTTCCATGTCGATATCGCCGCAATCGGGCGGGTTCCACCTCTCCACCGGCGGCAGGCCCCGAGTCTGGTCGCCCTTGTCGGCGGCGGCCCGTGCGATCAGCGCCGCGAGCCCGGCCGCGTCGCCCGTCCCCCGAATTTCGCCATTCGCCATTGTTCCGTCCCGGTTGGCCCCTATCTCATTCGTATGTCACGAGATAGTCATTTCGTGACGGCTTGTCAGCAGCAGGCGAGCCGATAAGCTCAATATTCGGCCCACGGCAGGTCGGCCGGCCTCGATTCGATGGCAAGCGTGGCGAACATCTGGAGACGATCATGGGCGTTGCGACATCCCCCGAAACTGGCCTTGACGAAAAGGCCGTGGTCGCCGCCGCCGAGCGGGCGCTCGTCGACATCGCGCGGGTGCGCGAGGAAGTCGGCAAGGTCATCTTCGGACAGGAAAGCGTGGTCGAGCAGACCATGCTCGCCATCCTCTCCGGCGGCCACGCCCTGCTTGTCGGCGTTCCGGGGTTGGCCAAGACCAAGCTCGTGGCGACGCTCGGCACCGTGCTCGGCCTCGCCTCCAGCCGCATCCAGTTCACGCCGGACCTGATGCCGTCCGATATTCTCGGCTCGGAAGTGATGGACCAGGACGAAAACGGCAAGCGCTCGTTCCGCTTCGTGCCCGGCCCGATCTTCACCCAGCTGCTGATGGCCGACGAGATCAACCGCGCCTCGCCGCGCACGCAGTCGGCCCTGCTGCAGGCGATGCAGGAATATCACGTCACCATTGCCGGCCGTGCCAACGACCTGCCGCGCCCCTTCCACGTGCTGGCGACGCAGAACCCGCTGGAACAGGAAGGCACCTACCCGCTTCCCGAGGCGCAGCTCGACCGCTTCCTGCTGCAGGTCGACGTGCACTACCCCGACATCGCCGCCGAGCGGCGCATTCTGCTCGAGACGACCGGTATTGCCGAAGCGCAGGCCAGCCAGGCGATCGCCGGTTCGCGCCTGCTGGAAATCCAGACACTGATCCGCCAGATGCCGATCGGCGAAACCGTGCTCGACGCCATCCTCGACCTCGTCCGCTCCGCCCGCCCCGGCCACGGCAACGCCGAGACCGACAAGCAGGTTGCCTGGGGTCCCGGCCCCCGCGCCGGCCAGGCGCTGATGCTCTGCGCCCGCGCCCGCGCCCTCTACGAGGGCCGCCTCGCGCCGTCCGTCGACGATGTCCTGGCGCTCGCCGAGCCGGTGCTGCAGCACCGGATGGCGCTGACTTTCGCCGCCCGTGCCGAAGGCATATCGGTGCGGGACGTCATCGCGTCGCTCGTCAAGCAGGCCCGAGGCTGACCGGGAGCCTGCCATGCCCGCAATTGGCCAAATCGTCCGCCCCACCCCGACCGCCGAGGTCCTGTCGCGGGCGCAGGCGCGCGCGGCATTGCTGCCCGACTGCCTGGTGGAGGCCCGCCGGCTGGCCAATACCGTGATTGCCGGCTGGCACGGCCGGCGCAAGCGCGGCATCGGCGAGGATTTCTGGCAGTTCCGGCCCTATGTGGGCGGCGAAAGCCTCTCCCGCATCGACTGGCGGCGCTCGGCCCGTGACGACCATACCTATGTGCGCGACCGGGAGTGGGAGGCCGCGCACACGATCTGGCTGTGGGCAGACCTGTCGCCGTCGATGATGTTCAAGTCCAGTCTCGGCACCGTGTCGAAGGAAAGTCGAGCGCTGGTGATCATGCTGGCGTTGGCCGAACTGCTCGCTCGGTCGGGCGAGCGGATCGGCTGCCCCGGCGTCATGGAGCCGATCGCCGCCCGCAACGCCGCCGAACGGCTGGCAACGGCGCTGTCGCACAGCGCCCTGGCCGATGGCCTGCCGCCGACCGACATGATCCGCGGATCGAGCGACCTCGTGCTGGTTGGCGACTTCCTCGACGCCCCGGAGGCGGTGATGGAGCGGCTCGGACCGCTGGCGCGGCGCGGCCTGCGCGGCCACGTGATCGAGATCGCCGACCCGGCAGAAGAACTCTTTCCCTATGCCGGCCGTACCGAGTTCACCGACCCCGAATCCGGAGAAAAGCTGACGGCCGGCCGGGCCGAGACGCTGAGGGACGACTATGCCGGCGCCTACGGGGCCCGCCGGGCCGCGCTTTCCGACAACCTGCGCCATCTCGGCTGGAGCTTCATCAGCCATCGCACCGACCGACTGGCCTCGGAGGCGCTGGTCGCCGCGCACATGTATCTCTCCGGCCTGCCGGCGATGCGGGCGGCAGGAGAGCGCCGATGAGCGCCTTCGCCTTCGCCTATCCAGCCGTGCTGGCCGCCCTCGTCTTACTGCCGGCGATCTGGTGGCTGCTGCGGCTGACCCCGCCCAAGCCGGTGGTCGAGGCCTTCCCGCCGTTCCGCATCCTCGCCTCGATCCTGAAGCGCGAGGAAACACCAGCGCGCAGCCCCTGGTGGCTGACGCTGCTGCGCATGCTGATGGCGGCGGCGGTCATCCTTGCCATTGCCGAACCGGTGCTCAATCCGCGGGAAAACACGGTGGCCGCCTCCGGTCCGTTGGCGCTGGTGATCGACAACAGCTGGGCCACGGCCGCCGACTGGGCACGGCGCGTCGAGACGGCGAGCGCGCTCATCGACGACGCCGAGGCGCGCAATGTCCCTGTCTCGCTCGTCTTCACCGGCGACCGCCTGCATGACGCTGTGCCCACGGATGCGGCGACTGCGCGCACCAAACTGGCCGCCGCCCAGGCACGTCCCCTGCCCGCCAGCCGCAGCACAGCCCTTGCAGCCCTCAAGACCGCGCTTTCCGGCACCTCCCCGGGCACCCTCGCCTTCCTGTCGGACGGGATCGCCGCCGACGAGGACGATGGAACGCTTGCCACGCTGGCGGCATTGCAGCCTGCCGACCTTCGGCTCGTCGAAGGTGACGGGCGGGGTGCGGTTGCCCTGATCGATGCGAAAAATGACGCTGAAGCGATGTCGGTAACCGCGACCCGCCTTTCCGCCGGCCCGGCGCGGACCTTGTCGCTGGCCGCGCACGACGCCCGCGGACGGCCGATCGGCGGCGGATCGCTCACCTTCCGGGCCGGCGAGTCCACCGCCACCGGCAACATCGCCGCCCCCTTCGAGCTGCGCAACGATTTCGCCCAGATCTCCATCGACGGCGTTGCGACAGCCGGCGGCACCTATCTCCTCGATGACGGTTTCCGTCGCCGACGCGTGGCCCTGCTGAGCGGCGAGACGAACAATCCGAGCCAGCCGCTGCTGTCGCCGCTGCACTATATCGAAAAGGCGCTGGCACCCTATTCCGACCTGGTGCGCCCCGGCGTCGCCGATCTCGCCACCGCCATCCCGGAGCTTCTGGAACAGCGTCCCTCCGTCCTGATCATGGCCGACATCGGCCGACTGCCGGAGGAAACCTATGCGCCGATGCAGGAATGGCTGGAGGCCGGCGGCATGCTGATCCGCTTCGCCGGGCCGCGCCTCGCCGCGGCGCCGGCCGACGACCCGCTTGTGCCAGTGATGCTGCGCAAGGGCGAACGCGCGCTCGACGGCGCGCTGTCCTGGTCCGAGCCGCAGCCGCTTGCCGACTATCCGCCGACAAGCCCGTTCGCCGGCATGCCAAGGGCCGACGACGTTCTCGTCAAGCGCCAGGTACTGGCGGAGCCGACGCCGGACCTGCCCGAGCGGACCTGGGCCAGCCTCGCCGACGGCACGCCGCTCGTGACGACCGGCAGGGTCGGCGCGGGACGCATCGTCCTGTTCCACGTCAGCGCCGAGACGGGCTGGTCCAACCTGCCCCTCTCCGGCGATTTCGTCGAGATGCTGCGCCGCAGCGTGCAGCTCTCGCGCGGCGGCGGCGTGGCCGCGACGGGAGAGGCGCGGGGCCAGCGGCTGCCGCCGTTCCGCCTGCTGACGGCCGTCGGCACGCTCACTACCGATACCGGCGAGGCAAAGCCGCTCGACCCGGCCGACGCCGGACGGGTCGTGGCGACCGCGGACCATCCGCCGGGAACCTATGGCTCCCAGGACGGTTTCGTCGCCCACAACCTGTTCCCTGCCGGCCAGGCACTGGCGCCGCTCACCGTGACCGCCGACCTGGCGGTCGCGCGCGAAAGCCTGATCGGCAATGTCGCCCAGTCGCTCAAGCCCGCGCTGTTTCTGGTCGCTGCGCTGCTGCTCCTCGCCGACTGCCTGATCGTTTTGTGGATGAACGGCGCCTTCGCGGCGTGGACGCGGCGGGCACAGGTGCGCGCGGCGGCGGCCGTGGCACTGGCGCTTGCCCTGTCGATGGGATGGCTGGCCATTTCATCCGGCACGGCGCTGGCCGACGATGCCGCCCCCGGCGACGACGACCTGCTCGCCCGGCTGGACACCACCCACCTGGCCTATGTCGTCACCGGCGAGAGCGAGATCGACCGTGTTTCCGAGCGAGGGCTGGCCGGGCTCACCGAGTTCCTGACCTACCGGACCACGCTCGAGCCCGGCGATCCGGTCGGGGTCGACATCGCGACAGACGAACTGGCGGTCTATCCCCTGCTCTACTGGCCGGTCAGCGCAACGGCGGAGATGCCGACGACGGCGGCGATCAGCCGCATCGATGCCTACATGCGCAACGGCGGCACCGTCCTGTTCGACACGCGCGACGAGTTTTCCTCGATCGAGGGCAACAGCCAGACGAGCCAGAACACGCAGAGGCTGCGCGCCATCCTCGCCAATCTGGACATCCCGCCGCTGGAGCCGGTGCCGGCCGACCATGTGCTGACAAAGGCCTTCTACCTGCTGTCGAACTTCCCGGGCCGCTATGCCGGAAGCCCGTTGTGGGTCCAGGCCGAGCTCGACGCCCGGGAAGATCCGAGCCGGCCCGCGCGCGCCGGCGACGGCGTGACGCCGATCATGATCACCGGCAACGACCTCGCCGGCGCCTGGGCGATCGACAACAACGGCCTGCCGCTGCTGCCGACGGTCCCGCCCGACGAGGTGCAGCGCGAGCATGCCTTCCGCGCCGGCGTCAACATCATGATGTACATGCTCACCGGCAACTACAAGGCGGATCAGGTGCATGTGCCTGCCCTGCTCGAGCGGCTGGGGCAGTGACATGAGCATCGCCTTCTCCCCGCTCGTTGCCTGGCCCCTGATCGCCGTTCTGGCCGCCGCTGCCGCGCTGCTGGCGGGCCTCGGCCTCTGGCGAGGCGTCCGCGGGGCGCCGCTGCGCGCCGCCGCGCTGGCGCTGCTGCTGCTGGCGCTCGCCAACCCGGTGATCATGAACGAGGAGCGCGAGGCGCTGCCAACCGTGGTCGCCGTCGTGGTCGACCGCAGCCAGAGCCAGCAGAACGCCGACCGCACCGCGATGACCGACGAGGCGCTGGCGGAACTGCAGGCGCGGCTCGCCCGCTATCCCCGCATCGAGCCGCGCATCGTCGAAGCGGGTGACGATCCCGATTCCGATACGCCCTCCACCCGGCTGTTCGACGCTCTTGCGGCCGCCCTTGCCGACGTGCCGCCGTCGCGGGTCGGCGGCGCCATCCTGCTCACCGACGGACAGGTGCACGACATCCCGCCCCCCGAGGCGTTCACCAGCTTCGATGCGCCGGTCCACGGCCTGATCACCGGCAGCGAGGACGAGTTCGACCGCCGCATCGAGGTGCTCAACGCCCCGCGCTTCGGCATCGTCGGCGAACCACAGGAGCTGAAATTCCGGGTCTCCGACGACGGCCAGAGCCCCGGCACGACGGCGCGGGTGACGGTCCGCCTGAACGGCAACGAGATCGCCACGGAAATGGCTGCGCCCGGCACCGAGACGCCGTTCCGCTTCACCGTGCCGCGCGGCGGCAACAACGTCCTGGAATTCTCCGTCGAGCCGGTTCCCGGCGAGATCACGACCGCCAACAACCGCGCCGTCCATATCATCGACGGCATACGCGAGAACCTGCGCGTGCTGCTTGTTTCCGGCGAACCGCACGCCGGCGAGCGCGCCTGGCGCAATCTCCTGAAGTCGGACACGGCAATCGACCTGGTACATTTCACCATCCTGCGGCCGCCGGAAAAGCAGGACGGCACGCCGATCAACGAACTTTCGCTGATCGCCTTCCCGACTCGCGAACTGTTCGTCGACAAGATCAACGAGTTCGACCTGATCATCTTCGACCGCTACCAGCACCGCGGCGTCCTGCCGATCCTCTACTACGACAACATCGCCCAGTACGTCGAAAACGGCGGCGCGCTGCTGATTGCCGCCGGCCCCGAGCACGCCGGCAGCGACTCCATCGCCTACACGCCGCTGGCCTCCGTGCTGCCGGCCGCGCCGACCGGCATGGTCAACGAGAAGGGCTATCACCCGCGGCTGTCGGAAGAGGGCAAGAAGCACCCGGTCACGCGCGGCCTTGAGGGAGCGCTCGAGGAGCCGCCGCAGTGGGGCCGCTGGTTCCGCACCGTCGACGTCGCCCCTCCGCAGGGCAACGTCGTCATGGAAGGCGCCGACGGCAACCCGTTGCTGGTGCTGAACCGGCATGGCGAGGGACGCGTCGCCATGCTGCTGTCGGATCACGGCTGGCTCTGGGCGCGCGGTCTGGAGGGCGGCGGCCCGCATGTCTCGCTCTATCGCCGCACCGCCCACTGGCTGATGCAGGAACCGGCGCTGGAGGAAGAGGCGCTGACGGCGCGCGCCTTCGGCCGGACGCTGGAGATCACCCGCCAGACCATCAAGGGCGCGCCCGGCGTGGCGATGGTGAAGACACCCTCCGGCGAGACGAACGCGGTCGAACTGAAGGAAGAAGGCCCGGGCCTCTACCGCGCGGAAGTCAAGGCGACCGAAACCGGCCTCTACGACATCGAGAACGATGGGCTGACCGCACTGGCGCATGTCGGTGCTGTCGATGCACCCGAGTTCAAGGCGACGATCTCGACGACTGAGACGCTGAAGCCGCTTGCGGACAAGACCAGGGGCGTTTCGCGGCGGATTGCCGATGCCGGCGGCGATCTCGACCTTCCCTCGCTGCTGCCGGTGTCCGGTGCCGTCCGCGGCTCCGATCCGCAGCGGCTCGCGCTGCGCATGACGAACGAGACCGTCCTCAAGGGCATCGACAGTGTACCGCTGTTTGCCGGCTTCGCCGGCGTCGGCCTGCTGCTGCTGGCGCTTTCGGCGATGTGGTATCGCGAGGGCCGCTAGACCCGCTGCCCACAGCGTCTGGCGCTAGCTGGCAACCGCAAGCGCGGGCCTCTCCACCGCCGCCTCCTCGTACGGCCGCCAGCCGATGGCGCCCGGCAGCCGCGCATGGGTGTCGGCGGCGAACGGCACGACCAGAACCCGCCTCGGGTCGACCGGGCCGGGAAAGGTCAGCGCGTTGTAGGCCACCGGCTCGAAACCCAGCGGTCCGTAATAGGGGGGGTCGCCGATCAGGACCACGGCCTCGGAGCCGTTCCGCCTCGCCGCCTCGACGGCGATCCGCACCAGTTCCCGGCCGATGCCGCGGTTCTTGTGCGACGGCCGCACGGCGAGCGGCCCCAGCAGATGCCCCTTCACCGACCCGGCCGTGACCGGCGTCATCCGCACCGAGGCGATCGTCTCGCCGTCGTCGGCGCAGATGAAGGAGAGCGACAGGTCGTGCGGCCCCTGTTCCCGGATCCGGGCGGCGGCGCGGACGTGCCGTCCGGGGCCAAAAGCCTCTTCGTTGATGTGCTCGATGGCTGCGTCGTGGGACGCGTCTTCGGTCAGGTAGACGAGATCGTGCTTGTGCATGGATACAGAAACCGCTTGCGAGACAATGAGAGATGGCTTCGCCTCGAAAGAGGCGTCGTGAGCATCAGCGTCGTCGCGGGTTTCCAGCAAAAAACATCGTTCGATCCGATTTTCCGGTCACGCCCTGACGGCATGACAAATCTGACCAGCGCGGATAGCAGAAAAACGCGGTCCGTCAAAGCCAAAAACGCACTGTTCATTATTTAGGGGCTGATGCGGCAAGGTCCGTTCAGTTATTTGTCACGCAACGAAAGTCTGCGAAAGCCGAAGGAGACCGGCATGGGAAAGCTTGTGGATGGCGTCTGGCATGACGTCTGGTACGACACCAAGGCCACCGAAGGACGCTTCAGGCGGGCAGCCTCGCAGTTTCGGAACTGGATCACCGCCGATGGCGCGCCCGGTCCGACCGGCGAAGGCGGTTTCAAGGCCGAGGAAGGCCGCTACCACCTCTATGTCTCGCTGGCCTGCCCGTGGGCCCACCGCACGCTGATCTTCCGCCGGCTGAAGAAGCTGGAGGACCTGATTTCCGTTTCGGTCGTCGACCCGTTGATGCTGTCGAACGGCTGGGAATTCAAAGGAAAGGACGGCGGCACCGTCGACCACCTGTTCGGCGTCGACACGCTCTGGCAGCTCTACCTCAAGGCCGATCCGCACTATACCGGTCGCGTCACCGTCCCCGTTCTGTGGGACAAGAAGCTGAACCGGCTGGTGTCGAACGAATCGTCCGAAATCATTCGCATGTTCAATTCGGCTTTCGACGGCATCACCGGCTCGGGCGACGACTTCTATCCGGCGCAGTTGCGCGGCGCGATCGACGCGCTCAACGACAAGATCTACGACACCGTCAACAATGGCGTCTACAAGGCCGGCTTCGCGACCACCCAGCCCGCCTACGAGGAGAGCGTCGTGCGCCTGTTTGCCACGCTCGACGAACTTGAGGCGCGCCTTTCGCGCCAGCGCTATCTTATCGGTGGGGCGATCACCGAGGCGGACTGGCGGTTGTTCACGACGCTGATCCGGTTCGACGCCGTCTATGTCGGCCACTTCAAGTGCAACATCCGCCGTATTGCCGACTATCCGAACCTGTCGGGATACCTGCGCGAACTCTACCAGGTGCCGGGCGTTGCCGCGACCGTCGACATGCGCCACATCAAGGAGCACTACTACCGCAGCCATCGGACGATCAACCCGACCGGCATCGTTCCCGCAGGCCCGGAACTGGACTTCGCCGAACCGCACGGACGCGAACGCCTGCTGGCGGCCTGACGCCGAGCGTCACCAGTAGTCGGCCGGCGGCGAGCGCCCCGCGACCTCGTCGAGCCGGCGCAACGTGGCCGGCGTCACTCCTTCCGGCAGCGCGTCCAGGGGAAAGAAGCCGGCTTCGAGGATTTCCCGGTCGCGTTGTTTCGGCGCGCTCTGGCGCACGTTGCCGCAGACGTAGAACAGCACGTGGTCGCGCTTGCTGGTTCGCCGGTTGAAATAGACGTGGAACAGCCGGGGCGGATCGCCGACAATCAGGTTCCCCTCCTCACGCATCTCCTTTTGCAGCGCCTGCAGCACCGTCTCGCGCCGTTCGACGCCTCCGCCGGGCAGGTGCCAGCCGGCCACATAGCTGTGCCTGACCAAGAACACGCGCCCCTCGGCATCGAAGCACGCGGCCCGCACGCCGAGCGTCATGCCGCGGGCATAGGCGAAGTAGCCGTGCACCACGCGCGTCACCAGGCGAGCCCAGATGCTGCGGCTCTGCCGCGGTCCGTCGCTGCCCATGCGTCCTCTCGTCTCGACTGGTTTGCGGCTCAGGGCCTAAGGCTTTGCGCCAGCGATCAGCGGAATCAAGGCGCATCGCAAGGCCCGGCGGGGTTGTCCACGGCCAATGCGACCGACGCCGGCCCGCGGCGGCAAATCCGGCGGGCGGCCCATTTCCTTCCGCCCCAGAGTCGGTCTAAGGAAGGTCATGTTCCGTCTGGCCCATATTTCCGACGTCCATCTCGGCCCCCTGCCCGCATTGTCGTTCGCCGAGCTGGCGTCGAAGCGGATCACCGGCTTCATCAACTGGCATCGCAATCGCCGCCGCCATCTCTTTCCCGGCACGCTGGACCTGCTGATGGACGACCTGGAACGGCGCGATCCCGATCACCTGGCCATCACCGGAGACCTCGTCAACCTGGCCACGAACATCGAGATCGAGGCGGTTGCCAACTGGCTGGCAGAGATGGGCAAGCCCGAGAACATCTCCGTGGTGCCCGGAAACCACGATGCCTATGTGCCGGGGGCCATCGAACGTTCGACGCAGGCCTGGTCCCCCTACATGCGCGGCGATGATGCACCGGTGGAGTGGCCGTCCGGCTGCCCGACGTTCCCCTACATGCGCCGGCGCAACAACATCGCCCTGATTGGCTGTTCGACCGCGGTGGCCACGCCGCCGTTTGCCGCGAGCGGCTTTTTCGACGAGCGCCAGGCGCGGGCGACCGTCAAGATGCTGCGCGCCGCCGGCGAGGCGGGGCTCTTTCGCGTGGTGATGATCCACCATCCGCCGATCCACGGCGCGACGTCGTTTCACAAGCGCATGATCGGCATCCGGCGCTTTGCCGCGACCATTTCGTCGGGCGGCGCCGAGCTCGTGCTGCACGGCCACACCCACCTAAACACGGTCAGCTGGCTGCGTGGTCCCGCGGGCCGCGTGCCCGTGATCGGCATTGCCTCTGCCTCCCAGGGTCCGGGCGGCCACAAGCCGCCGGCGGCCTACAATCTCTTCACGATTTCCGGCGAACCGGGACGATGGCATCTCATGCGCGAGCGCTTTGCCGTGGACGAGCGCGGCGAGGAGATGGTGCTTGCCGAAACGACGCGATTCGAGGCCGGGAATAAAGAACCTTCCGGCCGCGTCTAATCTCCCGTATGCTTTCGCCGCCGGCCGCAATCGGCCCCTTCGGCAATGCACTGTCCTCTGCAAGCGGTGACAACCCGTGGAAGGATCAAAGATGTCTCGCCAGCCTCCCGCCCGCACCATCCTCGCGGCCGTCCTGACGATCGGCCTCGTGCCGGCTGGCGCCGTGCTCGCCGCCGACAGCGGCGGTGGCTCTGCGCCGGATTCGAGCCCCACGACGACAACCTGCATGAACGGCAAGATCTGGAGCCCAGAGCGCAAGATGTGCCTGACGCCGGACGAGATCAGGGCGACGAAGAAGAAGGACGGATCGCAGAAGAAGTCCGACCTGAGACTGGACGACATCCTCTATGAGGCCGCCCGCGAATTTGCCTATGCCGGCCAGTACGGCCATGCTCTGAAGGCCCTGAAAACCGCCGAGAACCAGCACGACCCGCGCATCCTGACCTATTACGGGTTCACCTACCGAAAGCTCGGCAAGGTAGACCGGGCGATGGAGTATTACCGGATGGCTTTGCAGGCCGACGCGAACTATGTCCTCGCCCGGTCCTACATGGGCCAGGCCCTTCTGGAGCAGGGCGACGTCCAGGGCGCCCGCGTGCAACTGGTCGAGATCCGCGATCGTGGCGGCGAGGACAACTGGGCCTACAGGTCTTTGCTGCAGTCGCTCGGCGGCCAGCGCGGCACCTATTGATCCGCACGCCCGCGCCGGCCGCGCAACCGCGGCCGACCTCCTTCCCGCTTCCCCGACAACAAAGAAGTGTCCGGTTCTGACCACAGGTGCGCTTGCGGAGCGGCCGGCAAATGCTTCATATCAATGCAGTGGTCTGCATGGTCGTGAATATTGGCCCGATCTCGAACGTTCCATGGAAGTGCAATGCGTCCCACGGCTGAATCGAGCGAATTTCGGCGTGAACTGGTAGGGCTGTTGCCGAAACTGCGCCGTTTTGCCATGACCTTGACCCGAAATGCCAGCGATGCCGACGATCTCGTTCAGGAAGCCTGCGAACGCGCCATTACCCGGAGTCATCTGTGGAACGGGGAAGGACGGCTGGAAAGCTGGGTCTACGCCATGACGCGCAATCTCTGGGTGGACGAGATCAGGAAGCGCAAGGTCCGCACGGGTTCGGGAACGGTCGATTTCGCCGAGCAGGACTACCTTCACGTCGAGGCTTCGGCCGACAAGGCGGTTTACGCCAAACAATTGCACAAATTGATCATGACTATGCCGGAAGGCCTTTCGAGCGTGTTTCTGCTCGTCAATGTGGAAGGCCACAGCTACCGGGAGGCGGCAGACATTCTCGGGATCCCCATCGGGACCGTCATGAGCAGGCTCTCGACGGCGCGCATACGGCTTGCCGCCATGATCTCGGAACCAACGGAAAGGAGGACCTGAGCTTTGGAAAGCACGCAAGGTCTTCCGCTTGAAGTACGCTTGTCGGCCTACCTGGACGGACAGCTGCCGCATGCGGAAATCACGGAGATAGACAGAATGCTGGCGCGCGACGAAAAGGCGCGCACGCTCTTCAATCGGCTGAAGCTTGGCAGCGACCTCGGGCGCAGGGCGTTCGAGGACATGCTGCACGAGCCGGTTCCGCTCGATCTCGTCAGAAGCATCAAGCAGGCCTCGGCCGACGCGGCGCGCGACGTCAGGCGCCCGAAGCTCGTGCCCCCCGTTTCCGAAGCCGCACCTCGCCGCAAGCGGACACGGTTTGCCGCGGCGGCGCTCGCACTTCTTGTGACAGGCGGTTGCGCCGGGTACCTGCTCGGCGCGCTGCAGGCACCGGTCGTGGCTCCGCTGCAGGCGGGCGAGGGTCGCAACTGGCTCGATGACATTTCCGTCTATCACCGCGTCCACTCGCGGCAGACGCGCCACCTCGCCGAGGTTCCGGCCGCCGAGGACCAGTACATCACCGAATGGCTGAGCTCGGCCGTCGGCGTCTCCTTCAGGCTGCCCGATCTTGGCGGCAGCAGGCTGACCTTCGAGGGCGCCCGGCTGCTCGTCGCCGGCGGTCGCCCGACCGGTCAACTCCTCTACAGGAACGAGGACGGCGAGGTTCTCGCCGTCTATTTCCAGAAGAGCGACCCGATCCCGGAGCGAACCGACCTCACCGACACGATCCGCAACGATCTCGGGCTGATCTCCTGGCGGGAGGGCGCGGCGAACTATGTCGTCGTCGGCGCCTCCGCCGACCCGGCGCTCGAGGCGATCGCGACGACGGTGGCGCAGACGATCTGAACTGCAACGCAAAAGGGCCGCCCCGGTCGTCCGGGGGCGGCCCTTCGGTTCCGTCCTGGCGCCCTCAGCGGCCGGCTTGCGCGAGCACGCGGTTGGCCGCAGATACGATGGCTTCGAGCGAGGCCGTCACGATGTTGGCGTTCATGCCGACGCCGAACAGCTTTCCGCCCGGATAGGCGATCTCGACATAGGCGATGGCCTGCGCGTTCGAGCCCTGCTGCAGCGAATGCTCGGAATAGTCGACCACCGACATCTCGATCCCGGTATGGACCGACAGCGCGTGGATGAACCCGTCGATCGGACCGGTGCCCTCACCCTCGATCCGTTTCGCCTCGCCGCCGTCGACGATATCGGCTGCGACGATGCGCACGCTCTTGCGGCTGGTGTCGGGATAGGTCTGGTGATCGACAAAGCGCAGCCGAGCGTCCGGCTGCGTGACATAGCGCTCCAGGAAATGCTCGTAGATACGCTTCGAGGGCAGCTCGACCCCTTCCTCGTCGGTGATGCGCTGGATCTCCTCGCGGAACTCGACCTGCAGGTTGCGCGGCAGGTTGATGCCGTGGTCCTGCTGCAGGATATAGGCGATGCCGCCCTTCCCGGACTGCGAGTTGATGCGGATGATCGCCTCGTAGGTGCGTCCGACGTCCTGCGGATCGATCGGCAGGTACGGCACTTCCCACTGCGGCTTGTTGGCGGTCTTCAGCGCCCTCATGCCCTTGTTGATGGCGTCCTGGTGCGAGCCGGAGAAGGCGGTGTAGACCAGTTCGCCGACATAGGGATGGCGCTCCGGAATGACCATTTCGTTGGAATACTCGTACACCGCCTTGATCCGCTCGATGTCGGAGCAGTCCAGCCGCGGATCGACGCCTTGGGTGTACATGTTGAGCGCCAGCGTGACCACGTCGACATTGCCGGTGCGCTCGCCGTTGCCGAACAAGGTGCCCTCCACCCGGTCCGCCCCGGCCATCAGCGCCAGTTCGGTCGCGGCAATCCCGGTGCCACGGTCATTGTGCGGGTGCAACGAGATGATCAGGTTTTCGCGGTTGTCGAGGTTGCGGCACATCCACTCGATCTGGTCGGCGTAGACATTCGGCGTCGCCATCTCGACGGTCGAAGGCAGGTTGAGGATCAGCTTGTTGTCGGCGGTCGGGCGCACGATCTCGGTCACGGCATTGCAGATCTCGAGCGCCACTTCGAGCTCGGTGCCGGTGAAGCTTTCCGGCGAATATTCGAAACGGTATTCACCGCCGGCCTTGGCGGCCATGTCGGTGATCATCTTGGCCGCATCGGTCGCGATCTGCTTGATGCCGGCGACGTCCTTGCCGAACACGACGCGCCGCTGCAGTTCGCTGGTCGAGTTGTAGAAGTGGATGATGGGGCGCCGGGCGCTCTCCAGGGCCTCGAAGGTGCGGGTGATCAGTTCCGGCCGGCACTGCACCAGCACCTGCAGCGAGACGTCGTCGGGGACGTTGCCTTCTTCCACGCACCAGCGGGCAAAGTCGAAGTCCGTCTGCGAGGCGGACGGAAAGCCGATCTCGATCTCCTTGAAGCCCATGTCCAGCAAGAGCTGGAACATCCGGGCCTTGCGGTCATGGCCCATCGGGTTGACGAGAGACTGGTTGCCGTCGCGCAGGTCGACCGAACACCAGGTCGGCGCCTCGGTGATCGTCTTGTGCGGCCAGGTACGGTCCGAAATGTTGATCGGCGGATAGGGTTGGTACTTCACCGACGCGGTCGGCATGCCTTGATGCTTGGGGGTTTGGATCCTATCGGTCATCTGCCTGTCTCTTCGTCATCCCGGCTTCCTGAACCAGCGTCATAGCGGAACGATGCGCGCTTGGCGACGGTGAAAGCTGCCCTTCGGGGCACGGGTCGAAATTACGATATGGGTGATGCGAGGAGCACTTGCGCCGGCAGGCTTTTCGGCCGCCGGGCGCTCCTCAAAGGACCCGGCAACCGCGTGTAAGGCCGAGCAGAAGGAGCGAGGTGAAGCGACGCGAACGCTCGCGCGCCGTATCCTGGCGGCGCGAAATCCGTTCGACGATGCTGCTTCGTATCTTCAACATGGCCCGGCTTATAGCCGCGAAGGCTTCGTCGCGCAAGCCGACGGCCGGATGATTTGTGCGGAACGCCTTCTGCCGCTAGTCTTGGCCGGTGGCGGCACTCCCGCGCGCCGCAGGAGGAATGGGGCCATGAGGTATCTTGTCCTGGCACTGCTTGCCGCACTTGCAGGCTGCCAGTCCGCGGCGATCGATCCGAAGACGCTGGAAGCGCGAAACTATTGCTTCGCGCGGTACGGCGGACCAACCAACACCAATTACGACTACTGCGTCTATGCGCGGCAGACAGGGATGCGGCCGGTGGGACCGGCCCGGTTTGGCTTCTCCGACTGAGGGCCCCCTCTCGCGCGAAAGGGGGCCCTTGACGGGCCGGACGGATCAGATGTCCGCCTGCGAGGTAACGATGCGCGACACGAGGCCGTATTCGAGGGCGTCCTTGGCGGACAGCCAGTAATCCCGGTCGGTGTCCTTGGCGATCCGCTCGACCGGTTGGCCGGTGGCTTCGGAGAAGATCTTGTTCAGGCGTTCGTTCATCTTGATGATCTCACGCGCCTGGATCTCGATGTCGGAGGCCATGCCGCGCGTGCCGCCAGACGGTTGGTGCAGCAGGAAGCGGGTGTTCGGCAGGCACAGGCGCCGCTCCTTGGGCGCGGCCACATAGATCAGTGCCCCGGCGGAGGCGACCCAGCCGGTGCCGATCATCCAAACCTTCGGCTTGATGAACTTGATCATGTCATGGATGCTGTCGCCCGACTCGACGTGGCCGCCCGGCGAATTGACGTAGATGCGGATGTCGTCGTCGCTGGCGGCGGCAAGCGCCACGAGTTGCGAGCAGACCTTCTGCGCCAGTTCCTGCGTGATGCCGCCATAGATGAAGATCGAACGCGACTTGAACAGGTTCGCTTCGGTCTCCTTGCCAAGCGGAAGCTCGGTCTTCTTGTCGTCGTCTTCATCGTTCATCGGCAACTCTCCGCCTGTTGTCCAAAAGGTTCTTGCCGCAGTCAGATAATGCGACTCACTGGCCAAGACAATGCAACAAAACACCCGCCCGGCGATAGAGTGCCGCCACGCCACCGCCAGACAGGGTAAACGTGGCCGTGGACGCCCTCCCCGAGCGCTTCGGTTCGGCGCGCAAGCCGGGCACACGCACCCGTGAATGCCGGTTAACGTCATGAATCTTGAAGGAAATAAATATTAGTATAAGCTAATATTAGGTTGTGCAGGTGCACGACCTGGTGCCTCATGGAGGTTGCGATGATGAATTTCATGTCCGGTCGGAGAAGTCAGGACATTGTCACGCTGGTCCTGGCGGTATGTCTGTTTGTTTCGCCCTGGGTGATCGGCTACGCCGCCGAAGCGACGCCGAGCTGGAACGCATGGATCGCCGCCATCGTGCTGGGCGCCTTTGCGATCATGACGCTTTCGATGTTCGCGGAATGGGAAGAGTGGGTGAACCTGGTTGTCGGCCTGTGGCTGATCGCATCGCCCTGGCTTCTCGGCTTCATGACCAATGCGGGCGCGATGTGGACCCACGTGATCCTCGGCATCTGCACGGCCGCGCTGTCGGCCTGGGCAGTCTGGGACTATCGCCATCCGCATTCGCACGCCTAGCGCGACCTTGTCGCACTGACGAAGCCGCGGTCAGAGGCACGTCCAAAGGGCGGCTTGACCGCGGAGCCCCTGTGTTCGAGGCGGCCAACCCGGCTTGCCGGGAAATGGGAAGCGGAAAACGGGAAAACGCGTGCCACCGGCCAAGGCCCGTCCAGGCCTCGGCCAGCCACTGCCGCGTCGACCCCTTAGCCGCGACCGCGGTAGGAGGCAACGCCCTGGTCCGGCAACCACACGCCTTCCGGCGGCGCGCCGGTCTGCCAGAACACGTCGATCGGAATGCCCCCGCGCGGGTACCAGTAGGCCCCGATCCGCAGCCATTTCGGCGCCAACAGGTCAACCAGCCGCTTGGCGATATCGAGCGTGCAGTCTTCGTGGAAGGCCCCGTGATTTCGGAACGAGTGCAGATAGAGCTTCAGCGACTTCGATTCGACCAGCCAGCCGTCGGGGATGTAGTCGATGACGATATGGGCGAAATCAGGCTGTCCGGTCATCGGGCACAGCGAGGTGAACTCCGGTGCGGTGAAACGGACGACGAAGTCGCTTCCCTGGTGGCTGCTCGGCACCTTCTCCAGCACCGCTTCTTCCGGACTTGTCGGCGCCTCCACGTTCCGGCCGAGTTGCGACAGGCTTGAAACGTCAGTCTTGGTCATCTTTTTGTCCTTTCCACCTTCACCCTGATGCCATGGGCCTTCTCTGTCTCCGGCTCCACATGGATGGCGATCCGCGCGCCGGGCTGCACCGCCTCGATCGCGTCTTCCAGCCGGTCGCAGATCTCATGGGCATCGCCCACTGCCATACGCGCCGGAACCACCAGATGGAAGTCGATGAACGTGGCCGGGCCGGCGCGGCGCGTCTTCAGATCGTGGACGCCCAGCGATCCCGTCGCATGGGTAGCGATGGCGTTCTTGATCGCCGCCTCCTCGTCCGGATCCACCGCATGGTCCATCAGGCCGCTGACGGAATGGGAAATGATCTTCCACCCCTGGTAGACGATGTGCAGGGCGACGAGGATCGCCATGATCGGGTCGAGAACGGCAAGACCGGTTGCAAGCGCCAGGACCAGCCCGACGAGCACGCCCGCCGAGGTGACAACATCGGCAAGGATGTGGTGCCCGTCGGCCGTCAGCGCAGGAGACCGGTGGCGCCGGCCGGCGCGGATCAGCAACGCCGCCCAGCCGCCATTGACGAGCGCCGCCAGCAGGTTGATCGCAAGCCCCAAGCCCGGCTGGTCGAGCGTCTTTGGCGCTCGCAGTTCGGGCAGCGCCTCCTGCAGGATCAGCAGTGCGGCGACCACGATCAGCACGCCTTCGACGACGGCGGAGAAATACTCGGCCTTGTGGTGGCCGAACGGGTGCGTCTCGTCGGCCGGGCGCGCGGCATAGCGGATCGCCCCCCAGGCCAGGATTGCGGCGATGACGTTGACGATCGATTCCAGCGCGTCCGACAGGAGCGCCACCGAGCCGGTCAGCCACCACGCCAGCAGCTTCAGCCCCATGACGAAGAACGCCATCGGAATGCCGATCACCGCCAGTCGCCTCACCGTGGAATTGCCAGGGGCCATACTCAGCTCCGATGCGGATGCAAATGAATTGCAAGTTCCGCGCCCTTCAACGCAAACCGCCCGCGCGGGTTTCGCGCAGGCGGTTGATTTGCGACACTCTATCGACCAGTTTGGCCGCGATGTCAAAGCGCCGTCAGGCGGCCTTGGTCTTGGCCTTGCGCACCAGATGCGCCACGACGTTCTCGATCATCCGCATCCCCGCGTCGCCGCCCAGCGTCATGATCGACTCGGGGTGGAACTGCACAGCGGCGACCGGCTCTCTGGCGTGCTCGATGCCCATGATGGTTCCGTCGTCGCTCTCCGCCGTGATGATGAAGTCAGGCGGTAATGTCGACGGATCGGCGAAGATCGAATGATAGCGCCCGACCGTCACCTCCTTGCCGAGGCCGGAGAAGACAATGCCGGGCTCCAGCACGCGGATGCGCGACGGCTTGCCGTGCATCGGGATTGCCAGCTGGCGCAGGTCGCCGCCATAGGCTTCGGCCAGCGCCTGCAGGCCGAGGCAGACGCCGAAGATTGGCAGGTCGCGGGCGCGTGCCTTCTTGATGGTGGCCTTGCAGTCGAAATCCTTCGGAGTGCCGGGGCCCGGCGACAGCACGACCAGGTCCGGCTTCAGCCGGTCGAACAGTTCCTCGGCCACCGGCGTCCGCACGGTCGTCACGTCAGCGCCCGTCTGTCGGAAGTAGTTCGCCAGCGTATGAACGAAGCTGTCCTCGTGATCGACGAGGAGAATCTTCACGCCGGCGCCGACGGAAGCGACGTCGCGCTGGGACTTGGCCGCGTTGCCGGCCTTGGCGTCACGGATGGCTGCGATCATGGCGGATGCCTTCAATTCGGTCTCGGCTTCTTCTTCCTGCGGGTTGGAATCGTTCAGCAAGGTGGCCCCTGCCCGCACCTCGGCGATCCCGTCCTTGATGCGGATGGTGCGCAGCGTCAGCCCGGTGTTCATGTCACCGTTGAAGCCGACCATGCCGATCGCCCCGCCGTACCAGGCCCGCGGGCTCTTCTCGTGCGCCTCGATGAAACGCATCGCCCACAGCTTCGGCGCGCCGGTCACCGTCACCGCCCAGGCGTGGCTGAGGAAGCCGTCGAACGCGTCCATGTCGTCGCGCAGGCGGCCCTCGATGTGGTCGACCGTGTGGATCAGGCGGGAATACATCTCGATCTGGCGGCGGCCGATGACCTTGACAGAGCCCGGCTCGCAGACCCGTGACTTGTCGTTCCGGTCGACGTCCGAGCACATCGTCAGTTCCGACTCGTCCTTCTTCGAGTTCAGCAGCTTCAGGATCTGCTCGCTGTCGGCGATCGGGTCGTCGCCGCGCTTGATCGTGCCAGAGATCGGGCAAGTCTCGATGCGGCGGCCGGAAACGCGCACGAACATCTCGGGCGAGGCGCCGACCAGATATTCCTGGTTGCCGAGATTGATGAAGAAGGAATAGGGCGAGGGATTGATGGCCTTCAGCCGCCGGGAGATCTGTGACGGCTTGCTCTCGCAGCGCTCGTAGAACTTCTGCCCCGGCACCACCTCGAACAGGTCGCCGCGCCGGAAACTCTCCTTCGCCTTGACCACCAGCTCGGCATATTCGCCGGGGCGGTGGTCGCCGTGAGCCGGAACCAGATCGCTGGTGCGGAACGGCTCCGCTGCGATCGCCTCGTCCCGGCCCTCCGTCGAGACCCCGTCCATGGCAAAGTCATAGCGGTCGATCCAGGCCTTGGCGGCATAGTGGTCGACGACGAGGATCTCGTCCGGCAGAAAGAGCACCATGTCACGCTGGTCGTCCGGCCGCTCAAGCTTGAGGTCGATCGCGTCGAACTGGAAGGCAAGATCGTAGCCGAACGCGCCGTAGAAGCCGAGGTTGGCGTCCTCCGGCGAGTGGAACAGATCCGTCACCGCGCGCAGCACGGTAAAGACGGTCGGGGCCTTGGAGCGCTCCTCCTCGGTGAAGATGCGGTCCGGCTGATTGACCCTGAGGTCGAGCCGGCGCGGGGAGGAGGCGCCGAACGTCAGTTCCGGCACGGTCGCGAGCCGCGGTGCGATCATGGCCAGCAGCGCCTCGCCACGGCCGTTATGGGCCTCGATCCAGACATCGCGCCCGAACGAGGTGATGGCGAGCGGCGGATCGACGATCGCCGTATCCCACCGGGTATAGCGGCCGGGATATTCGTAGTTCGAGGAGAACACCGCGCCGCGACGTTCGTCGAGCTTGTCGACATAGGCCGAAATGGCGCTGGCATAATCGGCGGGCCGCCGTCGCCGCGTCACGACGATGCCGCCGCGCGTCTCGTAGCTTTCGGCACCATCGTCCAGAAGCTTGGTTACCATTCACTGCTCTCCTGTTCGGCCCGATCCGCAGGCGGCACGAAATGAAAAAGCCGCCTCGAGAATTTCGGGCGGCTTGTCCTGTCAATCGCGCATGACTGGTCGAGGCCGCTTCAGCGGGCCCACCACCAGATCGCGATGTTGCGTGCGTTTTTCATCGGCGGAATTGTTAGCGCGAAGCGAATGCGAACGCAACTGCGATTTCCCCGGATCGCCGCCATGGCGGGCGACCGGGCGAGGCAAGCGCAAGCGGTCGGATACGAGACGGCTCCGGCCGCATGAAAGCTGGGGATAGCCGCGGCTTTGGCGCCGCGGCCGCGCCCTGCAGCGGGGCCCGCCACAGTTTGTCCTCGGATCTCGGCAACAGAGGGACATGATCACGCGTACCCTGACTCAGTTCCGCCAGATGCAGGATTGGCTGCTGGAGCACATCGAAGACTGCGAGACGCCGGAGTTTCTGGCGCTCGACGGCAAGGCCGCCGTCGCGTTCGAGGCGATCCTTCGGACCTCGCCGACGGACGCCGGCGAGACGCGCGCGCTGATTTTTTTCCTTCTCGACATGATCGCCGCCAACGGCGACCACGACAACCACCGCCTGATCGAACGCGTGCGCGAGCTGACCGGATTGCTAGACACCGGCGCGACCGCCCCGCCCGGGCTCGAGTGTCTCCAAGGCGGCGGCATCTGAGCGCGGGTCGGACGGTCCTGTTCGCTCGCAAGCGAAACCGTTGCGCGCCTTGCGCGTTTCCTCCTGAAAGCCCATGTGGAAAGCGGAGGGTTACCCCATCAGGCCGCGTTTGACCGCCCTACTTGCCGGCTGCCTCATCCTGGCAGGGACCTCGCTTCCCGAACGCGGGCCGTTGCCGGGTGCGCGCCCGCCGTCGGATGATGCGGCCACGCCCCGCTCGAAGGCGGAGGACGCACGGCGTCCGTCGCAGGGCAGGAAAGAGGATATGCCGAGCGCGCCCAGCCTTCCCGCCCCGCCCGCGCCGTTGGCCGAGGAGGACGGGGCTGCGTTCGCATCCTGTATCGCCGCGCTGAAATCAGCCGGCGCCGTCTTCAACGAGCCGCCGCGGATCGACCCGAAGAGCGGCTGCGGCATCGCCCGCCCGGTCACCGTCTCTTACCTTACCGCCGCCGTCGCATTGATGCCAGCGGCGACCTTGCGCTGCGAAACCGCGCTCCAGCTGCAACGCTGGACCCGCGAGGCCCTCGTCCCGGCGCTCAAGGCGGTGATGCCGGAACGGCGGCTCGTCGGCCTGAGGCAGGCTTCGGCCTATGTCTGCCGCAACCGCAACGGCGCTCCCGGCGGGAAGATCTCGGAGCACGCCTTCGGCAACGCGATCGACATCGCCGGCCTTGACTTCGCCGGCGGCGGCGGCCTGGAGATCGCCCCGCGCGAGAAGGACGCGACCGCCGAAGGAGCGTTGCAACGGGCGGCGGTGGCATCCGCCTGCCTGTATTTCACCACCGTCCTCGATCCCGGCAGCGACGCCGCGCACGAGACCCATCTTCATCTCGACGTCAGGAAGCGCGGGAATGGCTACCGCTATTGCTGGTGACCCGCTACTTTCCGTGGCTGCGACGCGGCAACGGCACTCAAAACCGCGGACAACACGACCTATCTTGAATCAGATTATGAAGAACCGGCTTTCGGCTCATTCTGATTGGTAAGGAACCCCTCCATGTCTCTCTCCATGCACCGCCTTTCCGTTCCGGTTTTCGTCCGCGGCCTGAAAGTCCTGTCGACGCTGGTCGACAAGGCGGAGGCGCACGCCGAGACGAAGCGGATCCAGCCCGAGGTCCTGGTCAACGCGCGGCTGTTCCCGGACATGCTGCCGTTTTCTGGCCAGATCCAGCGCGCCAGCGACACCTCGAAGAACGCGCTCGGCCGCCTCGCCGGCACGGGCGCGCCGAGCTTTGCCGACACGGAGGGCACGTTTGCCGAGCTCAGGGCTCGCATCGACAAGACCATCGCCTATCTCGACTCGGTCGACGCTGCGGCGCTGAAGGGCAGCGACACCCGTCAAGTGACCCTCAACGCCGGCAAGCTCACCCTGACCTTTGCCGGCACCGACTACCTGCTGGAGTTCGCGCTGCCGAACTTCTACTTTCACGTCACGACCGCCTACGACATCCTGCGCCACAACGGCGTCGAAGTCGGCAAGACCGACTATCTCGGCCCCTACGGCTGATCGTCACCGCCGCCGCCTGCCCCCTCGCCTTCATGCCATCAGCGCAGGCGCAGCGGCCCGACAAATAACTTGACTAAAAAACTCATTTTCAAACTTGACTATTTTACTCCGCATTTATAACACAATTCGCGGGGCTTCCATCGGGACGCAATCCGAAAATTCCGGAACAGGCGCGCGCACGCAGCAGCGGCGCGCGGCGGCTTCGCACGCATATCTTTCAGAGGGTTACTTCCATGACTTCGAACTCGCCGCTAACCAGGACACTGCTGGCCGGTACCGCGATCGCGCTTGCATTGGGCGCGGCAATTCCCGCCCTCGCGCAGGAGGCGACAAGCCCCACCACAGAGCAGCCGACCACGTTGAGGACGGTCACCGTCGAGGGCGAGCCCGAACTGCTGGCGGCGTCCCCCCTGACCCAGACGACGACGCGGGCGGAGCTCGAGGAGCGCATGGTCACGGACTTCCAGGACTTTTCGCGACGGATCGACGCCGGCGTCAACTTCGACAGCCAGAACAACAGCATCAACATCCGCGGCCTTGAGGGCAATCGCGTGCTCACCACGCTCGACGGCATCCGCGTGCCCTGGCTGACCGACCCGCGCGACTCCGCGCGCGGCGGCCTTAATGCCTTCGATTTCGACAGCCTCTCGGCGATCGACATCACCAAGGGCACCGATTCCAGCCGCTACGGTTCCGGCGCCTTGGGCGGGGTGGTTCAGCTCAGGACGCTTGACCCCGAGGACCTGATCGAGGGCGACAAGAACTATGGTGCCCTCACCAAGGCCACCTATGACAGCGCCAACGAGAGCATCCTCGGCAACGCTGCCCTCGCCACCCGCTTCAACGACACCTTCCTTCTGCTCCAGGGCGGTTACAAGCACGGCAATGAGACCGAGAACCAGGGCGACGTCGGCGGCTACGGTCCGGACAGGACCGAGCCCAACCCCATGGACTTCAACCAGGGCAACGTGCTTGCCAAGATCCATCAGTACATCGACGGCGGCCACCGCCTCGGCCTGACCGGAGAATTCTTCAATCTCGACGAGAACACCGATAACATGCGCGCGGTCTTCGGCACGACCGGAACCCAACTCTACGTGCCCGGCCTGCAGACCGGCGAAGAGACCAACCGCAAGCGCATCTCGGCCTCCTACGACTTCATCTCCCCCGACGGCACCGACTGGGTCGACCAGGCGAGCATCGTCACCTACTGGCAGAAGCAGAAGCTGAACGCGACGACGGACGGGATCCGCCTGACCGATCCGCGCGCCTTCATCATCCCGGGCGATCCCTTCTTCTACGGCTATCCTGCGGGAGAATACCGGCGCGACAATCTTCTGGAGCAGTCGACCTACGGCATCAACGGCGATGCCTCGAAAGCCGTGCAACTCGGCGGCATCGAGCATGACTTCCGCTTCGGCGCGGAACTGTACGGCCAGAAGACGCATCAGTATTCCTGGGGCGTGGACAATTGCCCGGACGTCGATTGGACGACGATCCCGCAGTTCTTCGGTCCGCAGGCCTGCCGCTTCCTGCACTCCAATGCCTCCGACATGCCGGATGTCGACAGCACCTTCTTCGGCGCCTATGTCGAGGACGACATCGCGCTGCTGGACAATGTGACGCTGACGCCCGGCCTCCGGTTCGACTGGTTCCGTCATTCGCCGAAATCGACGGCAGCCTACGAGGACAGCCCGAACTTCGACGACGCCTTCCTCAATTCGAGCAGCGGTTCCCGTTTCTCGCCGAAACTGCGCGCCGCCTGGCAGGCGAGCGCAGAACTGGAGCTGTTCGCCCAGTGGGCGCAGGGCTTCCGTGCGCCCAGCGCCACCGAACTCTACCAGAACTACGGTCAGCCCGGCTCCTATGCCCGCATCGGCAATCCGGATCTGAAGCCGGAGACGAGCAACGGTTTCGAGGTCGGCGCCAACTACGATTCCGACGCCTACACGGTCTCGACGACCCTGTTCAACAACTACTACCGTAACTTCATCGACATGGTGCAGATCGCCCCGCCCGGCGGCGAGTTTCCGGTCGGCGGCATCACCGGCTATGAGAACCGTGCGCATGTGCAGATCTACGGGGTCGAGTTCGCGGGCGAATGGCGCTTCACCGACGAATGGCGGACCTGGGGCTCGCTTGCCTGGACCTACGGCAAGGATACCGACAATGACGAGTACCTGAACTCGGTTGCCCCGCTGCGAGCCATCGTCGGCCTCGGCTACGCGGTCGAGACCTGGGGCTCCGACATCTCGCTGACGACGGCGGCCGCCCGCAACAAGGTCAACGGCTCCGGCTTCAAGGCGCCAGGCTACGGCATCGTCGACGCCACGGCCTGGTGGGAGCCGCAGCAGGTCGCCGGACTGCGGGTCCAGGCCGGTGTCTTCAACATCTTCGACAAGAAGTACTGGGACGCGATCAGCGTGCCGGACGGCGTCGCCCCGACCACCGAGGACTTCTACACCGAGCCGGGCCGCAGCTTCCGCGTCTCGCTGACGAAGAAGTTCTAGGAGCCCTCACGATCGACCAAGCAACGGGTGCCCCCTATAGGGGGCGCCCGTTTCCGGGCGGCAGGGCCGACGGCAAGGAACTCCGCCCGCCGGCGGTCAGAACAGTCCTTCGATCTGCCCCAGCTCGTTGAGGAAGATCTTCTCGGACGAGGGCGCCTTTGGCAGGCCCGGCATGGTCATGATCTCGCCGGTGATGACGACGATGAAGCCGGCCCCGGCCGCCAGCCGAACCTCGCGGATCGGCACGGTATGTCCCTCCGGCGCACCCCGCAGGTTCGGATCGGTGGAGAAGGAGTACTGCGTCTTCGCCATGCAGATCGGCAGGTTGCGATAGCCCTGGGCCTCCCATTGATGCAACTGGTCGCGCACCGACTTGTCGGCGATCACCTCGCCGGCATGGTAGATGCTCCTGGCGATAGTCTCGATCTTTTGGAACAGCGGCATGTCATCGGGGTAGAGCGGCGCGAACTGCGACCGGCCCGATTCCGCCAGCTCGACCACCTTGCGCGCCAGCGCCTCGATGCCCGCCGACCCCTGCGCCCAGTGCTGGCACAGGATCGCCTCGGCGCCGAGCGTGGCGACATAGTCCTTGATCGCCTGGATCTCCGCTTCGGTGTCGGAGGTGAAGTGGTTGATCGCCACGACGACGGGCACGCCGAACTTCTTGACGTTCTGGACGTGGCGGCCGAGATTGGCGCAGCCCTTGCGGACGGCCTCGACGTTCTCGCGGCCGAGTTCGTCCTTCTTCACCCCGCCGTTCATCTTCATCGCCCGCGCCGTCGCCACGATCACGGCCGCGGCCGGCTTCAGCCCGGCCTTGCGGCACTTGATGTCGAAGAACTTCTCCGCACCGAGATCGGCGCCGAAGCCGGCCTCCGTCACCACGTAGTCGGCGAGCTTGAGCGCCGTCTTCGTCGCCACGACCGAGTTGCAGCCATGGGCGATGTTGGCGAAGGGGCCGCCATGGACGAAGGCCGGATTGTTCTCCAGCGTCTGCACGAGGTTCGGCTGGATCGCGTCCTTCAGAAGCACCGCCATCGCGCCGTCGGCCTTGATGTCGCGGGCAAAGACCGGGCTCTTGTCGCGGCGATAGCCGACGATGATGTTGCCGAGCCGCCGCTCGAGGTCCTTCAGGTCGTTGGCGAGGCAGAGGATCGCCATGACCTCGGAGGCCACCGTGATGTCGAACCCGGCCTCGCGCGGATAGCCGTTGGCAACGCCGCCGAGCGAGCAGACGATCGCGCGCAGGGCGCGGTCATTCATGTCCATCACCCGGCGCCAGGCGATGCGGCGAACGTCGATGTTCTGCTCGTTGCCCCAGTAGATGTGGTTGTCGATCAGCGCGGCCAGAAGGTTGTGCGCGGCCGTGATCGCGTGAAAGTCGCCGGTGAAGTGGAGATTGATGTCCTCCATCGGCACGACCTGGGCATAGCCGCCGCCGGCAGCGCCGCCCTTGACCCCGAAGCAGGGACCGAGCGAGGCCTCGCGGATGCAGACGATCGCCCTCTTGCCGATGCGGTTGAGTCCGTCACCGAGGCCGACCGTCGTCGTCGTCTTGCCCTCCCCCGCCGGCGTGGGATTGATCGCAGTGACCAGGATCAGCCGCCCGTCAGGCTTTTCCTGCTGCGCGGCGATGAAGGAAGCGCTGATCTTCGCCTTGTCGTGACCAAAGGGAAGCAGTTCCTCGGGCGGAATGCCGAGCTTCGCCCCGACCTCCACGATCGGCCGCTTGTTGGCCGCCCGCGCGATCTCGATGTCGGATTTCACCTCGCTCATGAATGCTGCTCCCCTCTCCCGCGGGTCGCCCGGCCGCTCCTCCGCGGTCGCCGCCCGGATGTTCGTTTTCCGTGTGGCCGTCGGCCACGCCAACGGCAACAGCCCAGAAGGCCGGACAAGGCCGCACCCGCCGAGCGTCGCCAGCATTAAGAGCGTGAACGGCGGCGAAAGGCTACACCCGAATTCGCCACCCGATGGGCGAAATGCGACAAAATGGCGCACCGAGCCTGCTCAACATCCAAGAGCGGCGGCGAACCGCGAAATTTGTGAAGTGACTTTCACCGGATTTCGTGGCAACAGCCGCCCGATCAGTTGCCAGACAGCGAATACGATAGGGAATCATGAAGGAACTTGATCGGCTCGACCGGAAAATCCTCCGCGCGCTGCAGCAGGAAGGCCGCCTGACGAACATTGAGCTGGCGGAGAAGGTGAACCTCTCGCCCACCGCGACGGCCGAGCGCGTCAAGCGCCTCACCCGCGACGGCTACATCACCGGCTACATGGCCGTGCTCTCGCCCGAGCGCCTCGGCCGCAACCTGCTCGTCTTCGTACAGGTGAAGCTCGACCGGACCACGCCGGACGTGTTCGACACCTTCGCCGAGGCCGTCCGCCAGAGCGACAACGTGATGGAATGCCATATGGTCGCCGGGGGCTTCGACTATCTCGTCAAGGCCCGCGTCGCCGGGATGGAAGCCTACCGTGCCTTCCTTTCCGACGTCTTCCTGTCGCTGCCGGGGGTGCGCGAGACGCACACCTATGCCGTGATGGAGGAGGTCAAGAGCACCGGATGGCTGCCGGTATGACCGGCCGCTGATGCCGCGCCGCCCGGCAGCGCCGGGGCGGTGCCGCTTTCCCTTTTCGGCCCTGCCCGTTCGCCCGCCTCATCGCGTCAGGATGTCCCGCATCTCGACCAGGTTGGAGCGGACGCGCAGGATATAGAAGCCCATCGTCGCCAGATGCGTCGGCATGATCCAGCCGTCTTCACGCCCGTTCGAAATGATCAGCGGCTGGATGTTCAGCGCGGCGCGGAGCTGCCGCTCCGACTCCGCCCAGATCTGCGTCAGCCCGCGTTGGCCGATGACCGCGTCGAAGTCGGCGCGGGTGGCCGTCAGGATGCCATAGTAGCCGTAGAGCTGGCCGAAGGCGAACCAGAAGCGGTCGTCGGCCCTGACGTCGAACCAGCCGGAATCGTAGAACTCCGACCGTTCCCGCAGGATTGCCGAGGTGTTGCCGAGGTCGTTGGCGATGCGGTCGAGGAACTGGACGAGGTTGTCGGAGCGGGCGTCGAACGTGGCGGCGCACTGCGACAGCGAGTCGTTGAACTTGCGAAGGTCCCGCATCGCCGCACGGTAGAAGCTCGGCGTCGGCGTCTTCGGGCCGAACGGGCTGATGCCGAAATACCAAGTCTCCTCGTCGAACTGGATGTTGCCGCGCGCGGCCTGCAGGTCGGCGTTCACCCCGGAGGTGCCGCGCACGCGCCCGAGCGAATCCACCAGTTCCACCGAGGTACGCCGGATCGCCTGGTTGATGCCGCGCTGGAACGAGGCCTTGTTGTCGAGCCACGGCGTGTCGTCCCAGTCGAGGCCGAACAGGCCGAGCTTGTAGAGCAGCATCGACGAAATCCAGGCGTTCTGGTTCACGTTGAAGTCGATCAGGTCCGCCGACACCTCGACGATTGCCGAGCGCTCGCAGCTGCTTTCCGGCGCCGTCTCGCCGGCAGCCGCCTTCACCGGCAGCCCGGCATCGTTCCGGCGCGCCGACAGGTTGTAGGCATCCGGATAGTCGATGTTGAAGTTGGCCCACACCTGGGTCTGCCAGATGAAGTAGCCGTAGAGCGCGACCAGGCCGAGCAAGACCACCGCAATCGGCCCCTTGATGATCCAGGCGCGATGCCGGTACCAGCGGGCCGCCGCCGCGAACGGCCAGACCAGCCAGGATATGACGAGGCCGATCCCACGACCGATGGCGGCGAAGACCCGCTGGAAAAACGTGACGATCGGATCAAGCATGGCCTCTGTCCTCCCCAATTCCGTACAGCCGCTGCCGGAAGGCGGGCTTGTCCTTCAGATAGGTTCGCGTCAACGTTTCAACCACGAATTCTCTAAACTTTTCGCTGAACGAGCCATAGGAATCGTAGAAGCCCTGCTTGTCGAAAACGAAGCAGGAAACGAAGTCGAACGGCACCAGCTGCGATATCAGCTGGTTGACGAGCCATTGGTCCGGATGGGCCGGTGCGGCCCGCACGAGCAGGAACCGCCCCCACGGATCGACGTCCTTCATCCGGATCTCGCCCGTTGTCGCGATCGTCCGCAGCGCCTCCTGCAGGAACGGATAGACACCGTCCTCCGCGATCAATGTCGCGTTTCGATGCATCCAGGTCTGGATCCAGATCCGGTCCGCCTCGGCGATGTCGACGCGGGGATCCGTCCGGTTGATCAGCCTGCAGATTGCCATCTCGGCGCGATGCTGGAGCAGGCCCGATGCCTCCACCCAGGAGGCGCGCGGCAGTTCCAGTCGCCGGGTCGAGGCCAGGAATTCGAAGATGCGCGGGTAGTCGTTGAGCGCGATGTAGCTGACCTGCCAAGGGCGCGAGCGCCGGAAACCGGGTACCGACGGGTCACAGATCACCGTCGTCTGCCGCCCGTCGAGGAAGACATAGACCCCGCCGAAATGGTTGGCCCAGAACGCCTCGTGGCGAAAGACGAGCTGGTCCGGCACCAGCGCGTTCTGGCGGATGTCGCCCGTCTGCCGGGCAAGTTCCACCATGCGTTCGAGCATGGCATCGTCGGCCCAGGCATCGGGGACGGTCTTCAGCCGGTCGACCAGCGCGCGCAACTCGGCGGCCTTGCCGAGCACGTCCTCCGCCGACAGCACGCGGAAACGCACCTCGTTGATGGACAACAGGTCGTCGATGTCATTGACGACCGAGACACTGTCCTCGATCTCGCCATAGAGGGCGTCACGGATGGTGACCGCATTGATCGCCCGCGCATTGGCGTCGAAGAACTCATGCATCAGCGCGGCGGTGTTGGAAAAGCTGGTGTGCACGACCGGCAGGCTCGCCTGGTCGGGCGTGAGGATGATGAACCGCCGGTTCACCCGGTTCGGGTCGAGGTAGTCGCGATCACCGAGTTCGTCGGCGACCTCCGGCGCAAAGCCGGTCATGTCGATCCGGAACCGCGCCAGTTTCGTCGGCGGCAGCCCGAAGGCTTCCAGCGCCCGATTGTAGCGCTCGACCAGGTGCGGGTCGGCCACCTCCAGCAGCCGCCCGTAGATCAGTTCGGCCTCGAGTAGTCGGTTCATCGCGGCACGTCCCACCGCCCCTCGGCCTTCATCGCCTCGATTTCGCGCACGGCCCGCTCGCGCTGGCGCTCGCGGCGGATGATCTCGGTGACGGCGGCCTCGTCGGACTTGTCGGCGTAGCGGAACTCGCTGTCGGCATAGCGGTTGATTTCCTGCAGCACCATCTCCATCGTGATCGGGCCACGCAGGTCCTCGATCATCCTTTTCTTCTCGTCATAGGACCTGTGCATGAACGCCTCCGGGGTGGCGAACCAGTCGTCCGGCAGGTCCACGTCCATCGCCCGCATCTTGATCGCGTCGGTGACGTTCTTGATCGCCCGGCCGGTAAAGCGCGGCTCGGCCTCCTTGATCATGTGCAGGTAGGTGCCGACATCGGCGAGCGTGGCGAGCTTGCCGTGCGTCTTTTCGTAGCGCTCCCAGACGGCCAGCAGTCCGTCTTCCTGCGGCAGCGCGTGCTGGCCGTAGGAGGTGGTCACCGCGCGCTTGATCTCCTGGCCGGCGAGCAGCGCATGTTCGCCCAGCGGGATCTCGTGGTTCTTGCCGACGAGGATCGCGAAGATGTCGATGTAGTCGTCCCGCGTCAGCGGCCCGTCGACCAGCCAGCGCGCACCGGCGCGCTGGCGCAGCGCGTCGTCGACATTTTCCGGATAGTTGGAGAACATGCCGAAGGTGCAGTTGCCGCGCACCACCGTCGAGGCGCCGGCAAAGCTCTCCATCAGCACCGCCGTCACCTCGTGCTGCCCGGCCGAGGCGCGGTCGTCCGAGCGCCTCGCGGCGACCTGGTCGACGTCGTCGATCGTGCCGAAGCCGATCGCCTTCGGATTGACGATATTGCCGACGAACTCCTTGCAGTTCTGCCCCGACTTGCCCTGGTAGGATGAGATCTGGTCGACGCCGAAGTTCTCGTAGTGGAACGGGTAGCCGGCGACGCGGCAGTAGTCGTCGAGCAGGCCGGCCAGCATCTGGATCAGCATGGTCTTGCCGGTGCCCGGCATGCCGTCGCCGATGAAGGTGAAGAGGAAGCCGCCGAGCTCGACGAACGGGTTCATCTGCCGCTCGAAATCATAGGCCATCAGCATCCTGGCGAGCCGCATTGCCTGGTACTTGGCGATGTGGTTGCCGACGATCTCGTTCGGCTTCTTGAAGCTCATCGACAAGGGCTTGCGCTTCTGTCCTGGGGCAACGTCGAAACCGTTGATGGTAAAGTCGTCCGCCTCGATACGGATATGCGCGCTCTCGAAGCTGGACAGACCGCTGAAGCGCGACTTGCGCCCGATCAGCCCCTCCAGAGCGACCCGCGAGAAAGACCGCGCCCGTCCGATCAGGGCCGTGTCGTCCGCCAAGCCGGCGATGCTTCGGTCGAGTCCGGCGATCAGGCTCTTCAGTGCGTCCTGCGCGGTCTCGAACAGGTAGTCGGGCTCCTCGGTATCCTCCGCCGGCTCTCCCTCGGCCGGCAAGGTCGCGCCGAGATAGGCGGCAAAGGTGAAGGCCGCGACATAGGCGGCAGCCGAAAGCAGCGCCTTGAACCGGGTCGCCTCCTCGCCGGCGAGCGGCGCGGTCGCATTGCGTGACTGCAACTGTTCCAGCTCGGTTTGGCTGGCGAAGGCGTCGGCGACGGCAAGCGCGACCTGGACGCCGCGTCGGGCCCGATAGAGCAACTGGTGCTGCGCCGGCGACAGCATCGGATCGGCCGGCCGGATCGCCGCGATCGTCTTCGCCAGTTCGACGTCGCGCGTGCGACGCACGCCGCCGGTCGAGACCGTCGAGACGAAGCGCCGGCCGGTGCCTGCCAGTTGCGCCGTTCCCGGCCCGCCATCGGCCTCGAGAAGCACCAGTCGCGTCACCATGCCCTGCGCCACCGCCTGATGCTTGGCAACGTCGCTTTCGGGGATCATCGTCAGGCCGGCATTCAGGCTCATGGCATCAGACCTCGCTGATCACGTTGTTGGCGGAGATGACATGCACCTTGTAGTCGCCAAAGACCTTGCCGGCCTCGCCGGCGGCGTAGAGCGCCTGATAGGCGTCGTGCGGCACCAGCGCGTGCTTCTCGTAGCCGCTGACTCCCATGCGCGAGGCCTCGAGGTCGTCGGTGTCGATATGGAATTCCTCCTGCGCCGGCGTCGAGTTCCAGAAGCCGCGCTTGGCCGGCCGCTCGGCCTTCGAGAAGACCTCCTGGATCGTCCAGGTCAGGAGCCAGGCGTTCTCGGCCTTGCGCACCCTGGAGAGGATGTCGCCGACCTTCTCGTTGTGGTCGGTGATGTCGGCCGAATAGAAGGGGCCGAGCACGATACGGCGGAGCTGCTTGGGGTGCAGCATCTCGAAGTCCCTGTCGAGGTTTGTCGCGATCGTCGCCGGCGAGAGCGAGTAGGCGCTGTTCTTCAGTGCGAAATCGTCGAACCGGCTGGCAAGCTCCGGGTTGAGCAGGCCGCCGACCGGCAGGTCGATCGCCACGTCCGGGTTGAGCTTGCCGTCGGCCGTGACCAGCAGCTCGACGATCTTCTCCGTCGAGTCCTCCACCGTGGCCATGTAGACCATCGGCAACGTACTGGTGCCGTCGAACGCGCCCCAGCTGACGACGTAGTAGGGGCGCATCGTCTTGGGGTTCACCGCGACGCGGATCGTGTCCGGCAGAATGAACGGAGAGAAGATCTCGCCCTTGCCGATCTGTTGCAGATACATGCGCTCGGCCATGCTCGTCTGCAATGCGGTCGGAAACTCCTTGTTGCGCAGGATGAAGTCCGCCATCTCGCCGCGCAGCGCGTCCGCCGATGGAATTTCCGCCAGCCGCCTGTCCGCGCTCTTGCGGTCGTTCTCCAGTTCGAGAACGTTCTGGTAGACGGGAAAGCCGCTCTCGGCACGCGAGATGCGGAATTCGTCGACGAATCCGATCCGGTTTTCCCAGCAGGCAAAGGAAGCCTTGAGCCGCTCGAGATAGGGAACGACCGCCGCGCCGATCACGCCGTGCTGGTAGAGCGGCGAGTTGCGGTCGCCGAGATAGGTCTCCAGCCCCCCGAGGGCGGCACGGATCGAGGTGAAATATTGCGCGACGGCGCTTTCGGCGGCGGCTTTCATCTGTGCCCCTTATCGGCCGGCCGGTCCCGGGTCCCCGCCGGCGCACCGGAGGGAATGGCCGCACCGGCTCTCGCCCCGCGCCCCGTCAGCGATGCGAGCGCCGCAGCCAAGGTGTTTCCGCGCAAGCCAGTCTCGGCCAACGGCTTCACGTCCGAACGTAGTTCGACGCGTCGTGCTTGGCCATCACCTCCTGGAAGCGGCGGGCGAACGCGTCGTCCGCCAGCTTCTTGCGGCGCTGGATGTCCTGGGTGGCGAGCATGTTCTTCTCGTGCATCTCGAGCAGGTCGCCGATGTGCTTTTGCGCGGCCGAGCCGATGCCGGCCATCGTCTCCTCCGCTGCGGTGTCGACCTGGCTGCCGAGCGTGTTGATGCGGTGCGCGACGTCCTGCTGGGCCGCCGTCTTCAGCGAATCTTCCAGCGCCTTGTAGAGCACGATGCGCTGTTCGGTATCGATCGTCAGCTTATTGATCAGGGTGTTCTGCGCGGCGATCTGATTGTTGAGCGAATCGACGAAGGTCTGGAACATCGAGGTGTAGCGCTCGAGTGTCTGGCTCTCGGCCAGAAGCTCCTGCTCCTTGGCCTGCTTCTCGTTGTACTCGGTCGCCAGTTGCGACCGTTCGCCTTCGAGCTGCGTGCGCGTCTTCTGGTCGGTCGAGGCGGCGATGCGGTTTTCGATGTCCAGCAGTTGCGGGTTCAGTTCGTCGATGCGCTTCTGCGTCATCTCGAGGTTCGCCATCGTCTGCTTGCGCCGCTCGATCACCTGGATCAGGCTCGCCTCGGAGGTCTTGTAGCGGCCGTCGAGAATGGCCTTCTGATCCTTCAGGATGCCGACGATCGTGTCGGACTTGGACAGCAGTTCCTGCAGGTTGCCGGCAAGCGACATGTTGCGCACCCGGTCGGTGCGCATGCGCTGCATCTTCTGCTTGGAGAACAGGCCGATGAATTTCTCGTATCCGGTATAGCTCTTCATGCTCTCGAACTCGGTACCGAAGACATTGGTCGCGTCCTCGAGGCCGATGATCAGGTCGGCGATGTTGGCCTCCATCACCTTCTGCTGGGCCAGCACGTCCTGGATGCGGGCGTTCTCGATGTCAAAATTGACGTCGCCGAGCTTGGTGTCGGCCTTTGCGAACTGGTCCAGCGCGACGCCGGTCTGTTCCATCTTGCCGCGAACCTGTTCCACGACCGCGCGCGTCTTCTCGATCTCCGCGTCGAAATTTTGAAGTGTGGCCATGCATGCTCCCCTCTACAGTTTCGGCAGACGCGCAGGTCGACCGGGGCATCCTCGCCTCCGGCCCGTGCGGCTACTCCGCCGGCCACCCTCTGCCTCGGTCCGGCATGACATGATGTGGGAATCCGAGCCGCGCCTGCAAGCCCCGTCGGGGAGGTATTTTTGCGCGCAACCTCCAGATGCCGGACGCCGGCTGACCGGGCTTCGCCGCGACAGAAAGGAAACTCTGTGCGGTCAACGACATCTCAGCTTGCGGGCGGACCGGCCTGCCCCTGGTCGGCGCGCATCGTGTCTTCCCAGTGGCGGCGGCAGTAGGGAACATATTTCTCGTTGCCGCCCACTTCGACCTGAGCGCCCTGCCGCACCACCTGGCCGGCCGCATCGAGCCGGACGACCATGGTCGCCTTGCGCCCGCAATGGCAGATGGTCCGTACCTCGCGCAGCTCGTCGGCGATCGCAAGCAGGGCATAGGAACCGGGAAAGAGCCGGCCCCGGAAATCGGTGCGCAGGCCGTAGGCCATGACCGGAATGCCGAGACGGTCAGCGATGCGGGCCAACTGCCAGACCTGCTCCTCAGTCAGGAACTGCGCCTCGTCGACGAAGACGCAGGCGATCGCGCCGGCGCCGTCGGTCGCCAGCGCCTCGACCCTGGCGAAGAGATCGTCGGTCGCGTCGAACGCGATTGCATCGGACTGCAAACCGATGCGCGAGGCGATGCGCCCCGTGCCGGCGCGGTCGTCGAGCGCGGCAATGAAGATCGCCGTGCGCATCCCGCGCTCCTGGTAGTTGTACGACGCCTGCAGCAGCATCGTCGACTTCCCGGCGTTCATCGTCGCGTAGTGGAAATAGAGTTTGGCCATATGTGTCTCCAGCCCCGTTACTGCCCCGCGCGGGCGGCGATTTCCAGTCGCGGCCGGGTGAAAATCACAGAAATCAACGCGCGTCTTCCACAACGACAAAATTGCGCCCGATTGCGAAGCGCCGTGAAATAAACTAGCCCCCGCCCCTCGGTTAGGGCATCGTAAAGTGCTTGAATAATGGTGCTTTTGGTGCTTGTTTTGCGCATCAAAAAAGCAAGGGGAGCAAAAAGATATGAAAGCAGGAATGATTTTCAGAGCTTCGGTTTTCGCCGCGGTATCGGCCATTGCCCTTAGCGCGTCCGGCGCCATGGCGGCGGAGGCGGAAAGCTGCGGCACCGTACGCTTCGCAGATGTCGGCTGGACGGACATCACCGCCACCACCGCGACCGCATCGGTGATCCTGGAGGGCCTCGGTTACGAGACCGAAACGACCGTGCTGTCGGTTCCGGTGACCTACACCTCGCTGAAGAACAAGGACATCGACGTGTTCCTCGGCAACTGGATGCCGACCATGGAAGCCGACATCAAGCCCTACCGCGAGGACGGGTCGGTCGAGACCGTGCGCGAGAACCTCGAAGGGGCGAAATACACGCTGGCGACGAACGCCAAGGGCGCCGAGCTCGGCATCGCCGACTTCAAGGACATCGCCGCCCACAAGGACGCCCTCGACGCCAAGATCTACGGCATCGAGCCCGGCAATGACGGCAACCGCCTGATCATCGACATGGTCGACAACGGCACCTTTGATCTCAAGGGCTTCGAGGTGGTCGAATCCTCCGAGCAGGGCATGCTCGCGGAAGTCGCGCGCGCCGAGCAGGATGGCAAGCCGATCGTGTTCCTCGGCTGGGAACCGCATCCGATGAACGCCAACTTCAAGCTGACCTATCTTGCCGGCGGCGATGACATCTTCGGCCCGGACTTCGGCGGCGCGACCGTCTACACCAACGTCCGCCAGGGCTATGTCGAGGAATGCCCGAACGTCGGCCAGCTGCTGAAGAACCTCAAGTTCACGCTGCCGATGGAAAACGAGATCATGGCCAAGATCCTCAACGACGGGCTGGCGCCCGATGCCGCTGCCGCCGACTGGCTGAAGGCCAATGCGTCGGCCGTCGAGCCGTGGCTGGCCGGCGTGACGACGAAGGACGGTGGCGACGGCCTTGCTGCCGTCAAGGCTTCGCTCGGCCTTTGAAGGTGGAGCGGGGCGGGAGCAAATCCCGCCCCGCCTGATCGCGACCAGGCGGCACGTCGTCCGGCAAGGGCCGCCGCTGCCTCGACAGACGATTGATCATCTGATCCGCCGCGCTCCTGCGCCATTGCTTCGAGCGCCCGAGCACGCGGCATGACGTGTCAACACCCTCAAAAGGTAGGTGCAGTCCCGTGGAATGGCTGACGAACATCAAACTGCCCATCGGTCCCTGGGCGAAGACGGCGGTCGACTGGCTGACCACCAACGGCAAGGAACTCTTCGACTTTCTCAAGGTCGTGCTGCAGGCCGGCATCGACGCGATCCTGTTTCTGCTGCAGGGTCCGTTCTCCAGCGACCAGGGCCGGTTCTTCTATGCACTCGGGCTGATCGGGCTGATCTCTGCCCTCTGCTGGTACCAGCGCCGGTCGCTCGGCGTCACCGCCTTTACCCTTTTCGGCCTGCTTCTGATCGTCAACCAGGGCTACTGGAAGGAAACGACGGAAACCCTTGCGCTGGTGCTGGCGGCCACCGGCGTCAGCATGGCCGTGGGCGTTCCGCTCGGAATTGCCGCCGCCCGCCGCCCGTGGTTCTACGCGTTCCTGCGTCCAGTCCTGGACCTGATGCAGACCATCCCGACCTTCGTGTATCTCATCCCGGCCCTGATCCTGTTCGGCCTCGGCATGGTACCGGGCCTGATCGCGACGGTGATTTTCGCGATCCCCGCGCCGATCCGGCTGACGCGGCTCGGCATCATCTCCACCCCGCCCTCGCTGGTCGAGGCGGCGCAGGCATTCGGCGCCACGCCGGGCCAGGTGCTGCGCAAGGTGGAGCTGCCCTTCGCCACGCCACAGATCATGGCCGGCCTGACCCAGACGATCATGCTGTCGCTGTCGATGGTGGTCATCGCCGCGCTGGTCGGGGCCAAGGGCCTTGGCGTGCCGGTGGTCCGGGCGCTGAACTCGGTCAACATATCCATGGGCTTCGAGGCCGGGCTCTGCATCGTCATTCTGGCGATCATCCTCGACCGCCTTTTCCGCTCGTCCGATGAAGGAGAAGGCGCATGACCGAGGCCGTGATCTTCCGCAACGTCGACATCATCTTCGGTGAGAAACCCGAACGCGCGCTGCCCATGATCGACGCCGGCCAGAGTCGCGACGAGATCGGCAAGGAGACCGGCCTCGTCCTCGGCGTCGCCGACGCCTCGCTGGCGATCCACGAGGGCGAGATCCTTGTGCTGATGGGGCTCTCCGGCTCGGGCAAGTCGACGCTGCTGCGCGCCGTCAACGGCCTCGCCCCGGTCGTCCGCGGCGGCGTCGAGGTCAAGACCAGCGGCGACCCGCTCGACCCCTACGCCTGCTCGCCGAGTGCGCTGCGCGATTTCCGCATGCACACGGTGTCGATGGTGTTCCAGCAGTTCGCCTTGCTGCCCTGGCGCACGGTTGCCGACAATGTCGGCTTCGGCCTGGAACTGGCCGGCGTACCCGACGCCGAGCGCAAGGCCCGCGTCGCGGAACAGCTTGAGCTGGTCAATCTGACCCAGTGGGCCGAACGCAAGGTCAACGAGCTTTCCGGCGGCATGCAGCAGCGCGTCGGCCTGGCCCGCGCCTTTGCCACCGGGGCGCCGATCCTGTTGATGGACGAGCCGTTCTCCGCCCTCGATCCGTTGATCCGTACGCGCCTTCAGGACGAACTGCTGGAATTCCAGCGACGGCTGAAGAAGACGATCATCTTCGTCAGCCACGACCTCGACGAAGCCTTCCGCATCGGCAATCGCATCGCCATCATGGAGGGCGGCCGCATCATCCAGTGCGGCACGCCGCAGGACATCGTCAAGAACCCGGCCAACCAGTACGTCGCCGACTTCGTGCAGAACATGAACCCGATCAACATGCTCACGGCCCGCGACGTCATGCAGCCCGGCCTCGGTGGGCCGGCGGTCGGCGTCGCCGCCACGGCCAAGCCCGAGACGGCCCTCGTCGACGTTCTCGACGCCATGTCGCGCCAGCCCGGCAACATCGGCGTTGTCGAGAACGGCGTCGTCGTCGGCACCATCAACGCCCAGAACGTGGTCGAAAGCCTGACCCGGCACCGCCGCCGCGAGTAGGCCGCGCGCCCCCGGCCGCGGCACCCGACAGACGGCTTGACTTTCGATGCCGCTTGCCGTTTCCGGGGGGCCTGACCACTCGAGGATTTGCCATGACAAAAGAAAAGGACGCACCGAACGTCCTGCGCGACACCGACGACGATGCCCGCAAGCTCGCCCGGACCTTGCTGCGCGGCGCCCGCAGCGCGGCGCTCGCGGTGCTGGAGCCGGAGAGCGGAGGCCCCTTCGCCAGCCGGGTCCTGACCGGCACGGACATCGACGGTGTTCCGGTGATTCTCGTCTCGGCGCTGTCCGTCCACACCAAGGCGCTGCGCCTCGACCCACGCTCGTCGCTGCTGGCCGGCGAACCGGGCAAGGGTGACCCCCTCGCCCACCCGCGGCTGACTGTAATCACCGAGGCGGCCGAGGTCGAGCGGGGCAGCGAGCAACACGCGCGCATTCGCGAGCGCTTCGTCCGCCGCCACCCAAAGGCGAAGCTCTACGTCGACTTTCCGGACTTCACCTTTTTCCGGCTCCTGCCGCTGCGCGCCAATCTGAACGGCGGGTTCGGCAAGGCCTACCTGCTGACGCCGGACGATCTGCTGATCCATTCCCCCGCCCGGGAGGCACTCGCGCTGCAGGAGGCGGGCGCGGTGGCGCACATGAATAGTGACCATTCCGAGGCGGCCGGCCTTTACGCCCGGCACTACTGCGGCGCCAGGGACGGCAACTGGACGATCTCGGGCATCGACGCCGCCGGGCTCGACCTTTCGTTTGGAGACCGGCTGGAACGCCTTGAATTCGGTGCGGAACTCTCCGATGCGGGCGAGCTTCGGCCCGTCCTCGTCGACCTGCTGAAACAGGCGCGACAGACGGAATCATGAGGAAAACGCCAAGATCGGCGCGGCTACCCCAATTTCTGGCCACTTGATGTGGTTGGATTTGTTTATATGCTAACCATCATACAAATATCGGACCCACGGATATTGAAGTGATTAGGTTTGACGGAGTTTTAAATGGACGCTTTCTCTAACGAGGAGCAGGTACAGGCCGAAGTTGCAACAAATCTTTTGTCCGCAATGGCTAACCCGAAGCGACTGCTTATTCTGAAAGTACTGGTTGCAGGAGAAATCACTGTCGGAGCCTTGGCGCGTAAGGTCGGACTGAGCCAGTCGGCCCTGTCCCAGCATCTTTCCAAATTGCGCGCCCAGAATCTCGTTTCCACCCGCCGCGATGCCCAGACGATCTACTATTCCAGCAAGTCCGGCGCGGTCATGACGATTCTGGAGGCGCTCGGCAGCATCTACGGCGAGGCCGAGCCGAGCCTGCAATTGCGTTACGCCTAGGCGCCTCGACTGCTCGAACACCAACAGGCACGCGGCAGCTCCCGGCGCACCGGGACAGCGGACCGCGCGATAGCGCACGGCCATCGGGCAGTTGCCGATGGCCTGCATTCGGCTGGCACCAGCACGGCACTGAAATGACGGCGATTGGCGGCGGCTTGAGCGCCGCTTGACGACACCGCAGGCTTCGATAATTTGACCAACGGGTAAAGATTGGTGTGCCGCAACGTGCATGCCACCCGCCTTCAAGTCCGAGGCCATGGAGACCGTCATGTCCAACCGTCTGAACACCCCCAACGACCTGCGCGCCTTCTGGATGCCGTTTACGGCCAACCGGCAGTTCAAGAAGGAACCGCGCCTGTTCGTCAGCGCCAAGGACATGCACTACCAGACCCATGACGGCCGCCAGGTTCTCGATGGAACCGCCGGGCTGTGGTGCGTCAATGCCGGCCATTGCCGGCCGAAGATCACGGAGGCTATCCGCGAACAGGCCGGCGAACTGGATTATGCACCGGCCTTCCAGCTCGGCCATCCCAAGGCCTTCGAGCTGGCGAACCGGCTGATCGATATCGCACCGGAGGGCATGAGCCATGTGCTCTACACCAATTCCGGATCCGAGTCGGTCGACACCGCGCTGAAGGTGGCGCTCGCCTATCACCGCATCAAGGGCAACGGCTCGCGCTTCCGCCTGATCGGCCGCGAGCGCGGCTATCACGGCGTCAACTTCGGCGGCATCTCCGTCGGCGGCATCGTCGCCAACCGCAAGATGTTCGGCACGCTTCTGACCGGCGTCGACCACATGCCGCACACCCACATGCCGGAGCAGAACGCCTTCACCCGGGGCGAGCCGGAGCACGGCGGCGACATCGCCTCCGAGCTGCAGCGCATCATCACCCTGCACGACGCCTCGACCGTTGCCGCCGTCATCGTCGAACCGGTCGCAGGCTCCACCGGCGTGCTGATTCCGCCCAAGGGCTACCTGCAGAAGCTGCGCGAGATCTGCACCCAGCACGGCATCCTCTTGATCTTCGACGAGGTCATCACCGGCTACGGCCGCCTCGGCGCGCCGTTCGCCGCCCAGTACTTCGACGTCAAGCCGGACATCATCACCACCGCCAAGGGGCTGACCAACGGCGTGATCCCGATGGGCGCCGTTTTCGTCACCTCGGAAATCCACGACGCCTTCATGGCCGGCCCGGAGCACCTGATCGAGTTCTTCCACGGCTACACCTATTCCGGCAATCCGATCGCCTGCGCCGCCGCCCTCGGAACGCTCGACACCTACAAGGAAGAGGGCCTGCTGACCCGCGCCACCGAGCTTGCCGCCTATTGGGAGGATGGGCTGCACTCGCTGAAGGACTGCCCGAATGTCATCGACATCCGCAATCTCGGCCTGATCGGCGCGATCGAACTGGCTCCGATTGCCGGAGAGCCGACCAAACGCGCCTTCTCCGCCTTTCTCAAGGCCTATGAAAAGGGTCTGCTGATCCGCACCACCGGCGACATCATCGCGCTGTCGCCACCGCTGATCATCGAGAAGCACCACATCGACGAACTGTTCGGCAAGCTTCGGGACGTGCTGACGGACAATATCTGATCCGAACCGTGCGCTTCGACGCCGCGGCCGGGCGTCGCGGCTGGAGCCAGGCCGCTCCACAGCAACAGGCCGCTCCCCGAGTCGGCGCCCTCTTCGGTCCGGCCGAAGGGGCCACGGCCGGTAATTTCACCTGATTGGCGACCGACGCGCCGGATGGGACCGGTCGCGCCGGTGGCCCAGGACGGTCGTGCCGCCGGCTCACCAAATGGCTGTGTAGCTTTTCGGCAAGCCCAGCACGCGCTCCACATAGATGCCGCAATCCGGGAAAAGCGCCCCTACCTCGCGCGAAGACAGCAGGTTGATCCGGTCCACATGAAATCGCTTTTCATCAATGCTCAGCCTGCCATAGACCGGCGACAGCCTGAGCAGTTTCCTCCGCATCGGCGCCGCCAGCCAGTGCAGAAAGGGCAGACCGTAATGCGGTTCGATCGGAAACTCGCAGGCCGGGGTCTGGACCCAGCCGTGTCGGCCGACCCGGCGGCCCTCCTGCGCCATGGCCTTCATGTCCCACCAGGGCCCGACATGTTCGATGACCGAGTTCGAATGCACGAAATCAATGCTGCTGTCTGCGAATTCAGCAAGATTGCGAGCGTCTCCGACCGTGAATTCAAAAACGGAACCCCCATGAGACCCGCGGCGCAAGAACTCGCTCTCATCATTGTTCAGGATGATTATTCTGTCGACGCCTTCTAGATTGACGTTATCCCAGTATTCCTCTCTTCCGCCGACATCGAGAATAACGATATTTCGCTTCAACTCGCTCCTTGCCTTCAGCAGGTTTCGAGCAAGTACCATTCCCCTTTTTTTCCTGAAACTGTTTGCGGTCATATCGCCTCAATCCGAGTATACAAACCACCACATCCTCAAGTTTTCAGAGACATATCACCGTTAATATTCTCCATCAACAAGTACTGCCTTCGGATTTACATCATCCGTCGACGGGTCCCGGCAGCTGGTATCGCCGCGGTATCGCCGACTCCGGATTCGCGATATAAGGGCCGGAAACGCGGAACGAGGCATTTCATGACCACCAAGCTCGAAGCGATGATCGACCAGGGCACCGGCCGCGAGCCGGCCGACATCGTCTTGAAGGGCGGGCGCTTCTTCGATCTGGTCACCGGCGAGCTCGTGGCCTCCGACGTCGCCATCTGCGGCGAGCGTATCGTCGGAACCTGCGAGGAGTATAGGGGACGCGAGACGATCGACATTTCCGGCAGGATCGTCGTGCCCGGCTTCATCGACACCCACCTGCACATCGAATCCTCGCTCGTCACCCCGCACGAGTTCGACCGCTGCGTGCTGCCGCACGGTGTGACGACGGCGATCTGCGACCCGCACGAGATCGCCAACGTGCTCGGCGAGGACGGCATCCGGTTCTTCCTCGATTCGGCCGAACAGACGATCATGGACATCCGCGTGCAGCTTTCGAGCTGCGTGCCGGCCACGCATCTGGAGACCTCGGGCGCCGACCTGCCGATCGAGAAGCTGCTGCCGTTCCGCGGCCATCCCAAGGTGATCGGCCTTGCCGAGTTCATGAACTTCCCCGGCGTGATCCACAAGGATCCGGGCTGCCTCGCCAAGCTCGCGGCCTTCCAGGGCGGTCATATCGACGGCCACGCGCCGCTCCTGTCCGGCCGCGACCTCAACGGCTACCTTGCCGCCGGCATCCGCACCGACCACGAGTGCACCACTGCCGAGGAGGCGCTGGAGAAGATCCGCAAGGGCATGCACATCCTGATCCGCGAAGGCTCGGTCTCGAAGGACCTCCTGGCGCTGCTGCCGCTGATGACCGAACGGCTCTCGCCCTTCATCGCGCTCTGCACCGACGACCGCAACCCGCTCGACATCGCCGAGCAGGGCCATCTGGACCACATGATCCGCACCGCCATCGCCCACGGACGTGCCCCGCTCGCGGTTTACCGCGCCGCCTCGATCTCGGCCGCCCGCGCTTTCGGCCTGGCTGATCGCGGCCTGGTCGCGCCCGGCTGGCGTGCCGACCTCGTGGTCATCGACACGCTGGAGGACTGCAGGGCGCAGATTGTTTTCGCCGGCGGCCGGCGGGTCGACGATGCGCTGTTCGCCGCCCGCACGCCCGTCGCGCCGGTCGGCCTCGACAGCGTCCGCACGCGTCCGGTCAAGGCCGCGCATTTTGCCGTGCCCGTCAGCGAGGGCGAGACGCCGGTGATCGGCGTCATGCCCGGCAAGATCATCACCGAACACCGGCGCTACCGCCTTCCGGCCAGGGGCAACGAGGCCGCGGTCGATCTGTCCCGCGACATCATCAAGGTCGCGGTGATCGAGCGCCACGGCAAGAACGGCAACCATGCCAATGGCTTCGTCCAGGGCTTCGGCCTGAAGAAGGGCGCGATCGCCTCCACCGTCGGCCACGACAGCCACAATATCTGCGTCGTCGGCGTCGACGAGGACGACATGGCTCTCGCCGTGAACCGGCTCGGCGAGATCCATGGCGGTTTCGTCGTGGTCGCGGGCGGCAAGGTCACGGCCGAAATCGCGCTGCCGGTGGCCGGGCTGATGAGCTGCGAGCCCTATGAGACCGTTCGCGACACCCTGCACCACCTGCGCGAGGCCGCGCTTGCGCTCGGCGCCACGCTGGAGGAGCCGTTCCTGCAACTCGCCTTCCTGCCGCTACCGGTCATTCCCCATCTGAAGATCTCCGACCGCGGCATGGTCGATGTCGATCGCTTCGCGCTGATCGGGTAACGGCGGCGGCGCGCCTCCTCGTGACGCCGGCCGGCTGACGGCCGGCGGGACGCTCAGGACAGCCTGCCGCAGAACGCGTCGAGCGCCCCGAGCCTGATCTCGCCCGTGCCGAGCGCTGCGGCAGATCCCGGAAGGGGTTCCGGTTGCACGCTGCCGAGGGCTTTCGGCAGCGCAAACGCCGCGGGCTTCCGGGACAGGTTGAACACCAGGAGCAACCTCTCTCCGTCTTTCTCGCGCGTGAATGCCAGCAGGTCCGCGCCGGCATCGAGGAAGGTCATCGCGCCGTCGATCAGGACGGCATGCGCCTTGCGGAAGGTCAGCGTCGCGCGATAGTGGTGCAGGACGGAGCCGGCGTCCCGCTCCTGCACGTCAACCGCCAGCGGTCCATGTTCCGGCGGCACCGGCAGCCACGGCCTGCCGGAGGTGAAGCCGGCATGCGGCGAACCGCCCTGCCAGGGCATCGGCGTGCGGCAGCCGTCGCGCCCCTTGAAAGCCGGCCAGAAGCGGATGCCGTAGGGATCGCGCAGGTCCTCGAAGGCGAGCGTCGCTTCCGGCAGCCCCAGTTCCTCGCCCTGGTAGAGGCAGATCGAACCGCGCAGCGTCGACAGCAGCGTGACGGCGAGCCTGGCGACGCGCCCGCGCTCCTCCGCGGTCTCGGCGAAGCGGCTGACGTGGCGTTCGACATCGTGATTGGAGAAGGCCCAGCACACCCAGCCGTCCGTCACCGCCTGCTGGAAGCTTTCCACGCACTTGCGGACATGCCTTGCGCTGAGCTCCGGCCCGAGCAGGTCGAAGGTGTAGCACATGTGCAGCTTGTCGCCGCCGCTCGTGTAGTCGGCAACGGTCTGCAGCGACCGCGCCCCGTCGCCCACCTCGCCGACCGAGCCGCGGTCGTCATACTCCTGAAGCAGCGCGCGGAAGCGTTCGAGGAAGGCGATGTTCTCCGGCTGGGTCTTGTCGTGGAGATGCGATTGCATGCCATAGGGATTGGACTCCGGCGCGTCGAAGCCGGTGGCGTCGGGATCGGGCGTGTTCGGCGGGTTGTCGCGCAGCATGCGATCGTGGAAGTAGTAGTTCACGGTGTCGAGCCGGAACCCGTCCACGCCGCGCTCCAGCCAGAACCGGACGGTCCTCAGCAAGGCGTCCTGGACGTTGGGATTGTGGAAGTTCAGATCCGGTTGCGACGCCAGGAAATTGTGCATGTAGTACTGGCGGCGCACCCCGTCCCACTCCCAGGCCGGACCACCGAACACCGAGAGCCAGTTGTTCGGCGCGGTGCCGTCCTTCTTCGGTTCGGCCCAGACGTACCAGTCGGCTCTGGCGTTGTCGCGGTTGGCCCGGCTCTGCCTGAACCAGGGATGCTGGTCGGAGGTGTGGGAGATCACCTGGTCGATCACGACCTTCAGGCCGAGACGGTGCGCCTCGGCGAGCATCACGTCGAAATCGGCGAGCGTTCCGAACATCGGGTCGACGTCGCAATAGTCGGAGACGTCATAGCCCATGTCCGCCATCGGCGACTTGAAGAAGGGCGAGAGCCAGATCGCGTCCACGCCGAGCGCGGCGATGTAGGGCAGCCGCGCCGTCACGCCCCCGAGATCCCCGATGCCGTCGCCGTTGGTATCCTGAAACGAGCGGGGATAGACCTGGTAGATCACGGCACCGCGCCACCAGTCGGCGGCCTTCTGCGAAGCAGTCATGGAGGACCTCCGGACGTTCACCCCGCCCCTGTGTAGCGGGCGCTGGCCGGGACGTAAACGGCGATTTCAGCTGCGGCGCTGCCCAGTTGACGCCAGCGCCACCGGATCGGATGATGACAGCGACCAACGCCGCGCCCCGCGCCGCGGAGCGGGAGACCGTGAGATGCCTGACCGCACCGTTGCCCTGTCCCTGCCGGAAATCTCGACGCTGGCGTCCAGCGCCCTTTTGCGCGCGGGCGCGAGCGAAGCAACGGCGCGCTCGCTCGCGAAGGCGATCGTCGATGCCGAGGCGGCCGGCAAGCCCGCGCTCGGCCTGGCCCACCTGCCCGACTATCTCGATGCGCTCGCGAGCGGGCGGATCGACGGCCGCGCCGACCCGCTGATCACTTCGCCGATCCCCGCGCTGATGAAATGCGACTGCCGGTGCGGCATCGCCCAACTGGGGTTCGACTTGGCCTTCGACGAACTGGTGACAAAGGCACGCATCTTCGGGCTGGCCCTCTACGCCTCGCAGAACAGCTACACCGCCGGAGAACTCGGCTGGTATGCGGCGCGGCTGGCCGAAGCCGGCCTCGTCGCCCTCGCCGCCACCAACGGCCCGGCCCTGATCACCGGCGCTGGCGGCACGAAGCCGGTCTATTGCACCAATCCGCTCGCCTTCGCCGCTCCCCGCGCGAACGGGTCGCCGCTGGTGATCGACCAGTCGTCGAGTGCCACCGCCTTCGTCAAGGTCCGGCAGGCGGCGGAACGGGGCGAGCCGCTGCCCGAGGGCTGGGCGCTCGATGGCGCCGGCAATCCGACCATCGATGCGAACGAGGCGATGAAGGGGGCGTTGCTGGCCTTCGGCGGCACGCGCGGCGCCAATATCGCCCTGATGGTCGAGGTGCTGTCGGCCGGCGTGACGGGGGCCGCCTGGTCGCTCGACGCGCCGGATTTCGACGACGGCAGCGAATCGCCCCGCGCCGGCCTCTTCATCCTCGCCATCGCGCCGCAGTTTCTCGCGCGCGATTTCGAAGACCGTCTCGCGCAGCAACTGGAGCGCCTGTCGCGCGACTACGGCATATACATCCCCGGCGAAACGCGCGCCACGGCGAGAAGGCGGGCGGGAAGCGCCGGCATCACCTTGCCGCTCGCGCTTTTTGACAGTATTTCCTCCTTCCGACGCAGGTAGGAGGCGGGACGATGGCAGGACGACTGCTCGCAATCGGCGAGTGCATGGTGGAACTGATGCAGGCGGACGGCGGACTGATGCGCAAGAGCTTTGCCGGCGACACGTTCAACACCGCCTATTACGCCCGGCTGTTCCTGCCGTCGGACTGGAGCGTGGAGTATTTTACCGCCGTCGGCAACGACATGATCTCCGACGAGATGATGGACTTCATGGCCGGCCACGGCATCGAAACCGGCCATGTCGCCCGCATCGACGACCGCGCGCCGGGCCTCTACATGATCCACCTGAAGGACGGGGAGCGCAGCTTCTCCTACTGGCGCTCGGCGTCGGCGGCCAAGCTTCTGGCGCGAGACGCCGACCGGCTGCGGGCGACGGTCGAGGCCGCCGACGTGGTGGTCTTTTCCGGCATCACGCTGGCGATCCTGTCGCCGGAAGACGTCGACACGCTGCTTTCGGAACTGCGCCGCGCCAAGGCGTCCGGCAAGCTCGTCGCCTTCGACCCGAACATCCGCCCCCGGCTCTGGGACAGTGCGGAGCGCATGCGCACGACCATCAGCGATGGCGCCCGCGCCGCGACGCTGGTCCTGCCCAGCTTCGACGACGAGCAGACCCATTTCGGCGACGCCTCGATAGCGGCGACCCTCGATCGCTACCGCGCGCTGGGCGTGCCGAACGTCATCGTCAAGAATGGCGCCGAGGGCGCGACCGTTGCCTTCGACGGCTCCTCGGTCCATGTGCCGGCGGCCAGAGTCGAGCGGGTGGTCGACACGACCAGCGCCGGCGACAGCTTCAACGGGTCATTCCTGGCGCGCTACCTGGAAACGAAAGACGCGCGGGCCGCGGCCGCGTTCGCCGCGGCCATTGCCGCCAGAGTGATCGGCGAGCACGGCGCGCTTGTCAGCGCCGACAGGCTCGCGGCCGCCTGATACGAAAAGGCCCGCGCGGGTCTCCGCACGGGCCGTTTTCGTGGCTGATCGGCAGTCGCTACTTCGCGAAAGCATTGCGCAGCGTGTCGTTGGCGACCTTGATGGCGCTGCGCACGGCGGGCGTCTCGGCGATCGCGTTCAGCAGCACGAAGTCGTGGATCGTGCCGTTGTAGCGGAGCGAGGTGACCTCGACGCCGGCCTGGGTGAGCTTGCGGCCATAGGCTTCGCCCTCGTCGCGCAGGACGTCGTTTTCGTCGACGATGATGAGGGCCGGCGGCAGGCCGTTCAACTGCTCCAGCGAGGCCTGCAGCGGCGAAGCGGTCGGCTCCTTGCGCTTGGCTTCATCCGGCAGGTAGGCATCCCAGAACCACTTCATCGCCGTCTTGGTCAGCCACGGGCCGTTGGCGAACTCATTGTAGGATCCTGTCTCGAAGTTGGCGTCGGTGACCGGGTAGAACAGCACCTGGTGGTCGATCTGCGGGCCGCCGCGTTCCTTCGCCATCAGGGTGACGGCGGCCGTCATGTTGCCGCCGACGCTGTCACCGACGACCGCGAGCCGGCTGGCGTCGACATTGAACTCGTCGGCATGCTCGGCGACATACTTGGTCGCCGCATAGGCCTGCTCGATGGCAATTGGATAGCGTGCTTCGGGCGAGCGCTCATAGTCGACGAAGACGACGGCGGCATTGGCTCCGTTGGCGATCTCGCGAACCAGCCGCTCGTGGGTGTCGGCATCACCCAGGACCCAACCGCCGCCGTGGAAGTACAGGACGACCGGAAGCGCGCCAGAGGCGTTCTCGGGACGGACGACGCGCAGCTTGATGCTCCCCGTCGGGCCAGCCTTGATGACCTTGTTCTCGATGGAGGCCGGCAGCGTCTTCACGTCGCCCTTCTGGGCGCCGGCGAGAATGTCGCGGGCCTCGGCCGGCGAGAAGGTGTAGATCGGCTTGGCGCCGGCCAGCGCGTCGATGAACTTCTGTGTCGTCGGCTCGAGAACCGGCTCGGCTGTGGCGCCAACGGTGGTGGCTGCCAGGATCGCTGCTGCGGAAAGCATGTTCTTGATCGTAGACATTGTCGGGTTCCTTTCGGTTGCGGTTCGTCGTGAACACGGCAATATCTATCGCGCACGATTTGATTTTGCGCGATAGATATTTTTGCATGGCTGTCATGCAAATAATCGCTCGCCAATATTTATCGCGCGATATAAATTGCTGCGTCCGGCCCGCATTCTTGAGGCGCAGTGCGTGGCCCGGCCGCGAGCGAGATCATGCGCCGGGATCACGACCATGAACGACAACAAGCTTGCGCTCGACGGTTTCGTCTGCTTTGCGCTCTATTCCGCCACCCACGCCCTGAACAGGCTGTACAAGCCGCTGCTCGATGCGCTGGGGCTGACCTACCCGCAATACCTCGTGATGGTCACGCTCTGGACAGAGGACGGCCAGACCGTGGGCAGCATCGGCGAAAAGCTCTTCCTTGAATCCAGCACGCTGACGCCGCTTCTCAAGCGCCTCGAGGTGGCAGGTCTCGTCAAGCGCGAGCGCAGCAAGGAAGACGAGCGCCAGGTGCTGATCCGGCTGACCTCGACGGGTGTGGCGCTGAAGGTGAAGGCCGAATCCATCCCGGCCTGCATCGTCGCGGCGTCCGGCACGACGGCCGACCATATCGAACGGCTGAAGACGGAGATCGTCGCGCTGCGCGACGCATTCAACAAGAGCGCCGCCTGAGCAGCCGCTGAAGGCCGCGATGGCAATCGCCCATCAGCGCTTCTTGCGCTTCGATTCGAACGGATTTTCCGACGCCCGGAAGTGGATGCGGATCGGCACGCCGGGCAGCTCGAAGTCGTTGCGCAGGCCGTTTGTCAGGTAGCGGACGTAGGACTCGGGCAGTGCGTCCGGACGCGTGCAGGAGATCATGAAGCCGGGCGGACGCGCCTTCACCTGCGTCATGTATTTCAGCTTCAGGCGGCGGCCGGACACGGCCGGCGGCGGATGCTGGATCTGCTGCGCCTCGAGCCAGCGATTGAGCCTCGCCGTGGAGATTCGGCGGTTCCAGACGCGGTCGGTGTCGATGATCGACTGCATCAGCTTGTCGAGACCCCGCCCGGTCTGGCCGGAGATCGGCACCGCACGGATGCCGCGCGCCTGCGGCAGCAGCCGCTCGGTCTTCTCGCGCAGGTCCGCCAGCACGGCCTGCGGGTCGTCGATCAGGTCCCACTTGTTGAAGGCGAGCACGGCCGCGCGTCCCTCGCGCAGGACGAGATCGACGATCTGCAGGTCCTGCTTTTCGAACGGGATGGTGGCGTCGAAGACGATCACGACCGTCTCGGCGAAGCGAATGGCGCGCAGGCCGTCCGCGACAGACAGCTTCTCCAGTTTCTCCTGCACCTTCGCCTTGCGGCGCATGCCGGCGGTATCGAACATCTTGATGGTGCGGCCGCGCCAGTCCCATTCCACCGAGATGGAGTCTCGGGTGATCCCCGCCTCCGGGCCCGTCAGCAACCGGTCCTCGCCGAGGAAGCGGTTGATCAGCGTCGACTTGCCGGCATTCGGCCGGCCGACGATGGCAACGCGCAGCGGTTTTGTCTCGTCGTAGCCGGGCTCTTCTTCGTCTTCGCCATCCGAAGCGGTCTGCGGCACGTCGACGTCCGTCAGCGCCTCGTCTTCGCCCTTCGGCGGGAAGGCCCGGTCCTCGCCGATCGCCGCAACGATGGCGTCGCGCAGGTCGAGCATGCCCTGCCCGTGCTCGGCGGAGATTGGCACGGGTTCGCCAAGGCCGAGCGTGAAGGCATCGTAGAATCCGGCGTCCGAACCACGCGCCTCGGACTTGTTGGCGACCAGCACCACCGGTCTGCCATGCCGGCGCAGCATCTCGGCCAGTGCCTGGTCGACCGGTGTCAGCCCGGTCTTGGCATCGACGATGAACAGCGCGATGTCCGCCTCGTCGATCGCGGCCTCGGTCTGCGCCCGCATGCGTCCCTGCAGCGTTTCCGGGGCGGCCTCTTCGAGGCCGGCCGTGTCGACGACGCGGAAGCGCAGGTCGACCAGCTTTGCCTCGCCCGGACGGCGATCGCGGGTGACGCCCGGCGTGTCGTCGACGAGCGCGAGCTTCTTGCCCACCAGCCGGTTGAACAGCGTGGACTTGCCGACATTGGGGCGCCCGACGATGGCGACGGTGAAGCTCATGGGACGTTCCGTTCCGATTGGGCCGCGCGACCGCGGCGTCAGGAGGCCTTGCCGCCGGCGGCGATCAGGTCCAGCATCATCTGCGCGCGACTGGCGACATTGCGCGGGCTTTCGCCGTCGCCGGTGATCTGCTCGAACCACTCCTTGGCGCGATCGAAGTCACCGTGCTTGTAGGCGGACAGGCCGAGCACCTCGCGCGCCGAATGACGCATGGGGCTGGCCGGATTGGTGAGTTGCTCGGCCTCCGCCGAGATCTCGTCGTAGGACCCGCCGTCAACGAGAAGGTAGGCCGCGCGCAGGCGGGCGACGTCCCGCAGCGCCTGCGGCAGCGTCCCGTCCCGGGCGAGCGACTGGAAAGCCGCGACCGCGCCGGTCGTGTCGCCGTTTTCCGCGAGCAGCGAAGCTGTGCGCATACGGGCGAGCACCGGATAGGCGCCAAAGCCGTCCTTCTCCAGGGCGGCGAGTTGCTGCTGGCCCTCCTCCCTGTTGCCCTCGCGGATCTCGGTCAGCGCCGAGAGGAACCTGTCGCCGGCGGCCGAGGCCTCGGTTTCGCGCCAGTACTCGTAGGTGACCTTGCCGATCGTGCCGAGAACGAGAAGCACGGCGGCGCCGATGAGGACGCGGCCGAACCGCCGCCAGATGGCGCGCATCTGGTCGGATCGGAGTTCCTCATTGACCTCGCGGATAAAGCTGTCGTCCTGGTTTGCCATTCTCGGTCCGGCTCTCACTCAAAATTGGATTTCGCGCCTTCTACCCGATTTTCGCCGGCTTGTAAGGGGGCCGCGGCGAATTCCGGCCGCGGCCGCGACGGTCACGCCATCGGCGCGACGCCGATCAGCCATTCATGCAGCCCCAGCAGGATCACGGCGTAAAGCGCGACGCCGAGCACGACCGCCATCAGGTCGTAGCGCGCGGACACGAACGCCGGCAGCTGCGTCTCGCCGGCGGCGACCCGCCGCTTCAGCGAGATGCGCAGGATGACCGCCCAGGCGAGGATCGCCCCGAATAGCAGCACCGAATAGCTCTCGCCATTGGCAAGCAGATGTGCGAACGCCCACAGCTTGATCGCACCGATCGCCGGGAACTTCAGCTTGGCGCGGATATGGCCGGCGGGCAGAAAGGCCGCGGCCAGACAGATGCTGGCGATCGGCAGCAGCGTCAGGGCGATATGTGAAAGGAACATCGGCGGCTGGTAGAGCATGGTGCCGCCGGCCGCGCGCGCCGCGGCGAAGCCATAGGCCATCATCGCCAGGCTGACCAGCGAGACGATGCCGTGCACCGCCATGAAGCCGGGCTTGCCGAGGCGCTCGATCGCGCCGGTACGCAATCCAGGCGCGAAGGGGCGAACCAGATGAGTGGCGATGAAGAGAACGATGCCGGCAACCAGCAAAACCATGAATATCCGCCTTCCGTCTTTGCTATCCGGTCCGCGACCGTTGCCCTGGGATAGCGCTACCCACAGGTAAATGCCAGTGCGAACACGGCTTTGCCGCATTCGCGCCGGATCAACCGCCCTTTGCAAATTGTCGCGGTTGTCATGATTCGTTCGGTCCTTTCGCTCGCCCTTGCCCTCTCCCTCGCCGGTTCTCCGGCTGTTGCGCGCGATTCCGGACCCGCCGGCGGCAAGCCGCAGCAACTGGTCGTCGTCTCGTTCGACGGCGCCCACGACAACGCGCTGTGGCGGCGCAGCCGGGACATGGCCAAGCGCACCGGCGCGCATTTCACCTACTTCCTGTCCTGCACCTTCCTGATGACGAAGGCCGACCGCAAGGCCTACCAGGCGCCGCACGAGCAGCGCGGCAGGTCGAATGTCGGCTTCGCACCCGACGACGCCGACGTGGTGGCGCGGCTCGACGAGATCTGGCTTGCCCGCAGCGAGGGTCACGACATCGGCAGCCATGCCTGCGGTCATTTCGACGGCGGCAAGTGGAGCGCCGAGGACTGGGCCCAGGAATTTGATCTGTTCCGCAGCACGCTGCGCGATGCCTGGCAGAATGCCGGCGTGCCCGAACGCGAGCCGCTGGAATGGAAGGACTTTGCCGAGACCGAAATTCTGGGATTCCGCGCCCCGTACCTGTCGACCAGCCCGGCGCTGGCCGAAGCGCTGCGCCGTTTCGGCTTCCGCTACGACGCCAGCGAAGTCTCCAAGGGGCCGGCCCTTCCGCGCCGGCGCGACGGCCTTGTCCACTTTGCCCTGCCGCTGGTCGCGGAAGGGCCCAGCGGCAGGCCGGTGATCGCGATGGACTACAATCTCTTCGTCCGCCACTCGCTCGGCATCGAGGACAAGAAGAACAGCGCCCGCTTCGAGGAGCGGACCATCGCCGCCTACCGCGCCGCCTTCGAGCGGCAGTATGCGGGCGCACGCATCCCGCTGCAGCTCGGCTTCCATTTCGTCGAAATGAACGGCGGCGCCTATTGGCGCGCGCTCGACCGTTTCCTGACCGAGGTCTGCGGCAAGCGCGATGTCGCCTGCGTCAGCCATCGCGAAGCGATGGCCATCCTGGAACAGAGGACGCCGGCGCGGGCCGCCGCAGAGGCTCTCTGATCTCTACCGCGCCAGTTCCTCGACGCCGCCGGCGGCGATGAACTGCTCGTCGATTTCCGGCAGCGGCTTGTCGTCCATCGCCGCTTCGAACGCCTTCAGGCGCTTGTAGATCGAAATCAGCTCGATCACCGTCGGCCAGGAGTTGACGAGATACTGGAACGAGTTGGTCACCTGCGAGAAGGCGCCCTGGATCTGCTGCATCAGGCCGAATGTGATGGTGGCCGCGACGATCGAAGGCACGAGCAGGAACGTCGAGAAGATCACGTCCGTCTGCAGGTAGAAATAGCGGGCGACGTTGAAATACATGTAGTGGAAGTAGAGCCGGAAATAGTTCTTGCGGACATTGTCGAACAGCTCCCGCACCGTGGGCGGCTGGGCCCGGTCGGCATGATCCTCGCCATAGACGAGTTCCTTGCGATAGGCGGCCTCGACCCGCTGGTTGCGGAACTCCAGCCCTGGCAGCTTGACGCCCACGAGGGCCAGCATCGCCGTTCCGAAGATCGACCAGAAGATCGCCGCCGTCACCAGCGGAAAGGGAATCGCGCCGACGACCGGCAGTTCCGCGATGCTGGCCGAAAGCGCATGCAGCACCGGCAGGAACGCGATCAGCGTCATGAAGGAATCGACGAGACGGATGCCAAGCCCCTCCACGGTGCTGGCAAAGCGCATCGTGTCTTCTTGGATACGCTGCGAGGCGCCCTCGATGTGGCGCACCCGCGTCCAGACCGAGACGTAGTAGTCGTTCATCGCATTGCGCCAGCGGAAGACGTAGTGGCTGGTGAAGAAGGCGATGAAGACCGCCGTGATGATCGATACGGTCGCGAGCTGGAAGAAGACGAACACGTAGCCGTAGATTTCGTCGTAGCCGACGGTGTTCGGCGCCTTCAGCGCCTCGACGATGCGGTCATAGAACGGCCGGCGCCAGTTGTTCACCGCCACGCTGATGTCGACCGAAAAATAGACCGAGAACATCAGGAAGGCAGAGCCCCAGATCGACCACAGGCGCCAGGGCTGATGGGCGGCGCGGTAGTGCCAGTAGGCGCAGAAGACCACGATAGAGGCGATGAAGTAGAGGTAGAACCAGATCGAGGCGGTGGTGAAGAAGTGCCCGAGGCCGATCGGCGCCTCCTGCCCTTCCGCGAGCGGCGGCAAGCCGATCGCCGTGCCGAGGTTTTCGCCGAACAGGTACCAGAAAGCGACCACCACGGCCGTCCAGAGCAGCGCGGACAGGAAGAAAATTTTCGGCTGGGGAAAGAAGGAGTGAAACACGGTCGTCGTCTCTCGTTGCGCGAACGGGGCGTCCGTTCCGGGGTTGCCGGAACCTAGAGCAGTTTCCCGATGGCAACAATCGCTGCCGCCTTTCATTACCGAGATTTAATCAACGCCCTTGCGCTTGCGGGCAATGTTGCGACCACCGCAATGCCCAGCACGCCCGACGCCAGCAGGCTGGGAAGGCCGTATCCGCCGCTGCGCGCCGCCAGCCACCCGGCGGCGATCGGTCCGACGATTTGCCCGACCCCGAAGGCTGCGGTCATCATTGCCAGTGACCGGCGCGGGCTGGCCGGCGCCATTGCGCGGCCGAGCTGCAGGCCGTAGGCCGTGATCGTGACGAAGGTGGCGCCGAGTAGCACGCCGCCCAACAGCACCGAGGCCGGTGCCGGCAGCACCGCCGTCGCCGCGACGCCGAGCGCCTCGGCCACCAGCGCCGTGCGGTAGACGCCGAGTGCACCCAGCCGGCGTTCGGGCCATCGCCACGCGAGCAGCGAAAACGCCGCGGTCAGACCGGTGACGAACCAAGTCAGCCCCTCGAGCAACCGGTCGCCGCCGCCCTCCCGCGCGATCGCGACGATGAAGGTGGCGGTAACCACATAGCCGATTCCGAACAGACCATAGCTGAGTGTGAGGGCCGCGAGCGGCCGCGTCCAGGACAGGGGCGGCTCCGGCCGGGGCTCGCTGCCGCCCGCCGCCGTCCGCGGCAACAGCGGACCGACCACCAACACCGCAAGGAAGGCCAGTCCGGCGGCGACGAACCAGTCGCGTCGCCATCCCGCCATCCCCGCCGGGTCGAACGACGAGAGCGCGACGACCAGCACCGACGACAGCGCGATGCCCGCGCCGACGCCTGAGAAATGGATGACCGGTACACGCCTGTCCGCCGCGGCGAGACCGAAGGAAAGCACGATGCCGGAGGTGAACACCAGCCCGAAGGCGCTGGCGACGCCGGCCAAAAAGCGGATGCCGACGAAGGCGGGGATCGAGCTTGCCAATCCCATCGCGGCGAGCAGGAGGGCGTTCGCGGCCAGCGCGGCAAGCGCGAGCCGCCGTTCGCGCCCGGCCGCCCAGCCGTATCCCGCCAGCACGGCGCCGGCGAGGTAGCCGGCGAAGTTGGCCGCGGCGATCAGCCCGCTTTCGGCCGGGTCGAGACCAAGATCCGCCATCATCGCCGGCAGCACCGGGGTGTAGAAGAACCGGCCAAACCCCATGATCGACGCGAGCGTTATCGCTCCCGCCCATGCCACCGGCAATGGCCGGGCAACATTCGCTCTGGGGTCCTGTAGCATGCCGGCAGTTTATTGCCCTGCAGCATGCCGGGACAAACGAGTAAAACTGAAGCCTCGGACCAATTTTCCTGAAGGCCGGGCCGATCCTATCCCGGCAGCGTCAGAATCAGCGGACCATTCCTCGTCGCGACCACGGTGTGCTCGAACTGCACGGTCGGCGCCCGCGGGTCGCTATAGAGCGTCCAGGCGTCGTCGCCGTTCTCTGCCCAGTTGGCGCCGAGCGACAGGAACGGCTCGACCGTGAACACCTGTCCTTCGGTCATCACCCGCTTCTCGCGCGGATCGGGCCATGTGGCGATCTCCGACGGTTCCTCGTGCAGCGAGCGGCCGACACCGTGGCTGGCAAGGTTGGTGATCAGCGTGTAGCGGTTCTTGCGGGCGAAGGCGCCGATCGCGTTGCCGATGGCCGCGTACGGCTTGCCGGTCCTGATCTCCTTCAGCCCCACCCACAACGCGCGCTTGCCGTCGCGGCAGAGCCGTTCGGCGCCGGGTGCGACACGGCCGACCGGAAAGGACGCGCCGGTGTCGGCGAAATAGCCGCCGAGTTCGGCGGAGACGTCGATGTTGACGAGGTCGCCCTCGGCGATGACGCGCGTGCCGGGAATGCCGTGCGCGACCTCCTCGTTGACGCTGATGCAGGTGGCGCCGGGAAATTCATAGCAGCTCTCCGGCGCCGAGCGGGCGCCCGCCTGCTCCAGCATGCGCCGCCCGATCAGGTCTAGGTCCGCCGTGGTCATGCCGGGACGGATGGCGACGCCCATGTGCTGGAGCACGTTGCCGCACAGGCGGCCGACTGCCTGCATGCCGAGCAGGTCTTCGTCATTGTCGAGGGTCATCTTGTCTCGCTTTCGGCGGGCTCTTACCACGGCCCTGCGCCGGAAGCCATGCCGCCGGGCCGCTCCCCTGGCCGGGGAACGCCGAAGACCGCGCGAGCGGCGGTCTTCGAGCCGCCGACCCTACAGCCCGGACGCGACCGCTTCCAGCTGTTCGGCCACCTTGCCCCAGCCGTCGTGGAAGCCCATCTTTTCATGCGCCTGGCAGTCCTCGACGGTCCAGTGGCGGGCGATCGCCGTATAGCGCGTCCGGCCGTCGCCGAGGTCGTCAAAGATGATCTCGGCGGCGAAGAAGGCCTTCTCGGTCGGCTTCCAGTCCGGCCCGAAGGCATCGGTGAAGATCAGCCGCCGGTTCTCTTCGACCTTGAGCAGCACGCCGGTCGAGTCCATGTGGAAGTCGTTCGGCCCGCGCATGACGGTGCGGAACTTGCCGCCGTCACGTGGCTCGATCTCGACCAGGGGCGTCTCGTACGGCTTCGGCGCAAACCATTGCGTCATCAGCTCCGGCGTCGTCCATGCCTTGAAGAGCTGGGCCGGGGTGGCGTTCAGGACGCGGCTGAGCACCAATTCGCGCGCGTCGGCGGGTGTGGTCGTTACGGTCTGGTCCATGACTGTTTCCTCGTTCGGTTGTTGCGGCTTTTCGTCTCTAGGACGGGCGAGACCCGATCGGTCCGACAGCGGTCCGGCTTTTTTCTAGACGCCTGTGGCCATCTCGCGCGCCAGCCCGTCGAGATGCTGGCGGATGTGGGCCGCCTCGGCCGGCGTGGTCGCGAGCGCGATCGCGCGCTCGAACGCCTCGTGCGCTTCCCGGCGCCGCCCGAGCTGCTTCAGCAGCCCGCCGCGAAGCCCGTGGAAGTAGAAATAGCCGGACAGGCGGTCGGCCAGCGGGTCGACCAGTTCGAGCGCCGCCTGCGGCCCCTGCCGCTTCGCCACCGCGACCGCCCGGTTGAGCGTCACCACCGGGGACGGCTGCAGGCGCTCGAGCGCCTGGTAGAGCGCGTCGATTTCCTCCCAGTCGGTCTCCTCGGCGCTCCCGGCACGGGCGTGCAGCGCCGCGATCGCCGCCTGGATCTGGTAGGGACCGGGCGCGCGATGGCGGAGCGCCTTGTCGATCAGCGCCAGCGCCTCGCGGACCATCCGCGCATCCCACAGGCTGCGGTCCTGGTCCTCGAGCAGCACGATCTGGCCGTCGTCGTCGAACCGGGCCTTCAGCCGGGAGTGCTGCAGCAACAGCAGCGCGGTCAGGCCCATGATTTCCGGCTCCGACGGGAACAGGCGCAACAGCAGCCGGCCCAGCCGGATCGCCTCCTCGCAGAACGGCGTGTCCGCCCGCTGCCGGTCGACGGCCGAGTAACCCTCGTTGAAGACGAGATAGACCATCGAGGCGACGATGCCGAGGCGTTCGGCGCGCGAGGCCGCGTCCGGCGCCTCGAACGGCAGGCCGGCCGTTGCGATCTTCGCCTTGGCGCGGGTGATGCGCTGCTCCATCGCCGCTTCGGAGACGAGGAAGGCGCGCGCGATCTGGCGGACCGAGAGGCCGCAGACGATGCGCAGGGCGAGCGCGATCTGCTGGGTGGTCGGCAGGCCGGGCTGGCAGCAGACGAACAGGAGCCGCAGGATGTCGTCACGATAGTGCGAGCCGTCGAGCCGCTCGGCGAGGTCCCCCTCGACATCGTCAAGATCGGACAGCATCTCCTCCGGCGGCAGCGGCGCCTGCCGCGCACGCTTGCGCAGGCTGTCGATGCCGCTGTTGCGGCCGACGAAGATCAGCCAGGCCACCGGGTCGCGCGGCGGCCCCTTTTCCGGCCAGTTCTTCACCGCTCTCAGGCAGGCTTCCTGGAAGGCCTCCTCCGCGAGGTCGAGATCGCGGAAGTAACGCAGCAGCGCCCCCATCGCCTGCGGGCGGGCGGAAGTGAGCGCAACGTCGATCCAGCCAAGTTCGCTCACAGTGGCTCCAATGCTCCGCCGGGTTTGAAGACGCGCAGCGGCCGGATCTCGTAGGCGCCGGCGCCGGGGTTGGCGACGGCGAGTTCCTTGGCAAAGGCGATCGCCTCCTCGAGCGTCTCCACGTCCACGAGGAAGAAGCCGAGAAATTGCTCTTTCGTCTCGGCAAACGGGCCGTCGATGACGAAGCTCTCGCCCTGCGCCTTGCGCAGCGTCGTCGCCGCCGTGGTCGGCATCAGCCGGGCGACAGGTCCGAGCTTGCCCGCCTCGGCATACTTGCGCTCGACCGCAGCAAGGTCGGACATCACCCTGTCCTCCTCCTCCCGGCTCCAGGCGGCCACGGCCTCCTCGGAATTGTAGCAAAGAACGGCATACAGCATCGCATCCTCCTCGTTGGCTTGACGTAGCAGTAACGCCGAAACCGACAACGCGCATGCGAATTTCGTTCGATCTTTTCGCAGCCGCAACGCTCCCGCACGCGGCGAGGGCGCCTTGCCAATGCCTCGGCCGAGGCGGAAGATGCCTCTATGATCCCGAAGACACGCTACGCCCGCAGCGGGAATCTGAGCATTGCCTACCAGGTGGTCGGCAACGGGCCGATCGACATTGTTTACGTCCCCGGCTGGGTCTCCAACCTCGACCATGCCTGGAACCTGCCCAGCATGGTTCACGTCTTCGATCGGCTGAGCGCCTTTGCGCGCCTGATCATGTTCGACAAGCGCGGCACCGGGCTCTCGGATCGCATCATCGGCCCTGCATCGATCGGGGATCGCATGCAGGACCTGAACGCCGTCCTGTCCGCGGTCGGATCCGCACGCGCGGCGTTGTTCGGAACGTCGGAAGGGGGCAGCCTGTGCATGCAGTTCGCCGCGACATGTCCGGAACAAGCGACGGCCCTGGTGCTTCATGGCGCCTATGCGCGGGGTCGCTGGGCGCATGACTATCCCTGGGCCAGGACGCCGGACCAGATCGAGGAAGAACTGGAGAAGATCGCCCTCGACTGGGGCGGGCCGTTCGACCTCTCCAATGCGGCACCCAGCCTGGTCAAGGATGAACAGACGGCCGAACTGCTCGCCTCGTATCTGCGGAACGCTGCCGCGCCGCAGGACGCGATCGCGCTCTGGCGCTGGAGCACGGAGGTCGACGTACGGGACATCCTGCCGACGATCAGGGCGCCGACCCTGGTCCTCAGCCGATCCGGCGATCGCTGGGTACGGCCGGAGGAAGGCCGATATCTCGCCGATCACATCGCCGGCGCCCGATATGTCGTGCTACCGGGCGACGACCACGTGATCTGGGCCGGGGACACCGACCGCGCGCTCGACGAGATCGAGGAATTTTTGACCGGAGAGCGCCCCCGAGCGGTCGTCGAACGCGTCCTGCTGACCGTCCTCTTCACCGACATCGTCGGATCGACGTCGCTGGCCGCCCGTCTCGGCGACCGCGAATGGACCGCACTTCTCAGGCGTCACGACGACGCCATCCGCTCAGAGTTGCAGCGCCACGGCGGCAGGGAGATCAAGATGACCGGCGACGGCCTGCTTGCCACCTTCCCGGGACCGACCCCGGCGATCCGATGCGCCGGTGCAATCTCGGAACGACTCGCCGCGCTCGGCCTCTCCATTCGCGCTGCGGCGCATACCGGGGAGTGCGAGATGCGGGACAGCGATGTCGGCGGGCTCGCCGTTCACATTGCCTCGCGCATTCTTGATGAAGCCGCGGCCGGCGAACTTCTGGTGTCGCGCACGGTTCGCGACCTCGTCGCCGGATCCGGCACGATGTTTTCGGAACGTCTCCCAAGGACATTGCGGGACGTTCCGGGAACGTGGGAACTCTATGCCGTGCAGCGGCCCTGAGCGCCGAGCCCGTTCGCCGCCCCAATACCGTCGGTCATGCACTCCGTCCGCCTAGCCGGCGCTCAGCGTCCGCCGCACCGCGTCCTTCCAGCCCTTAACCTTCGCGCCACGCGTCCCTTCGTCCATTTGCGGCTCGAAGCGGCGGTCACGGGCCCAGCCCTTGGCGAAGCCGGCCTTGTCGGGCCAGACCCCGGCGCGCTCCCCGGCCAGCCAGGCCGCGCCGAGCGCCGTCGTCTCCAGGATCGTCGGCCGGTCGACCGGCGCGTTCAGGATGTCGGCGAGCCGCTGCATCGTCCAGTCGGAGGCCACCATTCCGCCGTCGACGCGCAGCACCGTTTCGCTGCCGCCGTTCCGCCAGTCGCCGTGCATCGCGTCGAGCAGGTCGCGCGTCTGGTAGCAGACGGCCTCGAGCGCCGCCCGGGCGAACTCGGCGGGCCCGGTGCCGCGGGTCATGCCGAAGATCGCCGCGCGCGCATCGGGATCCCAGTGCGGCGCACCGAGGCCGGTAAAGGCCGGCACGAGATAGACCTGCTGCATCGGATCGGCCTTGGCCGCCAGCGCGCTCGCCTCGGAGGCGGTCTCGATCATCTTCAACTCGTCGCGCAGCCACTGCACCGCAGCGCCCGCGATGAAGATCGAGCCTTCGAGCGCGTAGGTGGTCTTGCCGTCCAGGCGATAGGCGATCGTGGTCAGCAGCCGGTTCTTCGAGCGCACCATGTCGGCGCCGGTATTGAGCAGCGCGAAGCAGCCGGTGCCGTAGGTCGACTTCATCATGCCGGGCTCGAAACAGGCCTGGCCGATCGTCGCCGCCTGCTGGTCGCCGGCCACGCCGAGGATCGGCACCGCTGCGCCGAAATGCTCCGGTTCGGTGACGCCGAAGTCGGCGGCGCAGTCGAGCACCTCCGGCAGCATCCCCTTCGGCACGTTCAGGATCGCAAGCAACTCCTCGTCCCAGCCGTTGTCGGCGATGTTGTACATCAGCGTGCGGCTGGCGTTGGTCGCATCGGTCTTGAACGACCGCCCGCCGGTCAGCCGCCAGATCAGGAAGCTATCGATCGTGCCGAAGCAGAGTTCGCCGCGCGCGGCGCGCCCGCGCGCGCCCTCGACGCTGTCGAGGATCCAGGCGAGTTTCGTGCCGGAAAAATAGGGGTCCAGCAGCAGCCCGGTCCGGGCGATGAAGATGTCTTCAAGGCCCTTGTTCTTCAGCTCTTCGCAATGGGCCGCCGTGCGCCGGTCCTGCCAGACGATCGCATTGTGGATCGGCCGGCCGGTTGCCCGGTCCCAGACCACGACCGTCTCGCGCTGGTTCGTGATGCCGATGGCGGACAGGTCGGCGGCGGCGACGCCGGCCTTTTCGAGCGCGGCACGGACCGACCAGATCACGCTGTTCCAGATCTCCTCGGGGTCGTGCTCGACCCAGCCGGACCGGGGAAACTGCTGGGTAAACTCACGCTGCCCGACACCCGCGATCTGCTGGTTGCCATCGAAGACGATCGCCCGGCTCGAGGTCGTGCCCTGGTCGATCGCGAGAATGTATCCACCCATGAAATCCTCCCGCCTGTGTCGGACCGCTCCCGATGGCCCTTCGAAAGTTTCAATACGACATCAAAACGAATGTCAAAAGAAAATAAATCGCAAGTCGACCGCGCCCGACCTCCCTGTTTTCTCCTTCCAAAAAGCCAATTGCAAGCCTTCGAGCTTTGCGCGTAGGCTGCTGCGACGCAGCACGGCCGGCAACGAGGACGGCCGGCGTGAATGCAGGGAGAGTTGTAAAATGAAAACAGCCGTCGTCACCGGTTCCACCAGCGGCATCGGGCTTGCGATCGCCAGTGCCTTTGCCAGGAACGGCGCCAATGTCGTGATCAACGGGCTCGGCGACCCGGCCGAGATCGACGCGACCCGCGAAAAGCTCGCTGGCCTCGGCAGCGGCAGGATCCTCTATCATCCCGCCGACATGACGAAACCCGCCGAGATCGCCGACCTGATCGCGACCGCCACCGCCGAGTTCGGCGGCGTCGACATCCTCGTCAACAATGCCGGCATCCAGCATGTCGAGAAGATCGAGGACTTCCCGGTCGAGAAGTGGGACCAGATCATCGCCATCAACCTGTCGAGTTCGTTCCACACCATCCGTGCCGCCATCCCCGGCATGAAGGCGAAGGGCTGGGGCCGGATCGTCAACATCGCCTCCGCCCACGGCCTCGTCGCCTCGCCCTTCAAGTCGGCCTATGTGGCGGCCAAGCATGGTATCATGGGCTTGACCAAGGCCGTCGCGCTGGAGGTCGCCGACCAGGGCATCACCGTCAACGCGATCTGCCCGGGCTATGTGCTGACGCCGCTGGTGGAAAAGCAGATTCCCGACACCGCGCGCGCGCGCGGCATCAGCGAGGCACAGGTGAAGTCGGACGTCATGTTGAAGTTCCAGCCGACCAAGGAGTTCGTGTCCGTCGAGGAGATCGCGGAAGCGGCCACGTTCCTTGCCAGCGACGCGGCCCGATCGATCACCGGCACGCACATCTCCATCGACGGCGGCTGGACGGCGCAATAGCACGCAAAGGGCGGCGCATGGGCGAAAGGACCGGCAGTATCGACTTCATCCTGAACGACGAGGACGTCGCGCTCGACGACGTGCCTGCCACCCTGACGCTGCTCGACTGGATTCGCCTGCGCCGGCGGCTGACCGGGACCAAGGAGGGCTGCGCCGAGGGCGATTGCGGCGCCTGCACCGTGCTGGTCGGACGGCTGCTCGACGGCCGGCTCGTCTACGAGGGCGTCAACGCCTGCATCCGACTCGTCGGGTCGATGAACGCCACCCACGTCGTCACGGTCGAGCATCTCGCTGCCGCCGACGGCACGCTCCACCCGGTACAGCAGGCGCTGGTCGACCAGCACGGATCGCAATGCGGCTTCTGCACGCCGGGCTTCGTCATGTCGCTCTATGGCCTCTGGCTCAACAACGACCGGCCCGGACGGCCGGAGATCGAGCGCGCGCTCCAGGGCAATCTCTGTCGCTGCACCGGCTACGAGCCGATCGTCAGGGCGGCGGAGGCGGTCGCGGCGGAGCGGCCGAGCGCCGTGTTCGACCCGATCGAGCGCAGCCGCGCGGACGTGGCAGCGAGGCTTGCAGCGCTCGCCCCGCGCAAGACCATCCGGCTTGGCCCGCCGGGCGGCCGCGTCATCGTCCCGGCGACGGTGAAGGACCTTGCCGGCGTGCTTGCCCGGGACCCGGACGCCACCGTCGTCGCGGGCTGCACCGATGTCGGCCTCTGGGTAACCAAGCAGATGCGTGCGCTCGACCCGGTCGTGTTCATCAACCACCTGCCGGAACTGCAGACCGTGACCCGCACGCCCGGCGGCCTCCGCATCGGCGCCGGCGTGACCTACACCCAGGCGCAGGAAGCGCTCGCAAGCCTTGCCCCGGCGCTGCGGCCATTGCTCGACCGGCTCGGCGGAGACCAGGTGCGCAACATGGGCACGATCGGCGGCAACATCGCCAACGGCTCGCCGATCGGCGACACGCCGCCGCCGCTGATCGCGCTCGGCGCGACGCTGACGCTGCGCTCCGCCACCGGAACGCGCGAGCTGCCGCTCGAAGACTACTTCATCGACTACGGGAAGCAGGACCGCCGTCCGGGCGAATTCCTGGAGAGTGTGTTCGTGCCGGCCCCGTCGCCGGACGACCGTTTCGCCGCCTACAAGGTGTCGAAGCGGCGCGACGAAGACATTTCGGCCCTCTGCGGCGCCTTCCGTGTCACGCTCGATGCCGGGGCCGGAGTGGAGCAGGCGCGCGTCTGTTTCGGCGGCATGGCGGCGACACCCAAGCGCGCCCGCCACGTCGAGGCCGCCCTTGCTGGCAGGCCGTGGAGCGAAGCGACGGTCGAAGCGGCGTGCGCCGCCTTCGAAAAGGACTACGCGCCGCTTACCGACTGGCGCGCGTCGGCCGGGTACCGGATGCTGGCCGCGAAGAACCTGCTCTTACGCTTCTTCCTGGAGACGGCCGGCGAAGCCGCGCAGTTGCGGCGGTTCGGGGAGGTGGCGTGATGCGGCAATCACGGCACGCGCCCTCCCGCAGCCGCGCTGCACACGGCCCGGGTCGGTCGCTGCGGCAGGGCCGCCGGCAACCCGAACGAGGTGAGGCATGATGGACCGTTCCGCCTTCGAGGACCGCAAGACGATCACCGCGCCGATGCACGCGCCGCAGCGGCATGACTCCGCCCACAAGCATGTCGCCGGCACGGCTGAGTACATCGACGACATACCGGAACCGGACGGCCTGCTGCATGCCGCCCTCGGCATGAGCGAGCGCGCCCATGCCGAGATCGTCGCGATCGATCTGGCCGAAGTTCGCGCCGCGCCGGACGTCGTCTGGGTCATGACCGGCGCGGACGTGCCGGGGGTCAATGACATCAGCCCGACCGGCCGCAACGACGAACCGGTGCTGGCCGAAGGCAGGGTCGAGTTCCACGGCCAGCCGGTCTTCGCCGTGATCGCGCGGACGCGCGAGGCGGCCCGCCGCGCCACCCGGCTGGCGACGATCGAGTATCGCGACCTGCCGCACTGGACCGACGCTGCCGATGCGCTCGCAGGCGGAGCGATTCTGGTCACCGACCCGTTGACGCTGTCGCGCGGCGACGCCGAGGCGGCGCTCGCGCAGGCCCCGCGCCGCCTCGGCGGGCGGATGCGGGTCGGCGGCCAGGACCATTTCTATCTCGAGGGCCACGTCGCGCTCGCCATTCCCGGTGAGGACGACGAGGTCACCGTCTGGTCCTCGACCCAGCACCCGAGCGAAGTGCAGCACATGGTCAGCCATGCGCTCGGCGTGCCCTCCAATGCCGTCACCGTGCAGGTGCGCCGCATGGGCGGCGGATTCGGTGGCAAGGAGACGCAGTCGAACCAGTTCGCCGCGATCGCCGCCATCGCCGCCAAGAAGCTGAAACGCGCGGTGAAGATCCGCCCGGACCGCGACGAGGACATGGTCGCCACCGGCAAGCGCCACGATTTTATCATCGACTACGAGGCCGGATACGACGATGAGGGCCGCATCCTGGCGGTAAAGGCCAACTATGCCGCGCGCTGCGGCTTTTCCTCCGACCTCTCCGGGCCGGTGACGGACCGGGCGCTGTTTCACGCCGACAACGCCTACTTCTATCCGCACGTAAGGCTTAGCTCGCAGCCGCTGAAGACCCATACCGTCTCCAACACCGCCTTCCGCGGCTTCGGCGGTCCGCAGGGCATGGTGGGCGGCGAGCGCATCATCGAGGAGATCGCCTACGCGCTCGGCAAGGACCCGCTCGCAGTCCGCAAGGCCAATTTCTACGGCGAGGCCGGCTCCGACCGCTGCCTGACGCCCTATCACCAGCCGGTCGAGGACAACATCGTCCACCGTATCGTCGACGAGCTGGAACGCTCATCGGACTACCAGGCACGTCGCCGCGCCATCCTCGCCTTCAACGACAAGAGTCGCGTGATCCGCAAGGGGATCGCGCTGACGCCGGTCAAGTTCGGAATCTCGTTCACCGCCACCTGGTACAACCAGGCCGGCGCGCTGGTGCATGTCTACCAGGACGGCTCGATCCACCTGAACCACGGCGGCACCGAGATGGGCCAGGGCCTGTTCGTCAAGGTCGCACAGGTGCTCGCCGACGCCTTCCAGGTCGACATCGCGCAAGTCAAGATCACCGCGACGACGACCGGCAAGGTGCCGAACACCTCGGCCACCGCCGCCTCCTCCGGTTCCGACCTGAACGGCATGGCGGCCTTCGACGCGGCGCGTCAGATCAAGGAGCGCCTCGTCGCGTTCGCCGCGGAAAAATGGAACGTTCCGCCGGAGGCCGTCGCCTTCGTACCGCACCATGTGCGGGTCGGCGAGACCCTGGTCCCCTTCCCCGACTTCATCCGGCAGGCCTACCTCGCCCGCGTCCAGCTCTCGGCCGCCGGCTTCTACAAGACGCCGAAGATCCACTGGGACCGCGCCAGGGGCATCGGTTCGCCCTTCTACTATTTCGCCTATGGCGCGGCGGTGTCCGAGGTTTCGATCGATACCCTCACCGGCGAGCACCAGGTCAACCGCGTCGACATCCTCCACGACGTCGGCCGCTCGCTGAACCCGGCGATCGACCGGGGCCAGATCGAGGGTGGTTTCGTCCAGGGCATGGGCTGGCTGACGACCGAGGAACTGTGGTGGGACGAAAAGGGCCGGCTGCGCACCCACGCGCCCTCGACCTACAAGATTCCGCTCGCCTCCGACCGGCCGCCGGTTTTCAATATCGCGATTGCCGAATGGTCGCAGAACGTCGAGCCGACGATCGGCCGCTCGAAGGCCGTGGGCGAGCCGCCGTTCATGCTGGCAATCTCGGTGCTGGAGGCGCTGTCCATGGCGGTCGCCAGCGTCGCCGGCTATCGCCACTGCCCGCGACTCGATGCGCCGGCGACGCCGGAACGGGTGCTGATGGCGGTCGAGCGGTTGAAGGCGGCGTGAGCGACCGTTGCCATCGCCCCGATCCGGGACGATGGCCGCCTTTCGGTTATCAAAAGTCCCTTTCCCGGTACGGTGCCCGGCCGTCGAGAAGGCCGAGATCACGCTTGAGATGGTCAGGCAGGTTCTCGACATCCAGCCGCGGGGGTCTGTGCTGCAAGGTCGGCATCAGCGCGTCGACGACGGCGCGCACCCACCAGTCGAACGGCGTGGGAAGGGTCTGGCGCTGATATTCCATGTCCGGGCAAGCCATAATGACACCTCATGGCGGTCGTTGAACTTGCTTGCAGTTTGCGCCGGAGAATGCTGGAATTCCAATCGAACCTCCGTCTGGACGCATAAAGAGAGCTGATCCATGAAACTGGCGCGCCAGTTCCCCCTGAACGCCATGCGCGTCTTCGATGCCGCCGCGAGACACGGCAGCTTCACCCGCGCCGGGGAGGAACTGGGCATGACGCAGACGGCCGTCAGCTACCAGATCAAGCTGCTGGAGGATCTCCTCGGCGAGCCGTTGTTCCTGCGCCGGCCGCGGCAGATCGTGCTGACCGAGACCGGTCAGCGGCTGGCGCCCCGGGTGGCCGAGGCCTTCGCCATCCTCAGCGTTGCCTTCAGCTCCGTTCTGGACGACGCGGAGGCGACGCTGGTCATCAGTTCGACCTTTACCCTGTCCTCGAAATGGCTGGCGCCGCATCTGGGATCGTTTCACCTGCAGAACCCGACGGTCGCGGTGCGCCTGCTGACCGACCAGCGGCTGGTCGACTTTTCCCGCGAGGCGGTCGACGTCGTGCTGCGCTATGGCGACGGCAACTGGCCGGGGCTGGCCAGCCACAAGCTGATGGAACTGAGCTTCACGCCGATGCTGAGCCCCGCGCTTGCCGCGAGCGTCGGCGGCATTGTAGAGCCGACGGATCTGCTGAAGCTGCCGATCTTCGATCCGACCGACCCGTGGTGGACGCAATGGTTCGCCGCCGCCGGCCTGCCCGGCATCGACCTCAGCGACCGGCCGCATACCTATCTCGGCACCCAGACGCTGGAGGCCGACACGGTGATGGCCGGCCACGGCGTCGCCATGCTCAATCCTGAATTCTATACCAACGACATCGCGCTCGGCCGGCTCTACCAGCCGTTCGACATCGCCTGCACCGACGGCAAGGCCTACTGGCTCGCCTATCCGGAAAGCCGGCGCAACGTTCCGAAAATCAAGCTGTTCCGCAATTGGCTGCGCTCGGAACTGCCGAGCTTCGCCGACTGATGCGTCGGCGTTGGCTCGCCTGCCCAACCCCTTTCCTCTGCGGCAAAATTCTCGCAATGTGCGGATGCGAATGAACGAGAGGGGCCCGCATGTACGACTACGCCATTGCCTGGGAATGGGTCAGCTTTGCCGTGCGCTGGCTGCACGTCGTCACCGCGATCGCCTGGATCGGCTCGTCCTTCTACTTCATCGCGCTCGACCTTGGCCTCGTGCGGCGCGACCACCTGCCGGCCGGCGCCTACGGCGAGGAATGGCAGGTGCACGGCGGCGGCTTCTACCACATCCAGAAATACCTGGTAGCGCCGGCGACGATGCCCGAGCACCTGACCTGGTTCAAATGGGAGAGCTACGCCACCTGGCTGTCCGGCTTCGCCATGCTCTGCATCGTCTACTATGCCGGCGCCGACCTGTTCCTGATCGACCGTAGCGTGCTCGAGGTTTCCGCACCGGCCGCGATCGCGATCTCGATCGCCTCGCTCGCACTCGGGTGGATTTGTTACGACCTGCTCTGCAAGTCGCCGCTCGGTGCCAGCACCTGGGGGTTGATGATCCTGCTGTATGCGCTGCTGGTCGCCATGGCCTGGGGCTATACACAAGTCTTCACCGGCCGCGCCGCGTTCCTGCACCTTGGCGCCTTCACCGCCACGATCATGTCGGCCAACGTCTTCTTCATCATCATCCCCAACCAGAAGGTGGTCGTCGCCGACCTGATCGCCGGACGCACGCCGGACCCGAAGTACGGCGTGATCGCCAAGCAGCGCTCGTTGCACAACAACTACCTGACGCTGCCCGTCATCTTCTTCATGCTGTCGAACCACTACCCGCTCGCCTTCGCGACCGCCTTCAATTGGATCATCGCCGCCCTCGTCTTCCTGATGGGCGTCACCATCCGCCACTGGTTCAACACCACCCACGCCCGCAAGGGCCGGCCGACCTGGACCTGGCTGGCGACGGCAATCCTGTTCATCCTCATCATCTGGCTGTCGACCGCGCCGAAGGTACTGGTCGGCGAGGTGCCGGAGGCCACGTCCGCGCCGATCTTCCGGAAGTTCGCGGCCGATCCGCATTTCCCGGCCGTGCGCGACGTGGTCACAAGCCGCTGCAGCATGTGCCATGCCGCCGAGCCGGTCTGGGACGGCCTTTTGGCTGCGCCGAAGGACGTCGTTCTGGACAGCGACGCGGCGATCGCGCGCAATGCGCGCGAAATCTATTTGCAGGCCGGGCGCAGTCATGCCATGCCACCGGGGAACCTGACCGGCGTCACCCCCGAGGAGCGCCGGGTGCTGACCGCCTGGTACGAGAGCGCGGTCTTCGGAGGCGCGAAATGACGGCCATACTTTTGCGCGGGCGACTGCTCGGCTTCGTCCGCCGGCCCGAAGGCATGGACGACACGGGCAGCTACCACTACGACGCCGATGGAGGCCTGCTGGTCGTGGACGGCAGGATCGCGGCGACCGGCGCCTATGCGGACGTCCGGGCCAAGGCCCCGGCCGGCGTCGCCGAGATCGACCACCGCCCGCATCTGATCCTGCCGGGCCTGATCGACACGCACCTGCACTTTCCGCAGATGCAGGTGATCGGCGCCTATGCCGCCAACCTGCTGGAATGGCTGAACACGCACACCTTCCCGGAAGAATGCCGCTTCGTCGAGCCGGCGCACGCGGCCCGCATCGCCGGCCACTTCTACGACGAACTGATCCGCCACGGCACCACGACCGCGGTCGCCTACTGCTCGGTGCACAAGACCTCGGCCGACGCCTATTTCGCCGAGGCGCTGCGGCGGGGCATGTGCATGGTCGGCGGCAAGGTGATGATGGACCGCAACGCGCCGCAGGGCCTGCTCGACACGCCGCAGCTGGGCTACGACGAGACCCGCGCGGTGATCGCCGAGTGGCACGGCAAGGGCCGCAACCACGTCGCCATCACCCCCCGCTTCGCCATCACCTCGACCCCGGCGCAGATGGAGGCGACAGGCCGGCTCGCCCGCGAGTTTCCCGACCTGCACATCCAGACCCACCTGTCGGAGAACGAGGACGAGATCCGTTTCACCGCCAGCCTCTTTCCCGAGGCGGCCGACTACACCGATGTCTATGCGCGCTACGGCCTGCTCGGACCGAAGAGCCTGTTCGGCCACTGCATCCATCTGACCGATCGCGAAGCGGACGCGATGAGCGAGGCGGGCGCGGTCGCCGTGCACTGCCCGACGTCCAACCTGTTTCTCGGCTCCGGCCTGTTCCCGCTCAGGTCGCTGTCGCGCCGCGACAGGCCGGTGCGCCTCGGCTTCGCCACCGACATCGGCGGCGGCACGAGCTACTCGATGCTCCGGACAATGGACGAGGCCTACAAGATCCAGCAGTTGCTGGGCGAGCGGCTGAACCCGTTCGAGAGCTTCTATCACATGACGCTCGGCAACGCCGAGGCGCTGTCGCTTGCCGACCGGATCGGCACGCTGCAGCCCGGCAGCGACGCCGACCTCGTCGTTCTCGACGCGGCGGCGACCCCTGCCATGGCCCTCAGGATGGAAGTCGTGCGCTCGCTCGCCGACGAATTGTTTCTGTTGCAGACCCTCGGCGACGACCGCTCGGTGCGCGAAACCTATGTCGCCGGCAAGGCGATGAAGGCCGGGCTCTGATCGTCCGGTGCGCCGGTCAACTCCCGCGGTAGGTCGAGTAGCCGTAGGGCGAAAGAAGCAGCGGCACGTGGTAGTGCCCGGACGGATCGGCGACGCCGAAGCGAAAGGGGATGAGATCGAGGAAGGCCGGGTCGGTGACGCCGGCGCCGCTCCTGCGCAGGTAGTCCCCGGCATGGAACAGGAGCTCGTAGGTTCCGGCGAGAAAATCGTCGCCTTCGATCAGCGGGGCATCGACGCGCCCGTCGGCATTGGTCGTCGCAGTGGCGATCCACAGGCGGTCGCCCTGCGGCTCGTAGCGATACAGCTCGATCGCGAGCCCGGCCGCCGGCCGGCCGCGGGCGGTATCGAGAACGTGGGTGGTCAGTCGTCCACGGCTCGTCACGGCGTCACCTCCGGGCTCTCGATGATGTAGGGCATTTCGTAGAAGAACTCCTCGAGGTTGCCGTCCGCGGGGCTGCGGTCGACGACAAGGAAGTCGCTGGCGGCGCCGACCGCCATCAGCGGGTGGTGCCAGACGTTGCGCCGGTAGTTGATGCCCTGCCGGCCGCTAGCCAGGAACGCCTGCGGCGCGCCCGGCCGGCCGCCCTCGTCCTGCGCCACGACCACCAGCCAGGGACGATTGTCGATCGGCGAAAAGCTTTGGCTGCCGAGCGGGTGACGCTCCACCATGTCGACGACATAGGGAAATACGCGCGGGCTGCCGCGGAAGATGTTGATGATGACGCGTGCGTCCTGCCCGGTCACCTCCGCTTCGGCGAGCGCGTGGTAGCGCTCCGTCGTGCCGGCGTTGATGTGTCGCATGGTCGAAGGGTCGGCCTCGATCAGGGAGCCGAACGGCGCGAACGCCTCCTTCGTCAGCGCCCGCACCGGCAGGACGACCGGCACGCGGCGCGGCTCGGACGGCTCAGGCATCGCCCTCTCCCGGAACCAGGGCCGCGAGCCGCAGCAGCGCGATTCGCTCGACCTGCGCCTTGGCCGTCTCGAATTCCTGCTCGCGCGAATTTTCGATCCGCGTCTCGAACGCGGCAAGAATGTCGTCCTTGCCCAGCCCCTTCACCGCGATGATGAAGGGAAAGCCGAATTTTGCCACATAGGCGGCATTCAGCGCCGTGAAGCGCGCATGCTCCTGCGCGCTGAGCCGGTCGAGGCCCGCGCCGGCCTGCTCCTTGCGGCTGTCCTCGGTCAGCTCGCCAGCGATCGCGAGCCGGCCGGCGAGATCGGGATGGGCGCGCAGGACCGCGAGTTGCTCGCCGGCGGAAGCGGCCCGGAACTGGGCCGCCATCGCCGCGTGCACGGCGCCTGCCGTCAGCGGCTCGCCGATCGGGCCCGCATCGAAGGCGCGCTCGGCGACGAAGGGCGAGTGTTCGAACACGCCGCCGAAGCGGGCGATGAAGTCGGCGCGGGTCATGGCGTGCCTGTCTCCGGCTTGTGGTGCTCGTGCCAGTGCCTTGCAATGTCGATTCGGCGCGGTACCCAGACCTTGTCGTGCGAGAGCACGTAGTCGACGAAGCGCGCCAGCGCGGCGACGCGCCCGGGGCGGCCGACAAGCCGGCAATGCAGGCCGACGTTCAGCATCTTCGGGCTGCCCTCCCGGCCTTCCTGGTACAGCACGTCGAAGGCATCCTTCAGATAGGTGAAGAACTGGTCGCCGGCATTGAAACCCTGCGGCGTGGCAAAGCGCATGTCGTTCGTCTCAAGCGTATAGGGGATGATCAGGAAGGGCTCGCCGTTGCCCTCCACCCAGTAGGGCAGGTCGTCGGCATAGGAATCGGAGGAATAGACGAACCCGCCCTCCTCCATCACCAGCCGCAGCGTGTTCGCCGACGGCTTGCCCTGGTACATGCCGAGCGGATGCGAACCGGTCAGCTCGGTATGGAGCCGCACCGCCTCGCGGATGTGCCGGCGCTCGGCCTCCTCCGCAAAGTCCTTGTATTCCAGCCAGCGATAACCGTGGCTGGCGATCTCCCAACCGGCCTCCTTCATCGCGGCGACGGCTTCGGGATTGCGCGCCATCGCCAGGGTCACGCCGTAGACGGTGACCGGCACGTTGCGGTCGGTGAACAGCCGCCACAGCCGCCAGAAGCCGGCGCGCGCGCCGTACTCATAGATCGATTCCATGTTGAGGTTGCGCTGGCCCGGCCAGGGCTGCGCCCCGACGATCTCCGACAGCAGGAATTCGGACGCCGGATCGCCGTCGAGCACGCAGCTCTCGCCGCCCTCCTCGTAATTGACGACGAACTGGACGGCGATATGCGCGTCGCCCGGCCAGCGCGGGTGCGGCGGCGTTCGGCCGTAGCCGACGAGATCGCGCGGATAGGTCGTTTCGGACATCGTTTCACCCCTGGATGCACGCCCGAACGGTAGCACCCGAGACGAGAAAGTCGAGGCGAAATGCGGTCTCTCCCAAGCCGGAAAACGGTCTCGGGCAGCACCGCCCGGGCGATCGCCGTCGGCGCGATGATGGCCGTACCCGGCTCCGCAAGACCGGAACAATCACGTCCCTCAGCGCATTGTCACCGACACAACAGACAGGGAGTAGAACGATGACCTCATACGACGCCAACATCCGTGAGACCGAAGCGCTGATCGCCAGCGACAAGGTCGAAGGCACCGCAGTCTACGGCGCCGATGGCAAGCACATCGGCTCGGTCGAACGCCTGATCCTCGACAAGCTGACCGGACAGGTCTCCTATGCCGTGCTCAGCTTCGGCGGCTTCCTCGGCATCGGCCACCATCATTACCCCGTGCCGTGGAGCAAGCTGGACTATGACGTCGGCCTCGGCGGCTACCGGATCGACGTGACCAAGGAACAGGTGGAAGCCGCGCCGCACTACGAGAGCGGAATGGACTACGACTGGAGCCGCGACAACGGCCAGCGCATCCACGACTACTACGGCATCCGCCCCTACTGGATGTGACGATCACGTCCGATCACGGCGCGCAGCCTCCAGATGCGCCTCGACCGTGAAGGAAGGCGGCAGCCGCGCCGGGCTGTCGCCTTTTGCCTCATCGACGACCGCGCGCGCCAGTTCGTGCGCGACGCCGAAGCTGATCTTGAAGCCGCCGGTCAACAGGCTGATGCCGGGAAACACCGGGTGACGCCCCGCCATCGGGTCGCGTCCGATCGCCTTCGGCCGCACCCCGGCCCAGCGCTCGACGCACTCGGCCGAGCGGAGGATCGGCGCCAGTCGGAAGGCCCCGGCAATGGTCTCGTCCAGCAGGCGATCGGTGGAAACCGGATCGGTGAAGCGGTCCTCGCTCGTGCTGCCGACCGCACAGTATCCGTCCTCGTGCGGAACGACATAGACACCGTCGCTGAACAGGACCGGCAAAGCCGGGTCGACGTCCGCCCGAAACAGCGCCGCCTGTCCCTTGACTGCGCAGCCGACCGGCCGAGGCGTCGCGGGCCCCATCGCTGCGAGCAGCGCGAAGCTCGCAACGCCGGCGGAAAGGATAAGGTGGCCGCCGGCGATCCGCTCGCCGTCGGCCAGCACCACGGCTCGCGTCGCGCCGTCGACCGCTCGCACCTCGCATCCTGTGCGGATGGTCGCCTTCGGCATGGCGGCAAGCGCGGCGCGCAGCAACGCCAGCAGCCCCCGTGGCCAGACCCGGCCCGCCAGGCTGTCGAACACCAGCCCGGCGGGCATGGCGTCCGGCGCCGGCCATTGCGCGGTCGGTGCGGCATCGACAAGGTCAAAGGTGAAGCTGCGGCCCGGCACCCGCCAGTTTTCGGCGGCGTCACGAGCATGCCGCCTGGCGCGATCGCCTTGATGTCCGGCGCCGAGCGGGATCAGCCGGCCGGTACGGCGATACCCGGCAGACAGGCCTGTCGCCGCCTCCAGTTCGGCGATCTCGGTCTCGAGCGAAACCAGGGACTCGAACTGGAACTGCTTCTTGGCGTTCCACCGGTCCGGCAGGTGCGGCATCAGCGCACCCAGCAGGCCGCCGCTGGCGCCGGCGCCGACGTCGTCGCCTTCCAGCACGAGCACGGACAGCCCGGCGCGCGCCGCCATCAGCGCGGCCCACAGCCCCATGATCCCGGCGCCGACCACCAGCACGTCCGGCACCGGTTGACCAGGACGGCCGGCGCGACTATCGACTGCCGGCATGGCTGACAATGCTCCCGACGCCGCGCCTGCGGCGAGTAGTTTGACCCTCGACTGGCATGAGGGCGATATGCCCTATTCGCCGGCTTATGGCGATCACTTTTATTGCCGCACGGACGGCAGGCTCGAATGCGGTCACGTCTTTCTCGGCTGCAACGGCCTGCCCGACCGCTGGGCCGGGGGCGGCGACTTCACCATCGGCGAACTCGGGTTCGGAACCGGGCTCAACCTCTGCGAGACCTGGCGCCAGTGGCGCGCGGCATCCGCCGGAAGCGGATGCCTGCATTTCGTTTCCTTCGAGCGTTTCCCGCTTGCGCGCGAGGCCATCGACCGCGCGCTGGCGCACTGGCCCGAGATCAACGGCGAGCGCGGTGCGCTGACCGCGTTGTGGCCCGATGCACCGGGAAGCCGGGAAATGATCGACCTGACGCTCGATGAGCGGACCCGGCTGACGGTGATCGTCGGCCCGGCACTCGAGCGACTGGGGTGGAGCCGGCTTTCCTTCGACGCCTGGTACCTCGACGGTTTCGCGCCGTCCCGCAATCCGGACATGTGGTCGGCGGAGCTAATGGCAGAGGTGTTCGCCCACACCCGCCCTGGCGGCACGTTCGCGACCTATGCCGCAGCCGGCTTCGTCCGGCGCAACCTCGCCGCCGCCGGCTTTTCGGTGGAACGCAGGCGCGGCTTCGCCGGAAAGCGGGAAATGCTCTGCGGACAGCGGCGGCCATAGCCGTTTGAGCTAATGAAGTGTCGTGCCGTTGGCATTGGCCCTGCGGGCGGTGTTCAGCCAGCGATCGATCATTTCCTCCAGCCTGTCGATGCTGATGGGCTTGGCCAGATAGTCGTCCATTCCCGCGGATAGGCAGGCCTCGCGGTCGCCGTCGAGCACATGTGCCGTGACCGCGACGATCGGCACCCGTCCCCCGGAACCGGTCTCGATCTCGCGAATGGCGCGCGTTGCCTGGTGACCGCTCATCACCGGCATCGACACGTCCATCAGGATCATCCGCGGCTGCAGCCGCCTGAACGCTTCCACGGCCTGCTCGCCGTCGGTGACCAGCTGGAAACTGACGCCCGCCCCCTCGAGCAGTTGCCGGAAAAGGATCTGGTTGACCTCGTTGTCTTCGGCGACAAGCACGTCGACCGGCACCGGACCGCCGTCGAGGAGACGTAGCGGCACGGTGGCGGGGGTATCGCTCGTGGCCGCCGGCGGGACGGCTCCGGCAGATCCTCGATGGCGGGCGGAGCGGATCACGTTGCATACGGTCTCGCGCAGCAGCCCGGCGCGGATCGGCTTCATCAGGTGGGCGTCCGTCTCGGGCACATCGAAGCCTTGCTCCAGCGTCCGCGCGCCGAGCGCGGAAAGCGCAATCAGCGCGGTCTGCGGGAAATCCTCGCGGATTGCCTCGAGCAGGCGGCGGCCGCCGCCGTCGCGCAAATCCTTGTCGACGATCGCCGCATCGACGGTGATGTCGATCGAGGCGGCGGCCGACAGCAAGGCGAGCGCTTCGTCGGGCTTCGCGACGGCGGTGACATCGAACCCCCACTCCGTCAGCAACTCCCTTGCAACCCCGCGGGTCGCTTCGTTGCGGTCGACGACCAGAATTCGTGCACCGCGCAGATTGACCGGAACGGCGGCTGCCGAACCGGTCGATGCCTCCACCGCCATCGGCAATGACACGGTGAAGACCGAGCCCTTGCCAACGGCGCTCTCCGCGGACAGCTTGCCGCCGAACAGCGACACCAGACCGTCGGTGATTGCGAGGCCGAGGCCCGTTCCCTCGTGTCGACGGGTGGAAGAGGAGTCGACCTGCGAGAACTGCTCGAATACCGAGGCCAACTTGTCGTCCGGAATGCCGACGCCGGTATCCTCGACGCGCACGCAAAGCTCGATCTTGCCGTCCTCGATTGCCATCGCCGCCATGTCGATCCGCACATGGCCATGGTCGGTGAACTTCACCGCATTGCCGACAAGGTTGGTAACGATCTGGCGGAACCGCCCCGCATCGCCCAGCACGACCGCCGGAATATCGACGGTGCCGCGCACGATCAGTTCGATGTCCTTTTCGTCCGCCTTTGCCGCCAGCAGCGTCGCCACGTCCTCAACCGCCTCCACCGGATTGAACGGCGCCGCGCGCAGGCTCATCTGCCCGGCGTCGATCTTGGAGAAGTCGAGGATGTCATTGATGATCGTCAGCAGGGCGTTGCCCGATTTCACGATGATGTCGATGAAGGTCTTCTGGCGGGTGTCGAGATTGGACTTCGCCAGCAGTTCGGCCATGCCGAGAACGCCGTTCATCGGTGTGCGGATCTCGTGGCTCATGTTGGCCAGAAACTCCGACTTTGCCTTGTCGGCCGTCTCGGCGCGCACCACGAGCTGGCGCAACTCGTCCTCACGCGCCTTCAATTCGCTGATGTCGGAGAACACCAGGACGATGCGCCCGTGCTCGGTCGGCCGCGCCTCGAGCTGCAGCCAGCGACCCTTGGCGCTCTGGTAGACGATCGAGGCGTGGCGGTCGCGCAAAAGGGTCGACAGGAAGTCGCGCACCTCGACCCGCCGGCCGTCGGCGACGCCGAACATGCCGCGCCGCGCGCAGTCTTCGACGAGGTCCTGCAGCAGCGCGCCCGGCTGCAGCAGATCCGGCGACGCACCGGCCATCGCGATCAGCGCCTCGTTGGCCAGCTCGATGCGGTCGTTGTCGATGATCAGCAGCCCCTGGCCCATTGCCGCCATCGCGTCCTTGACAAGGCTGCCGATCTCCTCCAGCGCGGTGCGCGTCTCCAGCACCTCGCGCTCGTGCTCGCGGCGCTCGGTGATGTCGAGATAGGTCAGCAGGCATCGCCCGTCCGAGATCGGCTGGCCGGACTCGATCAGGGTCCGGCCATTGACATAGCTGACCTCGCGAGAGGGGAAGCAGCCGTCACGGACCCGCTGGAGCCACGTCTCGTGGTCGGTGTCGCAAAGGTCCCCCTGCGACCCGATCCTCTCCCCTCGCTCATGCTTGAAGCGCAGCAGGTCGGCCAGCGGCTTGCCCTGCAAAAGCGGCAGTTCCCCGTCCCAGAGGCTCTCGAAGGCACCATTCACGAGTTCGATCGTCGAAGTCTCGTCGACGACGACAATACCGACGTAGAGCGAGGCGACAATGCTTTCGAGGTCCGACCGGTTCGCCTCAGCCTGACGTCGCGCCTCGATCAGCAGGTCCTCCCGGCGCTTGAGCGGCGTCGTGTCGGTGATCGAACCGATCAGGTAGTTGCGATCGTCCGCCGAGGTCACGCGGTAAGCGCGGGAGATCGTCGGGACCACAGACCCGTCGGGCCGTACGCAGTCGATTTCAGCCTCGATCAGTTCGCCGCTGTCGAGAACCCTCTGGTTCTTGGCGTGGAAGAGTTCGCCCTGGCGGGGAAACATCTCCTTCGTGGTCTTGCCGAGGATGTCCGTGGCCGTCGCGCCGGTCAGGTCGAGAAACGCCCGGTTTGCGAACACCAGCCGCTGCGCCTCGTCACGCACATAGGTGGCGACCGGCAACTGGTCGAGCAGCGCTCGGTAAAGGGCGATCTCCTCGCCCTGCTGGCGCAACCGGCCCTCGTTCTCCTTCAGTGCTGTCACGTCGGAACGCAACACGACGAGTGTCCCGTCGGGGCGACGTTGGGTCACAACCCGCATCCATCCGCCGGCGACCGTGCGGGTCACCCGCTCGAAAAGGGGCAGTTCGCATTCGTCGAGCCGCTGCGCGATCCAGGCCTCCCGCCCGGTCTGTTCGTCGGCCGGCGTCTCGACGTCGTGAATCGCCGCCAGGATCCTGGCAAGTGTGAGCTGGCCGTCCTGCACGTCGCCAACCACGGCCCGGTAGAAATCCCGCATGACACGGTTGGCGTGCATCAGGCGGCCATCCGTGGCGAAGATGGCAACGCCCGTGCCGGCGGCGTCAAGGACATGTTCCACCGGCGACAAACCGCCCGTCGCGCCTTGCGTCGCCGGCAGCAAGACTCGAATGGCTGCTTGTCCGGCGGCGGCCGCCGTTTCTCCCGCTGACCGCGGCTCGCCTTCTCGTCCCGGAGGGACTGGCTGACGCGACCCGTCGGCCGGCTCGAAAGTTCCGATCAGGATCGACACTTCCGCGGAGATCCGTTGCCGCCGCAACGAGATGACGAAATCGGCGCGGCTCGAGACATGATGATAGCGCGCGGTCTCCTCGCGGCCGAACACGAGACACCGACGCTCGTGCTCGCTCCTGTCCTCGTGCCCCGCAATCTCGCCGAGCGCTTCCGCGGCGCGGCCGACAACGGCATCCGCCTCCACGCCGAACAGCGCGCAGAACGCCGCGTTGACGGCGAGATATCGCAGATCGCTGCCCTTGATGTAGGCAGGCACGTTCTGCGAGCAAACTTGCTCGCAGGCGGTAGCCAACAAATCGTCCTGCACTTCAACCACGAAAACGCTTCCCGAACGGGGAGCAAATGGCGCTCCTCGCCCCAGGTGACTAGCATGGCGGATTTGAACAGATGGTTAAGCTTTCGTTTCGCTCTCCGGGAGGTTGTGCACAGGCGCACGATTTTTCCACCCAGAGGCGACGGAACCCGTCATTTCCCAGGCGGCGCCATGCCTTCCGGGAAGATGATGGTCATCACCGGGAAGTCCGCCTTCGTTCCCGGCGCAAGCGGGCCCGGGACCCGGTTCTGCACCGGCGTCAGCGACTTCAGATAGACCGCGATCGCGGTGGCGTCGTCCTTCGTCAGATTGGCAAGCGCACGCCAGGGCATGATGTCGGCCAACATGCGGCCATCCGGCCGCACCCCCGTCTGCAAGGCGGCGACGATCTGCTCCTCCGACCAGGTTCCCAGTCCCATCTCCGGGTCTGGCGTCAGGTTGGGGGCAACGAAGGTTCCCTGCGGCAGCTGGAAACCGACGTCCGAGCCGGACAGGGCGGTTTCCGGCGACATCTTGCCGAAGAAATAGCCCGGCGAATGGCAATCATTGCAGCCGCCGAACTGTACGAGATACGCGCCGCGCTCGACAGGCGTCTCCGCCACTACGGGAGCGGCCGCACAGAGGCTGAGCAACGCCAGGAACAAGACTCTACCCGTACGCATCGCGGCTCCCCCTTATGTCATGGTCAGACGATACCAAGCGCCGCCAGGGCGCGACAACTCAGGCAATGGTGGTAACGGTGGCGCCGAACGAGCACGGCAAACGCCAGCGTCGGTGGCAACCTATTCGAACATGATCGACCGTACCGTCGAGACGAGCTTGTCGGTCGGCAGGTTGGTGTAGTCCTTGTCGATCTCCGCGGTCATTCGCTCGCGCGACTTGGCCCCCAGCATGTGGCGCAGCGCGCCGAGTGTCTGCGGGGCGGCGCAGACGATGAGGCGATCGAAGGCGTCAGCGCCGGCATAGTCCTCGAGCTTCTCGGCCACCTCGGCCGTGAACCGCTGCTGCTCGTCCCGCACGGGGTCACTCGAGTATTCCATCGCCGAGCGTCCCTTGCCGTTCGAGGCATAGGCCCGGCCCGGCCGATCGCTCATGATGTCCTGCATCTTCTTCGGCTCGGTGCGAAAGATTTCCTGTTCCGGGCTTTTGTGGTCGTCGCCCTTGAGAAAATTGACGCCCTTCAGCAGGCGAGCCTGGTTACCGTCAGCGGCGAGAATCCAAGTCTTCGTCATGGTCCGTTACTCCTTGGGGACAACTGGCATCGGCATGCGATTGCCGGAGCCGCACGTGCGGCTGCAACCGTCTCTGTGCCCAACGCCAGGCGCAAAGCGATGTTCCCGGCGCGGGTGAGGTGCAGGAGTGGCATGCTGCACCTGCGAAACTATCGCTTGACTTTCGTGCTCAAAACCACGACATGGAACGCGCGTCACCTTCCGGCCGCCGCGTGAGCGAGCCCTGCGAAACCCCAATTGGATCGCGGAAGAAGGATCAGCGCAAGCGAAATCGTTCCGCCAATGCGCGGAGAACTGCGCCAGACGCCGCTACCAACCCACAAGTTCCCAATTCACGCGGGGTTCTTGACGCCAGACGAAACCGGATCGGCATGGTGCCCGTCCGGTCGATGCGTCTGGCGCCCCGAAAGGCTATTCATTTGACCACTTTTCACGACCTCGGGCTGTCGAAGAACGTTCTCTCTGCGCTCGCAGCCCTCGGCTTCGACAAACCGACTCCGATCCAGCAAAAGGCGATTCCGCTGGTGCTGGCCGGCAACGACCTGATCGGCCTGGCCCAGACCGGCACCGGCAAGACCGCTGCCTTTGGCCTGCCGATGATCGAAAGGCTGCTGGCCGAGGCCCGCCGCCCGGACCCCCGCAACATTCGCGCCCTCGTGCTCGCACCGACGCGGGAGCTGGTGAACCAGATCGCCGACAACCTGCGCGACTTCGTGAAGAAGACGCCGCTGCGCGTCGTCACCGTGGTCGGCGGCGCCTCGATCAACAAGCAGTCGCAGATGCTGGAGCGCGGCACCGACATCCTCGTCGCCACCCCCGGCCGTCTGCTTGACCTCGTGGCCCGCAAGGCGGTGACGCTGACGCAGGGCCGCTACCTCGTCCTCGACGAAGCCGACCAGATGCTCGACCTCGGCTTCATCCACGACCTGCGCAAGATTTCTAAGCTCGTGCCGAAGAACCGCCAGACGCTGCTGTTCTCGGCCACCATGCCGAAACTGATCGCCGAGCTTGCCGGCGAATATCTCACCAATCCGATGAAGGTGGAGGTGACCCCGCCGGGCAAGGCCGCCGACAAGGTGGAGCAGTATGTCCACTTCGTCCCCGGTAAGGACCAGAAGACCCAGATCCTGAAACAGTCGCTCACCGACAACCCGGACGGGCTCTCGCTGATCTTCTCGCGCACCAAGCACGGCGCCGAAAAGCTGATGAAGCACCTCGACCACGTCGGCTTCAAGGCAGCGTCGATCCACGGCAACAAGAGCCAGGGCCAGCGCGAACGCGCGTTGAAGGCGTTCCGCGACGGCGAGATCCGCGTGCTGGTGGCAACAGACGTCGCCGCGCGTGGCATCGACATTCCCGGTGTCACCCATGTCTACAACTATGACCTGCCGGAAGTGCCGGACGCCTATGTCCACCGCATCGGCCGCACCGCCCGCAACGGCCGCGACGGCGTCGCGATCGCCTTCTGCGCGCCCGACGACATCCGGTTGCTGCGCGACATCGAGAAGCTGATGGGCATCTCGATCGCTGTCGCCAGCGGCGACGCGCCGGTGGCGCTTCCCGGACCGGGCGGCAAGTCGCGCAAGGGGCGTGGCGGCAATGGTGGCCAGCGCAATGGCGGCCAGCAGCGCCAGCCCCGGCCGCAGGGCCAGGGTGCACGCGGTGGCCAGGGCCGCCCCGAACAGCACGCCGCCGGCGGGCGCCCCGATGGCCAGATCGTCGATCGCGGCTTTTCCGATCGCCCGCAGAAGCGCAAGGAGGCGCGCCCGGACGCCCATGATGGCGCTCAGAACCGTCACGCACCGGGCCGGCCCGACCAGAAGCACGGCGAAGGCCGCAACCGCAATCACGGCGGCGGTGGCCGGCACGCCAGCGGCAATGGCGGCCGCCACGGTCAGAGCCGACGGCAGAACGGCCAGCGGCGCGAGCAGGCCTGAACCAGCTTGTTGGCGAGAATTTCGGATGGCGGGCCTGGGCCCGCCATTTTCCGTTTGCCGGCGGCCTACTCCGCGGGCGCCGCGCGCGGCACCTTGCGGTTGGCCAGATAGACCCCGATCACGACGATGACCGTCCCGGCGATCATCGGCAATGTCAGTTCCTCGCCGAAGGCGATGGCCGCCTCGATCGCCGCCAGCGGCGGAACGAGGTAGATCAGGGAGGCCGCCCGCGACACCTGCCCCCGGCGCAGAAGATAGAGCAGCAGCAGCACCGCCCCCATCGAAATGCCGAGTACCGACCAGGCGAGCAGCGCCCAGAACTGCCAGGACAGGTGCAGTTGCATCGGCTCGAGCAAGAGCGCGAGCGGCAGGGTGACGATCAGCGCACCGACATACTGCAAGGTTGCGATGGCGCGGATGTCGCCGCTGTGCAGGTGCTGCTTCTGGTAGATCGTGCCGTAGGTGACGGAGACCATGCCGAGCACGTTGACGGCGGTCGCGAAGGCGGGAATGTCGGCGTGCCCGGCACCGGCGAGTTTCGGCAGGATCGCGATCGCAACCCCGGCAAAGCCGAGGCAGAGCCCCAACTTCTGCGCCGATGACAGCCGCTCGCCGATGAAATGCGGAGCCGCGAGCGCCGTCATCAGTGGCTGCAGCGCCGCGATAATGCCGGAGAGCGCCGCCGGCACGCCCTGCCCCACCGCCCACCAGACCGCGGCGAGGTAGAGGCCGTGCAGGAACATCCCGGACACGACCGCGTGGCCGGTCGTCGCGCCGTCACTGGGCCAGCGCACGCCGGACAGGCCGCACAGCCCCGCGAACAGGACCGCCGCCGTCGCGTAGCGCACGCTGAGGAAGGTCAGCGGGTCGGAATAGATCCCGCCGAACTTGGCGGCGACCCACCCCGTGGACCAGAGCAGGACGAAGAGGGCCGGCGCCAGACGTTCGAGCGACATGAAAACTCCGGAAGGCATGCGATTCCAGCGAACCGATAGGCTCCTGCCCGGCGGTGGTCAAAACAATAATGTTGATGACTAGGATCAATGCGCACGCCGGCGGCATCTGCACCTTCGGTGGGCAGCGCGCGGGCGACCGGGGCAATGCAGCGGTAACCGATCAGGTCACCCTCGCGCTGCCGACGCCTCATAAATGGGCTCACGCGATTTTGCCAAACGATTGAGCACGGTTCTTGCATTGCTCCCTGCGTTGTACTCAAATGACAAAAAAGGGGAACAGGCCTTTGGCATTTGACGAAATGATGAATGCGGACTCCATCCCGCGCCAGCCCTACGAAGACTACTACGGGTGGTATTCCGCTCAGGATCGGGCCCGCCTGATCGCCAAATCGAGGGATGCCGAAAACATTTTCCGCAGGACCGGCATCACTTTCGCCGTCTACGGGCACGCGGACTCTTCCGAAAAGCTGATCCCCTTCGATATCATCCCGCGCATCATCTCCGGCCGCGAATGGCGCCGGCTGGCGCAGGGCATCGAGCAGCGGGTGATCGCCCTGAACGCCTTCCTCGACGACATCTACCACAAGCAGGAGATCATCAGGGCCGGACGCATCCCGCGCGAACTGATCGAGCGCAACGAAGCGTTCCTGCCGCAGATGATCGGCTTCAAGCCGCCGGGCGGCGTCTACACCCACATCGTCGGCACCGACATCGTGCGCACCGGCGAGGACCAGTTCTACGTGCTGGAGGACAATGCCCGAACGCCCTCCGGCGTCAGCTACATGCTGGAGAACCGGGAAACGATGATGCAGATGTTCCCGGAACTGTTCCAACAGAACAAGGTGCTCCCGGTCCAGAACTATCCCAACCTGCTGCGCCAGAGCCTCGCCTCGCTGGCCCCGACGCGCTGCTCGGGCAAGCCCCGCGTCGCCGTGCTGACGCCGGGCATCTACAACTCGGCCTTCTACGAGCACGCCTTCCTCGCCGACATGATGGGCGTCGAACTGGTCGAGGGGTCGGACCTGCGCGTCATCGACGGCAAGGTGAAGATGCGGACGACGCGCGGCTACGAGGCGATCGACGTGCTCTACCGGCGTGTGGATGACGACTTCCTGGATCCTCTGACCTTCCGCCCCGATTCCGCGCTAGGCATCCCCGGCATCATGGACGTCTACCGTGCCGGTCATATCACGATCGCCAACGCCCCCGGCACCGGCATCTCCGACGACAAGGCGATCTACTCCTACATGCCGGAGATCGTCGAGTTCTATACCGGCCGCAAGGCGATGCTGGAGAACGTCCCGACCTGGCGCTGCTCCGAACCGGACAGCTTGAAATACGTGCTCGAGAACCTGCACGAGCTCGTGGTCAAGGAGGTTCACGGCTCCGGCGGCTACGGCATGCTGGTCGGCCCGACCGCGACGAAGAAGGAGCGGTCGCTCTTCGCCGACAAGCTCAGGGCCAAGCCCGGCAACTACATCGCCCAGCCGACCCTGTCGCTTTCCACCGTCCCGATCCTCGTCAACAAGGGCGTGGCGCCGCGCCATGTCGACCTGCGCCCCTACGTGCTCGTCTCCGACAGGGTGCAGATCATCCCCGGCGGGTTGACCCGCGTGGCGCTGAAGGCCGGATCGCTGGTGGTCAATTCCAGCCAGGGCGGCGGCACCAAGGACACCTGGGTTCTGGAGGACTGAGACGCGATGCTGGGCAGAACCGCAAATGGCCTCTACTGGATGTTCCGCTACATCGAGCGGGCCGAGAACACCGCGCGCCTGATCGATGCCGGCCTGCGCATGTCGCTGACCCGCAGCGATTCGCGCGAGGACGACTGGGACGGCGTGTTGCAGAGCGCGGGCGTGCGCGACGACTATGACCAGGTGCATGACCAGCTGACGAGCGTGGACGCCGTCGACTACCTGCTGCGCGACCGCACCAACGCGTCATGCGTCATGTCCAGCATCGAGGCGGCGCGCAACAACGCCCGCATGGTGCGGACGGCGCTGACGCGGGAAACCTGGGAAGCCGTCAACGAGTGCTGGATCGACCTGAAGCAGGCGCTCGCGCGCAAGGCCCGTCCGACCGACATGCCGGAGATCATCGAATCGATCAAGCGCCGCACCGGCCTGATCCGCGGCGCCTTCCACGGCACGATGCTGCGCGACGACATCTACAATTTCGCCCGCATCGGCACCTTCATCGAGCGCGCGGACAATACCGCCCGCATCCTCGACGTGAAGTACTACGTGCTGCTGCCGGCAATCGCCCAGGTGGGGTCGTCGCTCGACAACATGCAGTGGGAGTCGATCCTGCGCTCGGTGTCGGCGCACCGCTCCTACGGCTGGGTCTACGAGGGCGAGTACAAGGCGGGCAACATCGCCGACTTCCTTATTCTCAATCCCCGCATGCCGCGCTCGCTCGCCTTCAGCTACGACAAGATCGTCAGCAATCTCGGCTATCTTGCCCAGCTCTACGGCGAGACCCACGCCGCGCACGAGACGGCCTCGGCGACGCTGACCCTCCTGCAGAACGGAACGATGGAGGACATCATGGACCAGGGCCTGCACGAGTTCATCGAGGAGTTCATCGCCCACAACAACCGGCTGGGGCAGGAAATCTCCGACGGCTACCGGTTCTACCAGTAGGGCGAAAAGGAAAGGCGACGAGCGCGCGATGCATCTGAAGATCAGCCACACGACCGTCTACACCTATGACGAACCGGTGCAGTATTCGCTCCAGCGGCTGCGGCTGACGCCGCGCAGCCAGCCCGGCCAGACCGTGATTGCCTGGAAGACCACGGTGCACGGCGCCCATGTCGAGGTGGGCTACAACGACCAGTTCGGCAACCACGTCGACCTCGTCAGCACCAATGCCGAGCAGCACACCATTCGCATCGTCGCCGAGGGCGAAGTCGAGACGGAGGACCGGTCCGGCATCTTCGGCCCGCACCAGGGTTTCGTGCCGCTGTGGCTGTACCTGCGCGAAACGCCGTTGACGAAGCCCGGCAAGCTCGTGCGCGAGCTGGCACGGACGGCCGAAGGCGACAACGACCTGGCGCGGATGCACGCGCTGATGGCGGCGGTTCACAAGGCGATCGCCTACAGGCCGGGTGAAACCGGCGCCGAGACGACCGCCGAGCGCGCCCTGGAAACGGGCTCCGGGGTCTGCCAGGACCACGCCCACGCCTTTGTTGCCGCCGCCCGCGTGCTCGGGCTGCCCGCCCGCTATGTCTCCGGCTACCTGATGATGGAGGGCGAGACACACCAGACCGCCAGCCACGCCTGGATCGAGACGCATATCCAGGGGCTCGGCTGGGTCGGCTTCGACCCGGCCAACAACGTCTGCCCGGACGACCGCTACGTGCGTCTGTCGACCGGTCTCTGCTACAACGACGCCGCGCCGATTTCCGGCCTGGTGCACGGAAGCACCGCGGAGACGATGAGCGTTTCCGTCACGGTCGAGCCCAAAGGCCAAAGCCAAAGCCAGAGCTGAGACGTCGGTCGGCCAACGCCGGCATCGGGCACCGCTACTGCGCCGGCATCCGGGCATCGCCTTGGCAGCCGTTTCGTCGCGCATGCAGTGGCAACGCCGGCGAACCGGACCAACATGAAAAGGCGGGGCCCTGCCCCGCCTCTTTCGTTCGCTCGGCTCTTCCGGACGCCGCTAGTGGCTGTCCCGGCCGACGGCGCTGCCGCGACAACCCTTGAGGAAGTCGAGGTCGGCTCCGGTATCGGCTCCTTCGACGTGCTGCTGGTGCAACCAGGCATAGCCGGAGGCCGGTAGCTCATGCTGCGGCTTCCACTCGGCAAGCCGCCGCGCCAGTTCTTCCTCGGAAATGTCGAGATGCAGGCGCCGGTTCGGCACGTCCAGCTCGATCATGTCACCGTTCCTGACCACGGCCAACGGCCCGCCGACCGCCGCTTCCGGCGAGGTGTGCAGCACGACGGTACCGTAGGCGGTGCCGGACATGCGGGCGTCAGAGATGCGCACCATGTCGGTGATCCCCTTCTTCAGCACCTTCGGCGGTAGGCCCATGTTGCCGACTTCGGCCATGCCCGGATACCCCTTCGGCCCGCAGTTCTTCATGACCATGACGCAGGTCTCGTCGATGTCGAGATTGTCGTCGTTGATCTTGGCCTTGTAGTCGTCGATGTCCTCGAACACGACGGCGCGGCCGCGATGCGTCAAAAGATGCGGAGAGGCCGCCGACGGCTTCAACACCGCTCCCTTCGGCGCGAGGTTGCCGCGCACGACGACGATGCCGCCCGACTGCGTCAACGCCTTCTCGGCCGGCAGGATCACGTCCTCGTTCCAGTTGACGACGTCCTTGACCTCGTCCCAGACGGTCTCTCCGGACACCGTCAGCGCGTCCTTGTGCAGCACCCCGGCCTCGCCGAGGCGCTTGAGCACCACCGGCAGGCCGCCGGCATAGAAGAACTCCTCCATCAGGTACTTGCCCGACGGCATCAGGTTGACGATGGTCGGCACGTCGCGGCCGCAGCGGTCCCAGTCATCCAGCGAAAGATCGATGCCGACGCGCCCGGCGATCGCCAGCAGGTGGATCACCGCGTTGGTCGAGCCGCCGATCGCCGCATTGGTGCGAATGGCGTTCTCGAAGGCCTGCTTGGTCATGATGTCGGAGGGCTTCAGGTCGTCCTTGACCATCTGCACGATCCGCCGGCCGGTCAGCTGCGCCATCGCCTTGCGGCGGGAATCGACGCCCGGGATCGCGGCATTGCCGGAAAGCGCCATGCCGAGCGCCTCGGCCATGGAGGCCATGGTGGAGGCGGTGCCCATGGTGTTGCAGGTGCCGGACGACCGGCTCATCGAAGCTTCTGCCTCGAGGAACTCGGCCTGCGTCATCTCGCCGGCCTTCACCATTTCGGAGAACTTCCACAGATGCGTGCCGGAGCCGACACGTTCGCCGCGGAAATACCCGTTCAGCATCGGCCCGCCGGTGACGACGATCGACGGCAGGTCGACGGACGCGGCGCCCATCAGCAGCGACGGGGTGGTCTTGTCGCAGCCGACCATCAGCACGCAGCCATCCATCGGCTGGCCACGGATCGCCTCCTCCACCGCGAGCGCGGCGAGGTTGCGGTACATCATTGCGGTCGGGCGGAAGGTGTTTTCGGATGCCGAGAACACCGGCACCTCGAGCGGGAAACCGCCGGCTTCCCAGACACCCGCCTTCACCTTCTCGGCGAGTTCGCGCAGATGCCCGTTGCACGGCGTCATGTCCGACCAGGTGTTAAGGATGCCGATGACCGGGCGGCCGTCGAACAGGTCGTGCGGATACCCCTGGTTCTTCAGCCAGCCGCGATGGTAGATCACGTCACGGCTCGTGCCGCCGTACCATTCCTGCGACCTCAGCCTGCGCGGCCATTCCGCTTTCTTCTTCATGTCTCGTTCCTTGAGAGATACGCCCCGGCGCCAGTGCCGGGCACCGTGGTCATGCCAGCGTGTAGGCGGTCTTGACCGTCGTGTAGAACTCGTTGGCGTACTTGCCCTGCTCGCGCGGCCCATAGGACGACCCCTTGCGCCCGCCGAACGGGACGTGGAAGTCGACGCCGGCGGTCGGCAGGTTCACCATCACCATGCCGGCCTCCGCGTTGCGCTTGAAGTGGGTTGCGTACTTCAGGCTGGTCGTGGCGATGCCCGACGACAGCCCGAACGGGGTATCGTTGGCGAGCGCCAGCGCTTCCTCGTAGTCCTTCACCCGGATCACCGCCGCCACCGGACCGAAAATTTCTTCCCGGCTGATGCGCATGTCGTTCGTCGCCTCGGTGAACAGCGCCGGCTGCAGGTAGAATCCCGGATTGTCACGCGTCAAAACGTCGCCGCCGAAGGCGAGCCTTGCGCCCTCCTTCCGGCCGATCTCGATATAGTCGGTGTCCTGCTTCAACTGCGTCTGGTCGACGACCGGGCCGATATGAGTACCGGCCTTGAGCGCGTCGTCGACGACGAGGCCCTTCAGTTTCTCCGTCAGCGCGGCGACGAACCTGTCGTGGATCCCCTCGGTGACGATCAGCCGCGACGACGCCGTGCAGCGCTGGCCGGTGGAGTAAAAGCCGGAATTGGCCGCAGCCTCGACGGCGACCGAAAGGTCTGCATCGTCCAGCACCACGAACGGGTTCTTGCCGCCCATCTCCAGCTGGAACTTGCGATTGTGCTCGATCGATGCGGCCGCGACGCGCTTGCCGGTGCCGGTCGAGCCGGTGAATGTAATGGCGGTCACATCCGGGCTGTCGAGCATCGCCTGGCCGACGACCGAGCCCTTGCCCATGACGAGGTTGAGCACGCCCTTCGGCAGGCCGGCGCGGTGAAGGATGTCGACGATCGCCCAGGCGCAGCCGGGGACCAGCTCGGCCGGCTTGAAGACGACGGTGTTGCCGTAGGCGAGCGCCGGGGCGATTTTCCAGGCCGGGATCGCGATCGGGAAGTTCCAGGGTGTAATGATGCCGACGACGCCGACCGGCTCGCGGGTGATCTCGACGCCGATGTTCGGCCGCACCGACGGCAGAACCTCACCGGCCAGGCGCAGGCACTCGCCGGCGAAGAAGTCGAAGATCTGGGCGGCACGGACGGTCTCGCCGATCGCCTCGGGCAGCGTCTTGCCCTCCTCGCGCGCGAGCAGTGTGCCGAGTTCGTCCTTGCGGGCGGTGATCTCATCGGCCGTCTTCTTCAGGATCGCATGGCGCTCGAGAACGCCGGACCGAGACCAGGCCGGAAAGGCCGCCTTGGCCGCGGCGATCGCCGCCTTCGCGTCGTCGGCGGACGCGCGCGCATACTCGCCGACCACCTCATTGGTGTTGGACGGGTTGATGTTCTTCACCGCGTCCGCGCCGACCCATTCGCCGGCGATCAGGTTCTGGTGGATGGTCATGGGCGCTGCCCTCCTGTCTCAAACCGGGCCGGCGCTGCGCACGCGGCCCTTTTCATTACAACTGGCGGATCTCGATCGTTTCGTCGGGGGCGACAGCCAGCGGATTGCGCAGCGGCAGTCCGAACCCGTCCGCGCCGATCTCGAACACGTCACCTTCGCGGGTACGGATGCCGTCGCCGAACGAGAGCGTTGCCGTCCCGAACATGTGCACGTGCACCTCGCCCGGCTGGCGGAACAGGCCGTACTTGAAATGATGGTGCTCGAGGTTGGCGAAGCTGTGCGACATGTTCGCCTCACCCGAGAGGAACGGCTTTTCCCAAAGAACCTGTCCGTCACGCAGGATGCGTGAGAAGCCGCGGATGTCGTCCGGCGCCGTGCCGACGCGGATTTCGGGGCCGAAACTCGCCTGCCGCAGCTTCGAATGGGCGAGCCAGAGATAGTTCACCCGCTCGGTGACGTGATCGGAGAACTCGTTGGCCACGGCAAAGCCGACTCGAAACGGAATGCCCTTCGAGGAGATCACGTAGATGCCGGCCATTTCCGGCTCCTCGCCACCGTCCTCGGCGAAGGCAGGCGAAGTCAGGGCGGCGCCGGGCGCCACGGTCTGGGTGCCGTTGCCCTTGTAGAACCACTCCGGCTGCACGCCCGTCTCACCGGTTTGCGGCTTGCCGCCCTCCAGGCCCATCCTGAACATCTTCATCGAGTCGGTCAGCGTTTCTTCCGCCGCTTCGCTCGTCTTCTTGTGCATGGCGTCGCGCGTCGCGGCCGAGCCGAGATGGGTCAGCCCGGTGCCGGTCATATGCAGGTGCGCCGGATCGGGGTGCGTGATCGGCGGCAGCAGCCGCCCCTCCGCATAGGCCGTTTCGAGGTCGACCTCGGCGCCGAGCCCGTGTGCGGCAATCACGTCCTTCAGGCTCTTGCCGCCGTCGGCGGCCTCCATCGCCAGCGCATGGAGGCTGGTGGCGCCGTTGACCTCACGGCCGCGCTGGCCGTCCTCGCGCACGACCACGGTGATCGCGCCGTCGGCATTCCTTACCTGTGATAGCAGCATGGTCCCAATTCCTTGCAATACACCGTTTCCTGACGCCAGCCGTCGCCGTCGGGGCGCGGTTCAAGCCGCGCCGCCCGACCGCAACGCGGCCTGTCGGTTGAAGACGTCTCCAGGTCGCGCCGGCCCGTGGCCGGATCAGCCCTTGTTCTTGTTGTAGACGTCGAAGAACACCGCAGCGAGCAGCACCAGGCCCTTGATCAGCTGCTGATAGTCAATGCCGATGCCCATGATCGACATGCCGTTGTTCATGACGCCCATGATAAACGCGCCGATCACCGCGCCGGTGATCTTGCCGACGCCGCCGGAGGCCGAGGCGCCGCCGATGAAGCAGGCCGCGATCACGTCCAGTTCGAAGCCGACGCCCGCCTTCGGCGTCGCCGAGTTGAGGCGCGCGGTGATGATCATGCCGGCCAGGGCCGCCAGCACGCCCATGTTGGCGAACGTATAGAAGGTCAGCCTTTCGGTGTTGATGCCCGAAAGCTTCGCCGCCTTCTCGTTCCCGCCCATCGCGTAGATGCGGCGGCCGACCGTCGTGCGCGAAGTGATGAAGGAGTAGAGCGCGATCAAAACGCCCATGACGACCAGCACGTTCGGCAGGCCGCGATAGGTCGACAGCTGGTAACCGAGGAACAGCGCCACGATGCTGATGATCGCCATCTGGATGGCGAAGAACACGAACGGCTCATTCTCCGTGCCATGCTCCTCGTTGATGCGGCGGTTGCGAAGGCCGGCATGGATGGCATAGGCGACGATCGCCAGCACCGCGACGAGCGCCACCATGTTCTTGATCGTCTCCGGCGCCGGATTGAGGACGTAGAGGAAGTCAGGCACGAACCCGGTGGAGAGCAGCTGGAACTCCTTCGGGAACGGGCCGATCGGGCGACCGCCGAGCACGACGTAGGTCAGCCCGCGGAAGACGAGCATGCCGGCCAGCGTCACGATGAAGGCCGGAATCTTCTGGTAGGCCACCCAATAGCCCTGGGCCGCCCCCATGATGCCGCCGACGAGCAGGCAGGCGGGAATAACGACGAAGGCGGGCAACCCCCACTTGACCAGCATGATCGCCGATATCGCCCCGATAAAGGCGACGATCGAGCCGACCGACAGGTCGATGTGGCCGGCGACGATGATCAGCAGCATGCCCAGCGCCATGATGACGATGAACGAGTTCTGCAGCACCAGGTTGGTGATGTTGACCGGGCGGAACAGAACGCCGTCGGTCACGAACTGGAAGAACAGCATGATGACGACGAGCGCGACCAGAAGGCCGTATTCGCGGATGTTGTTCCTCAGATAGTCCCCGATGGACGGTTTGGTGGTATGAGCGCTGGTATCGGCGACCATTAGTGTTTCTCCCCGGAGCGCATGATGGCGCGCATGATGGATTCCTGGCTTGCCTCCTCCTTGGAGAGCTCCGCGACGATACGTCCTTCGTTCATGACATAGATGCGATCGCAGGTTCCAAGCAGCTCCGGCATCTCCGAAGAGATCATCAGGATGCCTTTGCCCTCGGCTGCAAGCTGGTTGATGATGGTATAGATCTCGAACTTGGCGCCGACGTCGATGCCGCGCGTCGGCTCATCGAGGATCAACACGTCCGGATTGGTGAACAGCCATTTCGACAGCACGACCTTCTGCTGGTTGCCGCCCGACAGGTTGACGGTTTCCTGGTAGATCGAATGGGAGCGAATGCGCAGCTTGGTACGATAGTCGGAAGCGACCTTCGTTTCCTTGTGATCGTCGATCACGCCGTTGCTCGAGACGGCGGACAGGTTCGACAGCGTCGTGTTCTGCTTGATGTTGTTGATCAGCACGAGGCCGAGATGCTTGCGGTCTTCGGTGACGTAGGCAAGGCCGGCGTCGATCGCCTTCGGGATCGTGCTGACGTCGACCGGCTTGCCGCGCATGGTGACCGCGCCGGTGATCTTGTGGCCCCAGGACTTGCCGAACACGCTCATGGCGGTTTCGGTGCGCCCGGCGCCCATCAGTCCGGCGATGCCGACGACCTCTCCGGCGCGCACGTTGAAGTTGACGTCATGCAGGAACTGGCGGTCGCGGTGGTGCTGGTGGAAGACGTTCCAGTTCTTCACCTCCAGCAAGGTCTCGCCGATCGTCGCCTCGCGCGGCGGGTAGCGGTCTTCCAGGTCGCGACCGACCATGCCCTTGATGATCCGGTCCTCGCTGATGTCCTCCTTGTGACAGTCAAGCGTCTCGACCGTGCCGCCATCGCGCAGGATGGTGATCTTGTCGGCGACCTTTTTGATCTCGTTCAGCTTGTGCGAGATGATGATCGAGGTCATGCCTTGGGTACGGAACTCCATGAGCAGCTTCAGAAGCGCGTCGGAGTCCGTTTCGTTGAGCGAGGCGGTCGGCTCGTCGAGGATCAGCAGCCGCACCTTTTTCGACAGCGCCTTTGCGATCTCGACCAACTGCTGTTTGCCGACGCCGATGTCGGTGATCAGGGTCGACGGGGATTCGCTGAGACCGACCTTCCGCAAGAGTTCCTTGGTGCGGGCGAAGGTCTGCGGCCAGTGGATCACACCCTTGTCGGCGATCTCATTGCCGAGGAAGATGTTCTCGGCGATCGACAGGAGCGGCACGAGCGCCAGTTCCTGGTGGATGATGATGATGCCGAGTTCCTCGCTGTCGGAAATCGTGCCGAACTTGCGCAGCTTTCCGTCGTAGTGGATCTCGCCGTCGTAGGTGCCGGCCGGATAGACGCCGCTCAGCACCTTCATCAGGGTCGACTTTCCGGCCCCGTTTTCCCCGACGAGCGCGTGAATTTCGCCCTCCCGGACCTTGAAGCTGACGTTGTCCAGGGCCCGTACGCCCGGGAACGTCTTGGTGATGCTCCGCATTTCAAGGATGATGTTGTCCATAGTCAGGCATTCCAGCGGCAGTCGACGAGGGCAAGCGGCGATCAGGCCAACCTACAGGCTTCCTCGTGCAGAAGACAGGGGCCCGCGACGGATCGCGGACCCCGATTGAACGGCAGGATCAGTTGTTGATCTGATCTTCGGTGTAGTAGCCCGAGCCGACCAGGATGTCCTTGACGTTGGACTTGTCGGCGGCAACCGGCTTCAGCAGGTAGGAGGGAACGACCTTGACACCGTTGTCATAGGTCTTGGTGTCGTTCACTTCCGGTTCGTTGCCTCCCATGATGGCATCGACCATGCCGACGGTGACCTTGGCGAGTTCGCGGGTGTCCTTGAACACGGTGGAGTACTGTTCGTCGGCGAGAATCGACTTGACCGACGGCAATTCCGCATCCTGGCCGGTGACCACCGCCATCTTCAGGTCGCCGGAACCGTAGCCGACGCCCTTGAGGGCGGAAAGGATGCCGATCGACAGGCCGTCATAGGGCGACAGGACGCCGTGTACCTGGGCATCGGTGTAAGTCGAGGACAGCAGGTTTTCCATGCGTGCCTGGGCGACCGCACCGTCCCAGCGCAGCGTGCCGACCTGTTCCATGCCCTCCTGGCCCGACTTGACGACGATGTCGCCGCTGTCGATCAGCGGCTGGAGCACGGACATGGCGCCGTCGTAGAAGAAGAAGGCGTTGTTGTCGTCCGGCGAACCACCGAACAGCTCGACGTTCCACGGCTTGGCATCCGGGAATTTCGCCTTGAGGCCGTCGACGAGGCTGGTGGCCTGCAGCACGCCGACCTGGAAGTTGTCGAAGGTGGAGTAGTAGTCGACATTGCCGGAATCGCGGATCAGGCGGTCGTAGGCGATGACCTTGACGCCGGCCTCATGGGCACGGGCGAGGATGTCCGACAGGGTGGTTCCGTCGATGGCGCCGATGACGAGAACCTTGGCGCCCTTGGTGACCATGTTCTCGATCTGTGCGAGCTGGTTCGGAATGTCGTCGTCAGCGAACTGCAGGTCCGGCGTGTAGCCAGCATCCTGGAACAGCTTTTCCATGGTCTCGCCGTCGGAGATCCAGCGGGTCGAGGTCTTGGTCGGCATCGAGATGCCGACGGTGCCCTTGTCCTGCGCGACGGCAGGCACGGCGAACGACGCCACGCTGATGGCAGCAGCGGCGAGAAGCGAGGTGATCAATTTCATTATCAGGTCTCTCCCAATTATTGTCCGGCCCGACAGACCGTGTTCAGTGCTTCGTAGCCCGCTGTCGCAGACGACGGTCTCCAATGGTGGAAAAGGAAAACCCCTCCCGGCCTCACACTCCCTGGGTACGAGCGCACCTGTCGGGCAAATTCCACCGAATGACCATAACTGTCAAATACAATAAGCTTCTATTAACATACCAAAATTGGTATAAACAAACCAAATGATATGATTTTTAGTAGGATTGCGTGCATGCGCGACGTCGACGCCCCCGAGACACCGCTTCCAGGGACAGTGAACGAGGAGCAACTCGGGATCGGCCTGCTCCGCTCCGGCCTCAAGCTCAACCACCTGCGCCTGATCGTTGCCCTCGACCGTCACAAGCAGATCAGCGCCGCGGCGGCCGCGCTCCACATCTCCCAGCCGGCCGCCTCGCGGATGCTGACCGAAATGGAGGTCATACTCAAGGCGCAACTGTGCGAACGTGCCTCGCGCGGGGTGGAATTGACGCAGTTCGGCCGGGCCTTCGCGCGCCGCGCCCGCACCATCCTGCACGAACTGCACGAGGTCGACCGCGAGATCGCCGCGCTGAAGTCCGGCGCCGGTGGCACCGTCTATCTCGGAACCGTGACCGCACCGGCGATCAGTCTCGCGGTGCCGGCCATCCAGCAGGTCAGCGCCGCCTATCCGGGCATCGAGGTCAATGTCCGCATCGAGACGAGCAACGTTCTGGCCCGCGAGTTGCTGGCGGCCAAGCACGACTTCATCATCGCCCGCGTGCCCGACGACCTCGATCCGCGGCTCTTCAACGTGCATGAGATCGGCATCGAGAAGGCCTGCCTGATCGCCCGCAGCGGACATCCGCTGATGGAAAGGCCGGTCGCATCGCTCGCGGACCTGCCAGCCTACGACTGGGTGTTCCAGCCGCCGGGCACGCTCTTGCGGCGCAGGGTCGAGGAAATCTTCATCGCCGGCGGCGTGCCGCTCCCCGCGACGGTGGTCAACACCGCTTCGCTGCTCCTGACCGTGGCCCTGGTCTGCTCCTCGAACGCGATCGCGCCGATCGCCCGCGACATGGCCGAATTCGTCACGGCGATTGGCGGCGGGCCGAGCGAGGTACGCATCCTGCAGACCGACTTCGACATCGACATCAAGCCCTACAGCCTGATCACCGTGCAGGGTCGGGCGCTGCCGCCGAGCGCGAAGCTGTTCTATGATCTGATTCTCCAGCGCGCCCGGACGATGCTGCCGGATCGCGCCGAAACCTGAGGGAAGAACGTGCTCGGCCGAAGTGTTTTCGAAAGCGTGCTGGAACGGCTGCGGATGGAGGCCGAGGAGCCCGGGCCGGCCCCCGACACCGCACCCGGGCCGTATTTCAAGCCCCAGCCGGCCTTTGCGGTGCTGGGCGCCACCGGTCCCGCGGCCTCCACGGCTGGCGCAGCCAACGCCTATCGAGCCGTGCTCGAGGACGATGCCGGGGACCGGGCCGAGACCGCGCCGACCGCGCCGCCGCCGCATTACCTGCGCACGGCACCGGAAGAGGTGGCGGCCGATCTCGGTCTGACGGGAACGGAAACGAAGGCTGAACTTGGCGACATCCGCCGCGCCTTTGCCCGCCTCAACCACCCCGACGGCGCGCCGCCCGAACTCAGGAGCAACGCCGACCGGAGGATGATGATCGCCAACATGCTGATCGACGAGACGCTCCGGCGCATGAAGGTAAAGGACGCGCTCGGAGCGAAGCCGTAGGCGCTACTGGTCGGCGGGGCTGTCATCTGGTGCCGGTTTCACGGGTCCTTGGGCCTGTAGAACAGCAGAAGCTGTGCGAATGCGTAGGCCGTGACGATCAGAAAGATCAGGCCCCAGCCCTGCTGACCGTTATAGTATTCGACTGCAGTCCAGGCGGCGCAAAGCCCGACGAGCAGCAACCGCACCCAGAGCGGGCGGTAGAAGGGATGATCGGGGTCGATGAATTTCATGGCGCGCCTCCCAGCCGGCAGTGTGTAAGGCGGCGCGCATCCTGCAAATCGCCCGAGCGTCGCCACCACCGCCTCCTTCTGCCAAGAAATCGAGGTTACGCCAACAGGCGATGGCGGAAAACGAAAAGCGCTTGACGACCGCGGCAACCCGTGGAATAAAAATTCCACCGGAGGACATTTTTAACTCAAACATTCCGAATCGGATTGGACGCCTGTCCTGCCGGGCTCCCGACCCGCAATGATGCGGGCGCGATCCGGGGAAGCGCATCGCCCCGCCCCCTCGCCCGGCCGACCGGCCCGGCCCCATGAGAGTTAGGAAAATGACCGTCAGATTTGGTGTTCTCGGCGCAGGCCGCATCGGCAAGGTTCACGCCAAGGCAGTCACCGGCAATCGCGATGCCGTGCTCGTCGCGGTCGCCGACGCCTTCCCCGCGGCCGCCGAAGCGATCGCCGCGCAGTACGGCTGCGAGGTCCGCTCGATCGAGGCGATCGAGGCCGCAACCGATATCGACGCCGTCGTCATCTGCACCCCGACCGACACCCATGCCGACCTGATCGAACGCTTTTCTCGGGCCGGCAAGGCGATCTTCTGCGAAAAGCCGGTCGACCTCGACGCCGATCGCGTGCGCGCCTGTCTCAAGGTCGTCGACGAAACGAAGGGCAAGCTGATGGTCGGCTTCAACCGCCGCTTCGACCCGCATTTCATGGCCGTGCGCCAGGCGATCGACGACGGCCGGATCGGCGATGTCGAGATGGTGACGATCACCTCCCGGGACCCCGGCGCTCCGCCGGTCGACTACATCAAGCGCTCCGGCGGCATCTTCCGCGACATGACGATCCATGACTTCGACATGGCCCGCTTCCTGTTGGGCGAGGAGCCGGTTGCCGTGCTGGCCACCGCGGCGGTTCTGGTCGACAAGGCCATCGGCGACGCCGGCGACTACGACAGCGCCTCGGTGATCCTGCGGACGGCGTCGGGCAGGCAGGCGGTCATTTCCAATTCCCGTCGCGCGACCTACGGCTACGACCAGCGCATCGAGGTGCACGGCTCGAAGGGCATGGTCTCGGCGGAAAACCAGCGACCGGTGTCGATCGAGGTCGCCAGCGGCGAAGGCTACACCCGCCCGCCCCTGCACGACTTTTTCATGACGCGCTACACAGAAGCCTATGCCAACGAGATTGCCGGCTTCATCGCCTCGATCGAAAAGGGCTCGACCTTGTCGCCCTCCGGCGCCGACGGCCTTGCCGCGCTGGTGCTCGCCGACGCCGCACTCAGGTCGGTCCAGGAGAAGCGCGAAGTCGCCATCGGCTGAGCGACGCCGTCCCTCCCAGCAACTGGCCGGGCCTTGCGCCCGGCTTTTTTTTGGCGGGATCAGGCCGAGATCGGCAGCGTCAGCTCCGGCGCGGCCGCGCTCGTCGGGGCCGCGCCCGGCCGGCCGAACAGGAAGCCCTGGATCAGCGCGCCCCCTTCCTCCAGCACGATCTGCTTCTGCCGCTCCGTCTCGACCCCCTCGATGACGACCGGCAGGTTCAGGCTGCGGCCCAACGCCATCACGGCGCGGACGATCGAGTGCGAGGCCGGATCGCTTTCGAGCGCAGCGGTGAAGCTGGCATCGAGCTTGATCTTGTCGAACGGGAACAGCCGCAGATTGCTGAGCGAGGAATGCCCGGTGCCGAAGTCGTCCATGACGACGCGGATGCCGAGGTTGCGCAGCCGCGTCAAGGCGGCGAATACTTCCGGGCCGTTGTGGATCAGCGCCGCTTCGGTGATCTCGATCTCCAGCCGTCGCGGATCAAGCCCCGTGCGCGCCAGCGTGGTCATGATGCGCTCCACCAGATTTGGCCGCAGGAACTGCACCGGCGAGACGTTGACGGCCACATAGACCGACGGATCCCAGTTGGCCGCTTCCGCGCAGGCCTGGGCCAGCGCCCACTCGCCGATCTGGCCGATCGACCCGCTTTCCTCGGCGATCGGAATGAACACGCCCGGCGAGATCGCGCCGTGGACCGGGTGCCGCCAGCGCACCAGCGCCTCGTAGCCGACGACGCGGTTGCAGTTGGCGTCGAACAGCGGCTGGTACTCGAGGAAGAGTTGCTGGCCGAGCACCGCCTGGCGCAGGTCGCCTTCGATGCGGCGTCTGGCGCGGACACCCTGGTCGACCTCGCGGTCAAAGAAGCGGACCGTCCCCTTGCCGCTTTGCTTGGCGCGGCGCAGCGCGATGTCGGCATTGGCACACAGACGGTCCGCCGTTCGTCCGTCCGTCGGAAACAGCGCCACGCCGATGCTGAGCCCGACAGCGGTCGGATCGCGCGCCATATCCATTTCCTGGGCCACATATGCCAGGATGCGTTCCGCCAGGTCCCGTGCCCCCTCCGGCTGGGCGACACCGTGCTGGATGAGCGCGAACTCGTCGGCGCCAAGCCGCGTCACCACCGTTTCCGCGGTCGCGACCGCACAGAGGAGTTCGGCAACCCTGCGCAGCACGCGGTCGCCCTCGGCGTGGCCGAACAGGTCGTTGATGGCCTTGAGGCGGTCGAGGTCGACATAGAGGAGCGCCGCCGCCTCGCCGCGCGCTTCCGCCAGGGCCGTGACCTCGGCAATCCGCTTTTCGAAGTAGAGCCGGTTCGGCAGGGCCGTCAGGACGTCGAGATCGGCGTGGTTCGCGCATTCGCGTCCGGACTGCGCCCGCCGGCGCATGCGCACAAACCCCAGCATCGTCAGCGTCGCGACGGCTCCGGCGACGGACGCGAGGGCGGCCACCAGAACCAGGTGCCAACCGTGGTCCGAGCCGACAGATGCAAGAACAGAATTCATGCGTGCCCCCTTGGATCAGTCGAGGCTGCAAGGAAACTCGCTAATATTTCGTAACCTCCGCGTATTTTTCACTGCTCAAGCACGCAATTACGAAACTTCCCGAAGAAGATCCGGATCTATACTTCCGCGCCCCCTGGTCGATCACCCGCCAGCATCCGATCGATCCGCGTCAGCGCCCTGTCGAGATGCCCCTCGAACACCAGCACCGCCTCCTCCGTCGCAACCGTGATCGGCGGCATACCCTGCAGGCGAACCTGTTGCGATTGCCGCAATCCCTCCTCAAGGCCGCGCGACAGCAGGTCCATGAAGCGCGTGCCGGGACCGGTGATGATGATCGGCATGCTCTCATGCAGGCTGTAGACCCGCGACAATCCCTGGCCGAGCGCGAGTCCGGCCTGGCGAAAGGCATACTCCGACATGCGGTGGCCCTGGCGCGCCTGGACGGCAATCTTGTCCATCTCCGCGATCGGCACGAATTTCGCGGGGATCGTGTCCGGCGGCACCTCGAAGGCGGTGCGCAGGATACCGTAGAAGCCGGCCGAGGCCTCGATACAGCCCTGCGAACCGCAGCGGCAGAGCTTGCCGTCGTCGGCATGCAGCATGTGGCCGAAATTCGGGGCCGAGACCTGCAGTTCCCCGGCCTCGCTCCGCCGTGCGATGCCGAGTCCGACGCTGTGCCCCAGCGACAGCGCCGCGATCGGTCGCCCCGGTTCCGCGGCCTCGTCCATCCGCCGGCCGAGCGCATGGGCCACCAGCAGCGACTGGTTGCTGAGGGTGACGTTCGCCCTCCACTCCGCCGCCAGCGCCTCGGCAAAGTCGATCACGGCATCGCCGAAGACGGGGGACCAGATCAATCGCGCGCCCTGCGGATCGACAATGCCCTTGCTGGAGATGGAAATGGCCAGCACCTTCGAACGCGTGAGGCCGGACCGCTGCACCACCTTGTCCAGCGCCGCACGCAAGCCCTCGACGAAGCGCGCCGTAGACGGATCGGCGTGCTGGCGCGGTTCATCGAACCGGTCGATCAGCGTGCCCCCGTAGTCGGCAAGCGAGTACTGCACGGCATCGGAGGAGATCCGCACGGCGATGACATAGCCGCAGTCACGCCGCTGACTGAACAGCACCCGTGGCCGGCCGCGTCCACCGGCGCTCTGTTGCTCGCGCTTCTCGATGATCCGGGCCTTCTCCAACTCGGCGGTGATCGCCGAAACCGTCGCCGAGGCCAGGCCGGTCTGCGCCGAGAGCTCCGTATGGGAAAGCGCGCCCCGGAGCCGCAGGGCGGAAAGCACCACTGCGCTGTTGTGCTGACGCACCTGCTCGGTGCTCGATCGCGTCAGCATCAACGAACTCCGTTCTCGAATGGCGACGTCAACGAATGCTCCTCCCAAAGCATCTGTCGCGGCTCCCGACAAGCCCTCCACAGCCCTTGTTGACAGCCCTGTGAAGTTCTGACATTTATTTTCTCGACTGTCGAGAAAAATTCCCGGAAGCCAGGGATGAGGATTTCCGGCAGCGTTTGTGGTCGGTCGTTGATTGGACGGGAGGGTTCGTCCGGACGGCCGGCATCCACTTGGGAGGGTTAAAATGAAGTCCGTTCTGAAGTTGATGGCAGGTGTTGCCGTCATCGTGTCACTGCACTCGGTTGCCCAGGCGCAGGACCTGGTCGTCGGCGTGTCCTGGTCGAATTTCCAGGAAGAACGCTGGAAGACCGACGAGGCTGCCATCAAGGCCGCGCTCGAAGCCTCGGGCGACAAGTACATTTCCGCAGATGCCCAGTCGTCCGCCGCCAAGCAATTGACCGACATCGAGTCGCTGATCGCCCAGGGTGCAAACGCCCTGATCGTTCTGGCACAGGATTCCGACGCGATCGGCCCGGCGATCGAGAAGGCCGCCGCCGAGGGCATCCCGGTTGTCGGCTATGACCGCCTGATCGAGAACCCGGCCGCCTTCTACATCACCTTCGATAACAAGGAAGTCGGCCGCATGCAGGCGCGCGAGGTGTTAAAGGTGAAGCCGGAAGGCAACTACGTCTTCATCAAGGGCAACTCCGCCGACCCGAACGCAGACTTCCTGTTCTCCGGCCAGATGGAAGTGCTGCAGGAAGCGATCGACGCCGGCAAGATCAAGAACGTCGGCGAGGCCTACACCGACGGCTGGAAGCCCGAGATAGCGCAGAAGAACATGGAGCAGTTCCTGACCGCCAACGACAACAAGGTCGATGCGGTCGTCGCCTCCAACGACGGCACCGCCGGCGGCGCCGTCGCCGCCCTCGACGCGCAGGGGCTGGCCGGCTCGGTTCCGGTTTCCGGCCAGGATGCCGACAAGGCGGCGCTGAATCGCGTTGCCCTCGGCACCCAGACGGTCTCGGTCTGGAAGGACTCGCGTGAACTCGGCAAGCGCGCCGCCGAGATCGCCGCCGAACTCGCCGGCGGCAAGAAGATGGAAGAGGTTGCAGGCGTCACCACCTTCGAAGGCGGACCGAAGGGCGTGGCGATGCAGTCGGTCTTCCTCGCCCCGCTGCCGATCACCAAGGACAACCTGAACGTCGTCATCGACGCCGGCTGGATCTCCAAGGAAGAGGCTTGCCAGGGCGTGAAGGGCGACGTCTCCGCCTGCAAGTAAACGACCCCGACGGGTATCCCGAGCCTCCAAGCGCCGCAGCGGCACCCCGTTGCGGCGCTTGCGCAAGGTTGGCCCGGGGCGGACAATGCCGGCGCTGCCGGAACCCGTCGACGCTCGCCACCATCAGACTTGTCGTTGCACCCGGCTGCCGTGCCGGCCGGCGCGACGATACCAACCAATCAGTGGGGGAAGGCACATCCATGGCCGACATCACACACACGACCCAGGCCAACCGCGCCCGGACCGCCGCGGAGCATCCGGTCAGGCGTTTCATCCGCGCCACCGAGATCGACACCCGGCTGCTCGGCATGGTGGGCGCGCTCGTCATCATCTGGATCGGCTTTCATCTCTTGACCGACGGCCTGTTCCTGACGCCGCGCAATCTCTGGAACCTGACCGTCCAGACCTCATCGATCGCCGTCATGGCGGCGGGCATGGTGCTGATCATCGTTACCCGCAACATCGACCTCTCGGTCGGCTCGGTGCTCGGCTTCTGCGGCATGATCATGGGTGTCATGCAGGCCAAGATCCTGCCGCAGTACCTCGGCCTCGAGCACCCGGCGATCTGGATCATCACGCTGGCCAGCGGCATCGTCGTCGGCGCCGTGATCGGAGCGCTGCAGGGCTCGATCGTCGCCTTTCTCAACGTACCGGCCTTCATCGTCACGCTCGGCGGGCTGCTGGTCTGGCGCGGCGCCACCTGGTTCGTCACCAGCGGCCAGACGGTCGCGCCGATGGACTCTACCTTCCGCCTGATGGGCGGCGGCACGGAGGGCTCGATCGGCGCCGCCGCCAGCTGGATCGTCGGCGTCCTCGCCTGCCTCGCCATCGTCGGCGCGATCCTGAACTCGCGCAAGCAGCGCAAGCGCTTCGGCTTCCCCTTGCGCCCGGTCTGGGCCGAGTACTTCCTGTCGGTCCTCGGCTGCGTGCTCGTGCTCGGCGCCGTCGCCGTCGCCAACGCCTACTACTGGCCGACCAACATCGCCCGCCGCTATGCCGAGGCCAACGCCATCGCCTGGCCGGAGGGCGGCCTGCAGATCTCGCACGGCATCGCCATCCCGGTGCTGATGGCGATCGCGGTCGGCATCGTCGTCACCTTCGTCGCCACGCGCCTGCGCTTCGGCCGCTACGTCTTTGCCATCGGCGGCAACCCGGAGGCCGCGGAACTGGCCGGCATCAAGACGCGCTGGGTCACCGTCAAGATCTTCATGCTGATGGGCGCGCTCTGCGCCGTCGCCGCCGCGATCTCGACCGCCCGCCTGAACGCCGCCACCAATGCCCAGGGCGAACTCGACGAACTCTACACGATCGCCGCCGCGGTCATCGGCGGCACCTCGCTTGCCGGCGGCGTCGGCACGATCGCCGGCGCCATGATCGGTGCCCTCGTCATGCAGTCGCTGCAGTCGGGCATGGTGCTGCTCGGCATCGACTCGCCGTTCCAGCGCATCGTCGTCGGTGTGGTCCTCGTCGTCGCCGTCTGGCTCGACACGATCTACCGCGCCCGCGCCAAGTAAGAAGGAGTTCGACCATGTCAGAACAACGCACGCCGCTGGTCGAGATGAAGAACATCTCCATCTCCTTCGGTGGCATCCATGCCGTCGACAACGCCTCGGTCGATCTCTATCCGGGCGAGGTCGTCGCCCTGCTCGGCCACAACGGCGCCGGCAAGTCGACGCTGATCAAGATCCTGTCGGGCGCCTACCGCCGCGACGCCGGCGAGATCCTGATCAACGGCGCGCCGGCCGAGATCAACAACCCGCGCGACGCCAAGAAGTACGGGATCGAGACGATCTACCAGACGCTCGCCGTCGCCGACAATGTCGACGCCGCCGCCAACCTCTATCTCGGCCGCGAGCTGCGCACGCCGTGGGGCACGCTCGACGACGTGGCGATGGAGGCCAAGGCCCGCGAGGTGATGGGACGCCTGAATCCCAACTTCCAGCGCTTCAAGGAGCCGGTCAAGGCGCTGTCCGGCGGCCAGCGCCAGTCGGTCGCGATCGCGCGCGCGATCCTGTTCGACGCCCGCATCCTGATCATGGACGAGCCGACCGCCGCCCTCGGGCCGCAGGAGACGGCGCAGGTCGGCGAACTGATCAAGCAACTGAAGCGGGAAGGCATCGGCATCTTCCTGATCAGCCATGACATCCACGACGTGTTCGACCTCGCCGACCGCGTCTCGGTGATGAAGAACGGCCAGGTCGTCGGCCACGCCCGCACCGAGGACGTCACCAAGGACGAGGTGCTCGGCATGATCATCCTCGGCAAGTGCCCGCCCAAGGCGGTGCCCGGTCCCGGCGCGATGCAGATGGCCTGAGACGCCTCGGTCGCCTCCGTCACCACCGCCACGACAGGCCCGCCGGCCACAGCCCGGCGGGCCTTTTCGCGCCCGCGACCGCGCCGTCCGCCGAGGATCGAGCGAATGGCGATGGATTTCCGCATTTTGCCGATTGAAGCCCGCCCGATCCTGGGTTAAGAACCGTGCATCGGACGGGGCGAGTCATCGCCCCTGCGGCAGGCACCCGTAGCTCAGCTGGATAGAGTGTTGGATTCCGATTCCAAAGGTCACAGGTTCGAATCCTGTCGGGTGCGCCATTTCTTTTAGAGCGACACATAAGGCCGGTTTGGTTACGTTATCTTCGGATGCGTGACAGCACAAGGGCGGACTCGAAATCAGAATTCCCTAATGAAATCAATCTAGCGGTGATTTCCATCGGCCCATTGCCCCGCGCATCTGCGGGCATCAACTGTGTCAGCCGACCCGCCTGGCGACTTGCTCCCAACATGCTCTTCGCCAAGAGTCATTCGCACTTGTGTCGCTGGACGCGGTGCACATCGAATCCCTGTCCGCGAGTTCTTCGTCAACCAACTGACAGAGCCCCCGGCTTGCGGTATTCGGCCTTCGGGGAATGTTGACATGTCGCAACGGGACAATCGGGAAGCCTTGGAAAAAAGTCAGCTTCAGAAAAAATCATTGAAGGTGCCCAACGTTCAAGAAAGCTTAACAAATATTCCAAAGCTTAGTTGGCCACTAAGACGCTTGCCAATGGGATTACCATGATCAGCCTTTTGAAGATGGGAGAAAGGGCGGGAGATGTCCTCTTCTGGAAGCGCTTCGCGGTCGCGTCTGCTGTTGGGTACGTCTATGCCGTCTTCGGGTTTTCCGTGACGTTCTCGTTGTTGGGAACTGTCTCGACGATGATGCGCTACCCACCCGAAGGCACCTTCTGGGGTATCGCCGGATTTCTCCTTACTCTCCCTCATCTGGTCATTTGGTCGTTTCTGTTTGGCCTATTCCTTGCCGCTTTGCCTGTACTCACGACGCTCCCGGTTGCGGCGATCACAGCCTTGGCCCTGCGCGCTGGCAGAACCGGTACGCTCTTTGCCGGAACTGTCTTAGGCGCGCTCATAGGTACGCCGGTTGCGCTAGGTCGTATGCTCGAACAGGCAGGCGACTGGATCATGGTCGGCGGTTGCGCCGGAGCAGGCGCAATGTTTGCGCTTGCTGTCTGGAAGTTCTGCCTGAGACACTACAACGCCGCCAACGAGACGCCAGCGCCAGGGTGGTTTTTACAGTGGTGGAGTTCACGCGACGCTGCAACAAAAGCTGCGGTTGTCATCGCCGGTGTCGCCGTAGTTGCATCCTTCTTGTAGGGATCAGCAACACATTGCGAGGTTTTCACCACAGGGCTGTTACTGACATTTCGGTCAATGGCCGCTTTGGGGCCCTTAGCGGTCAAGGCAGACAATCGATCGTGTTACTCACCTGCCAGCAACGCCATCGTACTCGGAAGCCTGCGATGGCAGCTTTACGGCCTCCACGCACCTACGCTTCTGGGTTTCCGATGCCCCCCGAGTAGTTCTTGAGCGCAATCGACTTGCGGCCCTCCTAATGGCCCACCACTGGGGCTTCTTCCTTGAGAGCAGCGGGCACACAGCATTGACCCCCAAGGGTACACAGACTACAAGTCGACCAACTATAGCTTGCTTCTAGGTCGTTGAAAACGCTAGATTATATAAGACAACGCTGGAAGGCAATGGTTCACCGATACGCATGTCGGGCGCGCGAATTTCCTCTCTTCTGCCTCACCGCGTAAGTGCGGACTTGCTTCCAATCCGAGCGCAACAGCCTGCTGAGCGAGCGACATTCATAGAGTGTTAGTCATCGCCTAAGGATTGATTCAAAATTTAGTTTCTCGAAACGTCTCCACCCGAAGATGGGTCCCATCGAAACGCGTGCCGGCAAAAGAAACGTCCATGATGGACACTAAACGGGGACCCACCTCGGTGGAGCGGCAGATGAAATCGACTCTGGAAATCCAGCCCAAACAGGACCAAACCGCCGATAGCGCGACTGGCGAAGCACAGTGCGTCTCGCAGCCGGTCCACACTGATGGCTTGACACCGGCCGCAGAGGCGCCGCGGCAGGACGCCTCCGCGCTGCAGGGCCTGCTGGCCAGGCAGTTCACTCACCCGGCAGAGGCTGAGACAACGGTCGACAAACCGGCGCGCACGACCCGGCCGCTGTCACCGACGCATTCGCGGATCCTGAAGTCTGTGGCCGGCCTGGTCATTCTGGTTTCGGTCGGGTGGATGCCCCTACAGCGTCTATTTCAGGTATCGAGCGTCGAGGCTGTGGTCAATGCACAGGTCGTCACCTTGCGCGCGCCTGTCGGCGGCGTGGTGTCGGAGGCGGCTGACCCGCTGCGCGTCGGCTCGGCCGTCGTGTCAGGCAATGTCCTCATGACAGTGCAGAACGCGCGCGCCGACCATGCAGGGATCGAGCGCGTGAAGGAGAACTTGCGGTCCGCGGATGAGGACCTGGTCGCGGTGATCGCCCGCATTGAGCGCCTGACGACCCTGCGTGCCGCGATCGCCGCCCGTGTCGAGGACTATCGGGCAGACAGGGTCCGCCGGGTCGGTGCCGATCTTGTGGTGGCAGATGCCCAGATCACATCCGCCCAGGCGGTGATGGACCGGGCTGAGGCGGAAGTCGCCCGGCAGTCCACGCTTGCGACCACCGGGTTCAGTGCGCAGACGACACGACAGACCGCAGAGCGTGATCTCGCCGTTGCCCGCGCTTCGCTCGACCAAGCCAGGGCGCGCAGGGCCGCGCTCGCGGTCGAGGCGGAGGCTCTGGAGGCAGGGCGCTTTTTCGGTGACGGCTATGATGATGTGCCGCAATCGATGCAGCGGCTGGACTGGATCGACGAGAGCTTCGCCTTGCTCGAGAGCGAAAAGGGCAAACTCGAAGCCCGCGTAGGTCGGCTGACGTCGGAACTGCAGGCAGAGCAGGCCCGCTTTGACCTGGCAAGCCGGGCCACCATTGCCGCGCCCGCAGGTGGGCAGATCTGGGAAATCCTGACGTCTCCCGGCGAGCAGGTCGTCGCTGGCCAACCTTTGGTCAGCGTACTCGACTGTTCGAAACTGATGGTGACGGCCGCGGTGAGCGAATCCGTCTACAACACGCTTTCCCTCGGCATGCCGGCATCTTTCAACTTCCACGAAGGCGGGCCAGCCTTTGCCGGGCGTGTCGTGCAGCTGAGCGGCATCGCCGCGGCGGGCTCAAACTTCGCCATCATGCCGTCGGCGCTGACCAAGGAATCGTATCGCGCCACCGTAGCGGTCGACAATCTTGGCGGGAATGGCACGTGCCCGGTCGGCAGGACCGGCCGCGTCGTGTTCGGTAAAGCCGACTCCTGATGGGGCCGGCCATGAACCCGACCCTGTCCGTCCTGATCGAGGGATCGATCCCCGGCCTGTTGATCGCCGGCCTGCTGCTGGCGGTGCTGCCATGGATCGACCGCAGCAGCAGAGTTCGCGTGCTGCCGATCGTGCTGGTGCTGATGCTGACCGTCAATTACTTGTACTGGCGTGTCACCGTCACCATCCCGCCGATCAGCGATCCGGTCGATTGGGCGGCAGGGTGGCTGTTCTTCCTGATCGAGCTCGGTGCGGTGACGGGGTCGGTGATCTCCTACGTCACGCTCACGCGCACCAGCGACCGCTCCGGTGAGGTTGAGCGCAACGCTGACTGGTTGGCGAGCCTTCCGGCCCCGCCCCTCGTCGACGTCTTTATCTGTACCTACAACGAGGAGCGTGAAATCCTCGAACGGACGATCTTGGGCGCGACGGCGATGACCTATGCCAACTACCGCGTCTGGGTCCTCGATGACGGCCGGCGCCAATGGCTGGCCGAGCTCGCCGGGGAGCTTGGCGTCAACTACCTGGCGCGGCCGGACAACAAGCATGCCAAGGCCGGCAACATAAACCATGCGCTGCGCCATGTCGCCGCATTGCCGTCGCCGCCGGATTTCATTTCGGTGCTCGACGCCGATTTCGTGCCGATTCCCGTTTTCCTGTCGCGCGCTCTGACGCTGTTCAAGGAAGACAACGTCGGGATCGTCCAGACGCCGCAGCATTTCATCAATCCCGATCCCATCCAGGCCAACCTTCAGGCGTCGGATGCCTGGCCGGACGAACAGCGTTATTTCTTTGATGTGCTGATGCCGGCAAAGGATGCCTGGGGTACCGCATTCTGCTGCGGCACCTCGTCGGTGATCCGCATGGAAGCGCTGCTGCGCAGCGGCGGCTTTCCGACCGAGTCCGTGACGGAAGACTACCTGCTGACGCTGCGATTGAAGCGCAACGGCTTCGCCACGGTCTACCTCAATGAACGGCTGTCGCTCGGCCTGGCGCCGGAAGGCCTCAACGAATACATGACCCAGCGCAGCCGCTGGTGCCTGGGCTTCATCCAGATCATCCGCGGCGCGGACGGCCCGTTCAAGCTCAAGAACGGGCTTCGCTTCATCGACCGCGTCAGCCTCGTGGAAAGTCTCCTCTACTGGAGCATGGCTTACCTCTTCCGCATCGCCGGCATCGCGGTCCCGATCCTCTATCTTCTGTTCGGCATTAGCGCCGTGAACGTTGACACGGCCGACGGCATCGCCCACTTCCTCCCCTACTACCTGGCGCAGATCGCCGTCATGGCGTGGCTGTCCGGGCAGCGTGTGCTGCCGATCATGACGGACGTGTCGCAGCTGCTCGCGGCCCGCGAAATCCTGAAGGCTGTCGCGATCGGCCTGTTCAAACCCAGGGGACAGAAATTCAAGGTCACGGCCAAGGGCGGCGACCGGAGCAGAACCGTTGTCCAGTGGCAGATGATCGGCCAGTTCGGCTTCCTGCTTGGACTGACGGTTCTCGGCGTGCTGCTTTCTTTCGGCATGTCGCCGACGCTGCAGGATTCCAGCGTCGTGGCGCTCTACTGGTCCTGGTACAACATGGTCATCCTGATCTCGGCGATCGCGGTTTGCGTCGAGCGGCCGCGACTGCGCCGGCATGAGCGGCTGCAGGGAGCCGAGACGGTGATCGTCTCGGCAGGCGCGATCCAGCAGGTCTACCTGACCGCGGACATTTCCGTCGGCGGGATGCGCCTTCTGGGCAATGTGCGGGAGCCGGTCGGAACGCGCGTTTCCGTGCAGTTCGACAATGCTGATTTCGGCGGGACGATCGTGCGCCGCTCCGAATCCGATTTCGCTGTCGCGTTCGACGAGACACAGCAGATGCGCACCACCATGGTCCGGCACGTCTATTCAGGTAGCTTCCGCTCGACGATAGAACAGATTAGCGCCGGCTCCGTTGCGCGCAGGGTGATCACGCGCCTGGTTGGTTAGAGGCTGCTTGGAATCAAGCGGTCGCGCGCAGATCCCGGTTAGGGGTCGGGTGGGCGACAGCGTCGAGCCATGGCCCGCGGGGAACAGGCTGCGCCTAGGCCTTTCGAACGGCGGGTATGACCCACGATCCGTCCAGGATTGACGGCGGGCTGTCGTCAGGCCAGTACAGCCGCATCATCAGCAAGAATCTGTCCTTCGGCGCCGGCAGCCAGTTCGATTCCTTGTCGGCCCCCGGAGACTCGTTCTGGATATGTCGGTCGAACCGTCGGGGTTGGTCTTCAGGTCCTGACGCGCGCTGATCGAGTAGCGGTTGAGCGGATTCTCGACGAAGAAGTACTGATCGTTGTACATCGTGATCGACCAGAAGCCCCGCACCGGCGGCAACTGTCCCTTGGGGAAGGTCAGGACATATTTGTTCGACCCCTCATAGGCACGCCCGAACAGCCCCTCCTTCATCTTCAGCGATGTCGGATAGACTGCGTCCTGCGGGCGGTTGGCGCCGAGCCCAATCGCGGTGATGAGGGCCCGTTGCAGATACTCCGTCCCGTAGACGCCTGTCTTGGTGGTGTACCCCCAACCGTTTATGTCCTGGATCTGGACATGGACAGCGGTGCGCTATGCTGCGCCCGACGACCGAAGGCGCTTCGTTGCGTCACTTCACAAGGCTGGCCTTCCCGTGTCGGACCAGTCCACGATGGTTGCCCCCTGAGGAGGTCTTTTCGGCTTGGATCGGGTGACCGATCAGGAGCCGATGGCCGACCGCCCGCAGCCAGAAATCTCAACACAGACGCGGACACAGGAGTCTTCTGCCAAGGTCTGGATCCAACCCTAGGCGGTCGTGAAGGAGGCACCAAGTCGACACGACGACCGACATCTCGTCGCCTCCAGAAACATGGCAAGGCAGCCGTCGGCCTGGCGCCCCCTGCCGGAAGCCCGGGCTGACCGGCCGCAAGCGACCACCGCCCCGTCGCCCATTCATGTCATCATTCCCTGCATTCCCGGCTACGGCTTTTCCGATCGGCCCACCGGTCCGGGCTGTAACGCGGAGCGCACTGCCGATGCCTGGGGCGTGCTGATGCAGCTTCTATTGGAACGACGTTGACCACGGCGGCCATTTCGCGGCCTGGGAGCAACCCGAACGTTTCTCTGCCGAACTGGCGCAGGCGTTCTCGGCGGTCCGCTGACGATGTTTGACGGCACGCGAATGGCTGATCACCATCAGCCATCCGCAACGCGCGCGGGCGGATCTTCCGGCCCTGATCTCGGTCGTTACGCTCCAGGGCGGGCACGCATTCGGCCGCCTGTCACGCCAAGGAAGCGGTGATCCCTGGCGACCGCCCGACCGAATTGCGCGATGAAGGACGGCGAAGACCGCGTAGAGCTCGAGGGCACTCGCCTTCGCAGCCTGAGCCAAGACTTGCCATGCCGCACCGCGCCCGGGCATGATCGCGCCATGGGGACCTTTCTCTATTTTGCCTACGGATCGAACATGCTGACGGAACGGCTGCGGGCGCGCTGCCCGTCCGCCCGGCCCGTCGGCACGGCGCTTGCAGCCAATCACGCACTGGACTTCCTGAAGGAGAGCGTCGACCGGTCCGGCAAGGCCACGCTTGTCCGTCGCGACGGCGTCAACCGGTATGGCGTGCTGTTCGAGATCGACGACCGGGACCTGCCGGCCCTCGATGCGGCCGAAGGCAGCGGCTACAGCCGCATCGACGCCTTCGCGGTCCTGCCCACGGGCAGCGGCAACCAGGCCGGGGCGGCGACCTACATGGGAAAGCGAACGACGCCCGGCCTGAGGCCCTACGACTGGTATCTTGCGCTGGTCATTGCCGGGGCGATACAGCACGGGGTGCCGACGGAACAGATAAGGCAACTGCGATCGGTTGCCTACGACATCGCGGACCGCAACCAGTACGCCCGCGAAGGGCGCCAGAAGGGCCTGGAGGCCCTCCTTGCCGCAGGTTTCGGCAGCCCGCTGAGCGCAGCGACAGCGACGCGGAGCGACGTCGCCCCGCCCTGCCGGCCGCCGGCGCAATGACCTGGCGGGCCGAAACCCGACCGGGCGCTTGACGCCGGCCCACCGGCCTGTCCAGCTAGGCGCGGGGGAGGACACGAATCGGTGACCCAGGCGCAGATGACCATTCTTGCCGTTCTGGCGGCGACCGTCGGGCTGTTTTTGTGGGGGCGGTTTCGCCACGACGTCGTCGCGCTCGCCGCGCTGCTGGCTTGCGTGGCGACGGGCCTGGTGTCGAGCGCGACGGCGTTCTCGGGGTTCGGCCACCCCGCCGTCATCACCGTCGCCTGCGTTCTGGTCCTGAGCAGCGCCCTGCAGTCGACCGGCGTGGTCGACGGGCTGACGCGCGTCCTTCTGCCGAAGACCACGGGCCCGGCGCTGACCATCGCCGCCCTCACCGGGCTGGCGGCGGTCCTTTCCGGCTTCATGAACAATGTCGGGGCGCTGGCCCTGCTGATTCCGGTCGCCCTTCAGGTCGCCGACCGGCTGCAATGCCCGCCGGGCAAGATCCTGATGCCGCTCGCCTTCGGCTCGATCCTCGGCGGCATGACGACCTTGATCGGCACCCCGCCCAACCTCATCGTGTCCGGTTTCCGCGCCCGCGAGTCCGGCACGAGCTTTTCCATGTTCGACTTCTCGCCGGTCGGCGTTCCCGTGGCCTTCGCCGGCCTCGTCTTCCTCGCCCTGATCGGCTGGCGCATGGTTCCCACCCGCGAGCGCAAGGGGACGAAGGGTTTCGAGACCGGCGCCTATCTGACCGAGGCCCGGGTCCCCGAAGATTCCAAGGCGGCCGGGATGACGCTGCGGGAGGTCGAGGCGGCATTGAACGAGGCCGACGCCCAGGTCGTCGGCCTGATCCGCAATGACATCCCGATCGCCGCGCCCCACCCCTTCCGCGAGGTGCATGCCGGCGACGTGCTGATCATCGAGGCCGAGCCCGACGCGCTGGCCGAAGCGCTCTCCAGCCTGCGCCTCAAGCTCGTGGAGGACATCAAGCCGAAGGACGAAGGGGAGGATACCGGCGCCGACCCCGCCGAACGAGCGGCCCGTACCGAGGGCGATCCCGACCCGATGGCGGCGCTGCAGAGCGACGAGGTCGTCTTGATGGAGCTCGCCGTCAGGCCGATGGCCGAACTGGTGGGCCGGTCGGCGACGGACATCAACCTGCGCCGCCGCTACGGCATCAATCTGCTGGCGATCGCGCGCGCGGGCAACCGCTCAACCGCGCGCCTGCGCTCGGTGCCGATCATGGAGGGCGACGTGCTGCTGATGCAGGGCACGCCGGACGCCATTTCCGATTTCGCCAACCGTTTCGGCTGCGTGCCGCTGGCGCAGCGGCCTTTGAGGATACCGGACCGGAAGAAGGCGATCCTTGCCTCGGCAATCATGGTTGCGGCGGTCGGCGGCGCAGCGCTCGGGCTGGTGCCGGCGGCGATCTCGTTCGCGGCCGGCATCGTGGCCCTCGCAGTAACTGGCGTCGTGTCTCCGCGTCGGCTCTATGACGCCATCGACTGGTCCGTCATCGTCTTGCTCGGCGCCCTCATCCCGGTAGCCGGCGCCATGGCCTCGACCGGGGCGGCCGACGTCATCGCCAAGGGGCTGCTCGACGGCGTCGCCGGTGGCTCGGCTATCATTGCGCTGGTGCTGATCCTCGTCGTCACCATGATCCTGTCGGACTTCATGAACAATGCGGCGACGGCGGCGGTGATGTGCCCGATCGCGCTCGGCGCGGCGGCGCAGCTCGGCGTCAACACCGATCCCTTCCTGATGGCCGTGGCGGTCGGGGCGTCCTGCGCGTTCCTGACCCCGATCGGCCACCAGAACAACACGCTGATCCTCGGCCCCGGCGGCTTCCGTTTCGGCGACTACTGGCAGCTCGGCGTGCCGCTCGAGATCGTGGTGCTGCTGGTCGGCGTGCCGATGATCCTGCTCGTCTGGCCGCTATGACCCCGCGGCGCGGCGCGTGCGCACCGGAGCCTGTAGCTTGGGTCCGGGTTTTCGGATAGTCTCGGAAACGCGCGGGCGTCGGCCTGCACCGGCGCGGCGATATCGGGTCCCTGGAGGCGCGAGCGATGGACCATGGCGCATTTTCACGGCATGTCGAAGAGGGCGAAGCGCGATGGTGGCTTGGCTCGCTCGCAACCATCATGGCCACCGGGGACGATACCGGCGGCCAGTTCTGCCTCATTGACGTGCAGGAGAACGAGGGCGAGACGCCCCTGCATGTCCACCACAACGAGGACGAAACGTTTATCGTCGTCGCCGGGGAGATCGAGTTCGAAGTGGGTGGCACGATCATCGGCGCCAAGCCCGGAACGGTCCTGTTCGGACCGCGGGGCGTTGCCCATCGCTACACCGTTCGCAAGGGCCCGGCGCGGATGATGTTTCTGCTTACCCCCGCAGGTTTCGAGAACTTTGTGCGGGCCACGAGCGCGCCGGCCGGTGAGCGGCGCATCCCGGATGAGGGGGTTGGCCTGCCGGACTTCGACACCCTGCCCGAAGTCGCCAGACGCTTCGGCTGCGAGCTTCTGGGGTAGAAGCGGGCAGGTTTCCGGACCAGACGCAACTACGGTCCGGCGGCGTCGGTCCGCTCATGGCGGTGCGGGCGGTGGCGTGGCCGACAGGCCTCTTGCGCCCGGACAGGACATTAGAACATCATTAATATCTAATGCATTAGATTGCTGCCGTGTTCGATTTCGAACACTCGCACGTAGCGGTCGCGATGCCCGGCGAAGCTTCGGCTTCGTCGGGCTTGCCCGTTCCCCGTTCGCACCAGGGGAGCCGGATGTTGCGCTTCGGACGCCGGGCCGGCCCGAAATCGGATCATGTGTCACACTAGCGTCGGCCGGGCTTTGACTCCGGCATCGGCACGTTGTCTAGTCATGCGGCAAAATCCCTGCCAGCCAGCCTGAATGCCCGGTGTCCCGACCTCTGACACCGGGCGACCTTTTCGAACGCGGCGCGCCGTCAGTCAGCAGCCCCGTCTTTGACCACTGCGATAGCCCCTGCTGCGCGCTCTGCCTGTTGCGACAGGCTCCGACTGAGCCTGCAAAGCTCGCCTTGAACCTGGTTGCGTGTGTGTCCGCTCGCTTCGCCGCATGGACAGGCCTCGGCCGTCGAAGGTTCCGCCGTCCGCCATCTCAGCTCAGCAGTTCCTTCTCCCGGTCGATCTGACGCAGCAGCGTGACGAGCTCGGGCTCGTCGACGAGAAGCGCGGCCTCCCGGGGTCGCAACCATTTCCGCAGCCGCTGCGACTTTTCCTTCCATCGTTGAAGGGTCGCGCTGGCTTTCAGGGGATACACCGCGACGCGAACCGGGACGAAGCAACGGTCCGTTCGCTTCCAGTAGAAATAGCTTCCGATGGCATCCTGGCTGGCCTTGCCGTCGACGCCCGCTTCTTCCCTGGCCTCGAGGCGGGCGGCCTTATAGTCGCGCTTGCCCTTCATCGGCCAGCCCTTCGGCAGCGTGAACCGCTGCGTCTGCCTGGTCGTGATCAGCATGACCTCGAGCCGCCCCTTGGGATCCGTCCTGTAAGGCAGGGCTCCCACCTGCTTCAGGATGGCGCCCTTTTCGGCCGCCCGTTCCCGCTGTCTGTTCTTGCCCTTGCTCATTGTCGTTCTCGAACGCCGTTCATCAGGCGCGGTCAGGTTTGCCCTTGTGCTTGGTCGAGGCGAGTTCCTCCAGTTCGTCCTCGGACATCGACTTCTCCATTTCCTTGGAGGCGCCCTTCAGATCGCTCTTCTTCATATCACCGCGCTTGGCAGCCAGTGCGGCGCCCGCTGCCTTCTGCTGCGCTTTGGATTTGGCCGGCATCAGATCTCTCCTGCGAGGTGACGGAGTAATCCGGCGCGATCCGCTTTGGTTCCAGCGGTTGGGCAGTATAGCGGTCCCGGGCATTGGCGATCCATCGACGCCAAGGAGGGTGGTAGCGCCGGCCGTCGGATCCTCCCAGGCTGCTCGATCTAGTCGATGATATGGTAGCCGCCGTCGATATAAAGCGTCTCGCCGGTAATCAGGCGGGCCGCGTCATGGGCGAGGAATGCGGTCGCTAGGCCGACGTCATCGATGCTGACGAGACTGCGCGCCGGAGCCGTTTCCTGAGCCTTGTGCAACAGCTCGTCGAACTCCGGGATGCCGGAGGCGGCACGCGTCGCCAGCGGCCCGGGCGAGATGGCGTGCACGCGGATGCCCTTCGGCCCGAGTTCAGCGGCGAGGTAGCGCACGGCGCTCTCCAGCGCGGCCTTGGCGACCCCCATGATGTTGTAGTTCTTCACCACCATCTGGCTGCCGTAATAGCTCATGGTGAACAGCGTGCCGCCGCGCTTCATCAGCGGCTCGGCCAGATGGGCCATGCGGATGAACGACCAGCAGGAGATGTCCATGGTGGTCAGGAAGCCCTCGCGCGGCACGTCGACGACGCGCCCCTGCAGGGTATCCTTCGGCGAGAAGGCGATCGAATGCACGAGAAAGTCGATTTCACCCCACTCGGCCGCAATGCGCTCGAACACCGCCTCCATCTGGCCGGGTACCGCCACATCAAGCGGCATCACGATCGGCGCGGCAAGGTCCTTTGCCAGGGGCGCGACATGGGGCCGCGCCTTGTCGTTCAGATAGGTGATCGCCAGTTCGGCGCCAAGCGCGCGGAAGGCCCTGGCGCAGCCCCAGGCGATCGACTGGTCGTTGGCGATGCCGACCACCAGGCCCTTCTTTCCCTCCAGCAGCTTTGCCTTGAAATCCGGAATCATCGTCGCCCCTTCGCCTGGTTTGTTAGGATAGCGCCGGCCGAACCGGCATCGCTCACCCGCCTCGACCCGACCCGCCCGTCAAGGCCAGCGTATGACGTGCAATCATCAGTTCCTCGTCGGTCGGCACGACGAGCAGCTTGACCTTGCTGCCGTCCGACGACACGACCAGCTCGCGCCGGGCATTGCGATCCGGGTCCAGCCGCGCGCCGAGCCAAGCGAGCCTCTCGGCGATCCGGGCCCGGATCACCGCCGAATTCTCGCCGATACCGGCGGTGAAGACGAAGGCGTCAAGCCCGCCGAGCGCCGCGGCCAGCGCCCCGGCATGCAGACCGGCTCGGTAGACGAAATGGTCGAGCGCAAACCCTGCGCGTGGATCGTCGCTCGCCAGCAGCATGCGCACATCGTTGCTGACGCCCGAAAGGCCCTTCAGGCCGGAGCCGGTATAGAGAAGGTGCTGCACCTGCTGCGACGTCATGCCCTTCTGCTCGAGCAGGTAAAGGATCACCCCCGGGTCGATCTGTCCGCAGCGCGTACCCATCGGCAGGCCGTCGAGCGCAGTGAAGCCGAGCGTGCTTTCGATGCTGCGCCCGTCGAGAATCGCGCACATGGAGGCACCGCTGCCGAGGTGCGCCACGATCACCCGACCGTGGGCGATCTCCGGCGCCACCTCCGCCAGCCGGCCGGCGACATACTCGTACGACAAACCGTGAAAGCCATAGCGCCGCACCCCCTCGGCAAAGAAATGCTCGGGGATGGCGTAGTGGCTGGCCACCGGATCGTGGCCCCTGTGGAACGAGGTGTCGAAGCATGCGACCTGAGGCAGCTCCGGCATTCGTTCGAGCACCGCGCGGATCGGCGCGAGATTGCTGGCCTGGTGCAGCGGCGCGAGCGGCTCAAAGCGCTCAAGATCGCGCAGCACATCGTCGGTAATGCGGACCGGCCGGACGTAGTCGGGACCACCATGCACGACCCGGTGACCGACCGCGACGAGCCTGCCTTCCTGCCGTTCACGCAGCCAGGCGCCGACGATGCTCATCGCGGTCAGCGAGTCCGGCACCTCCGCCGCGGCATGGGTCTGCTCGGCGAGGACCTGCCCTTCGCGGTCCTTGACGATCAGCCGCGGTGACGTGCCGACGCCCTCCATCTGCCCCCGCAACTGCTTTTCAAGGCCGGCATCGGCGGTGAACATCTCGAATTTCAGGCTGGACGAGCCGGCATTGACGACCAGGACCGTATCCATCGACGTCACGATCCCTTGACCGGCGCGGTGCGGCGGCGCGCATCGACCAGCAGCGCGGCGACCGCGCAGGAGGCAAGGCGCGTGCGCACGGAATCGGCCCGTGACGTCAGGATGATCGGGACGCGTGCGCCGAGCACGATGCCCGCGGCGTCCGCCCGCGCCAGGAAGGTCAGGTTTTTCGCCAGCATGTTGCCGGCCTCAAGATTGGGCACGACGAGGATCTGCGCGCGGCCGGCGACGGGCGAGTCGATGCCCTTGATCCTTGCCGCCTCCGGATCGATGGCGTTGTCGAAGGCGAGCGGCCCCTCCAGCAGCCCCCCCGTGATCTGCCCGCGCTCGGCCATCTTGCAGAGCGCGGCAGCGTCGATGGTCGACGGGATCTTGGGCGTCACCGTCTCGACGGCCGAGAGGATCGCCACCTTCGGCGTTCCGAGGCCGATTTGGGTGAAGAGATCGATAGCGTTCTGGATGATGTCGCGCTTGACGTCCAGGTCGGGAGCGATGTTGATGGCCGCGTCGGTGATGAACAGCGGTTCTGGGTAGGTCGGCACGTCCATGACAAAGACGTGGCTGATACGCCGCTCGGTGCGCAGGCCGGTCGCCGACGAGGTGACCGCGCGCATCAACTCGTCAGTATGCAGGCTCCCTTTCATCAGGAGTTCGCCGCGCGCCGATCGAATGAGTTCCACCGCCTTGGCGGCCGCGGCGTCGCTGTGGGGGACATCGATGATTTCATAGGGCGAGACATCAATGCCGTGTGCCTTTGCCAAGGCCTCGATCTTGTTCGCAGGCGCCACGATGATGGGCTCGATCAGCTTCTCTTGAGCCGCCTCCACCGCCCCGCGCAGCGAGGTCTCGTCACACGGATGAACGATGAGGGTCGTGGCCGAGGGTATCTCCCTCGCCCGCGCGATCAGGCGTTCGTATTTCTGATGCGCGCGTGTTTCTCCAACGCTTTCCGTATCCGGCATCGCCATCCCCTTTTGCCCGTCTGCGCCTGCCCTGCCACGACCAGCCGCCCGGTCGTGGAGGTCAGGTCTAAGGTGTCCTCAACGCCGGACGGCCCGGATTGGCGGCGTCTTCTGCACCGCCTGCCGTGGCCGTGGTGCGGCCATCGGCTCCGGCGCTGCCTCGCCGCCGGACCGGAAGAACCCGGCGACCTGCTGCCAGCGCTCCTCCGCCTCGCCGGAGAGCTCGCCGGCCGCGAGCAGCACCTCGCTGAGCGCGGCAAGGCCCTTGCGGCGGAGGTCCGGATCACTCGGCAGCATTGCAGGGATAGCGGCGAGCGCCGCCTCCTGATCGATGAGCAGCATCAGAAACTGCTCGCGGATGAGCGCCTTGAATTCGCCAAGCGTCATCTTCGGCATGGTGTCTCCGGCGGACCGCATGCGGCGGATGGCGGCAAAGCCGCGTTCATCCACCCCGCCACGCGCCATGCCGACGTAGATGAGCCCGCGTGCCAGGCACTCCCGCAGGCCGCCATCGCCGATGCGCGCCTTCAGTTCCGCCACGCGTTCCTGCAGCACCATGCGGTGCAGTCCAGTCTTGCCCGCCCGCCGGCGCGGGGCCGCGTCCGTGGGGTCTACGCCGACGGCCGCCTGCAGCAGCGGCGAGCCGTATACCGCAAGGAAGGTCGCCTCGGAAGCGGCCTCCATCAGGTCGCGCCAGCCGTCGAGCGCCGCCACGATCTGGCGCGAGGCGGCCTGCTCGAGCGCCAGAAACGGATTGTCCGCGGCGACGGGCCGGCGATCCTTGGCCACATCCACCGCGAGATCGGAAACCGTCACCATCAGCGGATTGGCATCGGAGAAGACCTCGTATTGCAGCCGCAGCGGATGGAGCTGGCGCATCAGTTCGCCGGAGCCGTCCGGCTGCAACTGGCGAACGAAGGGTTGCAGGAACGTGCGGTAGAGCGCCAGGTTGATGTCCGAGACCCGGGCCGCCGTTTCGAAGCGGCGGTCGTCCTCCGCATCGTTTCCGCCAAGCGCCCGGATATCGTCGAGCGTCCTTGGCTCGCAACGCATGATCCAGTCGCCCGCGACAAGGTCGGCGCCGTGCGTCTCGTCGGTCCTGGCCTCGAAGGTCGCCTCGTAGAGTCCCGGCGGAAGCGCGTCGATCAGGTCGATGTTGCTGGAGAACTCGCCGTGCTCCTTGCGGGCGACCCCGGCGGACACGAAGATGCCGAGATGGCCCGCCGTTTCGTGGACGGTGTAGACGATCGTCTGCCCATAGGAACGGATTTCGTCGACGTCGTCATAGAGATCGAGAATCCAGTCGAGCGCCTGCTGCGGCGGGGTGATGTTGTCGCCCTTCGAGCAAAAGACGACGATCGGCGCACGGATGTTGCGCAGATCGACCATGGCTCCGTCGGACGTGTTGACGCGGCCGCAGGCAAGGTTGTTGCCGATGAAGAGCTCGTCGACGATGAACTGGATCTCCTCGGCGTTGAGACTGACATGGCCGCCCCACCATTGCTCGAAATCGAGGTAGCGCGGCGCCTCGGTGTCGATCCGGGAGTAGAGGTTGTACTGCTTGGCCCAAAGGGTATTGGACGGGTTCTGGTTCTCGAAGTTCTGCACCAGCCAGGCGCCGTCGAACACGCCCTCGCCGAGGTCGCTGGTCAGCGCCGTCAGCCAGCTGCCGCCGAGCAGGCCGCCGCTGTAGCGCATCGGGTTCTTGCCGTGAACGCCCGCCCAATAGGAGAGCGGCGCTCCGGCGATGATGAGCGAGCCAAACAGTTCGGGTCGAAGAGCCGCCAGCATCATCACCGCCCAGCCGGCCTGGCAATTGCCGACGACACAGGGCCTGGCATCGGCGTTCGGATGCAACGCGATGACCTTCTCGAGGAAGACTGCCTCGGCCCGTGCCACGTCCTCGATGGTCTGGCCCGGCACCGGGTCGGGCAAAAAGCCGATGAAGTAGCAGGGGTGGCCGGCGCGCAGGGCAACACCGATCTCGCTGTCCGCCTTGAACCCACCGATGCCCGGTCCGTGCCCAGCCCTCGGATCGACCACCACGAACGGCCGCCGGCTGTCGTCGACCACCACTCCCGCCGGAGGGACGATGCGCACGAGACCGTAGTTGACCGGTCGTTCGAGCGTGCGTCCGTCGATGACGAGTTCCGGCTTGTAGTTCAAAACGTGCGGCGCGGTCTTCGCGGCATGGGCGCGGTACTGGTTCCCGCGCTGCCGCATGACGTCCCAGAAGAGCACGCTTCGCTGCGCTGCATCAAAGGCATAATCCATCGCGGAGCCGATCGGGCCGAACTGTGACGAAAAACCGCCCTGGGGAGGAAATTGGGAAGGACTGCTCATGCGTATTTCCCTTCTTCACTTCATGGTTGCCATGCGGCATCGCAGCAATGCAATTGCAATAAGTACAACTTCTCCGTCTATGCTAGATTTCTACCTAAGCGGAAGCGATAGATGCTATGCATGTTTCCGTTGCGGCGCCAAGGTGGGCAATTCTAGTCATCGGGCAACAGGCGACGCAAGCAAAGAATCCATGACAATCGTCAATCAGCTTGATCGAGGAGCCCCTGGCAAGTCGGGCATACACGTATTTTACGCGTGATTGCGTCGGAGTTGCGGTCGCTCCGCCTCTTTCGCAAGGGCCCCGCCTGGCGGCTGGACGGGCATGGCCAACAACCGCCGGCGCCTCAAACCGAAGGCGCCGGTGCCACGGAAGCGATGTCAGATAAAGCCGGAGTTCCTGCGGGCTTCAGAAGTTGCGCTGGAAGCGGAGGGCCCAGCCCCAGCCATTGGCCGCGTCGTCGACCTCATCCTCGCGATAGTCGATTTCCGGAATGATCGAGAATCCCGGCACGACGGCATAGGCCAGGTTCAGCGCAGCTTCGAAGTCGCCACCCTGGTCGACGTTCATCGACGCGTTGATCGTCGCCTTGTCCGTCGCCTTGTAGATCGCACCGACCCAGGCGGCCCAGTCACCGTCCCACAGGGCATAGTTGTTGATGCGGTCGCCATCGGTATTCCAGCCGCCCATGACAAAGAGCGACAGCGGCCCGAACTCTCCGTCGAGGCGCAATTTGATCGCCCCCTCCTCCATCGACTCGTCGTAGCCGGCGACGAGGCGCGCCTTGAACTTCTCGCCGAGGTAGCCGGCGCCGGCGACCAGGTCCGGGATGTAGTTGTCGTCGGCAACGTCGAAGTCATAGACGCGATCGTTGCTCTGGTTGCTGTCGTCCTCGACACCGACCGCGACGCTGAAGCCGGCATCCGAGCGGTAGGTGTAGCGAATCTGGGTACGTTCGAAATCGCCGTAGTCGATCTCGTAGTACTCGTTGATGGTGGTGCCGGCGTCGTCGGTGAATTCGGTGTACAGCGTGTCCGCATAGCCAACCAGAAAGCCGGACATCTCGACCGTCAGCGCCTTGGGCGTGACGTAGGCATCGGTGTTGTCGTCGCGGTTGAACTCGATCTCGGCGTAGGTCTTGAGCGCCCCGTACTCGGTATCCGATCCGGTGCTGACCCGCAGGTTGAGGCGGGAGCGCGAGAACCAGGAATCGCCGCCGCCGCCTGGGTGGGTGTCCTGTCCGTTGGGATCGCCGCCCTCGAAGTCGACGCGCAGATAGCCATGCACGTTCAGGCAGGTTTCGGTCCCGGGGATGAAGAAATAGCCAAGCCCGTAGGCGGCGTCACACCGCCGCAGATAGTCCATCGGCTCCGGCTCGCCCGCCACAATGGCGTCCGCGGCCACGGCATTGCCGGCAAACAGCAGCGAGACCCATGCCAAGGTAAACAGTCCCGTCGATCTCACTTCGTTCCCCATGTCTCGCCGTATGTCGCCCGATAGCGGCATCGTCTCGAAGCCGCCGCGGGAGTTGGCAGCAGCCTACGCGATTCGCCATCGGAAAGCAGCGACTTCGTCTTCGACGGTGGGGGCGGAAGTGCGCGGGCGCACGACGACCGCGGAGCGCCGCTGCGGTCGCCGTTGGCCGGCATCTGCCCGAGCAGGGCCGGCGCACTCTCCCGACTAGGCGGGATGGCTGATCCGGGCAACCCGGGCGTTCTTCGTCAGGGTGCGGAAGGCCGGCCCGCTGACATGCACCAGCGTCCGGTGGTCGCCGCCCTCGAAATAGACGTCGCTCGCATTGTCGAGGCTCTCATCGAGGATCACCGGCATGTCGTAGGCCTGGCCGATCGGCGGCACAGCTCCCTCGTCGCAATCGGAAAAGAGCGTGCTGACCTCCTCCTCCGACGCCAGCCCGAGACGCCGGTCCATCACGTCCTGCAGGGTGGACAGCTCGATGCGGTGCGTGCTGGGAACCACGGCCAGAACGTAGCCCGTCTCGTGGTGCACGACGACACTCTTGGCCAGGCGCCTGCCGGGAACGTGCGCCGCCTGCGCCGACTGGCTGGTGGTGGCGGTCCGGTGATGGGCGACGGTATCGTAGGAGATCCCCTCGCGGTCGATGTAGTCCTGGAGCTTCTTGGCAATCGTCATCGTAGGCGCCCCTTCTGTTGTGGTGGTGCCGCATGTTGAACATTGTCCTCCCATCGTTCGCGATGTCAACGGAGTGCAGCGGGCGGCTGCCGCGCGCGTCGGTTCAACCAAGGCAGGCGCCGGATGGAGCAGCCGGAGGGTGCGCAAGACCAGCGCCTGCACGCAGCATGCGTCATGTCATAAAGCAGGCGTTGTGGTAGATTGTATGCCGTCGCGGGCATACCCAACGGCCTGTCGACCGGAACCAACCTCCCGCGCGATCCAGACCCAAGTCTCAAGCTGAACTCATGCCTGAAAGGGAGTGACGTCAATGTTCGGGCTTTTGATCCCTGCCACCCTTGCCCTTGCCACCGTCGTGCTCGGCCCAACCGTGGCGCTTGCCCGCGGCGGATGCCTGCTGGCCGAGGATTATCTCAAGGACGGCGCCAACGCATCCAACCGGCAGATGGCGTCGGCCATCGCCTGTCTGGCCGGCAGCCTCGGCACCGCGGACGCGGCGCCGACGGCGCGTGATCAAGACGCTGCGGAGAAAATCCTCCTTCTGGCGAACAAGATCATCGGCACCGGCGCTCCGGTGGCCGGCGGCAAGCCACTGATCGGCGCGGGGGCTCAGCCCGCCATCGCCTCGCTCGCCGGCGGCCAGGGCATGCAAACGGGTACCGCCAGCAGAACCGAAGTAGCGCAGGCCGCGGCGACGATCATCTGCATCGTCAGCGTTCGCTATCTGGCCGACCGCCAGATCGACCCGGATCTGCTGGCGCACAAGGGAACCTGCCCGGCAGATGGCGACGCTAGGGAGCAGATCCGACAGGCGTTCAAGATCATCGGCAATGGCTGAGTGGCCGAACGGAACCGGTGTTGCCGGGAGCATCGGCACGGTCAGCGCTGTCACACCGGTCGTTTCGGCGATCGGCATGGCAGCGCCGTCCGGCAGCCGCCGCTAGGCCAGCCCCTCCGTCTCCCCCGCCAACGCGCGGGCGAGTTCGGCGGAGATGTGCCGCTCCAGCTTCTCCTGCGCCGCGCGCCAGACGGGGATCGCGGCCTCCAGCCGTCGCGCCCCGGTCTCCGTCAGCCAGGCGGAGCGGCGCCGCTGATCCGTCGGCACGAGCGTGATCTCGACCAGCCCTTCCTTCTCGAGCGTGCGCAGGTTGCGCGAGAGCGTCGACTGGTCGAGCCCGGTGCGGCGGGCGAGGTTGCCGAGCGTGTCGTCGGCCACCGAAGCGATCTGCGCCAGAAGGCCGAGTTGCGCCGTCGTCAGTCCGCAGCCGGCGATCTCGCGGTCGAGGAATTGCGAGATGCGCCGCGCCGCCAGCCGGCTGTTCCAGCCGGCGCAGGCCTCCACCAGCATCCCGGCGTCGCGTCGCAGCGTTTTCGGCGGTTGATCTCTCGTGCTCATGGATATATGCATCTACAATATATGCAGATACAATGAAAGTACCCTGCGGCGCAGATCGGCGTCTCCGCGCGAGTCTGCCGCGACGGCCAGGATCTGGAGCGAGGCGAAGGAGAAGCCGTGACCATCCGCCTGAAACGCGTCTACGAGCCGCCCGAGGCGAGCGATGGCGTCCGCATCCTGGTCGACCGCCTGTGGCCGCGCGGCCTCGCCCGGGACAAGGCGCAGATCGATCTCTGGTTGAAGGACCTGTCCCCGAGCGACGAGCTGCGCAAGCGCTTTCACGGCCACCCCGAAAACTGGGAGGCGTTTCGCCTCGCCTACGCCACCGAGTTGCAGGCGCCGCTGGCCGGGGCCGCCCTGGCGCAGCTCCGCGACTGGGCGCGGCAGGGCATCGTCACGCTCCTCTATGCCGCCCGCGACGAGCGGCACAACAATGCGGTGGCGCTGAAAGCCTGGCTGGGCGAGCACCCGGACGGGGCCTGACCGCGCATCGCAGACCAGGCGAGCACCCGCGGCCGTCGCCGACACTCACACCGGGGGAAACCATGAATTCGCAACGACGTGACATTCTGGACTGCGTCGGCAACACGCCGCTGGTCCCGCTCCGCCGGATCGGGCCCGCCTCCGGCGCCCGCATCCTGCTCAAGCTGGAAAGCCAGAACCCGACCGGCAGCATGAAGGACCGCATGGCGCTGGCGATGATCGCGGCAGCGGAGCGTGACGGGCGGCTGCCCGAAGGCGGGACCGTCGTCGAATACACCGGCGGCAGCACCGGCGTCTCGCTGGCGCTCGTCTGCGCAGTCAGGCGCCACCCGCTTCACATCGTCACCTCCGACGCCTTCGCGCGCGAAAAGCTCGACCATATGGCCGCCCTTGGCGCGCGGCTGCAGGTCCTCCCGAGCGACGGCGGCCGGATGACCGAAAAGCTGACGCGCGACATGATCGAGGCCGCGCGTGTCGTCGCCGAGGCGAGCGGAGCGTACTGGACCGACCAGATGCGCAACCGCGACCAGCTGTCAGCCTATCGCGCCCTGGCCGAGGAAATCTGGGACCAGACGGGCGGCCGGGTCGACGCCTTCGTCCAGAGCGTCGGCACCGCCGCCTCGCTGCGCGGCACGGCCGAGGCCCTGAAGGCGCGCGACGACAGGATCCGCGCCGTTGCCGTCGAGCCGGCGGAATCCGCCGTGCTGTCCGGCGAGCCGCCGGGCGCCCACAAGATCGACGGCATCGGCGCCGGTTTCGTCGTCCCGCTGTGGCAGCCGGGCATCGCCGACCACATCGAGCGCGTGTCGACCGGGGACGCGACGGCGATGGCGCTGCGGCTCGCCCGCGAGGAAGGGCTGTTTGCCGGCACCTCGACCGGCGCAAACGTGGTCGCATCGCTGCGGCTCGCCGAGCGGCTCGGCCCGGCGGCGACGATCGTCACCATGCTGTGCGACACCGGAATGAAGTATCTGCACGGCCTCGGCGCTGTACTGCGCGGGCAAGGCGCGACCGGCTAACGCCGGAAAGCACCCCGTTCAGACGGACAGCTCACGCCGCGCCCGTTCCGCCTCCATCGCCAGGTCGAGCACCTTCTGCAGGTTGGCGGCGTGACGGAAGCCGGGCTCGACCGCGCGCTTCTGTCGGACCGCCTCGACGAAGCGCTCGTAGTTTGTCGGCACGGTGCCAGCTTCGATCGGCCGCCACGTCGCGGTCTCCACATCCTCGCCGAGGCAGCCGCGCAGGCTCGATCCGTCGGGCGTGTGGATCACCTCCAGCGCGCCCTTGTCGCCGTGCATGCGCAGCCGCAGCTCGTTCAGGTGGCCGGTGGCCCAGCGGCTCGCATGGACGACGCCGATCGCGCCGTTCTCGAATTCCGCGGTCATGGTGAAGCTGTCGTTGGCGTCGAGATCGTAGTCGCCGATGCGGCCGTCCGGCGCCTTGTCGAAGGCCTTGGTGCGGGCGAAGATCGTCTCGACCGCGCTGCCGCTGCCGTAGCTGGCAAAGTCGAGAATGTGGATGCCGACGTCGCCGAGGACGCCGTTCGAGCCGTGCCGGGTGGAAAGCCGCCACAGCCACTGGTCCTGTGTCCGCCAGTCCCCCCAGGCCCTGGACACCAGCCAGCTCTGCAGGTAGGAGGCCTCGACATGCCGGACCCGGCCGACCGCACCCTCGAGCACGAGCGCGCGCGCCTTCTGCAGCGGCGCCACGTTGCGGTAGGTCAGGTTGACCATCGCCACCAGACCCGAGGCTTCCGCGGCGCGCGCCATCTCGTCGGCCTTCGCGAAGGTCTCCGCCAGCGGCTTCTCGCACAGGACATGCTTGCCCGCGCCAAGCAGCGCCAGCGTCGTCGGGTGGTGGACCCGGTCGGGCGTGACATTGGTGGCCGCGTCGAACTCGCCCCAGGCGAGCGCGGCCTCCAGCGTCGGAAAGGTCCGCGCAATCCCGTGCCGCCCGGCAAAGGCGCCGGCGCGCGCGGGATCGAGGTCGACCGCGGCCACCATCTCTACGCCGTCGATGGCGGCGAAATGCTCGGCATGGGTGCTGGCCATGCCGCCGGTACCAAGAACAAGCAGTCGCATGGCCGCTCCTCAGCGATAGCCGGCTTCGCCGGCCTGATGCAGTCGCGGCCCGCGCTCGACGATCGGTTCCAAAGCGCTTTCAACCGGCACGTTCGGCGCGTCGTGAACGGCGGTATAGCGGCCTTGCGGATTGTGGGCCCACTTGACCGCATTGCGCAGCACCTGCTGCACGGTGGCGTCGTGATAGGTCGGATAGGTCTCGTGGCCGGGGCGGAAATAGAAGATGTTGCCGGCGCCGCGCCGCCAGGTCAGGCCCGAGCGGAACACCTCGCCCCCGGCGAACCAGGACACGAACACGGTCTCAAGCGGCTCCGGCACCGAGAACGGCTCACCGTACATCTCCTCGTTCTCGAGCACGAAGTTCTCCGGCAGACCGGCCGCGATCGGATGGCGCGGATTGACGACCCAGACGCGTTCGCGTTCGCCTGCCTCGCGCCACTTCAGCGCACAGGGTGTTCCCATCAACCGCTTGAATATTTTGGAAAAATGCCCGGAGTGCAGGACGATGAGCCCCATCCCCTCCCAAACCCGCTGCGCCACCCGTTCGACCACAGCGTCGGACACCGCACCATGGTCCTTGTGCCCCCACCAAAGCAGCACGTCGACACCGTCCAGGCGCTCCGCCGGCAGGCCGTGATCCGGCTGCTGCAGCGTCGCGGTCGTCGCCTCGATCCCCGCTTCGGCGTTCAGCGCCTCGGCGATCACATGATGCATGCCCTTTGGATAGATCGAGCGCACGACCTCGTTGGTCTGCTCGTGAATGTTCTCGCCCCAGACGACCGTCCGTATCGCCATGTCCGTATCCTTCCGCAACGCCCAACAGGCGCCTGCCGCCGCGACGGCAGGCTTTCCAAACCGCTTTGGATGGCATTTCTTGCAGGGTTTTCCGGACTTGGCAAGGGCAAACCGGAGGCGATCAATGGAACGTCGACTTCGAGAACAGATTCAGCACCAGAACGCCGGCGATGATCAGGCCGAGACCGATGACCGCGGCGCGGTCCAGCGTCTGGCCGAAGACCAGATAGCCGACGGCCGAGATCAGCACGATGCCGAGCCCGCTCCAGATCGCATAGGCGATGCCAACCGGGACGTAGCGCAGGCTCCAGGAGAGAAAATAGAAGGCAAGCGCGTAGCAGACGACCATCATCAGCGTCGGCAGCGCCCGGGAAAAATGCTGGGCCGCCTGCATCGCCGAGGTGCCGAGCACCTCGAACACGATCGCGATCACGAGAACGGAATAGACGAGCGTCAGGTTCATGGCAGTCTCCGGCCCGCGGCGGGTCAAGGTTGATGTCAGGATCGGGTGAGTTCGACCAGCCGACCCATCAGCGCCCGGTCTCGCTCCGGATCGGTCGGGTGGCTGTCGAGCAGCGAGGCCAGCCACAGTCCGTCGGCGGCGAAGCGCACCAGTTCGCAATCGATCGAGGCGTCCGTGCCGGCATGCAGGCCGTACTGTTCCTCGATCCAGGTGCGCCAGCGCTGGCGCAGGTGCGGCTCGCCGAGGAGCGCCATCGTCATTGCCTTCCAGCGCTCCACCTCCGCCATTCCGCCCGGCACGAAACACACCTTCAGATAGGCGCGCGTGAAGCGGCCGTGCGGCTCGGGGTCGACCAGCATGGCCTCGTGGATGGCGGCGTCCAGCCGACCGATCAGGTCGTCGAGCAATCCGTCCAGCAGCGCCACCTTGCTCGGGAAGTGATGCAGCAGGCCGCCCTTGCTGACGCCGGCTGCCGTTGCCACCGCGTCGAGGGTCAGCCCGGCCGCTCCCTTCTCCAGGCACAGCCCTGCGGCCACCTCCAGCAGGAGCTGGCGCACGGCTTCGGGTTGCTTCTTGCGGTGATGGGCGTTGCTCATGTCTATAAACATACCGTCTGGACGGTTTTAATGCAAGAGCCTCGAGAAGGTTGGACGGACAAATTTTTCTGGCGACCTGCGCCGACCCCCGCATCCGCGCTCCGTTGTCACAGTGGCCGCGTTGGCATTGCCGGGCCGCGCCACCTCGACTATCTCTACGGCAACAGCGGGAGTCTACGGTGCGTGGCGAAACGACAGAAGCGGTCAGCCTATACGAGGCGATTGGCGGAGATGCGGCCGTCCGCACCCTCACCCGCCGGTTCTACGGTTTGATGGACACGCTTCCGGAGGCCGCCGCCTGCCGCGCCGTCCATCCCGCCGATCTCGCCGGCAGCGAAGAGAAGTTCTACGAGTACCTGACCGGCTGGCTCGGCGGGCCGCCGCTCTACACCGACAAGCGTGGCCATCCGATGCTGCGACGCCGCCATTTCGTCGCCTCGATCGGCGCCGCCGAGCGTGACGGCTGGCTGCTGTGCTTCAACCGGGCGCTGGAGGAGGCCGTGCCGAGCGCGCCGTTGCGGGCGATCATTCTCGAGCCGGTGACGCGGCTGGCGCACCACATGGTCAACCGGGAACAGGCGTAGTCGATGGCCGGCTCGATCGCGCGCCGCGCCACCCTTTTCCTTGCCGGCCTTTTGGGCCTGGCCGGCGTGGCAAGCGCAGCGCTCGCCTCGCATGCGGGCACCGACCCGCGCCTTCTGGGCAGCGCGTCGGCAATGTGCCTGGCGCACGCCCCGGCCCTCGTCGCCCTCTATGCGGCCTGGCCATCGATGCGCACCGCGCCCGTCGCCGCGCTGCTGCTCGCGCTGGGGACGCTGCTGTTTGCCGGCGACCTCGCCATGCGTCACGCGGCCGGGCACGGACTGTTCCCGATGGCCGCACCGACCGGCGGCGCGCTGATGATGGCGGGCTGGATTGCAGTCGCCGCCGGCGCCGCGATGCACCGCCGGGACGGCTGAACCGGACTGGCGCCGCCGCCGGCGCACAGCCTGTGTCGGCTCTAGCTACTGTACTCAAGAACGGGATACCCTTTGAGGGCCGTTCAAGGTTCAAATTCCGAAGGAGGAGCTTGAATGACACGGTTCGACCTTGCTGATCGGCAATGGGCGCTGATGGCGCCGCTTCTGCCCAACAAGCCCCGTGGCGTGCGCGGGCGGATGATCGGCACGTTCTGAACGCGGTCCTCCGTATCTTGCGAACCGGTTCACTGTGGCGCGACCTTCCGGAGCGCTACGGCCCTTAAGACGACGGCCTACAACCGCTACACCGGTGGGCCAAGGCGGGCGTGTGGCTGCGGGTCTTCGAGGCGCTCGCAGCCGCTTCGCGCCAGTCGATGCCATTGATCCACTCCTCCATTGTCCGCGCCCACCAGCACGCCGCCGGCGGTAGAATGGGGGCCCGGATCGCGCCATCGGCCGCTCTCGTGGAGGACTGACCAGCAATGTCGTGATAGACGAACGGGGATTGCCGGTTCGGCTCGCGCTGACGCTAGGGCAGGCATCCGACAAGGCCGCCGCGCCCGGCCTGCTCGAAGGGCTTCCTTCAGCGTCGGTCGTCATCGCCGATCGTGGCTGCGACTGGCAGCACCTGATCGACCTTGCCCGAGAGCGTGGCGGCGAGGCCCACATCCCGACCCGGCGCGGCCGCGAGGGTCCAGAGACCCGTCGACCCAGGCTTCTACCGACCGCGCGACCTCGTCGAACGTTTTTCTGCAAACTCAAACACTTCAGAAGGGTTGCCACCCGCTACGACAAGCGCGCCGCCAACTTCCTTGCTGCCGTCGCTCTCACCTCGGCCAGACTGTGGATGCGAAATTATGAGTCCGCTACCTGGCGGGAGCCGTTCAATAGCCGCGGCCGTTCGGAGCGCTGCGGAAAGGCGAGAACGTTGTCCGTGGCCCGCGGCGAGGGCGCGCCGATCGCCTCGAATGGCACCTGGCGAGCCGGGGGGCGTGCCTCCCGGACCGGAAACTCGGTGACATTCCGGTTGTCCGCCCGCAGGCGGCTATCGGCCATCAGCAGAGCGTGGAGTTCCGGGATCAGGCCTTCCCCGTTCTGCGCGGCCAGCTTGTGCAGGCCGATCATCATGAAACCATCCGGCTTGCCGTCATTCATTGAACTGGATTTCCTTCGCTGAGGCTCTGCAGGGCCCGTTCGAAGCTCGATTTGCTGCCGTTGCGGAGCGGCACGAAGGCCTTTTCCCACTTCTTGCAGCCCGACTTCACCCGCAGGCATGCGTCATGGCTGATACAGTCGATCGGGCAGAACACGCAGTCCACGGAGGGAAGCACGTTGTCGATGCGCGAGACGGCCTCGCGCAGGCCGCCGTCGTGATGGATCAGGTTGGCGCCGAAAGCGCTGGCGATCTGGCGCAGGTGCGCGACCTGGCAGTCGCGCCCGCCGACATAGAGAAAGCTGCGCCCTTCGAGCGAGGCCTTGGCCGAAGCGTCCTGCCCCGACTCCGCCTCGGCGCCCTGCCGGTGCACCGGACGTTCGTGCCGGCCGCGTCTGTCGATCTCGATGGTGCGGCGCTTCACCCGCGCAACCTCGACCGGCCGCTGCGGGCGCGCTTCGGCCGCCGGCGCGCGCCCGGAGTGCGGTCCGGCTTCGGTAGCGCCGGTCGTCGCCAGCCGCACCTTGAGCGCGGCCACTTCCTTTTCCAGCGCGGCAATGCGCGCATCGCGCGACGTGATCATCGCCCTCAGTGCCACCTCGCTCTGACCATCCCTGGCTGTCCGCATGCTACTGTCCTCGTGCTCGGTTTCGGCGAATGTGATTGGAACGGTGCGACCCTACAAAACATGAGTCTTATAGTAAAGTATAAACATGACTTTTCTAGTCATCTTATATCGCACGCCTTGCCGACAGCGCGCGTGCTCGCGGCGCCGGAACGGACGCCGGACGCCAGACGATGCCATGGGCGGCCTGTGCTAGCGCTTGAAGGCGATCGGAACGTTGAACAGCCAGGAGGAGCGGCCAGCCTCCGCGGGAATCGCCGGGAACGGCGCCGCTCGGCGCACCGCGTCGACTGCGGCCTGGTCGAGTTCCGGTTGACCTGAACTGGCCGCCACCCGGATGCCGCTTGCCTGGCCGGAGGCCGAGACGGCAAAGCGCACGGTGACGACGCCACTGCTGGCGCCGGCCACGCGCCGCTTGGCACGGTTGATCTTGTTGCGCACCTTGCCGGGATAGTTGCTGACCGCCGCATTGCCGGCGGTCGAGGCATTGCCCTTTTTCTGGCCGCCGAGCGACGCCGTCTTCACCTTGTCGGACCCGTCGACCTGCCCCTTCTTGGCCGCCTGCGTGCTATTGCCCCTCTCGCCGGCCTTGGGCTTTCTCTTCTTCTCGACCTTCTTCTTCGGCGTCTCAACCGGCTCTCTCGCCTCCTCCTGCAGCGGCTTCAGGACTTCGGGCGGCTGGTCGGTGATTTCCGGCCGGACGTCGGGAACCGGGATCGTGGCGATTTCGACGGCGGCGCCTTGAATCTCGATCGCCTCGCTCATCTCCGGGATGATCTCGTCGGCCTCCGGCGTCGCGACCGCATCGACCGGCATGGCCTGCTCAGGCAGCATTTCCTGCGGTTCGATCTCCGCGACCGGCTGCGGCACCGGCTCGATGGTTTCGGGCGTGATCGTGTCCGTCGGCTCCAGCGCCTCCGGCTCGCCCGATTCGATCGCCTCGAAGGCGCCGTTGCCAAGCATCGCGATCTCCGCCACGACGCCGCCGGCGATCTGCGCCTCATCCGCGCCCGACGGCGAAAGCGTGAGCATCGCGGCTGCGCCCGCATGCGTCAGCAGCGAAAGCACGATCGCACTGCCCCAGACTACCCTCTTGCCCGCCATGACCAAATCCACCCTGTGCTCCGACCCCTTCAGCGCCTGGCGCTTGAGGCGGCCTATCCTTCGAAGCCGACCCGCGTGCTGCTGCGGGTGACGATCCCGACCATGCACGCGCCCACCGGCAAGCCCTCGCCCTCGCAGATGGGCGAATCGTTGATCAACACGCGCTTGACGCTGTCGCACTTGGTGCCCGGCAAGTCGAACTGACGAACCTTGGTCTTGCCCTGCGGCAGGTCGCGGAAGTCAAGCACGACCATGCGTTCGACCGTGCCGGCGCCATTGAAGAGCACGAATTCGAACGAAGCCTTGCCGACGCTCTGCGGCAGATTGTTGCCGATGACGAAGGTGAAGACGCAGCCCTTCTGCGAGGGAGCAAGCGCGTTGAGCTCGACCTCGAGGCCCTTGGCCGGAAGTGTCTCCTGCGAGGATGCGGTCCCGGCAAATACCAGCGACGCCGCAATTGACAGGATGGCATGTCGGAACATCACTTTCGCCCCTTTGTCCCTTCGCTGAACTCGATTGCCGCGCAATCTGAAATTGCGCCCGGCCTCGAACTGGAGCCGATCGGCTATTGCCTCCATAGATAAATATGAGTATGAAAGTCAAGATAGATTGATGGAGACCGACATCAAGCCCTGGACCGGCCGACGAACGTCGGACCCGCGACACAGGGTAAGATCGCGGTCATTTTTGAGACTGGCGAACATGACGACGAAGCACCGCCCCACCCCATCCGAAATCCGCGCCTACCGGGCCGAAAACGCGAAAATGCGCGAGCGCGACATCGCCGCACAACTCGGCATTTCCGAAGCCGCCCTCGTTGCCGCCGAGGTCGGAATGACCGCGGTCCGAATCGATGCGAGCGCCAATCGCATCCTGGAGCGGGCGCCTGCGCTCGACGAAGTGATGGTCCTGACGCGCAACGACAGCGCGGTGCATGAGAAGATCGGCGTCTACGAAAAGGTGACGACCGGAAAGCACGCCTCGATCGTCCTTGGCGAGCACATCGACCTGCGCGTTTTTCCCGGCGCCTGGGCGCATGGCTTCGCCGTCGCGAAGACGACGCAGGACGGCGAGGTCCGCCGCAGCCTGCAATATTTCAACGCCGCCGGTCAGGCGGTTCAAAAGATTCACCTGCGGCCGACCTCCAATCTCGCCGCCTTCGAGGCAATCGTCGCCGACTTCCGCCACGACGACCAGTCGCAGGAGTTTCTCGAGGCTCAATCGGCAACTGCCAATGACGAGGCCGGTCCGGTCGACGTCGCGACCTTGCGCGAAAACTGGAGCCAGATGACCGACACCCATCAGTTCTTCGGCATGCTGAAGAAGCTGAAGATCGGCCGCCAGGACGCCGTCCGCAGTGTCGGCGAGGACTACGCCTGGCAGGTCGACCGCACCTCGGCCGAGCTTCTGATGCGGTCCGCGGCGGACAAGGGCACCGAGATCATGTGCTTCGTCGGCAACGACGGCGCGATCCAGATCCATACCGGGCCGGTCAGCGCCATCCGCCCCATGGGCCCCTGGATCAACGTCATGGATCCGACCTTCCACTTGCACCTGCGCCAGGACCACATCGCCGAATGCTGGGTTGTACGCAAGCCGACCAAGGACGGCCACGTCACCTCGCTCGAGGCCTACGATGCCAAGGGCGAGATGGTCATCCAGTACTTCGGCAAGCGCAAGGAAGGCATGGTGGAGCGCGAAGACTGGCGCGAGATCCTCAATGCCCTGCCCCGCCACGACGCCAGCGTCGCTGCCTGAGGAGGACATGAGATGGCAGGCCCCTCGTTCCGACGCCCGCGCCCGTGGGAGATCGCGCTGACCGCCTTCGCCCTCGCGGCCCCCGTGCTTCTGCCGCTCGGCGCGATCCGGCCAGGGTTCGCCACGCCTGCGGTGGCGGAGGAGATGCAGAAGATCGACAGCCGGCGGCTGGTTTCGATCGGCGGCGCCATCACCGAGATCATCTTCGCCCTCGGCGAACAGGATCGACTGATCGCGCGCGACCAGACCAGCACCTATCCGGAAGCCGCCATGGCGCTGCCCGACGTCGGCTACATGCGCGCGCTGTCGCCCGAGGGTGTACTGGCCGTCGGCCCGAGCGCAATCCTCTCGATCGAAGGCAGCGGCCCGCCGGATGCGCTGGCGGTTCTCAGGGACGCCGGTATTCCCTTTCAAACTGTTCCGGAAGGCTACGACCGTGCAGCGATCCTGAACAAGATCGCCGTCGTCGGCGACTTCCTCGGCGTGCCCGACAAGGCCCGGGAGCTATCGCAGCAGGTCGGCGCCGACCTCGACACCGCGATCGCCGATGCCGGGAAGCGGCCCTTGAACGAGCGCAAGCGCGTGCTCTTTATTCTGAGCTTCCAGGACGGCCGCGTCATGGCGGCCGGCGCCGGTACCGCAGCCAATGGCATTCTTGAACTGGCCGGGGCGATCAACGCCACGGACGGTGCTTTCCAGGGCTACAAGCCGTTGTCCGACGAGGCGATCGTCGAGGCAAGGCCGGATGCGATCATGGTGATGACCCGCGGGAGCGAACACGGCAGCAGCGACGAGCAGGTGCTCACGCACGCGGCGATCGCGCTGACGCCTGCGGCCAAGACGAGGACCATCATCCGCATGAACAGCCTGCACCTGCTCGGCTTCGGCCCACGCACGGCCTCGGCGGTCCGCGAACTCAACGATCGCCTGTACGGCCAGCGTCATGTCTCTCAGTGACGCACTGAAGACCACCTCGCCGCGCGGCATCCTCGACAGCCTCCGCGCCGGTGCCGCAGGCGATCGGGCCGGACTGGCGCGGCTGGTGATTGCAGCGCTGATCGTGCTGACGCTGTTGGCGCTGCTCGCCTCCACCGCGACCGGTGCATCCGATGCCTCGGCCTTCGACGTCGTCGCCTCCGTGCTGCGCGGCGAGCCGGCCTCGGTGCTGAGCCAGCGTGATCGCATCATCGTCTTCGACATCCGCCTGCCCCGCGCCCTGCTCGGCCTGCTGATCGGCGCGGCGCTGGCCGTTTCGGGAGCGGTGATGCAGGGTCTGTTCCGCAATCCGCTCGCCGACCCCGGCCTGATCGGCATTTCCTCCGGGTCCGCCCTTGGCGCCGTTCTGATGATCGTGCTCGGCGCACATCTGCCGCTTGCGCTGCTGGGCTTCGTCGGCGCCTTTGCGCTGCCTCTGGCGGCCTTTCTCGGCGGCCTGCTGACGACGTTGCTGCTCTATCGCATCGCCACCCGCAGCGGCCAGACCTCGGTGGCGACCATGCTGCTCGCCGGCATTGCGATCGCCGCCCTGTCTGGCGCGGTCACCGGCATCCTGATCTACATGGCCGACGACAAGCAGCTGCGCGACGTCACCTTCTGGAGCCTCGGCTCACTCGCCGGCGCCAGCTGGTCCAAGGTCCTGACCGCCGGCCCCGTCATTGCGGTCTCGCTTACCGTCCTGCCGTTCCTGGCGCGCGGCCTGAATGCGATCACCCTTGGCGAGGCGGCCGCCTTCCACATGGGCGTGAAGGTGCAGCGGCTGAAGAACATCGCCGTCGTTAGCGTGGCCGGCGCGGTCGGCGCCTCGGTCGCCGCCAGCGGCGGCATCGCCTTCGTCGGCATCGTCGTGCCGCACATCCTGCGCATGGTGATCGGCCCCGACCACCGCTACCTTTTGCCGGCATCCGCCCTGCTCGGCGGCATTTTGCTGCTGGCCGCCGACATGGGCGCGCGCGTCATCGTCGCGCCGGCGGAGCTACCGATCGGCATTATCACCGCGCTCGCCGGCGCACCGTTCTTCCTCTGGGTGCTGCTGCGCGGCCGTGCCTCCGCCGGGCTCTAGGAGCCGCCCCTTCAAATCCCTGGACCAGACATGATCCGCGCAAAGAACCTCTCCATCCGCCTCGGCGGCAAGCTCATCGTCGACGGATTGTCGCTCGAGGCCCGCGCCGGCCAGTTGACGGCGATCGTCGGGCCGAACGGCAGCGGCAAGACGACGACGATGAAGGCCCTCGCCGGCGAAGTTCCCAGCACCGGCGACCTGACGATCGGTGGCCGCGACCTGCGCGCGCTCGAGCCATGGCAACTGGCGGCCCGCCGCGCCGTGCTGCCGCAGGCGACGGTCATCGCCTTTCCGTTCACCGTGCGCGAGATCGTCCGCATGGGGCTCGCCACCGGGCCGAACCGCCAGGCCGGCCGAGCCGAGGCGATTGCGGCGCAGGCCCTTGCCGCGGTCGATCTCACCGGTTTCGAGGGGCGTTTCTACCAGGAGCTTTCCGGCGGCGAGCAGCAGCGCGTCCAGCTCGCCCGGGTGCTGACGCAGATCTGGGAACCCGTGTTCGACGGCGAGCCGTGCTTCCTCATGCTGGACGAGCCGGTCTCCAGCCTCGATATCCGCCACCAGCTGATCATCATGCGCCTCGCCCGGAGCTATTGCGAGAACGGCGGCGGCGTGATCGCGGTGATGCACGACCTCAACCTGACCGCCATGTTCGCCGACAGGATGGTGATGATGAAGAAGGGCAAGGTCGTGGTGGCAGGCACGCCGGCGGAGGTCCTCACCGACGAAACCATGGAGGACGTCTTCGGTTGCAGAATGCGCGTCAGCGCCTTGCCCGAGCGCGGAACTCCGTTCATTCTTCCTCAGGCGGCCATCGCCTGAAGCGTCTGCCTGCGCGCGCAGGTGGAACCTTTTCATGCCGCCGGCGTTGTGGTCACACAGCAAGATCTTGCGTCCATTGGGCAAGGAGGGATCGAATGGCATCCGGAATGTTCTCCCGCGGCAAGGACCGCACCGTTTCCGAAGCGGCCGAAGGCGTCGAGGAACAGATCGCCGAACTGCGCAACCAGATCGCCGAACTCGCGCGGCTGGTGGCGCGTGATGTCGCGGAGGGCGCCGACGAGGCGCGCGGCCGCTTCTCAATGTTCCGCAAGCGCGCCCGCGACGAGGCTTCGGCCGACCTGGACGAGTTGATCGCCAGCGGCGAGGAAATCCTCGCCGAGCTTTCGGAGAAGTATCGCGGGGCCGATCGGGAGGTTCGACGCACCGTCCGCGAACATCCTTTCGCCACGCTCGGCGCCGCCGCCCTCGCCGGTTTTGTCATCGCCTCCATCCTGCGCCGCTGATCCACGTCCCAATCCCGGATTGCCGCAGGGCGGCCACCGGGACGGGAGCGGCCAAATCCAGACATTGGAGCGTGAAACTCATGCTTTCGATCGCAGCAGCGCTTGCGCAGAATCTGTTTTTCAGGGTGGAGGACAGGATCGAGGAAACCCTGGCGCGATCCAAGCGCAACGCGGTCTTCGTCGGCGTCGTCGCGCTGTTGCTACTCACCGCCTACGCCCTTGCCGTGGTGGCGCTCTGCGTGGCGCTGGCACGGCACTACGGCACGGTGCCGGCGCTGCTCGGCCTTGCGGGGGCGGTCACCACGCTGGCGCTCGTGCTGGTCGCCATTCTGCTGTTTCTGAACAACCGCGCCGCGGAGCGGCGGCGGCGACGGCGCGCCCAGATGCGGGCGCGGCGAGACCTGGCCATGCTCGCGGCCGGGACGGCTGCTGGCCGGCCGCTGGCGACGGCCGCGCTGGGAGTTGCATTGGCGCTGTTTCTGCGGCCGGGACCGCGCCGCCGCCACGACTGAGGGCAGCGCCCCCGATCCTCGTCACGCGGCGAGAGGAAGCCTGATCAGCGCGGTAAGCCCGCTCGGCAGGAATTCCAGATGCACGTCGCTGCCGAGTACCTTGTCGAGACTCCGCTCGATCAGCACGAGCCCGAAGCCGCGCTGCTTCGGCGGCGTAACCGGCGGTCCGTCCTTTTCGTGCCAGGTCATGCTCAACACCGGCTTGCCGTTCTCCTGCACGACCCGCGCGGTAATGACCAGTCTTCCCGTCGAGACCGACAGCGCACCATATTTGCGCGCATTCGTCGCCAGTTCATGCAGCACAAGCCCGAGCCCGATCGCCTGGTCCGGCCCGAGTTGCACCTCGTCCTTGTGAATCTCGATCTGGGTCTCGAAGTTTTCCGTATAGGGCCGGATCTGCGCCTGCAGCAGCGGCGTCAGGCGAATATTGCCCCATTCGTGATCGCTGAGCAGGCCGTGGGCCTCGGAAATCGACTGCAGACGGCCGGCAAAGGCGTCCATGAAGGCGGCCGGATCGCTGGTCTGCCGCAGCGTCTGACGCGCAAGCGATTGCAGCATGGCCAGCGTGTTCTTCACCCGGTGGTTCAGTTCGCGCAGGAGCAGGCGCATGCGCTCCGAGGCGATCTGTCCCTCGGTCACGTCGAGCGTGATGCCAAGGAACATGGATGGCTTTTCCTCGCCGTCGCGCTCGTGCACCCGGCCGCGCCCCAGCAGCCAGCGGCCCGTGGCGCCGACCCGGAACATGCCATCATACTCGGCGCCGCTTTGCAGCGCCTCGCGCAGCTTCGCGACCGTCGCTTTCCGATCACGCGGGTGGATGGCGGCGAAAATCCTGCGCGCCGTCAAGGTCCCGCCGGGTTTCAGGTCGAACATGCGTGCGAGCGGCGCGTTGCCGGTGACGGCGCCGGATTTGATGTCCCAGAGCCAGTTGCCGACATTGGCGGCGTCCAGCGCGGAGGCCTGCCGCTGTTCTTCGCGGGCTATCGCGGCGTTCGCAAGCGCACGGCGACGTGCTTCCTCCTTGAGCAGAAGCAGCGACCCGGCAAGGCGGGCCAGGTGCTGCAGGTGCGATTGTGCGCCGTCCGGGACGCCGGCACGTGGCACCGTGTCGAACACGCAGACGCTGCCGATCACCTGCCCGAGATGCATGATCGGAGCCCCGGCATAGAACCGCAGGCCCGGTTCGCCGGTGACATCGGGCAGCCGGGCGAACCGCCGGTCATGCGACGCGTCCGCCACGACGAGAGGCGCGCCGGGTTCCTCCAGGAGTCGCGCGCAGATGCAGTCCCTGGCGTTGGAGCTGACTTCCGCCGTCCCCTTGCGGGCGAGGAACCACTGGGTCTCATCACCGATGAGGGTCACGAGGGCGGCCGGGGCGAGAAAAAGACCCGCGGCAAGCTCGGCTATGCCCGTGAAGTCCGCATCCGGCCCAGCGAACGGGGGCAGCGTCGCCCGCACCGCCGCCATGCGCTCGGCCGACGCAAGGGCGCCAGCCACGTCGACCGCTACGGTTTGGTCGCGGCGGTTCATCGCATCCTCTTTCGGAAGATGCGGCGCGACGCAAGCCCGATCTGCGTGTTCGAATGCATGTCCCCACTCGCCTGATTGGCTCTATTTCTACGACACAAATGCCCTCGATGTCAGCGGGGCCGACACCGCGTCCGGCCCATATTCACCCTCATCGGCTATTTGCAGGATTTCCTGAAGCTTTTGTCTGGCCCGGTTGACCCGGCTCTTGATCGTTCCCAACGCACAGCCGCTGATTTCCGCGGCTTCCTCGTATGAAAAGCCCGAGGCGCCGACGAGCACGATCGCTTCGCGCTGCTCTTCCGGCAGTTGCGCCAGCGCGCGCTGGAAGTCCTGCATGTCGAGAGCACCATATTGACCCGGGTGCTGGGCAAGCCTTTCGGTCAGCACGCCGTCGCTGTCCTGGACCTCGCGGCCGCGCTTCCTGAGCTTGCTGTAGAGCTCGTTGCGCAGGATGGTGAACAACCAGGCCTTCATGTTCGTGCCCATTTCGAACTGTTCCTGCTTGGCCCAGGCCTTCATGATCGTGTCCTGCACGAGATCATCGGCCTCGTGGTGGCGACCGACGAGCGAAACGGCGAAGGCTCTCAGGCTCGGCAGGATCGAGAGCAGTTCTCGCTTGAAAGTGTTGGCCGGATCCATTGCGCTCACCGATCTCCGCTCCCCAACTCCATCTGGCTCTCGCTACGTTGCTCCGCGACATCGAGCTTTTCGAGCAGATCCAGAAACCGTTGAGGTATCGGCTCTTCCTGAACGGAGAGATAAAAGGAGCGCAATCTGCGCGCGATCTGGGCTTCGGCCCCCTCCGGCACTGCCGGCAATCCTGGTCGCTGTTGTGTCACGTCGTCTGCTCTCAAAAGAAACCGATCTATTGTTTCGTGCGAATTCGAAAGCGGAATGCGTGGCCGGCAAAAAGGTTCCCGTCGGTGGAACCAAAAAAAGATCGCCGCGTTCATTTGGTTACCGGCCATTCCATCATTCATTCGCATAGGGGAGCGTAACATGCCGATTTCCGACCGCATCCTGCCACACCTGCCCGGCCTTCGCCGCTACGCCCGCGCGCTGACCGGCGCGCAGATTTCAGGGGACGCCTATGTTGCCGCCACGCTCGAAGCGATCCTGGCGGAACCGGCGGTACTTGGCGACAGCGATGACGACCGGCTCACCCTGTTCCAGCTGTTGTCGAAGATGATCGCCTCGCTCCCGGTTTCGGTCAGCGAATCCGTCGCGCTCAAGCCGGGAGGCCCGTTTGATCTCGGCGCAGTGCCGCCGCGCGTTCGCCAGGCCCTGCTGCTCGTCACCATGGAAGGTTTCACCACAACCCAGGCCGCCGAGATCCTCGTTCTTGACGAAGGCGAAGTCAGCGCCCTGCTCGACGAGGCCTACCGCGAGATCGCGACGCAGGCCGAAACCGGCATCATGATCATCGAGGACGAGCCGCTTATCGCACTCGACCTGGCCGACATCGTCAACGACATGGGCCACCATGTCACCGGCATCGCCCGCACCCGCTCGGAGGCCGAGAAGCTCTGGAACGAGACCCGACCCGGCCTGATCCTGGCCGACGTCATGCTTGCCGACGGCAGTTCCGGCATCGACGCGGTCGGCACGATCCTGGCGCGCGCCGACGTGCCGGTCATCTTCATCACGGCCTACCCGGAAAAATTGCTCACCGGGGAACGGCCGGAACCCACATACCTCATCAGCAAGCCGTTCCAGCCGGAGACAATCAAGGTCCTGATCAACCAGGCGCTCCTGACCCGTCATTCCGTGCAGGCCGCCGCCTAGGGTGACATTGCCAAGGCGGGGGGCCGACGATGCCGCCCGCCCCCCTTCTCGATCAAAAAAAGGCAGCCGGTGCGGAGAGCACCAGCTGCCTGATTTCCCGCGGGCCGGAGGGGACACGGCGCGCGGCATTGCCACCGGCTCGAGGGCAGCGCATTTGGGGGAAATGCGTGTGCCGGTGACGCTGCAGAAACACGTGGTGTCGCCAAAAGTTCCTGCGTTCCAAATTTTTTTTGAACGACCGTCAGCCGATCCGATCGAGCTCGTCGCGATGCCGGTACATAGCCAGGAAGCGCCGGTATTCACGGTCATAATCGTCCTTCTTGTCCGCATCCGGCAGATATTCCGTGCCACCCGGATACATGCCCGGCCCGGCGGAGCCGAGATCGCGGTAGAGCCCGCCCGCCACCGCCGCCGACATGGCAGTGCCGAGCAGCACCGCGTCGCTGGTCTTCGCCACCACCACCTTGCACCCGGTTACGTCGCGATAGAGTTCCATCAGCAACGGATTGTGCAGGTGGCCACCGGTGACGTGCAGCGTTTCCAGCGCGTAGCCGCACTCGCCCAGCTTGTCGATCACGTGGCGAATGCCGAGCACGATGGCGACGCAGGTCTTCCAGTAAAGCCGGCAAAGGCCGTCGAAGGTCGAGTCCAGCGACAGGCCGCTGATGACACCGAGGCCATGCGGATCGGCGAGCGGCGAACGATTGCCGTGGAAGTCGGGCAGGACATGCAGCCGCGCCGCAAAATCGCCGCCCTCGACGGCCTGCAGCTCGCGGATGCGGGTGACGATCCGATGATGCGTGGCGGCGAGCGGATCGCCGCCGGCGCTGTGCAGCCGGACAATGTGATCGAGCAGCCCGCCCGTCGCCGACTGGCCGCCCTCAACCAGCCAATGCCCCGGCAGGACGGCCTCGTAATAGGGGCCCCACATGCCGAATCCGAACTTCCGTTCCTGCGAAAAGGCCACGACGCAGCTTGACGTTCCACCGATCAGGGCGAGCTGGCGCTCCAGCCTGCCCGGATCGCCGGCAAGGCCGCCGAGCACGCCGAGCGCACCGGCATAGGCGTCGATGAGGCCGGGCCCGACCAGGCAGCCGGCGTCCAGCCCGAGCTCGGCCGCGGCCTGCGCCGTCAGCCGGCCGACGCACGCGCCCACCGGCACGGTGTCCTTCGGCAGGGCGCCCCGCTCGCGGAGATCCGAAAGCCCGATGGCATGCAGGAAGTCGTCGCGCCAGCCGGCCTCTTCATGCGCCAGGTAATTCCACTTCGCCGTGATCGTGCAGCGGGAGCGGCTCAGCGAGCCGGTCGCCTTCCAGGTCATGAAGTCGGCAAGATCGAAGAAGTGCCCCGCCCTCGCCCACTGCTCCGGCTGTCGGGTCTTCAGCCACATCAGCTTCGGCATCTGCATCTCCGGCGACATGACCTTGCCCGAGTGGTCGAGCACCGGATGCTTCGTCGCGGTGCAGAAGTCGGCCTGCGCAAGCGCGCGGTGGTCGAGCCAGACGATCGTGTCCCAGCGCGGGTCGTTGCCGCCGGAAACCGCAAGCGGGGCGGCGTCGCGATCACGGACGACGAGCGAGCAGGTGGCGTCGAAGCCGATGGCGGCGACGCGGCCCGCGCCGACGGCAGCCTGCGCGCGCGCCGCCTTGACGGCGCTGCAGGTGGCCCGCCAGATGTCCTCGGAATCGTGCTCGGCGTGGTTGTCACGCGGCCGGTTCATGGCGATCGGGTGCTCGGATCGCGCCAGCATGGCGCCATTTCGATCGAACAGGCCCGCGCGGGCGCTTCCGGTCCCGATGTCGACCGCCACGATCAAATCGCGCATGTGTTCATGTTCCCGTCGGCACTTCTTTCAGACAAACTGGAGCAATTCCCGCATGTCGTCAAACAGGACATCGGGCTGCAGGCGGGAGAGAGACTGGCGATGGCGTTCGTTGCGCGCATGGGAGCCGCCGGCGAAGGCGAACACCCGCATGCCGGCGGCCTTCGCCGCCATCACCCCGGCGGGACTGTCCTCGATGACGACGCACGCATCCGGATCGACGCCCATGGCGGCACTGGCGTGGAGGAACAGGTCGGGCGCCGGCTTGCCGGCCCTCACCATGGTGGCGCTGTAGATGTTCGGCTCGAAGCAGTCGATCAGCCCCGTCACCGACAGCGACAGCCGGATCCGTTCGGGCTGGCTGGAGGATGCTACGCAGAACGGCACCGGCAGGCCCTCGGCGACATCGCGCACCCCGTCGATCGGCCGCAGTTCCCGGCGGAAGCGCGCATAGAGCGACTGGCGCATGTCCTCCAGAAAATGATCGTCGATGGCGAGCCCGTAGTCGTCGTGCAGAATCTCGGCCGTGGTCTTGAGGCTCTTTCCCAGGAAGCGCGCCGCCGCCTCCTCTGCGTCCATTGTCACGCCCGCAGTACCGAGCGCCTCAACCAGGGTCGCCAGCGATATCGGTTCGCTGTCGACGAGAACCCCGTCGCAATCGAAAATCACCAGCTTGATCGGGCCCGCCGCCATCTGTCCGCTCCAGTCTGATCGGCCGGCCGCATCACCGGCTCCGTGGTCAGTCCGCCAGCCTGTTGGAAAGATAGAGCCGCAGCGTCTGGCGTGTTCCGATTTCCCACAGTGTCTTCAGCGCCTTGGCAAACCGACGCCGGAACAACTCCGAGGCGGCGACGTCCCCGAAGATGTCGGACAGCGCAAGGAAGGCGAACGCGTCGTCCTTCGCCTTCAGCGCGGCGTCGTGCAGCCGGTCGGCGCTGGCGTCGTTGAAGACGATGGCCTTGCCGCTGTCGGAGGTGCCGGCGAAGTATCGGCACCAGAGCGCCGAGACCAGGGCAAGCCCGACCACGTCCTCGCCGCGCCGCAGCCGATCGGCGGTCGACGGCAGGATGAATTTTGGTTGCCGGTTCGAGCCGTCCTGCGCGAGCCGCGGGATGGTGTCGCCGATCTTCGGATTGGCGAAGCGCTTCTCGATCAGCTGATAGTAGTCGTGAAGGTCGGTATCGGGCACCGGCGGGACCACCGGAATGATCTCGTCGCGCTCGAGCTTGGCGAGGAAGGCCCGGACATCGGCGTCCTCCATCGCCTCGTGGACGAAGTGGATGTCGAGCAGGGCCGCCGGATAGGCGATCGCCGCGTGTCCTCCGTTGAGGATGCGGATCTTCATGTGCTCGTAGGGCGCCACGTCGGGCACGAACTGCACGCCGACCGTCTCCAGTGCGGGCCGCCCCTGCGGGAACTTGTCCTCCAGCACCCATTGCTTGAATTCTTCGCAGAAGACCGGCCACTGGTCCTCGATGCCGTATTCGTCGGCGACGATGCCGATCTCGCGCGGCCCCGTCGCAGGCGTGATCCTGTCGACCATGCCGTTCGGGAACGCCACGTTCGCATCGATCCAGTCGGCAAACGCCGGGTCCGAGAGCCGCGCAAGGCCGGAGACGGCCGCGTGCGTGACCTCGCCATTGCCGGGAATGTTGTCGCAGGACATGATCGTGAATGGCGCGATGCCCCTGGCCTTGCGCTCCTTGAGGCCAGCGAGAACCAAGCCGAACACGGTCTTCGGACTGCCAGGATTGGCTCCGTCTGCGGCGATCGCCGGATGGGACGGGTCGAACACGCCGGACGCCGGATCGATGAAGTAACCGCCTTCGGTGATCGTCAGCGAGACGATGCGAATGGCCGGATCGGCAAGGTGGGCCACGGTCGACGCGACGTCGCCGGGCGTCAGGTAGCCGATCATCGCCCCGGTCACGTGCGCGCCGGTCCGGTTGTTGTCCTGCTCGACCACGGTCGTCAGAAAGTCCTGTGCGGCCAGCTTGGCGCGCATCGCCTCGTCCGACGGCAGCACGCCGGCCCCCATGATCGCCCAGTCGTAGTCCCGCCCTGCGTTGAACAGGTCGTCGAGATAGACCGCCTGATGCGCCCGATGGAAATTGCCGACGCCGAAATGGACGATTCCGGCGGTTAGCGCCGACCGGGGATAGGACGGGATGCCCGCCGTCTTGCTGATCGTGTCCAGATTGGCGAGCGACAGTTTCGTGGTCATGATCTTTTCCTTCCGGTCGCGAGCGGGCAAAGCCGCCTCCGGTCCTGTCAGTTCAAGGTCTGCCGAGCACGGTGGCTCAGCTCATCCAGTTGCCGCCGTCGACGTTGTAGGTCTGGGCGACGACGTAGTCGCTTTCCGACGATGCGAGGAAGATCGCCATACCCGTCAGGTCTTCCGCCGTCCCCATCCGGCCGAGCGGCACTTCCTGGCCGACCAGGCGCTTCTTCTCGCCGAGCGGCCGGTTCTCGTACTTGGCGAACAGCGCATCGACGCCGTCCCAGTGCTCGCCGTCGACCACTCCCGGGGCGATCGCGTTGACGTTGATGCGGTGCTTGATCAGGTCGAGGCCCGCCGACTGCGTCAGGCTGATGACCGCCGCCTTCGTCGCGCAATAGACGGCAACGAGCGCCTCGCCGCGCCGACCGGCCTGGCTTGCCATGTTGATGATCTTGCCGCCGCGCCCCTGGGCGATCATCTGCCGCGCCACCGCCTGCAAGGTGAACAGCGTGCCGCCGACGTTGATGGCCAGCAAGCGATCATAGCTTTCCCGCGTGATCTCGACGATCGGCGCGAGATCGAAGAGCGCGGCGTTGTTGATCAGGATGTCGATGCCGCCGGCCTCCTCCACGCAGGTCGCGACCGCGGCATCGATCGAACGCTGGTCGGTCACGTTCATCTGCACCGCATAGGCGGCCGGGCCGATCTCGGCCGCCGTGCGCCGCGCGCGATCGACATCGATATCGGCGATGGCGACGCGGGCGCCCTCGCGCACATAGGCCTCCGCGAACGCCCGCCCGATCCCCCGAGCCGACCCGGTTATCAGGGCGCTCTTTCCCTCCAGCCGCTTCATCTGATCGCGAGCCCGTCCTCGGCGAAGCGGTGCACGCAAGCCTCCTGCGGAGTGAGATACACCTGATCGCCGTGCTTGACGGGGAAATCGCCGCCGACGCGGGCCGTCAACGTGCCGATGCCGTCGGCGTTGACGTGCAGGAACGTGTCGGAACCGAGATGCTCGGCAACGCCGACCCGCCCGCGCCAGGCGCCGGCCTCGGTCGACAGGTCGAGATGTTCCGGCCGCACACCGATGGTATGGGCACCGTACTTTCCAGCGATCTCGCCGCTGATGAAGTTCATTTTCGGCGAACCGATGAAGCCGGCGACGAACATGTTGGCGGGCTTGTGATACAGCTCCATCGGCGAGCCGACCTGCTCGACCTTGCCCTTGTTGAGCACGACGATCTTGTCCGCCATGGTCATCGCCTCGACCTGGTCGTGCGTGACGTAGATCATTGTCGTCTTCAGGTCCTGGTGCAGCTGGCTGATTTCCAGGCGCATGTTCACGCGCAGCGCGGCGTCGAGATTCGACAGCGGCTCGTCGAACAGAAAGGCGGCCGGCTGGCGCACGATCGCCCGGCCGATGGCGACGCGCTGGCGCTGGCCGCCCGAAAGCTGGCGCGGCTTGCGGTCCAGGTAGTCGGTGAGGTTCAGCACCCGCGCCGCATCGGCGACCTTCTGATTGATCGCGGCCGGGTCCTCGCCCGCCATCTTCAGCGGAAAGGCGATGTTGGAGCGGACACTCATGTGCGGATAGAGCGCATAGGACTGGAACACCATGGCCAGTCGCCGCTTGGCCGGCGGCAGGTCGGTGGCGGCCTTGCCGTCGATGACGATCTCGCCGCCGGACACGTCTTCCAGCCCCGCAATCAGCCGAAGCAGCGTCGACTTTCCGCAACCCGAGGGTCCGACGAACACGACGAACTCGCCTTCGTCGATGTTGAGGTCGATGGAGGGGATGACGGCGTGAGCGCCGAACACCTTAGACACATTCTTGAGCGCAATGCTTCCCATGGTTCTTGTCCCTATTTGACGGCGCCGAAGGTGAGACCGCGGACCAGCTGCTTCTGCGAGAACCAGCCGAGAATGAGGATCGGGGCGATCGCCATGGTCGAGGCGGCCGAGAGCTTGGCGTAGAAGAGGCCTTCCGGGCTGGAATAGGAGGCGATGAACGCGGTCAGCGGCGCCGCCTTCGAGGCGGTCAGGTTCAGCGTCCAGAACGCCTCGTTCCAGGCGAGGATGATGTTGAGCAGCACCGTCGAGGCAATTCCCGGGATCGCCATCGGCGTCAGCACATAGATGATTTCCTTGGCGAGCGAGGCGCCGTCCATCCGCGCCGCCTCGAGGATCTCGCCGGGAATCTCCTTGAAGTAGGTGTACAGCATCCAGATGATGATCGGCAGGTTGATCAGCGTCAGGACGATGACGAGGCCAAGGCGGGTGTCGAGCAGGCCGGTATTGCGGAACAGCAGATACATCGGCACCAGCACGCCCACGGCCGGCATCATCTTGGTGGAAAGCATCCACATCAGCACGTCCTTTGTTCGCGGCGTTGGCGAGAACGCCATCGCCCAGGCCGATGGGATCGCGATGATCAGGCCAAGCAGCGTGGAGCCGAAGGAGATCACCACCGAGTTCATGAAGTGCCTGACGTAGTTCGAGCGATCCTGGACCTCGTGGTAGTTCTCGAGGGTCCAGTCGAACAGGAGGAAGACCGGCGGCGAGGCGATCGCCTGCGCCTCCGTCTTGAAGCTTGTCAGAAACGTCCACAGGATCGGGAAGAAGATCAGGATGCCGACCGTCCAGGCGGCGATGGTGACGACGATCTTGCGCTGTGTCGAAACGGTGCGGGCCATTGTCTCACGCCTCCAGGGTCTTGCCGATCATCCGCATGAGGAAGAATGCGACGATGTTGGCGAGGATGACGGCGATGATGCCGCCGGCGGATGCGCCGCCCACGTCGAACTGCAACAGGGCCTGCGCATAGACGAGGAAGGTCAGGTTCGTGCTCTGCGTTCCGGGCCCGCCATTGGTGGTGACGAGGATCTCGGCGAAGACGGAGAGCAGGAAGATCGTCTGGATCAGGATGACGACCGTGATCGCGCGCGACAGGTGCGGCAGCGTCAGATAGACGAAGCGCGACCAGGCGCCCGCACCGTCCATCTGGGCGGCTTCCTTCTGTTCCTCGTCGAGCGACTGCAGCGCGGTCAGCAGGATCAGCGTCGCGAACGGCAGCCATTGCCAGGCGACAATCAGGATGATCGACATCAGCGGCGCGTTGTTGAGGAAGTCGAAGGGGGGAAGGCCGACCGCCTTGGCCAGGTAGGCGAAGAGGCCGTTCACCGGGTTCATGAACATGTTTTTCCACACCAGGGCCGCCACCGTCGGCATGATCAGGAAGGGCGCGATCACCAGGATGCGCACGATCCCCTGCCCGAACATCGGCTGGTCCAGCAGGATCGCCAGTCCGATCCCGCCGACCACGGTGATGAAAAGCACCCCGAGCACGATCGCCAGCGTGTTGAAGATGGCCTGGAAGAACGCCGGGTCGGTCAGGAAGTAGCGGTAGTTGTCGAGCCCCGTCCATTCCTCCATGCCCGGCATCAGGAGATTGTAGCGCAGGAAGGAGAAGTAGATCGTCATCGCCAGCGGCACGACCATCCAGGCGAGCAGGAGCAGCACCGAAGGGGCCATCATCGCGCGGGCGGCGGTTTTGGTGTGTAGGGTGGCCATGGCTGTTTCCAGTCCGGTTGCCGCCGACCTCCGATCTCATCGCGTCCGGAAGGAGGGCGTGTGCGGTTCAACGAAAAAAGGCCGGCGCCGCGCCTCGGGTCGCTTCCGCTTGGATCCGGAAGGGACACTACGGCACCGGCAGGAGGTTCCGCTCTCGGGAGAATGGAGAAGGAACCTCACCCCGGCGTGCCCGAAGGGCCAGGCACGCCGGGCCTTGGGAGCCCTACTTGATGTAGCCGGCCTTCGTCATTTCGCGGGTGGCCAGTTGCTGTGCGTTCTGCAGCGCCTGATCGACGCTGACCTGGCCCGCCAGTGCGGCCGAGAACTGCTGGCCGACCGCCGTGCCGAGCCCCTGGAACTCGGGGATCGCCACGAACTGCACACCGACATAGGGCACCGGCTTGACCGCCGGGTTCTTCGGATCGGCCGCGTTGATCGAGTCGATCGTCATTTTCGCGAACGGCGCCGCCTTCTGGTATTCAGGGTTCTCATAGAGCGAGGTACGGGTGCCGGGCGGCACGTTGGCCCAGCCCTCCTTTTCGGCGACGAGGTTGAGATAGTCCTTGCCGGTTGCCCAGGCGATGAACTTCTCGGCCGCTTCGGCCTTCTGCGTGCCCGCGGGAATCGCGAGGTTCCAGGCCCAGAGCCAGTTGCCGCGCTTGCCGAGCCCGGTATCGGGGGCGAGCGCGAAGCCGACCTTGTCGGCAACCGTCGACTCGCTCGGGTTGGTCACGAAAGAGGCCGCGACGGTGGCGTCGATCCACATGCCGCACTTGCCGGTCTGGAACAGCGCCAGGTTCTCGTTGAAGCCGTTGGACGAAGCGCCCGGAGGGCCGGCGTCGTTCATCAGCTTGACGTAGAAGTCGAGAGTATTCTTCCATTCAGGCTGGTCGAACTGCGGGGCCCAGTTCTCGTCGAACCAGCGCGCACCAAAGGCGTTCGCGGTCGCCGTCAGGAAGGCCATGTTCTCGCCCCATCCGGCCTTGCCGCGCAGGCAGATGCCGTAGATCTCGTTATCCTTGTCGGTGATCTTGCGGGCTGCGTCGGCAATGAACTCCCAGGTCGGCGCGTCGGGCATCGTCAGGCCGGCCTTCTCGAACAGGTCCTTGCGATACATCACCATCGAGCTCTCGCCGTAGAACGGCGCAGCATAGAGCTTGCCGTCCTCGCCGGTCAGGCCGGAACGGATGGCCGGCAACAGGTCGTCGACATCATAGTCGCTGCCGAGATTGTCCAGCGGCAGCAGCCAACCCTGCTTTGCCCAGATCGGCACCTCGTAGGTCCCGATCGTCAGCACGTCGTACTGGCCGCCCTTGGTGGCGATGTCGGTCGTCACCCGCTGGCGCAGCACGTTTTCCTCGAGCGTCACCCACTCGAGTTCGATGCCGGGGTTTTTGGAGGTGAAGTCGTCCGTCAGTTTCTGCATGCGGATCATGTCACCGTTGTTGACGGTGGCGATCGTAAGCGTCTCCGCATGGGCAAGCCCACCAAGGACAACAGCCGAGCATGCGCCCAGCAGCAGCGTCTTCAAATTCATCGGTTCCTCCCAGAAGCGTAATGAGCATTTGCTTCGCTCATGGGCATTTACTCATTTCCTGGGGTGATTTGTCAATGCCATTCGTCGCTGCACCGCCGAACGATTCCGCCAATATACTGATAAAAAACGTCTATTTATCATTCCCCGGCGAATATGAGAACACCGACACTCACCACACCAGACGGGCACGGACGGGCGGCTATGGCTTGCCTTCCGGCGATCCCGGCCGTTTTGAACGCGCCCTTGCCTCGTCCAAGAATGGCGTCGTTGCACTCGTCCACTGCGGTAGCCCGTCAGCAATTTCGGCCCACGGAATACGCGAGTCCGTGTGGTAATGCGCGACAGCCCCCCAGTTCGCGTCACGGGTCAGCGGCCACGCCTCTGGGTGATCCAGGGCGCCAATCAGGACCCACACATCCGAAATGCCTTCGTAGATGAACACCAGCGGTGATCCGCATTGATTGCAGAAGCCGCGGCGGGCAAACTTGCTGGAGCGGTAGTATGAGGGCTCACCCCGCTCAAACGAGAAGCTGTCGCCGGAAAACTGCACCGTGGCCTGAAACAGCCCACCGTAACTTTTCTGGCAGTTCCGGCAATGGCAATAGAAGCCGCGTTGCGGCGGCTTGCCCGCCTTGAAACGTACGGCACCACACAAGCAACCGCCTTCGACTGATAAGAGTTTTCTCGCCATGCCGGCTCCTCCCAATGGTCGAAATCATGGGACTCCGGGTTCTCGCGCTTCAATATGCCGACGGCATCGATTCACCGCGGCACCCGAGGTTTGAATTGAGATGGCATCGCTCGTCGGTGTATTGGACCGATTTGCGGTCGACAATTTGGAACGGATGGTTCGACGCCGCCGCGCAACCGAGTGAACGCCATCATGCACGACGACAAGCGGGAAATGCGCGCCCTTCTCAAGGCGGCAACGGCAACCCCCAAGCGCGACAACAGCGTCTATCACAAGGCCATCGGCGAGGCCCGCGAAGCCTTCGAAGCGGCTGTGTCCGCCCTCGGCGAACCGGTAAAGGTCAAGACGAAAGCGAAGCTGAAGCGCAACGGCGACTATGTCGTCAAGTGGACCTTCAAACGTACGAAATAGGCCGGCGCGAACCGCGACCGCTACTGCAGCAGAAAGCGCGCCGTCTCCTCGTCGGTGATCAGGCCGTTGATCATGCGACCCTTGAGCGCGGACAGGATCGCCATGTGCTTGCGCGGCCCCATCGCCAGGCCGACAACCGACGCCCGGTCGCGCGAGGGCAGCGGCGCGGAAGCCACGCGCTCGTTGATGCTACCCGCCAGAAGCACGCCCTCGCGGTCATACATCCAGCCGCAGATCTCGCCGGCCGCGCCCTGCTCCATCAGCCGGGCCATCTCGTCGCGCCCGAGAAAGCCATCCTCGCACAGCGGCGCATGCGGGCCGAGTTCGCCGATGCCGACGAAGGCGACGTCTGCCTCCTCGCCAAGCTTCAGTGTCGACTGCACCAGGCTCTGCTTGTGCAGGAGGTCGCGCTCTTCGGCCGACGAGACCAGCACCGGCAGCGGCATCGGGAAGTGCCGCGCCTTGACGGCGTCGGCCATGCTGAAGATCACATTGTAGTAGGCGGCCGAGCCGTCCGGCCCGATATTGCCGGTTAGTGACATGATCCGGTGCTGCGGGCATTCCATTGCCGGCAACTGGTCGATCGCCGCCTTCAGCGTGCGCCCCGTACCCACGGCCAGCACGATCGGATCCGGCCGCTTCAGCCAGCGCTCGATTTCCGCCGCGCCCGCCTCGGCAATGCCGACGGTGGTCGACGTCGAGGCCGGGTCGGTGGGCACGACGTCGACGTGGCGAAGGTCGAAGCGCTCCTTCAGCCGAAGCGCCAGTTCCAGGCATTCGGCGATCGGATGGTCGAGCCGCACCTTGATCAGCCGCTCTGCAACCGCCAGAGACACGAGCCGCTGAGCGGACTGGCGAGAGATCCCCATCGTCGCGGCGATCTCGTCCTGGGTGCGGCCGGCGACGTAGTAGAGCCAGCCGGCCCTCGCCGCCTCGTCCAGCCTGCCGCCGGTTTCGGATCGCTTCGCCATGCGTGACCTCAAAGCTGATTGCGCCTTGCTGACACCTTTTTGGCCGCGCTGTCAAACGCCCCGTATGACGCCCGCGGACGCATACAGCCGCTTCGCAACATAGGCTTTGCGTATAAAGGCAACCGCTATACTCAGGATTTCCTTGACCAGGACCCCTGAGAAACCAGCATTTCCTTTCATATTTTTACCGTTTGATAAAAAAATAAAGCATGTTACCGTTCTCCTATCAAAAGCCCACGCAATGGGAGAATAACAATGGGAACAACCGCATCCGGAATTCATGGCGGCAGGCTGTCTGCGGCCGACTATCAAGAAAATTTCTCCGACCTGCACCCGCCACTCGACAATCACGAGGCGCTGGTTGCTGCCGACCGCTGCTACTTCTGCTACGACGCGCCATGCATGACGGCCTGTCCGACCTCGATCGACATTCCGCTGTTCATCCGCCAGATCGCCACCGGCAACCCGGTCGGCTCGGCCAAGACCATCTTCGACCAGAACATTCTTGGCGGCATGTGCGCCCGGGTCTGCCCCACCGAGACGCTGTGCGAGCAGGTCTGCGTGCGCAACACGGCGGAAGAACGCCCCGTCGAGATCGGTCGGCTGCAGCGCTATGCCACCGACACGGCGATGGAGCGCAATATCCAGTTCTACCAGCGGCCCGAACGCACGGGCCGCCGCGTCGCCGTGGTCGGCGCCGGCCCGGCCGGGCTTGCCTGCGCCCATCGCCTTGCCATGAACGGTCATGACGTCGACGTCCTGGACGCCCGGGTCAAGCCCGGCGGCCTGAACGAATACGGCATCGCCACCTACAAGACGACCGACGACTTTGCCCAGCGCGAGGTGGACTACGTCCTGTCCATCGGTGGCATCGAGATTCGCAACGGCCAGAAGCTCGGCCGCGACTTCACGCTTGGCGAACTCGTCGAGAAGTTCGACGCTGTGTTCCTCGGCATGGGCCTGGCCGGTGTCAACGCTCTCTATGTCGAGGGTGAGCAGCTTGCCGGCGTCGAGGACGCCGTCGACTTCATCGCCGCATTGCGCCAGACCGACGACAAGGCCGACATCGCCATCGGCCGCCGGATCGTCGTCATTGGCGGCGGCATGACCGCCATCGACGCCGCGGTCCAGGCAAAGCTCTTGGGCGCCGAGGAAGTGACGATCTGTTACCGTCGTGGCCAGGAGCACATGAACGCCTCCGAATTCGAGCAAGATCTCGCCACCTCCAAGGGCGTGATGATCCGCCACTGGCTGCAGCCTAGGCGCGTGATCGGTCAGGACGGCCGGGTCGCCGGAATCGAGGTCGAATACACCGAGATGCGCGACGGCCGGCTCGTCGCCACCGGCGAGACCGGCATCCTCGCCGCCGACCAGATCTTCAAGGCGATCGGCCAGACCTTCGAGGCCAACGGGCTGGGACCGCTGAAGCTGGAGAACGGCAGGATCGCCGTCGACGCGGAGGGCCGCACCTCGCTCGACAAGGTCTGGGCCGGCGGCGACTGCGTCAGGGCCGGCGAGGACCTGACCGTCACCTCCGTCGCTCAGGGCCGCGATGCGGCCGAATCGATCAACCGGGCGCTGGCCGCCAAGGCGCGCGCCTCCGTCGCCGTCGCCTGAAGGGAGAAGAGACATGGCTGATCTCCGCAACAACTTCGTCGGCATCAAGTCGCCAAACCCCTTCTGGCTGGCCTCGGCGCCGCCGACCGACAAGGCCTACAACGTCGAGCGCGCTTTCAAGGCCGGCTGGGGCGGCGTGGTCTGGAAGACGCTCGGTGAAGAGGGCCCGCCGGTCGTCAACGTTAACGGCCCGCGCTACGGCGCGATCTGGGGCGCCGACCGCCGGCTTCTCGGCCTCAACAACATCGAGCTGATCACCGACCGGGCGCTGCAGGTCAACCTGCAGGAAATGAAGCAGGTGAAGATGAACTGGCCGGACCGGGCGCTGATCGCCTCGATCATGGTCCCCTGCCAGGAGGAGGCGTGGAAGGCGATCCTGCCGCTGGTCGAAGAGACCGGTGCCGACGGCATCGAGCTCAACTTCGGCTGTCCGCACGGCATGTCCGAGCGCGGCATGGGCTCAGCGGTCGGGCAGGTGCCGGAATACATCGAAATGGTGGTGCGCTGGTGCAAGCAGTACACGCGCATGCCGGTGATTACCAAGCTAACGCCGAACATTACCGACATTCGCAAGCCGGCGCGCGCGGCCAAGGCCGGCGGCACCGACGCGGTGTCCCTGATCAATACGATCAACTCGATCACCGCCGTCAATCTCGACACCTTCGCGCCGGAGCCCTCCGTCGACGGCAAGGGCACGCATGGCGGCTATTGCGGCCCGGCTGTCAAGCCGATCGCGCTCAACATGGTGGCCGAGATCGCCCGCGACCCGGAAACCTACGGCCTGCCGATTTCCGGTATCGGCGGGGTGACGACGTGGCGCGATGCGGCGGAGTTCCTCGTACTCGGCGCCGGCAACGTGCAGGTCTGCACCGCCGCCATGACCTACGGCTTCAAGATCGTGCAGGAGATGATCACCGGCCTGTCCAACTGGATGGACGAAAAGGGCCACCGCTCGCTCGACGACTTCTCTGGCCGGGCCGTGCCGAACGTCACCGACTGGCAGTACCTGAACCTCAACTACGTGGCCAAGGCGCGGATCGATCAGGATGCCTGCATCAAGTGCGGCCGCTGTCACATCGCCTGCGAAGACACCTCGCACCAGGCGATCACGGCGATGGTCGAGGGCATCCGCCATTTCGAGGTGATGGAGGACGAATGCGTCGGCTGCAATCTCTGCGTCAACGTCTGTCCAGTCGACAACTGCATCACCATGGTGCCGCTCGCCGCCGGCGTGCTCGACCAGCGCACCGGCAAGCCGGTCGATCCGAACTATGCGAACTGGACGACGCACCCCAACAACCCGATGGCCCGCCAGGCCGCCGAGTAGCCTCTCGCCTGCCCCGGCTCCCGCTAGCAGCAGGGGAGCCGGGGACCCGGGCTCATGCGGTGAAGGCTCGCCGGTAGGAACTCGGGCTCGTGCCCAGTTGCTTGCGGAAGTGATGCCGCATCGTCGCGAGCGTGCCGAACCCGCTGGCGGCCGCCACGTCCTCGAGCGATGCCCGCTCCCTTTCCAGCAGTTCGCGGGCGTGCCGCAGCCGTTCCTTCAACAGCCAGGCACCGACGCTCGTGCCCGTCGTTGCCTCGAACCGTCGCTGGAAGGTGCGCACGCTCATGCCGGCCCTGTCGGCCAGCAGGCGGATCGGCAGGTCCTGGTCCAGCCGTTCGCGCATCCATTCCAGGAGTGGCCCCAGCCTGATGCCTTCCCGCTGCTGCGGCACCGGCGCATGGATGAACTGCGCCTGCCCCCCCTCGCGGTGGGGCGGCACGACCAGGCGGCGGGCAACACCGTTTGCCGCCTCGACGCCAAAGTCGCCGCGCACCACATGCAGGCAGAGGTCGATGCCCGCGGCGCTGCCGGCGGCGGTCAGGAGGCTGCCCTCGTCCATGTAGAGAACGCTGGCATCCACGGCGATCTCGGGATAACGGGCCGCGATCGACGGGGCGTAGCGCCAGTGCGTCGTCGCGCGCCGGCCGGCGAGAAGGCCGGATGCGGCAAGCACGGCAATCCCCGAGCACAGCGACATCAGGCGGGCACCGCGGGAATGGGCGCACCGTAACGCCGAGACCAGTGTATCCGGCACGGGGGCATCGATGCCCCGCCAGCCCGGCACGACGATGAGATCGGCCGCATCGAGAAGTTCGAGGCCGCTATCGACGGTCGCAACCAGGCCGCCGGCGGCCCGCAACGGGCCATCCTCGACCCCGCAGACCGAATAGCGGTACCAGCCCGCCCCCATCTCGGGGCGCGGCAACCCGAAGACTTCGTAGGCAATGCCGAATTCAAACGTGCAGAGCCCGTCATAGGCGAGCACCACGACGCGCGGGCCGGAGAGGAAAGCGTTTGGCATGATCTTTACGACAATCGACACTTTGGCCAGTTCCGCTTCCGGCTAGCATGCCACAGGATCGGCGGCAACCGTTGAGAAAGGAAAGGACATGCCAATGCCAGGACCCGCAGCCGAGATCGCCGCCGCCAGCCCGGAGGAGGTTGCCGAATACTATGGCCGGAAGCTCGCCTTCGAAACCGACTGTTGGGACGTTCACGCCGCCTTGCAGGCCGGACACGATGGTTTTGTGCTGCTCGACGTGCGGTCGCCGACACTTTTCGCGGCGTCGCACATTCCGGGTGCGATCAACCTTCCGCACGGCAAGATGACCGCACACCGCATGTCGGAATGGCCAGCCGGAACGCTTTTCGTCGTCTATTGCGCCGGGCCGCACTGCAACGGCACCGACAAGGCCGCCCTGCGCCTTGCAAGGCTCGGCCGGGCGGTCAAGGTGATGATCGGCGGAATGACCGGCTGGGCCGATGAAGGCTTTGCCTTCGAGCACGGTGAGAAGGCCATGGCCATCTGACGATACAGCGCCGGAAGGCCCGCGGGGGCAGCCCTTCCGACGCTCGATGCCGGCCCCCGCAAGAGCTCTTCGCCCGCAGGCCCCTTGCGAACAAGGGATAGGTGTCGGCTCGCCCCGACGCACAGAAGCTTTCGGCACCCGATTTCCAGCACCCGTCGCAGGCGACGAACCTCGCGGATTCTAGCCTAGGCTGTTAACCCCGGATTAGCGCTGATCCGGCAGCTTCCCTTCGCACCTGTTTCCCGCGATCCTCCCAAGTCTCGCCCAGGAAACCGAACAAATTGAATTGCTGGGGTTTTTCATGTCGTTCCGCGATATCGCCATATCGAAGAAGATCAGTCTCGTCGTCGTCCTGATGGGCTTGTCTTCCCTTGTCATCGCCGCTGTATCCGGCAGTGGCCTCTACGGGTTGCAGCAGGCGATGACGTCTGTCGGCGCCCGCGAGGAAGTCGCACGCGAAGCCATGGACCTGCGTGTCGACATCATCGCCATCAGCCGCATGACCTATCAGCTGGCCGCCGAACCGGCGAAGGCCGCCGACTTCCGCGCGGAAACCGATCGCCGCACGGGCGAGATGCTGGACCGTCTGCCGAAGATCGAGTCCACCGCCGACGCGACCGAGAAAAAGCAACTGGAGACGATCCGCGCCGCGCTGGAAAGCTATTTCGCCGATATCCGTGCCATGGTCGACATCGCGGCCACAGACGCCGCCAATGTCGACGCGATCAAGATCGCGCTCGGCACGGCCCTCGACGGCCAGAAGGCGGTGACCGCAGCGGTGAAGGAATACAGCACCTACTCCGGCAATGCGCTGGCCGCCGCCCGCGCCGACGCGCTGGCATCCTCATCGATGGCCATGATCATCGCCGGCCTGTCCGCCCTCGCCTTCATCGTCATCGGCGCGGCGATCAGCACGCTGGTCGCGCGCAAGGGCATCGTGTTGCCGATCCGTTCGCTGACGCAGGCCATGAGCCGGCTGGCCGCAGGCGACCTGGACGCTGCCGTGGACGCTGCCCGCAAGGACGAAATCGGCGAAATGGCCCGCGCCGTCGAGGTCTTCCGCAAGAACGCCCGCGCAATGGACGAGCTGAAGGCGCAGGAGGCCGCCCTGAACGAGCGTAGCAGCGATCTTCAGTCAAGCATCGCCACCGTCGTCGCTTCCGCTGTCGCCGGCGACTTCTCCGGCCGCATCCACAAGGACTACCAGAATGCCGACCTCAACCGCTTCGCCAACAGCGTCAACGAACTGGTCTCCAGCGTCGACAACGCCGTCACGGAGATGCGGCGCGTCATCGCGGCGCTCGCCGACGCCGACCTGACCCAGGCGATGAACGGACAGTTCCACGGCGCCTTCAGGGAATTGCAGGACAACGTCAACGCCACGATGGTGGCGCTGCGCTCGACCATGAACAACGTCCGCGGCACCGCCGGCACCATCAATGCAAGCTCGGCGGAACTGAGCTCGGCGGCCAACGACCTGTCCAAGCGCACCGAGCAGCAGGCCGCCGCTCTCGAGGAGACCGCCGCCGCGCTCGACGAGATCACCTCGACGGTCCGCTCCGCCTCCTCCAGGGCGACCGAAGCGCGCGACATGGTGCGCGAAACGAAGCAGAGCGCCGCCCGCTCGGGCGAGATCGTCCGCAGCGCGGTCGACGCGATGGGGCGCATCGAGGATTCATCCAACAAGATCGGCCAGATCATCACCGTGATCGACGAGATCGCCTTCCAGACGAACCTGCTCGCGCTCAACGCCGGCGTCGAGGCCGCGCGGGCGGGCGAAGCAGGCCGCGGTTTCGCCGTCGTGGCCCAGGAGGTCCGGGAGCTGGCGCAACGTTCGGCCAATGCGGCCAAGGAGATCAAGACCCTGATCAGCGCCTCCGCCAACGAAGTCGAAAGCGGGGTTTCGCTGGTCCGCTCGACCGGCGATGCGCTGCTGGAGATCGAGGGTCTCGTCAACCGCGTCAACGACCACGTCGAGTCGATCGCAACCGCCTCGCGCGAGCAGGCGACGGCGCTCGCCGAGATCAACACCTCGATCAACCATATGGACCAGATGACCCAGCAGAACGCGGCGATGGTGGAGGAGACCACGGGTGCCAGCGAGTCGCTTGCGCAGGAAAGCCGCCGCCTGGCGGGCTTGCTGGAAGGCTTCAAGCTGGACCTCGCTGCGCGCGAGGCCGCCGGCAGAACCTACCGGGCCGCCGCCTGAGGCGAGCCGGACCAAAGTCCGGCAAGGCCCCGGCGGGTGATCCGCCGGGGCCTTGCTTTTTCTCCAAGGACAGCAGCCGGCTTGCGCTGCCGTGCGCTCGGCTTGTCAACCGCAGCCCTGACACGGCCTGGCTTCGCAGCCTGTCGGCCCGGAGCGGCGACGGGATCACACCTGACACCGGCGCTGCGGTCGTGCTAAGGCGGATGCCAGCACCAACCGAGAGCCCCTTTTTGGATCAGCCCACGACACGTAGCGGCACACATGCCGCGTCCCCGGCCGAACCGCGCCGCGAGCGCCTGCTTGGCCACCTTGCGATGCTACTCTTCTCCATCCTGATCGCCGGCTCGTTTTCCTTCGGCGGCATCGCCGCGCGGCACATGGATGCCGCTCCGCTGACGCTGTGGCGTTACCTCCTGACGGTGGTGGTGATGGCGGCCCTTGCCTTCGGGGCTGCCCGCGCCCCGCGCGCCTTGCCCCGTGAGCCGTGGCGGTTCCTGGTCCTGGGCGGGCTGATTGCCTTCTACATGCTGACCATGTTCACGGCGTTGGAGTTCACCGATCCGGTGTCGACGGGCGCGGTCTTCACGCTGATGCCGCTTCTGAGCGCGGGGTTTGCGCTGCTTCTGCTCGGCCAGCATACGCGTCCCGGCGTGATCGTCGCGCTGGTGATCGCCGCCGTCGGCGCGGTCTGGGTGATCTTTCGCGGCAATGTCGCGGCGATCCTGTCCTTCGACGTCGGCCGGGGAGAGCTCATCTTTTTTGCCGGGGTCACCGCCCATGCGGCCTATGTACCGCTGATCCGCCGGTTCGGCCGGGGCGAAAACGCGGCGGCGTTCGGCTTCTGGGTGACGGTCGCCGCGACGCTTTGGCTGATGCCGTTCGGCCTGCGCGAACTCCTGGCTACCGACTTCGCCGCGCTGCCGCCGTCCGTCTACATCGCCGTCGCCTACCTCGCCGTCGTTACCACCGCTGTCACCTTCCTGCTGCTGCAATACGCCTCGATGCGCCTGCCTGCTCCGAAGGTGCTCGGCTACGGCTACCTGACGCCGAGCTTCATCATCCTGCTCGAAGGCGCGCTCGGCCACGGCTGGCCGCCCGCGATGGTCTTCGCCGGGGCGCTGGTCACCGGCTGCGGTCTCCTCGCCATGGCGCGGCTGCCGGATTGATGACGGTCGGTCCCTTTCGTTCAGGCCGGCTGATCGCGCACCTGCAGGCCGCCGATGAACAATTGCTCCAGGAACCGCGCGGCATCCTCGAACCGCCCGTCGCCGGCGTTCTCCTGCCCCAGCACCGCCCGCACCTGCACGTCGAAGTCGGCATAGTGCTGCGTCGTCGACCAGATTGAAAAGATCAGGTGATAGGGGTCGCACGGGGTGATCTTGCCGGCCTTGGCCCAGGCGCGGATCACCGCCGCCTTTTCGTCCACCAGGGCCTTCAGCGGTCCCTTCAGTTCGTCCTCGATGTTCGGCGCGCCCTGCAGCACCTCGTTGGCGAACAGCCGGCTCTCCCGCGGAAAGTCGCGCGCCATTTCCAGCTTGCGACGGATGTAGCTGCGGATCTCGGCGACCGGGTTCCCCTCCGCATCGAATTCGCGCAGCGGATCGAGCCAGGTATCGAGCACCCGGCCGATCAGCGCGCGGTGCATCGCCTCCTTGGTGCGAAAGTAGTAGAGCAGGTTCGGCTTCGACATGCCGGCGACCTCCGCGATCTGGTCGACGGTTGCGCCGCGATAGCCGTGCAACGAGAACACCTCCAGCGCGGCCTCCAGGATCCGCTCTTCCTTCTCCTCCTGGATTCGCGTGCGCCGCTGTGTCCGGGCTGCCCTTGGTAGAACCATCTCGCCTATTAGCCTTCGCGCAAATGGAAAAGTGCCGTCAAAATCACCAGTTTAACCCACTGCCATTTTTCTGGGCGAAGCCCGCGGCATTTCGCTTTTTCGGCTTGAGTGCCGCAATGGAAGCTGTAATGTTTACCAACCGGTCAAATTATCAGCCAGTTGCGGAACAAACGCAACTGCTGTTCAGGGAACGCACAAAAACCAGCGCCCGAGCGACCGGCGGGAACACATAGGCGGTGCTGTCAGGGCCGCCCGACGATTTGGGAGCTAATGTCATGGCCGCACCCGGCGAGAACCTGCGCGTCAATGCCGACCGCCTGTGGGACAGTCTCATGGAGATGGCGAAGATCGGCCCCGGTGTCGCCGGCGGTAACAACCGCCAGACCCTGACCGATGTGGATTCCGAGGGCCGCACCCTGTTCAAGCGCTGGTGCGATGATGCCGGCCTGACGCTCGGCGTCGACAAAATGGGAACGATGTTCGCCACCCGCCCCGGCACCGATCCCGAGGCCCTGCCGGTGTATGTCGGCAGCCACCTGGACACGCAGCCAACCGGCGGCAAGTATGACGGCGTTCTCGGCGTTCTGGCGGGCCTTGAGGTCGTGCGCACCATGAACGACCTCGGCATCAGCACGAAGCACCCGGTCGTCGTGACCAACTGGACCAACGAGGAAGGCGCGCGCTTTGCCCCGCCGATGCTCGCCTCGGGCGTGTTCGCCGGCGTTCATACGCTCGACTTCGCCTATGCTCGCACCGACCCGGAAGGAAAGACCTTCGGCGAGGAGATCAAGCGTATCGGCTGGGTCGGCGACGAGGAGGTGGGCGCGCGCAAGATGCACGCCTATTTCGAGTACCATATCGAGCAGGGGCCGATTCTCGAGGCGGAGAACAAGGAGATCGGCGTCGTCACCCACTGCCAGGGCCTGTGGTGGCTTGAGTTCACGCTCACCGGGCGCGAAGCGCATACCGGCTCGACGCCGATGAATATGCGCGTCAATGCCGGACTGGCGATGGCGCGGATCATGGAGATGGTCCAGGACGTGGCGGTGGAGAACCAGCCTGGCGCGGTCGGCGGCGTCGGCCAGGTGTTCTTCTCCCCCAATTCGCGCAATGTGCTGCCCGGCAAGGTGGTCTTCACCGTGGATATCCGCTCGCCCGACCAGACCAAGCTTGACGGCATGCGCGCCCGCATCGAGGCGGAGGCCCCGAAGATCTGCGAGGCGCTCGGCGTCGGCTGTTCGATCGAGGCGATCGGCCACTTCGCGCCGGTCACCTTCGCACCGCACCTCGTCGCCGCGGTACGCGGCGCCGCCGAGAGGCTCGGCTACAGCCATATGGACATCATCTCCGGCGCCGGTCACGACGCCTGCTGGGCGGCCAAGGTGGCGCCCGCCACGATGATCATGTGCCCCTGCGTCGGTGGCCTGTCGCACAACGAGGCGGAGGACATTTCCAAGGAATGGGCCTCTGCCGGCGCCGACGTGCTGTTCCACGCGGTGCTCGAGACGGCAGAGATCGTGAAGTGAGTTCGGACGGGCGGCGCCAAGGTGCCGCCCTTTCTTGTGGCGGCCTTGCGCCGCCATTGCACAGTTGCGAGGGTCGATTCAAATGAGCACAGTCATTAAGGGCGGCACGATCGTCACCGCCGACCTCACCTACAAGGCGGACGTCAAGATCGACGGCGGCAAGATCATCGAGATCGGGCCGAACCTTTCCGGCGACGAGATGCTGGACGCAGCCGGCTGCTACGTGATGCCGGGCGGCATCGACCCGCATACTCACCTCGAAATGCCCTTCATGGGCACCTACTCGACCGACGATTTCGAAAGCGGCACGCGCGCGGCCCTGGCCGGCGGAACGACGATGGTGGTTGACTTTGCCCTGCCCTCGCCCGGCCAGTCGATGCTCGAAGCGCTGCAGATGTGGGACAACAAGTCGACGCGGGCGAACTGCGACTATTCCTTCCACATGGCGATCACCTGGTGGAGCGAGCAGGTCTTCAACGAGATGGAAACCGTCGTCAAAGAACGGGGCATCAACACCTTCAAGCACTTCATGGCCTATAAGGGCGCACTGATGGTGGATGACGACGAGATGTTCTCCTCCTTCCAGCGCTGCGCAGCGCTGGGTGCGCTGCCGCTCGTCCATGCCGAGAACGGCGACGTCGTGGCGCAGATGCAGGCCAAACTGTTGGCCGATGGCAACAACGGGCCCGAGGCGCACGCCTATTCGCGCCCGGCGGAGGTCGAGGGCGAGGCGACCAACCGGGCGATCATGATCGCCGACATGGCGGGCTGTCCGGTCTACATCGTTCACACCTCCTGCGAGCAGGCGCACGAGGCGATCCGCCGCGCCCGCGCCAAGGGCATGCGGGTCTATGGCGAGCCGCTGATCCAGCACCTGACGCTCGACGAGAGCGAATACTTCAACAAGGACTGGGACCACGCCGCGCGCCGGGTGATGTCACCGCCGTTCCGCAACAAGCAGCACCAGGATTCGCTCTGGGCCGGGCTTGCCTCCGGTTCGCTGCAGGTGGTCGCCACCGACCACTGCGCCTTTACCACCGAACAGAAGCGCTCCGGGCTCGGCGACTTCACCAAGATCCCGAATGGCACGGGCGGTCTCGAGGACCGCATGCCGATGCTGTGGACGCATGGCGTCAACACCGGCCGCATCACCATGAACGAGTTCGTGGCGGTCACCTCGACCAACATCGCCAAGATCCTCAACATCTATCCGAAGAAGGGCGCGATCCTGGTCGGCGCCGATGCCGACATCGTCGTCTGGGACCCGAAACGCAAGAAGACGATCACCGCCAAGACGCAGCAATCGGCGATCGACTATAACGTCTTCGAGGGTAAGGACGTGGTTGGCCTGCCGCGCTTCACGCTTAGCCGCGGCGTCGTCGCGATCGAGGAGGCGACGGTCAAGACCCGTCAGGGTCACGGCGAGTTCGTTCGCCGCGATCCCTTCCCGGCCGTCTCGACCGCGCTGACGACCTGGAAGGAGGTCACCGCGCCACGCAAGGTGCAACGCAGCGGCATTCCGGCGAGCGGGGTTTGATGCCGGCGCTGCCCGCCCACGACGTCGGGACCCATCGAGGGTGGGAACGGCAGGCACGCGGCACTACCGCGGGCACGGCCCTTCTCTCATCAGGGCACCAGCGCGTCCAGTTCCGGCAGCAGCACGACGCTTTCCTGCTCGTTCGGGTCTGTCCGGGCGATGACGGCCGAGCACGGCGCGTCGGACAGGTTTGCCGGCAGGTGCGGCACGCCGGCAGGGATGTAGAACATCTCGCCCGCCCTGACGACGGCATGTTCCTCGAGCCGCTCGCCGTACCAGGTATGCGCCTCGCCGGAGAGCACGAAGATCGCCGTCTCGTGGCTTTCGTGCAGGTGCGCCCTGGCCCGCGCCCCGGGCGGCATCGTCAGGAGATGCATGCAGATGCCGGTCGAGCCGACCGTCTCCCGCGCAATCCCCTCGAAATAGGAAAGCCCCTGTTTGCCGTCATAGGCGCTTCCCGGGCGAACGACGCGGCAGCTTGCCTTGTCACCCCACATCCTCGTCTCTCCCGCAACAACCAAGTGTGAACAGTCCCGTGTCCGATCTGACCATGAAGACAATGCCGATTGCAATGCGCCCGACGGAAATGCAGTCTGTTTCCGGCAGCGTTACCGAGGGCACGACAATGAACAAGAAGACCGCACCCCCCGTCGTTTGCGCGACCGGTCTCGGCCTGACCTTCGAGACCGCGGACGGACCGGTCAACGCGCTGTCGGACGTGAACCTGACCGTCGACAAGGGCGACTTCGTCTCCTTCATCGGCCCCTCGGGCTGCGGCAAGACGACGTTCCTGCGCGTGATCGCCGACCTCGAGAAGCCGACCGCGGGCGCCATCACCGTCAACGGCCTGTCCCCGGAGGAGGCGCGCCACAAGCGGGCCTACGGCTACGTCTTCCAGGCGGCCGCGCTCTACCCGTGGCGCACGATCGAGAAGAACATCGCGCTGCCGCTGGAAATCATGGGCTACTCGACGGCCGAGCAGAAGGAACGCATCGCCCGGACGCTGGAACTGGTCAATCTCTCCGGGTTCGGCCGGAAATACCCCTGGCAGCTTTCGGGCGGCATGCAGCAGCGCGCCTCGATCGCCCGCGCCCTCGCCTTCGACGCCGACCTGCTCTTGATGGACGAGCCGTTCGGCGCGCTGGACGAAATCGTGCGCGATCACCTGAACGAGCAGTTGTTGAAGCTCTGGGCGAGGACGAACAAGACGATCTGCTTCGTCACCCATTCGATCCCCGAGGCGGTTTATCTGTCGACCCGGATCGTGGTGATGAGCCCCCGCCCCGGACGTGTCACCGATGTGATCGAGTCACCCCTGCCGAAGGAACGCCCGCTGGACATCCGCGAGACGCCGGAGTTCCTGGAGATTGCCCATCGTGTGCGCGAAGGCCTGCGCGCGGGACACAGCTATGACGCATAGCGCCCGCCCCACTTGCCGCCGCGCGCCTCTCGCCGTCATCGCGGCCCGTTGCGTGTCGGCCGGCAGCGCCGCCCCACCGCTCCACCTCCCAACACGGCCGAGAGCAGGCGAAAGGAGCGAGCCATGACGCAAGCCAGCTTCCTGAAGGACCGCCTGATCCCGGTCACGACCGTGGTGCTGGCGATCGTCGCGGTCTGGTACGTCGCCGCGTTCTTCCTGAACGCACCGTTCGAGCGCGACACCGCCGCACGCGACGGCACCACCATCACCTTTGCGCAATTGCTGCCGAAGACGATGGCCCAGGAGCGTCCGGTCCTGCCGGCGCCGCACCAGGTCGTGACGGAGCTCTGGGATACCACCGCCAACAAGGCCATCACCTCGAAACGCAGCCTCGTCTATCACGCCTGGGTGACCCTGTCGGCCACCCTGCTCGGTTTTGCCATGGGCACCGTGCTCGGCATCCTGCTGGCGGTCGGCATCGTCCACAACCGCGCGGTGGACCGTTCGCTGATGCCCTGGGTCATTGCCAGCCAGACCATCCCGATCCTGGCGATCGCGCCGATGATCATCGTCGTGCTCAATGCCGTCGGCCTGTCCGGCCTGTTGCCGAAGGCGCTGATCTCCACCTATCTCAGCTTCTTCCCGGTTGTCGTCGGCATGGTGAAGGGCTTGCGCAGTCCGGAGGCGATCCAGCTCGATCTGATGCATACCTACAATGCCTCGCCCGCGCAGACCTTCTGGAAGCTGCGCTGGCCGTCGTCGATGCCCTATCTGTTCACCTCTTTGAAGGTGGCGGTGGCGATTTCCCTCGTCGGCGCCATCGTCGGCGAACTGCCGACCGGCGCCGTCGCCGGCCTGGGCGCCCGTCTGCTGGCCGGCTCCTACTACGGCCAGACGGTGCAGATCTGGGCCGCACTGTTCATGGCGGCGGCGGTGGCGGCCCTGCTCGTCATCCTCGTCGGCATCGCCCATTCGGCGGTACTCCGGCGCATGGGAGCCCGCGCATGAACGCCCTGCCGCTGCTTTCCGCCGTCCTGTTCTGGCTCGCTGCCTGGGCGCTCAACGAATGGCTGGTGCGCCAGAAGTTCAATGCCCCTCTGGCGCAGCGCGCCGCCCACCTCGCCGTGCCACTTCTGTTCGGCATCACCATCCTGGTGCTGTGGGAAGGCATCGTCCGCGGCTTCAACATCCCGTCGGTCCTGCTGCCGGCCCCGAGCGCGATCTGGCAGAAGCTGGTAACCTCGCTGCCGATCCTGTGGGCCGATTTCCGGCAAACCTTCCTGAAGTCGGTGATCACCGGCTACGCGCTCGGCTGCGGGCTGGGCTTCCTCGTCGCGATTTTGATCGACCGCTCGCCCTTCCTGCAGAAGGGCCTGCTGCCGCTCGGCAACTTCGTCTCCGCCCTTCCCGTGATCGGCGTCGCCCCGATCATGGTCATGTGGTTTGGCTTCGACTGGCATTCGAAGGTCGCCGTGGTGGTGATCATGACCTTCTTCCCGATGCTGGTGAACACGGTGGCGGGCCTTGCCGCCGCGAGCCACATGGAACGCGACCTGATGCGAACCTACGCCGCCGGCTGGTGGCAGACGCTCGTCAAGCTGCGCCTGCCCGCCGCATGGCCTTTCATCTTCAATGCCCTCAAGATCAACTCCACGCTGGCGCTGATCGGCGCCATCGTCGCCGAGTTCTTCGGAACGCCCATCGTCGGCATGGGCTTCCGGATCTCCACGGAAGTGGGCCGCATGAATGTCGACATGGTCTGGGCCGAGATCGCGGTCGCCGCGCTCGCCGGCTCCGTCTTCTACGGGGTGGTCGCGCTTGTCGAGCGTGCCGTCACCTTCTGGCATCCGTCTGTCCGCGGTGGGCAGGCGTAACAAAGCAAAAACGATGAGGGAACCGACATGAAAAAGACGATTGCATCGCTCCTTATGGCAAGCGCCTTCTCGCTTGCGGCCTTCCAGGCCGAGGCAGCGGACAAGGTGACGCTGCAGCTGAAATGGGTCACCCAGGCCCAGTTCGCCGGCTACTACGTGGCCAAGGACAAGGGCTTCTACGAGGAGGAAGGCCTCGACGTCGAGATCAAGCCGGGCGGCCCGGACATCGCTCCCGCGCAGGTGATCGCCGGCGGCGGTGCCGACGTCATCGTCGACTGGATGCCGTCGGCGCTGGCGACGCGCGAAAAGGGCGTGCCGCTCGTCAACATTGCCCAGCCGTTCAAGAAGTCCGGGATGATGCTGACCTGCCTGAAGGAGTCCGGTGTCCAGGGACCGGAGAATTTCAAGGGCCAGACGCTCGGCGTCTGGTTCTTCGGCAATGAATATCCGTTCCTGTCGTGGATGGCACACCTGAAGATCCCGACCGACGGCGGGCCCGACGGCGTCACTGTGCTGAAGCAGGGCTTCAACGTCGATCCGCTGCTGCAGAAGCAGGCTGCATGCATTTCGACCATGACCTACAACGAATACTGGCAGGTCATCGACGCCGGCATCAAGGAGGACGATCTCGTCACCTTCAAGTATGAGGACCAGGGCGTCGCCACGCTGGAGGACGGCCTGTATGTGCTCGAGGACAAGCTGCAGGACCCGGCCTTCAAGGAAAGGATGGTCAAGTTTGTCCGCGCCTCGATGAAGGGCTGGAAGTGGGCCGAGGAAAACCCGGACGAGGCCGCCGAGATCGTGCTTGAGAACGATGCCACCGGCGCCCAGACGGAAGCGCACCAGAAGCGGATGATGGGCGAGATCGCCAAGCTGACCGCCGGCTCGAACGGCGCACTCGACGAGGCCGACTACAAGCGCACCGTCGCTTCGCTCCTGTCGGGTGGCTCGGATCCGGTCATCTCCAAGGAGCCCGAGGGAGCCTGGACGCACGACGTCACTGACGCCGCGCTGCAATAGGCTGCCATGCTTTGCGGGCGCGCGGCGGAACTTCGCCGCGCCCTTTCCTTCGTGCCATGCCGGGCAAGCCGCGAACTGTTGCTCCGCAACAACGCCCGGGATAGAACAGTGAGGCACCATGCGGTATGGCCCCTTGTAAGGCGACGGGCCGCTCGTTACATAAGGCGCGCAGTTTGGTGCCGGCCGGGCAAGGCCAGCGGATCGCGACCTGTGGTTGCCGTATCCTGCCAATCTGGCTAGGTGCGTATCCGGCAACAACAATAACAACCCCGACGCGCCCTTCGAGTTCGCTTGCATGATGAAGGTTGGTTTATGGCGCATGGACTGAAGTACCTATTCTGCCTTTCCGTGGGCCTATCGGCGCTTGCCGGTACGACCGGCGTCCACGCGGCCGACGGCCAGCCGGGCACTGAGCAGATCCAGAACCTGCCGGCCATCGTCGTCACCACCGCCCGGGAACGCACCATCGTCGACCGTGTCATCGCCACCGGAACAATCCAGCCGGTGGAGGAGGTCTACGTCTCGCCGCTGGTCGACGGCCTCTCGGTCCGCTCGCTCAGCGCCGACGTCGCCGACCGGGTAGAGCAAGGCGAGACGCTGGCGACGCTGAACGACGACGCCCTAATCCTGCAGAAGAGCCAGCTCGAGGCGATGAACGCCAAGGCCGAGGCGGCGCTGGCGCAGATGGAAGCGCAACTGCTCGAAGCCAAGGCGAACGCCGAGGAGGCCGACAAGGCACGGATCCGGGCCGAGACGCTGGTGCAGACCGGCGCGACCTCGCAAGCGGTCTTCGACCAGGCGACGGCGGCGGCCAAGGCCGCGGTGTCGCGCGTCACCTCGGCCGAGCAGGCCATCTCCGTCTCGAACGCCGAGATCAAGGTAATGGACGCGCAGATCGCCGACATCGACCTCAAGCTCGAGCGCACCGCGGTGAAGGCGCCCGTATCGGGCATTGTTTCGGCGCGCGCGGCCAAGATCGGTGCGATTGCCATGGGCGCGAGCGGACCGCTGTTTTCGATCATCCGCGACGGCGAGATCGAGCTGAAGGCCGACGTCGCCGAAAGCGCGATCCTCAAGCTTGCGGTCGGCCAGAAGGCGATGGTCACGCTTGCCGGCGGCGCAGCCCGGCTCTCCGGCCGCATACGCCTGGTGGAGCCGACGCTCAATGACGAGACCCGCCTCGGCCGCGTCTATATCAAGCTCGACGAGCCGGAAAAGGCCCGCGTCGGGATGTTTGCCAGCGCCGAGATCATTGCCGAGGAGAAGCAGGGCGTCGTTCTGCCGCTTTCGGCCGTGACCACCTCCCGCGACGGCACGGTTGCGCGTAAGGTGGAAGACGGCGTCGTCAAGCTCGTGAAAGTGGAGACCGGCATCCAGGACGGGCAGGTAATCGAGATCGTCGGCGGCCTTTCGGCCGGCGATGAGGTCGTGGCCAAGGCCGGCGCCTATGTTCGCGACGGCGACCGGATCCGGCCGGTGAAAGAGGCCGACGCACTCGCGGGAAACTGATCCGGATGCGGCCCTGCCACCTTCGGAGACGCCGGCCGCAAGGGTGCGACAACGGGCCAGCGTAAACGGGTGGCATGGAAGTATCCGGGCACGGCAAGCCCGGCTTTGCACAGAACGGTGGGGCGATCGCACGGCTGAATGATGCGGTCCCCGGGACGAGGACATCTGGAACATGAACTTTTCTGCTTGGTCCATCCGCAATCCGATTGCGCCGTTGCTGGCCTTCTTCCTGCTGATCGTCGTCGGCATGCAGTCCTTCTATTCGCTGCCGATCACGCGCTTTCCCAATATCGACGTGCCGGTGATCGCCGTCACGGTGACCCAGAGCGGTGCGGCGCCGGCCGAACTCGAGCTCCAGGTAACCAAGGAGATCGAGGATGCGGTCGCCGGCATTTCCGGCGTCGACGACATCATGTCGACGGTGACCGATGGCAGCTCGATCACCTCGGTGCTGTTCGAGATCGAGGTACCGACGAACCAGGCGCTGCAGGACGTGAAGGATGCGATCGACCGCGTCCGTTCCGACCTGCCCGCCTCCGTCGACGAGCCCGTGGTGACCAAGATCGACGTCGAGGGACAGGCGATCCAGACGTTCGCCGTGTCCTCTCCGAACATGACGCTCGAGGAATTGTCCTGGTTCGTCGATGACACCGTCAAGCGCGCCCTGCAAGGCCAGCCGGGCGTCGGCAAGGTCGACCGGTTCGGCGGCGCCGACCGCGAGGTGCGGATCGAGCTGAACTCGGACAAGCTGGAATCCTTCGGCATCTCCGCCGCCGACGTCAATCTCCAGCTGCGCAGCATGAACGCCGATGTCGGCTCCGGGCGCGGCCAGATCGCCGGCGCCGAGCAGGCGATCCGGGTGCTTGGCGATGCGCGCTCGGTGGAGAAGCTCGCAGCCACCACGATCGCCCTGCCGAACGGGCGCTTCGTCCGCCTGGCCGAACTTGGCCGGATTTCCGACACCTACGAAGAGCCGCGCTCCTTTTCCCGCTTCAACGGCAACCCAGTGGTGACCTTTGCCGTGTTCCGCTCGAAGGGCGCCAGCGAAGTGACCGTCGCGGAATCCGTCGACAAGGCGCTCTCCAAGGTGCGCGAGCAGAACCCCGGGGTCTCGATCGGCCTCGTCGACGACGCCGTCTATTTCACCTACGGCAACTACGAGGCCGCGCTGCACACGCTGATGGAAGGGGCGATTCTCGCCGTCATCGTCGTGCTGCTGTTCCTGCGCAACTGGCGTGCGACGCTGATCTCGGCCGTGGCGCTGCCGCTGTCGGCAATTCCGACGTTCTACGTCATGGACCTGATGGGCTTTTCGCTCAACCTCGTCAGCTTCCTTGCGATGACGCTTGCCACCGGCATTCTCGTCGACGACGCCATCGTCGAGATCGAGAACATCGCCCGCCACATCAAGATGGGCAAGACTCCCTACCGGGCCGCGATCGAGGCCGCCGATGAGATTGGCCTTGCGGTGATCGCGACGACCTTCACCATCATCGCCGTGTTCGTGCCGGTCTCCTTCATGCCGGGCATCCCCGGCCAGTACTTCATCCAGTTCGGCCTGACGGTTGCCGTCGCCGTGTTCTTCTCGCTCGCCGTCGCCCGCCTGATCACGCCGGTAATGGCGGCCTACCTGATGCGATCCAGCGATGCCGACGGCCATGGCGAGGAGAAGGAGGGCTCGCTGATGCGCGGCTACTCCTGGATCGTGACGGTGACCACCCGGCACTGGTACAGCCGCTATGCCACGCTCGTGGGCGCGATCGCCTTCCTGATCGGCTCGTTGGTCCTGCTTTCGACCGTCCCCGGCAGCTTCATGCCGCCGGAGGATGCCTCGCGCGTCGTTCTCTCCGTCGAGCTGCCGCCGGACGCGATGCTGGACGACACAGACCGCGCCACGTCGGACATCTACCGACGCGTCAAGGACATCGACGGTGTCGAGAGTGTCTTCGTGCTCGGCGGCTCGTCGCCGAAGGGCGATCTGGAACTGCGCCGCGCCTCGGTGACCGTCATCCTGGAGCGGCGCGACCACTCGCTGGTGAACAAGCTCGTCAACGATGTGCTGGGCGGCCTTCCCGTCATCGGTCCGTCCCTGCCCAAGCTGCCGCCGCAGGGTCGCACCACGCCGCAATGGGACATCGAGAAGGAGATCTTCGCAGCCGTCCGCGACATTCCGGACATCCGGATCATCAAGCTCAACGATCGTGCCGAGCGCGACCTGGCGTTCAACCTCCTGTCCAACAGCGAGGCCGATCTCGACAGCACCGTCGCGGTGCTGGAGGCCGAGTTGCGCGCCGATCCACTTCTGTCCAACGTCAGTTCGGAGGGGTCTCTGCCCCGTCCCGAGTTGCAGATCCGGCCACGCGACGAACAGATGGCACGGCTTGGGATCACCACGGCCCAGATCGCCGAGGTGATCCGCGTCGCCACGATCGGTGACATCGATTCCCGCCTCAGCAAGATGTCGCTCGACGGGCGCCTGATCCCGATCCGCGTGCAGCTGGACCGCGACTTCCGCGGCGATCTCGGCGCCATCCGGAACCTCAAGATCGCCACCTCCAGGGGCCGGCTCGTACCGCTGTCCTCGGTGGCCGACATCGACTATTCCCAGGGACCGAGCTCAATCAAGCGGTTCGACCGCAACCGCGTTGTTTCGATCGGCTCCGACCTCAAGCCCGGCGTGGCGCTCGACACCGCAACTGCGCGTTTCAAGGAAATTGCCGACGGCATCGACATGCCGGAAACGGTGCAGTTCCAGGAAAGCGGCGACGCCGAGATCCAGGCGGAGATGGTCCAGAGCTTCGGAAACGCGATGCTGCTCGGCCTGCTGCTGGTGCTGATGGTGTTGATCCTGCTGTTCAAGGACGTGATCCAGCCCTTCACCATCCTGTTCTCGCTGCCGCTCGCCATCGGCGGCGTCGCCGCCGGCCTGATCCTGACCCAGAATGCGCTGTCGATGCCGGTGCTGATCGGCATTTTGATGCTGATGGGCATCGTCACCAAGAACGCGATCCTGCTCGTGGATTTCGCCATCGAGATGATGCACCGCGGCATGGACCGGATCGAGGCGATGGTGGAGGCGGGCCGCAAGCGGGCGCGCCCGATCGTCATGACCTCGATTGCCATGTCGGCGGGCATGCTTCCTTCCGCGCTCGGCGTCGGCGAAGGCGGCACCTTCCGTGCGCCGATGGCGATCGCCGTGATCGGTGGCATCATCGTCTCGACGGTGCTTTCTCTGGTCGTTGTGCCTTCATTCTTCCTGATCATGGACGACCTGTCGCGCCTGCTTGCCCGAATCTTCGGTGGGCTCGTCGGCAAGAAGGACGAGGAAGTGACGGCCCTTGACAACGATGCGCTCACCGAGGCGGCAAACGAGGCTGCCAGGAGCGTCGAAGCCCTCGAGGGTCGCGTTGCGGCGCTGGAACAGCGTGAGGGCGGCAAGAAGCCCTTCAGCGTCGTGCACAATTCTGCCCTGGCGGCGGAATGAGGCTGTCCGTCAATCGACGATGAGGCAAGCCGGGCGCCGATGCGTCCGGCTCCGTCGCGTTGTTTCGCCGCCGACCGTCCGGCGGCATGATTTGACCGAAATCAACAAAGCGGCTGCAAACTCGCCCTATCATTCCCAAATTCGGCAATCCTCCATCGTCAGATACCGGCCTTCGCTCGGCACGATGGCGGAAAGGAGCGGGTGTGAGAGCGATGAACAGACTGATGAGGGCGACGGCATGGGATCGCGAGACGCTGATGCGCCTGCCGCTGCTGTCGGCCCTTGAACTTGAGACCGCGTCGGCCATGCTGAAGCTGGTCACGATCCGTACCATCGGGCCGCGCCAGGTCCTGTTCCGGGAAGGCGACGTTGCCGAAGCGCTCTACTGCGTGCTCAGCGGCTATGTGCGGACTTTCCACCGGCCGCTGCGCGGGCGCGAGGTTGACCTTCTGGTCCATGAGCCCGGAGAACTGGTCGGCGCCAGCGCCTGCCTGCACGGGCAAGTCTATTGCGCCAGCGCACAGGCGACCGACAGCGTCCGGGTGGCGCAGTTCGACCTGCGCCGGGTGCGTGAGCTTGCCGGGCAGAAGCCCGATCTGGCGCTCGCGCTGGCCGCGGTCCTGTCGCGTCAGTTCGCCGGCAGCCTTTCCACGCTTGCGGACGACCGGCTCCATACCGCTCCGCAACGCGTCGCGCACTATCTGCAGAAGCAATGCCCTGAGGGCTCACGCAACGTCAGCTTCCGCCTGCCCTATCAGAAGAACCTGCTTGCCGGCAAACTCGGTCTGGCGCCGGAGGCGCTGTCGCGGGCCTTTGCCCATCTGAAGCAACACGGCGTCATCGTGCACGGCCGGCTGGTGCAGGTCAACGACCCCGACAGGCTGCTACTGGTCTGAGATCGAGGGTGCCGGGTTGCCGCTAGCGCAGGACCTTCGCATGGCCGGAATAGGCATAGACGGCGCGCATGCTGGCGGAGTCCCGCGCGTGGGCAAGCGCGCGCCGCGCGTCTTCCAAGGTCGCCGATCGTGATGCGTTCGCCGTCGCCTGAGCGATGCCCGCCGCCAGCGAGACCGTCAGTTCCTGCCGGCCCACGGAGATCGTGCGGCTTTCCACGGAACGGCGCGCCTGCTCGCACAGCAGCACGCAGTCGTCGTGGCTCTCCCCGGCAACCATGACGACGAAGTCGCAATCGGATGTTCGGGCCACCCGATGCGGCGCATGGAAGGTACGCGACAGTTCCTCCGCCACGATGTCGATAGCCGCACCCGCAAAGGCGGTTCCGTGCCGGCCGGACAGAAACGAGAAATGCTCCACGCTGAAAACGGCGACGAAGCCTTGGAAGGCACCGGTATCCAGCGCCTTGACGATCGTCTCGGCGTCGACCGCGTCGAGTGCCGTTTCGGCCCAGGCCGCCCGCTCCACCCTGGCGCGGACATGGTCCCAGCCCCCGATGCCGAGCATGGCAAGAGCTGCCAGCAGCGCGGCCACGCTGATCGCGATCAGGATCGAAGGCGTCGTGCCCTGGGAAAAGAATGCCGGTTCCGGCATCGGCAGCAACCGGAACGGCGCATGCAGGGCCATCAGGATCAGGTGGATCCCGGTCGTCAGCGCAGCAGCGACGAGAAAACCATAGGGCAGCAGCGTCGACAGGTCAGCCCGCAGGAGGGTCGGGGAACTTCCCCGTACCACTGCCGATGCTCCACCGTGCCGAAACATTACGCTCTCCGCATTTCCTTGCAGTGAACATAACTGGGTGAATTTCACATCGCCCTAATGGGACCTGTAAAAGTCTATACAAACTGCGGATTTGTTCCAGGATGGAACTGAAGCCCCTGCCATCAACCCTTCCTGAGCCAATCAGGCCTCAGGACAAGCGGTGGAGCATTCCGGCAGAGACCAGCCGTTCGGTCCAGGCGCGCTCGGCGGCAAAGGGATGGCCCTCCCAGCCCGCATGACCGAAACCGGCGATCACCACGCGGTCGTCCGCGCAGGCATGGTTCTCGAGCACCTCGGCAACGACGATAAGGCCGGAACTCGGCACGGCGTAAGGCGAGGGCGAGAGAGCCCGCAGTTCGTCATCCAGCGCGTCATGGACCGGCGCCGGAACGATGTGGCAGCGCCGTCCCGTCGCCGCCGCAAAGGTCTGGAAGCCAAGCGTGTAGTCGTCGCAGAAATCGTCCAGTTCAGGATGGCTGCACGCCAGCCCCGGTCGTAGGGCCGCATATCGCGCAGGATCGCGCACGCACCAGAACGCGCTCGCCGCTTGAACCGCCGGATGCAGCTTCCAGTGGCCGCCGCCCAGCATGGCGAGCGCGGGACGACCGGTGTTGCAGACGGCGACGATGTCCGCCGTCTGCCCGCCCCGTCCAAACGAGCGGCAATCATTGAAGCGGATCACGATCTCCGCCGCGTCGATCTGTTTCGCCGCCCCGTCCGGAAGGTCGCCATTGCCGACGATCATGATCGTACGCCCACCCCCCGTCATCCGGCTTCCCTCAGGCGACCCGATCCGGCGGCTCACGCCCCTCGAAGAAGGCGGCGACGTTGTCGACCACCTTCATTCCCATCGCCGTGCGGGTTTCGGCGGTCGCGCTGCCGAGATGGGGAAGCAGCACCACGTTCTCCAGCGAGCGCAGCGCCTCCGGCACCTGCGGCTCGCTGGCGTACACGTCGAGCCCGGCGCCGGCGATCCGCCGTTCGGCCAGGGCCGCCGTCAACGCCGCCTCGTCGACGACGTCGCCCCGCGCGGTGTTGATCAGGAAGGCCGAGGACTTCATTGCCGCGAGGCGGGCCTCATCGATCAGCTTGCTGTTCTCTCCCCCGCCCGGGCAGTGCAGCGAGACGAAATCGGCCGCCGCCAGCACCGCCTCGATGCTGTCGAGCTGGCGTGCCCCGTACCGCGCGGCCTCGGCAGGATCGACGCGCGAGCGGTTGTAGAACACCACGTCCATGTCGAATCCGAAATGGCAACGCCTGGCCATCGCCTTGCCGATCCGGCCGAAGCCGATGATGCCGAGCGTCTTGCCCGTCACTTTGCTCCCGATCATGTGGGTCGGTCGCCAGCCCGTCCAGGCGCCGGACCGAAGCTCCCGCTCGCCCTCGCCGGCGCGGCGGGCCACCGCGAGCAGCAGCGTCATGGCGATGTCGGCGGTGCAATCGGTAAGGACGCCGGGCGTGTTGGTGACCACGATGCCCTGGGCCGCGGCGGCGGCAACGTCGATATGATTGTAGCCGACGCCGTAGTTGCCGAGGATCTTCGCCGTGATCCCGGGGCGGTCGAAGACCGCAGCGGGCAGTCGGTCGGAGACGGTGGGCAGCACGGCATCGTAGCGAGTCAGCGCCTCGCCCAGCGCCGTCTGGTCCAGCGGCCGGTCATCGCGGTTGAAGGATGCGTCGAAGCGTTCTGCCAGCGCGGCCTCTACCGCATCCGGCCACTTCCGGGTTACCAGGATCCGTGCCTTCGCCATTGCGCCCTCCGTTCGTTCCCTCAGTGCAGACATGAAGAGGGCCCGGACGCAAGCGCCGGGCCCCTGTTTTTTTCCGGATCGGGCGGCACTGTACCGCCCGCCCCGCCGGAACGACTACTCGTTCTGGAAGTAGCTGTACTTGCCGTCGTCACCCTTCTTCCAGGTGTACATGACGTAGTCCGGACGGGTGATGTCGCCCTTCTCGTCGAAGCCGAGCTCGCCGATCGCGGTCTGGAACGGGCCCTGCGCCTTGGTCGCCTCGGCCACGGCCTGCGGGTCGTTGCCGCCGGCAGCCTTGGCGGCTTCCGCGATGACCTGCACGGCTGCATAGGCGTAGAGCGTGTAGGCTTCCGGCTCGAAGCCGGCAGCGCGGAACTTCTCGACCAGTTCGACAGCGGCCGGGTTCTTGCGCGGGTCCGGAGCGAAGGTCATCAGCGTGCCATCGACCGCGTCGCCGGCGATCGAGGCCAGCTCGTTCGAGACGATACCGTCGCCCGACATCAGCGTAGCGTTCAGGCCCTGGTCCTTCATCTGGCGCATGATCAGGCCGGCCTCGGTGTGCAGGCCGCCGTAGTAGACGACCGAAACGCCGGCGTCCTTCATCTTGGCGATGAGCGCGGAGAAGTCCTTGTCGCCGGTGTTGATGCCTTCATAGAGGGCTTCGGTGACGCCGGCGGCGTTCATGGACTTCTTGGTCTCGTCAGCCAGACCCTGGCCATACGGGGTCTTGTCGTGGATGACGGCGACCTTGGCGTCCTTGAAGTTGGCAGCGATGAAGGCGCCCGCAACTTCGCCCTGCTGGTCGTCACGACCGCAGGTGCGGAACGTGTTCCACAGGCCGCGCTCAGTGAAGGTCGGGTTGGTGGAGGCCGGCGTGATCTGGAAGATGCCGTTCTCGGCATAGATCTCCGAGGTCGGGATCGACACGCCCGAGTTGAAGTGGCCGACCACGAACTTGACGCCGTCAGCGACGAACTTGTTGGCGACCGAAACGCCCTGCTTCGGATCCGAGACGTCGTCGCCGAGCACGATCTTGATCTGCTCGCCGTTGATGCCGCCGGCCGCATTGATGTCGGCGGCAGCCTGCTCGGCGCCCTTCTGCAGCTGCGCGCCGAAGGCGGCGTTCGGGCCGGTCAGCGGGCCGCCCACGCCGATCAGCAGGTCGGCCCAAGCGTTGCCGCTGAAAGCGACCATCGCAGCAAGTGCAACAGCCGACAGTAGAGACTTCTTCATCTTGTTACTCCCAAGTTTAAGGCAGGCTGGTTTTAACCAGTCGCAATGCCCGCCGTCATTGCGACGGTATCGTTGTTCCACGATCGGCGCCCAACGCGCCGAACGCGGTGTTCCCTCTCTATTTGGCCCGCCAGGAGAAGGGCGAGGCCTTCTCGTAGAGCCAGTAGTAGTTATTGGTCATCTGCAGGGTGCGGTAGTAGCGATAACCGGCCGTAGCAAACAACAAAAGAACCACCGTGTCTACGAAATAGTACTGCAAAGTCAGCATGCTACCATTGAAGAGCGCATGGTGGATAAAGCGAATCGCACCGCCCAGCAGCAGCACGTACAGGACGAGGCGGCGATAGCTCTCCCAGCTTTCCGCCACACTCTTTCCCGTCCGCCAGGCCGTCCATCCGCCCATGATGACGGTGACGAACAGAAACTGCATGAACGACGGTTCCTCGTAGAGAATTCCTTGCATGTCACATACTCCCCTTGACCGTCGTCAGTGTCTTCCGCCTTCAAGATAGGCGGCGCGCACTTCCGGATCGGCCAGCAGTTCGTGGCCCGAACCGCTCATCGTCACCCGGCCGTTCACCATCACATAGCCGCGGTCCGACAGCTTCAGCGCGGCAAAAGCGTTCTGTTCGACCAGGAACACGGTCAGCCCCTGTTCCTTGTTCAGCACCTTGATGGCATCGAAGATCTGCTTGATGATCAGCGGCGCCAGGCCGAGCGACGGCTCGTCGAGAAGCAGGAGCTTCGGCCGGGCCATCAGTGCACGGCCGATCGACAGCATCTGTTGCTCGCCGCCCGACAGCGTACCGCCGCGCTGCGACTTGCGCTCCTTGAGCCGCGGGAACAACGCGAAGATCTTCTCGACGTCCTCGTCGAAGTACTTCAGGTTGTCGAGGCTCGCCCCCATCTGCAGGTTTTCGTAAACCGTCATGCGGGGAAAGATGCGCCGACCCTCCGGCGACTGCGCGATGCGCAGCCGAGCGATCTCATGGGTGGGCAGCTTGGTGATGTCCTGGCCGTCGAAGACGATCGATCCGGTGCGGGCCTGCGGGCTGCCGCAGATCGTCATCATCAACGTCGACTTGCCGGCGCCGTTGGCGCCGATGAGGCTGACGATCTCGCCGCGCTTGACCTCGACGTCGACGCCGGCGAGTGCACGGATGTTGCCGTAGTAGGTTTCAACCCCGTGAACCTTGAGAAGGGTCTCGCTCATCAGTGCTGCGCCCCCTCGCCTTCGATCTGCTCGATCACCTGTTCGACCTCTTCGTCTTCGACGCCCAGATAGGCCGCGATGACCTTCGGATCGTTCTTTACCTGATCGGGCGTGCCGTCGGAGATCTTCTGCCCGTATTCGAGCACGATGACATGGTCGGAGATTTCCATCACCACCGACATGTCGTGCTCGATCAGCAGGATCGACGTGCCCGTGTCCTTGCGGATGGACCGCAGCAGCTCGTTGAGCGCCAGCGACTCGCGCGGGTTGAGGCCGGCCGCCGGCTCGTCGAGGCAGAGGAACTCCGGCCCGGTGCACATGGCGCGGGCGATCTCGAGGCGGCGCTGCGCACCATAGGGCAGGTCGCCGGCCGGATCGTCGGCTCGGTCGAGCAGGTTCGCCTTTTCCAGCCAATGCTTGGCGACCTCCATCGACCGTTCCCTGGCCCGCCGGTAACCGGCGAAACCGAGAAGGCCGAGGATGGTATAGCCCGAGGCGCGCATCAGCATGTTGTGCTGGGCCACCAGCAGGTTTTCCAGCACCGTCAGGCCGGAGAACATGCGGATGTTCTGGAACGTGCGGGCGACCTTGGCGTCCTTCGTGATCTCGAAGTCGGGCATGCGCTCCAGCAGGAACTGCTTGCCGGACCGCTGGGTCATCGAGATCATGCCCATGGTCGGCTTGTAGAAGCCGGTGACGCAGTTGAACACGGTCGTCTTGCCGGCGCCGTTCGGGCCGATGAGGGCAGTGATGTCGCCGCGACGCGCCTCGAAGGACAGGTCGTTGATCGCCATCAGACCACCAAAGCGCATCGACAGATGCTCGACTTTGAGGATTGGATCGTTGTTCATCGTATTCGTCTCGGGGGCCATCAACCGTGCCCTTCCTTGGTGAAGCTGCCGGACACGGACTTGCGCTCGTGCAGGAACGCGGTCGGTTCACGGCTTCCGACGAAGCCGCGCGGCTTCCAGACCATGACCACGACCATGGCGAGGCCGAAGATCAGCATGCGGTAGAGCTCCGGCGTGAACTCCGGTCCGAAGATCGTCTTCAGGAAGGTCATCTCGCGCAACAGCTCCGTGCCGCCCACCATCACGGTTGCAGCGACCGCGATGCCGACAAGCGAGCCCATGCCGCCGAGCACGACGATCGCAAGGATGATCGCGGACTCGAGGAAGACGAAGGATTCCGGCGAGACGAAGCCCTGGCGGACCGCGAAGAAGGAGCCGGCAAAGCCGCCGAACATCGCCCCCGTGGCAAAGGCGGTGAGCTTGGTGGTCACCGTGTTGATGCCGAGTGACCGGCAGGCGATCTCGTCCTCGCGCAGCGCTTCCCAGGCGCGACCGATCGGCATGCGCCGAAGCCGGATCGTGACAAACGCCGTCAGCAGGGCCAGCGCCAGGATCACGTAGAACAGGAAGATCTTGTAGTAGGCCGACGACAACGGCAGGTCGAAGACCTTGGCGAAGTTGTTGTCGGCGCCGATGTCGAACGACCAGATTCCGAATACGCTGGCCTTCGGGATGCCCGAAATGCCGAACGTTCCCCGCGTCACCTCGGTCCAGTTGATCAGAACGAGGCGGATGATCTCACCGAAGGCGAGCGTCACGATGGCGAGGTAGTCACCCTTGAGCCGCAGCACCGGAAACCCGAGGATGATGCCCCAGAAGGCGGCGAGAATGCCGGCGAGCGGGAGCAGGATCCAGAACGAAAAGCCGAAATGTTGCGACAGGAGCGCATAGGAATAGGCGCCGACGGCATAGAAGGCGACGTAGCCCAGGTCGAGGAGACCGGCGAGGCCGACGACGATGTTGAGGCCCCATGCCAGCATGACGTAGATCAGGATCTGGATGCCGAAGTTGTCGACCCATTTGAGCGAGCCCTGGACGCCCACCAGCGCGACCGCGACCGGGGGCATCAGCACCAGCGCGAGAATCGCCAGCTTGCTGAAGTTGCGGGCAAGGAAGCTTTCCGGCGCGTCCTTCACCACCACCGCCGACTTGGCGGCCTTGCGGGCAGCCACCCAGGGCTGGACGTAGAGCACGCCGACGAACCGGCCGACAGCGGCCACGGCAACGAAGACCGCGAGCAGCCCCCAACGCTGGTTCAGCACCAGTTCGTTGCGGATGTTCTGGGTCGTCTCGAGACCGACAAACAGGACGAACAGGCCGAGGGCGATCAGGCCAGCAAAAAAGCCCTCGCGCAGAGCCTTCGCCGTCAGGCTGCTGCCGGCGCTCTCTTTCGAATAGGAGATGGTTGCCATGAAATTATACCTTCTCGACTTCCGGTCGCCCGAGGATGCCGGACGGCTTGAAGATCAGGACGATGGCGAGAATGGAAAACGTCGCGACGTCCTTGTAGTCGATCGTGAAATAGGCCGACCACAGCGACTCGATCAGGCCGATCAGAAGCCCGCCGATCACCGCGCCCGGCAGGGAGCCGATGCCGCCCAGAACAGCCGCGGTGAAGGCCTTGACGCCCGGAACGAAGCCGTCGGTAAAGACGATCACGCCATAGTACATCAGGTACATCGTGCCGGCGACGGCCGCCAGGGCAGCGCCCATCACAAAGGTGATGGAGATCGTGCGGTCGACGTCGATGCCGAGCAGGGCGGCCATCTTGCGGTCCTGCTCGGTGGCGCGCTGGGCGCGGCCGAGCGCCGTCTTGTTGACGATGTACCAGAACACCGCCAGCAGCACGACCGTCAGGACCATGATGAGGATCTGCTTCAGCGAGAGCGAGATGCCGAACACGTTGTAGACCGACGACACCATCGGCGGGATCGGCTTGTTGCGCGGACCCTGCGTGACCTGGATGAAGTTGGACAGAGTGATCGACATGCCGATCGCGGTAATCAGCGGCGCCAGCCGGAAGGAGCCACGCAACGGCCGGTAGGCCACCTTTTCGATCGTCCAGTTCCACAGCGACGCCGTCAACATCGCCGCGGCCATCATCACCAGAAGCAGAATTGCAACCGGCAGGCCGACGAAGATGCTGGTCAGGATCAGGAAGACGATAAGGGCAGCGAAGCCGCCGAGCATGAAGATATCGCCATGGGCGAAGTTGATCATGCCGATAATGCCGTAGACCATCGTGTAGCCGATGGCGATCAGGCCATAGATCGAGCCTAGAGTCAGCCCGTTGATGAGCTGCTGGACAAAATATTCCATTACCTATCCCCTGGATGCGCTCCCGTGGGGCCGCATCTCTTGTTATTTGAGCCTATTGGACAGGCCCTCGAATGGGGGGATTCCATACTGCTTTCCAATCAAAAGGGAAGCCTAAAATGTCGCACCTGACAAACTTCCTCGCCTTTTTAGTGGATTTGACGATTCCCTCGGCATAAAAGCCGGAAAAACAAGGTTTCGCGAAGGAAAAGCGCCGCCTTACCGCGGAATCCACCGACCTTCAGCTCGCGTGAGAGATGATGGCAGGCGGAGCCGTCGGCGACCGGGATCGGACGCGCGGCCGGTTTCGCGCGCGGATTGGGACGCGCCGCAATCCCAGCTTGCACCCGGCCGGCGGATCACCGCGCTCGTGACCATCGGCCTGGGTGAAAAACCGGCGGATCCGGGCCAATGTCCGACATCGCACTTGTGCGAGCGTGACGGATCGGCTTGAAGTCCACGCCCAAGACGCCATAGGAACGGTTCATGACTTTGCAGACACTCCCCGCGAACTTGCTCGACACCCTGGAGAAGGCCGCCCTCGATGCCGGCAAGGAAATTCTGGCGGTCTATCGGACCGGTCCGACGGTCTCGCTCAAGGACGACCGCTCGCCCGTCACCGAGGCCGACGAGCGCGCCGAGGCGATCATCCTGACGCAACTGCGCCGCGCCTTTCCCGACATCCCTGTGGTCGCCGAAGAATCGGTCGCGGCGGGGCGCGTGCCGGACATCCGCGGCCGCCGCTTCTTTCTGGTCGACCCTCTCGACGGCACCCGAGAGTTCATAGACCGCCGCGACGAATTCACGGTCAACATCGCCCTGATCGAAGACGGCGTGCCTGTCGCCGGCGTGGTATACGCCCCGGCGCTGAGCATTGCCTTTTCGGCCGCGGCGGGACGGGCGGAAAAGCTCGCCATCGGGCCCGACCTTACAATTGAGAATCGGCACGACATCGGCTGCAGATCCAGTGGCGCCGGACTGACGGCGGTCGTCAGCCGGTCGCACGGCGATCCGCAGACGGACGCCTTCATCGCGGAGCACGGCATCACCAGCAGGCAGTCGATCGGCTCCTCGCTCAAGTTCTGCCTGCTGGCGGAGGGCCTCGCGGACGTCTACCCGCGCTTCGGGCGCACGATGGAGTGGGATACCGCCGCGGGCGATGCCGTCTTGCGCGCGGCCGGCGGCAGCGTATCCCAGCCGAACGGATCGCCCTTCGTCTACGGCAAGACGGAGCAGGCGGAGGATGTCGATTTCGCCAATCCGCCCTTCATAGGATGGGCCAGTCGCAACGGCGGCGGGGCCACAAAATGACCCGAAAGAACGGCAACAAGGGACGCAGGCGGGGTTTTCGGCGACTGCTGGCCGGGGGCCATCGACAAATCGTCGGGCTCAAAGAGCGGGCCGGCAACCTTGTAACACCGCTACTGATCGCATAAACTGCCGTTCCATCAGGCAGTTAATCAGGCATAAGCATCCAGCAGCGAGAGTGTCGAAGTGAGCAAAGAACCTGCGCCCCAAGCACCGGTGCCGGAAGCTGAAACCCGCGATGTTTCGCAGGCCAACAACCTCCTGGACATCGCAAAGGCCCGCGTCATGCAGCGCGCCGAGCGTCAGAAGCAACGCCTGATCCGTGAAGCCTCCGACGCGGCCAGGACAAAGGTCAAGCGCGATCCTTTCGACGACGACGATGACGGCCTGCAGCCGGCAAGGCCGGTGCCCGGGAAGAACTTCTCGGCAAAGTCCATCTTCGAGATGCCCAAGCTTCCCAGCAGGAAAATCCGGAAGGTCAGCTGGACAACCATTTCCTTCTTTCTTGCCGTCATCGTCCCGACCATCTTCACCGGCCTGTACTTCGCCTTCGTCGCCAGCCCGCAATACGAGGTCGAAACGCAGTTCGCTGTGCGGGGCTCGAGCCAGAACTCGTTCAACGCACTCGGCCTCGGCACCCTGATGGGCACGGCCCCGCAGTCGGGCGATTCCTACATCGTCGCCGACTATATTCATTCGCAGCAGATCCTGCAGGACATAAACGATCAGTCCGGGCTCGATGTCCGCGAGGTATACGCCCAGGACGGCATAGACTTTCTCTACCGCAATGATGCCGCCGAGCCGCTTGATCAGTTCATCGACTACTGGCGCAACATGGTGAATGTCAGCTTCAATTCGACCACGGGCAACGTGACGCTGCAGGTCTATGCCTTCCGGCCGGAGGATGCCAAACAGATCACCGATGCCATCCTGCTGGTGTCAGAGAACCTCGTGAACCGCCTGTCCGAGGAATCCCGCAACCAATATCTCGACGTCATCAACAAGCAGGTCGACCGTACCGAGGGGCGCCTTTCCGACATCCGCGAGCAGATGTCAGTGTTGCGCCAGACGGAGCAGGCAATCGACCCCGCGGCCCTTGTAACGATGGAATCGAGCATCATCGGCTCGCTCGAACAGGAACTGGCCTCCACCCGCACGCGCTATAAGGCGCTGATGAACACGGTTAGCCGCGACGCGCCCTCGGCCAAGGTGCTGGAGCGGCGCATCATTGCGCTGGAGGCGCAGCTGGCGGAGCAGAAGGCGCGCGTCGGCCCCGGAACAGCCGTCAAGACCGGCCGCAATGCCGGCGTCGTGACCGAGAACGTCACCGATGTGATCGACCGGTTCACCAAGCTGACGATCGAGCAGGAGTTTGCGGTCAAGGCCTATTCGGCATCGCTCGCCGGTCTGGAGTCGGCACTGGTGGAGGCGCAGAAGCAGGAGCGCTTCTTCGCGACCTATGTGAGCCCGCGCCTTCCCGAGATCGCGATCTACCCCAGGCGCATTTTAAACACGATGCTCGGTTTCCTGGCGTTTTTCGCGGTCTGGCTAGTCGGATATTTCGCCTACAAGTCGATCAAGGACCATGCGATCTGATGCGCAAGCGCTAACGGAGACATCGGTTTCGCCATGCTTCTGACGGAAAAGACCTTCGGGTATGCGCTGAGGGAGAATGCGCGCGTTATCGCCGCGCTCGTCGTCCGCAGCAGCGTGACGCGCTTTGGCGAAAGCCGCATCGGCTATCTCTGGACGCTGGCCGAACCCTCCATCTACGTCGGTCTTTTCCTGAGCGCGCACGCGTTCATCCGGTCGTCGCTGCCCTTTGGCGACAGTGCTATGCTCTTTTTCCTCACCGGCATCATCGGCTTTAGGATGACCAATCTTCTGGCACGCAAGGCCGCGAACGGACTGTCGCACAACCAGGCGATGCTGACATACCCGCTTGTGAAGCCGCTGGACACGATCGTGGCGGCCTTCCTGCTGGAGATGATCATCTGGATGATCATCTGCACGCTGTTCATCTTCTTCATGCACGTCGGCCTTGAGCGCACGATTATCGTCTACCCGCTGGAGTTTGCCGCCAGCCTCCTGGCGATCGGCTACTTCGCCTTTTCCTTCGCCGTCTTCAACGCCGTCGTCGGTACGCTGGTGCCGCCCTGGGCGACCTTGCTCAAACACGTCAACATGCCGCTGATGCTGTCGTCCGGCGTCATCTTTGTCGCCTCGACGCTTCCGCCATCGGTGCTGGCGATCGTGTACTGGAACCCGTTCCTCCACTGCGTCGAGTGGTTCCGGTCGGCGACCTACCTCGACTATGTCAGCGTTCTCAACAGGACCTATTTGCTTTCGGTTTCAACGGGCCTTCTGGTCACCGGTCTCACGCTCGAGCGGCTGTACCGCAACAAACTGCTTGAGGCCGAATGATCGTCTTCGACAATGTAACCAAGGTTTTCAAGAACCCGCGCGGTGGCCGGAAGGTGATCCTTGAGAACTTTTCGGCGGCATTTCGTCCGGGCGTGAATGTCGGCATTCTCGGACGCAACGGCGCGGGCAAGTCGACACTGATGCGGCTGATCTCGGGCATCGACACGCCAACTTCCGGGCGCATCCTTCGCGAAGGAAAAATCTCCTGGCCGCTCGGCTTCAGGGGCGGCGTGCACGCCCGCCTGACCGGCGCGCAGAACACCCGGTTCATTGCCGACATCTATGGCAAGGATCGCGACGAGGTCCTGGAATTCGTCAAGGACTTCTCCGAACTCGGCTCCTATCTCGACATGCCGGTGCGAACCTACTCCGCCGGCATGTCGGCCCGCCTCGCCTTCGGTATCTGTATGGCGATCGGCTTCGAATACTATCTCATCGACGAGGTCATCGCCGTCGGCGACACGAACTTCAAGAAGAAGAGCAAGCGCGTGTTCGACGAGCGACGCGAGAACGCGACGCTGCTGCTCGTGTCCCACTCGTCCTCGCTGCTGCGGGCCTTCTGTCATGTGGGCGGCATCATCAAGGACGGGAAGATCACATTCTACGACGATATCGAGGAGGCGATCGCGGTCCACGAAGCCAACCTCGCAAGTGGAAAGTAGACGCAAAAGGGGACGGTTCCAGACGGAGTACAGAGACATATCGGCGCCTGCAACCTGTCCGTCACGCGACGTTCGACCCGACCCAAAAGCCTGCACGGAACAAAACGTCTCCTTCAATCAACAAGTTAAACGGACCGGATCGGCTGTCCGCGCCAACCGGCAGGGGTCGGCCCAGCCGCCCCTCCGCCGCATTTCCTGGCAGCCGGTTTTCCCCGACCTGGCGGACCGGCTCTATCCTGAGGACCGATGGCAACCTCAGGAGGCAGCAATGCAGGAGCAAACGACACGGCTGGGGCTTCCCTACATCCTTCCTTCCCAGGCGCAGAAGCACGTACCGCACAACGAGGCGCTGGATGCGCTCGACGGCATGGTCCAGCTGGCAATTGCCGGGATCCTGAACAGCCCGCCGCCGTCCCCCGCCGACGGGGTCTGTTTTGGCGTCGATGCCGAGCCGACCGGAGCTTGGAGCAATGCCGCGGGCAAGGTCGCGCAATGGCGCGACGGGACGTGGCACTTTGTGCAGCCCCACGAGGGCTGGCTTGCATGGTGTGTCGGCGAGCAGCGCTTGTATGTCCACGACGGCAGCCGGTGGCAACGTTTTGCCCAGATGCCGTGCCTGGGCGTCAATGCGACAGCGGACGAGACCAATCGGCTGACAGTCGCGTCAGAAGCAAGCCTTTTCACGCATGCGGGCGTCGACCACCGGCTGAAAATCAACAAGGCCACGTCCGGCGACACGGCCAGCCTGCTATTCCAGACCGGCTGGAGCGGGCACGCCGAATTGGGGCTCGCCGGCAGCAACGACTTCACCATCAAGGTGGCAAGCGGGGACGATTGGCGCGTCGCATTGAGCATCGGCGCGACCGGCCATGTGGCAACGCCCATGCGCCCTGCGGCCAGGGCCTGGCTGGCGGCGGGCATCATCACGCCCCCGACCGACAGCTTCATCGGCTTCACGAACACCGGTTTTGCCACCGGCGGCTTCGTACTGGGCGACGCAGTTCCAGCCGGCACAGGCAACCGGCTGATTGCTCCGGTGACCGCGCATTACCTCGTCAACCTCTGTGTCGTCCCCGCGACCGTGGCCTCGTGCAACTTCGAAGTCGTTGTCGACGGGGTCAGAACCGTGATCGGCACGGCATCGCTGTCCGGAGCGCCTACCGGCCGCAAGCTCTGCGTGAGCGGCATCGCGCCGATTGCCGAGGGCGAATGGATCGCCCTTCGCTATCAGGGCGGTGCGGCGGTTGATTTTGATTTCGACAAAACCGAGCTGTTTGTCGCGGCACTGACCTGACTTCGGGATACCACAGCCCGCGCCGTCTGCCGGAAACCGGTCCGTCTGGCCGTCAAATTCACCTCGTGCGCTTTCCTGCGTCCGGCGCTAGCCTTGCGCCGTGCCCAGGGCGCCTCTTCGAAAGGCGGCACTGACAACCCGGGCAGACGCCCGATCAGGTTCGGCGACCGGTCGGCGCGCGGCGGCCTCGATCAGCTTGTCCCGCAAGGCGTGGAGCGCGATCTCCATGCCTTCATAGGCATAGTAGTCGCCCTGCACGAGACACCGCTCGTGCAGCCACGACAGATAGCGGGCACGAACGTCGGCCGGTGCGACCTTGTTCCAGGTCCAGAAGCCGTCGAGATCGATCCCCTTGTTGACGCAATAGGCGAGATCCGGATGGCGATAGATCGCCTGGCCGAGCACGGCAAGGGGGATGCCATGCTGGATGGCGGAAAGGCCGGAAGTGCTGTTGATGGTAACCATGCCGGCCGAATGACGGGTGATCAGGCCGAGAGACCCGCCGTCGATGATGTGGACGCGATCGGCCACGTCGTTGAGCAGGCTCACCTGCCGAATGAACTGCCGGTCGCGGCTGTGGCCCCGTTCCATCGGGTGGATCTTGAACACCAGCTGGTGCGTCGCCGGTGCGTTGCGCGCGAACGAGACGATTGCCTTCAGGATCAGCTTTTGCGTATTCCAGCTTCCGGCCGCGCGTCCCAACTGGCTGTCGTCATGCACCTGCAGCGGAATGAGATAGTATTTCCGGTCGTAGTGCTCCAGCAGCCTCTCTATGCAGCGATAGTTGGCATTGAGGTTGCGGAACTTCCTGTAATAATTCTTGATCCAGTAAAACGCCTCGGAGACAAGCATCCGCTTGCGCTTGTGGAACAGCCTGCGTTCGCCCGCGGTCGAAAGCAGGTTCCGCAGCAGGAAATAGACGAGCGCGTAGGACGCCATGGCGCCGAACGACGAGGGATAGGCCACGCCCCGCGGGCGATCCGCCGGCCGCGAATAGTCCGCCGGGGGCAGCTTTCCGGCGATCGGCGAGCGCCAGTTGTTGCCGCCGAATTCGACCGTGATGTTGCCGGGACGAATATATCCTTCCTCGAGACAGATCACCGGCACGCCCAGCCTTTCGCAACAACCGATTGCGACACGGTGGATCTCTCGCTCGCAGCCGAACAGCACGACATAGTCGAACCCATGTTCGCCGATCATTTCCGACAGCCAGGCATTCCAGGCGTCCGCGGTCCCGGAGAAGCTCAGCGTCTTCTCGCGAAGGGCAAACAGCCTGTCTCCGACATTGAAGCACACGCGCCAGGCATCAAAGCCGCTCTCGTTCAAAAGAATCTGGGCCTTGCGAAAGAACGGTCCGACCGGCCCCTGAAGCAGCAGTATGCGCGGCACGCTCTTGACAGGAAGCGGATTACCCGGCTTGCGGCGCAAGTTGAGATAGATCAGCGGGGACGGCCTCACACTGGAGCGCTTTCCCGCGTGCACGCCGTTCTCTTTTGATCGATTCAGAGAATCGTTGTTGCTCGGCATGATGTTCCAGTGGACGTAAGATATGCGCTTGGATAGATTGCACCTTGCACGAAAGGCCAAATCTATCAACCGAGAAGAGACCAACTAGACTTTGTTATAGGCAACAATTTGGCCGGTGCGGTTTCTTTGCAACCAGACAAGGGCCTTTGTGCCCGGCGCGTCGCCGCGACGGATCATCCAAGCTTGCGGTCGCGCAACCTGACCGCGATCCTGTTTGCCGTGCGCGAAACACGCGCGACCGACCTTTCGGCGAGCGAGCGCGACTGCTTGCGCCCTGCGGCGATCTCCTGCACGAGGTCCTCGGGGCGGCATGGCATTCCGCTCAGCGGATGAACATAGAACGGATAGAGGATCAGCGTCGCGGCGACGAGCATCGAAAGATCCACCTGCCGCTTCCGCCTCTCGATCGGGTGGCGGTCATCCGTCAGCCCCCAGCCGGCGTAGAACGGCATGCCGTGAACGCCGACAGCCTTGCCGCGCAGAAGCGCCTCGAACCCCGCAAGCGACGTCATCGTTTCGATCCGGTCGGCCCAGCCGATCCAATGCATGATGTCGCCATCGCGGACGATCAGGTCGGCTCCGGTCGGTGCGGCGCCGCCGGAACGGATCCCGGCCACCACGTCCGGATGCTCCTTGAAGGCGACATAGGCATCGGGATAGAGGGCTCGCACCGCCGCCACCAGGGCTGCGTTCGACTTGATGCTGGGCGAGCCGAGGCGGATCGAGGCGTCCTTCTCCACCTGGCCCGGCACCAGGATCCTCACGCGTCCGGTCGCGACCTGCGGCAACGCCGCGGCGGTTCCGACGTTATATTTCGAGATACCGCGCTCGACCAGCATTTGGCGCAGCGACTCCGCGCGCCGCAGCAATGACGCATCGAATTCCGTGCCGGCGATCAGCCGCTCCAGTCCGCTGGGCTTGCGGGCGTCGTAGTAGGCCGTCTCGCCATCCAGCGCCACCGAAGAGGGCACAACCAGCGACACCCCGAGGCCCTTGGAGCGGATGAAGCCATCCTCGATCCGGATCGCCTCCCCTCCGGGCGGCAACGGCTTGTCCGAACCCCAGAGCGCAACGGTCCCGCCGATCGCCCTTGCCCTGCGCATGGCCAGGTCCGCGTTCCTGGCATGGAGGGGGGCCCCGCCCATTCCCTTCAGCAAGGGCGTCAGGGCCTTTCGTTTCCAGGGCGACAGGCCGCCGGTGACGATCCGCTTCGGCAAGCGGTGGCGCTGGTCCCGCACGGTGATCGCCTGCTCGATGGCATGCTCGATTTCGCAGTGGGACCGGTCGTGGAGGTCGAGATAGCTTGTGTATCGGACATAGGCTGCATCGAAGATCTGTTCGACGCTCGCCGGTGCGCGCGCCACCGGCGGCGCGATCCGATCGGTCGTGACGCCCCGGCCGGAATAGAAGGTCACACCGAAACAGTGAACGGGCTTTCCGGCCATCAGCGCCTCGAATCCGAGCTGGCTCGAGACCGTGTAGACCATGTCGGCCTCCTCCAGGAGCGGCCACGGGTTCATGGGCGCGGGCACGACGATATCGATGCCCATGCGCTGCGCCGCCTGGCGGATCAGGCTGCGGTCACCGGCGGCCGGATGCGTGCGCACGACGATCGTTTTTCCGGCATGGTGCTCGGCCGCGTGTTTCAGCATCTCGGCAAAGGTGCCGTCCTCGGCAAGCGCACCGGAAATGGAGGCATCTCCGGCAACCTGGTCCACGAGGAGAACGAAGGGGCGACCCGACGGGACCCCGGCCGCCCGCGTACCGATGATCGGCCCGTTGTTGTATTTCGACAGTCTGGCCTGGCGTATCGTCGCGATCAGGCGGCGGGCGCGCTCCAGCCCCCCCGAATCCGGCGTTGCGTTGTCTAGAAGCACCTGCAGGCGGCTGCTGCCGGTGGCATCGAAATAGATGCCCTTGTCATCGACGACGAACGAGTGCGAGGGCTCGTCACGCCCCGGCGCGAAGCTCTTGATGAAGCCATCCTCGAGCAGCAGCACCGGCTTTCCCGTGCGCCGGGAAAGGGCAGTCGCGCGCCGTGCCGATGGCCTCCACCCCCAGCCAACGAACGCATCGACGCGGGCGGGATTGCAGAGCGGCCAGAAGACCACTTCGGCATCGAGCAATCGTGACAGGTCGTCCCGGATCCGCCAGAGGCCGGTGGAAGTGACGGCATAGGTCCTGCGTTGTCCGTCGCCCACGATGGTCCGATCCCGCTTTCGCTCGCCCGCCGATCGCCCGGATTACGATGGATGGCAACTGCCGCCGTCTAGCACGGGACGCCGGCCATTGGCAAAGCCTGAGCGGGCCCGACGGGCGCCTTCCTTGCTCCAAGCCGTCCCCTCGTCCGTCAGTTTCCGAACGTGCGGTTGGCGATGTTGGTCGTCGAGACCGTGCCGCTGACGATGGAGACGAACCGCCCGAAGTCGGAGGACGGATGACGTGACAGATAGACGACGTCGTGGTTCCGCACCGGGAAGGACTGGGCCACGATGAAGCTCTGCGCCTGAGCCAGATCCAGCCTGTAGATGATCGGGTAGCGTCCCTGGCCGTCGGACATCATCCCCTTGGCGAGCAGGTCGCGGAACCGGTCGTCGCCGACGACGTTGCGGTAGACGCTCTCGACCTCGTAGCGGAACACGAAGTAGCCCTTCGGATCGGCCGTGGTGAGATTGCCGCCGCCCGCCAGCGCTGCTGCCTCGATGAGGCTGAGCTTGCTCGCCTCGAACGGTATCTTGCCGGTCAGCTTGGTCTGGCCGAGTGCGGAGAAAGTCTGCGGATCATAGTCCACGAAGATCCGGTCGCCCGGTCGGACGATGATGTCTTCCTTCGGATTGTCGACGATCGTCTGCAGCAGGACGGTTCCCGAGCGTGAACCGCGCTTGAGCGTAACGTAGGTGTCGTAGGCCGGCTTGGCTGGACCGCCGGCGAACGCAAGGATTTCACTGAGATGCTGGGCCTCGAGCCCGAGCGGAATTACCGACGAGCGATTGACGGCGCCCTGTACGGAAACGGCCCGCGACTCGTTGCCGGCCATCGATACGAGCACGTCCGGCTCGACGGCCTTGGCCTTCAACGCCTCGACGATGGTGGCGCGCGCCGTCTCCAGCGTCATGCCGGCAAAGCGCACCGATCCCACATAGGGAATCTGGCCGCGACCGTCCGGCTGCACGACCACCGGGATCGTGGTGGATTTGCTGTCCGTCGTGGAGAACAGGCCGTCAGGGCCGGCTTCGAAGATGGTCACCTGGAGCTTGTCGCCGACGCCGATCACCGGGACGCCGCCGGCGCCACCGAAGCCGAACGTCCGCGCCAGGCTCGGCGAGCCGAGCGCCTTCACGCTGTTGGCCACGCGCTGGTCGATGTCGACGACGTCGAAGACGAGCTTGCTCTGCGGAATCTTGTAGGAACTGCCGCCGGTCGCCGCCGATTCGACGACCTGGCTGGTGAGTGGACCATCGCTGGGCACCAGGCAACCGGAAAGGGTCAGGATTGCCGCCCCGGCGGCAAGGCGCGCCAAAACCCCAGCAACCCTCGTTGCCGAGTTGTGGATGCCTTCACTCTTATTCATCACACTGCAATTCCTCTCGCCGCAGCCTCTCGAGGCACGACGCCGATACCGGACAAGGTCCGCACCATCAAACGCGTCGATGGAAATGGTCAATGTCCCACCACGATCTGTCCCTGGGACAGAGCCATCCACGGGCCCTCCGCCCCATCACCATGCGGCAAATCCCTTGCACATTCGTTACGCCAAGAAAAGCCGATTTGCGGGCGGCCCACTAAAATAGTGCTTTTGAAGGATAATTTCGAAATGGGTGCGATAAAAAGAGCGCATCTCGGCACCTCATCGGCAAGATCGCGCCATGCTTCTGCCGTCACCTTTCCAAGAATCACCGGTGCCATGCGGCGGATGGCTCGGCCCCGGCCGATCACCCCCGCACGCGGCTGCCGGTCGGGTCGTAGAGCGGCGCCAAATGCGGCGTGCACGGGACGCGTTCCCCGGCAACGTCAAGCTCGTAACGCCCGGACAGTACATACTCCGCATCGACGCCGTCCCGGTTGCGAACATAGCCATGGCCGATCGGCCGGCCGATCGTATGACCGAAGCCGCCGCTCGTCAGCCACCCCGCCCGCTCACCGTTGCGATAGATGGTCTCACGCCCCAGCAGCACGATCTGCGGATCGTCCGGCACGAAGCTGGCGAGCAGTTTGCGCACACCCTCGGCAAGCTGGCGCTCGACCGCGCCACGCCCGCGGAAATCGACGGCCGAGCCGCTCTTCACGGCCCATGCGAGACCGGCCTCGACCGGCGTGTGGTCCGGGCCGATGTCCGAGCCCCAGGCACGATAGCCCTTTTCGAGGCGGCAGCTCTCGAGCGCGCGATAGCCGGCATTGGCGATACCGGCGCCGCGGCCCGCCCGCATCAGCGCATCGTAGACCGCCGCCGCGTCCGCCACCGGCATGTGCAACTCCCAGCCGAGTTCGCCGACATAGGTAATGCGCATCGCGCGAACGGCGCGGCCGGCGACCGTGATCGGCCGGACGCTGGCAAACGGGAAGCCCGCATTCGACACGTCGTCGCTCGTCACCTCCTGCAGGACCGAGCGGGACCTCGGGCCCATCAGCACCAGCACGGCCCATCGGTCGGTGACGTCCTCAAGCGTTGCGTCCAGACCCGCCGGCAGGTTTCGCGCGATCCAGTCGAAGTCATGGACGGCAAAGCCGGTCCCCGTGACGATATAGTATTCGTCGTCGGTCAGACGTGCGGCGGTCAGGTCGCACTCGATGCCGCCATGGTCGTTCAGCATCTGCGTGTAGATGACCGAACCCGGCCGGCGCGCCACATTGTTGGAAGCGATCCACGACAGGGCCCGTTCCGCATCCCTCCCCTTCAGCGTGAACTTTGCGAACGAGGTCTGGTCGAAGATCACCGCGGCCTCGCGCACGGCCAGGTGCTCGCGCGCGGTGGCGGAAAACCAGTTGGGACGGCCAAATGTATAGACGTCCTGCGGCGCCTCGCCCGCGGCAAGGTCGGCAAACCAGTTCGGCCGCTCCCATCCGAGCTTCTCGCCGAAGCAGGCTCCTTGCGCCTTCAGCCGCTCGTATAGCGGCGAACACCGGAACGGACGCCCGCTGGCGTGCTCCTCGGAGGGCCAGGCCATGGTGTAGTGCTTGCCATAGGCCTCGACCGTGCGCTTGCTGATCCAGTCGGAATCGAAATGGGGCCTGCCGAAACGGCGAATGTCGACCGGCCAGAGGTCGAAAGGCGGCTCGCCCTTGGCGACCCATTCGGCGAGCGCCATCCCGGCACCGCCGCCGGAGGCGATGCCGAAGGCGTTGAAGCCGGCGCCGATGAAGAAGTTCCGCAGCCCCGGCGCTTCGCCAAGGATGAAGTTTCCGTCGGGCGTGAAGCTTTCCGGCCCGTTCAGCAGCTGCTTGACGCCCGCCGTCTCGAGTGCCGGCACGCGCCCGAGCGCCAGCGCCATGATCTGCTCGAAACGTTCGAGATCCGGATTGAGCAGGCTGTAGTGGAAGCCTTCGGGGATGCCGTCCACGGCCCACGGCGCCGGATTCGGCTCGTAGCCGCCCATCACCAGTCCCCCGACCTCCTCCTTGTAGTAGGTCAGCCGGTCCGGATCCCGAAGTGTCGGCAGGCCGGACGGAACGCCGAAGGCTTCGGTGATCAGATACTGGTGCTCCATCGGCACCAACGGCACGTTGACGCCGAAGCGGGCCGCGAAGGCCCGCGTCCACTGCCCGGCGCAAACCACCACCCGTTCGCAGCGGATCCTGCCTTGCGCCGTGACGACGGCACGGATGCGGCCGTCCTCGATCTCGAGATCGGTGACTTCCGTATCCTCGAAGATTGCGGCACCGGCCATCGTCGCCCCGCGCGCCAGGGCCTGGGTTATGTCCGAGGGGTTGGCCTGGCCGTCGGTCGGAAGGAAGGCGGCGCCGACAAGGTCGTCGATGGCCATCAGCGGCCACAGGGCCTGCGCCTCCCTCGGCGTCAGCAGTTCCATCTCCAGTCCGAAGGAGCGCGCCGTCGTTGCCTGTCGCCGGACCTCGGTCCAGCGCTCCTCGTTGCAGGCAAGGCGTAGCCCGCCGTTCATCTTCCAGCCGGTCCCGAGCCCGGTCTCGGCCTCAAGCGTCCTGTACAGATCGACCGAGTAACCGAGCAGCTGGGTGATGTTGGCGCTGCTGCGCAGTTGGCCGACCAGGCCGGCGGCATGGAAGGTCGTGCCCGACGTCAGCTTCTTGCGCTCGAGCAGGACGGTATCGGTCCAGCCGAGTTTCGCCAGATGGTATGCCGTCGAACAGCCGATGATGCCGCCGCCGATGACGACGGCCCGCGCGCCCGTTGGGAGCTCCTTCATATGCTAGCGCTCCTCATGCCCCGGACTGCCGGAAATGGTCATAGGCCCGTTCGAAACGGGCGAGATTGTCGGCCGTGTAGGCGGCGTAGTTGAAATCGATGGTCGAATGGAGCTCGGACACCATGCTCCACATGGTCTCGCGCAGCAGCGAGGCGCACTTCATCGCCTGATAGCGCCGCCACAGGTCGCCGCTGGCCGGCTGCTCGAAATAGGTCTCGAGCAGCCACTGCTCCTGGATCTCGCTGAGTTCGTTGTTGGAGGCGAGCCCGCCGAGGTCGAAGAGCGGGGTGTTGTAGCCGGCGTAGTCCCAGTCGACCAGCCACAGCCGGTTGCCGTCGTCCAGGAAATTCGCGGCAAGAAGGTCGTTGTGGCCGAATACGATCTCGTAGGGGCCCGCGGCCGTCTCCAGGACCCGCGACACCTTCAAGAGATCCTTCAGCCGGGAAAAGTAGGGACTGCCGGCCTCGGTGAGGGTCGCCGCGTAATCCTCGATCACGTGGAAGGCCCAGAAGATCGTGGCGCTGCCGCGGTAGTGGCGGCCGGTTGTGCGGTGGCAGGTCCGCACCAGCGGGACGATCCGCTCGAGATAGGCGGTGGACCGCACGTCCTGCGGGGTCAGCGTCCGGCCGCTAACATAGTCGAGCACGAGCACGCCCGGCTGGTGGTGCACGACCGCCGGAGAGATCCCGGCGGCGTGGGCGGCGCGACTTGCGGCAACCTCGTTGTGACGACTGATCTGATGGACGGGAATGTCGTCTCCCAGTCGCACGACATAGGTCCGCCCCTCGTCGTCGACCCGGTAGTTCCGATTGGTGATCCCCCCCTTCAGGACGGCGATCTCCGGCTCGCCGCTCCAAAGAGGCAGCGAACGGATTGTCTCCAGCGCCGCCAAGTCCATTTCTGCTCGCTTCCCCGGCGCGCCCGTCCGGCCCGCTCATTTTTTTCGAAGTTTCCGCACACACCGTTGGCTGTCAAGGAATTTCCACAAATTCTAACATTGCCATGGCTTTTTGTTGTAAAATATGACTGAACTTGACGACGTGGCGTGGCTACTTTGGGCTTTCTGGGACCTCGCTCCCGACCCCGCAGCCGCAAAGCACGGCATTCACCGGAGCCGCCGGATCGGGCGTCGGCCGGACGGCAGAAGGGGGGACGAATGGACACGACGGCGAGCACACCCACGTTATCCAACCACCGCGAGCGTGAGATCCTGGACGAGTTGCGGCTTGCCGGCGGCTCGAGCCGCATTCAGTTCCTTGCCGAACGCCTCGGCGTATCCGAGGAGACGATCCGCCGCAACATTCGCACCCTCGAGGCGAGCGGCCTCGTCACCAAGGTTCACGGCGGCGTTCACATCACGGACAGCGTCACGGAGCAGCCGCTGCATTTTCGCATGAACGTCAACCCGGAGCCGAAGCGCCTGATCGCAGCAAAGGTTGCCACGATGATCAAGAACGGCGACAGCCTGTTCCTCGACATCGGCTCGACCACGGCCTTCATTGCCGTTGCCCTGCAGAAGCACCATGACCTCTTCATCGTCACCAATTCGCTTTCCGTCGCGCACACGCTGGCCACACGCAACAACAACCGCGTCTATTTCGCCGGCGGCGAGTTGCGCGCCCATGACGCCGGCACCTTCGGCATCGAGGCGATCACATACATCGAGCGCTTCAACCTGCAGCATGCCATTCTATCGGTGACGGCGGTCAACGCGCGCTCCGGCTTCATGCTGCAGGACATGCAGGAGGCAGACATCTCCCGCGTCGCCGCGCGCCGGGCGCAGAACCGCATCATCGTCGCCGACGCACAGAAATTCGGTCGCTCGGCGCCGATCACGATCGCCGCGCCCGACACCTACGACATGCTTGTCACCGATGCGGAACCGCCGGCGGACGTCCGCCGCATGCTCGACCAGAACGACGTCAGGCTCGTCCTGGCACACAGCCGCGACGACGTCTGAGGTGGGCTCGGCCGTCGCCACCAGGGGCCGGCAAGACAGAAATGCCGCCGCCAGGGCCGGAGCTTGGGCTCGCGGGCGCTGGACGACGGCATTGCCGGAGCGATCTTCGTGGACGCTTCTCTATTGGCCCCCTCTGGACCAACTGATTGCAAGCAGGAAACGTGCCAACCCCGGAATGTGCCGTTCTCAGGCGGTCGCGGCGCGAGGCGGCTGAAACCTTGCCCGCCGCGCCCAATAAGCCGGCAGCATCGATGCTCGTTCTTGTGCAACGCACAAAATATGCGCAGCATTTTGCATCGCTGCAGACAAGGCTTTATGTCGCGCGGCATTCGTTCAACAATGCAGCACTGAGCGTTCTCTGTGTGCCGTCTTTATGGGAGGCCGGCAGGAGGCGATATAGCGGTGAACAGACGTATCGTTCAGATCGCCTCACGAAGGCAGGAGACCCCGATGACCATGCAACTGACTGGCATCCACCACCTTACCGCCATCACCGCCAATGCGCCGGAGAACCTGCGCTTCTACACCCGGACCCTCGGTCTGCGGCTGGTAAAGAAAACCGTGAACCAGGACGACACCAGCGCCTACCACCTGTTCTACGCGGACGGTCTGGCCTCGCCGGGCACGGACCTGACGTTCTTCGACTGGCCCGTTGCCCGCGAGCGTCGCGGCACCCACAGCGTCACCCGCACCGGCCTGCGCGTCGGCAGCCTCGAGACGCTGCAATGGTGGAAGGCGCGCTTCGACGAGCTGAAGGTGAAGGCCGGGGAGGTCCGTGCGGTCGGCGGCCGCCAGACGCTCGATTTCGAAGACGGCGAGGGCCAGCGTTTCCGGCTCACCGTCGACGACAGCGGCGCCCCGTCCCACCCCTGGGAAAAGAGCCCGGTTCCGGCCGAGCATCAGATCAAGGGGCTTGGCCCGATCACGATGAGCGTGCCCGACATCGCCAACACCGAAGTTGTGCTTGAGCACGTGATGAACATGCAGAGGACGTCGACCTACCCCTCGCCCGACGGCACGGGCGAGGTGCACGTGTTCTCCATGGGCGAAGGCGGACCGGCGGCGGAGCTGCACGTCGCGGTCGAGCCGGACCTGCCGGCCGCCCACCAGGGTGCCGGCGCCGTTCACCACGTCGCCTTCCGCGTGCCAGACATCGAGGCGTTGCACGCCTGGACCGAACGCATCCGCGGCTTCCGCGTCCCCTCCAGCGGCGAGGTCGAACGCTACTACTTCCGCTCGCTCTATTTCCGCGAGCCGAACGGCGTACTGTTCGAACTGGCGACCGACGGTCCGGGCTTCGCCGTCGACGAGCCGCTGGACAGCCTCGGCGAGACGCTGTCCCTGCCGCCCTTCCTCGAGCCGCGACGCGAACAGATCGAGGCCAAGCTGAAGCCGCTGACCTGACGACGCGCCGCCGCGGGACAGCGCAAACACCCATGCGCCGAACGTCCCCGGCAGGAACATTGCGTTCCTGCCGGGGTTTTCGTGTCATGATCGAAACCAACTGTCGCGCGTGACGGGTGTTCCCACCCAGCGCGCCATGCCAGGGAGAACGAGATGACGAAGCTGGTCGCAATTTCCGGCAGCCTGCGCAAGGGCTCCTTAAACACCGCGTTGATGCGCGCCGCCATCGCCATGGCGCCGGCGGGCGTGGAGTTCGTCGAGGGTTCGATCCGCGGCATCCCGCTCTATGACGGCGACGAGGAGGCGGCCAGCGGCGTGCCGGAAGCGGCAGAGAGGCTGAAGGATCTGGTGGCAGGATCGGATGGCGTGATGCTGTTCACGCCGGAATACAACAACTCCATCCCCGGCGTGCTCAAGAACGCCATCGACTGGATGACGCGCCCGGACAGCGACATTCCCCGCGTCTTCTCGGCCAGGCCCTTTGCCATCACCGGCGCCTCGCCCGGCAGCTTCGGCACGCTCCTGTCGCAGGAAGCCTGGCTGCCGGTCATGCGCACGCTCGGCACGCGGCCGTGGTTCGGCAAGAAGCTGATGGTGTCAAAGGCGCGTGCCGTCTTCGATGCCGACGGCAAGCTGGTGGATGAAGCAACTGAAAAACGCCTTCGCGCCTTCGTCGAAGGCTTCGTCGACTTCGTACGCGAAACGAAAGGCTGAGGCGCGGCACCGTCGCCGCCCCCCTTCCCTAGCGCCAGAGCGCCTCGGCGAACCGGCGCGCGAGTTCCAGGTCGGCCATGCCGATGTCGTGCCCGGCCGGAAGCAGCCGGTTCTCCACGCTGGCGCCGGCACGGGTCAGCGCTTGCTCGATGGACGCCGCGTGTGGGCCGTAGGGATCCGTCTCGCCGGTGACCATCAGGACGCTGGCGCCCGTCAGGTTCGACGGCGGCACCTGCTCCAGCACGTTCATGGCCCGCAGCAGCACCGCCTTGCGGATCACGCCGGGTTGCAGCAGCATGGTCGCGCCGATCATGTTGGCGCCATTGGAGTAACCGAGGAACACCGTCCGCTCCGGATCGAGCCCGTAGGCGGCGTTGGCGTCCGCGAAGAAGGCTGCAAGTGCCTCGGCCTCGGAACGGATTTCGGCCTGGTCGAACGTGGTCATGGTCAGTCGACGGAAGAAGCGCGGATAGCCCTCGTCGGTGCTGCGCCCCCTCAGGCTGACAAGCGTGGCGTTCGGAGCCATACGGGCGCCGAATGGCAGCAAGCTGGTTTCGTTGCCGCCGGTTCCATGCAGCAGCACGAGCGCCGTTCCGTCCGGCGTCTCCGGCCGGTGGACGCGGTGGACGAAAGGCAGGTCGCGTTCGGTCATTCTTTCTTCTCCTGGAAGTGAAAATTGCGGCAGCCGCGCCCGGACATCGACCGGGTCGCCGCGGAAATGGGCCGGAACGAACAGCTTCGTGCCCAGCGCCTCGGCAGGTTCGTCGGCAAGCATTCCCGGCCCGTCCGTCGCAAACTCGACAAGCACGCCCCCCGGTTCGCGCACGTAGAGCGAATAGAAATAGGTGCGGTCGTGCATGTTCGTCTCGCCCGCCTGTTGGGCGTGCAGCCGCGCCTCCAGCCGCTCGACCGCCGCCCGGTCGGGCGCCCTGAGGGCGACATGATCGATCGTGCCGGTCCCCGGCGCCGAGGCCCAGAACCCGCCGGCGTCGCGAATGTCGAGCACGTCGGCGGCATCACCGGCCAGCCGCCGGACGCCGCCGGCTTCCGCCACCGGCCGGAACCCGAAATGGCTCGAGATGAAATCGACCGTCGCCTGCGGCTGGTCGCTATAGATCGTGGCACCGCGGATGCGCAGGATCGCGTCCTCGGCCGCGATGCCCCGCGCCGGTCCCGGGTTGGCGCCCGGCAATCCGCCATCGCCGACGAGCTTGACGATGATGCCGTCCGGATCCTTCAGCCGCAGCACCGGTTCACCGAACTCCTGTGCCGGCCCGGTCAGCGCGATGTTGAAGCTCAGCGCCCGCGTCAGCCAGAAGCCGATTGCCTCGGGGCGGATCGAGAGTGCGATCTCGGCGACCTGGCCGACACCGGCCCGTCCGGGCGAGCCGTCTTCCCACGCCAGGAAGGTGAGCAGCGTGCCGGGTGCGCCGGTGGCGTCGCCATAAAACAGGTGCAACTGGTCGGCATCCTCGAAGCCCGCGGTACGCTTCACCAGTTTCAGCCCGAGAAAGCCGGCATAAAAGTCTACATTCGCCTGGATCTTGCGCGTGATCGCCGTGATGTGATGGATGCCGCTGGTCATGATCGTTCTCCGTGGAACGACACACAAGCAGGATTTCCGGCTCCAGACCAGACCGGCGCAGGTGGACGCATTGTCCACCATTTGCCGGTCATCGCCGGCGCGCCGTCAGCCCTTGTCGAGGAATGCCTTGAAGGCCTCTGCAAAATCCGGGTGCCAGCGCGACAGCGGCGGGCGGTTCTCGACGATGTCGCCGGCCGCCCAGAGGGTGCGCTTCTCGTCCGTCGGCCTGTCGACGTCGTTGTCCGGGCAGAGGATGTAGAAGTCACCGCGATCGAGGCTTTCCATCATGAACCCGATCGTCTGCTCCGGAGTCCAGGCGCCGGCAGGCTTCTCCGCGCGCCCTTGCGCCGCCAGCGGCGTGAAGACGAAGCCGGGGATCAAGAGATGCGCGCTGACGCGGCAGCCGCCGCGATTGCGCAGATCGTGCTGCAGTGCCTCGGTGAACACCTTCACGCCGGCCTTGGAGACGTTGTAGGCCGGATCGCCGGGAGGTGTGGTAATGCCCTGCTTCGAGCCGGTGTTGATCACGACGGCCGCATCGCCATGTTCCACCATGCCCGGCACGAAGGCCTGGCTGCCGTTGATCACCCCCCAGAGATTGACTGCCAGCACCGCTTCCCAGTGCGCACGCGGCCCCAGGATGCCGCTCCCGGGCTGGGTGCCGGCATTGTTCATCAGCACGTGCACGCGCCCGAACCGGGCCAGCACGGCCTCGCGTAGCGCCGCGACGGCGTTCGGGTCGGCGACGTCGGTCGCCACCGCCATCACATCGGCCTCGCCGCCGGCCGCACCTCGCGCCACCGCGGCAGCGGCGGAATCCAGCCGCGGCCCGGCCAAGTCGGCGAGCACGACCCGCATGCCGAGCGCTGCAAATTGCTGCGCCGCGGCCAAACCGATGCCCGAGGCGGCTCCGGTGACGACCGCGACATTGTGGGGCGAGAAGGCAGCATGGGTCATGGCGCGGACCATCCGTTCAAGCGTTGCGCGGCTTCCGCCTCCGGCCGGCCGCCGGAGGCATGCGGGATGGATGGTAGTCCTGGGCGCCGGCATTGTCCAAGCCGGCGCCCGAACAGAGGGGGATTTCAGGCGGCCGTGAGGTCGCGAGCAATAGTGCGGCGGCCCCCGGCATCGGGATTGCTCATGAGCCTGCGGATCGCGGCGCGCGCCTCGTCGACGGAGTCGAACCGCTGCGAATCCAGATCCCAAACATAATACTTCACGGCAACAAACTTCAGCCGATCCTGATCGGGAACGACAACGCCGACGGCTTCGCCGCCGAACTCAATAACTTGCTTTTCCATAGTCACTCCTGCCATGCGCAAACACGGCGAACGTCAAAGTTTCTGTCGAAGTGGAGACGGGCTACATTCGGTTTAGAACCGGAAGCCACATTCCAGATTTCGTGCCGAGACAGGAGAACACATCACCAATGGAGGCGATGCGGGCATTACGATGCATGTCACGCTCCTCTTGGTTGCCCACACGCATAGATAGCGGTGGGGATTGATGGGGAAGGGTTCTTCACGTGGGTCTTCCACGCTTGTTCGATGAAATAAGTGGAACGGCCTGCCTTGTCAACTTGAACCGCAGATTTTTGGGAAATTTTTGCGCCGCATTCGTACGACTAATCGCTCTCGCGAAAAATAGTTCGCACATGCAGCATGTTCACGAAAAAGGCTTGCGCATCGCAATATGTGGGCATTCGCCCGAAATTTGGGCGGAACAGTCCATTTTCAGACATCAAGACTTCGCGCAAAAGGCGCAATTCGATGCGCCGCGCGCCGCTGACGTGCCCCGTCGGTGGCCGAACCGGGACCAAAAGGCAACAGATGATGTGAATTGCTCGATCCAGCTGCCCCTCGGCGCAAAAAAACGGATTGGCAACGTTTTCCATATAGTTATGGTGGCCGGGATGATTCTGGGCATTGTTAACTCTGCCCTTGGGCCGTTGTTTGTGCGTTAACCATGAGAGGGGATAGTGCGCGAACCGTTTTCTGGACTCAATCATGTGGAGCCGCCGCTCGCCGCGGCTCGGGGAAGACCATGAAGATTGCAAGATCCCTTTTGCCGTTGACCATGCTGCTGCTGTCAGGCTGCGTCGTCGGTCCGGACTACAACACTCCCGATGCGGCCGTGCCGGGCAAATTTTCCGAATCGTCGGCAAAGTCTGCCGGCGACACCACCCTTGATCCGTGGTGGGAAGATTTCCGGGACAAGCGCCTGAACGAATTCGTCGCGCAGGGAATGAACGAAAACCTCAACGTGCTGACCGCTCTCGAGCGCATTTCCGAGGCGCAGGCCAACGTGGTTCTTGCCGGCTCCGGCGCCTGGCCCCAGATCAATGCCAGTGCGGACGCGACGGCCGACGGCCAGGATGGCGAGTTCCTGCAGCGGACCACCGGATCGCGCCACACCAATCAGCAGAGCCTGTCGGCCGGCGCTGGCGCTTCCTGGCTCCTCGACATGTGGGGGCAGTACAAGCGCGCCCGTGAATCGGCGAACGCTTCGCTCGATGCCGCCTATGACAACGTCAATGTCGCCCGACTGGCCTATCTGTCGGAGCTGACGACGACCTACATCAGCGCCCGCTTCTTCCAGGAAGCGCTGGCACTGAACCGGCTTAACCTGGCCTCACGGCGCGAGACCCTGCAACTGACCGAGGACATTCGCGCCGCCGGGGCGGCTTCCAGCCTCGACGTCGTGCAGGCCGAAGGTCTCGTGAACCAGACGCTTGCCGAGATTCCGCCGCTGGAGATCGGTTTTTACCGGGACGCCAACCGCATCGCCACGCTGCTCGGGCTGCCGGCGTCGAGCATCACTCCGAGCCTGATCAAGGGCAGCGGCCAGCCGATGCCGCGCCATTCGGCGCAATCCGGCATCCCAGCCGACCTGGTCCGCAACCGGCCGGACATCCGCCGCGCCGAACGCACGCTTGCTGCCGCCACGGCGCAGATCGGCGTCGCCGAGTCGCAGCTCTATCCGACGCTGACGCTCGACGGCACGATCGGGGCGTCACGCCTCTTTGCCGCGGCCGCAACAGGCAATCTGACCACCTGGTCCTTCGGCCCGACGCTGGTCGCGCCGATCTTCACCGGCGGTGCGTTGCGGGCCCAGGTCGACATCGCCGACTCGCAGGCCAAGCAGCAGTACCTGCTCTGGAAGCAGACCGTGCTGAACGCCATCGAAGAGGTCGAGAGCGCCCAGGCCGCCCTCACCCGCGACTACCAGACCGTGGCGGCACTGCGCCGGCTGGTCGGCTCGAACGAAGAGGCGCTGTCGCTTGCGCGTGAAAGCTACAAGGGCGGCGCCAGCACGATCCTCGACGTCCTCGACGCCGAGCGCAACGTCGCAAACAGCCGCCTGACGCTCGCCGCGGCGATCCGAAACCTGGCGGCCGACTACGTCGCGCTGAACGTGGCGATCGGTGGCGGCTCCTCGATCGAGACGCCGGTGCCGACGCCGTCGCCGACCCGCGTGGCTTCGGCTGAGGCCAACAAGTAACCAGACGTCCTCTATGGACGCGCCCCTCCCCCCGAGGCCAAGCGGCTTGCGGGGGGATTTGCATTGGGGCTGTCGCATCCGGCAGTGCGCTAGGCCCGAGCCGCGGCCTGGCCTTCGAAGAAGCGCTCGAGCGCGTCCGCCGTCGTCTGGTAGTGTGCCCTGAGCGCAGCCACGGCTCCGTCCGCATCGCGCGCCAGCGCCCGCTCCATGATCAGGCGATGCTCGGCCTCCACCTCACGCTGCGCGCCCGACAGGCTCACCGACACCCGGCGATAACGATCGGCGTGGCCGAACAGCCGGGCACAGATGTCGAGCAGGACCGGCGACCCGCAGGCCGAGATCAGTGCCTGGTGGAACGCGGCGTGCCGTGCATCCCAGTCGTCGCGAATGACCGACGGCATGTCGTCGCGTCCCTGCGGCAGCCGCGCCATCAGGTGATGGGCGGCCACCAGCCGTGCCTCCCAGTCCGCATCGCCCCGTTCGACGGAAAGGCGCAACGCCTCCCCTTCGCAGAGCATGCGGTTGGCGGTGATGTCGCGCATTTCCGCAAGCGACAGCGGAGCGACGCTGTAACCCCGGTGATCATCGAGCACGGTGAGACCTTCAGCCGTCAGTCGCGCCAGCGCCTCCCGCACCGGCGTTACGCTCATGGCGCAGAGCGCCTGCAGTTCGGCGAAACGCAGCCGGTCACCCGGTCGAAACCGTCCGGCCTGGATTTCCGCCCGGATCCTGTCGTAGGCGTCGCCCGCCAATGTCTTGCCCGTCGGCCTGGTCCTGTCGTTCATGGCGACCTTTTTGCCAAATATCTCTGATTTTCGAAAATCATTGACTCCATCTAGGACTCATGGAAGGTGAAGCGCAACCGAATTGTCATCTGCCTGCCGTCTGGCCGGCCCGAACCGTGGAGGCTCACATGAAATTTGTCCGCTTTGGAAAGCCGGGGGCAGAAAAGCCGGGACTGGTCGACGCCGACGGAAGCATCAGGGACCTCTCCGGCATCGTCGCCGACCTGTCGGGCGACGTGCTTGGCCGGGACAGCATCAAGCGGCTGCAGGCACTCGACCCTGCCTCGTTGCCGCTGGCCCCGGCCGGCGAGCGGCTCGGCGCCTGCGTCGGCCGCGTCGGCAACTTCATCGCCGTCGGTCTCAACTATGCCGACCACGCCGCCGAGAGCGGCATGGCGGTCCCGCCCGAGCCGGTACTGTTCAACAAGGCGCCCTCCTGCATCGTCGGCCCCGACGACACGATCCTGATCCCGCGCGGCTCGGAAAAAACCGACTGGGAGGTCGAACTGGCCGTCGTCATCGGCGACCGCGCGTCCTACGTGTCCGAGGCCGAAGCGCTTGACTACGTTGCCGGCTATTGCATCTGCAACGACATCTCGGAACGAGCCTACCAGATCGAACGCAGCGGCCAGTGGATGAAGGGCAAGGGGTGCCCGACCTTCGGACCGATCGGCCCCTGGCTGGTCACGAAGGACGAGATCGACACGACGAGCCTCGCCATGACGCTCGACGTGAACGGCGAGCGGGTCCAGAACGGCTCGACGGCCACGATGGTCTACAAGGTGCCCTTCCTCGTGCACTACATTTCCCAGTTTATGATCCTCGAGCCCGGCGACGTCATCACCACCGGCACACCGCCCGGCGTCGGCATGGGCATGAAGCCGCCGCGTTATCTGAAGGCCGGCGATCGCATGGAGGTTTCGATCGAAGGCCTCGGCATCCAACGCCAGACGGTCGCATAGCGCCGCCGCTGCGGGCGGTCGCGACCCGCCGGGCATCGGCCGGGTGGCGGCACCACCTGGAGCTTTGATACTCAGCCCCGCAGTCGTCATGCCCGCCCGAATTGCATGGCGGCTGCAAACGGCGGAGCTGTGGCGCATTGGCCACCGAACGGTCGAAATGACTGCACCCCGCGCTGATTTGCCGAGAGCGGCGATTGACTTGCCGCCGAACCGACGCTGTGATGCCCGCCAAACAAGGTGAGGCAATCCAATGAATGGCGTGCATCTCTACCTGATCAAGCCCACGCGTTACGACGACGACGGCTATCCGCTGCAATGGTGGCGCTCGCTCATTCCTTCCAACTCGCTCGCCTGTGTCGCCGGCATTGTCGGCGACGCAATCGGGCGGCGCGTCCTGGGGAGCGTCGACATCGACGTGACAGCGATCGACGAGGCGAACGAGAAGGTCGACCCCGACCGGATCATGCGCGACGTCGGGCGCGCCGGACGCAAGCTCCTGGTCTTTCTGATTGGCGTGCAGTCCAATCAGTTTCCCCGCGCCGTCGATATCGCCCGCGCATTCCGAGCGCGGGAGGTACCGGTCTGCATCGGCGGCTTCCATGTCTCGGGCTGCCTGTCGATGCTGAAGGAACTGCCGCCCGACCTCGTCGAGGCCCAGGCCCTCGGCATCTCCTTCTTTGCCGGCGAGGCCGAGGATCGCCGCATCGACGAGGTGATCCGCGACGGCCACGCCGGAGCCTTCAAGCCGATCTACAACCACGTCAAGCATACCCCCAACCTGGCCGGCGCCCCCCTGCCGATGCTGGGCAAGCGCGAGATCACGCGCATCCTGTCGAACTACTCGAGCTTTGACCTCGGGCGCGGCTGTCCGTTCGAGTGCTCGTTCTGCACGATCATCAACGTGCAGGGCCGCAAGAGCCGCTTCCGCACCGCCGACGACCTGGAGGCGATCATCCGCCACAATGCGAGAATGGGCATCTTCCGCTTCTTTCTGACCGACGACAACTTCGCCCGCAACAAGCATTGGGAGGAGTTTCTGGACCGGCTGATCGCACTGAAGAAGGAGGGCATGCGCTTCCAGATCGCCATTCAGGTCGACACGCTCGCCCACAAGCTGCCGGGCTTCATCGAGAAGTGCCACCGCGCCGGCTGCGACCAGATCTTCATCGGCCTCGAGAACATCAACGCCGACAGCCTGGAGGCGGCCAAGAAGCGGCAGAACAGGGTCGAGGACTACAAGGCGATGTTCCTCGCCTGGAAGAAGTATCCGCTCGTAATCACCTGCGGCTACATCATCGGCTTTCCCAACGACACCAAGGCGTCGATCCTGCACGACATCGAGGTGATCAAGAAGACTTTCCCGATCGACACGCTCTATCTGAACTACCTGACGCCGCTGCCGGGCAGCGAGGACCACAAGAAGCTCTACGAGGCTGGCACGTGGATGGACCCGGACATGTCGAAATACGACCTCAACCACCGCGTCACCCATCACCCGAAGATGAGCGACAGGGAATGGGAGGAGGCCTTTGTCGAGGCCCACCGCAGTTTCTACAGCTACGAGCACATGAACACGATCATGCGCCGCATGGCCGCATTGAAATCCAACAAGCGACGCATGACGGTCAACCGTCTGCTCGGCTATCGCGAGGCCGTCCGGCTGGAGGGGTGCGCCAAGCTCGAAAGCGGCCTCGTCCGCATCCGCCGCCGCCGCCAGCGCCGCCACGGGCTGCCGCGGCAGAACCCGCTGCTGTTCTACCCCTGGCACTGGACCGCGAGCGCCGTCACGTTCGCGCGGCTCGCCGTGACCTTCGGGCGGCTGAAATGGATGATGCGCCGCGCCCTCGGGGACCCTCGCCGGCTGGACTACACCGACCTCGCGATCTCGCGCGATGACGAACCTCGCGCCGTCGACGCCTTCCTCACCGAAACGCGCGTGACGGCCCATGCCGAACGCCGCATGAACGCGGCGCGGGCGGCCGGGTAGCATCGGCGCCGGAAAACAAGCGATAGGTGCCAATTTCAGGCGGATCGCTCCCGACCCGGTTGGCGCCCGGACGTTGGCAGGACGGGCCAATGGCCGGCCGGCGCAGGCACGGGTCCGCACGTCATTTTCCGGCCATGAAGCGAAGCAGGTCCACCACGGCCAGTGAAATTGTCGATATCGCCACGAGCCAACCGAGCGCCTTGGCCGCCCAGCCGAGATGGAGTTCCTTCTTCAGCCTCTTCCCATCCCAGTGCAGAAAATTGTTCTCGTCGATGCCGAGCAGGGAAAGTCCGGAAACCGAGATGGGCCTGACGCCCGTCGGCCAGTGATCCGGGACCTTGACGTCCGTGGCATGGTTCCGCCTGATCTCGTCCCAGTCGACCTGCTCTGCCATCAAAGTCCCCCATGCTAAGCCAACGGTGTCTCGGACGTTCGCGCAGACATCCGCGAAAGGCAAGAGCGGGCCGTAGCGGGCCGTCTCAACGAACGCCTCCCGCCCCGCAGACGCGTCTGCGGCCCGTCGCATGACCGACTTCGGCTCTGGCTGCGATGTCGACTCTCATCGACACGCCTTCCCCGCCGGTCGGAACGGGCCGTTCCCTGTCCGGCTGCACGCCGCCAGCCACGCCGCTGCCTTGCACTGTCACAAAAAAGCCAGCATGGGTAGCGTTACTCCACCCGTCGGAAATGGAGCGATACGCATGCGTCGAGCGTTGAGGCGGCTGGGCATCTCAATCATTGCATGCATGGTTCTGGCAGGCGGCTATCTGGCCGCCTTGCGGATGACCGGAAACTTCCACGAGGTCATTCCGGGACGCTACTACCGGTCCGCACAACTGTCCGCAAGCAGCCTTGGCAGCTACATCGACCGCTACGGCATCAAGACCGTCATCAACCTGCGCGGCGCCGCGCCGGGCCGGCCCTGGTACGATGCCGAGATTGCGGCGGCGCGGGCGCACGGCGCCAACCACGTCGATTTCGCCATGTCGGCCAAGCGCGGCCTCTCGGCGGCCGAGAGCTTCGCCCTGGTTGAGCTGCTGAGGAATGCCGACGGACCGGTTCTGGTCCACTGTCTCGGCGGTGCCGACCGCACCGGCCTTGCAACGGTCATGTACCTGCAACAGATCGCGGGCGTCGACGAGGAGACCGCCGAATGGCAGCTGTCCCCCATCTACGGCCATCTGAACCTGCCGTTCCTCGGCGTCTACGCCATGGACGACACATGGGAAACCTTTGAGAAGCTGATCGGCCTGCCGAGCTGATGCCGGAACCGGCAGCGGTTAAAAAAATGCGCCACTTGTGAAGGAAGGCGATGGCCTCACTCGAAGGGCGCTACGCCGTGTCGAGCTTCGATGCCGGGTCCAGGTGCGTGCCAACTTTACGCCGCTGATGTCGCAGTTTCGCGACACCCGCCGTGGTGCTCGACCAACGTAGCGATTGCGCCTCGAGACGAACTCCACCACAATCCGCTTCGGTTCAGGGAGGAGCCAATGCCGGTACACTCTGCCCATGCAGAGCATGTTTACACGTCTGCCGACCGAAGTTCCGCCGCGGCGAGATCGCCGATCGTGGCGTCCTGGCGACGCTGCATGACACTCCACAGGCTCGCACCCGAGGATGCAAGGAATCCGCTGCGGCTCACCGAAGGCGAGTTTCGGCGCGCGCGGGAGGAAGCGGGCGCGCTCGTCGCCGGGGCCGCGCGCGAACTCGACCGGATGTTCTCCATGCTCGGCAAGGCCGGCTACTGCATCCTTCTGACTGACGGCAACGGAATAGCTCTCGAACGCCGCGGGGCGCACGCTGACGACAAAGCGTTTTACGACCTTGGCCTTTGGACCGGCGCGATATGGACGGAAGCCAGCATCGGCACGAACGGGATCGGAACCGCCCTTGCCGACGAGCGGCCTGTCAGCGTTTTTCGCGACCAGCACTTCTTTTGCTCCAACATCGGACTCAGTTGCACGACCGCGCCGATTCGTGACCACCAGGGCTGGATCGCCGCCGCTCTGGACATCTCGACCTGCCGCGACGACGTTGACGAGACGACGTTGGCGATCCTGTCGCAAGCCGTCCGGGATGCGGCGGCGCGGATCGAACTCAATCTGTTCCGAAACGCCTTCAACGACGCCCGCCTTGTCATGCTGTCGGACGGTGCGAGCGCGGCCCCGGCGGTAATCGCCGTCGACAAGTACGACATGATTGTGGGAGCGACCCGCGCGGCGCGGATTGCCCTGAAACTGGACGATGGGCGGATCGCCGCCGGCGTGCCGGCCGCAGATGCCCTCCAGGAAAGCAGTGCTCAGGACGGCAGGGATCTTGCCAACCACGAGCGGGCCGTGCTCCTGCGCGCATTGTCGCGCACCGGCGGCAACGTCTCCAGGGCGGCTTCGGCGCTCGGCATAAGCCGGGCCACGCTGCACCGCAAGCTCAAGAAATTCCACCTGCACTAGGGCGAGGACCGCGCGCCGGCACCTCCCCGGAGGCGGCAGCACGTACCCGCTCGCCTGCATGAAACCTCCGGGATCCGTGTCCGCACGCGCTCGCCCCGGGGTACGGGTGCCGTTGCCCGGTTTGTCCCTGCGCCTGTTTCAATTCTGCGACAGTGTGCACGCCGGTCGTGCGATGTCGGGCTGTTATCGACGGCGGCGTCCAAGCACACTCCCCCCGTGGCTCACGCGAGCCGGGAACAAGGGAGGACCGCATGCTGCACCAGAAGATCGTGGAATCGCCGTTCAAGCTGAAATACGGCAACTTTATCGGAGGACAGTGGCGTGAGCCGATCGACGGCCGCTACTTCGACAACATCACGCCGGTGACCGGCGGCAGGCTCTGCGAGGTTGCCCGCTCGGACGAAAAGGACATCGACGCCGCGCTTGATGCCGCCCATGCCGCCAAGGACAAATGGGGCCGGACGTCGGCAAGCGAGCGCTCCAACATTCTGATGAAGATCGCGCAGGTGATGGAGGACAACCTCGATCTTCTTGCCCGCGCCGAAACCTGGGACAACGGCAAACCGATCCGCGAGACTTTGGCCGCCGACATTCCCCTGGCCATCGACCATTTCCGCTATTTCGCATCCTGCATCCGCGCCCAGGACGGCTCGATCGGCGAGATCGACCACGATACCGTCGCCTATCACTTCCACGAACCGCTCGGAGTCGTCGGTCAAATCATCCCCTGGAACTTCCCGATCCTGATGGCGGCGTGGAAGCTGGCGCCGGCGTTGGCGGCCGGCAACTGCGTCGTGCTGAAGCCGGCCGAGCAGACGCCGGCCTCGATCCTCGTCTGGGCCGAACTGGTGGGCGACCTGCTGCCGCCGGGGGTGCTGAACATCGTCAACGGCTTCGGGCTCGAAGCGGGCAAGCCGCTGGCGACAAGCCCCCGCATCGCCAAGATCGCCTTTACCGGAGAGACGGCAACCGGACGACTGATCATGCAGTATGCGAGCCAGAACCTGATCCCGGTCACGTTGGAGCTTGGCGGCAAGTCGCCGAACATCTTCTTCGCCGACGTCATGGCGGGGAATGACGACTTCCTCGACAAGGCGCTTGAAGGCTTTGCCATGTTCGCGCTCAACCAGGGCGAGGTGTGCACCTGCCCCAGCCGGGCGCTGGTGCAGGAATCGATCTTCGACCGCTTCATGGACAAGGCGATCGCGCGCGTCGAGGCGATCAGGCAGGGCAATCCCCTCGATCCGTCGACGATGGTTGGCGCGCAGGCGTCCAGCGAGCAGTTGCAAAAGATCCTGAGCTATCTCGACATCGGCCGCGCCGAGGGTGCTGAGGTGCTTGCCGGCGGAACGCGCAACGACCTCGGCGGTGACCTGTCAGGCGGCTACTATGTCAAGCCGACCGTGTTCAGGGGGCACAACAGGATGCGCATCTTCCAGGAGGAGATCTTCGGTCCGGTCGTCTCCGTCACCACCTTCAGGGACGAGCAGGAGGCGCTGGAGATCGCCAACGACACGCCCTACGGCCTTGGGGCCGGCGTCTGGACCCGCGACGGAAACCGCGCCTATCGCTTCGGTCGCGCGGTTCAGGCCGGCCGCGTCTGGACCAATTGCTACCACGCCTATCCGGCGCATGCGGCCTTTGGCGGCTACAAGCAGTCCGGTATCGGTCGCGAGACCCACAAGATGATGCTCGACCACTACCAGCAGACCAAGAACATGCTGGTGAGCTACAGCCCGCGGGCGCTCGGCTTCTTCTGATATCTACAGGCGGCATGCTCCGCCCTTGCGCTCCCCCGTCCGGCGACGCCTTGGCGTCCCCGACAGGGGCAGCCTGGACGGCGTCGGCAAGGGCGAGGTCAGGCCTCATCCTGTCGCCCTTGCGGAGCGAAGGAGGCCCGATCATGCCGGGGCGCTGGTCGGGCACCGGCTGCGATGCAGAACCGGCCCCACCCGCCCAGCGCGGGTGGGGTCGAGAAAGAGGTGCGACCGCGGTTGGCGGGTAGCAATGGCGGCGGCACGGCCGCTCGCCAGTTGACGTCGTGCTTTCGCTTGCGCCCGACGGCGAGCCTGCGGCGACACCGGGCTGATGCCGCCGCGGCCATGGCCCTGATGCTCACTGCCAGCCTCTGCGGCTGCAGGGCCACAGTTATGCGTTGAGCGATCTCGAAAAGGGCATGACGCGGATCCGTTTGCCCAACGCCTTGTAGACGGCATTGGCAACGGCAGGGCCAATCGGGGGGACGCCCGGCTCGCCGATGCCGGAAGGCGGATTGGCGGAAGCAAGGATATGCACCTCCACCGCCGGCATCGCCTCGATTCTCAGCGGCGTGTACATGTCGAAGTTGCCCTGATCGACCTTTCCCTCCGTCAGCGTGATCTCCTCGCCCACGATCGCCCCGAGGCCGAAGCCGATGCCGCCCTCGACCTGGGCACGGACCTGATCGGGATTGACCGCCAGGCCGCAATCGACCGCGGCGACCACACGCTCGACCTTGAAATCGCCACTGCCGTCGGTCGAGACCTCCGCGATTTGCGCCACGACCGAACCGAAGCTCTCCGCAACGGCGACACCGCGGAAGCGCCCCTCCGGCAGCGGCCTGGCCCATTCCGCCTTTTCCGCCGCGAGCTTGAGCACCACCGCGTGGCGCGATTCCGGCTCGAGCATCGACAGGCGGAATTCGATCGGATCGCGGCCGGCCGCTTCGGCAAGCTCGTCGATAAAGGTCTCGGCGGCGAAGGCGGTGTGCGTCGAGCCGACCGAACGCCACCACAGCACGGGGACGCCGACATCGGTGGTCGTCAGGCCGACGATCTGGTGGGGAATGGCGTAGGGCAGGTTGTTGGCACCTTCGACCGAAGTCGGATCGACGCCGTTCTTGACCATGCCTTCGAACGCGGTCTTTGCCATGATCGACTGACCGACGACGTGATTGCTCCAGGCCACCAGGTTTCCGTCACCGTCGATCCCGGCCCTGAGATGATGGACATAGGCGGGTCGATAACGGCCGGCCTGCATATCGTCCTCGCGTGTCCACTGCACCTTTACCGGGGCGCGGAAGCCGAGGGCCTTGGCGACGTGGACGGATTCGACGACCACATCGCCGTCGAAGACGGCGCGGCGGCCGAAGCTGCCCCCGGTCTTCAGCACGTGCAGACGGACCTTGTCGGGCGCGATGCCTGCGATCTCGCCGGCGAGCATCTGGTAGACGTCGGGAAACTGATGCCCGCCCCAGATTTCCAGCGTGCCGTCGTCGTTCATGCGTGCAACGGCGTTGAGCGGCTCCATCGCCGAATGCGCCAGATAGGGAAACTCGAAGCTCGCCTCGATTACCTTGGTCGCCCCGGACAAGCCGGCGTCGACATCGCCATCCTTGCGCGCAAGCGCTACGGGAGCTTTGTCTGCAAGGTCCCTGTACATCGCCATGATTTCGGACGTGCCGCGCTTCTCGGCGCCCGACTCGTCCCACTCGACCGTCACGGCTTCGCGTCCCTTGATGGCCGCCCACATGTGCTCGCCGACCACGGCGACGCCGCGCGGCGTCTCGACGACGTCGACCACGCCCTTGATCGACCGCGCTTCGGCGGCATCGAAGGACCTGAGCTTGGCGCCGAACCGCGGCGGATGGATCATCACCGCCGTCAGCATGCCCGGCAATTTGACGTCGATCGTGTACTGCTCTGTTCCGTTGGTCTTGCGGGCGCTGTCGTAGCGCTTCAGCTTTTCATTGCCGATAAGCTTCCAGTCCTCAGGCTGCTTGAGCTGGACGTCGGCCGGCACCGCCAACATAGCGGCCTTGGCGGCGAACAGGCCGAAGCCGCCCTTCTTGCCGGACGGGTGCGAAAGCACCCCGTTTTCGATCGTGATCTCGGACGGCGGCACGCCCCATTCGGCGGCGGCAGCGGCCACCAGCATGGCGCGGGCAGCGGCCCCCGCCTTGCGGTAGCGTTCCCACGAGGTGACCATCGAGGTGGAACCGCCGGTCCCCTGGATGGCACCGCCGAAGGCGAGATTGCCGTAGGCCTTCACATTTCCGGCCACGCCCTGCACCTCGATCGTCGACCAGTCGGCGTCGAGTTCTTCGGCGACAAGCGTCGCCAGACCATTGTAGGAGCCCTGCCCCATCTCGAACTGGGACGAGAGCACGGTGACCTTGCCGTCGCCGTCGACGGTCAGATACGGCGTGAAGGCGGTCGCTCCTTCCGTGCCGGCCACCGTCTCGGCCGCGGCAGCGGGCGAGGCGGCCAGGACGCGGAAGCCGACGGCGACGCCGCTGCCGGCGGCAAGGGCGCCAAGCAGGAACTGCCGGCGCGACGCCTGGGCCTTGGCCACCGGAAGATTGAGGGATTGCATCAGTCGCGGAATCATCGCTCAGGCCTCCAAACGCTTTGCAGCTTCGTGGATCCCGGCACGGATCCGGTGATAGGTGGCGCAGCGACAGAGGTTGCCGGACATCGCGGCGTCGATGTCGTCGTCGGTCGGCTTCGGGGTGTTGGTGAGCAGGTCGGTGGCCGAGATGATCTGTCCGGACTGGCAATAGCCGCATTGGGGAACGTCGAGATCGGCCCAGACCGCCTGCACCGTTTCCGCGACCTTGCCGCTCAGGCCTTCGATTGTCGTCACTTTCGCATCGCCGACATCGCCGACGAATGTCTGGCAGGACCGTACCGGCGTGCCATCCAGCAGCACCGTGCAGGCGCCGCATTGGGCCAGGCCGCAGCCGAACTTGGTCCCGGTCAGCCCGACCAGATCGCGGATCGCCCAGAGCAGCGGCATATCCGCGTCGGCCTCGACCTCATGCCCGGTGCCGTTGATCATTAATGTCACCATGATGCTCTCCTTGCGTTGCGACGCATAAGCCCGGCCGGGATCGCCGGCTCGAACCCTCTGACGCTGGTCATTGCGACGCAAACTTATAAGACAGGGCCGATACCCGATAGGCTCGATCCTGCCTGATTGTTGCTCAATCCTGTCGGGAGGCATCCTTTTCGCCGAGCACATCGCGACATCCTAGGCAGGGAGGCCGCCGAGCCTGAACGGCCGGCAACGGGCTAGCCAACGGTGTTGCGCCGAGCCGAATCGTCTGAATTCAGGATCGCCTTGACGTCGCGCAAGGGAGGGTGGCCGAACTTGCGCCGATATTCCCGGCTGAACTGGGTGGGACTCTCGTAGCCGACGCTCAGGGCTGCGGTCGCCGCGTCGAGCGTTCCGGAAAGCATCAGTTCGCGCGCGTGGTGCAGCCGCAAATGCTTCTGGAACTGGAGCGGGCTCATCGCCGTCATGGCGCGAAAATGGTGATGCAAGGTGGACACGCCCATGTTGGCGATCTCCGCAAGCTCGTCGACACGCAGCGGCTTGGTGTAGTTCTCCTTCAGCCAGGCGACCGCTTTCGCCACCCGGTTGCTGTTGGTGCCGGCAAGCACAAGACGTCGTAGCCGCGCGCCCTGCTCGCCGGTCAGCAACCGATAAAGTATCTCGTTCTGGATATGCTCTGCCAGGAAAGGAATATCGTCTGGCGAATTTGCCAGCGATATCAATCGCAAGAACGCTTCCAACAGCTCCGGCGTAGCCTTGCCCACGGCCGCTCCGCGCTCGCGATCCGATATCGCCTTGGACTGCAGGTCGTGATCGGCGATGAGGCGTCGCATCGCATCCAGGTTGAGCCGCAACATCGCCGCGACATAGGGCTCCACCATGCTCGCCCTGCAAATCTGGCCCGTCATCGGCATGCCTATCGCCGTAAGGAAAAAGCAGGACTCGTCGTAGGTGAGCGTTTCATCTCCCACATTGACCAGCTTGCTGCCCTTGATGATGACCGAAAGACTCGGTTCATAGACGGCCGAAAAGGGGCCGGCCGGCTCGACGACGCGATACAGCGACAGACCGGGAATCCCGTGCCGATAGTTGAGCCCGTCCCACGGCAGCTCCGAAAGAACGTCGAGGATTCGCATGCGGATCGCCGCAGTTCGCGCCCGCAAGTCCTCACCATCTCGCAGAGATCCAGCCATCGCACATCCTCGCCGTGCCACAACATCTATCCCGAACAGCCCCTTCAAGTCCCCTCACGATTTCTTTACCTGGAGAGGATTAGGCAATTGGGCAGCAGAACGACAACCAATGACGCGACGCAGAAAACGGAAATCTGCAGTCATTGCGTACCAGCGAAGCATTCAGCGCCAGACCGGCAATGTACCGGCTCGGTCAATGAGAGTCGCGACGCTCGCTTAAAGCGCGGCGGCCTCGAACGAACCGACAAGATTGGCCCCGCCAACAGCATCGAAGACCACATCGAACCCCCTGCCGCCCGAATGCCGGGCGACCATGTCCGCCACTGTGGCCGGCCGCCATGGGCCCGACGCAACCGGCCTGCATGGTGGAGAAGGCCGCGCCGCCGGGGTCTGGCTTGGCGGTTTTAGGTTGCGGGAGCAGGAAGCATGCCCGATTGCGTTCGATCCGCCCTAGTCGGCGACCAGGACCTCGACGCCGCGGCGCTCGAACTCCTTGGCCACCGCATCGGATATCCCGTCGTCGGTGATCAGCGACTGGATGACGTCAAGCGAGCCGAGACGGGTGAACGAGGACTTGCCGATCTTGGTGGAGTCGGCAACGAGATAGACATGCGCCGCAGCCTTGATCATCGCCTCCTTCAATTGCAGGTCGGCGAAGCTTGGATAGGTCAGGCCGGCCTCAAGATCGACCCCGGCAGTCGCCAGGAACAGCTTGCCGGCAAAGATGTTGTTGAAGTACTCCACCGACTTGTCCCCGGACAGCGACAGCGTCGGCGACTTGAACTGCCCGCCCGGCATGTGCACCGCGAAGGTGGGCACGGCGCCGAGGATGATGGCAATGTTCAGCGCATTGGTGATCAGCGTCAGGTCACGACGTGCGGTGAGCCGCATGGCGATCTCGGTGGTCGTCGTTCCGGCGTCGAGGATCAGGGTCTCGCCATCCTTGACCAGGCTCGCCGCCAGGACACCGATCCGCCGCTTCTTGTCCATGTTTTCCTGGTGATGGAGCGTCATGGTGCCGATCTGCGGCGTCACCGCGTTGAGATAGGCGCCCCCGTGCTCCCGGGTGATGTAGCCTTCGCTCTCCAGGCGCTCGAGATCCTGGCGGATCGTCGCTTCCGACACATGGAAAGCGCCGGCCAGCTCCCGCACCCGGGCCGAGCCCTCCTCCTGCAGCCATTCGAGGATGCGACGGCGACGCGGCTCCGACAGGAGCCCGATCATGGACTCAGACGCATCGTTCGCTGTCTTCGCTTCCATATCGACCTGCCTAAACCCCATTGATCGCAATCAAACGAAAACGATCCGATTCTATTGTCTGGCAGCCATACAGCAAGAGATGGCAGATTGTAATCCTCAATTGGCCTGTTGCTGCAGGATCACCCGGGCCTGAAGTTTCTGCTGGATCTGGTCCACGACCACGGCCGCGATGATCACCAGCCCCTTGATCACCGTCTGCCAGAAGGACGACACGCCCATCATGATCAGGCCGTCGGCGAGGATGCCGATGACGAAGGCGCCGACGATCGTTCCGCCGATCCGGCCGCGCCCGCCGGACATCGACGTGCCGCCGAGGACGGCCGCGGCGATGGCGTTGAGTTCGAAGGTCTCGCCGGTCGCCGGATGGCTTGCCTGCAGTTGCGAGGATATGATGATCCCCACCAGCGCGGCGCAAAGCCCGGAGAACATGTAGACAAACAGCTTCGTCCGGTCGACGTTCACCCCCGACAGCGCGGCGCCGCGCTCATTGCCGCCGACGGCATAGATGTGGCGCCCAAGCGGTGTGCGGGTCGCCAGATAGGCCGCCAGAAGCGCCACCACCACCATGATCCAGACCGAAAGCGGAAAGCCGAGAAAGCTGCCCGAACCGATCAGCCGGAACGTGTCTGAGCCGTATTCCGGGTTGCCGGCGAGGTTGGGGAAGGTGCGCCCGTCGGAAAAGAGCAGCGCGGCGCCACGGGCGACATAGAGCGTGCCGAGCGTGGCGATGAAGGGCGCGACATTGAGCTTTGTTATCAAGAGACCGTTGATCAGGCCGATGAAGACGCCGACCACGAGCACCATCAGGCAGATCTCGAGCGTGTTGAACTGGATGCTCCAGCCGATGCCGAGGTCGATGCCGTAGAGCACGAGATAGCCGGCGACCATGGCGCAGAGACCGACGATCGAGCCGACGGAAAGGTCAATGCCGCCGGCGATGATGACGAAGGTCATGCCGATGGCGAGCAGCGCGTTGAGCGCCACATGCTTGGAGATGATCAGCATGTTGGCGCCGCTCAGGAAGTTCGGCGCGGCAATGGCAAAGAAGGCAAAGACGAGGATCAGCGCCACGAATGTGCGCATGTGCAAGAGCATCAGCAGCGCCGACGTCCTAGATCCCTCTGCCTTCGCCTTGACGTTGTTGACGGTGCCGATGCTGCTCATTGTGCTTCAACCCTGCTCAGATTGGGCGTGGCCGCGGAAACGACGTCCGCCGCATTGGCGCCGGCCGGAAATTCGCCGGTCAGCCTGCCGTTCGCCATGACGAGAATGCGATCCGACAGGGCGAGAACCTCGTCCAGGTCGGATGTTACGAAGAGAATGCCGAGGCCGTCGGCGGCCAGGTGCCGCATGGTGCGGAAGATTTCCGCCTTGGCGCCGATGTCGATCCCGCGCGAGGGCTCGTCCATCAGGAGGATGCGCGGACGCGTCATCAGCGCCTTGCCGATCACAACCTTCTGCTGGTTGCCACCCGAGAGACTGGACACCGGGTGCTCCAGGCTGGCGATCTTGATCGCCATACGCTTGACGAACTCGGCGGCCTTGCCGGCCTCGCCCTTCAGGCTCAGGTGGAACCCCTTGGTGAAGTCGCGAAGCGACGACAGCGTCAGGTTCTCGCGGATCGTCATGATCTGGACGAGGCCGTCACGCTTGCGGTCCTCGGGGATGAGCGCCAGCCCCCGGCGGATGCGACCGGACACGCTCCTCTCGCGCACCGTCTCGCCGCCAATGAACAACTGGCCGGAGGAATTCGGGTGCTGGGCCATGATGCATTCCAGCAGCTCCGAGCGCCCGGCCCCCATCAGGCCATAGAGGCCGACGATCTCGCCGCTGCGGACCGACAGCGAGACGTGATCGACCGCATAGCCCCCGGCGGGGCTGGGAAGGCAGACATTGTCCACGCGGAACACCTCGTCGCCCATTGCATGCTCGACCGTCTTCGGAAACTCCTTGGAGGCGCTGCCGATCATGTTGGCGACGATCCAGGGAATGTCGACGCCTTGCATCGAGCGCGAACCGGTGATCACGCCGTCCCGCAGGACGGTGATATAGTCGCCGATGCGGATCAACTCCTCGAGCCGGTGCGAGATGTAGACAAGACCGACGCCCTGGCTCTTCAGCTCCTCGATCAGGCTGAAGAGAACCTCGACTTCGGCGGCGGAGAGCGCCGATGTGGGCTCGTCGAGGATCAGGATGCGTGCCTTCTCGGCCAGCGCCTTGGCGATCTCGACGATCTGCTGCTGACCGATCCGCAGGTTGCCGAGCGGCGTGTCCGGGTCGATATCCTGTTCGAGCCGCTTCATCAGGGCACAAGCCTCCGCCCTTTGCGTGACCCGATCGATGTGAACGCCGGCGAAGGTCTTCTCATTGCCGACGAAGATGTTCTCCGTGACGGTCAGGTTCGGGAACAGGTTGAGTTCCTGAAACACGATGCCAACGCCATGGCGGGCGGCATCCGTGCGGTCGGCAAAGACGATCGGCTTTCCGTCCAGCTCGATCGACCCGGCGTTCAGTTGTTCCACGCCGGCGATAATCTTCATCAGCGTCGACTTGCCGGCGCCGTTCTCGCCGACAAGCACGTTGACCGCCCCCATGCGCAGGTCGAAATCGACATTCTTCAGCGCCTGCGTTCCCGGGTACATTTTCGATCCGTTGCGGATCGACAGTCCGATGGGGTGCTCCTCGCTCATGGCACGACCTCAAGCGAAACCGGGGTGATCAGCGGCGTCTCGCCGACCGAGCGGATCGCCACCGCACCGATGAAGGTGACCTGCTTGCCCTTGAGGTCGCCCTCGGCGACAGCCGTCTGCGCAACCGCCCTGTCGTTGAGCGCACGACCAAGCCTGGCGTATTCGATCTGGTCCCGGAACGTGGAAAAGTCATAGACACCCGAAGTGTCGCGCACCGCCGTGCCCTTGACAACCGGGCCGAGCTGAAGCGCGGCGTCCGCCGCGCCATCGCCGTCGACATCGATCCGGGCCACCGCGGCCTTCGAGGCCCGGTTCTCCTCTACGACGGTCGCCATACCCTTGACGGGAAAATTCCAGCCGCCGCCGGCGCCGCCGACGCGCACGCCGTATTGCTCGCCCGCCGAGTCGAGACCGCCCGCGATCGCCTCGCGCAACGTCGCCAGATCCACCGCCTTTTCGGTCAGGGCCGGTACCAGCTTCGCGTCGAAGGTCGTATCGACGAGTTCGACGATCGGGTCCGCGGCCTCGGCCCCATCCTCGGCGTCGCCGGTCTTAACCAGTTTGCAGCCCGAGAGGCAGGCCATTGCGAGCATGCCCGCAGCAAGCAAGATCTTCATCGCCATCAGATGATCCGCGTTCATAGCAACAGCAGGAAAGCCATCCGGAACACCGTCCCGGATGGCCGGCTCCCATGCCTCATTGGGTCAGCGCGAAGGTCTCGAGCTGCGAGGCATTGTCGGTGTTGACCAGAATGCAGTCCATCAGCTGCTTCTCCTCAAGGCCGGTCGAGCCGGTCTTGATGTATTTGTCGGCCTGCTCGACGGCGAGCTGCGCCTGCTGGTAGGCCGGCTGCAGAACCGTGGCCTTGATGCCGCCTTTCAGGATCGAGTCGCGCACATCGTTCGAGCCGTCGAAGCCGACGACGATCACGTCGTTGCGCCCGGCCGCCTCGAGCGCGGCATAGGCGCCCATGGCCATGGTGTCGTTGCCGGAGATGACACCCTTGATGTCCGGGTGCGCCTGGAGGATCGATTCCATCACGCCGTAGGCTTCCGTCTGCGACCAGTTCGCGGTCTGCCGCGCCACCATCTTCATGTCCGAGTACTGGTCGATCACGTCGTGATAGCCCTGCGAGCGAATGCCTGCGTTGGTATCGGACTCCTTGCCGACCAGTTCCGCATAATTGCCGGCTTCGCCCATGAGCTTGACAAACTCCTCGGCGCCGAGCTGGGCCCCCTGGTAGTTGTTCGAGACGATCTGCGAGACTGCGACGCCGGTCGTGGTGATCTCGCGGTCGATCAGGAAGGACGGAATGCCCTTGTCCTTGGCCTTCTGCACGGCGGCCACGGAGGCGTCCGCCCCGGCATTGTCGAGAATGATGGCCTTGACGCCGGCAGCAATTGCGGAATCGAACAGCTCGTTCTGCTTGTTGGCATCGTCGTCGTGGACCAGCACCATGGTCTCGTAGCCGAGCTCCTTCGCCTTTGCGGCGGCGCCATCGGCCTCTGCCTTGAAGAACGGATTGTCATGGCTGGGGGTTATGATCGCAATGGTGTCGGCGGCCAGCGCCAGGCCCGGCACGACACCCGAAAGGCCGAGCACACAAACAGATACAAGCAAGCGACGCGTGATTTTCATGAGAACCTCCCTTTCTCAACCAGTCACAAGACGTGACCTGCTCATTCACTATCGAATAATATCGAATATTGTCAAACTGTTTCTATTTGATCGCAATTTCTACGCGCCGCCGTGCATTGGCGGCGCCTCACGCCGCAATGCAGCATGCCGATCGCCTCAAATCAGAATTATCTTGCCGGACCATCGAACTTGTGAGAAATATCGAAACCAAACAAAACTAAATGAAAGACATCGCTCGATCATGCGGGCGGGTTGAGGGAGGCAGGTTTGAGCCGCATCATTCGCAAGCGTATCGCGCTCGGCGTCGTCATCGGCAGTCGTGCGTTCTTCAATGGCGCCCCGTGCAAGGCCGCGCGCGACGAGGTGCTCGCGCATCTCTCCGACCTCGGCATCGAGGCTCACATCCTGCCCTACGACGCCACCGTCAACGGCGCCGTGCAGTCCGTCGCCGATGCGGACCTTTATGCCTCGTTCTTCCGCACAAAGGCCGACGAGATAGACGGGATCGTGATCTGCCTGCCAAATTTCGGCGACGAGATTGCGGTGGCCGAACTGGTGAACCGGGCGCGGCTCAACGTGCCGATCCTGCTGCAGGCAAGCAATGACGAGATCGACAAGGTGTCCGTGCACGAACGGCGCGACGCCTTCTGCGGCAAGCTCTCGATATCGAACAACTTCTGGCAATACGGCGTGCCGTTCACGGAAACGACCTCACACACCTGCGACGTATCGAGCGCGGAGTTCAAGGCCGATCTCGACCGCTTCGCCCGCGTCTGTCGCACCGTGCGCGGCATGCGAGGCGCCCGCATCGGCTCGATCGGCGCCCGAACCGGCGCGTTCCAGACCATGCGCTATTCGGAAAAGCTGTTGCAGGCGTCCGGCATCACGGTGGTCACCGTCGATCTCTCCGAGATGATGGGGGCCGCAGCGGCGGTCAAGGAAAACGATCCCGCTCTGATCGAGAAACTCGGCAAGGTGCGGAGCTACGGAACGATCCCGGCCCACATCAAGCCGGAGCAGATCATGCGCCAGGCGAAGTGGACGCTCGCCGTCAACCGCTGGATCGACGAAAACGGCTGCGACGCCTCCGCCATCCAGTGCTGGCGCTCCTTGCAGGACAACTTCGGCTGCGCGACCTGTCTCACCATGTCTATGATGGGCGAGGAACTGATGCCGTCGGCCTGCGAGGTCGACGTGATGGGAGCGCTGTCGATGTATGCGATGTCGCTCGCATCCCACCAGCCGGCCGCGATCCTGGACTGGAACAACAACTACGGCAACGCGGTCGACAAGTGCGTCTGCACCCATTGCGGAAACTATCCGAAGAGCTTCTTCGGCATTACCCCAGAGGTCGGCGAACTGGACGTGCTCGGCGAGACCATCGGGCGGGAGAAGTGTTTCGGCGCGGTCAAGGGGAAGGTCAAGGCCGGTCCGATGACCTATTTTCGCCTTTCCACCGACGATCGGGCCGGCACGATCAAGTGCTATCTCGGCGAGGGCGAGTTCACCGACGACCCCTTCGCCATGGACGGCGGAATCGCCGTGGCGAAGGTCGCCGACCTGCGCAGGCTGATGACCTTCATCACCCAGAACGGCTTCGAGCACCACGTCGCCATGGTTAGGGGCCATCATGCCGACGTCGTGCACGAGGCGGTCTACCGCTACCTGAAATGGCCGATCTACCATCACAACGGGACACCGGAGCCGCAGCTCACCTTCCCCGTCCGGTTCTGAAAGGTAGAGAGAATGCAGAACAACGACACCGTCGACAGGATCCGGGACAAGGCCCTGTGGATGCGCCGAAGGGCCTTCACCATGGTCTACGATGCGCAGCTTGGGCATCCCGGCGGCGACTTTTCCGCGATCGACATCATCGCCACGCTCTACTTCGGCGTGATGCGCTACGACCCGGCCCGGCCCGACATGCCGGAGCGCGATCGCTTCATCATGTCGAAGGGTCACGCCACGGGCGCGCTCTACACCGCCCTTTGCGCCGCCGGCTACTATCCGGAAGAGTGGCTCGCCACCTACATGCAACCCAACTCGAAGCTGAACGGCCACCCGAACAGAAACTACCTGCCGGGCGTGGAGACCAACACCGGTCCGCTCGGCCACGGCATGCCGGTTGCGCTCGGCATCGCCATCTCCGGCCAGCTGACGGACAGTGCCTACCGCACCTTCGTGCTGACCGGCGACGGCGAACTGCAGGAGGGGTCCAACTGGGAGGCGGCGATGACCGCCGGCCATCGCAAGCTCAGCAAGCTGACGCTGGTCGTCGACCGCAACCGCCTGCAGCAGGGCATGGGCACGGAGGAAACGAGCGGCCTCGACCCGCTGGACGACAAGTTCCGCGCCTTCGGCTGGGACGTCGCTGTGGTCGATGGCCACAACGTCGGCGCGCTGCTCGACGTTCTGGCCGAACCCTCGGGCGGCCGGGCCAGGCCGCTCTGCGTGATCGCCAACACCGTCAAGGGCAAGGGCGTGTCGTTCATGGAGAACAAGGCCTCCTGGCACCACGGCGTGCCGAATGCCGAGCAGTACGGACTGGCCATGGAGGAACTGGTCTGATGGCCGCGCCCGCCGCAAGACAGCAAGGGCTTCACGACTGCCGCGACGCCTGGGCCCGAACGCTCGAGGACCTCGCCGCGCAGGACCCGCGCATTGTCGCCGTCGTCAATGATTCCGTCGGCTCCTCCAAGCTCGGCGGATTTCAGAAGAAGTTCCCCGAACGGCTGGTCAATGTCGGCATCGCCGAACAGAACATGGTCGGCGTCGGCGCGGGACTGGCCAACGGCGGGCGCATTCCGTTCGTTTCCGCCGCCTCCTGCTTTCTGACCGGCCGCGCCCTGGAACAGGTGAAGGCCGACATCGCCTATGCCAACTTCAACGTGAAGCTGATCGGGCAGTCCTCCGGCATCGCCTATGGCGAACTCGGACCGACCCATCACTCGATCGAGGATTTCGCCTGGCTGCGTCCGCTGAGCAACATCACCGTCGTCGTGCCGTCCGACCCCTGGGAAACGGCGGAGGCCGTGAAATGGGCGGCGGCGCATGAAGGTCCGGTTTTCATCCGCTTGAGCCGCATGCCGGTGCCCGACCTCGACGTGGCCGACCGGGTATTCCGGCCAGGCACGGCGGAACGGTTGCGCGACGGCTCGGACGTGACGCTGATCGCCTGCGGCACCACGGTGCACCTTGCCGTCGATGCCGCGGAAAGCCTGCGCAACGAGGGCATCTCCGCACGCGTCCTCAACATGGCGACCCTCAACCCGCTGGACGAAGCCGCGGTAGCGTCGGCGGCTGCCGAAACCGGCGCGATCGTGACGGTCGAGGAAGCCAATATCCGCGGCGGTCTCGGCGGGGCGGTGGCCGAATTCACCGCCGGCAACCTGCCGGTACCGGTCGAGCGCGTCGGGTTCCCCGGCTTCGTGCCCACCGGTTCGGTCGACTGGCTGTTCGAGCAGTTCGGCCTGACCGGGCCCGGGATCGTCAAGGCCGCCCGCCGCGCGATCGCGCGCAAGCGTCGCTGAGCACGGCAAGGTTGATGACGCTAGGCCGACCCGAGGTAAACGGGCGCAGCCGTCGCAGGATCGCCGGTGTTCAACGATGTGTTCAACGCGCGGGCGTCGTTTTTGTGCCTCTTCGGATCGAAGGCTCCCTTGCAATTGCCGCCCGGATATCCTTATCTTCGCGCTGTTCTCAGGGCGGGGTGCAATTCCCCACCGGCGGTATCGGGAGGGATCCCGGAGCCCGCGAGCGCTCCCGGCCCTGCCGGGAGGTCAGCAGATCCGGTGCGAGGCCGGAGCCGACGGTATAGTCCGGATGGAAGAGAGCAAGGCACGCCCACCCCTCGCGACGAGCCGGGGCGCGGTGCCTGTTCGCCCAAGGGACGTTTGTCTGATCCGCGCAGGCGGGGATGGTGCAACGAGCGCCGGAAGATCCGGCCGAACCCTTGAAAGACTGCAGCATGACGATTTCGAAGATTGAAGATGCGATCGCCGCCATCGCCCGCGGGGAGATGATCGTCGTGGTCGACGACGAAGACCGCGAGAACGAGGGCGACATCGTCTTCGCCTCCGAGGACGCCACCGCCGAGAAGATCGCCTTCATGATGAACCGGGCCCGCGGGCTGATCTGCGTGTCGATGGAGGGCGAGCGCCTCGACGCGCTCGACATCCCGCTGATGGTGCCGAACAACACCGAATCCTTGAAGACCGCCTTCACCGTCTCGGTCGACTACCTGCCGGGCACGACGACGGGCATCTCCGCCGCCGACCGCGCCGCCACCGTCAGGGCGCTGATCGACCCGGCCGCGAAGGCGGACGCGTTCGCCCGCCCGGGCCACATCTTTCCGCTGCGCGCCAACCCCAAGGGGGTGCTCGGCCGGCCCGGCCACACCGAGGCCGCCATCGATTTCTGCCGCCTCGCCGGCAAGGCCCCCTCCGGGGTGATCTGCGAAGTCGCAAACGACGACGGGACCATGGCGCGCCTGCCGGAGCTGACGCTGTTCGCACGGCAGCACGGCCTGCATCTGGTCACGATCAAGGACCTGATCGCCTACCTTACCCGACAGCCTGCCGAGGAGAGCGACGGGCCGGTCGACGCCACCATCGCCGCGTGAGGTTCTCCCGGATCGGTTAGGCGAGCCTTCGCAGGCCGGTGGCACCGGCCACCGCCTGCAGACATCTGGAACCGGCGGACCGCGGCGGCGCAAACTCCCACGCAAGGTCGGCCGGCTGTCCGCAGCTTACCAGCAGCAGAAGCCGCCATCGACGAGGAGGTTGACGCCCGTGCAATAGGACGAGGCGTCGGCGGCGAGGAAGATTGCGGGCCCGACCATTTCGTCGACCGTGGCCATGCGCTGCATCGGTGTCTGGCGCTCAAACTCCTGGGTCTGGTGCACCATTTCCGGCCGGGTGTTCATCGGCGTCGCCGTATAGCCCGGACTGATCGCGTTGACGCGGATGCCGCGCTCGACCCACTCCATCGCCATTGATTTCGTCATATGGATCACGCCGGCCTTGGAGGCGTTGTAGTGAACCTGCGACAGACCGCGATTGACGATGACGCCGGACATGGAGGCGATGTTGATGATCGATCCGCGGCCGTGCTTCAGCATGGCCGCGGCTTCCGCCTGGCAGGAGAAAAACACGCCCTTCATGTTGATGTCCATGAGGGTCTGGTACTGCGTTTCGCTCATCTTTTCGGCTGGATTCGCATTGGCGATGCCGGCCGCGTTGACCGCGATGCGGAGCGCGCCGAGCTCGGCTTCGGTCCTGGCGACCGCCTCGTCCAGGGCCGGACGATCCGTCACGTCGACCGCGACGGCGGCGGCCTTGCGGCCGGCGCGCTCGATCAGGCCGACCGTCACGGCCAGGCCGTCGTCGGTCCGGCGGTCGAGAACCGCGACGTCGGCGCCGCACTGCGCCAGGCCGACGGCAATGCGCTGACCGATGCCGCTGCCAGCGCCGGTCACCAGCGCCACACGGCCGGTCAGATCGAACAATGCCGGCGCGTTCAATGTAATCCCGTTCATTCTCTGCGGCCTCCCACCGATGAAAGCGAAGTTCTTGTCCGACCCACCGGGCCTAGGACATGATCAGGCCGCCATCGACATTGATGGTCTGGCCGGTAATATAGTCGGCGTCGCGGCTGGCCAGGAAGGCGATCAGCGCTGCTACATCCTTGCCCTCGCCCGCGCGCTTCATCGGAATGTTCTGCACCCAGCTGGCCATCAGTTCGCCCGGGCCGTAGTCGCCGAGGATCTTGCCCCAGACCCGGTCGTTATAGTCCCACATGTCGGTCTTGATGATGCCGGGGCAGATCGCATTCACGGTGATGCCGTCGAGTGCGACCTCCTTGGCGAGGCTTTGGGTCATGCCCATGACGCCGAATTTCGAGGCGGCGTAGTGGGGGGTGTAGATGAAGCCGTCGCGCGCCTGGCCGGAGGCGATGTTGATCAGCCGGCCGCCGTTGCCAGCCTTGCGCATCCGCCGGATGGCCTCCTGGCAGCACAGGAACGCGCCCTTGGTGTTGACCGCCATCGTCGCGTCCCACTGCGCCTCGGTCAGGTCCTCGATCTTGGCGATGGTGATGATGCCGGCATTCTGGACGGAGACGTCGACCGCGCCGAACTCGTCCTCGGCCCGGTCAAAAAGGGCGACGACGGCGCCTCGGTCCGTGACATCGCACAAGACGCCACAGGCGTTCGCCCCGCTGTCGCGCAGTTTCGCCGCCGCTTCCTCGACCTGCGGCTCGACGGAGGCGATCACAAGGTTGGCCCCCTCCTCGGCAAAGCGCTGGGCGATGGCAAGGCCGATCCCCTTGTTTCCGCCGGTGACGACGACCGTCTTGCCCGTGAACCGATTCATCTCTCTTCTCCTTGCCGCTTCATGCCGTTGCGAGTTCCATCACCGAGACGTCATTGGCCTCGGTATGATCCAGAATTCCTGTCTGCTGGCCGGCCGCCATCACGAGGATGCGGTTCGACACGCCCAAAACCTCCTCCAGGTCCGAGCTGACGACGATCACCGCAACGCCCTGTTCGGCGAGCCCGTGGATGATTTCGTAGATCGAGGACCGGGCACCGACGTCGATGCCGCGGGTCGGTTCGTCCAGAAGCACCACGCGGGGGTTGCGGGCGAGCCACTTGGCGATGACGACCTTCTGCTGGTTGCCGCCCGACAGCTCTCCGGCATTCTGCCGGCCCCTGCCCTTCACCCCGAGTTTGCGAATGTTGTCGTCGGCGAACTGCTGCACGCGCCCGGAACTGATCCAGCCGGAGGTTCCGACCGACTCGAAGTTCGAATAGGCGATGTTCTCCGCAATGCTGTGATCAAGGATCACCCCCTGCAGCTTGCGGTCCTCGGGGATCAGGACGATCCCGTTGCGGATGGCATTGTGGGGCGAGGTCGGCGTCACGTCCTTCCCGTTTAGCACGACGGTGCCCGCCTTGATCGGGTCCGCGCCGGCGATCGCGCGCACCAGTTCGGTTCGGCCCGCGCCGATCAGTCCCGCGATGCCGAAGATCTCGCCGCGGCGAACGGAGAAGTTGACGTCGTTGAACCGCCCCGAAGGCGACGACAGGTCACGCACCTCGAGCACGACCTCGCCCGTTGGCTGGGCCAGCGGCGGGAACATCTGCTCCATGCTGCGCCCCACCATCGCCTCGACGATGCTGCGGATCGGAACGTCCGCCGTTTCGAATTCCCGCACCTTTTCTCCGTCCCGCATCACGACGATGCGGTCGGCGATCTTCTTGATCTCCTCCAGGCGGTGGGAGATGTAGACGATGCCGACGCCCTCCGCCTTCAATCGTTCGATCTGCTCGAACAGCAGCTTTGTCTCCTCGACGCCCAACGCGGCCGTCGGCTCGTCAAGGATCAGGAGCTGGGCGTTCAGCGTCAGCGCCTTGGCGATTTCGATCAGTTGCTGGCTGGCGGTCGGCAGGCCCTCGACGATGCGGCGCGGCGAGATGTCGAGGCCGAGCCGTTCGAGCCCCTGATGGGCGCGCCGTTCCATCTCGCCCCGGTCGACCAGGCCGCTCTTTATCGGGTAGCGCCCGACGAAGATGTTCTCGGCAATCGACAGATGCGGCAGCAGCAGCAGCTCCTGGTGGATCATGCCGACCCCCGCGTCGATCGCGGCGCGGGGGTCGGCGGGCGCGTAGCGTGCGCCCTTCCAGGTCATCTCTCCGGACGTGGGCAGGACCGTCCCGGAGATGACATTCGACAAGGTCGATTTGCCGGCCCCGTTCTCGCCAAGCAAAGCGACGACTTCCCCGGCGTAGATGTCCATATCGATGCCGTGGAGAACCTCGATCGGTCCATAGGACTTATGGATGTTCCGCAGGGTCAGGATCGGAGTTTTGCCTTCGGAGTTCATGGCGTCAGCCTTTCGTATTGCGGTGCCGGCCCGGGATCAGGGATGCTGCTCCACGTATTTCGGGGCGTCGTCGCAGGTGGTGAGCACCGCGTTCGGGGTCTGCCGTTCCGGCACGGTCTCGCCGGCGGCGACCTTGATCGCGGCATCGACCGCCAGGCGCCCCATCAGCTGGGTGCTCTGCGTTGCCGTCACGACGAACGGCCCCTCGCACTTGGCGAGGTATTCGAGCGCGGCGACATCGCCGTCGTATCCGCCGATGATGACCTTGTCCGAGAGCCCGGCGACGTCGACGGCCTTGGCCGCGCCCATGGCGAGCGCGTCGGCCTGCCCGAAGATGATGCGGATGTCGGGGTGTGCCTGCAGCATGTTCTGCGTGATCGAGAAGCCCTCGTCGGGAGACCACATCTGGCTCCACTGCTGCGCGACCAGCTCGACATCGGGATTTTCCTCGATCGCGCGCTTGCAGCCGGCGAAGCGGTCAACCTCCGGCGTCGTGCCCTTCTGCCCGTGGACGATGGCCATCTTGCCCTTGCCGCCGGCGAGCCCGATGATGTGCTTGCAGACCTCGTAGGCGGATTCGACGCTCTCCCCGGCAATGAAGGTGTCGCCCGGAGCACCGTCCGGCGTCCGGTCCACGTTGATCACCGGGATGCCTTCTGCGCGTGCCAGTCTCGTCGGTACCGCCGCGGCCGCGGCGCCGGCGGGGATGTAGATGAACGCATCGATCCCCTGGGTCATGAAGTCCTGAACCTGGCTGACCTGGGTCGCGGTGTCGTTCTTCGCGTCGGCGACGATGACCTCGATCCCCTTTTCACGGGCATAGCCCTCGACGCCGAGCTTGATCTGGTTGAAGAAGTCCGCCTGCAGGTTGGGGACCGCAAGGCCGATCTTCTTGACCTCTTCGGCCATCGCCGAGCCGGCAATTGATGTGGCTGCCGCAGCGGCAAGCAAAACCTTCAAATGCACTTTCATGATCTTCTCCTCCTTGGGGGTGACGGGCCGCTTCGGTAAAGCCGATCAAGCGGCCGACTGCACAGGGAACTGGATCGGCTCCACCTCCCTGAATTTCTTATCGCTTGCGCTTGAACGTCTCGGCGGCGACCGCCAGCACGATGACCGTTCCGATAATGACCGCCTGCAGGAACGGCGACACGCCGAGCAGGTTCAGGCCGTTGCGCAAGACGCCGATGATCAGAACGCCGATGATGGTGCCGACGATGCCGCCGGTGCCGCCCGACAGGCTGGTCCCGCCAATCACCACGGCGGCGATGGCATCGAGCTCATAGGCAACGCCGGAACTGGGCTGCACCGAGTCCAGGCGGGCTGCCAGCAGGATGCCGGCCAGTCCGGAGAGCGCCGCTGACACGACGTAGACCATGACGGTGATGCGCTTGACGTTGATGCCGGCAAGGCGCGCAACTTCCGGGTTGCCGCCAATTGCATAGAGCGCCCGGCCGCCTTGACGGTAGCGCAGGTAGAGGGTCGCAGCCACGAACACCACCAGCATCACTGCCACGGTCAGCGTCAGGAAGCCGCCATAGCGGATGATGGCGCTCATGTTGAACCAGGCCGGGAAGCCGATGATCTGAGAGCCATTGGTGATCATGTTGGCAAGCCCGCGCGCAATCGACATCATTGCCAGGGTCGCAATGAACGCGGGCACCTTGAACGTCGTGATCATCAGGCCCGAGATCGCGCCGGCGACGGCCGCCGCGCCCAGCGCTCCGCTTATTGCCACGACCATGGGCAGGCCGGCCTCGACGTTGAGATAACCCAGAACCATCATCGAGAGCGCCAGCACCGAGCCGACCGAGAGATCGATGCCGCCGATGAGAATGACGAAGGTCATCCCTACGGCCATAATCCCGAGCACCGTGATCTGATCGAGAATGTTCAGGAAGTTGCGGAACGACAGGAACGAGTCCGTCGAGATCGCGAGAAACACACAGAGCGCCAAGAGTCCGATCAGGGGGCCGGTGGCGCCACTCAGGGAAGCGAGTTCCGGCAGGCGCGATTTTCTTTCGCTGGCTGTGGGCGTGAGCGACATGGCTTTCTCCTAACGCATAAATATGCAGAGTTGATGAATAATTCCTACCCGAAGACGGACTGGCGGTCAAGAGGCGGAATTTGTACCCATTGCGACGCGATACGTGGTCCGAGGCTGGGCATCGGCGACCTCTTGACAATCCACCGATACGCATGTTCTATCTAATGCGAATAATTATGCTGAGGTGATGAACATGACCCCCCAGGATCTTCGCATGATCGCCAATCGTGTCCGTCGACGCGATCTTCAGGCTGTCTTTGAAGCCGGCGCCGGCCATATCGGCGGCGAGATGTCCGTGATCGATCTGCTCACGGCGCTTTACTTCCACACGATGAATGTCAGCGCCCAGGCGCCACTCGACCCGAAGCGCGACCGTCTGGTGCTCAGCAAGGGGCACACGGCGCTCGCCCTCTACATTGTGCTGTCGGAAAAGGGCTTCATTCCGAAGGACGAGATCTCGACATTCCTCAAGCCGCACTCCCGCCTCAACGGTCACCCGAACCGAGTCAAGGTGCCCGGTGTGGAGACCAACACCGGACCGCTCGGTCACGGCCTGCCGATCGGCGTCGGCATGGCCAAGGCGGCGAAGCTGAACGGCGACGCCTGGCGCACCTTTGTCATTACCGGCGACGGGGAGTTGCAGGAGGGCTCCAACTGGGAGGCCATCATGGCAGCGGCCCAGTTCAGGCTCGACAACCTGACCCTGATTATCGACCACAACCGGCTGCAGCAGGGCGCGCGCCTGGCGGACACCAACGACGTCGCCCCGCTGCGCCCCAAGCTCGAGGCCTTCGGCTGGGCGGTCGAGGAGATCGACGGGCACGACATGGAGCAGATCTGCCGTGCGCTGGCGCCCGAGGCGGCCCTGCCCGGAAAGCCGAAATGCATCGTCGCCCACACGCAGAAGGGACAGGGAATCTCCTTCATGACCGACAATGTCGCCTGGCATCACAAGGTGCCGACCGAGGAACAGTACAAGCAGGCCATGGCCGAACTTGAGGAGGCCGCACGATGAACGCCCCCTTCGAAACCGCCAAGCTCCACGATTGCCGCGACGCCTTCGTCGCCACTCTGGAAGAGCTCGGCGCCGGAAACAACGACATTGTTGCCGTTTGCAACGACTCCGTCGGCTCATCCAAGCTCGGCGGGTTCAGGGACAAGTTTCCCGAGCGCCTGGTCAACGTCGGCATTGCCGAGCAGAACATGGTCGGTGTCGGCGCGGGACTTGCGAACGGCGGCAAGATCCCGTTCGTCTGCGGCGCGTCGCCCTTCCTCACCGGCCGGGCCCTGGAACAGATCAAGGCCGACATCGCCTACTCCCTGACGAATGTGAAGCTCGTCGGCATCAGTTCGGGCATGGCCTATGGCGAACTCGGGCCCACCCACCATTCGATCGAGGACTTCGCCTGGGTTCGCGCCCTGCCGAACATCCCGGTCATCGCGCCGGCGGACCGGTTCGAAACCGCCGCAGCCGTGAAGTGGGCGGCCGCACATGACGGCCCGTGCTTCCTGCGTCTGAGCCGCGTCGGTGTACCCGATGTCCTTTCGGATGACCACGTGTTCGAGGTCGGCAAGGCCAACAGGCTGCGCGAGGGCGGCGACCTTACCATCATCGCCAACGGCGTCCTGACCCATCGCGCCGTGCAGGCCGCGCTGATCCTGGAAGCGCGGGGCATCGCGGCGCGGGTGGTCAACATGGCGACCGTGCGGCCGATCGATGCCGATGCGATCCGCGCCGCCGCCGAGCAGACCGGCGCCATTCTGACCTGCGAGGAGCACACCGTCTTCGGCGGGCTGGGAAGCGCGGTCGCCGAGGTCGTTGTCGACACCCATCCCGTCCCGATGACGCGACTCGGCGTGCCTGGCATCTTCGCCCCGACCGGATCGGCAAACTTCCTGCTGGACGAGTTCGGCATGTCGCCGCAGGGTATCGCCGACAGCGCGGCGCTGCTGCTGAAAAGGAAAGGCTAGGAGATGACGCGAACGGCTGTTCTGGCGATCGACGAAGGCACGACCAATTCCAAGGCCGTCCTTGTTACGGAAGCGGGCGAGATCATCGCCAGCGGATCCGCGCCGGTGCCCACCGAACATCCGCAACCGGGCTGGGTCCAGCAGGACGCCAACGAGATCTGGACGGCGACGAAGAAGGCCGTCGCGGCCTGCCTCGACGCCGTGCCGAACGTCGAGGTCGTTGCCCTCGGCATCTCCAACCAGCGCGAGTCGATCCTGATCTGGGACCGCAAGTCCGGCGCGCCGCTGGGGCCGGTCGTGACCTGGCAGTGCCGCCGCACAGCTACGGCGTGCGAGGCGCTGAAAGTGGCCGGGCACGAGCCGGACGTGATCGCCCGGACCGGCCTTCCCCTGGACCCGATGTTCCCGCCGACCAAGGCGGCGTGGCTGCTGAAGAGCCATGGGCAAGCGCATGGCGACATCTGCATCGGCACGGTGGACAGCTGGCTGATCTGGAAGCTCACCGATGGCGGGGTCCACGCCACCGACCGTTCCAACGCGGCGCGGACGCAGCTGTTCAACCTGACCGACGGCCGATGGGACGAGGGCCTCTGCGCCCTCTTCGGCGTTCCCCGTGCGATGTTGCCGGAGGTGGAGGATTCGGCCCACGTCTTCGGCCGGACCCGCAATTGCGGCGCCCTGCCCGATGGCATTCCAATCGCCTCGGCCGTCGGCGATTCCCATGCCGCCCTGTTTGCCCATGGGGCCTTCGGGCCCGGCGACGGCAAGATCACCTTCGGCACCGGGTCGTCGGTGATGACCACGGTGCCTGCCTATCTGGTACCGCCGGCCGGGATTACCACGACGATCGCCTGGTCGATCGGCGGCCGTTCGACGTTTGCGCTGGAGGGCAATATCCTCGTCAGCGCCTCGATCCTGCCGTGGACCGCGGAGATGCTGGGTCTGGACGGTGTCGATGCGCTGCTAGCCCTTGCCCAGACCGTCGCTGATGCGCAAGGGGTCTCGCTGGTTCCGGCTCATGTCGGCCTTGGATCACCCCACTGGAAATCGGGCGCGCGCGGCCTCGTCTGCGGCCTGTCCTTCGGATCGAGGCCCGCCCACCTGGCCCGAGCCGCAGCCGAGAGCATGGCATTCCAGGTCCAGGACGTGTTTGCGATCATGGCCGCGGCGGCCGGCGGCATCGGCCGCCTGTCCGTCGATGGCGGACCTAGCCGCAATCCGTTTCTGATGCAACTCGTGGCGGACTACATCGATCACCCGGTGGTCCCGTGCCGGAACACCGAAGCCTCCGCCATTGGCGCCGCGCAACTCGCAGGATTGGCAACGGGTTTCTGGCCGGACCTGGAGGCCCTCGCCCGGCTGTCGCGGCACGATGCGGAGATTGCCCCGAGGATGCCGAAGGCTGCGCGGGACGCCGGCCTTGCGGCCTGGCAGGTGGCCATTGCTCGCGCGACGCTGGGAGTGTAGGGAATAAATATTCACGACCAGGGTTGGAGCCCATGTCTCGACTGCACGAACTGCGCATGATCGCCCGCGTGGCGCAGATGTATCACATCGAGGGCAAGCGTCAGGCCGAGATCGCCGCCCATCTGCGGATGTCGCAAGCGACCGTGTCGCGGATGCTCAAGCGGGCGCAGGAGGAAGAGATCGTCCGCACCACTGTAATCGCCCCTTCCGGCACGTATGCCGACCTCGAGGTGGACTTGCGCCGCAAGTACGGGCTTGCCGAGGCGATCGTCGTCGAATGCACCGAGGATCGCGAAGGGGCCATCATGGCCCGCATCGGCGAAGCGGCCGCCCATTTTCTCGAGGCCACGCTGCAGCCGGAGGAGATCATCGGCGTGGCGAGCTGGTCCGAAACCATCCTGCGCATGGTCGAGAACATCCATCCGATGAAGGACGGCAAGGCGAAATATGTCGTGCAGACGCTGGGTGGCCTCGGCGATCCGCGCGTCCAGGCGAATGCCACGCAGCTCACCACGCGCCTTGCCAAGCTGACGGGAGCCGAGCCGCACCTTCTGAGCGCGCCGGGCGTGGCGCAGTCGCGCGAGGCCAAGCTCGTCCTGCTGGGCGACCCCTATGTCCGCGAAACCATGGACATGTTCGGCAAGATCACGCTGGCGCTCGTCGGCATCGGCGCGATGGAACCGTCCGCGATGCTGGCGCGCAGCGGCAACTTCTTCTCCTCGCGCGAACTCGCCCATGTCGCCGAAGCCGGCGGCGTCGGCGACATCAGCCTGCGGTTCTTCGATGCCGAGGGCAGGTTCGTGAAGACGCCGCTGGACGACCGCGTCATCGGCATGTCGCTCGAAGAGCTTTCCGGTATCGAGCGGGTCATCGCGCTCGCCGGCGGACAGTCGAAGACCGAGGCCATCCGCGGCGCGCTGCGCACCGGCGTCATCGACATTCTGGTCACCGACAAGTTCACGGCCGAACGGCTGGTCGGCTCGAACAGCCACCAGGCCGCTGCCGAGTGATTCCGGACGGCCTCGGATCGCACCAAGAGCGCCATCCTTCCGCCCATCGTCACCCTCGCCAAAGAACAGGGGCGGCTACGACGGCCGGGACCGACACGGGTCGGGACCGCGTTCAGCGCCATGCCGACGCCATGCGCGGAAACGCCGACGTTGCGGATCTTCACGCGCAGGGTGCCGCCCACTGCGCCGATGATGCCGGCCAGGATCGCCAGCTCCACGAACCGGCGGCAGTCCCCGGATGCTCCCGGTTCCCGCCGTCGACGCCCCGATTGGGCTGAACAATCGTCCTTGTCGTTTCCCGGAATGGGGTCAGATCGCCTGCGGCTTGCAGTCGCTTTCGGCCACCGGCATCACGCCTTTCAGGACTGCGATGGACTTTTCCAGTCCTTCGAGGCTGTTCAACAGACGTCCTCGTGCTCGACCGAAAGCCAGCCATCGTAGCCGGCCATCCTCAGGCGGTAGCAGAACTGACGCCACCATTCCTCGTCGCGCCGATCACGCATAGGCCGCTTGTGTAGCTACTGGTGCCGGCATAGGCTCCGTACAACCATGAGAAGGGCTGTGGCCGTGAATAGACTATCGAAGATTGCGCACGCGGTGTTATGCGCGACCTACCGAACATCATGCGCTGTAGCACTTTTGTATTGGGCCGTGATGGTGCTGTCGTTTGCGACGAATATATACTTAAGGGCCACGGACATCGGCGGATGCTTGTTTGATGAGGATGTTTATTGCCCGGACAAGCCGCTGCTCTCGAACTTGGCGAGTCTATGGGGCCTGTTCGTATTGGGAGGAGCCGTTGCCGAACCAGAATACATGACAAGTGTCCGTGCTTGGCTGCTTGTGGCGGCGTATTCATTGGGTCCGATCGCCACTTTGGTTTCGCTCATCGGATTGGTGGTCCGCCGTTTCAGTGACTATTTTTTCCCTCGCCGTCTCTAATCCCTTCACAGCACAGGCGGAGTTGAAGATTGCACGTCTCAAGGATCATTTGGGGATGGATACCGTCGCAGCGCACCAGAAGAGCGCCAATGCCAAACAAGCGAGCTTTGACCTCGCTCATAAGCATTTCGTAGACTCTGCGCTCTGATTGTCGAGCACTTGTATCGACGCCACCTGTCATTCGGGACAGCGCTCCTTGATATGTTGCATCCATGTCGCATGGAGTGGCCGAGTTTGGTGAGCAACCGTTGAAAATCAAGGGAACTTGGATGCAACACGACGCGAAATGAGTGCCCACGCCGCGCGCGACGTCATAAGCCATTGATAAATCTGAAAATATGAATGGTAGCGGAGGAGGGATTCGAACCCCCGACACAAGGATTATGATTCCTCTGCTCTAACCTACTGAGCTACTCCGCCCCCGGCGAACGGTCGGCGCTTGCTGCGTTTTCCGTTCGGGACGGGCGGCTTATAAGGTGCCCCTCCCTCAGGTGTCAAGCGCCGTTTCCGGCAAAAACGCCGACCCCTGCAATGGCCTGTGAATTGGCCGGCATCAGGCCGCCGCGGGCGTTGCGAGAATGCGCTTCAGCGCCGCCTCGGCCGAGGCTTCGCGCTCGGAGCGGGCGATGAAGCCGCCGCCATAGATGCGCGCGTCCTCGCCCTCGCCGGAATAGAGCGCGCAGGCCTGGCCGGGCGCGACGCCGGCCTCGCCCTCAGAAAGTTCGACGAAAAGCCCGCCTTCGTCGGCCGACAGCATCGCCGGGCGCGGCGGACGCGTCGAGCGCACCTTGGCGAAGCAGGCAAAGCCCGTGGCCGCCGCATCGAGGATGTCGCCGTCGCCGAGCCAGTTGACGTCACGCAGATAGAGCCGGCGCGTCTCCAGCGCCTGCTTCGGCCCGACGATCACCCGGCGCGAGCGCGCGTCGAGGTAGACGACGTAGAGCGGCTCGCCGGTGGCGATGCCGATGCCGCGGCGCTGGCCGATGGTGTAGTGCAGGATGCCCTCGTGCCGGCCGAGAACGCGGCCGTCGATATGGACGATCTCGCCGGCGAGCGCCGCGTTCGGCTTCAGCTTGGCGACGATGTCCGAATACTTGCCCTGCGGCACGAAGCAGATGTCCTGGCTGTCGGCCTTCTGCGCGACGACGAGGCCCATCTCCTCCGCCAGCGCCCGCGTCTCGGCCTTGGACAGGTGCCCGAGCGGGAAGCGCAGGTAGTCGATCTGCTCCTGCGTCGTGGCAAACAGGAAGTAGCTCTGGTCGCGCTCGGCATCGACCGGCCGGTAGAGCGCGCGCCGACCCGGGGCGTGCGGGGTCGGGTTCGGACGCGAGCGGATGTAGTGGCCGGTCGCAAGCGCGTCGGCACCGAGTTCCCTGGCAGTCGCAAGCAGGTCCGCGAATTTGACGGTCTGGTTGCAGGCGACGCACGGGATCGGCGTCTCGCCGGCAACATAGCTCTCGGCGAAGGGATTGATCACCGTCTCGCGGAAGCGCTTCTCGTAGTCGAGCACGTAATGGGGAATGCCCAGCGTCTCGCAGACGCGGCGCGCGTCCTCGATGTCCTGGCCGGCGCAGCACGACCCGGCCCGGTGCACGGCAGCGCCGTGGTCGTAGAGCTGCAGCGTGATGCCGAGCACGTCATAGCCCTCGCGCTTCAGGATGCCGGCGACGACGGACGAATCCACGCCGCCCGACATGGCGACGACGACCCGCGTATCTTCTGGCTTCCTGTCGAAATCGAGACTGTTCACGGCATCCATCCGGTGGTTCGTCCATGGGCGACCGGCGCCCTCGTCGCGGCAATCTGTGCGCGCTCTGTCCGGCGCCGCCGGGCGCCGCGGCCGACATATAGAAACTTGTGACCGCCGGGGCAAGAGAAGGCCGCCGTCCGGCCGCGCTGCGACCTTCGCGCCGGGCGTCCACCCTGCCCCGCCGGGCCGGGATCAGATCAGTTTCAGCCGCATCGCCGAGGCGATCGCCTGCATCCGGTTGACGGCGCCGAGCTTGCGGGTCGCCGTCTTGAAATAACTGCTGACGGTATAGGTGGAAATACCGAGGATGATGGCGATCTCGTCGCTGCTCTTGCCCGCTGCCGCCCAGCGCAGGCACTCGATTTCGCGGCTGGACAGCTTTTCGCGCGCCGACGGACCGGGCGAGAAGGTCTGCTCCAGACATTCGAAGAGCTGCACCGCACCGAAATAGAGCCCGGCGACGGCCTCCGGATCGGACGACGGGCCCGCGCCGGAAAAGACGGCGATGAACGGTTCGCCAGCGGTCGCATGCAGGAGGAAGGCGACCGACGTGGCCAGCCCATGTCGCGCCAGAAGTTTCGCCGTCCCCTCGTCCTGAACCGCCCCCTTCGCGGCAAACAAGCTGGCGTCGCCGTGGACCGGACGCTTTGTCACCGCCACCGCGGACACCAGGCGGCTGTCGTGAAAGACGCCGCGATCGTCGTAGGTCCGCATCAGTTCCGGCGGCCAGTTGCTGAGCAGCAGCCGCTCGGACAGGCGCTGCCGCTCCCCGTCGGGAAAACGGGTGACGAGAAAATGGCTGAAGCCGAAATGGCTGGCACAGCGCCGCATCAGTTGCAGCACCTCATAGTCCGTCTTCACGCGCCCAAGCGCCGCGCCCGACAGAAACTCGGGCAACCGGCGGTCCTGCACCGGTGCATTGTCAAGATCTCTCATACACCCCATCCAATGGCCGGCACGGGCACGGACGTGTCCTTTCCGTTGCCGCGGACCGAAATTCTTTCCGATCAGGCCGTCATGCTTCAAGGAGAAAGCCCCCAGACTGGTCGGGCTCTACCAGATGCCCATTGTCGAAGGAAATAGTTAATTCTCGCGTCTCGACCATGTGCCGCTGTCGATCAGGCGCCTTCGTCATGAACTGAGTTCATCTGCGAAGCCGCTCAAATTGTTAGCGAATTGTTATGATCGGTTTAGGCAATTTTTAAATGTGGCGAACTACAGTGGGCCCACTTGGTCTTGTGTGTATGTAGAGAGTCCTATGACCGAATTGATACGACCCCGCGTGAAGTATGTCATCGGCCCCGATGGCAGCCCCCTGACGATCGCCGATCTGCCGCCGGCCAACACGCGGCGCTGGGTGATCCGGCGGAAGGCGGAAGTCGTCGCCGCCGTCCGTGGCGGCCTGCTGAGCCTGGAAGAGGCCTGTGAGCGCTACACCCTGACGGTCGAGGAGTTCCTGTCCTGGCAGTCCTCCATCAACGACCACGGCCTGGCCGGTCTCCGCACCACGCGCATCCAGCAATACCGGCACTGACACGACAATCCGATCTTTCGCATTCGTTCTGCGGCCGCCTTCAGTGCGGCCGCAGCCGCATCTGCAGCAGGCTCGTCATCACCGCCGATCCCGCGTAGAACCAGAGGCCCGGCTGGCTGAAGGCAGCCGCCATGCCGCTGGTCTTGGCTGCCACGATCACCAGTGCCACCAGCATCACGTCCATCATCGACCAGCGCGCCAGCAGCGGCAGCAGGCGCGCCAGCACGCGGTCATGCGTGGCGTCGCCCTTCGTCGTCGTCGCCTCGAAGGCGACGCCGATCAGCTTGACCACCGGAAAGGCGATCGAAAACAGCGCAACCACAACGGCCAGCAACCGGTTGTCCTGCACCCACAACGAGGCCACGACCCCCAGCAGCGACGGCGTTTCGCTGAAGAAGTAGAGCTTTTCGAACCGGACCAGCGGCAGCACCAAGCCGAGACCGAGCGACAGCGCGGACAGGACCAGCAGAACGGGGATGATCAGGACCATGGGTCGCCTCGTATCATCTTCGCGATCGCCGCAACAGCGCTGCTGTGCCGCCTCCCGTTAGCGCGCAGCCGCGGCGCGCGTCGCCGTCCGTTCGCCAGCCCTTGAACCGGAAACGCGAAAGAACCCTCATGACCGCGGTCTCGCCCGGTCATGAGGGTTCGTCCTCGGGCCCGCCCCGGTCGGATGACCGGCGGCAGCGTCGCCCGATCAGGCGCGCATGCGAACCGCGTTGTCGCGTTCTTCCAGCGCGGCCGCCTTGGCATATTCGGCCTCGACCTCCTCAAGCGCGAGCTCGGCGGCGTCCTGCTGGACCTTCAACTCGCGGATGGAGACGAGAAGATTGTCCGCCCGCTGCCGCGCCGCCTTGGCAAAGGTGGGATAGGCAAAATGGCTGGGATCGGAAATGCCGGACTTCTTCTCCTCGATGGCAATCTGGCTTTCCAGTTCCTTCGACATCCGCTCGAACTCGGACATCATCATCTGCAACTGGCTCAGTTGCCGCCTCTTCTCTTTCACCTGAAATTCCTTCAGGCGAACAAGGCTCTCACGTGACTTCATACGCAATACTCCCGTGGATATCGAGACCCCGGCACCTGGCAGGCGGCCCGCGAAACGAGCGGAACACCTGGCCCTTACAAGCTTAAGGCATGCTTCGGCTGTTATTCAAACCGAAACAGGCCGCATTTCCCGCCCGTTCACCGACTGATCGATCCGGTAACCAAAGAATTTCCGGCGATATTAACGAAACCCTACCGCTGGTAACCTTTCGTTTACGGGCATCGTTAATCATAGGCGGCATGATTTAAGGGTCGGTAAATGCAAAGCCCAAAATGCCGCATGACCTGTAATCACGAGTCGAAAGAGTCGGTTAGCGCAGTTTCTTCACAATGAAAGTGAGGATCGTGCATTCAAATTCCTACATGAATTCAGGGAGCTGCTTAAGTTAATTAACATCTTCGATGCATCTTGCCAGAGTGAATCAGAATTTGTTAACCATTCGGTGGCAGCCTCCAAATCAGGCAACGACTGGATCCGTATCGCGTAGAGGGGCCAGGACACCTTGAGCGGCGGAAAAGGGGACGGGAAATGCGGGTACTACTCATTGAAGACGACAGCGCGACGGCGCAGAGCATCGAGCTGATGCTCAAATCCGAGAGTTTCAATGTCTATACGACGGATCTGGGCGAAGAGGGCGTCGATCTCGGCAAGCTCTACGACTACGACATCATCCTGCTGGACCTGAATCTGCCCGACATGTCGGGCTACGAAGTGTTGCGCACGTTGCGCCTGGCCAAGGTCAAGACGCCGATCCTGATCCTCTCAGGCATGGCCGGCATCGAGGACAAGGTGCGCGGGCTCGGCTTTGGCGCCGACGACTACATGACCAAACCGTTCCACAAGGACGAGCTCGTTGCCCGCATTCATGCCATCGTCCGCCGCTCCAAGGGCCACGCGCAGTCGGTGATCTCCACCGGCGAACTCATCGTCAACCTTGACGCCAAGACGGTCGAGGTCGGCGGCCAGCGCGTGCACCTGACCGGCAAGGAATACCAGATGCTGGAGCTGCTCTCGCTGCGCAAGGGCACGACGCTGACGAAGGAAATGTTCCTCAACCACCTCTACGGCGGCATGGACGAGCCGGAACTGAAGATCATCGACGTCTTCATCTGCAAGCTCCGCAAGAAGCTTGCCAATGCCGCCGGCGGTGCCAACTACATCGAGACGGTCTGGGGCCGCGGCTATGTGCTGCGCGAGCCCGACGGCGGCGATTACGCCGAAAGCGCCTGATCCACCTGAAAGCGACGCACCCGAAAAACCCGCCGCACGCACCGGCGGGTTTTTTGTTTGCCGCACCAGGCCCGCCATCCGCCCCTGCCCGCCCTTGTCCAACAGAAAATGGCGGCCGCCGGAGGGCGACCGCCTGAGAGGGTGTTCCGGACCTGCGATGCGCCGGTCAGGCGGCGATCTGCAGGTTGGCGAAGACGTTGGTCAGGATCTTGCGATCGAAGGGCTTGAGGAGAAAGTCGTCGGCGCCGGCTCGCTTGCCCATCATCATCGTTTTGAGGTCGGCCTCGACCACGCAGTAGAAAATGCGGACGGTGTCGCCCTTCGGCAGCATGCGGATGTTGCCGATCAACTCTATGGCGCCATCCATGGTGGCGTCGATGATGATGACGTTTGGCAGTTCGGTCTCGCAGCGGACCAGCGTCTCCAGCGAGTTCGAGGCTTCGAGCACCAGGTAGTCGAGGCCCGAGAGAATGCGTTTTCCGACCTTGCGAACGACATCGGAACCGTCCGCAATCATGATACGCCGCATAGCTTGCTCCAATCCCCGCTCCGGGCGAGCGGCCAATTATGAAGCAAGTGTAGCCATCTCTGGCAAATAAATGGTTACCGGTTCCGCCTGCTCAGTCGGCGGATATCTTGGCGACGAAGGTGATTTCCTCGGCCGACGGCAGGATCGTCAGCTCCATGCCCGCCTCTTCGGCGAGCAGGACGGTGTAGTAGGGCTGGATCGTGTGCGCATCGACCGCTTCCTCGAGCTGGCCGGAGAGCATCTCTGCAAATTTCGGCGGCACACGCAGCATGCGGCCCCTGGCGGTCAGCCGGAACTCGGCGTCGAGGTCGGGCCGCTCCAGCGTGACCTCGATCGAACCGCCACGCGGAATCGCCCCGTAGGCGACAAGGAACAGGTTGAGCAACAGCTTGACGCGGTTCTTGGCGACGATCGCGCGCGGGCCGTTCCAGCTGATTTCCGTCTTTTTCTCGGCGGCGGCGAAGTCGCGCGCGGCCTTTTCGGCCTCGCCCGTGTCGATGGAGGCGCCGACAGAGCCGGAGGCCCCGAAGGCGAGCCGGGCGAACTTGAGCCGGACCGATGCATTCAGCGCGCTGGTGCGGATCAGCTCCATCGCATCCTCGTCGGCGCCGCCCTCATCCAGCAATTCCAGCCCGTTGTTGATCGCTCCGACCGGGGAAATGACGTCATGGCAGACGCGGCTGCACAGCAGCGCCGCAAGGTCTGGACCGCTCAGGGTGAGGTTCGGATTCTTCGCCATCACGTTCTCCAAATTTGGCCCACGCCCGGCGGCGGGCGTCAGTCGCCGTCGCGCGGCGGGTTCGTCACTCGATGCTTAGCACGCGAAAATTGCGTGGAGCAGGCTCGATCAAAGGCCAGCCATAAAGACACCACATTTGGTAAACCGATTGTTAACACGATCCGGTCAAATTGCCATCCATGAGAAAGTCCCGAACCACCGAAGGAAGAGATATGGGTGTTTCGATTTTTCCCAGGATCGCGATCCTGTTTGCCGCGCTCGGCGCGTTCGTCCTCGCCGGATCCACGCCTGCCCGGGCGCAAGCCGCCGGTGCCGGCTCCCAATACACGCTGCAGGAGATTGTCGACGCTGGTCACAGTTTCTTCGGCACGACCACCGGCGGCCTTGCCAAGGTCATCGAACGCGCCTTCCAGTCCTATGGACTGCCGAACGGCTACATCCTCGGCCAGGAAGGCTCGGGCGCCTTCGTCGCCGGACTGACCTATGGCGAGGGCGAACTGAACACCAAGAACGCCGGCATGCACCCGGTGTTCTGGCAGGGCCCGTCCCTCGGCCTCGACTGGGGCGGCCAGGGCAGCCGGACGATGATGCTCGTCTACAACCTGCCAGAGGTGAATTCGCTCTATCACCGCTTCGCCGGGGTCTCCGGCGCGGCCTACGTGGTGGCCGGCGTCGGCATGACCGTGCTCACGGAACAGAACATCGTGCTGGTGCCGATCCGCACCGGGATTGGCGCCCGCCTCGGCATCAATGCCGGCTATCTCAAGCTGACCCGCAATCCGACCTGGAACCCCTTCTGATCCGGCGGACGGGCCGCAGCGCACATTTACCAGCGTAACCGAATTTGTTTGCGGGGCCCTGTGCAACGGGGCCCCGTTCGCTATAGTGCCGGACGGATGACCGGGAAACGGAACAGGCGCCGTCGTGATTGAATATGCCCTGCTATTTGCCTTAGGCTTCCTGGCCGCCACGCTCACGGGCCTGATCGTGGCACCGGCGATCCAGCGCCGTATTGTCATCTATACCGAGAACCGCCTGAAAGCGACCATGCCGCTGAGCCCCCAGGAGGTGCGCGCCCAGACCGACATGGCGCGCGCGGCCTTTGCCGCCGAGAATGCGCGCGTCACGCAGCAGCTCGTGCGCGAACGCGAGAAGGGCACCCGTCTGTCGGTGCATAACGAGTCCCTGAAGCAGGAAGTCAGCCGGCTCGCCGCCGACGTCGCCGATCTCAAGACACAGGTGGAAGAGCTGAACGTCGGCGCCGCCGACCTGCGCTCGAGCCTGCGCCACGAGGCGCAGCGCTACGACCAACTCAAGGAGCGGCTGGACGCGGCGGAGCGCGAGATCCTGCACAAGAAGCGCGAGATCGAGATTCTGCACGCCAACCGCGATCTGGTCCAGACCGACCTGAACGACAGCCTGATTTCGCTGGCGGCGCGCGAGACCGAACTCGAGAGCCTCAACAGCAAGATACTGACCCTGCGCCACGAGCGCGACAAGCTGGTTGATGGCCTGCGCGCGTCCCAGGCCAGCCTCAAGGAGACCGGCCAGCGGCTGTCGCGCGAGGAAACGCGGTCCCGCCAGCTTGAACAGCGGCTGTCGCGCGAGGTCAGCCACAATGCCGACAAGGACAACGCCCTCGAGCGCCGCACGGCCGAGATCAACCGCCTGCGCGACAGGCTGAAGGGCATCACGGCGGACGCCAGGGCATCGGTCCGGAGCGGCCGCGCAGCGGAGGCGAAGGCCATGCCGCCCGCCCTCCCAGAGGCGCCGCGGATTCAACTCGCCAATGGAACCGGCCCCGCCAGGACCGGCGTTGCCGATCTTGTGTCGCTCGAGGCCGATGTTCGCGATCGCAGTGCCGGCATCAGCCAGCGCCTGGCCGAGGCGGCCTCGCCGGAACTGGATGCCAGCCTGCGCGAGCAGATGGCCGAGGTAGCCGCAAGGATGATCGTCCTGACCGAGGCGCGCGAAGGCACCGGTTCGCCGATCCGCAGCCTGCTGGACCAGGCCGCCGCACCGGCGGACCCGAACCGGATCAGCCTGGCGCAGCGCGCCAAGGACCTGTTGCCGCCGCGCGAATAGCCAAACTGCAGGGCTAGCGCAGACGGCCGCTGCGGACGGCCATGCGGTAGAGCGCGATCCCGCTGGCGGTCGCGACGTTGAGGCTGTCAAGGCCCGGGCGCTGCGGAATCCGTGCCGTGTGGAACCGCGCCAGGATCGACCCCGGCAGGCCCTCTCCCTCCGTACCCGCCACCAGCGCCAGCCGCGGCGAGGCTTCGATCTCGTCGATGGGCGTCGCGCCCCGCGGTGACAGCGCCCATATGGCAAAGCCGGCCGCGGCAAGGCGACCCAGCAGGCCTTGCGCGTCCCCTCCCGTTGCGAACGGAACGCGCAGCACCGACCCGACGGAGACGCGGATCGCCTTGCGGTACAGCGGATCGCAGCAGGTGGCGTCGAGCAGCACCGCGTCGGCGCCGAAGGCGGCGGCATTGCGAAACAGCGCCCCCATGTTGTCGTGGTTGGAGATGCCGCAGGCGGCCAGAACCAGCGCGTCGGACGGCAGTGCGTCAATCAGCGTTCCCGGGTCCGGCGCCGCTTCGCGCCGGCCGATAGCCAACACGCCGCGGTGCATGTCGAAACCAGCGATGGCATTGAACACGTCGCGGCCAGCGACATAGACCGGAACGTCGGCGGCGAACGTGTCGAGAATGTCGAGGACACCCGCCAGCCGGTTCTCCAGGATCAGGATCGCCTCGGCGCGAAAGCGGCGCGCGCCAGCGGCCGAGGACAGCATCCGCAGCACCACCGTCCCCTCGGCGACGAACCGTCCTTCCCGCCCGACGAGGTCGCGCTCACGGATCGCGCGAAAGGCGGCGATCCGCGGGTCATCACTGCTGCCGATTTGGATCGGTGGGGCGGCCACGCCTACCTGCCGTCGACGTCGACGTCGGCGACGATCCGGCCGGCGGCGATGTCGAACAGGATCGCCTTGCGAGCGCCGTCGGCAAATGCGCCGTAGAACAGGATCTGGCCGTCCGAATGCGAGACCGCCGACACGGTGAAGCCATCCGGCAGTGTGACCGAGCCGCTCATCGGTCCGTCGCTTGGGACCGCCAGACCGGCCGAGGCACCGGTTTCGGGCTTGCCATCCGTCCGCGTCACCTTGTAGACAATGGCCGCCAGCACCGCCATGAACATGACGAGCATGATGCCACCCGAGACGAGCTGCAGGCGAACCATCTTGCGACGGACGTTTTCCATCGCCGGGTCGAGCGGCTTTTCTTCCAGTTCATCTGCATCGATATTCGACATGGGCGGTAGCGTCTCCGACAGCCAGGACAATCTTTCAATGAGCGCCCCCTTTAAACAAGCCGACGACACAAGGAAAGTCCTGACCGCGGGCGAGGATGCCGCAGGCCGGCTCGACGCATGGCTGGCCGAGGCATTGGGCGGCGAATATTCGCGCAGCCGGATCAAGGCGCTGATCGAGCACGGCGCCGTCTCCGTCAACGACGCCGCCGTCACCGAGGCAAAGCGCAAGGTACACCCGGGCGACGCGATCGCGATTGACCTGCCGGAACCGGAGGATCCTGAGCCGCAGGGCGAGGATATCCCGCTCGACGTGCTCTACGAGGACGGCGACCTGATCGTCGTCGTCAAGCCGGCCGGCCTCGTCGTGCACCCCGGCGCGGGCAACTGGACCGGCACGCTGGTCAACGCGCTGATCCACCATTGCGGCACGAGCCTTTCGGGGATTGGCGGCGTGCGCCGACCCGGCATCGTCCACCGGCTCGACAAGGAGACAAGCGGGGTGATGGTCGCCGCCAAGAACGATGCGGCGCACCGCCATCTGTCCGCCCAGTTTGCCGATCACGGCCGTAGCGGCCCGCTGGAGCGCGCCTACCAGGCCGTCGTCTGGGGCCGGCCGCGGCAGCTCCGCGGCACGATCGACGCCCCGCTTGGCCGCGCCGGCGACCGGACGAAGCGCGCAGTCAAGCGTGAGGACAGCGACGACGCGCGCGAGGCGATCACCCACTACGAAGTGGTCGAGCGCTACGGCGAAAGGCCGGACGCCACCTGCCTCGCCTCGCTCCTGGAGTGCGAACTGGAAACCGGCCGTACCCACCAGATCCGCGTGCACATGGCCCACATCGGCCACCCGCTGATCGGCGACCCGGAATACGGCGGCGCCTACAAGACCAAGGCCAACCTCTTGCCGGAACACGCCCGCGCGGTGGTCAACGGCTTCCACCGCCAGGCCCTGCACGCCTTCATGTTGCAGTTCGAGCACCCCTCGACGGGAGAAGCCATGCGCTTCGAGGCGCCGGCGCCGGGCGACATGGCGGCGCTGCTGGAGGCTTTGCGTTCGATCGGTTGATCGCGAGCCCGGCCACCTTGAAAAGCCGTCGCTGAAGCACCATATGCAGCCCATACCGTCCTCTCGATCGCGCGGCCTTCACCTGTTCGTGAAACGACCGGCGCTTGCACCTTTGTTTCGCCATACCTATTTGTCATCATGGCGGGGTCGCGAAGTCCCGCCCCGGAGCATGGTCTGACGGGGATCCAGTCCGGATCAAGCTCCGCTCAAGGCTTGCCTAGAGAGGAAGCCGTACCTTGGAAGGGGGTGCTCGATGGCCCGCAACACACTGCCGTCCGTCACGGCCGGCGAAGGCGGTCTGAACCGCTATCTCGACGAAATCCGCAAATTCCCGATGCTTGAGCCGCAGCAGGAATACATGCTCGCCAAGCGTTACCAGGAACATGGCGACCGCAACGCCGCCCACGAGTTGGTGACCAGCCATCTGCGTCTGGTGGCGAAGATCGCGATGGGCTATCGCGGCTACGGCCTGCCGATCGGGGAAGTGATCTCCGAAGGCAATGTCGGCCTGATGCAGGCGGTGAAGAAGTTCGATCCGGAGCGCGGCTTCCGCCTCGCCACCTATGCCATGTGGTGGATCAAGGCCTCGATCCAGGAATATATCCTGCGCTCCTGGTCGCTGGTGAAGATGGGCACGACCGCCAACCAGAAGCGGCTGTTCTTCAACCTGCGTCGCATGAAGGGCAAGATCCAGGCGATCGAGGACGGCGACCTCAGGCCGGACCAGGTGGCCGAGATCGCCAACAAGCTGAAGGTTTCCGAAGAGGAAGTCGTGTCGATGAACCGGCGCCTCTCCGGCGACGCGTCGCTGAACGCGCCGATCAAGGCAAGCGAGGGCGACTCCGGCCAGTGGCAGGATTGGCTCGTGGACGATCGCGACAGCCAGGAACAGACCCTGATCGACCAGGACGAGCTGGAAACCCGCCGGGCGATGCTGGCGCGGGCGATGGACGTGCTGAACGATCGCGAACGGCGCATTTTCGAGGCCCGTCGCCTGTCGGAAGACCCAGTGACGCTTGAGGAGCTCTCTTCGGAGTTCGACATCAGCCGCGAGCGCGTCCGCCAGATCGAGGTGCGAGCCTTTGAAAAGGTACAGGAAGCGGTTCAGAAGTTTGCGGCCGAGCAGGCTCAGGCGCTGCGGGTGATCGAAGAGGCGTAGGCGCAAAACCACCCTTGCCAGACAAGCAAAGAGCCCGGCGCAATGGCCGGGCTCTTTTCGTTTCGTCTTCGCCGCTACTGGCTGTTTGCCGCCGGCGCCTGCGCCGCCCAGGCGTTCATGACAGAGTTGAACACCTCGACCCCGGTCGTCCCCTTCTCCAGCGTGATCAGAGCCCGCCGGCCGTTGCGGTAGGTGACGGGGATGTCGATCCAGGCGCGCCCCTTCATCAGCTCGGCGTTGCGCGCGATCGCGTCCGGGAAGTCGTTGAGCGCGATCATATGGAAGTCCTCGGTGATCTTGGCGGGTACCGCGATCAGCGGGTCGCCACGATCCTGTTCCGTCTGCTTCATCGCCACGCGCTGGACGCTGTCGATGCTGCCACCGTCGAAATTCGTCGGCAGCGCGAACACGAGCTCGACCAGATGGCTTGCCGGCAGCGACTTGTCGGCGTTGCGGCGGATGGTCATCTGCGCCGTCAGGCCGTTCGAGGGAACGTTGATCTGCGCATGGATGACCGGCTCCGGCTTCGCGTCGGCGCCGGGCGACTCCTCGCCTTTCGACCATACCACCGTCCCGTCGATCGCGGTCGGCGCGGACTGGCCGAGGCGCTCCTCGTAGAGGAACATCTTCTGCGCGACGCCGATCGGCGCTTGCTCGGCTTCGTTTCCTGCCTGTGCCGTCTGCGGGCTTGCAGGCGCCGGCGCGCCCGTTGCCGTGCCGGCCGGCGGCGCGCTTGCCTCGCCGGCTGTTGCCGTCTCCTCGGTCACGGTTGCAGGGGTCTCCGGCGTGCTGACCGGCGCGGTCGAGGCGACCTCGGTCGTCTGCTCGGAGACCGACTTTCCTTCCTCGGTCGGCGATGCTCCGGCGACGGGGGCCGGCCCTTCGTCGCTCTCGCTGCCATCCTCCAGCAGTCGCTGGGTGAACTTGGAATTGGCGGCGACCTCGATCTCCGCCTCCGCAGCCGGATTGGCCTCGCCCGGAACGGCCGTTTCGCTCGCCTCGTCGGCGGGAGGCGCAGCGGGGGAGACGAGATCGGCGATCATGCCGTTGATGGCGTCGCGGTTAAGCCAGTAGGCCGCTCCCGCACCGCCGATCACGGCCAGAGCCGCCGCGACCGCCGCCACCTTCGCGAGGCTCACCCTGCGCTTGCGCGGCTCGGCTCGGAACGAGCGCTGCCCATTGCGGGCCGCAGCATCGTTCGCGCTCGCGGGGACCAGCGGCTCCGCCGCGGCTGCCGACGTCGCGCCGGCCTCCGCGCCAGGATGGTATCCGATGAGTTCCTCGAGATCGCTCCAGGCGTTGTCAACCGCCTTCTTCTGCTCGGGGGCCGCCTCGCCGGCGGCCGCCTCTTCTGGCCAGCTCCATTCCGGCGCGGCGTCGGTCGTGGCGTCATCCGCCGCGATCCGTTGCGTCCGCTCCTCCCCGGCGATCACCTCGTGCGCGGTGACCTCCTCCGGTTCGGCATCGGAGCGCTCGTCGTCCAGTTCCCACGGCATGGCGGCAACGTGCTCGTCAGGCCGGTGGGCGGGATCCCCCTCGTCCTCTTCCGGCTGCCGCGCCGCCTCTTGCGCGGGGGGCGCGGAGGGGACGGCGCGCTCGACGAACTCGATGTGATCGTGCACCGGCACCCCGGGCTGCAGACCGATATAGTGCGGCGGTTCCCGATCGGCCGTCTGGGCGTCCCACTCTGCCGTCTCGTCGGCTGCCGGCGCGGACTGGGCGGCCTCGCGCACCGGTTCCTGCGGCCACTGCACTGCCTCGGCATGGCGCCAGTCAGGGGCCTCGGGCGTGGCCGTCGCTGATTCGGCGACGGGCTCCGGCGCCTCTTCGTATGGTTCCGGCGCGACGGGGAAAGCCTCCAAGGCTTGATCGGCAGAAGCCGGTTCGGCAACCGGGGCCTCGACAATTTCCTCGGCCTCCTGCACCACCCGCTGCTCGTCGGCCGCAGGTTCCGGCGTCGCCGCCTCCACCACAGGCTCGGGCTCTGGCTCTGGCTCGGGCTCGGGCTCGGGAGCAGGTTCCGGCACCGGGGGGGGCTCCATCAAAACCACGGGGACGTCCGCGGCGAAATCCTCCACCGCCGGCAGCGCCTCGGCATGCTCGCTCTCGACTTCCGTGATCGCTGCTTCGAGCTTATCAAGCTGGCGCTGGACCAGTTCGTCCGACGGACGCGGGTTCATCGCCTCAAGCTGCCTGCGTACCGCGCCGCGCGCCTTGTCGTAGACTTTGCCCCGCATGTCCGGAGAATTGTCCGTGAGGCCATCAACGGCCCGACGAATGACTGCTACAAAATCCGCCATAAGAACTTTCTCGTGAACTTCCGGCCCCTCGTGATCGCGAATCCAGTCCGGAACGGTGTGTCAAATCAAATCTTAGTCCTCGAAAGGATCGGTCACAAGTATCGTGTCCTCGCGCTCCGGACTGGTGGAAAGCAGCGCCACCGGTGCGCCGATCAGCTCCTCCACCTGGCGTACATACTTGATCGCCTGCGCCGGCAGGTCGGCCCACTTGCGGGCGCCGACGGTCGATTCCTTCCAGCCTTCCAGCGTGATGTACTTCGGCACCACCCGCGCCTGCTGGCCCTGGCTGGCGGGCAGGTGATCGACGTCCTTGCCGTCGATCGTGTAGCCGACGCAGATCTTCAGTTCCTCAAGGCCGTCGAGCACGTCGAGCTTGGTCAGCGCGATGCCGGTGATGCCGTTGGTGGCGACCGACTGGCGCACCAGCGCCGCGTCGAACCAGCCGCAGCGGCGCTTGCGCCCGGTGACCGTACCGAACTCGTGGCCGCGCTCGCCCAAAAATTGGCCGATCTCGTCATTCAGTTCGGTCGGGAAGGGCCCCTCGCCCACCCGCGTCGTGTAGGCCTTGGTGATGCCCAGCACATAGCCGAGAGTGCCGGGTCCCATGCCCGAGCCGGCGGCCGCCTGGCCGGCAACGGTGTTGGACGAGGTGACGAACGGGTAGGTGCCGTGATCGATGTCGAGCAGCGATCCCTGCGCCCCTTCGAACAGGATGCGCGCACCGCGGCGGCGCTCCTTGTCCAGCATCAGCCAGACCGTGTCGCGGAACGGCAGCACGCGGTCGGCGACCGAGGTGAGCTCCTGCATGATCGCTTCGTGGCTGATCTCCTGCTCGCCGAGGCCGCGGCGCAGCGCGTTGTGGTGGGTCAGCAGCCGGTCGACCTTGGCCGCCAGCGTGTCCAGGTCGGCCAGGTCCATCACGCGGATCGCGCGGCGGCCGACCTTGTCCTCGTAGGCCGGCCCGATGCCGCGGCGGGTCGTGCCGATCTTGATGCCGCCGTTTGCCTTGGCGGCGGCGTCCTCGCGGATGCCGTCGAGCTCGCGGTGCAGCGACAGGATCAGCGTGGCGTTGTCGGCGATGCGCAGATTGTCGGGCGTGATCTGGACCCCCTGGGCCGCCAACTTGTCGATCTCGGCGCACAATGCATGCGGGTCGATCACGACGCCGTTGCCGATCACGGCCATCTTGCCCGGGCGCACGACGCCCGAGGGCAGCAGCGAAAGCTTGTAGCTGGTACCGTCGATGACCAACGTGTGGCCGGCATTGTGACCGCCCTGGAACCGCACGACAATGTCGGCGCGCTCCGAGAGCCAATCGACAATCTTGCCCTTGCCTTCATCGCCCCATTGGGACCCGATCACCACGACATTGGTCATTTCGTTTTTCCTGCTTCCTACGCACACGCGCGCGCACTTTACAAACCCGCGCATCTATACTGTGTAGTTTTGGCGAAAGCGACCCTGTTGTGCGGGTACGGCCCGCTTTTTGCGTGGCGCCACCGCCAATTAGGCCCTATTTCTGCGCCCGCCACTTTCGCGCGGACCGCAACATGCCCATTGGAATATTGTCTTGAACAGCAAAGCCTATTTCTATCTGTGCGTCACCGCCCTGTTCTGGGGCGGCAACTCGGTCGCCGGCAAGCTCGCCGTCGGCCATATCAGCCCGCTGATGCTGACGACACTGCGCTGGTTAGTCGCCCTTTGCGTCATTCTTGGGTTCATGACCCCGCAGATCAGGCGCGACTGGGCGAAGATCAGGGCGCACTGGCTACAGCTTTTCCTCTATGGCGCGGTTGGCTTTACCCTGTTCAACGCGCTGCTCTACTCGGCACTGAACCATACCAGCGCCATCAACGCCGTGATCGAGCAGGCGGGCATCCCCATGCTGATCTTCGTCCTCAACTTCGCACTCTTCCGGATCCCGGCCTCGCCTGCCCAGATCGTCGGCTTCTCGGTGACGCTCGTGGGCGTGCTGGTGACGGCCGCGCACGGCGACCTCACCTCGCTGATGGAACTTCAGCTCAACTTCGGCGATATGCTGATGCTGTTCGCCTGCATCGTCTATGCGGCCTACACCGTGTCCCTGCGGTGGAAACCGGTGATGCACTGGCAGAGCTTTATCGCCGCCCCCGCCTTCGGCGCCCTCCTCAGTTCGCTGCCGTTGTTGTGGTGGGAGGCCGGGTCGGGTGCGGTGATCGTGCCCGACGCCACCGGCTGGGCCATCGTCGTCTATGCGGCGATCTTCCCCTCGCTGATGTCACAGGTGCTGTGGGTGCGGGGCGTCGAGATGATCGGGCCCAACCGCGCCGGCCTGTTCATCAACGCCATCCCGATCTTCGGCACGCTCCTGTCCGTCCTGATCATCGGCGAGTCGCTGCACCTGTTCCATCTCGCGGCGCTGTCACTCGTGCTCGGTGGCATCGCCATTGCCGAATGGGGCCGGCCAAAGTGACCAGAGGCGGCAGGCGACTTGTTCCCTGACGGCGAAACTGATTTCCCGTGGCGCGACGTGCCCGATCCGCCCGGGGCAGGCTAGACTGGCGCCACCAACAGGAGAACCCCATGACGAACTATCGGGAAACGATCTGCCTCAGCCACAAGGGCGCCATGGAGATGCTGGCGGCCGCTGTCGGCCACGCCGAGCGCATCGGCGTGCCGCAATGCATCTTCCTCGTCGATGCCAGTGGCGAGACCATCGCCAGCATCCGCATGGACGGGGCCAAGTATCTCAGCATGCACACCGCGCGGGCGAAGGCGCGCACCGCCGCTTCGGTCAACGGCCCGACCGGCGCCATGCCGGTCGAGTTCGGCGTCGCGGCGGGCATCGCCTCGCAGGGCGGCGTCACCCACCTGCCCGGCGGCCTGCCGATCCGCTTCGGCGGCAAGCTCGCAGGCGCGATCGGCGTCGGGTCCGGCACCGGCGACCAGGATTTCGAGGTCGCCCGCGCCGCCCTCCAGGCCGCTGGCGCCGACCCCGTCTGATCGGGGCCGGCGGCCGCCCTCACCTCAACACCGACACCGGCCTCCGCGCCGGACCGCCGCAAATCGCAGCCCGCTGCGATTTCGGTTGTGGCCGCCTCCGTGTATAATCGGCGAACGGATGATCGTCTGCGAGCGTTCATCGCAACAAGCGGAGGCGTGAAGTGAGGGAAGTTTCATCGCCGCCGCTCCACCGGTTCCAGCTCGTCCTCATCAAGCCGTCCCACTACGACGACGATGGCTACGTCATCCGCTGGTGGCGGGCGATGATTCCATCGAACTCGCTAGCAGCCCTGTACGGGATCGCGGTCGACTGCGCCGAGCGACGGATCCTGGGCCCCGACACCGGGATGGATGTCGAAGCGATCGACGAGACCAACACGCGCGTCGACTTCGGGCGCCTGGTTTCCCGCTTCGCTGACCACGGCAACTTCGGTCTGGTCGCGCTGGTCGGGGTACAGTCGAACCAGTATCCGCGCGCCCTCGACATCGCCCGGCCCCTGCGCGCCGCAGGCATAGCCGTCGCGATCGGTGGCTTTCATGTCTCCGGGTGCCTCTCAATGCTCGACGGCGAGGCGGTCGATCTGAATGCCTGCCGCGACCTCGGGGTCACCATTTATGCAGGCGAAGCGGAGGGACGCCTTGAGGCGTTGCTGCGGGATGCCGCAGCCGGAACCCTCCAGCCCGTCTATGACTACATGCGTGACCTGCCGGGCATGGCCGGCACGCCGATCCCCTTCCTGCCCCGGACGAACGTCAAACGAACGCTGGGATTGAGTTCCAGCTTCGACGCCGGCCGCGGTTGCCCGTACCAGTGCTCATTCTGCACGATCATCAACGTCCAGGGCCGGAAGTCGCGCTACCGCTCGCCCGACGACGTCGAGACGCTTGTGCGCCGCAACTGGCAGCAGGGCATTCACAAGTTCTTCATTACCGACGACAATTTCGCCCGCAACCGCGACTGGGAGGCGATCCTCGATCGGCTCATCCATATGCGCGAGGTCGAGGGCATCCCGCTCGGCCTGATGATCCAGGTCGATACGCTCTGCCACCGCATCCCGCGCTTCATCGAAAAGGCCAGGCGGGCGGGAGTTACACGCGTCTTCATCGGCCTCGAGAACATCAACCCCGACAACCTCGCCGCGGCCAGGAAAGGGCAGAACAAGATCACCGAATACCGCCGGATGCTGTTGGCGTGGAAGAGCGAGGGCATCCTGACGCTCGCGGGCTATATCCTCGGCTTTCCGTCCGACACGCCGGATTCGATCCGGCGCGACATCGCCATCATCCAGCGCGAGCTACCGCTCGACATCGTCGAGTTCTTCTGCCTCACGCCGCTGCCGGGTTCCGAGGACCACCAGACCCTCTGGCGCACCAACGTGCCGATGGAACCGGATCTGAACGTCTATGACGTCGAGCACGTCTGCACCGCACATCCGCAGATGACGAAGCGCGAATGGGAGGCGATCTATCAAGAGGCGTGGCGACTCTATTATACGCCTCGGCACATGACGACCCTTATCCGCCGTGCGAAAGCGACCGGCGTGCCGGTCGCCAGCCTTGTCAAGATGCTCGTCACCTTCAGCACCACCGTCGCACTCGAAAAGGTGCACCCGCTGCAGAGCGGCCTGGTCCGGCTGAAGCACCCGTCCGAACGCCGGCCCGGCCTGCCAAGACCCCGTGCGCTCGCCTTTTGGCCGGCCTTCGTCGCCGAGACCGCCGTCAAGCAGTTCCGGATCGCTGGGGTCATCCTTGGCCTGGCGGGCCGCGCCATTCTCGTCTCGGCACGGCGCGGTTCGCGGACCTATACCGACCTGGCCCTGACCCCCGTCAGCGACGACGAGGAGACGCGCGACCTCTTTACCAAGACCACGGGCGGCCTGGCGGCGGTGGCCCATGCGCACAGGGTCGCCGAACTCACCCACCCGGTGGACGCTTCGCGGTAGCGGACCGCGGTCGCGTCGCCTAAAGGAGCCATTACGGCAACCGGGCCGGCTGCCTAGGCCGCGGGCTGGATGTTCTGGTTCAGGCTGAAGAAGTTCGCCGGATCGTATTTGCGCTTCAGCTCGGCCAGGCGCGCATAGTTCGCGCCGAACGCGGCCCGCACCGCATCCTGTTCGCCCTCGGAAAGATAATTCAAGAGGTAGCCGCCCGTCGCGTGCGGCTGCAGGGCGGCAAAGACGCCTCTCGCCCAGCGGATGTGCGCCTCGTCCTCGGCCGGATCGATCCACTGCGGCATGATGCCGATCAGATAGGCCGACTGGCGCTGCGCAAAAGCATTCTCGTCCACCGGCTTGCGTCCACCCGCGCCTCCGTAGAACTCGACGATCAGTCCCGACATCGGCGAGGTCATCCCCTTGGCCTGTTGGACCAGCGTGTCGAGGACGTCATCCGAAAGCCCGTCGACGAAGGTCGACTTCCAGTAGTTCCGCGTTCCGGCCGGGAATGCACCGTCGAGAATCGACTGCATGGCAGGAAAGGGAAGCGGCCCGACCGCGTCCATCAGTGGTTCGCCGAGCCTTTTCAACGGCGCGATCGCCGCCTCGCCCGCCTTGAGGTCTTCCCCGCTCCAGCAAAGGACGATCGCCGTCGCCGGCGTCCCGTCCGGCGTGCAGATGAACCCGGCATAGACGGTCAGGTCCTCCGGCGCCGATTCCATGAAGTCGCGGTACCCGCGCAGGACATCGCCGCCGGCGGCGCGCGGATAGACGATCAGCCCGCCGAGAACGGTCGAAACCGGGTGGGCCTGGAAGAGGAACGAGGTGACGATGCCGAAGTTTCCGCCGCCGCCCCGGATGGCCCAGAACAGCTCGGCATTCTCCTTGGCGCTGACGGTCCGAACCGCGCCGTCTGCCGTGACGACCTCCATCGACAGCACGTTGTCGCAGGTCGGGCCATGTTTGCGCACCAGCCAACCGACGCCGCCCCCGAGCGTCAGACCAGCGACGCCGGTTTTGGAAACCACCCCGAAGGGAACGGCGAGGCCGTGCACATGCGTCTCGCGATCGACATCCGCGAGTGTTGCACCGCCCTGGACCCGGACGGTTTTGCTGGCAGGATCGACATAGACGCCACGCATGCGCGACAGGTCGATCGTCAGTCCGTCGTCGCAGATCGCGCGCCCGCCGACATTATGCCCCCCGCCCCGCACTGCCACGAGAATATCGTGGTCGCGCGCGAAGTTGACGGCGGCGGCGACGTCCGCAGTGCCGCTGCACCGCAGGATCGCGCCGGGCCGCTTGTCGATCAGGGCATTCCAGATGTGCCTGGCCTCCTCGTAGCTGGCATCGCCCGGCTGTATCAACTCACCGCCGATCTGCGCGGAGAATGCCTCGATCGCCTCGCCGGGCACGGCCTTGCCCGCCCGGTTCTGCAACAACGAACCTGCCATCATCGCCTCCACAGGATTTGTGCCGCCCCCTCGGACCGACATTGCTGTTTGGCGGCTTCATCGGCCGGGCCGCAGTCTACTCGCTTTCGACGCGAAAGTCCTCTGGCACACAACAGCGCAAAGGCCCGCCCGGGACACCGGGCGGGCCTTTCATGTCGTTCTGCCGGGAAGCCTGTCAGTCGACGTTGAACACCAGCGGCTTGGCCTGGCGGATCGCCGGATGGGCACGCAACTTTTCGAGCACGGCCTCGGACACGGCTCCGTCGACATAGAGCAGCGCGATCGCGTCGCCGCCTTCCTTTTCGCGGCCGAGCTGGAAGTTGGCGATATTGACCTTGGCGTCGCCGAAGGTCGTGCCGATGAAGCCGATCATGCCCGGCACGTCGGTGTTGGTGATGTAGACCATGTGGTTGCCGACGTCGGCGTCGAGGTTGATGCCCTTGATCTGGATGAACCGCGGCTTGCCGTCGGAGAACACGGTGCCCGCAACCGAACGGGTCTGGTTGGCGGTGGTGACCGTCAGCTTGATGTAGCCGTCGAACACGCCCGACTTGTCGCGCTTGACCTCGGACAGGATGATGCCCTTCTCCTTCACCATGATCGGCGCCGAGACCATGTTGACGTCGGCCACCTGCGGCCGGATCAGGCCGGCCAGCACGGCGCTCGTCAGCGCCTTGGTGTTCATCCCCGCCGTTGCGCCGTCATAGAGGATCTCGATCTCCTTGATCGCGCTCTCCGTGGCTTGCCCGACGAAGGCGCCGAGCACGTCGGCGAGTCGGATGAAGGGCTTCAGGATCGGCGCCTCCTCGGCCGTGATCGAGGGCATGTTGATGGCGTTCGAGACCGCACCCTTGACGAGATAGTCCGACATCTGCTCGGCGATCTGCAGCGCGACGTTCTCCTGGGCTTCCGTCGTGGAGGCACCGAGATGCGGCGTGCAGACCACGTTCGGCAGGCCGAACAGCGGGCTGTCGGTGGCGGGTTCGACCTCGAACACGTCGAAGCCGGCACCGGCGACCTTGCCGGACTTGAGCCCCTCGGCCAGCGCCGCTTCGGCGACGAGGCCGCCGCGGGCGCAGTTGATGATGCGGACGCCGTCCTTCATCTTGGCGATCGCTTCGGCGTCGATGATGTTGCGCGTCTTGTCGGTGAGCGGCACGTGCAGGGTGATGAAGTCCGCGCGTGCGAACAGCTCGTCGAGTTCGACCTTGGTCACGCCCATCTCCTCGGCGCGCTCCTTCGACAGGAACGGGTCATAGGCAAGGACGTGCATGCCAAGGCCGATCGCCTTCTTGCAGACGATCCCGCCGATGTTGCCGGCGCCGACGACGCCCAGCGTCTTGCCGGTGATCTCGACACCCATGAACTTCGACTTCTCCCACTTGCCGGCCTGGGTGGAGCTGTCTGCGGCGGGGAGCTGGCGCGCGACCGCGAACATCAGCGCGATCGCGTGCTCGGCGGTGGTGATCGAGTTGCCGAACGGTGTGTTCATGACGATGATGCCGCGGCGCGAGGCAGCCGGGATGTCGACATTGTCGACGCCGATGCCGGCGCGGCCGATGACCTTGAGGTTGGTCGCCGCCGCGATCAGCTTCTCCGTCGCCTTGGTCGCCGAGCGGATCGCAAGGCCGTCATAGTTGCCGATGATCTCGGCAAGCTTCTCCTTGTCCTTGCCGATCTGCGGCTGGAAATCGACGTCGACGCCGCGGTCGCGAAAGATCTGGACGGCGGTTTCCGACAGTTCGTCGGATACGAGTACGCGAGGTGCCATGAAGGCCTCCTTCATTCGGTCATTGAAAGGGAGTTCAGGGGCTCCGCCCGCAAGGCGGAGCCGGTCGCGATGTCAGGCCGCAGCCTTGGAAAGCGAATCCTTCTGGGTCTGGTAGGCCCAGGTCAGCCAGGGCAGCAAGGCCCGGATGTCGGCGGTGTCGATCGTCGCGCCGGCCCAGATGCGAAGGCCGGACGGCGCGTCGCGATAGGCGCCGATATCGAAGGCGACCCCTTCCTTTTCCAGCAGGGAAACGATGCCCTTGGCGAAGGCAGCCTGCGCCTCGGCGTCGAGCGCCAGCACGTCCTTGTCTGCGATCGTCAGGCACACCGAGGTGTTGGAGCGGGTGGCCGGGTCCCTGGCGAGGTTCTCGATCCAGTCATTCTTGGCGACGAAGTCGAACAGCGCTTCGGCATTGGCGTCGGCCCGCGCCCGCAGCGCCTTCAAGCCGCCGATCTGCTTGGCCCAGGTGAGCGCGTCGATATAGTCCTCGACGCAGAGCATGGACGGCGTGTTGATCGTCTCGCCAGAGAAGATACCCTCGATCAGCTTGCCGCCCTTGGTCATGCGGAAGATCTTCGGCAGCGGCCAGGCCGGCGCATAGCTTTCCAGCCGCTCGACAGCCCGCGGGCTGAGGATGATGACGCCGTGCGCGCCCTCACCGCCCAGCACCTTCTGCCAGGAGAAGGTGGTGACGTCGAGCTTTGCGAAATCAAGGTTCTGCGCGAAGGCGGCCGAGGTGGCATCGCAGATCGTCAACCCCTTCCGGTCGGCCGGAATGAAGTCGGCGTTTGCAACCCGCACGCCCGAGGTGGTGCCGTTCCAGGTGAAGACCACGTCGCGGTCGAAATCGATCGCGGACAGATCCGGGAGCAGGCCGTAGTCGGCGGTGAGCTTACGCACGTCGGCAAGCTTCAGTTCCTTGACGACGTCGGACACCCAGCCCGCGCCGAAGCTCTCCCAGGCGACCATGTCGACGCCGCGTTGGCCGAGCAACGACCACAGCGCCATCTCGACAGCGCCGGTATCGGACGCCGGGACGATGCCGATGCGGTAGTCGGCCGGCACTTCAAGGATTTCGCGGGTGAGGTCGATCGCCAGCTTCAGCTTTGCCTTGCCGACCCTGGCGCGGTGCGAGCGTCCGAGCGCGGCACCGGAAAGGGCTTCGAGCGACCAGTTCGGGCGCTTCGAGCAGGGGCCAGAAGAAAAATGGGTATTGCTCGGACGCACGTCCGGCGGGGTGACGGTCTTCGTCATGATGGCTATCCTTCCAGATAGAAAGCCCTTCGTTGGGGAAGGGTGTCCCGCCGCTGCTGATATGGGACGGACAATCCGGAGTCAAGCCGCTATGTCGCGCGGCGACGTATTTTCGCCGCAGCCAGAACGGCGGGACCGGCCACGCCATGTCCGGCCCGGAAACAAAAAGGAAGGCGCGGGTCGGGGCCCGCGCCGTTCCGTTCATCACGGCAGGAGGATCTACCAGGTGTTCAAGCGGACACCGGCACGGATCTCGTGCCGCTGGAAGCCATCGTCGCGGGCTTTCGTGCCGGAAGCGCCGAGCGCTTTTTCTGCGTCGCTGTAGCCAAGCATTTCACCACCATCGACGTCCGAGTAGCGATAGCCGACATCGAGCTTGATCCGGTTGGTCAGGTCGTAGGAGGCACCTGCCATCAGCGCATAGGTGAAGCGCCAGCTCTCCTCGCCCGGACTGGTCTCCGTGCCGCAGGGAACGCCACCGCAGGTCGCGCGTGTCGTCGCGTCGTCCCACTGGATGTTTGTGGCGCCGACGCCGGCGCCGACATAGGGCGTGAGCCCGGCATAGGTGCCGAGATCGACATAGCCGTTGACCAGCACGCTGATCGCGTCGAACCCGGTATCGGAGGTGAGATCGCAGCTGCCGCCACCGAACGGGCAGTTGCTGCCGATCTGCGATTCGCCGTCGACGCTGGAGTTGAAGAAGTCCACCGTCAGGTCGGTGCGCAGGAAGTCGTTGAACTGGTAACCCATGCCGACGCCGTAGGAGAACGGCTCGGAGAAGCTGATATCATCGACACTCGTGCTCTGATCCAGCCCATTGAAATCGATATAGCGGTAACTCGGATCACCCCCGTCGATCCAGCCGGAATAGCCGAGGTCACCGCGGATGTACCAGCCTCGCGCGGCGGCGATGGCGACTTCGGGGGCCTCGACCACCGGATAGACTTCACCGCCGGCAAGCGCGCTGCTGGCCGAGAGTCCGGCGACCAGGGCGGCGCCGAGAATTGTCCTTCGCACGATCATGACTCGCCCCCAAAATTGTGGCGGCCGACGCTGCGGCCGGTTTGACTGGTGTCGAGTATTCCAGCGAGAAGTTAAGGGCTGGTTAAGCATGTTTGTTAACCACCACCGGCTAGAAGTCCCCAGCCACCCGCGCATGCGAAAAGCCGCCCGGCAGGGCCGGACGGCTTCGAACGGGAAAGCCTGGATGGCTTACTTGTAGACGATCGGTGCGGGCGGCGGCAGCGGCGCCTCGCAGCTGTTGAAGGTGTAGCGCAGGCCGACGCGGGCCTCGTGCACGTAGAAGCCGTCGTCTTCGCCCGGGCCGCCGTTCGAGGCAAAGCCGAACATGTCGCCACCATCGATCTGTCGGAACCGGTAGCCGGCGTCCGCGGCCCAGTTGCAGGTCAGGTCGACCGAGGCGCCGGCCATCAGCGCATAGGTGAAACGCCAGTCGTCCTCGCCGCTGTGGGTGACCGTGGGATCGCAATTGCCCGGATCGGTAACGTCGCACGAGGTGTTGCGCATGTTGTCCCAGTTGACCCGGGTCGCGCCGATGCCGGCGCCCACATATGGGGTAATGCCGGCATAGGTGCCGAGATCGACATAGGCGTTGGCAAGCAGGCTCCAGGCCGAGAACGAGGCCCGGTCGGAGGACACGCAAGCCACCGCCACGCCGCAGGAGCCGCTGGTCGCCCCCGCAAAATCGCTGTCGAACAGATAGTCGAGCGTCACGTCGGTGCGGAACCAGTCATTCCACTGGTAGCCGATGCCGCCGCCGAGCACCCAGCTGTTGTCGACATCGGTATCGTCGAAGTCCGCTTCGAAACCACCCGGCCCGCCCTGATAGTAGCTGGCGCCGCGCATGTGGGTCCAGGCATAGCCGACGTCACCGCGCAGGTACCAGCCGCTGGACGACACCGCGACCGGAACGGGCGCCGGCACGACCGGCTCTGGCTGAATATCAGCCGCATACGCCGAAGAGCTCGCGATCAGAGCTGCTAGGGCGGCACTCAAGAACTTTTTCATGCCCCAACTCCATAGACAGTGTTTCGGCGCTGCGGACCGTCACAGCACCAAGTCGCATTGATCGGCATGGATAATGAGTGCGAAAGGTTAAGTTGCAATTAACTACGGCGCTTTACCTTAGGTGTTAACACACGGGTAATAAATACCGCCAGCGCCGGCCGGTCGACCTCGCTTACGCGACCGTTGCCGCAGCCAAACAAAAGGGCCGAGGCATGAACCTCGGCCCTGTCTGCAGGTTTCCTGGCACCGGGATCCACCCGGCAGTCAATCCTTCAGGCGGCGCTGCGTACCGAGCCGATCACCGAGACCAGCTCGTCCACGATCCGCTCGACCTTCTCGCGGTCGTCGCCTTCCGCCATCACGCGGATCAGCGGCTCGGTTCCGGACGGACGGATCAGCAGGCGGCCGTTCTTGGCGAGTGCGTTCTCCGCCTCCGCGATTGCCGCCTGGACCGTGGCGTCCTCCAGCGGCTTGCCGCCGGAATAGCGCACGTTCTTCAGCACCTGCGGCACCGGCTCGAAGCGGTGGCAGATCTCGCTGACCGGCTTGCCGCTGCGCTTGACGCAGGCCAGCACCTGCAGCGCCGCGACCAGCCCGTCTCCGGTCGTGCCGAAATCGGACAGAACGATGTGGCCGGACTGCTCGCCGCCGACGTTGAGGTCGTGCTGGCGCATGTGCTCGACCACGTAGCGGTCGCCCACCTGCGTCCGGCTGAGGCCGAGGCGCTTGCCCTTCAGGAAGCGCTCGAGCCCGAGGTTCGACATGACGGTCGCGACGATGCCCGCGCCCTTCAGCATGCCGTCGGCGGCCCAGCTCTCGGCGATCAGCGCCATCAACTGGTCGCCGTCGACCAGCTTGCCCTGCTCATCGACGATCTGCACGCGGTCGGCGTCGCCGTCGAGCGCGATGCCGATGTCGGCACGAACCTCGTGCACCTTGCGCCGCAGCGCCTCGGGATGGGTCGAGCCGCAATCGAGATTGATGTTGGTACCGTTCGGCTCGGCGCCGATCGTCACGACGTCCGCCCCGAGCTCCCAAAGCACGGCCGGCGCCACGCGATAGGCCGCGCCATTGGCGCAATCGACCACCACGCGCAGACCGTGCAGGGTGACGTCGCGCGGCAGCGTGCGCTTGGCATGTTCGATGTAGCGGTCATGCACACCGTCGACGCGCTTGGCCCGGCCGATGTCCCGGGCCTTCGCCAGATACTGCACCGCGTCGCTTTCCAGCATCGCCTCGATCTGCGCTTCCAGGTCGTCCGAAAGCTTGTAGCCATCGGGTCCAAACAGCTTGATGCCGTTGTCCTGGAACGGGTTGTGCGAAGCGGAGATCATCACCCCGATATCGGCGCGCAGCGAGCGCGTCAGCATCGCCACGGCGGGTGTCGGGATCGGCCCGAGCACGAAGGCATCGACGCCGGCGGCGGTGAAACCTGCCACCATCGCGTTCTCGAGCATGTAGCCGGAAAGGCGCGTGTCCTTGCCGATGACGACGCGGTTGCGGTGGGTTCCGCGGCGGAAGATCGTACCCACGGCAATGCCTACGCGCATCGCAAGATCCGGCGTCATGGGGAAGGTATTGGACTGGCCCCTGATGCCGTCCGTGCCAAAATAGCGACGTTTCATTTCTTCTCCTGCTGTCGTGGTCGCGGATGTCGCTTTCGCCAGCGCCATGGGATCCGCCTCATTCCAACTCATTTCCGTCGATGCGCCTTCTTGCCACAGAAAGGAGGGCCAAGCACCTGAAATTCAACCCGGCCGCGTTACAGGCCGTTACCGGCCCGTGTCCAAAAAAGAACCGGCCGCATGATGCGGCCGGTCGGTTGGATTGCCAGGTGTCGACAGGCTATTGCGGCTGCGGCTCGAGGCCACCTTCCGCCTCGCCGCCCTTCTTCTGCCCGGCCTTGGGCACGGCGGAGCCGCGGCTCGGGGGTGTGTCGTCGCCGAGGTCGCGGGCGGGCTTCTCGCCACGGATCAGCGCCTTGATCTCATCGCCGGTGAGCGTCTCGTACTCGAGCAGGCCTTCGGCCAGCGCCACGAACTCGTGGTGCTTCTCGGTCAGGATGCGCTTCGCCTCGGCATAGGCCTCGTCGATCAGGCGGCGGATCTCGTTGTCGATCTTCTGCGCCGTCGATTCGGAGACGTTCTTCGACTGGGCCACGGAGTGGCCGAGGAAGACCTCCTGCTGGTTCTCACCATAGGCCACCTGGCCGAGCTGGTCGGAAAAGCCCCATTGCGTCACCATCGCCCGGGCGAGCTTGGTTGCCTGCTCGATATCGGAGGAGGCGCCGGAGGTGATGTTCTCCTTGCCGAAGGTGATCTCCTCGGCGACGCGGCCGCCCATCATGATGGCGAGACGCGACACCATCCACTTGTAGCTCATCGAATAGCGGTCGCCCTCCGGCAGCTGCATGACCATGCCGAGCGCGCGGCCGCGGGGGATGATCGTCGCCTTGTGCAGCGGATCGGCGGACGGCACGTTCAGCGCGACGATGGCGTGACCGGCCTCGTGATAGGCGGTCAGCTTCTTCTCGGCCTCGGTCATGGCGGACGAGCGACGTTCCGCGCCCATCATGATCTTGTCCTTGGCGTCCTCGAATTCCTGCATGGTGACGAGGCGCTTGTTGCGCCGCGCCGCCATCAGCGCCGCCTCGTTGACGAGGTTCATCAGATCGGCGCCGGAGAAGCCCGGCGTGCCGCGGGCCAGCACCTTGAGGTCGACGTTCGGCGCCAGCGGCACGTTGCGGACATGCACCTTGAGGATGCGCTCGCGCCCGACGATATCCGGGTTCGGCACGACCACCTGGCGGTCGAAGCGGCCCGGGCGCAGCAGCGCCGGGTCGAGTACGTCCGGCCGGTTGGTCGCGGCGATCAGGATGATGCCCTCGTTCGCCTCGAAGCCGTCCATCTCGACCAGCAACTGGTTGAGCGTCTGTTCGCGCTCGTCGTTGCCGCCGCCGAGGCCGGCGCCGCGGTGACGGCCGACAGCGTCGATCTCATCGATGAAGATAATGCAGGGCGCATTCTTCTTCGCCTGCTCGAACATGTCGCGGACACGCGATGCGCCGACGCCGACGAACATCTCGACGAAGTCGGAACCGGAAATGGTGAAGAACGGCACGTTCGCCTCGCCGGCGACGGAGCGGGCCAGCAGCGTCTTGCCGGTGCCCGGAGGTCCGACCAGCAACACGCCGCGCGGAATTCGGCCGCCGAGCCGCTGGAACTTCTGCGGGTCGCGCAGGAACTCGACGATCTCCTCCAGGTCCTGCTTGGCCTCGTCGACGCCGGCGACGTCGGCGAAGGTCACGCGCCCGTGCGCCTCGGTCAGAAGCTTGGCCTTGGACTTGCCAAAGCCCATCGCGCCGCGCGAGCCACCCTGCATCTGCCGCATGAAGAACAGCCAGACGCCAAGGATCAGCAGCATCGGCAGCAGCGTGCCGATATAGCTCAGGAAACTGTTCGATCCGTCCGTCTCGGGACGGGCGTTGATCACGACGTTCTTCGTCTCCAGCCGCTCCATCAGCGCGTCATCGACGCTCGGCGCGTAGGTCTGGAACGTCGCTCCCGTTTCCGCATAGCTGCCGACGATCTTGTTGCCGGTAACCACGACCTCCTTCACCCGATTGCCGTCCACTTCCTTGAGGAACTGCGAGTAGGGAATGTCGCGCGAGCCGGTCTGGGCCGGGCTCGTCTGGAACATGCTGAAGAGAGCGATCAGCAGAAGCGCTATGATGGCCCACAGGGCGACATTGCGAAAGTTTGGATTCATCGGGCTTTCCGGGCACTTTCTCGGCTGCAGGTTTGCGCCGCTTCATTTGCACCTAACATAGGGTCGCACCACCACCTTGCCAAGGCAGTCCGAAGCCGCCAGGGCCATTTCTGACATTATCATTGACGCCCATGGCGGATTTGCGGTTGCCGCAGGATACGACGACAGCGGCAACCGCCATTTTTGCCTATTTTACAGGCTTTCGCCACGGAGCCGAACGTCGCACCCGGGGCCGTTCGGCGGCGCAGGATAGCGTTGCCGGCCGAAAAGCTGCGCCAGCGCGTCGGCGAGCGGCAGGTCGAACACCGGCAGGTAGCGATCATACGGCGACAGCACCGGCACGAGCGCGAATTCCGCAGGGTCCGCCGGCGCGCCTGCGGCCATCACGACCGGACGGCTGCGGGCGGCCCGGGCGGCGACGCCCAGCGGAACGCGGTCCCGGTCGGGCGCATGCGCATTGTCCGCCGCCAGGATCGTCAGCGGTCGGTCGCTGCTGTTGATGATCCGCCACCGGCGGTCCCAGACCGCCTCCTCGAATGGCGCCACCCCGACCGCATCGATGCCCCGGCACTCGCGGTAGAGAAAGAGCCCTTCGCGGCGCTGGTCGAATACCACCCGCCCCGCGGTCATCCGCGACAGGGTCTTCGCCCGGAGAAAGGCCCGCACGCGCTCCGCGGAGGCAGCCTCCAGCCGATGCTCCCTGCCTCCCAGCGCCGCAACCAGCGCCAGCAGCCCCGACCACGCGGCGGCATCGCCCAGCGCGGACACGATCGCCGCATGCGGCAGCCTGGCAAGAGAGGCATCGAAGACCATGGCTTCGCGGGTGAGAAACGCTCCTGCCAGCCGCGACGACAGGCAGCGTTCCATCGCGACCCCTTGCCCGGTCGCCTCGTCCGCGCGCGCGCCGCTCGTCGCCACGTCCGCGAGCCGGACCTGGACCCGCTCGAACCGGCGGCTGGCGTTGCTCGGGTCCTCGACCCAGTCCTGACCGCGGTCGCGGAGATAGGTCCGGATGACGGCGCCGGACACGCCGAGCAGCGGACGCAGCACCCAGACCTGGCCGAAAAGCAGGGTAGCCGGCGCAATGCCGGCAAGGCCAGCGCCGCCATCGCGGCGCGCCCTGCGCATGGCGATCGTCTCGCGCTGGTCGTTGAAGTTGTGCGCAACCAGAATGGCGTCGGCGCCCGCCTCGCGCGCGGCCTGCGCCAGCAGCGCATGGCGCGCCTGTCGCGCGGCCGCCTGGATGCCGGTTGCCGGCTTCGGCCCCTCCCAGCGGCGCGTCGCATGCGGGATGCCGCGGCGCGCGCAAAGGTGCGCAACGAAGTCCGCCTCCCCGGCCGAGCCGGTGCGCAGCGCATGGTCTACGGTGCAGGCAAAAAGGGAAAAACCGGGAAACCGCCCCGTCTTCAGCGCCTCGTCCAGGGCGACGAGCAGGCCGACAGAATCGCCGCCGCCGGAAACGGCAACAAGCAATCTGGCAGGTTGTGGGAAATGGTTCAGAAAGTGGAGGACCGCCTCACTGATGCCCTCGGGGTGCGGGCTGGTCACGGTATCGCTCCGTCAGGGCTCAGCAGGAAAGCCGGCTTTGCTCGCTGGTAACCTTGGCCTTCACGGCCTTGGAGGCGTTGGGATAGCGCTTGCCCACCTCGCGCAGCGTGGCGCAGGCGGTCTCGCGATTGTCGAGCGCTGCCAGCGACATGCCGAGCTTCAGCAGCATTTCCGGCGCCTTCTTGGACTTGCCGTAGGTCTGGTGCGCGTTCAGGAAGGTCTTCGCCGCCTCGTTGAAATTGCCCTGCGAGTACTGCGCCTCGCCCAGCCAGAAGCTGGCATCGGCCGCCTTGTCGCCTTCCGGGAAGACCTCGAGATAGTCGCGGAACTCCTTCTCGGCGAGCGCGTAGTCGCCCGACAGCACGTGGCCGTAGGCGGCGTTGTAGATGTCGTCCGGCTGGTCCAGCGAAGCGGAATCCGGTCCGGCCGACGCCGACGCGCCGGGCTCGATCTCCGGCAGCGGCGCACTGCCGATCGAGGCGCTTTCATTCATGTCGGCGCCGATCGGGTTGCCCTGCTCATCGAAGCGGATCGTGCCGAGGCTCTGCGGTTGCGTCCCGGCCTGGCCGACGGCCGCCGTGTCCTGGGTGCCCGCGGCGGACGGATCCGCCGGGGGCTCGGTTGCTGCCGTCTGGCTCTCGGCGCCCTGACCGGACGGGCGCTCCAGCGCGCCGCTCTGGCCCGAGCCCTTGCCGCTTTCCAGGTCCTGGAAGCGGTACTCGTTGTCCTCCTGCGTCTTGCGCAGCTGCTCCTGCATCTGCAGAAGCTGGAAGCTCATCTCTTCGATCCGTCCGTTGAGCGACCGGATCTCCTCTTCGAGTTGGCCGAGCCGTGTCGCCTCATTGGCTTGGGCAAGCACGATCTCCTTGTCGGCGTTGCCGCCGCCCGGCATCAGGCGCTGCGCCAGCGCCGACAGCGGCGACGCCTGCAATGCGTGCACCGGCCCGGCAAAGGCTGCCAAGCCGATCAGGCTTGCCGCGACGATTTTCTTCATTTGACGTTTCCCGTTGGTCCCAATCCGCGCATTTCGCGCTGCCGCAGGTTTTTCCAATTGCTTCCAAAAAGCAACGGAGTTCGGCCAAAGTGTGATAAAAAACCGCGCGCAGCGAAGCAACGGCCGTTTTGGCCGGACATGAAAAAGGCCCGCCATCGCTGGCGGGCCCGAGCACCGGCAACCGGAGCTGCCGGTATGCAATCACATGCCGGCGCCGCCGAGGACGGTGACGGCGCGACGGTTCTGCGACCAGCAGGAAATGTCGTCGCAGACGGCGACCGGGCGCTCCTTGCCGTAGGAGATCGTCTTCATACGGCCGGCCGGTACGCCGCGGCTGGCAAGATACTGCTTGGTCGCGGTTGCGCGGCGCGCGCCCAGGGCCAGGTTGTACTCGCGGGTCCCGCGTTCGTCGGCATGGCCCTCGATGGTGATCCCGTAGTTCGGGTACTTCTGCAGCCACTGCGCCTGCTTGTCGAGCGTCGCGGCGGCGTCGGCGCGGATCGTGGTCGAGTCGGTGTCGAAGAAGATGCGGTCACCGACGTTGACGGTGAAGTCCTGCGTCGAGCCGGGGGTGGCATTGCTCAGGCCGAGTTCGCCGGCGCTGTTGGGCAGGTTCTTCTTGTTGGCGCAACCGGCCAGCGCCAACCCCATGAAGAGAGCGAGCATGACGGGGTTGCGGGCGAGGTTCTGCATGCGGCCAGCGGCCCGGGTTTCAATGCGGCTCATCAGCCGGTCTCCTTGAGTCAGTTCGATATCGCTTGGGGTTCAATCAGGGTTGCCAGACTGTAACCGCGCGCGGTTAATCCGCATTCAACGATTATGGTTAACAAACGCTTGCGGTTTTCTCCCCGGAAAGGCTGGAGGCGTCAGCGGAACGACGGCCGTCGCCGAATCCCTAGCCCTGCCATGCCGTGGTTTGCAGCACTTTGAGGCGAGAAAGCGGCGGTCGGTTCGCAAACCGGGGGACAACTATTCCAGAAGCGGAGACCAGGCCGGGTCGGAGGCGAAGCCGTTCGTCGGGATCTGCTGCTCGTTGTAGCCGGTCAGGTCGATCGAAAAGAGCTGCGGACCGCCGGCACCGGCGTTCTGGCGGAAGAACATCAGCACGCGACCGTTCGGTGCCCAGGTCGGGCCCTCGTTGTGGAAGCCGGTCGTCAGGATGCGTTCGCCCGAGCCGTCCGGCTTCATCACGCCGATCGAGAACTTGCCGCCGGACTGCTTGGTGAAGGCGATCAGGTCGCCGCGCGGCGACCACACCGGCGTGGAATAGGAGCCGTCGCCGAAGGAGATGCGGTTCTGGCCGGAGCCGTCGGCGCTCATGACATAGAGCTGCTGGCGGCCGCCGCGGTCGCTTTCGAAAACGATCTGGCTGCCGTCGGGCGAATAGGACGGGCCCGTGTCGATCGCCGCGGTCGAGGTCAGGCGCGTGGTCGTGCGCGAGCGCAGGTCCATCGTGTAGATGTTGGCGTTGCCCTCCTGCTGCAGGCTCATGATGACGCGCTGGCCATCCGGCGAGAAGCGCGGCGCGAACGTCATGCCGGGGAAGTTGCCGACCACCTCGCGCTGCCCTGTCTCGAGCTGCAGCAGGTAGACGCGTGGCTGCTGCCCTTCGAACGACATGTAGGTGATTTCCTGGCGGTTCGGCGAAAACCGCGGCGTCAGCACGATGTCGTTGGCATCGGTCAGTGCGCGGGCATTGGCGCCGTCCTGGTCCATGATGGCGAGCTGGCGACGCCGGGCATTCTTCGGGCCGCTTTCGGCGACGTAGACGACGCGGGTGTCGAAATAGCCCTTCTCGCCGGTCAGGCGCTCGTAGATGGCGTCGGCGATGATGTGCGCGACACGACGCCAGTTTTCCGGCTGGGTGAAGAACTGCTGACCGGTCATCTGCTGGCCGGCAAAGGTATCCCAGAGGCGGAATTCGGCGCGCAGGCGGCCGTCGCCCTCCTGCGTGACGCGGCCGGTGACGAGCGCCTGCGCGTTGATGACCTTCCAGTCCTCGAAGCGCGGGGCCTGGTCGGGGTTGGAGATCTTCTCGATGAAGGCCTGCTTGTTCACCGGAGCGAACAGCCCCGACCGCTTCAGGTCGGCGGCGATCACGTCGGTGATCTTCGCTCCGAGGTCGCCGCCGGAAACGAAGTCAGTTACCGCGATCGGCAGCGGCTCGACATTGCCCTTGTTGATGTTGATCTCGACGAGCGCCCAGGCCGGCGACACCGTGGCGGCCAGGCCGGACAGCCCGGCGGCGGTATGGAGAAAAGTGCGTCTGAGCATGCGTTCTAGGCCTTCCTAGTTTATGCCACCTGGCATCACATCATTTCGCTCGGGTCGAAGTTCACCACGACTTCGCTCCAGGCGTCGTATTTTTCTTTCGGCAGCTTGTCGAAGGGCGCGGATTTCAGGATCGCACGGCGAGCGCCGCCGGCCAGTGCGCGGCGCGCCGCCTCCGAGCCGCCGCTGGCGACGACCTCTGGCTCGCCGACGATGTTGCCGTCCGGATCGAGTTGCATCGTCACCTTGATGCGGACCTCGGTCGCGTCCGCCATGCCGGGGATGATCGACCAGTTGTTCTGGATCAGGCCGCGCAGCGCGTCCATCTCGCTCATCGACAGCTTCGAACCGCCGGTCGTCTTCTTGCCGCCGAGCGAGGCGGTCTCGGTCGAGCGCTTGGCGCCGCCGCCCTTGCTTTCGGTCTTGTTGAGCAAGGCGGCCACCTCGTCGGCGTTGAAGTCGCTCTCCTTGGCGGAGGCGGCCTTCTTCTGCTCCTGCTTCTTCTCTTCGTTCTTGCGCTCCTCGGTCTTGGCCGTCTGCGCCTGGGCCGGCTTCGGCTTCACCTGCGGAAGGGGCACGTTTTCTGGCAGCGCCTCGGCTTCGGCGGCCTCGGGCGGCGTCTCCTCGGCCGGCTTTTCTTCCGGCTTGGCGTCCGGCTTGACGTCCTGCTTCGGCTCGGCCTCCTTGGCCACCTCCGTCGCCGGCGTTGTCGCCGGTTCGGTCTTCTGCACCTCCTCGACCGGCTCGTCGGCCGGCTCCGGCGTCGGGCGCGGCTTTTCGGCCTTGGCCGGGGCCGCCGCCGTCTCGACGTTCTGCGGCTTGTCGTGCGGTGTCGGCGGAGTCTTAAGGTCGATGTCGTTGTCGCCGGCGTTCTCGGCGTTTTCGACCACATCCTGGCGCTTGGTCGGCACCGGCGCGGACGTCTCCGCCTTCGGCGCCTTCTTGTCGCCCTGCTGGATTTGCGTCAGTTCCTCGATCGGCACGATGTCGACCGGCATCGCCTCGACGTCGGCGACGTCGAAGCTCTCCGGACTGCCGATCGAGACCAGCGCCCAGGTGAGCACCAGTATGTGCAATGCGGCGGATGTGGCGAGGCTGCCCTTCATCGCGGTCAGGTCAATTGTCCGGTTTCTGCTCGGTCACGAGACCGATATTGGTGAAGCCCGCGGACTGGATCCGCGACATCACGTCGGCGATCACGCCATAGGGCGCCGCGCCGTCACCGCGCACGAAGATGCGCTCGGTGTAGCCGGTGGTGGCGACGGCTTCGAGCTTGGCGGCGATCTCGTCGACCGGAATGGCGGTCTCCTGCAGGAACACCGCGCCGTCCGCCTTCACCGAGACGGTGATCGGCTGGGTCTCGGCGTTCAATGCCTTGGCCGAGGTCTTCGGCAGGTCGAGCGGCACGCCGACGGTCATCATCGGCGCCGCGACCATGAAGATGATCAGCAGCACCAGCATCACGTCGACGAACGGCGTGACGTTGATTTCGCTGATGGCGCTTCTGCGCCCGCCGCGTCTGCGGCGGCCACCGCCGCCCTTGCCCCCACCGACTGACATGCCCATGGCTTCGTCTCCTGCTAGGCTCGACCGGTCACTCAGCCGCCTGGCGCGGCTGCAGCTTCTCGTCGATCTGGCGCGAAAGAATGGCGGAGAACTCGTCGGCGAAGCCCTCCATGCGTGCCGTCAGCTTGCCGGCGTCCGCGGTAAACTTGTTGTAGGCGATGACGGCGGGAATGGCCGCCAGCAGACCGATCGCGGTGGCGAGAAGCGCCTCGGCGATACCGGGCGCGACGACGGCGAGATTGGTCGACTTCGAACCGGCGATCGCCTGGAACGACGTCATGATGCCGACGACGGTGCCGAACAGGCCGATGAAGGGGGCAGCCGAGCCGATCGTCGCGAGCGAGCCGAGCCGTGCCTCCAGCGTTTCGGACTCGCGGGCGAGCGTCACATCCATCGCCCGGTCGATGCGCATCTGCAGGCCGATCGGCGAGCGCGCGCCGCGCTCGAAGCTCTTCTTCCACTCGCGCATCGCCGACACGAACATCGCGCTCATCCCGGAGGTCTGACGGTCGGAAAGGGTGCGGTAGAGTTCCTCGAGCGACTGGCCCGACCAGAACACCTGCTCGAAATTGTCGAGCTGGCGCCGAGCCTTGCCGTAGGCCAGCGTCTTGTCGACCACGATCGCCCAGGTCCAGACCGATGCCGCGATCAGCCCGAGCATGACCAGCTTTACGACGAGCCCGGCCTGCATGAAGAGCGACCAGAGGCTCACATCCGCGGTTGCTGCCAAACCTACCTGTTCCATAGACTTCTGTCCCCGAATCCAAACACCCGGCACGGGACCTGTGGCCGTCGAACCGGGTCTTCATCCTTTTCGCCGGACCGGACCCGATGGGAGATCGGGTTGTCGGGGCCGACTTTTCACAAACCTTCGGAAACCTGCGAACCATCCGCTCACAGCCATTCCGCGTCCGTCAAGAATGTCCGGTTGATGCTGCCCGACCGCCACGCCGATCCAACGCTTTCAATCGCCTTCTTGCCGTCAATTTTGGTTAAAGGATGACGTGCGGCGCACAAAATCCAGTGCAATGAGTAAGACATCATTATGATTAACAGAGTATTACCGCCGATCGCTCAATTCGTTTCAGCGCCCCGGTCCGCCGGAACCGACCGCCGGGTTGGCGCATTGTGCAAGGCGTCGACGACCGCAGCGGGCGTCGACTCGCCTCCGTAAGGATGAAGCGGCGGATGTTTGAGGAAACGCGCAATGGTCCTATACTTCGTGTCTTCGTGCCTGGCTACGAATACGGCAGACGTCGAGCGCGCGACAACCGCCGCCCATAGGGAGCGATGACCATGGTGTCACGGGCAATGTGGAAAGGACAGCTTCGCCTGTCGCTCGTCTCGATCCCGGTCGAGCTTTATACGGCCACCAAGTCCGGTGCGCGCACCTCCTTCCGGCAGATCCACGAGCCGACCGGCAAGCCGATCCACTACGAGAAGGTGGTCGACGGCGTCGGCCCGGTGAAGGAGGACGAGATCGTCAAGGGCTATGAGCTCGACGATGGCAAGTACGTCCTGCTGCAGCCGAAGGAGATCGACGCGATCAAGCTCGACACCAAGAAGACGCTGGAGCTGGTCCAGTTCGTCGACACCGACGAGATATCGCCGGTCTACTTCGACAAGCCCTACTATCTCGTCCCGGCCGACGATCTCGCCGACGACGCCTACCAGGTGGTGCGCGATGCGCTGCGCGCCTCCGGCAAGACCGGCCTTGGCCAGCTCACCATGCGCGGGCGCGAATATCTCGTCGCTGTTCGTCCCTGTGGCGACGGCATGCTCGTGGAGACGCTGCACTATGCCAACGAACTGCAGAAGACCGACCCGATCTTCGCCGGCATTCCAAAGAAGAAGGCCGACGAGGAGCTGCTGGAGGTCGCCACCCAGCTGATCGAGCGCAAGACCGCTCCGTTTGACCCGACGCTCTTCAAGGACCACTACGAAGACGCCCTGAAGAGCCTTGTGAACGAGAAGATGAAGGGCAAGGCGATCACTCTGGACGAACGCGACGAGCGCCGCCCGGGCGGCAAGGGCAATGTCGTCGACCTGATGGCGGCGCTGAAGAAGAGCCTCGAGGGCAGCGGCGGCCCGGCGAAGAAGTCCAAGGCATCCGGCGCCCGTTCGAAGTCGGCGTGAGGCCGGCATGGCCGCGCCCCGAACCGGACTTGATGAATACAATCGCAAGCGCGACTTCGCCAGGACTGACGAACCGAAGGGCGAGGTCGGACGTCGTTCGAAGAGCGGCTTCCGCTTCGTGGTGCAGAAGCACGATGCGACGCGCGAGCACTACGATTTCCGGCTCGAATGGGACGGCGTGCTGAAGAGCTGGGCGGTGACGCGCGGGCCGAGCCTCAACCCCGAGGACAAGCGGCTGGCAGTGCGCACCGAGGATCACCCCATGGCCTATGGCGACTTCGAGGGTACGATCCCGAAGGGCCAGTATGGCGGCGGCACGGTGATGCTCTGGGACGTCGGTCACTGGGAGCCGCTGGAGAACCCGGACACGGGTTTCGACGAGGGCAAGCTGAAATTCCGCCTCTATGGCCATCGCCTCACCGGCAGCTGGACCCTGGTGAGGATGAAGCCGCGGCCGGGCGAGAAGCACGAGAACTGGCTGCTGATCAAGGAGCGCGACGCAATCGCCTCCGATGACGGTGACAGCGTCCTTGTGGCAAACAAGACCAGCGTCGCCACCGGGCGCACGATGGCGGAGATCGCCGCCGGCGCGGGCGAGGACCGGCGCCACGTCTGGAACTCGAACCAACCGGTTTCGGAAAACGTCCGCAAGGGGGCCCTCTCCCCGCTGCCCGATCGGGTAAAAAAAAACTGCGGTCGAAGGGCCTAGCGCCGCCGGCCTTCCGAGCACCCCAGCTTGCCACCCTTGCGACCGCCGCGCCTGAGGGCGATGACTGGCTGAACGAGGTCAAGTTCGACGGCTACCGGCTGATGGCGGCCATCGGCGGTGGCCGCGTGATCTGCTACACCCGCAACGGCCTCGACTGGACCGGAAAGTTTCCCGGCATCTCCGCGGCCCTGTCCGAACTCGCCTGCGACAGCGCGCTGATTGACGGCGAGGCGGTAGCGGCCGACAGCGACGGATCGCAGTTCTCCGCTCTGCAGAAGGCACTGAAACATGGCGGACAAACGGTGTTCTATGCCTTCGACCTGCTCCATCTCAACGGCGAGGACATCGCCGGAAAGCCGCTCGTCCGGCGCAAGGCGATGTTGCAGGCGCTGCTGGCGGGCTCCGACGGTCGCATCCTCAAGTTCAGCGAGCACGTCCGCGGTCATGCCGGCGAGGTCTACCGCAGCATGTGTCGCGCCGGCCAGGAGGGCATCGTCGCCAAGCGCGCCGGCGCGCCCTATCGCGCCGGCCGCGGTGGCGACTGGCTGAAGGTCAAATGCACCCGCAGGCAGGAATTCGTGATCGGCGGCTACGCCCCGTCCGACAAGCGCGCGCGGCCCTTCGCCTCGATCCTGCTTGGCACCTTCGAGAATGACCGTCTCGTCTATCAGGGCCGCGTCGGCACCGGCTTCAACGATGAAACCTTGGCCGAACTCGGCGCGTTGTTCGCCAAGCGGATCCGCAAGGTTTCGCCTTTCACCGCGGTCCCGGCCGAGTACAGCCGTGGGGCCGTCTGGCTCGAGCCCGACCTCGTCGCCGAGGTCGAGTTCGCCGAGTTCACCGACGACGGCAACATCCGGCACGGCTCGTTCCAGGGTCTGCGCAACGACAAGGAGGCCCGCACCGTGGTTCTGGAGACGACGAAGAACGCGCCGGCCGGCAATGAGGAGCCGCCTGCCCAACCGGCGAGCAGACCACGGGCGAAGGTCAGGGCCTCCTCGCCAAAGGCAGCGGACGACAACGTCGTCGCCGGCATCACCATCAGCCATCCCGAACGCGTGCTGTTTCAAGAGGACGGCGTCACCAAGTTCGACCTGGCCCGCTACTATGCGGCCGTCGCGCCGCGGATGCTGCAGAGCGCGGCCAACCATCCCGTCTCCCTGCTGCGCTGTCCGAGCGGCGACATCGCCCACTGCTTCTTCCAGAAGCATGCCGGCGACGGCTTCCCCAAGGAGATCGGCCAGGTGCCGATCCAGGAAAGTTCCGGCGGGACCGAAAACTACATGCTGATCACCGACGACCGCAGCCTCGTCGCCGCCGTGCAGATGGGAACGATGGAGTTCCACATCTGGGGCGCGGCCGCCGACAGGCTGGAGCAGCCCGACCGGATGATCTTCGACCTCGATCCGGACGAGGACCTCGCCTTCGACGACGTCAAGGAGGCCGCCTTGGAACTGCGCGACGTGCTTGAGGCCGTTGGCCTGAAGTCGGTGCCGATGGCGACCGGCGGCAAGGGCGTGCACGTCATCGTTCCGCTGGCGCCGAAGGCGGACTGGGACGGCGTGAAGACGTTCGCAAAGGCGCTGGCGCTGCGGCTCGCCGGCGCCCGCCCCGAGCGCTATGTCGCCACCATGTCGAAGGCCAAGCGCAAGGGCCGGATCTTCATCGACTGGCTGCGCAACGAGCGCGGCGCCACGGCCGTCGCCCCCTACTCGGCACGCGCGCGCAAGGGCGGTCCGGTTGCCACCCCGGTGACCTGGCACGAACTGGCGAGGCTCGAGGCCGCCAACGCCTTCTCCATTCCGGTGGTGCTGCTCCGACTCGAGGAACAGGATCCGTGGGCGGAGACCCGCGGGTGGCGGCAGGTGCTCACCGACCGTATCGTCGGCGCCATGATTGACGGATGAGATCAGGTCCCGGCAGTGCCAGCGGCCGAAAGAAATTGCGCGGCCAACCCCTCCGGCAGCCGCCGCGGCCGGCCTCGGGCGTTGATCACCGCGATCACCACTTTCGCCGCGATCAAGACCTGCTCGCCGCGCCGGACCTCCTGCTGCAGCACCATCTTGGCGCCGCCGGCCTTCTCCGTCCGCGTCACGATCGTCAGGATGTCGTCCATCCGCGCCGGCGCCTTGAAATCGATCTCCATCCGATGGACCACGAACATCAGGCCTTCCGTGTCGCCCTCGATCGAAAGCGCGCCCTGCTCGACGCCGAGGCAGCGCAGGTAGTCGGTGCGGCCGCGTTCCATGAAGTGCAGGTAGCGCGCGTGGTAGACGACACCGGAAAAGTCGGTGTCCTCGTAGTAGACGCGCTGGCTCAGCCGATGCCCCTCGGCCGTCAGTTCGCCCGAAAGGGCGTGGTCGAAAGTGGTCATTCTCAGGTCCGATCCGGGAAAATTCCACCGACTTGTGGAGGAAGGGCGGGGCAAAAGCAAGGATTGCACTCCTGTCATATTGGATCACTATGACCGGGACAGTTTTCAATGCGCGGAGATTTGCGATGGCGGCGGCGATGAAGATTGCGGTACTTGGCGGCGACGGTTTCGTGGGCTGGCCCACCTCGCTGCACTTGTCCAACGCCGGTCACGAGATCCACATCCTCGACAACCTTTCCCGCCGCTGGATCGACACCGAGCTCGGCGTGCAGTCGCTTACCCCGATGGATTCGATCCAGGAGCGCACGCGCGTCTGGCACGCCGAAACCGGCCGCCGCATCCACTTCCACCTGATCGATCTCGCCCGCGACTATGAGCTGCTGAAGAACTGGCTGCGCGAGGAGCAGCCGGACGCGATCATCCACTTCGCCGAGCAGCGCGCCGCGCCCTACTCGATGAAGAGCGACCGGCACAAGAACTACACGGTCAACAACAACGTCAACGCCACGCACAATCTGTTGAACGCTCTGGTGGAGACCGGCATCGACGCCCACCTCGTCCATCTCGGCACCATGGGCGTCTACGGCTATTCGACCGTGGGGGCCGCGATCCCCGAAGGCTACCTCCCGGTCGGCATCGAGACGATGGCAGGCGGCACCGCCACGCAGGAGATCCTCTACCCGTCCAATCCCGGCTCGATCTACCACATGACTAAATGCCTGGATCAGCTCCTGTTCCAGTTCTACGCCAAGAACGACGGCCTCAGGATCACCGACCTGCACCAGGGCATCGTCTGGGGCACGCACACCCAGCAAACGCGGATGCACCCGCAGCTCGTCAACCGCTTCGACTATGACGGCGACTACGGCACCGTGCTCAACCGCTTCCTGATCCAGGCCGCGATCGGCTATCCGCTCACCGTGCACGGCACCGGCGGCCAGACCCGCGCCTTCATCCACATCCAGGATTCAGTGCGCTGCATCGAGCTGGCGCTCCTGAACCCGCCCGCGCGCGGCGCTCGCGTCGAGATCTTCAACCAGATGACCGAGACCCACCGGGTGCGTGACCTGGCGAAGCTGGTGGCCGGCATCGGCGGTTCCGAGGTCGTCTTCCTGCCCAACCCGCGCAAGGAGGCGGCCGAGAACGACCTCGTGGTGGAGAACAGCAAGTTCCGGGGCCTGGGCCTCGACCCGATCACGCTCGAGGACGGCCTCCTCTCCGAAATCGTCGATGTCGCGAGGAAGTTCGCCTATCGAGTCGACCGCGCCCGCGTCCCGGCCGTCTCCGCCTGGACACGCGACATCGCCGCCACTCTCAACCACGATCCCGAGGGCCGGAGGCTCAAATCGGTTTCATGATGCCTGCACAGCACGTCGATCCGGGCCTCAGGCGGAGCGGGACGCCGCACAGCAACCGAGCCTTCGTCACGCTGGTGACCAATGCCGACTACGCCAGGGGGGCGACCGCGCTCGTGCGCTCGCTGCGGCGCACCGGTACCGGCGCCGACGTCGTCGTGCTTCACACGCCGCCGCTTGGCGATGCATGCCGCCAAACCCTGGCGGCGCTCGGCTGCCGGCTGGTCGAGGCGGACCTGCTGCCGCTGTCGGACGCCTTCAACGCCCGCCATGAACGCCGCGCCCTGCATGGCGCGGCCCCCTTCACCCGGGGCCGCAAGCCGGCGTTCCACACCCCGCTCGACAACTTCGTCAAGCTCCGGCTGTGGCAATTGACCGAGTATGAGCGCTGCGTGTTCATCGACGCCGATGCGATCGTATTGAAGAACATCGACCGGCTCTTCGACTATCCCGAGTTTTCCGCCGCACCGAATGTCTACGAGAGCCTGCAGGACTTCCACCGCCTGAACTCGGGGGTGTTCGTCGCCCGTCCGGAGGTTTCGACCTTTGCCGCCATGCTCGCCCGCCTCGACGGCCCGGATGCGTTCTGGCCGCGCACCGACCAGACCTTCCTGCAGACCTTCTTCCCGGATTGGCACGGCCTGCCGGTCTATATGAACATGCTGCAATATGTCTGGTTCACCATGCCGGAACTGTGGGACTGGAAAAGCATTGGCGTGCTACATTACCAGTACGAAAAGCCTTGGGAGGAAAATCACCCGAAAGCGGAGGTGCTGATGCCGCTGATCCGGCTCTGGCACGCCTTCTATGAGGGCGCGCCGATACCCGACATCGACGACCTGCCCAATCCGGCGCGACCGGCGGCCGACGCAACGACGCGCTTGCCGGCCGGCGAATGACGCGCGTCTTCGTCGCCGGCGGCACCGGCCGGGTCGGCCGGTTCATCACCGAGCACCTGCTCGCGCATGGCTACAAGGTCAGCGTCGGCGGGCGCACCGCCCCTCCGCCCGGCTTCTTCTCGCAGGACGTACCCTTCGTGCCGCTCGTCCTCGATCCCGACACCGACCAGATCGACGCCTTCGAAAACATCTATTATTTCGTCCATGCCGCGTTCTCGCACGTGCCAGGGAAGTACCGCGGCGGCGAGGGTGACGACCCGGCGGCCTTCCGCCGCGCCAATCTCGACGGTTCGGCCCGCCTGTTCGAAGACGCCAAGGATGCCGGCGTGCGCCGCTGTGTCTTTCTGTCGAGCCGCGCCGCCTATGGTACGCAGCCGCCGGGCAAGTCCTATCTCGAGCACGGCCCGGCCAAGCCGGACACACTCTACGGCCAGGTCAAGCTCGATGCCGAGCGCAGCCTGCACGCGCTCTGCGCCCACGACTTCGTTACCGCCAGCCTGCGGGTGACCGGTGTCTACGGGCCTGCGGCCACGGGACGGCAGCACAAGTGGCAGGGCCTGTTCGACGACTACCTCGCCGGTCGGCCGGTCCCGGTCCGTGCCGGCACGGAAGTGCATGGCGACGACGTCGGCGCAGCGGTTCGGCTGATGCTGGAGACCGACCCGGCGCGGATCAATGGCGACACCTTCAACGTCGCCGACATCCTCGTCGACACCAACACGATCCTCTCGGTGGTTCGGGAACTGTCCGGCTGTCCGCACCCGTTGCCGCCGCCGGCGGACCTCGAGGCCTTCAATGCCATGGCGACCGACCGGATCCGGATGCTCGGCTGGAGCCCCGGCGGCCGGCAGCGACTGCGGGCCACGATCGCAGCCCTGCTTGCCTGACCAAGGCGGCGCCACAAAACCAACCGTTCAACCGAGTTCCACGACGGTGATCTCCGGCGGCGATCCGAAGCGGATGGGCGCGATCGAGCAGCCGAGCCCGGCGGAGACGACGATGTCGTGTCCCTGTTCTGTCACCTGCCCATAGGCATAACGGTTGCCGTAGGCCGAGGGCACGACGGGCGTGTAGCCGAGCAGGCGGACCTGGCCGCCGTGGGTGTGGCCGGACAGGGTCAGGCAGACGCGCGTGGGCACACGCGGAAAGACATCCGGTTCGTGCGCGAGCAAGATCACGGGCGCCGTGTCGGTGACCTGCGCCAGCGTTCCGTCGAGGTCGTCGAGCCCGGCGAAGGACTTACGTCCCCAGCGCTTTCCCGGCCTTAGTGCAAGCTGGTCCTCGAGCCCGGCCAGCCAGAAGGCATGCCCGTCCTTTTCCAGCCGCCTGGCCGTGTTGGCGTAGACGGAGATGCCGACCTCCCTCAGGGCGCGGTGCCCGAACGTGTCGCCGCCCCCGGCCGCCTGCGCCGCAAGGTCCTCCCACCAGTCGTGGTTCCCCATGACGGCATGGACCCCAAGCGGTGCCCGCAGAACGGACATGGCCTTCGCCCAGTCCTTGGAATGAACGTAGCTGGTCACCAGGTTCATCCCGGACGCGTAGTCGCCCAGCAAGACGACAAGGTCGCCGTCCAGCGCGTTGGCGGCCTCGCAGATGCGTGCGATGCGCGCGACACTCATCCACGGCTCGCAGGCGTGGATGTCGGCAAGCGCGACGATGCGAAGCTTCAGCCCTTCCGGCCAGTTCGACGGCTGCAGCCGGTAAGTCGCCGTGTGGAGCCGGAGCATCGGCTCGATGCCGAAGGCATAGCTGGTGGTGGCAAAGCCGGTGAAGACGAGGCCGCCCAGGGTCTTCAGCAGTCCGCGCCGGCTGATCACGTCAGCTCTCCTCGGAAAACAGCCGGAACTGCGTTGCTTCGAGGTCCTTCGGCGGTTGCAGCCCCAGGTGCTTCCAGGCGTTCGCCGTCAGCACCCGGCCGCGCGGCGTGCGCTGGATGAAGCCCTGCTGGATCATATAGGGCTCGATGATGTCCTCGATCGCGTCTCGCGGCTCCGACAGCCCGGCGGCGATGGTCTCGATGCCGACCGGCCCACCGCCGAAGTTGTGAGCGATCATCGACAGGTAGCGCCGGTCGAGCTGGTCGAGACCCATGTTGTCGACCAGGAGCCGCGTTAGCGCCTCGTCGGCGATCGCCTTCGTCACTGCCTCGGCCTTTGCCACCTCGGCGAAGTCGCGCACCCGGCGCAGCAGGCGTCCGGCGATGCGCGGCGTCCCGCGGGCGCGGCGCGCAATCTCTCGCGCACCCTCGTCGGTCATGCCGAGCCCCATCAGCCGGGCGCCGCGACGCACGATCGATTCCAGTTCCTCGACGGTATAGAAGTTCAGCCGGACGGGAATTCCGAAGCGGTCACGCAGCGGTGTCGTCAGCAGCCCGAGCCGCGTCGTCGCCGCCACCAGCGTAAACTTCGACAGGTCGATCTTGACCGACCGCGCCGCCGGCCCCTCGCCGATGATCAGGTCGAGCTGGAAATCCTCCATCGCCGGATAGAGGATTTCTTCGACCGCGGGATTGAGCCGGTGGATCTCGTCGATGAAGAGCACGTCGCGCTCTTCGAGATTGGTCAGCAGCGCGGCAAGGTCGCCGGCCTTGGCGATCACCGGCCCCGAGGTCGAGCGGAAATTAACGCCGAGTTCCTTTGCCATGATCTGCGCCAGCGTCGTCTTGCCGAGCCCCGGCGGGCCGACGAACAGCACATGGTCCAGTGCCTCGCCGCGGTTCTTGGCCGCCTCGATGAAGATCTTCAGGTTCGCGCGTGCCTCCGCCTGGCCGGTGAAGTCGTCGAGCGTCTGCGGGCGCAGCGCGGCGTCGATGTCTTCGCCGCGTCGTTCGGAGGAGATGAGCCGTGCGACTTCGGTCATGTCAGAAGTTCCATTCCGGGAATGCGGCCTGCCGCCGTCGCCTCGCGTGTCTTGATCGTGGTGCGGCCGGTCGCGGTCACAAAGGCCGACAAGGTCTCCGCGCACTCTGCTTCGAACGCGTCCGATGATAGGAAATTCCGCCGCGACAAGGAAGTCACCGCGCCAGTTCCTTCAGCCCGAGGCGGATCAGCCTGGCGCTGTCGGCGCTCTCGCCGCCGTTCTTCAGCGCCGCGGCCACCGCGTTTGCCGCCTGGTCGCGCGAGTAGCCGAGATTGGTCAGCGCCGAGACGGCGTCGGCGACCGGCGCCGGTGCGACGCCCTCGCCGATCTCCTGCTTCAACCCGATCGCCGGCCCGGCCTCGCCGGCAAAGGCCGGCGCCTTGTTCTTCAGCTCGGTGACGATGCGCACCGCCACCTTCGGCCCGACGCCCGGCGCACGCGACACCGACGTCTTGTCCTGCAGCGCGATCGCATTGGCGAGTTCGCCCGGCGTCATCGTCGACAGCACCGCCAGGGCTACCTTCGACCCGACCCCCTGCACGCTCTGCAGCAGGCGGAACCACTCGCGCTCCGTCCCCGACAGGAAGCCGAACAGCTTCAGTTGGTCCTCGCGCACATAGGTCTCGATGAACAGCACCGCCGCCTCGCCGGCCGAACCGAGTCTGGACAGTGTCCGTGCCGAGCAGAAGGCGACGTAGCCGACCCCGTGCACGTCGAGCACGACATGGTCCTCGCCGATCTCGTCGATCGTGCCCTTCAACTTGCCGATCATCGGGCATTCCTCGTCGTTGGCGTCGTCATGGATGGGTCTCCGGCGTGATCAGGTCGGCTGCCGGGAACAGGGTCGATATCCGGCATCAGGGCATGTCAAGAACAAACTAGCCCGCCAGCGCCGCCAGCCGGCCCTTCAGACTGTTGCGATTGTGCGCGTGGCAGATGGCGATGGCGAGCGCGTCGGCGGCGTCGTTGCCTTTGAACTCGGCCTTTGGCATCAGGACCTTCAGCATCATGTGGATCTGCTGCTTCTCGCCGTGGCCGACGCCGATTACCGCCTTCTTCACCGCGTTCGGAGCATATTCGGCGACCCGCAAGCCCGCCCGCGCCGGCACCAGCATGGCAATGCCGCGCGCCTGCCCCAGCTTCAGCGTCGCCGTCGCGTCCTTGTTGACGAAGGTCTGTTCGACGGCCGCCTCGTCCGGGCGATAGGCATGCACGATCTCGGCCAGCCCATCATGAAGCTGGCACAGCCGCGAAGCCAGGTCCATCTCGCCGTCGGACATCACCGTGCCGGAAGCGACGAAACGCAGCGAGTTGCCGAGCATTTCGATGACGCCCCAGCCGGTGCGCCGGAGCCCCGGATCGATACCGATGATGCGAATCGTGCCTTGCATGGTCGAACCCTAGTGAACATGACGCGACCCTGCCAGCGAAATGTGAACAAAACAAAAACATACAGACTGGGCCGGCGGAACGCGGACCCAGGCTTGGAATTGAGAAAATTGAACCTACATGGTTCGCAGTTCAATTTTGCTCACAACGAGGCGACCATGGCGGCCTTTTCGATCCTTGATCTCTCTCCGGTCATCGAAGGCGGCACGGTCGCCCAGTCGCTGGCCAGCTCGCGCAGGCTGGCGCAGGAGGCGGAACGGGAGGGCTACAGCCGTTTCTGGCTGGCCGAGCACCACGGCATGCGCGGCATCGCCAGCGCGGCGACTGCCCTCGTCATCCAGCACGTCGCAGCCGGGACGAACACCATCCGCGTCGGCTCCGGCGGCATCATGGTGCCCAACCACTCGCCGCTGGTGATCGCCGAACAGTTCGGCACGCTCGAGGCGTTGTTTCCCGGCCGCATCGACCTGGGCCTCGGCCGCGCGCCTGGCACCGACATGGCCACGGCCCGCGCCCTGCGCCGAAACCTCGAAGCGGCGGCCAACGACTTTCCCCAGGACGTCGTCGACCTGATGGCGCTGCTCGGTCCGATCCAGCCGGGCCAGAAGATCGTCGCGGTGCCCGGCGCGGACAGCAACGTGCCGGTCTGGCTGCTCGGCTCCAGTCACTATTCGGCTCACCTCGCCGGCATGCTTGGCCTGCCCTTCGCCTTCGCCTCGCATTTCGCCCCGGACATGCTGTTCTCGGCGCTGGAGATCTATCGCGAGCGCTTTACCCCGTCGCCCCACCTCGACAAGCCGCACGTGATGGTCGGCGTGATGGGCGTGGCCGCAGCCACGGACCAAGAGGCCCGCCACCTGTTCACCTCGATGCAGCAGTCGTTCGTCGCGCTGCGCCGCGGCGCCCCCACCGTGTTCCCCGCGCCGGTCGACAGCATGGAGGGTCTGTGGAGCGAAAACGAACGCATCATGGTCGACCACACGTTGCAATATGCGGTTGTCGGCGGTCTGCGGACGGCGCAGGAAAAGATCGCCGCCTTTCTCGATGCCACGAAGGCCGACGAACTCATCATCTCGATGCCCGTCTTCGATTTCGAAGCACGGCTGAACTCGGTCCGTCTCTTCGCCGAGGTCCGCCGCAAGCTTGCCAGCGCCGCCTGATCGGCCTACGGGACCGGCAAACGAAAAGCCCGCGCCTTTCGGGGCGCGGGCCATCCTTCGTCACGGTGTTATGCGGTCAGGCCGAGAGTTTCGCCAGCACCTCGTCGGAGACCTCGAAGTTCGAATAGACGTTCTGCACGTCGTCGTCGTCCTCGAGCGTGTCGATCAGCTTCATCAGCGACTGTGCCTTCTCCTCGTCGACCGGCACGGTGTTCTGCGGCTTCCAGATCGCCTTGACCGTCTCGGCTTCGCCGAGGGTCTCCTCGAGCGCCTTGGATACCTCGCCGATGCTTTCGAACGCGCAGTAGATGGTGTGCTCGTCCTCGTCGGTCTCGACGTCGTCGGCGCCGGCCTCGATGGCCGCCTCCATCATCTTGTCGCCGTCGCCGGCCGACAGCTTGTAGGTGATCTCGCCGACGCGGTCGAAGGAGAACGACACCGAGCCGGTTTCGCCGAGCGCGCCGCCAGCCTTGGTGAAGGTGGAGCGGACCGAGGAGGCGGTGCGGTTGCGGTTGTCGGTCAGCGCCTCGACGATCACAGCGACGCCGCCCGGGCCGTAGCCCTCGTAGCGGACTTCCTCGTAGTTCTCCGCATCGCCGCCGGAGGCCTTCTTGATCGCGCGCTCGATATTGTCCTTCGGCATCGACTGCGCTTTGGCGTTCTGGATCGCCAGCCGCAGCCGCGGGTTCATCGCCGGGTCGGGCATCCCCGCCTTGGCGGCCACGGTGATCTCGCGCGCGAGCTTGGAGAACATTTTCGAGCGCACAGCATCCTGGCGCCCTTTGCGATGCATGATGTTCTTGAACTGAGAATGGCCTGCCATGGCACCCCTGCACTGTTTGGCGCGGCGGCAAGAGCCGCTCTCTAGGAACCGACCGCGCATTGATTTCGGTTCGGAAGCGCACCCATACGCGTCAAGCCCGGTCCGGCGGCTCCGATGTTGGAAATTGGCGCCTTATAGTTTCATTGGCGCGCCCCGTCCAGCAGGCCGGGCAAATTCGTGCAGCCATGTGGTTGATCAGGCCGAGACTCAGACACCCTTGAGGACAAGAATCAGCGGCCGCCTCGGCAGGGAGCGGATCGACACCGTCACGTTGTCGGTGTCGGCGAAGGAGACGTCGAAGTCCTCCTCGAACATGGAAAGGAACTCGGCGATCGGCGGGCCACGGCGGTGCATCGGCAGGATCAGCGCAGAACGCAGCCGCTCGACCACGCCGCTCATGCTTTCGGCCCCGAGGGTCAACCCGCCGTCGACCGGCACCATCACCACGTCGAGGCGGCCGATCTCGGCGAACTGCTTGTCCGTCAGTTCGTGGTGGAGATGGCCGAGATGGCCGATGCACAGGCCCGCGACCTCGAAGATGAAGATCGAATTGCCGTTTTCCTCCATCGCTCCGCCCCAGCTGCGGATGTCGGTCGGCACGTTGCGCACATAGGTATCGCCAACGACGAGGTCGTGGTCGGCGGCAGCACCATCGTCGCGCCAGCCATGCAGCACGTGCTTGATGCCGGGGTCCGGCGCCAGGGTGTAGTGACTGGAATGGGCCCTGTTCATCGTCACCACCGTCGGCAGCGACGGCGGAGCGTACCAGCCATTAAAGTCGGTCGCGATCTTTACGCCGCCCGGCGTCTCGATGAAGAAGGTCGAGTGGCCGACATAGGTGATCTCGACCGTCTCGTCGGACTGCGCCTGGATCGTTTCCGCCGTGTTCGCCGGCGAGAAGCTGGCGAAAACCATCGCCGGCAGCCCCTGCGCGATCATCTGGCACTGGCTGACGGGTCTTGCAGTCTCCTGCGCGCCCGTCGCGGACGCGGCTGCGATCCCGGCGAACAGGGCAACAAGCGAGAGAATGAACCGGGCGGGCATCATGGACAGCTCCGATCATCGACCGCCGGAACTATGCCTGCAGCCGCAGGCAAGGTCGAGCCGGCCGCGACGCCTGCGCGATCACGATGCCGTCAGCGAGCGGGTTCGCGGCGGAACAATACCCACCTCGGCTCGTTCGAGCCAGCATGGTTCAAGTGCAAGAAAGGAGTATTTCGATGGCCAGCCTTTCCAAAGCCCGGGCAAATCCGAAGGAGCAGCTGTTCGACGAGATTGATCGGATCGACGCAGGCATGCTCGGCCTTGAAGGCGACCGGATGCACATGCAGCCGATGGCGCCGCAGCTTGATCGCCAGGCGGACACGATCTGGTTCTTCACCAAGAACGACACTGATCTGGTTGACGCGATAGGCTCGGGCGCACGGGCCCATTTCTGCGTCGTCGGCAAGGACCACGACTATCATGCCTGCCTTGCCGGGCACATCAGCGTCGACCGGAACCCTGCCAAGATCGACGAATACTGGAACTCGGTGGTGGAAGCCTGGTTCGACCGCGGCAAGGACGATCCGACCATGACCCTCCTGGCGCTGCGGCTCGACGACGCCGCCATCTGGGCCTCGACCGGCAACGCGCTGAAATTCGGCTGGGAGATCGCCAAGGCCAACCTCAGCGGCGATTCCGAGCCCGATATCGGTGTTCGCACGCACGTCGTGTTCAGCAACGAGCCGAGCCAACCGCGCAACTGGCTGAGCTGATGCTCGCCAGCGCGGCCGGCCGGCCCGACGCGGTCAGGACCAGAACGCCGGAACCGTCTCCGCAAGCCTTGGGCCGATGCGCAGCGGTGCGATCTGCTCTGCCAGTCCGGTGCGGTCGGAAATCTCGATCCCGACGCCGCAGATCGTGGCCGGGCCGCTCGCCGCCTCGAAGCGCCCCTTCGGCATCTTCGAAATGAAGCGGTTGAGCGGCTCCTCCTTCTCCATCCCGAGCGAGGAATCGTAGTCGCCGCACATGCCGGCGTCCGACATGTAACCCGTGCCGCCATTGAGGATCTGGCAGTCGGCGGTCGGCACATGGGTGTGGGTGCCGATCACGGCGCTGGCGCGCCCGTCGACAAAGTGGCCGAAGCACTGCTTCTCGCTCGTCGCCTCGGCGTGGAAGTCGAAGACGATCGCATCAGCCTGCTCGCCCAAGGGACAGGAGGCGAGGATCGCTTCGCCGGCGGTGAAGGGATCGTCCAGTTCCGGGTGCATGAACACGCGGCCCATGACGTTGGCGACGAGCACCCGCGCACCGTTCCTGGCAAAATAGAGGTTCGAGCCGCGTCCCGGCGTTCCCGGCGGATAGTTCGCCGGTCGCAGGAACTGGTCGTGCCGGCCGGCGAAGGTGACGGCCTCCTTCTGGTCCCAGACGTGGTTGCCGGTCGTCACGACGTCGGCGCCGGCATTGATCGTCTCCTGGAAGATCTCCTCGGTGATGCCGAAGCCGCCGGCGGCATTTTCGCCGTTGACGATGACGAAATCGAGCCTGAGATCGGCGATCAGTCCCGGAAGGCGCTCCCAGACCGCGGTCCGGCCGGTCCTGCCCACCAGGTCGCCGAGAAAGAGAATGCGCATCAGGTTTTTCCTTGTCCGTTGTAAAGGCGCAGACCGCTCTCGGTCAGCACGCCGTCGAGCGCCACGTCATGCGGTTCGGCCGGCACCGACGCCACTTCCTGACAGTCGAAGGCGATGCCGATCAGCCTGGGCGTCAATCCCCTTGCCCGCAACCGGTCGATGGCGCGGTCGTAGTGACCGGCGCCGTAGCCGATCCGGTGCCCGGCCGCATCGAACGCCGACAGCGGGATCAGCAGGATTTCCGGGTCGAGCAGGGCCGCCTCCGGCCCCGGACCGGTCGTGCCGAAGCCGGTCTTGATCAGCGGCGCGCCGCGCACAAGTTCCCGGAAGACGATCGTCTCGCGGTCGAGCACGACGGGAAGGCACAGCCGCGCGCCCCGCTCGGCCAGCCGCGCCATCAGCGGTCGGATGTCGGCCTCCGAGCGGATCGGCCAGAAGCCCGATACAACCGCGCCGGGGTTGAAGGCGATCAGTTCGGCGGCATGCTCGGTCATGGCAAGGCCGCCTTCGATCCGCGCTTCCACCGACATTCCGTCCCTGAGTGCGAGCTTCTCGTTGCGAAGCGCTGATTTCAATTCCTTCGGCGTCAAGCTGATCTTCCCGGTCCTGCTCTTTCCCTCCCATAGCGCCAACCGCGGCGCTCCCGCAACCTCGGCAGCCGACTGGCCGTCACCGCCGTCGCCGGTAGCCGTTGTCGTGACCACCGTCGTCACAGCCTGGGATATGTTTCGTTTCGCGACACTGCGCCCAAAGGTTGATTTCGTCCACGCATCGCTGCAATCCCCCGAAACCAGGGCGGGAACGGAAAAAAGAGCGCAACCACCGCGTAACGAACGATAAAGCATCGCGGCAGGTTCGTCTGGGCGCATACCCCCCGCTGCACTATCACCCGCCCATGGCCACGACCGATTCACGAACCAGCCGCCCCTGGCAGGCGACGCCCGAGCTTTCGGCAATCGAGCTTCGCTGCCTCGCGCTCGCCGCCGAGGGCCGGACGCCTGGCCAGATCGTGCTGGAGACCGATCTTCCGCTGCCGCGCGTCGCCGAGGCGCTGTCCGCAGCGGTGGACAAGCTGGATGCGCGCAACATCACCGGCGCCATCTCGCGTGCGGCGCTGCTGAATCTGATCTGACCCCCTCAGGCCGCCTGCGCCGCTGCCAGGCGCAGCATCGAGATCGCCGCCCCCTCGTCCGTGATCAGGGTGTGGCAACCGATCCTTCGAATTGTCGCGCGGATCGCGGCGGCACGATGCGCCCCGCCGGAGACCAACACGATGTGGCTCGCCTTCTTCACCGTATCCAGGTCGATCGCCATCACCCGGTCCCGGATCGGATGATCGATGCTGCGACCGTCGGCATCGAGAAAGTTGCACATCGTGTCGCAGACACAGCCGGCCGCCACCAGTTCCTTCAGCACCGACGGCGGCAGGAAGCCGCGCGACAGCGAGGTGGAATCCGGCCCGATGTCGCCGCAGCTGACGACGGCGATATCCATCGCCTCGGCCAGATCAAACAGCGGCTTCAGCCCGCAGCGCTCGATCAGGCTGCGCTTGGTCTCGAAACTGTCGACCAGCAACGGTGCGGGAAACAGATAGCACTCGGCGCCGAGTTGGCTGGCGACGCGCCAGCTGTATTCGATCGGGTTGATGTGGTGGGCCTCCACGACGCCGCCGAGCAGCGAAAGCACCTTGACCTCCGCGCGCCGGGCGGGGCGGAAGCTTGCCAGCGAGGCGGTCAGCGTGCGACCCCAGCCGACACCGATGGTGCAGCTGTCCGGGATCACCTCGGTCAGGAACTGGCCGAGCGCCAGTCCCACGCCCTTCGCGATTCCTTCGGCCGTCTCTGCCGCCGGAACCACGACCGCCTCGTCGAGGCCATAGGCCCGCTCGAGCTGCGTCGCCAGCTCGACGCAGTCGCCCACCCCCTGATCGATCCAGATCTGCACCTCGCCGCGCTTCAGTGCCTCGTCGAGCATGCGGATGACGGTGGTCCGGCTGACCCCGAGCTTCTCGGCGACGTCCTTCTGGGTCAAGCGCTGGTTGTAGTAGAGCCAGGCGGCGCGAAGCCGCAGCGAGGCGCTTTCGGAGATGGCCGTGTGCGTTTCGCGCCTCAGTTTCACCACGTCTGTTCCTCGTTGCTGCACGGGCACCCGCCGGGGGCGCCCCCTCATAGCACGGAACAATCGGATTGCGACATATGTCTAATCGATTAAGCAAAAGTGCTTGACTTTGAACTTGGCCGGTGACGATAGTCGCCGGGCTGACGGCGCCCACAGCCGCAGCCGGCGCGTCCGGGCGCGCTTCACACGGCCATCACCAAACGGGATTTCGAACATGACCTCCAAGCTTGAACAACTGCGTGCGATGACCACCGTTGTGGCGGACACCGGCGACATCGAGGCCGTGGCCCGCCTGAAGCCCGTCGACTGCACCACCAATCCGACCATCGTCCTGAAAGCGCTCGCCACCCCGATGTTCGCCGACGCGGTCGCCGAGGCGCTGCGCTGGGGGCAGTCGCAGGGCGGCAGCCGCGAGGCGGTCGTGGCGGCCGTTGCCGATCGCCTGGCGATCTCCGTCGGCGCCGCACTCGCCGGGCTCGTTCCCGGCCGGGTCTCGACCGAGGTCGACGCCGATCTGTCCTTCGACACGCAGGCTTCGATCGAGAAGGCGCGCGCCATCATCAAGGCCTATGACGAGCGCGGCATCGGCCGCGAGCGCATCCTGATCAAGCTCGCCTCCACCTGGGAAGGCATCCGCGCTGCCGAGGTGCTGCAGAAGGAAGGCATCGACTGCAACCTGACTCTGCTCTTCAGCAACGCCCAGGCAATCGCCTGCGCCGACGCCGGCGCCTTCCTGATCTCGCCCTTCGTCGGCCGCATCCTCGACTGGCACGTCAAGGCGACCGGCAAGACCTTCACCGCCGAAGACGATCCGGGCGTGCTTTCGGTCCGTGGCATCTACGACTACTACAAGTCGAACGGCATCGCGACGATCGTCATGGGCGCCTCGTTCCGCAACACCGGCGAGATCGAGGCGCTGGCCGGCTGCGATCGCCTGACGATCAGCCCACAACTGCTCGAGGAACTGGACAAGGCCGAGGGCAAGCTGGAGCGCCGGCTTTCGCCCGAAACCGTCACCCGCGTCGCCCCGATCAAGGTCGACGAGAAGACCTTCCGCTGGATGCTGAACGAGGACGCCATGGCGACCGAGAAGCTCGCCGAAGGCATCCGCGCCTTCGCCAAGGACCTCGGCGCGCTGCGTGCGATGATCGACAAGGAGCTGAAGGCGGCTGCCTGACGCCCATTTCCGAAGCGAAACGTCGAACGGCCGCCATTAGGGCGGCCGTTCGACATTCGGAGCGAATGCGCGGCGCGTGTCAGGAGCCGGCTCCCGACCGCATGAAGATGCGGAACCTCCCCACCGGCGCCACCTCGGAATATTCGGCCATCAACCGGTTGAAGGCATCGTAGCGCGCGAAGAAGCGCAGATAGTCGAAATTCGCCTCGTCGGGTATGCCAAGCTTTCTGTCTCCACTGTCGAACATGACCACCCCCGGCGGGTCGCTCTCGAGCCGGGCGAGAAGGCTCTCGTTATAGCCTTCAGACAAGGCGACAACCTGACTGGAAAGGTCGTCCGGCCCCGTGGCGGACAGCGCCCGCACCTGCGCCGGCAAAAAGATCAGCGCACCGAAGGGATCCACCCATCGCGCCCTCGATTGCAGCACCGCCGGGTGGATGTCGCGCGGCGAGGTGACGAACGCGAAAACGGTCTCCCGTCCCGGCGCCGATAGGATGTGCGCCAGCGCATCCACGCGCGCCGTCGTGCCTCGCCGGTCCAGCCCGTCGACGAGAAACGGGACGAGCGGCTGCAGGCTGGCGATGGCGAGCAGGGCGAATACCACCCTCGGACGCCGGTCCATCGCGGCAAACAGCAGTCCTGCCGCCGAGGTCCAGAGGAGTGCGACCGGCAGGACCTGGTACTGCCATCCCTTCTTCTGCAACAGCGCGGCGATCAGAAAGCCGAGACCTGCGACAAAAAACGCCTGCACGACCGCCGGCAGGCGATCCGAACCCCATCGACGCAGTGCGACGCCGAGGGCACAGACACACGCGGCCAGATAGGCGCCGATCCGCGTGACGAGTTCCAGCCCCTCTTCTTCGAAGCCACGGTAGGCAAGCAGGGCGCGGGGTACGACAATGTCGAGGTAGGCGGGTGCGAAAACCTTGACCGCAACGAGGTAGAACGTGCCGGCCACCGCCAGCGCAAGCGTCTCGGGCCGCAGCAAGATGTTCAGGGAGCGCCGACGGCAGCAGAGCCACAGCTCGAGACATGCGGGAAGCGCAAGGAAATGCGGCTTGATGCCAATGCCGGCGCCGGCGACGATGCCGGCGGCAAGCGCGATCGGAACCGCGACTGTCTTCTGCTTGGCACGCAGCGCAGCCAAAAGGACGTATGGCAGCGTCAGGGCAACGGCGATATGCTCGCGCTGGGCAAAATGATAGCCAGGCATCAAGAGCAGGGCCGCCCCGACGGACGCAGCCGCGATGCTCATGGCGCTTTCCCCCCAGCCCAACCGACGCAGCAGGCCAAGCGTGCAACCCAAGGCGGCCAACTGGAGCAACAGGACCGAACTGCGCAACACGCTTGCAGGCGGCAGGCCGGAGACGTCCGCGACGAAGGCGGGGGCACCCAGCAGCCACATGGTCATCGGCGGATTGACGTCCGCGATGTCGATGCCGATCCGGTCGCCATGCAGCGCGCGAAACGCTGTGTAGAAGTGCCAGGCAGCGTCGTGATTGAGCGAAAATGGGAACTGGATGGCGATCGCTGCCACGGCGAGGACCATGACTACCGCGCCCGGTCTCCGGAGGAACTGCCCGAAGGATCGCATCGGTCCTACCACTATCTTTGATCAGGCGCTCGGCGCGCCAATGCAGCGGCAGCCTGCCATCGAGCTATTGGCATCTGATTAACGTGCCAGCGCAGGGACAGCCTGGAGACGCCCGGCACGAACCGGCGTCCCCCGGCTCCGGTCAGACGCCCCTGTCGGCGAACGACAGAGCCGAGCCGATTTCGATCAGAAGATCAGAAGATCAGAAAAGATGGAGCGCGATCCACGACGACCGATGGCGTGTGTACGATCCCGGGTGCCTACAAAGTAGGTGGGCGCCGTATGTCCGGACCCACGGGCCCGGCCAGGGACAGCTCCCTTGAGATCGTGTATGGCCCCGGGGATTGTGATTACCTGTCGGGAAGCGCAGACCGCGCAGTAGATATAGTGCGAAACGGGGCCGTCCGCCAGAGGCCAAACCACGCGGCGCGCACCCAAATGCCCGTGAACGCGGAAGGCCGATTGACGGAACGCCGACGGGCGCTGTTCGGGTCAGTTCGCGACCGGCGCGCGGCCGGTCAGCTTCGCCGTCATGCCCTGGATCTGGCTGGTCAGCTCACCGAGCGCCTCGGCGATCGCCGCCTCCTCGCGCGAGACCTCCGCCACCGCCTTGTCGCGGCCCTGGCGCAGTTCCGCCAGCTCGGCCTCCAACGTCTTCTGCCGGCGGCTGACCTCGCTCAGCTCGTCCATCACCATGATTCCGGCCATCACCGTCAGGCGCAGGTCGCCGATCTCGCCGAACTGGTCCTTCAGGTGACCGACATAGCGATCGAAGCCGGCGGCAAGGCTGGTCAGATGCTCCTCCTGCCCCTCCTCGCAGGCCATGCGATAGGCCTTACCGTCGATCTGAACCGTTACCTGCGCCATCGAAAGTTCCCGTTCTCCTGAAAGGTCGCGCGGCTTCAGCGGTCGAGCACCGCCCTGATCGTTTCCATCGCGGTGACGAGCCGGCGGGAGACCTCGCGGTTGACCTCTTCGAGACGGTTCGCCCGGAACTCGGACTGGTCGAGCTCCTGGGCCAGGCGCGAGCGATCGGTATTGACGCGGCGCACCTCGCTCTCGATCTCGTCGTGCTCCCGCTCCCGGTCGAAACGCATGTCGAGCGCGTTGTCGAGGCTGGTCAAAGCCTTGCGCAACTCCTCGATCGCCGTCCTGACTGTCTGTCCAGCTGCCATCACGCCTTTCCGGCACATAATGGTTACGGGCGAATCGCCGTCATTGCCGCCCGTTTCAACGCTTTGACACTATTCAACGGCAAGCGCCAGCGTCAACCGCGCCGCCGGGCGCTTCCGCGCTTGGCTGTGGACGGCATTGTTGCAAGCGCGAAAGGCCGCCGCGCCACGGCGTTCCGACGCTGCCCGCTGGACCGCCAAAATCGCCGCGAAACACGGCGACAACGGCCCAGTTCGTTGACTCCCGCAGCGCACCTGCTATGTGTCAGCCGCTCCCGAACCGGTGACCCTTTCGGCATCGGCCCCGACACCCCGAATGATTTGGAACCGTCATGACTTCTCGCGAAAAACACGACCGGATGGCGAATGCAATCCGCTTCCTATCCATGGACGCCGTGGAGAAGGCGAACTCCGGCCATCCTGGACTGCCGATGGGCGCCGCAGACATCGCAACGGTGCTTTTCACCCGCTTCATGACCTTCGATCCGAAGGCGCCGTCCTGGCCGAACCGCGACCGCTTCGTGCTGTCCGCCGGACACGGCTCGATGCTGCTCTATGCGCTCCTCTACCTCACCGGCTATGAGGACGTCACCATCGACGAGATCAAGAACTTCCGCCAGCTTGGCGCCAAGACCGCCGGTCATCCGGAATACGGCCACGCGGCCGGCATCGAGACGACCACCGGTCCGCTCGGCCAGGGCATCGCCAACGCCGTCGGCATGGCGATCGCCGAGCGCAAGCTGCGCACCGAGTTCGGGTCCGACCTGATGGAGCACTATACCTACGTGCTCGCGGGCGACGGCTGCCTGATGGAGGGCATCAGCCAGGAGGCGATCGCGCTTGCCGGGCATTTGAAACTGAACAAGCTGATCGTCTTCTGGGACGACAACAACATCTCGATCGACGGCCCCATCTCGATCGCCGATTCCACCGACCAGCACGCCCGCTTCCGCGCGAGCCAGTGGAACACGATCGCCGTCGACGGCCATGACCCGGACGCCATCGCCGCCGCGATCGAGCAGGCCCAGAAGTCCGACAAACCGACCATGATCGCCTGCAAGACGGTGATCGGCTGGGGCGCCCCCAACAAGGCCGGCACCCACAAGGTGCACGGCTCGCCGCTCGGCGCCGACGAAATCGCCGCCACCCGCAAGGCGCTGAACTGGGAATCGGAGGCCTTCGTCGTTCCCTCCGACGTGCTCGACGCCTGGCGCCTCGCCGGCCTGCGCTCCACCAAGGCGCACAAGGAATGGCAGGAGCGGCTGGAAAAGACCGACGCAGAGAAGCGGGCGCAGTTCACCCGCCGCTTCGCCGGCGAACTCGAGAGCGGCCTCGACTCGGCCATCATTTCCTACAAGAAGAAGCTGGCCGAGGCCCGGCCGTCGCCGGCGACCCGCAAGGCGTCCGAGGACGCGCTCGAGGTCATCAACGGCGTCCTTAAGGAAACGATCGGCGGTTCGGCCGACCTGACCGGATCCAACAACACCAAGACCAGCCAGACGGCCTCGATCACGCCGGACGACTTTTCCGGTCGCTACATCCATTATGGCGTGCGCGAGCACGGTATGGCGGCGGCGATGAACGGCATTGCCCTGCACGGCGGCCTGATCCCCTATTCCGGCGGCTTCCTGATCTTCTCGGACTACTGCCGTCCGTCGATCCGCCTGGCCGCGCTGATGGGCATCCGCGTCATCCACGTGCTGACCCACGACTCCATCGGCCTTGGCGAGGACGGCCCGACCCACCAGCCGGTCGAGCACCTGGCTGCCCTGCGCGCCATCCCGAACCTGCTGGTGTTCCGCCCGGCCGACGCCACGGAGACGGCCGAGTGCTGGCAGCTGGCGCTCGAACACAGGCACCGCCCGTCCGCGCTCGCGCTCACCCGCCAGAACCTGATGGCGGTGCGCACCGAGTTCGAGGAAACGAACCTCTGCGCCCGCGGCGCCTACGACCTGATTTCGGCGGCAGACGCCAAGGTGACGCTGTTCGCCACCGGTTCCGAGGTCGAGATCGCGGTGAATGCCTGCGAGATGCTGAAGGCCAAGGGCATCTCCACCCGGGTCGTATCGGTCCCCTGCCTGGAGCTGTTCTACGAGCAGCCGGAAGAGTACCAGCGGGCGATCATCGGCAAGTCGCCGGTCAAGATCGCCATCGAGGCCGGCATCCGCCAGGGTTGGGACCACATCATCGGTTCCGATGGCGCTTTCGTCGGCATGAGTTCCTTCGGTGCCTCCGGCCCCTACAAGGACCTCTACAAGCACTTCGGCATCACGCCCGAGGCCGTGGTCGCGACGGCAGAAGCCAAGCTTTGATTGCCAGACGGCGCGGACTTCCGCGCCGTCTGCTTTTGATACCCAATGTTCCACAGGGAGAGACCTGAAATGACCGTGAAAGTTGCCATCAACGGATTTGGCCGCATCGGCCGCAACGTGCTGCGCGCGATCGTCGAGTCCGGCCGCACCGACATCGAGGTCGTGGCGATCAACGACCTCGGCCCCGTTGAGACGAACGCGCACCTGCTGCGCTACGACTCGGTCCATGGCCGCTTCCCGGCCGAGGTCAAGGTCGAGGGCGACACCATCACCGTCGGCGGCGGCAAGCCGATCAAGGTCACGGCGATCAAGGACCCGGCGACACTGCCGCACAAGGAACTCGGCGTCGACATCGCCATGGAGTGCACCGGCATCTTCACCGCCCGCGACAAGGCGGCCGCCCATCTGACCGCCGGCGCCAAGCGCGTCATCGTCTCGGCCCCGGCCGACGGCGCCGACCTGACGGTCGTCTACGGCGTCAACCACGACCAGTTGACCAAGGACCACCTGGTCATCTCCAACGCCTCGTGCACGACCAACTGCCTGGTTCCGGTCGTCAAGGTGCTGAACGACGTCGTCGGCATCGACCACGGCTTCATGACCACGATCCACTCCTACACCAACGACCAGCCCTCGCTCGACCAGATGCACAAGGATCTCTACCGGGCGCGCGCGGCCGCGCTGTCGATGATCCCGACCTCCACCGGGGCGGCCAAGGCCGTCGGCCTCGTGCTGCCGGAACTGAAGGGCAAGCTCGACGGCACCTCGATCCGCGTGCCGACCCCGAACGTCTCGGTCGTCGACCTGAAGTTCGTCGCCAAGCGGAATACCTCGGTCCAGGAGATCAACGACGCAATCAAGGCTGCGGCCAACGGCGCGCTGAAGGGCGTTCTCGGCTACACCGAAGAGCCGCTGGTCTCCCGCGACTTCAACCACGACAGCCAGTCCTCGATCTTCGCGATCGACCAGACCAAGGTGATGGAAGGCAATTTCGTGCGCATCCTCACCTGGTACGACAACGAGTGGGGCTTCTCCAACCGCATGGCGGACACGGCTGTCGCGCTCGCCAAGCTGATCTGAGCCAATGTTCAGACCCCTTTCCCTCAAGACGGTGCGCTGGCGTCCGCTTCAGGGAGAGGGGCTCGAACATCTGACGGTGCGGCCCGCTGACGGCGGCATCCGTGCCGAGGGCGTGGTGATCGGCGAGCGGGACGCCGCGCCCTATGGCGTGCACTACCGGATCGACTGCGACGAAGGCTGGCGCGTGCGCGCGTTCCTCGTCGAGGACACGACCGGCCGCCGGCTGGAATGGCTGGCGGACGGCAAGGGACACTGGCGCCTGCCGGACGGGGCGCCGCTTCCCGAGTTCGACGGCTGCATCGACATCGACCTGTCGGTCTCGCCGTTCACCAACACCCTGCCGATCCGCAGGCTCGGCCTCGATCCCGGCCGCGGCACCGCGCGCCTCAAGGTGCTGTACGTTCCCATCGACACGATGGAGCCCTTCGTGGACGGCCAGCTCTACACCTGCCTGGTTCCGGCGCGCCGCTATCGCTACGAGGCCGAGGACGGCACATTCCGTGCCGAGCTCCCGGTCGACGAGGACGGCCTCGTGACCGACTATCCGACCCTCTGCCAAAGACTTTGACGGGAGACATTCATGACGTTCAAGACCCTAGACGACCTCGACGCCATCGCCGGCAAGCGCGCCCTCGTCCGCGTTGACCTCAACGTTCCCGTCAAGGACGGCAAGGTTACAGACCGGACCCGCATCGAGCGCGTCGCCCCCACCATTCTCGAACTGTCGAACAGAGGCGCAAAGGTCGTCCTGCTCGCCCATTTCGGCCGCCCGAAGGGCGAGCCCGTTGCCGACCAGTCGCTGGCGCAGATCGTGCCGGCCGTCACCGCCGTGCTCGGGCAGCCGGTCGCCTTTGCCGGGGACTGCATCGGCGAAACGGCCGAGGCCGCCGTCGACGCGCTGAAGGACGGCGGCATCCTGCTTCTGGAGAACACCCGCTTCCACAAGGGCGAGGAAAAGAACGACCCCGCCTTCACCAGGGCGCTGGCGGCCAATGGCGACATCTACGTCAACGATGCCTTCTCCGCCGCCCACCGTGCCCATGCCTCGACCGAGGGCCTGGCGCATCTGCTGCCTGGCTATGCCGGCCGCACCATGCAGGCCGAACTGGAGGCGCTGGAAAAGGGCCTTGGCAAGCCGCAGCGCCCGGTCGTCGCCATCGTCGGCGGCGCCAAGGTCTCGACCAAGATCGACCTGCTGACCAATCTGGTGAAGAAGGTCGACGCACTGGTGATCGGCGGCGGCATGGCCAACACCTTCCTCGCCGCCCGCGGCACCAATGTCGGCAAGTCGCTCTGCGAGCACGACCTCGCCGACACCGCCAAGCAGATCATGATCGAGGCGGCGTCCGCCGGCTGCGCCATCATCCTGCCGGACGACGGCGTCGTCGCCCGCGAATTCAAGGCGGGAGCCGCGAACGAGACGGTGGCGATCGACGCGATCCCCGCCGATGCGATGGTGCTCGACGTCGGTCCGAAGTCGGTCGAAGCCGTCAACGCCTGGATTTCCCGAGCCGCCACCCTGGTCTGGAACGGCCCGCTCGGTGCCTTCGAGATCGCCCCGTTCGACGCCGCCACGGTTGCAGCGGCACGGCACGCGGCGACCCGCACCAAGGACGGCGCACTGATCTCGGTCGCCGGCGGCGGCGACACGGTCGCGGCCCTCAACCATGCCGGGGTCACCGACGACTTCACCTATGTCTCGACCGCCGGTGGCGCCTTCCTCGAGTGGATGGAGGGCAAGCCACTCCCGGGCGTCGAGGTGCTGTCCTCGCAGAAGTAGGCCGCGCCCCACAGCCCTATCCGGACCGCCCTGGCCCCGGCCGCGCCGTTCGACGGCGCGGAGCCTCTGGCGTCAGCCCGACGTAAGCGTCCTCGTCTCCTGGGCGATGAAGTCGCAGAGCAGCCGGACCCGGGCCGGAACCATCCGCCCGAAGGCATGCACGGCGCTGAACGGCAGCGCCGGCAGAGGCTCGCCGGGCAGAATGCGCACCAGCGCCCCGCTACGCAGATCCTTCTCCACCACGCAGCGCAGCAGATGGGCGACGCCCATGCCCTGCAGCGCCGCCGCGTGCAGCCCGTAGCCGGAGTCGCAGTCCATGCTGCCGCGCGGTGAGATCGACACACCGCTGGCAAACTGCACCGCTTGCGCCCGCCCGCCGGGCGAATAGCGGGCAAAGGGCAGCGCGCTCAGGTCGTCGATGCTGGCGGGGCTTCCCCACGTTGCGACGAAGGCGGGCGAGGCGACGAGCACCATGTCGAGTTCGGCCAGCCGCCGCACGATAAGGTCGCCCTGCAGCGTCCGGCCAACCCGGAAGACCACGTCGTAGTCCTCGCGGATGAGGTCGACAAACCGGTCGGTGATGCCGAGATCCAGGTGGATCTGCGGATGCGCCCGCGCGAACCCCGCCAGCAGCGGCTGCATCAGCAGCCCGCCCAGTTCGCTCGGCATGCTGATCCGCAGCCGCCCGGCGGGGCCGGCCGCCGCGTGGATGACGTCATCGGACGTGTCGATCTCCTTCAGCAGCGGCGCCACCCGGTCGAACAGGGCCTGACCGTCGGGCGTGAGCATCAGCGCGCGCGTCGAGCGCATGAACAGCCGCGCCTTAACGTGCTGTTCCAGGCGCCCCACCCTTTTCGAGACGGCCGACGGCGTCGTCTTCAGGCTGCGCGCGGCCGCACTGAAGGAACCGGCCTCCACGGTGCGCACGAAGGCGATCAGGCCCGGCGCCTCATTGATCAGGTTCGGCATCTGCATCTCCGCGGCAAAGGTCATGTGCGTGGTCGCCGCCTAATGGCAGCGGCTTCCGTTCGCTATCTCCGGACCAGTTAGCACGGAGAAAGAAAAATGCTCAGTCTTAAGAACAAGGTCGCCGTCATCACCGGCGGCAACAGCGGCATCGGCCTGGCGACGGCGAAGCGCTTCGCGCGCGAAGGCGCGCAGGTGATCATCACCGGACGCAGGCAGGACGTCGTCGATCAGGCGGTCGCGGAAATCGGCCATGATGCGGTCGGCATCCGCGGCGACGTCGCCGATCTCGACCATCACCAGGCGCTCGCCACCGAGGTGACGCAGCGCTTCGGCGGCGTCGACATCTACATGGCCAATGCCGCGGTCATCAACCTGGTGCCGTCGAACCTGGTGACCGCCGAGGACTATGACCGGCAGTTCGCCGTCAACACGCGCGGCGTCTTCTTCGGTGTCCAGGCCATCGCCCCGGCGCTGCGCGATCACGGCAACATCATCCTCACCAGCTCGCTCGCGGCGACGAAGGTCCTGGAGAACCATGCCGTCTATGCCGGCACCAAGGCGGCAATAGCGGCCTTCGCCCGCAACTGGGTGCTGGAGTTCAAGCCGCGCGGCATTCGCGTCAACATTCTGAGCCCCGGTCCCACCGACACGGCGATCCTCGGCAAGCTCGGTGTCACCGAGGCCGATCGGCCGGGCTTTCTGGCGATGATGCGCAACATGATCCCGGCCGGCCGCATGGGCGAGGCCGACGAACTGGCGCAGGCGGCCCTCTTTCTCGCGTCCGACGCCGCGAGTTTCGTCAACGGCATCGAACTCAGTGTCGATGGCGGCATGAAGCTCGTCTGATCCAGCAGGACCTTGGCAATGAACAAGACATTCAATCCCGACATTCTGGCATTCATCGACCTGCTCGCCGATGCCGGCAGCCATTACCGCATGGACGAAATGGAGGATCTCTACACCGAGGATCTCGGCTTCCTGGTGCTCACCCCCGAAGGCGAGATCGCCCGCCATTCCAAGGCGGAGGTCTTCGCCGAGTTCCGCGCGCGCGGAGCGGCCGGCGAGGCGCCGCTATCAACGGAGAAGCGTGTCCTTCACGTCGAGCAGCAAGGTGACGACGCGACCGCCGTTCTCTACCGACGCATGAGCTCGCGCGCCGCCCCGGCCTTCTACGAACTGCGGCTGAAGCGGCTGGACGGCCAGTGGCGGGTTGCCGGCGAGACCGTGTTGCCCTGGCCCGACCTTGGCACGGTGAAGGGTTTCCTGCCGCCCCGCACCAGGTAGCACTGCCACGGCAAGACCGGGCATGCGCCGCATCCGCTCAATGCGCGAGGTCCCCTTCCACGATGGAGGGGGGCCATTCTCGTTGACGCCCCGTCGGCCGTGGCTGAAGATGGTCGTCCGCGCGCAAAGCCTGAGCGGGCAGGTCGCGAGGAGAACGGGCGTCCGCAAGGGAGGATGAGATGAAGGAGAGACTGGAAGACATCGCCGCCGCCATGGTCGCGCCCGGCAAGGGTCTGCTTGCCGCCGACGAATCCACCGGCACTATCAAGAAGCGCTTCGACGGCATCGGCGTCGATTCCACCGAGACCTCGCGCCGCGACTATCGCCAGATGCTCTTCACCGCCGACGAAGCGATGCGCAACTATATCTCCGGCGTCATCCTCTATGAGGAGACCCTGTTCCAGGGCGGCACCGACGGGCGCTCGCTGGCCGAGATCATCCGCGCCGCCGGCGCCGTTCCTGGCATCAAGGTCGACACCGGCGCCAAGCCGATGGCGCTGTTTGCCGGCGAGACGATCACCGAGGGACTCGACGGCCTGCGCGACCGGCTGGCGCGGTACTACGACGCCGGTGCCCGTTTCGCCAAGTGGCGCGCGGTCATCGCGATTTCCGACACGCTGCCGAGTTTCGGCGCGATCAAGGCCAACGCCCAGGCCCTGGCGCGCTACGCGGCGCTGTGTCAGGAGGCCGGCCTGGTGCCGATCGTCGAGCCGGAGGTGCTGATGGACGGCGAACCGGGTACCCACTCGATCGGCCGATCCGAACAGGTCACCGCGGAGACGCTGCGCATCACCTTTGACGAGCTTGCCGACCAGGGCATCCGCCTCGAGGGCATGATCCTGAAACCGTCCATGGTCATAGACGGCAAGAAGGCACGGAAGGCCCACCCCGCGGAAGTGGCAGAGCGGACCATTCGCGTGCTCAAGCGCACCGTTCCCGCCGCCGTCCCCGGGATCACGTTCCTGTCCGGCGGACAATCGACCGAGGAGGCGACCGCCCACCTTTCGGCCATGAACGCCGCGGGCGCCCTGCCCTGGCGGCTCACCTTCTCCTACGGCCGCGCGCTGCAGGCCGAGGCGCTCGCCGCCTGGGGCGGAAAGGCGGAAAACGTCGCAGCGGGCCAACGCGCCTTCATCCACCGGGCGAAGATGTGCAGCCTGGCGGCCAGGGGCGAGTGGACCAAGGAGATGGAGAAGGCCGCCTGACCGAAGGACGGTGGCCGGGCTTGTCACCACGCATCGTCGGGTGCCCCCTTGCGCCGCCGCCGGGGCGACCTACATCAAAGGTAACGTCAACAAACAGAAAGGAAGGTGGTCCAATGTCTAATGAGATTTCGGTCCTCGTGACGGCAATGGGAAAGTCGGTGGCAGCGGCGAGGCAGCCCTCGCTCTGAACCACACCTTCCTCGGGTCCCAAGGCCCGAGCCCATCACGGGATCAAAGCTCATGGAGGGCCGCCACTGGCGGCCCTTTTGATTTTCGGCTTCCAGTCAGCCGCTGGCGCCATCGACCGGAGGCGCCAGAGCCCGTTGCCGTGCGGCCGCCGGCTGGCCGACCGAGCCGTTCCGCACCGGACGGGGGCACACACAGTGGAAAAGAGGCGCGTACCTCCTGAATCGCCGTTAACATCGATCGACCGTATCCGCAACCCCCTGACCGTCTTCGCCGTGTTGACAATCTGTCTCCCGAAGCGGTGGCATTTCGTGTTGCCCCATATCTCCGATTACTCTAGTCGTAGTTAAGCGACGCCGAGACGTTCGTCGCGAGAGCCGCCTCCCAAGCCGGAGGCACCAAGCAAAACCGCAATCATTAGGCCGGCCGGATCCAGTCCCGCCGGGTTGCGAAGGACCGTCTGGAAGGAACGAGAATGAGCGAGCGAATTCTGATCATCGGTGCCGGCTTCGCCGGGATGTGGTCGGCACTGGGCGCCATGCGCCTGCTGGACCAGCAGGGAAAGGCCGATGGCTCCGTCGAGGTCGCATTGATCGCCCCACAGCCCGAATTGCATGTCCGCCCGCGCCTGTATGAGAAGAATGCCTTCGAAATGAAGGCCCCTCTGTCGGAGATCTTTGCCAACGTCGGCGTGCGCTACATCAAGGGCTATGCGACGGCCGTCTCGACAGCCAGGAACACCGTCACCTACACCGGCCAAGACGGCCGCGAGACCACGATCGACTACACCAAGCTGGTTCTCGCGACCGGCAGCGTCCTGTTCCGTCCCGACATTCCGGGGCTGGACCATGCCTTCAACGTCGACCAGCTAGCCGACGCCGTCGTGCTGGAGGATCACATCGCCCATTTGGGCCGGCTCGCGCAGAGCCCGGCGCGCAACACCGTGGTCGTCGCTGGCGGCGGCTTCACCGGGATCGAGACCGCGGCCGAGATGCCCCATCGCCTGCGGGCCGCGCTCGGACAGGACGCCGACGTTCGCGTCGTCATCGTCGAGCGCAACGCGGCGATCGGCCCGGATCTCGGTCCGGGACCGCGGCCGGTCATCGAACAGGCGCTCCAGGAACTCGGCGTCGAAACACGTCTGGGCGAGGCGATTGTCGCCATCGACCCGCACGGCGTCACGCTCGCCTCCGGCGAGCGGATCGAGGCAAGCACCGTGGTCTGGACGGCCGGCGCACGCGCCAATCCCATCACCAAGCAGATCGACGCTGAGAAAGACCCGTTCGGACGCCTGCACGTCGACCGAAACCTCAAGGTCATCGGCCACGCCAATGTCTACGCCACGGGCGACGTCGCCTACGCCACGACCGATGATGCCGGAAACCGCACGATGATGAGTTGTCAGCACGCGCAGAATCTCGGCCGCTCCGCCGGCCACAATGTCGCGGCCGACCTGCTCGGGGTCGAGCCGATCCCCTACAGCCAGGAAAAGTACGTCACCTGCCTCGACCTCGGTCCATGGGGCGCGGTCTACACCGAAGGCTGGGATCGTCAGGTGAAGCTGACCGGCGCCGAAGCCAAGAAGCTGAAGACGACGATCAACACCACCTGGATCTATCCGCCGAGCGCGGAGCGGTCCGCCGCCCTTGCGGCCGCCGACCCCCGCCGCATCGTCGTCGCCTGACCGCCGACGCGAACGACCGCCACCGCAGCCGGTGCACCCCCTCAGCACCGGCTGCCCCGCGGGCCCGCCTTCTTTCCTGGCAGGAGAAGAGAGGACGGGCCCGCCCCCTCACTGCCGCGATGGCGCAGCCGAAGACAGAGGCTTGCCGCGGCATCCACGTGCGGCCAGAGGTGAAATCAAATGCGAACATCCGCTGAAAATGCGCGCCACTCCACGCCTGTCGCCCGCCACGGCATGACGACGGCGTTGCCGTCGCAGGTCCTGCAGGATTTTTCCACGGTCCTCGACCACGCCGCCTACCGCCCGCTCCCCGATGACTGGATGATCGGCATCACCGACGTGGTCGACTCGACCAGGGCGATCCGGGAAGGCCGGTACGAGGCGGTCAATTTTGCCGGGGCCTCGGTCATCACCGCGCTCGCCAATGTCCTGCGAACCTATGATTTCCCCTTTGCATTCGCGGGTGATGGAGCCGCTTTCGCGGTGCCGGCGCGGTACCGCAGGGAGGCCGAACAGGTGCTGCGCCAGGTCGCAGCCTTTGCGGCTTCGGAGTTGTCGCTGGCGCTGCGCGCGGGGCTGCTCAGCGTCGGCGATATTCGCACCCATGGTCGCGACGTCAGGGTCACGCGATACGCGGTTTCGGAGCACGCGAGCTCCTATGTGTTCTCCGGAGGAGGCATTGCCTGGGCCGAAGGCGAGCTCAAGAACGGCCGCTACGCCGTTGGCCACCGGGACGTTCTCGCGCCACCCGATCTCACCGGCCTGGCCTGTGAATGGACGCCTGTGCCCAGCCGGAACGGCAACATCCTGTCGCTTGTGGTCGAGGCGTCGGAAAGCACCAAAAGCACCGATTTCACCGAGCTGACGATCCGTGTGCTCGCCGTGCTCGCGGGCGACGCCGGCGCCAATGCGGCCGCTCGGGGCACGCCGAGCACCGATCTGCGCAAATGCGATGGCCGGCTGTACCTGACGGCGGACTGCTCCGACAGGCAGGTCCGCCTCATTGAGGACTTGCTCCGGGACGCGGCCGCAACGTCAGCCATCAAGTTCGGCACCCACGTGCAGACGCACGCAATCATCACCTGCGTCCTGCCGTCCGGAGACGCACCGGACGCCTACCTGCAACTGCTGGACGGCTACGGTGGGGGCTACATGAAGGCGGCAGCGATGTTGAGCGCCAACTTTCCCAGATAGGGCCGGCGCGGGCCGAAAGGTCCCACCCATCCCTGGGCCGGGGCTCGTGCCCCGCATACGCCCCGGCACCGGGCGCCTCGCGGCCGGATCTCCGCAATGGCCTGGTCCGGCGCCTGCAGGTGCGGATAGTGGCCAATGCCGGGCAGCAGCCTCAGTTCAGCCTTGACCCGCCGTGCAAGCTTGATCCTCATTTCCTTGCTGATATAGAGATCTTTCTCGCCCCAGACGACCGTCACCGGCGTCCTCAGCCTGTCCAGGCTCGCCTCGAAAGCATCCTCGTCACGGGTGAAATTCGCGTAGTGGTGATAGAAAGCGTCTGCGGACGTCAGTGCGCCATGGGCCCATCCGCGCCATGTCCGCCTTGTTCTCGGGGGACAGCTCAAACTGCGCCTGCCTGCGCAGCCCTCGCCTGAACCCGTTCTTCAGGATCTCCGCGGACGCCTTGTTCATGTAGGCGCGGGTCTGGCTTGCCGTCAGCTCCGCCCTCAGGTGCCGCAGGCTTTCATACATGAGTTGCGGCCGGTTGAACGGGGCGAAGTCGCCGACGATGATCGCCTTGGCGGTGCCGGATCCTCCTGCGCCAGCAGCAGGACCGGCAACGCCCCGATGTCGGTCACGTAGATGACAAGCTCCGAGTGTCGATCTTGGCCGTCTCGATGTAACCCTTCAGGACCCGTGTGTAAGCCTTTGGCGCATAGGAAAACCTGTCGACCGGAGGCCGAGAGGAAAGACCATAGCCCGGCCAGTCGGCGTGCACCTCGTCCTCGGCAAGGGCGAGCGCGATGTCCTTTCAGGCACACAGCGTCTCGGGGAAGCCGTGCAGCAAGCGCACTGTTCCCTTGGACTCGGCAGGATGCGCCACCATCCGCCGCAGCGCGATGTCCGGGGTGATCCCGACATAGCCGATCTCGAGGTCTTGTGCCCGAGCGGAATCCGTGTCGGCGCAGGCCAAGGCAAGCTTGGAACTGGGCACGAGGGCGAACGCCGCCGTGAGCCATGACATGGTCATGTCGCTATCCGTTGAAGCTGGCGGCTATTGAATGAAGCGGTCGACCACGGCCTGCAGGCGGGGTCCGACGAGCAGGATTGCGGGAATGACGATCACATAGCCGATCGCCCACGACCGCAGCCATTTCAGCGCAAAGGCATCGGTGAAGCCGACATTGAGGGCCAGCAGGGCGAACGAAATGATCCCCGTCGTCACCACGCCCATCAAGAGCGCAAAGGCGATTTTCCGTTTCAGGTGCATGGTCATTGATGTCTCCGTCTCGGCTCGTTCACGCGAGCTCGCCAATGGTTCGTTCCAGTGCCGGCATGACCGCGGCGCGGTGGCCGTCATCGCCGGTCAGCTGCGAAATCATGAGTGCCCCCTCGATCAGGGCGATCAGCGTCACGGCGGTCCGCTCCGCGTCGACGCCCGTGCGAAACTCTCCGGCGGCAATGCCCGCTTCGATGACCGCAACGAGGTTGTGCCTCCAGCCGTCGAACGCCTTCAATGCCTCCGCCCGCAGCGCGGGGTGGGTGCCGTCCGCTTCGGCCGCCGTATTCAGCAACGGGCATCCCCCTTCCGGGAAGCCGCGCGACGACAAATCGTCATATGCACCGATCAGCGCGAGCAACTTGCCCTTGCTGGTGGCGTGCCGGTCCATTTCCCCGCGGACCATCGTCTTCACGCGCTGCCAGTTGTGCACGAAGGCCGCCAGCGCGACCTCGTCCTTGTTGGCGAAATTGCCGTAGATGCTCCCCTTCGTCAGACCGGTGGCTTCGGTCATGTCGGCGAGCGAGGTGCCGGCATAGCCCTTCACGTTGAACAGCGGGGCCGTCTTCTCGACGATGAACTGGCGGGTTCTCTCAGCCTTTTTCATGAATGAAATATACCGATCGGTATTTTTTTGTCAAGCCTGTACCGTCCAGACGTCGAAACGCGGCTTTTGCCTGGCTTCACCCGCGAAACCCGGACGGGCGCGCTACTCGGGCGCCCGTCGCAAGACGGCGCCATCCCGGCCGCCGAGGGCGGCCGGGATCGAGTTGGATGAGAGCCGAAGTCAGGCTCGCAACAGCAGACAGGTTCAGGCCGCGTCAGGACCCTTGCGGTACACCAGAAACTTGTTGCCTTCGGGATCACGGAAATACGCGCAGTACGGTCCGTCCGCGCTGTCCCCGCGCGGCCCCGGAGCGCCTTCGTCGGAACCGCCGGCCGCCAGTGCGGCGGCATGCGCCTCGCGGACCTGGGCGCGGGAGCGCGCCTCGAACGCCACCATGCCGCCATTGCCGACATTGGCCGCCTCGCCGTTGAACGGCCGGACGACGCCGAACTCCAGCGCCCTCAGGCCGTAGTAGACGGCCCTGCCCGGCTGGACGAGAATGCGCCCGATGCCGAAGACGGAGAAAAGCCGGTCATAGAACGCCGTGGCCCCGTCCAGGTCGTTGGTGCCGACGGTGGCGTGGCCCGGCAGGCCGCGGATCGTCTCGGACTGCGTTGTGATATCGCTCATTACAAACTCTCCAGTGTTGCACATCGCCGCGAAGGTCTCGCTGGCCTCCGGCTCGGAGAGCAGATCGCGCGCCATTGTGTATTGGATTTTGCAGAAAGCGGCCGGAGTGTATCGAACTGGTGCCGAGCCGGCAGACCGATACACGTCGATACACTCCCGCGAAGCTGCGCGGACTGTCCGAGCCCGGCAGGACGTCCAGCCCCACTGAAACATGGAATTACAAACATCCTGCGCGGAGGACACACCGGCAATACATCGCGCCCGTCCAATTGGTCCCGCGCCTTCGATGGCGATACCCGGACAAAGGTGTTGAAAGGATGACCCGATGAAAACGACACGGAAACTTGCGGTAACCCTCCTGCTCGTCGGTAGCGGCCTGATCTCGCAGATCGCCCAGGCGCAGCAGCTTCACCGCACCGATCTTCTGAAAGAGGGCATCAGCGCGGCGGGCCACGAGGTGGTGCAGGTGCGCGTCGACTTCGACCCCGGCGCGGTCTCGATCAAGCACAACCACCCCGGTGAGGAAGTGGCCTACGTGCTCGAAGGGACGCTCGAGTACCGGCTCGAGGGTCGCGCCCCGGTCACGCTCCATGCCGGTCAGGCGCTGTTCATTCCCGATGGCGTGGCCCACGTCGCGAAGAACGTCGGCAACGGCAAGGCGTCGGAACTGGCGACCTATATCGTCCGGAAGGGCGAGCCGATCTTTGTCCCGGTGAAGTGAGCCATCTTCGCGGCGATCGAACGACAAGCAAAGAGGTGTGACCTTGACCGGGCATGAACCCACTCGCCCCGCAATGACCCGCCGGACCCTGCTGGCCGGCGCGACCGCTGCCGCTGGCCTAGGCCTGCTTCCGGCCGCATCCGCCGCCCCGCCGGCCGACATCGAACGCGTTTCGGCGGAGGCCGTCCGTCCCTTCCGCGTCGACATTCCTGAGGCCGATCTTGCCGACCTGCGCCGTCGGCTGGCCGCAACCCGCTGGCCCGATCCGGAGCCGGTCGAGGACCGTTCCCAGGGCGTGCAGACCGACAGGCTGAGGGCGCTCGTGCGCTACTGGGAAGCGGATTACGACTGGCGCAAGGCTGAGGCGAGGCTGAACGCCCTGCCGCAGTTCCTGACCCATGTCGACGGCCTCGATATTCACTTCATCCACGTCCGCTCCCCCCACCCGGACGCGATGCCGCTGATCATGACGCACGGCTGGCCGGGCTCGGTCTTCGAACTGCTGAACGTCGTCGGCCCGTTGACCGACCCGACCGCGCACGGCGGGCGCGCCGAGGATGCCTTCCATCTCGTGCTGCCGTCCCTTCCCGGCTTCGGCTTTTCCGAAAGGCCGAGAGGCACCGGCTGGAACGCCGATCGCATCGCCCGCGCCTGGGACAGGCTGATGAAGCGCCTCGGTTATCCCCGATACGTGTCGCAGGGCGGAGACTGGGGTGCGATCGTTTCCGATGCCATGGGGCGCCAGGCACCGACCGGCCTGCTCGGAATCCACGTCAACCGGATCGAGCGATCAACGACGCTGCCGCCGGACGTCGCAAGGGCGCTCAAGGCCGGCGATCCGGCGCCGGCAAGCCTGACCGTCGAGGAGCGCGCGGTCTTCGACGAGGCCAGGGAATTCCTCGGAAAGGGTTTCGGCTATGCCGCAATCCTCGGCACACGCCCGCAAACGATCGGTTTTGGGCTCGCCGACTCGCCCGTGGGGCTGGCGGCGTGGTTCTACGACAAGCTCGCCGACTGGGTGTACAGCCGCGGCGATCCGGAGCGGGCGCTTGGCCGCGACGCCATCCTCGACAACATCACGCTGTACTGGCTGACGAACACCGGCGCCTCGAGCGGGCGGATCTATTGGGAAAGCAGCGCCGCCAAGGCCAAGCCGGCTGCCATCGCGGTCCCGGCGGCGGTGACGATCTTCCCCGGCGAGGTCTACCGGCCGCCCCGGCACTGGGTCGAACGCGGCTACAGCAAGCTGATCTACTACAATCGGGTGGAGCGTGGCGGCCACTTCGCGGCCTGGGAAGAACCAGGCCTGTTCAGCACCGAGGTTCGCGCCGCCTTCCGGGCTCTGCGCCAACCGTAGCGAGCCGGCAGACGCCGGCCGCCCTCCGACAGCAAAACGAAGCCCGGGCGGGTCGACCGGGCCTTCCTCTCCCGATCAGCCGGTCAGGTCTGTGGTTGGCGCCCTGTCGCAGCAAGCAGCTGGCTGGCGATATGCTTGGCGTGTCGCGCCGGCTCGGCGGTGCGGGCCATCTGCGCGACCGCCATCGCCCCCTCGTGCAGCAGATGGATTTCCGCGGCGATGCGCGTCGGCTCAGCCAGTCGCGCCGCGTGGGCAAGTTCCTCGAAATAGGCCAGCACGAGACGCTTGTGCATCACGGCCGCGCGAAACACGGGATTGACGGTGTCCTTGTGCTCGCCCGCCGCACTCACGAAGATGCAGCCGCGGAACTGCTTGTCGAGCACCGAGGCCTCGAGGAAATCGAACGTCGCCAGCAGGCGCTCGACCGGACCGGTCGCGTGCTGCTCGACAAAAGCCCGCATCGCAAGCCGATCCGCCTCGTCGCGCCGTTCGAGAGCGGCGAGGATCAGTTCCTCCTTGGTCTCGAAGTGACGATAGAGCGTCGTCTTGGCCACGCCTGCCTCGGCAATGATCAGGTCGATGCCGGCGGCTTGATAGCCGTGCTGGTTGAACAGCCGGAGCGCGGTTTCCAGCAGATGACCGCGGATTTCGGAACGGCGCATCTTTTCCTCACAATTCGAAACAGATCTGTTTCATACACTAAGGGTGACACGAACCGAATACAAGCCTTGCCGTAAAAAACCACCGAACAAAAGCATGGGCTTGATCGAGACTCGACATGATCGCTCTGATTGACACTTGCCAAACGAAACAGATCGGTATACTTCTTTAAATAGATACCGATCTGTATCTATTTAAACGAGCGCACCCGCCGTCACCCTAAGGAGAAACAACGATGTCGCATGATCCCATCCGCAGCATGGCCGCCGCGAGCTACGACATTCACGCGCCCGCCGCCGAACGCTTCGACCAGCTCGAGCGCCGCGCACGGACTGCCGTCGCCGCCAGCCAATATGCTTCGCTGGTCGCTATCTACAGCTGGTTCGGCGGCATGAAGTTCACGGCATACGAGGCTGAGGGTCTGGTCGGCCTGGTGAGCAACAGCCCGTTCCTGGGCTGGTCCTATTCGCTGCTCAGTGTGAGGAGCTTTTCAAGTCTTCTCGGGATCCTCGAACTCGCCATCGCCGCTCTGATCGCCGCGCGGCTGCTCCACCCGATCTATTCGCTCGCTGGCGGTCTGCTTTCGGCCGGACTGTTTGCGACCACGCTCAGCTTCATGGTGACGACACCCGGCGTGTGGGCGCCGGACCTCGGCTTTCCCGCGATCTCGGTTGCGCCCGGGCAGTTCCTGCTCAAGGACGTCGGCCTGTTCGCGCTCTCGCTGTTCATCGCTCTCGACTCGCTGAGGGCGCTGCGCAGCCCCCGCGCCTGAGCTGCCCCATTGCGGCGCGGGCCCACTCCCGGACGGTCCACCGGCCGTCGAACCAAAGGAACGACCCATGTTTGCACTTCAAATCCTGTCGAGGGTCCGCGCCCATCTGCGCTATCGCCAGACCCTGCGTGAACTCGCGCGCTACAGCGACCACCAGCTTCGGGACATCGGCATCACCCGGTTCGAGATCGAAGCGATCGCGCGCCGGCAATTCCAGCAGCAGTGACCGCCGAGGCGGCCCGCAAGCGACTGAAGGAGTTTACCAATGCCCCAACAATCCGACCCCGTCGTCATCGTCTCGGCGGTGCGAACGCCGCTCGGACGTTTTCTCGGCAATCTCGCGCCGCTGACGGCTCCGGAGCTCGGATCGCATGTTATCCGATCGGCCCTGGCGCGGACCGGGCCGGTGCAGGATCGCATCGATGAAGTTCTCATGGGCTGCGTTCTTCCCGCCGGCCAGGGCCAGGCGCCGGCGCGCCAGGCGGTGCGCGGCGCCGGGCTGCCGGACGATGTCGGCGCGACGACCATCAACAAGGTCTGCGGCTCCGGCATGAAGGCGACGATGCTCGGCCACGACATTCTCCGGGCAGGCTCGGCCGATATCGTCGTTGCCGGCGGCATGGAGTCGATGTCCAACGCGCCCTACCTGCTGTCGAAAGCGCGTGGCGGCTATCGCGCCGGTCATGACCGGATCTTCGACCACATGGCGCTCGATGGGCTGGAGGACGCCTACGAGCAAGGACGTTCCATGGGCGACTTCGGCGAGATGGCGGCAGCGGCCTATCAATTCAACCGCGCCGATCAGGACGCCTATGCGATGGAGACCCTAACCCGGGCGCGCAAGGCCATCGAGGACGGCGCCTTCGGCGACGAGATCGCCGCCGTGACCGTCGCGACGAAGGCAGGCGAGACCGTCGTCGAGCATGACGAGCACCCGCTGAAAGTCTCTCCGGAAAAGATTCCGAACCTGAAGCCGGCCTTCCGCATAGATGGCACCATCACCGCCGCGAGCGCTTCGGCGAACGCCGACGGCGCCGCCGCGCTGGTGCTGACGCGCCGCTCCATCGCCGAGCGCGACGGCCTGCCCGTCTTGGCGGAGATCCGCGCGCACGCGACCCATAGCCAGGATCCGGCCTGGTACACGACCGCTCCGATTCCGGCGATCCGCAAGCTGCTGGGAAAGACCGGCTGGGGCATCGGCGACGTCGATCTGTTCGAGATCAACGAGGCCTTTGCGGTGGTGGCGATGGCGGCGGCCAGGGACCTTGGCATCGCGCGCGACCGGCTCAACGTCAATGGCGGCGCCTGCGCGCTCGGCCATCCGATCGGCGCGACCGGCGCGCGGCTGCTTGTTACCCTGGTCCACGCGCTGAAGCGGCGCGGACTGCGGCGCGGCGTGGCCGCGCTCTGCATCGGCGGCGGCGAGGCCACCGCCGTCGCCATCGAACGGATGCAATAGCGCGTCCGGGCGACCGCCTCCGCCACCCCGTTCCGCCCGTCGGAGCGGGTCGGGCGGTGGCGCCGGCGCTTCACCTCCCTCTGCTTGACGGCGCCACGCGGTATCGCGGCTCGGCGGGCGCAGAGGCATCCAGGCTGGATCGACGGCTTTCAGCGGAAACGGCCGGAGACGGCCTTGCCGCGTAACGGCGTAACGGCGTTACGACGCCTGCGCGCGGCGGCCGCGCCGCGGCGTGCGTGCCGCCAGCCATTCCCTGACACGGTCGGAATGGTCCTTCGGCGCCTTTGTCGCGACCCGCTGCGCGACGCTCGCCAGCGTATGCGTCGCCAGGGTGTCCCGCGTCCGCCGTTCGGCTTCGAGCATGACGGCGTGGATGGAGCAGACGCCCTCCGTCGCCCATGCCGGCGTCGTGTCGCCGAACAGCGCGCACTGGGCGCGGATGCCCTTGCATTCGAACAGGGCCTTGCGGCCGTCGATCGCCTCGACAACGTCGAGAACGGTGATGTCGGTCGCCGGGCGTGCCAGCGCGAAGCCGCCGCCGATCCCCTCGCGCGCGATGACGATGCCCGCCTTCTGGAGCTTGGTGAACAGCTTTGCGACGAAGTCGGTCGAAACCTCCTGCAGTTCGGCGAGGTCGCGTGCACTCGACGGCTGCCCCAGTTCCTGCGCATCGATCAGGAAGACGAGACAGTGGAGCGCGTACTCGACGCCTGCGCTGACATGGGCCATGGAACCGCTCTTTAACACCGATAGATTTCGTCGCAGATATCACGGAAAGCCGGCACGCACAACACGGGTTTGTCGCCGCAGCGTTGACAGTGCGTTCGCGGTACGCCGCGGATTGGGAGTTGCCCATTAACAACGATTATATTAGTCGTAGTTAAGCGATACGATCATCGTCGCGAAACGCGCTCCGGACCGGAACCGCAAACAGCAAACGCCACCAAGGAGACTTGACGTCATGAATGCACGACTCATCTTCGGCGCAGCCTGCGCCGCCCTCGCCCTGGCCGCCGAAATGCCCGCCGCCGCGCATGACGCCGGCGATATTGTGACGCCCCACTTCGAAAAGGCCATTCCCAACATCCCGGGCAAGACGCTGACCGCCCTGATCGTTGACTATCCGCCGGGTGGCGTTTCGGCCTCTCACAAGCACGCGGACTCCGCGTTCATTTTCGCCTACGTCCTATCTGGCGAAATCGAGTCGCAGGTGAACGACGGACCGATCCAGACCTATCGGGCCGGTGAAAGCTGGCACGAGCCACCGGCGGCTGACCACTATGTCAGCCGCAACGCCAGCAAGACCGCGCCGGCAAGGCTGCTCGCCGTGTTCGTCGCCGACAGCGACGAGAAGGCCCTGACCACTCCGCACGAATGAACCGACCGACAAGGAACCGTAAAGTGAGCAACCGTCTCGACTACAATCAGATCGCTCCCGCCGGCGTGAAGGCGCTCGGCGGCGTCTATGGCTACGTCATGCAGAGCAGCCTGCCTGCGGTGCTGGTGGAACTGGTCTATCTGCGTGTCTCGCAGATCAACAACTGCGCCTATTGCCTCGACATGCACACGCGCGAACTGCTGAAGAAGGGAGAGAAGATCGAGAAGATCGCCCTGCTGCAGGCCTGGGCGGAGGCCGGGAACCTTTTCGACGAGCGTGAGCGCGCGGCGCTTGCCTGGGCCGAAACGGTGACGCGCGTGGCCGAGACCGGCGTGCCGGACGAGGCCTACACGGCTGTGCGTGCGCTCTTCGATGAGCGCGAACTGGTGGACCTGACGATCGCGATCAGCCTGATGAACAGCTACAACCGGATGGCGATCAGCTTCCGCAACACGCCGCAGGCCGCAGTCGGGGCGTGAGGCGCCGAAACCGGGAGCGGAGGCGGCGTCTGCCGCTGCCTCCGTCCCGGCACTGAAAGCAAACGATGGAACAACCCGCACCGGCCCATTCTCTGCACCCGCCAGGTCCTGACCGCACGACGATGCGCCGGCGTCAGTCGGTCAGGCCCGCCTTGCGCGGGCCGGCCGTAAAGGCTTCGACGTCGGCGGGATCCTGGAACGGCAGCCGGGCGACATGTTCGACGGCGGAGTATTTCGGATTGACCTTCTTGAGATCGTGCCAGACCGCGCGGGCCTCGCCGGCCCGGCCGAGATGGCCAAGGGCAGAGGCCAGAAAGCCCCGTGTCAGATCGGTCGTCGGGTTGAGTGCGATCCGGTCCTGATAGATTGCCACCGCCTTCTCATAGTCGCCGGCGACAAAGTGCGCCGTGCCGAGGAAATGCAGATATTGCTGCGACATGACCGGATCGAGCCGCATCGCCCGCTCGACGTAGGGAACCGCCTGCAGCGGCCGGCCCGTATAGAGATGCACCAGTCCGCGCGCGTTCAGTGCCGGCGCGTAGTTGGGGTTCAGTTCGAGCGCCCGGTCGACCTCGCTGGCCCAGCGCTGATAGTCCTTCATGAACATGGCCGCCAGCGAAGCGGCCAGATGCGCGTACGGGTCGCCGTCGTCGCGGGAGATCGCCTCGCGGGCGAACCGGTCGGCCGCGGCGAGCGAGGCCTCCGGCGCGGAGCTCCAGTGATTCTGGTAGTCGAGCACGTGCAGCATGCTCAGCCCGCCATAAGGTGCGGCATAGTTCGGATCGAGCGCGATCGCCTTGCGGAAGCAGGCGTTCGCCTTCTCGAACGTCTCCCGGTCCTTCTTGATCCCGCGCGTCAGCTCGCGCCCCTTCAGGAACAGGTCGTGGGCATCCATGTCGCGCGTGCCGCCCTCGGGAGGACGCGCCTTTTCCGCTTCGCTGAGGGTCACCTTCAGGGCGCCGACGATCTGCTGGGTGATGTCGTCCTGAACCTCGAAGATGTCCGTGAGCTCGCGGTCGTAGCGCTCGGCCCAGACATGCCCCCCGCTGGTTCCGTCGATCATCTGAGCTGTGACGCGGACCCGGTTGCCGGCCCGGCGGATGCTGCCCTCCAGCGCGAAGCGCACGCCGAGTTCACGGCAGACCTGAGGAATGCTCACCGCCTTGCCCTTGTAGACGAATGCGGAGTTGCGGGCGATGACGAACAGGCCTGACAGCTTGCTGAGGTCGGTGATGATGTCCTCGGTGATGCCGTCGCTGAAATACTCCTGCTCGGCGTCGTGGCTCATATTGTCGAAGGGGAGCACGATGATCGAGGGCCGGTCGGGCAGCGCCGTCGCCTGCGGTGCGCCCCTCGGCGCCCGCTCCGCGCCGTCGCGCAGCCAGCGCCAGACCCGCACCGGCCTGTCGATGTTCTTGACCTGCCGTCGCCCCAGGTCCTCGAAGCGGATGGGCAGGCGATCGCGGATTTCCTCGTGCACGGCACCGGAGACGAAGACGCCGCCGGGGTCTGCGAGCGTCTCCAGCCGGGCGGCGACGTTGACGCCGTCACCATAGATGTCGTCGCCGTCGATGGCGACGTCGCCGAGGTTGACGCCGATGCGGTATTCGAGGCGGCGCTCCTCCGGCACCCCGGCATTGCGCTCGGCGAGAGCCAGTTGCATCTCGGTGGCGGCGCGCACCGCCGCGACCACGCTGGCAAACTCCGCAAGCAGCCCGTCGCCCATCAGCTTGACGATGCGGCCGTGATGTTCGGCGATCTTCGGGCCGATCAGTTCCGTCCGCAGCGCCTTGAGGGTCGCAAGCGTGCCGTCCTCGTCCATCCTAACCAGACGCGAGTAGCTGACGACATCGGCGGCCAAGATGGCGGTGAGGCGACGTTCCAAGGGCGGATCCTCCGCTCCTCAACATAGGGTTCGCCGGGCAATATTCCATGCTCGTATCGAAGGCGCCGCGCCATGCGACGGCCGCCGCGGCGACAACAGCACTACCGTCCGGACGGCCGCTTCCTTCGGTGGATGACGTCGATATCGGTGAACCGGTCACGGCGAGCCGTTCAGGGCGGGTTCACGGCCGCACCAGTACCGTCAGCATCATCAGCGCGATCGCACCGACGGCGATCTTCCAGAAATCGCGGCGCTGCCGCAGCCCCGGCAGACCGATCGGCCGCAGGATCTGCAGCACCATGACGAGCAGCATCAGGACCGGCAGGACTTTCGACATGATGAGCTCCCTTTTTTTGCTTCCTGTCACACCGGCGACATTTTTTCCAGTCGAGGGTCGGCCGCAGGCAAGCGATTCCTGCCTTCGCCGGCGCTGGATCGGGTTTTGGAGAATCATGTGCTTGCGGGCATAGTTCATTCGATTGCAGGTTCAGGGATATTCGATGCGTAACAATCTCCTTTCCGTCTTCGCGCTGTTGCTCGGCACCCTGTTCCTCTTCCTTGGCAACGGCCTGCACGGCCTGCTCCTGCCCGTCCGCGGCGCCCTCGAGGGATACGCCACCACCCTGCTCGGCCTGCTCGGCACGTCCTGGGCGAGCGGCTTCGTGCTCGGCTGCCTGTTTGCGCCGAAGGTGGTCAAGCGTATCGGCCACGTGCGCGCCTTTTCCGGCTTTGCCTCGCTGATCGCGATCATCGCGCTCCTGACCGGCATCCTCGTCGACCCGTTCTGGTGGGTGGCGCTGCGCGCCGTCACCGGGTTCTCCATCGCCGGCACCTCGATGATCATCGAGAGCTGGCTCAACGAACGCGCAACCAACGAGAGCCGCGGCGTAGTGTTCTCGCTGTACATCGCCATTACCCTGTTCGGTGTCGTCGGCGGCCAGATGATGGTGCCGTTCGGCGATGTCGGCACACCGATCCTGTTCATGGTCGCCGGCATTCTCTATTGCCTGGCGATGCTGCCGACGACGCTGTCGACCGCCGCTTCGCCGCAACCGCTGAAGCAGGTCCGGCTCGACATTCCGACACTCTTTCGCACCTCGCCGGTCGCCTGCGTCGGCATCGTCCTGATCGGCATCGCCAACGGCGCCTTCGGCACGCTCGGCGCAGTTTTCGGCGCCGAGGCTGGCCTGACCGCCAGCACGATTGCCATGATGATGAGCGCGACGATTTTCGCCGGCGCGGTCATGCAGCTTCCGGCCGGCCGCCTGTCCGACCGCGTCGACCGGCGCTATGTTCTGGCCGCGCTTTCGGCCGTCGCCGCGGCCTCCGGCCTTATCATGTTCCTGCTGCAGCCGAATTCGGTCGCCCCGCTGATGCTCGTGATTGCGCTGTACGGCGCCGCCGCGAACGCCCTCTATCCGATCGCCGTCAGCCACGCCAACGACTTCGCCAGCCCCGAGGACTTCGTCAAGGTCTCTGGCGGCCTGCTCCTGCTCTACGGCATCGGCACGATCATCGGGCCGACGCTGGGCGGCCCGGTGATGTCGACCGCCGGCCCCTACGCGCTTTTCCTGGTCACCTTCGCGGCACATCTGCTGATCAGTGCCTATGCGATCTTCCGCAGCCGCCGCCGTGCCGCGCTTCCCGCCGAGGAACGCGAGGCCTATACCTATCCGGGCACCCTGGCGACGCCGGAGAGCCTGCGCCTGTCTCCGCGCGCAGCCCAGCATGGCCAGGATGCCATGGTGCCGCAGACGGTGATGGAGGAGGAGAAATGAGCATGTCGGACGACGACCGGCCGGTCAAAAAGACGGTACACGAGATCGGCAGCGACCTGTCGCTGCTGTCGGTGGACGAACTGGCGAACCGCATCGCGCTGTTGCGGGAGGAGATTGACCGTCTGGAGCAGGAAAAGGCGCGGAAGGGCGCCAGCCGCTCGGCCGCCGAGAAACTGTTTCGTTGAGCTTTGGCGAAGTAATCAACAGAGGATCGAAGACACGGTTAACCGGCCATTAAGCTTCACGAGCTATTAATCGCCTGTCCGGATCTTTCCGGACTCAGACATTTTCGCCGCTTGGGGAATGGGTCTGATTTTCTCCCTGTTTTACCTTGAGAGCCGCTTTCCCGCGGCTCTTTTTTTGCGACCTTTGCAAGGTCGGCGGAACCGTGTAAAGAATTGTGGAGATTAACCTTTTCTTAAGGTCGTGCTTGCGCGAAATGGGCTATGGGATCATTCTGCCTGCTACGAAACGACCCGGCGGAACGCTTCTGCCGATCGCGGGTTTCTTGGATTTTGATGCGTTGGACAGGAATGGGCCATGTCTGAGAGAGTATTGAATACGGTCAGCTTTGCCGGTCACGTCGCGACGTCGTCCCAGTTCAAGAATCTGTATGCCGAGGGCATGGGCTTGGTCGAGGAAACGGCGAGCTATCTCGACGGCCCGGGCCGTCAGGCTGCCAAGGTGCTGCCACGCATGGCCTCGGTGCTCTATGCGGCCGAGTCGATGCGCCTGACGACCCGGCTGATGCAGATGGCCTCCTGGCTGCTGCTGCAGCGCGCCGTCAACAACGGCGAGATGACGCGCGACCAGGTGCTGTCGGAAAAGAGCAAGGTGCGGCTGGACGGCTTCAATGTCGATCGCACCGCCCCGGGCTGGACCGACCTGCCGGAGGCCTTCCGCGATCTGATCGAGCGTTCGCTTCGGCTGCAGAACCGCGTCGCCCTGCTCGACCGCGAAATGTACCGCCCGCAGGAAGCCCAAGACTTCGTGCCGGACAACCAGAACAGCGTCCAGGCGCAGATCAGCCTGCTGCACACCGCCTTCGGCAACAACTGACCACAGCGCCAGCGGCGATGCACCGATGAACCCGGCCCGGCGGCCGGGTTTTTTATTGCCCGCCTGGTGCAGACGGGCCAACCGCCAGGAACGCCCCTGCTGAGCGGCCGTCCGGCCAACAAAAAAGCCCGGGGTGACCCGGGCTTTGCAAATCGCCGTCGGCGAAGGCTTAGAGGCCGAGACCTTCGAAACGCTTCTTGAACTTGGAGACGCGGCCGCCGCGGTCCATGAGCTGCTGGTTGCCGCCGGTCCAGGCCGGGTGCGACGTCGGGTCGATTTCGAGGTTCATCACGGCGCCTTCGGTGCCCCAGGTCGAACGGGTCTGGTACTCGGTGCCGTCGGTCATGACGACCTTGATGATGTGGTAGTCGGGATGGATATCAGCCTTCATGACAATCTTCCTGCGTGTTCCGGAGACCATTTGACGCAATCGGTTGCGGCAGCCGGGCCAAAGACGTAAATGAAGCCGCGACCGACCAGGCCAGCGGCTTCCCAATTCGATGGCGAGCCTATACATGAAGGCCGGCGGGATAACAAGAGCCGAAAGACAATTCGTGCCGCGACGTCCGGCAATGAGGTGGTTGTGAGCAAAGAAACGCAAGCGGGCGTCACGCGCCGGGGCGAACGCAGGTCCCTCCGGCCCCTGGGCACCCTCCTTCCCTATCTCGGTCGCTACCGCGGCCTGGTCGGCGGTGCGCTCGTGGCCCTCGTGGTGGCGGCGGTGACGACGCTGGCGCTGCCGATGGCCGTGCGCCGCATGATCGACCACGGCTTCTCCCGGGACGACACCGGCTTCATCAACACCTACTTCATGATGCTGTTCGCGCTGGCGATGCTCCTCGCCCTTGCGAGCGCGCTGCGCTATTTCTTTGTGATCACCCTCGGCGAGCGCATCGTCTCCGACCTTCGCCGCACGGTGTTCGACCATGTGACTCGGCTGTCGCCGTCCTTTTTCGACCAGAACCATTCCGGCGAGATCGTGTCGCGACTGACGGCCGACACGACCCAGATCAAGTCGGCCGTCGGCGCCACCGCTTCGGTGGCGCTACGCAACCTGATCCTGTGCCTGGGCGCGATCGGCATGATGATCTACACCAGCCCGAAACTCTCCAGCCTGGTGCTGGCGGCCATTCCGGTCATCGTTTTCCCGCTGGTAGCCTTTGGCCGCTCCGTCCGCCGGCGCTCGCGCCAGGCCCAGGACACGCTGGCCGCCGCCTCCGCCTATGCCGGCGAGGCGATCGGCGCGGCGCGCACGGTGCAGGCCTTCAACGCCGAGCGGGCCGCTCGCAGCCGGTTCAGCGCTGCGGTCGAGGACGCCTTCGGCGCCGCCCGCTCCGCCATCCTCGCCCGCGCGCTGCTGACCGGGTTCGCCATCGCCATGATATTCGGCAGCGTCGTCGCGGTGCTCTGGTTCGGTGCGCAGGACGTTCTTGCCGGCACCCTATCGGCCGGCACGCTCGGACAGTTCCTCCTCTACTCGGTCTTTGCCGCCGGCAGCCTCGGTTCGCTGTCGGAGGTCTGGGGGGAACTGTCGCAGGCCGCAGGGGCGGCCGAGCGCCTGACCGAACTGCTGGACGAGCAGCCGGCGATCACCGCGCCGCCGAACCCCGTGGCCCTTCCCGTCCCCGGCCGCGGCGCGCTCGAGTTCTCGAACGTCCACTTCTCCTACCCGTCCCGTCCGGGCTATCGCAGCCTCAACGGCCTGAGCTTCTCGATCAGCCCGGGCGAGACCATTGCCGTCGTCGGCCCCTCCGGCGCCGGCAAAAGCACGATCCTGTCGCTGGTGTTGCGCTACTACGACCCGGTCAGCGGCAAGGTGCGGCTGGACGGAGTCGACCTGCGCGCCGCCGATCCCGAGGCGGTGCGCGGCCGCATGGCCATCGTCCCGCAAGACGTGACGATCTTCGCTTCGACCGTCGCCGACAACATCGGCTTCGGGACGCCCGGCGCGACCCGCGAGCAGATTGTCGCCGCGGCGCGCGCAGCCCACGCCGAGGAATTCATCACCCGGCTCGACCACGGCTTCGACACCATGGTTGGCGAGCGCGGGGTGACGCTCTCCGGCGGACAACGCCAGCGCATTGCCATCGCCCGCGCGATCCTGAAGGATGCGCCGCTGCTGCTGCTCGACGAAGCGACCTCCGCGCTCGACGCCGAGAGCGAAAAGCTGGTGCAGAAGGCGCTTGACGGCCTGATGGGCGAACGCACGACGATCGTCATCGCCCATCGCCTCGCGACCGTGCTCAAGGCCGACCGGATCCTGGTCATGGATCACGGCCGGATCGTCGAGGAAGGCACGCACCAGTCACTGGTGCGTCAGGGCGGGCTCTACGCCAAACTTGCGCGCCTGCAGTTCGACGACGGCGCGGAAGATTTCGTAGCGGCAGCGCGCTGACCGACCGGATCCTTCGGTCCGTTCATACGCAGACGCTGCGGCCGGCGATACGGCCGGAAAAAAGACAGCCGCCGAGGAACGTTCCCTCGAGCGCGTTGTAGCCGTGCACGCCGCCGCCGCCGAAGCCCGCCACCTCGCCGGCGGCATAGAGTCCCGGTACCGGCTCGCCCGACGGCCGCACCACCTGCGCCGCCAGGTCGGTCTGCAGCCCGCCGAGCGTCTTGCGGGTCAGCAGGTTCAGCCGCACGGCGATCAGCGGCCCGGCCTTCGGATCGAGGATCCGGTGCGGCCGTGCCGTTCGCATCAGCCGGTCGCCGAGATAGGCCCGCGCGCCGCGGATCGCCGTCACCTGCGCGTCCTTGGAGAACGCATTGTCGATCTCCCGGTCGCGCGCCTCGATCTGGGCACGGATATGGCCCGCCTCGAGTCGGGCCGCACCGGCCAGCGCGCTCATCGCCGCGACCAGTTCCTCCAGCGTGTCGCGGGGCGGGTTCTTGCCGAGCCGGCGCACTCCGGTCTTGCCGCCCCTCCCCCGATTATGGCCGTTGCGGGCGACGGGGACCTGCGGGGCCTTGCCGGATCGGCGTCAAGCGGTTCAAGTGGGGCAGAATCGAAGCCCGCGTCGTTTCGCGTGAACACCGCGGGCATCGCAGTGTCCCACCTTGTCTCGTGTCAGGACTTGGCCCATGCCGGAAATTCCCCTGCCGTTCCTTGTGAGCGGTATCCTGCTCCTTGTCCTTGTTCGCCTGTGTCAGCGCCGGATACGCCAGACCTGGTTTCTTCTGTTCGTGGGCATTTGCGCCGTGCAAAGCGCCCTGGTCGGCTTGCGCTGGAGCGTGGGAGCCGATTGGGTCGGTGGCGTTCAGCCGGTTCTCGCCGCGTGCCTTCCGCCGATCGCCCTGGCGTCGTTTGAAACGTTGCGCGACGGCAGGGTTTCGCCCATGCACGGCCTTTGGCCCATTGCCGTCATGCTCTCGTGGTGGTTGCTGCCCATCGCCGTCGATCCCCTCCTCATCGCGGAGTTCGCGCTATACGGCTTGATGATCCTGCAGTTGCGCTTCTCCGACGACATGCTGACGCATGTCCGAATTGGCGATGCCTGGGCCGTTTCGCACGCACGTGTCGGCGTTGCAGCATTGCTCATGCTGAGCGCGCTGGTGGACGTGATCGTTGCCATCGACCTCGCCAGCGGGGACGGCACGGTTGCCGCGCCGGCGATCGCAGCCATGGGTGTCGTCCTGGTGGGACTGTCCGGCGTCCTCCTGGCGCGGGCCGGAGACACGATTCCGGCCGACACCGGCGAGGCCGCCCCGCAAGGACTGCCCGGTGCTCCGCTCGAAAACGAGGAGGAGCAGGCGATCCTTGAAACGGTGGAAGCCCTGCTGGCGGAGGGGCTCTACCGCGACTACGACCTGACGCTCCGGCGCCTGTCCCGCCGCGCGCGGATTCCGGCCAGGAAGATCTCACAGGCCGTGAACCGCATTCAGGGGCGCAGCGTGACCGATCTCGTCAACGCCTACCGTGTGTGCGAGGCCATGCGGTTGTTGCGCGAGGGCACGCTGCCCGTCACCCAGATCATGCTGGAAGCCGGCTTTCAGACGAAGTCCAACTTCAACCGCGCCTTCAGGGAGATTGCAGGGCGGACTCCAAGCGACTACCGGCGCTCAGGAACCGGATGACCGTTGCCGCAATTTCTGCATGCAACATCGAGCGCGGCGCAGTCTCCCCCGCACAGACGAAAGCTTCATCCCCCAGCGTCTCCTCTGCCCCGGGCTTGCACTCGCTCATGAAGGAGAAATGCGTGGCGCCGACAACCTCCGCATAGCGGGTGGTCGCGGCCGGCAGGAGGCTGCTTTGAGCGCGGCTTTCCCATTCCAGCGGCAAGGCCGGATCCGCCATGCCGGCAACCAGCGCTAGGACGGGAATGGGTAGCCGTTGAAGACTGTCGGGCACAAAACCGCGAATGCCTTCCATGTCCAGCAGGACGGCCGCCGTGATCCGTCCGTCCTGGACCTCGACAAGGGGGGTACGGGCTGTCAATCCGCCGGCGCGGAGTACGGTACAGACCAGCTTGTCCGTGCTGGTGCCACAGGCATCCTCCATGCGGGCCGGATCGAACACGCCGCCGACCAGGGCCAGCGCCGTCCAGCCGCCCAGGGAATGCCCGATCACCGCGATCCGCCCCGGGTCGAGCCGCCCGGCCCAGGCGTCATCAGCCAGCAGCGCATCCAGCACACGCGAGACCTGACGCGGCCGCTCGGCAAGGCGTGTCGCCCATGACGGATCCAGGTCACCAAGGGTGCTGCCGGGATGGTTGAGGCTGACGGCGACATATCCGGCCTGCGCAAGGCGTGCCGCCAACCAGGCCTGGTTGCGCCAAAGGCCGCTATAGCCGTGCGACAGAAGCACGACCGGATGAACTCCTTGCCGAACAGGTGCATGCGCTGCGACCCGCACGCCGACGAACACTGCATTCTCTCCGACGGTCGTCACCGGTTCGGATGTGGCCGCCGGATAAAAGGCCACCGCCTCGATCCCCGGCACCTCAAGCGTGCGGAAGCCGATCGCCGGGGACGGTTCTTCCGCCAACGCCGAAGAGAAACCGAGAAAGATGAAGAAGAGCGCAAGGTGTCGCATGAGGGTCTCCGATTGTTGTTCGGGTCCCCTTCCAACAGAAAGTGCCAGACGGCGAGACCTCAAACGCGATCGAGGTCGTCGCTGGTGCAATCCCGCCAGATGCACAGCCGCGGCATCCCGGCAACGACCATAGGAAGAACGGGCAGCCGGCGCATGACGGCTGCCGCCCCCGGCCCGGTACCCGCATTCCCCTGCCGCAGGCAGCCGGACGGCACTACTTTTCTGTCAGCTTCAGTTCGATGCGGCGGTTGGTTGCGTGGGCCTGCTCGCTGTCGCCGGAGGCGAGCGGCTGGAACTCGCCGAACCCGGCGGCGACAAGGCGGTTGGCCGGAACCCCCATGGAGATCAGGAACTTCACCACGGACGTGGCCCGGGCCGAGGAGAGTTCCCAGTTGTCCGCGTAGCGCCCCGAACCCGACAGCGGCACGTTGTCGGTGTGGCCGTCGACGCGCAGAACCCAGTCGATCTCCAGCGGGATTTCGCGTGCAAGGTCCAGAAGGGCCGCGGCAAGCTTGCCCATTTCCGCCTGGCCGTCGGCGTTCAGCTCGCTGCTGCCGGAGGGAAACAGCACTTCGGACTGGAATACGAAACGGTCGCCGACGATGCGGATGTTCTCGCGATCCGACAGGATCTCGCGCAGGCGTCCGAAGAAGTCGGAACGGTAGCGGTTCAGCTCCTGGACCCGCTGGGCGAGCGCGACGTTGAGCCGCCGGCCGAGATCGGCGATTTTCGCCTGGGAAGCCTGGTCCTTCGCCTCCGACGCCTGCAGTGCGCCCTCGACCGCGGCGATCTGGCTCCTGAGCGCGGCAATCTGCTGGTTGAGCAGTTCGATCTGGCTCAGCGCCCGCGCGCTCACCTGCTTCTCCTCGTCGAGCGTATCGCTGAGCGAGGAGATTTGTGCGCTCGCGGCGTCCGATGCGCCGGCGCCCTTCTCAAGCATCTGCTGCAGGCGCGACCGCTCGCCTTCGGATTCCGCCAGCGACGCCTGCAGGTTGACCAGCGTGTCCTCGAGATCCTGCTTGCCGCTCTTTTCCAGCGCCAGCAATTGGGTCAGTTCGTTGACCTGGCTGGTCAGCCGATCCAGCACCTCGTCCTTGCCGGTGATCTCGCGGCTGAGGAAGAACTGCGCCAGCACGAACACGCTGAGCAGGAACATGATGGCCAGCAGCAGCGTCGACAGTGCATCGACGAATCCGGGCCAGTAGTCGACGGCGCGCTGTGAGCGGCGATTGCGGGCCAGCGCCATGAATCACTCGCCCCCGGCCTTGTCGCGCAGGCGCTCGTTGTCACGGCCCCGATCCGAGGTGCGCTCGCCGTTGAAGTCGCCGGTCCGCGCCGCCAGCCGGTCCAGGGTGCGGCGCAGCGCCTTGGCTTCGTCCTGTTGCGCCTCGATCCAGTCCCGCAGCATCTGCTGCTCGCTGCGCATGTTCTTGACGAGACCCTGGATGCCTTCCGCCAGGCTCGCCAGCGCCGCGGTGGAGCGGCTATGGCCACCCTCCTGCGACAACTTGACGATCTGCTCGGCGAGCGCGCGAACATCCTCGCCCTGTTCCGGGTCGGCCACGGCGACCGGCGTGAGTTCGGACTTGACGTCGGTGACGGACGACAACCAGTTCTCCAACTCCATGTAGAAACGGTTCTGCGCGCGCCCCGCCTGCAAGTCGAGGAAACCGAGGATCAGCGAGCCCGACAGACCGAACAGCGAGGTCGAAAACGCCGTGCCCATGCCCGACAGCGGTGCCGACAGGCCGTCCTTCAGCACGGTCAGCACGTCGCTCGCCGTGCCCGCCCCCGCATCGAGCGACTGGATGACGGTGTTGATCGAGCCGATGGTGCCGAGCAGGCCCCAGAAGGTTCCGAGCAGGCCGAGGAAGACGAGCAGGCCGATCAGGTAGCGCGAGGTGTCGCGCGATTCGTCCAGCCGCGTGGCGATCGAATCGAGGATCGAACGCAGCGCCGTGGTCGAGATCGCGATCGAATGGTGCTTGCCGATCAGCGCCCGCATCGGCGCCAGCAGGACCGGATCGCGCCCGACCTTTTCGGCACTGCCGGCGGCGCGGAACGAGTTGAACCAGCGCACCTCGGGCCGCAGCGACAGCACGTGGCTGAACACCAGGAGGATGCCGATCAGCAGCACGCCGAGAATCAGGCCGTTGAGTCCGGGATTGGCCACGAAGGCCGCATGGGCCTGACGGAACAGGATCGCCGCGACGAAACCGACGATGATCAGGAAGATCACCATCGTCCAGAAGAACGGCATCGGGCTCGAGAGTTTGTGGGGATAGTCCTCCCCGGTCTCAGCCGGCCCTTCCCAACCCGACAGCGCCAGCTTTCTCATGGTCCCCCCGTTTCCTGCTTCGAACACCTCGGGAGCCTAGAGGAAGATTGCGCCGAATTGAAGAGCTTCTACGCGACCTTAGACCGGACAGTGCACAGTCTTGGCGGCCTGGTCAGGCGTCGCCGGCTGGACGCCGGCGATGCCGAATCCCGCAGGGAGGTCGCTGAGTCGGACGGGGCGGGGCCGGCCTATCGCGTCGGCACCGGGCGATGCACGACCTCGGCCAGGGCCTTGTGGATATGCTCGTTGCCGGCCACGATCGTTCCCGTCTCCAGCATGGCGTTGCCGCCGGAGAGATCACCGACGAAGCCACCGGCCTCGCGCACCAGAAGGATGCCGGCCGCGATATCCCAGGCCGCAAGGTCCCGTTCCCAGTAGCCGTCGAAGCGGCCGGCCGCGACATAGGCCAGGTCGATCGAGGCGGCGCCCATGCGGCGGATACCCGCAACCTCGCCCATCACGTGGCGCAACTCGACCAGGAACTTGCCGTGATTGCCGCGGCCGAGATGCGGCACGCCGCAGCCGATCACGCTGTCCGACAGGTCCTTGCGCGCCGCCACGCGCAAACGGCGGTCGTTCAGGAAGGCGCCGCCGCCCTTCTCGGCCGTATAGAGCTCGTCGGTCGCCGGGTTCAGCACGACCGCCGCGACGATCTCGCCGTTGCGCTCGAGCGCGATAGAGGAGGCGAAGCAGGGAATGCCGTGCAGGAAGTTGGTCGTGCCGTCGAGCGGATCGACGATCCAGCGATGGGCGCCGTCGGTTCCCTTGATCTCCTCGCTTTCCTCGCCGAGAAAACCGTAGGTCGGGCGGGCCTTGAGCAGATCCTCGCGGATCAGCTTTTCGGCCTTGCGGTCGGCCTGGGAGACGTAGTCGCCGGGGCCCTTCATCGACACCTGCAGGTTCTGGACCTCGCCGAAATCGCGGGCGAGCGACTTTCCCGCCTTGAAGGCGGCCTGGACCATCACGTTGAGAAGAGCTGAGCGAGCCATGGGGGCTGTCCTTTTGATTTGTCCGGGCGGTCCGTCGCCCGCCCCGTGCCGGCGTCAGTCAGCGCGGCGGAGATAGCTGATTTCGTTGGTGTCGACGAGAATGCGCTCGCCGGCTTCGATGAAGGGCGGCACGAGCACGCGCACGCCGTTTTCCAGGATCGCCGGCTTGTAGGACGACGCCGCCGTCTGCCCCTTCACCACCGGGTCAGCCTCGGCGATCGCCAGCACGACCTGATCGGGCAGCGCCACGCCGATCGGCCTGTCGTCATAGAGCTGCACCGAGACCATCATGCCGTCCTGCAGGAAGGCAGCGCGGTCGCCCACGAACTCCTTCTGCAGCTCGAGCTGGTCGTAGGTGTCGACATCCATGAACACCAGGCCCTCGCCCTGTTCGAACAGGAACTGGAAATCCTTCTTCTCCAGCTCGACCCGCTCGACCGTTTCCGACGAGCGAAAGCGTTCGTTCAACTTGGTGCCGTCGATCAGGTTCTTCAGTTCGACCTGGTTGAAGGCGCCGCCCTTGCCGGGCTTGACGGTGTTGCACTTGATCGCCGCCCAGAGGCCGCCGTTGTGCTCGATGACATTGCCCGGCTTGATTTCGCTGCCGCTGATTTTCATGAGGAGTCCGTCGAGATTTCCGCGGTCCCGCGCGGCCGAAGGCGGCCGGGAACCCAATGTGCGGCCTCAAGACCACAAATCCCCGAAAAGTTCAAGTGTTGCGCTCCGGAACGCAGCCATACCCAGGACGCAGGGCTGCCCCGATCAGCGGCGGCGGAACTTGTTGGCGGCCGCGATCGCGGCCTTCTGCTGGGCGTCGGTCAGGCCGAGATAGAAGTCCTCGAGCCCGGAGTCGTGCAGGCCGGCCCGCCGCGACAGCACGAACCACTTGCCCGCTTCGACCGCATCGGGCCGCGTGCCGAGCGCGTTGATGTAGAGATAGGCCAGCCGGTTCTGCGCTACGACGTTGCCACCATAGGCGGCGCGCTGCAGCCAGTTGAAGCCGGCCTCATAGTCGCGCTCGCCGGCAACACCGTTCACCAGCCAGATGCCGAGGTCGAGCTGGGCGGTGTCGTAGCCGGCCCGAGCCGCCCGCACCAGCCATTCGCGCGCCCGCCCGGTCTTCTCCGGCGGCAGTCCCTCGAGGTTGGTGTAGAGCTGCGACAGCGCATACTGCGCATCGGCGATGCCCTGCTCCGCCGACTTCTCATAATAGGGCATGGCCGCGCGCAGGCCCGGCTCGCCCGGATTGTCGGCGACGAGGATCTGGGCGTGGTTGAACTGTGCGGACGGATTGCCCTTGTCCGCCGCCTTCTTCATGTAGTCCTCGGCCATGTTGCGGTCGCGCGGGACGTTGCGCCCTTCCATCAGCAGCAGCGCATATTTGAACATTCCGGCCGGATCGCCGCCCTCGGCCGCCTGCTTGTACCAGAACACCGCCTCCTTGCGGTCGCGCTTGACCCCGAGGCCGCGGTCGAAAATCTCGGCGACCAGCGTCTGGGCGGCGGCGTCGCCGGCCTGGGCGCGCGGCAGGGCCAGGTCCATCGCCGTCAGATAAAAGCCGCGCTGGTAGGCGCCGAACGCCTCGTCCACCTTGCCGGTGTAGGCCTTCTCCGTCGGCAGGTCCGGAAGCGGAGCGCCCATGCGGTCGAGCACGACCAGCCCCTGCGACGGCGTCTGCAAGCCGCTTCCGTCGGTGGCATCGTCCTCGGACTTCGTCGACAGGCGGCCCGCGGGGTTCTCGCTTCCGGCCGGTTCCAGGAGGCGCGACCCACGCGGGTCGGGGCCCGGGCTGTCGAGCGCCTCGGCGTTGTCGAGGCTTTCGGCGTCCGCCGCCGTTGGCGCGGCCGCGGCCGCAGGATTGTGGTCCGGCGCGACGCCCGGCGGCGGAGCGGGATTGTCGCCGGCGGCGCCATCCACGGCCTGCTGCTGCGAAACGTCCGGCTTCTTCGCCTCCTGGGCGGACGCAACCGTCACACCGCCGCCGAGCGCATAGCACAGCAGAACGGCCATCCGCAGCGGCCTATGGTCGAAAGCCCTAGTCATTGCCCGCCTTTAATCCTCGAACCGTGGCGCTTTTTCGTCAAGAAGCGCATTGACCGAGGCGACCACCTGGGCGGCGTTCGCGGGCTCGGCGAAGACCGCCTGGCAAAGCGCGACGAACTCGGCGCCGGCCTCGGCAACGACGAGTGCCGACTGCGGATCGGTGCCGCCCATGACGACGCAGGGGACCTCCACCATCGCGGCCCACCACTCGGCGAGCGCCACGTTCTTCGGGTGGGCCTCCGGCTTGATGTCGCCGCCGAGCTTGCCGAAGAAGATGTAGTCCGGAGCCAGTTCCCCGGTCTGCAGCGCCGTGTGCCGGTCCTTGGCATTGCCGCCGCCGACGATCAGTTTCGGCGAATGGTTCTCCATCGCCTCGGCGAGGGCGTCCAGGCCGCCGGCGACGTGGATGCCGTCCGCCTTGGCGCGGCCGGCCACGCGCGTGTCGCCCGCGATCAGCGCGGCAGCGCCCGCCTTCTGGATCACCGGCACCAGTGCCTCGGCGTGCTTCTGGAACACCCCGTCGTCCTGCCCGTATTGCGGCACGATCACCGAGGCGACGTCGCCGCCGCGCAGCGCGTCCTCCAGCATCGTCCTGCGCGCGGCAATGTCGTCGCCTTCCGGCACGATCAGCACGAGGCGGCAGCGGTTATCGGTTGCAGTCATCGAAGATCCGTTCATCTGATTTCGCGGCGCGGCGCACGATGCCCCTCGCAATGTCCTACCAAAGCCGATAGACCGGTTGCGCCACAGGATCAATCGCCCGCATGTCCATCGACCCCAGCATCTACCTTGCCGCCATTCCGGCCGTCATTCTGGTCGGACTGACAAAGGGGGGCATGGGCGAGGCGCTGGCGCTCATGGGCGTGCCCATCCTTGCCATGGCGGTTTCGCCGGTGCAAGCGGCGGCGATCCTGCTGCCTCTGTTGATTGTCAGCGACATCGTCTCGTTGTGGATCTGGCGCCAGTACAACGACCGTCGTACCCTGCTCTATCTTCTGCCCGGCGGCATGATCGGCATCGCCCTCGGCTGGGCCACCTCGGCCCATGTTCCACGCGATTCCTTGCGGCTGATCATTGGCGCGATCACGATCTTCTTCGCGCTGCGCTACTTCTATCTCCAGTGGCGGATCCGGCGCGGCATCGTGGTTGGCGCCAAGCGGCATCGGCTTGGTCCGGCCGCCCTCTTCGGCACGATGGCCGGCTATGGCAGCTTCGTCGCCCATGCCGGCGGTGCGCCCTACCAGGTCTATGCACTGCCGCTGAAGCTGCCGCCACGTGAATACACCGGCGCGGCGGTGCGCTACTTCGCCACCCTGAACGCGGTGAAGCTCGTTCCCTATTTCGCGCTCGGCCAGCTCGACACGACCAACCTGACGATCTCCGCCACCTTGATGCCGCTGGCGATGGCGGCGACCGCGGTCGGCGGCTACCTGGTCAAGCGGATGAAGCCGGACGTATTCTACCCGTTCATGTACACGATGGCGCTGCTGGCCGGCCTGAAGCTCACCTATGACGGCCTCGCGTCACTGGTCTAGGCCACCGCTATCAAAACCGCGCCGAATCCGGCATCCCAGCTCATGCGGCGATGCACAAAACGCTTGCCGTGCGTGTTGCGATGCCATAGCTTTTCCGCATGGTGACCACAGACCCCTTTGCTGCGATTGCCGACCCGAACCGCCGCTTCCTGCTGGAGGAACTCAGGCGCGCGCCAAGGACGGTCAACGAGCTTTCCCAGGGATTGCCGATCAGCCGGCCGGCAGTTTCGCAGCACCTGAAGGCGCTGCTGGATTCAAACCTGGTCAGCGTCACGGCAGATGGCAACCGCCGCGTCTATGCGATCAACGCCGCCGGCTTCAATAAGCTGACCTTCTGGCTCGACCAATTCTGGAACTGAACGGCGGCTTCCCGCACCAAAACGAAACGCCCCGGTCACCGTCGAAGCAACCGGGGCGCAGCGGAAGATCGGATGGATGGGGCTATTGGGATTTGCCTGCCTCGTTTGCAACGGCACAGGCTCCCGGCCCTCGCTCAGTTCATCGACGAGCGAAGCCTCTCGATCTCGTCCTTGATGCGCAACTTCCGCCGCTTGATGTCGGCGATGAACTCGTCTTCGGCAGACGGGTGGACCATCGCTTCGTGAAGCTCTTCCTCGAGGGCGAAGTGCTTCTTTTCAAGGGTGGCAAGATGGGCCTCAATCGACATATGAGAGTTCCTTCCCTTATTTTTGCACCAGGCGCCGTGGCGCCGGGTGGTCCAGTTTGAAACAGACGAAGTCTGCCATGCCATTTTTCATTTGTCGAAGGCGAAATCGTGGCGGACTATAACTTCCCGTGCGCTGGCTTTTCGTGATAGGAGCAGCGTTCTAGCTGAGTGCGAGTGGTGGGCATCTTCCACCGCCGTGAAGGGATGGGGAATAAAAGGAATGGCAGACCAGGAACAGGCGGAACTGCGATTGGCGATAGCCCGGCTGCGCCAGGAACACGAGGACTACGACGCCGCCATCAATGCCATGATCCAGGTTGGCTGCGACGCCCTGAGGGTGCAGCGCATGAAGAAAAAGAAGCTCGTGATCAAGGACCGGATCTCCAAGATCGAGGATCAGATCATTCCCGACATCATCGCCTGAAAACGGAAAGCGCAGTGAAGACACCGCAAACGCCCCCCGTCGCCATTGTCATGGGTAGCCAATCCGACTGGGAGACGATGAAGAATGCCGCCGACACGCTGGACGCGCTGGAGGTCGACTACGAGGCCCGGATCGTCTCCGCCCATCGCACTCCGGACCGCCTCTACCAGTTCGCCAAAGGCGCGCGGGGCGAGGGCTTCAAGGTCATCATCGCCGGCGCCGGCGGCGCGGCCCATCTGCCCGGCATGATCGCGGCCATGACCGCACTGCCCGTGTTCGGCGTTCCCGTGCAATCCAAGGCGCTGTCCGGCCAGGACAGCCTGCTCTCGATCGTCCAGATGCCGGCCGGCATCCCGGTCGGGACCCTGGCGATCGGCAGGGCCGGTGCGATCAACGCCGCCCTTCTCGCCGCCGCTGTCCTGGCGCTGTCCGATCCCGAACTGGCGCTGCGCCTCGACGAGTGGCGCGACAACCAGAGTGCCACGGTCGCCGACTATCCGGTGGACGGCCCGCTATGAGCATCAGCACCATCGGCATCATCGGCGGCGGCCAGCTCGGACGCATGCTTGCCATGGCCGCCGCCCGGCTCGGCCTGCGCACCGTCATTCTCGAACCGCAGGCAGACTGTCCAGCAGCCCAGGTCGCCAACGCCCAGATCGTCGCTCCCTATGACGATGCGGCCGCGCTCGACGAGCTTGCGCGAAGCTGCGACGCCGTAACCTACGAGTTCGAGAACGTGCCGGTATCGGCCGCGGCGCGGCTGGCGCAGTCCCTGCCGGTGTACCCGCCGCCGCAGGCGCTCGAGGTCTCCCAGGACCGCCTGCTGGAGAAGCGCTTCATCAATGACTGCGGAATCGCCACCGCGCCGTTCGCGGCGATCGACAGCCAGGCCGACCTCGAGGCCGCGCTCGACGACTTTGGCGGAATCGGCGTACTGAAGACCAGACGGCTGGGCTACGACGGCAAGGGGCAGCGTGCTTTTCGCTCGCCGGCCGAGGCTCGGACAGGCGCCTTCGAGGCGCTCGGCTCCGTCCCCCTCATCCTCGAGGGGCTGGTCGCCTTCGAGCGGGAAATCTCGATCATCGCCGCGCGCGCGCAGGACGGCACGATCGTCTGCTACGATCCGGCCGAGAACATCCACCGCGACGGCATCCTCTTCACCTCGACCGTGCCGGCGGCGATCAGCGAGGCGACCGCCGACCAGGCGCGGCGCGCGGCCCGCGCGATCCTCGACCGGCTGGACTATGTGGGCGTGATCGGCGTCGAGTTTTTCGTCCTCGGCGACGGCCAGCTGATGGCCAACGAAATGGCGCCGCGCGTGCACAATTCCGGCCACTGGACCGAAGCCGCCTGTGTCATATCGCAGTTCGAGCAGCACATCCGTGCGGTCGCCGGGCTACCGCTCGGCGATGGCCGACGGCATTCGGACTGCGTCATGCAGAACCTGATCGGCGACGACGTCGCCGCCGTTCCGGCCTGGCTGACGACGCCCGCAGCACTGGTGCATCTCTACGGAAAGACGGAATCGCGTCCGGGCCGCAAGATGGGTCATGTGACCGAGTTGCGCTGACGCGGCGCCGTGGAAATCGCGGCAAGCCGCGGTCAAAACACCCGCCAACGGTTGACAGGCCCCGGATGAAGGGGTACACGAACGCCAACCTGAGAGCGCGCCCGAAACGGCGCGTTTTTAATTGACAAGTTTTAGGGCGGATTTGTTCCTCCCCAGCATCGCGGATCAGAAAAATGAAGATCAAGAATTCGCTCAAGTCGCTCAAGACCCGCCATCGCGAAAACCGTCTGGTTCGCCGCAAGGGCCGGATCTACATCATCAACAAGCAGAACCCGCGCTTCAAGGCCCGTCAGGGCTGAGCGGCTTCGGATCTTCCGAAGATATCGATTTGCTTTCGGGCGCATGCGGTTTAGCATAACCGCATGCGCTCTTGTATTGTTTGTGCCGCTTTGATTCTGTCCGCTGCGCTCGCCTGTCCGGTGCGGGCGCAGACCCCGGAAGCCGCCGTGGCCAGGCAAGCGCCGGCCGTGGCCACCCCCGCGCAACGCCTCGACACGCTGTTTGCCGACCTCAAGCGTGAGGGCAATCCCGACAAGGCCAAGGCGCTCTCCGACAGCATCCGGGCCGAATGGCGCGATTCGGGCAGCGCCACCGTCAACCTCTTGATGCAGCAGGCCGAAAAGGCCATGTCCGACAACAAGGACGGCGTCGCGCTCGACTATCTCGACGAGATCATCCAGCTCGCACCCGACTATGTCGAGGGCTGGAACCAGCGCGCCACGCTGAACTACAAGCTCGGCTACTATCGAAAGTCGATGTCGGACATCAACCGGGTGCTGGCCATCGAGCCGCGCCATTTCGGCGCCATTGCCGGCATGGCGATGATCCTTACCAGCTACGGCCATGACGAACTGGCGCTGGGGGCCTGGGAGCGCTTCCTCGCCGTCTATCCGACCGAGCGCCGAGCCCAGAAGGCGCTCGGCGATATCGCCGAGAAGCTGGCCGGAAGCCGGATCTGATCTGCTTCCATTGCCGACAGCCGCGTGATCGCGCCTTGCGCTCGGCACCATGAACAAAGGCGGGCCGGAGGCCCGCCTTCACCCGAATTCCTAGCTGCAGCCTTGACGCTCAGACGCCGCTGGCCCCGTCCGAGCCGATATAGGCGATGCGCAGCATGTTGGTCGCGCCGGGCGTTCCGAGCGGCACCCCGGCGGAGATGATGATGCGGTCACCCGGCTTGCCGAGCCCCTCGTTGACGGTGATGCGACAGGCACGGTTGACCATGTCGTCCAGGTCGGTGGCGTCCCCGGTGACGACGCAGTGCAGTCCCCAGACGACCGACAGGCGGCGCGCGGTCTCGATGATCGGCGACAGCGCGATCACGGGCACTTCCGGCCGCTCGCGCGCGGCGCGCAGGCCGGTCGTCCCCGACGAGGTGTAGCAGACGATGGCCGAAAGGTTCAGCGTCTCGGCGATCTGGCGGGCGGCGAGCGAGATTGCGTCCGCGCCGGTTGCCTCCGGCGGGGTGCGCTGCGCGTTAATGATGCCGGAATAATAGCGGTCGCGCTCGACCTGGCTGGCGATCGACGCCATGGTGGCGACGGCCTCGACCGGATACTGGCCGGAGGCCGACTCGGCCGACAGCATGATCGCGTCTGCGCCCTCGAACACGGCGGTCGCCACGTCGGAGACCTCTGCGCGCGTCGGCACCGGCGCGGAGATCATCGATTCCAGCATCTGCGTTGCCACGACCACCGGCTTGCCGGCGCGGCGGCAGGCGCGCGTCAACTGCTTCTGCAGCCCCGGCACCGCCTCGAGCGGCATCTCGACGCCGAGGTCGCCGCGGGCGACCATCAGCGCGTCGGACAGCTCGATGATCTCGTCGATCCGCTCGATCGCCTGTGGCTTTTCGATCTTGGACATCAGGCCGACGCGGCCGCGCGCCAGCTTGCGCACCTCGGCTAGGTCCTCGGGCCGCTGGATGAAGGACAGGGCCACCCAGTCGACGCTGCCGGTCGCCAGCACGGCGTCGAGGTCGGCGCGGTCCTTTTCGGTCAGCGCGCCGACGGGCAGAAGGGTGTCGGGCAGGCTCACGCCCTTGCGGTCGGAGATCCGCGTTCCGGCAACCACCGAGCAGACGATCTTCGTTCCGTCGGCGGATTCCGCGTTCAGGTGCAGCTTACCGTCGTCGATCAGCAACCGATGCCCGGGCTTGACCGCCTGAAGGATCTCCGGATGCGGGAGAAAGACGCGCGTGTTGTCGCCGGGCTCATCGCGGTTGTCGAGCGTGAAGGTCTGGCCCGGCTCGAGATCGGCCCCGCCGTCCTTGAACTTGCCGACGCGCAGCTTCGGGCCCTGCAGGTCCGCGAGAATGCCGATCGGGCGGCCACAGCGGGCTTCGACCGCGCGGATTCGGCTGATCAGCGTGCGCATCACCTCGTGGCTGGCATGGCTCATGTTGATGCGGAAAAGATCAGCCCCCGCCTCATGCAGCTTCTGGATCATCTCTTCCTCGGCGGAAGCCGGTCCGAGCGTGGCGAGGATCTTTACTCTTCTGTTCCGCTTCATCAATTCTGGCTTTCCTGGGGTCCTGGGGTACCTGGAGTATCGGAGAGCTGGACCATCCAGCTTCCCTGGCGGCCGGTGTCGTATTCCTTGAAGCCCATGCGCTGGAAACCGCGGGCGAAGCAGTCCTCGACCCCGGTGATCTTGAACTCGTTCTCGGCGACGCACATGTTGACCTGCCCGGTCCAGCGGCCGCCGCGCGCGGCATCCTCGGCATAGAGATAGTAGTAGCGCGACTTCAGCTCGCCCTCGATCAACGTGGCGCAGGTCGTCGCCGGGATCTGCCACCAGCCTTCGGTGACCCATCCCTCCGTCGCGCGATAGCCGATGGCGACGCCGACGAGGTTCTGGGTCCCGTTGCAGACCCGGAAGTCGGCCCGCGCCGAGTCCGGCACGGCAAGGCAGAAAAAGGCGGCAGCGGCGAACAGTCCCAGTGTGGAAAGGCCGGGCGCCGCGCGCAGGGAATGGGGCTGAAAACGAACTGACACGGCTTCCAGTGGAACTCCGTTGATTTGGTCACGCGCTTTCTTGCGACGGCGCAGAGGGAATGTCAACGCAGGTCTAATCGATTACATGCCAATCCCGGCGAGCATAACGACCGCAGCCGTCGAGGCTGTCAATCTTGCGATCGCCGCTGCGGCATGCGATCAAACCGCCATCGACCGACGCACCCGACGAGACCACATGCAGACCGAGCCGCAGGACGAATGCCCGTATGAAGTCATCTCCGGCGACAGCGCCCTCGGCCTGGTGCTTCTCGCCGACCACGCCACCAATCGACTGCCCGCGCGCTACGGCCGGTTGGGCCTGCCGGAAAGCGCCTTCGCCCGCCACATCGCCTACGACATCGGCGTCGAGGGGCTGACGCGCGAGCTTGCCGCCCGCCTCGGCGTGCCGGCGGTGATGAGCCGGTTCTCGCGCCTTCTGATCGATCCCAACCGCGGCGAGGACGACCCGACGCTGATCATGCGGATTTCCGACGGCGCCATCATCCCCGGCAATCACCCGATCTCGAGCGAGGAGTGGCGCCATCGGCTCGAGACCTATCATCGCCCCTACCACGGCGCGGTGTCGCGGGTGGTCACCGACGTGGCGGCGACAACGGGCAAGGCGCCGCTGGTGATCTCGCTGCACTCGTTCACGCCCGCCTGGAAGGGCGTGCCGCGGCCCTGGCACATTACCGTGCTCTGGGACAGCGATCACCGCGCCGCCAACCCGTTGCTGCAAGCCCTCGGCGCGATACCCGGTGTCGTCACCGCCAGCAACGAGCCCTATGACGGGGCGCTCCGCGGCGACACCATGTTCCGTCACTGCATGACCGCCGGCATCCCGCATACATTGGTCGAAGTGCGCCAGGACGAGATCGGCGACGCGGCGGGAATTGCCCTTTGGGCGGGGCGGCTGGCGCCGATCCTGGCGGACTTGAACATGGACGCACGCCTGCACACCTATCAGACATTCCCCTCCCGTACCGGGCCCTACTGACGCACGGCGCCGCACAGGACGCGGGACCATCCAGACACGCCGCCGGAGGAACCGACCATGGACGAGCTCACCGAAAACCAGCGCACCGCCTTCGAGGCTGCCGCCTTCCGGCGACTGGTGGCGCACCTGCGCGAACGCAGCGACGTGCAGAACATCGACCTGATGAACCTCGCCGGGTTCTGCCGCAACTGCCTGTCCAACTGGTACCGCGAGGCGGCGAACGCGGCCGGCGTGGCGATGGACAAGGAGCAGTCGCGAAAGATCGTCTACGGCATGCCCTACGACGCCTGGCGCGCGTTGCACCAGAAGGACGCCAGCGCCGACCAGAAGGCCGCCTTTGAAATCAACCGGCCGAAGGAATAGCGGGGGTAACTTGCATAAGCCGCGAAAATCGCCGCCGCCGGCCCGATAGGCCTTGATCTCGGCCGAACTTCGCGGCAGATCACGGCATCACATTCATCATCCCCCAACGAGGAGAAGACCATGTCCGATGCTAACGGCGTCGCCCGCGATCAGCTTCGCGCCTTCATCGAGCGGATCGAACGCCTGGAAGAAGAGAAAAAGACGATCGCCGACGACATCAAGGATGTCTACGGCGAGGCCAAGGGCGTCGGCTTCGACACCAAGATCCTGCGCAAGGTGATCCAGATCCGCAAGCAGGACAAGGACGAGCGCATGGAGCAGGAAGCGATCCTGGACACCTATCTGCAGGCACTCGGCATGATCGAGCTGCCGCCGGACGCCGAGTGACACTGACCGGTCGACCGGACAGGAAAAACCCGCGTGGCAAGCCCCGCGGGTTTTCTGTTTCAGGCAACCGGCTTTCCGGCGCTCACTCGGCGGCGGAGAACTTGCGTACTTCCATGAAGTTGACGGCGCTGCCGCTGAAGCGTCCAGGATCGACGGCCTCCGCCGGCGGCTGGAAACCGGCCATGTAGACGGTCGTCGGGGCGGCACGCAGCGTCGGGCTGACAAACCGCGGCGCCTTGACCGGCTTGGACACCGTCTCGACCCGCTCCTGCGTCAGCGCCCACTGCGAGATGATCTTGTCGTTCAGCTTGGGCTCGGTACGGATGGCGCCACGCGCCGCGGCGTCGGCGTCCTGCTTCTTCGGACGTCCGCCCTTGGCCGGGATCAAGCTCGGCTGGACGTCAAACGCCGTCATTCCCTCATGGGAGCCACTGCGCGGCCGCGGCGCCAAAGCCGCCAGTTCGATCGGTTCATCCACCATTTCCTCGCTTTGCGAGGCAAGCGCCACCCGTGTTGCCGCCTCGGCCGTGAGCCCGTTCTCGGGTTCGATGTCGGCCGACGCGGCCACCCTGGCGGCAACGTTCTGGTCCGGGATCCCGACATCGGCTTCGGCAACGGCCAGAAGCGCGCCGTCATCGCCCGGACGCCAGCCGGGCACGGGGATTGCGCCGAGATCGGCGTCCTCGAGCGCGCCGGCGGAGGCCGTCAGCACCTCGTCCTCGGCCTCGCCCGGCAGCGCGCGCTTGCCGAGCAGTTCCGGCACGGGAACCTTGTAACCGCCAAGATCGGTGAATTCGGTATTCTGGGCCGGCAACGCCGCATCGAGCGCGGCCGCCGCACTGTTTGGCGCCTGCGAGACGAGCGCCAGTTCGGTCGTCGCCGGCGCAGCGTTGTCCTTGAAGGCCGGCCGAACCGCCGGCACCGGAGCGTTCAGTGCGGCAATTTCGGTCTCGGTCACGACAGGGCGCGTTTCCGGCACCGCCTCGCCCGCCTCGACGCCGGGCAACGCACCCCCGGCGGCAGAGGCCGCCACCGGCTGTTCGCTCGGCGTCTCTGCGCTGGCGATCGCAGTGGGTTCTTCATCCTCGTCGCCGCCGCCGCCAAAGAGCGCGGCCAGAAAGTTCTTCTTCTTGGCGGAGCCCTGCTCGTCCGCTGAACCGCCGCCTGCGACCTGCACCGCACTGGCGCCGACCCGGCGCTTGTAGTCGGCGACCGCCTGCTGGTAGCCCGGCAGCGGCTTGCCGTCCGACGGCAGGTGCATCGTCTTGCCGTCCGGGAACAGCGACACCAGTTCCTGGCGGCTCATGCGCGGCCATGCACGAACGCTGCCGACATCCATGTGGATGAAGGGCGAACCGGAGGTGGGATAGTAGCCGACGCCGCCGACCTGGAACTTCATGCCGATCTCGCGCAGCTTTTTCAGCTTCACGTCGGGAATGTAGAAGTCCATCGCCTTGCCGAGCATGTGCTGGCTCTTCTTGGCGACGCCCTTGGAGCGCGAACGCAGCATCGAGTTGGTGGCCGGCGAACGATAGGCCGACACGACGTGGATGTAGCCGCGCGCGCCGCTCTTCTGGTAGACCTCCCAGACGAGGTCGAAGAGCCGCGGATCCATCTTGGTCGGCTCGTTGCGGCGCCAGTCGCGCAGGAAACGGTTGAGTTGTTGCAGGCCCTTCTGATCGTAGCGCCCGTTGCGCTTGAAGGTGATCGCCGCCTTTTCATTGGTGTGGACGAAGTAGAGCTTCAGCGTGCGCGTACCCGAGGCGGCATCGGTTGCCGAAGGCACCAGGGCCGGCACCAGGAGCGATGCGGTCATGGCGGCGATGGTCAAGATCCTGGGGGCCTTGGCAAGCGCGGCTTTGCACATGGCAAGAGCGCTGGCTCCCCGGAGCGTCATCGATCCCAGAATATCTGCCAACTCGATCCCCGTCCTACGGACACAGGTTGTCCCTGATCGCTTCAGTGACGACCAATTGCGGTAACAGCATGGCAGATCCGCCACAGTCGCCAATACTCCCCAACTATAGTGAACGAACCACTAACAAGGGGTGAACGGCAACCGGCAAAACACGGCAGGCCCAAGAAATCAACTGAAATCAGGCGGCGTCCTTCAGCGGATTCTCCGGATCGATACCATAGTCCTTCAGCTTGCGATAAAGCGTGGACCTGCCGATTCCCAGTTTACGGGCCACCTGGCTCATCTGGCCATGGTAGAACTTCAGGGCAAATCGGATCAGTTCTTCTTCTATATCGGCAAGCCGGCGCACCTGGCCGCCGCGGTCGACGCTCGAGATCATGTTTTCGGCCGCGACCGGGGGTGACGGCTCGTCCGGCTCCTGCGCGCGGTTGTCGGCAACAACCGTCGGCAGTTCCTTCTGCGCGGCCTTGGCGACAGCCGGCGGCTCCGCCACGTCCCAGGACAGCGCGCCCGTTTCGGATAGCGCGCACCCCGGGATCTGTGTCGCGATCTGGGGGAAGTCGGACGCCTGCAACTCGGAGCCTTGCGCCAGGACCACGGCGCGGAAAATAGCGTTCTCCAACTGTCGGATATTGCCCGGCCAGTCGAAGGCGGTCAGAAGCGCCATCGCGGCGGCGGACAGCGTCAATGGCGTTGCCAGCTTCTGCTCCCCGGCGAAACGCTCGACGAAGGAACGCACCAGAACGGGAATGTCCTCCTTGCGCCTGCGCAGCGCCGGAATCGTGATCGGGAAGACATTGAGGCGATAGTAGAGATCCTCGCGGAAGCGGCCTTCCTTCACCTCGGTGATCAGATCCTTGTTGGTGGCGGAGATCAGCCGAACGTTGACCTTCTGCGGCGCGCGGGCGCCGACCGTCTCGATCTCGCCCTGCTGCACGGCGCGCAGCAGCTTGACCTGCACGTCCAGCGGCAGGTCGCCGATCTCGTCGAGAAAGATGGTGCCGCCGTCGGCCTCGGCGAATTTGCCGATATGGCGCTCGGTCGCGCCGGTGAACGCGCCCTTCTCGTGGCCGAACAGGATGCTCTCGACGAGGTTGTGCGGGATGGCGCCGCAGTTGACCGTCACGAACGGCCGGCCGGCACGGTCGCTCGCCCCCTGGATCGAGCGCGCGATCATTTCCTTGCCGACGCCGGATTCGCCCTCGATGACGACCGGAATGTTGGATTGCGCGGCCCGGCGGGCCAATTCGATCACACGCAGCATCTCCGGGCTGGCCGAGACGATGTCGTCGAACTGCACCGCTTCGCTCCGGCCGCGACGACCCGGGCGGGCGCGCAGGTCCCGCTGCTCGAGTTTGAGCGCGTTGTCGATCGCAATTCCGAGGCGCTCGGGCGAGACCGGCTTGACGACGAAGTCGAAGGCGCCGGCGCGCATCGCCATGACGACGGTATCGAGACCGCCCTGCCCGGTCTGCACGATCACCGGCACGGTGCTCTGGCGCTCCGCCAGGGCGGCGAGAAAGGCGGAGCCGTTCATTTCCGGCATCATCAAGTCGAGCAGGACGATGCTGATCAACCCGCCCTTGCGGTCGAGGACGTCGAGACCAACGCGGCCGTTCTCCGCCATGTGCGCGACGTGGCCGTTGCGCTCGATCATGTTCTTCAGAAGCCTGCGCTGCACCGGATCGTCATCGATGACAAGAATGTGGGCCGTCATTGGATCCTCCTTGCCGGGCTGCGCTCCGGGCGCAGTGTCGGACAACAATAATGTCCGACCTTGGCACGAAGGGTTGAACATGCCGTTTTGAGAAAAGCTTGCATTTTAGCCAACGACGACGCAAGCAAGGCGGCCAGCAACACGATCTCCACGAGGCATGCAATGACCTTCCCCAGAGTTTCGCCCGCCATCAATCATGCGACGGCACCGGCCGGCGCGAGCATCGGCGACCTCGGCAAGCTGCCGAACTGGAACCTCGGCGATCTCTATGCCGCGCCGGACGCGCCGGAGTTCCGCGCCGACATGGAAAGGGCGACGGCGGACGCGCTTTCCTTCGAAACGCGCTGGAAGGGGAAGCTCGACGAGGCGGCCGGCCGTACCGGGGACGGCGGTCTTGGCGCGGCGGTGAAGGAATTCGAGGCGCTTGAGGACCTGCTTGGCCGGCTCGGCTCGTTTGCGGGCCTGACCTATTTCTCCAACACCACCGACCCGGGCAACGGCAAGTTCTTCGGCGACGTGCAGGCCAAGATCACCGACATCTCCGCGCACCTTCTGTTTTTCCCTCTCGAAATCAACAGGATAGATGACGCAAGGCTGGCGGAGTGCCTGGAGCGCGACGCAAACGCCGCGCACTACCGGCCCTGGATCGAGGACCTGCGCAAGGACAAGCCGCACCAGCTCGACGACCGCACCGAGCAGTTGTTCCTGGAAAAATCAATGACCGGGGCCGCCGCCTGGAACCGGCTGTTCGACGAGACGATGGCCTCGTTGCGCTACACCATCGATGACGAGCAGGTGCCGCTCGAAGTCGCGCTGAACCTGCTGCAGGACGCGGACGGGGAGACCCGCCGGAAGGCCGCCGCGGCGCTCGCCAAAACCTTCGGCGAGAACATCCGCACCTTTACCCTGATCACCAACACGCTGGCCAAGGACAAGGAGATCTCCGACCGCTGGCGCGGGTTCGACGACATCGCCGACAGCCGGCACCTGGCCAACCGGGTCGAACGCGAGGTGGTGGACGCGCTGGCCGAGGCCGTGCGCGAGGCCTATCCGCGCCTGTCGCACCGCTACTACGCGATGAAGGCGAAGTGGCTCGGAATGGAACAGCTGGAGTTCTGGGACCGCAACGCACCGCTGCCGGAGACGCCCAACACGCTGATCGCCTGGAACGACGCCAGGGACACCGTGCTGTCGGCCTATCGCGCCTTCGCCCCCGAGATGGCGGCGATCGCCGGCCGCTTCTTCGACGAGCGGTGGATCGATGCACCGGTACGGCCGGGCAAGGCACCGGGCGCGTTCGCCCACCCCACCGTGCCGTCGGCCCACCCCTACGTGCTGGTCAACTACATGGGCAAGCCGCGCGACGTGATGACGCTGGCCCACGAGCTCGGGCACGGCGTCCACCAGGTCCTGGCCGGCGACCAGGGCGCGCTGATGGCCTCGACCCCGCTGACGCTCGCCGAGACCGCCTCGGTGTTTGGCGAGATGCTGACCTTCCGCAGCCTGCTCGACCAGACCAAGGACAAGCGCGAGCGCAAGGCGATGCTGGCGCAGAAGGTCGAGGACATGATCAACACGGTCGTTCGCCAGATCGCCTTCTACGAGTTCGAGCGCAAGGTGCATGCGGCCCGCAAGGAGGGCGAGCTGACGTCCGACCAGATCGGCGAACTGTGGCTTTCGGTCCAGGCCGAGAGCCTTGGCCCCGCGATCCGCATCTCGGCAGGTTACGAGACCTTCTGGGCCTACATCCCGCACTTCATCCATTCGCCCTTCTACGTCTATGCCTATGCCTTCGGCGACTGCCTGGTGAACTCGCTTTATGCCGTCTACCAGCAGGCCGAGAGCGGTTTCCAGGAGAAGTATTTCGAGATGCTCAGGGCCGGCGGCACCAAGCACCATTCCGATCTGCTGCGCCCGTTCGGCCTCGACGCGTCCGATCCGTCGTTCTGGAGCAAGGGCCTGTCGATGATCGAGGGGCTGATCGACGAGTTGGAGGCGCTTGATAGGACCGCCTGAACAGCCTGACCGCAGCAGAGAACCGCATGATGACCGACAGCCCACGCTTTGTGCTCCTGCGGGATGACCGCGAGGACCGGACGACGGTCTTCGCCGAGCCGCAGCGCATGGTCACGGTGCGCCGGCGTGTCGACTTCGAGCCGGCGTTCGAGGCGCTGCAGGCAGCGCACGAGGCGGGCAAGTGGATCGCCGGCTTCATGAGCTATGAGGCCGGCCACCTGTTCGAGACCAAGCTCGCCGGCCTTGCCGGGGACGGCCGGCCGACGCCGCTGTTGAGCTTCGGCATCTTCGATGCGCCGGCCGACGGCCATCCGCTGGCAACGCCGCGGCAGCGGGTCGAGAACGAGCCCTTCGTCACCGAACCGAGGGCCGAATGGGACCTTGAGGCCTACCGCCGGCGCTTCGACCGGCTGCACCGCCATCTGCGCGAGGGCGACTGCTACCAGGCGAATCTGACCATGCCGATCCGCGCACGGTGGAGCGGCGACCCCGTGGCCGCGTTCTGGTCGCTGATCGAGCGGCAACCGGTGAAGTACGGCGCGCTGGTCGCGCTCGAAGGGCCGATGCTGCTGTCGCGCTCGCCGGAACTGTTCTTTCGGGTCGACCGGGACGGCTGGATCGAGACGCATCCGATGAAGGGTACCGCGCCAAGGGGGCAGAGCGCGGCCGAGGACGCGGAGATCGTCGCGGCGATGCTGGCCGATCCCAAGTCGCAGGCGGAAAACCGCATGATCGTCGATCTTTTGCGCAACGACATTTCGCGCGTAAGCGAAGTCGGCACGCTCGAGGTGCCGAAACTCTTCGCGATCGAGACTTATCCGACCGTGCACCAGATGGTCAGCCACGTCCGGGCTCGGCTGGTTGCGGGCACCTCGATCCGCGACATCTTCGCCGCCCTCTTTCCCTGCGGGTCGGTCACCGGCGCGCCGAAGATCCGCGCCATGGAGATCCTGCACGATCTGGAGACCGGCCCGCGCGACGCCTATTGCGGCGCGATCGGCATGATCGCACCGGATGGCACGATGCAGTTCAACGTGGCAATCCGCACCATTTCGCTGTTTGACGACGGTGAGGCCGTGTTCAACGTCGGCGGCGGCATCGTCTTCGATTCCACCGCCGAATCGGAATACGAGGAATGCCTGCTCAAGGCACGGTTTGCCGTGGGGGACCAATGGATATCTCGTTGATCGAGACGCTGCGCTTCGAGCCCGGAACCGGCTTCATCCGGCTGGAGCGGCATCTCGCCCGGCTGGCGCGCTCGGCCGACGCGCTCGGGCTGCAAGGCGCGACGGGGGCGCGGGCAGCGTTGGCCCAAGCCGCACCGCTGGCCGGCGAAGCTGAAGCTGCTTCGCCGCTGCGCGTCCGTCTCGAACTTTTCAGGGACGGCGGGATCGAAGTAAGGACGGCGCCATTCGCGCCCCTTGCAGAAGGAACGGTGTGGACGGTGAAGGTTGCCCAAACGAGACTGCGGTCCGACGATCCGCTGCTGCGGCACAAGACCTCGCACCGCGCCGCCTACGATGCGGCAAGGGGGGAATTCGCTCCCGACGCGGCCGACGAGGTCATCCTGCTCAACGAACGTGGCGAGGTTTGCGAGGGCACGATCACCTCGGTCTTTCTCGACGACGGATCCGGCGTCCTGAAGACGCCGCCGCTTTCAGCCGGGCTGCTGGCGGGCATCTTGCGGCAGGAACTGATCGAGGCCGGGTGGGCGGCAGAACTGCCCTTGCACCTTGACGACCTGCGCGGGCATCGTCTTCTTGTCGGCAATTCGTTACGCGGCCTGATCCCTGCGAGACTTGCATGAACCTTCCGGTCTACACCCCCTATGACGGCTCCGCGCGGCTGTTTACCATCGGCCTTGGCCAGCTCGACCCCGACCGCTGGATCGAACCCGACGACGACATCGGCCGCTATCTCGCCGAAAAGGACCGGGTGCTGGAAGACCACCGCGACAATGTCTTCGCCGAGGAAGAGGGAACACGAGAAGCGCAAGAGGAAGTGCTGGAGCAGATTTGCGACTTCGTCACGCGCCGGCATCCGCATCGCTATCGGCGAGCGGGAAACGCCATCGACATTGCGGGACGCCGCGTCCGCCTCGACGAGCCCGGCCGGGCGCCGCTGTTGACCGCCGGGGCGCTTGTGCAGGACGACCTCGTCCTCATGCGGCGGCGCGAAACCGGCTGGCACCTCGTCGCCGGCTACGTTTCCTTCCCGTCCTCCTGGGCACTGCCGGACAAGTTCGGCCGGCGGATGGAAGACATCCACGCGCCGGTCCCGGGATTCGGCGACGGAACGCGCAATGCCGGGCTGATCAATCGCATGTTCGACAATCTGCAACCCGGGCGGCCGGTCTTCCGCTTCAACTGGTCGATCAATCCGGACGCCGACCTGTACTATCCGGCCTCCAAGGCGCATGGCGCCCTGCCCGCGGGGCACGAGCTGTCGCTGGAAGCAACCTATGCCCGGGTCGAGCGACAGACACTGCGGCGCCTGCCCGTCTCCGGCGACATCCTCTTCACGATCCGCATCTACAACGACCCGCTGGCCGCGGTCCGCAGCCTGCCGAACGCTGCCGTGGTCGCCGCGACCTTCGCCGACCAGCTCGCCGAACTGACGGATGCCCAGGCCGAATACAAGGGGCTCGTCGACCGGCGCGCGGAGCTGGCAAGCCAGCTCCGGGAGATCGCCGCCGGTTGACAATTGCAGCGCGAAGCCGCCTGCCCACTTTATTGTGACGGGATTCTGTGCTCTAGCGATTGTCCAATTGAACAAGCGGGCCGTGTGGGCCCTCCTTTTGCGCGTCTGCGCGCATTCCCCAGGGAGACAAGTGGAAAATGGCGGAAAAGTCCTACCCGGTTTACGGCGAGATTACAGGTCCGATCGTGATGATCGGTTTCGGCTCCATCGGCCGCGGCACGCTGCCGCTGATCGAGCGGCACTTCAAATATGACAAGGACCGCCTGATCGTCATCGAACCGCGCAAGGACGCCGCCGATGACGAGATCTTCGCCCGCCACGGCGTTCGCCACGTCACCGAGTTCGTGACGAAGGACAACTACAAGGAGCTGCTGACGCCGCTGATCAAGGACGGCGACGGACAGGCCTTCGTGGTCAACCTCTCGGTCGACACCTCCTCGCTCGACCTGATGAAGCTGACCCGCAAGCTCGGCGCGCTTTACATCGACACCGTCGTCGAACCCTGGCTCGGCTTCTATTTCGACAAGAACATGAGCAATGCGGAGCGTACCAACTACGCCCTGCGCGAGACCGTGCGCAAGGAGAAGGCAAAGAACCCGGGCGGCCCGACCGCGGTCTCGACCTGCGGCGCCAACCCCGGCATGGTCTCCTGGTTCGTCAAGGAAGCGCTCGTCAACCTCGCCAACGACCTCGGCGTCAAGCACGAGGTGCCGGCGCAGGACGACCGCGAGGGCTGGGCGAAGCTGATGAAGAAGGTCGGCGTCAAGGGCATCCACATCGCCGAGCGCGACACCCAGCGCACGAAGCGCCCGAAGCCGCTCGACACCTTCTGGAACACCTGGTCGGTCGAGGGCTTCATCTCGGAGGGTCTGCAGCCGGCCGAACTCGGCTGGGGCACCCACGAGAAGTGGATGCCGAAGAACGGCAGGAAGCACAAGAAGGGCTGCAAGGCGGCGATCTACCTTGAGCAGCCGGGAGCCAACACGCGCGTGCGCACCTGGTGCCCGACGCCGGGGCCGCAATACGGCTTTCTGGTGACGCACAACGAGTCGATCTCGATCGCCGACTTCTTCACCGTCCGCGACAAGAACGGCAAGGTCAGCTACCGCCCCACCTGCCACTACGCCTACCACCCGTCCAACGACGCCGTGCTGTCGCTGCACGAGATGTTCGGCAATGGCGGCAATGCGCAGCCGGTCCACCACGTGCTCGACGAGAACGAACTGGTTGATGGCGTGGACGAACTGGGCGTCCTGCTCTACGGCCACGACAAGAACGCCTACTGGTACGGCTCGCGGCTGTCGCTGGAGGAAACCCGCAAGATCGCCCCCTACCAGAACGCGACCGGCCTGCAGGTGACCTCGGCGGTGCTCGCCGGCATGGTCTGGGCGCTCGAGCACCCGGATGCCGGCATCGTCGAGGCCGACGAGATGGACTACCGCCGCTGCCTCGAAGTTCAGCGCCCCTATCTCGGACCGGTCGAGGGACACTATACCGACTGGACGCCGCTCGAGGGACGCCCGGGCCTTTTCCCGGAAGACCTCGACACGAAGGATCCGTGGCAGTTCAGGAACATCCTGTTCCGCTGATCCCTCCGGAAGACGATCGCGCCTGGGAACGCCCGCGCCGTGCGGGCGTTTCGCTCTGGGGCTGCTGCCGCTGCCAACCGGCGGTCCGGTCTCTTGCTTTCACCGACCGTTCACGTCATGGTCGGGCCCAGTTTTTTCAATCCCGTATTGCCAGGATCGACTACGGAGTACCTCATGAAACCTTTGATCTTTGCCTCGCTGATGGCCGCCGCCGCGACGCTTTCGTCCTGCCAATCCTATTCGCGCGCGCCTGGCCCGATGCCGGTGGCCCAGGCACCGCAGGGTGTGGAGGGATCTTGGGTGGACGCGAACGGCCTGGTGTCGACCTTCTCCGCCGGGCAGTTCGCAACGCGGACGACGGACACCAACACCACCATGGCGACGGGCACCTACGTCGCACAGCCTGGCGGCCTGATCGAGATCAGCCTGTACTCCAACATTTCGAAGACTGCCTCCAGGGCGAACTGCTCGCTCGTCACCCCGCGCCAGCTGAATTGCACCGCGGGTTCGGGTTCCCAGTTCACGCTGACCCGCCAGGGCTGAAGATCGCCGGGCAACGCCCGGACAGACTCGAGGCAGCGGCGCAGCTGTGGCGCCGCCCGTCCCGCCTCGCCCAAGTCAGGGCATGTCTGCCTGAGCGCCGAGGGCGCGCACCTCGGCTTCGCTCAGCAGCCGCGCGCTTCCCTTGGGCAGGTCGCCCAGCACCAGGTCGCCGATCGCCACCCGGATCAACCGCAGGCACTCAAAGCCGAGCACCTCCAGAATCCGCCTGATCTGGCGGTTCTTGCCCTCGTCCAGCGCCACCTCCAGCCAGCTGTTCCTCTCGCCTGCCCGCAGCACCCGGACGGCCGACGCGCTCAGCGTTTCGCCGTCGTGCACGACGCCGGACAGCATGCGCCGCAGGTCGTCCTCTGTCGGCGCGCCGCGAATCTGGACGTGATAGAGCTTGCCGAGGTGACTTGACGGATCGAGCAGGCGCTGCGCGAAGGCCGTATCGTTGGTGAACAGCAACAGGCCCTCGCTCGCCTTGTCGAGACGACCGACGGGGGAGACGAATGGCAGGTCGAGGTCCTTCAGGCAGTCGAAGACGGTGGCGCGGCCTTCCGGGTCCGTACGGGTCGTCACCAGACCGCGCGGCTTGTTGAGCGCCAGGTAGACCTTTTCGCTGGCCTGCAACGGCTTGCCGTCGAGTTCGATCCGGTCCCGCTTCGGGTCAACCCAGACCGAGGCGTCGACCACCTTGTGTCCGTTGACCCGGACGCGCCCCGCGGCGATGAAGGCCTCCGCCTGGGTGCGCGAGCATACGCCGAGCTTCGAGAAGGCCCGCGGCAGGGTCACGTTTCCGGTAGTTCGAGGGCTCTTGCCGCGCAATTTCAGAGGCTCCAGTTGCGCCGGCGCGCGCCGGCCGCGCCGCGGCGATGCCCGGCCGCAGCTCGGAGGCTGCACCTATCAGGATTTGCCGCATCCGTCCATCGCCCGTCGCGGCGCGAGCCTGCGCCACCGTTCAGCCGTCATGGTAAGCCGTTCGCTCAGCTATGTTTTCCTCTTGAAGTTCGGAGCCGGCAGTGAAAGCATCGCCGCCAGCGGGAACACGATGGCGCCCGTCCGTGTGGGGCAGAGAAGCGTCCGTTCCGCCTGACCAGGAGAACCGTTCATGAATTCAGTTCGCATCGGCCTGTTGGCCGCCTCCCTGATCGCGCTCTCCGGAGAGACCGCCTTCGCAGACTATGAGCTCGACATCCTGCACATCAACGACCTTCACTCGCGCATCGAGCCGATCAACCGGTTCGATTCCACCTGCTCGGCGGAAGAAGAAGCCAAGAACGAATGCTTCGGCGGCGTCGCCCGCCTGAAGGCCGCAATCGATGCGCAGCGTCAGGCGCTGACGGGCAAGAACGTACTGCTGCTGAACGCCGGCGACAATTTCCAGGGCTCGCTGTTCTACACGACCTACAAGGGCGCCGCCGAGGCCGAATTCCTCAACCTCATGAAGTTCGATGCGATGACGGTCGGCAACCACGAGTTCGACGACAGCGACGACGGCCTCGCCACCTTCCTCGACAAGGTGCAGTTCCCCGTCGTCACCGCCAACGTCGCCGCCGGGGCCGCCTCGCCGATCGGTGATCGCATCAAGCCGTTCGTCGTTCTCGATCTCGGCGGGCAGAAGATCGGCATCATCGGTGCGGTGACGAACGATACCGACGAGATCTCCTCGCCGGGTCCGAACGTTTTGATCGGCAACGACGTCGCCGACATCGCCAATGCGATCGCGGAGGTGAAGAAACAGGGCGTCGACAAGATCATCGCGCTGACCCATGTCGGCTATCCGCGCGATCTGGCCGCTATCGCCAGGATCCCCGACGTCGACGTCGTTGTCGGCGGCCACTCGCACAGCCTGCTCTCCAACACCGATGAGAAGGCCGAAGGCCCCTACCCGACCATGGTCGACAATCCCGGCGGCTACAAGGTACCCGTGGTCCAGGCGGCGGCCTACTCGAAGTATCTCGGCAATCTCAGGGTCGTGTTCGACGACGCCGGCGTGGTCAAGGAAGCCAAGGGCGACCCGATTCTGATCGACGCCAGCTTCGCGCCCGACGAAGCGGTCGGAGCCCGCGTCCGGGAGCTTGCCGGCCCGATCGAGGAACTCAAAGGGAAAATCGTGGCCGAGACCGAGGCCCCGATCGACGGCTCGCGCGAAAGCTGCCGCGCCGGCGAATGCGAGATGGGCGTGCTCGTCGCCGACGCGCTGGTGGAGCGCACGAAGGGTCAGGGCGTGACGGCGGCGATCACCAATGGCGGCGGCTTGCGCGCCTCGATCGACGGCGGCCCGGTCTCGATGGGCGAAATCCTGACGGTTCTGCCGTTCCAGAACACCGTCTCGACCTTCCAGATCAAGGGTGCCGACATTGTCGTCGCGCTCGAAAACGGGCTGAGCCAGATCGAGGAAGGCGCAGGCCGCTTCCCGCAGGTGTCCGGCATGAAATTTTCCTACGACACGTCCAGCCCGGCCGGCAGTCGCGTCGTCGCGGTCGAGATGAAGGAAGGCGATGCCTTCGTGCCGCTCGACCCGGAAAAGACCTACACGCTTGCTTCCAACAACTACATGCGCGCCGGCGGCGACGGCTATGCCGTCCTGGCCACGGCGGCAACGAACGCATACGACTACGGCCCGACGCTCGATCAGGTTGTCGCCGACTATCTCGTGGCCCACCGGCCCTACAAGCCCTATACCGACGGACGGATCTCCGCCGTCACCGCAGCCGCTCCCGAGACAGCGCCGGCGACCGCCACCGGGCCAGCCGCCACCGGGCCCTCGGATCAGCCGACGACCGGTGGGATGACGACCCACGTCGTCGCCCGCGGCGACACGCTTTGGGACATCGCCAGAAAGGCCTATGGCGAGGGCCGGCTATGGCGGAAAATTTCCAAGGCGAACGGAGATCCAAAACCGCGCGCGCTCGTAATCGGAACCGAGCTTGCGGTGCCGGCGGAATAAAGGACAATTTGTCTCCACATTTTGCGCCGGCCCGGGCTTTCCCGGGCCGGCTTTTCTTTTTAGAACGGTTTTAGGGAGCGAACCCGGGCGATCATCGCCGCCAGAACGAAAGCGCACACAGGACCGCAAATGCAAACCGCCGCCGCCAAACCCGTCGACCACCCGCTTGTCAAGCATGGCAAGGTCGGCGTTCTGCTCGTCAATCTCGGAACGCCCGACGGCACTGACTTCACCTCGATGCGCCGCTACCTGAAGGAGTTCCTCACCGACAAGCGCGTGATCGAGTGGTCGAAGATCGCCTGGTACCCGATCCTGTTCGGCATCGTGCTCAACACGCGCCCAGGCAAGGTCGGTAAGGCCTATGAGCAGATCTGGAACAAGGACAAGGACGAGAGCTACCTGCGCACCTATACGCGCAGCCAGGCCGAGCTTTTGGCACAGTCCTTTGCGGGCCATCCGCAGGTTGTCGTCGACTGGGCGATGCGCTACGGCCAGCCGTCGATCGCCTCGCGCATGGACCACCTGCAGAAGCAGGGATGCGAACGCATCCTTCTCTTCCCGCTCTACCCGCAATATGCGGCCGCCACCACGGCCACGGTCAACGACAAGGCGTTCGAGGCTCTTTTGAAGATGCGTTGGCAGCCGGCCCTGCGCACCGTTCCGCCCTACCATGACGACCCGGCCTACATCGAGGCTCTCGCGACCTCGATCATCAGGCACATTGCCGGGCTCGACTGGGAGCCGGAGGTGGTGCTGACCTCGTTCCACGGCATTCCCAAGTCCTACTTCGACAAGGGCGATCCCTATTACTGCCAGTGCCAGAAGACCGCTCGGCTGCTGCGTGAACGACTGGGCTGGCCGAAGGAAAAGCTGCAGGTCACCTTCCAGTCCCGCTTTGGCCCGGAAGAGTGGCTGCAGCCCTATACCGACAAGACGGTGGAGAAGCTGGCGCAGGACGGCGTCAGGCGCATCGCCGTGATCAACCCCGGTTTCGTCTCGGACTGCCTGGAGACGCTGGAGGAAATCGCCGGCGAGGCGGCCGAGAGCTTCCATCACAACGGCGGCGAGAAGTTCACCCACATTCCCTGCCTGAACGACAGCCCGGAAGGAATGGCGGTCCTCGAGCACGTGGTTCGCCGCGAACTCGGCGGCTGGATCTGATCCTCACAGCCGCGGAGCGAACGCCGCGCTGCACCGGGGGAACCCCGGCTGCGACAAAAGGGCTGGCCTTGCCCCGCGGATTGCGTAGAGTGGCGCCGTAACACGTTGAATATGCGTGCGATCCCACGGGATGGCCCGCGAACAGAGGGGCGCTGCATGCCGTTGGATGGATTGGACGTTTCGGTCATAGCATTCGTGATACTGGTCCTGTGGCTGCTGTTTGCCGGGATCAAGACCGTGCCGCAGGGCTATCAGTACACGGTCGAGCGCTTCGGCCGCTACACCCGAACGCTGCAACCCGGCCTCAACCTCATCATCCCCTTCTTCGACCGCATCGGTGCGAAGATGAACGTCATGGAGCAGGTGCTGGACGTCCCGACCCAGGAGGTCATCACCCGCGACAACGCCAGCGTCGCCGCCGACGCGGTTGCCTTCTACCAGGTCCTGAATGCCGCCCAGGCGGCCTATCAGGTCGCTCACCTGGAGAACGCCATCCTCAACATGACGATGACCAACATCCGTTCGGTCATGGGCTCGATGGACCTGGACGAACTGCTGTCCAATCGCGACGCCATCAACGACAAGCTCCTGCATGTCGTCGATGAGGCCGCCAAGCCCTGGGGCGTGAAGATCACCCGCGTCGAGATCAAGGACATCGCGCCGCCGAAGGACCTGGTCGACGCCATGGCGCGGCAGATGAAGGCAGAGCGCGAGAAACGCGCCCAGGTGCTGGAGGCGGAAGGCGCGCGCAATGCGCAGATCCTGCGCGCCGAGGGCGCCAAGCAGTCTGCCATCCTGCAGGCCGAGGGCCAGCGCGAGGCCGCCTTCCGCGAGGCCGAGGCGCGCGAGCGCCTCGCCGAGGCGGAAGCCAAGGCGACGCGAATGGTGTCCGAGGCGATTGCAGCCGGCAATGTGCAGGCGGTGAACTACTTCGTCGCACAGAAATACACCGAGGCGCTCGCTAGCGTGGGATCGGCGCCCAATTCCAAGGTCGTGCTGATGCCGATGGAAGCCTCGTCGCTGATCGGCTCGCTGGGCGGCATTGGCGCGATCGCCAAGGAAGTGTTCGGCGACGGCCCCGCGCCGGCGGCGGCCCGCGTCCGCCCATCGACACCGGTGCCGAGCACCCCGGTCCGCAATCCGTTCGACACCACGCCGCGGGAAAGCTGAGCCATGATCACCCGCATCGCGGCCGAATTGGGGCCCTGGGCCTGGTGGGTCCTTGGTATCGTGCTCCTGATCCTGGAAGTGCTGATGCCGGGCGTGTTTCTCGTCTGGATCGGCATTGCTGCCGTCATCACCGGGGCGTTGTCGCTGCTGCTCTGGGAGACGTCGTGGTGGATCTGGCAATTGCAGTGGCTCGTCTTCGCCGCGTTGTCGCTCGCCTCGGTGATCGTCGGACGCCGTGTCGTCGCCCGGACCGGCAGGACCGACGAGCCCTTCCTCAATCAGCGCGGCCGGAGCCTGGTCGGCCGCACCGCGACCCTCGATCAGCCGATCACCGAAGGGCGCGGGCGCATCCGCCTCGACGATACCGTCTGGACGGTCCAGGGACCGGACCTGCCGATCGGCGCGCGGGTGCGGGTGGTGGCGAGCGCCGGCCGCGACCTGGTGGTCGAACCGGCCTGAGGCAAGATGCAACATCCCGCCGCAGCCGACGCCGCGACGGGATCTTTGTCTGGATGACGACGGTGCGCGCCTAGGCGACGCCGATGCGCAGCAGATCGTGGAAATGAACGATGCCGACCGGGGTCGCGGTCTCGTCGGTGACGATCAGCGCGGAGATGTTGTGCTGGTTGATCAACCCGAGGGCGGCGGTCGCCAGGGTCGACGGACGTACCGTCTTCGGCGCGCGGGTCATGATGTCGTCGACGTTCAGTTCGGCGAGGTTGCGCGAGATGTTGCGGGCGATGTCGCCATCCGTAACGATTCCGGCCAGCTTGCCGTCGGTGTCGACCACGCCGACGCAGCCGTAGTGCTTTTGCGACAGCAGCAGGACGGCCGCCGGCATCGACGTGCCGAGCGGCACCAGCGGCAGGTTCTCACCGCTGTGCATGATGTCCTCGACATGGGTCAGGCTGGCGCCCAGCTTGCCGCCGGGGTGGAAGGTCTTGAAATCGGTTGCGGTAAAGCCGCGGGCCTCGAGCAGCGCGACCGCCAATGCATCGCCGAGCGCCAGTTGCATCAGGGTCGAGGTGGTCGGTGCGAGCCCGTGCGGGCAGGCCTCCTGCTCCTTCGGCAGCAGCAGGACGATGTCGGATTCGCGCGCCAGCGCGGAGCGCTCACCCGAGGTGATCGCCACCAGCGGGATCGAGAAGCGCCGCGTGTAGGAGACGATCCCCTGCAGCTCCGAGCTTTCGCCGCTCCAGGACATGGCGAGCACGACGTCGTCCGAGGAGATCATGCCGAGGTCGCCATGGTTGGCTTCGACGGGGTGGACGAAGAACGCCGGCGTGCCGGTGGACGCGAAGGTGGCGGCAAGCTTGGAGCCGATGTGGCCGGACTTGCCGATGCCGGTGACGATCACGCGCCCCTTGATGTCGGCGATCGCGCGAACCGCCTCACAGAAGGGAACGTACAACGTCCCCGCAAGCGATGCCGACAGGGCGTCGAGGCCGGCGCGTTCGGTTTCGACGGTGCGAATCGCGGACGCGATGGCGCCGCTGCTTTCAACGAGAGCTAGTTTTCTAATCATGGCGCCTCGTTAGCGCGTTTATTTTTTCCTGTCCATCGGTGCCCCGCCGTCGTCGTGGTAAATTAGCTTCAGCGTCGGAAACCAAACGTTAACGGTAAGACTTTACCTTCGGTTAGGAATTCCAAGAATGCTGCGAACGCCATGTCCCATCCGCACAGCAAGTTCCTCCGGTCGCGACCGGCCCCGCTGCCGCGACGCGTGGCCGCCTTGCTGCTTGCGGGCACGATGCTGGCCGCCTCGCCGTTGCATGCACAGGAACTCCAGCCGCTGGCCCTCGAACGCGGCTTCGCCGCGGACGACGGGCTGAGGGGCACGGCAGCGCCGGTCCCGGCCGGTGTCGGCGACGCCACGACGACCGGCAGCATCTCGTCTGTCGACGCCGTCCCGCTCGACGACGCGGACGCCGGTGACCCCGTACCCGGTGCCGGGCGCCAGAACCTTCCCGCAGGGTCGGTCGACGGGCTACGCACGGCGACCGCACCCTTTTCTGACGAACCACCCGGCATCCGCTTCGGCACCTTCCTTCTGAGGCCTTCCGTCGCGCAAGGGATCGGCTACGAACGAACCACGTCGGGCGGCGACGACGAGACCCGTTCCTTCTCCACGACGACGTTGCGCGGCCTGCTGGTCTCCGACTGGTCGCTGCACCAGTTGACCATCGACGGCGCGGGCACCTACGAACGGAACTTCAGCGACAGCGACAATACCGAGCCCGAGGCCAACATCGACGCCGATCTCCGGCTCGACCTCGCCGACGATACCACCGCCCACCTGAGGGCCGGCTACAGCCTCGAGCGCGAGGATTCGGCCGACCCGAACGCCTTCGCCAATGCCGAGGAACAGTCGGCAGTCCAGAACTACCGCGCTGGAGCCAGCATCCAGCGCGACTTCGGCCTGATCCGGGGCACGCTCGGCGCGGCGATCGATCGGGAGACCTACGGCGACGTGAAGCTGTCAGACGGAACGGACCTGTCGCAAAGCGACCGCAACTACAACGAGGGCGTCCTGACCGGGCGGATCGGATACGAACTCTCCCCGGCACTGATCCCCTTCATCGAGGCGTCTGCCGGGCGCATCCGCTACGACGACGACCGGGATTCCGACGGTTACGCGCGTTCCGGCAACGTCTATGCCGGCCGCACCGGCGTCGAGCTCGACATGGGCGAGAAACTGCGCGGCGAGGTCGGCGTCGGCTATCAGCGCGAGACCTATGACGACGAGCGGCTACACGCCATCAACGCCTTCGCCGTCGACGGCCTGTTCAACTGGTCGCCGCAGCGTGGCACCGACGTCGCGCTCGGCCTGCGTACGGCGATAGAGCCCTCGACCACGCCCGGCGTCAGCGGCTACGTCTCCTATCTGGCGAGCGCCGACATCACCCATGAGCTGCGCAGCAATGTCGTGGCGCGCCTGACCGGTTCATATGAATGGCGCGATTTCCCGACGACCTCGGCATCGAACCAGAACGTCTATATCATTGGCACGGGTCTGAACTGGGGGATCAACCGCTACCTTGCGCTGAGCGGCGATGTTTCCTACGAGCTGACGACGCAGCGAAACACCGCCGACACCGGCGTAACCCGCGCCGGCCTCGGACTGGTGCTGCGCCGCTAGCGGTCGAACCGGCCCGCCGCGGAGCCGGGCCGGATCGAGGTCATCGCAGCGACCGGAGCAGATCCAGAAGCGGCCCCTCGACGGCCGGGCGAATGTCGGCCCGGGCCAGCGCGAAGGCAACGTTGGCGAGGATGAAGCCGTCCTTCGAACCGCAGTCATAGGTCTCACCGCGGAAATGATAGGCCGCGAACGGCTGGTCTCGCAGCAGCTTCACCATCGCGTCCGTCAGCTGGATCTCGTTGCCGGCACCGCGCTCCTGGGTGGCAAGGATCGAGAAGATCTCCGGCTGGAGGATGTAGCGGCCGTTGATGAAGAAATTCGACGGTGCGGTGCCAGGTGCCGGCTTCTCCACCATCTGCGTGATGCGATGGCCATTGCCGACCCGGTCGCTGACGCCGACGATACCGTACTTGTGCGCCTGGTCCGGCGCGCACTCCTCGACCGCGATGACATTGCCGCCGTCGTGCTCATAAAGTTCGACCATGCCGGCAAGGCACCCCTTCGGCGCCTTCATGATCATGTCCGGCAACAGCAGCGCGAAGGGTTCGCCGCCGACGAGCTCGCGCGCGCACCAGACCGCATGGCCGAGCCCCAACGGCTCCTGCTGGCGGGTGAAGCTGGTCGAGCCTGCGACCGGCAGGATGCTTTCCAGCAGCGTCAGCTCGGCCGCCTTGTTGCGCTGGCGCAGTGTCTGCTCGAGCTCGACCTGGATGTCGAAATAGTCCTCGATGACGGCCTTGCTTCGCCCGGTGACGAAGATCAGGTGTTCGATACCGGCCTCCAGCGCCTCGTCGACGACATACTGGATCACCGGTTTGTCGACGACGGTCAGCATTTCCTTCGGCACGGCCTTGGTCGCTGGCAGGAATCGGGTTCCGAGCCCGGCGACCGGGAACACGGCTTTGCGGACCTTTCGTTTTTCGGCCATCTTTAACCTCTTATATGGCCCCGTTCCTCGGGGGCGTTTCCGGCATTAGCTTCAATTTGCTATCAAATGGCAAAGAGAGACGCATACGGAAATCCATGGTAAAGATTTTGTTGACTTCATGGCTGTAGGCTGCGCTTTCCACCGGAGGCTTAGTGCTCCGCCCGATCGATACTTCGAAAGACGGAACCAACGACCGATGTCTCAGCTCAGCAAGTCAAGGCTCTTCCGCTCCGCGCTCGCCATTTTTGTTTCCGCCACTCTCCTCGCGCCGCCGAGCGCGGCCTGGGCCGATGCCGGCTTCCAGCAGTGGATCGCCGATTTCTACGGCACGGCGGCCAAGAACGGCATCTCCAAGGCGACGTATCGAAAGGCCTTTTCTGGCGTCAAGACGCCGGACCCCGAGGTGCTGGAGAAGGCGGCCTACCAACCCGAGTTCAAGCACAAAATCTGGGACTATCTCGATTCGCGCGTGAACCCCTACACCGTGCGGATCGGCCAGGAGATGGGCAGCAAGTACGGCCGCACGCTCGCCGCGATCGAGCGGCAGTACGGCGTTGACCGCAACGTCCTGCTGGCCATCTGGTCGATGGAAACCAACTACGGGGCCGTGCTGGCCAAGGAAGAGAAGCTGCACTACGTGCCGCGCGCCCTTGCCACACTCGCCTATGCCGATCCGAAGCGGGCCAAATTCGCCCGGACCCAGCTCGTGGCCGCGCTGAAGATCCTCCAGAACGGCGACATCCCGGCCTCCGAGATGACCGGTTCTTGGGCCGGCGCCATGGGCCACACGCAGTTCATCCCGTCGAGCTACCTGCTCTATGCGGTCGACGCCGACGGCAACGGCCACCGCGACATCTGGAACTCCATTCCGGATGCACTGGCGACGGCGGCGAACCTGTTGCGCAAGAACGGCTGGCAGACCGGCAAGACCTGGGGCTACGAGGTTGTCGCCCCGAAGAGCGCCGGCCAGTACGAAGGCAAGACCAAGACGCTCGCCCAGTGGCAGAAGCTCGGCTTCCATCGCCCCGGCGGCAAGGGCTTTAAATATGGCGGCGACCGCGCCGAACTGCTGATGCCGAGCGGCGCGAACGGCCCCGCCTTCCTGATGACCCGCAACTTCTTCGTCATCAAGCGCTACAACGCCTCCAACTCCTATGCGATGGGCGTGGGCACGCTGGCTGACCAGCTCGCCGGCTACGGCGGGGTGAAGCAGCGCTGGCCGCGACCGGAAGGCGCCCTCGACATTTCCGAAAAGTTCGAGCTGCAGTCGCGTCTGAAGGCGCTTGGCTATTATGACGGCGAGGTCGACGGCAACCTCGGCTCCGGGTCCAAGGCAGCCATCGAGGCGGTGCAATCCCGCCTCGGGCTCACGGCGGACGGCCAGGCCAGCACGGCGCTGCTGAACGCCTTGCGCAAGTGATCTTTGGGCTCCGGCCCATGCCTGATCGGGCGCCCTTGCGGCGCCCGATTTGTCTTCGGCGCTTTCGCGATCGCGCACAATTTGCCATCATCATGCCATGACGGCGTCGAAGCATGGCTTCGACCCGGAACGAGGACGTGTCGCGCATGGGACGAGTTCGCCACCTGCTGCTGCTGCTGACCAGCCTGGCCATCGCCGTGCCGCCGGCCGCCGTCTATTCCGATGCCGTGGCCCAGGAACGGGTCCAGCGCCGCAATGTCCTCGATCTGCTGTTCGGCGGCTTCGGATATCGGCGCAGGGCACAGCAGCAGGCCCCGCGCCATCAGCAGCGCCAGCAGCCGCGCCGCGCCCAGCCGAAGTCGGCCAAGCCGAAGGCGAAGAAGACCGCCCCGCAACCGGCCCCGGTGCCGGCACCGGTGGTGGTCGAAAAACTGCCGGACGCGCCCAAGGTGCTGGTGATCGGCGACTTCATCGCCAGCGGCATTGCCGACGGCCTGACCGAGGCTTTCGCGGAAATGCCGGGTGTCGTCATCGAGGAACGCACCAGCGGCTCTTCCGGCCTCGTGCGGCAGGACTACCACAACTGGGAAATCCAGGTCCCGGCGCTGCTCGACGAGGTCAAGCCCGCGGTCGTCGTGGTCAGCCTTGGCGCCAATGATCGCCAGACGATGGCCTTCGGCGGTCGGAAAGAGAAATTTCGCAGCGAGGCCTGGACGAAGGAATACGAGCGGCGCATCGCCGCCCTGTCCGCCAGTGCGCGGGACAGGAAGGTGCCGCTGCTGTGGACCGGCATGCCCGCCTTCCAGTCCGCCTCCATGACCGCCGACATGACCGCCTTCAACACAATCTACCGCAGCACCGTCGAGAAGACGGGCGGCACCTTCATCGACATCTGGGACGGCTTCGTCGACGAGAACGGCCGCTTTGTCGTCACCGGCTCCGACGTCAACGGTCAACAGGTGCGGCTGCGCGGCTCGGACGGGATATCGATGACGAAGGCCGGCAAGCGCAAGATGGCCTTCTATGTCGAGAAGGAAATTCGCCGCATCCTTGGCGATGCGATGGCGCCGGCCGCGCAGCGGCAGGGCGGAGAGGCTGTCTCGACCGCGGTCATCATTGCCCCGATCGACAACGCGGACATCGTGCGAACGCAGCCGATCAGCCTGACCGACCCCGCGCTGGACGGCGGCACCGTGCTGCTCGGCGGCTCGCCGCTCGACAAGGGAAGCGGCCGCAGTCCGCGCGACAAGATGGTCGAGAAGGGTGAATTCGCAGCCGCTCCGGCCGGCCGGGTCGACGATTTCAGGCTGGACAAGACCCCCGCGGCCGTTGGTCCCGAGCGGCCAGCGGTAAACTAGGAGCTCGCGATGGCGGAGACGGACCCGGGAGAGATGGCAGAAGGTCGGACGACGTTCCTTGCGGTCGAGCCGCAACTCTACGTGACCGACCTCGAGGCGTCCTGCGACTACTACGGCGAGAAGCTCGGCTTCACCGTGGCCTTCCTCTATGGCGACCCGCCCTATTACGGCCAGGTCTTTCGCGACGGGGTACAGCTGAACCTGCGCCAGGTCGAAACCCTGCCGTTCGCCGATGCGTTCCGGGCGCGCGAGGCGGACGCGCTCGCCGCAACGGTCCTCGTCGAGGACGCAGCCGTGCTTGCAGCCGAATTCGAGGCCGCCGGCGCGCTCTTCCATCAGCCGCTGCAAACCGAGGAATGGGGCACCAAGACCATCATAATCGCCGACCCCGACGGGAACCTGATCGCGTTTGCGAGCTGAAGGATGCTGCGCCCGAAACGCTGAAGCCCCCGGATCCGACGGACCCGGGGGCTTTTGTCTTGTTGCGCGTTGGCCGGCGACCGCTCAGCGCGGCAGCGTCGTCGCGCCCATCAGCGCCTCGTCGATCGCGCGCGCCGCCTGGCGGCCTTCGCGGATCGCCCAGACCACCAGCGACTGGCCGCGGCGGACGTCGCCCGCAGTCCAGAGCTTGTCGACCGAGGTCTTGTAGTCGCGTTCGTTGGCAACGACGTTGGACGAGCCGCGGCGGTCGGTGTTGATAGTTAGCCTTTCGCCGAGGTCCTTCACGACGCTGTCGGTGAACGGACCGCGGAATCCGATGGCGATGAAGGCGAGGTCAGCCTTGATGATGAACTCCGTGCCGGCGATCGGCTTGCGGCGCTCGTCCACCTGGCAGCACTTGACGCCCGTCAGCACCCCGTCCTCGTCGCCGACGAACTCGAGCGTGCCGACCTGGAACTCGCGAACGGCGCCTTCGGCCTGGGAGGAGGAGGTGCGCATCTTCGTCGCCCAGAACGGCCAGACCGCGAGCTTGTCTTCCTTCTCCGGCGGCTGCGGGCGGATGTCGAGCTGGGTCACCTTGACCGCGCCCTGGCGGAAGGCGGTGCCGACGCAGTCGGACGCGGTGTCGCCGCCACCGACGACGACGATGTGCTTGCCGCCGGCGAGGATCGGATCGGACGGCCAGCCGACGCTGTCGACGTTCTCGCGGCCGATGCGGCGGTTCTGCTGGACGAGATAGGGCATGGCGTCGTGCACGCCGAGGAGATCGACGCCGGGAATTCCGGCGTCCCGCGGGGTCTCCGAGCCGCCGCAATAGAGCACCGCGTCGTGATCGGCGAAGAGCTCGTCCATCGTCTTGTCGACGCCGACATTGACACCGCAATGGAAGGAGACGCCCTCGCCGCGCATCTGCTCGACGCGCCGGTCGATGAAGTTCTTCTCCATCTTGAAGTCCGGGATCCCGTAGCGCAGCAGCCCGCCGGGCTTGGACTCACGCTCGAACACGTGGACCTCGTGGCCGGCGCGGGCGAGTTGCTGGGCCGCGGCCATGCCGGCGGGCCCGGAACCGATGACCGCCACCTTCTTGCCGGTCTTGACCGTCGCCGGCTGCGGCACGATGTAGCCCATTTCGTAGGCCTTGTCGGCGATCGCCTGCTCGATCGTCTTGATCGCCACCGGCGCGTCCTCGAGGTTCAGCGTGCACGCCTCCTCGCAGGGCGCCGGGCAGACGCGGCCGGTAAACTCCGGGAAGTTGTTGGTCGAATGCAGGTTGCGGATCGCCAGCTCCCAGTTGCCGCTGTAGACCAGGTCGTTCCAGTCCGGGATCTGGTTGTGCACCGGACATCCCGTCGGACCATGACAATAGGGAATGCCGCAGTCCATGCAGCGCGCCGCCTGCTTCTGAACCTCGTGGTCCGACATGGGAATCGTGAATTCGCGGAAGTGGCGAATGCGATCCGACGCCGGCTGGTACTTTGCCACTTGTCGATCGATCTCCATGAACCCTGTAACCTTACCCACGCGTGTAGTCCTCACTTCAAAGCGCGGAACCTGACGGTCCCCAGTACCAGGTGGCAAATCCGACTGCCGCACCCAGCACGATGAATTCCAAACCGATTTCGCCGTTCATCCAGAACACGACCGCCGAGACGGCGGCCGCGATGCCGACTGAAATCACCCGATGAATGATGGCCGCTCGGCCATTCACTCCGCTGCCTCGGCCATGTTCATGCGCTCCATCTCCTCGAGCGCGCGCCGGTATTCGACCGGCATGACCTTGCGGAACTTCGGGCGATAGTCCGCCCAACGGTCCAGGATGTCTTTCGCGCGTTTCGAGCCCGTGAAGTGCAGGTGGTTGGAGATGAGCTGGTACAGGCGCTCCTCGTCATGCCGCGTCATGTCGCCTGTGACGTCGACCATGCCCTTGTGGGCGATGTCGCCGCCGTGGTGGTGCAGCTTCTCGAGCATGTCGTCCTCTTCCGGCACCGGTTGTAGCTCGACCATGGCCATGTTGCAGCGGCGGGCGAAATCGCCCTCCTCGTCGAGCACGTAGGCAACGCCGCCCGACATGCCGGCCGCGAAGTTGCGGCCGGTCTGGCCGATCACGACGACGACGCCGCCGGTCATGTACTCGCAGCCGTGGTCGCCCACGCCCTCGACGACGGCGATCGCACCGGAATTGCGCACCGCGAAGCGCTCGCCGGCCACGCCGTTGAAGTAGCACTCGCCCGCGATCGCGCCGTAGAGCACGGTGTTGCCGACGATGATCGAATCTTCGGCGACCGTCTTCGAGGTCTCCGGCGGACGGACGATGACGCGACCGCCCGAAAGGCCCTTGGCGACGTAGTCGTTGCCGGCCCCGACCAGGTCGAAGGTGATGCCGCGCGCGAGAAAAGCCGCGAACGACTGACCGGCGGTACCGTTCAGGCGCACGGTGATCGTGTCGTCCTTCAGACCCTTGTGGCCGTAGCGCTTGGCGACCTCGCCCGAGAGCATTGCGCCGGTGGAGCGGTCGACGTTCTTGATGTCGACCTCGAACGCCGTTGGCGTCTTGCTTTCCAGCGCCGGCTTGGCCTTCTCGATCAGCGTCCGGTCGAGAACATCCTGGATCGGGTGGTTCTGGCGCTCGGTCCAGTAGGTCGCCGCCTTCGGCGCGTCGACCTTGTGGAAGATGCGGCCGAAGTCGAGCCCCTGCGACTTCCAGTGCGTGATCATCTTCTCCTTCTCGAGCAACTGCGACTCGCCGATGATCTCGTCGAGCTTGCTCACGCCGAGCGAGGCCAGGATGGCGCGCACTTCTTCGGCGACGAAGAAGAAGTAATTCACCACATGCTCCGGCGTGCCCTTGAAGCGCTTGCGCAGCACCGGATCCTGGGTGGCGACGCCGACCGGACAGGTGTTCAGATGGCACTTGCGCATCATGATGCAGCCGGCGGCGATCAGCGGCGCGGTGGCGAAACCGAACTCGTCGGCCCCGAGCAGCGCGCCGATGACGACGTCGCGGCCGGTCTTCAGGCCGCCGTCGACCTGCAGCGCCACACGCGAGCGCAAGCCGTTCAGCACCAGCGTCTGATGGGTTTCGGCGAGGCCGATTTCCCAAGGGCTGCCGGCATGCTTCAGCGACGTCAGCGGCGAGGCGCCCGTGCCGCCGTCGAAGCCGGCCACGGTGATGTGGTCGGCCCGCGCCTTGGCGACGCCGGCCGCGACCGTGCCCACGCCCACCTCGGAGACGAGCTTGACCGAGACGTCGGCCGCCGGGTTGACGTTCTTCAGGTCGTAGATCAGCTGCGCCAGATCCTCGATCGAGTAGATGTCATGGTGCGGCGGCGGCGAGATCAGGCCGACTCCCGGCGTCGAATGCCGGGTCTTGGCGATGGTCGCATCGACCTTGTGGCCGGGCAACTGGCCGCCCTCGCCGGGCTTGGCGCCCTGCGCCACCTTGATCTGCAGCATGTCGGCGTTGACGAGGTACTCGGTGGTGACGCCGAACCGGCCCGAGGCGACCTGCTTGATCGCCGAACGTTCCGGATTCATCGAGCCGTCGGCGAGCGGGGTGTAGCGGTCGGCTTCCTCGCCACCCTCGCCGGTGTTCGACTTGCCGCCGATCCGGTTCATGGCGATTGCCAGCGTCGTATGGGCCTCGCGGCTGATCGAGCCGAAGGACATGGCGCCGGTCGAGAAGCGCTTGACGATCTCGGCGGCCGGCTCGACCTCCTCGATCGCGATCGGCTTGCGGCCCCAGGCCGCCGCATCCCTGATCGAAAATAGGCCGCGGATCGTGTTCATCCGCAGCGACGAGGCGTTCACCATCTCGGCGAACTCCGCGTAGCGGTCCTGCGCATTGCCGCGCACGGCGTGCTGCAGCGAGGCGACGGCGTCCGGCGTCCAGGCATGGTCCTCGCCGCGCATGCGGAAGGCGTATTCGCCGCCGATGTCGAGCGTGTTGGCCAGCACCGGGTCGCGGCCGAAGGCGGCCTTGTGTCGCGCCACCGTTTCCCTGGCGATCTCCGACAGGCCGACGCCCTCGATCGTGGTCGCGGTGCCGAAGAAATACTTATCCACCAGTTCGGAGGAAAGGCCGATCGCGTCGAAGATCTGCGCGCCGCAATAGGACTGGTAGGTCGAGATGCCCATCTTGGACATCACCTTCAGGATGCCCTTTCCGATGGCCTTGATGTAGCGGTAGACGACCTCGCTCTCGTCGACCTCCTTCGGGAACTCACCCTTCTTGTGCATGTCGGTGAGCGTATCGAAGGCGAGATAGGGGTTGATCGCCTCGGCGCCGTAGCCGGCGAGCAGGCAGAAATGGTGCACCTCGCGCGGCTCGCCCGATTCGACCACGAGGCCGACCGAGGTACGGAGCCCCTTGCGGATGAGATGGTGGTGCACGGCGGCCGTTGCCAGCAGCGCGGGGATCGCGACCCGGTCCGGGCCGATCTGGCGGTCGGACAGGACGATGATGTTGTAGCCGCCCTTGACCGCCGCTTCCGCCCGCTCGCACAGCCGGTCGAGCATCTCCGGCATCGCCTCGGCACCGCGCGAGACGTCGTAGGTGAAGTCGAGCGTCTTGGTGTCGAAGCGGTCTTCGGTGTGGCCGATCGAGCGGATCTTCTCGAGATCGCCGTTGGTCAGGATCGGCTGGCGCACCTCCATCCGCTTGGCGTGCGCGGCCCCCTCGTGATCGAGGATGTTCGGGCGCGGGCCGATGAACGAGACCAGGCTCATCACCAGTTCCTCGCGGATCGGGTCGATCGGCGGGTTGGTGACCTGGGCGAAGTTCTGCTTGAAATAGGTGTAGAGCAGCTTCGTCTTGTCCGACATGGCCGAGATCGGCGTGTCGGTGCCCATCGAGCCAATCGCCTCCTGGCCCGTGGTCGCCATCGGCGACATCAACAGCCTGGTGTCCTCCAGCGTGTAGCCGAAGGCCTGCTGGCGGTCGAGCAGCGAGACGTCGCGCCGCAGCGCGCGCGGTTCGACCGGGCGCAGGTCCTCGAGGATCAGCTGGGTGTTGTCCAGCCACTCGCGGTAGGGATGCTTGGAGGCGAGCTCGGACTTCACCTCCTCGTCGGAGATGATGCGGCCCTTCTCCATGTCGATCAGCAGCATCTTTCCGGGCTGCAGGCGCCACTTGCGGACGATGCTTTCTTCCTTGACCGGAAGCGTGCCCGCCTCGGAGGCCAGGATGACGCGGTCGTCGTCGGTGACGATGTAGCGGGCCGGGCGCAGGCCATTGCGGTCGAGCGTGGCGCCGATCTGCCTGCCGTCGGTAAACGCGACCGCAGCCGGGCCGTCCCACGGCTCCATCAAAGCAGCATGGTACTCGTAGAAGGCCTTGCGCTCGCGGCTCATGAGCTGGTTGCCGGCCCAGGCCTCCGGGATGAGCATCATCACCGCATGTGCCATCGAGTAGCCGCCACGGAGCAGGAACTCGAGCGCGTTGTCGAAGCAGGCCGTGTCCGACTGACCTTCGTAGGATATCGGCCAGAGCTTGGAGATGTCGTCGCCGAACAGCGGCGAGGAGACCGAGGCCTGGCGCGCCGCCATCCAGTTGACGTTGCCGCGCAGCGTGTTGATCTCGCCGTTATGGGCGACCATGCGGTAGGGGTGAGCGAGCTTCCACGACGGGAAGGTATTGGTCGAAAACCGCTGGTGCACGAGCGCGACGGCGCTTTCGAAGCGCGGGTCGGCGAGGTCCGTGTAGTAGGCCCCGACCTGGTAGGCCAGGAACATGCCCTTGTAAACAATCGTCGAGGACGACAGCGACACCGGATAGAAGCCGCTCTCCTCGCCGTGGTACTCGTCGTAGATGCGGTTGGAGATCACCTTGCGAAGCGTGAACAGCCGGCGCTCGAACTCGGGCGTCGTCGCCGCCTCGCGGCCGGCGCCGATGAACACCTGCACGTGGCGCGGCTCGGTGGCGACGATCTCCGGCGCCTTCGAAAGCGACGAATTGTCGACCGGCACATCGCGGAAACCAAGCAGCACCTGGCCTTCCTCGGCGACGACGTCCCTGATGACGTCCTTGAAGTGCGCGATCAGCGTCTCGTCCTGCGGCATGAAGATGTGGCCGACGGCATACTCGCCGGCCTTTGGCAGGGTGATGCCCTGCTTGGCCATTTCCTCGCGGAAGAAGCGGTCGGGGATCTGCACCAGAATCCCCGCGCCGTCGCCCATCAGCGGGTCGGCGCCGACCGCGCCACGGTGCGTCAGGTTCTCGAGCATGAACAGCCCGTCCTTGACGATCTGGTGCGACTTCTGGCCCTTCATGTGCGCGACGAAGCCGACGCCGCACGCGTCGTGCTCGTTCTTCGGATCGTACAGGCCCTGTTTTTTGGGAAGACCGGCCCGACGCGTCGTCGTTTTGGCGTCCGTCGCGGCCATCTGCGCGCGGTTCAACCCAAAACTCATCGACGCGAAATCCGTCATCGTCTTCCCTCCTGTGGCCCGGCTGGTGGCGGGCGGCCTATCGCCCGCGTGCCGACCGGACGCGTCCTCGCAATCCGGCCCCGCGGGCGGCATCGTTGCATGAACCAGCCCGAGCCGCAAATTGCAGGAACGGCCCCGGTCTGGCAGTAACGTCGGCAACCGCAGCGAGCGGCAAGCGTACCCGGCCGAAAGGCGAACGGCTGCACTTGCGCTACCCGACAGACCCCTCCCCGGAGATGATGTCCGCCAGTTTCGGTCCTCCGACCGAAATAGGACAGCATGACTGTCCTATTTCGGAGGCTCTATGCCAGAAACGGGGTCCGACCGCAAGGCCATTTCCCTAAAATAGTAGCATCCAAAGACGAAAGATTGCCAACGAATAAGGGGTTTTGAAATTTTGCTACAACGCCGAGACCGATCGTTGCCAAACATTTCAAAAGGCGCTGAAAGACCCGTTCCGTAGCCGAAAGCAGATTGATTGCGCCGGGCACTGCACTAATGTCGCGAACGAACAGCGAAATGGAGCCGGCCCCGCCGGAAAACTGAATGTTCTTTGCTTCCGACAACTGGGCCGGTGCCCATCCCGAGATCGCCGCAAGTCTGAGCGCGGCCGCCGAAGGCTACGCCCGGGCCTATGGCGCCAGCGACCTCGACAAGAAGGTCGAGCGCACCTTCTGCGAGCTATTCGAGCGCGAGGTGGCGGTGTTCTTCGTCGGCACCGGCACAGCCGCCAACGCGCTGGCGCTCGCCAGCTACAACCGTCCCGGCGGCCAGGTCTTCTGCCACCCGGAAGCGCATGTGAACGTCGACGAGTGCAACGCACCGGAATTTTTCGCGACCGGCTCCAAGCTCGTTCCGGTCCACGGTCCGCACGGAAAGATGCCTGCCGATGCGCTGGCTGCGGCGATCGGGCGTTTCCCCCCCGATTTCGTCCATGGCGGCCAGCCTGTCGCCGTCACCATCACCCAGGCGACGGAAGCCGGCACGGTCTACGGGCTGGACGAGATCGCCGCGATCGCCGCGGTCGCCCACGACCGAAACCTTCCGCTGCACATGGACGGGGCGCGGTTCGCCAACGCGCTGGTGACGTTGGGCGCCACGCCGGCGGACATGACCTGGCGGCGCGGCGTCGACATCCTCTCCTTCGGCGGGACGAAGAACGGCTGCTGGTGCGCCGAGGCGCTCGTGCTGTTCGACCCCGGCCGCGCCCGCGAGATGCACTACCTGCGCAAGCGCTCGGCCCAGCTCTTCTCCAAGTCCCGCTTCGTCGCCGCCCAGTTCGACGGCTATTTCCGCGACGGCCTGTGGCTGGATCTCGCCCGTCATGCCAATGCCATGGCATCGCGGCTGGCCGGAGGCTTGATGCAAGCAGGGACGGCGCGGCTCGCCTGGCCGACCGGCTCGAACGAAGTGTTCGCGATCCTGCGCAATCCGACCATGCAGGTTCTGCAGGACGAGGGGGCGGTTTTCTACGACTGGCCGGCCCCGGCCGGGGTGCGGGAGACGATGGCTGCCGACGAGACGATGATCCGGCTGGTGACCAGCTACGCGACGCGGACGGAGGACGTCGACCGTTTCCTGTCCCTTTGCAGCTGACCGGGACGTGAACAAGGAAACGGCGCCGCTGGGGCGCCGTTCCATAAATTGCCGCAGGCGACGGAGCGTCAGGCGCTCTGCGCCTCGATCTGCTTGGTCTCGCGGCCGACCGCGGAGATCTCGATCTTGCGCGGCTTGGCGGCCTCGGGGATCTCGCGCACGAGGTCGATGTGCAGAAGGCCGTTCTTCAACTGGGCTCCGCGGATCTCGACATACTCGGCGAGCTGGAAGCGGCGCTCGAAGGCGCGCTTGGCGATGCCGCGATAAAGGAACTGCGACTGGTCGCCGCTCTCGTCGCTCTTTTCGCCCTTGACGGTTAGCACGTTCTCGCGCGCCTCGATCGAAAGCTCGCTTTCGTCGAAGCCTGCGACCGCCATGGTGATGCGGTAGGCGTTCTCGCCGGTGCGCTCGATGTTGTAGGGCGGATAGCTCGGGCTCTGCTCGGGCTGGCCGAGGCTGTCAAGCATCGTGAACAGGCGATCGAAGCCGACGGTGGAACGGTAAAGGGGAGAGAAATCAACGTGACGCATGGTGTCCTCCTGTTGAGCAACGTGTTGCGATCAAAGGACCGACACCTGATTTCAGGGGTGCCGGCCGGTTCTCGGGTCCTCGCCCCGGTATGGCGGTGAGTACCCACGGGCCCTTTCGGCGCCCGTGCTGGAGAGATGGGAATCGTCACGCGTGGCGTCAAGACCCGGCCGCCGTCACACCCGCTGAATGGCCGATGAATGACGCCTTCGGATTGGGTTCAGCGCCGTCCGGCTAAAACGGCAGCCATGGAAGCGTGACTTCCACGGCCGGGGTGCTACGTCCCTTCCGCTCCGGTCAACTGCCGCACCACCGCCCTCGGAACCGACACCGGTTCTGGCGCCGTGACGCGGTGGCCGGCCGGTGTCGCGGCGCCTTCCCTGCCGCGCACCGCCGGCTCTTTTTCTTTTGACGCGTTACCGGCAAGCCCCTACCTTCCGTTCTCCGACAGGCTGCCAGCAACCCGGGGACCTATGGACGACATTCTTTTCGCCACGCCCGACAATCCCGTTCCCGGCAACCATGTCGCCGGCTTTTTCGACGGCAAGGGCGGCGTCAAGATCCGGTATGCCCTGTTCCGCTCGGACGTTGCCACGGCGAACGGCACCGTGGTGCTGCTCCAGGGACGCAGCGAGTCGATCGAGAAATACTACGAGACGATCCGCGATCTTACCGCCCGCGGCTTGTGGGTGGCGACGTTCGACTGGCGCGGACAGGGCGGCTCGGCGCGGCTGCTGCCGGACGCACGGCGCGGCCACGTTGCCCGCTTTTCCGACTATGAGGCGGACCTGGCGTCCTTCCTCGAGCAGGTCGTGCTGCCCGACACGCGGCTGCCGTTTTTCATCGTCGCCCATTCGATGGGGGCGCTGGTGGCGCTGTCCCAGGCCCCGGAACTCGAGAGCCGCATCGACCGCATGGTGCTGGCAGCCCCGTTCCTGGCGCTCGAGGGCCAGGTCATGAGCCAGCGCATGATCTCGGCGATCGCCAACGCTGCCTGCTTCGTCCAGCTCGGCGGCCGCACATTCCGCAAGCATTCGGAGCGCTATCCGTTCGAGGGCAATGCGCTGACCAGCGACCGCCGCCGCTTTGCCCGCAACCAGGCAATCTGCGAGACCCGCCCGCAGCTGGCGCTGGGCCAGCCGACGGCGCGCTGGCTGAAGGAAATGCTCCGCGCAATTGCGCGCGTCTCACGCCAGGATCACCTGACGCGCATCCACATCCCGACGCTCGTGCTGTGCCCGACCCTGGATCCGATCGTGCCGCGTGCCACGCTCAACACGATCGCGCGAAAGTTCCGCGCCAGCCGCCTGATCGAGATCGACGGGGCCCGTCACGAACTGTTCAGCGAGGCGGACCGCTTTCGCGCCCAGGCCATGGCCGCGATCGAAGCCTTCATTGCCAGCGCCCCGGCCGATGAGGTGGCGCTCGGGGCCTGATTGTCAGGGATTCAGGATGGCCATCGCCTGCTGGTAGACGGCGCGGCTGCCGGCGGCGATGATGTTGCCGCCGTTCTCCGCCGGTCCGCCGTCCCAGGCCGTGATGATCCCGCCGGCCTGCTCGACGACCGGAATGAGGCCGCCGACGTCATAGGCCTTCAGGTCCGTTTCGACGACGAGGTCGACGTGCCCGGCCGCCAACAGCGCATAGGCGTAGCAGTCGACGCCGTAGCGGAAGAGCCGCACCCGGTCCTGGACCGCCTCGTAGCGCTCGCGCCGCTCTCCGGCAAACAGGTGCGGCGAGGTCGTGAACATGATCGCATCGCCAAGGCGCTCGCAGGGGCGGGTCGACAGCACCCGCGTTCCTTCCGGTCCGGCATAATGCGACCGGCTGCCGTCGGCAAAGTAGCGCTCGCCGGTGAAGGGCTGGTCGATCAGGCCCATCACCGCCTTGCCGTCGCGGTAAAGGCCGATCAGGGTGCCCCACACCGGCACGCCGGAAATGAAGGCACGCGTGCCGTCGATGGGATCGATGACCCAGACGAACTCGCGGTCGAGCCCGACCGAGCCGTGCTCCTCGCCCAGGATGCCGTGCTCGGGAAAACGGGCAGTGATCAGCGCACGGATGGCGGCCTCGGCCGCACGGTCGCCTTCGGTGACGGGATCGAACCCGCCGGCCTCCTTGTTGACCACATCCGCACCGGCGCGAAAGCGCGGCAGGGTCTGCGCCTTGGCGGCGTCGGCGAGCATGTCGAAAAAGGCGCGGTCGGGAAGCATTGCGAAATCTCACGAAAGGGCGGGGTCGTGGCTGTCCATAACGCAATGCGGGCGGAAACGGAACTGCCGCGCAAGATAACACCATGTCCGGATCGGTCGACGGATGGCGGCCCGATGCCGACGGAGACGATGCGACTTGACAATTGTGCAGCGCAATATTACGGTTTGCTCACAGTCACTCGTGACTGTAATACCCTCCTTGGGTGTTTCCTCCCTAGACTTAGCCGCGCGCCAAGCGCGGTTTTTTTTGACGCTGCCCGCGAACAACCGTACGCCCCCAGAAGGACGCGACGTCACTCGGCCGCGAGCGCGCTTTCGGATTCATACTTGCCGACGTAGCTGGCGAATTCCGCGAGCGCCCAGGAAATCCCGGCCTGGACGGCCGCAAACTCCGGCTTGCGGCACAGCGTGGTCTCGTCGATATAGAGACCGCGGTTCACCTCGATCTGCAGGGCGTGCAGGCCCTTCGAGGGACGCCCGTAATGCTCGGTGATGAAGCCGCCGGCATAGGGCTTGTTGCGGGCGACGACGAAGCCCATGTCCTCGAACAACCGCACCAGCGTGCGCGAGAGATCGCCGCCCGCGCTCGTGCCGTAGCGATCGCCGATGATGAAGTCGGGACGCTCGCCGCCGGCGATGCGAACATTGCCCGGCATCGAATGGCAGTCGACCAGCACGGCGAGGCCGAACTGCAGGTGGGTGCGCACGATCAGGCTGCGCAGGCAGGTATGGTAGGGCTTGTAGATCGTTTCGATCCGCTCCAGCGCCTCGCTGATCGGCAGCCTGTGCCGGTAGATCTCCATGTTTTCGGCCACGACGCGCGGCACCGTGCCGAGCCCGCCGGCGACCCGCATCGAACTGATGTTGGCGTAGGGCGGCAGCGCCCCGTCGAACATGCGCGGATCGAGTTCGTAGGGCTCGCGGTTCACATCGAGAAAGGCGCGGGGAAAGTGCGCCAGCAGCATCGGCGCGCCCAGACCGGGGGCAGCACTGAAGAGTTCGTCGACGTAGTGGTCCTCCGACCGGCGCAGCGAATGCGCGTCCAGCCGCGAGTCGCGCACAAATCCCTGTGGATAGACACGGCCGCTGTGCGGGGAGTTGAAGACCAGAGGAATCGTTTGCGAAGCCGGCTCCAGAACCTCAAAGAGGCCTTTCTCGCTGATTTCCGGAGCCATTTCGGTCCTTTACCATGTGACAAGGTCGTGACTTGTCGTATGTTGCCAGCGGCAGGCCCGCCTGTCCATAGTCGCGCCGACGAGCGGCGGGACCGGATTGCCATTCATTGGATCTTTACCGGAATCGCTTTTCGTAGCAAAACCGCCGAACAGGCAGAGCAACCCGCAGCAACGGCCACCGAGTTCCATGAGTTTCAAGATTCTCCTCGCTGAAGATGACAACGACATGCGCCGCTTCCTGGTGAAGGCACTGGAGAAGGCCGGCTACAACGTCACGTCCTACGACAACGGCGCCAGCGCCTACGACCGGCTGCGCGAGGAACCCTTCTCGCTGCTTCTGACCGACATCGTCATGCCGGAAATGGACGGCATCGAACTGGCGCGCCGCGCCACCGAACTCGACCCCGACCTGAAAGTGATGTTCATCACCGGGTTTGCCGCCGTGGCCCTGAACCCGGATTCCAAGGCGCCCAAGGATGCCAAGGTGCTGTCGAAGCCGTTCCACCTGCGCGACCTCGTCGACGAGGTCAACAAGATGCTCGCCGCCTGAGGCCCTCACCTCGGTCCGATCCGGCCTCGTGGAGCGCACGCCATCCGGCGCGCGCGCATCAATGCCGGGCCACCAGAAGAAGCACGTAGGCCAGCACCACCACCAGCAGCCCGCGGAACGCCAGGCGCACCATCCGGTACTTGTCGACGGCCAGTCGCGCCATCGCGTCGGCGTTTTTCAGATACTGGTTGAACAGGTAGTCCATGTCGGCGGCTTCCGTCGCCGCCACGAGCAGAGCCCGCTGGCTGGACCAGGCACCCCAGAACAGCGACGTGCCGCTCTCCACCCGTCGCGGCAGAACGACCAAAATCGCACAATAAATCGAGAATATCATCGATGACGCAAGCAACGCCGAAAGGACAACCCAAAGCTTGTCAGTTTCGACATAGCGCGACCACGTAAAGACGCCCTTCCCCTCGGCGGACGTCACCAGAAACGCCAGCATGAAGGTGAAGATATACGCAGCCTTCTGGTCGGCAGATTTTATCTGATCATAGAACACGTCGTTTATCTTCTTGACGTGATTCAAGTGCTCGGCCGATACCGGCCGAGAGATACTTTCCACGGGCAACGTAGTCTCGAAATCGATCATGAGTAGTTCGCCTCGGTCGCCAACCGTCACCGTGTTAATACAGTTGCCTGCAAAAGCAAGCCACCCCTAATACACACGCTTGACATTTGCGCGATCGCTGGCAGTTCTTGCAGCCATGAGGGGAAGGGTCGACCATCGGGCCATTGTGGCACTGCCGCTTGCCCTCGCCCTGGGCCTGGCGACGGCCCAGGGCGAGCCGATCCCGCGTGCCTCGCCGACGGCCGGGTCCGTCATCGCCCGCAAGACCGGTGAGGAAGTCCGGTTCTACGACGTCAGCAACTGGCACCATGTCGATCTCAATCAGGATCTGCTGACCGGCGACGAACTGCGCACCAATGCGGTGGGGCAGCTGGCGATTCTGTTCGCCGACAACACCCAGGTCCGCCTCGGCCGCAATTCCACGTTAAGGGTCAGGCAGATGGGCGCCACCGGCGACACCGTGCTGGACCTCGAGAGCGGCACCATCTGGGCGCGCGCCCAGCGTGGCGGCCAGGGCCTCACGGTGGAGACGCCGGCCGCGGCGGCGGCAATCCGCGGCACCGACTGGTCGCTGTCGGTGGACGGCGACACCACCTCGCTGGTGGTACTCGAAGGCACGGTCGAGCTGGCCAACCCGCAAGGCAGCGTTCAGGTCGTGCAGGGCGAAGCCGCCGTGGCCCGCATCGGCCAGGCGCCGCAGAAGGTCATATTCGTCAACTCCGACGACCGCGAGCAGATGCTGTTCTATCTGTCGGTGCGCGATGCCTTCATGTTCATGCCGGCCTCGCCGCTGAAGGTAAAGGACATGCGGCACGCCATCGATCGCATCGAGGCCGTCCCCGAGCAGCGTCGCAGCGCCGAGGACTGGCTGACGCTCGCCGAGGCCCAGCTGACGCTCGAGGGCCGCCAGAAGGCGCTCGCCTCGCTCGACCGCGCCAGGACGATGAAGCGTTCCAAGGCGCAGAGGGCACGGGTCGATTTCATCGACGGCCTGGTCGCCGGTGCCGAACGCCGCTTCGACGCCGCCGCCCGCCTCTTCGCCCGTGCCCGACCCGGACTGGACGCAAGGCGCGGCAGCGTCGCGGATTACGGCGGCTATTTCGCCCGTGCGATGGTCAATCCGGACCGGCTGGAGAAGGGCCCGCGAAACGTTACCGGCCCCTACGGCGCCTTCACCAGGGCCTACGCCGCCGGCTTCCTGGAAAACATCCGCGCCGCCCTCGACATCATCAAGCAGGCGGAGAAGGATTACCCGGACGATCCGACGCTGCCGGCTTACCGCGCCTACATCGCGCTGTTCCTGAACGATCGCGAGCAGATGAAGGAGGCGATGGAACGGGCGTTGTCGCTCGATCCCGATCACCCGGTCGCTCTGCAGGCGCGCGCCCGCTACCACGGCGACATCCAGGGCAATGTCGATGCGGCGATCGCCGATCTCAACGCGGCCCTGGCCATTGCGCCGGGCTCGAGCGATCTGTGGAACGACCTCGGCCTGGCGGAGCAGGCGCGTGGCGACACGCAGTCGGCCGAGCGGGCCCTGAGGCGGGCGATCGAACTTGATCCGGAGGGCGCGGTCTCGCGCTCCAACCTCGCCATCCTCTACCTCGACCAGGACCGGGTGCGCCTGGCCAAGCAGGAGATCGACCGCGTCATGTCGCTCGATCCCGGCTTCGACCTCGCCCTGATCGCGCGCGGCCGCTACCATCTGGCGACCGGCCAGCTGGAAAAGGCGACCGAGGACCTGCTCGCCGGCACTGTCGCCAATCCGGCCTATGCGCAGGGCCAGTTGCTTCTGGCGGTGGCGCATCAGGAGCAGCGCAATCGCGAAGCCGCGCGGCAGGCGCTCGACAACGCCGACAGGCTCGACCCGAACGATCCGGTGATCCCCTCGTTCAGGGCGAGCGTCGCGATCGACGACTACGACGCCAGCGGAGCCATCGCGGCGGCGCATGAGTACATGCGGAGGCTGCGTGCCCGCGGTGGGCAATACGAGACCCTCAGCTTCAACCACGACGCGGGATCGACGCTCAACAACGCCTTCCGCCTGCAGGGGCTGAACGCCTGGGGCCAGTACTACGGCGACCTGACCTTCAGCCCGTTCACCGGCACGTCCTACATCGACCAGACACTGCACGGCAGCGTCAATCCGTTCCTGAACGCCTATCTCTATGGCGGGGACGGCATCGAGCCGACCCAGAACAGGACGACCTTCTCGTCGTTCATGCAGGGCCTGCTCTACGACCCGCACATGCTCGCGGGGCCGTCGGCCCGCCCCTACTACGTCCGCTACCCCTTCGCCGAGGTCGAGCTCGGCTACGGCATCTCGACCAATGACGGCGACTCCCGGCCGATCTACCAGGGGAGCTGGCAGAGCTTCAGCAACCTGCCCTTCCCGGTCAGCACCTATGTGGACCTGGAATGGATCAAGACGCCGTTCGACGGCACCAGCGCCATTCCGGCCGCCACCTACGAAGGCGAGACGGAACTGGTCAGCGGCGTCGGATATTTCACGGCATCTCCGTCTCCGGACGATCGCATCGTGGCATACGGCCAGCACTACGACAGCAAGTTCGACCTCTCCTCGGCGACCGAACTGTTTGGCTTCCCGGTCGTCATCGACCGCGACGACAGGCTTCAGGGCACCGCCGCCGGGCTTGGCTGGAGCCATACGATCAGCTTCGAGAACGTACTCAACGCTGCGTTCTTCTACGGTGATACGAAAACCACCGACAGCTTTTCGCTCGCCGGAGGAGCCCCAGCGATTTTCGAGGCTCGGCAGACAAGCTACATCGGCGCCGTCAACCACACGATCGCCACGGGCGATCTGACCTGGCGATATGGCATCGAGGGCGGCATCGTCGACTTCCGCTATGCCCAGACGCCCGCGGCCGACCAGACGGTCGACTACGGCAGGGCCTATGTCGATGTCCTGCATACCATCGACACGTCGCTGCTGGCCGAGTACGGCCTGTTTGGGACTTATGCCGACGGCGACACCGTGGACACGAGGCGGGTCGATCCCCGTGTCGGCGTCGCCTATGCGCCGACCGACGGCCAATGGCTGCGCGCGGCCTACATCGCCCAGAGCTACGACTTCGACGTCAACACGCTGGCGCCGGTAAGCACCGTAGGGCTCCAGCCCAACCAGACCGGTCTCGGCATCGACGGGACCACCGATACGATCGCCGGGCGCTGGGACGCCGAGTGGACAGACTGGCTGTTCACGGCGGTCGATCTCCAGCACCAGGAGCTCGAGGACTTTGCGATCTCCTATCCCGCCCCGTGGCAATGGCCACTCGTGCCCGACGCGCTGGCCCTGTCCGACGGACGGATCGACCGCGCCAGCCTCACGACCAACGTGCATATCGGCAACGGCTTCGGCCTTTCCACCACGCTGGCCTTCATCGATTCGGAGAACCAGGATCCGGACAGCCGAGACGACGGCCGCGAACTGCCCTTCGTGCCGAAATGGGCCGGACAGGTCGCGCTCACCTGGGTCAGCGAGGCCAACGTCAAGGCGACGCTGGCCGCGAACTACATCGGCAAGCGCCTCGGCAACGAGTCGATCCTTCTTGACGACGGCGGCACCCCGGCCGATCCGACCGACGACATCGTGCTTGCCCCGCAGAAACTGGACGATTTCTGGACGCTCGATGCCAACGTGACCTGGGAACCGTTCGACAAGCGCTTCGAACTCACGCTCGCGGCGTTCAACCTGCTGGACGAGGACTTCGAGGTCGCGACCGGCATCCCCGGCTGGGGGCGGAGCTTCAAGGGGACGGTCAAAGTCCGGTTCTGATGGAAGAGGCTTCCAGACCAATCGCCGACAGGGTCGCGAACGGCACGCCGCACAGGCGTCGCAGGCTGCGGCTGATGCTCCTCACCATCGCCACGATCCTGATCGTCTCGGCGCTGACGCGGCTTCCGGCCTGGTCGCTGCAGGAACTGCGCAGCTTCGACTACCTCTCGACGCTCGGCGACCCGGCTCCGCCGCCGCGTGGCCCGATTGTCGTCGCCATCGACGAGCCCTCGCTCGCCGAGGTCAGCGTGCAGTGGCCATGGCCGCGCGACATCCACGCGCGCCTGATCACGGCGCTGCGCACCGCCGGCGCGAAGGCGATCGGCATGGACATCATCTTTGCCGAGCCGTCGACGCCGGCCCGCGACGCGGCGCTCGCCGCCGTGCTCGGCCCGGACGTCGTGCTGGCCGGCGACGAGAGCGTCATTGTCACCCCCCAGGCCGAACAGCTGGTGCGGACATCACCGCTGCCCATGTTCAGCGCGGCCGGCGCGTTGACCGGCATCGCCTCCATCACCCTCGACGGCGACGGCGTGTTCCGCGACCTGCCAAAATACGACGACGGCTTCGCCCGGCAGATTGCCCGCGTGGCCGGGCGCCCGCACGACCTGCCGGAGGGCGACTGGCTGATCCAGTCCTTCGGGCCCGCCCGCAGCTACCCGACCGTGTCCTACTACCAGGCGCTCGACCCGGAAAACTTCCTGCCGAAGGACATTTTCCGCGACCGGATCGTCATCGTCGGCCTCAGTCTGCAGAATGCCCCGGCCATCGACCGCGGCGGTGCCGACGCCTTCGCCACGCCCTTTACGGTCCACAGCGGCCGGCTGGTGTCGGGCGCCGAGATCCAGGCGACAATCCTCGACAACATCGCCAGCGGCACCGCCATACGACCGGCTGCGCCGCCGCTCATGCTGGCGGGCATCGCGCTTTCCGCACTGCTCGCCTCGTTTGCGGTCTGGCGTTCCACCGGCTGGCAGACCGTGGCGATCACGGCGGCAGCCATGCTCGCGCTCGCCGCGGTCGGCTTCTTCCTCATCCGCCAGGTGCATCTCTTCGTTTCACCGCTCGCACCGGCGCTCGCCTTCGTCGCTGTCGCGGTCGGTCAGGCGGCGTTCGACTATGCCGACGAACGGCGCAACCGCAAGCAGATCACCCGCGCCTTCTCGCGCTACCTTTCGCCGGCGCTGGTCGAGCGGCTCGCCCGCGACCCGTCGCAACTGCGCCTCGGCGGAGAGCGACGCACGCTCTCCATCCTCTTTTGCGACGTACGGGGCTTCACCACCATCGCCGAGACGATGAAGGACGATCCCGAGCAACTGACGACGCTGATCAATCGCCTGCTGACGCCGCTGTCGGACATCGTGCTCGGCCATGGCGGGACGATCGACAAATACATCGGCGACTGCCTGATGGCGTTCTGGAACGCCCCGCTCGACGACGACGACCATGCCAACCAGGCCGTTGCCGCGGCCATCGACATGCTTGCCTGCATGGAGACGCTGAACGACGAACTCATCCGCGAGTCGACCGAACGCGGCACCGACTACCATCCGCTGCGCATCGGCATCGGCATCAACACCGGCGACTGCGTTGTCGGGAACATGGGCTCGTCGCAGCGGTTCGACTATTCGGTGCTCGGAGACGCGGTCAATCTCGCCGCGCGGCTCGAGGGCGCGTCGAAGAACTATGGCGTACCGCTTCTCATCGGCGAGGGCACGGCCCTGCTCGCCAGCCGCTTCACCTGCCTGGAACTGGACCGGATCACGGTGAAGGGACGCACCACAGCCTCGCCCGTCTTCACGGCGCTGTCCGCCGTTCCGCCCGAACTTGCGGCGAAGCATCAGCGGTTGATCGCCTCCCGCTATGCCGGCAGGCTGGACGCGGGCAACCCGATCATCGACGAACTGGTCGCCGGCCTGCCGGCCCTTTCGCTCTATTACGAGATGGTGCGCGCGGACCTGCGCAGCAGCGGGACCTGACCCGCACGTTGGTTGACTCCGACGCGCAAAGCTTCAAGAGTGAGCGGCAAAGAGCCTGGCAGCATCTGGAGGAGATCCATCTATGCGTGCATTCCTTGGCTTCTCCACACTCTTCCTCACCATCGCGGCGGCCATCCTTCCCGGCGAGGCAGCGGAGACGCAGCGCTCGATCGTCACGACGGAGAATGCCGACTATTTCGGCTTCGACCTGCGGACCGTGCAGGGCGTGACGCTGGACCAGTGCAAGGACCGCTGCATTGACGACCTGTCCTGCCGCGCCTTCACCTACAATCCGAAGACAAGAGGGTGCGTTCTCAAGTCCGACTTCAACTTGCTGACCCCGTTCCCGGGCGCCATTGCCGGCAAGATCGCGCTCACCGACGGCGAGCCGGACATCGGCGCCGCACCCGTTCTCGATTTCCTTCCAGCAGCGTCGAGGGACGAGGCGCGTGCGCTCAAGTCCAGCCTGACGCTGCTGAGCGCGCAGGAGGGCCAGGGTGCGGAAAGTCTCGCCTCGCTCGGCCGCATCGAAGCCGCCTCCGGCCGCATCGCCGAGGCGCTCGACGCGTTCAAGGGCGCGCTGTCGCTGGCTCCCGACGACCACCATCTCTGGATCGAGATGGCGCAGGCGGCCGCGGAAGCGACCGACAATGCCTATCTCAGCGGTCAGGGGCCTCTGGCGGCGTTGAACGCCTACTGGCTGACCCGGACGGCCCCCAGTCGGGCGCAGGCGCTCGCGGTGCTCGCCGAAGCGCTGGACAAGGCGGCCGCCTACCGCGCCGCCCTGAACGCCTACAAGGCCAGCTTGGCACTCGTCGACGATGCGGCCGTGCGCACCGCCTATCTCGACCTGAAGGCCCGCCGGGGCTTTCGCCTCGTCCAGCATACCGTCGATTCCGACAGCGTCAGCCCGCGCGCCTGCGTGCAGCTCTCCGAGCCGCTGGTGCGTTTCGGCGCCGACTACGGCAGCTTCGTGACGGTGGACGGGCGTGCGCCGGCGGCGGTCGAGGCGAAGGACAGCCAGGTCTGCGTCGAGGGGCTGGACCATGGCCGGCGCTACCGGATCGTCCTGCGACCGGGCCTGCCGTCATCGGTCGGCGAAATCCTGGAAGCCCCGGTCGAACTAGACGTCTATGTCCCGGACCGGGGCCCGAGCGTCCGTTTCACCGGCGACAGTTTCGTCCTGCCGGCAACGGCGCGGCGCGGCATCCCGCTGGTCTCGGTCAACACCGACACAGCCGACCTGAAGCTTTATCGCATCGGCGATCGCAACATCGCCTCGCTGCTCACCGGCTCCCAGTTCCTGACCCAGCTCGACGGCTATGGCGCAGGTCAGATCGAGCGCGAGATGGGCGAACTCGTCTGGGAGGGCCAGATCGAGATGGAGCGCGACCTGAACAGGGACGTCGTCACCTCCTTTCCCGTCGACGAGGCGCTGCCGCAGCGCCAACCGGGCATTTACGCGCTGACGGCGGAAGCCGCGAGTGGGCCGAAGCGAGACTGGGATGCGAGGGCCACCCAATGGTTCCTCGTCTCCGACATCGGCCTGTCGACCTTCGCCGGCACCGACGGGCTGCACGTGTTCGCGCGCGCCCTCGGAACCGCCGCGCCGATGGCCGGGGTGGAACTGCAACTGCTGGCGCGCAACAACGAGATCCTCGGCACCGCGACAACCGACAAAGACGGCCGCGCCACCTTCACCGCCGGTCTCATGCGCGGCACGGCGGCGATGATGCCGGCCGTGCTGACGGCGCGCAACGGCGCATCCGACTACGTTTTTCTCGACATGACCCGGGCCGGCTTCGATCTCTCCGACCGCGGCGTCACCGGCCGGCCGGCGCCCGGCGCGATCGACATCTTCGCCTGGACCGAGCGCGGCATCTACCGCGCCGGCGAAACGGTGCATGCCGCCGCGCTCGCCCGTGACGTCGCGGCCAGGGCCATCGACGGCCTGCCGCTGACCTTCGTCGTCAGTCGGCCCGACGGCGTCGAGGACCGCCGCATCGTCAGCGCCGACGGCAGGCTCGGCGGCCACATGGTCGACTATCCGATCCAGCCGAACGCGATGCGCGGCACATGGACCATGCAGATCCATGCCGATCCGAAGGCGCCGGCGATCGGCGATGAGACCTTTCTGGTCGACGACTTCGTGCCCGACCGCATCGAATTCGACCTCGCCAGCGCCGCGACAGAGATCGTCGCCGGCACGCCGGCCACGATCACCGTCGACGGCCGCTACCTCTACGGCGCGCCCGCTGCCGGCCTCGGCATCGAGGGCGAGGTCGCCCTCAGACCGACGCGCACAAGCGAGCACTTCAACGGCTACGTCTTTGGCCTCGAGGACGAGGAGGCGATCGAGGAGAACCGGGTGCCTCTGGACGGTCTCGAGCCGCTCGATCCGGACGGCGGGGCGAGTTTCGCGGTCGACATCGGCGAACGCCCGGCGACGACGCAGCGGCTCGACGCCGTCATCGCGGTGCGCATGCGCGAGGCCGGCGGCCGCGCCGTCGAGCGCTCGCTGACGCTGCCGCTCCGGCCAGACGGCCCGATGATCGGGATCAGGCCGGCGGCAAGCGGCAGCGTGCCGGAGAATTCGACCGCCCGCTTCCACGTGATCGTCGCCGGCCCCGACGGCGGCCGCCAGGCGATGCAGGGCCTGTCCTGGAAGCTCCTGAGCGTGCAGCGCGACTACCAGTGGTACCGCGACGGCTCGTCCTGGCGCTATGAACCGATCCTGTCGACGAAGCTGATAGAGGCGGGAACGATCGACGTCGCGGGCAACGGCGCCGACCTTGCCGTACCTGTGACCTGGGGGCGCTACCGGCTGGAGGTCGAGACGGCGGCGGCCGATGGTCCGGCGTCGAGCGTCGAGTTCGAGGCCGGCTGGTATGTCGAGGCGACCTCGACCGAGACTCCCGACGCGCTGGAGATCGCCCTCGACAAGGAGAGCTACAGCATCGGGGAGACGGCCAAGCTGAAGGTCTCGTCCCGCCATGCCGGCGAACTGCTGGTCACAAACGGCACGGACAACCTGATTTCCGCAAGCACCGCCTCGATCGGCGAGAACGGCGGCGAGGTCGAGATCCCCGTGACCGCCGACTGGGGAGCCGGCGCCTATGTCACCGCCACGCTGTACCGGCCCGGCGAGGCGCGGGAAAGCCGCATGCCGATGCGGGCGATCGGCGTCAAATGGCTGAAGGTCGACCCGGCCGGCCGCCAGCTGGGCGTGCAGTTGGATCTGCCGGACAAGGCATTGCCGCGCCGCCCGCTCGACATCTCGGTTTCCGTCGCCGGCGCCGGCGCCGAGGAGGAGGCCTATGTCACGGTTGCCGCCGTCGATGTCGGCATCCTCAATCTCACCCGCCACGAGCCGCCTGACCCGGACGGCTGGTATTTCGGCCAGCGTCGCCTGGGGCTGGAGATTCGCGACCTCTACGGCCGGCTGATCGATGGCTCGCTCGGCGCCACCGGCCGCCTCCGCACCGGCGGCGACGGCGGGCAGATGGCGCTGCAAGGCAGCCCTCCGACGCAGAAGCTGGTGGCGTTCTTCTCCGGCCCGCTCAAGCTCGATGCGGACGGAAAGGCCAAGGTCTCCTTCGATATGCCGCAGTTCAACGGCACCGCGCGGGTGATGGCCGTCGCCTGGTCGAAAGACGGGATCGGCCACGGCACGGCGGACGTAATCGTCCGCGATCCGCTCGTCGTCACCGCCAGCCTGCCGAAGTTCCTCGCCCCCGGCGACCGCTCCAACCTGAGGCTCGACATCGCCAACACCGACGCGCCCGCCGGCGCCTACCGGCTCGCCGTTTCCCACAATGCCGCCGTGCTGGTCGAGCAGACCGGCGCTGCGCAGACGGTGCATCTGGACGCTGGCGGCAAGACCAGCCTGACCCTGCCGCTTGTCGGCGGAGAGGCCGGCGGCGGCGTGCTTACCTTGGCCCTGTCGAGCGAGGCGGGCCAGAACTGGGAACAGTCGCTCGATGTCCCGGTTCGCCCAGCGACACAGCCCATCACGAGCAGGCGTGTGCTCGAGCTTGCCGCCGGCGCAAGCCTGACGATCGACGACCAGCTTCTGGCCGACAGCATCCTCGGCGGAGCCTCGGTCGCGCTCAATGTCTCGCGGTCCGCGGCCTTCGACGTCCCGGCGCTGTTGATGGCGCTTGACCGCTATCCCTACGGCTGCACCGAGCAGACGACCAGCCGCGCGCTGCCGCTGCTCTATCTCAGCGAACTGTCGAAGGACAGCGGCCTGCCCGACGACGAGGCGGCGCGCAAGCGCGTGCAGGAAGCGATCTACCGGGTGCTGGCCTACCAGTCCTCGTCCGGCAGCTTCGGCCTGTGGGGACCCGGCTACGGCGACCTGTGGCTCGACGCCTATGTCGGCGACTTCCTGACGCGCGCCCGCGAGCAGAAGTTCGAGGTGCCGGACCAGGCGATGGTGCAGGCGCTCGACAATCTCCAGAACGCGCTGTCCTATGACAACAACGTCAAGGACAGGGGGAACGAAATCGCCTACGCCCTCTACGTGCTGGCGCGCAACCGCAAGGCCGCGATCAGCGACCTGCGCTACTACGCCGATGCGCGCCTGTCCGAGTTCCCGACGCCGCTGGCGAAGGCGCACATCGCTGCAGCACTGGCGCTCTATGGCGATCCGCAGCGCTCCGGGCAGATCTTCGCCGAGGCGCTGCGCATGTCGGCCGACGTCACCAATGTCAGCCTGGCGCGGTCGGACTACGGCTCGGCGCTGCGCGACGGCGCTGCCGTGCTTGCCCTTGCCGCCGAAGGCAGGCCGGCGCCGGCGATCATCCCGGAACTCGCCAAGGTCGTCGCGGGCGAATGGGAGCGCAAGGCCTACACCAGCACCCAGGAGCAGGCCTGGATGCTGCTCGCCGCGCGCGCGATCGCGAACGAGGACGAAACGCTACGGTTCGAGGTCAACGGCTTCGATCGCAAGGGCCGCATCGCCGCGCGGATGAGCGGCGAGGACCTACAGACCACGCCGGTGACGATTGTCAACCGCGGCGACGAGCCCGTCACCGCCGTGCTGACCACGGTGGCTGCGCCGGCGCAGCCGCTTCCGGCCGGGGGCGACGGCTTTGCGATCGAAAGGGCCTACTACACGCTCGACGGCCAGCCGGCGACGATCTCCGAGGCCCGGCAGAACGAGCGCTACGTGGTCGTGCTGAAGGTGACGGAAGACAATCCCTGGCAGGCGCGTGTGCTGATCACCGACCTGCTGCCGGCCGGGCTGGAGATCGACAATCCGAGCCTCGTCGGCAGCGCCGATCTCGCCAACTTCGAATGGATCGGCGATGTGCAGGCGGCCCATGCCGAATTCCGCAGCGACCGCTTCGTTGCCGCCTTCGACCGGCCGGCCAATGCCGGGGACGGCATCACGCTCGCCTATGTCGTGCGCGCGGTGACGCCGGGGACCTATGACCACCCGGCCGCAACCGTCGAGGACATGTACCGGCCGCAGTTCTCCGCCCGTACGGCAACGGGCCGGATGCAGGTGGTCGCCGAGTAGGGAGGACGTTCGTGTCACGGCTCGGCAAGGCCATGCTGGCGCTTCTGGGCGGCGCGCTCCTGTGCACCGCGCTGCTGCACGTGGCCAATCGCCTTGACCATGCCTACCCGCCGCCGCTCGAGCACGCGATGGACGTTTCGCCTGAGGTGGTCGATGCGGACGGCAGGCTCTTGCGCGCCTTCGCCACCGCCGACGGACTCTGGCGGCTGCCGACTGCGGTGAAGGATGTCGATCCCCGCTTCGTCCGCATGCTGATCACCTACGAGGACCAGCGCTTCCACGACCACAATGGTGTTGATCCGCTGGCGCTGCTGCGAGCCGCGGCGCAGTTTGCCGGCAATGGCCGGATCGTCTCCGGCGCCTCGACGCTGTCGATGCAGGTCGCCCGCCTGATCGAGCCGCGCCACGGACGCTCCGTGCTGTCCAAGCTGAAGCAGATCGCCCGGGCGCTCCAGATCGAGCGGAGGCTGAGCAAGGCCGAGATTCTCGAGCTCTACCTCACCCGCGCGCCCTATGGCGGCAATCTGGAAGGCGTGCGCGCGGCCAGCCTGGCCTACTTCGGCAAGGAGCCGCGGCGACTGTCGGTCGCCGAGGCCGCCCTCCTCGTCGCCTTGCCGCAGTTGCCCGAACGCCGTCGGCCCGACCGCTTTGCCGGGGAAGCCGAAGCGGCCCGGCAACGTGTGCTCGCACGAATGGCCGTCTCGGCCGTCATCGGCGAGGGCGAAGCGGAGCGGGCCACGGCGGAAGACGTCCCCGACCGCCGGCGGCAACTTCCCGCCTTCGCCCCGCACGTGGCCGAACGCGCCCTGCGCCGCACACCCGGCCAACAGCGCCACACGACGACGATCCGGCGCGAGGTGCAGCAGGCGCTGGAGGCGGTCGCCCGCGATGCCGCGGCACGGCTCGGCCCAAAACTGTCCGTCGCCATGCTGATGGCGGACGCGAAAACCGGTGCAATCGTCGGCAGCGTCGGCTCGGCCGACTATTTCGATGCCGCCCGCGCCGGCTGGATCGACATGACCCGCACCGACCGCTCGCCCGGATCCGCCCTCAAGCCGTTCATCTACGGGCTCGCCTTCGAGGAGGGGCTGGTGGCGCAGGAAACGATCGTCGAGGACCGCCCGGCCGACTTCTTCGGCTACCGGCCGCGCAATTTCGACATGAGCTACCAGGGTGACGTCAGTGTGCGGCAGGCATTGCAGCTTTCGCTCAACGTCCCTGCGGTGCGCCTGCTCGACGCCGTCGGCCCGACCCGGCTGATGGTGCGGCTGCGCCGCGCCGACGTCGGGCTTTCGCTGCCTGTGGGCGAGGCCCCCGGCCTGGCGATCGGCCTTGGCGGCGCCGGCATCACGCTGCGGGACCTTGTCCAGCTCTACGCCGCGCTTGCCGGCGAGGGGCGGGTCATCAGACTCGGCGATGGCGTCGACCGGGCGTCGGCCGCGCCAGACGGCGCGTCGCTGCTCGATCCGGTCGCCGCCTGGAACGTCACCGACACGCTTTCTGCGGTTTTGCCCCCGCGCGGCAGCCGCAGGCTCGGCATCGCCTACAAGACCGGAACCAGCTACGGCTACCGTGACGCCTGGTCGGTCGGCTATGACGGCCGCCATGTGCTGGGCGTCTGGGTCGGCCGCGCCGACAATGCCGCCGTTCCCGGCCTGACCGGCTACGACGCCGCTGCGCCGATCCTGTTCGAGGCTTTCGCCAGGTCGGGGGTGGCCATCACCCCGCTGCCGCGGCCCCCGGCCGGCGCGGTGCGACTTGCCCAGTCGGAACTACCGGTCGGGCTGCGCCGCTTCGCCCGCACCGCCAGCGGACTGGTGGCGGCCAGTGCGCGCGAGCCGCCGCCGCAGATCGTCTATCCGCCGGAGGGAGCGCACGTGGCGCTCGGCGCGCGCGCCGGCGGCGAGATCGCACCGCTGGCGCTGAAGCTGCAGGGCGGCCGCGCCCCGTTCCGCTGGCTCGCCAATGGCCGGATGCTGCCCGAGACGTCACGTCGACGCATCACCCAATGGGTACCCGACGGCGCCGGTTACTCGACGCTGACGGTCATCGATGCGACGGGCCGCGCGGCGAGCGTGCGCGTGTTCGTCGAGTAACCGGGCAAGCGTGCCGCCGCTATTCGGGCTCCTCTGCCGCCAGCCGCAGCAGCACCGCGCCCTCGCCGACCTGGTCACCGGCCGCCACCGGCACGGCCTCGACCAGGCCGTCACGCGGCGCCGCCAGCACCAGTTCCATCTTCATCGCCTCCATCGTCACGAGCGGATCGCCCCTGGCGACGCGTGCCCCCTCGGCCACCGAAACGAGCCGGACGAGGCCCGGCATCGGTGCGGCCACGACGTCGCCGCCGGCCTCCTCCTCGCCGTGCAGCCCGGCCGTTTCCTCCATCTGGAAGACGTGGGTCGACCCCTCCGCAAAGACCGTGATCGAGCGCCCGTCGCGGACGAGGAAGCCTTCGAGCACCCGATCGCCGAAGTCGGCCAGCACCTGCCCGTCCGGGCCGCAGCGCTGAAGGTCGAGAGAAAACCTCTCGTCTCCGATGCCGATATCGAACCGGCTTGCGCCCAATGCGGCAACCCGCACTTCCGCTGCCTGCCCCTCGTGCTCGACGAAAGCCGACTGCCAGGCCTCGCCCCAAAGGCGAAAGCCGGACAGGCGGCCCCACGGGTCGCGGCCGGCCGCGGGGGACAGGAGGTCGAGCGCGGCCAGAGCGGCCAGCGCCACGACCCTCGCTCCCGGCGCCGGGTTCGGCAGCAACGTTGTCGCAGACCGCTCGATCAGGCCGGTATCGACGTCGCCGGCAGCGAAGTTCGGCTCCCGGCACAGCCGCTCGAGGAAGCCCGTATTGGTGGTAAGACCGGCGATGCGGCATTGGCCCAACGCGCCGGCGAGCCGTCCGAGCGCCTCGGTGCGGTCGGCGCCATGGGCGATGACCTTGGCGATCATCGGATCGTAGAAGGCGGAGATCTCGTCGCCGGCCCGCACGCCGGCATCGACACGGACACCGCCCGGCACATCGAACCGCACCAGCCGTCCGGTGGCCGGCAGGAAATCACGCGCGGGGTTCTCCGCATAAATCCGTGCCTCGAAGGCCCAGCCGTCGATCGACAGTTCCGCCTGCGACTTCGGCAGCGGCTCGCCCGCCGCCACCCGCAGTTGCCATTCGACCAGGTCGAGCCCGGTGACCGCCTCCGTCACCGGATGCTCGACCTGCAAACGGGTGTTCATCTCCATGAAGAAGAATCGGTCCACTCGCAGCCCTTCGGAGACGTCGGCGATGAACTCCACCGTCCCCGCGCCACTGTAGCCGATCGCCTCTGCCGCGCGTACCGCCGCCGTGCCCATTGCTGTGCGCATTTCGGCGCTCATGCCCGGTGCCGGCGCCTCCTCGATCACCTTCTGGTGGCGGCGCTGCGCCGAGCAGTCGCGCTCGAACAGGTGCACGGCGTTGCCGTGCCGGTCGCCGAAAACCTGCACCTCGATGTGTCGCGGCTTGGCCATGTATTTTTCGACCAGCACCCGGCCGTCGCCGAAGGAGGCTTCCGCCTCGCGCCGCGCGCTGGCCAGGGCCGCTGCGAAATCCCGGCTGCCGTCGACCCGGCGCATGCCCTTGCCGCCGCCGCCCGCCCGCGCCTTGATCAGCACCGGGTAGCCGATCGCCTCGGCCTCGGTCGCAAGGAACGCCGGATCCTGGTTCTCGCCGTGATAGCCGGGCACCACCGGCACGCCTGCCTGCTCCATCAGCGCCTTGGCGGCGTCCTTCAGGCCCATCGCCCGGATCGCCTTCGCCGAGGGACCGATAAAGACGAGACCGGCGGCCTCGACCGCTTCGACGAACTCCGGATTCTCCGACAAAAAGCCGTAACCAGGATGGACCGCCTCGGCGCCGCTCAACTTGCAGGCAGCGATGATCGCATCGGCGTTAAGGTAGCTGCGCGCCGCCTCGGCCGGGCCGACGCGAAACGCCTCGTCGGCCTGTTGTACATGCAGCGAGCGGCGGTCGGCATCGGAATAGATGGCGGCCGTGGCGATGCCGAGCTTTCTCGCCGTGCGGATGATGCGGCAGGCAATCTCGCCGCGATTGGCGATCAGAATCTTCTTGAACATGCTCTTTTCCGGTTATTGCGCCGCGACGGCCTCGACCTCGAGTAGCCAGCGGTCGTCGAATATGCCGCAGATCACGACGGTCAGTGCCGGGTTGACCGCGCCGAGGTACTCGCTGCGGACTTCGCGGTTAGCGACGGCGAACTGGCGGTCGGCAAGGTACATCGTCACCTTGACGAGGTCGGCCTTGTCCATCCCCGCGGCCTTGAGTTGTGCATCGATGTTGCGCCAGACCTGGCGCGCCTGGGCCTCGAACCCTTCCGGCACCTTGTCGTCGGTATCGGCCGGGATCTGGCCGCTGATCAGCAGCAGCTTCCGGTAACTGTCGATCCTGACCGCCTGCGAATAGCCGCCATGCGGCGCCGGTGCATTTTTCGCGTTTACGTTTTCCCGTTCCATGATCGTCCTCCAGGGGCTGGATCTACATGCGGAAAATGCCGAACTGGGTCGGCGCGACCGGCGCATTCAGCGCCGCCGAGAGTGACAGGCCGAGCACGTCGCGCGTGCGGCGCGGATCGACGATGCCGTCGTCCCACAACCGCGCCGAGGCATAGAGCGGATGGCTCTGCCGCTCGAACATCTCGATGGTCGGCCGCTTGAACTCCGCCTCCGCCTCGACGGTCCAGCCCTGCCCGCTGCGTTCGATTGCCTCGCGGCGGACCGTGGCGAGCACGCCGGCCGCCTGCTCGCCGCCCATGACGGCGATGCGGCTGTTCGGCCAGGTCCAGAGGAAGCGCGGCGAATAGGCCCGCCCGCACATGCCGTAATTGCCGGCGCCATAGGAGCCGCCGATCAGCAGGGTGATCTTCGGCACTCCCACGGTCGCGACCGCGGTGACCAGCTTGGCGCCGTGCTTGGCGATGCCGTCGGCCTCGTATTTCCGCCCCACCATGAAGCCGGTGATGTTCTGCAGGAACACCAGCGGGACCCCGCGCTGGGCGCAAAGTTCGACGAAGTGCGCGCCCTTCAGCGCCGCTTCTGAGAACAGCACGCCGTTGTTGGCGAGGATCCCGACCGGCATGCCGTGCACGGCGGCGAAGCCGCAGACGAGCGTTGTGCCGTAGCGGGCCTTGAACTCGTCGAAGCGCGAGCCGTCGACGATCCGCGCGATCACCTCGCGCACGTCAAAGGGGACCTTCGTGTCCGCCGGCACGATGCCGAGAATTTCCTCCGGATCGTACAGCGGCGCCTCGCCGGCGCCTTTCTCCGGTAGCGGCGGCTTGCCGCCGTTCAGGTTGGCAGCGATTCGCCGCGCGATCGCCAGCGCCTGCCGGTCATCGCGGGCAAGGTGGTCGGCGACGCCGGAAAGCCGGGTGTGCACGTCGCCGCCGCCGAGATCCTCGGCACTGACCACCTCACCGGTCGCCGCCTTGACCAGCGGCGGTCCGGCGAGAAAGATCGTGCCCTGGTTCTGCACGATCACGGTTTCGTCGCTCATCGCCGGCACATAGGCGCCGCCGGCGGTGCAACTGCCCATCACGACCGCGATCTGCGGGATACCCTTGGACGACATCTGCGCCTGATTGTAGAAGATTCGGCCGAAATGGTCCCGGTCGGGGAACACCTCGTCCTGGTTCGGCAGGTTGGCGCCGCCGGAATCGACGAGATAGATGCAGGGCAGCCGGTTCTGCTCGGCGATCTCCTGCGCCCGCAGGTGCTTCTTCACCGTGATCGGATAATAGGTCCCGCCCTTAACGGTCGCGTCGTTGCACACGATCATGCACTCGCGCCCCGACACGCGGCCGATGCCGGCGATCATGCCGCCACCCGGCGAGGCTCCGTCATAGACGTCGTGCCCCGCCACCAGTCCGATTTCCAGGAATGGCGAACCGGGGTCGAGCAATTGCGCCACCCGGTCGCGCGGCAGCAGCTTGCCGCGGCCGAGATGACGCTCCCGCGCCTTCGCTCCGCCCCCCTCGAAGGCGACCCCGGCGGCCGCTTCCGCGGTCGCGATCGCCGACAGCATCGCCGCGCGGTTGGCGGCGAAGGCCTCGCCGCGCGGCGAGACGTTCGTGCGCAGCACCGCCATTACGCCGTTTCCCCGAAGATTTCGCGACCGATCAGCATGCGCCGGATTTCCGAGGTGCCGGCGCCAATCTCGTAAAGCTTGGCGTCGCGCAGCAGCCGTCCGGTCGGATAGTCGTTGATGTAGCCGTTGCCGCCGAGCGCCTGGATCGCCTGCAGCGCCTGCTGTGTCGCCTGCTCGGCCGCATAGAGGATGCAGCCGGCGGCGTCCTTGCGGGTCGTCTCGCCGCGGTCGCAAGCGGCAGCTACGGCATAGACATAGGCGCGGGCGGAATTGAGGGCGACATACATGTCGGCCACCTTGCCCTGCAGGAACTGGAACTCGCCGATCGGCCGCTCGAACTGCTTGCGCTCGTGCACATAGGGTACGACGACGTCGAGGCAGGCGGCCATGATACCGAGCGGTCCACCGGACAGCACCACGCGCTCATAGTCGAGGCCGGACATCAGCACGTTGACGCCGCGCCCCTCCCCGCCCATCACGTTCTCGGCCGGCACCTCGCAATCGGCGAACACCAGTTCGCAGGTGTTGGAGCCGCGCATGCCGAGCTTGTCGAGCTTCTGTGCCGTGGAAAAGCCCTTGAAACCCTTCTCCACCAGGAAGGCGGTGATGCCGCGCGGGCCGGCGTCGGGATCGGTCTTGGCATAGACGACCAGCACGTCGGCGTCCGGCCCGTTGGTGATCCACATCTTGTTACCGTTCAGTACGTAGCGGTCGCCGCGCTTCTCCGCGCGCAGTTTCATCGACACGACATCGGAGCCGGCGCCCGGCTCGGACATGGCGAGCGCGCCGACATGCTCGCCGGAAATCAGCTTGGGCAGATATCTCGCCCGCTGCGCGTCCGAGCCGTTGCGCGTGATCTGGTTGACGCAGAGATTGGAATGGGCGCCGTAGCTGAGCCCGACCGAGGCCGAGGCGCGGCTGATCTCTTCCATGGCGACACAATGGGCGAGATAGCCCATCGCGACCCCGCCGAACTCCTCCGCAGCGGTTACGCCGAGCAGGCCGAGCTCGCCCATCTGGCGCCACAGCGACAGCGGAAAGGCATTGCTGCGATCGATTTCGGCCGCGATCGGCGCGATCCGGTCATTGGCGAAACGGCGCGCGCTGTCGCGCAGCGCCTCGATCTCATCGCCGAGCCCGAAGCTCATTGCGGCAGTATACATGGTCTGTCCTCCCGGGTGACGTCCGGCGCAGGCGCCGCCGATCACCCAAACGCTCGGGTGCGGCGCTGGTTGTGGTCGTTCCATCGGCCGCCTCACCCATTCGGCCGATCGGACAGCGCTCCTCCCGAAGCGCCCGCTTAGAAATAGGGTGCCATTTTCCCGTGAGGAGTGCGATCCCCATTTTATCCACGGCCTTTTTGCGCGCCAAAACCAGGAAAACCCGGGCGCGCATCGCGGTGTCATCGGGCCAGAAAAAAAGCTTCACAAAGCCTATTGACGCCGCGCCGGCTTTTGTGGTCTATGCGCCGACATCGGATGGGCGTGTAGCTCAGCGGGAGAGCACTACGTTGACATCGTAGGGGTCACAAGTTCGATCCTTGTCACGCCCACCATTCGAATTTCAAGGGCTTAGCGGGCGACCGCTGAGCCCTTTTCCTTTTGGCGCCCGCCGCGGGCCCCATGATCGGGAGGATCAACACCATGAGGATCGGCGCCGCCGCCACCCGCCCGGAAGACCGTTTCCACGAGGCGATGCTGGCACTCTACGACGCCTGCGCCGGCCTCGGCTTTCGCCCGGTACTGTTGCGCCGCTACGTCATTCTCAACGGCGGCGTGGCCGCCGCAAAGGAACTGGTGTTCAAGCCCGGCACCACCGGGCTGGAACGGCTGGTTGATCTCGGGCGGCCGGAACTGTCGATGGAGGCGAAGATGCTATCGCCGGATTTCCAGGCGCTGTTTTCCGCAGCCGAACTGAAGGAGGCCGGCCAACGCTTGAGCCATTCCGGACGCCCGCGCTCGCGCGGTCGCCTCAGCGCTCAGCCGACGGAACGATAGCCGGGGCCGGCGCGACGGTTTCGACGCCAAGGCGGCAACGCAACGACGCAATAAACTGCCTTGCGTCGCAACGCCTCGGGTCGAACTCGCCGGTGTCCAGATGTATGATTTCCGAACCGCGACGCCTCGAGTGTCGCCGCGCCCGGAGCCGTTTGCTCAGGCGCAGAGGCGGCTGACCGTTGCCGACCGGCGCGCGCCCCGCAGGGCCTCTTCACGCCCCTGCCGGCGGGCTTCGGCGACGATGACGGCAATGGTCTCGGTGATGATGCGGCTGCAGTCCGGCGACATGGCCGGCAACAGGAAAGCTGGGTCTGTGGCTTGCATGCGCGCGAGGGTCGTGCCAAGCAGCGCCCCCCATTCCTCCGGCGTTCGTGCCATGGAATTCCCCTTTGAAGCGTTCGTTTTATTGGCTGATTTATGCGCTTATGTGGACATGAAAGCACATCCTAATACATAAATCCACAAAAATGTGGGAAGTTGCGAGAATAACGCACAAACTCAAAACGTTAAGCATCGCAAATCCAAGCGATGCGGCGCATCTTCCGGTCAGCTGAGCGAATTTGCCATAATGACGGTGACAGAATAGTGAGCTGGCGGAACAACCTGCGTCCGATTTTTTATAATGAATCCATATGATTGAATTGGACCGGCTCGCCAGTGACTTTGGTTGACGGCCACGACGACGCGTGCCGGCAACGAAAGTCGGACGGAAGTGAATGAAACCCACATCGACGAGGGAATAAGTGGATTGGCAATTGGAGGCAAATCGCCGCCCGCTCAGCGGGTTTGCGCTGCCGGCGGCTCCGCCTGCTCGAACACCGGCGCCGCGCCCGGGCCCGCGCCGATCCGCTGCTGCTCCGGCGTCAGCGTCAGAAGGTCGATCGGCGTCGCGACGGTGGTGGCCGCGATCCGGCCAATGCCGCCCGCGGTGCCGGCGACCACGGCGGTGATCCCCTCCCCGAGCGAAACGTCGGAATCCGTCAGCGTCTGGCCGTTCACCAGCCGATTGCCGATCAGCTTGACGATTTCAGGGCTCTCGGCGAACTTGCCGTGGTTGAGACGGTCCTCCGACTGCACCTTGGTCAGGTCGACGACCGTAATCCCGGCCTTTTCGAACTGTGCGCGGTAGGGCTCGTCGGCCGGGTTGATCTGCCCGAGCCGCTGAATGTCGCCGGAAATGAAGCGCGATAGCGCCAGCGCCCGATCGTCCTGCGAGACGAAGATGGTGATGTTCGGCTTCGTGTCCCCGAGGTCCGACCATTGGCGCGCGAACACGTCGACATCGATGTCGGGCGAGGCCAGCACGACGTTCTCGATCTTCGGCGCAACCCGGCCGTCGCGGATCGCCATCTGCCGCAGCGCCTCCATCGCCAGCCAGGTGCCCATCGAATGGGCCAGGATGGTGACGTCCTTGACCCCTTTCTCGGCAGACAGCACGTGCAGCAACCGTTCCAGCCCGCTGCGGGAATAGTTCGTGCTTTCCTTGTCGTAATTGTAGTCAAACACCCGGGCGCGCGAGGGCCAGGTAAACAGGATCGGCGTCACATCCGCATCGGAATCGTGAACGATCTGCGCAAACCGGAAGACCGCGTCCTCGTAGCGGTTGTTGAAGCCGTGCACGAAAACCATGACGTGGCCGTCCCTGTTGTGCACGCGGAACCAGTCTTCCCCGCTGTCGATCGATTCCAGCTGCTCGACCTTCGTCACCGCGAAGTCGGTCTCCGGGTTGGGGGGCAGCTGTTTCGGCCACTGCACGCTTCCCACCTGACGCTGGCTGTCGGGCGGGACCGAGACCGTCAGCGCCGTCAGAAACGGACGGGCGCTGCGCTCGCCGGAAAACAGGGTATTGGGGTCGCCGGAGGGCAGGCGCGTGGTGGCGACGAGCATGTCGACCGGGGTCGCGCCGGGGACGGGCTTCGTCACCGCGACCGGCGCCATGTATCCCTTCTTGCCGCCGCAGGCCGCAAGCGCCACCGAAAGCGAAAGAACCAACGCAATACGCCAACCGGTTCGCATTCCGGCGCACCCTCTTCGCATTGCCGCACTTGGCGGCGTCCGGACAGACGAGCCGCCCCGATTTTCCCTGGGACGATCCTCATTCGTTACGGAAGCTTTAACGGGCGGGGCGGCGGCAGGCAATCGCTTATCGCCGCGCAACAGATATGTGACGAAAACCGGGCGACCGGCTGAGGCGTTGCGGCCACAGGTCGGCGCGTCAATGCGGCGCGTGCGGCTGAGCCCGTCCGCGCATTTCGGCAGCGAGATCGCGCGCGGCGAGGTCGAGCATGCGATGCGAGCAGGCACGCGCCGTCTCCCGGTCGCGCTGGCGCAGCGCCTCGACCAGTTCCAGATGGACCTGGACGGCCTCGTCGCGGGCTGCCGCGGCGGTATTGGAGCATTGCAGCGAATAGGTCAACGCGGCATGGATAATGCCGGACAGCTGGCGGAAGACCTGGTTGTGACTGGCCCTGAGCAGGATCTCGTGGAACTCGACGTCGGCACTGGTGAAGACGTCGGCGTCGCCTCCGGCGTCGCGCATCTTCAGCCATGCGCTCTCGAGGCTGGCGACCTCCTCGGTGCTGGCGCGCTCGGCAGCCAGCGCCGCCGCCACCGGCTCGACCGTGCGACGCGTTTCCAGGATGCAGCCGAGAAGGTCGAGATTGTGGATGCGCGGCCCCATCCATTCGAGAATCTGTGGATCAAGGATGTTCCATTCCGCCTTCTCGCAGATGACCGTGCCGATGCGCGGCCGGCTGAACACCAGCCCCTTGGTCGCGAGGACCTTGAGCGATTCCCGCACCACCGTCCGGCTGACGCCGTAGAGGGCGCACAGGTCGCTCTCCTTCGGCAGCACGCTGCCGACCGGATAGCGGTCCGAGCAGATGTCGAGGCCGATGGCCATCGTCACGTTCTTCTGGACGCGCGGGCGCTTGACCGGCGGGCCCGCCAAGGCCCGCTTGCTGCTGGTGCCTTCCAACGTTTCCTCCCATCGCCCTTCCGGCCCTGCGACCGTCCGGCGTTTCAGGACCTGAGATGATGCCACCTTAATCATACCCGCTCAAGGATATGTCCGACGAATGCCGGGCCAGGTGCCCCAACTCCGCAGGCTTGCACGAAAGCCGAGCCCCGTTCAATTGACTTTTGCAGACATTGTGCATAACTGCGGCAATCCCTGCCGCAGGAGTCCGCGATGCTCGCCGAAATGCCCGCCGTCCTCGTCCTCAACCCCAAAGACAACGTCGGCGTCGTGCCCGCCAATGTCGACGCGGGCCGACCGCTCGTGAACGGCGTCGTCGCCGCCGAGCGCATCCCGCGCGGCCACAAGGTGGCGATCGCGCCGATCGCCGAGGGCACACCGGTGCTCAAATACGGCCAGATCATCGGCTACGCGACCCGGGCCATAGATCCCGGCGAGCACGTCCATCTGCAGAATCTCGCAATCCAGGACGTTGCGCTGAAGCACGAGTTTTGCATCGACAACGTCCCGCCGCTGATGGTGCCGGAGGCCGACCGCCGCTCCTTCGACGGTTACGACCGCGGCAACGGCCGCATCGGCACGCGCAACTACATCGGCATCCTGTCGACGGTGAACTGTTCCGCCACCGTCTCGCGCTACGTCGCTGAGCATTACGCCCGCAAGTTCCGCGAGGCCGGACACGACAACATCGACGGCGTGGTGGCGCTCACCTATGGCGGCGGCTGCGCGCTGAACCTGAAATCCGAGGGCGGGCGCATCCTCACCCGCACCTTCAAGGGCTATGCGAGGAACCCCAACTTCGGCGGCATCCTGATGATCGGGCTCGGCTGCGAGACCTTCCAGTACGGTCCGCTGGTCGAGGAGGCGGGCCTCGAGGAGGGCAAGACCTTCCGCACGATGATGATCCAGAACCAGGGTGGCACGCGCAAGACGATCGAAGCGGCCTGCGAGATGATCGACGACATGCTGCCGGACGTGGGCGCAATCCGGCGCACGCCGCAACCGCTGTCCGGCATCCGGCTGGCGCTCGAATGCGGCGGCTCGGACGGTTATTCCGGCATCTCCGCCAACCCGGCGCTCGGCATCGCCTCCGACCTGCTCGTCAGGGAAGGTGCGACGACCGTGCTGTCGGAAACGCCGGAGATCTACGGCGCCGAGCACCTGCTCACCCGCCGCGCCGCCCGTCCGGAAGTGGCCGAAAAGCTGCTGTCGCGGATCGACTGGTGGCGCGACTACACGGCGAAGAACGACGCGGAGCTGAACAACAATCCCTCGCACGGCAACAAGGCCGGCGGCCTGACCACGATCCTGGAAAAATCGCTCGGCGCCGTCGCCAAGGGCGGCTCGATGCCGCTCAGCGCCGTCTACGAATATGCCGAGGAGGTGACGGAGCGCGGCTTCGTCTTCATGGACACGCCCGGCTACGACCCCGCCGCCGTCACCGGCCAGATCGCCGGAGGCTGCAACCTCGTCGCCTTCACCACCGGCCGCGGCTCGGTCTCCGGCTACAAGCCGGCCCCCTGCATCAAGATCGCCACCAACACGCCGATGTACGAGCACATCAAGGACGACATGGACATCAACTGCGGCACCATCGTCGACGGCACCGAAACAATCGAACAGGCCGGCCGCCGCATCTTCGAATTCGTCATCGCGACCGCGTCGGGCCAGAAGACCGCCAGCGAGGCTTTCGACTACGGCGACAACGAGTTCGTGCCGTGGCAGGTGGGCGCGATTACCTAAGAAGCGCCGGATCGCAAGCTCCCGGCGCCCTGCTGCTGACCCGGACCACCGCCCGGGGCTACGGGCGGGGTTGACAGGTCGCGCGGCCGGGCGTTCCGTGGTTGAGGTCTTGAGCCCCGTCATGGGCTGAAGATCTCACCGGAGGGAGGACGACCATGCCGACCATCATTGCCCACCACAACATTACCAAGGGCGCGGAACATTGGCTCAACTCGCCGAAACGCGACGCGTTCTTTGGCCAGCTTGGCATCTCGGGCATTCGCACCTTCGTTGATCCCCAGAACCCGACCCGGGTGGCGCTGATCATGGACGTTCCGGACATGGACGCACTCGCAAAGGCGATGGAAAGCCCGGCCGCCGCAGACGCGATGGCCCATGACGGCGTCGTGCCGGAATCCGTGGTGATACTGGTCGAGTCGTAAGGGGGCACGCACCTCGCGGGCGCCGGGGGTGCCGCCGTGCGGGTGAAGCCGGCGGGCGGGGATCTGCCGTTGGCCCTACCCCACCTCGCCCGCATAGCCCGGCACATGCGGCCGGTGCGTCGCTCGAAACTGCGCCACCCGCCCGATCACCTTCGGCAGCGACACCGCGATGTGGTGCCGCAGCGCCGCTGCCGCGCCCTCGATGTCGCCGGCCTCCAGCGCGGCGAACACGACGAGGTGTTCGGCGATGAAGGGCTCGTCCTTCGGCATGGCGTGCGACACGCCCATGATGTGCTTTGAGACGTTGAGCATGAAGCGGGCGCGGCGCAGCGCGATCACGATCTCGCGGTTGGGGCAGTGGCCGAGCAGGGTGATGTGCAGGTCAGTCTCCATGCCGTCCATCTCCTCGATCGAGAGATCGGGATAGCCGGCAAGCGCACGTTTCAGCCGCACCGTCATTGCCGTGCGCTCGTCTTCCGGCATGAAGGGAAAGGCCTGTGTCAGCGCCACCGGCTCCAGCGCCACGCGGATGTCGTGCAGGTCGCGCATGCGCTTGTCGTCGAGCGGTACGACCGTCCAGCGCATGCGATCGTCCTTCTCGACGATGCCGAGGCTTTCCAGCCGCGTCAGCGCGTCGCGCGCCACCTGCCGGCCGACGCCCTTGGCGCGCGCCAGTTCCACCTCGTTGATGCGGTGGCGACCGAAGACGGACAGGTGCACCATTTCCCGCTCCAGCCCCTCGTAGATCGCCTCCCAGGCCGGCGCTTTGCGCAGCGCCGGCGCATCCGAGCCGTCGCCAACCATCTCCGGCGTCAGCGCGATCCGGAGCGGCGCGCCCTTGCCGGGCCCGACGATGAAGCCGCGCCCCTCGAAGCGACGAATCGCCCCGGCCGCCTCCAGAAGTGCGAAGGCCTGGCGCACCGGCGTGCGCGTCGAGGAAAAGACGGCGGCGACAGCGCCTTCGAGCAGCAACGTCCGTTTCGGCAGCCGCTCCGAAACGATTGCCTCGGCAAGCGCGTCGCGGATGCGCAGGTAGAGGGGGCCGGTGTCCGTCGCTTCCGCGCTCGCTGCCCGTTGCCTTGCCATGCGCCTGCCCATCCTCGTTGCGGCACGGACAGTCGCACAAATGGTTCGTGCCGACAACGGTCATTGCCACCGGCGCCGCGCGCCGGTCCGCGACAGAAAATTCCACGCCGACCGGCAAAAAGTGACATTCCTTTCGTGACGCGGCGGGTGATTTGCGGTAGGGAACGCCTGACAACGGCAGGTTCGGCCCATCACGCCGCCGATCCCTGCGCGACTGGAAGTGAGGACCCATCGATGCCAGCCTATCGCTCCCGTACCACCACCCACGGCCGCAACATGGCCGGCGCCCGCGGCCTGTGGCGCGCAACCGGCATGAAGGACAGCGATTTCGGCAAGCCGATCATTGCGGTGGTCAACTCGTTCACACAGTTCGTGCCCGGCCACGTCCACCTGAAGGACCTCGGCCAGTTGGTCGCCCGCGAGATCGAGGCGGCCGGCGGCGTCGCCAAGGAATTCAACACGATCGCCGTCGACGACGGCATCGCCATGGGCCATGACGGCATGCTCTATTCGCTGCCGAGCCGCGAGATCATCGCCGACAGCGTCGAATACATGGTCAACGCGCACTGCGCCGATGCCATGGTCTGCATCTCCAACTGCGACAAGATCACCCCCGGCATGCTGAATGCCGCCATGCGCCTGAACATCCCGGCCGTGTTCGTCTCGGGCGGGCCGATGGAGGCCGGCAAGGTCGTCCTGCACGGCAAGACGCACGCGCTCGACCTGGTCGATGCGATGGTCGCCGCCGCCGACGACAAGGTCTCCGACGAGGACGTCAAGGTGATCGAGCGCTCGGCCTGCCCGACCTGCGGCTCGTGCTCCGGCATGTTCACCGCCAACTCGATGAACTGTCTGACCGAGGCCCTCGGCCTGTCCTTACCCGGCAACGGCTCGACGCTCGCCACCCACGCCGACCGCAAGCGCCTGTTCGTCGAGGCCGGCCACCTGATCGTCGACCTCGCCCGGCGCTACTACGAGCAGGAGGACGCGAGCGTGCTGCCGCGTGCGATCGCCAACAAGAGGGCCTTCGAGAACGCGATGTCGCTCGACATCGCCATGGGCGGCTCGACCAATACGGTGCTGCACATCCTCGCCGCGGCCTACGAGGGCGGGATCGACTTCACCCTCGACGACATCGACCGGCTGTCGCGCCAGGTACCGTGCCTGTCCAAGGTTGCTCCCGCCAAGAACGACGTGCACATGGAAGACGTGCACCGCGCCGGCGGCATCATGCGCATCCTCGGGGAACTCGAGCGCGGCGGCCTGATCCACCGCGACAGCCCGACGGTGCATGCCGCAACGCTTGGCGACGCCATCGACCGCTGGGACATCACCCGCACCGGCAGCGACACCGTGCGCACCTTCTTCCGCGCCGCTCCGGGCGGCATCCCGACCCAGGTCGCCTTCAGCCAGGAGGCCCGCTGGGACGAGCTCGACACCGACGGCGAGAACGGCGTCATCCGCTCGGTCGAGCATCCCTTCTCCAAGGATGGCGGCCTTGCCGTGCTGAAGGGCAACATCGCGCTCGACGGCTGCATCGTGAAGACCGCCGGCGTCGATGAATCGATCCTGAAGTTCACCGGCCCCGCCGTCGTGTACGAAAGCCAGGACGCGGCCGTGAAGGGCATTCTCGCTGGCGAGGTCAAGGCCGGCGACGTCGTCGTCATCCGCTATGAGGGCCCCAAGGGCGGCCCCGGTATGCAGGAGATGCTCTACCCAACGAGCTACCTGAAGTCGAAGGGCCTGGGCAAGGCGTGCGCGCTCGTCACCGACGGCCGCTTCTCCGGCGGCACTTCGGGGCTGTCGATCGGCCACGCCTCGCCGGAAGCGGCCAATGGCGGCACGATCGGGCTGGTGCGCCAGGGCGACGTCATCGAAATCGATATTCCGAACCGCACGATCAACCTGGCGGTCTCCGAAGCCGAACTCGCCGAGCGCCGTGCCGAGCAGGACAGGCTTGGCTGGAAGCCGGCGCAGCCGCGCAAGCGCAACGTCACGACGGCGCTGAAGGCCTACGCCGCCTTTGCCTCCTCCGCCGACCTCGGCGCGGTGCGCATCCTGCCGGAATGATCGCCTTGCGGCTCAGGCCGGCAGCCTGCGCCTGAGCCGCAAGCCATCGCGCATGTTCAGCGCCATCAGCGCGATGTTGACCGCGCCGGCGCCAAGCTCGAGCGCCTGTACCGCATAGAATGTCGTGCCGAAATCGCCGGCGGCGGCCAGATGGCGCAGATAGAGCGCGCACGGGACGAGCACCAGCAGGCCGTTCAGCGCAATGACCGGCATGCGGCGCCTCTTGGCCGCGACGGCGGGATGCCTCCAGCGTGCCGCCAGCCGGAACCCGCTGAAGCCGGTCAGGGCGAGCGCCGGCACCAGCACCGGCAGCCCCCAGGGGATAACAAGCTTGACGGCGCGGACAAGTGCCGTTGTCCCCAGCAGTTCGCTCACGACCGTCGACAGCCAGAAGGCGAGGATGATCGCCAGGGCCAACACACCGAAAACCGGGTGAAGCGTTCGCATCGAGGTTTCCTCCAGCATCAGCCGGGCCGGGCCTGTGCGCCCAGCGCGGCGCAGAGTTGTTCCAGCGCTTGCGTTGCGGCCAGCAGCCGCGCCTCGTCCATCCCCTCTGCCAGTCGCGATGCGAGCGCGTTCCATTCCTGCATGATCCCGGCATAGGCCGAGGCCCCTCGCTGCGACAGCCAGACCAGCCGTGCCCGCTTGTGGTGAGGGTTGACCGTGAGCGCGACCATGCCCTGCCGGCCGAGTTCGTCCACCAACCGCTGGACCGACTGCCGCGCAAGGCCCATGTTGCGGGCGATCTGCGAGACCGTCAGCGGCTGCCCGGCCAGGGCCATGGCGCCCATCACCTGCCAGCGGGCGCTGGAGAGGTCGAAGGGTGCGGTCAGCACGTCGCCGGCCGCAATCAGCGCGCCGTTGGCCCGAAAGACGGCAAGGGCGAGCCCGGTCACCTGCTCCGACACGTTGTTCATGACGGAATTCTTTCATTTTGACAGCAGACTGTCAATTAGCGAGGACGAAAGGAAGCGCTTACCCGCCCATTTATCTACCGTGCAATGTCGGAAATCGTCCGCATGAAACGTCTATCAGACATGCGGCCGGTGGAACGATCGCTCGGCTGCATTTTTGACATGACCGTCAAACGTTGATATCAACTTAAACTGGCGAAACGCCTGTAAGGGAGGAGTTGCGAGCATGGGACCGGAACACGAAATCGTCTCCCGCGAGGAGTGGCTCAAGGCGCGCACGGCGCTGCTGGCCATGGAAAAGGAGGAAACGAAGCTGCGCGACAAGCTGCGTGCGGCGCGGCTGGACTTGCCCTGGGTCCGGGTCGACAAAACCTACACGTTCGACACACCGGACGGAAGGAAGACGTTGGCCGAACTGTTCGACGGCCGCAGCCAGCTGATGGTCTACCACTTCATGTTCGGCCCCGACTGGGAAGCCGGCTGCCCCGGCTGCTCCTTCATGGCCGATCACATCGACGGCACGCTGCCGCACCTGAACCACCACGATGTCACCTTCGCCTGCGTCTCGCGCGCCCCGCTCGCGAAGATCGCCGCCTACAAGCAGCGCATGGGTTGGAAGTTCCCGTGGTATTCCTCCCAAGGCAGCGACTTCAACTTCGACTACCACGTCTCCTTCACCAAAGAGCAGCTCGCGCGCGGCAAGGTTTTCTACAACTACCGCGAGACAGCGTCCGAGGACGCCCATGACGAACTGCCGGGGATGAGCGCGTTTTTCAAGGACGAGGACGGCGCCGTCTACCACACCTATTCCGACTATGCGCGCGGCGGCGAGGACGCGCTCGCCACGCTGATGATCCTCGACCGCGCTCCGAAGGGACGAAACGAGACCGGCACGCTCAGCTTCGTCAAACGGCACGACGAATATGCGGACGCTCCGAAGGCGAAGGTGCAGAGCGGCTAGCCCTCGCCCGGCCAGGCCACGGCCATCCGATTGACTGTGGCCACCGCCGCTCTACCTAACCCCTTCCCGTTGCGGACCCTTCGTGGAGAAACCCGATGACAAACAATGGCAAATTCGTCTGGTACGAACTGATGACCACGGACGTCGACGGCGCCGAGCGCTTCTACAGGTCCGTTGTCGGCTGGACCGCCAAGGATGCCGGCATGCCGGACATGCACTACACCCTCTTCTCTGCCGGCGACCGCATGGTCGCAGGACTGATGGCGATGCCGAAGGAGGCCGAGGGCATGCCGCCCGGCTGGATCGGCTACATCTATGCCGAAGATGTCGATGCGACGGCGAAGGACGTCGCAGGCAAGGGCGGCAAGGTGCATCGTCAGCCGGACGATATCCCGGGTGTCGGCCGGTTCGCCGTCGTCGCCGACCCGCACGGCGCTGTGTTCTGCCTGTTCAGCTCCAGCGATGAAGGCCAGCCCGACGCCGACCAGATGGCACCCGGCCAGGTCGGCTGGCACGAATTGATGGCCGGCGACCTCGACAGCGCCTGGACGTTCTATGCCGCCCTGTTCGGTTGGGAGAAGGACCAGGCGCTCGACATGGGCGAGATGGGCATCTACCAGCTCTTCAAGATCAACGGCGAGACCCGCGGCGGCATGATGACGAAGCCGAAGGACCTGCCGGCCCCGCCCTACTGGGGCTATTACTTCAACGTCGACGCCATCGATTCGGCGGTCGAGCGCGTCACCGCCGGCGGCGGCAAGGTCGTGATGGGACCGATGGAGGTGCCCGGCGGCGCCTGGATCATCAACGGCGTCGATCCGCAGGGCGGCCATTTCGCCCTCGTGGCGCCCAAGCGCTGATGCTGCTGCGCCCCTGCCGGTCGGGGCTTGCAATCCGTCATCGCGTTGCACAAACTCCCCTCGTTGGTGGCAGCGCGCCACTTCGAGGGGAAGCCAGCGCCGATGGCGATCCAGGCCGGCATTTTCGGGCTGATCCACAGCCATGCCGTTGCCCGTTCGGGCGGGCCGACCTATGACATCCCAATGAATGGAGTCCGCGCGGGTGCCGGGACGGTCCAGGACCGCCCGCGACCGGCGCAAGCCGACCGATGGGAGCGCAGGACGTGAAGGCGGGAGCAGCCGAGGCAGAACAGGGCGTCAAGGCCAAAAGGGCGGAGGGGTTGGCGAATTATGCGCCGTTGCCGGGTATCGCCGACGAGATGATCGCCGCCGACGGCTCCGTCCGCCCGGTCTGGCGCAATCTGCTGGCGGCGCTGGGCCGGATGGACGAGGCCGAACTCGCCAACCGCTTTCTCCGAGCCGACCGCTACCTGCGCGACGCCGGCGTCTTCTACCGGGCCTATGACGGCAAGGATGCAGCCGGCGAGCGGGGTTGGCCGCTGTCGCATATCCCGGTGCTGATCGACGAGGCCGAATGGGACGCCCTGTCGCGCGGCCTGGTGCAGCGGGCGGAGCTTCTGGAGAAGGTCGTCGCCGACATCTACGGCGACAACAGGCTGGTGGCCGAAGGACTGCTGCCGCCAGCGCTTGTTGCCGGCAATGCCGAGTTCCTGCGACCGATGGTGGGCGCAAAGCCGGCGGACGGCCATTTCCTCCACTTCTGTTCCTTCGAGGTCGGCCGCGGCCCGGACGGCAACTGGTGGCTGCTGTCCGACCGTACCGAGGCGCCCTCCGGCGCCGGCTTTGCGGTCGAAAACCGCGTCGCCACCGCACGCGCCTTTTCCGACCTCTACGCCGAAACCCACGTGCACCGGCTGGCCGGTTTCTTCGGCGCCTTCCGCGACGCACTGCTCGCCGGCCGGCAATATGGCGATGATCGCATCGCCGTCCTGTCGCCGGGAACCGCCAACGAAACCTATTTCGAACACGCCTACATAGCCCGCTACCTCGGCTTCCAGTTGCTCGAGGGCGAGGACCTCACCGTCGTCGACGGCAAGGTGATGGTGCGCACCGTCGCCGGGCTGAAACCGGTTAGCGTGCTCTGGCGACGCCTCGATTCGAGCTTCGCCGATCCGCTGGAGCTGAACCAGCAGAGTCATATCGGCACGCCCGGCATCGTCGAGGCGCTGCGCGAGGGGTCGGTGCGTATCGTCAACGCGCTCGGCTCGGGCATTCTCGAGACCCGCGCCATGCTCGCCTTCCTGCCGAGGATTTGCCAGCACCTGACAGGCGAGGACCCCCTCCTGCCGAGCATCGCCACCTGGTGGTGCGGCCAGGCGGCGGAGCGTGACCACGTCGCCGCCAATCTCGAGCGGATGGTGATCGGCCCGGCCTACTCCACCCGCCCCTTTTTCGACGACAACGGCCAGTCCCGGCTCGGCTCCGTGTTGCTCGAGGACGCCTCGCTATCGGTTCCCGACTGGCTGGCCGCCAACGGCGCGAGACTGGTCGGCCAGGAGGCGGTCACCCTGTCGACGACGCCGGCCGTCGTTGCAGGCCGGCTCGTGCCACGGCCGATGAGCCTGCGCGTCTTTGCCGCCCGCACACGGGACGGCTGGCAGATCATGCCGGGGGGCTTCGCCCGCATCAGCTCCGGCAGCGACGTGTCGGCGATCGCAATGCAGCAGGGCGGCTCGGCCGCCGACGTCTGGATCGTCAGCAACCGCCCGGTCGAACGCACCACGTTGCTGCCCCACGACGAGGATTTCACCCGCAACATGCCGGGCAGCCTCCCGAGCCGCGCCGCCGACAACCTGTTCTGGCTCGGCCGCTACATCGAGCGCGCCGAAGGGGCGCTGCGCATCCTGCGCGCCTGGCATGGGCGCTTCGCGGAGTATGCCGACCCGGACCAGCCGTTGCTGAGGGACGTCGCCGACTATCTCCTGGCGCTCGACGTCGACATTTCCGAGCCGGTTCCATTCAGCCTGATCCGCAACATCGACAGCGCCGTCGTCAGCGCCGGCAACATCCGCGACCGCTTCTCTCCGGACGGCTGGCTCGCGCTCATCGACCTGTCGAAGTCGGCGCGGCGCTTCCATTCCAGCGTCCTGCCCGGCGACGACGCCACCCGCGCCATGACGGTGCTGCTGCGCAAGGTTGCCGGCTTCGCCGGGCTTGTGCACGAGAACATGTACCGCTTCACCGGCTGGCGCTTCCTGTCGGTCGGACGCTATCTCGAGCGTGGCCTGCACATGACACGGCTGATGCGGCACCTCGCCGGCGAGGACGCCCCTGACGGCGCGCTCGACATGCTGCTCGAGATCGGCGACAGCGTCATGACCCACCGCCGTCGCTACAACGTCGCCACCGCCCGCCTGACCGTCACCGACCTGCTGACCCTCGACCCGCTCAACCCGCGCTCGATCCTCTACCAGCTCAACGAGATCAAGACCGAGGTGGAGCAACTGCCCAATGCCTATTCCAACGGGCAGATGTCGCCGTTCTATCGAGAGGCGATGCGCCTGCATGCGGGCCTTGCCGTGATGACGCCGGAGGCGATGACGCCGGCGGCCTACCAGCGCCTCGAGAACGAGCTGTGGAAGCTCTCCGAAATCCTGGCCGAAACCTATCTCAACTGAGACGGCGGACCATGCTCTACGACATCAGCCTCCGCATCGCCTACCACTACGACGCCCCCGTCTCCGGCGGCCGCCACGCGGTTCGCGTCCTGCCGCGCTCCATCGCCGGGCGCCAGCGCCTGGTGGCAGGCACGGTCGACGTTCGCCCCCATCCCGTCGAGCGGACCGGTCTTGTCGACTTCTTTGAAAACACCGCGAGCACGATCCTGTTCCGCAACGCGCACCAGCAACTGGAAATCGAAATGCAGGCGCGCGTGCAGGTGGAGCACCCGCATCCGACCTCCGATTGCTCGCCGCGGCTCGACGCCCTGTCGCGCGAGCTTGCCGCCCACTGGTCGCTCGACCCGGCCTCGCCCCACCATTTTGCCGGCCCCAGCCCGCGGCTTCCCGACTGCGCCGACATTGCGGAATACGCGCGCTCGATAGCGCGGCCCGGCATGACCGTGCGCGAGATCGCGGGCGCGATCTGCGAGCGCATCCACAAGGACTTCGCCTACGATGCCGACGCAACGGCGGTCGACACGCCGCCGCAAGAGGCTTTCCGCCTGAAGCGCGGGGTCTGTCAGGACTTCGCCCACGTGATGATCGTCGCCCTGCGCTCGCTCGGGGTTCCGGCCGGCTATGTCAGCGGCTTCCTGCGCACGATCCCCCCGCCCGGGCAGGACCGGCTGGAAGGGGCGGACGCCATGCACGCCTGGGTGCGGGTCTGGTGCGGCCGCGTCGACGGCTGGATCGAACTCGATCCGACCAACGACATTCCCGCCGGCCTGGACCATATCGTCATCGGCTACGGCCGCGACTACGCCGACGTCGCGCCGGTGATCGGCATCGTCAAGAGCTATGGCCGGCAACAGACGACCCAGGCCGTGGACGTCGTACCGGTTCGCAAGCCCGCCTAGCCGCCTTTGGCCATTTCGTCGGCGAGTCCCATTTGGGCACAACCAAAATCGCGAACAAAGGCCTGAAAATCCAAGATCGGCACGCTTTCGATCGAATTTTAGTGTTTGCCGAAACGCGAAGGTAAATTTTCCCGGTTACCGTCTCCCCCACATTATGACGATGGGGTGTAAACAGATGAAACTGGCAACCGAAAAGCAGGGTCTTCTTACCCGCCTGTCAAAGGATCGGCAGGGTAACTTCGCGTTTATCACAGCGCTGCTGTTGCCGGTGCTTCTCGGCGCCGGCGGCATCACGATCGATGTCACCAAAATGATCATGAACAAGTCCCGCCTGCAGGACGCCTCGGATTCGGCGGCTCTCGCGGCAGCCTCGGCGCTCGCCAACGACGGCTACAGCATCGAGGACGCCAAGCTGCTGGCGCTGCAGTTGCTCAAGCAGCAGATGGCGGAAGGCAACAGCATCGACGAGGACGAAAGCGGCAACGACACCGACGATCCGAACTCGTTCGACGACACCGTCATCGACATCCAGCAGCTCGCGACGGTCGGCACCGGCAAGCGGTGGGACATCTCCGTCTCGGCCAGCTACACCATGTCGCTGAACCCGTTGACGAAGCTTCTGGTCAAGGACAAGGCGACGCTGACTGCCAAGACGGCTGCCGAAAGCGCGACCGAATCCAAGAATGCGCTGTCGATGTTCCTGGTGGTCGACCGCTCCGGCTCGATGTCGTTCAAGACCGACGAGATCTTGAGCAAGACAATCTCATGCAAGAACTGGACGGACGACAACTGGCTGAAGAGCTGGGTCAAACCGGAGACGCCCTGCTATGTGCGGAAGATCGGCGCACTGAAGCTGGCGGTCGCCAGCCTCATGACCGAACTGAACAAGGCCACGGCCGATTCGCCGGTCAAGCTGGTGCGGACCGCCGCCGTCTCCTACAACGACAAGATGCAGACGGAGACGTCGCTGGCCTGGGGCACGACGGCCGCGCTCGCCTATGTCAACGCCCTGCCGGACGAACCGACCGGCGGCACGGACTCGCACGGCGCGTTCCAGAAGGCCTACGACAAGCTGGTGCCGTCGAACAGTACCAACGAGACGGAAAATCCCGCGCACAAGCAGGAGAACGGCCAGGTGCCGACCAAGTACATCGTCTTCATGACCGACGGCAACAACACCGCCTACAACGGCAGTTCCTCGACGTCGAACGGCAAGAAGGCCGACACCGACACCAAGACCTACTGCGACAAGGCGCGTGCCTCCAAGGTGCAGGTCTACACCGTGGCCTTCATGGCGCCGACGAACGGGCAGAACCTTCTGAAGTACTGCGCGACGACGGAAGAAAACTACTACGAGGCCGAGGACATGGACCAGCTCGTCCAGGCGTTCAAGGCGATCGGCGAGAAGGCCACCGCCCAGATCGCCCGCCTAACGCACTGACAGGGCCGGCTCCGGCCGGACCGAAGCAAAGCCCGCTGCGCCCGCACGCAGCGGGCTTTGCCTATTTCTTAAGCAGAAACATTGCGCTGCTTGCATAGCTCCTCCTACAAGAACTCGTATTGCAAGCGCTAAGGATAGATGCAAAATTGCTGGCGACGGCCACGATCCGGTGGCTGCTGGACGAAGCAGTGAGGTTCGTTGTCGCCAATGATGAACAAGGTCTCTTCCAGCGATATCCCCACGCCAGCGCTGCGTTCCACCGAGCCGAGCCAGCTCGCGACGGAGCTGCTCGAGCGCCTGAAATACCGCATCGGCAAGGACCCGAAGGTCGCCAAGCCCCATGACTGGCTGACGGCGGCGATCCTGGTCGCGCGCGACCGCGTCACCGACAAGTGGATGGATTCCACCCGCAGGACCTATGCTACCGGCGCAAAGCGCGTCTACTACCTGTCGCTGGAGTTCCTGATCGGCCGCCTGATGCGCGATGCCATGACCAATATCGGCATCATGGACGAGATGCGCGAGGCGCTCGCCTCGCTCGGCGTCGACATCGACGTCATCGCCGAACTGGAGCCGGACGCCGCGCTCGGCAACGGCGGCCTTGGCCGACTGGCCGCCTGTTTCATCGAATCGATGGCGACCACGGACGTCCCCGCCTATGGCTACGGCATCCGCTACGTCCACGGCCTGTTCCGCCAGCAACTGGCCGACGGCTGGCAGGTCGAGCTGCCGGAAACCTGGCTGGCCCACGGCAACCCCTGGGAATTCGAGCGGCGCGAAAGCTCCTATGAGATCGGCTTCGGCGGCGCGGTGGAAACCCTCGAAATCGGCGAGGGCCGGCAGCGCTTCGTCTGGAAGCCGGCCGAGCGGGTCATCGCCACGGCCTACGACACCCCGGCCGTCGGCTGGCGCGCGCGGCGCGTCAACACGTTGCGGCTGTGGTCGGCCTATCCGATCGACCCGATCCTGCTTGATGCCTTCAACGCCGGCGACCATATCGGCGCACTGCGTGAGAGCAACAAGGCCGAAAGCCTGACCCGCGTGCTCTACCCCGCCGACGCGACGCCGGCCGGCCAGGAGTTGCGTCTGCGCCAGGAATTTTTCTTCTCCTCGGCCTCGCTGCAGGACATCCTGCGTCGCCACCTGCAGCAGTATCCGGACTTCACCACCCTGCCGGACGCGGTCGCCATCCAGCTCAACGACACACACCCGGCCGTCTCCGTCGCCGAACTGGTGCGCCTGCTCACCGACGTGCACGGGATGGAGTTCGATGCGGCCTGGGATATCGCCCGCAAGACCTTCGCCTACACCAACCACACGCTCCTGCCCGAGGCGCTGGAGAGCTGGCCGGTTCCCCTCGTCGAGCGGCTGCTGCCGCGTCACATGCAGATCGTCTACGCCATCAACGCCAAGATCCTGCTCGAGGCGCGCCGGGAGCGCGGCTACGACGAGCAGACGGTCCGCAACATCTCGCTGATCGAGGAAGGCGGCGAGCGGAGGGTGCGCATGGGCAACCTCGCCTTCGTCGGCTCGCATTCGGTCAACGGCGTCTCTGCGCTCCACACCGAGCTGATGAAGGAGACGGTGTTCGCCGACCTGCACCGGCTGTACCCGAACCGTATCAACAACAAGACCAACGGCATCACCCCGCGTCGCTGGCTGATGCAGTGCAACCCGGGCCTCTTCCACCTGATCAGGGAAGCGATCGGCGACGCCTTCGAGGATGACGCCGAGCGGCTGAAGGACCTGGACCGCTTCGCCGGCGATGCCGCCTTCCAGGAGCGCTTCGCGCAGATCAAGCGACAGAACAAGGTCAGGCTCGCCAATCTCGTGCAGGCCCGCCTCGGCATTCGCCTCAATCCGGACGCGATGTTCGACATCCAGATCAAGCGCATCCACGAGTACAAGCGGCAGTTGCTCAACATCGTCGAGGCCGTCGCGCTCTACGACCAGATCCGTTCGCGCCCGGAACTGGACTGGGTCCCGCGGGTGAAGCTGTTCGCCGGCAAGGCGGCCCCGAGCTATCACAATGCCAAGCTGATCATAAAGCTTGCCAACGACGTTGCCCGTGTCATCAACAACGACCCGGCCGTGCGCGGCCTGCTGAAGGTCGTGTTCGTGCCGAACTACAACGTCTCGCTGGCCGAGGTGATCGTGCCGGGCGCGGACCTGTCGGAGCAGATCTCCACCGCCGGCATGGAAGCCTCCGGCACCGGCAATATGAAGTTCGCGCTGAACGGGGCGCTGACGATCGGAACGCTCGACGGGGCGAATGTCGAGATGCGCGACCATGTCGGCGCCGACAATATCGTCATCTTCGGGATGACGGCCGACGAGGTCGCGCAGTTGCGCACCGAGGGCCACAATCCGCGTGCCATCATCGAGGGTTCACCGGAGCTGTCGCAGGCGCTCTCGGCAATATCCTCCGGCGTATTCTCCCCGGACGACCGCAACCGGTTTGCAGGTCTCATCGATGGGCTCTACAATCACGACTGGTTCATGGTGGCCGCCGACTTCGACGCCTATGCCAGGGCGCAGCGGGACGTGGACCGGCTGTGGAACGACAAGACGGGCTGGAACAGCAAGGCGATCCTCAACACCGCGCGCATGGGCTGGTTCTCCTCCGACCGGACGATCCGACAATACGCAACCGAGATCTGGGGCGCTTGATGGCGAAAAAGGACCCGCTGGAGACACGATCGACGGGTCTGGCGCAGGCCGATATCGTGGCAGTTCTTGAAGGTCGCCATATCGATCCGTTCTCGATCCTGGGCGTCCAATACCTGGGCGACAAGCTTGTCGCCCGTTGCTTCATTCCCCATGCCGACGCCGTCGCCGCCGAGACCCTGGCCGGCAAGCCTGCCGGCGAACTTGCCTGCCTCGATCCGGCAGGTTTCTTCGCCGGACCGCTCACCATCCGCAAGCAGCAGCCGCTGCGCTACCGGGCCCGCAACGCCGGCGGCGAATGGATCGTCGTCGACCCCTATTCGTTCGGCCCGGTGCTGGGCCCGATGGACGACTATTACATCCGGGAAGGTTCGCATCTGCGGCTGTTCGACCGCATGGGCGCCCATCCGCTGACGCTCGAGGGCGCGGACGGGTTCCACTTCGCCGTCTGGGCGCCGAATGCGCAGCGGGTCTCCGTCGTCGGTGACTTCAATGAATGGGACGGGCGTCGCCACGTCATGCGGCTGCGCCGCGACACCGGCATTTGGGAGATTTTCCTGCCCGGCGTGACGGCCGGGCAGGCCTACAAGTACGAGATCGTCGGCAAGAACGGCGAGTTGTTGCCGCTGAAGGCCGATCCCTTCGCCCGGCGCTCGGAGCTGCGGCCGAGGACCGCCTCCATGACAACGCCGGAGATCGGGCAGGACTGGGAGGACGGCGCCCATCGGGAGTTCTGGGCGACCGCCGACGCGCGCCGCCAGCCGATCTCCATCTACGAGGTGCACGCCGGTTCCTGGCAGCGCCGCGACAACGGCGAGATGCTGTCCTGGGACGAGCTCGCCGATCGCCTGATCCCCTACTGCATCGACATGGGCTTCACCCACATCGAGTTCCTGCCGATCTCCGAGTTCCCGTTCGATCCGTCCTGGGGCTACCAGACGACGGGCCTCTATGCCCCGACCGCGCGCTTCGGCGAGCCGGAGGGCTTCGCGCGGTTCGTCAACGGCGCCCACAAGGTCGGCATCGGCGTCATCCTCGACTGGGTGCCGGCGCACTTCCCGACCGACGAGCACGGCCTGCGCTGGTTCGACGGCACCGCGCTCTACGAGCATGAAGACCCGCGCCAGGGCTTTCATCCCGACTGGAACACGGCGATCTACAATTTCGGCCGCCAGGAGGTGCTCGCCTTCCTGATCAACAATGCTCTGTACTGGGCGGAAAAGTTCCACGTCGACGGGCTGCGCGTCGACGCCGTCGCCTCGATGCTCTACCTCGACTATTCGCGCAAGCACGGCGAATGGGTGCCGAACGAATATGGTGGTAACGAGAACCTCGAAGCCGTTCGTTTTCTGCAGTCGATGAACGCCCGCATCTACGGCACACACCCCGGCGTGATGACGATCGCCGAGGAATCCACCTCCTGGCCGAAGGTGTCCCATCCTGTGCACGAGGGAGGTCTCGGCTTCGGCTTTAAGTGGAACATGGGCTTCATGCACGACACGCTTCAGTATCTGGCGCGCGAGTCGGTGCACCGGAAATTCCACCACAACGACATGACCTTCGGCCTGCTCTATGCCTTCTCTGAGAATTTCGTCCTGCCGCTCTCCCATGACGAGGTGGTGCACGGCAAGGGCTCGCTGGTCGCCAAGATGGCGGGGGACGACTGGCAGAAATTCGCAAACCTCAGGGCATACTACGGGTTCATGTGGGGCTATCCGGGCAAGAAGCTGCTGTTCATGGGGCAGGAGTTCGCGCAATGGCGCGAGTGGAGCGAGGACCGCGCACTCGACTGGAACCTGCTCGAATACCCCCTGCACGAGGGCATGCGCCGCCTGGTGCGCGACCTCAACGGTACCTATCGCAAGAAGGAGGCCCTGCACGGGCGCGACTGCGAGGGAGAGGGCTTCGAATGGCTGCTTGCCGACGACCGCGACAACTCGGTGTTCGCCTGGCTGCGCCGCGCGCCCGGCGGACAGCCGGTCGCAGTGGTCACCAACTTCACCCCGGTCCATCGCGAAAACTATCGCATTCCGCTTCCGGTTGAGGGACGATGGAAGGAGATCCTCAACACCGATGCCGAAATCTACGGCGGCTCGGGCAAGGGCAACGGTGGGGCCGTTCAGGCGGCCAGAGAGGATGGGGGGAATGTTGCAGCCTGGGTCTGCCTGCCGCCGCTGGCGACCCTGATGCTGGAGCTGGATGGGTGAACGGACAGTCGGGAGGACACGATGGAGCAGAAGCGAATACAACCCCTCGCGCGTGACGCGATGGCCTACGTTCTGGCGGGCGGGCGGGGGAGCCGCCTGAAAGAACTGACCGACCGTCGCGCCAAGCCAGCCGTCTATTTCGGCGGCAAGGCCCGCATCATCGATTTTGCGCTGTCGAACGCGCTCAATTCCGGCATCCGCCGCATCGGCGTCGCCACCCAGTACAAGGCCCACTCGCTGATCCGGCACCTCCAGCGCGGCTGGAACTTCTTCCGCCCGGAGCGCAAGGAGAGCTTCGACATCCTGCCCGCCAGCCAGCGCGTCTCCGAGACCCAATGGTACGAAGGCACGGCCGACGCGGTCTACCAGAACATCGACATCATCGAGGACTACGGCGTCGAGTACATGGTCATCCTCGCCGGCGACCACATCTACAAGATGGACTACGAGTTGATGCTGCAGCAGCACGTCGATTCCGGCGCCCAGGTGACGATCGGCTGCCTGGAGGTGCCGCGCATGGAGGCGACCGGCTTCGGCGTCATGCACGTCAACGAGAAGGACGAGATCATCGCCTTTGTCGAGAAGCCGGCCGATCCGCCCGGCATCCCCGGAAACCCCGACATGGCGCTCGCCTCGATGGGCATCTACGTCTTCCACACGAAGTTCCTGATGGACCTTCTGCGCCGGGACGCGGCCGATCCCAAATCGACCCGCGATTTCGGCAAGGACATCATCCCCTACATCGTCGAGCACGGAAAGGCAGTGGCTCATCGCTTCACCGCCTCCTGCGTCCGCTCCGACTTCGAGCGCGAAGCCTATTGGCGCGACGTCGGCACGGTCGACGCCTACTGGCAGGCCAACATCGACCTGACCGACGTGACGCCCGAACTCGACATTTACGACAGCACCTGGCCGATCTGGACCTATGCCGAAATCAGGCCGCCGGCAAAATTCGTCCATGACGACGAGAACCGTCGCGGTTCGGCGATTTCCTCGCTCGTCTCCGGCGACTGCATCATCTCCGGGTCGACGCTGCACCGCAGCCTGCTCTTCACCGGCGTGCGGGCCAACTCCTATTCGCGCCTGGAAGGGGCCGTCGTCCTTCCCGACGTGACGATCGGCCGGCATGCCCAGTTGCGCGACGTCGTCATCGACCGCGGCGTGGTGATCCCGGAAGGATTGATCATCGGCGAGGATCCGGAACTCGATGCCAGGCGTTTCCGCAGGACGGAAAATGGCATCTGCCTGATCACGCAGGCGATGATTGACCGGCTAGAGCTCTAGGGTCCCTCCATGAACGTGCTTTCGGTGGCGTCCGAGGTATTTCCGCTGATCAAGACGGGTGGGCTTGCCGACGTCGCCGGCGCCCTGCCGCTGGCGCTAGACGGCAACGGCGTGCGGATGCGCACGCTCCTGCCAGGCTATCCGGCCGTGATGGAGCAGCTCGTCAAGCCGCGGAAGCTGGCGGCGCTGCCCAGCGTCTTCGGCGACGAGATGCGCATCCTCGCCGCCCGGCACGCCGGGCTCGACATGCTCGTGCTGGATGCGCCGGCCTATTTCGACCGCAGCGGCGGCCCCTATGTCGATTCGACCGGCAAGGACTACCCCGACAACTGGAAGCGCTTCGCCGCCCTGTCTTACGCCGCATCCGAGATCGCCCGCGGCATCCTGCCGGACTGGGTGCCCGAGGTCGTCCATGCGCATGACTGGCAGGCGGCGATGACGCCGGTCTACATGCGCTACACCGGCCTGGGGCACATCCCCAACATCATTACCGTGCACAATCTCGCCTTCCAGGGCCAGTTCGGCCCGGACATCTTCCCGCAACTGGGCCTGCCGCCGGACGCCTTCAGCGTCGAAGGGCTCGAATATTACGGCGACGTGTGCTTCCTGAAGGGTGGTCTGCGCACGGCCTGGGAGGTCACGACGGTGAGCCCGACCTATGCGCAGGAAATCACCACCGCGGCGTTCGGCATGGGGCTGGAGGGCCTGATCAACGCCCGCGCGGACGAACTGACGGGCATCGTCAACGGTATCGACACGACCGTGTGGAACCCGAGGACAGACCCGCATATCGCCGCCAACTTCGGCCCGGGCGCCCTGCGCGCCCGCACCAGGAACCGCAAGGCGCTGCATCAGCGCTTCGGCCTTGGCGAGGATGGCGGCCCGCTCTTCTGCGTCGTCTCCCGCCTCACCTGGCAGAAGGGAATCGACCTCATCGCCGAGGTCGCCGACTGGATCGTGGCCGAGGGTGGCAAGCTGGCCGTGCTCGGCTCGGGCGACCAGGGCCTTGAAGGGGCGCTGCTGGCCGCCGCCTCGCGCCATCGCGGGCGCATCGGCATCGTCATCGGATACGACGAACCGCTCTCCCATCTGATGCAGGCCGGCGGCGATGCCATCCTGATCCCGTCGCGCTTCGAGCCGTGCGGGCTGACCCAGCTCTACGGCCTGCGCTACGGCTGCGTGCCGATCGTCGCCCGCACCGGCGGCCTCGCCGATACCGTCATCGATGCCAACCCGGCGGCGCTATCGATCGGCGTCGGCACCGGCTTTCAGTTCGCCCCGGTGAACGCCGACGGCCTGCGCTTTGCCGTTCGCCGCGCTTTGGACGCATTTTCCGAGCCAAAGGTATGGGCACGGCTGCAGAATCAGGGAATGAAATCAGACGTTTCCTGGGAACGCAGCGCAGAACGCTATGCCCACCTCTATTCCAGCCTCCTTGCAAGAGTCTAAGTCATGATCAAGACCGTTTCGACCAAGCCCTACGACGACCAGAAGCCAGGCACCTCCGGCCTGCGCAAGAAGGTGCCCGTTTTCCAGCAGGAGAACTATGCCGAGAACTTCATCCAGTCGATCTTCGATTCCCTGGAAGGGTTCGCCGGCAAAACCCTTGTGATCGGCGGTGACGGTCGCTTCTACAACCGCGAGGTCATCCAGACCGCCATCAAGATGGCGGCTGCGAATGGCTTCGGCCAGGTTCTGGTCGGGCGCGGCGGCATCCTGTCGACGCCCGCAGCCTCCAACATCATCCGCAAGTACAAGGCCTTCGGCGGCATCATCCTGTCGGCCAGCCACAACCCCGGCGGCCCGACGGAGGACTTCGGCATCAAGTACAATACCGGCAATGGCGGCCCCGCGCCGGAGAAGATCACCGATGCGATCCACGCCCGCTCGAAGGTGATCGATCGCTACAAGATCGCCGAGGTGGCGGACATCAATCTCGACCTCGAGGGCACGCAGACCGTCGCCGGCATGACCGTGACGGTCGTCGACCCGGTCACCGACTACGCCGAGATGATGGAGGAACTGTTCGACTTCGACGCGATCCGCGCCATGTTCAAGGGCGGTTTCCGTGTCGTGTTCGACGCCATGAGCGCGGTCACCGGCCCCTATGCCAAGGAAATCATCGAGAATCGCCTCGGTGCGCCCAAGGGCTCGGTCCTCAACTTCGTTCCCCTGCCCGACTTCGGCGGGCACCATCCCGATCCGAACCTCGTGCATGCCCGCGCGCTCTACGAGGCGATGATGGCCGACGATGCCCCGGACTTCGGCGCGGCCTCCGACGGCGACGGCGACCGCAACCTGATCATCGGCCGCGGCATCTTCGTCACGCCGTCCGACAGCCTGGCGCTGCTCGCCGCCAATGCCCATTTCGCGCCCGGCTACAGCAAGGGCCTCTCCGGCATTGCGCGTTCGATGCCGACCAGCGGGGCGGCCGACCGGGTTGCCGAGAAACTGGGTATCGGCCTCTACGAGACGCCGACCGGATGGAAGTTCTTCGGCAATTTGCTCGACGCGGACAAGGTGACGATCTGCGGGGAGGAAAGCGCCGGCACAGGCTCCGACCACGTGCGCGAGAAGGACGGGCTGTGGGCCGTGCTGCTCTGGCTCAACATCCTCGCGGCCCGCAAGGAGAGCGTTCTGGACATCGTCCGCAAGCACTGGGCGACCTACGGCCGCAACTACTATTCCCGGCATGACTACGAGGAAGTGGATGCGAGCGCAGCGAACAGCCTGATTGCGTCGCTGCGCGAGCGGCTCGCCGACCTGCCCGGCAAGAGCTTCAAAGGACTGGTCGTGGAAGAGGCGGACGACTTTGCCTATAACGACCCGATCGACCAGTCGGTCAGCAAGAACCAGGGCATTCGCATCCTGTTCAAGGGCGGCTCGCGCATCGTCTACCGCCTGTCCGGCACGGGCACGTCGGGCGCCACGCTGCGCGTCTATCTCGAGCGCTACGAGCCGGACGCCTCGCGTCACGACATCGATACGCAGGAGGCGCTGGCCGATCTGATCGCCGCCGCCGACGAGATCGCCGGCATCAAGGCCCGCACCGGCCGCGACGCCCCGAGCGTGATCACCTGAGCATGGCAGCGCCCTTCCCCGCCGCCGCCGCCGCGCCAATGCCGGCGGAGCGCCTTGGCGCAACCGTCGTCGACGGCGGCGTCGCCTTTGCCGCCGCCTCGCGCGACGCTACGCGGCTTGACCTGTGCCTGTTCGACGACGCGGGTGAGCGGGAGATCCGGCGCGTGCCGATGCAGCGCGACGCCAACAACGTGCACCGGGCGTTCGTCGCCGGAGCGGGTCCGGGAACTCGCTACGGCCTGCGCGCCGACGGCATCTATTCGCCCGACCATGGGCTGTGGTTCGACCCGGCCAAGCTGCTGGTCGATCCCTATGCCAAGCAACTGGACCGGCGCTTCGTCCACGACCCCCGCCTCGCGCGCCGTGGCGAGGACACGGCGGATCTCGTGCCGAAGGCCATCGTCACGCTCGACCGGCCGGCGCCGGTCGCCGCCCCGCTCTTCCGGCCGGGCGGCGTCGTCTACGAGATCGCCGTGCGCGGCTTCACCATGCGCCACCCGGATATTCCCGAAGAAATGCGCGGCACCGTCGGAGCGCTGGCGCACCCGGCCGTGCTCGCCCACCTGCGGCGCATCGGCGTCGATGCGGTCGAACTGATGCCGATCGTCGCCTGGATCGACGAACGCCATCTGCCGCCGCTCGGACTTCACAACTACTGGGGGTACAACCCGATCGCGCTGATGGCGGTGGACCCACGGCTCGCGCCGGGCGGCATGACCGAACTTGCGGCCACGGTGGCGGCGCTGCATGGCGCGGGCATCGGCGTCATTCTCGACCTCGTCTTCAACCACTCCGGCGAAAGCGATCGTTTCGGTACCACCTTGTCCATGCGCGGGCTCGACAACCTCGCCTACTATCGTCACCTGCCCGGGCGCCCCGGCGAACTGACCAACGACACGGGCTGCGGCAACACGCTGGCTTGCGAACATCCGGTCGTGCGGCAGCTGATCCTCGACACCATGCGCCACTTCGTCGTCCACGCCGGCATCGACGGCTTCCGCTTCGACCTCGCGGCAGTACTCGGGCGCAGCCCCGAGGCGTTCGACCCGAAGGCCGCCATGTTCACTGAAATGCTGGCCGACCCCGTTCTCGGCGATCGCGTCCTGATCGCCGAGCCCTGGGACATCGGCCCGGGCGGGTACCAGCTGGGGAACTTTCCGCCACCCTTCCTTGAGTGGAACGACCGGTTCCGCGACGACACACGCCTGTTCTGGCGCGGCGATGCCGGCCGGCTCGGTGCCTTCGCCACCGTCCTGTGCGGCTCCTCGAACATCTTCCAGCGCGCCGGACAGATGGCGACCCGCAGCGTCAATTTCGTCGCCGCGCATGACGGCTTCACCCTGATGGACCTCGTGTCCTATGCCGCAAAGCACAACGAGGCGAACGGCGAGGACAACCGCGACGGCCACAACGACAACCATTCCTGGAACAACGGCGTCGAAGGACAATCCGGCGATCTCTTGGTGCGCGCAGCCCGAAAGCGCGACGTCAAGGCGCTGCTCGCCAGCCTGTTCGTCTCCAAAGGGACGGTTTTGCTGACTGCCGGCGACGACGGCGGGCGCAGCCAGCGCGGCAACAACAACGCCTACTGCCAGGACAACGAGACCGCCTGGCTCGACTGGACCGCGCTGGACCAGGACCTGATCGCTCACACCGGAAGGCTCGCCCAGATCCGCCGGCGCTTCGGCGCGCTGGCCCGGACCGCCTTCTTCGACGGTTGCGGCGACGTCGAATGGCTTCGGCCCGACGGCGCGCCAATGCAGGTGGGCGACTGGGAGACGCCGGCCGCCGCCGCGCTCGTGATGGTGCTGACCACCCCGGACGCGGAGAGCAAGGAAATCGTCCGCCTCGCCATCTGCGTCAACAGGGGACATGACCCGGTACCGGTGCGGCTTCCCCCGGCAGACGGCAGGGTCTGGCTCGGCCTCCTCGCCGACTCCGACGAGCCACCGGGACTGATGGCGCCGCGCAGTCTCGACATCCTCGTGGAACAAGCCTGATCCGAGGGGCGTTCCGGACCTTCGCAAGCACCTGTTCCGCATGCAAATCACGGCGAAGAACGGGGGTTACGATTCCGCGATCCATGCGCTACACATCGCTGGAAAGTTGCTGGGTGAGAGGTCTGTCGATGCCGCGCGATATCCATCTTGGTGAGGTCAGGGACCTGGTCGGCCAGGAGATCGGCGTGTCCAAGTGGTTCACGGTCGATCAGACCATGATCGACCGGTTCGCCGAGGCGACGCAGGACCACCAGTTCATCCATACCGATCCCGTGCGCGCCGCCGAGGAAACCCCCTTCGGCGGAACGATCGCCCACGGCTTCCTGTCGCTGTCCTTGCTGTCGGCAATGAACTACGATTGCCTGCCGCGGGTGATCGAGCAGACGATGGGCATCAATTACGGCTTCGACAAGGTGCGCTTCATGGCGCCGGTGAAATGCGGCGCGCGCGTGCGCGGCCGCTTCACGATGGCCGAGGCCCGCTTCCGGGGCGCGGGCATGCTGATGTGCACTTATGACGTGACCGTCGACATCGAGAACGAACGCAAACCGGCACTGACGGCAACCTGGCAGACGATCATCCAGTTCGACCCCAAGGACCGCCCGGCTGACGCCTGACACTGCCGAGGCGGCTTGAACTCACAATGTGCCACGTGCCCTGGCGCTGTCGCGTTCACGGCCCCCGATCGCCTTCACGGCAAACCGCCATTCTTCTTTCATGCATCGACGGAAGCCCCGGCCGCCGCAAAGCGTCCGGCCGGGCACGCCCGCTCAGAGACCCGCGTCCTCGGCGCCTTCGGCGAGCATGCCGAAGGCATAGGGTGCAAACGACCGCCAGCATTCGATGCGGTAGTCCTGCTCGTCCGTGCGGAAGATGATCACCTCGATCTTTCCGAGCACGGTGCGCGCGCAGGCGCCGACCGGGAACACGGACGGGGAGAGGTCGTGCGGGCTGGCGCTCGCGACGGCCTCGGCCGCCTTCGGTCCGGCGACGAGGATCGCGGTGTTGCGATGGGAGACGTCGACGGCCGAGTGCAGCGCGTTCGCCTTTGCCGCCGCGGCGGCAAGATCGGCCCCCTTCTCGTCGATCAGCAGCCACTCGTCCGGTCCGAGCCAAAGGGCATGGCGACCGTCCTTCGACGCAGAGCTCTTCGGCTTGGTCGGCAGCTCGACGCCGAGCACCCGTGACAGCGCTTTGAGCGCGTCGGGCGCCGCCCGCAGCGACAGGCGCGTGGCCGGCCCGGCGGCGGTGACATGGGCGGCGGCGGAGCCGCCGTGAAAGCCGCCGAGCGCGGCCTTGCGCAGTGCTTGATCAGCCATTGAGGCGTGCTCCTTCCTTGTCGATGAAGACCATGTCGGTGACTTCGACCGCGATCGTGCGGTCGGGCATCGGCACATAGAGGGTCTGGCCCATGCGGGCCTGCCCGCCGGCGACGAGCGCCAGCGCGATCGACCGCCCGCAGTTCTCCGACCAGTAGGACGAGGTGACGTGGCCGAGCATCTTCATCGGAATCGGCTGGTTCGGATCGTCGACGATCTGCGCGCCCTCCTCCAGCACCACCTTCGGATCCTTGGTCTTCAGGCCGACAAGCTGCTTGCGGCCTTCGGCGACGAGGTCTGGGCGCTTCAGCCCGCGGATCCCGACAAAGTCCGGCTTCTTCTTCGACACCGCCCAGCCAAGGCCCGCGTCATAGGGCGTGACCGTGCCGTCGGTGTCCTGGCCGACGATGATGTAGCCCTTCTCGGCGCGCAGGACGTGCATCGTCTCCGTGCCGTAGGCGCAGGCGCCCATCGGCTCGGCCCGGGCCCAGATCGCCTCCCAGACCGCCTGGCCGTAGTCGGCGGGAACGTTGACCTCGTAGCCGGTCTCGCCGGTGAACGACATGCGGAACAGCCGCGTCGGCACGCCGCAGATCTTGCCCTCGCGCACGCTCATGTGCGGGAACGCCTCGTTGGAAAGGTCGATGCCCTCGACCAGCGGCTCAAGGATCTCGCGGGCCTTCGGCCCCTGCACAGCGATCACCGACCACTGTTCGGTGGTCGAGGTCAGCCACACCTTCAGGTGCGGGAACTCGGTCTGGAGATAGTCCTCCATGTGGTGCATCACCCGTGGCGCGCCGCCGGTGGTGGTGGTCACGTGGAAGCGGTCCTCGGCGATGCGGCCGACGACGCCGTCGTCATAGACGAAACCGTCCTCGCGCAGCATGATGCCGTAGCGGCAGCGGCCCGGCTTCAGCGTATCCCACGCGTTGGTATAGAGCAGGTTGAGGAACGCGGCCGCATCCGGGCCGACGACCTCGATCTTGCCGAGCGTCGAGGCGTCGAACAGGCCCGCCACCTCGCGCACGGTCTTGCACTCGCGGTTGACCGCTTCGTGCATGGTCTCGCCGGCGCGCGGGTAGTACCAGGCACGCTTCCACTGCCCGACGTCCTCGAAGACGGCACCGTGCGCCTCTTCCCAGGCTTGGATCGGCGTCTTGCGCGCCGGGTCGAACAGCTCGCCGCGCGAGTGGTTGATGATGGTGCCGAACGTCACCGGCGTGTAGGGCGCGCGGAACGTGGTCAGGCCGACTTTCGGGATGTCGCGACGCAGGGTCTCCGCGGCGATCGCCAGCCCATGGATGTTGGACAGCTTGCCCTGGTCCGTCGCCATGCCGTTGGTGGTGAAGCGCTTGATGTGCTCGATCGAGTGCATGCCCTCGCGCACGGCCAGGCGGATGTCCTTGGCGCAGACGTCGTTCTGGAAGTCGATGAAGGCCTTGACGTTCGCGTCCGCGCCCGCCCCTTCGGCCGCACCGGCCATGCCGCCCGACCACTCAAAGGCGTTCTGGGCGCGGATCTCGACCTTGCCGCCGCCCTTGTTGCCGGTGGCGCGCGCCATCAGCTGGCCGGCGGCCAGTGCCTCGTCGATCGCCGCCTGCAGGCCGCTGGTGCCGTTGCAGGCGCCGACCGAGGTGCATTCCTGGGCATAGGTGCCGGGCAGGAACTGGCCGCTCTGCGCGTCATAGGCGACCTTGCCGCGCGACTGCGAGAACATGTGCACCGACGGCGTCCAGCCGGCCGAGGTCAGCAGCGCATCCACGGCGAAGGCACGCTTGCCGCCGCCGCCGTTGCGCTCGACCGTCATCGAAGAGACGCGTCGATGCCCCTTGGTGTCGACGACCGAATGGCCGACCAGCACGTCGATGCCGAGTCCACGGGCCTCGTTGAGCACGGCCTCGCCCGGCTTGGTGCGGTTGTCGACGATCACGGCGATCTCCACCCCGGCCCGCTTCAGGTCGAAGGCCGCCTCATAGGCCGAATCGCTGGCGGTATAGACGCCGATCTTCTTGCCGACGGCAACGCCGAAGTGGTTGAGGAAGGTGCGCGCGGCCGAAGCCAGCATGATGCCCGGGCGATCGTTGTTGGCGAACACCATGTGGCGCTCGATCGCGCCGGTGGCGAGGATCACGCGCCTGGCGCGCACCTGCCACATCCGCTCGCGCGGCAGCTTCTTGTCCGGTCGCGCCAGGTGGTCGGTGACACGTTCGGCCAGGGCGACGAAGTTCTGGGCGTAGTAGCCGAAGGCGGTCGTGCGGGTCAGCACCGTGACGTTGTCCATCGCCGCCAGCCGCTCGGCCGTCGTCTGCGCCCAGGCGTAACCCTCCTCGCCGTCGACCTTGACCGACTTGTCGAAGTGCAGCGCGCCGCCGACCTCCGGCTGCTCGTCGCAGAGGATCACGCGGGCGCCGCTCTCAGCCGCGGCCAGCGCCGCCGACAGGCCGGCGATGCCGGCGCCGATGACGAGGACGTCGCAATGGGCGAAGCGGTTGGCATAATGGTCGGTATCGGCCTCCGTCGGCGACACGCCGAGTCCGGCGGCCGCCCGGATGCGCGGCTCGTAGATCTTCTCCCAGGCCTTCTTCGGCCACATGAAGGTCTTGTAGTAAAAGCCGGCGGCGAAGAAGGGCGAAAGGTAGTTGTTGACGCCGCCGACGTCGAAGGCGAGCGAGGGCCAGCGGTTCTGCGAGCTGATCCTGGCGCCGTCGAATACCTCCTGCACGGTGGCGCGCACGTTCGGCTGCTTGCGGGCGGCGTCGCGCTCGACGTCGATCAGCGCGTTCGGCTCCTCCGCTCCGGCGGAGACGACGCCGCGCGGACGGTGATACTTGAACGAGCGGCCGACAAGGTGAACGCCGTTGGCGAGCAGCGCGGAGGCGACGGTGTCACCCTCCAGCGCCTCGTAGCTCTTGCCGTCGAAGGTGAAGCGCGCTTTGCGGGCGGGGGTGAGACGGCCTGCACCTGCGATACGATTTGCCCCGCTCATTCTGCCAGTCCTTCCGTAGCTTCATAGGTTTCGACGGTCTTCTCCGTCGCCGCGACCGGCGCCGGGGAGAGATCCGGCTTGGGCAGGCCGGCCTTGTAGGTCGTGACGAACTTGTCGCTCACGGTGTCGCGCGCTGCGTTGAAGAAGCGGCCACAGCCATGGATGTGGCGCCAGCGCTCGTAGATGAGGCCCTTGACGTTGTCGCGCAGGAAGAAAAAGGCCTCGAACTCCTCGTCCGAGATGTCCGCGATGTTGGTCGGGCGCACGATGTGCGCGTCGCCGGCGTTGCGGAACTCCAGCTCCGGACGCTCTTCCTCGCAATAGGGGCAATGGATCAGCAGCATCTTGTCGTCTCCTGCCTGGCACGATCCTTCCGGGACGGCGCAGGCGATTTCCGATATCAGTGGGCCACGGCGGCGGCGGCCGCCTCGTCGATCAGGCGCCCGGTGCGGAACCGCTCCATCGTGAACGGCGCGTTGATCGGGTGCGGCTCGTCGCGCGCGATCGTGTGGGCGAAGACATGGGCCGAGCCCGGCGTCGCCTTGAAGCCGCCAGTGCCCCAGCCGCAGTTGACGTAGAGCCCCTTGACCGGCGTCTTGGCCAGGATCGGCGAGCGGTCCGGCGTCACGTCGACGATGCCGCCCCAGGAGCGCATCATCTTCATGCGGTTGAACATCGGGAACAGTTCGCAGATCGCGTCGAGCGTGTGGTTGATGATGTGCAGGCCGCCGGTCTGCGAATAGGACTGGTACTGGTCCGTGCCGGCGCCGATCACCAGTTCGCCCTTGTCCGACTGCGAGATGTAGGCGTGGACGGTGTTCGACATCACCACGCACGGGAAGATCGGCTTGACCGGCTCCGACACCAGCGCCTGCAGCGGGTAGCTGAGCAGCGGCATGCGGATATCGGCCATCTGCATGACGACCGAGGTGTGGCCGGCGGCGACGACGCCCACCTTCTTGGCGTTGATCGGGCCGCGTGAAGTCTCGACGCCCGCGACCGAGCCGTCCGCATTGCGGCGGATGCCGGTCACCTCGCAGTTCTGGATGATGTGAACGCCGCGATCGGACGCGCCGCGGGCATAGCCCCAGGCGACCGCGTCGTGGCGCGCGGTGCCGCCCTTGCGCTGCAGCGCCGCGCCGACGATCGGATAGCGGGCCGAACGCGAGATGTCGAGCGGCGGGCAGTAGTCCTTCGCCTGTTCCGGCGTCAGCCACTCGTTGTCGACGCCGTTCAGCCGGTTAGAATGGATGTGGCGCTTGAACACCTGCTCATCGTGAATGTTGTGGGCGAGCATCATCACGCCGCGCGGCGAATACATCACGTTGTAGTTCATGTCCTGGGACAGGTTGTCCCAGAGCTTCAGCGCGTGGTTATAGAGCGCAGCGCTCTCGTCGTAGAGATAGTTGGAGCGGATGATGGTGGTGTTGCGGCCGGTGTTGCCGCCACCGAGCCAACCCTTCTCGAGCACGGCGATGTTGGTGATGCCGTGTTCCTTGGCGAGATAATAGGCGGTCCCGAGGCCGTGGCCACCCGCGCCGATGATGATGACGTCGTACTCCTTGCGCGGCTCGGGCGAGGCCCACTGCGGCTCCCATCCCTTGTGGCCGCGCAGCGCTTCGCGTGCGACGGCAAAGACCGAATATTTGCGCATCCGCCTCTACTCCGTATATGTCCGGGTCGATTTCCGTGTTGCCGATAGAAAGCAAATCTCGGGAGGTTACAACGGTTTCTTTGCGACGCATTCCGCCGCGCCTTGTGTCGCAAGCGACATGGGTCCAGAGGCCGAATGTCGCAGGGCGATTTTCCCGGTGTGCCGAATTTTCCCGGCCTTTCCGCTGCACCGTCTGGACTTCGGTACACGGTTCTGCTATCGCACCTCTCAGTCGCACGCCCTCCGGGCTGCGAAATGACAGATATATTGCCTCGTCGACCTGGATCGAGGCTTCCAACTCAAACCGAAGGAACGGGATTCTCGTGCAGGTACTAGTCCGCGATAACAACGTCGATCAGGCGCTCCGCGCTCTCAAGAAGAAGATGCAGCGCGAAGGTATCTTCCGCGAAATGAAGATGCGGGACTATTACGAAAAGCCGTCGCAGAAGCGCGCCCGCGAGAAGGCCGAGGCCGTTCGCCGCGTCCGCAAGCTCGCCCGCAAGCGCGCCCAGCGCGAGGGCTTGATCAGCGGTGGCCGCAGCGGTCGTTGATCGGTCGTTTTTTCGACGTTTTCCGATGCAAGGTCTGGCGGGGGCGAATTTTCGCCGCCGCCTTTTTTGATGCGCATCGGGCCGATGCCCGGCGGCACGCGCATCGTTTCAATCCGCCGCGGGGTGGGTGCCCATGGCGCTGCAGGGCAGCGGGCGCATGAGGCTTGCGGCCAAGGCCGCGACGTTGGGTTTTCCAGCCGACTGCCCGATGGACGGCCACGTTGTGGCAGGACGCATGCCGGCCGGGCCGGTTGCAGCATCTGGCGCGGGATCCGCGCCGCATTGAGGGACCAGAACTTGAAAATGGCAGCTTCCACGGGGCATCCGACCTTCACTCGCCTCGCCGATGTCGCCGGCCTTCGCCGGCCTGTCGCCGTCGCCCTTGTCATAGCCGCAGGTGCGTTCCTGACCGCCTGCCAAAGCACCACGACCTCGGATGTGATCCGGGTCGAGCGCGCTCAGGGCACCACCGAGAACATCTCCTCGCTGACGAGCGTGATCGCCGCCAACCCCCAGGATCCCGAGGGCTACAACGTCCGCGGCTCGGCCTATGGTCGCGCCGGCGAGTTCCGCAAGGCGATCGACGACTTCAACCGCGCGATCGAACTGAACCCGCGCTTCTACCAGGCCTACGCCAACCGGGCGCTGGTGCAGCGCAACCTCGGCAATCAGGCCGAGGCAGCCGCCGACTACAACGCGGCGCTGCAGATCAACCCGAGTTACGACGTCGCCTATATCGGGCGCGGCAATCTCTATCGCCAGGCCGGACGCGTGGATGATGCCTTCCGCGACTTCAACAAGGCGATCGAACTCGACACGACTGATCCGCGCGCCTACCACAACCGCGGCCTGATCTACCAGAAGCGCGGCCAGCATGGCCCGGCGATCGAGGATTTCTCCAAGGCGATCTCGCTGTCGCCGAGCTCGCCCGAGCCCTATAACGGCCGCGGCCTCTCCTACGCCGCCCAGGGCGACGACGACAACGCCTTTGCCGACTTCAACACGGCGATCTCGCTCGACGGCCGGGTTGCCGAGTCCTGGGCCAACCAGGCGCTGATCTACGAGCGCAAGGGCGACATGGCCAAGGCTGCCAAGTCCTATTCGCACGCCCTCCAGCTCGACCCCAAATACCAGCCGGCCAAGGACGGCGTCGCCCGCACGCGCGGCAAGCCGGCCTGAGGGCTGATCCCAGCACCAAAACGCTTCAGGCCCGCGTGACCCACGCGGGCTTTTTCGTCGCCGAACGGCCGGCTCCGATCAGGACCTGAAAGAAGAATGGCCCGCGACTTGCGTCGCCGGCCCTCGCCAGGTGCAGTGACCGGCGGATCAGTGATTCATCGCCTTGACGATGTCCTCGGTCATCTTCTTGGCGTCGCCGAGCAGCATCATCGTGCCGTCCTTGTAGAACAGCGTGTTGTCGATGCCGGCGTAGCCGGAGCCGAGCGAGCGCTTGACGAACAGGCAGGTCTTGGCCTTGTCGACATCGAGGATCGGCATGCCGTAGATCGGCGAGGTCTTGTCGTCGCGCGCGGCCGGGTTGGTCACGTCGTTGGCGCCGATGACATAGGCGACGTCGGCCTGGGCGAATTCCGAGTTGATGTCCTCGAGCTCGAACACTTCGTCATAGGGCACGTTCGCTTCCGCCAGCAGCACGTTCATGTGCCCCGGCATGCGGCCGGCGACCGGGTGGATCGCGTATTTGACCTCGACGCCCGCCTCCTTGAGCTTGTCGGCGAGCTCGCGCAGCGCGTGCTGCGCCTGCGCCACCGCCATGCCGTAGCCCGGCACGATGATGACCTTTGAGGCGTTCGCCATCAGGAAGGCCGCATCGTCGGCAGAGCCCTGCTTGACCGTGCGCTGCACGCCGTCATCCGCCGCGGCCGCCGTTTCGCCGCCGAAGCCGCCGAGGATGACCGAGATGAACGAACGGTTCATGCCCTTGCACATGATGTAGGACAGGATCGCACCGGAGGAGCCGACCAGCGCACCGGTCACGATCAGCGCGAGATTGCCGAGCGTGAAGCCGATGCCGGCCGCCGCCCAGCCCGAATAGGAGTTGAGCATCGAGACGACCACCGGCATGTCGGCCCCGCCGATCGGCACGATGATCAGCACGCCGAGCATCAGCGACAGCAGTACGATGGCCCAGAAGTTGAAGTGGCTCTCGGTCAGCGCCAGCCCGACGATGAAGAACACGATCAGGCCGAGCAGCACCGCGTTGATCAGGTGTCGCGACGGCAGCAGGATCGGCTTGCCGGACATGCGCCCGTCGAGCTTCAGGAAGGCGATGACCGATCCGGTGAAGGTGATTGCACCGATTGCGACGCCGAGCGCCATCTCCACAAGGGCCTGGGCGTGAATGGAGCCGACCTCGCCGATGCCGAAGGCGGAGGGCGAATAGAGGGCCGCTGCGGCGACGAGCACAGCCGCCAGACCGACCAGCGAGTGGAAGCCGGCAACGAGCTGCGGCATCGACGTCATCGGGATCGAACGGGCGATATAGGCGCCCGCGCCACCGCCGATGGCAAGGCCGACGGCGATCAGCCCGAGCCCGCCGAGCGAAGGCTTTGCCAGCAGCAGCGTCGTGACGATGGCGATGGCCATGCCGGTCATGCCGAGCAGGTTGCCGCGCCGGCTGGTGGTCGGGTGCGACAGCCCCCGGAGCGCCATGATGAACAGCACGCCGGAGACGAGATAGAGGAAGGCTGCGATATTCGGGGACATTCAGCGCGACCTCACTTCTCTTTTTTCTTGTACATCGCCAGCATGCGCTGGGTGACGAGGAAGCCGCCGAAGATGTTGACGGAGGCAAGGATCAGGGCGACGAAGCCGAAGCCGGTGGCGATCCCCGACAGCGATATGCCGACGGCGAGCAGCGCACCGACGACGATCACCGACGAGATGGCGTTGGTGACGGCCATCAGCGGCGTGTGCAGCGCCGGCGTCACCGACCAGACGACGTAGTAGCCGACGAAGATCGACAGCACGAAGATCGCGAGCCGGAAGACGAACGGATCGATCGCACCGCCGGAGACGCCGTGCGCGATCGCACCGGCGGCTTCGGGACCGTATTCGGATGCCGCGCGCACCGCTTCGACGGCGCGCTCGAGATCGGTGAGAGCCTTGTCCAGCAGTTCGTTGGCCATCATGCGTCCTCCTTGCGCTGGACCGGGGCAAAGTTCGGATGAACGATCGCGCCGTCGAAGGTCAGCATCGTCGCCTTGACCAGTTCGTCGTCCGGTTTCACCGCGATCGTCTTTGTCTCCTTGTCCACCAGGGTCTCGAGAAAGTTCACCAGGTTCTTGGCATAGAGCAGCGAGGCGGAGGCCGCGATGCGGCCGGGCATGTTGAGATGGCCGATCACCTTGACGCCGTCGACATCGACGACTTCGCCCGCCACCGAACCCTCGATATTGCCGCCGCGCTCGACCGCGAGGTCGACGGCGATCGAACCGGAGCGCATCGCCCTCAGCATGTCGCGGCTGACCAGCTTCGGCGCCGGCCGGCCGGGGATCAGGGCGGTGGTGATGACGATGTCCTGCTTGGCGATGTGGTCGGCAACGAGTGCGGCCTGTTTGGCCTGGTACTCCTTGGACATCTCCTTGGCGTAGCCGCCGGCGGTCTCGGCCGCCTTGAACTCCTCGTCCTCGACGGCGATGAACTTGGCCCCGAGAGAGGCCACCTGTTCCTTCGCGGCGGGACGGACATCGGTCGCGGTCACGGCGGCGCCCAGGCGCTTGGCCGTCGCGATTGCCTGAAGACCGGCGACGCCCGCCCCCATGACGAACACCTTCGCGGCCGGAACCGTGCCCGCGGCCGTCATCATCATCGGCAGGGCGCGGTCATATTCCTCGGCGGCATCGATCACCGCGCGATAGCCGGCAAGGTTTGCCTGCGAGGACAGAACGTCCATCGACTGCGCCCGGGTGATGCGCGGCATCAGTTCCATGGCGAACGTGACAAGCCCTGCCTTGGCCATCGCCGCGAGCGCCCGCTCATTGCCGTAGGGATCCATCACGGCGATGACGATCGCCCCCGGCTTGTAGGTCTTGATTTCCTTGTCGTTCGGGCGGCGCACCCTGAGGACGACGTCGGCGCTCTTTGCAGCTGCGGCCGTGCCGACCGTGGCGCCCGCCGCCTCAAAGTCGGCATCGGCGACGCGCGAGCCCAGTCCCGCCCCAGCTTCGACGACGACGTCGAAACCCAGGCCCTTGATTTTCTTTACGGTTTCAATCGATGCCGCAACGCGGCTTTCCGCAGGATCACTCTCCCGCGCAACGAACACAGTCCCACTCACACGCCATCCCCCTCAGCCTGGTCGCGTTAGATCCGTGCGCCCGGAACCGGGCGCAGCATTCGACAGTTCGAGGACGTCTCCTTTAGCGCAGGAGCACGAAGCCGAGAACGTTGAGGACGATCAGCAGGAAGAGAGCGGAAAAGAAGCCGGCGGCGGTGAAGAAGGCAGCCGCCATGGCAATCAGCAGCGTCACGCAGAACATCGTGCCGTACTTGGTCGCGTTGAGGAATAGATTGTAGGTCTTCTCGTGCTCGGCATAGTCCATCGGAGCACCCATTTCGACCGGTCCGGAATGATGTTCAGCCATGCTATCGTCTCCTGTCTCCGCGCCCCCGGCCCTGAACAACCGGGAACGCACCACTCATCCGGCGCAGGCCACCAGAACCCTTCGCCCGATCGCGCACACAAGCGTACGTGCTCTGGCCTTACACAATGGCTTGGCAAAGCGCAACGCGCGACGGGGCCACAACCCGAGAATTGTTGTGCGGCCTGGGCGCGCCCTTCCAGCGCGCGGTTGCGTCAGCCACCCAGGCCCTGCTGGCCAATCTGGATGCGGCTGGTGCCGAAATGCGCGAGTCGGGCGGTCGGGCGGACCGTCAGCGGGGTGATCTCCGCGCCGCGGTCGAACATCATCCGGCGTTCGAAGGCTTCCGACTTGAAGAAGGGGAAGCGGACGTAGAGCTTCGGCAGCACCTCCTTGACGCGGGTGGCCATCAGCATCAGGTCGATGATGAACTTGCCCTGGTTGCTCTTTGGCGAGGCGACGAAATCCGCGTCGAACACCCGCTTGTAGAACGCCGAGTGGGCCGGCTTCACCATCTGCAGGCAGCGGTCGGCCTGGAAGTAGTCGGTCGCCATCGTGGCGAGGCGCAGCGTCAGGTAGGGAATCGCCGGCATTTCACTCCAGATCTCCGGGTCGGCCGCCAGCCGGACCGGATCGATCAGCGTCATGCCGGCGTCCAGAAAGGCGTTGATCTCGTCGGGAAACACCTTGCCGGAGGAATTGACGCGGTGTTCCGGCGTCACGTGGTGCAGGCGCACGGTCGAGATCAGCCGCTCCTCGTAATAGATTCCGAACACGTAGGCGTGGCTGTCGAAGTCGACCTCGTCGATCAGCAGCGGCGCCTCGTCGCCCAGGTGCATCACCGCGCCGGCCTTGTAGGCCTTGTAGCGGATGCGCGCTACCTCCTCCATGTCTTCCCCGGTCTCGACCCGGCGGTATTCCACCCGGTCGAGCAGTTCCATGAGCTTGTCTGAGAATCGATTGGTGGCCGATTGCGCGCCGGACATGAGTCACAAATCCCCGATTGCGTGGCTGCGGTTGCCGTACCGCAGACATACACTCAATCATTTCGGACAATTTGTGTAAATTACCAGATATTAACCTTAACAGATTTCCAGTGGATATAATGATATCAACATTTTAGCGTATGCTACTATGCGGAAATCGGAAAGGGCTCAGGCGACGTGAAGGCCGCCCTTGGCACGACCATCGGCTGCCTTGCGGGCGAGCCCTTCGGTCAGGTCAATGATGGCGCTGGACGCCATCGGCGCGGCGAAGACGTAGCCCTGGATCAAGTCGGCGCAGTTGTACTTGTTGATCAGCGCCAGTTGCTCGCGCGTCTCCACCCCCTCCACGACGATGCGCAGGCCGAGTTCGCGCGAGAGATTGACCGTCCCCCGCAAGAGCTTGAACCGGCGTGCGTCCTCGCTGATGTTGCGGACGAAGGAGCGGTCGATCTTGATCAGGTCGAGCGGCAGCGCGTCCAGATAGCTGAGGCTCGAATAGCCCGTGCCGAAGTCGTCGATCGCAATGGTAATGCCGCGCGCGCGCAGTTCCTGCAGCACCGCCTGGACCTTGACCGGTTCCTCCATCAGGCAGCTCTCGGTCACCTCCAGATGCAGTCGCGACGGCTTCAGTCCGGACTTGACGAGCGCGTCCGACACCACGCCGACGATTTCGGAGTTGCGCAGGTCCTGAACCGACAGGTTGATGGACACCCCCATGTGCTCGGGCCACTGCGCGCAGTCCGCGCAGGCGCGATCGATCATCAGGCGCGTGATATCCGAGACGATCCCCATTTCCTCGGCGATCTGGATGAAGATGGCGGGCGACACCGGCCCGCGTTCCGGATGCGTCCAGCGCGCCAGCGCCTCGCAGCATTCGATGCGCGAGCCGTCGGGGCGGAACATCGGCTGGTAGGCAATCGACAGTTCGTTGCGGGACACGGCCTCGCGCAGGTCCAGCTTGAGCTTCTGGCGCTCGAGGTAGCGCGCGTCCATCTCTTCCTCGAACGTGGTGAAACCGCCCTTGGCGCGCGACTTGGTTTCGAACAGGGCGAGATCGGCCTTGATCTGCGTGTCTTCCATGCGAAACTCGTCGCTCTCGCAGAGGACGCCGCCGGCGCTGAGCGAGACCCGGAAGGTCGTTCCCCCCACCTCGTAGCTTCCCTGCACCTGCTGGTGCACCCTGCGCATGCGCTCCTCGAGATCGCTGCGGTTGCTCTCGTTCGGGAAGAACAGGATGAACTCGTCACCCATCAGGTGTCCGACGAGCGCGCGATCGCCGGCCACCTTGCGCATGCGCTCGGCGACCATGCAAAGCAGCCGGTCGCCGGTGACATGGCCCTTGACGTCGTTGACGTGTTTGAAGTCGTCCACGTCCAGCACCACGAACCCGACCATCCCCGGCCGCTTGCGTTCGGCCAGCGTCTGCTGCACCAGGTCACCGAAATAGGTGCGGTTCGGCAGCCCGGTAAGGCTGTTGTAGCGGATCATGTGCAGGATCTTGTTCTCGGCGCGCATGCGCGCCGTGACGTCCTCGAAGATCAGCACCGCGCCGCCGTTGTCCCGGCGGCTCGCGGTAAATTCGAGGTAGAAGTCGTCGGTCACCTGCACGAGCGCCCGCGAGCGCTCGCCCTTCAGCAGTTCGTCCAGCTTCTGCAGCAATGCCTTGCTCTGGTCCGAGCTGAGGAAAGTGCTGCGCACGCCATAGCGCAGGACGACGTCGAGATGGCAGTCCTTCAGGCGATCCTTGTCGCCGAGCTGGAGCAGTTCGCAGGCGCGCCGGTTGGCGACGAGGATGCGTCGTTCGGCATCCAGCATCAGCAGGCCGTGCGGCATGTTGTTGAGCGCCGTGTCGAAACGGTCAGCGATGGTCCTGATTTCACGCGTGGCGAGCGCCGCGCGCTCCAGGAAGCTGCGCACGCCATTCGCCATCATCCGCGTCGTCAGGCTGAACGGCAGGATCAGCAGCGCCAGCACGGCGTGATAGAAGTCCTGCAGCCCGAGAAAGCCGACCACCATCGGAAAGCAGGCGCAGAAGGTCATGTAGTCGACGGCACGGCGCGAGCCGCAGTTGCGCCCCACGACCGACACCATGGTGGCGAGCGTCACCGAGATGCAGGCAAGTTCCGCAAAACCGTCGCGGCTGACGAGAAGGCTGTATCCGCTGGACGTGCCCAACACCAGCGTCGTGCCCACCGCACCGGTGTTGTACCAGTTTTCCCAGTACCGGATGCCGTCATTGTCCAGGCTCGACTGGTCGACCAGGTCGAACCGGCGCATGCCATAGGCGCGCAGCGACCAGATGAGGATGACGGCGGCGCCGCAGGCGAGGAAGAACGGGTCGGCCGTCTTCGCATACACGAACGCGAAGGTGACGACGTGCGAGATCATGCCGACGAACAGGGTCTGGCGGTTACCGTAAAGCGAGCTGACGAACGACAGATACACATCCGTCGGCAGCGTGCTTTGACCTCGATCCTTCATGGACTCGGCACTCCCATTGACGGGCGAGGGTTACCGGGGAAAATTTAATGAATGATTTCGCGAAATTACCCGATCGGGCAACGGACGCGCCGACATTCCCCAACCCATGCCGTGTCCTTCTATCAAGCGCTCAACCGGATCTTGCAGTTCACCGCCGAAAGGTTGTGCAAACGCAACCGGACATAGCAGAACAATGCGAAAATGAAGCACCGGGCCAGTACGGCCCGCGCCGGGTGCATCACGCCAATTTCATCGGCCGCGACGCAGGTTCCGGTGAACTTGGTAAATCAAATGCTAGCTTTGGTCGACGAAAATCCGCCGTCTCCCCCTGATTCGCCATTCTTTGACGACAGGACCTCGCGCTCGGGCGCGGCTTTGGAATTGACTGGGCTGCAATTTGGCGGCAAGCCTATGAACGCCAGCGCCGCGCCGGGTTTTTCCGCGCGTACGCGCAAATGAACCCGGGCTTGGTCAGACCGCCGCCAGTCGCCGGCGCCCACGCCCATTCGATCGGAGTTCCGCATGCCGAAACCTGTCGTCGCCATCCCGGCGGACATTCGCGAGATCGAAGGCAACGTCTGGCAGGCCACGCCGAACCAGTACGTCCGTGCCGCCGTCAAGGGGTCTGACGTCATCCCGCTGCTCGTGCCGGCGCTCGAGAGCGGACACGACTTCGACGAGATCCTCGACCGCGTCGACGGGCTGCTGGTAAGTGGCTCGCGCACCAACATCCACCCGTCGCACTACGGACGCGAAGCCACCGAGTCGGACGGTCCGTTCGACCTGGCCCGCGACGCGACGGCGCTGCCGCTGATCAAGCGCGCGCTGGAGCGGGGCATTCCGCTCCTGGCGATCTGCCGCGGACTGCAGGAGCTGAACGTCGCCCTGGGCGGCACGCTGGCCAACGAGATCCAGGAGATCCCCGGCAACTGGGACCACCGCAAACCCGACACACCCGACCTCGACCTCGCCTACGGCATCCGCCAGGATGTCCTGGTCAAGGAGGGGAGCTGCCTCGCCTCCGTCATCGGCGCCGGCACGGTCCGCGTCAACTCCCTGCACCGGCAGGCGATTTCGGCCGCGGCGCCACGGCTGGCCGTCGAGGCGATTGCCGAGGACGGCACCATCGAGGCCGTGTCGGTGATCGGCGCCAAGGCCTTTGCCGTCGGCGTGCAGTGGCACCCGGAGTATTGGGTCGGGCCGGACGAGCCCTCGAACCGGCTGTTCGGCGCGTTCGGCGAGGCCGTACGCGCCTATGCCGCCGCGAAGGTTCTCCGGCAGCCTCGCCAGGCGGCCGGCTGAAGCCCGTCCGGAGGCATCAGTTGGCGGCGCTGACCGTGATCAGCGCGTTCGGCGGGTCGAGCACCTCGTAGGAAAGCCCGTCGGCCTCCGCCAGCGTCAGGATCGCATCGCCCGAAAGGTCGGCGACGACGACGGTGCCGTCGCCGGTCTCCACCCAGGTCACCGCTTCCGGCAGGCCCGGCCAGACCCCCGCACAGTCCGCCGAGACGACAAAGCGCATGCTGTGGTTCGTCAGCCGTTCGCCGCGCGAGGCGAGGCACGCGGTGTCGCTCTGGATATTCGAAAGGGAGAACAGCTTTCCAACGGCCGGCTTCGCCGCCTTGGCAATCGAGCCGGACACGACCGGATCGACGTGCGGCGAAGATCCCGCCTCAAGCGACCACATCCCGGCAAGCAGGACAAGGGTGCCGGCAGCCGGCAGGATCAGCTTTCGCATTGGCGCTCTCCGAAATCGTCTGACTCGCGAGGAGCCTGCGCCCGCAAGCTTGCCGAAAGCTTAACGGCGTGGGGCCGGATCTGGCACGGCCGGCGCAGACGCGGGCAGCTCAGCCGACCGGCGTCTCCGCCACGGGCGTCAGCGGCCGGCCCGTGCGGAACCATGAAAGAAGGTTGTCGGCAACGAGATCCGCCATTGCGTCGCGCGTGACGACCGAGGCCGAGGCGACATGCGGCAGAAGGCTGGTGTTGGGGGCATGCAGCAACGCCGCGGGGACATAGGGCTCGTCCTGGTACACGTCGAGCCCCGCGGCCGCGATCGTGCGCGCGTCCAGCGCTGCGGCCAGCGCCTGCTCGTCCACCGTCCAGCCGCGGCCGACATTGATCAGCACGCCGTTCGGCCCCAGCGCCGACAGCACGGCCGCATCGATGGTCTTGTAGGTTTCCGGCGTCTTCGGCACGATCGCTATCAGCGTGTCCACGGCCTCGGCCATGCCCAGCAAGGTCGGGTGGTAGGCATAGGCGACATCGGCGCGCTGCGTCCGGGTGTGGTAGCTGATCGACACGCCGAAGCCCTCGAGCCGGCGGGCGATGGCGATGCCGATCCGGCCGAGCCCGTAGATCCCGATAGAGCGGCCGCGCAGGGTCAGGGGCGACAGCGGGAATTGACCGCCCCGCTCCCAGCGTCCCGCGCGCAGCCAGGCTTCGGCCTCGGGAAACCGCCGAAGGGTGTTGAGCAAGAGCGCGATCGCCGTGTCGGCAACCTCGTCGTTCAGGACGTCCGGCGTGTTGGTGACGATCACGCCGCGCGCCGCCGCCGCCTTGACGTCGACGCCGTCATACCCGACCCCGAAATGGGCGACGATCTCGAGGTTGGGAAGGCAGGAAAATGCCTCGGGGCCGAACGCTCCCGACACGGCGACCCCGCGGATCTGGCTGGCAAGGGCGGGATCGAGCGCGCCGGAAGCGAGCGGCGAGGGGCAACGCACCAGCTCGACCTGATCGCCAAGCCGCTCGGCGACGCGGTCGCGCACCTTTCCCACGATGAGCACCTTCGGTCGTTCCGTCATCGGCGTCGCTCCTGCTTGGCTTCAGCCGTCGTGTCCGTTGTGCCGCAACGGCCCGGTCGACTGGCGAATGCGCATCTCCGGCTTGATCAGGTGGATGCCGTCGGGCTCGTGGCTGCCGGAGAGCCTGTCGAGCAGCGCGCGGGCGGCACTGCGGCCGACCTCCGACTGCCCGTTCCAGACGGTCGTCAACGAGGGGGTGGCGATCGCGGCCTCTTCGAGGTCGTCGTAACCGGTTACCGATACGTCGCGGCCCGGCAGCAGCCCGGCGCGGGCGATGCCGTTCATCAGGCCGATCGCGACGAGGTCGTTCCAGCAGACTGCAGCCGTTGGCTTCTGCGGCAGCGACAGGAAGTGTACCGCCGCCTCGAAGCCACCCTGCTTGGACCGCGGACCGGAGATGCGCAATGCCGGATCGACCTCGATATTGGCCTTGCGCAGTGCATTGACGTAACCCTGGTAGCGGTCGCGCCCGGTCGAGGTCTGGTCGGTGCCGCCAACCATGGCGATGACGCGATGGCCCAGCCCGATCAGGTGGTTGGTGGCGAGCGAAATGCCGTAGGTATCGTCGCCGCGGAAGATCGGCACGTCGACGCCGTCGATCGACCGCGCGATCAGGATCGCCGGCATGCCGTTGTCCTCGGCCAGCAGGATGTCCTCCGCCGGCGTGCCGATTGCCGGCGACATGATCACCCCGTCGCCGCCGAGCTGCAGCAGCGTCTCGATGAAATTGCGCTGCTTCTCGACCGAATCGTAGTGGTTGGACAGGATAAAGGTCTGGCGGTCGCGATCCAGTTCGCTTTCGATCGCCTTCAGGATCTCGCCGTAGAACGGGTTCATGATGTCGTGCACGACGACGCCGATGATGCCGGAGCGGGAGGTGCGCAGGCTGGCCGCGCGACGGTTGTAGATATAGCCCAGCGCCCGTGCCTGCTCCTTGATCCGGTCGCGGGTCGTGAGCGCGACGAGCGGGCTGTCGCGCAGGGCAAGGGATACGGTGGCGGTGGAGACCCCGAGTGTCTCCGCAATCGTCGACAGTTTGACCTTTTGCGCCATCCCTCTCCCTCGCGCCGGCATTTAAATCGTTTATTTAAACTATTTAAATTCCATCCGCAACGCTCTTTGCACCGGGTTTGTCCTCCACCGGCTCGACGCCGCGCAGGTTGCCGTCGACGACGCGCAGCAGCTTCAGCAGCGTGCGCACCTCCTTGTCGCTCAGGCCGTCGAGCGCCTGCCGCTCGCTGAGATTGCAGGCATGGGTGATGAGACCGAGCGTTTCCCGTCCCGCCAGCGTCAGCTCGACGACGGTCAGCCGACCGTCGACCGTGTCGGGCTTGCGTTCGACGAAACCCTGCGCCTCAAGCCGGCCGATCGTGCGTGTCATCGTCGGGGCCTTGACGCCGAGACGGGCGGCGAGAGCGCCCGCCGTCATCCCACCGTTTTCGGCCAGCGCCAGCATGACCCCGTCCTGCCCCGCATAGAGCCCGCTGGAAAGAAGGTTTCGGGAAAGGACCGTGCGAATGGAGCGAGCCGCCTGGACAATGGCCCCGGACACATCGCTGGGGCCGACCGCAGCATGCCCCTTCTTCTTCGACTTGTCCTTCTTCTCTTCCTTCTTTTTCTTGGCCATGCGACCTCCACGTCTTGCTTCGCTTCCCCTACCTTGTATGACAGAGCCGACCCGTTTGCGGCAAGACCATCCAAGGAGTGAGCCATGGGCGTCCGGCCCAAGCGACGCTGGCAGGACAACGACCCCGCGCTCGGTGCCGAGTCGCGTGCCGATTGGATCGCCGTGCTTCCCCTTGGCGCGCACGAGGGGCATGGCCCCCACCTGCCGCTCGAAACGGACTGGCTGATTGCCGACGCGATCGTCGACCGTCTGATCCGGGCCCTCCCCGCCGGCCTGCCCGCCACCTTCCTGCCGACCGAACGGATCGGCTATTCGCCGGAACACCTGGACGTCCCCGGCACGAAGACGCTTGCCTTTGACGAGGCGGTGGAGCGCTGGGTTGGCATTGCATCCGACCTGTCGCGGCTGGGCGTCCGCAAGTTCGTCATGCTCAATGCGCATGGCGGCAACGCGCCGTTGATGACGATCGTCGCCACGGAGGCGCGCGTGCGCTTCGACATGCTCGCGGTCGCGACGAGCTGGACCCGGTTCGGCCAGCCGGACGGCTGGATCGCTCCGGAGGACAAGGCAGTCGACATTCACGGCGGCGACATCGAGACCTCGGTGATGCTGGCCGCCCATCCCGACCTGGTCGACATGGGCAAGGCCGCAACGTTCGCCTCGCGGCAATCCGCCTTCGCCTTGCGCTTCCGCCATCTGCGCGCCTACGGCCCCCACGCCTTCGGCTGGAAGATGTCGGACCTGAACCCGCAAGGGGCCGCCGGCAATGCCGCTGCAGCGACAGCCGAGCGCGGCGAAAGGCTGCTCGAGCACGCAACGGCCGGCCTTGTCGAACTCTTGGACGATGTCCATGCCTTCGACCTGGCGGCGTTGCGCTGATCGACGTGCCGGCGCTATTTGCGCTGCCGCCCCGCATCTCCTATATCAGACGCCAACCCGGATGCGCCCAGCCCATCCCCGACCGCTCTCGAGGCCCCCATGACCGACACCGCTACGCCAAAGCCCGTTCCCGTCACCGTCCTCACCGGCTACCTCGGCGCCGGCAAGACGACGCTACTCAACCGGATCCTGACCGAAAACCATGGCCGCAAGTATGCCGTCATCGTCAACGAGTTCGGCGAGATCGGCATCGACAACGACCTCATCGTCGAGTCGGACGAGGAAATCTACGAGATGAACAACGGCTGCATCTGCTGCACCGTGCGCGGCGACCTGATCCGCGTCGTCGAGGGCCTGATGCGCCGCCCCGGCCGCTTCGACGCGATCATCGTCGAGACCACCGGGCTTGCCGATCCTGTCCCCGTTGCCCAAACCTTCTTCATGGACGATGACGTCCGCTCGAAGACCGAGCTCGACGCGGTCGTCGCGCTCGTCGACGCCAAGCACCTGCCGCTGCGGCTGAAGGATTCGCGCGAGGCGGAAGACCAGATCGCCTTTGCCGACGTCGTGCTTCTGAACAAGACGGACCTCGTCACGCCGGAGGAACTGGAACGGGTCGAGGCGACCGTCCGCGTCATCAACCCGTCCGCCCGCATCTACCGCACCACCCGGTCCGACATCGACCTGGTCAAGGTGCTGGACCAGGGCGCCTTCAACCTGGAGCGTGCCCTCGAGAACGACCCGCATTTCCTCGACCACGACCACCCGGACCACGAGTGCGGGCCCGAGTGCGGCCACGATCATCACCATCATCACGACCATGATCATCACCATCACGAGCATGGCCACGACCACGGCCACCATCACCACGACCATGATCCCTCGCCGATCCATGACGTGACGGTGCAGTCGATCTCGCTGCGCGGCGGCGAGATGAACCCGGACCGGTTCTTTCCCTGGATTCAGAAGATCACCCAGACCGACGGCCCCAATATCCTGCGTCTGAAGGGCATCATCGCCTTTGCCGGCGACGACGATCGCTATGTCGTGCAGGGCGTGCACATGATCGTCGAGGGCGACCATCAGCGCGCCTGGAAGGACGGCGAGAAGCGTGAAAGCCGCCTCGTCTTCATCGGTCGCGAGCTCGACCGCGAGAAGATCGAACGCACCTTCAAGGCCTGCGAGGCACAGGCGCACTGATGCCCACCGTCGCCCCCCTCGACCTCGACGGCCACGTCGTCGCGACGGCCTTCCTCGGCGACGTCCCGTTCTTTGCGACGGCCGTCGGCGACATTCACCGGCTCGACCACGGCCACAAGGTCACCCAGGCCAATGACGGCCTGCTCGCCTGCGTCCATGACGAGGCGAGCGACACGCTCGTCACCGGCGGCGAGGACGGCAAGGTCTTCCGCATCGCCACCGACGGCGCCGCGCACCTGCTCGCCGAGGTGCCGCGCAAGTGGATCGCGATCGTTGCCCCCGGGCCGCAGGGCGCTGTCGCCTTCGCCGAGGGCCGCACGACGCGCGTCCGCCTGTCCGACGGCACGGTGAAGGAGCTTGCCGAGGCACGCACGGTCGAGGGCCTCGCCTTCGCCCCGAAGGGCCTGCGCATCGCCGTGGCGCGCTACAACGGGGTCTCGATGCATTGGGTGGCAACGGCCGGCCAGCCGGTCGACCTTGAGTGGAAAGGTGCCCACACCGGCGTCACCTTCTCGCCGGACGGCCGCTTCGTCGTGACCGCCATGCAGGAGAATGCGCTGCACGGCTGGAAGCTCGACAGCAAGCCGGGCGCCGAGACCCGCCATATGCGCATGACCGGTTATCCGGCCAAGGTGAAGTCGCTGTCCTGGTCGACCAAGGGCAAGTGGCTTGCATCCTCCGGCGCGCCGGCGGCGATCGTCTGGCCGTTCGCCTCCAAGGACGGCCCGATGGGCAAGGCGCCGCTGGAGCTCGGGACCCGGGCCGACGTGATGGTGACGTCGGTGGCCTGCCATCCGGCGGAAGAGGTCGTGGCGATCGGTTATTCCGACGGCATGGTGATGGCCGCCCGCTTCGCCGACAGCCGCGAGGTGCTGCTGCGGCGACCGGGCAAGGGCGCGATTTCGTCAATGGCGTGGAACAAGAACGGTCGCCAGCTGGCCTTCGCCTCGGAGGCCGGCGACTGCGGCGTGGTCGATATCAGCGCCTGAGGCATGCGCTGCGCCGTGGCCCGACAGCCGCGGCGCGTAGGCGGTACAGGGAGGAATGGTGACGCCATGGCAGGAACGCAGATCGCTACAAACCCGCGGCTTGCGGAGGTCTCCGGTCCAGGCCGGAGCGATCAGGGCATGGTCTGGCGCACGATCCGCGAGGAAGCCGGCGCGCTGGGTGAGCGCGAGCCCGTTCTGCGGGCGAGCCTGCGACCGATCGTCGACGCCGCATCGGCGTCCGAGATGCTGGCGACCGTGCTGTCGCACCGGCTCGCCGCGGCCGGCGGCGTCGAGGTGGCGGCGATCGGCGCGCTGCTGGCAGACGCCTTTGCCGGCAGCGACGCAATCCTCGCCGACGTGGCAGATGATCTTGCCGCCGTGCGCGACCGTGACCCGGCCTGCCCCGGCCTGTTGCACGTCCTGGTCAACCTCAAGGGCTTCCAGGCGCTGCAGACCTATCGCGCCGCCCATCGGTTGTGGCACACCGGCCGCCGCGAGACCGCACTGTGGATCTCCAATTGCGCCTCGCTGGTCTTCGGCGTTGACATCCACCCGGCGGCCCGCATCGGCAGCGCCGTCATGCTCGACCATGGCACGGGCATCGTCATCGGCGAGACCGCCGTCATCGAGGACGAGGTCTCGATCTTGCAGAACGTCACCCTCGGCGGCACCGGCAAGGAGAGCGGCGACCGGCATCCGAAGGTACGGCGGGGCGTCATGATCGGCGCCGGCGCGAAGATTCTCGGCAACATCGAGATCGGCGCCTTCAGCAAGGTGGCGGCCGGCAGCGTCGTGCTGAAGCCGGTGCCGCCGCACAGCACCGTGGCCGGTGTCCCGGCCGTGGTCGTCCGCCGGCACGACATCGACACGATTCCGGCCGAGGAAATGGACCAGACCACGCTCTAGCTGGGCAGTGGGCAGGCAGGTCACGGCCTGCTATCGTCGTTGCCGCAACCGACGGGAGGCGGCGATGGGGTTTTCGGCAAAGCCATTCCTGATGTTCCAGGGCCGGGCGGAGGAGGCCATGGTCCATTATGCCTCGGTCTTCCCCGACTGCGGCATCGACGAGATCCTTCGCTACGGGCCGAACGAGGCCGGCGCCGAGGGCAGCGTCGCTTCGGCGCGCTTCCACCTCGGTCGCCAGACCATTCTGTGCATCGACAGCCCGATCACGCACGACTTCGGGTTCACGCCCGCCTTTTCACTGTTCGTCGAGTGCGAGTCCGAAGCGCAGATCCGCGAGATCTACGCCGCCCTCGCCGACGGCGGCGAGGAACTGATGCCGCTCGGCAGCTATGGCTTCAGCCGTGAGTTCGCCTGGATCAACGACCGCTTCGGCGTCTCCTGGCAGCTGAACCTGAAATAGCTGCGGCTACCATTCCAGTTCGAGATGCGGCCGCCCGTCCGAGGTCCGTGCCGCCGTGCGCCCGCTCTCGTCGACCGTACAGGTGACGCGCTGGCGGAAGGAGGAGAAGCTCTCGAAGGTGACGACGTCGACCGGCTCGTCGAAACGCAGGACCAGCCGGTATTGTCCGGGCTGCGCGGTCAACGCCTGCACCCCGAGAATCTTCGCGTCGAAAGGCTGGCCGAGATAATGGCCGCGGACGCGCGCGCCGAGTTGCCAGGGATCGAACGGCGGCCGGTTGCCGACGGCGGCGTGCAGGGTGTTCCAGTCACGGAAGCCGTATTGCGCGGCGACGAGTTCCAGTGCGCGCCCGTGGCTGATCGGTTGATCCTCGCCGGCGAATCGTGCCCTGAGGCGTCGCGCCTGGTCCTTTAGGCCGTCGAGGGAGGGAAGTGGCGTCGATCGACGCATGGGTTTCTCCAGTCTCTGCATGCGTCTGTTCGGAGGGGCCCGCATTGCCACCGGTTCGCATGCGATGAAGCTGGAAAACCGTGTCGGAAAACGAGAGACTTCACCAAAGCTTGCGCTCGCGGACGGCCGGGGCTCTCACCCGTGGCCTTCCGCTACACGTCCGGACGGTGGCGGTCAAGCCCGTCAGACGGCCGCGTCAGCCTTCCACCGTACCGATGATCTGCCTCAGCAGGCCGTGCAGGGCGTCGCGATAGCCGCTGCGGGCGGAGGGGCCGCCTTCGTCCGACGTCATCACCACCGTCAGCGCGAGCTCCGGCACGATGTAGAGCATCTGGCCGCCATACCCCCAGGCGAAGTGCACCGTCCGGCCGCCGATGGCGCGCTCGAACCAGCCGTAGCCGTAGCCGTCGTTGGAAAATCGGGAGTTGGTCCGTGACAGCCACGATTGTCTGACCCAGGTCTCCGCAACGAGTTGCTGGCCGTCCGGGGTGCGGCCGCCGTTGCGATAGAGCTCGCCGAAGGCCAGAAGCGAACGTGCGCTCATCGTCATCTGGTTGCCGCCGAGATAGATGCCTTGCGGATCGCGCTCCCACGCGCCGATGCGAAAGCCCTCGAGCGGTTGCAGCCACTCGACGGCCAGCGCCAGGGTCGACTTTCGCCCCACCCGGGTCAGGATCGCCGAGAGCAGATGGGTCGAGGCGGTCGAGTAGAGCATCGCGCCGCCCGGCTCGTCGACGAAGGGGGCGGCCAGCGCGGCGCGCACCCAGTTGCCGCTCGAGACCCAGCGGCCGTAATTGGCACCCGACATCCGCTCCAGCCCGGCCCGCATCGACAGTAAGTGGCCGATTGTCACGCGGGCAAGGCGCGGGTCCGGGTTCTCAGGCAGGTCGGCGTCGAGGAGCGGCGCCATCGGCTGGTCGACGCCGTCGAGCAAGCCCCTGTCGATGGCGATGCCCACCAGCGCCGAGATGACCGCCTTCGACGCCGACTTGATGTTCGTGCTGTCGGTGGTCGCGTGGCCGCGATAGCCCCGCTCGGCGACGATCTTTCCGTTTCGCGCCACGACGACGGTCTTCAGCGGCGCCAGCTCTGCGGCTTGGTCGAGCGTGCGTGCGAGGACCGCCGGATCGACGGTGGACGGGTTCGTCGGCTGCGCCCGGGCGAGCAGCGGCAACGCCAGTGGCGCGAGCGAAAGGGCGGCGACGAAGGTCCTTCTGTCCATCCCCGACAGCTAGGCGTCTGTTTCGCCGATTTCGCGGCAAGACAGGCGGTTCACGCGATTTTGAAAGCGTTTCCTCCGCAGTGCCAAGCACCGCGTTCAGGCGGCGATGCGCTGCTCGCTGCGCCCGAGTCGGCCGCCGGAGGCGACCAGCACGCCAGCCGCGCCGACGAGCCAGCCGTCCTTCAGTTCCAGGCCGAGAAAGCGATGACGCTCGAACGGTCCCGGCATGACGAGATGGCGCGCCCTTTCGGCGAAGAAGCCGAAGCGCTCGTAGTAGGGAGCGTCGCCGACCAACAACACCGCACCATGTCCAAGGCGGGCGGCCTCGGTCACCGCCGCACGCATCAGTGCCGCGCCGATGCCCTTGCCCTCGTGCGCGGGGTCAACCGCAAGCGGACCGAGCAGCAGCGCCGGGACCGGGTTGCCGTCGGCGTCGACACCGGCCTCGACGTTCCACAGCCGCACCGTACCGATCACCCGGCCGCCGGCATCGCGGGCAACGAGCGAAAGCTCCGCCGCCGGCACCCGCCCGCGGCGCAGTTTCTCGGAGGACTTGCGGAAGCGGCCCTCGCCCATGGCGCGGTCGAGCAGGCGCTCGCGCGCGACCACGTCGCCGGCGTTCTCGCGGTCGATGGTGAAGGCGGATTGCGCGAAGAAGGCGCGCACGGAACCAAGAACAGTGGCCATCCCGGCCTCCCGAACCTCAACTGCCGCCACATGCGGTCATCGGATCTCGTTGTGAGTGGCGCTCCCGCTGGTGCGGGAGCGGCCCGGATCAGATCACGTAGGCCTTGAGCGGCTCGAAGCCGTTGAAGGCGACGGCCGAGTAGGTCGTCGTGTAGGCGCCGGTGCCCTCGATCAGCACCTCGTCGCCGATCGTCAGCGAGATCGGCAGCGGGTACATGTTCTTCTCGTAGAGCACGTCGGCCGAATCGCAGGTCGGGCCGGCGAGCACGCAGGGCTCCATCGCGTCCCGGTCGCGCGCGGTGCGGATCGGGTAGCGGATCGCCTCGTCCATCGTCTCGGCGAGGCCGCCGAACTTGCCGATGTCGAGGAACACCCAGCGATGGGCGTCGTTGTCCGACTTCTTCGACACGAGCACGACCTCGGCCTTGATCACGCCGGCATTGCCGACCATGCCGCGGCCCGGCTCGATGATGGTCTCCGGGATGTGGTTGCCGAAGTGCTTCTTCAGCGCGCCGAAGATCGCCTGGCCATAGGCCTCGGCCGCCGGAACGTCCTTCAGGTACTTCGCCGGAAAGCCGCCGCCCATGTTGACCATCTTCAGCTCGATGCCCTGCTTGGCGAGCTGGACGAACACGCGCTTGGCATCGGCGAGCGCCGAATCCCAGGCATCGGTCTTCGTCATCTGCGAACCGACGTGGAACGAGACGCCATAGGAGACAAGCCCGAGCTGGTGTGCGTAGACCAGCACGTCGACGGCCATCTGCGGCACGCAGCCGAACTTGCGCGACAGCGGCCACTCGGCGCCCTCGCCATTGGTCAGAACGCGGCAGAAGACGCGCGCGCCGGGTGCCGCCCGCGAGATCTTCTCGACTTCCTCATGGCTGTCGACCGCGAAGAGGTTGACCCCGAGCGCATGAGCGCGGGCGACGTCGCGCTCCTTCTTGATGGTGTTGCCGAACGAAATGCGGCTCGGGGTCGCGCCGGCATCGAGCGCCATCTCGATCTCGGCGACGGACGCGCAATCGAAGTTGGAGCCCATGCTGGCGAGAAGGCGAAGGATTTCCGGCGCCGGATTGGCCTTGACGGCATAGTAGATAGCGCTGTCCGGCAGCGCATGGCGGAAAGCCTTGAAATTGTCGCGCACGACGTCGAGGTCGACCACGAGGCACGGGCCTTCGGGGCGTCGGGTGTTCAGGAAGTCGATAATGCGTGCAGTGGTCATCTGTGTATTCCCCGTGATCAACCGCTCCGGAAAACCGGAGGACAAAGGGCAGACGCGATCATGCGATGGAACCAGCCGGTGGAGACCCCGGTGCCAGGCATGCGCATCGTGCGCGAACGGTGAACCTGAGCCCGCCGAGGCTCGAGTTCGCTTTGTCTGCCATGGATTGGAGGGGAAATCCCAACCGCACTTCCGGCAATGAAGGTGTGCCTCTTCAGTAACCCCGGCTGATGGAAAGCCGGCAGACACCAGAAAGGCCCGCACCGTCGTTGCTTCAAGATGTCCTCGCATTTCCCGGTTGGCCGGGATAGCGACTGGAGCGGTTAGTTCCAGGTACCTTACCGATGGTCCTCACCAAATCGAGGGTCGGCGGACACCCACAGGCACGTGCGACTTTGGGCAAGGGCGGAGATAAGGAAATTCCCTGTCGCAATCAAGAGTTTTTTGCCGCAACTATTGAAAAAAATTCCGCTGCCAACGACATTTCGGCTGTTCGGTCGTCGCATCGGACTGGCCGCAACCGCGCTGCAAGGAATAAATTTCATGGATACGCTGACCCGCATTCGCGCCTACATCGACGTCGTGGATGCAGAGGGCTTCTCCGCCGCCTCCCGCAAGGTCGGCAAGTCCAAGGCGCTGCTGTCCAAATATGTGCGCGAATTGGAGGACGAGTTGGGCGCCCTCCTTCTGAACCGCACGACGCGCCAGTTCTCCATGACCGAGGCCGGCCACACCTACTACCGCACGGCCTCTGAAATCCTGAAGGAAATCGACAACCTCGCCGACCTCGTGCGCGAGAACAACGCCGATCTCAAGGGCCGTTTGAAGATCTCGGCGCCGCGCACCTTCGTCGATGCCGAGATCGGCCAGTCTCTCATCGACTTCGGCCGGGCGCACCCCGAGCTGTCGCTCGAGATCGTGTCCGACGACCGCTTCGTCGATCTGGTCGAGGAGGGATTCGACGTGGCGATTCGCATCACCCGGCTCGAGGATTCGGCGCTGATCGCCCGCAAACTCGGCGACTTCTACGTGAAGATCTGCGCCTCTCCAGAGTTCCTCAAGGGCAGCGGACCGATCGTCCACCCCTCCGAACTGTCGCGCCTGCCCTGCGTTATCGACACCAATGGGAAGTCGCACAGCAATTGGCGTTTCGTCGACGAGAAGGGCACCAGCTTCAGCGTTCCCGTGAGCGGGCAGATCGAGGTCAACAGCCCGAGCTCCGCCGCCAGGGCCGCCGCCAGCGGCCTCGGCATCGCCGCCGTGCCGGAGTTCATCGCCCGGAGCCGCATCGATTCCGGCGAGCTCATCTCCATCCTCGACAACTATCTTCCGTCGGATCGCGGAATCTACGCCATCTACCCGCACCGGCGCTACCTGCCGGCAAAGGTGCGAACCTTCGTCGACTTTCTGCACAGCTGGTTCAGGAAGTACGGCGGCGCGGCCGATACCCGCAGCTAGGGGCGGCGCGACAAAAGGCGCATGCAGGCAGCCGCAATTCCGGCCGAATTAGGTTAGATTCGGTCAACGAATCCGAACGCCGATACAAGGACCCATCGCCATGAAGCCCGCAACCTTCCTCGCCGCAGGCATCGTCTGGCTGGCACCGGTCGCAGCGCTCGCGCATCCGCACATCTTCGCCGAGGCGCGGCTCGAGGTCGTCGCCGGCGACGACGGCACGATTTCCGAACTGCGCAACGTCTGGCGCTTCGACGAGATGTTCTCCTCCAGCGTCGTCCTCGACTTCGACAAGAACACCAATTTGGCGCTCGATCCGGAGGAACTCGCCGAGGTCGGCCAGACGGTGCTCGAGTCGCTGGAGGAGTTCAGCTACTACACGACGATCACCGCCGACGGCAAAGACGTCAAGGTCGCCAAGCCCGAGGCGATCAACGTCGATTTCAAGGACGGCCAGTTGCTGATGATCTTCGCCGTCAAGCCGGCCGAGGCGATGCCGCTGAACGGCAAGATGACCTTCGGCGTCTATGACCCGACCATGTATGCGGCGATGGACTTCCCCTCGGACGACAACATGGTCGCCGTCGGCGGCAAGGTATCCGCCTGCAAGCAGCAGGTGGTGCGCCCGGATCCGGACGAGGTGCTGGCGCAGAACGAGGGCACGCTTACCGACGCCTTCTGGAACGATCCGGCCGGCACCGACATGTCGAAGCTGTTCGCAACACGCCTGGAGATCACATGCTGAGGCGCTGCACCATTCCTCGCGCGTCGGCTCTCGCCGCGCTGCTGCTGCTGGCCGGCCTGACGCTGGCGCACGCCCAGTCGCCGCTCGGCATCGGCAGCGCCGAGCCTGCCTTCAAGACCACTGGCCTGTTCGGCGACCTCTTCGCCTGGATCAACACCCAGCAGCAGGGCTTCTATCGCCTGCTCACCGGCGCACTGAAGGACATGCGCGACAATCCCTGGTCTGTCTCGACACTCGTCGGCCTGTCCTTCGCCTATGGCGTCTTCCACGCCGCGGGCCCCGGCCACGGCAAGGCGGTGATTTCCTCCTACATGCTGGCGAACGAGATCGAGCTGCGCCGCGGCGTGCTGCTGTCGTTCCTCTCCTCGCTTCTGCAGGGGCTGGTCGCCATCCTCCTGGTCGGAGGCGCCTATCTCGTCCTGCGCGGGACGGCGGTGTCGATGACCGACGCCACCCGGGCGCTGGAGACCGCGAGCTACGCCCTGATCGCCCTCTTCGGCGCCTGGCTGCTCTACCGCAAGCTCTGGCGCCGGTCGCACCGGTCGGCGCCGGTCGAGGCCTATGTGCTGGGCCACAACGACGGCTCGGCCCCCCTCGCAGCTGCCGTCCCTGCCGGGCACGATCACCGTCATCGCGGCGAGGATCATCACCACGGCCATGTACACGCGCCCGGCGAGGTCTGCGCCACCTGCGGCCATGCCCATGCGCCCGATCCCGAACTGTTGAAGGGCGATCGCTTCGCGCTGCGCGAGGCCTGGTCGGCGATCGTCGCCGTCGGCCTGCGCCCCTGCTCCGGCGCGCTGATCGTGCTCTCCTTCGCGCTCCTGAACGGGCTCTATCTCGGCGGAGTGCTGTCGGTGCTCGCCATGTCGATCGGAACGGCCATCACAGTCTCGATCCTTGCCACCCTCGCCGTCACGGCCAAGGGCGCGGCGATGCGCTTCGCCGGCGGCGACAGCGCCGCCCTGCGCGTCGGCAATGCGATCGAGGTGCTGGGCGCGCTGCTGGTGCTGGTGCTGGGGCTGGTGCTGCTGGGCGCCTCGCTGCAGGGCTGAGCGCCGCGGCGATAGCCGCCTCCTAGTCGTCGCGTCGCTGGTAGCGCGCCCTGAGCCAGAACAGCAGGAAGAAGGCAAGCACCAGCGCAGCGCCGGCCGCGGCCGCCAGCCAGGGCGAGACCGCGCCGAGCGCAAGCATCACGTCAGGCAGCAGGAAGAATGCGATCCCGGTGACGATGAGGATGACCGCGGCGGCGACCGCGGCCGAGCGGCCGCCCTTGTCCGAATTGTCGGTCATCGTTCGCCCGCCGCCTTCGCTTCGGCACGTATGTCCTCCAGCCGTCGCTTCTGCCGACCGTCGGCGTCGAAATTGTCGGGTGACAGCCAGGCCTGATAGGCCTTGGACAGGATCGGCCATTCGCCATCGATGATCGAGAACCAGGCGGTATCGCGATTGTCCCTCTTGGAGAGCATGTGCTGGCGGAAGACGCCCTCGAAGGAAAAGCCGAGTCGTTGTGCCGTGCGCTTGCTCGCTTCGTTGCGATTGTCGCACTTCCACTCGTAGCGGCGGTAGCCGAGGTCTTCGAACACGTGCTTCGCCAGCAGGTACTGCGCCTCGGTCGAAAGTGGCGAACGCGCCATCGCCGGACCGTGGGCGATGCCGCCGATCTCGACGACGCCGTTGGCCGGATCGGGGCGCATGTAGTGCGCCATGCCGACGACCTTGCCGTTTGCCTTGTCGACCATCACCTCGCGTACCCAGCCGGACCCGATGACCGCCGCGGACCAGGCGTCGAAATCCGCGATTCCTTCGAAATCGTCCTGTGCAAAGTATTTCAGCAGCGGATTGATCGCCATCCCGCCGAAGGCCTCCCACAGCGCCTCGAGATGGCGCGCGCGATCGTAGGGCTCGATCCGCACCAGCCGCCCCTCCAGCGTGACCGCGGCCGGAGCCGGGCAGCCCTTCCAGTCTTTCAGATCGCGCATGTCCTCACCCCCTGCCGTCAGATCGCTTCCCGCCTCGACCGCCAAGGGCCTGGTGCGGAAAGCCATAGCCAGCAGGGGGCCGGGACACAAATGCAAAGTGCTGATGCACCGATCACGCCCAGGGGCTGGCCGGGGCCTTGGCGGCGGACACGGTCGCCTCGATATGGTCGACGAGCGGGTCCGGCAGGCCCAGTCGACCGGCCAGCAGATCGAGATAGCCGCGCTCGGCCCGGCTGTTCGGTTCGATCGTCAGCCGCGAGGCGGTGTAGAGCTCGACGCGCTGCTCCTCCGTCTTCGCCGCGGCGACGATCCCGTCGATGTCGATCGGATCGGCCAGCTCCTTCTCCAGGAAGGCGGCTGCGTCGCCGCCGATGCCCGAGACCCGGAGCCTGTCCATGATGTGCGCGCGCTCGGCGGCGTCGATGTGCCCGTCGGCACGGGAGGCGGCGATCATGGCGCGCACCAGAGTCAGCGCGAAATCATCGCTCACAGCCTCCGTTTCGAAGCCCGAGCTTGCCGGCGGCGCCAGCAGTTCCGGCTCCTTCGCCGCGTCGGCGGCGGCCGTGGCCGGCGCCTTGCCCTGCTGGTAGTTCCGGTAGGCCTGGTAACCGAGCCCGGCGATGGCCGCCAGCCCGCCGAGCTTCATCGCGGCGCCGGTGACCTCGCGTCCCCCCTTGGTTCCGAGCAGCACTGCGGCGATAGCGCCGGCGGCGAGCGGATTGTCCTTGGCCAGTTGCGTCGCCTGCCCGGCGCGCTCGCGCACGGTGCCGCCCGCTCCGGGAATCTGCGATCCGAGAAACTGGTCCAGCAACTTTTTGGCATCAAACATCGCGGTCTCTCCCATGCCGAGTTAGGTCGGACTGAGACATAGGAACGAGACAGGCGGAATACAAACGCGCCGTGCACAAACGCCGCCGGGAAGTTCCGCGGCGGCGTCACCTGTCAGTGCGATGGATTTGCTAGCCGGCTAACTTTTTAGCGCCGCGGCCTCGGCCGCGAGCCTGGTGATGCCATCCCAGTCACCGGCGGCGACAAGGTTCTTCGGCGCGACCCAGGAGCCGCCGACGCAGACGACGTTCGGCAGTGACAGGTAGTCATTGGCATTGGCCAGTGAAATGCCGCCGGTCGGGCAGAACAGCGTACCGGCAAGCGGCGAGGCGAGCGACTTCAGGTAGCTGGCGCCGCCCGCCTGCTCGGCCGGGAAGAACTTCAGCACCGTGTAGCCTTCCTGCCGCAGTGTCATGACCTCGCTGGCAGTGGCCGCCCCCGGCAACAGCGGCACCGTCGACCGCGACGCCGCGTCGAGCAACTGCCGGGTGGTGCCGGGGCTGACGATGAACTGCGAGCCCGCCTCGACCGCCTCTTCGAACTGCGCGCCGTTCAGGATGGTGCCGGCGCCGGCGACCGCGCCCTCGACCTCGTTGGCCACGCGCCGGATCGCCTCCAATGCGGCCGGCGTGCGCAGCGTGATCTCGATCGCCTTCAGCCCGCCGGCGACGAGCGCACGGGCCAGCGGCACGGCGGAAGCCGCATCGTCGACGACGAGGACGGGAACGACCGGCTGCAGTTTCAGCACCGACAGAAGCTTCTCGGCCTTGTTAGCCATGCGTGCATCCTTAAAACGATTGAATTCGATGCTGGAATACCCCTTCCGCAAGCCGGTGTCGAGCAAAAATGGCCGCCACGAGGTCGCCTGCCTGTAGCCGGCAAACGGACCGTCCGCCCCCGCGCCTTGTCATATTCACGTCATCGTGTAGTCTAGCGAGACCAACCATCCTCGACAGAAAGCGCGGAATGGCCAAGGAAATCGAGCGCAAGTTCCTCGTCGCCGGCGATCAATGGCGCCGCCTTGCCGAAGGTGGTGTCTCCATCCGGCAAGGCTACGTGATCACCTCCGAGGACCGGTCGCTGAGGGTTCGCATCTATGGTGACGGTCGCGCCATGCTGACGGTCAAGATTGGACCGTCGGCGCTGACCCGCGACGAATTCGAGGTCGCGATAAGCACCGAGCTCGCCACCGAAATGCTCGATCACGCCGTGGGAATGGTGCTGGAGAAGGTCCGCTACGAGATCGCCCACAGGGGCTTCACCTGGGAAGTTGACGTCTATGGCGGCAGCTACAAGGGCCTCGTCGTGGCCGAGATCGAACTCGATAGCGAGAGCGATCGTCCCGAGTTACCCGCCTGGGTGGGACGCGAGGTGACGGGGGATTCCCGCTACTCCAACCAGTCATTGGCATTGTCTGAGGGAGCGTTGGTGACGGAGCATGCGTCCGGTTCTTAGACCAGACAAGCCGCTCGACAGTGAAGTGCAGCGGATTGCGGCGCGTTATCTGAAGCGGGCGCGGTCCGTGCTTGCCGAGCAGCCGGAAGGCCCCCACGAGGCGATCCACACCGCCCGCCAGCAGTTCAAGCGGGTCCGCAGCCTCTATCGGCTCGTGGCGACCGCCGACAGGCCGTTTCAAAAGCGTGAGGACGAGCGCGTCGGCGCGCTCGGCCGCAGCCTGCGAGCGAGCCGCGATGCGACCTCGCTGGTCGAGGTGGCGCGCCGGCTTACCCAAACCACCTCGACGGCAGAGCAACGCATGGCGGCGGGAAGAATTCTCCAGCGACTGGAGGCAAGGCGCGACGCGGTCGCCGATCCCGGCACGACGGACGAGCAGATCGGGGACGCCATCTCCGCCTGCGACGAGGCGCTGGAGGCGCTGGCCGACTTCAGACTGCGCCCCGGCCACAAGCGCGCCGCGCAGGTGCTGGGCGAGGGATGGCGCAAGACGGGTGAAAAGGGGGCCGCGGCCCTGGTCGAGGCCAGGGACGGCGGCGTCGCCGAGGCCTTCCACACCCTGCGCAAACGGGCGCAGGATCGCTGGGTACACTGCCGCTTCCTCGCCGAGGCATGGCCGGCGGCCTTGAAGAGCACCCGCCAGCAGACCCGTCAACTCGTCAAGCTGCTTGGCCAGAACCAGGACATCGCCCTGCTTTCGAGCTTCGCCGAGGCACATCCCGAGGCGATGGGCAAGGCGAAGGACCTCGCGCATCTGATGGCCGTGATGTCCGCCGAGGAGAACCGCCTGCGCGCCGCCGCGCTGCCGCTCGCCGAGTTGATCTTCCCCCCGCATGTCGAACAGGACGCCGGCCGCATCGCACTGTTGTGGCGGCACGCCGCCTGATCGCGGGACGCTTGAGCGCTCCGGCCGATTGCGCCACCGCGCGCAAAGCTGTATTTGGGCCGGCATGACAGCGACCCACACCGCAACTCCGAACCAGAACGAGGCGCCGTTCCTCGTCGCGACCCTTTACCACTTCGTGTCGGTGCCGCGCTTTGCCGAACTGCGCGCGCCGCTGCAGGCGCTTTGCGAACAGAACGGCGTGCGGGGAACGCTGCTGCTCGCCCACGAGGGGATCAACGGCACGATCGCCGGGACCGATGCCGGCATTGCGGCCGTGCTCGCCTTCCTGCGCGCGCAGCCGGAATTCGCGACGCTCGAGCACAAGGAAAGCCGGGCCGCCGAGATGCCGTTTCTGCGCATGAAGGTGCGGCTGAAAAAGGAAATCGTGACGATGGGCGTCGAGGAGATCGACCCCAGGCGGGTGGTCGGCACCTATGTCGCTGCGAAGGACTGGAATGCGCTCATCGCCGATCCCGACACGATCGTCATCGACACGCGCAACGACTACGAGACGGCCATCGGCACCTTCCGCGGCGCGCTCGATCCGCAGACGAAGACGTTCCGCGAGTTCCCGGACTGGGTACGCAACCACACCGGCCTGCACAACAAGCCGAAGATCGCGATGTATTGCACCGGCGGCATCCGTTGCGAGAAGGCGACCGCCTTCATGAAGGAGCAGGGCTTCGACGAGGTCTATCACCTCAAGGGCGGCATCCTGAAATACCTCGAGGACGTGCCCCCGGAGGAAAGCCTGTGGGAGGGCGCCTGCTTCGTCTTCGACGAGCGCGTCTCCGTCACCCATGGCCTCGAGGAGGGCGAGCACACCCTCTGCCGCGCCTGCCGCCACCCGCTGACGGCGGACGAGGTCACGGCGGCAACCTACGAGGCCGGCGTCTCCTGTCCGCATTGCTTCGACAGCCGCAGCGACGACGACCGGACCCGCTTCCGCCAACGCCAGAAGCAGATGGATCTCGCCCGCCGGCGCGGCAAGCCACATCTCGGCGGCTGAGGGAGGTGCGGCGGCCGACGCCCGCTAGGCCGCCTTGGACTTGCCCCGCGGGAACTGCTGCGCCAGCGCCTTGTACCAGTGCCCGCTGTTCTTGATGGTGCGCGCCTGGCTGTCGTAGTCGACGTGGACGATGCCGAAACGCATCCGGTAGCCCTCGGCCCACTCGAAATTGTCCATCAGGCTCCAGGCAAAATAGCCGCGCAACGGATGGCCCTCGGCGATCAAGTCGGCCGTCACGCCCAGATGCTCGGCGATGTAGTCGAGCCGCGGCTGGTCGTCGACCGCACCGTCTTCCACCCCGATGTTGTAGCAGGCGCCGTTTTCGGTGATGTAGCAGTCCGGCAGGCGATAGCGGACGTTCAGCCGCCGCACCAGGTCGCCGAGCGCCGGCGCGCAGACCTCCCAGCCGATATCGGTCTTGGCCTTGTTGACCGCGGCCGCGGGAAGGGTTGCCGGGTACTCGGCGTCCGCCGACGGGTCGGCGGAGACCCGCATCGGCGTATAGTAGTTTAGCCCCCACCAGTCGAGCGGCGCCTGGATCGTCTCCATGTCGCCGGGCTCGATGTCCGGCATGCGCTGCCCGAGCGCCCGCATGAACGAATCCGGATAGGCGCCGGCAAACACCGGACCGAAGAAGACGCCGTTGTGGAAATCGAAGGCGCGTTGTTCCGCCGCAAGATCGTCGGCGCTGTCCGAGCCCGCATAGGTCTGGTGTGCATTGAGCACGATACCGACCGGCAGATTCGCCCGCTCGGCCCGCACCGCGGCAACGCCAAGCCCATGGGCGAGATTGGTGAAATGCAAAGCGTGCAGGGCCGCGTCCATGTTGCGCTCACCCGGTGCGTGGACGCCGTAGAGATGGCTGAGCCAGACCGAGCACCACGGCTCGTTGAAGGTCGAGACGGCGTCGAGCCGATCGCCGATCCGGGCGATCACCGTCTTGGCATAGCGCTGGAAGGCGTAGGCCGTGGCGCGCGCGGTCCAGCCGCCGTCGCCCATCAGCGCCAGCGGCAGGTCCCAGTGGTACAGCGTGGCGAAGGCCTTGATCCCGCGCGCCTTCAACCCGTCGACGAGCCGGTCGTAGAAGTCGAGCCCGCGCTCGTTCACCGGACCTGTGCCCTCGGGGATGACGCGCGGCCAGGCGATCGAGAAGCGGTAGGCTCTTGCACCGAGCGCCTCGATCAGGTCGAGGTCCTGCTCCAGTCGGTTGTAGTGGTCGCAGGCGACCTCGCCGTTGTGGCGGCCATGGACCCGTCCGGGCATGCTGGCGAAGGCGTCCCAGATCGACGGCTTGCGGCCGTCCGCCTTGGTGGCGCCCTCGATCTGGAAGGCGGCCGTCGCCACGCCGAAGACGAAATCACCGGGAAACCGGGCTGAGAGGATGTTGGGGTCGGTCATGGGAAATTTCCGCCACTGGACATGCATGGGCAACCTGGTCCGGTTTGCCCTCCTGCAACGTTGCCGTAACCGGGTCGCATGAAATGTCAATGACGAATGGTGCCTGCGGTCGCCACAAAGGTCTGATAGGTCGTCGGATCGGGCAAGCCATGGCGAGAGGGAGGCGATCGATGTACGAGCTCTACTATTGGGACGGCATCCAGGGGCGCGGCGAATTCGTGCGGCTGGCGCTGGAAGAGGCCGGTGCCGCCTATGTCGACGTCGCGCGGGAACCGGGCCGCGGCACCGGCGAGATGATGCGGCTGATCGAAGGTACGACCGATGCCGAGATCCCCTTCGCCCCGCCATTCCTCAAGGACGGCGACCAGATCGTCTCGCACGTGGCGAACATCCTGCTCTATCTTGGCCCCCGGCTCGGCCTCGCCCCGGCGGGGGAACGGTCGCGCTGGTTCGCCAATGCATTGCAACTGACCATCACCGACCTGGTCACGGAGGTCCACGACACGCACCACCCGATTGCCGTCTCCCACTGCTACGAGGACCAGAAGGAGCAGGCGAAGGCCCGCGCAACCGTGTTCGTCCACAATCGCATGCCGAAGTTCCTCAACTATTTCGAGCGCGTCCTCAACCAGAACCCGGCCGAAAGTGGTTTTGCCGTCGGCGGCAACGCCACCTATGTCGACCTGTCGCTGTTCCAGATGATCGAGGGGCTGCGCTACGCCTTCCCGACGGCGATGCAGCATCACGAGCGCCGCTGTCCCGGTCTCGTGCGGCTTCACCGGTCGATCGCTGACAGGCCCAGGATTGCGGCCTACCTGGCCTCGCCAAGGCGGCTGGCGTTCAATGAGAACGGCATATTCCGGCGCTATTTCGAACTCGACATAGCGCCGTAGCCCCGAGAGAAGGCCACCTGCCGGATGAGGCGATCGGTGGCACCCGCGGGTCCGCGGGGGCCTTGGAATTTGCAACGCAGAGGCGCTATGATCCCGCCACTACACCGCCGGCAAGAGGAGCATCAAATGGACGGGAGCAAGGAGAGCGGCGACGGCGCTTCGCCCGCAGCGCTGATTGATACGCGGATCGCGGATCTTGGTGATTGGCGTGGCGAGATGCTGGCGAGGGTGCGAGGCCTGATCCGGCAGGCAGACCCCGAGGTGGTCGAGGAATGGAAGTGGCGGGGCGTGCCGGTATGGTCGCACGCGGGCATCATCTGCACCGGGGAGACCTACAAGAGCATAGTCAAGCTGACCTTCGCCAGGGGCGCCGCGCTGGCCGATCCTTCCGGCCTGTTCAACGCCAGCCTGGACGGCAACACCCGCAGGGCCATCGACATTCGTGAGGGCGAGGCACTGGACGAGCCGGCGCTGAAGGCGCTGGTCCAGGCCGCCGTGGCGCTGAACACCGCCCGCTCCGGCAAGCGCGCGAAGGCTGGCTGAGGCCTGGCGCGGTCTCAGCCGCGCGACGTCATCCAGACGCCCACCAGCGTCAGCGCCAGGCCAACGAACATCGCCGCCGTCAGAGGCTCGGAGAAAAGGACCCAGGCCCAAAGCATGGTGACCGGCGGGCTGAGGTAGATCGCGGCGCTGACCTGCGCCACCGGGAACAGCCGCAGGCTTGCATAGTAGACCGCGTAGGCGACGAAGGTCGCGATCAGCACCAGCCAGACCATGCCCACGGCAAAATTGTAGGTCATCGGCGGGACGATGTTGCCCTGCAGCAGCGCGCACAGGCCGAACAGCAGCGCACCGGTCAGGGTATGGATGCAAAGGCTCTGGTGCACGGGCATCTGCTGCGTCCGGCGGCGCCTGTAGATGACGGAGGCGAGCGCGAATGCCAGCATCGACCCCACCGTCACCCCATAGGCCCACAGCGGTGCCGCGCCGAAGCCGAGGCTGTCGAACGACACGACCAGCACGCCCGCCACCGCGATCGCCGTTCCCAGCCATTGCCGCCCGCTCAGGCGCTCGCCCAGGAGCGGCTGCGCCATGGCTGCGATCGCCAGCGGCAGCAGATCCGAGATCAGCGCGACCAGCCCGGTCGGCACCCGCTGTTCGATCGCCAGGGCGAAGCCGCCGAGATAGAGGAACACCGACATGACGCCAAAAAGGGCCTGCTCCAAGATCCCGCGCAGGCGAAGCCGCGGTCCGAAGGCGAGCGCGAACGGCAGCAGGATCAGCCCGGACAACAGCGTGCGCCAGAACAGCACCAGGACGACGCTCGCCTCTTCGCTGGCATAGCGGATGCCGACGAAGCCCGAACTCCAGCCGATCACCAGGAGAACCGCCATCAGCGGCCAGAGATAGCGGCGTGGATTGGTCGCCGGCAGGGAAAGGGACTGATCGGTCATGGGGTGCTCGGATTTGGCTCGCCGCACAGCAATAGGACCGAGTGCGTCGCCATGCACATGACAAATATCGATCGATGCATGACATATCAGCCGGAATTGCACTGGATCGTTGCAATATGCCGCGCTGGTCAGCATAATTTTGCAGACTTCATCGGGATGGACAGATCATGACGGAGACCAACGGCCGGCGCCTGGAAATCGACGCCCTGCGCGCCCTCTGGGCGATCCGCCATCACGGCGGCATCACCCGGGCGGCCGAGGCCCTGGGCCTGTCGCAATCGGCGGTCAGCCACAAGCTCAGGCGGCTGGAGACCAGCCTCGATTGCGAACTGCTTAGCCGCAAGCCCGGTTCGCCGATGTTCACCGCGGCCGGCGAGGACCTGCTCGACTTTGCCGGCCGCATCCTCGGCCTGCACGACGAGGCGCTTCTGAGCCTGTCGAAGACGCCGCTCGCCGGCCGCATCGCCCTCGGGCTGACCGAGGACACCACCTGCACCGACCTTGCGCGCATACTGGGGCGCTTCCGCCGTCTGCACCCGCAAGTTTCCGTGCGCACCAAGGTCCGCATGAGCCTGGTCCTGCGCGCCATGCTGGAGCGGGGCGAACTCGACGCCGCCATCGTCCAGGTTTTCGCCCACGAGGTCCGCCCCACCGACGCCGTGCTGTTCCGCGAGGAATTGCATTGGGTCAAACACCCGGACCTGTCGCTGCCGCGGGCCGGCCCGATCCCGTTTCTGTCCTTCGACGACGAGTGCTTCTATCGCCAGTGGGCGCTCGACATCGGGCAGGATGGCGACCTCCTGCTCGAAACCGTGTTCGAATGCGCCAGCGCCGCCGGCATCATCGCCGCCGTCACCTCGGGACTCGGCGTGGCGCTCCTCAGCGACCGGCATCTGCGCAGCGAGATGCAGGTCGTCACCGATCTCCTGCCCGCCCCGCCGGCGCTCGCCTATGTGGTGCGCCGCAGCCGCAAAATGAGAAACCCCGCGCTCGACACCCTCGTTGCCGAAATCGAGAGCGAGATCAGCCGCTACGGCGGGCTCGTCTTGGCCAGCTAGGCCAAGCGGCCCCGCGACACAGCCGCAGCACGAGCAGGCGTCTTGGACCACCGATCTCAAAAGCAGAGTGTGAGAAACGGCCAAGGGGCGGCCAGCCCGCCCCTCGCCCTCTTCATCGCGCCAGGGGCACGACGACGATCAGACCTTCACCCAGGCACCGTTCTTCTTCGAGGACTGCACGCAGGCGTCGACGAACAGCATGCCCTTCAGCCCGTCGTCCACGGTCGGATAGGTCACGGCCGGGTCGACCGGGGCGCCCTTGCGCCTTGAGAAGATCGCCCGTGCGGCCTCGGCATAGATGTTGGCGAAACCCTCGAGGTAGCCCTCGGGGTGGCCCGGGGGCACGCGGGTGACGCGGGCGGCGGCGGCATTGGCGCCGGCCCCGCCGCGGGTGATCAGCCGCTTCGGCTCGCCAAAGGGCGTGTACCACAGGTAGTTCGGGTCGCGCTGCACCCACTCCAGCCCGCCCTTGGTGCCGTAGACGCGCACCATCAGCCCGTTCTCGTTGCCCGGCGCCACCTGGCTGCACCACAGCATGCCCTTGGCGCGGACGCCGTCCTTTTCCTTGAACCGCATCATCACATGGGCGTTGTCATCGAGCTGGCGGCCCGGCACGAAGCTGTCGAGGTCGGCGCACAGTGCGTCGAGTTCGAGGCCGGAGACGAAGCAGCCGAGGTTGTAGGCGTGGGTGCCGATGTCGCCGGTCGAGCCACCCGCACCGGACTTCGACGGATCCGTGCGCCAGGCCGCCTGCTTTTGGCCGGTCTGTTCGATGCTCTCCGTCAGCCAGTCCTGCGGGTACTCCATCTGCACCAGCCGGACGGCGCCGATCTCCCCGTCCAGCACCATCTGCCGTGCCTGCCGCACCATCGGGTAGCCGGTGTAGTTGTGGGTGAGCACGAACAGCGCCTCGCTCTCGTCGGCGAGCTTCTTCAGCTTCCTCGCATCCGACAGCGTCGAGGTCAGCGGCTTGTCGCAGATGACATGGATGCCGCGCTTCAGAAACTCCCTGGCGGCCTCGTAGTGCACGTGGTTCGGCGTCACAATCGCGACCGCCTCGATGCCGTTCTTCAACTTGGCCTCGCGGATCGCCATCTCCTTGAAGCTGCCGTAGCAGCGCGACGGTTCGAGCCCGAGTTCGCGGCCGGACGCGATCGATTTCTCCGCCGTCGAAGACAGCGCCCCCGCCACCAGTTCGAAGTGATCGTCGAGCCGGGCGGCGATGCGGTGCACCGCGCCGATGAAGGCGCCGGCCCCGCCTCCGACCATCCCGAGCCTGATCCGCGGTTCCCGCGCCTCGGTCGCGCCTGCTTCGATTGCCATGCTGTTTCCTCCTTGCCTGTTCCCCTTGCGGGGTTGGATTGAAATCGACTTTGTGCCTATATCCGGCTCCGGCCTATGGGAGCTCGCGACAATGGACAGGTAGAACCGGCCGCCTTCGGGGCGGCTCGATCACGCATCGGAACGCGGCGCCCCGGCGCTCGCCCCCTGTCACTGCCGGAGAGGCCCCTCATGCCATTGCTCAACCCCATTCGGACCCATCCGATCACCGCCCCCGACGGAACCGTCGTCGGGAACACTGTCCACCTTCGCAACGTCATCGACCACCCCAGGTTCGAGGTCGGCGACTATTCCTATGCCAGCGACTTCGCCTGCCCCGACGACTGGGCCGCGACGCTCGCGCCCTACCTTTTTGCCTTCAGCCCGGAGCGGCTCGTTATCGGCCGGTTCGTGCAGATCGCCCAGGGCGTGCGCTTCATTACCAGTTCGGCGAACCATCCGATGGACGGCTTCACCACCTATCCCTTCCGCATCTTCGACCTGGCCAACACCGGCGGCTATCCCGATCTGCCCTTTGCGGACACGGTGATCGGCCACGACGTCTGGCTCGGTTACGGCGCGCTGGTCATGCCCGGCGTCACGATCGGTTCGGGGGCGATCGTCGCTGCCGGCGCGGTGGTGACGCGCGACGTCGAGCCCTACTCCATCGTCGGCGGCAACCCGGCCGTCCCCCTGCGCAAGCGTTTCGCCGATGACGTGAACTCGACCCTCCTCGACCTGGCGTGGTGGGACTGGGATCCCGAACGGATCGAGCGCAACGTCGCTGCGCTCGAAACGGGCGACCTGGCCGCCCTGCGCTCCGCCTGAGCTCAGATCCCCAGCATGCGCCGGTTGGCGGCCTCGTCGGTGCCGGCGTCGGCGAAGTCGTCGAAGGCCTTTTCGGTGACGCGGATGATGTGGTGCCGGACGAATTCGGCACCCTCGCGCGCGCCGTCCTCCGGATGCTTCAGCGCACATTCCCATTCGACCACGGCCCAGCCGGAGAAGTCGTTCGCGGCCATCTTCGAGAAGACCGCGCCGAAGTCGACCTGGCCGTCGCCCAGCGAACGGAAGCGCCCGGCCCGGTTCACCCAGCCCTGGTAGCCGCCATAGACGCCCTGCCGCCCGGTCGGGTTGAATTCCGCGTCCTTGACGTGGAACATCCGGATGCGGTCCCTGTAGATATCGATGTTGTCGAGGTAGTCGAGACACTGCAGCACGTAGTGCGACGGGTCGTACAGCATGCAGGCGCGGGCGTGGTTGCCGGTGCGCTCCAGGAACATCTCGTAGGTGATGCCGTCGTGCAGGTCCTCGCCCGGGTGGATCTCGTAGCAGACGTCGACCCCGCAGTCCTCGGCATGGTCGAGTATCGGCCTCCATCGGCGGGCGAGCTCGTCGAAGGCGGTCTCGACGAGGCCGGCCGGGCGTTGCGGCCAGGGATAGACGAATGGCCAGGCGAGCGCCCCGGAAAAGCTGGCCATCGCGTTGAGGCCGAGATTCTTCGAGGCCGTCAGCGCCAGCTTCACCTGCTCGACGGCCCAGGCCTGGCGCGCCTTCGGATCGCCCCGCACCGCGGGCGCGGCGAAGCCGTCGAAAGCCTCGTCATAGGCCGGATGCACGGCGACGAGCTGGCCCTGCAGGTGCGTGGAAAGCTCGGTGATCTCGACGCCGTTCTCGCGCGCCTTGCCGGCGAACTCGTCGCAATAGCTCTTGGATTCGGCCGCCTTTTTCAGGTCGATCAGCCGACCGTCCCAGCTTGGCACCTGCACACCCCGATAGCCACAGTCCGCCGCCCACTTGGTGATCGCGTCCCACGAGTTGAACGGCGCCGCGTCCCCGGCGAATTGCGCCAGAAACAGCGCTGGCCCCTTGATCGTCTTCATCTTGTAGTTCCTCCCAACGCATGCGCCGCCCATGCGGCAATAACTCGCGAGACGGACCGTCTTGGCCAAAAGACCGCTCGACCGCCACACCTGCAACGTTTCAGTCTCGCCCGAAGCTAGCGGCGATTGCGCCGACGGGCAATGCGCATGGCGGGTCGAAACGAAAAATAGGACTGTCTTGAACGACCGCCCGGGCTGGCGGCCCGGGCGGCACTGTCTGGCTAGCGGATCAGAACGGAGAGTCCGGGAAGTAGAAGTCCTTGGCGTTGTCCTTGGTGATCAGCGTCGCGTCGATCGTGTAGACGCCGCGCACCGGGACCTGGCCGTAGAAATTGGCCGTCGTCATCTCCAGCGCGGTGCCGACCATGGCCGGCGGATAGAGCACGTCGACCGGGATCATCTTGTCGCCGTCCATGACCTTCTTGACCATCTCCTTCGAGCCGGCGCCGGCGACGACATACTGGATGTCGGTGCGCTTGGCCTGCTCGATCGCCTGCAGCACGCCGACGGCCATGTCGTCGTCCTGGCACCAGACGACGTCGATCTTCGGGTACTTGGTCAGGTAGTCCTGCATCACCTTGAAGGCGTCGTCGCGGTTCCAGTTGCCGTACTGGCGGTCGAGAACCTTGACGTTGGATCCCTCGATGCCCTTGTCGAAGCCGTCCTGGCGCTGCTGGTCGATCGGAATCGGCAGGCCGCGAATGACCACGACTTCGGCATCCGGCGTCGTCGCCTTGATGTATTCGCCGGCGGTCTGGCCGAGCGCCGGGTTGTTGCCGGCGACGTAGAGATCGCGGACCGATCCGTCATTTACCGACGGCGCGCGGTCGACGATGGCAACGAAGGTGCCCTTCCCCTTCACTTCCTTGATCGCATTGACAAGCGGATCGGGGTCGGTCGGCAGGATCACGAGCGCGTCGATGCCCTGCGTCTCGAGGTCCTGCACAGCGTTCGCCTGGCTCGCCGGATCCGGCGAGGTCTTGACGATCACGTTGAGGCCGGGGTGCTGCTCCATCAGCTGCTTGGCGACGCGCTCGGCGTGATAGACGACGCCGGCGGTCCAGCCGTGGTCGGCGGCCGGGATCGACACACCGATCGTCACATCCTTGTCCTGGGCGTGGCCGAGGCCGGACAGGGCCGCGACACCGGCGACGGTGAGGCCCAGTAGTTTCTTGCGCATGAAGTTCCTCCCAAAGTCAGGTCCGTCTCTTCAACTGCCGGGAGACCTGTTGGCCCGGCTCTTCCTTCCCGCAGCGGCGCCGCCTGTCGGCCGGCACCGACGGGTGTTACGACTTCCGCACCAGCGAACGCTGGACGAGCATCGCAATGATGATGATCGCGCCCTGGATGGCACCGATCAGGTACTCGCTGATGAAGTTGGACAGCAGCATGATGTTGCCGACCAGTTCGAGGATGAAGGCGCCGCAGATCGTGCCCCAGACGCGCCCGGCGCCGCCCTTGAGCGCGGTGCCGCCGACGACGACGGCGGTGATCGCCTGCAGTTCCCAAAGGATGCCAGTCGTTGCCGACGTCGAGCCGAGGCGCGGCACGTAGAGCAGCACGGCGATCGCCACGCACAGCCCCTGGATGACGAAGGCGATGGTGCGCACGCGGTTGACCGAGATTCCGGAATAGCGGGCGACATCGCGGTTGGAGCCGACCGCCACGACGTGCCGGCCGTAGCTTGTCCGGTAGAGGACGAACGCGGCCACCGCCGTGACGGCGAGGATGACGACGATCGGCACCGGCACGCCGAGGAGGGTGCCGAAGTAGGCCGGCCGATACATCTCCTGCAACTGGGGCTCCCTGAGCGTGATCGCCCCGCCCTGCGACAGCCAGGTGGTGAGCCCGCGATAGATCCCCATCGTGCCGAGCGTGGCAATGAAGGGCTCGATCTTGCCGATGGTGGTGATCAGGCCGTTGGCAAGCCCGCAGGCCGCACCGGCGGCGACGGCGAAGGCGATCGCAGCCGTCAGCATCAATGCCGGATCCGCGATCACGCCGGAATTCATGAACAGGATCATCAGGCTGGCGATGAAGGCCACCATCGCGCCGACCGACAGGTCGAGGTCGCCCGAGGAAATGACGAAGGTCGCCCCGACCGCGATGATGGCGATGAAGGCACTGCGCGTGGCGACATTGGCCAGATTGGTCAGACCGATGAAATTGGGGTTGACGAGCGCACCGATCACCAGCAGCAGCGCCAGCGCTGCGAACGGCGCCACGGCCCTCAGGTCGACGTCCTTCCAACCGCGGCGCCGGATCGTCGCCTGGCCACCCTCTTCGTTCACGCTCATGTCCACGTCCATCCTCCCGTCCCGCCCTCCAGGCGGGGAAGTTCATTTCCTGCAGGCCGTCCGCCCTAGGCGGCGGCCTTCCTCTTCAGTCCCGCCGCGTAGCGCATGATCTCCTGTTCGGAGATCTCGTCGCCCTCGAGGATGCCGGCGATATGGCCCTCGCGCATCACCGCCACCCGGCTGCACAGCCCGATGATCTCCGGCATCTCCGAAGACACCACGATGATCGAGCGTCCGTCGCGCGCGAGCGCCGAGATGAAATGATAGATCTGCTGCTTGGTGCCGACGTCGATGCCGCGGGTCGGCTCGTCGATGATGATGATCTGCGGTTCGGTCTCCATTACCTTGGCGAGCAGCAGCTTCTGCTGGTTGCCGCCGGACATGCGTCCGGCCACGATCCTCTCGTCCCGCACCCGGATATCGAACCGCCGCCGGGCCCTGTCCAGCGACGCCGCCTCGCTGCCCGGATCGAGGTAGCCAAGCCGGCTGTGGCGCTCCAGGGATTGCAGCGTCAGGTTCGCCATCATGCCCGCGTCCAGCAGCAGCCCCTTGGCCTTGCGGTCCTTGGTCATGTAGGCAAGCCCGCTGCGGTTGGCCGCATGCACGTCGCCGGACGGCAGCGGCTGGCCGGAGACCCGCACCTCGCCGGAAAGCCGCGAACGAAGCCCGACGATCGCCTCCATCAGCTCCGTCCGCCCCGATCCGATCATGCCTGAGAAGCCGAGGATTTCGCCGCGCCGGACCGCGAAGCTTGCGTCGCGGACATAGCCGGTCGACACCGCCTCGACCTGCAGGACGACATCCTCGTCGACGTCGGGCTCCGTCTTGGCCGGATAGAGGCTGGAAAGCTCGCGCCCGACCATCAGTTGCGCGATCGCCTCGCCGTCGAGGATCGCGGTCGGTGAGGTCTTGATCCACTGGCCGTCGCGCAGGACCGTGACGCGGTCGGTCAGCTCCATCACCTCGTCGAGCTTGTGCGACACGAACACGAAGCTCGTGCCCTGGTCGCGCAGCTTGCGCACCTGGCGGAACAGGAAGTTCGTCTCCTCGCGCGACAGAACCGCGGTCGGCTCGTCCATGAAGACGACGCGCGCATCGCGGCTGATTGCCTTGGCGATTTCGACCATCTGCTTCTCGGCGATCGACAGCGAGGCGATCATCGCGTTCTCGTCGACATGCGAGCCTAGCAGGTCGAGCACTCGCCGGGCCTCCGCGCGCATGAACTTGCGGTCGAGCACGCCGTAGCGTGTCACCTCGCGCCCGAGAAACAGGCTCTCCGTGACGGTCAGGTGATCGGCGAGATTGAATTCCTGGTGGATGATGACGATGCCGAGCGCCTCGGCGGCGCCGTTCGGCGGCAGCGTCACCGATTGGCCGTCGAGGACAATGTCGCCCGCCGTCGGCTGCTCGAAGCCGGACAGGATCTTCACCAGCGTCGACTTGCCGGCGCCGTTCTCGCCCATCAGCGCGTGAATCTCGCCCTGCCGCAGTTCGAAATCGACGCTGAACAGCACCTGCACGCCGCCGAACGACTTGCTGATGCGCCGCGCAGACAGCACGACGGGCGCCCCGTCGGCAAGCCTCGAATTCATGATTTCCTCCATGCGGCTCCCAACCGCTTGGCGATGATGTAAACCTTTACATCGCGCAATGTAAAGGTTTACATGACGTCTTAGCGCGATTCTTTCGAGGTCCGGCGTTTGACCGCCGGGCAAGTCTGTGTAGTGTCCCCGCAAAGCAGCCCGAGGCAGAACGCAGTGTCGAATTCCACCCCCGCGACCATCGAGGACGTCGCCCGCATCGCCGAGGTGTCGATCGCCACCGTCTCACGGGCGATCCACACGCCGGAAAAGGTGGCGAAGTCGACGCGGCTGAAGGTCAACCAGGCGATCGCGATCACCGGCTATACCACCAACGCCATGGCGCGCAGCCTGAGGCTCGGCCGCTCCAACATGATCCTCGTGGTGGCCCCCGACATCGGCGACCCGAACTTCTCCAACATACTGGTGGGGCTGGAGAACGAGGCGCGCGCGCATGGCTATGGCGTGCTGATCGGCCATACCCAGAACGAGCCGCAGCGTGGCCTGGAATATCTGAAGTTTCTCAATTCCAACCAGGCCGCCGGACTGATCCTGTTCACTGGCATCCTGCCCTTCGGGCATCAGGCAATGACGGCGCGCCTGCCGCCATGCGTGGGCGTGTTCGAGCCGGTCTTCAACGGCGGCATCCCCTATGTCGGGGTCGACGACGTCGAGGGCGCACGCAAGGCGGTCGACCTGCTGATCACCGAGGGTCACCGCAAGATCGCCTTCATCGGCGATTCCCGCACCCGGCTTGCCCACAGCCGCCGGCGCGAGGGTTACGACGCCGGCCTTGATGCCGCGGGCGTGCCGAGAGAGCGGCGGATCGTGATGGAAGGTGACGGCACGATCGAGAGCGGCCGGCTGGCGCTCGAGCAGCTTTTCATGCGCGACGACCTGCCGACCGCCTTCATGTGCGTCAACGACCAGACCGCCCTCGGCGTCATGATCGGGCTGAAGGCGCGCGGCTACGACATCCCGGGCGACTTTTCCGTCACCGGTTTCGACGACGTGCCGCAGGCCAGCTTCATGACGCCCTCGCTGACGACGATCCGCCAGCCGCGCACGGCGATCGGCAAGACCGCCATGGCCCTGCTGCTGGAGATGCTGTCCGACGGCAGCCCGGCGGAGAGCGAAATTCTGCTCCGGCCGGACCTGGTGGTCCGCAACTCGGTGGCCGCGCCGTCCAGGCAATGGACCAGGCGCTGAAGCTGTGCAGTCCCGGGTCTCCGGCAAGCCGGCCGTTTGCGCGGACGGGACCACCAGCCTCCGCCTCTTCCCCTATATCCATGGATAGTTGGAGGGACCTCGGTCTTCGGTCTATAACCCATTTCGCAACTACCCAACCCGAAGTGCTCAGATACTTGCGTTCCATTGCCGAGACGCCCCCTCTCGCCTCGGCGATCCCTGCGGCGGGCTCCCGTCGGGTCCGGCCCGCCGCATCCCGATTTCGTCCATGGCGACAAGCGAACAAGGCACTCCAGTAGCGCCTGACAAACGAGTGCGCCCGCAAGACCCGCAGGCCGTGGCCGGTTGAAGCTCTTAGGTCAGGCCGCCATGCACGATCGACCGGTTTGCGCCCGGTGCGGCCCGGGCCGCCCCCAAACATGAGAGCCGGGAAGTCTCCGCTTCCCGGCTTTCGTTTCCTCTGTCAGTTCGGCGCTGCGATCACGACCGTTCGCATCAGACGTAACGGTTGACGATGTTCTCCAGCAGTTCCTGCCTGCCGGATTTCGGCTTCGGATTGAGGTCGGCCTTCAGCACCCGGGCTTCGATCTCCTCGAGCGAGAAGCCGCCGTCGAGCATCTTTCGGGCCTCCGGTCCGCTCCAGCCGGCATAGCGATCTTCCAGCGGCTTCGACAGTGCCTTGTCCTCGATCATCTTCGCCGCCGCCTTCAGGCCGCGAGCGCAGCAGTCCATGCCGCCGATGTGGGCGATCAGCAGGTCCTGCGGATCGATCGACTGGCGACGCAGCTTGGCGTCGAAGTTGGTCCCGCCGGTCTTGAAGCCGCCGCCGGCGAGCACCTGGTAATAGGCCAGCGCCATTTCCGGGACGTTGTTGGGGAACTGGTCGGTATCCCAGCCCGACTGGTAGTCGTTGCGGTTCATGTCGATCGAGCCGAAGATGCCGAGCGCGTTTGCCAGTGCCAGTTCGTGCTCGAAGGAGTGCCCCGCGAGGATGGCGTGGCCCTGCTCGATGTTGACCTTCACCTCGTTCTCCAGCCCGTAGCTTTTCAGGAAGCCGTAGACGGTGGCAACGTCGAAGTCGTACTGGTGCTTGGTCGGCTCCTGCGGCTTCGGCTCGATCAGGATCGCGCCCTTGAAGCCGATCTTGTGCTTGTACTCGACGACGAGGTTGACGAAGCGGCCGAGCTGGTCGAGTTCGCGTTTCATGTCGGTATTGAGCAGCGTCTCGTAGCCCTCGCGTCCGCCCCACAGCACGTAGTTCTGGCCGCCGAGGCGCTGTGTCGCGTCGATGCAGGTCTTCACCGTCGCCGCGGCGAAGGCGAAGACATCCGGATCGGGATTGGTGGCCGCGCCGCCCATGTAGCGGCGGTTGGAGAACAGGTTCGCCGTGCCCCAGAGCAGGCTGACGCCGGTCGCCGCCTGCTTTTCGGCGAAATGGTCGACGATCTCGTTGAGGTTCTTGGTGTTCTCGGCGAAGCTCTTGCCTTCCGGACGCACGTCGGCGTCATGGAAGCAGTAGAACGGCACACCCAGCAGCTGGAAGAACTCGAAGGCGACGTCGGCCTTCAGCTTGGCCGCCTTCATCGAATCCTCGAACCAAGGACGCTCGAAGGTCTGTCCTCCGAACGGGTCGCCGCCCGGCCAGACGAAGGTGTGCCAGTAGGCGACGGCAAAGCGCAGATGGTCCTCCATGCGCTTGCCGAGGACAACCTCGTCCTTGTCGTAGTGACGGAAGGCGAGCGGATTGGTGCTTTCCGGGCCCTCGTACTTGATCTTGGCGATATCGCCGAAAAAACCGGTGCTCATGGGAATCTCCTTGCTGTCTGAATCTCGGTTTCGTTGTCTTGCCGGCCATGGCGGCCCTGTCCTGCCCCGACGGCCATGACGGGCCGCGGCAATCCCGGCAGGCGGATGAGCTCCAAGGGCATCTCACGTCGCGTCGCGGATCGCCGGATAGAGGCGACGATAGCGGCCATAGGCCGCGTCAAAGGCGGATGCCAGCGCGCGCTCCGGCTCGATCGTCTCGGCCGTTGCCGGCAGGGTGCACACGGAGAGCGGATCATCGCCGGTCGCGGCGATCAGTCCGAGCCGGGCGGCGCCGAAGGCCGCGCCGAAGTCGCCAGCAGCCGGAACGTCGACGGGAACGGCCAGTGCGGTGGCGATCGCCTTCAGCCAGTAACGCGAGCGCGAGCCGCCGCCGATCGCGGTGACCCGGCTCAGGGTCGTGCCGGCCTGCCGCAGCGCCTCCAGACTGTCGCGAATGGCGAAGGCCACGCCCTCCAGGACCGCCTGCGTCAGAACCGCCCGGTCGCTCTCGTGGCCGAGGCCGGTGAAGGCGCCGCGCATCGCGGCATCGTTGTGCGGCGTGCGCTCGCCGGACAGGTAGGGCAGGAAGGTGACGCCGGACGGCGCCCTGAGCGTCTCGCCGAGCTCGGCGGTCAGGTCGGCGGCGCTGGCGCCGGTGAGGCGTGCGTGCCAGTTGAGCGCGTCGGTTGCCGACAGGATCACACCCATCTGGTGCCAGGTCTCCGGCAGGGCGTGGCAGAAGGCGTGGACGGCGCTTTCCGGGTTCGGCAGGTAGCTGCCGTTGGCGGCGAACAACACGCCCGAGGTGCCGAGCGAGACGAAGGCAGCCCCGTCCGTTACCGCGCCCATGCCGCAGGCGGAGGCCGCGTTATCGCCCGCCCCGCCGGCCACGACGACACCGGCGCCGAGGCCCCAGCGGGCGGCAAGCTCGGGCCGCAGCGTGCCGGCGCTGTCCGTGCCTTCGACGAGGTTCGGCATCTGCCGCTGCTCCAGCCCGGTGGCCGCCAGCAATTCGTCCGACCAGCTGCGCGCGCCCGTGTCGAGCCAGGATGTGCCGGCCGAGTCGGACATCTCCGACATGTGCTCGCCGGTCAGCCACAGGCGCAGGTAGTCCTTCGGCAGCAGCACCCAGCGCACCGCGGAGAAGACCGCCGGTTCGTTGCTTTTCACCCAGGCGAGCTTGGGCGCAGTGAATCCGGGAAAGACGATGTTGCCGGTGATCTGGCGAAAGCGCGGGTCGGCGTCCAGCGCGGCGGCTTCGTGATGGCTGCGCGTGTCGTTCCACATGATGCAGGGGCGCAGGACTTGGTCGTGCCGGTCTAGCAGGGTGGCGCCGTGCATGTGGCCGGAAAGGCCGATGCCGCGGACGGCGGCGAGCTGCGTCGGATGCGTGGCCTTCAGGCCGTCCAGCGCCTCCTCCGTTGCACGGATCCAGTCGGCCGGATCCTGTTCCGACCAGCCGGGGAGCGGCCGCGATGTCTGGACCTCGCTGCTCGTCGCGGACGCGACCACCCTCTGGCCGGCATCCATCAGCATCGCCTTGACGCTCGAGGTGCCGACATCGATTCCCAGGTACATTGGCTTCTCCTACTCTGCGTCCGGTTCGTCCGGCCGAGGCGCCTCGCCGCCCTCCGGCGGCAGGTTTTCCTTGATGAAGATGTCGATCCGGATGCGCTCCTGCGCCTCGACGACCGGCAGCCCGTCCGAACGGGAACGCAGCACGCGAATGGCGCTTCGGACCTCATGGCCGGCATCCTGGTTCAGGACCGCATCGATGATGCCGTTCTCGAGCCCGGCCCGCGTCGGCGGGGTCAGCTCGTGCGCGACGACGCAGAGATCGGCCCGACCGGCCGTGGTCAAGGCCTCGACGAGGCCGCCATTGCCGGCGCCGAGGCTGTAGATGCCGGCCAGTTCGGGATGCTCCTGGAGGCATCGAGCGACGAGCGCGCGAGCGATCTCCGGGTCGTCCTGCCCTTCCAGCACGTCGAGGACCGGGCGGCCGCCGCCCGCCTGTGCCATGATCGCGCGAAAGCCCTCCAGCCGCTCCCGATGGTCGCGCACGAGCATGGATCCGGCCAGCACGGCGACCGGGCCAACACGCTGGCCGAGGAAGCGCGCCATCAGGCTGCCGGCGGTGCGCCCGGCAGCGGTGTTGTCGACGCCACAAAAATGATCGCGCCCCGATGCCGCAAGATCGGAGACCAGCGTCACGAAGGGAATGCCGGCGGCCTGAGCCCGGCCGATGGCGTCGGCGACAGCGGGCGCATCGACGGCAACCGCGGCAATGCCCGCCATCCCGTCGGCGATCGCAGCGTCGATGGCACTGACTAGCGCCGCCGCATCGAAGGGCGGCACGCGGGTGACGAAAACCCGCGTCCGCTCGAAGCTCGAGCGGCCGGCGGCGGCCTGCACCTCTGATTCCAGCCGGCGCATGAAGGGGTTTTCACCGCCCGGCAGGATGAAGACCAGCGGATAGACCCGGCTCTTGGCGAGATTGGCCGCGGCCACGTCCCGGACGTAGCCGAGCGACCGGATGGCCGCTTCGACCTTCGCCCGCGTCACCGCGCGAACCCCGGGGCGTCCGTTGAGGACCCGGTCGACGGTGGCGAGGCTGACGCCCGCGCTGGCGGCGATGTCGTGAACGGTCGGTCGCATGGTTTCCTCCGGCGACGACCATTAGCGGCATTTTTGATGTACGTAAATCAAAAAAATCGGACCGGCTCAGCCCGCAGCGGCCAGTTCGACATGGGCAGATTTCCCGGCACCGGTGCAACTGCCGGCTTGCAACCCTTTCGAATCTCCATACATACCTGCGTCAGCACGTTCGAAACGGAGAGGAAGACCGGATGGACAGCATCCTTGTCCTGTTGCAGAGCCCGGAAGCCTGGATCGCCTTGATAACGCTGATCGTCATGGAGGTGGTCCTTGGCATCGACAACCTGATCTTCATCTCGATCCTGTCCAACAAGCTGCCGCCGGAGCATCGCATCTCCGCCCGCCGCATCGGCATCGGGCTGGCGCTGATCATGCGCCTGGCGCTGCTCGGCACCATCGCCTGGATCGTCAAGCTGACGGCGCCGGTGTTCGAGATCCTTGGACAGCCCTTTTCCTGGAAGGACATGATCCTGATTGCCGGCGGCCTGTTCCTCGTCTGGAAGGCGACCAAGGAAATCCACCACAATGTCGACCCCGTCGATCACGACGAGGACTTCATCGCCACCTCGGCGACCGCCTCCTTCGGAGCCGCGATCGGCCAGATCCTGCTGCTCGACCTCGTCTTCTCGATCGACAGCATCATCACCGCAGTCGGCATGACGCCACACCTGCCGATCATGGTGGTCGCCGTCATCGTTGCCGTCACCGTCATGCTGCTGGCCGCGACCCCGCTCGCCAATTTCATCGAGAAGAACCCGACCATCGTCATGCTGGCGCTCGGCTTCCTGCTGATGATCGGCACGACGCTGATTGCCGAAGGCATGGGCTTCCATGTCCCCAAGGGCTATGTCTATGCCGCAATGGCCTTCTCGGCTTTGGTGGAGGCGCTCAACATGCTGTCGCGCAACGCCCGGCTGAAAAAGGAAGCCGCAGAAAAGACGCGGCACTGAACCATCCGACAATGAAGGACGGCGAGCGCGCTCGCCGTCCTTCGGCCGGCAAAAGCGGCAAGGCGCGGACGGACGGGTTCGGAGCCCGGGCTGCCGTTCCGTTGGCCGCAGGACGAAACCGGAAAAACCCCTGCGTCTCCATCGCCGCCATGTCCGGTTGGCACGTCCGCACCTCCTCCTCCAGGCCGCCGGAGGGGAAAAGGTTCCGGAACTTTCCGTTAACGCTGGAAATTTTCGTCCAGTTCTACGACGCTTTATTTTCGCGGATGGGCAGGAACCTCCATGACAACACAGCAGATCCTCGCATTCTCGGTCATCTTCGCGACCATGGTCGCCTTCATCTGGGGCCGGATCCGCTACGACATCGTCGCCTGCGTGGCCCTGCTGGCTTCGGTTGCCGTCGGCATCGTGCCGCACAGCAAGGCCTTTTCCGGATTTCAGGACGACATTGTCATCATCGTCGGCAGCGCGCTCGTCGTCAGCGCGGCGGTCGCCCGTTCCGGCATTATCGGCACGACTGTGCAGCGCTTCTTTCCGAGCCTCACCTCGTTCACGCCGCAGATGCTGCTGCTGCTGGTCACGGTCGCAGTGATGTCCGCCTTCATCAAGAACATCGGCGCGCTGGCAATCATGATGCCGATGGCGTTCCAGTTTGCGCGCCGCTCTGGCATGCCGGTCTCGCGCTACCTGATGCCGATGGCCTTCGCCGCGCTGCTCGGCGGGCTGATGACGCAGATCGGCACCTCGCCGAACATCGTCGTCTCGCGCATGCGCCAGGAGATCACCGGCGACAGCTTCACCATGTTCGACTTCGCCCCGGTCGGCGGGATACTCACCATCGTCGGCATCCTGTTCCTGCTCGCCTTCAACCGGCTCGTGCCGGAGCGGACGAACCAGAATCCCTCGCTCGACGAGGCGCTCGATCTTGCCGCCTATTCCTCCGAGGCGACCGTGACCGTAAAGTCCAGCGCGGTCGGCAAGTCGCTCAACGCCATCCTCAAGCCCGGCGAGGGCGACCTGATTGCGACCACCATCATCCGCGAAGGACGCCACATGTCGCCGCTGCCGGACGTGACCATCCAGGCTGGCGACACCATTTTGATGGAGGGGACGCCGACGGCCCTTGACCGGGTGACCGCGTCGGCCGGGCTGATGCTGTCCGGCAAGCCGATCCGAGAAACCCCGGCAACCGGCGAGGAGATCGCCGCCATCGAGGCGGTGGTCTCCAACGATTCCCGGCTCGTGGGCCTGTCCGCCCGTCGGCTGGCGCTCTTTCACAGCTACGGCATCAATCTTCTCGCCGTCGGTCGGCAGGGCAAGCGGCTGACCGAACGCCTGGGCGAGATCAATCTCGCCCCCGGCGACGTGCTGGTGGTCCAGGGCGGCAGGAAGACGCTGCCATCGACCCTGCAGGAACTCGGCCTCCTGCCGCTGGCCCAGCGCGAGATTCTGCTCGGCACGCGGCGGCGCGCAATTGTGCCGGTGATCATCCTGGCGGCGGCGATGATCGCCAGCACCACAGGGGCGGTGCCGGTGGCGACCGCCTTCTTCGCTGCCGCGATCGCCATGCTGCTGTTCAGGGTGATTCCGCTGGCGGACGCCTACCGCGCGGTGGACGGCCCGATCCTGGTGATGCTCGCCGCGCTCATCCCGGTATCCGATACGCTGCGGACAACCGGCGGCAGCGAACTGATCGCCGGCTGGCTCAGCACGATCGCTTCGGGCATGCCCGCCTACGGCGCGCTGGCGTTGATCCTCGTCTCCGCCATGGCCGTGACGCCGTTTCTCAACAACGCCGCCACCGTCCTGGTCATGGCGCCGATCGCGGTCAGCTTCGCCTCCGCACTCGACTACCGGCCCGAAGCCTTTCTGATGGCGGTGGCGATCGGCGCCGGCTGCGATTTCCTGACGCCGATCGGGCACCAGTGCAACACTCTCGTGATGGGTCCTGGCGGCTACCGCTTCGGCGACTATCCGCGGCTCGGGCTGCCGCTGTCGCTGCTGATCGTCCTCGTCAGCGTCCCCGCCCTGCTCAACATCTGGCCGGTACACTGACCGGCAGGCCGAACCTTGGCACTTTCCCTTGACGCGCCGGGTCGAATATGGTCTCACCCGTGCCCAAATGGAAACTCCGCCGGCGCCGCAATTTCGGCGGCACATCGGGCTTTCCCTCCCTCAAAGCATGAGCCGATCACGCGGGAACTCCTCCGGCGGACAGTCTCACAGCATTTCGACCGGGCCGAACACAAATGAACACCTCCGCACCAAACGCCCCCGTACGCGTCCGCATCGCCCCTTCCCCGACCGGCGAGCCGCACGTCGGCACCGCCTACATCGCGCTGTTCAACTACCTCTTCGCCAGGAAGCACAACGGCACGTTCATTCTGCGTATCGAGGACACCGACGCCACCCGCTCGACGCCGGAATTCGAGACCAAGGTGCTCGACGCGCTGAAATGGTGCGGGCTTGAATGGGCGGAAGGCCCGGATGTCGGCGGCCCTCACGGCCCCTATCGCCAGAGCGACCGCAAGCACATCTACCTCGACTATGTGCGCAAGATCGAACACAACGGCCACGCCTTCCGCTGCTTCTGCACGCCCGAGCGGCTCGAGGCGATGCGCGAGGCGCAGCGCGCCGCCGGCAAGCAGCCGAAGTATGACGGGCACTGCCTCGCCCTCACCGCCGAGGAAGTGACCAGGCGCGTCGAAGCCGGCGAACCCCACGTCGTGCGCATGAAGATCCCGGCCGAAGGCTCGTGCGACTTCCACGACGGGGTCTATGGCGACGTCTCGATCCCGTGGGATTCCGTCGACATGCAGGTCATCCTCAAGGCGGACGGGATGCCGACCTACCACCTTGCCAACGTGGTCGACGACCACCTGATGAAGATCACCCACGTTGCCCGCGGCGAGGAATGGCTGGCATCGGTGCCAAAGCACATCCTGCTTTACCGGTATCTCGGGCTCGAGCCGCCGGTGTTCATGCACCTGTCGCTGATGCGCAACGCCGACAAGTCGAAGCTGTCGAAGCGCAAGAACCCGACCTCGATCTCATACTACTCCGCCCTCGGCTACATGCCGGAGGCGCTGATGAACTTCCTCGGCCTGTTCTTCATCCAGATCGCCGAAGGCGAGGAGTTGATGACGATGCAGGAGCTTTCGGAGAAGTTCGACTCCGACAACCTGTCCAAGTCCGGCGCGATCTTCGACATCCAGAAGCTCGACTGGCTGAACGGTCGCTGGATCCGCGAGAAGTTCAGCGAAGAGGCGTTCATGCAGCGCGTTCTGGTCTGGGCGATGGAGAACGAGCGCCTGAAGGAAGGGCTGAAGCTGTCGCAGTCGCGCATCACCAAGCTCGGCGAACTGCCGGACCTCGCCGGCTTCCTGCTGAAGTCGGACCTCGGCCTCGAGCCCTCCGCCTTTGCCAAGGTGAAGTCGCCACCGGAGGAAATTCTCGAGGTTCTCAACACTGTCCAGCCCGAACTCGAAGCCATCGTCGAGTGGAACGTCGAGTCCATCGAGGAAAAGCTGCGCGCGGTCGCCGACAATATGGGCAAGAAGCTGAAGGTGGTGCTGGCGCCGCTGTTCGTCGCCGTCTCCGGCTCGTCGCGTTCGCTGCCGCTGTTCGACAGCATGGCCATTCTCGGCCGCGCCGTGGTGCGCCAGCGCCTCAAGGTCGCCGCCAAGGTGGTGGCGTCGATGACCGGCAGCGGAAAGTAAGGACAGGACCATGAACGACAAGACCACGCCCGCCGCCCTTTCCTCGGATGCCACCGAGGTCCGCCGGCAGAAACTCGACCTGTTGCGCGAGCAGATCGGCGATGTCTACCCGGCGCACTTCCACCGCACGATCACCAATGCGGAGCTGGCCGAGAAATACGCCCAGCTCGAACCGGACACCGAGAGCGGCGACGTCGTCACCGTCGCCGGCCGCGTCTATTCCTCGCGCAATTCCGGCATGTTCATGGACATCCATGACGCCTCGGGCAAGATCCAGGTGTTCAGCCACAAGGATGTGACCGGCGAGCCGGCGCGCGCGCTGCTGCCGATGATCGACATCGGCGACATCATCGGCGTGACCGGCGTCGTCCGGCGCACCAAGCGTGGCGAGCTGACCATCAACGCGCAGGAAATCACCATGCTGACCAAGTCGCTGCTGCCGATGCCGGAGAAGTGGCACGGCGTGGCCGACGTGGAGATCCGCTACCGCAAACGCCATCTCGACATCATGACCAACGACGAATCGAAGCTGCGCTTCCAGCAGCGATCGAAGATCGTCTCGGGCATCCGGCACTTCATGGAGAGCGAAGGCTTCATGGAAGTCGAGACGCCGATGCTGCACTCCGTCTACGGCGGGGCCACGGCCGAACCGTTCAAGACGCACCACAACACGCTGAAGCTCGACATGTTCCTGCGCATTGCGCCCGAACTCTACCTCAAGCGCACGCTGGTGTCCGGGCTGACCGACAAGGTGTTCGAGATCAACCGCAACTTCCGCAACGAGGGCGTTTCGACCCGGCACAATCCCGAATTCACGATGATGGAGTGCTACTGGGCCTATGCCGACTACGAGGACATCATGACCCTGGTCGAGCGCATGTTCGAAAGCCTGGCGGTGGCGGTGCACGGCAAGCCCGAGTTCGCCTACGGCGACAAGGACATCTCCTTCAAGGGACCGTTCCGGCGCGTGCCGATGCCCGACGCCGTCAAGGAGGCGACCGGCATCGACTTCCTCAGCCTCAAGACGGACGCGGAGGCCCGCGATGCGGCCAAGGCCGCCGGCTTCGAGATCGAGAAGGACTGGACCTGGGGCGAGTGCCTCGCCTTCATCTTCGAGGAAAAGGTCGAGCCGACGCTGATCCAGCCCGCCCACGTCACCCATTTCCCGAAGGACATCTCACCCTTTGCCAAGGAAGTGCCCGGTGAACCGCGCCTGGTCGAGCGTTTCGAGACCTATTGCAACACCTGGGAACTCGGCAACGCGTTTTCCGAGTTGAACGACCCCATCGAGCAGCGCGCGCGCATGGTCGAGCAGCTCGAGCAGGCGCACGCCCGCGGCGAGAAGGCCAAGCAGCTCGATGACGAGTTCCTCGACGCGATCGACCAGGGCATGCCGCCGGCCGGCGGCCTCGGCATCGGCGTCGACCGGCTGATCATGCTGCTGACCAACGCACCTTCAATCCGAGACGTCATCCTGTTCCCCGCCCGCCGGGCGAAGCAGGACTGAGGCACGGCCCATCGGCACCAAACAAAAAGCCCCGCGGCAGAGCCCGGGGCTTTTTCATGTCCGCCCTCCGCCGCGGCGGACACGGCGCGCCGGTCAGTGGGCGGCGGCCAGCTCGCCCGGCGCGGCCGCCGGACCATGACCCGCGCTCCCGTCTTGCCCCGCGGCGATCACCTCTTCGCCCGGCGCTGCGGGATCCACGCATTCGGCGCGTTCCGCCATCGCCGTGACGATGGCCTTGATCTCGCCGAGGGCGAGGACCCGGCGCTCGCCGTAGAACTCGCCGTTCTCCGCCGCTGCGCCGTCGATGAAGCGCGCCTCGAACGGCGCGGTCATTCCGGCGATCTTGCCGGGGTCGCGACTGAACAGCACCTCGGCGCCGATCGCACGACCGCGCATGTCGGCGCGCAAGGACGGACCGGCCTCGTCCAGGAGCACGACCTGATAGAGATCGGCCTCTTCCTGGTTGGAAACCGCGGCGGCGACGCGCAGGGCGGTCCGGACGCGAATGTCCCCGTCATCGGCCTTGGCGCGGATGTAATGGCGCACCCACTGCTGCCCGTCCTCGTCCTGCCGTTCGGTCAGCACCGTCGTGCAGGCGACGCCGGAAATCTTCTCTTGCGACGGACCGAGGATGGCGTCGCGGCCGACATACGCGGCCACGGCCCCCGACGCTCCAGTCAGGACGACGAGCCCGGCCACTAGGATCAGCACCTTCTTCGGCAGACGCAATTTCAGCGATGGCAACTTCAAGGATACGCACTACTCTGGAACACGGGGACGTCGGACCCGGCATCGGCGGGCGATGGCCGACCCTAGTGCGCAGGGCCTTGCCGAATGCTTAAGGGGCTGCCGCAGCCCGGCCGGCGCTGCTTGCCTGGCCCGGCTCCCGCTCCGGATGGTTAACACACTCCTTCCAAGCCGCGATACTCGAGCCTCTCTTGCGAATGATTTGCAATTGCATTGACAGACCGAATTTGCCGGCTATATTTTATTGCAACTCATTTGCAAAAGCGTATTGGGAACTGCTTATGTTCGTTCGCATTCTGAAGTCCGCCCTCCTTGCAGCGGTTGTAACGGTCGGCGGGGCGGCAATGGCTGCCGCACAGGACAAGCCGAAGGTCATCACCACATTCACCGTCATCGCCGACATCGCCAGCAACGTCGCCGGCGAGGCAGCGGTCGTGGAGTCGATCACCAAGCCGGGCGCCGAGATCCACAACTACCAGCCGACGCCGCGTGATATCCTCAAGGCCCAGGATGCCTCGCTGGTTCTCTGGAACGGTCTCAACCTGGAGCTCTGGTTCGAGAAGTTCCTGGCCAATCTCGACGACGTGCCGAGCGCCATCGTCTCCGACGGGATCGAGCCGATGGGGATCACCGAGGGCCCCTACAGCGGCAAGCCGAACCCGCACGCCTGGATGTCGCCGGACAATGCGCTTGTGTATGTCGAGAACATCCGCAAGGCGCTCACCGATGTCGATCCGGACAACGCTGAGGTCTACGCTTCGAACGCGAAGGCCTATGGCGAGAAGATCAAGGCGCTCGAGGTCGCGATAGAGGCCGAACTCGACAAACTGCCCGAGGACCGGCGCTGGCTGGTCAGCAGCGAGGGCGCGTTCTCCTACCTCGCCCGCGATTTCGGCCTGAAGGAGCTGTTTCTCTGGCCGATCAATGCCGACCAGCAGGGCACGCCGAAGCAGGTAAAGGCGGTGATCGACGCGGTGCGCGCGCACGACATCCATGTCGTCTTCTCCGAGAGCACCGTGTCCGACAAGCCCGCCCGGCAGGTGGCCGCCGAAACCGGCGCCGCCTATGGCGGCGTGCTCTACGTCGATTCGCTGAGCGAGCCCGACGGCCCGGTGCCGACCTATCTCGACCTGCTGCGCGTCACTTCCGAAACCATCGTGAAGGGCTTGTCACAATGATCATCGGCGGCCGCAGGAGCCCGGCGGACGGCATCGTCGCCGAGGACGTTACCGTCACCTACCGCACCGGCGTGACTGCGCTGAGGCACGCGGCCTTCTCCGTGCCGAAGGGGACGATCACGGCGCTGGTCGGCGTCAACGGCAGCGGCAAGTCCACCCTGTTCAAGGCGATTATGGGTTTCGTTCCGCTCGCCGGCGGCCAGGTGACGATCCTCGGACTGCCGGTGCGCGAGGCCTTGCGCAAGAACCTGGTCGCCTATGTCCCGCAGGCCGAAGAGGTCGACTGGTCCTTTCCCGTGCTGGTCGAGGACGTGGTGATGATGGGCCGCTACGGCCACATGAACTGGCTGCGCATTCCCTCGCGCCGCGATCACGAGATGGTTTCCGCCGCGCTCGCCCGCGTCAACATGAGCGAGTTCCGCAAGCGCCAGATCGGCGAGTTGTCCGGCGGTCAGCGCAAGCGCGTATTCCTCGCTCGCGCGCTCGCCCAGGAAGGCCAGGTGATCCTGCTCGACGAGCCCTTCACCGGTGTCGACGTCACCACCGAGGAACAGATCATCGCACTGCTGCGCACCCTGCGCGACGAAGGGCGCGTGATCCTGGTCTCCACCCACAATCTCGGCAGCGTGCCGGAGTTCTGCGACTGGACGGTCTTCGTCAAGGGGACGGTGCTGGCCGCCGGACCGACGGCCAGCACCTTCACCGAGGCCAACCTGGAGCGCGCCTTCGGCGGCGTGCTGCGCCATTTCATTCTTTCCGGTCACGACCTGCACGAGGACGAGGACCGGCGCCAGGTCAAGGTCATCACCGACGACGAGCGCCCCTACGTCATCTACGGCGAATCGCGGAACGAAACGGGCGGATCGGGCAAGGCGGAGAAAGAAAGGGCCGGACCGTGAGCCTGCTCCTCGAACCGTTCGGCTACGGCTACATGGTCAATGCCATGTGGGTCAGCGCGCTTGTCGGCTGCGTCTGCGGCTTTCTGTCCGCCTATCTGATGCTGAAGGGCTGGTCGCTGATCGGCGACGCACTCTCGCACGCAATCGTGCCCGGGGTCGCCGGCGCCTACATGCTCGGCCTGCCGTTCTCGCTCGGCGCCTTCCTCTCGGGCGGCCTCGCGGCCGGCGCCATGCTGTTCCTCAACCAGCGCACGCGGCTGCGGGAAGACGCCATCATCGGCATGATCTTCACCTCCTTCTTCGGCATCGGCCTGTTCATGGTCTCGCTCTCGCCGGCCTCGGTCAACATCCAGACGATCGTGCTCGGCAACATCCTGGCGATCACCCCTGCCGACACCCTGCAGCTTGCCATCATCGGCGGCGTGACGCTGCTGGTCCTGCTGCTGAAGTGGAAGGACCTGATGGTGACCTTCTTCGACGAGAACCATGCCCGCTCGATCGGCCTGAAGCCGGCGGCGCTGAAGCTCCTGTTCTTCACCCTGCTTTCGGCGTCCACCGTGGCTGCGCTGCAGACGGTCGGCGCCTTTCTCGTCGTTGCCATGGTCGTGACCCCTGGCGCCACCGCCTATCTCCTGACCGACCGCTTCCAGCGGCTGATCCTGCTCGCCGCGCTGCTCGGGGCCGGCACCAGCTTCGCCGGCGCCTACATCTCCTATTTCCTCGACGGCGCCACCGGCGGCATCATCGTCGTGCTGCAGACGCTGATCTTCCTGCTCGCCTTCGTCTTCGCCCCGAAGCACGGGCTGATCGCGCTGCGCCGCCAGGGGCGGCTGGCGCTGGAGCAGAGGGGAGGCGCGGCATGAGCGACGTCATCGAGCTTGCCCTCATGCCGTTCCGCTTCGGCTTCATGCAGAATGCCTTCGCCGTGACGCTGATGATCGCCATACCGATGGCGCTGCTGTCCTGCTATCTCGTGCTCAAGGGCTGGTCGCTGATGGGCGATGCCGTCTCGCATGCGGTACTGCCGGGCGTGGTCATCGCCTATGTCATCGGCCTGCCCTTCGCCCTCGGCGCCTTCGTCGCCGGGCTCTTTTGCGCGCTGGCCGCCGGCTACATCCGCAACAACAGCCGGGTCAAGGAGGACACGGTGCTCGGCATCGTCTTCTCCGGCATGTTCGGGCTCGGGATCGTGCTCTATGTCGCGGTCGAGACCGACGTGCATCTCGACCACATCCTGTTCGGTGACATGCTCGGGATTTCCGCCTCCGACCTCGCCGAGACAGGCCTGATCGCGCTCGCCTGCACCGCATTCATCCTGCTGTTCCGCAAGGACCTGCTGGTGCAGGCGTTCGACCGGCAGCATGCCGCCGCGATCGGCCTTCCGGTTCGATTGCTGCACTACGGACTGCTGGCGGTCCTCTCCCTGGTCGTCGTCGGCGCGCTCAAGGCCGTCGGCATCATTCTGTCGGTGGCGATGCTGGTGGCGCCGGGCGCGATCGCGGCGCTGCTTACGCGACGCTTCACCACCATGCTTGCCGCCGCCGTTGCGATCGCCGTCGGCGCCTCGCTCTGCGGCATCTATCTGAGCTTCTTCCTCGACAGCGCGCCGGCGCCGACGATCGTGGTGCTGCTGACCGTCCTGTTCGTGTGGGCGTTTCTGCTGCAGGCGCTCCGTCATCGCGCGGTCCGCGCGCCCGCCCCGCCTCCCCCGCCGGCGCGCTGAACCTCCGTCCAGGCCGGCCGTCCGGCCCCGACCTTGCCCACAGCCGGCGGCCGCTGCCGCGGTCGACAGGCATTTCTTTTCCGTCTATCGTCCGCCGCGATCTGGAGGGGTCGTTCTTCGGCCGGCCCCGGCGGCGGACTGAAACAGGACTTTCATGGCACATATCGGCATCGTCGGCGGCGGCATCATCGGCTGTGCCACCGCGCTTCACCTTCTCGACCGGGGTCACCGCGTGACGGTGATCGAACGCGACGCCGGCGGCCTGCCGGCCTCGGTCGGCAATGCCGGCATCCTCGCCGTTCCCGAGATCGACCCGATCGCCCGGCCGGGCATGCTGCTCTCCGTCCCCGGCTGGCTGCTCGACCCGCTGGGGCCGCTGGCGCTGCGCTGGAAGGACCTGCCCGCGCTGTTGCCGTGGCTGACACGCTTCCTGCTTTCTTCCCGGCCGGCACAGGTCGAGCGCTCCCGCCAGGCCCTGAGCTTCCTGATGCGGTCGGCGCTCCAAGATCATGCCGCGATGGCGGCGCTGGCCGGCGTTTCCGGCCACATCCGCCGGACCGGCGCCATGGCAGTGTTCGATTCCGAGGCTGCCCGCGACAAGGCTTTCGCCCACGAGGTCGACAATGCCCGCCTGCTCGGCGGCTACGGCGTCGAGAAGCTCGACGTCGCCGAGACGCGCCGGCGCATCCCGGCGCTGCGCGGAAAGTTCGCGGGCGCGGTGTTCAACGAAGGCTACCAGACCTTCGAATACCCGCTCACCTTCCTGCGCCGCCTGCAGTCCGCGATCCGGGCCCGTGCCCGGCTCGTCGACGCCGCGGCAGTCTCGATCGCCTGGAGCAGCGACGGCATCACCGTGCGCACCGAGGCGCAGAACAACCACCTCTTCGACAAGGTCGTGGTCGCCGCCGGCGTCTGGTCGAAACCGCTCGTCGAGCGCGTCGGGCTCCATGTCCAGCTCGAGGCCGAGCGCGGCTACAACACCACCTTTACAAGCCCGCCGCTGACGCTGGAAATGCCGATCTTCTTTTCCGAGCATGGCTTCGTGGCCACGCCGTTCGAGAACATGCTGCGCGTCGGCGGCGCGGTCGAGCTGGCGCGGCCGGACACCGCCGCCAACTACCGCCGCGCCGAAGCCATGCGCAAGAGAATGCGCCGCTACGTGCCCGATCTTCCGGACGAGGGTGGAACCGAGTGGATGGGGCGTCGGCCGTCGACCCCGGATTCGGTGCCTGTGATCGGCCTGCACCCCGGCGACCCGCGCATCGCCTTCGCTTTCGGCCACGGCCATCTCGGGCTGACGCTCGCCGCCACAACGGGCCGCCTCGTGGCCGATCTTTTCGGAGGTCAGGCGGGCCCCGAACTTGACCCCTTCTCGATCCGGCGCTTCCAGTAGCCCGTTGTCATGTCTCAAGGAGCCGCGACCATGCACAAGGTCATATTCGACACCGATCCCGGCATCGACGATGCCATGGCGCTCCTGTTCCTGCACCAGCACCCGGCGATCGACCTTGTCGGTGTCACCACCGTGTTCGGCAACGCCTCGGTTGACACGACCACCCGCAACGCGTTGTTCCTCAAGCGTGAATGGAACATCCCTGCCCCCGTCGCCAAAGGCGACGGCAAGGCCTTCGACCCGATGCGCAACCCGGTCGACTGGCCGGTGATGATCCACGGCCATGACGGGCTCGGCAACATCGATCTGCCGGCCACCATCGACCTGCCTCTCGACCCGCGCCCCGCCCCCAGGTTCATCATCGACACGGTAAGGGCGAACCCCGGCGAGGTGACGCTGATCGCCGTCGGCCGCATGTCCAACCTCGCCTTCGCGCTGAAGGAGGATCCCGAGATCGCAGCGCTGGTGAAACAGGTGATCATCATGGGCGGCGCCTTCGACGTGCCTGGCAACATCACGCCGGCGGCGGAGGCCAACATCCATGGCGACCCGGAGGCCGCGGACGCGGTGATGACCGCACCATGGAAGGTCACGGTCGTCGGCCTCGACGTGACGATGAAGACGGTGATGACCCGGACGCTGCTGAATGCGATCGTCGCGAAGGGCGGCGCGCGCGCCAAGCTGCTTTCCGACATTTCGCAGCTCTACATCGATTTCTATGGTCGCCACGTCGAGGACGGCATGGTCGTGCACGACACCTGCGCCTGTGTCTATCTCGTGGCCCCGGAACTCTTCACCACCCGCAGCGGCGCGATTCGCGTCGTTGCGGGCGGGATTGCCGACGGCCAGACGATCCAGAAGCCCGACGGCCGCGCCTTTCCGCCCGGCAACTGGGATGAGTGCCCGAGCCAGTACGCCTGCGTCGACATCGACGCCGCTGGGGTGCTGCAATTGATCGAGAAGACCCTTTCCGGTTCCGCCTGACCGCTGCCAGTCGCAAGGACGGGTGGACAGGCTTCGGATGCCCGCGAGGCACCGACAACGGCAATGTTATTCGGGCCGTTCCGGCAGCCGCCAGTCAACCGGCGCGCGGCCGCGGCTCTGCAGGAAGGCATTGGCCTTGGAAAAATGCCGACAGCCGAAAAAGCCGCTATGGGCGGACAGTGGCGAGGGATGCGGCGCGCGCAGCACGAGGTGCCTGCTCTGGTCGACGAAGGCAGCCTTCTTCTGCGCGTAGGCGCCCCAGAGCAGGAACGCGACCGGGCTGCCGCTCTCGTCGACGGCGCGGATGACGGCGTCGGTGAAGCGCTCCCAGCCCTGGCCCTGGTGCGAGGCGGCGCGGCCCATCTCCACCGTCAGCACGCTGTTGAGCAGCAGCACGCCCTGGCGCGCCCAGTGCTCGAGAAAGCCGTGCCGGGCCGGGCCTATCCCGAGATCCGCCTCGATCTCCTTGTAGATGTTGACGAGCGAGGGCGGGATGCGCACGCCCGGCCGCACGCTGAAGCACAGGCCGTGCGCCTGCCCCTCGCCGTGATACGGATCCTGGCCGAGGATGACGACCTTGACCGTATCAAGCGGCGTCAGGTCGAGCGCGCGGAAATACTCCGAGCCCCTCGGGAAGATGTGCTTGCCCTGATCCTTCTCGCGGACGAGGAAGCCTTTCAATGCCGCCATGTAGGCGCTCTCGAACTCCGCCGACAGCGGCGCCCTCCAGCTTTCCCCGATCCGCACATCGCCGCCCGTCATGCCGCCCCCCGTCGCCTTCGCCGTGAGAGATAGCGCACCGCAGGCCAAAGCGGTATCCCCGGCAGAGCGCTTCCGTTCCGCCGGAGGGCGTTACGCGCCGATCCCCTGCACGGCCATCAGGCTCGCCATCCGCGCCGCCGCCAGTTCCGGCTGGTCCAAGACGTTGGCACGGTCGGCGAGGCGGAAAATATCGGCATAGTGCAGCATGCCGCGCGCCGACTGCATGCCCGCCGGCATCGTGAAGTGCCGCTGGTGGCCGTTCAGCCAGGCGAGGAAGACGACGCCGGCCTTGTAGTACTGGGTTGGCGCCTCGAAGATCTTGCGCGACAGCGGCACGGTCGGCTCGATCACGCTTCGGAAGGTTGCCAGGTCACCGGCCGCGAGCGAGGCCAGCGCCCGGGAGGCCTGCGGCGCCACCGCGTCGAAGATGCCGAGCAGCGCGTGGCTGTACTTGCGCCCGTCGCCCTCGATCAGTTCCGCGTAGTTGAAGTCGTCGCCGGTGAAGCAGAGCACGCCGTCCGGCAGCCGGTCGCGCAACGCCATCTCCTTGGCATTGTCGAGCAGCGAGATCTTGATGCCCTCGACCTTGTCCCTGTTCTCGCCGATGATCGAAAGCACCGTCTCCAGTGCGCCCTCGAAGTCTGCCGCGCCCCAGTATCCCTTCAGTTGCGGGTCGAACATGTCGCCGAGCCAGTGCAGCACCACCTTGTCCTTCGCCTGGCCAAGAATGCGCCCATAGACCGTGCGGTAGTCGTCGGGCGAGGTCGCGACCCGCGCGAGCGCCCGGCTCGCCATCATGATCGACCGCCCGCCATGCTTCTCCACGAAGCCGATCTGCTCCTCATAGGCCGCGATCACGTCCTCGAGTGTGCGCGCGTCGGCCGGCGCCAGATGGTCGGTGCCGGCGCCGCAGGCGAGATCGGCGCCCGGCACCGTCCGCGCTTCGGCAAGCGAACGGCGGATCAGTTCCTGCGCGCCGGCCCAGTTCAGTCCCATGCCGCGCTGGGCGGTGTCCATCGCCTCGGCGATGCGGAAGCCGAGCGACCAGAGGTGGTGGCGGAACGCCATTGTCGCCTCCCAGTCGATCGCCGGATTCTCCCACGGACGCACCTCCCTCCACGGGTCGGAGACGACATGCGCGGCAGCATAGGCAATGCGGCTAAACGCCGGCGGGCCGGCCGGCCGGACGGTCGGCGTTCCTGCGAGCCGATACGGTGCGCTTGCACCGTCCGCCGTCGGCAGTGTGACTGTCGCCATGGAAACCTCCTCAACGCTTTTGCATCGACATAATTTAGACCGTTCCAAATTGCAAGCGTTAAGTCGGCCCGACATCCTCGGACAGCGCCGATGTCGGGCACCGATCCTTCCACCGGCGCCGTCGGCGCCAGTTTCCAGTTGCCGCATCAACTGCGAACCCCTCCCCAACCGGCTCCTAATTGGCGGAATATCTATATGAGATATAAGTGATTTTTAGATCTGACGCACGAGCCCTCAGTCGATAGCCAACCACAGGTCGCCACAGCCGCCAAACCGAACCCCCGAACGTCAGGCGAGACCGTTCCAACGAGAGCCTTCATATTTCCGGCTTGACAAATTTGGAACGATCCAATAAATGCTTGACCATCAAGCGCGAGCAGCAAGCCTCGCAGGGGAGGGAGACTTCGTGAACAGGAGCCGGGTGACCGTTGTCGACATTGCGCGCGCCGCCGGCGTGTCGAAATCGACCGTCTCGCTCGTGCTGCAGGCAAGCCCGCTGGTCAACGAGCAGACCCGCGCCAAGGTCAACGCCGCCATCCGCGAGCTCGGCTACGTCTACAATCGCGGCGCCGCCAACCTGCGCCAGACGGCCTCGTCAAAGATCGTCGGGATAGTCGTCAACGACCTCACCAACTCCTTCTTCGCCGAACTCGCCGTCGGCATGGACATGGTCATGCAGTCCGCCGGCTACGTGCAGTTTCTCGCCAACACCGCCGAGAGCGTCGACCGTCAGCGCGAGGTGATCGCCTCGATGCGCGAGCACGGCATCTCCGGCCTGATCATCTCTCCGGCGCGCGGCACGGAGGCCGCCGATCTCAAGCCGCTGACCGCGGCCAGAGTGCCGGTTGTCGGCGTCGTGCGCAACGTCGCCGGCGCCAAGATCTCCTCGCTCACCTCGGACAACCATGCCGGCGCCCGCGCCGCGACCGAACACCTGATCGCGCTGGGCCACCGCCGCATCGCCTTCCTCGGCGGCTTCTCCGACACGGCCGTGTCGAGCGAGCGCATGCAGGGCTATCGCGAGACCCTTGCGACCGCCGGGATCGCGCCCGACGCCGCGCTTGTCGTCACCTCCGCGCCGTCGCGCGCCGGCGGCGTCGCCGCGATCGAGCGCGCCATGCTGATCGCCGACGGCCCGACGGCCGCGTTGTGCTTCAACGACGCCGTCGCCTTCGGCGTCTGCGACGGCCTGCGCGCCCGCGGGCGCGAGCCGGGCCGCGACTTCGGCGTCGTCGGCTTCGACGACGTGATCGAGGCGGAATCGGCCGTGCCGGCGCTGACGACGGTGTCGGTCGATCCGCAGGGCATGGGCCGCCGGGCCGCGCAGATGCTGCTGAAGCAGATCAATTCGGGTCGGGTCGAACCGGAGACGATCGTTTCCTCGGTGCGGCTGGTGGTACGCCAGAGCTGCGGGGCGGCGCTGAAGGACATGGGACGGAGGGTACTCGCATGACACGGTGGGGATTGATCGGCGCGAGCACGATCGCGCATGAGTGGGTGATCGACGCGATCCGCGCAACGGGCGGCGACATCGTTTCCGTCATGAGCAGCAGCGTCGAGCGCGGCCGGAAATACGCGGCCGAGCACGGCATCGCGAAGTCGGTCGTGACGCTCGATCAACTGGTCGGCGATTCCGAGGTCGATGCCGTCTACATCTCCACCACCAACGAACTGCACCGCGACCAGGCGCTCGCCGCCGCCCGCGCCGGCAAGCACATCCTGTGCGAAAAGCCGCTGGCGGTGTCGCTGGACGATGCGCGCGCCATGGTGAAGGCGGCGAATGAGGCCGGCATCGTGCTGGCGACCAACCATCATCTGCGCAACGCCGCCACCCATCGTGCGATGCGTGATGCGATTGCCGCCGGCCGGATCGGCACGCCGCTGTCGGCCCGCGTCTTCCACGCGGTCTACCTGCCGCCGCACCTGCAGGGCTGGCGCCTCGACAGGCCGGAGGCCGGGGGCGGCGTCATCCTCGACATCACCGTGCACGACACCGACACGTTGCGCTTCGTGCTCGGCGACGATCCGGTCGAAGCCATTGCCTTCTCGCAGGCCGGCGGCATGAGCAAGGCCGGGCTGGAAGACGCGGTGATGGGCGTGCTGCGGTTCAAGAACGGCGTGATCGCCCAGTTCCATGACGGCTTTACAACCAAATTTGCCGAAACCGGGCTGGAGGTGCACGGCACCGAGGGCTCGCTGATCGGCCGCAACGTGATGACCCAGCGCGCGGTCGGCACGGTGACGCTGCGCAATGCCGAGGGCGAACAGCAACTGCCGCTCGACCAGCGCAATCTCTATGAGACGGCCCTTGCGGCTTTCCACGCGGCGGTTGCCGGCAAGGGGATGCCCTCCGCCACCGGCAAGGACGGGGTCTGGTCGCTGGCGACCGGCCTTGCCGTCGTCGAAGCGGCCAGGAGCGGGCGCGCCGTCAAGATCGAAACCGGACTTTGAGTGCATCCGATGAGCAAGCATATTTCTCCTTCCGAAGCGGCCAGCCTGATCCCCGACGGAGCCATCGTCACCGTGTCGTCATCGTCCGGGCTCGGTTGCCCGGACCTGATGCTGAAGGCGATCGGCGAGCGCTTCGATGCAACCGGTCACCCGCGGAACATCACCACCCTGCATCCGATCGCCGCCGGCGACATGAGCGGCATCAAGGGCGTGGACCACATCGCCAAGAAGGGGCTGCTGGCGAGGATTATCGGCGGCTCCTACCCATCGGGGCCGTCCTCGGCCGAGCCGCCGCAGATCTGGCAGATGGTGACCGGCAACGAGATCCCGGCCTACAACGTGCCCTCCGGCATCCTGTTCGATATCCACCGTGAAGCGGCCGCCAAGCGCCCCGGCGTGCTGACCAAGGTCGGCCTCGACACTTTCGTCGATCCCTCCCGGCAGGGCTGTGCGATGAACGACAAGGCGGCCGCCGAGCCGGTGGTCAAGAAGGTCGCCTTCGAGGGTGAAGAGTGGCTGTATTTCCCGGCAATCATCCCGCAGGTGGCGATCATCCGCGCCACCACCGCCGACGAGCGCGGCAATCTCAGCTACGAGCACGAGGGCGCCTATCTCGGCGGGCTCGATCAGGCGCTCGCCGCCCGCAACAACGGCGGCATCGTCATTGCCCAGGTCAAGCGCATCACCAAGGACGGCACGCTGCGCCCGCACGACGTGCGCGTGCCGGGCATGCTGGTCGACTACGTCGTCGTCGACCCCGACCAGAAGCAGACGACCCAGACGCTCTACGATCCGGCGATTTCCGGCGAACTGATCCGCCCGCTCGATACCTTCCGGGTACCCGAGTTCAACATCCAGAAGGTGATCGCCCGCCGCGTCGCGCAGGAGCTAGAGGCCGGCAGCTGCATCAATCTCGGCTTCGGCATCTCGGCCAACGTCCCGCGCATCCTGCTGGAGGAAGGTCTCCATGGCGATGTCACCTGGGTGATCGAGCAGGGTGCCGTCGGCGGCGTGCCACTGCTCGACTTCGCCTTCGGCTGCGCTTCGAATGCCGATGCCTACATGCCCTCCCCCTATCAGTTCACCTATTTCCAGGGCGCTGGCTTCGACGCGTCGCTGCTGTCGTTCCTCGAGATCGGCCGCGACGGCTCCGTCAATGTCTCCAAGCTCTCCTTCCGCCCCCATGTAACGGCCGGAGCCGGCGGTTTCGTCGACATCACCGCTCGGGCCAGAAAGATCGTCTTCTCCGGCATGTTCAATGCCGGCGCCAGGCTCGCCATCGAAGACGGACGGCTGGCGATCGAGAAGGAAGGCAAGCTGAAGAAGCTGGTCAACGAGGTCGAGCATGTCACCTTCTCGGGCCGCCGCGCCGTCGAACAGGGGCAGGACATCACCTATGTCACCGAGCGCTGCGTGATGAAGCTGACGCCTGGCGGCATCGTGCTGACCGAGATCGCGCCCGGCGTCGACCTGCAGAGCCACATTCTCGACCAATCGGAGTTCCCGCTGATCGTATCGGAAAACCTCAAGGTGATGGACCGTGCGCTCTTTGCCGATGCGCCGCTCGGGCTGACCCTGTCACGCAAGCCGGAGCGCAGGCTCGGGGAGAACGTTCATGGCTGAGTCGCGCATCAAGGTCGCCGTCGACGGCGCGATCGCGACGCTGACCGTCGCGCGGCCGGACAAGCTGAATGCCTTCGACATCGGCATGCTGAGGGAGCTTGCCGCCGCCTGCGACGCGATCGAGGCGAACGCCGCCATCCGCGTCGCCATCCTGACCGGGGCGGGAAAGGCCTTCTCCGCCGGCGGCGACATCAAGGCCTGGGCCGGCATGGAGCCGAACGAGTTCGGCCATGCCTGGGTGCGCTTCGGCCACCGCGTGTTCGAGCGACTGGCGAACCTGCGCATGCCGCTGATCGCCGCCGTCAACGGCCACGCGCTGGGCGGCGGACTGGAGCTTGCCGCCGCCGCCGACATTCGCATTGCCGAAATGCAGGTTATGATCGGCCTGCCGGAAGCGGGCCTTGGCATGGTCCCCGGCTGGTCGGGCACGCAGCGGCTGGTGAAGCGCTTTGGCGCGCAGGCGGTGCGGCGGATGCTTCTCGGCGGCGAAGTGCTGTCGGCGGCGGAGGCGCAGGCGCTAGGCATCGTCGACCAGGTCGTCGCGACCGGAACTGCGATGCAGGCGGCGAACGACTATGCGGCCCGGATCGCGGCCCGTGGCCCCGCCGCGACCGAAGTCTCGAAACTGATGATCGCCGTCGCCAACGGCGAGGACAATGGCAGCGCGGTCGAGGCTCTCGGCTCGATCCTCGTCGCCAAGACCGGGGACCTGAAGGAAGGCGTCGCCGCCTTTACGGGAAAGCGCCCCGCCGAGTTCAAGGGAGAATGGTAATGACAGTTACAGTAGAGCCGAAGGCGCTGACGGACTACAAGGTGCGCGAGTTCCGCATGCTGATCGACGGCGCATGGGTCGAGGCGGACCGCGGCAACACACTGGAACGCACCGCTCCGGGCCACGGGATCGTGGTGAGCCGCTATCAGGCTGGAACAGCGACCGACGCCGAACGCGCCATTGCCGCCGCCCGCCACGCTTTCGACTACGGCCGCTGGCCGCGCATGACCGGTGCCGAGCGCTCCAACATTCTTTTGAAGGCTGCCGACCTGATCGCCGCCCGCACCGACGAGCTGGCCCATCTCGATGCGCTCGAGGCCGGGAAGCCGATCAGCCAGGTGCGCGGCGAGATTGCCGGTGCCGTCGACATCTGGCGCTATGCCGCCGCGCTTGCCCGCGACCTGCACGGGGAGAGCTACAACACCTTGGGCGACGGCACGCTCGGCGTCGTCCTGCGCGAGGCGGTCGGCGTCGTCTCGATCATCACGCCGTGGAACTTTCCCTTCCTGATCGTCGGTCAGAAGCTGCCGTTCGCGCTGGCCGCCGGCTGCACCGCCGTGGTCAAGCCGTCGGAGCTTACCTCCGGCTCGACGATGGTGCTCGGCGAAATCCTGCTTGAGGCCGGCGTGCCGATCGGTGTGGTCAACATCCTCACCGGCACCGGCCCGGACGTCGGCGCGCCGCTGACGACGCATCCGGACGTCGACATGGTATCCTTCACCGGCTCGACCGGCGTCGGCCGGCTGACCATGGGCAACGCGGCGCAGACGCTGAAGAAGGTGTCGCTCGAGCTCGGCGGCAAGAACCCGCAGATCGTCTTCCCGGACGCCAACCTCGACGAGTTCATCGACGCCGCCGTGTTCGGTGCCTATTTCAACGCCGGCGAGTGCTGCAATGCCGGCTCGCGGCTGATCCTGCACCGCGACATCGCCGACGAGGTGACGGCGCGCGTCGCAGAGCTTTCGAAGTCGGTCAAGGTCGGCGACCCGCTCGACCCGACCACGCAGGTGGGTGCGATCATCACACCGGAGCACCTGCAGAAGATCGCCGGCTACGTGCTCGGGGCAGCCGGTAGCGGGGCAACCCTCGCCCACGGCGGGGATTCGCTGGATTTCGGCATCGGCCAGTACATGGCGCCGACCGTGTTGGCGCAGGTCACGCCGGACATGGCGGTGGCGCGCGAAGAGGTGTTCGGCCCGGTGCTGTCGGTCCTGACCTTCGATACCACCGAAGAGGCCATCCGCATCGCCAATTCCATCGATTACGGCCTGTCCGCCGGTGTCTGGAGTCGCGATTTCGACACCTGCCTGATGGTTGGACGGCGGGTGCGAGCCGGCACGGTCTGGATGAACACCTTCATGGACGGCGCGGCCGAACTGCCGTTCGGCGGCTACAAGCAGTCAGGCCTCGGTCGCGAACTCGGTCGTCATGCCGTGGAGGACTACACCGAAACGAAAACGCTCAACATGCACATCGGCGCCCGCACCAACTGGTGGATGCCCCAATGACCGCCCCCCTTCCGACAACTATTGCTGGCGGCGGCTGCGCCCCTTCAAGGGGTCGGAAAGCCCAGTTGTGGGGCCTGCAGCACGTGCAGGCCCGCCGGGTCTTCGCCGGCAATGCGCCGCAGCAGGATCGCGCCCATCGCCTCGCCCGTTGCGGTAAGGTCCTCGTAGATCGTCTCGACCTTTGGCTGGATCTGGGTCAGCAACCGCGAGGTCTGCTTGGCGACGATGTCATACTCGACACCGAGGCTGAGGCCGCGGTCGCTCATGCCGGTGATCGACGCCAGCGCCGAGACCTCGCCGGGACAGACGATCCCGTCCGGTGCGTCGGCCTGCGCCATGCGCCGGCGCATGTGATCGCGGATCTGGTCGGGCGGACTGTCGAGATCGATGGCTTCGAAGACCTCGAAGGCAATGCCTGCCTCGCGAACCGCGGTCATGAACCCGTGCAGCATGTGCTGCGAGAACGTCAGCCGCTTCGGCGGAGGAATGACCGCCACGGTACGGCGGCCCTTCGCAATCAGCCGCCGCACCGCCTCGTAGGCGAAGGTGTAGTTGTCGAAATCGACATAGGGATGCGGCGTGGTGAATTCGGTTCGTCCGTGCGTGACGAAGGGAAAGCCGTTTTCCAGCAGCAGCCGCACACGCGGATCGAACGGCTCGGTGCGCGAGAAGATCAGGCCGTCCGCCATGCCGTTGCGGATGATGTAATTGACCGCGTCGACGTTGCTGCCGCCGATGAAGTTCGGCGTGACGATGAGATGGTAGGGCGTCGCCTGCAGCGCGCGCGCCAGGCCGTGCATCAGCGACGTGCCGTAGCCAAGGATTTCCTCGTGCGGATCGAGCAGCACGGAGATGACGTTGGTGCGGCCGGTTTTCAGCCGCTGGGCGGCGCGATCCGGCAGATAGCCGATCTCGCTTGCCACCGCGTGCACGAGCTTGCGGGTCGCGGCCGAAATCTGCGGCGCGTTGCCGAGCGCCCGCGAGACGGTGGTCACGGCAAGACCGGTGATGTCGGCGATGGTCTTCAGCGTCGGCTTGCCGGTATGCGCGCCGGTCTTAGGCAACACGGGATCGGACAGCTTCTCGCGGCGTGGCACGGCGCTCTTCTTCGGTTCGGGGTGGCAATTTCGGCGGCACCTTACAAACTGGCCGGGTCCGAGGCAATCCTGCACTGCAAACGTTTTAAATGCGCATCGCGCACTGCACAACGGCGCTTTGATCGCCCGGAAACGTCCCTACCCGCTGAAATTTGCGGCGTTTCGCGGCTTGGCCGTCAAGGGCGGAGGTACGCTTGACTTACAGGAACTTATAACGTTTTAAATTGAGCCGACGGCTGTGGCCGTAGCCCAACGTCATCGCCGGAATTCCGGCGGCGGCCTGGTACGGCGGGAGGAGTACCCGCCAGGACAACTTGCAAACGGGAGGAATTCGATGCGCAAGTTCATGACGACGACCGCGATTGCCGCGGTGATGATGACCCTCGGCGGCGGCGTCTCCGCACGCGCTGAGGAGAACGTGGAAGTACTGCACTGGTGGACGTCCGGCGGCGAGGCGGCAGCGCTCGACGTGCTCAAGAAGGACCTCGAGTCCAAGGGCATCAGCTGGACCGACATGCCGGTCGCAGGCGGCGGCGGCACCGAGGCCATGACCGTGCTGCGTGCCCGCGTCACCGCCGGCAACGCGCCGACGGCCGTGCAGATGCTCGGCTTCGACATCCTCGACTGGGCCAAGGAAGGCGCGCTCGGCAACCTTGACGAGATCGCCGCCAAGGAAGGCTGGGACGAGGTCGTTCCCGGCGCCCTGCAGCAGTTCTCCAAGTATGACGGTCACTGGATCGCAGCGCCCGTGAACGTCCACTCCACCAACTGGGTGTGGATCAACAAGGCCGCGCTCGACAAGGCCGGCGGCAAGGAGCCGCAGAACTGGGACGAGTTGATCGCGTTGCTCGACAACTTCAAGGAGCAGGGCATCACCCCGGTCGCCCATGGCGGCCAGGCCTGGCAGGATGCGACGATCTTCGACGCTGTCGTGCTCTCGCTCGGCACCGACTTCTACAAGAAGGCCTTCGTCGACCTTGATGCCGAGACGCTCGGCAGCGACCAGATGAAGGAAGCCTTCGACCGCATGACGAAGCTGCGCTCCTACGTGGACGACAACTTCTCCGGCCGCGACTGGAACCTGGCTTCCGCCATGGTCATCGAGGACAAGGCCGGACTGCAGTTCATGGGCGACTGGGCCAAGGGCGAATTCCTGAAGGCCGGCAAGAAGCCGGGCACCGACTTCGTCTGCATGCGCTTCCCCGGCACCCAGGGCGCAGTCACCTTCAACTCCGACCAGTTCGCCATGTTCAAGGTCTCCGACGACAAGGTGCCGGCGCAGCTCGCCATGGCCTCGGCCATCGAGAGCCCGACCTTCCAGTCGGCCTTCAACGTGGTCAAGGGGTCGGTCCCGGCCCGCACCGACGTTCCGGACACGGACTTCGACGACTGCGGCAAGAAGGGCATCAAGGACCTGGCCGAGGCCAACTCCAACGGCTCGCTCTACGGCTCCATGGCGCACGGCCATGCCAACCCGGCTGCCGTCAAGAACGCGATCTACGACGTCGTGACCCGTCAGTTCAACGGCGAGATCTCCTCGGAGGAAGCCGTCGAGGAACTGGTCACGGCGGTCGAAGGCGCAAAGTAAGCAAGGCAGGGGCGGCCGCCTCCTCTCTGCCGACCGACGGCACCATCGTCCCGCTTGGGAGGAACCAGGTGCCGCATCGCCCAGCTTTCCTCTCCCCGCGCCTTGCGGGGAGAGGACCAGGGTGACGGGCAAGACGCCCTCTGAACCAGAACCGCACAAATACGGTGGTAACGATCATGGATAGCCGCAGCCGGCTGCAGGAGCTTTTGCCGAAGCTCGTGCTCGCCCCCAGCTTTCTCATAGTCCTGGTGTTCGTCTACGGCTTCATTGCCTACACGGGCCTACTGTCGCTGACGGGCAGCCGTATGCTGCCTTCCTACGACTTCGTCGGACTGCAGAACTACGTTCGCCTCTGGACGCTGCCACACTGGTGGCGGGCGATCAGCAACCTCGCAATCTTCGCCTCGCTCTACATCGTCATTTGCACCGTGATCGGGCTGGGGCTGGCGATTCTGCTGGATCAGCGCATCCGCATCGAGGGCCTGCTGCGCCCGATCTACCTCTATCCGATGGCGCTCTCCTTCATCGTCACCGGGACGGCCTGGAAGTGGTTCCTCGATCCCGGCATCGGCCTGGAGCACACCATGCACCTGTGGGGTTGGGAGAGCTTCTCCTTCAACTGGATCAAGGACCGCCACTTCGCGATCTACTGCGTCGTCATCGCCGCTGTCTGGCAGTCCTCCGGCTTCGTCATGGCGATGTTCCTGGCCGGCCTGCGCGGCGTCGACAACGAGATCATCAAGGCCGCCCAGATCGACGGGGCCTCGACCCCGACCGTCTACCGCCGCATCATCATTCCGCTGATGCGGCCGGTGTTCCTGTCCGCCTTCGTCGTGCTCGCGCACCTGGCGATCAAGGCCTACGACCTGATCATCGCGCTGACCGGCGGCGGCCCCGGACAGGCGACCGAGCTGCCGGCGACCTTCATGTATTCCTACACCTTCACCCGCAACCAGATGGGGATCGGCGCCTCGTCGGCAATCATCATGCTGGTGATGATCTTCTCGATCATCGTCCCCTATCTCTATTCCGAAATCCGTGGAGGCAAAGGCCGATGAGCGCAGCCAGCCCCGAAAACGTCATCAGCCACGGCCGCCTGACACGCGCGCTGATCTATACCGCGCTGATCATCTTCGCCATCTACTACCTGCTGCCGCTCTATGTGATGGTGGTCAACTCGCTGAAGCCGCTGGACGAGATCCGCCAGGGCGGGATGCTGAACCTGCCGCAGACCTGGACCATCGAGCCCTGGCTTTCGGCCTGGTCGACGGCACAGATCGGCGTGCAGCCGACCGGCCTGCGGCCGTTCTTCATCAATTCGATCCTGATGGTCGTGCCGGCGGTGGCGATCTCCACCATCCTCGGCGCGCTGAACGGCTACGTGCTGACCAAGTGGCAGTTCCGCGGTTCCAACATCTTCTTCGGCATGCTGCTCTTGTCCTGCTTCATTCCGTTCCAGATCGTGCTGATCCCGATGGCGCGCATGCTTGGCATCTTCGGCATCGCCGGCACCATCTGGGGGCTGATCCTCGTCCACGTGATCTACGGCATCGGCTTCACGACGCTCTACTTCCGCAACTACTACGAGGCGTTCCCGAGCGAACTGGTGCGGGCGGCCCAGATCGACGGCGCGGGCTTCTTCCAGATCTTCCGCCGCATCCTGCTGCCCTCCTCCGGACCGATCATCGTCGTCTCGGTGATCTGGCAGTTCACCAATATCTGGAACGACTTCCTCTTCGGCGCCTCCTTCTCCGGCCCCTACTCCACGCCGATGACGGTCGCGCTCAACAACCTCGTCTCGTCGTCCACCGGCGTGAAGGAATACAATGTCCACTTTGCGGGCGCGATCCTCGCCGCCCTGCCCACCCTCATCGTCTACATCGTCTCCGGCCGCTACTTCGTCCGTGGCCTGATGTCCGGTGCCGTGAAAGGATAACTGCAATGGCATTTCTCAAGATCAGCAATCTTCGCAAATCCTATGGCGCGCTGGAGATCCTGAAGGATATCAACCTGGAGATCGAGCAGGGCGGCTTCCTCGTGCTCGTCGGCCCGTCCGGCTGCGGCAAGTCCACCCTGCTCAACACCATCGCCGGGCTGGAGCCGATCACCGCCGGCGACATCGCCATCGACGGCCGTTCGGTCGCCGGACTGCACCCGTCCAAGCGCGACATCGCCATGGTGTTCCAGTCCTACGCGCTCTATCCCAACATGACGGTGGCCGGGAACATCGCCTTCGGCATGGAGATCCGCGGCGTACCGAAGGAGCAGCGCGACAAGGCGATCAACGAGGTCGCGGAAATGCTGCAGATCGACCATCTGCTCGACCGCAAGCCCGGCCAGCTGTCGGGCGGCCAGCGCCAGCGCGTCGCGATGGGCCGAGCGCTGGTACGCGACCCCAAGCTGTTCCTGTTCGACGAGCCCTTGTCCAACCTCGACGCCAAGCTGCGCGTCGACATGCGCACCGAGATCAAGCGCCTGCACCAGCGCATGGGCACGACCATCGTCTACGTCACCCACGACCAGATCGAGGCGATGACGCTCGCCACCAAGATCGCCGTCCTGCGCGACGGCATCCTGCAGCAGTTCGGCACGCCGGCCGAGATCTACAACAACCCGGCCAACATCTTCGTCGCCGATTTCATGGGATCGCCGGCGATGAACCTCCTGTCCGGCCGGATCGAGCGCGACGGCAGTGCACTGGCGGTTTCGCTGGCCCGCACCGAGGCCGAACCCTTGCGGCTCGCCGTCCCCAACGCGCCCGGGGCCCTGGCCGGCTACCACGGCAAGGAGATCGTCTTCGGCATCCGCCCGGAGGCGTTGACCGACCTCGACGGAGCCGACCGCAATGCGAGAACGCTGGCGGAAGGTGACTGCCTGATCGAGGTCGTGGAACCGGCGGGTGCGGATACCTTCGCCGTCACCAACCTCGGCGGCAAGGAGATCGTCGCCCGCCTGCGCGCCGACGCGCCCATCTCCGCCGGGCAGAAGACGCGGCTTGCCTTCAACCTCGACAAGGCCTGCTTCTTCGATCCCGAAAGCGAGCGGCGCATTGCCTGAGGCGACCTGATGAGCGTGCAACCCGACATCGTCGTCATCGGCTCCGGCATCGGCGGCGCCACGGTCGCCGCCGGCCTTGCGCCGGCGGGCGCCAGCATCCTGATCCTCGAGGCCGGCGGCCACATCGAGGACCGGCCGGAGAACCGCGACCAGCGCGCGATCTTTCAGCGCGGTCATTTCCGCCCGAAGGAGACCTGGTACGAGGCCGGCGGCACGGGCTTCAACCCCGGCAACTACTACAATGTCGGCGGCAATTCGAAGTTCTACGGCGCGGTGCTTTTGCGCTACCGGCGCGAGGACTTCCTGGAAATGCGTCATCGCGACGGCGTCTCGCCGGCCTGGCCGTTCCCCTACGAGGAACTGGAACCCTGGTACACGGCGGCGGAGCGGCTCTACCAGGTCCGTGGCAGCCTCGGCGAGGACCCGACCGAACCTGTGCACTCCGCCCCCTATCCCTTCCCGCCGGTCCCCGACGAGCCGGCAATCGCGGCCGTGCGCCAGCGGCTCAAGGCCGCCGGGATGCACCCATCCGCGCTGCCGCTCGGCGTCGACATCGAACGCTGGCTGAAGAAGGGCAAGACGCCGTGGGACGCCCATCCCAACGCGGACGACGGCAAGATGGACGCCGAGAGCGCCGCCCTTGCCGAGGCATTGCGGCATCCGAACGTCACGCTCCAGACCGGCAGCCGGGTGACGAGGTTGGAGACGGCCGCGGACGGGCGGGCGATCACCGCCCTCCGCTACACGCGAAACGGCGAGGAGCACAGCCTCGCGCCGAAGCTGGTGATCCTCTCGGCCGGCGCGGTGCAGTCCGCCGCACTTCTGCTGCGCTCGGCCAACGAGGCCAACCCGCGCGGGCTCGCCAATTCGTCCGACCAGGTCGGCCGCAACTTCATGAACCATAACTCCAGCGCGGTGATCGCCCTTTCGCCGTTCTATCGCAACACCTCGACCTACCAGAAGACCTTCGGTTTCAACGATTTCTACCTCTCCGACGGCAATGGCGGGCCGCCGCTCGGCAACGTCCAGCTGCTCGGCCGCGTCTCCGGCAAGATCCTCAAGGCCAGTATGCCGATGGTGCCCGAATGGCTGCTGCAGCGCGTCTCCGAACACGCAATCGACTTCTACACCGTCAGCGAGGACCTGCCGCATCCCGAAAGCCGCATCATGGTCGACGGTGACCGGATCGTGCTGAAATGGACCCGGACCAATTGGCAGGCGCACCTCGGTCTGGTGGCAAAGCTCAAGGCCGTGCTGAAGCAAGCAGGCTTTCCGATCGTGCTGTCGCGCGCCTTCGACAAGCGCACGCCCTCGCACCAGTGCGGCACCGTGCGCATCGGCACCGATCCGGCAACCGCCCCGCTTGATATCCACTGCCGCGCCCACGACCACCCCAATCTCTTCGTCGTCGACGCCGCCTTCCTGCCGACCTCGGCCGCGGTGAACCCGGCACTGACGGTCGCCGCGCAGGCGCTGCGCGTGGCCGACCACATCCGCACGCGGGAGCTTGCAGCATGACGACACCGTCCCGTCCCCTCGCCATCGTCACCGGCGGTCGCCGCGGCATCGGTCTCGGCATCGCCAGCGCACTGGCCGCCGAGGGCTTCGACCTTGCCGTGACCGGCATCGGCGATACCGACGCCAGCACCGATGCGATGCGCCACGAGCTCGCCCGCCTTGGCGCGCAGGCCCTGTACCTGAAGGCCGACCTCGCCGACGTGGACGGTCACGCGGCGACCGTCGACGCCGTCATGGGCGCCTTCGGCCGCATCGACTGCCTCGTCAACAATGCCGGCATCGCCTCGCGGGTGCGCGGCGATTTCCTCGAGCTGACGCCGGAAAACTTCGACGCGATCGTCGCCACCAATCTGCGCGGCACCGTGTTCTTCACGCAGGCCGTGCTGCGGGCAATGACCGCGGCTCCGGCCGCCGTGCCGCGGACGGTCGTCAACATCACCTCGGTCTCGGCCGCCCTGGCCTCGCCCGAGCGGCTAGACTATTGCATGACCAAGGCTGGCCTTGCCGCCTTCAGCCGGGGGTTGGCGCTGCGGCTGGCGGAGACCGGCATTTCGGTCTTCGAGGTGCGCCCGGGCATCATCCGCTCCGACATGACCGCCGGAGTCTCGGCCAAGTACGACACCCTGATCGCCGGCGGCCTCGTGCCAATGAAGCGCTGGGGCGAGCCGGGCGACATCGGCGCGGCCGTCGCCGCGCTCGCCTCCGGCCGTTTCGCCTTCGCCACCGGCTCGGTGATCGACCTGGACGGCGGTCTGTCGATCGGGCGGCTTTAGGCGATCCCGCTGATGACAAATTCTTGAGGACACGTGCATGACCTACGACTACATCATCACCGGTGCCGGGCCTGCCGGATGCGTGCTCGCCAGCCGCCTCTCCGAGGACCCCGGCGTGCGCGTGCTGCTGCTGGAGGCCGGCGGCGGCGACTGGAACCCGCTGTTCCATATGCCGGCAGGCTTCGCCAAGATGACGAAGGGCGTCGCCAGCTGGGGCTGGGAGACGGTGCCGCAGAAGCACATGAACGGGCGTGTGCTGCGCTATACCCAGGCGAAGGTCATGGGTGGCGGCTCCTCGATCAACGCCCAGCTCTACACCCGCGGCAACGCCGTCGACTACGACCTGTGGGCCAGCGAGGACGGCTGCGAGGGCTGGGACTACCGCTCGGTGCTGCCCTATTTCAAGCGCGCGGAAGACAACCAGCGCTTTGCCGACGACTACCATTCCTATGGCGGCCCGCTCGGCGTTTCCATGCCGGTCTCCGGCCTGCCGATCTGCGATGCCTATATCCGCGCCGGGCAGGAACTCGGCATCCCCTACAACCACGACTTCAACGGCAGCCAGCAGGCCGGGGTCGGCTTCTACCAGCTGACCCAGCGCAACCGCCGCCGCTCGTCGGCCTCGCTTGCCTATCTCTCGCCGGTGAAGGACCGACGCAACCTGACGATCCGCACCGGGGCCCGCGTCGCCCGCATCGTTCTGGAGGGCACCCGCGCCGTCGGCGTCGAGGTCGTGACGTCGCGCGGCACGGAGACCATCCGAGCCGAGCGCGAGGTGCTGGTGTCCTCCGGCGCGATCGGCTCGCCGAAGTTGCTGTTGCAGTCGGGCATCGGCCCGGCCGACCACCTCGCCTCGGTCGGCGTCGCGGTTCGGCACGACCTGCCAGGCGTCGGCTCCAACCTGCAGGACCACCTCGACCTGTTCGTCATTTGCGAATGCACCGGCGACCACACCTACGACAACGTGGCAAAGCTGCACCGCACGCTCTGGGCCGGCCTGCAATACGTGCTGTTCCGAACCGGCCCGGTCGCCTCCTCGCTCTTCGAGACGGGCGGGTTCTGGTATGCCGACCCCGACGCCCGCTCGCCCGACATCCAGTTCCACCTCGGCCTCGGCTCCGGCATCGAGGCGGGCGTGGAGCGGCTGAAGAACGCCGGCGTCACGCTGAACTCTGCCTATCTGCACCCGCGTTCGCGCGGCACCGTGCGGCTGTCCGCCGCCGATCCCGCCGCAGCCCCGCTGATCGATCCGAACTACTGGGAGGATCCGCACGACCGCAAGATGTCGATCGAGGGGCTGAAGATCGCGCGCGAGATCATGAGCCAGGCAGCGCTGAAGCCCTATGTCATGGCCGAGCGGCTGCCGGGGCCGAAATGCCAGAGCGAGGCGGACCTGTTCGAATACGGTTGCGCCAACGCCAAGACCGACCACCACCCGGTCGGCACCTGCCGGATGGGCACCGGCCCGGACGCCGTGGTCGGGCCGGACCTGAAGGTGCGCGGCCTTGACGGGCTGCGTGTGTGCGACTCCTCGGTCATGCCGCGCGTGCCCTCTTGCAACACCAACGCCCCGACGATCATGGTCGGCGAAAAGGGCGCGGACATCATCCGCGAACTGCCGCCGCTGCCGCCGCAGGTGTTCGCCCACGAGCGCAACGATGCAAGGCCGCGCGCCCGCGCCGGCATCCGATAGGAGACGAGCATGATCCGCCACTGTGTGTTCATCCGCTTCAAGCCGACCATCTCCGCCGCCGCCAAGGCCGAGATCTTCGATGAGATCGCGGCGTTGAAGGGGCGCATTCCCGGCCTGCTGGCGGTGCATGTCGGCACCAATGTCAGCCCGGAGATCGGCATGGACAAGGGCTTCTCGGACGGCTTCATCGTCGACTTCGACGACGGTTTCGCCCGCGACGCCTATCTCGCCGACGAGGCTCACAGGGCGACCGGCGCCAAGATTGTCGCCGCCGCGCTCGACGGCACGAGCGGCGTGCTTGTCTACGATCTCGAATCGGTGGACTGATCCGGCATGACTGACGATCCTCGCACCCTCCTCGCCTCGCTGTTCAGCCAAGCGGTCAGCGCCGCCGATCCGCTCGCCGCCATCCGCGCGCACCTGCCGGCGGCGCCGAAAGGGCGCACGATCGTGGTCGGCGCCGGCAAGGCGGCGAGCCAGATGGCGGCGGCGCTGGAGCGCCTTTGGCAGGGACCGCTCGAGGGCGTCGTCGTCGCCCAGCACGGTCCCGTGGCCGCCTGCGGCTCGATCGAGGTGTTGCAGGCGGCGCACCCGGTGCCCGACAGGGCCGGGCTGGCGGCGGCGCAGCGGCTGCTCGATGCCGTAAAGGGCCTGACCGCGGACGACCTCGTCATCGCCCTCGTCTCCGGCGGCGGTTCCTCGTTGCTACCGGCCCCCGCCGGCTCATTGACCCTCGACGACGAGATCGCCGTCAACCGGGCGCTGCTTGCCTCCGGCGCGCCGATCTCGGCCATGAACGTGGTGCGCAAGCACGTCTCGGGGATCAAGGGCGGACGGCTGGCGCATGCGGCCGCGCCGGCGCGGGTCGTGAGCTTGATCGTCTCCGACATTCCCGGCGACAACCCGGCGCACGTCGCCTCCGGACCGACCGTGCCCGATGGTTCGACGCCGCAGGAGGCGCTGGACATCGTTCGCCAGTACCGCATGACCCTGCCCGGGCCGGTGATGGACCACATCGCCTCGGCCGCCGCCGAAGCGCCCGGTCCGGACGACCCGGCCTTCGCCAGCCACGAGCATCACGTGATCGCATCGGCCTGCGTGTCGCTGGAAGCAGCGGCCGCCAAGGCACGCGCAGCCGGGATCGAAACCGTTATCCTGTCGGATTCGATCGAGGGCGAGGCCCGCGACATCGGCCTGATGCACGCCGCCATCGCCCGCGAGGTGCGCGCCCGCGGCCGTCCCTTCGCCGCGCCGGTGCTCATTCTCTCCGGCGGGGAAACGACGGTGACCATCGGCCATGAGGGACACGGCAAGGGCGGACGCAACAGCGAGTTCCTGCTGTCCTTCGCCGCAGCCATCGACGGGCTGTCCGGCATTCACGCGCTGGCTGCCGACACCGACGGCCGCGACGGTTCCGAGCACAATGCCGGCGCCTTCGCCGATGGCGGCTCGCTCGCCCGCATGCGCGCCGCCGGCCAGGATCCCCGTGCCCGCCTGCTCGGCCACGACGCCTACACCGCCTTCGCGGCCATTGGCGACCTGTTCACGACCGGCCCGACCGGCACCAACGTCAACGATTTCCGCGCGATTCTGATCCTCTGACGACGCGATCCGGGCCGCCATGACGCAAGACCTGCGCTCGCCTGCTGACGCGCCTGGAACAGGCGGCGCATGCAGCCGTCATCCGCCATTTGCAGGCCGGATCCGACCGGACCGCGGCGCCAATTAGAATAGTTATTTCATATACATAAAACCGGTCACCGGCATCGGCTCCGATCAACATGCAGCAACAGCACGCTGGTCGTGCAGCAGGATGATAATGTCGTAGACAGGCTGTAGTCGCGCCGCGCCAGGTCTTAATATCCGGCGCAAATACCAACTAGGGTCGCTATCAATGGCAGAGTTTCCGAACAAGGCGAAGGTTGTAATTGTCGGGCTGGGTGGCATCGTCGGCGCCTCGGTCGCCCATCACCTGATCGAGCGGGGCTGGGACGATATCGTCGGCATCGACAAGTCGGGCATCCCGACCGATATCGGCTCGACCGCACATGCCTCCGATTTCTGCTACACCACCAGCCACGACTATCTTTCGGTCTGGACCACCCAGTATTCGATCGATTTCTTCGACAAAATGGGGCATTACGCCCGCATCGGCGGCCTGGAAGTCGCGCGCACCGGCGACGACACCTGGATGGAGGAGATCAAGCGCAAGCTGACCTCGGCCAAGGCCTTCGGCACCCGCGCCCGCTACGTCTCGCCCGCCGAGATCAAGGAACTGTTCCCGCTGATCGAACAGGACCAGGTGATGGGCGGCATGTTCGACCCCGACGCCGGTCTCGTCGTGCCGCGGTCGCAGACCGTCGCCGGCAAGCTCGTCGACGCGGCGGAGAAGAGCGGCAAGCTGCAGATGTTCGGCAACACGCCCGCGCAGTCGCTGATCGTCGAAAACGGCCGCATCAAGGGCGTTGTCACCCACCGCGGCACGATCATGGCCGACCACGTAATCGTCTGCGCCGGCCTCTGGGGCCGCCTGATCGCCGAAATGGTCGGCGAGGACCTGCCGGTGATGCCGGTCGACCATCCGCTCACCTTCTTCGGCCCCTACAACGAGTTCGAGGGCACCGGCAAGGAGATCGGCTACCCGCTCCTGCGCGACCAGGGCAATTCGGCCTATATGCGCGACACCGGCGACCCGAAGACCACCGAGGGCGGCCAGATCGAATGGGGCTACTACGAGGCCGCCAACCCGCGCCTGTGCCACCCGCGCGAACTGCTGGAGAAGAACCAGGCCCGCCTCTCGCCCTCGCAGCGCGACCTTGAGATGGAACAGATCCTCGAGCCGCTGGAACGCGCCATCGAGCTGACCCCCATCCTCGGCGAACTCGGCTACAACGAGAGCCACTCGTTCAACGGCCTGCTGCAGGTTTCCGCCGCCGGCGGCCCGTCCTGCGGCGAAAGCCAGAAGGTGCGCGGCCTGTGGTACTGCGTCGCCATCTGGGTCAAGGACGGTCCCGGCTACGGCAAGCTGATCGCCGACTGGATGACCGACGGCCGCACCGCCATCGACCACGCCTCGATCGACTATTCCCGCTTCTACCCGCACCAGCTCGAAGAAAAGCACATCGAAGGCCGCTGCTTCGAAGCCGCGCAGAAGATCTACTTCCCGGCCGTGCACCCGCGCGAGCCCTATCTCAGCGGCCGCAACATCAAGCGCTCGCCTTTCTACGAGCGCGAAGTCGAGCTCGGCGGCTACTTTATGGAACTGGGCGGCTGGGAACGCGCCCATGGTTACGCCGCCAACGAACACCTTCTCGAAAAATACGGCGACCGCGTCCCCGTGCGCGAGAACGAATGGGACAACCGCCACTTCTGGCGCGTCTCCAATGCCGAGCACCTGGCGATGAGCGAGGACTGCGGCATCGTCAACCTTTCGCACTTCCACATGGTGGACATCGAGGGGCCCGATCATGTCGAGCTGCTCGAATGGCTCTGCGCCGCCAAAATCGGCGGTGACGCCAATGTCGGCAAGGGCGTCTACACCCACTTCCTCGACGACGAGGGCATGGTGCGCGCCGACTTCACCGTCTTCCGCATGGCCGACCGCTGCCGCCTGGTCAACGGCGCCGACGCCGGCCCGCGCGACTTTCACTACATGAAGCGTGTCGCCGAGGATCGCGGCCTCGACGTCACCATCACCGACGTGTCGGAGAAATACGTCACCATCGGCATCTGGGGCCCGAACGCCCGCGCGACCTTGAAGAAGGCGGTCGCCGACCCGGCCGGCCTCGACCCGGAAAACTTCCCCTTCGCCGCAATCAAGCCGATCGAGATCGCCGGCAAGCCGGTCACCGCCTTCCGCATCTCCTATGTCGGCGAGCAGGGCTGGGAACTGCACATGAAGTACGAGGACGGGCTGGCCGTCTGGGATGCGCTGCGCGCCACCGGCGTGATGGCCTTCGGCGTTGAGACCTATGCCAACTCGCGGCGCATGGAAAAGAGCCTGCGCCTGCAGAACGCGGACCTCCTGACCCAGTACAACCTGATCGAGTCCGACCTTGCCCGTCCCAAGGTCAAGGACGCCGACTTCCGCGGCAAGGCCAAGCATCTGGAATACAAGGCACGTGCCCAGCAGCCGGCGATGCTCTGCACGCTGGTAATGACCGAGAACACCGACGCCACGGGCGTGAAGCGCTACCCCGTCGGCTCGATGCCGGTGCAGGATCCGGAGACCGGCAAGTCGCTGGTCGACGAGCTTGGCCGCATCTCCTACACCACCTCGGTCGCCTTCGGCCCGACGCTCGGCAGCAACATCGCGCTTGCCTACCTCCCGAAGGAATACTGCCAGGTCGGCCGCAAGCTGAATGTCGAGTACTTCGCCGAAACCTATCCGGTGGAGGTGGCGGCCGTGGGCTACAAGCCGCTCTACGATCCGGAAAACCTCAAGCCGCGCACCTGATCGGCCGCATCGGACGACACCCTCGTGGGCCCGCTCGCAACCGAGCGGGCCTTTTTTGGCTCGGCCCCAGGTCCGCAGAAGCGCCAACCCTCATTCGGCAGCGCAGTTTTGGGCCGGCTGGGTCTACAATATTGCCCAGCGCCCTGGAACCTTTGTATCAGGATGTATCCGGCTTGCTGTCTGTTACAGCGGGATGCAAGCGGCAAGGCATCCGGACACAGGCGCGACACACGCCAGCCATTTGTGGGACGGCCACATGAGGGAAAACCATGGAGCACATCGACCACATCCTGATTGTCGATGACGATCGCGAAATACGCGAGCTCGTGTCGGGCTACCTGTCCAAGAACGGCCTGCGCGTGACGGCCGTTGCCGACGGACGGCAGATGCGCGCATTCCTTGAGGCGAACGTCGTCGATCTCGTCATCCTCGACCTGATGATGCCGGGCGACGATGGCCTTGTCCTCAGCCGCGAACTGCGCGCCGGCCGGCACAAGGCGACGCCCATCGTCATGCTGACGGCCCGCTCGGACGAGATGGACCGCATCCTCGGGCTGGAAATGGGCGCCGACGACTATGTCGCCAAGCCGTTCTCGGCGCGTGAACTGTTGGCCCGCATCAAAGCCGTGCTGCGGCGCACGCGCATGCTGCCGCCGAACCTGCAGATATCGGAGGCCGGCCAGATCCTGCGCTTTGGCAAGTGGCGCCTTGACACCACCGCACGGCATCTCGTCGATGCCGACGGCACGGTGATCGCGCTCAGCGGCGCCGAATACCGCCTCCTGCGTGTCTTCGTCGATCATCCCCAACGCGTTCTCAACCGCGACCAGTTGCTCAACCTGACCCAGGGACGCGATGCCGACCTGTTCGACCGGTCGATCGACCTGCTGGTCAGCCGCGTCCGCCAGCGGCTCGGCGACGACGCGCGCGAGCCGAACTATATCAAGACGGTCCGCAGCGAGGGCTACGTCTTCGCCATGCCGATCGAGATCGTGGAGGCGCGCTGATGGCCGCCGGCGGCGGCCTGCGCGGATTGCGCCTCTGGCCAGGCACGCTCGGGGCGCGGCTGTTCGTCATTCTTCTGGCCGGGCTGGTGGTTGCGCACGCCCTTTCATTCGCGCTCTTGTTCTGGGAGCGCTACAGCGCGACCCGGTCGATGATGTTTAACACGCTGGAGACCAATGTCGCGACCGCGATCGCCATTCTCGACCGGCTGCCTGAGGCCGAGCGCGCCGGCTGGCTCGACCGTCTCGATCGCGGCAGCTACAGCTTCGTCCTGGGACCGGGGCTTCCCGGCAGCCGCGATCTCGACGCCGCAAGCGCGGAAATCGCCTCCAGGATCCGATCGGCGGTCGGTGCGCGATATCCGATCGAGGTTGCGGTCATCCCCGGCGGCAACCTGCGCGTCCAGGCTCACCTGACCTTGAGCGACGGTGCACCGCTGACGATCGACATCACCCCGAGGGGCGTGATGCCGCTCGCACACTGGCTGCCCTGGGTGCTGGTCGCCCAGCTCGCCCTGCTGGTCGTCTGCTGCTGGCTGGCGGTGCGGCTGGCCATTCGACCGCTCGTCAACCTGGCCCGGGCCGCCGACACCCTCGACCCGAACCGGAACACGCCGCGTCTCAGTGAGGCCGGCCCACGCGAGGTCGCCTACGCGGCCACCGCCTTCAACGCCATGCGCGACCGCATCGCCCAGTATCTGGAGGAGCGGGTGCAGATCCTCGCCTCGATCTCCCACGACCTGCAGACGCCGATCACGCGCATGCGGCTGCGCGCGGAGACGGCGGAGGTCGTGGAACGCGACAAGCTGATCCGGGATCTCGGCGAGATCGAACGCCTCGTCAAGGAGGGGGTCGCCTACGCCCGCAGCGTCCACGGCGACGCCGAGAAGGCCTCGCGCATCGACCTGGCGTCGTTCGTCGAAAGCCTCGCCTATGACTACCAGGACACCGGCAAGTCCGTGGCGGTCACGGAAATGACGAACGGCGCGGTCCTGACCCGGCCGCACGCGCTGCGGCGGATCCTCACCAATCTCATCGACAATGCCCTCAAGTTCGGCGGCGGCGCGGAGATCGAGGTGGTGCGTCCCAGCGACCAGACCGTCGTCATCCGGGTCCTCGACCGTGGCCCCGGCATTCCCGAGGATCAGCTGGACGCGGTCCTGAAGCCGTTCTTTCGGATCGAGGCATCCCGCAACCGCGACACGGGCGGAACGGGCCTCGGCCTTGCCATTGCCCACCAGCTGGCGGGGGCGATCGGCGCCCGCCTGGCCCTCCACAACCGCGACGGCGGCGGCCTTGTGGCCGAGCTCGTCCTCCCGCGCTGACCGCGCCCGGCCGGGTGGCGTCGTTGAGAGCAACGCTGCCCTGGCGCCCCGGATCGCTTTTCCACATTGCCCGTTGCCTGCTCAATGCCTGCGCGCGTCCCATCCCTGCCTCTGCTTGCAGTCTCCTTGTGCAACGCGATCCGCAACGCCGAAGACGCCGGCTGCAGCACCGGCGCCCGGTCCTGACCGCAAAGGTTTGATGTGGTCGCGGAGCGGGGCCATGCCTGCCTCAAGGGACCCCTCGCCTCCGCGGCCACGGCGTGTCGGCAGGTCGATCAAAACCGAACGACGTCCACCACCGCCTGGGCAAAGGCCTGGGGCGCTTCCTGCGGCAGGTTGTGACCGATGCCGCCGGATATCAGCCGATGCTCATAGGGGCCCGAGAACTTCCTGGCATAGGCCGCCGGGTCGGGATGCGGGGCGCCGTTGGCGTCACCCTCGAGCGTGATTGTCGGCACGCCAATTGTCGGAAACGCGGCCAGCCGCTCCTCCAGCTGGTCGTACTTGGCCTCGCCGTCGGCCAGGCCCAGCCGCCAACGGTAGTTGTGAATGGCAATGTCGACGTGGTCGGGATTTTCCAGAGCCGCAGCGCTGCGTTGGAAGGTGGCGTCGTCAAAGGCCCATCTCGGCGATGCCAGTTGCCAGATCAGCCGGGCGAACGCCTTGCGGTGTTGCGCGTAGCCCGCGCGTCCGCGCTCGGTGGCGAAGTAGAACTGGTACCACCAGGCAAGCTCCGCCGCCGGCGGCAGCGGCCTGCTGTTGGCCTCCCGGCTGCCGATCAGGTATCCGCTCACCGACACCATCGCCTTGCAGCGTTCCGGCCAGAGGGCGGCGACGATATTGGCGGTCCTCGCGCCCCAGTCGCAGCCGGCGATGACGGCCTTGTCGACTGCGAGCGCATCCATCAACGCGATCACGTCGGCGGCGAGCGCCGACTGCTGGCCGTTGCGCGGCGTCTCCGCCGACAGGAAGCGTGTCGGGCCATAGCCGCGCAAATAGGGTACGATCACCCGGTAGCCGGCGGCCGCGAGCAGCGGCGCCGCGTCGACATAGGTATGGATGTCGTACGGCCAGCCGTGAAGGAGGATGACGACCGGCGCGCCGTCCGGCCCTGCCTCGGCATAGCCGACGCTCAAAGGGCCGGCATCGATCTGCTTGAGCGTGGCGAAGCCGGCATGGCTGCCCGGCGTGATCGGCGCGACGTGCTGGCCCTGGCCGGCCCCTTGCGCCCCGGCGGCGGCAAGGCCGAACGGTGCGGCAGCGGCCAGCGCTGCCATTCCGAGCAAACGGCGCCGCGGCTGGTTGACGTTCTCTGTCATCGATTGTCTTCCTGATTGCGTGAACCACGGCCATGGAAGCCGCAACGATGTATCCTGGGTATGTGTGAACCGCCGGCATTTGAATGCCAGAGTGGCCAACCCGGCCGGCGACACACTTCCGTACCCGCGACCGCCCTCCGGATTCAGTCGAACCGGACATTCCGGTCGATCGGCATCCGCCGCCAGGCTCTCGTTCCGGCGTATCCAACGTCCGATCGCAACGGCATTGCGGCTCGCGCCGAGCAACGTTGCGGCTTACTCAACACCTGCATGCTCTCGCGCGTTCCGCCGGACCGACTGCGGCGGCTGGCCGAGCGTGCGCAGGAAGGCGCGGCGCATGCGATCACGGTCGGCGAAGCCGGTTTCGGCCGCGATCACGTCCATCGGATGCCGACCCTGCTCCATCAGCAGCCGCGCCGCCTCGACGCGCAGGTGCTCCACCGCCTTTGCCGGTGTTTGCCCGGTCTCGGCCCGGAAGGCCCGGCTGAACTGACGCGCGCTCAGCCCGGCCGCCTCAGCCAGCTCTTCCACCGACAGGGCGCTGCGAAGATGCGTCTTGGCGTAGTCGATCGATTTCTGGATCCGGTCAGATTTCGGCTCCAACTCCAGCAGGGCGGAGAACTGGGACTGGCCGCCGGCGCGCCGGTGGTAGTCGACGAGCTTGCGCGCCACCGAGCGGGCGACGGGCTTGCCATGATCCGCCTCGATCATCGCCAGCGCCAGGTCTATGCTGGCCGTCATCCCGGCCGACGTCCAGACACTGCCGTCGACGATGAAGATGCGGTCCTCCTCGACCTTCACGGCCGGGAAGCGTTCGTGCAGCTGGCGGGCGAAGGCCCAGTGCGTGGTCGCCCGGCGACCATCGAGCAGGCCGGCTTCCGCCAGGACGAAGGCGCCGGTGCAAGGCGCCGCCACGCGGCGCGCGGTCTCGAAGGAACGGCGGGTAAAATCGCGCAGCCCCGGGGTCATCGGCTCGATCGTCGTCCCGGCACCGAACATGACCGTGTCATAGCTGCCGCCGCCGAAGGCATCGGTCACGACGGCAAATCCAGCGGACGATCGGACCTCGCCGCCCCGCTCCGAGATCAGGTCGATTTGGTAGGCCTGCGCTCCGAGTTCCGCATTGACCATCTCGAAGGCCGTTACCGCGGCGAAGCCCATCAGCTGAAAACCTGGAAATACGACAAACCCGATCGTGTGCATCGCGCGCCCCTGTCTCGTATTGCCGGACATAGCATATTCCGGCCAAGACAAAAGGAACCGCGGCGAGACAGGGACCAACCACTCGGCAAACCGCAGCCGGTCTTGCGCCCGATCGCGGACGCAAGACCGGTTGCGCTTCGACAGGGCGGCGATGCCACCGCGCCCCGCTCCGCTTACATGGAGGAAGCGGCCCGGTAGCGAGCGGCGGGCGCGCTGCGGGAGAGGTTGGGCATCAACTTCTGCCGCGCCGCCTCGTAGGCCTCCCAGTCGTCCCGGTCGGGCAGCGACGGGATGGTGATCGTCTCGCCGAGGTCGAGCCCGGCCAGGGCCGCGTCAACCATCGCCTCGGCGGGCATCACCAGTTCGCCGGGCAGATGCTCGAGCGGCGTGCCGGCGGTGCCCCAGAAATCGGTCGCCGTCGCGCCGGGAAGGACAGCCTGGACGCGGATGTTATGTTCGGCAAGCTCCTTCTGCAGCGACTGGGTCAGGGCGAGCACGAAGGCCTTGGTTCCGCCGTAGACCCCGTTCAGCACCTCCGGCGCGATGCCGACGATCGAGGCGATGTTGACGACGGTGCCGCCGCCGCGCGCAACGAGGCCGGGCACCGCCGCATAGGTCAGCCGCGTCAGCGCGCTGACGTTCAGCGTGATCATCTCGTCCATCTTGTCGACGTCGGATGCCAGCAGCGGGGCCGTGGCGCCGACCCCGGCATTGTTGACGAGCATGGTGATCCGGGCGTCCGTGCGGAGCCGTTGCTCGAGCCGGCCGAGGTCGGCCCTGCTGCCGAGATCGGCCACGACGACCTCGATGCCGCGCCCGGTCTCGCCGGTGAGGCGCCCGGCCAGTTCGTCGAGGCGCTGGCGGTTGCGGGCGACGAGGATCAGGTCAAATCCTCTGCGCGCCAGGCGATCGGCGTAGATCGCGCCGATGCCGGACGAAGCGCCGGTGATCAGGGCGGTCCCTTTCGGTTTCTGGGTCATGGCGGGGCTCCTTGGGTTGAAGGTCATGCGGTGACAGTAGCGCGAGGCGCCTCTGTCTCAAATGTCATATATCCGTCCATTTAGGACAGGTTCGGCGGATGTGCTCACGGCGTTTCGCCGTCGCCGCGCGACTTCAACCTCGGTCGGACAAGCGACACTTCCAGCCGCCGGCTTGCAGCCTTCGGCCCCCTGCCATCGGGCGGCTGCACCGGCCCGCCGAACAGCGACGCGATCGCCGGCCGTTGCCGCGGGTCTGTGTCCCACGCGCACGGCACGGCAGCCAGCGCCACAACCGCGAGGGCTATCACAAGGTTCCGCATGTCACTGACCGCTCCGCTGTCCGGATGGATCGTCGGCCCCACCCGCGCCCGCCGCTGCGGAGACCAGCACGGGCTGCTCGCGGTAGAGCGCGGGGAAGAGACGGCGCACCGCATCGAGCTTCGGCAGTTCGTGAAAGCGGACATAGATCGTCCCGGCATGGTTGACGACGTAGTCCTGGTGGTAGGCCTCCGCCCGATAGAACGCCTTGCCAGGCTCGATCGTCGTCGCGATCGGTGCCTCGAACACGCCGGCCGCGTCCAGCTGTGCGATGTAACCGGATGCCACCCTTCGCTGCGCCGCGTCGAGCGGAAAGACCGCCGAGCGGTACTGCGGCCCGATGTCGGAGCCCTGCCCGCCGGCCTGCGTCGGGTCGTGCACGGCGGAAAAGAAGATCTGCAGCAAGGTGCCATAGCTGACCTTGGCCGGATCGAAGACGATCTGCACCGCCTCGGCATGGCCGGTGCGGCCGGTCTCGGTCGCCTCATACGTGGCCGTGGCGGCATCACCGCCGGCATAGCCGGTGGTGGCGCTGACGACGCCGGCCACGTGCTGGTAGGCCGCCTGCACACTCCAGAAGCATCCCCCCGCAAACACTGCGGTCTGCCTCTGCCCGGTCGCGGCGATGTCGTCCGCCGGCGCCGGAACGGCCTTTGCCGCCTCGGCCGTCGCGCCGCCGATAAGCGGGAACGCCAGCATGCCGGCGCCGACCACGGCGATGGCCAGGCGCCTGATCATGGCTACCCCGGCCGACGGCGCGCATTTCCTGTTCTGACTGCTCATGCGTGCCCTTCTCATCCGAAGGTGAAGACGAAGGCCTCGACACCGGGATCGAGGAAGCGGATCTCGAACGTCCGCTCCCGTACCTCGCCGGTCTGCCGGACCATTTGGTAGAGCCGTGTTTCCGAAACCGTGCCGTTGCCGTCGGCGTCGATGTCGGCACCGTGGCTCGCACCCGGTGCGACACCGTCGACCGTCACGCGGAAGCGCAGCTTGCGGCCGCTTGCCCCGGGCCCGAGAACGAGATGCAGGTCGCGAGCGCTGAACCGGTAGGTTATGCCTCCACCGGTCCGGTTCAGGGTTGCCTGTTCGGCGCCGACCGTCCAGTTGCCGGCGAGGCTCCACTCGTTGAGCTGGGGCCAGCCCGGGCCGTAGTCGCGCGGCTTGCCGGCGCCGATGCCCTCGGGCGAAGCAAAGTTCGCCGCCCGCATGTAGCCGATGTAGGTCTCGCCCGAGCGCAGGCGGGCAAGGTCGGGCGCGGCCTCGGCGCCCGTGGTTGCCGGCGCCACCAGGCCGTCCTTGGCCTGCCGGGCGCCATTTGCCTCCGCCAGCAGGTCCTGGATCACCCGCTCGGACCGGTCGTAGTCACCCTCGCCGAAGTGATGATGGCGAACCCGGCCCTTGGCGTCGATGAAGTAGTGGGCGGGCCAGTACTCGTTTCCGAAGGCCCGCCAGATGCCGAAGTCGTTGTCGATGGCGACCGGGTAGTCGATCTGGAAATTCCGAACCGCGCGGCGGACGTTGTCGATGTCTTTCTCGAACGCGAACTCGGGCGCATGCACGCCGATCACGACCAGGCCCTGGTCCCGGTACTTCTCCGCCCAGGCGCGCACATAGGGAACGGTGCGGATGCAGTTGATGCAGGAATAGGTCCAGAAATCGACCAGCACGACCTTGCCGCGCAACTGCTCCGCCGTCAGCGGCGGGGAGTTGAGCCACTCGACCGCCCCGCCAAGCGAGGGGAGAGTTCCCTCTACCGGCAAGCTGCTTTCATAGGCGCGCTGGGCTCCGTGTGCAGCCGGGGCCGCGCGATTGCTCACCACCTCGCCCGCACCCTTGTCATCGCTGGCGTGCAGCCGGTCGAGGAGCGTCTGCTCGAGATTGGCGGTGCTGGCATAGGACAGGCGCGCCAGCAGCCCCGTGTCGAACCCGAGCGCGATCGTTGCAACGCCCGCGAGCACGGCCACGCCGAGCCCCTTGCGCAGGCTTTCGCCCAGGCCCAGAGAGCGCTTCATTGCCGCGAGCACGCGTCCTCCGGCCAGGACCGCCAGGGCCAGCGAGGTCGCCGCGCCGGCGGCATAGGCCAGCAGCAGCAGCGTCGTCTGGACGTTGGCGCCGTTGAGCGCGGCCCCCGTCAGCACCAGGCCGAGGATCGGACCGGCGCAGGGCGCCCAGAGCAACCCCGTGGCAACGCCGATCAGCAACGATGTGCCGGCGCCGGCCCCGCGTTGTGGCGCCGTCCGCGATAACATCCGGTTCCCGAGCGCAACGAGCGGCCGGGTTGCCACCGCCGCGACCCGCGGCGAAAGCAGGGTCGCGCCGACGATCGCCAACAGCACGATCGCCGCGGACCGGCCGACCTCGTTCGCCTGCACCGCCCAGGTGCCGCCGATCGCCGCCAGCGAGGCCACGGCCGCGAACGTCACCATTTTGCCGGCGAGCATCGGCAGGATGCTGCGGGTGAGGGGATGACCGGCCCGGGAGAACACGAAGGGCAGCACGGGCAGGATGCAGGGACTGACGATCGTCAGCACGCCGGCAAGATAGGCTATCAGCAACAGGATCATCATTGTCCCTCCGCTTCAGGAAATGCGCGAAAGGGGACCAGTGTGAGGTATCGCCGATATGTCCCGAGGCGGGCGCTTTTGTATCAGAGTGCAGGCGAAGGTCGCTCGGGGCGGACCGCTTGCAGCGCTTCGAGGTGTCTGGCCTGCGATTGCTTCTTGCCGATTTCGGGTAGATACTCGCTCTTCGCTTGCCACCATCCCGCAGTACGGCAGAATAGATGGATCGCATTGACGCCATGAGGGTCTTCGTCACCGCCATCGACGAGGGCAGTCTCGCCGGTGCCGCCCGCCGGCTGAAGCGGTCGCCGACGGCGGTCAGCCGGGCATTGAGCTTCCTGGAAGCGCATGTCGGGGTCGAGTTGTTGCACCGGACGACGCGGACGCTGAAGCTGAGCGAGGCCGGCCAGCGCTATGCCGCGGCCTGCCGCCGGGTGCTGGTCGACCTCGAGGAGGCGGACATCCTGGCGGGCGGCGAGCGCGCCGCCCCGCGCGGGATGTTGACGATCTCGGCACCGCCCATCGTCGGCGAAGAACTGCTGCGCCCGATCATGGACGACTTTCTCGTCCGCCACCCGGCCGTGTCAATCCAACTCCTCATGCTCGACCGGTTCGTCAATCTCGTCGACGAGGGCGTCGACCTGGCGTTGCGCATTGGCCATCTGCCTGATTCCTCGGACATTTCCACCCGGCTCGGCGGCGACGTGCGGCGCGTCGTCGTCGCCGCGCCGCGCTATCTTGCCGACCATCCCCGCATCGACGAGCCCGCCGACCTGGCAAAGCACCAGATCATCGCCTTCAGTAATTTCGGCCTCGGGTCCTGGAACTTCACCCCGGCGGAGGGCTCGGCGGTTCCTCGCACCGTCCACTTCACGCCGCGGTGCATCGTCAACAGCGTGCGGGTCGCCGTCGCCTCGGCCATCGCCGGCACCGGTCTGACCAGACTCTACTCCTATCACGTCGCCGAACACGTGCGGGACGGACGGTTGAGGATCGTGCTGGCCGAAGCCGAGCATCCGCCGCTGCCGGTACACCTGCTGGCGCCGAGCGGCCGAATGGCGGTGCCCAAAGTCCGCGCCTTCGTCGATTTCGCGGCGCCCCGCCTGCGGGCTGATTTTGCGCGCCTGTCATCCGAGGCAGCGACACTTCTCTGATTATGCCGAATTTCGCATGATTGTCGCTCAATCGACGGCAATTCTCCCTGGGTACGGAATTCTCTAGATCTGTTGCACCAACGCCGAGGGCGTAGGGCGGTGGCCGACAAGGCCCCGCTGCAACCGAGGATCGACATCATGAGCACTGAGCAAAAAGTCGTCATCATCACCGGCGCGTCGCAAGGGATCGGCGCCGGCCTCGTTCGCGCCTACCGCGATCGCAACTACCGGGTCGTCGCGACCGCCCGGTCGATCCGGGAAGGCGCCGACCCGGATGTCCTTGCCGTGCCCGGCGATATCAGCCGGCCGGAAACGGCCGCGCGGGTCGTCGACGAAGCGCTCGAACGCTTCGGTCGCATCGACACGCTGGTCAACAACGCCGGCGTCTTCCTTGCCAAGCCGTTCGTCGACATGACGCAGGAAGACTATGACCACAATCTCGGGGTCAATGTTGCCGGCTTTTTCCATATCACCCGTCGCGCCGCCGCCCACATGCTGAAGCGGGGCGCCGGCCACATCGTCAGCATCACCACCAGCCTGGTCGACCAGCCGATTGCCGGCCTGCCCTCGGCGCTGGCCTCGCTCACCAAGGGCGGGCTGAACGCGGTAACCCGCTCGCTGTCAATGGAATTCGCCGGCAGCGGCGTCCGCGTCAATGCCGTCTCCCCGGGCGTCATCAAGACCCCGATGCATGCGCCGGACACCCATGCCGCGCTCTCGGCGCTGCACCCGGTCGGTCGGATGGGCGAGATCGGCGATATCGTCGACGCCGTCCTCTACCTCGAGACCGCGCCGTTCGTCACTGGCGAGATCCTCCACGTTGACGGCGGCCAGAACGCCGGCCGTTGGTGAAGGGTCCGGATCGGTTCGCGGTTGCGGCCCAGAACCGGCCGGCCGCGGGCCGCACCCGGGTGCAGCCCGGCGAACCGCAACTTGCATCGTCCCAGCAAAACCCGAAAGGAGACTGACATGCCGATCGTCACCGTACAGGTCACGCGCGAAGGCACCGCCCCCGAGCGCTCGTCGATAACGGCCGGGGAACGGGCCGCCATCATCAAGGGCGTCAGCGAGGTCCTGCTCGATGTCCTCAACAAGCCGCTCGAATCGACCTACGTCGTGATCGAGGAGATCGACCTCGACAATTGGGGCTGGGGCGGGCTTCCCACCGCCGAGTACCGCAAGCTGCGGGCCGCCAAAGGCGTCTGAAGCAGTGGCCCGCCGACAATTGGGCCGGTTGCCGTGGTTGCGACCGGCCCCGATGCCTTGTCGGCCATGCGCCGCGCCGGCGCGATGTGCTATGCTCTGCCGCCATTGGGGATGAGGCGGCTCCGTCGGGTGGACGCCCGGTGGATGGTTTTCGGAGCGATCTGATGCGACAGTTCGATGCCATCTTCGTCGGCGCCGGCCAGGCCGGCCCTTTTCTGGCCGCCCGCATGGCCGAGAGTGGCATGAAGGTCGCCCTCGTCGAGCGTAAGTATCTTGGCGGCACCTGCGTCAATGCCGGCTGCATGCCGACGAAGACGCTGGTGGCGAGCGCCCGGGCCGCCCATGTCAGCCGCCGCGCCGCCGACTTCGGTGTCCGCCTTGCCGGCGACGTGGCAGTCGACATGGGCGTGGTCCGGCGCCGGGCGCAACAGGTCACCAGCGACGCCCGCCAAGGGCTGGCGGACTGGCTCGGCGGCATCGAGAACCTGTCGCTCCACTTCGGCCACGCCCGGTTTACGGCCGCCGACCGGATTGCCGTCGGCGGCGAGACCTTCGCCGCCCCCCGGATCTTCCTCAATGTCGGCGCCCGCCCCACCATCCCCGACCTTCAGGGGATCGACGCCATCGGTTACCTCACCAGCACGACCGTGCTGGCGCTCGACACCCTACCCCGCCACCTCGTCGTCATCGGTGGCAGCTATATCGGCCTCGAGTTCGCGCAGATGTACCGGCGTTTCGGCGCGGCCGTCACCGTCGTCGAACGCGGATCCCATGTGGCGTCGCGGGAGGACGAGGACGTCTCCGACGCCATCCGGGACATTCTCGAGGCCGAAGGCGTGGACGTCCGCACCGGCGTCGACCGCATCGCCTTCTCGCCGGCCCGCAACGGCATCCAGGTCGCCCTCGACGGCACCGTTGTCGATGCCAGCCACGTCCTGATTGCCACCGGTCGCACACCGAACACCGACGACCTCGGCCTGGAGGCCGCCGGCGTAATGCGGGATCCGCGGGGTTTCGTCGTCGTCGACGACCGGCTCGCGACGAACGTTCCAGGTATCTGGGCGCTCGGCGACTGCAACGGCCGCGGCGCCTTCACCCATACCTCCTACAACGATTTCGAGATCGTCGCCGCCAATCTCCTCGACGGCGAGGACCGCAAGGTGTCGAGCCGGATTCCGGCCTACGCCCTCTACATCGATCCGCCGCTCGGTCGCGTCGGCTTGACCGAGAGGGACGCGGCCGTCTCGGGCCGCAAGGTGCTCGTCTCCAAGCGTTCGATGGTCCGGGTCGGGCGGGCGAAGGAGCGCGACGAGACGCGCGGCTTCATGAAGGTTGTCGCCGATGCCGACACAAGGGCCATTCTCGGGGCGGCGTTTCTCGGCATCGAGGGGGATGAGGCGATCCACGGCGTCATCGACGCCATGGCCGCCGGGACCCGCTACACCGACCTGCAATGGGCGGTTCCGGTCCACCCGACAGTGTCGGAACTGATCCCGACTCTGTTGCGGGGTCTCGCCTGAACGGACCCTCCCCGCAAGGTCCAGCTCTCTGCTATCGCTTTGTCCCGGCGGTTCAGGCCGCCTGCGGCACCGCCGCCGCTTCGCCCGGTCGTCGCAGCAGCAGGACGGAGAGCGCCGCGATCAGGCAGGCGACACCGGCGATCTGCAGCGCCGGCATGTAGGTGTCGAGGCCGGTCCGGAGCGCGCCGGCCCCGTAGGCGGCGGTGGCGGCACCGAGCTGGTGGCCGGCAAAGACCCAGCCGAACACCATTCCTGCCCGTTCACGCCCGAACTTTTCCGCTGCGATCTTGACGGTCGGCGGCACCGTAGCCACCCAGTCGAGCCCGTAGAAGACGGCAAACAGGGAAAGTTCGAACACGCCGAAGCCGGAAACCGACAGGTAGACCAGCGACAGGCCGCGCAGGCCGTAGAACCAGAACAGCAGCCAGCGGTTGTCGTAGCGGTCGGACAGCCAGCCGGCGAGGATGGTGCCGAAGAAGTCGAAGACGCCGACGACGGCGAGCGTCCCGGCGGCGGTCACGGCGGTCATTCCGAAGTCGCCGCAGATCGAGATCCAGTGGGTCTGGATCAGGCCGTTGGTCGACAGCCCGCAGACGAAGAAGGTGCCGAACAGCACCCAGAAGGCGCCGCTGCCGGCGGCCTCGCGCAGGGCCACAAGCGGCGACAGCAGCATCGTGCCGAGGCTTCCGGCCGGTTTCGGGGCCGGCGCCATCGCACTGTCGCCATAGGCCGGCAGGCCGAGGTCGGCGGGATAGTCGCGCATCAGGGCGAGCACCAGCAGCATGGCCGCGGCGATGATCGCCACCACGCAGGCGAGCGCGACGCGCCAGCCATAGGCCTCGCTCAGGCTGGCGAGCAGCGGCAGGAAGATCAGTTGGCCGGTTGCGTTGCTCGCCGTCATCAGGCCGACGACGAAGCCGCGGCGCTGGGAGAACCAGCGGGTCGCGACCGTCGCCCCCAGCACCAGCGCCGTCATGCCCGTGCCGATGCCGATCACGACGCCCCATAGCAGCACGAGTTGCCACAATTCGGTCATCAGCATCGAGGCCAGGACGCCGGCAATGATCAGGCCCAGCGCGGTGGTAACGACAGGGCGGACGCCGAAGTGGTTCATGAAGGCGGCGGCAAACGGGCCGAACAGGCCGAACAGGGCCAGGCGGATCGCCATGGCCGACGAGATGTCGTCGATCTCCCAGCCAAATTCGCGGTGCAGCGGCTGGATCATGACGCCGGCCGAACCCATGGCGCCGGCCGTCGCCAGCATGGTCAGGAAGGTCGTGGCGGCAACGACCCAGCCGTAGTGGATGTTCCGACGTGCGAGCGATCGCGCGAGGCCGGTGGAGATCATGGTTCTGCCCTTTCCGAGGTCGATGCCGTTCACTTTGCGGGTACATACCCGTTTAAGGTCAAAAATCTGTTCAGAGTGCAGCAAGCAACTCGCGCAGCTTCTTCGTGTCGTCGGCGCCTAGCCTTTGCTCGAGCCGTTGCTGAACGTCACGCCAGGCCGGTTCCGCTTGCTCCAGCAGCGCCCGCCCCCGATCGGCGAGCGACAGCAGAGCCTCGCGCTGGTCGTCGCCATGACCGATCTTCGCCAGCCCCATCCGCTCCAGTACCTTGACGTTGCGGCCGACCGTCGAACGGTCGAGCTCGACCCGGCCGGCAAGTTCGGTCAGCGACACCGGCTGGAGTCGGCCAATGTTCCGCAGCAGGCTGAACTGCGCAATGTTGATGCCGAACGGCGCGAGCGCCTCGTCATAAGCGGCAGAAACCTTGCGCGCGGCGTTTCGCAGCAGGATGCAGTGGCAGGATGGAGCGGACATAGGAGCGGGTATATACCCACACAGCTTGTCGTGCAAGTCCTCACCAGCGCAGCGCTTGCCTGCTGCGTGGTCGAGCCGGCCGTCTCAAGCCGGCGCGGCTACGCCCTGCTTGGGGCCCCGTTTGCATCGATCGCCCACCGGCGTGCGCCCCGAACCGGCAGCACTTCTGCGCCGTGCCGCCAGATGCGTTCGGCCGAGCCAGCCGCCGTCGGGGCCTTGTTGGCGTTCTTCCCGCCCTGCGGCGGCATTCGCTGCCGGTCAGGGCGTCGTCCTCCATGGCGCGCAGGTCCGCTGGCGTGTCCAAGATTCTGGCGGTCACCGGCCAGAACGGCAGACGGCTCATCCTTCGGATGAAGGCGCAGGCTCGCCCGAAATCAACCAAAAGTCTGGGCGGCTTGCGCCATGGTTGGTTGCAGCTACGCCCTATGAGGCGCACACTCCGCCGTTTGGTGGGAGATGGTGCCATGCCCTATTTCGACAAGAGCCGCGAGTTCTGCAGACCCGGAGAACTGGAGTCGTTGCAGGATGTGTTTGACGCCTTGTGCGAAGCAGAGCGCATCGCCCGCCACTCCGCGGCCGCCGACGAGCTCGCAAAGCGGGTGGTGCGGCTCTACCGGGAAGGTGTTCGAGACCGCGCCGTGTTCCTCGCGCTTGTTCACACGAGGAGGAAGGCAGAGGACGACCCCAGCAGCACCTATCTGCGCGGCAGCCGGCTGCACTAGCCGCACCGGGCCCTCCCGACCCGGACGTCATTCCATTCGCCGGCGGAACAGCCACGCGGCGGCGGACAGGGTCGTGACCGCGATCAGGCCGAGCGGCACGGTCTGGCGCACCACCTCCTCGAGCGGGATGTCTTTCAGAAACACGCCCTTGACGATGACGAGGAAGTAACGCAACGGGTTGACCAGGGTGACCGGCTGCAGCCAGCCCGGCATGTTCTCGATCGGCGTGGCGAAGCCGGACAGCAGCATGGCCGGCACGAGGAACAGGAAGGCGCCGAGGATCGCCTGCTGCTGCGTCTTCGACAGGGCAGAAATGAACAGTCCGAGCCCCACGACCGCGGCAAGGTAGAAGAAGGCGCTGCCGTAGAGCAGCAGCAGCGAGCCGCGCAACGGCACGGCAAAGACCAGCACCGCCGCCAGGATATAGACCGAGATGTGGAACAGGCCGATCAGCATCGGCGGGATCAGCTTGCCGATCAGGATCTCGTGGGTGCGAAGCGGCGAGACCATCAGCTGATCGAAGGTGCCGAGTTCGCGCTCGCGCGCAATCGACAGCGCCGTCACCACCAGCCCGATCAACAGCGCGATGCTTGCCACCAGGTTCGGCACCATGAACCACTGGAAGATCAGGTTGGGATTGAACCAGTTGCGCGGCACGGTCGCGACCGTCTCGGCGCGCTTGCCCGCCGGCGTCTCGGCGGCCATCGTCCCGACGATCTGGGTGAGATAGCCGGAGACGATCTGCGATGCGTTCGAGCGGCGGCCGTCGAGGATTACCTGCAGGTCGGCCGGTCGGCCGGCCTCGATGTCGCGGGAGAAGGTGGGATCGATCCGGATCGCGGCAGTCACCTCCTGCCGGTCGATCGCCTCTTGCAGTGCCTGCTGGTTGCCGGCCCGCGCGACGCTGCGAAAGGTTGGCGAGGCCTCGATCCGCTGCACCAGCTCGCCACCCCAGCGGCCGCTGTCATGGTTGAGTACGGCGATATCGACATTGCGGACATCCAGCGTCGCCGCATAGGAAAAAACGAGCAACTGTACGATCGGCGGGCCGACCAGGATCAGCCGGCTCTTCGGGTCGCGCAGGACCGCGAGCAACTCCTTGACGATCAGCGCCTTCAGTCGCAACCACCACATCAGCCGATCCTCTTGCGCGTGCTGCGGGCCGCAAGTGCAAACAGTACCCCGCCCATCAGCAACATGACGGCAATCGCCCGCAGGAACATCGGCCAGATGTCGCCGGCGAGAAACACCGTCTGCAGGCTGGGGATGAGGTAGCGCGCGGGCACGATAAAGGTCAGCCACTGGATGACCGGTGGCATGGAGTTGATCTCGAACAGGAAGCCCGAGAGCAGGAAGGCCGGCAGGAAGGCGGACAGCAGCGCCAGCTGCGAGGCCAGGAACTGGTTCTTCGTCGCCGCCGAGATCAGCAGGCCCTGGCCGAGCGCCGGCACGAGGAAGCTGGCCGACAGGGCATAGAGCGCCAGCATCGAGCCGCGGAAGGGCACGCCGAACAGGAACACGGCCAGGATCACGCACAGCGTCATCGCCGCCAGGCCGAGCAGGAAATAGGGCAGGATCTTTCCTGCCAGCAGTTCGGCGGCCGTGACCGGCGTCGCCATCATCGCCTCCATCGTGCCGCGCTCCCATTCGCGCGCCACGACCAGCGAGGTCAAGAGCGTGCCGACCAGCGTCATGACGATGGCGATCGAGCCGGGAACGAGGAAGTTGCGGCTGGCCAGCTCGGGATTGAACCAGAAGCGCTGCTCGACCGAGATTGCCGGCGGCTGCGCGCGAGACTCGCTCGCCCGTTGACGTTCCCAGGTGGAGACCGCGCCGCGGGCGTAGTTCTGCACGAAATTGGCGGTGTTGGGGTCGGACCCGTCGACGATCACCTGGATCGCCGGATCGCGGCCGGCGGCAAAATCCGCGGCGAAGCCCGCGGGGATGACGACGATGCCGCGGAGACGGCCATCGACGAGGTCGGACGCGAAGGCACGCCGGTCGCGGCCGAGGCTGACGGTGAAGTAGCGCGACGCGGTGAAGCTCGCGGCCAGGTCATCCGTCAGCGGCGAGGACAACTCGTTGACGAGACCGATGCGGGTGTTGGTCGTGTCGAGCGAGACGCCGTAGCCGAACAGGAACAGCAGCACGAACGGCAGCACGAAGGCGATCAGGATGCTGCTCGGATCGCGCAGCACCTGGTAGCTCTCCTTGCGCACCAGCGCGGCGAAGCGGCGGGCGCGGGCGGCGGCAGGGTTGAGCCCGCTCATGCCGCCCGCCTTTCTTCCGAGCCCTGAACAAGGGCGATGAAGGCGTCCTCCATCGTCGGATCCGGCAGCGCCGGCGTGGCCACGCTGCGCTTCAGCTCGTCCGGAGAACCGAGCGCGATCGACCGGCCGCGATAGATCAGCGAAATGCGATCGCAATACTCCGCCTCGTCCATGAAGTGGGTCGTGACCAGCACCGTGACACCCTTTTCGACGAGCGCGTTGATATGCGTCCAGAACTCGCGCCGGGTGATCGGATCGACGCCGGATGTCGGCTCGTCGAGGAACAGCGCCTCCGGCTCGTGCATCACCGCGCAGGCGAGCGCGAGGCGTTGCTTCAGCCCGAGCGGTAGGTCCTTGGCGGACATGTCCAGCCTTCGGCCGAGGTCGAAGATCTCCGTCATCAACGCAATGCGCCCGCGCTTTGCGGCGCCGCCGAGCCCGTAGGCGCCGGCGAAGAAGGCGAGGTTCTGCGCGACGCTGAGGTCGCCGTAGAGCGAGAACTTCTGCGCCATATAGCCGAGGCGGTTGCGGGCCTGCGCCGCATTGCGCCTGAGGTCGAAGCCGGCGACGCGCCCCTCCCCTTCGGTCGGCTTCAGCAGCCCGCACAGCATCTTGAAGGTGGTCGACTTGCCCGCCCCGTTCGGCCCGAGCAGGCCGAAGATCTGGCCGCGGGGAATGTCGAAGCTGATGGCGTCGGCGGCGGTGAAATCGCCGAACCGCTTGGTCAGGCCGCGTGCGACGATGACGGGGCTGCCGTCACCGACGGCATAGGTCCGCTGCGCCTCGGCGAGCGCGGATCTTCCGCCCGGTCCGCCGCCCAGCATGTCGACGAAGGCGTCCTCGAAGCGCGGCTCGGCCGGCGCCATGCGCGGCGCTGTGCCGGTCCCGCCCGCGGCGATGTCCTCCGGCACCGCGCCCTCCTTCATCACCAGTCGGATCGCCGCCCCTTGGATGACGCCGTCCACCACGTCCTGGCCTTCCAGCAGCCGCGCCAGCGTCTGCCGCCGGCGCCCGGCGACGCCGTTGACGTGATAGACCCGGCCGGCGACGCGCCCGGTCAGTTCGGCCGGCGGGCCGGAAAACAGCAGACGCCCCTCGTTCAGGAGCAGCACCCGGTCGCAGGCGGCGGCCTCGTCGAGATAAGCGGTGGACCAGACGACGCCGATCCCCTCCTCGGTCAGATCCTCCACCATCCGCCACAGTTCGCGCCGCGAGATCGGGTCGACGCCGACGCCCGGCTCGTCCAGCAGCAGCAGGCGCGGCTTCTTCAGCAGCGCACAGGCCAGGCCCAGTTTCTGCTTCATTCCGCCGGACAGCTTGCCGGCGAGCCGCGTCGTGAATCGGGCGAGGTCGGTGAAGCTCAGGAGTTCATCGTAGATCGCCCGCCGCTCTGCCCGCGGCAGGCCGCGCAGGTCGGCATAGAGATCGAGATTCTCCCTGATCGACAGGTCCTCGTAGAGGCCGAAGCGCTGCGGCATGTAGCCGATCGCCGCCTGGATCGCAGCCGGATCGCGACGGGTGTCGGAGCCGAGCACGCTGACGCTGCCTTGATCCGGCAGCATCAGCCCGGTCATCAGCCGGATCAGCGTCGTCTTGCCGGCTCCGTCCGGGCCCACCAGGCCGGTGATCTCGCCGCTCCGGATCGTACCGGAAATGGCGTCGAGCGCGGGCGCACCTTCGGCATCGAAGCGCTTCGTCACGTCGGCGATCCGGACGATGCCATCCCCGGCCGTGCCCGCGATCGCCGCACTCATTTCTGGGCGACCTCCGTCTTCGGCAGCGAGATCGTCACCGGCATGCCCTGCCGCAGGCCGGTGTCGGCATCGGACACGACGATGCGCAGGCGGTAGACGAGATCGGTACGCAGCTCCGGCGTCTCGACCGCCTTCGGCGTGAATTCGGCCACCGGAGAGATATAGCCGACGGTGCCGGTGTAGCGCTTGCCGGCCTTTGTGTCGGAGACAAGCTCGACCGTCATGCCGGGATGGATCAGGCCGAGGTTGGTCTCGCCGACATAGGCGCGCACCCAGACCGGCTCGGTGAGCGAAAGCGTGAACACGGTGTCGGACGGAGCCACGATCGCGCCGGCCTCGCGGACGCGGGACAGGATCACCCCGTCGCTTGGCGCCTTCAAGCGTGTGTCCTCCAGCGCGATCCGGGCAGAGGCCAGCGATGCCTCGGCGGCGCGCAGTTCCGCCTCGGCCGCGGCGATGTCTTCGATCCGGCTGCCTTCCTCCAGCAGCTTCAGCGCTTCCTTCGCCGACTCCGCGCGCGCGGCCGCCGTCGCCTCGCCGGCAACGGCGCGATCGAGCACCAGTTGCGACACCGTTCCGGAGGGCGCCAGCCGCTCGGCCCGCTCCAGGTCGAGCCGGGCATTGGTCAGGTCGGCGAGCCGCTCGTTGTATTGCGCCCTGGCCTGGGCGATTTCCGTTTGGCGCGGCCCGGCCTTCAGCTTGTCGAGGGTGGCGCGCCGCGCGCCGACGGCCGCTTGCGCGGCCCGCGCCGCCGCCTCCTGCGGGGCGGCATCGAGGCGCGCGATCACGGCGCCTTCGGGGACGCTGTCGCCCTCGTCGACGGCAAGCGCGGCAATGCGGCCGCCGACACGGAAGCCGAGCGACACCTGGCGGATGTCGACATTGCCATAGAGATTGAGCGCGCCGGTATCGGCCGGCATCCAGCCCAGCCTCTGCGGCACGTCATACCACCAGGCCGCGGCCCCTGCCGCGACGGCGGCCAGCAGGACGGCGGGAACGATCCTGTTCATCATGCGTCTCCATCGCGACCAAGGGCGGCGACCAGTTCTGCCGCCAGCCCCCGGACAGTCTCAATTTCCGTCGGCCCCGCGCTCTCCCACTCCATCTGCGTCAGCACCGCCGCGTGGGCCATGCGGAAGATCAGGACGCTGCCGACGAAGGACAGCGTCCGCAGGCGCACATGCGCGCTGTCGGGCGGCTCGCCGAGGATCGCGCCGATCAGCCGCCGCGCCGTACCGATCATCGGCCCCATGATGGCCTGGTAGATGCGTGCGAACGCCTCGGTCGGCTCCATCTGCTCGCGGATGATGAAGCGCGCCCATGGTTCGGAGGTCTTGCTCATGAAGAGCGTGACCATGGTTTGCGCCATCAGCGTCAGGATTTCTCGCGCCTCGGCCGCGCCGAGTGTCTCGCCCGCCTCGTCGCGCGCGGCCAGGCGCAGGCGCACCTTCTCGCGCATGTCACCGGTGTAGCGGCCGATCTGGGCCGCGAGGAATTCGGCGGAGGCGAGATAAAGGCCCTCCTTGCCGCCGAAGTAGTAGGGAATGGCCTGCAAGTTGACACCGGCAGCTTCTGCCAGCTGTCGCGTCGAGGCGCCGTCATAGCCATAGCGGCCGAAGACGTCGATGGAGGCGTTCAGGAGCTTCTCTCGGGTCGCATCGCTGCGCGGGGTGTTCGGGATCGTTTCTTTCATGAGATCAACATACATCGGATCTGATATTCAGTCAATCGATTGATTTATGTACGCCTCAAACGACGTGCGACAGCCAACGGCAGGGCAACGGCCTGCCCATTGCCGCCACACCGGCAACGCAAGACCTATCGGTCAGCGGGGCTTCAGCCGAAGCCTATGAGAAAAGAACAGATGCGCTGAGGTTGGCTGACAGGGCCGGACGGCGGGCCTTCGCACAACGGCGCGGCCGGGCGGCCATGCCGTCATGTCGAAGCGCAACTACGCAGCGTTTGTCCGCCGGACGCCAAGGCCTCAGTAGGTGGCGCGCCCGCCGGAAAGGTCGAACACCGCCGCGGTGGTGAAGCTGTTTTCCCGCGACACCAGCCAGGCGACCATGGCTGCGGCCTCCTCCACCTCGAGGAAGCGGCCGCGGGGAATGCGCGAACGCATGTAGTCGATGAACTCCGGCGTCAGCTGTTCGAGGATGCGGGTCTCGGCGGTGGCGGGCGTGATGCAGTTGACGGCGATGTCGTAGCTGGCAAGTTCCTTGCCGAGCGACTTGGTCATGCCGATCACGCCGGCCTTGGAGGCCGAGTAGGCCGAGGCGTTCGGATTGCCTTCCTTGCCGGCGATCGAGGCGATGTTGACGATACGGCCATAGCCGCGCGCCTTCATCCCGGGGACGATCGCGCGGCAGACGTGAAAGGTGCCATGCAGGTTGATGTCGATGATTTTTTTCCACATCGCGATGTCGTAGCCGTCCAGCGGCGCGGCCGGGCCGGCAATGCCGGCCGAGTTGACGACGATGGCGATCGCCCCGCCCTCGGCTTCGGTTTGCCGCGTCGCCGCTTCGACCGCGTCCCAGTCGGCCACGTCAACGATGGCGCTGCCGGCACTGGGCCCGAGTTCGGCACGGGCGGTTTCGAGCAGCGGCCCATCCATGTCCCAGAGCGTCACCGTCGCCCCCGAGGCGATCATGCGCCGGGCCATGGCGAAGCCGAGCCCCTGGGCGCCGCCGGTGATGACGGCGTGCTGGCCCGACAGGTCGATCTTGTTCATCGGCTATCCATCCTTGGTTTGCTTGTCGGCACGGTCATTCCTTCACCGCGCCCGTCATCGACGAGACGTAGTAGTCGACGAAGAACGAGTAGAGGATCACCACCGGCAGCGAGCCGAACAGGGCCCCGGCCATCAGCGAGCCCCATTCGAACACGTCGCCGCGCACCAGCTCCGTCAGCACGCCGACCGGCACCGTCTTGTTCTCCGACGACTGGATGAAGGTGAGCGCGTAGATGAACTCGTTCCACGACAGCGTGAAGGCGAAGATGCCGGCGGAGATCAGCCCGGGCACGGCCAGCGGAAGGATGATCCTGACCAGGATCTGCCAGCGGCTGGCGCCGTCGACGAGCGCGCTCTCCTCCAGCTCGAACGGGATCGAGCGGAAATAGCCCATCAGCAGCCAGGTGCAGAACGGGATCAGGAACGTCGGGTAGGTGAAGATCAGCGCCAGCCGGCTGTCGTAGATGCCGAGCTTGAAGACGATGAAGGCGAGCGGGATGAAGAGGATCGACGGCGGCACCAGATAGGCGAGGAAGATCATCAGCCCCACCGGCCGCGCGCCGGAGAAGCGGACCCGCTCGATCGCGTAGGCGCCGAACACCGAGGCGGCGAGCGACAGGAAGGTCGAGCACACGGCGACCAGCATGGTGTTCCACAGCCAGCCCGGATAGGAGGTCTCGAACAGCAGGTACTTGATGTGGTCGAGCGTCGGGCCGACCACCCAGAACGGGCTGTAGTTGCTGTAGTCGGTCAGCTGCGAGTTCGGTTTGACCGCCGTGATCGCCATCCAGTAGAACGGAAACAGCAGCACGAAGACGAACAGCGCCATCGGCAGGTAGAGCACGACGATCCGGCGCGGCAGGCGGTTGAGGTAGCTCATGCCCTCGGCTTCGTCGGTGAGCGCGTCGGGCTGGATCTTGGTGGACGTGGTGGTCATGGTCGTTCTCCGATCAGTCCTGGCCGCCCTGCTGCCACTTGCGTCGCTGCAGGCCGAAGAAACTGAACATGATGGCGCCGAGCAGGAAGGGAATCATCGCGACCGCGATCGCGGCCCCCTCGCCGAGCTGGCCTCCGGGGATGCCGCGCTGGAAGGACAGGGTCGCCATCAGGTGAGTGGCGTTGACCGGCCCGCCCTTGGTCAACACGTAGATCAGCTGGAAATCGGTGAAGGTGAACAGCACCGAGAAGGTCATCACCACGGCGATGATCGGGGTGAGCATCGGCAGCGTCACATAGCGGAAGCGCTGCCAGGACGTGGCGCCGTCGAGCGAGGCCGCCTCCTGCAGCGAGGCCGGGATGGTCTGCAGGCCGGCGAGCAGCGAGATCGCCACGAAGGGGATGCCGCGCCAGACGTTGGCCGCGATCACCGACAGGCGGGCATTGGTCGGATCGCCGAGAAAGTTGATCGGCGTGTCGATCAGCCCCAGTTCCATCAGAGACCACGACACGATCGAGAACTGGCTGTCGTAGATCCACCAGAAGGCCAGCGCCGACAGCACCGTCGGCACCACCCAGGGCAGGAGCACGATGGCGCGGAAGAAGGTCTTGAACGGCATCTTCTCGTTCAGCAGCAGCGCCAGCCACAGCCCGAGCCCGAACTTCAACACCGATGCCACCGTGGTGTAGAGCAGCGTGTTGAAGACGGACAGCCAGAACACCGAATCGTCGGCGAGGAAATAGTAGTTCTCCAGTCCGATGAACACGCCGTCGCGCCCGATCCGGGTATCGGTGAAGCCGAGCCAGACGCCAAGGCCGAGCGGATAGGTCAGGAAGCAGAGCAGGAAGACCGCCGCCGGGAGCATGAACAGAAACCCGAGCAGGTTGTGGTTCTGCATCAGCGAGGACATCGCGGAACGCGGCTGGTCGGACAGGGATACCGTAGACATCGGCTTCTCCGGCTGGATCGGCGGTTGGCGGTCGGCCCCGGCGGCTCGCCCGCCGGGGCTAAGGCTAGGAGCGGCCTGACAAGGCCGCCCGGCAGCGCTAGATGCGGTAGTAGCGGTTGGCGCGCTTTTCGGCTTCGGCGGCCGCTTCCTCCGGCGTCAGCTGGCCGGTGACGGCGGCGGCGAACATGTCGACCAGCACGTAGTCGGCCATCACGCCGGCCGAGGCGTAGCCGAGCGGGCCGGCATAGCCGTTCGGGCGCAACGTCTCCGACGCCTTGGCATAGGGTGCGTGGATCGGGTCCGCCGTCCAGACCGGATTGCTGGCAAAGGCCTTCAGCGGCTGGCAGCAATAGGCGCTGGAGCCCTCGATCCAGGCGTTCATCTGGTCGGCCTCCATCATGAACTTGATGTAGGCCTTGGCCGCTTCCGGGAACTTGGAGTGGCTGAACAACAGGATCGAGCTGGTCTGGTGCAGTTCCACGCTCTGACCGACCGGGCCGATCGGGAAGTTGGTCGTGCGCAGGTCCGCGGTCAGCTCGGCCAGGGCCGGGTCCTTCCGGGCGGCATAGTAGAGCGACACGCCGTTCGCCGTCAGCGAAACCTGGCCGGCGAGGAAGGCGCGGTTGTTGTTGATGTCGAGCCAGCTCTCCGTGCCCGGGATGAAGGTCTCGTACAGCGCCTTGGCGTAGTTGATCGCCTGGATGGTCTCGGGGCTGTTGATGGCAACCTTGCCGCCCTCGTCGACCATCTTGCCGCCATGGCTCCACAGCAGCCAGTGGGCGTAGTTGTTGCCGTCACCGACGGCCTTGCCGTGCGGGAAGCCAGCCGGCGTGCCCTTCGCCTTCATCGCCTTGCAGAGTTCGAGAAAACCCTCGGTATCCTTCGGGAACTCGCTGAAGCCGGCGGCCTTCATGTGGCTGTCGCGGTAGCAGACCGCGTTGCCGATTGCCGTCAGCGGCATGGCGATGAAGTTGTCGCCACGGGTGGCGTAGCCGCGCACGCCGTCATACCAGCCGCCGTACTTGTCGCCGAGATAGTTGGCAAGCTCGGTCAGGTCGACCAGCTTGTCCGGATACTGGTGGGCGTCGTCGAACCAGCACATCACCATGTCCGGCCCCGATCCGACATTGGCGGCCACGGCCGCCTTGGGGCGGATGTCTTCCCAGCTTTCCTTGTCGATGCGCACCTCGACGCCGGTCGCCTCGGTGAACTTCTTGGTGTTGGCAAGCCAGGCGTCCTCGTCGCCTTGGACGAACGGTGACCAGCGCAGCAGCCTCAGGCTCGCGCCCGCTTCCGGCGTATAGGTCGGCTCCGCCGCCTGGGCAAAAGCCGGCCGGATGCCGAAACCGGCCAGCCCGGCGGCCGCCGCGGAGGCGGCCAGGAAATCACGTCTCTTGATCGTCATGAAAGTTCCTCCTCGAAAGCGCGGGAACAAGGCGTTGCGGCATTCGTCGTCCCGCTTGGCGAATGCTGCGGCAGCAACCTCCGGCAGCGCCGGAAGCGACCAGTCCGGGAGGGATGCGCGCGGTCTCCTCTTCCACTGCGCGCACCCGCCCGGGATCGGCGTTCAATCCTGCAGCCTGCGCCCGGTCTCAACGTCGAACAGGTGCACGTGGCTGGCGTCGATCCGAAGCCGGACGGTGTCGCCCGGCCGGGTGCCGACACGCTCGCGAAAGACGCAGGTGACCTCGCTGCCGCCGAGGCGGACGATCATCTGCGTCTCGGAGCCGGTCGGCTCGATCACGATCACCTCGGCCGGCAGGCCGTCATCGGAAAGCGTGATGTATTCGGGCCGCAGCCCGTAGACGAGCTCGCGGCCGAGCGCCGATTGCGGGTGCTGCGCCACCGGCAGCGCCGTGCCGTCGGCGGTGATGAAGCGGTCCTCGGCCTGCGGGTCGAGGCGGCCGTGGATCATGTTCATCGCCGGCGAGCCGATGAAGCCGGCAACGAAGAGATTGGCGGGCTTGTCGTAGAGTTCGAGCGGCGCGCCGATCTGTTCGACGATGCCGTCGTGCATGACGACGATCTTGTCGGCCATCGTCATCGCCTCGATCTGGTCATGCGTGACATACACCGTCGTGGTCTTCAGCCGCTGGTGCAACTCCTTGATCTCGGCGCGCATGGCCACGCGCAGCTTTGCGTCGAGGTTGGAGAGTGGTTCGTCGAACAGGAAGACCTGCGGATCGCGCACGATCGCCCGCCCCATGGCGACGCGCTGGCGCTGGCCGCCGGAGAGCTGGCGCGGATAGCGTTCGAGCAGCTTGGACAGGCCGAGGATTTCGGCGGCCGCATTGACGCGCTTGTCGATCTCCGCCTTCGGCGATCCGGCCAGCATCAGCGAGAACGCCATGTTGTCCGCCACCGTCATGTGTGGATAGAGGGCGTAGTTCTGGAACACCATGGCGATGTCCCGCTCCTTCGGCGGCAGCCGATTGACGGTGCGCCCTCCGATGCGGATCTCGCCTGCCGTGATGTTTTCCAACCCGGCGAGCATGCGCAGCAGCGTCGATTTCCCGCAGCCCGAAGGCCCGACCAGGATGACGAACTCGCCATCTTCGATGTTGATGTCGACGCCCTTGATGACAGGCAAGGCGCCGAAGGATTTTCTGACATCGACGAAGTCGACACCGGCCATTTGCGTTCCTCCCAGAACGTTGGTTCTCTACTTTCCGGCCGATCGACGGGGCACCCCGCCAACCCGCCGGATCGCGCATTCTGTGCCGGCCCTATCCACGGCCGACCAGAGGCATCTTCGTCGCCATCACCGTCATCGTCAGCACATTGGCCGCGAGCGGCAGGCTGGCCATGTAGACGACCGCGTCGGCGACGTGCTCCACCGCGATCGTCGGTTCGGCCGCAGTCTCGCCATTGGCCTGCAGCACGCCGGTGCTCATCTTCGCCGTCATGTTCGTCGCCGCGTTGCCGATGTCGATCTGGCCGCAGGCGATGTCGAACGGCCGTCCGTCGAGCGCCGTCGATTTCGTCAGGCCCGTGATCGCGTGCTTGGTTGCGGTATAGGGCGCCGAATGCGGCCGCGGCGTGGTGGCCGAGATCGAGCCGTTGTTGATGATGCGCCCGCCGCGCGGCTGCTGCGCCTTCATGATCTTGAGCGCCTGCTGGGTGCACAGGAATGCGCCGGTCAGGTTGGCGGCGACGACCGTGCTCCATTGCTCGAAGCTCAGGTCCTCCATCGGAATGGCCGGCGCCCCGGCGCCGGCGTTGTTGACCAGGAGATCGAGCCGGCCGAACTGCGTGCGCACCCGGTCGAACAGGCTCGCCACCGCCGCGGGGTCGCCGATGTCGCAAGGGACCGCCGTTACGGCACTGCCGGTCGCTTGCCCCAACTCGCGCGCGGCCGCCGCCAGCACGTCCGCTCGGCGGCCGGTGATGACGACGGCATAACCCTCGCCGGCGAGCGCCTCGGCGATGCCCCGGCCCACCCCGGTGCCGCCGCCGGTGACGAGCGCGATCTTGCCCTTGCCGGTCTGCTCCTTGCGCGCCATCAGATCGTACCTCCGAGTTCGTCTTCGATATGGATCCTGATGATCTCGTCGAAGCTCTTCTCCGCCGTGAACCCGAGCCCGGTCGCGCGCCGTGCGTCGAAGTCCGTCGCCCAGCCGGCGACGATCCGGCGGATCGTCGCGTCCGGCTCGCGGCGGATCAGCCTGACCGCCCTTTCCCCCGCAATCCGTCGCAGCGCCTCGATCTCCTCGCCGACCAGCGCGGAAAGGCCCGGCATCGTCAGGTTGCGCCGCGGACCGATCGCCGACGTGTCCATCCGGGCGGCGTGCAGGAAGAAGCCGACGGCGGAGCGCGGGCTGGCGAACCAGTGACGGACGCTGTCGTCGACCGGTAGCACGGCCTCCTGGCCGGAGAGCGGTTCGCGCAGGATGTTGGAGAAGAAGCCGGACGCCGCCTTGTTCGGGGTCCCCGGGCGGATGCAGATCGTCGGCAGGCGGATGCCGACACCGTCGAAGATGCCGCGCCGGGTGTAGTCCGACAGCAGCAGTTCGCAGATTGCCTTCTGCGTCCCGTAACTCGTCAGCGGCGTGGTAAAGAACTCGTCGCCGATCTTCTCCGGGAACGGCTCGCCGAAGACGGCGATCGAGGAGGCGAAGATCAGCTTCGGGGCGTAGGGAGCGCGCAGGCCTTCATGGCGGATCGCCTCGAACAGCGCACGGGTGCCATCGAGATTGACGCGATAACCCTTGTCGAAATCGGCCTCCGCCTCGCCCGAGACGATCGCCGCCAGATGGAAGATCAGGTCGGGGCGCGCGGCAGCGAGCCGCTCGGCCTCGCCGGGTTGCGACAGGTCGGCGGCCCGGGCGGCGGCGATCGGTTCCAGCGCTTTCGGCACCGGCGGACCGATCACGTCGACAAGCGTCAACTTCTCGATCGCAGCGCCGGTCGCGTCGCTGCGCGCGGCGAGGGCCTCCACCAGCTTGCGCCCGATCATGCCGGCCGCGCCTATCACCATCACATGCATGTTCGGCCAACCCTCCCAAGTTGCGCCGATCCCATCGGACCGCCGTGCCGCCTTCGTTTACGCCTTTCCCGGGACCCGCAGGTCCTCTCCCAGCAGATCCCGGGTCGTCTCGTAGATGCGCATCAGGTGCAGCCGGAACGCCTCGACGACCGCCTCGCGGTCGCCGCGGCGGAGTGCCGCGACGATCTCCGCGTGGTCCCGATTGCTGGCATCGATCGCCCCCGGCCGCGACATCGCCACGCGCCGGTGGTTCATCATATAGGTGTAGAGATCGGTGACGAAGTCCGACAGCAATGCGTTCCCGCAGGCGCGATAGATCGCCAGGTGAAACTCGCGGTCGCAGATCAGAAAGCGCATCGGGTCTGCGCCGCTCTGCCGCTGCGCCTCCAGCAGCCCGTCGAGTTTCTGCAGTGTCTCCTCGTCGATCCGTTCGGCCGCGTCGCCGACGACCTTGAGTTCGATGTGCAGGCGCGCCGCATGCACCGCCTCCAGATCATAGCTGTCGATCGCGTTGGGGGTGGCGATCGTCACGGTCACGTCGCTGAGGTCGACGTCGGCCACCCTTGTGCGCGTTCCCTGGGCCACCTCGACGATACCGCGCGCGGACAGCGACTGGATGGCGCCGCGCACCGTCTCCCGGCTGACGTTGAGCACCTGGGCGAGCTCCCGCTCGCCGGGCAGTTCGTCGCCGGGGCGCAGCATGTTGGTGGCGATCAGAACCATCAGCTTCTCCGCGATCACCTCGCGCGCGGTGCGGCGGTCGATGCTGTGCCCCACTTTCGGCATCTGCGTGAGGATCGGACGTCCACCCATTGCCATTCCCGCCAACTGCCCACTGGTTGGTCCACCAGATCAGTTTGAATTCAACGGGCAAAAGTATGACTAGTCAATGGCACTTCGTCGCGGCAGCGCATCAATAATTTCCCTGAGTATTGTGCGATGCAGCGCCCGCCTGCCGCTCACGCCAGCCGAGCCCGTCCAGCGTGGCTCCGGCAGGGCGATACTCGCAGCCGACATAGCCGGCATAGCCGAGCGCATCCAGCGCGTCGAAGATGCGGAAGTCGTCGAGTTCGCCCGTTCCCGGCTCGTGTCGGCCGGGGACCGAAGCCACCTGCACGTGGCCGATGATCGGCATCATCGCCTCCAGCCCGGTCAGCACGTCGCCGTGCAGGATCTGGCGGTGATAGATGTCGAACTGCAGGCGCACGTTCGGCCGTCCGCAATCGGCGATCAGGCCCGCGGCGCGATCGAAGTCGTTGAGGAAATAGCCGGGCATGTCGCGCTTGTTGATCGGCTCGATGACGATGCCGATGCCGTGCGCGGCGGCGGCGTCGGCGGCATGGGCGAGCGCGTCGCGGTAGGCACGGGACGCCGCGCCATCGCCGGGGTCGGCGATGCCGGCCATCATGTGCAGGTTGGGGACACCGGTCGCAACCGCATAGGACAGCGCCGTCTCCACCGACCGGCGAAACTCGTCGCTGCGCCCGGGCAGCGCCGCCAGGCCGCGTTCACCCGCACCCCAGTCACCCGGCGGCAGGTTGAACAGCGCCTGCTTCAGGCCGTGCCGAGACAGACGGTCGACGATCTCGGAAACGGCATGGTCGTAGGGAAACAGGAACTCCACCGCCTCGAAGCCGGCCGCGGCGGCTGCGGCGAAGCGGTCGAGGAAGGCGACCTCGTTGAACATCATCGTCAGGTTGGCGGCGAAGCGGGGCATGTCAGTCGTCCCCGCCCATGCCGGGAAGCTCCAGCCCGGCGATGCCGGCGAGCAGCCGGGCGACAGAGGAATCGTCGTCGCGGCCCATGCCCGCGGCCTCCGTCATGACGAAGAGCTGCAGCGCGGCGCTGGTTACCGGCAGCGGAAACCTCTGCTTCCGGCCGAGGTCGGACACGATGCCGAGATCCTTGGTGAAGATCGACACGGCGCTCAGCGGCCTGTAGTCGCCCGCAAGCACGTGCGGAATGCGGTTCTCGAACATCCAGCTGTTGCCGGCCGATTTCGAGATCACCTCGAACACCTTTCCGATGTCGAGCCCGAGGCTCTTGGCAAAGGCGATCGCCTCGCAGGCGGCCGCGATGTGCACGCCGGCCAGCAGCTGGTTGACGATCTTGAACGAGGAGCCGATGCCCGCCGCCTCGCCGAGCCGGTAGACCGTGGCCGCCATGGCCGCCAGCGCGGTCTCTGCCGCTGCGAAGGCCTCCGGCGGCCCGGAAGCCATGACCGTCAGTTCCCCGGCCGCCGCCTTGGCCGCTCCGCCGCTGATCGGCGCGTCGAGGTAGAGCCGGCCGCCGGTCTCGACCCGTCGCGCGAACTCCTGCGCCTCGGCTGGCATCATTGTCGGCGAGGCGATGACCACCCCGCCCGGTTTCATGGCGGCGAGCGCGCCCGCCTCGCCGAACAGCACGCTCTCGGTCTGGGCGGCGTTGACGACGACGACAACGACGATGTCGGCGTCGCGGGCCGCCTCTGCCGGGGTGGGAAAGGCCGGGCCGCCGTCGTCCTGCAGCGCCGCACGGGCAGCCTCGCCGAGGTCGCAGCCGGTGACGCGGTGTCCGGCGCGCAGCAGCGCGCGGGCCATCCCGAGCCCCATCGCCCCAAGGCCGATCACCGCGACAGATCTCGGTTCAGACATTCCCGCCCTCCCATTGCAGGTTTGCTTGCCCCACGTCGGCGCCGACTGGAGCACAGCCGCCGCGCCGGCGCAAGGCATTTTTGGTAGCGCTACCATACGCAGCGGTCGCTGCGTCCGGCGCTGCCGGTTCCGCGCGGGCGGCAGTGTGGACTGCTGTCGACCGCCTCAGCCTTCGGGCGCGGCAAGCGCGCGCCGCTGCTCTTCGGTCAGCGGCCGGATGTTGCGCCCGTGCAGCAGCAGGAAGAGCTTTGCCGTCTCCTCCAGTTCCTCTGTCGCGTACTGGGCGTCACGCAGGGTCTTGCCCGCGACGACGGGGCCGTGATTGGCAAGCAGCACGGCGTGGCTGCGCCTGGCCCTTTCCGCCACGGCTTCCGCTAGGGCCGCATCGCCTGGCGGATGATAGGGCACCAGCGGCAGCGTTCCCACCCGCATGACGTAGTAGGCCGTCAACGGCGGCAGCACGTCCTGCGGGTCGATGTCGGCGAGGGCGCTGACGGCGACGGCATGGGTGGAGTGGAGATGGACGACCGCGGCACTTCCCTTGCGCGCGCAATACATGCAGCGGTGCAGGAACGCCTCCTTCGTCGGCTTGTCCCCGTCGAGGTGCACGCCGTCGGCCGAAAAGCGCGACAGCCGGGCCGGGTCGAGACTACCGAGCGAGGCATTGGTCGGGGTCATCAGCAACTCGCCGTTGGAAAGGCGGGCGCTGATGTTGCCGGTCGAACCGAAGGTGAAGCAGCGGTCGAACAGCGATTTGCCCACCTGCGCGATCTCCTCGCGCAGCTTCGTCGCTTCGGATAGGATCGCGGTCATCGCAGCATGTCCCAGGCCTTGAGGAAGAAGTCGTCGCTGCCGAAATTGCCGGACTTCAGCGCCAGCGCCACCGGCGCGTCGTCGCCGAGGCTGACCGTCCACGGCACGCCGGGGTCGATTTCGGGACCGATCCGCAACGCGGTGACACCGAGCCCGGCGACGACCGCGCCCGAGGTCTCGCCGCCGGCGACGAGGAAACGGCGGTAGCCCTTCCGGCGCAGTTGCCCCGCCACCTCGGCCAGCAGTTGCTCGACCAGCGCGCCGGCACGTTCGGTTCCGAGCGCCTGCTGCGACCGGCGCACCTCGTCGGGATCGGTGCTCGAATAGACCAGAGGGGCTATCCCCGCGCCGCTGTCGCCGACCCAGGCGACCACGTCTTCCGCCCGCGTCGACCCCTCCGCAATCGCCAGCGGATCGATCTTCAGCGCCGGCGCGCCGGCCGCGAACGCCACCTGCACCTGCCGCCGCGTCGCCGTCGAGCACGAACCGGCCAGGATGACCGCAGGTCCGTCCGGCGCGTTGAACCGCTCCGCCGCGTCTTTCGGCCCGAGCTTGCCGGCGCGGCGGAAGTTGTCAGGAAGGCCGATCGCGATGCCGGATCCGCCGGTCACCAGCCTCATGCCGGCGACAGCCCGGCCGATTTGGCGCAGGTCCTCGTCCGTCGTCGCGTCGACGATCACCAGGCCGTCGCCGCTGGCAGCCGCCGTTCGCAACGCTTCCGAGATCGCCCCTGCCCCCTCTCGCACGGCGGCGTGGCGCACCAGACCGACCGAGACCCGGCTCTGGCGCTGCAGCACCCGCACCAGGCTGGCATCGGTCATCGGCGTCAGCGGATGGTCGCGCATCGGGCTGTCGGAGAGCAGTAGGTCGCCGACGAAGAGATGGCCCTGATAGACCGTGCGGCCGTTCGCCGGGAAGGCCGGGCAGGCGATCGCCAGCGGTTCGCCGACAAGATCGAGCAACGCCTCGGCCACCGGCCCGATATTGCCCTGCGGCGTCGAATCGAAGGTCGAGCAGTATTTGAACAGGATCTGTTCCGCGCCGCCGGCGAGCAGCGTCTCCGCCGCCCGGCGCGACAGCGCGACCGCTTCTGCCGCCGGAATCGTGCGCGACTTCAGGGCGATGACGACCGCTTGCGCGTCGCCGTAGTCGAAATCGGCGGCCGGCACGCCGACGACCTGGACCGTCCGCATGCCCTCCCGCGCCAGCATCAGCGCCAGGTCGGTCGCCCCCGTCAGATCGTCTGCAACTGCGCCCAACAGCATCGCTTCCCCCTTTTGCTCCGGTCGTGCACGATGCGACAGGCATTCCGCATCCGCCAGCCGTTTATGCACCCAGCCAGCGCCGGACCACAACCGCCTTTCGTCCGGACACCGCACCGGCCGGTCGCCGGAGGCACCGGTGGTCAAGTCCGTTCCGAAGACCAACATGAGATCGACCCGCATCGGGGCTCGGCTGTGAACCGTGGACGATCATCGGTCCCGAGCCGCCGGAATGACGAGACCTGAGTCGGATCCTGCCCCGTCCGGAGCAGCACGTGACCTGGCGTTTCGGTGGCGGGTAGGCTCGAAGCCGACTCGTCGCCGGACGCCGACCGACGTCACCGTCCGGTCAGCCGGTTGGCCAGGATCGCCAGCCGCGAAGTGCGCTCGCCATGCTTTCGTTCCGACCGGTCGGCCATCCGGTAGAGTTGGTACATGCCGTGGACGCCCAGCCACCGCAGCGGTTCCGGCTCCCAGCGCCTGACCGTTCTGTTGACCCAGGGCAGGCGCACCAGTTCGGTGTCGCGGTCAAGGATCAGGTCGGCAATGGTCTGGCCGGACAGATTGGAGGAGGACAGGCCCTGTCCGACATAGCCGCCGCCCCAGGCGATCCCGGAGGCCCGGTCGAAGCCGACCGTGGCGCACCAGTCGCGCGGTACGCCGAGCACGCCGCACCAGGCGTGGTCGAACCTGACGCCGGTCGTCTGCGGCAGCAGCCGCGTCAGGATTTCACGGAGTTGCCGCATGGTTTCGCCCTGCGTCCGGCCGCGCGTGTCGGTCCTGGAGCCGAACCGGTAGGGCACGCCACGACCGCCGATGGCGATGCGCCCCTCGCGCGTGCGCTGGGCGTAGCTATACCCGTGGGACGCGTCTCCGAGCAGTTCATGACCGTCCCAGCCGATCGTCTTCCACAGCGCGTCGGGCAGCGGTTCGGTCACCATCACGGCGCTGTTCAGCGGCAGCCACAGCCGCTCGAACCCGGGCAGTCCGGCGGTAAAGCCCTCGGTCGCGCGCACGATGACCGGAGCCCGCACGGTGCCGCGATCGGTCGTCACACGCCCCTTGTCGATCCGCAGCACATTGGTCTTCTCGTACAGGCTGCAGCCTGCCCGCTCCACCGCCGTCGCCAGCCCGCGAACGAGCTTTGCCGGCTGGATGCGCGCGACGCCATGGGTAATGAGGGCACCGACCGCCTTGTCCACGCGGATGCGGGACCGGGTCTCCGCTGCCCCGACGAGGCTGATACGCTCCGTCGGCGTCTCCCAGCGGATCTGATCGTCATGGGCGTCCCGCAGGCGGTCGAACTGGCCCTTGGTGCAGGCCGCGATGACGCAGTCCGTACGGCGGACATCCGCGTCGATGCCCTCGCGCTCGGCAACCGCTATGACCTCGTCGACGGTTCCCCGCATCGCGCGGGCCATATCGATGACCCTGCCCCGCGTCGCGTCTTTCAGGTACTTGTCACGGGACCAGCTGAAGCCGCCGCTGAGCCAGCCGCCGTTGCGCCCCGACGCACCGAATCCGGCGAATTCCTTCTCCAGGATCACCACCCTGAGAGCCGGGTTTGCCGCCAGCAGATAGTAGGCCGTCCACAACCCGGTAAATCCGCCACCGACGATGCACACGTCGGCGTCGGCATCGCCCGCCAGGGGCGGGCGGCAGTCCGGCACCCCGCCGATGTCCGCATACCAGAACGAAATTTCTCCATTCACCTTCGCATGCATGGCGTTCGCCGCCCTTTTTCACGGAACCGTGCGTCCGGTCGCTGCGGGACAGGGCCGCCGCGGTGTCGGTGCCGCGGCGGCGAACTTCATCCGAGCCTTCCCGGCCCGGGGGTCACGCCGCTTCCTTGTTGCGCTGGACGACGACGCTCAGCACTGCCAGCAGGCCGGAACCCACCATCAGGAAGAACGACACGGCGTTCAGCACCGGGGTCGATCCCACCTTCACCATGCGGTCGTACATGGTGATCGTCAGCGGCGCATCGGACCCGACCAGCATCAAGGTGGTGTTGAAGTTCTCGAACGACACCAGGAACGCCACGACGAAGGCGGAAAACAGCGCCGGGCCGAGAAAGGGCAGCGTGACCGTGGCGAGCACCCTGACCCGCGTTGCGCCGAGGTTCAGCGCCGCCTCCTCCAGGGCGATGTCGAACTTGCGCAGGCGCGCGGCGATGACCAGCGAGGTGATCGTCGTCAGGAACGAGAACTGGCCGAGGATCACCAGGAAGGTCCCGGGCCGCAGGAAGTCCCATTCAATGCCGAGCGTTTCCTCCAGACCGTTGGCGATCATGCTGGCGAACACCAGGATCGAGATGCCGAGGATGACGCCCGGAATGACGAGCGGCACGATCATCAGGATGTAAAAGAAGCTCTTTCCGGGAAACTCCTTGCGCTCGAACAGGAAGGCGTTGCAGGTCCCGGCAACCACCGCCATCGCCGACACGATCACGCCGATGAACAGCGAGTTCCCCAGGCCCTGCATCAGCCGCCGGTCATGGAACATGCCAAGCTTGGGCTCGGTGCTGCCGAAGAACCAGTCGAGCGTGAAGCCGTTCCAGGGCAGCGCCGGGAACAGCGAGTCGTTGAACGCGAAGACCGCCGCGGCGGCCAGCGGCGCCGCAAGATAGAGGAAGAATGACAGCATGTAGCCGCCATAGATCCAGCGCAGGAGGGGAGATTGAGGGGCCGCGACGTTCATCGTCAGTCCTTTGCAACGGTAGAGGCGAGATTCTGACCGGTCAGGCGCAGGCCCAACCAGACGACCAGCGAGGTGAAGCCGAGCAGCAGCACGCCGAAGGTCGCACCGGATTCCCAGTTGTAGCGGGTCACGAACTGCTCGTAGATCTGCTCGGTGAACCACATGCTGTTCTTGCCGCCGAGCAGGATCGGCGTGAGGTAGCTGCCGGCGGTCAGCATGAAGACGATGATGCAGCCGGCGACGATGCCGGGCATGGCATAGGGCACGACGATGCGCCGGAACACCGTGAAACGGCTGCCGCCGAGATTGTACCCGGCCTCCAGAAGCGAGTTGTCCATGCCGTCGAGCGTCGACACCAGCGGCACGATCATGAACAGCACGACGGTATAGACGAGGCCGATCACCACCGTGATGTCGTTGTAGAGCAGCTCGATCGGCCCGCTGATGATGCCGGCACTCTGCAGGAAACCAGAGATGAGCCCCGTCTCGCGCAGCAGCACGATCCAGCCGAAAGCGCGCACGAGGTCGCTGACCCAGAGCGGGATCAGGCACATCAGGAACAGCGCGGCGCGGGACCGCTTTCGTGCGATCTTGGCAATGTAGTAGGCGACCGGGAAGCCGACGCACAGGGCCATGACGGTGACCAGCACCGACATCCACGCTGTGCGCAGCAACGTGTTCCAGTAGATCGGTTCGCGAATGAACTCGATGTAGTTTGCGAGGCCGAAGGTGTACTCGCGGGGCCCGATCTTTTCCCGCAGGGAGATGTAGCCGATGCCGACTTGCGGCAGCACGATCAGAAGCGCGATCCACAGCGCGAACGGCGCGAAAAGCAGGATCAGCGACAGTTTGCCAACGTCGGTGCGCGCCATCGCTATTGCCTCGCCACGCTGAAGCAGACGCCGTGGCCCTGGTTCCAGCCGATCTCGACCGCCTCGCCAGGGGCGATCCGCGTCGAGCCGTCCATCACGGCGTGGCTGACTTCCACCAGTTCGCCGCCCTGGATGCGAACGAGAACGCGGCTGTTGGCGCCGTTGAACAGCAGACTGTCGACGGTCCCCTTGAGCGTGTTCTGGCCGTTGCCGGCACCGAGCGAGATCACTTCCGGCCGCACGAACAGCTCGACCTTCGACCCTGCCTTGACGCTGTCTTCGCCTGCCGGCACGACGGCTTCACCCGCACCGTCGATCTCGACGCGGGCCTTGCCGTCCGCCACGGACAGGACCCGCCCCATCCACCGGTTGCTGTCGCCGACAAAGCCCGCGACGAAACCGGTCTTCGGGTTGTTGTAGAGCTCCTGCGGCGCACCGATCTGCTCGAACCGGCCGGCGCTCATCACCGCCACGTTGTCCGACATCAGCAGCGCCTCGGACTGGTCGTGGGTGATGTAGAGGAATGTCGTCTCGAACTGGTGCTGGAGCTGTTTCAGCTCGATCTTCATGCGCTCGCGCAGCTTCAGGTCGAGCGCGCCAAGCGGCTCGTCGAGCAGCAGGACGTCCGGCTCGAGCACCATGCAACGCGCAATCGCGATGCGCTGCTTCTGTCCGCCCGACAGCTGCGAGACCTGCTTCTCCGCCGAGCCGGGGAGCCCGACGCGCTCCAGCACGGCGGCGACCTTTCGGCCGATGTCGGCCTTGTTCTCGCCGCGGCAGCGCAGCCCGTAGGCGATGTTCTCGCCGACGTTCATCATCGGGAACAATGCGAGATGCTGGAAGACCATCTTGACGTTGCGCTTGTTCGGCGGGGTCGAAACCACCGACTGCCCCTTGAGGCGGATGTCGCCGCTGGTCGGGTTCTCGAAGCCGGCAATCATGCGCATCAGCGTCGTCTTGCCACAGCCCGACGGACCAAGAATGGAGAAGAAGGATCCGCGCGGAACCTCGAAGGAGACGCCGTGGACGGCAGTATAAGCGCCGAACCGCTTGGTCAGGCTTTCGCATTGAAGATCGTACATGGCATGCTCTTTGTTGGCTGTGGTGCGTTCACCGCCGCAGGGGAGGGAGGCGAAGCCCCTGCCCCGCGACGGCGGCGATCAGTTTGCTACGGATGCCGCTTTAATCCGTTCGAGGGCCTTGCCCTCCAGGTCCTCGACGCCCGGCATGATGCGGGCTGCGAACCGGATCTTGCCCAGGTCCTCCTCCGTGAAGGCGTTCTCGATGACCGTCCGCATTGCGGCCGGAAGCAGGTTGATGCCCTCCTTGACAGCGACGATGGAGCCGGTGCTCTCGGAGATCAAGGGGACGATGTCGGGACGCAGCACGAAATTGATCCACTTGTAGGCCGCCTCGTCCGCCTGCCCCTTGCGCGGCAGGGTGAAGGTGTCGATCCAGCCGACGGTACCGGATACCGGCGGGACGTAGACGAGGTTGGGGTTCTGGCCGTGCAGCTTGAACGCGGTCGAGTCCCAGGTTTCGGACGCGACGACCTCGCCGGACAGCATCAGCGCCGACAGGTCGTCCCCGCCCTGCCAGTAGGTCTTCACGACGCTCTTGCAGGCGATCAGTTTCTCGGCGACGTCATCCAGGATCGCCTTGTAGGCGTCGAGGTCGGCATAGGCCGCATAAGGATCGTGGCCGAGGGCGAAGGCGGTGCCGACGAGGATCGTGCGCTTCAGCCGCATCGATGTCTGGCCGGTGTATTTCGCGTCGCAGATGTCGAGCCAGTCCTTGACCTCGGGTGCCTTGGTCTTGTCGACGATCAGGCCGGAGGTGCCCCAGGTATGGGGAATCGAGTAGGCGGTACCGTCGACGGCAGCGACCGCCTTGACCTTTTCGAGGAAGTCGGGGCGGAGCGTGTCCGTATTGATCTTGGACAGGTCGATCGGCTTGTAGATGTTGAATTCCTGCTGGGCGGCGGCGACGCGGTTGAAGCCCGGCTGGACGAGGTCGTAGCCGGCGCCGCCGGTCGCCCGCAGCTTGGCGATCATCTCCTCGTTGTTGGACAGGGTCACCTCGACGTCGATGTCGGGGTTTTCCGCCTCGAACAGCTTGATCACGTTGTCCGGCGCGTAACCGCCCCATGTCAGGATCCGCAGCGTCTCGGCCTTTACCGTTGTGGCACCGAGCGCCAGGACCAGCGCCGTTGCCGTGAGAAGGGACATTGGAAATTTCGACATGCTTCCTCCGTTTGCGGCCGGCCCCCTGCCGGCGCGTTGAAAATGATCCCATCGGCGCGCGCAGGGGCGCTGCCATCGGCCGGATCCGGCGCGTGGTGTCTGGCGCGCCAGGGCGCGTCTTCAGCATTCCCCGGTCTGCCGGAGGGAGCAGCCGTGGCCGCTCCCTCCGCCGGGCATTCGGATTGTCAGTTGGAAGTGGCGGCCTTGATGCGTTCGAGCGCCTTGCCTTCCATGTCTTCGATCCCGGCGGGGATGTTGGCGAAGTACTTCAGGTTGGCGAGGTCGTCGTCGTCGAAGGCCGCCTGGACTGCCGCCTTCTTGTCCTCCGGCAGCAGGTCGATGCCGTTTTTGACGGCGGCGATCGCGCCGGTCGAGTCGGACATCAGCGTGACGATGTCCGGGCGCATGACGAAGTTGATCCATTTGTAGGCCGCGTCGTCGGCTTCGCCCTTGCGCGGGATCACGAAGGTGTCGATCCAGGCCAGCGCGCCGGTCTCCGGCGGGACGTAGACGAAGTTCTTGTTCTCGCCGTAGAGCTTGAAGGCGGTGGAATCCCAGGCCTCCGACACGACGACTTCGCCGGACAGCAGCAGCGTGGCGAGATCGTCGCCGCCCTGCCAGTAGGTCTTGACGATGTCCTTGCAGCCGATCAGCTTCTCGGTGACCTCGTCCAGCATCTGCTGGTAGCCATCCTTGTCGTTGTACAGCGCAAACGGATCCTTGCCGAGCGAGAATGCCGTGCCGAGCAGGATGGTGCGCTTCAGCCGCATCGAGGTGCGGCCCTTGTACTGCGGGTCGCACAGGTCCGCCCAGCCCTTCACGTCCGGCGCCTTGGAGATGTCGGCGACCACGCCCGAGGTGCCCCACTGGTGCGGAACGGCGTAGAGCTCGCCGTCGATGGTCGCATTGGCCTTGACGCCTTCGAGCAGGCCCGGTGCCATCGACGCGGTCTCGATCTTGGAGATGTCGAGCGGCTTGTAGATGTCGTACTCCTGCTGGGCGGCGAAGATGCGGTCATGGCTCGGCTGGGCGAGGTCATATCCCGCCCCGCCGGTGGCGCGGAGCTTGGCGATCATTTCCTCGTTGTTCGACAGCGTCACCTCGACGTCGATGTCCGGGTATTCCTTTTCGAACAGCTGGATGACGTTGTCCGGGGCGTAGCCGCCCCAGGTCAGAAGGCGCAGCGTCTCGGCCTGCGCCGAGCCTCCGAAAGCCAGCGCCAGCGCGGTGCCGGCAGCGAGAGCGATCCTGAAATTCATGATGTTCTCCTCAGTTTGCGGGCCGGTTCATCCAGCCTTTCGTTCAGTTCCGTGCCACGCATGACCCGGAGCCGCATTCCCCTTGCGGCTCCTCCGGTCCCTCCGGTAGCCGCTAGCATCTAAGAAGCGAATTGGACCGCCTCAAAGGTCCATTCTCCGTCGATGGGCAGTCCATTATCCCCTTCTAGTTCGCGATCTTCGCCGCAAGGCTCTTGATCCGCGTGTAGCTGCGCAGGGCCTCGAGACCCTTCTCGCGGCCGAAGCCGGACATCTTGTTGCCGCCGAAGGGCACCTCGATCCCGCCGGCGAAATACTCGTTGATGTAGACCTGCCCCGCATCGATGTCGCGCGCCATGCGGTGAGCGCGGGCGAAGTCGCGCGTGTAGATGCCCGCGACCAGGCCGAACGGCGTGGCGTTGGCGATTGCCACCGCCTCGTCTTCGCCCTCGACCAGCTGGACCGAAAGGACCGGGCCGAAGATTTCCTCCTGGATCACCGTGTCGGTCGCCGCCACCTTGTCGAGGATCGTCGGCTCGAAGAACCAGCCCTTGCCGGTCTGCGGATCGGTCGCGCGATTGCCGCCGGCGGCGACGGCGATGCCGCGGCTTTTCGCACCCTCGACATAGCCGGCCACCTTTTCGAGGTGGGCGGCGGAATTGAGCGCGCCGACCTGCGGGCGCCGGAGGCCGTGGCCGAGCTTCAGCGTCCTTGCCTTGGCTGCCAGCCGCTCGACCAGCTCGGCATGGACCTTGCGCTCGACCACGAGCCGCGATCCGGCCGAGCAGATCTGCCCGGCATTCTCGTAGATCGCGCCGAGGACGCCCTCGGCCGCAGCATCCAGGTCGGCATCCGCCATTACCACCACCGGCGACTTGCCGCCGAGCTCGAGCACCACGCTCGCCACGTTCGGCGCCGCCGCCTGCATGATGCGGATGCCGGTCGCGGTCGAGCCGGTGAAGGTCACGTGACGGACGTCGGGATGCGACACCAGCGGCGCGCCGGCTTCCGCGCCGGTGCCGGTGACGACGTTGCAGACCCCGGCGGACACGCCGGCCCGGTGCAGGATGTCGGCGAGCATCAGCGCGGTCAGCGGTGTCTGCTCGGCCGGCTTGGCCACCACGGTGCAGCCGGCGGCCAGCGCCGGCGCGAAGCTTCGCGCCGCCGTCGACAGCGGGTAGTTCCAGGGAATGACGTGGGCGGTCACGCCAACCGGCTCCTGGAGCGAGTAGCCGATGTAGTCGGCCCCGAGCGGGAACGTGTCGCCCTGCATCTTGTCGGCCGCCCCGGCGTAGTAGTCGAAGCAGCGCGCGGCACCGGCGACGTCGCCTTCGGCCTCCTGCAGCGCCTTGCCGCTGTCGAGGCTTTCGACCACGGCAAGCCGCGCCGCCTCGGAGCGGATCATTTCCGCCGCCCTGGAAAGAATGGCGCCGCGCGCGCTCGCCTTCATCCGGCCCCAGTCGCGCTGGGCGCGCTTGGCCGCCTCGACGGCGCGATCGATGTCGCTGGCATCGCCCGCGGCAAAGCCGTGATAGGCGCGCGCCGAACCGGGATCGAAGGTGTCCATTGCGCGTCCGCCCGACGCCGCCACGAACGCGCCGTCGATGAAATGCCGGCTCGGAAGACCGGAAAGGGTCCCGGACGAAAAGTACTCGGCGACAAGAGTTTCGGTCGTCATGTTCAGTTCACCTCGCTCACGCGATAGCTGGACTTGGCAAGCCACTCCGGATCGATCTCGACGCCCCAACCGGGTTCGTCGGTCACCATCGCCTTGCCGTCGACGATATCATAGGGCGACTTGCGGAACAGCCCGTACTGCCACGGATAGTAGTCCGCCTCCTCGATCGAGAACTCGAGGTACTTGCCGCCGTTGGGGATGGCCCGGAGCAGGTGCATGGTGAACAGCGTCACCATCGACCAGTTGGCGGCGTGCGGCGTGACCGGGAGGCCGGCGCCCTCGGCCATGCGCACCACCCGCATCGTGCGGTTGATGCCGCCGAGATAGCAGATGTCCGGCTGCACGATATCGACGGCGCGCATGTCGATCATGCGCCGCCAGGTCTGCAGGTCGCAATCCTGTTCGCCGCCGGTGACGTCGATGGCGAGCGCGTCCGCCACCTGCTTCGTCTGCTCGAGCTCCCAGTAGGGGCACGGCTCCTCGAAATGTACGAGCCCGTTGTCCTCCATCAGGCGGCCGACCTCGATGGCGCGGGCCGGCGAGTAGCAGGAATTGGCATCGGCGAGCAGGTCCACGCCCGGTCCGCCGACCGCCCTGGCGATCGTCGGAATGATCTCCTCGGTGCGGCCCGGCCACTCGTCCTGGTCGCGGCCGCACTCGGCGCCGACGCGAAACTTGAAGGCATCGAAGCCAAAGGTGTCGCGCAGCCGCTTGAAGCGCTCGGCCTCCTGTTCCGGTGTGATGTCGCGCTTCATCGACGAGGCATAGGCGCGCAGCGACCCCGCCGAGCCCCCGAGCAGCGCGGCGACCGGCTTGCCGGCAAGCTTGCCGCGCAGGTCCCAGATCGCCGTATCGAGGCCGCACATGGCCCGGCAGATATAGGAGCCCGGAAACTTGTGCTCGCGTTCGGCGATGCGGTCGAGGTGGTCGTCGAGATCGTCGATGTCGACACCGAGGGTCCACGGCGCCACCTGTCGATGCAGGACCTGTGCGGTGATGTCGGCATGATAGGTCGACACCTGCCCCCAGCCTGTTGCCCCCGCTTCGTCGGTAACCCGGACGAACCCGACATACTCGTTGCAGAAGGTTTCGAGGCGCTTGATCTTCATGGCAGTCCAATCAGGTTGATGCACGCAACGCTCTTGCTCGTCGCGCTTGATGTCGTGAATTGGTACGACCATCTTCGCAATATCGCCTTTGCAACAGGTCCACTTTGGATAAAGTAGGCGACCACTTTCAGCGAGAACCAGTTGCCGGGAGCAAAGCATGGTCAAGTATGCAGGCGGTGCGCTGTTGCCGACGCTGACTTTCGATCGCAATTCGAAGACGCCGATCAGCGTCCAGCTCAGCTGCGCCCTGCGCGACATGATCCTCTCGGGCGAACTCCGTCCCGGCCAGCGCCTTCCCTCCAGCCGCACGCTGGCCCGAGACCAGGCCATTTCCCGCACCACCGCCATCAGCATCTACGAGCAGCTTACGGCGGAGGGTCTGATCCGCTCGAACGTCGGCGCCGGCGCCTATGTCGCCGATACCCTGCAGGAGGGACAGCCCGCGCCGATCCCGGGCGACAGCGTGAACGATGAACCCCGCCGGCCGACACGCCTCGCCCAGCTCGCCTCGGAGGCGTCCGAACATTTCTTTCCGCGCCTCAACCACCCGGAAAACCCGCGCCCCTTCATCACCGGCATCCCGGCCTTCGACGAATTCCCGATGGCATTGTGGTCCAGTCTTGCGGCGCGCTACTGGCGGCAGCCGCGCAACCTGGTCCTCGGCTATCCGGATGCCAGCGGCCTGCCGGAACTGCGCAGGGCCGTCGCCACCCACCTGCGCTCCAACCGCGGCGTGGTGTGCGAACCCGACCAGGTCTTCATCTTCAACGGCGCGCAGGACGCCTTCAACCGCATCGGCAACACGCTGCTGGACCCGGGCGACACCGTCTGGATCGAGAACCCGGGCGCGATCGGCGCCCGCAACAGCCTGATTTCCTCGGGCGCCAGGCTTGTCCCCTTGAGCATCGACGAGGAAGGCATGGACGTGGCCGAAGGGCTGAGCGTGGCGCCCGATTTCCGGCTCGCCTTCGTCACCCCCGCCCACCAGCATCCGCTTGGCGTGACGATGAGCCTGAAGCGCCGGTTCGAGCTCCTGCGCGCAGCCGAACGGGCGGGCGCCTGGATCATCGAGGACGACTATGTCGGCGAGTTCCACTATGCCGGCCACCCGCCGCCGACGCTGAAGAGCGTCGACACCTCCGGGCGCGTCATCTATGTCGGCAGCTTCTCGAAGACCCTGTTTGCGGCCCTGCGGCTCGGTTATGTCGTCGCGCCTCCCGAGCTGGTCGACGTGTTCCACCGAATCGCCGGGGCGACGTTGCAGGGGGCGCCGACCAGCCTGCAGGCGGTCGTGGCGAGCTTCGTCGAGCACGGGCATTTCGCCAGCCACATCCGCCGCATGCGCAAGATCTACGCCGAGCGGCAGCAGGCGCTGATCGACGCTGCGGCGGAACACGCCGCCGGCCTGCTGGAGGTGGCGCCGACCGAGACCGGCTTCCACACCGTCGGGCGGCTGGCCGAGGGTTTCGATGAGGTCGAGGTCGCGCGCCGCGCGGCGGAGCGCAGCATCATCGTCGCGCCGATCAACCGCTTCGCCATCACGCCGGTGACGCAGAAGGGTCTGATCCTCGGCTTCAGCTCGGTTGCGCCGCGCGTGCTTGCCAACGGCGCCCAGGCACTGGGCAGCCTTCTGCGCGACATGCGCGCGGAAAGGGCCGGCCCAGGGAACAGGATGGCCGGCCGCTGACGGCGTCAGGCCGCGTCGGCGAGTACCAGTTCCGCCCCCTTCTCGCCGACCATGATCGTCGGCGCGTTGAGATTACCGGAGGTGATCCGCGGGAAGATCGAGGCGTCGATGACGCGCAAGCCGTCGAGGCCGTGGACCCGGAGCCGGGCGTCGACCACCGATGTCTGCGCATCCGGCCCCATCGCGCAGGTGCCGCAGGGATGAAACACCGAGCCGCTGCGCGCCCGGATGTCGGCGATCATCGCCTCGTCGCTTTCGATCTCCACGCCCGGCCGGATCTCGCGTTTGATGATTTCCTGCATCGGCGCGGTTGTCGCCAACCGCCGCAGAAAGCGCGCGGCCTGCACGAGTTCGGCGACATCCGTCTCGGTCGAGAGATAGTTCGGATGGATCTCCGGCGCTGCGAACGGATCGGCGGAGCGAATGCCGAGGTGGCCGCGGCTGGTCGGGTGGCAGTTCGATACGCCGACCAGGAAGCCGGGGAACGTGTCCGGGCTCATCAGCGCCCGTCTGCCCGGCACCGCGCGCGTGTAGCTGACCGGCGAAAAATAGAGCTGCATGTTGGGCCGGTCGCGCTCGGGTGAGGTGCGGAAGAAGCCGCCGCCCTGATTGACGCTCAGCGACAGCGGGCCGCTGCGCGTCAGCACGTAGCGCAGGCCCACGGCCATCCGCCCCCACCACGGGCGCAGGACGTTGTTGAGCGTGGGGCGCGTCGATTCATAGAGATGGTCGAAGCCGATATGGTCCTGCAGGTTGCGCCCGACCTCGGGCGCCGCGTGCACGACCTCGATGCCGAGACGGCGCAGCTGCTTCGGATCGCCCACCCCGGACAGTTGCAGGATCTGCGGCGAGTTGACCGCACCAGCCGACAGGATGACCTCGCGGCGCGCCTTGAGGCGATACGTCTCGCTGCCCCGGCGATATTCGACGCCGACCGCACGCCGCCCCTCGAACAGGATGCGGGTCACATGGGCGCGTTTGATGATCGAAAGGTTGTGTCGCCTGCGGACCGGATTGAGATAGGCGGTCGCGGTGGAGCAGCGGAATCCGTTGCGCGTGGTGATCTGGTAGATGCCGATGCCCTCCTGGGTGGCCCCGTTGAAGTCGGCATTGCGCGCCAGGCCCGCCTCGACGCCGGCGGCGAGGTAGTTGGCGCAGAGCGGATGGACGACGTCATCGATGCTGCTGACCGTCAACGGTCCACCACGGCCACGCCAGGCATCGGCGCCGGCGAGGTTGTCTTCCATGCGCTTGAACGCCGGCAGGACGTCGTCGTAGCCCCAACCGGGATTGCCGAGGTCGCGCCAGCCGTCGAAGTCCTCGGCCTGGCCGCGGATGAACACCATGGCGTTGATCGAACTGGAACCGCCGATGACCTTGCCGCGCGGCCAGTAGCTCGGCCGGTTGCCGGTGCCCGGATCGGGTTCGGTCAGGTACTTCCAGTTGAGGTCGTCGTGATAGAAGGCCTTGCCGTAGCCGATCGGCATCCGCACCCAGAAGTTCAGGTCGCTGCCGCCGGCTTCGAGCAGGGCCACCCGATACTTGCCGTCCGCCGTCAGCCGGTTGGCAAGCACGCAGCCGGCCGAACCGGCGCCAACGACCACATAATCAAATTCGTCCATTCCGGTATGATACTCCCCAAGACCGTCAGTTCATGCCTGCGCCGACATGCAGTGGTAGCGCCGAGTGGTCCTGGCGTCAGCGTCCATTTAGATCTGAGCAGCATACCAGTCTGCAAAGGTCGCCGTTGTGTTTTATCTGCCGCGCGCACTTCCGCCGCAATCCCGCTGCTGGACGCAACGGGAGGTGGGCAGCGTGGCGGATCATGGGCATCATCTACTTTACCGTGTAAATTTTGTTTGTTCTCGTTTTGGTTTTATGTTTAACTCTGTTTCGACGTGCGGATGCCGCCACGAAGCCTGGTTGCCTGTCCAGGGTCTGGCGCCCTGCGCAGCCTATGCTGCACCAGTTGCTGATCTGCGGGAGGGTTTGAAGATGGGACGGCTGTTCAGAAGTGCGGGCCTTCCGGCCTATCATGACGCGATGCTGTTCGTGCGCATGAAGCCCCGGCAACAACACCCGACTTTCGAGGCAGCACTTGCTGCCGCCCGTACACCGCTCACCAGTGGGCTCCAGGCGCTGGCCTTTTTTGAGAGGGCCGGGCTGGTCAAGCGCGTCACGCCGGTGTCGCGCTTGTCGCCGCAATATTCCAGCCGCATGCTGGTAAGGCCGGCGCGCGATCCACACGCCAAGCCGGAGTTGCTCCCACTGGCCGCCGACGATTCGGTTGGGTGGTCCGCGCCGGTGCTGGCCATGAACGCCGCCATGGACGACCGGACGCCAGGCGGAGCGACCAGCCTGGTGGAACTCGCCGGAGAAACAGACGTCAGGCAGCTGCAACTGGCGCTCGCCGGCGATCCCTCCGTCGCCTCGGTCGCGAGAGTTCCGCAGCGGTATCTGGCGTCGGCTTCACCGACAAGGCCGCGGGCCTCCGCCAGGGCCAAGCCGGCGGCCAGCGGCGGACAAGTTGCGGCAGCGCCGCCGCCCGCACACACCATGTGGAACTTGCGCAAGATCAGGTGGGACGAGGCGCGCGCCCTGAGCGGCTACAACGATGCCAGCAGGATCAACGTGGCCGTGCTCGACACGGGGATCGATCCAGAGCATCCCGACCTGAAGGACCAGATCGCCCGGTACACGTTCGAGCACCCCGACCTGCCCGGTGCAAGTTCCTCCCAGGATCTGGTCGGACACGGCACCCACGTCGCGGGCACCATCGCGGCCACCATCGGCAACAATCTCGGCATCAATGGCATATCGCGCGCCCGGATTCACGCCTGGAAGATCTTCGACGACCGCCCCGACCTGCTGACTTACTGGAATGGCACGGCAGAATTCGCCTACTTCGTCGATCCGCTGATGTACCTGCGCGCGCTGCTCGATTGCGCGGATGCGGGCATCGACATTGTCAATCTTTCCATCGGAGGGAATGCCCCGCCGGACCCGACCGAAAGCGCCGCGTTCGAGGAATTGCTGGCGCGCGGAATCACGATCGTCGCCGCCATGGGCAATGATCGGACCGAAGGCAGCCCGACGTCCTATCCTGCCGCGATCCCAGGGGTGATCGCCGTCGGCGCCACCAATCTGCAGGATCGCTACACCATATTCTCCAACCGCGGCAATCACATCACCATTGCCGCGCCAGGCGAGGCGATCTGGTCGACGCTGCCGACCTATCCGGGCCAGTTTGGCTGGCGCGCCGAGCGCGGAGCGGACGGGCAATGGCGGCAGGGCAAGCCCGACCGGCGCGAGACGGACTACGACGCCTGGCCCGGCACTTCGATGGCGAGCCCGCACGTGGCGGCCGCTGCCGCCCTCTACCTTGCCAACGGCGGCGAGCGGGACCCGGTCGCAGTCCGCAACGCTCTGGCGTCCAGTGCCGACAAGGTGCCGGCGATGGGCGGCCAAGACTTCACGCCGGATTTCGGGTATGGTCGCCTGAACCTGGAACAGCTGATCGCGACGGCGAGACAATGACGGACATCATGTTCACCATCAGGGCCGGCGTGAGCCTGGAGCAGCGGTCACGCGTCCTGCAAAAGATCGAGGCCATGCCGGAGGTCGAGCGGGCGGCCCCGGTCAAGGCCGACTGCAGCAGCGAGCCCCTGCAGCGAATTCACTTTGCACGCCTGAGGGAGCACTCGGAGGTGGCCGGCTGCCTCTCCGCGATCCGGGACCTGCCCGAAGTGGAGAATGCCAGCCTCCCCGCCCGACGGGGAATGTGACCCTCCCATCACACGCCGCGCACGGAACGCGATTGCCCATCGGCGCCGAACGCCGGTATCTCGCCCGCGGCGGCAGGTGGGCAACGCCCTGCCGCCGCGGCAAGCAATGACGGCGACAGCGACCCCGGGCCGATGGCGTCGGGAAGCCAGACCTGGACCCGGTCTCCCCGCAGGGAGACCGGGGCAGACCCGCGGTCGAGACGATGGTCCGGGCAGGCGAATGGCACGACCGGCGCGAGCGGGCGGCCGCGCCGGGCCCGTCCGGTCAGAGGGACGCTTTCACCTTTTCCACCGCCTCGGCCGAAAGCCACTTCATCCATAGGTCGGGATTGTTCTTCAGGAAATACTTTGCCGCGTCTTCGCCGGTCGCCTGGTTGTCGGTCATCCAGGCCAGCAGCCGGTTCAGCGTGGCATTGTCCCAGCGTCGCGTCTTCAGATAATCCATCGCCGGGCCGGCGCGGGCGGCAAACTCGTCGGTGACGAGCGTCTCGACCTTGTCGACCGGCCAGTCGTTGACCTTCGGGTCGTCGCAATCGACCACCGTGTTGCAGCGTTGCCATTCGGCGGCATCGTGCGGTGCGTCGAAGTCGAGCTTGACCATCGCGTATTTGCCGAGCAGCGAGGTGGGGGACCAATAGTAGCCGAGCCAGCCGATCCCGCGTTCGTAGTTCTTGGCGATCGAACCGTCCAGGCCGGCGGCCGAACCCGGGTCGACCAGCACGAAGCCCTTCGCCTCGGCGTCATAGGCCCTGTACATCTGGCTGGTGGCCACCGACGCGCCCCAACCGGGCGGACCGTTGACGACCGCGCCCTTGGAGCTGTCCTCCGGCGCCGGGAACAGGTCCGGACGCTTCAGCGCGTCGGCAACCGTCTTGATCTCCGGATGGGCGTCGGCAATGAACTTCGGCATGTACCAGCCCTGGATGCCGCCATCGCTCAGGGCATTGCCGGCCGACACCAGCTGCCCTTCGGCGACGCCGCGCGACACCACCTCGGGCAGGGCATTGAGCCATGCCTCGGGCGCGATGTCGGGCTGGCCCTTCTCCACCATCGACGTCATGATCGAGACGGTGTCGCCGATGGTGATGTCGACCGAGCATTCGTAGGCGATCTCGAGGATGATCTTGTCGACGTTGGCGAGGACGTCGATCGACTGCCAGTTCATGTTGGCGATGACGACGTCCCCGCATTCTGCCGCTGACGCGGCCGGTGCGAGACTGGCAAGGCCAGCGGCAAGACAGGTGGTTGCAAGCAGTTTTCTCATCGTTTCGGTTCCCCTTCGACGCGGCCGCACATCGACCCGACCCCGGCGCGACCGCGTCCGCTGAGGCCGTGGACGGAAACCAGGCCCTTCCCCTGGCACCGGCCCATTGCTGATGACCTGCCGGACAGCGGCAGCCGGGCGACAGCGAAGCTGCCGTGGGGCTGCGGTGTGAACGGTTGGCCGGATGTCATCGTGCCTTGCAGCCGGGTCGGCGCCGGACTGGCGGCGGCGGACGCGATCAGGCGTCCACGGAGGTGGCGCCCCTGGGCCGGCTGCAGCAGGCCAGCACGTAGCCCTCGCTTTTCTCGTCATCGGCAAGGCCGCCGAGGTCGTCCATCTCGACGGTGCCCTGCGTCAGCTTGACCTTGCAGCTGCCGCAGACGCCCTGCTGGCACGAGCTCTCGATCCAGATGCCCGCGTTCAGCGCTGCCTCGAGCAATGTCTCGCCGGGCGCGCAGGTCCCCCGCTTGCCCGACAGCGAGAAATAGACGTCGCCGCCCGGCCAGGCGTCATCGTCGACCACGATCTTCTCGCCGAAGCTCTCCTCGTGCACGGCGGCGACCGCCACCTCGTCCGCCACCACACGCGCCGCCTTCATGAAGCCCTCCGGACCGCACATGAAGATCTCCCGCTCGGCATGGTCCGGCACGAGCGTCCGCATCAGGTCCGCGCTGATGCGGCCGACGGTACCGCCAAAGCCGGGCTCACCGTCGGCGCTGTCGACGACCAGGTGGATCGTGACGTTCTTGAAGCGCTTGCCGATGAACTCCAGCTGGTCGCGAAAAATGATGTCCTTCGGCGTGCGGGCGAAGTGGACGAACACCACGTCCGTCGGGTCGACGACGTCGTTGATGTATTGCAGCATCGAGATCACCGGCGTGACGCCCGACCCGCCGCTGAGAAAGAGTGGCTTGTGCGCCGGAATGTCGAGGTAGTTGAACCGGCCGCCGATGTCGGCGATCTCCAGCTTCATCCCGGGCCGCAGGGTGTCGTTCAGCCAGTTCGAGGCCAGGCCGCCGGGGACGCGCTTGACGGTCACCTGGAGGTTGTGCGGCCTTGTCGGGGTGGAACAGATCGAATAGGCGCGCGGGCAAAGCCTGTCGCCGATGCGGAGCTTGAACGTGACATACTGGCCGGGCTTGAAGTCGAAGCTGCGGTTCTCGCTGTCCTCGAACACGAAGGTCTTCGCGTCGTGGGTCTCCTCGATCACGGCCTTGCAGATGAGCGTCGCCGGACCGCCGCGGTAACAGGGCTGCCCATTGGCTGTCGGCAGCGAGTAGCGGAAAGGTGACTCCATAAGCATCGCGATCTCCCTTCGGTGCGACGCTTATAGCAAAGCCTTCGATCTGTTTGACCCGGCAAGAAACACCATCATCGATCGGAAATTCCGATCATTGCTGCTCGATGACTTCCTTCAGCAGCTTGAGCGCCGACACGACGAGGGGATCGGAGCGCCGGCGCATGTGGACGGCGGAGAACACCGGCTGCGGGATGACGGGAGCGTCCTGCACGAGCTGCAGGCTGGGCACCTTGGCAAGGGCGCTCTGGAAGGCGAACCAGGGCAGGTACAGCGTGCCGCCGTGCCGCGCCAAAAGCTCGATGGCGAGATCGTCGCTGCCGATCACCAGACTGGGAAAGGCGAACTTCGGAAGAGCGTCGTCGTGCGCGCGCTCGAACGCGCTGGTATAGACGACCCTGATGTAGCGCTTGATGTCGACGTCCTCGAGCGCGCTGTGGTCGGTCGACACCATCACGAACTCCGCCGCCCCCAGTTCGCTGATCCGGATATCCGGCGTCAGCTGCGGCGCGAACATGACGCCGATATCTGTCTCTCCGGACAGCACGTCGCGCTGGATCTGCGAGGAGAAATTGATCTCGACGTGCAGGTTCAGCCCGTCGCGGCTGCGCAGCCGGTCGATCCAGTCGAGCAGGTAGGCCCGCACGAGGCTGTACTGGCAGGAGACGTGGAGCCTCAGGTTGCTGGCCGTGCCGCCGCTGATGACATCCCGCCGCGCGTGCCCCCAGAGCGCGAGAAAGGCGCGGCAATGCCCCTCGAAGCGCCGCCCGGCCGGGGTCGGCTCGGCGCCGCCGCGCCCGCGCTCGAACAGGCGTGCGCCAACCAGTTCCTCCAGCTGTCGAATGCGGGCGCTCACCGTCGACTGCATGATGTTCATGCGCTCGGCGGTGCGCTTGAAGTTCCCGGTCTCGAGCACGTCGAGAAAGGTGACGATCAGCGGTACGTTCATTCGATCAAAAATACCGATCAATAACTCGCATCGAGTGATATTTTCCGATCGAAAGCGAGTCAATACGGTGAAGACAGTCGCGACCGCCCGACGGTCCGCCGAACCACGGAGCCCCTCGATGTTCATTCTCGACACCGACTGTCACAATTACTGGTGCAGCGCCACCGTTCTCGAGCCCTACATGGAGGGCCTGTTCAGGGACATGTTCGTCCGCGGCGAGAAGACCGGGCCGCGCGGCGCCTTTCCGCACGGCCACCGCCCCTGGTTCCATCCGGAGGGTTTCGCGCGCCACGACATCAACCCCGTCGAGGAAGACGACAACTACCTGATCATGAAGGAGAAGCACCTCGACAAGTACAACATCGACGTGGCGATCCTGACGGGCGACGAGCCGATCGAGGCCTCCACGCTCGCCAATCCCTACTACGCCAACGCGCTCTGCAAGGCCTACAACGACTACATGATCGACTACTGGCTGCCGAAGGACGAGCGCTTCTGGGGCTCGCTCGTGGTCGCGCCGCAGGATCCGAAGCTGGCGGCGGAGGAGATCCGCCGTCTCGGTTCGCACCCGCGCATCGTCCAGGTCTTGGTCAGCCACGGCGCCCAGCGCCCCTATGGCGACCCCTTCTACCATCCGATCTTCGAGGCCTGCGCCGAGATGGGCCTGCCGTTCGCCATGCATCTCGGCGGCCAGGGCGGCATCAACTCGACTCCGATCGGCGCCGGCCCCTCGACCTTCTTCTGGGAGACGCACGCGATCCTGCCGCAGTCGGCCATGACCCACATGGCCTCGCTGATCGCCCAGGGCGTGTTCGAGAAGTGGCCGGACCTGAAGGTCGTGATCATCGAATGCGGCGTCGCCTGGGTGCCTTCGGTTCTCTGGCGCATGGACGCCAACTATCGCGCCCTGCGCAAGGAGACGCCGTGGCTCAAGCGGCTGCCGTCGGAGTACTTCAAGAGCAACATCCGCATGTCCACCCAGCCGCTGGAGCAGCCCGCCAACATCCAGCACCTGTGGGCGACGCTGGAGGCGATGGACGGCGAGAACACCCTGTTGTTCGCCTCCGACTATCCGCACTGGGACTATGACGACGTCACCAAGCTGCACATTCCGCCGGCGTGGCGGGAAAAGGTTCTCGGCCTGAACGCGCTTGATGTCTACAAGCGCATTCCGCGTCCGATGGCCGTGGCGGCAGAGTGAGGGAGCGCGCAATGGCAACCAAGCAATTTGCCTGCAAGGCATCGGACGTGCCGGCGGACGCCGCCAAGATCGTCACCATCGGCCGGCTGTCGGTCGGCCTGTTCAAGCTGAGCGACGGCTTCCACGCCCTTCTGAACGTCTGTCCCCACAAGGGCGCGGCGCTGTGCGAGGGCCCGGTGTGCGGAACCACCAAGCAGACCGACGAGCGCGCGTTCGTCTACGACCGCGCCGGCGAGCTCGTTCGCTGCGCCTGGCACGGCTGGGAGTTCGACATCCGCACCGGCGAGTTCCTCGTCGACAGCAGCATCCGCACCAAGAGCTTCCCGGTGACCGTGGAAGGCGATGACATCTATGTGACGGTATAGGCGGGGCAGGCGCCCCGGCCAGCTGACCGACAGGTCCCATCGATCTCGGCCTGACGCGGGCGATCCCTCAGATCGCCCGCGTCAGGCTTTGCATTTTAGCGCAGGGTTCTTCCAGCCGCGCGGCGGCACGCGCGGCCATCGACGGCATCTCTCCTATCGCTCCGAAATCCTGCCCGACAAGCAACAGGTGGAAAGTCCGACCATCAGAGGCGACCGAGTCCGGCCTGGCTACGTCGGCCGGTAACGCAGGATTGAAGTCAAGGGGTGTAACATATGGTCCCCATCGAGCGTAACGGATAAGGAATTCGCCGGTTTCCTCGCTCAAGCCTGACTTGCGGCCGGTCCATACGGAATTGTCTTATGCTTTGGAATGCCGAAAAGCCGCCCTCTTTCAGACCCCGCTGGAAACGCCCGCGCAAATTCGACCGCAATCTGGTGGTGATCGGGGCCGGTTCGGCCGGCCTCGTTTCGGCCTACATCGCCGCCGCCACCAAGGCCAGCGTCACGCTGGTCGAGGCGCACAAGATGGGCGGGGACTGCCTCAATTACGGCTGCGTTCCGTCGAAGGCGCTGATCCGGAGCTCCAAGCTCGCCCACCAGATGCGCCATGCCGATCATTACGGACTGGCGGCACATGCGCCGCAGGTGCCGTTCAAGGACGTGATCGACAGGGTGCATCGGGTCATCGCCGAGGTCGAGCCGCATGACAGCGTCGCGCGCTACACCGCGCTTGGCGTCGAGGTCCTTGAGGGCCACGCCCGGCTGGTCGACCCGTGGACCGTGGAGATCGCGTTCAATGACGGCACGTTCCGGAGGCTGACGACGCGCGCCGTCATCCTTGCCACCGGCGCAGGGCCCTTCGTCCCGCCCCTGCCCGGCATCGAGGACGTCGGCTACCTCACTTCGGACACGATGTGGGACCGCCTGAAGAACCGCCCGCAGGCGCCGCGGCGGCTCGCCGTGCTCGGTGGCGGGCCGATCGGGTGCGAGCTGGCGCAAAGCTTCGCGCGGCTGGGATCCGACGTCAGCCTGATCGAGATGGCGCCGCGCATCATGCTGCGCGAGGATGAAGAGGTTTCGGAACTGGTGCAGGTCTCGCTCGAAGCCGACGGCATCAACGTCCTGACGAACCACAAGGCCCTGTCCTGTGGCGTGTCCGACGGTGCCAGGTGGATCGAGGTGGAGCATGCCGGCGGGCGGCGGCGCATCGAGTTCGACGAACTCATTGTGGCCGTCGGACGCATGCCGCGGCTGACCGGTTTCGGGCTCGAGGAACTGGGCATAAAGGTCGACCGTGTGGTCGAGACGAACGCCTATCTCCAGACGCTACACCCGAACATTTTGGCCGCTGGCGACGTCGCCGGCCCCTACCAGTTCACCCATGTCGCCGGCCATCAGGCCTGGTTCGCGGCGGTGAACGCGCTGTTTGGCGACATCAAGCGCTTCAAGGCGGATTATTCGGTCATCCCCTGGGCGACGTTCACCGACCCCGAAGTGGCGCGCGTCGGTCTGTCCGAGGCCGAAGCGACGGAGAAGGGCATCGCGCACGAGGTGACGCGCTTCGGTATCGATGATCTCGACCGTGCGATCGCCGACGGATCCGCCCATGGCTTCGTCAAGGTGCTGACGGTTCCAGGCAAGGACAAGATCCTCGGCGTGACCATCGTCGGCGAGCACGCCGGCGATCTGATCGCCGAGTTCGTGCTCGCCATGAAGCATGGGCTCGGGCTGAACAAGATCCTCGGCACCATCCACATCTACCCGACCCTGTCCGAGGCCAACAAGCAGGCGGCGGGCCTGTGGCGGCGCAACCACCTCGATGCGCGCGTGCTGCGGCTGCTTGAGCGGTTCCATGCCTGGAGGCGCGGATGATCGACGCCCGCATTCTTCCCTGGCAAAGGGCCGCACTCCAGCCGCCGGCGCTTTTCCTCGCGCGGCGGGGCGTATCGGCCGACGCCATCACGCTCGCCGGCTTTCTGGTCGGGCTTTCGGCGTTCGCCGCGCTTGCCACCGGCCACTGGACTGCGGCGCTGGCGCTGGTTCTGGCCAACCGGCTCTTCGATGGGCTGGACGGGGCGGTCGCCCGCATCAACGGCGCGACGGACCGCGGCGCCTATCTCGACATCACGCTGGACTTCGTCTTCTACGCGCTGGTGCCGCTCGGCTTTGCGGTACAGGCCCCGGAGGCCCATGCGCTGCCGGCCGCGGTCCTGATCGTCTCCTTCGTCGGCACCGGTTCGTCGTTCCTCGCCTATTCGCTCATCGCCGCCAGGCAGGGAAGGCAGGCGAAGGCGTTTCCGACAAAGGGCATCTACTATGTCGGCGGCCTGGCCGAAGGTTTCGAGACCATCGCCGTGTTCGTTGCCATGTGCCTGTTCCCCGGCCACTTCGCCGCCATCGCCTACGGCTTTGCAGCGCTGTGCGCGATCACCACCCTGGTCCGCTGGCGCCAGGGCTGGATTGCTTTTTCACAGGATTCGACGCCATGACCGCAATTGCCGTGCAGATGACGTTCGATGGCGTTTCACGCCGGCACCGGGGCGTGGCCGAAGGGAGGGCCGCATGGCGATGAACGGAACGGGGCTCTCGCGCCGGACCCTGCTGGTCGCGTCCTGCGCGCTGGCAGCGTCAAGCCTTGCCCCAGCGGCGCACGCAGCAGCCCTGACGCAGTTCCGGCCGACCGGAGGGGCCCGGTTCGACCACACGGCTTTCGACCGGCTGCTGAAGCGCCATGTGAAGCCGGATGCGAGCCGCTACAACCGCGTGGATTACCGCGCCCTGAAGAGCGGCGGCGCCGATTCCTTGCGGCAGTACGTGACGGCGCTGTCGGCCGTCGACCCGACCCGGCTTTCGCCGGCCGAAGCCCATGCCTTCTGGATCAATCTCTACAACGCCAAGACGATCGAGATCGTCGTCGAGCGCTATCCGGTCGCCTCGATCAGGAAGATCGATCTGGGCGGTGGCGGACTGTTCAAGTCGGGTCCGTGGTCCGCCAGGGTTCTGACGGTCGGTGGCACCGCGCTGTCGCTGGACGACATCGAGCACGGGATCGTCAGGCCGCTGTTCGGCGACCCGATGAGCCACTACGGCCTCAACTGCGCCTCATATTCCTGCCCCAACCTGGCGACCGAGGCCTACACCGGGGCGAACATCGAGGCGGTGCTGGCGCAGGGCGCCCACGACTACGTCAACCACCGCCGCGGCGTCGACGTGGCGGAAGACGCCATAACCGCCTCCAATATCTATTCCTGGTACGCCGACGATTTCGGCGGCGAAGGACAACTGAAGGCGCACTGGAGGGCGTTCGCTACCCCGGACCTCGCGCGGCGCCTGCAGGGCGCGTCGATCCGGTCCTATGCCTATGACTGGTCGTTGAACGATGTCTGACTCCCGCCGTCACATCCAGGGCGAACGACCCGGCCAACGTTCCCGCAACCCGCTCTGGCGCTTCGGCCCGGTCGCGCTCGTCGTGCTCGGGCTTCTTGTCGGCTACGCACTCGGACTTCAGCACTATCTCACCCTTGGCTACCTCGCCGAGCAGCGTGAGGCATTGAAGGCGTTTGTCGAGGCCCGCTACGTCCTCTCGGCGGCGATCTTCCTGACCGTCTACATTCTGGCGGTAGCCTTCTCCTTTCCCGCCGCCTCGATCCTGACCATCTTCGGCGGCTTCCTGTTTGGTTGGCTGATCGGCGGCGCGCTGGTCGCGGTTGCCGCCACGGTGGGCGCCTCCCTCCTCTTTCTGGCGACCCGCTCGGCCTTCGGCGGCTTCCTCCGCCACCGCGTCGACGGCGTGACCAGGAAGCTCGCGGACGGCTTCCGGGAGAACGCCTTCGGCTACCTGTTCGTAATCAGGCTGGCGCCGGTGTTCCCGTTCTTCGTCGTCAACATCGCCGCCGCCTTGTTCGACATCAGTCTCGGCCGCTTCGTCGCCGCGACCTTTCTCGGAATTTTGCCGGGAACGTTTGCCTACGCCTATCTCGGCCAGGGCGTCGACAGTGTCCTCGTCGCCGCGCAGGTCGCCGGCCGGGAGGCGAGCCTCGCCGATCTGGTGACGCCGGACATCACCTATGCCTTCCTGGCACTGGCGGCGGTGGCCGCCCTGCCGACGGTCGTCAAGCAATTGTGGCGGCGCAAGCACCGGACGTGACCTTAGGCCCGTCGCCAGAAAGAACAGGAGAAGGACAGCCCATGCAATCGATCACCCGGCTCTTCGCGGCAACCCTCATCGCCGGCTTGACGACCACGGCGCAGGCGTCCGGTCCCGACCCCTCCGACTGGCCCAGGGTCGAGCAGGCCGCGGCCGGGCAGACGGTCTACTTCAACGCCTGGGGCGGATCGGAAAACATCAACGCCTATCTGGAATGGGTCGGCGAGGCGATGCTGACACGCTACGGCCTCAGGGTCGTGCAGGTGAAGCTCGACGATACCGCCAGCGCCGTCAGCAAGGTCGTGGCGGAGAAGGCGGCGGGCCGGAACGAGGGCGGCTCCGTCGACCTCATCTGGATCAACGGCGAGAACTTCGTCTCGATGAAGAAGCAGGGCCTGCTGATGACGCCGGGCTGGGCGACCCAGCTGCCGAACTGGCAATATGTCGCCCTCGAAGAGCAGCCGACCATCCTGACCGACTTCACCGAGCCGACCGACGGTCTCGAGAGCCCCTGGGGCGGCGCCAAGCTGGTGTTCTTCTATGACGGCGCACGCACCGACGCCGGCGCCTTGCCGGACAACGCCGCACAGCTGCTGGAATGGGCAAGGCAGAACCCGGGACGATTTTCCTATCCCGCCCCGCCCGATTTCATGGGCTCGTCCTTTCTCAAGCAGGTCCTGAGCGAGGTGATCGACGACCCGGCCAGGCTCCTGAAGCCCGTCGACGAAGAGCGCTTCGAACGCGACGTCGAGCCGCTGTTTGCCTATCTCGACGCGCTGCACGCGGTCGCCTGGCGCGCGGGCCAGTCCTTCCCGCGGAACTATCCGGACATGAAGCAGAAGCTGGCCGATCGGGAGCTGGACATCATCTTCGCCTTCAATCCCGCCGAGGCCTCCGTCGCCGTCGCCGCGGGCGAACTGCCGGACACCGTCCGCTCCTTCGCCTTCTCCGGCGGCACGCTCGGCAACACCCATTTCGTTGCCGTGCCGTACAACGCCAGCGCCAAGGCCGGCGCCCTTGTCCTTGCCAATTTCCTGATCTCGCCGGAGGCGCAACTACGCAAGCAGGACCCGCAATTCTGGGGAGACCCGACGGTGCTGGCCATTGGGAAACTTCCGGAGGCGGATCGGGCGGCCTTCGAGGCGCTGGATCTCGGCGTCGCCACTCTTGGGCCCGACGAACTCGGCCCCGTCATTCCCGAACCGCATGCGAGCTGGATGGAACGCATCGAGACCGAATGGCGACGGCGCTATGCGAGCGGCAACTGATCGTGAAACGCCCTCCACCGACACCGCGGGCCAGCAGCCGGGCCGTCGCATTCTTTGCAAGGGCGGCGACGTTGTCGACGTTGGCACTGATGATCCTGCCGCTGTCCTGCGGGCTGCTGGGAACGATCCTGCCTGCCTTTGGCTACCTGCCGGCGTTGGGCGGTCAGGAGTTCAGCGTCGCGCCGCTCAGCGCGCTCCTGGCGGTGCCGGGACTCGGGCGGTCGGTGCTGCTCAGCTTGGCGTGCGGCCTCGCCGTCACCGCCATCTCGGTCGCCGTGACGGCGGTTTTCCTCGCGGGCTTTGCCGGCACGCGCGTGCTCGAGCGCCTGCAACACCTGCTGTCGCCATTGCTGGCCGTTCCCCATGCGGCGGCGGCCTTCGGCCTCGCCTTCCTGATAGCGCCTTCCGGCTACCTGATCCGGCTCGCGGCCCCGCTGGCCGGCATCGATCGCCCGCCCGACATGCTGCTGCCGCATGACCCGCTCGGCCTTTCGATGGTCGCGGGCCTTGTGCTGAAGGAGATCCCGTTTCTCTTCCTGGTCTCGCTCGCCGCCCTTCCGCAGGTCGAACTCCTGGCGGCGCGCCGGCTCGCCGCCGCGCTCGGCTACGGACGGGTCGCCGGCTTTCTCTTCCTGCTGTGGCCGGGCATCTACCGGCAGATCCGCCTCGCCGTCTATGCCGTCGTCGCCTATTCGACCTCGGTGGTCGACGTCGCCCTGATCCTTGGGCCGAACCTGCCGGGCACGCTCGCAGTCCGCCTGTTACAATGGATGAACGACCCTGATCTGACCGCCCGCTTTCTCGCCTCCGCCGGCGCGATCGTGCAACTCGGGGTGACGGCGGCGGCCCTGCTCATCTGGCATTTGCTGGAACGGATCGGCAGCGCCACGCTTTCGGGCCTGCGCGATCGCGGCCGCCGCCTTGCGCAGGATCGCGGCGTCAGGATCGCCGCCGCCGGCTCGATCGTCGTGATCGGCGCGACGGTGTTCGGCGGCATGGCGCTCCTCGCGCTGTGGTCGGTGGCCGGCCTTTGGCAGTTTCCCGACCTGATGCCGCAACAGCTGACCTTCCGCACCTGGCAGAACGCCTTGCCGCGAATGGCCGAGCCGCTTGCCACCACCCTGATCGTCGGCGCCCTGTCGACGCTGATCGCCATCGTCCTGACGATCGGTTGCCTTGAGCGGGAGACGCAGACCGGACGCAGCGGCGGGCAAAGGGCCCTGCTGCTGCTCTACCTGCCGCTAATCGTGCCGCAGATTACCTTCGTCTTCGGCCTGCAATTGCTGTTCATCGGCAGCGGCGCGGCCCATCGACTGGCCGCGCTGGTGCTGGTCCATCTCGTCTTCGTGCTGCCCTATGTGTTCCTGTCGCTCTCCGATGCCTGGCGCCACTTCGATCATCGCTACGACGTGCTGGCCGCGGCGCTTGGCCGCTCGCGCCTGTCGGCGCTTGTGACCATCCGGCTGCCGATGCTGACGCGGGCGATCCTGACCGCGCTTGCCGTGGGGTTCGCCGTTTCCGTCGGCCAGTACCTGCCGACCGTTCTCATCGGCGAGGGGCGGCTGCGAACGATTACCACCGAAGCCGTGGCGCTGGCTTCGGGCGGCAACCGGAGGGTTGTCGGCGTGTATGCGCTGTTGCAGACGCTGCTGCCGTTCCTGGCCTTTGCGATCGCCGCCCTCGTGCCGGCCGTGCTCTACCGAAACCGCCGCGCCATGCAGATCTGACCGATGATGAACACCGACACCCTGCCCGGGTTGACCCTTGCCGGCATCGACATCCGACTCGACGGCCATCGGTTGATCGACCTCTCCGCGCACGTGCCGGCCGGCCATGTGCTGACGGTCATGGGCCCGTCAGGGTCGGGAAAATCGAGCCTGCTCGCCTATGTCGGCGGCTTCCTCGATCCGGCGTTCACGGCAAGCGGACAGGTTGTTGTGGGAAGCGAGAGCCTGATCGCGCTGCCACCGGAAACGCGGCATGCCGGCATCCTTTTCCAGGACCCGCTGCTGTTTCCCCACATGTCGGTCGGTGCCAATGTCGCCTTCGGCGTTCCGGCCTCGATCACCGGCCAGAGCGAGCGGCGGCGCATTGCGGCCGCCGCGCTCGCCGAAGTCGAACTGGGCGGATTTGCCGAGCGCGATCCGGCGACGCTGTCGGGCGGTCAGAAGGCCCGCGTGGCGCTGGCCCGGGTGCTCGTCTCGCGGCCGCGGCTTCTCCTGTTGGACGAACCCTTCTCCAAGCTCGACATGGCGCTGCGCCAGCAGATGCGCCAGCTCGTTTTCGCAAGGGCCTGCAGCGCCGGGCTGCCGGTCATCCTGGTGACCCATGACGAGGCCGATGCCGAGGCGGCCGGCGGCGAGATCCATCGGATCGGTGCGACTGGGGGACCAGCCCCATGACGGCCGGGCATGGCGTCTCTCGCCTCGGAGCCCGGGACGGATCACCAGGTGACGCGACCGATGCATGCCCGCGCGTCGTCCTTCTTGGCGGCGGCCACGCCCATGTCGAGGTCGTCCGGCGGCTGGGAAGCCTCGCGCTGCCGGCGCGGATCACCCTCGTCTCGCCGTCGCGCCATACGCCCTATTCCGGCATGCTGCCCGGCCATATCGCCGGCCACTATGCCTTTGAAGACTTTCACATCGATCTCTCGGCTCTGTGCGGGCGCTTCGGCGTCAATTTTCATGCGGGCATGGCCGTCGGCATCGACCCGCAAGCGCGGCGGGTGCGGCTCGCGGACGGGTCCTTGCTCGACTACGACCTGCTGTCGCTGGACATCGGCTCGACACCAAGCCTTCCGCCCGGCGTATCGGGCGGCGTCTCGGTGAAACCGATCGCCAGCTTTACTGAGCGCCTCCACCATCTCGACCAGGCAGCCCGCAACAGTCGCGGGCAACTGCGCCTTGCCGTCGTCGGCGAGGGAGTTGCCGGCGTCGAAGTCGCCCTTGCATTGCAGCGGCGGCTGGATGACATCCAGTCACGGACGGCGGGAGCCGTCCGCGGCGTCCAGATAACGCTCGTCGGACGTGGCGACGTGTTGCTCCCGGAGCGTGGCGGGCTCGCCCGCACCCTGGTGGCGAAGACGCTGACGCAAAAGGGAATCGAATATCTTGCGCAGTTCGACGTCTGCGCGGTGGAATCAGGGGCGCTGGTCGCCCGCGACGGCAGAAGACTGGCAACGGACGAGGTCGTCTGGACGACGTCGAGCGGCGCGCCCTCCTGGCTGCGGCAGACCGGGCTGGCGCTGGATCCCGCCGGTTTCGTCAGGGTCGATGCCGGCTTGCGCTCGCTCTCCCACCCGGATGTCTTTGCCGCCGGCGACGTCGCCGCCCTCGCCTGCCCCCGCCCCAAGGCCGGCGTGTTCGCCGTGCGGGCGGGTCCGGTTCTGGCCGAAAACCTGCGCCGCAGCCTTGCCGGCGAGGCGCTGCAACCGTTCCGCCCGCAGCGCGAATGGTTGGCGCTGATCGCGCTCGCCGACGGCCGGGCGGTTGCCGACAAGTGGGGGCTTGCGGTCGGGGGCCGGTGGGTCGCCTCGTGGAAGCACTGGACCGACAGCCGCTTCGTCCGGCGTTATTCGCGCGACTGACATGCGCAGCCGGTTACCGTCTACGCGCCGATCGCATGACCCGTCTGGCGTGCGAGCCGCCCGGAGCGAAGCACCGCGATCACGATGAACAGCCCCGCGCCGATCGCACCGAGCGCGATGCCGGTCGAAAGCGCCGCCTGCACGCCCCAGCGCTCCAGCGCGAAGGCGAAGGCGAAGGGAGCGAAGGCGGAGGAGAACTGGCGCGCCGCGGTCACCCAGCCGAGCCGCGCGCCATAGCCGGCGCGGCCGAAGAGCTCGAGCGGCAGGGTACCGCCGACGATGCTGGCAAGGCCGGAGCCGAAGCCGAACAGCACGGCAAAGACGACCACACCCGGGAGCCAGGGACTGGTCCCGAAGAGCACCAGCAACGCGATCGGAAGCAGGACGGCGGCAATGACGGCGAGGGTCGTCTGCGCGAGCCTGCCGCCGGCCACCATGTTGACCAAGCGGCTGGCGACCTGCGACGGTCCGAACAGCATCGACACCGCCAGCCCCGCCGCCGCCAGCCCCATCGCGTTCATCATCGGCACCATGTGCACGAGGATGGCGGCAAGCACGAGTCCTTCCGCCGCAAAGGCGGCCAGCATCAGCAGGAAGAGCCCACTGGTCCGGCGCGCGGCGGGGGCGGCCGCCGGCGCCGGCGGCGACATCGCCAGGTCGCTCGCGCCATTCGCCTCCGGCTCTCTGCCAAGACGCGCGATCCAGGCGTGGATCGGCAGGCAGACGGCGATGTGGAGCAGCGCAAAAATGGCATACACCAGGCGCCACGACATGTGCTCGAGCAAGGTCGCGGCCAGCGGCCAGAACAAGGTCGAGGCAAATCCGCCGACGAGGGTGAGATGCGTGATGCGCCGCTGCGCATCCCCGCTGCCGGCCTGTACGATTGCGGCAAACGCCGTGCCGTAGAGCACGAAGGCGGACGCGACCTCCATCGCCACCAGGGCCGCCGCAAGCGCGGGCGCAGTGGGCGCGAAGGCGGCGGCAAGCAGCGCAAGCCCGGCGGCGCCCGAACCCGCCGCCATCAGCCGTCCAGCGCCAAACCGGTCCGCCCAACGCCCGGCCGTGGGCGCGATCAGCCCGCCGCAGACTAGCGCGACCGACAGAAGGCCGAACAGCCAATCGAGTGGCAGCGACAAGTCCCGCGCCATGTCCGGCGCGAGAATGGCAAAGGAATAGTAGAGGGTGCCGTAGCCGATGATCTGCGTGGCCCCGAGAGCCCAGACAAGGCCGGCCGATGCTTGCCGCCCGGTCACTGCGCGGGGACCGGCACATGTTGCGGCGCTGCACAGCCGCAGCCCGGCTGGCCCTCGGCCTTGGCCGCCGCGTCGGCGACGCAGCAGGCATCGGCCGCGGCCGGCGCCGGACCGCCGCAGCAGCCGCCATCGATGTGGTCGGAACTGCATACGCCCGTCTCGGGCAGGACCAGATGGACCTCGCGCGCGGCCACTGGGTCGCCGGCGATCTCGGCCACGACCGAACGGGCCTGTTCATAGCCCGTCGCCATCAGGAAGGTGGGGGCCCGGCCATAGGACTTGGAGCCGATGATGTAGAAGCCCGGCTCCGGCTGGCTCAATTCCTCCACGCCGTGCGGCGGTACGGTGCCGCAGGAGTGAAAATTCGGGTCGATCATCGGTGCAAGCTGCCGCGGGGCGTCCACCGCCGGATCGAGATCGAGCCTCAGCTCGCCCAACATGCCGAGCGAGGGACGGAATCCGGTCGCAACGACGATCCGGTCCGCCTGCATCGCCTCCTCCCGCCCGTCGTGACGGACCTTCAGCTCCAGCGTCCCGTCCAAGCCCGCAATCGACAGCACCGAGAACGGCGCCAGCAGCCGCAGGCGGCGCTCGTTGATCGCCGCCCTTGCCGCCAGCCCGAGCGCGCCGCGGGCCGGAAGCTGGTCGTTCAGGCCGCCGCCGAGGAGCTTTTCGATCCGGTTGCGCCGCAGCCCCCAGGACACCGTCGTATCCGGGGCGATCTTCTGCAGCTCGAGCAGGGCCAGAACGGTGTTGATCGCCGAGTGTCCGCTGCCGATGACCAGAACATGGCGACCGCGATAGTGCGCCAGATCCCGGCCCGTCACATCGGGAATGCCGTAGGCGATCCGGTCCGACAGCGCCCGTTCGCCCGGCACCGGCAGGCCGTCGATGCCGATCGGATTGGGGCTGCCCCAGGTGCCGGAGGCGTCGAGCACGGCGCCGGCGACAACCTCGCGGTCCGCACCGTCCCCGTCGCGGTAGCGCACGACGAACGGTGTGCCGGCGCGATCGGCGTTGGAAAGCTTGTCGAGCCCGAGCCGGCTGATGCCGGTGACGGTCGCCTTGAAGCGGATCTGTCCGGCGAGCCCGGCAACGCGGGCCAGAGGCTCGAGATAGCGCGCGACGATCTCGCCGCCGGTCGGAAGCACATCGGGATCGGGTTCTTCCCAGCCGGCGTCCAGCAGCAGCCGCCGTGACGCGGCATCGATCGTGTACCGCCAGGGCGAGAACACGCGGACATGGCCCCATCCGCGCAGCGACGTGCCCACGGACGGCCCCCGCTCGAGGACGATCGTCGGCAGTCCGAGCGCGACGCAGTTTGCGGCGGCGGCAAGGCCGACCGGGCCGCCGCCGATGACAAGGACCGGGTGCTTCTGCTGTGCGGGCATTGATCACTCCTTCTATATTTCTAGTTTTTTCGAATTAATAGGGCAAAAAAAATCTAGACCCCGGCTTCGGACCGGACCGGGGTGTCCTCGCAGCGCCCGTCGGCGCAGCATTCATCCGCCAGATAGCCGATCAGCGCATTCATGCCCTTGTAGTTTGCGCGGCAGATCAGCGTCGTACCCTGCCGTTCCTGCGTCACCAGTCCGGCCTCCACCAGCTTACGGCAGTGGTGCGACAGGGTCGACGCCGGAATGTCGAGCCTCTGCTGCAGGGCACCGACCGCAAGGCCGTCGATTCCGGCGCGCACCAGCGCCCGGTAGAGGCGCAGGCGCGTCGAGTTGCCGAGGGATTCCAACTGGGCGGCCGCTGTTTCGAGTTTCATGGAAATACGATGGCGGAACAGCGTCGGGGCGTCAAGCAGATAATTCGATTATCATCGAAATAACCCGACCGGGCCGGTTGGCGAGGAAGCCTGGCGCGCCGTGCTGCGCGTCAGCAGCGTGACCGCCAAGAGAACGAGCAGGCTGCCCGGCAGCCAGTGCCAGCCGATCACCTCCGGCCGCAAGCCGAACAGCACCAGCATCGAAACGAACGGGACCAGATAGTTGTACGCGGTGACCGCACCCGGCGTCAGCGCCCCCGTGCCGCGCTGCATCAGCCAGAACGTGACACCGCTCGAGAACACACCGAGATAGGCGACCAGTAGCACGTCGCCGACCCCCAATCGGGACATTGCCGCCATCGGCTCGGTAACACCCCCGGCAATCGCGATCACCACCGCGCCCATGGCCAGGCTCCAGAACGTGCGCACCGCCGCATCGGCCGCGAGGATGCCGCGAACCAGGCCCCATTTGGAAAGGACCGGATACAATGACAGGGCAACGCAGCCGGAGAAAAACATGCTCTCGCTCCAGCCGAACCGCAACCGTCCGGCGGCGCCCCCGCCCTCCGCCAAGGTCAGGGCGAGCGCCCCGGCGGTTCCGGTCGCGAGTATGACCGGCAGGCGCCGGCTTCGCGTTTCCACGCCCAGAGCCCTGCCAAGCCCGTAGGCGAGCAGTGGAACGCAGACCGAAAGCGCCGACATGGTAAGGGCCGTCACGCGATGCGCCGCCCAGAACATGGTGGCGAAGAACGCGGCGAGGCAGATCCCAAGGACCGCGTAGAGCGCCGCTGCGCGCGCGCCGGGCAGCGTCACGCCCGCCCGCCATGCCAGCGGCGCCATCGCTGCGGCCGCGATCGCGAAGCGGACGGCCGTCAGCAGCAGCGGCGGCATCCCCTCGCCCAGGAGGCCGACCGCCGGAAACGAGGTGCCGACGATCACGGCCCAGAGCACCATTCCCATGTGGGCATTTCTCACCGAACTGTTCACTTGTGATCCTTTCAGGGGCGTTGCGCGGGCGCGCCTTTGGCATCGCCGCGGCTCCTTGGCCGGCCGGTCGCGCCACGCACGCAAGGGCTTCGGTTCGCTCAGACGGTTTCCAGCACGCGGGACAGCGGCAGCCTCGGCTTCTGCGGCCAGTTGCCGGTGCGCGCGTAGCCGACGGCAACCAGCACCACCGGAATCTCGTTGGCGGCAAGGCCGAACTCCGCCGCGACCACCGCCGGATCGAAGCCGACCATGGCGCCGGTGGAAAGGCCGTAGGCCTCCGCCGCGAACATCAGAAAGGCCGCGCCGAGGGTTGCCGTCCGGACCGCCTCGTCGCGCTGCATCTGCGGGTTGTCGCCATAGGTGGCCAGCACCGCCCGCGCCCAATCGCCTACCGTCGCGCTCGGCATGAAGCCTGCCTCGACCGACGGCTGAAGCCTCTCTTCGACAACCGTGTGCGAGGGCAGTTGCCCGCAGACGATATAGGTGACCGCGGCCTCGGCGACCTTGGCCTGCCCGTAGGCTGCGGCCTGGAGCCGCGCCTTCGCCTCCGGCGTCCTGACGGCGATGAACCGCCAGTTCTGCAGATTGTAAGCCGTGGGTGCGCGCGTTGCGAGCCGCGCAAGCTCGGCGATCTGTTCATCGCCGAGCGTCTTTCCGGCGTCGAACCGGCTCACGGAGACTCGACCTTCGATGGCGGTGATGATGGAGTTGTGCATTTGCCTCGACCTCTGACGGTTCGTGTAAAACGACGCTCAGCGGGCGTGCCGCTGATGAGGCAGAGATTATTCCTTCCATGCGATGCGATAATCGCCTATCTGGTGACAACACTCGTAACTGCTGGTGAACAATCATGGACCAGTTGCAGGCCATCCGGGTCTTTCGTCAGATCGTGGAGGGAGGATCTTTCGCCGAGGCCGCCCGCCGGCTGGATCTCTCGCCTGCGGCCGTCAGCAAGAACATCCGGGAACTGGAGGCGCACCTGCGGGTTCGGCTGCTCAACCGCACGACGCGGCGTCTGAGCCTGACCGAGGCCGGAGAGCGCTACTTTGAGCAGATCGCGCACATTCTTGACGACCTTTCCGAGGCCGACGCCTCGCTCGGCCCGATGCAACGCATGCCGAGCGGCCTGCTGCGCGTCAGCGCGCCGCTCGCCTTCACGCTGACGCGCCTGTCCGACGCGATTGTCGGCTTCCTGGATCGCCATCCCGGCCTGTCGCTGGACCTGAGACTTGAGGACCGCCTCGTCGACCTCGTCAAGGAAGGCGTGGACGTGGCGATCCGCGGTAGCGGCCGGCTGGAAGATACCAGCCTGATCGCCCGCAAGCTGATGGCGCTGCCGCACGTGGTCTGCGCTTCGCCCGGCTACTTCGCCCGGGCCGGCCGGCCGGGCGCGCCGGACGAGCTGCGCGCGCACAACTGCATCCAGTTCACGCTGTCCGGCCATGCGCAGGAATGGACGTTCACGCGCGCGGGCCACACCAGGCGTGTAGCGATCGGCGGCCGCTTCAAGGTCACCACCAGCCTTGCGGTGCGCGACGCCTTGCTGGCCGGCTTCGGGCTGAGCCTCATTCCGCGCATCTATGTGGAGAAGGAGATCGCCGACGGCCGGTTGGTGACGGCGCTCGATGACTGGGAGCCGATCGATTCTGCGGTCTATGTCGTTTATCCGTCCCGGCAGTACGTTCTGCCCAAGGTGCGTGCCTTTGTCGACTTCCTGGTCGACGAGACGCAATGAGCACGCCACGGACGGGTGGCCTGGCACGGTTCAATAGGCAGGCGAGTGGTCGGCTCCCGGCTCGGCTTCGGCCGGAATCGACAGGCCGGCCTTGCGCAGGCTGGCGAGGAAGCACTGCTGATCCTCCGGCCTGCCGAAACGCAACGCCACTTCCTCGCGGATATTGTCCAGCATCGCCGGGGCATGCCGCGCCAGCCACTGCCTTTCCTTTGCGATCTCGTCCGTCTTCCCGAGCTCGCCAAGGATTGCGAGCAAGATCACATGATAGATGGGATTCGCCTCGAGATCCGACACCCTTGCCCAGCGCTCCGCTGCGGCATAGTCATGCGCGATGAAGGCGCAGACCGCCATCGCCGCCTCGAAATACCCCTGCGGGCCGAGATTTCGTGAAATCGTATCGGAGACCATCCGGCAGCCCGCGTCCCACTGTCCGGAAAGGGCGAGGCGGAAGCCATACTCGCCGACAAGCTCGGTGTCATTGGGGTTGATGTCGTAGCCGCGCGCGCCAACCGCCAGTGCGGCGTCGATGTTGCCGGTAAAGAACAGGATCAGCATCTGGGCCTGCATGGCCCGCACGTTGCGCGGATCCAGCTGCAGCGCACGCGACGCCATGGTACCCGCAACCGAAATCGGATCCTCGGACGCGTTCTCCGGCCGGTATCGATAGCGAAACTCGTCGACATAGGTAAGCGCCAGCAACGCCCAGCCAAGGCTGTCACCGGGGTAGCGCAGCGTTGCCTTTCTGAGGCAGCTTCTGACCATCCCGTTGGTGTCCGGACTGGGGTTGCTGCGGTAGCCATGGTAAGCAAGCTTGCACGCATAGGCACCCCATTCGTCCGGGACGGCAGCCGAGACCTGGGGGGCGTTTGCCCGGAACACGACGCCGAAGGGCTGTCCGATGGCGGTCGCGACCGCCGTTGCTGCCCTTTCCTGCAGGTCAATAATCTTGTCGGGCTGCAACTGCTCGTCGTAGCTCGCCGCCCAGACGACGGCGCGATCCGATTGCCGTACGACGCGCACGCCGAACCGCAGTTGCTGGCCATCGAGCCTGACGCGCCCCTCGAGTTCGAACACGTTTGGACCGGTATGGGCCTGCTGCGGGGGCTTGCCGCCCGGCGCCGACTTGTCGACGACAACGGTGATGTCCCTGAAGCGGGCGATCCCCGTGACGATTTCGTCGGCGATCCCCTGCGCGATGATCCGCGAAAACGGCGTGTCGCTGGCATCTTCGAACGGCATGATGACCAGCTTGGGCAGGGTTGGCGATCCGCTGGGCTGAAGCGGACCGGCGACGATCCAGATCACCGCGGCGATGGCGCCAAGGGAGCACAAGGCGGCCACGGCAAGGTTGAACGGCTTGGCCAGTGAGCGCATCCGCCACCCTGCCCCCGCCGCAGGCACGCTGTCCGGATGCCGCGCCTCATGCGGCGCCATGCCAGGTGCTTTGCGCTCAAAGACGGGAACATAGCCGCCCTTTGGAATGGTGATGACGAGAGCGTCATCCTGCCCGTCCAGCAGGTAGTAACGCTCCAGGGAGCGCCGGATGCGGCCGGCCTCGATCCTCACCACCGGATCAGACTGCGCATCGAACGACGAGTCTCGCCCGAACACTTCCGTTGCGATAGAATAGGCCTTGATCCGGTCGGCCCTGCCTGCCAGCGATTCCTGGACAATATAGGTAAGGAACTTCCGCGAACGTTCCGGGGCGTCGAACGCGGGGCTCGCGCAGATCCGCTCGACTTCCGCCAAAATCTCCTGCGGTGAAGGCGCATCCGACACTGGGCCCGCGCGGCAGGTTTGTCCTGTATCCGTCATCCAGATTGCCCCGTCACGGAGTATTATCCAGTATCTTACGTCACGATCGCAGCCGCCGACAATATAATCACTAAAGATTAAGCGAGATGCAGCTCGCATACCAATGGTTGTCGTGGCGCATCGGAGCCGCCGGGAACAAGCAGATGGGTGGCAGTTGGGGGACTCATGAGGGACATGGTCTTTCGGCGGCATTACGCCGATTCCCATTGTTTTCCTTGCAGATCAAAGAGTTGTGCCTGCGTGACGAGAGCTTTCGCGGCCTGTGCGAGGATCTGGACGCCGTGGAGCACGCGCTGAGCCGCGTCGAGGGGTTTCCTCCTGCCGTCCGGGAAGATCGGCGCGCGGAGTTCGAGGCGATGGCCGAAGGGCTTGCAGCCGAAATCGAGGAGACCCTCGGCAAGACGCGGCCAATGTGACGACAGGCGGATGACCCACTCATCGTCGCCGCGCACGAAAGCGCCTGGAAGCCGGCGGGGGAAACGCGGTTGCGCGGAGGGGCCGGCGAAATCACCAGGCAGGACGGTGCGGTAGCACCGCAATTCGTCAGTTTTCAAAGGGAGAGATAGCGATGTTGACCCGAGACTATTTCGACAGCTTGTCGGACCTCAGCCCGTTCGAGATCAAGGACGAACTGATCAAGCTCGCACGGGCGGGGTCGGAAAAATCCTCGCGGGCATTCCTCAACGCCGGCCGCGGCAATCCGAACTGGATCGCCACCAAGGCACGCGAGGCCTTCTTTCTTCTTGGTCAGTTCGCGCTGGCCGAATCGAAGCGGACTTACCATGACCCGGTCGCTGGCGTCGCTGGAATGCCGGCGCGGGACGGATCCCATCTTCGGTTCCAGAAATGGATCAAGCGGCAGTTGAAGGCGGAGGCGGAAGGGGCGGACGAAGAGGACGGCGTTCCGCCGGCCCGGACGCTGGCGAACGCGGTCCAATTCGCGATCGAGAAGTTCGGCTTCGCCCCGGACGCGTTCATGCATGAGCTGACCGATTCGATCATCGGCGACAATTATCCGGTTCCCGATCGAGCGTTGCATCACAACGAGATCATCACCCATGAATATCTCATGTGGTCGATGTGCGCCGGCCACAGGCCGAATGTGAAGTTCGACCTCTATCCCGTCGAAGGCGGCACGGCGGCCATGTGCTACATATTCAAGGCGCTGAAGAACCAGCGCATCCTCAATGCCGGCGACACGATCGCGCTCGGCACCCCGATCTTCACGCCCTATCTGGAAATGCCCGAGCTCGAAGACTTCGGGCTTCACATCGTCAGGGTCAATGCGGAGCAGGAGGACAAGTTCCAGTTCACCGAGGACGACTTGACCGTGCTCGAGGACCCCAAGGTGAAGGCCCTGTTCCTGGTCAATCCGGGCAATCCCTCCGCCGCGGCCATGGATCCCGATTCGATCCAGCGCCTCGTCAATTTCGTCAACACCAAGCGCCAGGATCTGATCATCCTGACGGACGACGTCTATGGCACCTTCGTGCCCGGTTTCGAGTCCGTGCTCGGGCACCTTCCGCGTAACACCATCGGCGTCTATTCCTACTCCAAGTACTTTGGCTGCACCGGCTGGCGCCTCGGCGTGATCGCGGTTGCCCAGGACAACATCTTCGACGAGAAGATCAGGGCACATCCGGAAAGCGTCCAGAAGCTCCTCGACAAGCGCTACAAGCCGATGACGCCCAAGCCGCGCGAGCTGAAGTTCATCGATCGCATCGTCGCCGACAGCCGCGACGTCGCCCTCAATCACACCGCCGGCCTGTCGCTGCCACAGCAGGTCATGATGACGATGTTCGGCCTTGTCGAGATGATGGACACCGAAAAGGCCTATCAGCAGGCCTGCATCGCGATCTGCACCAGGCGCTTCCTCAACCTCGTCGAGGGCATGGGGGTCGAGTCGAATCCGGGAAAATATTTCGACCACTACTACGGGATCATCGACTTCGAGTTCTGGCTGCGGAAATACGTGGGCGACGACGCGGTCCAGTGGGTCAAGAGCAACATCCACCCGCTCGACATCCCCTTCCGGCTGGCCGAGGACCACGGCATCGTGCTGCTCAACGGCTCGGGCTTCGCGGCCCCGAACTGGTCGGCGCGCGTGTCCTTCGCCAATTTGAACGACGAGGCCTATTCCCAGATCGGCCGCGCCGTCCGTTCGATCGCACGCGGCTACGTCCAGGCCTACCAGGCCTCCAAGGGCGAGCAGATCACAGCCTGAACCGAGGCGGCCGGCGCCCGTTCGGCGCCGGCCGCTGGATCGCGCGAAACCGTGACCACCGCAGCCGCGAACGTGGCGACGCGACATACTGATCGGCAGGTGTTTGTAACCGTAACTAACATCCCTGCGCTATGTGGATCGGGCGATCCACCGCAATATTCCCGAAGCATTTTGCCCGCAGCGCACGTGAAAATTTCGACAGGGGAGTGGCGGAATGAGTAAGAAGGCAGGCTCAGCGGCAGATCAGCAAGAGATCGACCATTTCTTTTCCCTGTCCGGCGGCCGTGCCGACCGATGGCGCGACTTGAATGCCGCCGCCCGGGTCTGGTCCGGCGGCCGGGGCAACCAGCAAGCTGTCAAGGCGGCCTTTTCGGAACTCGGTGCTTACGAAGAGTTCTTCGCATTCCCGGGCAAGAGCCTGCTGGCGAACCTCGAAGAGAGGATCGAGGAAGGCGACGCGGTTGGAACGGCAAACCTGGCCCGGCGCCTTTCCGACGCCATCCTGACCCGCTCCTACAAGCACAGCGCATCGGACTGGGAAAGCGCCGAACTCCTGGCCGAGGCTCCATCGGAGATCGCCTCGGCCGGATTCGGCATGTCCGAAAGCCACAAGCCCTATTTCGAGATGCTGCTGGTAACGCCGGGCGGCCCCGCCCACGGCGAGCAACAGATCAGGGAAATCCGCAAGCTGCGGCGCCCCGAGGACCAGTTCGTCTACGAGGGCGTCCCCGTCGCCAGCTTCGAGGATGCGATCTGCGCCGTCCTGATCAACCCGACCATCGCGGCCGTGACGATCTTCGATGGCTTCACCTACGCCTCCAAGCACGCCGCGCCGGTCCTGCGCGGCTTCCTGGCGTCGACCGGCTTCGATGCCGGCAGCATCGAAGATGACGACCTGTCGCTCGCGCTTGCCGATGCGCTGAAGCGTATCCGTCCCGAACTCGACATCTACCTGCTGTCGGACAGGGCCGTCGAGCGGCTGTCCGGCGAGCGGCGGACCCGCTCGATCAGGCGCATCCTCTATGCGGTCGAGGAACTGCTCGAATTGCATCTGTCGGTGATGGAAGGCATCAGCGACCGCTTCCACACGCCGTTCTTCGACAACCTCAAGGCCTACGCGATGCGGCCGATCAGCACGTTCCACGCCCTGCCGATCGCGCGCGGCAAGTCGGTGTTCAAGTCCGACTGGATCCGGGACATGGGCGAATTCTACGGGCTCAACATTTTCCTGGCCGAGAGCAGCGCCACCACCGGCGGTCTCGACAGCCTGCTGGAGCCGACCGGCAACATCAAGGATGCGCAGGCAAAGGCAGCGCGCGCCTTCGGTGCCGACCATGTGTTTTTCGTCACCAATGGCACCAGCACGTCCAACAAGATGGTCCACCAGGCGCTCGTGGCGCCCGGCGACATCGTCATCCTGGACCGCAACTGCCACAAGTCGCACCACTACGGGCTGGTGCTGGCCGGCGGACAGCCCCTCTATGTCGAAGCGTTCCCGATGACGGAATATTCGATGTACGGCGCCGTGCCGCTCAGGAGCATCAAGAAGGCTCTCCTCGACCTGAAGGTCGAAGGGCGTCTCGACCGGGTCAAGATGGTGGACCTGACCAACTGCACGTTCGACGGCCACATCTACAACACCCGCCGGGTCATGGAGGAGTGCCTCGCGATCAAGCCGGACCTGATCTTCCTCTGGGACGAGGCATGGTTCGGCTTTGCCCGCTTCTCCCCCTTCCTGCGGCCCCGGACCGCCATGGGCGCCGCCGCGGCCATCGAGAGTTGGATGGAGGACCCGGCTGCGATCGAGCAGTTCGAACAGCAGCAGAAGGGTCTCGGCAAGAACCCGTCCGCCGACAAGCTGCTCGAGACCCGTCTCGTTCCGGACCCCCGCAAGGTGCGCATCAGGGTCTACCAGACCAACTCGACGCACAAGTCGATGTCCTCGCTGCGCCAGGGCTCGATGCTGCTCGTCAAGGACATCGACTATCCGACCGTCGCGGCGCAGTTCCGCGAGGCGGTGTTCACCCATGCCTCGACCAGTCCGAACCAGCAGTTGATCGCCAGCCTGGACATTGCCCGCCGGCAGATGGAGCTCGAGGGCTACGGGCTGGTCGCCAATGCGATCGAGATCGCGCTCAGCATCCGCAGCAGCGTCAACACGCATCCGATCATATCGAAATACTTCAAGGTGCTCGGGGCAGATCAGATGATCCCGAAGGAGTTCCGGCAAAGCGGCTTCGCCGACTTCCTCGTGCCGGGCATGTCCTGGAAGGATCAGGTCGCGAGCATGCACGAGGACGAGTTCTGCCTGGATCCGACCCGCATGACGCTCGTGTGCGGAACGGCCGGGTATGATGGAACCGAGTTCAAGAAACTGATGGCCGACGAGTACGACATTCAGTTCAACAAGACATCGCGAAACTCGGTGCTGCTGCAATCCAACATCAACAACACCCGCAGCGACATCGCCCACCTCATCCATGTTCTGCTCGAGATCTGCAACCGGATCGACAGCCGCCTTGCCCATGGCGGCGAGGTGGGCCGGGCCGCCTTTGCGGCCCGCGTCAGGTCGCTGATGGAGGACGTGCCGGATCTGCCGAACTTCAGCCACTTCCATGAAGGCTATCGCAAGGACGCCGGAAAGAAGACGCCCGAAGGCGACATGCGCAGCGCATTCTACGGTGCCTACAACCCCGAGGGATGCGAATACGTCGCCCTGACCGGGCCCGAGTGCGACCGGAGGCTGAAGGAGGGACCGGAGATGATCTCCGCAAACTTCGTCATCCCCTACCCCCCGGGCTTTCCGATCATGGTCCCCGGACAGGTGATTACCCGGGAAACCGTCGAATTCATGCGCAAGCTCGATGTCAAGGAAATCCATGGTTACGAGCGGGACCGGGGCCTCAAGCTCGTTCGTCCCGAATACGCCGGCAAGTCCCAGGGGAAATAAGGGGCCGCGGCAGGTTCAATCGCCCCTGCGCCAGGGGCTTCATAGAGAGGGCACGGGGTAGCAAACATGTGGACCTACATTGTGGAAACGCTGCAGGCCAATCCCCAGCTCGCGATCTTCGTGACGCTGGCGATCGGCTATTGGGTGGGGGCGAAGCGGTTTGGCAGTTTCAGCCTCGGTGCCGTGACCGGCACACTGCTCGCCGGCGTGGTGATCGGCCAGATCGGAATCGACATATCCGGACAGGTGAAGTCGATCTTCTTCATCATGTTCCTGTTTGCCGTCGGTTTCGGCGTCGGCCCACAATTCGTCCGCGGCATCGCCACAGATGGGCTGCCGCAGGCGCTGTTTGCGGTGGTCATTTCCGCCCTGTGCCTGATCGCGGTCTACATCGCCGCAACCGTTTCGGGCTACGGCCCCGGCCTGTCGGCCGGGCTGCTCGCCGGGGCGCAGACGATCTCCGCCTCGATCGGGCTCGCCACCGACGCGATCAACAATTCGGGCCTGTCGCCGGAGGACGCCAAGGCACAGACGGACCTGATCCCCGTTGCCTATGCCATCACCTATCTGTTCGGGACGATCGGAACCGGGTGGATCCTCGCCTTTCTCGGGCCGAAGCTGCTGGGGGTCGACATTGCCGAGGAATGCAAGCGCTATGAGCGCGAGGTTCTCGCCGGCAACTCCACCGAGACCAGCATGATGAGCGCCTGGCGCACGCGGGAGCTGCGCGCCTACCGGATCCGGGAAAGCGGCGTCGCCGTCGGCAAGACGGTGCTGGCGGCGGAAGGGATGGCCGAGGGGGAGCGCATCTTCATCGAGCGCCTGCGCCGGGATGGAAAGATCATGGCGTTCACGCCCGATACCGTGCTCCAGGCCGGCGACGTGATTGCCGTGTCGGGCCGCCGGGACGTGCTGGTCAACATTCTCGGCCAGGGGGAGGAAGTCGAGGACCGGGAACTGCTCGACGTTCCGGTCGAGGCGGTCGACGTGCTGATCACCTCCAAGGCGATCGACGGACGCGACCTGATATCGATTGCGAAGGACCCGAGCAGCCGCGGCATCTACCTCAGCTCGATCAGGCGAGGCTCCATGGCGGTCAACATTCCGGTGCTGCCGAAGACGCAGGTGCAGCGCGGTGACATCGTTCGGATATCCGGATCGAAGGCCAATGTCGACCGGTGGGTCAAGGAATTCGGATTTGCCGACCGGCCACAGACGATCACGAACATGGTGCTCGTAGGCTTTGCCATTCTGATCGGCGGTCTTTTCGGCGCCGCAGTGCTGCCGATCGGCGGCGTTCCCATTACCCTCAGCACGTCGGGCGGCGCGCTGATCGCCGGCATCGTCGTGGGCTGGTTGCGCACGGTCAAGCCGCAGATCGGCAACGTGCCGGCGCCGACCCTTTGGTTCATGAACTCGGTCGGCCTGAACGTGTTCATCGCGATCGTCGGCATCAGTTCCGGCCCGACCTTCATCTCGGGGCTGAAGGAAGCCGGCTTCGGGCTGTTCTTCTGGGGCCTCTTCGCCACATCCGTGCCAATGCTCGTGGCCCCGTGGATCGGCAAGTACGTCTTCAAGTTCGACGATGCCATCAACCTCGGCTGCTGCGGCGGCGCGCGCACCTCGACCGCCTCGGTTGCGATGGTCGGGGAAGTGGCAAAGAGCGATGTTCCGATGCTCGGCTATACCGTGCCCTACGCGGTCAGCAACACCCTGTTGACGATGTGGGGCCTGGTGATCGTCCTCCTGATCATGTGACGCCGGGCGCGGGTCGGGCAAGGCCGGAGAAGCACCATGGAATGGATCAAGTCGCTCTTCGACGCCTCTTCGATCAGTGCACTCTTTGTGTGCGTCGCGATCGGCTTTGCCGTCGGCCGCATCAAGGTCGGCGGCATTGCGATCGGCGGCATCCCCGGGACCCTGTTCGCGGCCATTCTGGTCGGGCAACTGGGGGTCGAGGTGGACGACAACATCAAGACGATGGCGTTCGCGCTGTTCATCTACTCGTTGGGCTATGTCAGCGGGCCGAGCTTCATAGCAAGCCTGGGACGCGGAACCCTCAATCTGGTCCATCTCTCGCTGCTCTCAAGCGCCCTGATCTTTGCCACCATCTGGGGCATCGCCCGGCTGTTCGCGCTCGACAAGGGCACGGCCGCGGGCCTGCTTGCCGGCGCGATCACCGAATCCGCGGCGGTCGGAACGGCGCACGAGGCGCTTGCCAGCCTGCACCTCCCGGCAGACGAAGTCGCCTCGATGCAGGCCAATATCGGCGTGGCCTACGCCATCACCTACTTTTTTGGCTTTACCCTCGTCGTCTTCTTTGTCAGCGTGTTCGCACCGATCATGATGCGAATCAATCTGAAGTCAGAAGCCGCAAGCCATGCCGCCGAGCTCGGCGGCGGCGGCGACGAGGAACTGGGCCCGGGCCAGGAAACCGCGATTCGCGGGATTGTCGCGCGGGCGTTTCTCGTCACCCGGCCGGAGGCGACCGATATCGATATTGCCGCCCTGGAGCAGCGCTTCGACGGGTTCGTGACCGTGCAGCGGATCGTCCGCCGCGGTCGTCAGCTGGAGGCGGCGAAGGGCCAGAAGCTTGCTCTGGGCGACCGCATTGCGCTGCTCGGCCGGCTCGACAGACTGCTGGAGGCAGGCGCTTTCGTCGGCACCGAAACGACCGACACGCGCGGACTCGACATCGTCGGCGAGACGATGACGGTCGTCCTGACGAACAGCGATTTCATCGGCGAGACGATCATGGCGGTGCGCTCGAAGATCGACCCGGACTCGCGGCGCGGCGTCCATGTCGTAAGCATTTCCCGCGCCGGGCAGACGTTGAAGCCGCGCCCGAAGATGAAACTCGAGGCCGGCGACGTGGTCAGTCTCTATGGCACGCCGGAAGCCCTGGCGGGTGTCGTGCCGCTGGTCGGCTATCCGGTCGACCAGGGCATCGCCGTCGACTATGTCTATCTCGGGCTGGGCATCATAGCCGGCATCCTGATCGGCATGATCACGGTCCGCATTGCCGGCGTGCCGGTTGCGCTTCACACCGGTGGCGGCTGCCTGCTGTCCGGTCTGCTGTTTGGCTGGCTTCGGTCGCGGCATCCCTGGTTCGGTGGTCTGCCGCCGGCAACGGCCCTTCATCTTCGCGACTTCGGCCTCGCCATCTTCATCGCCAGCGTCGGGCTCGGAACCGGCCCTCAGGCATGGGCGCTGCTGAAGGAGCAAGGCGTTCTGCTGCCGATATTCTCCATCACAGCGGTGCTCATCCCCATGGTTGTGTCGCTCTACTATGCGCGGCTGGTGCTGAAGTTGAACCCGGCGGTCATTTGCGGGGCGCTGGCAGGGTGCTTCACCTGTACCGCGGGACTGAACGCGGTGGTGCAGGCGGCGGAAAACGAGACCCCGGTGCTCGGCTATACGGTGCCCTACGCCATTGCGAATGTCATTCTGACGCTGCTGGGGCCCGTCATCGTTCTCACGGTCTAGGAAGTTGGGAGGAACTTGGTGACATACATGATGCGAACAAGACTGCTGCAGGTCCTGGCGGTTGCCGCGGCGGTGGGCCCTGCGGGGATGGCATTGGCGGATGGTCTGAAGCCGATCGAGGTTCGATACGCCGACGGCACGGTGATCCGCTTCTCCGGGCAGCTCAACATGGGTGTCCTCAGTTATGACGACGGCGCCAGCACCAACACCAACTTCGTCGACAACGACAACTCCTCCTCCAGAGCCCGCCTGCAACTGTTCTCGGACTTTGCCGACTGGAAGTTCGAATCGACCCTTGAGGCCGAGTACCAGCCGCTGGCGTCCAACACGGTGAGCCAGGTCAACAGCAGCCCCGACTGGGACTTTCCGAAGACGAACATCCGCAAGGCCGAGATCGCCTTTCAGAACGACGCCTACGGGAAATTCTGGCTCGGCCAGGGCAGCATGGCGTCCGACGGCAGCGCCGAAGTCGACAAGTCCGGCACGGCGGTCATTGCCTATTCGAGCATCTCCGACACCGCCGGCGGGGAGTATTTCCGCTTTTCCGACGCCGGACTGTCGGGCGTTACCGTCGGCTCCGCGTTCTCCAACTTCGACGGCCTGGGCCGCAAGGTTCGCGCCCGCTACGACACCCCCACGTATCAGGGCCTTGGCGTACGGGTCTCCTACGGCGAAGACATGCTGTCCGAACTGTACACGCCCCTCTACGACATCGCCGCGGTCTATGACCATGAGTACGGCGATTTCGACATCGGCGGCACCGTGGCCCTGGCGCGCAACGAGGGCAGCGACACGAACATTTTGTCCGGCTCCCTGTCGGGCCTGCACAAGCCGAGCGGAATCAGCCTGACGGTGGCCGCGGGCGGCGAAGGTGACGAGGGCAGTGGCCGCTACGGCTATGTGAAGGCGGGCTACCAGGCCGGCTTCTTCGAGGTCGGGCCCACCGCGTTCTCGATCGACTACTACAGGGGCACCGACATTGCCGCCGAGGGGTCCGACAACTACTCCGTCGGCCTTGCCGTGGTGCAGAGCCTGGAGGCGCAGAACCTGCAACTGTGGATGCTCTGGCGCAACTATCACTACGACGACACAAGCGCCTCCTACGAGACCGGCCAGGCGGTTTTCGGCGGGTTCACCTTCAAGTTCTGAGGCGCCCGGCCATCTTGTGACCGGGCGGGGTGAGATCGGCGTGCGCTTGCCGCATCGATGGCGGGGCCGAGCGCACGAGCGGCGGACCGTCGCCGGCGGTCCGGGGGCCGGAAAGGCGCAGCGAGGACTGCCGCGCCGGACCGATCCTCGAGCGCTCGACACCGGCGCCCTCCACCATGGCTCTTGCACGGCAGCGCCGCTGGCGGGCGGGCGAGATCCGCCGCGCCCGACCCCGGTCAGGAGAACAACATGCCGCCGTTGATGTCGACGCAAGCGCCGGTGATGAAGGCAGCCTCGTCCGAGGCAAGATAGACCGCAAGATTGGCCACGTCCTCCGACAGCCCTTCGCGCTTCAGCGGCGTGACGTTTGCCACATGCTTGCGCACCTCGGGCTTGGTGAAGATGTTGTGGAAATCGGTATCGATCATGCCCGGGCAGAGCGCGTTGACGCGGATGTTCGGCCCCAGTTCTTTCGCCATGCCGCGCGTCATCGTCATGATCGCGCCCTTGGCCGCGCCATAGGCGATCGCGCCCGGACCGCCGCCGTCGCGCCCCGCCTGCGAGGCCATGGTGACGATGGCGCCGCCCTCGCGCATGTGCGGCAGTGCCGCCAGCACCAGCCGAACCGCCGTGGTGACGTTGATGTCCATGACCGCCTGCCAATGGTCCACCGTCATCTCGGCCAGCGTCCTGCGCGCCAGTATGCCGCCGGTCACCGGCATCAGCACATGAACCGCGCCGAACTCTTCGACGGTGCGCGCCACAAGCGCGGCGACATCCGCATTCCGGGTCATGTCACCCTGCATCGCAAAGGCGCGGCCGCCGGCACCGGCGATTTCGCGCACCGCGCTCTCCGCGCCGTCCGCACTGCTGTGGTAGTTGATCGCGACATTGGCGCCCTCTTGCGCCAGGCGCATCACACAGGCCCGTCCGATATCGCGGCCACCCCCCGTCACAATTGCCGTCTTGCCCTTCAGTCTCACTGCCTCGCTCCCTTCGGTTAGATCCTCTGCCCGGCCCGCCCGGTTCGCACCGGTCCGCCAGTTTCCCGCCTTGGCGGAGGCCGCAACTCCGTCCCGGCCCGTTCGCTTCTAGCCCAGGATTCTTCATCAGACAATGCAACTTTTTACAAATTATCCGCATTCGTACAAGCCAATAGCGGATTGCGACCGCTCCCCTAATCCACGTATTTCGGCGCACCTTTGGCCGAACAGCACAGAGCACGTCGCGCCTGCCGCGCCTTGGATTGACAGCCAGCGCGCACAACTGATACAAATTTTTACATATATCGCATCGCCACTGGGAGAACTCCATGATCGTGAACTCGGATACGGAATCGGCCTGGATGGCGTCAGGACCAGGCGCGCGTCGCCGTATCCTGTGCCACGGCAACAGTCTGATGATGGTGGCGTTCCGCTTCGAGCGCGGCGGCGAAGGGCTGGCGCACAGCCATCCCCATGTGCAGACGACCTATGTTCAGTCCGGATTGTTCCGCTTCACCGTGGACGGGGTAACCGCCGATCTCGGTCCCGGCGACGCCATGCTGATCCCTTCCAACGCCGTCCACTCGTGCCTCTGCCTCGAGGAAGGCGTCCTGCTCGACGCCTTCACCCCCTGCCGTGACGACTTCGTTAAGGCCCATGGGCTCGACCGGGCCTAGCGCCCGCGCGGCGCGGGCCGGACGGTCGGCGCCGGGCAGAGGGAGCGCGGCGGGGAAGGATGCCGAACGCACCGCATCCTCGCCGGGCGTTGGAGCGAGCGCGGCGGGCTAGCTGCCGATGAACACGCGCTTGCGGGCATTGTCGATGTGGCTGCGCATGGCTCGCCGTGCGGCCTCGCCGTCGCGCTTTTCGATCGCCTCGAAAATCGCCTCGTGCTCCGCCTGCACCAGGCGCAGGCGTGCCGCAGACTTGGTCAGCGACAGGTTACGGGTCAGATTGAGGCCGGTCATGATGTTGGCATGCATCGAATTGCGCACCGACACGAAATAGTGGTTGTCGGAGGCGGCGCAGATGATCGCATGGAAGTCCTCGTCGGCCTCGACCCCCAGCTCTCCCTCCCGCACGCAGCGATCCAGTTCGTCGAGCGAGGTGCGCAGGCGCGCCAGCTGCTCGGCCGAGCGGCGTTCGGCGGCCAGGAACGCCGCCTCGCCCTCGATCGCCATGCGGAACTCGAAGGTGCGCTGGATATCGGCGATCGAACCGACCGGCGCGAAGCTGAGGACTGCCTGGTCCGGTTGCCTTTGCACGTAGGACCCCGAGCCCTGCTTCGAGACGATGACGCCATCGGAGCGCAACTGCTTCAGCGCCTGCCGCAGCACGGGCCGCGACACGCCGAGGCCGTGGCTCAGCTCGTGCTCGGTCGGCAGCTTTCCGCCGACGGGGAATTCGCCGCGTGCGATCCGCGCCAGCACCTGTTCGTAGACCGTGTCGGACAGGGTCCTGTCGCTGGCCTCCTTCTGGGACAGCCCGGCGCTCGGTTGCCCTGCGGCAACTAGCGTCCGTTCATTTGCCTCCATTGGCGGTATTTCCCTTCGGTTGACGGGTCCGTCGGCGGGTAGAGCCCAAAGGTCGACGCACCCCTTCTCACCATATCCATAACGAAATCTTCGAAAATTGTCATCTCGACCGCCTCGTCGGCGACGGCGTCGGCGAGGTGGCGGGGAATACAGACGACGCCCTCGTTGTCGCCGACAATGACGTCGCCGGGAAAGATCGACACGCCGCCGCAGGCGATCGGATCGTTGATCGCGACGGCGTGGTGCTTGGTCAGGTTGGTCGGCGCGCTGGGCCGGACGTGGTAGGCCGGCATCGCCAACTGGGCGATCTCCGGGCTGTCGCGGAAGCCGCCATCCGTCACGATGCCGGCGCATCCGCGGCTCTGCAGCCGCGCCGCCAGGATGCAGCCGGCCGAAGCGGCCGTCGCATCGCCCCGCGAATCGATGACGAAGACAGCGCCTTCGGGGCACTCCTCCACGCCCTTGCGCTGGGCGTTGTTCTGGTCGGCGAAGGATTCGATCACGTCGAGGTCCTCGCGTGCCGGGATGTAGCGCAGCGTATAGGCGACACCGACCATGTTCTTGCCCGGCCGCAGTCGCTGCAGGCCCTGAATGAAGATGTTGCGCATGCCCTTCTTGAACATCGCCGTCGTCAGCGTCGCGGTGCTGACCGCCATGAGTTTCGCGTGCGTACCGGCATCAAGCTTTTCCATCGTAGGTTCCCATTGTCTGCCAGCCTTCCGTTTCGGCAAGGCTGTTCCGATTGCATTGTTGTGCAGCCGGCAGGCCGGTGCGCTCGGGCCCGGCCCGCCGCACCTAGCCGAGCACGCCCGGCAGCCAGAGGGAGATCCCCGGCACATAGGTGACCAGCAGCAGCGCCGCCAGCAGCGCCAGATAGAACGGCCAGATTGTCTTCAGCGCGGTCTCGATCTTCACCCGCCCGACGGCACAGCCGACGAACAGGCACGTGCCGACCGGCGGCGTGCAGAGGCCAAGCCCCAGATTGACGAGCAGCATGATGCCGAACTGGATCGGATCCATGCCTAGCCCCTGCGCGATCGGCAGGAAGATCGGCGTGCAGATCAGGATCAGCGCCGCCATGTCCATGATCATGCCGAGCAGAAGCAGGATGACGTTGATCATCAGCAGGATGACGACCGGGTTGTCGGACAGCGACAGCAGCGCGGCGCTCAGCACGGTCGGCACCTCGTAGAGCGCCAGCAGCCAGGCGAAGGATCCGGCAAAGGCGATCAGGATCATCACCATGGCGGTTGTCCGGATCGAGGAGGTGACGCAAACCAGGAACGCCTTGAAGGACAGCGACCGGTAAACGAGCGCGGTCAGTGCCAGCGCGTAGATCGCCCCGAACGCGCCGCTCTCGGTCACCGTGAAGATGCCGGACAGCACGCCGCCGACGATGATCACCGCCGTGAACAACCCCGGCAGCGCCTGCACGGCCGCCCGCGCCGTCTCGCCCCAGCCGGGGAAGGCCTCGGCCGGATAGCGATGGCGCACCGCCAAAATATAGGCGGCGATCGCGAGGCAGACGCACATCAGGATGCCCGGAATGATGCCGGCGATGAACAGCTTGGATACCGAGATGCCGCCGCCGGCCGCCACCGTGAAGATGATCATGTTGTGGCTGGGCGGAATGACGATGCCGGCGATCGACGAGGTGACCGTGACATTGACCGCATAATCCGGCTTGTAGCCCTTCTCCTTCATCACCGGGATGAGGATCGACCCCAGCGCCGAAATGTCGGCGATGGCCGAACCGGAGATGCCGCCGAAGAGCATGCTCGAGAAGATGTTGACCGTGGCGAGCCCGCCGCGCACATGGCCGACCAGGGTCGCGGCGAACCGCACCAGCCGATGGGCGATGCCGCCATGCATCATCAGTTCGCCGGCGAAGATGAAGAACGGGATTGCCAGCAGCGAGAACGACGAAACGCCGGCCACCGCCCGCTGGAAGGTCATCAGCAGCGGCATTCCCTCGAAGGCGAAGGTGACGATCGCGGCAATGCCCATGGCGAAGGCGACCGGCATGCCGAAGGCGACGGCGGCACCGAAGGTGCCCAACAGAATCGCAAGGCCCATGTCAGCGCTCCAGTGCCGGCATGTGCCGCCGTGCGAGCATCGCGGTGATGGCCGCAAGGATGCGGACGGCACAGAACAGCGCGACCAGACCGCCGCAGATTGCCGCCGGCAGGCTGCGCACGCCTTCCGGCAGGTTCAGCATCGGCAGGCGCGTCGGCCAGCCGAACTGGACCAACTCGACGCTGCTCATCAGCATCAGCACGCCGAAGATCATCAGCGCGAGGTCTCCCAGCAGACGCACCGCCGCGTTCAGCCCGTCGGGCAGGGCATCGCGAAACAGCGTCACGCCGAGATGCGTGTCCTCGTGCACGCCGACGGCCGCGCCAAGAAACGTGATGCAGCAGATCAGCAGCAGCGCCAGTTGCTCGACCCAGGTCGGCGTGCTGTTCATGACATAGCGGCCGAAGACAAGCCAGCCGAAGGACGCAACGAGGACGACAAGCGCCACCGATGCAGCCGCCAGACAAAGTTGCGACAGGCGCGCGGCAACCGCCTCGAGCAGTTCTCGGGCGAGGTTCAATCTGTTCATGGGTTCCGTTCCGCAGTTGGGAAGGGGCGCGCGCAGCGGCCGCGCCCCGGGCCAGTGCCTACTCGGCGTTGCGGATCAGGCTGACCAGATCCGTAAGCTGGGGGTTGTCGACCAGGAACTTGTCGTAGACCCCGGCCATGGCCGCCTGGAACGCAGCCTTGTCCGCGACCGTGTTGACGACCGTGCCGTTCGCCTCGACCTTTTCCATGCTCGCCTTTTCGCGCTCGGCCCACTGCGCTCGCTGCATCGCCGTGCTTTCCTTCGCCACCTCGCGCACCACCGCCTGGTCCTCGGGCGAAAGCGCATCCCAGCTCTTCTTTGACATGCACAGGCATTCCGGAATGATGAGGTGCTCGGAAAGGGAGTAGTACTTGGCGACCTCGTAGTGATTGGTCGATTCGTAGGACGGCGGGTTGTTTTCGGCGCCGTCGACAACGCCGGTCTTGAGCGACTGGTAGACCTCGCCGAAGGCCATCGGCGTGGCGTTGCCGTCCATCGCCTCGATCATGCCGACGAAGAGGTCGTTGTTCATCACCCGGACCTTCATGCCGGCGACGTCGGTCGGCGCGTTGATCGGGCGCTTGGAATTGTAGAAGGACCGCGCGCCGGCGTCATAAAAGCCGAGCGCGACGATGCCCTTGGCCTCCAGCCCGGCCGCGATCGCCGCGCCGGCCTCGCCGTCCATCAGCCTGTGCATCTGGTCGATGCCCTTGAAGATGAAGGGCAGCGAGACGACATTGGTCTCCGGGACCACCTGGCCCATCGGCCCGAGGCTGAAGACGCCGAAGTCGATCACGCCGAGCCGGGTCTGCTCGATGGCGTCGGGCTGGTCGCCGAGGACGCCGGAATGGAACACCTTGCCGGTGATGCGTCCCTCGGTCCGCTCGCTCACCGTCGCCATGAAGTAGTCCATGGCGTGCGACACCGGGTAGTCGGCCACGTGGATGTTCCAGCCGCGCCAGTTCTCCGCGGTCGCCAGACTGGTCGACGCCATCAGCAGCGCCGTCGCCAACGCCGCCCCCGAAACCAGCTTTCCTGCCTTGCCTGCAATGGCTCTGATCATCTGTTCCTCCCGTTATGATCACATCCCGGCAGAAGGGATGGCACAGCCATCGGCGCTTCGCAAGCAAATTTTTACAAATAATTACAACTTCGATCATCAGTTCGTCGGCCGACTCGCTCTATTTTTGCGCCGCTTTTGGCGTGCCCGACGTCGAAGGCGACAGAAATTCCGCATCAATCTTAACAACCTATGGCCGGCGAAGTCGTGAACGGTGTCAGGCGCCGCAAGTGCAGAACGACCCTGATGCGCAGCTTGCAGCAGAGCGCGCGTGGCCCACGCCAAGGCCAGCCCCTGCGCCGAGGACGCAGGCATGAACAGGAATAGATGCGGAAAAACGTTGACTATCGTGCATAAACAGGAATAACGGTTCACCCCGTATCTGCACGCCTTGAGCGCAGTGCGGAACGGTTCAACCGCAACTATGGAGCCGCACGTGACCGGTACCAAAGGAGCTTCGACCCTCGCCTCGAGGTTCAGGACTGCCCTGTCTTCCGCCATTGCCGGTCCGGCAATGGCCGCTCTGGTGCTGCTCGCCTGGCTGCCGAGCGAAACCACCGCCGAGCCGATCGATCTGCCCCGCCGCCCGTTTCTCGGCATCGCGATGCAGTCCATCGACGACCGCGACGCTCGGGTGCAGATCGAGCAGGTCATCGAAGGCTCGAGCGCGGCCCTGGCGGACCTGCGGCCCGGCGACCTGATCGTCGCGGTTGACGGCAAGGGCGTCTCCAGCCCGGCGGATATCGTCGCCGGGGTGAAGAGAAGGCGCGCCGGAGACACTGTCCAGCTGCATATCCTGCGCGGCGGCTCGAAGCTGGACAAGGCGATCCCGCTGGTGGGCCTGCCGCTGGAAGCGGCCGGCGACTTTGACACCGCCTACGCGACCGTCGTCGCCGACGGCCACAGGCGGCGGACGATCGTCACCAGGCCGAAGGGTCCGGGGCGCCATCCCGCCGTTCTGTTCGTCGGCGGAATCGGCTGCTACAGCATGGAGTCGCCGCTTGACGAGACGGAGGTCTATCGGCAGCTTCTGTCCGCGCTGACGCGCGACGGCTTCGTCACGATGCGGGTCGAAAAGAGCGGCATGGGCGACAGCGAGGGTCCGGCCTGCGCCGTGGTCGACCTCGAGGCGGAAGTTGCCGGGTACCGGGCCGGCCTTGAGGCGCTGAAGCGCGCGGCCTATGTCGACCCGGACCGGGTGTTCATCCTTGGTCACAGCATTGGCGGCATCGTCGGGCCGATGGTGGCCGCGCAAGCACCCGTGCGCGGCATCGTGGCGATGGCGACGGTCGGCACCACCTGGTTCGAATACGAACTGGTCAACCGCCGTCGGCAGCTGAAGCTGGCCGGCGTGGCGCCGCGCTCGATCGGCCGCCAGATGCAGCTCAAGCAGTGGTGCATGCACCGGCTGCTGATCGAGAGGCAGCCACGCAGGGACATTCTGGCGGAGCGGCCGCACTGCGAGGCCGAGATGGAGATACCGACCTCCGACGCCTATCTGCAGCAGATCGCCGCGGTCGACCTGCCGGAGCTTTGGGCCGGCCTTGCGACGACGGATGTCCTGCTGCTGTATGGAGCCTCCGACTACCTGACGAGCGCCGAGGAACACAGGGAGATCGCCGACGGGGTCAATGCCGTGCGGCCCGGGGCGGCGACTTATGTGGAGATCGCCGACCTTGACCATTTCATGACACGGGCCGAAAGCCAGGCGGAGAGCTTTGAACGGAAACACGCCTCCGCGGCGGGGCCCTATCACGATGGCCTGGCCGCAGCGGTCAGCGACTGGTTGAGGGCGCACGCCGCCACCCCGCCGTCAGGGCGGTGAGGCCGCCTGGGCGCCCGGGGGGTCCGGTCGGAGGCCGGCATCGCGCCAACTGTCGTTCTGCCGGCGGCTCTCCGGGACCTCAGCCGCTGCGGGCCGCGCCGTTGCCGGCGGCAAGCCGAAGCGATCATACCCGGGCGGATGGATCCTGCGCACGGCATCGTTGGCGCCGGCAGGGACCATCGCAAGTCGGTTCGCTCAAACCGTCCCGTCGAGCGAGCTCTCGAGCGTTGCCAGTTCCTGACCGCCGGCCATCAGGTCCTGGAGCTCCTCGGAGGAGATTTCGCCCCTTAGCGCCGTCCCGAGCGTACGGCCGCGGTTGAGAACCGTGAAGCGATCGCCGACGGCCAGCGCGTGACGCACATTGTGGGTGATGAACACCACGCCGATCCCCTGCCGGCGAACCCTTTCGATGGTGGCGAGAACATTGGCGGTCTGGCGCACGCCGAGCGCCGACGTCGGCTCGTCCAGGATCAGCACCTTGGCGCCGAAATGCACCGCCCTGGCGATGGCCACGGTCTGGCGCTCGCCGCCGGACAGCGTGCCGACCGCCTGGTCCGGGCCGCGCAGGTTGATACCCATCTTGCGCATTTCCTCCATGGTCACGCGGTCGGCATAGGCACGGTCGAAGAACGGAAGGCCGAGCACCCTCTTGATCGGTTCGTTGCCCATGAAGAAGTTGCGTGCCACCGACATCAGCGGGATCATCGCCAGGTGCTGGTGCACCGTTGCGATGCCGGCGGCGATGGCGTCGCGCGGATCGTCGAACTGCAGCGGCTTGCCTTCGAAGAAGATCTCGCCGCTGGTCGGCCTGTGAACGCCGGACATCGTCTTGATGAAGGTGGACTTGCCGGCCCCGTTGTCGCCGAGCAGGCAGTGGCATTCGCCGGGATAGACCTCTACCGTCACGCCGGCCAGCGCGATGACCGAACCGAAGTGCTTTTCGATGTTGGTCATCCGGATGATGGGATCGGACATCAGCGTTCTCCCGTGATGATGCGGCGGATGTAGGTGTTCAGGATCACGGCCATGAGCAGGATGATCCCGAGGAACACGCGGAACAGCGAGCTTTCCACCCCGGCAAAGAACAGGCCTTGCTGCACGACGCCGAAGATCAGCGCCCCGAGTGCCGCGCCGATCACCGATCCGTAGCCGCCGGTCAGCAACGCCCCGCCGATGACGACGGCGATGATCGCCTCGAATTCCTTCAGCAGGCCGCGGTCCGCGCCGGCCGATCCGAATTCCATCACCTGGCAGGTGGCGAACACGGTCGCGCAGAAGGCCGTGAACATGAACATCAGGACCTTCACCCGGCCCACCGGGACGCCGGAATTGCGGGCCGCCTCGGCGTCGCCGCCCGCGGCAAAGATCCAGTTGCCGAACCGGGTCCGGGTCAGCAGGACATGGCCGAAGGCGATGATCGCGACGGCCCAGACGACGAGCATCGGGATGCCGTCGACCACGGGCTTGCCCGCATTGGCGCCGCGATCGAAGACGGTGATGATGCCGGCATCGCCCAGCCACTGGAACAGCGGCGCACCGATCTTGCTGCCGAAGACCGGCGCGAGCCAGTCGCCTTCGGCGGCATCGCGAATGCCGCCGATGATGGTCTTGCGCTCGATCGTTTGCGGCAGGTAGATGGTGAACCCGCGCAACACGAAGAGCGAGGCGAGCGTGACGATGAAGCTCGGCAGTCCCGTGCGGATGACGATGTAGCCATTGGCCGCGCCGATGACCGCGCAGATGGCAAAGGTGGCGATGATGGCGATCCACATCGGCCAGGCCAGCACCACGCCGAAGATCGCGATCATCATGCCGGCGAAGCCGATCATGGAACCGACCGACAGGTCGAACTCGCCGGCGATCATGAGAAGGCAGGCGCCAACCGCGATGATCATGAACTGGGCCGACACCAGTCCCCAGTTGAGGATGCCCTGGCTCGCGAACATCCCGCTGCCGGCGGCAAAGACGGCAAAGAAGGCAAAGACGATGATGGTGCCGCAGATCCCGCCCAGTTCCGGCCGGATCAGCCAGCGGCGAAGCGCCGACATTTCCTTGATGCGCTCGTCGATGACGGCTTCGCCTTGTGTGGCGTCAGACATGGCCTGTCCCCAGTTTCACTCGTCGATTGATGGAAGTGGCCGCGCCCCGCAAAGGCAAGCCGCGGCCAAGGCGGTGCACACGCCCGAGGCGTGTGCACGCGTCAGACCGATCCTGATACTGTCGGGATCAGCGATACTCGCCGGCGAACTCCTCGACCTTGGCAAGGCCGTCCTTGGTGACGAAGCCCGGGCCGGAGTTGATGTTGTTGCCCGGCAGCACGCCGTAGCGGTCCCAGTTGGCGAGGATGACGACGGGCATGTAGGCCTGCAGGAACGGCTGCTGGTCGATGCCCCAGTTGATGGTGCCGTCCTTGATCGCCTTGACGATTTCCTCGCCGAGGTCGAAGGTGCCGAAGTGGATGGCGCCGGCCATCCCATTTTCCTTCAGCGCCGCGACGGTCGGATCGGCGGAGACCGGCCCGAGCGTCAGGATCCCGTTCACGTCCGGATTGGCGGCAAGGTAGGCAAGCACCTTGTTCTTGATTTCCGCCGGGTCGGTGCCGGAATCCATCATCGCATCGCCGAGATCGATGCCGAGGCCGTCGGCGTAGCCGCGGCAGCGCTCGCCGACGGTCGGCTGCTGGATGGCGTGGTTGACGCAGAGGAACTTCGTCACGCCCTCGCCCTTCGCGCGCTTGCCGGCGGCGACGCCGGCATCGTATTCCGGCTGGCCTACATACATCAGCGCGCCCACCTCGCGCGCCTGGTCCGGGGTCCCGGTGTTCATGATGACGACGTCGATGCCCTGGTCGACGGCGGCCTTGATCGGCCCCTTGAGCACATCGAAGTCGGCGAGCGTGGTGATGATGCCGTCCGGCGCCGAGGCGGCGGCCTGCTCGATGATGCGGGCCATGTCCGCAATGTCGCCGGTCGGCGGATTGCGGTATTCCACGCTCGCCCCGACCTGCTTGCCGGCCAGCGCAATGCCGTTCTTGATGGTATTCCACCAGGTATCGCTGTCCGGCGCGTGGCTGACCAGCACATAGGTTTCGCCCTCGGCGTGGGCCGTCGAGACGGCCGTCAGCGGGGCCAGGGCGACAGCCGCCGTCGCCAGAAGTGTCTTCATCGCAGATTTCATGGTGTTCCTCCCGGGTCAAAATCCTTGCGGGCGGCAATCCAACCCCTTGACCGTCCCGCCGCATGAAGGAACCACATCTTCCCGCTTTTTGCAACCGCTTGCAAAAATTGTATTGCACCGGCGGCTATGATACAGACCGGAGGCGACCCGAAGCGATCGACTGGGATGGAGACAATGCCTTGCCGGTGACCTTGAACGATGTGGCTGCCCGCGCCGGCGTATCGCCCTCGGCGGTATCGCGCACCTTCACAGAGGGCGCCTCGGTCTCGCAGAAGACCCGCCACAAGGTCGAGAAGGCGGCGCGCGAACTGGGCTACACGCCGAGCGCCCTGGCCTCGGCCCTGAGCACCGGCCGCACCAAGCTGATCGGCCTCGTCTCCAACAACTTCCACAATCCGATCTTCCTGCAGGTCTTCGACCTGTTCACCCGGCTCCTGCAGGACCGCGGACTTCGGCCGCTGCTGGTCAACCTTTCGGACGAGATCGACCCGGCGCACTCGCTGCGGATGCTGCGGCAGTACTCGGTCGACGGCGTGATCGTGGCCTCGTCCACCCTGCCCCCGCAGTTTGCCGAGGCGTTCAAGGACGCCGGCATTCCTGTGGTTCATTCCTTCGGCCGCTGGTCGTCGTCCCCCAACGTCAATGTGGTCGGGATCGACAACGTCACCGGCGGCCGCATCGCGGCGGACACCCTGATCCGGCGCGGCTACAGGCGGGTGGCGTTTCTCGGCGGGCCGGAGCAGGCGACATCGACGATCGATCGGCGCGCGGGGTTCCACGAGGCGATCCGCGCCGAGCCCGCCATGCGCTACACCGAATCCTTTGCAAGCGCTTACTCGTTCGAAGCCGGGCGGGCGGAAATGAAGCGCCTGATGGCGGCGGGGGATCTGGCCGAGGCCTATTTCTGCGGCGACGACGTGCTGTCGATCGGCGTGATGAGCGCGCTGAAGGACGGCGGCCTTGCCATTCCCGGCGACGTCGGAATCATCGGGCTCAACAACATGCAGATTGCCGGCTGGGAAAACATCGCTCTGACGACGATCCATCTGCCGGTGAGGGAGATCATCCAGTCGTCGATCGAACTGGTGGTATCACTGATCGAGGACCCCGAGCGCCACCCCGAGGCCCGCATTTTCCCGTGCCGGCTGGTGGAGCGCAAGACCTTGCGCCCCCTGCCTTAGCGGATCCTCAGCGAAACATCGCCGGCCGCGCATCGACCCAGGCGCCGCCGCGCCCGGCCGAATCCACCGCGGCGTGGACGGCCGCCATCGAGCGCAGCCCGTCTGCGGCGCTCGGCAGCGCCGCGCGGCTTTCCCCGGCAATGGCGGCCGCCAGATCGACGTAAATGTTGGCGACGGCCAGCGGGAAGCCCTCCGGATGGGCGATCGCGACCCGGCTGAGGCGGGCCGCCTCGTCCGACAAGCCTGACTCGCCCTTCTCCATGATCTGCGTCCGGCCGCCGACCGGAGTGTAGAACACCTGGTTGGGCTGCTCCGACGCCCAGCGCATGCCGCCGGTCTCGCCGAACACCTGGATGTCGAAGCCGTGCTGACGGCCGATGGCGACCGACGACGTCCACAGCCGCCCGACGGTGCCGCCCTCCATGCGGAAGTTCACCATTGCATCGTCTTCCAGCGTACGGCTGTCGATGGTGGAGGCAAAGTCCGCCGACAGCGAGCGCACCTCGTCGCCGGTGACGAACGATGCCATGTGCAGGGCGTGGATGCCGCAGTCGGCGAACTGGCCGGATATGCCCGCCATCGCCGGGTCGTAGCGCCAGCGCACGCGCGGATTGTCGGCGTCGGCCGCATTGCCGTGGTGGCCATGGCTGAAATTGGCGACGACCAGCCGCACCTTGCCGATCTGGCCGCTCGCCACCATGTGCCGCATCTCGCGCACCATCGGATAGGCGCTGTAGCAGTAGTTGACGGCGCAGATCCGGCCGCTCGCCCGCGCCACGCGCACGATCTCCTCGCCTTCCTCGACGGTCATCGTCATCGGCTTTTCGCACAGGACATTGAACCCGGCCTCGAGAAAGGCCTTGGTGATCTCGAAATGGGTGGAGTTCGGGGTGGCGACCGTGACGAGATCGACGCGGTCGTCGCGGCCGCGCTCGCCGGCCAGCATTTCCGTCCAGTCGCCATAGGCCCGGTCGGCGGCGCAGCCCAGGCGCCGGGCATATTCGCGTCCCTTCTCCGGATTGACGTCCAGCGCCGCCGCGGTCAGGGCGAACAGGCCGTCGGCCTGGGCGCCGAGCCGGTGAGCCGGGCCGATCTGGCTGCCCTCCCCGCCACCGATCATGCCCCATTTCAGCTTCTTCATGTCAGCGCTCCTCACTTGAACCCGATCGCTTCGAGATATTCGCGGTTGGCAATTGCATCGTCCATCGGCTTGACCCCGAGCGTCGGATCGCAGTCCTGCTCGACCGTGCACCAGCCTTCGAAACCATGATCGAGCAGGATGTCGCGCACGGCCGGAAAGTCGACGCTGCCCTTGCCGAGGTTGCAGAAGATCCCCTGGCCGCAGGCGTCGTAGAAGCCGGTGCGCTTGGCCACGACATCGGCGCGGACGGCAGGGTCGATATCCTTGAAATGCATGTAGGAAATGCGCTCGACATGGCGCTTCATGAACGCCACGGGATCGAATCCGGCATAGGTGTGATGGCCGGTGTCGAAGCAGATCTTCAGCACGGACGGATCGACCTCCCCGAGCAGCCGTTCCAGTTCCGGCTCGAAGTCGATGAAGCCCGCGGCATGGGCGTGGATGCCGACCGTCAGGCCGAACTCCTCCGTCCCCAGCCGCGCGACGTGGGCGATGCGGTCGCGGAAGCCCCGCCACTCCTCCGCCGCCATCTGTTCGGCCTCGCCGGCACGCCCGGCCGTGGGCGCGCGCCGCGGCGAGATGCTGTCGATCAGCACCAGGTGCCGGGCGCCGTGCGCGACCAGCGCCTTGCAGGTGCGCACGGACGCGTCAAGCACGTCGTCCCACTGGGCCGGATCATGAAACGGCCGGAACACGACGCCGCCGATGAGCTCGAGATCGTGCTCGGCAAGGGCCTCGGCCAGCACCGCCGGGTCTTCCGGCATGAAGCCGACCGGCCCCAGTTCGATGCCCTTGTAGCCGGCCTGCGCGCATTCCTTCAGCACCGTCCGCCAGCCGGGGTTGCGCGGGTCGCTGGCAAACTCGACGCCCCACGAGCACGGGGCATTTCCGATACGGATCGTCATCGGACAATTTCCTTTTCTAGATCGATGAGATGGCAACCCACCGCTTCTCGGCGGCGGAGTGCAGGGCGGCGGCAACGATCTGGTTGACGATCATGCCGTCCTTGAAGGTGGGCCAGGCCGACCGTCCCGTGGCGATGGCCTCAAGGAAGTCGCGGGCCTCGATGATGATCTGGTCCTGGTAGCCGGTGCCGTGGCCCGGCCCCTGGCAGAACGGCCGGTAGTCGGGATGCTCGGGACCCGTCAGGATCTTGCGGAACCCGCGCTGCCCGGCCGGTCCTTCGGCGAGATAGAGCCAGAGCGCGTTCTGATCCTCCTGGTCGAAGCGGATCGCGCCCTTGGTGCCGTGCACCTCGTAGGCGTACCCCATCTTCCGCCCCGTCGCCACGCGGCTGAAGAACAGGTGACCCATCACGCCGCTCTCGAAGCGGCACATGAGATGCGCCTGGTCGTCGTTGCTGACGGCGCGCATGCCCTCCGGCGACGGGCGCTGCCGGTGAACGGTCTCGATCTCGGCGTTGAGCGACGCGATCGGCCCGAGCAGGGTCAGCGCACAATTGATCATGTGCGGGGCGAGGTCGCCCATCGTGCCATTAGCCATGCCCTCGGTCCGCCAGGTGGCCGGTGCCAGCGGATCGGCCAGGAAGTCCTCGGTGTGCTCGCCCCGGAACCAGGTCACCCGGCCGATCGCCCCCCCTTCGATCAGCTGCCTTGCATATTGCGTCGCCGGCGTGCGGATGTAGTTGAAGCCGACCAGGTTGACGACACCCGCCCTTTCCGCCGCATCGACCATCGCCCGGCTGTCGGCGAGCGACGCGCCCAGCGGCTTTTCACAGAACACCGGCTTGCCGCGCGCGAAGGCCGCCTCGGCGATCGCGCGATGCTGGATCTGCGGCGCCGCGATGACGACGGCCCGGACGTTCGGGTCATCGACGAGGTCCTGCCAGCTTGCGGCCGCGCGCGAAAAGCCGTAGGCGGCCCGATAGCGCTCCGCCGTGTCGCGGCTCGAGGCTGCGACCATCTCCAGGCGCGGCCGCAGCGCGGTGTCGAACACGGCGCCCACGGCCGCATAGGCGACCGCGTGCGCCTTGCCCATGTAGCCGCCGCCGACGATGCCGATTCCGATCTCGGTCATGCTCTCCTCCCATCCGCCAAAAAAATTTTTGCAAGCGGTTGCAAAATTGGTAACGTGGGTTCAAGCTTTAATCAACGGCCTAAATGCATCGGCTGGCCAAAAAATCGATAGCCGGTCGGGGGAGAGACATGACCAAGTCGGTAGAAACCGTGCGCCTGACGACCGCGCAGGCGATCGTACGCTTCCTGGCGAACCAGTACGTCGTGATCGACGGCCGGGAAACGCGGCTGTGCGGCGGCGGATTCGGCATCTTCGGCCACGGCAACGTGCCGTGCCTCGGCGAAGCCCTCTATGCCGTTCGCGACGAGTTGCCGCTCTATCGCGGCCAGAACGAGCAGAGCATGGGCTTTGCCGCCGCCGCCTATGCCAAGTACCACCTGCGCCAGCGCTTCATGTTCTGCACCGCCTCGGCCGGGCCCGGCACCGCCAATCTCCTGACGGCCGCCGCGCTGGCGCATGCCAACCGGCTGCCGATGCTGATGCTGTGCGGCGACAGCTTCGTCACCCGGCTGCCGGACCCGGTCCTGCAGCAGCTCGAACACTTCAACAACCCGACGCTCGGCGTCAACGATGCGTTCAGGTCCGTCACGCGCTACTGGGACCGGATCACCCACCCCGCGCAGATCATCCAGGCGCTGCCGGCGGCAATCGCCACCATGCTCGATCCGGCCGACTGCGGGCCGGCGTTCATCGGGCTTCCGCAGGATGTCCAGGGCTGGGCCTACGACTACCCGGTCTCGCTGTTCGACAGGCACATCCACCGGATTCGCCGCCAGGCCCCGGACGTCGCCGAGATCGCGGACGCCGCCGCGTTGCTGAAGACGGCACGGCGGCCGATGATCATCGCCGGCGGCGGCGTGCAGTACTCGCAGGCCGTGGCCGAGCTCACCGCCTTCGTCGAACGCCACAGCATCCCCGTCGTCGAGACCATTGCCGGACGAGCGAATCTCGTCAACGACCATGCCCTGAACATCGGCCCGCTCGGCGTCACCGGCTCGAGCAGCGCCAACGCGATTGCCGAGATGGCCGACGTCATTCTGGCTGTCGGCACCCGCATGCAGGACTTCACCACCGGTTCCTGGACCGCCTTTGCCCAGGACGCCCGCATCATCGGCCTCAACGCCGCCCGTCACGACGCGATGAAGCATTTGTCGCTGCCGGTCGTCGGCGACGCGAAGCTCGGCCTGCTCGCGCTTGGCGAGGCGCTCGGCGCCTATCGGGCGCCCGGCGCCTGGGTCGAGGCCGCCGCCGGCGAGCGCAGGGCCTGGAACGCGTATGTCGCGACGAACGTGGCGCCCGGCAACCGGCCCAATTCCTATGCGCAGGCGATCGGCGTCGTGAATGCGCTGTGCGACAGGCGCGACCGCGTCGTCGCCGCCGCCGGCGGACTGCCCGCGGAACTGACGGCCAACTGGCGCACGCTGGAGGTCGGAACGGTGGACGTCGAGTTCGGCTTCTCGTGCATGGGCTACGAGATTGCCGGGGGCTGGGGCGCGCGCATCGCCCAGTCGGAACGCGAACCGGACCGGGACACGATCGTCTTTGTCGGCGACGGCTCCTACCTGCTGATGAATTCCGACATCTACTCCGCGGCTCTGACCGGCAAGAAGCTGATCATCCTGGTGCTGGACAACGGCGGCTACGCCGTCATCAACAAGCTGCAGAACAACATGGGGGGTGAAAGCTTCAACAACCTGATCGCCGATTGCCCGACCATCCCCGCTCCGTTCGCGGTGGACTTCGAGGCCCATGCCGCCGCCATGGGCGCCGAGGCCGTCACCGTGTCCAGCCCGGAGGAACTGGGCACCGCCTTCAGGGCGGCCAAGGCCAGCAGCCGCACCAGCGTCATTGTGATGAAGGTCGACCCCTACGAGGGCTGGACGCAGGAGGGGCATACCTGGTGGGAGGTCGGTACGCCGCAGGTCTCTGGGAGCGAGCGCGTTCTCGACGCCCACAGGAAGGTCGAAGCCAGCCGCCATCGCCAGAGGAAGGGCGTATGATGGACCGGGCGTTGTCCGGCATCGTGCGCAACAGCTTTCTCGTCGTCGGCCGCGTGGGAATGGATACCTTCCCGGACCCGCCCGGCACGGCCATCGAGGACGCTGAATTGCTGCGCGTCGACATCGGCGGCTCGGCCGCCAACATCGCCGTGGGGCTCGTCAAGCTGGGCGGAGCGGCCGCGCTCGCCACGCGCGTTTCCGACGATGCCGTCGGCCGCTATTGCGTCGCCAGACTGCGGCGATACGGCGTCCGTACCGATCACGTCCACCCGGTCTCCGGCGCCGGTGCCTCCGAGCACCGCAATTCCTTCGCCATCTACGAATCGCGGCTGGAGGGACACCAGAGCGTCATCTACCGCAACGGCGCCGCCGATTTCGAGATGGATGTCGCCGATGTGGATGGGCTTGACCTCACGCCCTACGGCGCGGTGATCGCGGCGGGCACGGTGTTTGCCGCCGAGCCGTCGCGGAGCGCGGCCTTCCGCGTGTTCGAGCGGGCAAGGGCCGCCGGCATGCCTGTGATCTTCGATGTCGACTACCGGCCCTACTCCTGGCCCTCGCCGGAGGTCGCAAGTTCGGTCCTGTCGAAAGCGGGCGCGCTTGCCGACGTCATCGTCGGCAACGAGGAGGAGTTCGGCTTCATGGCCGGCGGCATCGACCGCGGCCTGGACATGGCGCGCGGCCTGGCGCGCACGAGTGCCGCCATGGTGGTCTACAAGATGGGCCATCGCGGGGCGATCACCCTGGTCGGCCGGACCGAGACGCGGACCGGGATCTACAGGGTCCAGGCGCTCAAGCCGACCGGCGCCGGGGACAGCTTCATGGCCGGCCTGCTGTCGAACCTTGCGGACGGCCGCGAGCTGACGGAAGCGGTGCTTCGCGGATCGGCCTGCGCGTCGATCGTCGTCTCGAGGCCCGGCTGTGCGCCGGCCATGCCGACCCGCCTGGAACTCGACGCATTCCTTGCCTCGCATCCCGGTCCTGAACTGGTCGACTGAAACGGAGAGCCCCTTCATGCACATTCCGCCCCATGACAATCGCAACGAGCCGATCGTCGGCGTGGACCATCCGCTGGTTCCGCTGAACTACTTCAACATCGTCAAGCTCGGGCGTGGCGAGACGTTCGACTATCGGCTCGCCGGCTACGAGACCTGCGTCGTTCCCGCCACCGGCACGGTGACGGTGGAATGCGCCGGCGAGACGTTCGCCGACATCGGCAACCGTGTCGTCGACGTCTGGGATGGCGAGCCGGAAGGCGTCTATGTCCCGACCAATGTCGCCGCCCGCATCACCTGCCGGAGCGACACGGCGGAGGTCTTCGTGGCGGGCGCGAAATTCGGCGAGACGCTCAGGCCCTTCGCCGTGCGCGCCCGGGATCTCGACGTGGTCCAGTACGGCTCGGACGAGACCAAGACCCACCGCAAGATCAAGCACGTTCTTGGCAGCGCCTACCACGACCGGGTCGGTCGCTTGCTGGTCAGCGAGCTCTACACGGTCGGCACCGGCGGCTGGTCGGGCTTTCCGAGCCACAAGCACGATACCGACCGGCTGCCGGAGGAGACCCGGCACGACGAGACCTACAATTTCCGGTTCAGGCCCAACCATGGATCCGGCCTGCAGATGCTGCAGCGCGTCGACAACGAGCCGGGCGACGCCTACCACGTCGTCGACGGCTCGACGATCGTGCTCGACAAGGGTTACCACCCGTGCTGCGTGCTGCCGGGCTACGAGATGTACTACTTCACCATCCTTGGCGGTCTCAGCCAGCGCAGCCTGAAGCAGTATTTCCAGCCCACCCATGCCGGTCAGCTGAAGACGATTCCCGGCATCATGGACATGGTGGCGAGGTTCAAATGACGGTCGCCACGCTGGCCGAGGTCCTCCAGCCCGCCTTGCGAGGCGGCTATGCCGTCGCCGGACTGGTCTGCCTCGGCTGGGAGGACATGCGCGCCTACGCTCAGGCGGCCGAGGCGGAAGACTGTCCCGTGATCCTGCAGGCAGGACCCGGATGCCGGGCCCATACACCGCTACCGGTGCTGGGGGCGATGATGCGCTGGCTCGCCGAAAGCGTGCGCGTCCCCGTCGTGCTGCATCTCGATCACGGCTACACGCGCGCGGAATGCGAGCAGGCGATCGGCTGCGGCTTCACCTCGGTGATGTTCGACGGCTCGAAGCTGCCGCTGGAGGACAATATTTCCGAGACTCGCGCCATCGCCGCCATCGCCCATGCCGCCGGGGTGTCCTGCGAAGGCGAGATCGGCTTTGTCGGCTATGCCGGCGGCGCCGGATCCGACGGCACCGACCCGGCCGAGGCCGAGATCTTCGCGCGCGAGACCGGCGTCGACGCCATGGCGATTTCGGTCGGCAACGTCCATCTGCAGACCGAGGCCGGCAGCGGCCTCGACGAGGAGCGCGTTGCCGCCATCACCGCCCTCACCCGCGTTCCGCTCGTCATTCACGGCGGCTCCGGCGTCCCCGTCGGCCAACGCGCCCGCCTCGCCGCGAGGACACCGATCTGCAAGTTCAACATCGGCACCGAACTGCGCAAGGCGTTCGGGGCGGCCCTGCGCGGTTCGCTGGCGGCGCAGCCGGACACGTTCGACCGCATCGCCCTGTTGGCGCCGGTCCACGACCCGCTGCTGGCGGCCGCCCGCGAAGTCATCCGCAACGTCTCCAGGCCGCAGCCGTAGCGTCACCGCGCCGGCTGGCGGCCGCGCACCCTACTGGATGGCCGCGAGCTCCTTTTCCAGATCCTGGATCTCCACCCCGCCCGCCATCAGGTGGCGGATGTCCTCGCCGGCCAGTTCGTCTCTTGTGCCCTTGCCGATCACCTCGCCGAGGGCCATGAAGGTGAAGCGGTCCGCCACCAGCTTGGCGTGCACCTCGTTGTGGGTGATGAAGATCACCGCGATGTCGCCGCGTGCGCGCACCCGCATCATCGTCTTCAGCACCTCCATCTGCTGCTTCTGGCCGAGCGCCGAGGTCGGCTCGTCGAGGATCAGCACCTTCGCCCCGAAGTAGATCGCCCGGGCGATCGCCAGGGTCTGGCGCTGGCCGCCCGACATCGTGCCGACGGCCTGTTGCGGATCGGAGATGTCGATGCCGATCTTGATCATCTCGTCATGGGTGATGCGATCCATCTCCTCCATGCGCAGCAGGCCGAACGGCTTCGGGCCGGAATAGAGTTCCCGCCCCATGAAGAAGTTGCGCGTGACGCTCATCAGCGGGTTCACGGCCAGGTCCTGGTAGACCGTGCCGATTCCCGCGTTGCTGGCGTCGCGCGGCGATCGGAACACGGTCGGCCGGCCTTCGACGAAGATCTGCCCGTCCGTCGGCTGGTACACACCCGACAGGATCTTGATCAGGGTCGATTTGCCGGCGCCGTTGTCGCCGAGCAGCGCGTGGATCTCGCCCTTGTAGATCTCGAGGTCGATCCCGTTCAGCGCGATGAAGGGACCGAAACGCTTGACGAGGCCCTGGGTGCGGATCAGCGGTTCAGCCATGGTCAGAGTCCTCCCGTGATGCGCTTGCGCACGCTTTCGTTCAGGAACACCGCGGTCAGCAGCACGACGCCGACGAAGACGCGGTAGTAGCTGCCGTCGATCGCCGGGATGAAGAACACGGCGTTGGCGACAAGGCCGAAGGTGATGGCGCCGAAGACCACCCCGATCACCGAACCGAACCCCCCGGTCATCAATGTTCCGCCGACGACGGCGATGGCGATGGCCTCGAGTTCCTTGAGGTTGCCCTTGGCGGCGTCGGCGGTGTTGGTGTCGAACACCTGGCAGGCGGCGAAGATCGTGGCGCAGAAGGCCGTGACCATGAACAGCGAGGTGCGCACCTTGTCGACCGGAACGCCGTTGGCGCGGGCACTCTCGCGGTTGTCGCCGGTGGCGAAGATCCAGTTGCCGACCTGGGTACGCGAGAGAACGAGGTAGGCGACGGCGGCGACGGCGATCCACCAGACGACGCGCGCATCCATGCCCGTTACCCATTGCGACCCGGCGCGGTTGATGTTGCCGCCGAGCGAATACCAGAGGTCATAGAGCCAGCCGAAGCTCTCGCCGCCGAACATGGCGGCAAACCAGCTGTCCTGCTTGAAATCGGGCAGCCCGGAAATCTGCGTCGACTGGTTGATGACGCGGAAGCTTACCTCCGTCACGCCGCGCAGGAAGAACAGGAAGGCGAGCGTGACGATGAAGCTCGAGAGCTTGGAGCGCACCACGATGGTGCCGATCAGCCAGCCGAGGGCCAGCGTCATGGCGAGCGTGATGAAGAAGGCCGAAACCGGGGTCGCCGGACCAAGGCCGAAGGGCAGTCCCCATTTCAGCATCATCGCCATCGACATGCCGGCAAAGCCGATCATCGAGCCGATCGACAGGTCGAACTCGCCGGCGATCATCAGCAGGCACGCCCCGGTCGCGATGATGCCGAACTGGGCGATGATGGAGAGGTTGTTCTTCAGCCCCAGCGGGTTGAAGGCGGTGCCGTTGCTGGCGATGCCGATCGCCAGAACCACGGCGACCATGACGAGGAAGACACCGACTTCCGGGCGCCGCTTGAGCGCGGAAAGGCGTCCTCCCTTTCTCAGCCGATCCGCCTCGGTGCGACCGGTCGTTGTTGTCGATGCCTGAGCCATGGTGCCTCCCTTCCGCTTCAGGCGGGACAGGCCGGCAGGGGCCTGTCCCGTGTGCTTGGTGCTACGGTGGGTGACCGCGTTAGCGGTTCACGCCGGCCTGGGACTCGACCGCGGCCGCGTTCGAGGCGTCCACGAAGCCGGGCCCGGACGGGATGCTGGCGCCCGGCAGCATGCCGGCATGGGCGTTGTAGAGGTGCAGCACGACTACCGGCATGTAGCCCTGCAGGTATTGCTGCTGGTCGATGGTGTAGGCGACCTTGCCCTCCTTGATCAGGTTGATCACGCCCGGCGTCATGTCGAAGCAGGACAGGTGGATCTTCGCCCCGACTTCAGCGACCGCCTCGGCCGCCGCCTCGCAGACATGCGGTCCAACGGCGAGCAGCGCGTTGATTTCCTGATCCGACTGCAGCGCCGCGGCCGTGCGGGTCTTGATCTGGGCGACGTCGTTGGAGACGTCGATCATGTTGAGTTCCTGTCCCACGGCCTTGAAATAGCCCTCGCAACGCGCCACCAGCGCGGTGTTGAAGGCCTCCTGGTTGAGGCAGAGTGCCTTGCCCGCGCCCTCGGCCTTCGCCCGTTCGCCGGCAGCCTCGCCGGCAAGCGATTCCGGTTGCCCGACATGCATCAGCGCGCCGACCGCCTTGGAATGCTCGAGGCCGGAGTTGATCGTGATCACGGGCACGCCGCTGTCGGCGGCGGCCTTGATCGCGCCGCCGAGCGCATCGGCGTCGGGCAGCGACACGATGATGCCGTCGGGCTGGGTGGCGGTCGCCGACTCGATCAGCTTGGCCATGTCCGCCATGTCGCCGGAGGGCGCGAAATTGTACTCGAACTCGGCCCCGACGGCGGCGGCGGCGTCCTTTCCGCCCTTCTCGACGACCGGCCAGAACGGATCGGTGCCCTGGGTATGGGTGATCATGACATAGCGTTCGGCATAGGCCGCGCTGCTCAGCATCAGCAACGCTGCCGTCGTGGCTAACAGTTTCCTCATGGGTCTCCTCCCCCTTGGTTGAGTTGCTCCGAAGAGCGGCTAATCCCGGACGCCTATTCTGGATAGGAGCCCGGAATATTCTGGTCGTAGTCGATGAGCGCGCCGGTCATCACGCCGGCATCCTCGCTCAGCAGGTAGCTTGCCAGTCCCGCCAGCTGGTGCGGCTTGCAGAGCTGCCCCATCGGCTGGGCGGCCTCCGCCCGTTCCAGCCAGCCATCGCTCGCGCCATGATAGCGGCGCTGGGTGACGTCCTCCCCGGGCGTGTCCATCCAGCCGGGCAGGATCGCGTTGCAGCGGATCCGATCGAAGCGGTAGGCGTTCGCCACGTTCTTGGTCAGCGTGGCAAGGGCCCCCTTGGAGGCCGAGTACGGGGCGAGATAGGACTGGCCGCAATGAGCACACTGCGACAGGATGTTGACGATCGAACCGCCGCCGCCCTGCGCCTGCCGGTGTCTGACGAAGCCCTGCATCAAGAAGAACGGCGCGCGGGCGTTGGTGTTGAACATCTGGTCCCAGAGTTCCGCCGAGGTATCGGTCAGGGTGCCGCGCGCGCCGAGCGCCGCGGCGTTCACCAGCGCGGTCACCGCGCCGAAGCGGGCCACCGCGGCCTCGATCAGCGCGAGGCAGGCCCGGACGTCCTGCAGATCGATGGCGGTGAAGGCTGCGTCGACGCCGAACGCGGCCAGCTCGGAAACGGCCTTCTCGCCCTTGTCGGCGTCGCGCCCGGCCAGCATCAGCCGGCGGCAACCCTCGGCCGCCAGTCGCTTGGCGATGGCCAGCCCCACCCCCTGCGCGCCGCCGGTGATGATGGCGGCGGTGTCCTTGTGTCGGGTATTGAGATCGCTCATCTCAAAACTCCTGATCGAGGCCGGTCAGATGCACGGTCCTGCCCTGCTTCTGCGAAGCGGTGGCGGCCTCGGCCAGGTAGGCGGCCATCAGCCCGTCAATGGCATTGACCGGCATGTCGCGCCCCTCCCGCGCGCACTCAAGAAACAGCCGGATTTCAATAGTATAGGAAGGGCCGTAACGTTCAAGGAAGAACCCGAGGATCGGAGCGGGCGTGCCGGGCCCCTCTTTGGTGTAGGCGGTATAGCCCGATTGGCGCGGGTTGTCGGACACCAGCATGCCTTCGGCGCCGAAGGCCTCGATGCGCTGGTCGAAGCCGAAGGCGCAGCGGCGCGAGTTCAGGATCGTCACGATCGTGCCGTCCTCGGCCAGCATCGTGACTGCGGCCGTGTCGACGTCGCCCAGCCTGCCGATCTCGGGGTCGACGATCGACGAGCCGTGCGCGGTGACCGATAGCATCGGCTTACCAACGATGGCGCGCGCCATGTCGAAGTCGTGGATCATCATGTCGCGGAACAGGCCGCCCGAGCGCGGCACATAGTCGAGCGGCGGCGGGAAGGGATCGCGGCTGGTGATCGTCAGTTGCTCCAGCCGGCCGATCTGCCCGGCGTGGACCCCCTCGCGCACCGACGCATGCCCACGGTCGAAGCGACGGTTGAAGCCGAGAAACACCTTGCGCGCCGCCGCCTCGCCCACCGTCGCGATGAATTCGCGGCTGGCCGCATAGCTGGAGGCGAGCGGCTTCTCGCACAGCACCGGCTTGCCGGTCCTTACCGCCTCGTAGAGCAGGTCGACATGGGTGTCGGACGAGGTGGCGATCATGATCGCGTCGACCGCGGGGTCCGCCATGGCGTCGGCCGCGGTCGGCGCGGCACGCGCGCCGGTCGTGGCGGCGAGCGCCGTTGCGGCCTCTTCGACCGGGTCATAGATGGTGGCGACATGGGCGTCGGCGGCGAGGATCGAGGCGGCGTGGACCCTGGCCATGCGCCCTGCCCCCATGATGGCGATCCCGGTCATGCGGCTTCTCCGATGCTGATGCGGCGATCCTCCGCGGCCGAACGCTCCATCGCCGCGATGATCTGTTGGTTTTCGAAACCGAACTGGAAGTCCGGGAAACAGCCGCCGGGGCCGGCGATGCCCTGGATCAGGTCGTGCACCTCGATCACCTTGACGTCGAAGTAGCCAAGCCCGCCGCCGGCGAAGTCGAAGCCGAAGAAGCCGTTGAACTGCTCCACCTGCGAGCCGGCCAGCAGCGTCTTGAAGCCGCGGTCGGCCTTCGGGTCGCCATAGCGGGCGATCTTCAGTTCGTTGAAGCGCTCACCGTCCATGACGATGGTGCCCTCGGTGCCGGAGACCTCCCAATAGATGCCGAAGACCTTGCCGGCGGCTATGCGCGAGGATTCGATCGTGCCGCCCGCGCCGTTCGCGAACCGCACCAGCGCCTGGAACTGGTCCTCGTTCTCCACCGCCAGCCGCTGCCCGCTCGCATCGGCGCTGGCGCCGTAGCCGGAGCCGCGGCCGGGCGCGGGGCGATCGCGGAAGAAGGTCTGTTCCTGCCCGGCGACGCTTTCGACCCCGCCCATCAAGAACTGCGCCACGCTGACGACGTGCGAGCCGAGATCGCCAAGCGAGCCCGAGCCCGCCTCGCGACGCGAACAGCGCCAGCTCCACGGCATGTCGGGATCGTTGAAGAAGCCCTGGTCGAACCAGCCGCGGAACCGGGTCGGCGTGCCGATGTCGCCGCGGCTGATCAGTTGCCGGGCCAGCAGCGCGGCGGGCGTCTTGACGTTGTTGAAGGCGACCATCGTCTTGACGCCGCGCTTCTTCGCCGCCTCGGCCAGCGCCTTGGCGTCGTCCAGCCTCACCGTCAGCGGCTTTTCGCAGTAGACGTGCTTGCCCGCGTCTATGGCCGCCATCGCCATCTCGACATGCATGGCGTTGGGCGTGGTGATGTCGATCACGTCGATTTCCGGATCGGCGATCATCGTCCGCCAGTCGCCCGTCGCCCGGGCAAAGCCGAAGCGCGCGGCGGCGGCCTCGGCCAGTTCCTGCGTCGCATCGGCGAGGGTATGTAGCACCGGCACGGCCGGAAGGTTGCGGTAGAGCAAGGCGGCGCGCCGGAAGGCGTCGGCGTGGGCCTGTCCCATGAAGCCAGATCCGATCAGGCCGATGTTGAGGGTCGTTCGTGGCATCGGGTCATGCTCCTGCAAGCGCGGGTTTCAGGATAGCCTCGGATACGAAGCGGTGGGCGCGCGCCACCGTCTCGGCCGGCGGGGCCTTCTCCGGGTCCTGTTCGGCCTCGACCACCAGCCACCCGGAATAGCGCCCCTCCGCCAGGAAGCCGGCGAGCGGGCCGAAGTCGACCATGCCGTCGCCGGGGACGGTGAACATGCCGGCGCGGACGGCGTCGTTGAAGCTGAGATCGCCGGAGCGGACCTCGGCCAGCGCTTCGCGGCGCACGTCCTTCAGGTGAATGTGGTTGATGCGATGGCCGAGGCGCGCGATCAGCCGGGCATAGTCGAAGCCCGCCGCGGCCGCATGGCCGGTATCGAGCAGGAGCCCGACCGACGGCCCGGTCGCGGCCATCACCGCCTCCGTCTCCTCGAGCGTTTCGGCCACCATCATCAGGTGATGGTGGTAGGACAGCGCCAGGCCATACCGGTCCATGAGCGCGTCGGCAAAGCGGGTCAGCCGGTCGCCGTAGCCCGCGACCGCGGCCCGCTCCAGCCGCCGCCGCCGCGACATCGGCACGTCGAGCGGGTCTGCGGCCATGCAGCCGCACTCGCCATAGACCATGACGCCGGTGCCGCAGGCCATGAGCAGGCCGGCATGGTCCCGAACCGCCTCGAGCTCGGCCTCCACCTCCCGGTCGGCCAGGAAGCCGCTGTGCCAGCCGGACACCAGTTGCAGGCCGTGGCGGGCAAGCAGGGTCGTCAGCTGACCTGCCTCCTTCGGAAAGATCCGGCTGAGTTCGACGCCGGCATAGCCGGCGGCCGCCGCCTCGGCGAGGCAGGTCTCGGCCGTCGTCTCGCGGCCGAACTCCTCCAGAACCTCGTTCACCCAGGAAAGCGGGCTGACGCCCAGGCGGATGGCGGGCCGCCGGTCCTGACGGTCAATGCTCATGTTGTCTCCTCCCACGGCGTTGTGCAGCCGCACATCGTGATCCGGACTCTATCTGATGCCATTCCTTCGCTCGACTTGCATTTTGAAGGGATACCATCAAAGCTCATGGCATGAGCAAGCGCACCACTCTCATCAGGATCTCGCAGGCGGCCGGGGTCAGCCTCAGCACGGTCGACCGGGTTCTCAACCGCAGGGGCGGTGTCTCGCCCGAGAAGGAGGCCCGGGTCCTCGAATGGGCGAGCCGGCTCAATCTCGACCGGGTGCTGTTCCGCAACTATCTCAAGGTGCTGCGCGTGGCGGTCATGATGCAGTCCCCGCAGAACCCGTTCTATCGCGGCCTGCGCGACGCATTCATGCAGCCGGCGGCCGGCACCGCCGACATGAAGATCAATTGCTTTGTCCACTATGTCGACGTCACCGACAGTGCCGCGATGCGGCGCAAGATCGGCGAGGTTTCGGACAGCTACGACGCTCTGGTGGTGATCCTGCCGGACGATCCGCAACTGTCCGACGCGCTCGCGCTCATTTCGGCGCGCCTTCCGATCGTCACCCTCGTCACCGATCTGCCGCGCTGCGGCCGCATCGCCTATGTCGGCCCGGACAACCGCCAGGCCGGACGCGCGGCCGGAGAGCTGATGGGGCGTTTCGTCGGGCCGGACGGCGGCGAAATCCTGGTCGTCCTTGGCCTGCACCGCTTCATCGGCCACGAGGAGCGGGAGATGGGCTTTCGCTCCGTCCTGCGGGAGCACTTTCCCGCCTGCACCATCACCGCTTCGCTCGAAAGCGGGGAGGACCGGCAGCGGGCGGGCCAGCTCGTGCTGGACGCGTTGCGCCACAATCCGCGGATCAGGGGAATCTACAACGTCTCGGCCGGAAACACGGCCATCGCCGATGTCGTCCGTGCCGTCGGCCTGTCACACCGGATCGTTCTCATCACCCACGAACTGACGCCGGAGCGCCGGGCGATGCTCCGCGAAGGCATCCTCGACGCCGTGATCGACCAGAACCCCCGCCTCGAGGTGCAGCGGGCCCTGGAAGTCATCGGCCGGCACTTCAACCGGAACGAGACCGAGGTCCGGCCCGGACAATACACGCCGTTCAACATCTACATCCGCGAGAACTGCCCGCCTCTGGGCGAGCCGGGCCACTAGCATCGCCCGGTGAACGCCGTTGCCGCGATCGCGGGTCACGGCCCGATATCCCGGGCCGGGGCCACCGTTCAGGCCGTCCGCAGCAGGATCCGGCCGTTTTCGACCCTGACCGGGTAGGTCTTGAGGTCGACATAGACCGGCGCGGAGAGCGCCCTTCCGGTGCAGACGTCGAACCGGCCGCCGTGGAGCGGGCACTCGATCACGCAACCCACGACCAGGCCGTCCTCGAGGCGCTGCTCTTCATGGGTGCAGATGCCGTCGGTGGCGAAGAACCCCTTGCTGGTGTTGTAGATCGCATAGACGTGCCCGTTGTGCTCCCATGTCATCAGGTCTTGTTCATCGATGTCGTCGGTGGCGCAGGCGTCGATCCATTCGCTCATTGTTGCTCCCTTTGGTTTGGTCGGTATGGGCCTGGCAATTGCCGGGCAGGCGTGCAGCGCTGGCCATCGGCCCGGCGAAGAACGCTTTGTTCGGTTCGCGATCGTTTTCGAGGACACTTCCGTGCGAACGCGGCACGGCACGCGGCCAACCGGGCTTCGGCTCACATGGTCCGCTGCGCGACCTTGTCCACCGGTCCGCCCGATGTGATCATGTGCGGCGCCTGGCGGATGCTGGCCGCCTTGGTGGGCAGGCCCATCGACCGCCGCACGACCACGGACAGCACCTCCCAGTTGGTGCGGAAGAAGCCCGGATCGGGCTCCGGCACCTGGTCCTTCACCGCCGAAGCCAGTTGCGGCAAGGCATGGAAGGGAACCTGCGGGTAGAGGTGGTGCTCGACGTGATGGTTCATGTTCATGTAGAGGAAGCGGCCGAGCCGGGAGGTGCGGAACGACCGCGTGCTGTCGAGGATCGAGGGGGAGTTCTCCTGCAGCTCGACATGCTGGGTCAGCGTGAACAGCAGCATCACCGGCGCCCCGAGCACGCGCGGGACAATGACGAACCAGACCGGCCACCAGACGCCCAGCAGCGGTGCGACAACGAGCGCCGCGTAGATTGCCAGCATGATCCGGGCATTGCCGGTCATCTTCCCGAACTCGCTCTCCGGGGCCACCTTGCGCATGATGTCGGTGTAGCGCCTTGCCGCCAGGTGCAGGAACATCTGCAGGTGAAACCGGAGCAGGCTGAACCCGGTGATCTCACCCAGCCATCCGCGGAAGCCCAACGGCGTGTCGAAGGGCATCTGGCTGTCTTTGTCGACATGCCACGTGAAGGTGTGATGGTTGGTGTGGGTATAGCGGCGATGCAGCGGCTCCTCCATGTAGATGAGCGACGTCACCCACAGCACCGCTTCGTTCAGCCAGCGCGTGCGGAAGGCCGTTCCGTGCGCGGTTTCGTGGCTGAACGCGTAGGCCGGCACGGTCAGGAAGATCCCGTGCAGCAGCATCGCCGGCCAGACCCACGGCGTGCCAAGAGTGAGCCAGATCAGCCCGCTCGTCGCGCCGAGCGCCGCGACCCATTGCGCGAGATAGGTCAGCCCGGGCCGGTCGGTGCGGGCGGCGATGGCCTTGAGCGTCTTCCTGTCGAGGCGCACCCCGGAGGAGGCAGCATTCGTTGCGATGTAGTCGGCCATGGTTCAGCTCGCATAGGTCGGGTCTTCGGTATCGAGGATTGCCTTCAGCTCGGCCAGATGCCGTTCCGACTGCCCGGGATAGTCCTCGATCGCCTGGGCGGTTGCCTCGGCGATGTCATCGCTGAGGACCCGGAGCGGCCGGCCGGTCTGCAAAGCACGAATGTAGGTCTCCGCCGCGCGCTCGAAGTAGTAGAGCCGGTTGAACGTGTCGGCGACATCCGCGCCGATCACGAGCACCCCGTGATTGCCCATGATCATGACCTTGATCTTCGGATCGCTCAGCATCCGCGCGCAGCGCATACCCTCGCTTTCAAGCGCGAGGCCGCCGAACTCCTCGTCGATCACGTAACGGCCGTAGAACATGGCGGTGTTCTGATCGATCGGCGGCAGCGTGCTGTCGGCAAGGCTGGCCAGGACCGTCGCGTGTATCGAATGGACATGCATCACGCAGCGGGCATGCGGGCAAAGCCGGTGAACCGAGCCGTGCAGGCCCCAGGCGGTCATGTCCGGCGCGTCGGGGCGGTCCATGGTCTGCGGATCGTTCGCATCGAGCAGCAGCAGGTCGGAGGCCCGGATCCGGCTGAAGTGCCGCTGGTTGGGATTCATCAGGAACTGCGTGCCGGCCTTGTTGACCGAGAGGCTGAAATGGTTGGCGACGCCCTCGTGCATGTTCAGCCGCGCGGTCCAGCGGAAGGCCGCCGCCAGGTCCACGCGCTCGTCCCAGTGGGTCATGTTCGACGTTTCGACGGTTTGCAGCATGTGTTCTCTCCTCGCACCGATACGCGAGCATCGGACGGCGGACCGGCCATTGACAAACGATGAATATTCGCACATGGCATTAATAAAATTAATGCCATCGTTCTGGATTACCGTGCCGGCCTCGAACCTCCCACCCTTGACGTGGTTGCGCGCCTTTGAGGCGACCGCACGGCATCTGTCCTTCACCCGCGCCGCGGCGGAGCTCAACCTCACCCAGTCCGCCGTGAGCCAGCACGTGCGCAGCCTCGAGGCCTTGCTTGGCCGCGAACTGTTCATCCGCAAGACGCGCGCGCTGGAACTGACCGAGGCCGGGGCGAACTACCTGCCGACCATCGCCGCGGCCTTCGACCTGATTGCGAGCGGCACCCAGGCCTTCACCGGCGGCGATCGGGGCCGCAACATGGTGTTGCAGTGCAACCTGGCCTATTCGGTGTTCTGGCTCGCGCCGAGGCTGCGCCGGCTCTATGCGCGGCACCCGTGGCTGGTGCTGAACATCGTCACGCCCATCTGGGACCCCGAACGGCACGCCTCGCATGCGGCCATGGAAATCCGGTTCGGCAGGCCCGAGGACATGTCGGACGCGGCCGAACGCATCAGCCGGGACCAATTCTTCCCGGTCTGCGCGCCGGACTACCAGTCGGGCCGTGTCGATCTCGGGCGCGCCACGTTGCTGAATTGCGCCGGCATGACCGGCACCTGGGGCCGATGGTTCAAGACGCAAGACATCCCCTTTGCCCGCGAGGGCGAGGTCAACCTCGCGTCGACCTTCGTCATCGCCATTACCGCAGCGCTGAACGGCGCCGGGCTCGCCATGGCCCACGACACGCTGGTCTCCGATCTGCTGGAGCGCGGGCGGCTGGTTCGACCCTTCGCTCATTCGGCGCCGATGATCGAGGGGTATTTCCTGCTGCCGCCGGCGCCCCATGCGACCACCCCCGCCTCCCGGGCCTTCCTCGACTGGCTCCGCGAGGAGCAGGACCTGGCGGCGTGATGCGGTAGCTCGATCGACGCCGCCCTCGACCCGACCCGGGTGTGGCCGGGATTCCGAAACGCGGATTGGATCGGAATCGGCCGACCGACAGGCACGAGCGTTCGCTCGCTGCCGGCTGGAGGGACTGGGAAGGACCTTCCGGCAAGCTAGGGGTGAAGAACCGCGAGCTCGTGGAGCCCCGGCGCGGCATCCTGCTCCAGCCGCAAGAGAGTGGCCGGCTGTCCCGGCCGATAGCCCTGCTCCAGGGCGAGGGCGTAGGCGTCGGCCGCCACCAGCGCCTGGGTCGCCAGCGGCTTGTTCAGGTCCTCAAGTTTCGCGGCAAGGTTGACCGGGGCGCCGATCGCCGTGAATTCCAGGCGGTCGTTGGCGCCGACGACACCGGAGACGATGGGACCAGCCGCAACGGCCATGCCGACCGAGCGGGGCGGCAGGCGGCTGAGGCGATCCGAACTCTGCGGCCACAGGGCGGCGTCTGCGACGATGGCATCGATGGCCCGCAGGGCATCGGCCGCGTAGGCCTCCCGGCCCTCGATGGCGCCGAACGTCGCCAGGATGCCATCGCCCATGAACTTGTCGATGATGCCGCCGTGCTGGCGGATCAGCGGTACCACACGGCGCTGGTAGGCGGCGAGGATCTGGATGACCTCCGTCGGGTCGATCCGGGCGGCGAGCTTGGTAAAATCGCGCAGATCGACAAGCAGCACGGCCGCCTGCCGGCGCGTGCCCTGCGACAGCAGATCGTCCGCGCCCCGGATGCGGCTTGCAATGGCCTCGTCGAAGAACCGCGACAGATTCGCGGCCGCGCTCTGCTGGCTGACCGCCTCGAACAGCAGCGCCCGCGCGCGGCGGAGCACGAGGTAGAGAATGCCGGTCACCACCCCGACCGTGATGAGCTTGTCGACTTCGGCGCCAACCAGCAGCGCATTGCTCGTCAGGTAGGCGACATAGTCGCGGGTAATGGCGGTCCCGCCGGGATCGGAGACGACGACATAGACGACCATCGAGGCCCAGGCCGCCACCGTCAGCAGGCCGGCCGCGATGACGAACTTCGGCTCGAACCGCAAGGCGCGCAACGCGATGAAGATGAAGACATAGAGAAAGGTCGGCGACTTCAGGTAGAACGATGCCGGTTGCCCGTACTGCTGATGGAAGCTCCAGATCAGCACCATCAGCAGGCCGATGTCGAACACGATCGACATATAGGCTGCCCAGTCCGGAATTCTCCGCCGCACGGACCATACAAGCCCGACGACGGAGAGAGCGAAATAGACGGTCAACGCGACGGGTACGAGGGAGTTCGTCGCCGCGCTGGTCTTTGGCGAAAATGCATACAGCGCGCCGAACGCCGCAAGGATCCCAAGCTGCACGATCCGCATGAGGATCTCGCTCGACCAGCCATGCTCGCGAATCTTCCGGGCCAGCCCCGGCGACAGGTTCTCGCCGCGTCCGGGCTGGAAGCGGCCGAGCCAGCGGCCGGGGCGCGCAGCTTGCCTTTGGAAATAGGACGCGGTGCTCATGCCGCGCGATGGCCGCAGGCGGGGAACTTTGCACGGATCGTCCGGCGCGCCCGGGCTCCCCGTGACACAGCGGGCGTCCTACGGGCCGCGCCGGTGCGGATGCGGCATGGGTCCCGCCCCACGGCAGCGAGTGGTTGATGGACGTTGCACACGTGAACTCTCCCTTACGGCATCGATGGCGCTTGCTCTTCGTCCTTCGATGCCGGCGGGGCTTGTGTTACCTCCCTTCGTCGCCGCAGACTTCACAACGCCGTGAGCCCGCTCGTGCTCGAGCTGGTGGTGAGTGGCTGACCCGCGGCGGCCGGGAGACCGCCGGGCGGCGTGCTGTTGTTGATCCCGTTCCGGGCGCCGGGTGGCCGCGGAGAGCGGCAATGGGCGGCGCGGCGCCTAGCCCTCGTAATAGCCTTCGTAGCCAGCCGCGTTGAAATGGCCGCCCTGGCGCTTGTTCAGGACGCACATGACATCGAGAGGCCTGTCGCGCGCGGCGGCGATCGCTTCCAGCGCCGCGACCGCCTCGCGTTGCCCCGTGCGTGCCCAGACGACGGAAAACACGAGCACATCGGCGTACTGTGCGATGTAGAGACCGTCGACAATCGGCTCGATCGGCGGTGAGTCCAGGATGACGATGTCGTAGCTCTTCACCGCCAGGTCGATCACCCGCTTGAATTCGGCGCCCGCGATCAGGGTGTTCGGCATTCTTTCGCCGTTCCGCCGCCCACCGATGATCCTGAGGTCGGTCTTGGTGTCGCGCAGGATGATGTTGTCGGAGATCTTGCTCTGCGACGGCATGGCCAGCAGGTCCTGCAAGCCGACGGCGACGTCGACGTGCGTCTGCCTGTGCACCGACGGCTTGCGCAGGTCGCAGTCCACCAGCAACGTGCGGCGGCCTTCCTGGGTAAAGCTGCGGGCCAGCGCCGTGGCCAGCGTCGTCTTTCCTTCGGCGGGCGAGGCGGACGTGACCATCACGACGAGCCCGGCGCGCCCCGCGGCCGGATCCGGTGCCTTCTTTCTTGCGCGTGCCTGTTCGATCGCGACCCAGATTCGCCGTATCGCTTCCGAATAGCGCGATGTCGGCGCATCGACGACGATGTCGGCGATGGAGGACTGATGGCCCTCCCGCCCCGGCCTTGACTGCAGCGGCACCGGGAACACGCGCGGGATCCCCAGAACCGAGGCCACCTGTTCTTCCGTCAGGAAACCGCCAATGTAGTTCTCGTAGACGTAGGCGAGCGAAACGCCGAGCGCGATGCTGCCGGCCGTCGCAAGCGTCAGCACCAGCAGAACATTGGGAAAGGAGGCGCGCATCGGCGGCAGCGCCTGGGAGACGACGCGTCCGTCGGCGATCTGGAGATCGCTCTGCGTCTCCATCTCCCGCAGTCGCGACAACAGCGTCTGGTATTGCGAGCGGGCGATCTCGGCGTCCTTCTGGAGCTGGTAGAGCTGGGTCAGGACATCAGACGGCAGGTTCTTCTGGAGAACCGCCTCCCGGACGCTGCGGCGCAAGCCGGCAATGTCCGTCTCCGACCGGCCGAGCCTCTGCCTCAGGGCGGCGGTGCCGGCGGTTGCCTGCGCCGTCAGTTCGGAATCGATCCTTGCCAGCTCCGCCCGCAGGCCGGCCGTGGCTGCGCCGGCCGCGGCAGCCTCGATCTCGGCGTTGACCCGGGCGCGCTCCGCACCGAGTTGCCGGATCACTTCGGACTGCAGTGCCTCCGCAACCGCGCTCCAGTCACCGCCCTGCACGCTGCTTTCCAGGCCGCGAACGGCCAGGAGATCGTTCTCGTGCGACTGGCGGGCGGCAGCGAGCCGCTCGCGCAGCTCGATCAGATCGGCCGAGCCGTCCTGCTGCGCGATCCTGTCGAGATTGGTGGCGATGAACGTCTCGAACTCGGCCTCCGAGGTCTTGATGGAGTCGCTTGCCTGCTCGATGCGCTTGCCGAGAACCTCGCGCGCCGCCAGCGTGGCGCCGATCTTGGCGTCGACCTGGGCGCGGATGTAGGTGTCGGCGATCGAGTTGGCGAGGCGCGCCGCCTTGGCGGGGTCGCGCGACTGGACTGTAACGGAAATCAGGTATGTCGAGCCGACGCGACTGATGGCAACCTGCTTGCCGAAGCGCTCGAGCGTCAGTTGCGTCAGTTCCTGGCTGCTCAGGGCCCGTGGCGCGCGCAGGCGCAACGTCGTCAGGAACCAGCCGACCAGCCCCTCTCGCGCGAATTCGGCGTCCGAGTCCAGCTGGTTCTGCCTTATGACCGCCAGCAGGATGGCCTGCGAGCGAAGGATGCCCACTTCGCTTTCGACCCGGGCATTGTCGGCGCTGGAGCCGATCTGGCTTGCATTGGGGTCGAGCAGGTTCTTGGAGCCGGGATCGATCTGGATGAGGGCGGAGGCCGAATAGCGCGGGGTGATGGCCAGCAAGGCCAGCGCCGTCAGGATGAGGACGATCGCGATCGTCGAGGCGATCAGCCGCAGGCGCCGGCGGATCGGCCCGAGCAACCGCGCGATGTCGAAAGGGGGTTCGGTACCGTCCGTGAACTCGTGAACCGGGTCATGTGCGCCATGCAGGCGGCGGCGGGAGTTCGCATCAAAGACGAGCATGGCGCTTACCATCGGCTATTGGGGTGGTGGCGATCAAGCATCTTGGGAACATAGCGGCTCACTGATTAAGGATGTGCTCACGGCCGTGCAGCGCTTCGGCACGACAAGACTTCGAAGCTGTCGCTGCTATCGAGCCGAAGCGCCGTCAGTTCGCCGGACGCAAAGCCTTGCGTGTCAATGCAGATGCGGTCGCTGGAGATCAGCGGCTCCAAAGCCGGCGTGTGGCCGTGTACCAGCAGCGGATCGTCGCCCTTGCGCCGGTAGTCGCCCCCGTCCTTCAGCCACAGGAGATCGTCATCGACCTGGCGGTCCAGCGGCACCCCTTCGCGCAGTCCTGCGTGCACGAGGACGACCCCAGGGACATGAACCATGACCGGCAGCCGTTGCAGGAACGCGATGTGCTCATCGGGAATATGGGCGGACAGCGCCTTGCGCAGGTCGCCCGGCCGGCGCGAGGCCGCAAGAACGTCGTCGAGATCGATCCCGTAGGAGGCCAGCGTGCTTTTCCCGCCCCAGTCGAGCCAATGCTGGCCGGCCGCCGGATCGGCCAGAAAGGCAAGCATGGCTTGCTCGTGGTTGCCGGCGAGGCAGATCCGCTCGAGCCCTCCGGGCATCGGCGCCAGCAGCCGGTCCAGAACCTGGGCGGAGTTGGGGCCTCGGTCGACATAGTCGCCGAGCATCACCACCAGCTTGCGTCCGGGCGTCCGTTCGCAGTCCGCGAGGATGAGCTCGTCCATCGCCTTCAGCAGCCCCAGCGACCCATGCACGTCGCCGACCGCGTAGATGGTGCCGGGCCAGTCGGCAAACGTGATCCGTGGACGCCGCGCGCCCTCTGCGTGCGCGCCCGGCGCCAGCACACGGCGAAGCGGCCCGAGCCATCGCAGAAACCTGCTCTTTGCCGACAGCGCCGGCGAACCTGCTCTGGCGGAGCCGAGCCCGGTCATGCCTCCTGCCCTTTCCCGGCGCGCGCCTTGGCGGAACGGCCCTGCGCGGCACCGTAGCCGATCCCCAGCAAGAGCAGGAAGAAAAACGCGTTAGCCTGGATCTCCAGGCTGAAATCGACGGTGGAATGGACGGCCGCCACGACGACGACGCCGATGGCGGCGACCATGGCGGTTGCCACGGACCCTCCCGACCGCCACGCGGCGCGACAGATGGAACCCGCAACGACGCACAGCGCCAGGATCGGCAGGCTCCCCGCGACGATCCCGTACTCGGCCCAGAGAGCGAGGTAGGTTGAGTGCGCCTTGTCCCACAGCAGATCCGTCGGGACCGGCGGCTGATGGAACAGCGGGTAGGCCAGCTCGAAGCTGTCGCCGCCGTAGCCGAGCAGAGGACGCGCCTCGATCATCGCCAAGGTCTGCTGGTAGAGCGCGCTTCGGCCTTCGGCCGCTTCCCGCAGGGAGCCGAACCGGGCGATCAGATCGTCGCCATACAGGACGCCGATCGCGGTCACGGCCGCCGCCACGAGCAGCGCGCCGCCTCTCGAGGTCGCGCCGAGCCTGCCGCGCGCGGCGATGGCGGCCGTCACGACCAGCCCGCAGACGGCTGCCAGCACCCCCATGCGGGACTGCGTGGCGACGAGGGTGGCCGCGAGCAGAAGCAACACGACAAGGGCGAGAACCCGGGCGAACGACGTCTCCGGAGCGGGGCGACCGGCGCCGGCCGTTCGCGGCGGGGCGAACACAAGCGACGCCGCCACCACCGCCCCGAAGGCCAGGAAGGTGGCGAAGGAATTGCGGTTGACGAAGGTACCCGTGGCCGATCCCGGGTAGCCCCATTTCGGCAGGAACAGGATCGTGTCTCCGAACTGGAAGAGCGCCAGCAAGGCATAGGCCGCATGGCCGGCCGCGACAAGAAGGCTCGCGCCCAGCAGGAAGGCTCTCCGCCGCTCGTTCGTCGAGACCTGGACGACGAGAAAGAAGAAGAGCCCGTAGCTCACGGATCGTATCGCCGCCAACAACGTCGCGCCGGGCGCCAGGCTGGCGTGGGTGCTCTGGTACAATTCGCCGGCAGCCGATGGGAACGCGAACCCCGGCCAGACCGGATGCGCAGGCAGCGCCTGCCAGAACGCGAACAGGCAGAAAACCGCCCACAGCGCGATTGGTATCCGCAACGCTGCCAGCGGCACCGACAGACGGCGACCGGCCGCTGACAGCGCAGCGAGATAGAGCAGGCAGGCAAGGCCGATGACGCAGGCCCAGGCGGCCCAGAGGAAGGGGCGGTTGCTGGCGAAGGGCACGGGCGCAAGCGCCACCACCGCCAGAAGCAGCACGGCCAGGCGATCGTTCCGCCTGGAATTTGCCCCACGGCGCGAAGGCGCGAGCTCCTCGCTGCCGACATGGGACCGGCCGGGATACATCGAACCGTAGGTCATGGAGCCGCCCCCCCGGTCGTTCCCTGCCGTTCCATCGTCTCGGTCAGACGCCACTGCATGTTCTCCGGAAGGCCCGCAGCCACCTTGAGAACATCCTGCTTCAGGGCGGGATTCGTCCCCATGGCCAAAACGAGCGCCTGCACGGCGCGATCGGTCAGCAGACCGACATGGATGTCGCGGCGGTAGGCGGCGACCGATCCTGCATCAAGGTCCGCGCCCAGCCGCGCGGCCAGATGGAGCCGTTGCAGGCTGAGCCAGAACTCGTTCGGACTGGTCGCCTGCGACAGGCGAAAGCGCGTGTTGAACGCCTCGACCTGCCCCGTTTCGCTTGCAGCATAGGCTGCAACGAACCAGGCGTAGGCATAGCTTGGCGCGGCGGCGGCCAGGCCCATCGCCAGTTCGTCGCAGCGCGCAAGCAGCGCCTGCCGCTTTCCGGCCGGCAGCACGCGCCCGTAGACCGAGCTCATGCTGTGCAGGCAGTCGTCGAGCACAAGGTTGCTCGAATAGGTGGAAAAGCCCGGCACCGTGGATCCGTCCAGCAGGGCGGGAATGCTCCGGGCAGGGTCGCGCGAGCTTGTGAGGAAGACCTCCGCCTCGCGCCAGGCCACATAGGCAGACAGCCCCGTAAAGAGCACCAGCAGCAGGATCGCCGCAAAGCGGACCGCGCGCTGCCCGGAGCCCGGTCGGCCTGGGCCGGGAGCGGCTTGCCCGGAAGGGCTTGCTTGGGTGCCGGATCGCTCTGTCATGCGGTCACCTTTCGTCCGCAGCCCGCCAGCGCCTGCCCATAGGTCTCCAGGGTCGCTGTGGCGATCTGGTTCCAGTTGTACTTGGCCCGGATGAACTCCGCGTTTCCGGTCGAGCGCGCATTCCCCAGCTTTTCGATTGCCGATCGCAGCCCGAGATCGAGGCTCTCGACGTCGTCGCGCGCCACCACGGTCGCCCGGTAGCGATCGCCGTCGGCCACCACCTCCAGGTTCTCCGCAATGTCGCTGACGACGACGGGCAGATCGTAGGCGAGGGCTTCGATCAGCGACAGGGGCAGCCCTTCCAGCACCGACGGCAGCACGAACAGCGCGGCGTTGGAAAAGACGGCGGCAAGTTCCTCGCCGTGCAGCGCGCCGGTGAAGATCACCCGGCCGTCGTTGCCCGCCAGTTCCTTCAGGCGCCCGACGATGTCCGGGGGCCCGTCGCCGACGACGACCAGCTTCAGATCGCTGCGGCATTGCCGGAACGCGCGGATGAGATGGTCGACCCGCTTGCATTCGACGAGGCGCCCGACGAAGACGACGTAGCCCTTGGGCGCGATCGGGAAGCGTGTGGCGCCGGCTTGCAGCTCGACGGGCCGCTGCTCGAAGGAGCCGTTCGGAATGTAGACCGCCTCTCGGCCATGGCTGTCGGCGAAGTGCCGCTGCAAGGAGCGCGAGACGGCGATCACCGCCCTGGCATAGCGGGCGCTGACGAACTCCCCGAGCCGCAGGTAGGACCGTGCCAGCAGTCCCCATTTCTCGCGCTTGTAGTCGAGCCCGTGGCAAGTCACCACCGCAGGCCGGCGGGTGAGCCAGCAGAGGAACGCCATCGTCGAGGGGCCGAGCGCGTGGAAATGGATGATGTCGTACCGGCCGAACAGCGCGTGCACCGTGGCAAGGACCGAGTAGACGATCATCTCCAGGTTCTTCGAGCGGATGGTCGGCACAAAGATCCGGCGCATCCCGCGGTAGCAGGCCGCCTCGCCCGTACCGCTGCCGGCCATGCAGTACACGGACACGTCGTGGCCCTCTTCCACCAGCCGCACGCCGATCTCTTCGACCGCCGTCTCGACGCCGCTGTATTTGGCCGGAACGCCCCGGAGGCCAATCATTGCGATGCGCATGGCTTGCTCTCCGTTCGGCCGGACTGAAGGCGCGCCGTGGCCATCCGCTGCAACCGCCCCAGCGTGCGCAACGGCGAGCAGGCCGCAGCGAGCGCCAGTCGCGCGTTTCCGGCGAGGGGACTGCCGCACGAGATGGCGGCCAGCGCCGTGCGATACTGGGCGAGCGCGAACAGGTCGATCCGCTTGCGCAGGCGATACAGCAGCGGCTGACGGTCTTGGGCTTGCAGAAAGTCGCCGTAGCTGCGCTCCGGCGCGCCGCGCGCGCGCCTGGACGCGCAGTCGCAGGCGAACTGGATTCCCAGTTGCTGCTCCATCAGGTGCGACAGTTGGGTGTTGCCCGGGTGCAGCCGCCACGCGTAGTGATCGTCGGCGAGATTGGCGAGCTGGCTGATCTCCGCCACGCGCAGGAACATGTCCCAGTCCTCGCCCATGCCGCGGACGCGGTACCCTCCCGCGGTGCGCAGAACAGCGGTCCTGCCCATCAGGCTGCCGTGGATAAGCGTCAGCGCCTGGCGGTGCAGGCCGGCGACGATTTCCTCATGGCCGAGCGGCAGACGCGGCGACATGACCCTGGAGCCGGCGGTTCCGAAGTAGTGGAACTGCGTGCCGACCATTCCGACCGCGGGATGGTCCCGCAGGAACCGCAACTGTCTCGAGAACTTCGACGGCGGTATCAGGTCGTCCGCATCCATGCGCACGAAGAATTCCGTGTCGCACAGATCGAGCCCGCGGGTCAGCGTGGCACCGAGCCCGACGTTCTTTTCGGAGCGCGATATGACGATCCTGGGATCGGACAGCCGGGCGATCGGCGCAACGCTTCCGTCGGTCGAGCCGTCGTCGAGCAGCAGCAGCGTGAAGTCAGGAAAGTCCTGGGACAGCACCGAAGCGACGGCCTCCTGGAGGAAGGCGCCCGCATTGTGCGCCGGCATCAGTACGGTCAGCGAAGCCATTTCGTTATTTCCTTGGGCGATACGAATGAGGGGGGACGCCGGAGACCGGCGGCGCGCGCCGTCAGCATTTTCTTGCGCGCACGCGCGCAGACCATGACGAACACGATGACAAATACATTGACGTTGACGGCGAAGCCGGAGTCGAGCGTGCAGAAGGCCAGCACCGGAAACAGGATGGCCAGCGTCTCGTGGTCCGGCCGGGCAATCCGGCCTTGGCCCCGGCGCGGCCAGGCCAGGCGCAGGGCATAGGCACACAGCGATCCGACCGTCGCCATGACCGCGAGGGCCCCGGCGAACCCGAGGTCGATCTGGGCCTGAAGCACGAGGTTGTGGGCGTGGGTCACGCCTTGCCCCCACTGCTCGCCCAGCAGCGGCCTGCCGCGAAGCGAGCGAAAGCCGTCGCCAAGCCAGGATTCGCCGGCGCGTTGCATGGCCACGGAATAGATCTCCGATCGCCCGGTGAGCGAGGTGAACTCCTCGCCCGACTGGCCGCGCATGAGCAGCGCGGTGAGGTCGTCGCCCAGCCCCGGCATGCAGGCGACGACGGCAAGGCCGAGCAGGACCGCGGCCGTCGCCAGTCCGATCATCTGCCGGCGGTAGGCGACCACGACGAATCCGGCGGCCATGCCGGCGATGGCGGTGCGGCTCAGGGTCAGAAGCACGGTGACCGCCAGGCCCAGGACGACCAGTCGCCGAAAGCGCAGGGGCGCGCGGCCCGCGGCAATGCCGACGGCGCCGATCGCAGCCACGATCGACAGCAGGCTCGGGTGTCCGAAGGCCGTGCTGAAGCGCCACATCTCGCCGGGTGAACCGCCGTAGCGCAGGTAGCTCGTCTCGGCCGTGGTGATCCAGTCGAAGCCAAGCGTGAGGCCCAGCTCGCCCAGCACCAGCAGCGCCCAGTTGATGGCGACATAGTAGACGATCAGCGCGTAGACGGCATCGAGCCGGCGCCCCATGCTGCAGACCAGCAGCACGACGACAACGTTCTGGTATGCATAGTAGAGAGTGAACGCCGGGCTGACCGAAAAAAGCGACGAGAGCAGCGCCAGCAGCGAAAAACCGAGATACCAGGCGACAGGCCCGCGCCGCAGCAGCGCGTAGTCGGTTCGCCCCGACAGCATCAAGGCGGCGGCGAGCAGGCCGAGCACGCCCCACGAGGCCACCTGGAAGGCGACCTGTCCGTCGACGGCCTCCCCGCCGAGGAGATCGTTGACGTCGCGGACGCGAAACGTCGCGAAGGTGGTGATGACCCAGGTTGCCACGAGGCCCAGGCCGATGCCCACGGTTCGGCCCGGGGCGCGCGGTGCCGTCGGGGGACTGATCGCCACGGTCGCCATCATGCCGCCTCCCCCAGCCGAGGGCCCGCGAGCCGGTAGAAGGTGCCCAGCCGGATCGCTGCGGCGACGAGGTCGGCCAAAAGCACGGCGAGCCCGGCGCCGGCAAGGCCCCAGGCCGGATACAGGATCGCGAACGAGGCGAGCAGCATCAGCAGGCCGACCAGGTTGACGCCGGCATTGCTCGTCGACCGCCCCGCCGACCAGAGGCCGATATAGGCGGCCATGGCCCCGGAGCGCACGATTGCGGCCAGGGTCAGGATGGCGACGAGACTGCCGTGGCCGGCGAAGGCCTGGCCGAACAGCAGCGTCAGGAAAAAGTCGCCGTACAGGATGAGCGGGGCGCCGATGACGGTCACGGCGGCGATCAGCGCCAGAGCATAGCGCTCGGTCAGCGGCCGGATGCCGGCGAAGCCGCTCGCCTGCCAGGACCGCGCGCTGGCCGGCATCAGGTTGTTGGCAATGCCCTGCGTCAGCGGGTTCGTCATCATCACCAGCGAGTGGCAGGCGCCGAATATGCCGACCGCCGCCTGCGTGCCCACGAGGGCCATCGCCCAGGCGACCGCGTAAAGCTGGACAAGGAAGGTCAGGAGCGCGCCCATATTGGCGAGGCTCAGGGGCAGGTTGCGGCGGATGTCGGCGGAGAGGGCCGCCGTTGACCATTCGAGGCGCGGCCGCTCCGCCACCCACCATGGCAGGATGGCGAGAAGATTGGCGGCCGCCACCACCGCCAACGCCGTTGTAACGCTCAGCAGCCCGGCCACCGCCAGCCCGAGCAGCCCCGCAAGCTGCAAGCCCGCGGCGGTGCCATCGATCAGCAGCGCATTGCGGGCTCTCAGTTCCGCCATCGAATAGCGCCGGGCAAGCTCGCGCAACAGGACCGGCGGAAGCGCGACCGCCAGCATCAGCAGCGGTGCCGCGAACCCCTGCGCCGGATCGAGGGCATTGACAGCGAAGGCGGCCGCGATCGCCGCGATGGAAAAGAGCCCCCCCAGCATCATCTGCTGGGCGGCCGCGCGGCCGAGATAGTGGTCCTGCTCCGCAGGGCGCGCGCGCACCATGTAGGATGCGATCACCACCGCCTCGCAGGTCGCGCTCGCCATGAGAATGGCGGTGAAGCAAATCACGTAGATGCCGAGTTCGCCGGGGCCGCAGAGTCTCCCGATCAGCATGACGGTGAGAAAGTTCAGCAGGCTGACGACGGCCTGATCCATGAGGCTGTGGGTCAGACGAGCGTTCACCACGGCTTTCAGGCGGATCATCGCCACCAGCACCACTCCTGCCACTTCGGAAGGCACCCCGCTATTGCATCCGGCTTGCGAGCCAGCCGGGGCGGCGCCCTCCCGATTGTCACATCGCTCCCAAGGCTCATTCCGCGGCCGTCAGTGCAGGGGGCAATCCCTGCCCGGCGGCGGCAAGCCCCGGCACCAGCGTCGGCGGCATCGACACCCTGTTCAGGTTCGGCCGCGTTTCCAGTTCGCCGCGGAAATACTGGATGGTCCTTCGAAGACCGTCGATGACGTTCACTTTCGGCGCCCAGCCCAGGCGCTCCTTGGCGAGCGTGATGTCCGGCCGCCGCTTCTTCGGATCGTCGGCCGGCAGGGCGACGCGAACGATGCGCGACCTGGAGCCCGTTAGCTGCAGGATCGTTTCGGCAATTTCGCCAACCGTCATCTCGGTCGGGTTGCCGAGGTTGATCGGACCGACGGCAGCCCCGTCGGCTTCCATCAACGCCACCAGGCCGTCGACGAGATCATCGACGTAGCAGAAGGACCGGGTCTGCGTCCCGTCACCATAGATCGTCAGGTCGCGGCCGGTGAGTGCCTGCACGACAAAGTTCGAAACGACACGCCCGTCGTCCGGATGCATGCGCGGGCCGTAGGTATTGAAGATGCGCGCCACCCTGATCTTCGCCCCATGCTGGCGGTGGTAGTCGAAGAAGAGACTTTCCGCGCAACGCTTGCCCTCGTCGTAGCAGGAGCGGATGCCGAGCGGATTGACGTTGCCCCAGTAGCTTTCGCGCTGCGGGTGGTGCTCGGGATCGCCGTAGACTTCCGAGGTCGACGCCTGCAGCACCGGCACGTTCAGCCGGGCCGCCAGTTCGAGCACGTTGATGGCCCCGAGGACGCTCGTCCGGGTGGTGTAGATCGGGTTCGACTGATAGTGCACGGGCGAGGCCGGGCAGGCGAGGTTGTAGATCGCATCGACGGCCAGCTGCACCGGCGTTGCCACGTCATGCAGCATGAAGGCAAAACTGCCGGTTTCCTCGAGGCTGGCAATATTGTCCCGGAACCCGGAATAAAGATTGTCAAGGCAATAGACGAAATGGCCCTGCGCTATCAACTTTCGGCAAAGGTGTGACCCCACAAAGCCGGCGCCACCTGTCACCAATATGCGTTTCTTCATTACGCGTTCCTTTGCATCTAATCTATACTCTGCAATTCGAAGTCCGCGCGATCGCGAAGTCGCTAGAAGCCAGTCCCCCCTGACCTGATCTCCCGAACCAGGGTGAGCGCCATGATCTTAAGGTCGAGCCAGACCGTGAACGTGCCGATGTACTGGAGATCGTACTGGATCCGCGCGATCGCCGCCCGCGCATCGGTCGTCGGCCCCCGGTAGCCATGGACCTGGGCCAGGCCGGTCAGCCCCGGGCGCACCTGGTGGCGGGCATGATAGTCGGGCACGAGCGTCTCGTAGGGGACGCCGGCCGCGCGCATGCCGATCGGGTGGCATCGCGGCCCCACCAGCGACATGTCGCCCTTCAGGACGTTCAGCAGTTGCGGAAGTTCGTCGAGGTTCGACCGGCGCAGGATCGAACCCAGCCGCGTCACGCGCGCATCGTTGCGGACGGCCTGCTTTAGGCCGGGATCGCCCGGGGGCGTCGCCATGGACCGGAACTTGTAGACGCGAAACGGCTTCAGATCGCGCCCCCATCGGTATTGGGTGAAGAGTGCCGGCCCCGGGCTCTCCAGCCGGATCGCAAGTGCGATCAGCAAAAATACCGGAAGAAGAAGCACCAGCGCGCCGAGGGACACGACAATATCGATCAGCCGCTTGGCAAGCAGATGAAGATCTTTGCTGCCCTTGCGCCCGGCCGCCTTGTATTGACCCGCGACGGAACCTGCCGGCGAAGACGGATAATTTGCGCCATTGCACTGAGCCGGCGGCGAATTGAAGGGCCTTACTCCAAACACAAAGCACCCACGAATCTGGGGGCCCCGCGCTTCTTGCCAAAGCGCAAGTTTCCGCTGCATACTCCGCAGCATCCGAATTCTCGCAAGAGAATTGCCCGGTCCCTAACCTAAGGTCAGATTTACACTTGAGTAACCTTCGCGTCAACCCATTGCTAAATTAGGGAGTTTTTGCGCATCGATTAACGCGTTCGACGGTATTCTTCCGGTACAAGTGTGCAAATTCGGGGCATTGCGCTGCTCCGGTGGCCCGTTTGAAGACATTTTTGGAGAGCGCCGGCGTTGTTCGTCATTGATAGGTTCATCCGCGTCCCGCCGAGATTGCGGCGGTGACCGCCAGCATTTGAGATATTTTTTCTCGTGGTTCAGATTTTGGTCCTCACCTGCCTGTCCCTGGGCATTCTTGCCGGCGTCAAGGGCGCGACCTTCGCCTGGATCGCCGGTGCAGTCGTCTCGGCCGGCCTCGGGGCGGCCACCGTGCTGGCCGCTGATGCCCCCTGGCTTTGGGTTGCTGCCGCCGTCGGCGCCTACAATGCGGCGCTGTTCCTGGCCCTGCTCTTGCGAGCCGCGAAGGTGGCTTCGTTGCGCGCCAGGCAAAAGAACGCAAAGTTGCCCGAGCGGGACGTTGCATAGGTTTATTTCGCGCCGCCATGACCATTCCAGTTATGCGGCCGATAGCCTTTGAGGTCCTGCACCGGCGGCGCCTGATCAACTGTCATCCGCCCAACGGGTCACAGATCCGTCAGGTAGTACTGAAACATTATTCAATTTGCGCAATTGACGAAGTTCTGAAATAAGCGATAGCCTATAGCAATCTTTGGATGGGGTTGGGAGCCGCTTCAATGATTAAACTATCGTATCTGACCGTGATGTCCGTATTTCTTGCCCTGCCGGCCGCCGCTCAGGTGTCGGGGGGAGCCGGGTCGCCGCGTGGCGTCGCCGAGGCGTGTGCCGCCGGCGAGGCTGGATGTCGCCAGGCGATGAATGACTATGTCGACGGCATGCGGTCGTCCGGTCTGCAGGGCGAAGCCTTCGACCAGGGCGTGGCCGACCTCGTCGTCGCGCTTGCCACCGCGGCCAGCGGGGACGGCGAGTGCAACGACCTCGACAGGCAGCTTGGCGCGGCGATCTCCCAGTCTTCGGGTTTCGCAACGAGCGCTGCGCAGCGCGGCCAGATCGCCGACATCGCCGAGGCTGTGTCCGCTTGCGCGGAAATTCAGACCGCCACGATCACGCCGATTGGCGATGATGCCGTGGACAACAATGCCGAAGGCAACGGACCGGCGCTCGCCGCCGCCGGCAGGGGCGCCGCCAGCCCCAATTGAACCCGGCCGAGGCAGTATCGGGCGTTCGAACGGATCGCCCGGCTCATTGCCACTTCAGCGGGTTGGACGTGGCCATGCTGACCAGTTGCAGGTCGGTCTGGCGCCAGCTCTTGATCGAGTTCGTCCGGTTGTCGAGGATGCGGTCGCCCTGGGTGGTGCGCACGACGAGCACGGCATGCCCTTCGCCGCGGCGCGTCCGCACGACCGCCATCCGCAGCGCGCCGCTCGGAATGCCGAGCTGGATGAGATGGCGCCGCTTCGTGAGTGCGTAGTCTTCACAATCGCCCGACGATGCACCGATCGACCATGTATCCGCGCCCCTGTCGTTGCGCGCCCGGATCGCTCCGTTGACCGATCTGTTGACGCGGTGAAGCTTGGCCATCGTCTTGCTGGTCAGATCGACCTGCTGCCGGCTGCCGGCGCGGCAATGGTCGGGCGACTTCAGGCAGAAGAGCTGGTAGGCCAGCGGCGCCGACCGCCCCGAACTTGCGGCGGCAGCTTCCGAGATGCCAATCGATGCCGTCAGGCAAGCTGCCAGTGCCAGGACCAAAGTTCTGTTCATGTCAAACCTCCTATCGAGGTCTGCAGCCTGGGACGCACGGCGTTTATTTTTGGTTCCGGCCGGTGTCCGATGCGGCCGGAATCAGCTTTTCGCGCCAAGGACTTGGGTTTGCAGTTAATGGGGCATGCCTTCATTCTCTAAAATTTTGCGGGTTTTGTGACGGCAAGGTTCTGCCCCGGTCAGCGCCGGCTCGCCGACCTGCCCGCCCTTGGAGAAGCGGGCGCTATCGCCGCAGGTCGCCCGCAGAGTGGCCCGCGAGCGAAAACGGCTCGCGGCCAATGCCGTGCCGGGTCCCCAAGACGCAGGACGGCCTGGCAGAGCGGGTATGCATTCCGGTGGACACATGGGCGATCGCCAGCCCGAAACCGGTCCCAGGTCACTCGACCAGCCGATTGCGGCGGCATCGTTCTGGCAAGAATGCATGGCCCGGCTCGTCCGCCGAGCAGCCGCATTGGCGAGGCTGCAGAACGAGACCGGCGATGCCGGGCTCACCGCGGCCTAATCCGGGTCGCGAGCGCTCTCCGGAGGCGGCCACGGCAGCCGCTGGCGGGCGTGGCCGGCGAAACCGGCCACGAAGCTTGAAAGAAGAGCCTCGATGGCCAGAGCCCAATCGTGCCGCGCCTCGGGGTCCTCATGATCCCGGCGCGCGACGACGTAACCGATGCCCCTCGGCATCCCGCCCTCTCTATTGCCGCACGGTGCGCACGGGCCGGTGGCTGCGCTGGGACCGGCCGACGCCCGGCGCGATGCCGACCTCCGCATTGGAGGCTGCGAGCAGCGGCTTGCCGCGCACGATGTCGGAGGCCCGCTCCGCGAGCATGATGGTCGGCGCGTTCAGGTTAGCGTTCGGCTCGGAAGGGAACACGGAGCTGTCGATCACCCGCAGCCCTTGCAGGCCACGTACCTTCAGCGCGCTGTCCACCACCGCCATGGCGTCCTCGCCCATGCGGCAGGTGCCGCAGGGATGGTAGGTGCTTTCCATGGTCTCGCGCACCCAGGCGTCGATCTCGTCATCGCTGCGCACATTCGCCCCGGGCGCGATCTCCGCGCCGCGGAAGCGGTCGAAAGCCGGCTGCGCGATGATCTCACGGGTCAGCCGCAGGCAGCGGCGGAAACCCTCGCGATCCTCCTCACGGTCGAGATAGTTGAAAAGGATGTCCGGCTGCTCGTGCGCCTCGGGCGAGCGCAGGCGCACATGGCCGCGGCTCTTCGGCTTGTTCGGCCCCGTCAGCACCATGAAACCGTGACCGTCGAGCGGCCGCTTGCCGTCATAGCGCATGGCGGCGGGCAGGAAATGGAACTGGATGTCCGGCCATTCGAGCGCAGCGTCGGAGCGGATGAAGCCGCCGCTCTCGAAATGGTTGGAGACCGAAAGCCCCTTCTTGAACAGCAGCCACTCTGCGCCGATCAGGGCGCGGCTCAAGAGCCCCATCTTGCCGTTGAGCGTGATCGGCTCCTTGCAGGCATACTGGATGTAGACCTCGGAATGGTCCTGCAGGTTCTCGCCGACACCCGGCAGGTCGTGCCGGACCTCGACGCCCGCCCGCCGCAACACCGCCGCCGGGCCGATGCCCGAACGCTGCAACAGGTGCGGCGAGCCGATCGGGCCGGAGGAGATCAGCACCTCGCGGTTCGCTTTGGCGACGATGCGCTCGCCGCCGGCATGCTCGTACTCGACGCCGACGGCGCGCATTCCGTCCAGCAGCACGCGTCGTGTCATGGCGTGGGTGACGACCGAAAGATTGGGGCGCCGCATCGCCGGCTTGAGATAGGCATTGGCCGTCGACCAGCGCACGCCATCCTTGACCGTCATGTGCATCGGGCCGAAGCCTTCCTGCATGTGGCCATTCGGGTCCTCGGTGGTGATGTAGCCGGCCTCGCGGCCGGCATCGACGAAGGCCCGGTAGAGCGGGTTCTTCATCCTGTTGCCGGCATTGGTGGCGAGCGGGCCGGCATCGCCGCGATAGGCGTCGCCGCCGTCCTGCCAGGCTTCGGCGCGCTGGAAATAGGGAAGGCAGTTGGCGTAGCGCCAGCCATGTGCGCCGAGTTCCTCCCATTCGTCGAAGTCACGGGCATGGCCGCGCATGTAGACGAGCCCGTTGATCGAGGAGGAGCCGCCGATCACCTTTCCGCGCGGGCAGTGCACTCGTCGGCCGTCGAGACCGGGCTCGGGCAGGGTCATGTATTTCCAGTTGTACTTGGTGCCGTTCATCGGGATCGACAGGGCCGTCGGCATCTGGATGAAGACGGATCTGTCGCTTCCGCCGTATTCCAGCACGAGCACCGTCACGGCCGGGTCCTCCGACAGCCGGTTGGCAAGCACGCAGCCGGCCGAACCGGCCCCGATGATGATGTAGTCGTAGGTCTCAGTCATGACGGTGTTTCCGCTGTTACGGGTAGAGGCCCCAGCCGCGCCCGCGGGCGAACAGCCGGGTCAGCACATAGTGGACCGCGCCGGCCGCAAGGCAGGCGGGCACGGAGGCCGTGAGGTACTTGAAGGCCGGCAGGCTCTCGAGCGTCTGCGGATTGAAGACGAGCACGTAGACGACGAAGCCGACGGCAAGGGCGAGGAGGCCGATCGGGTTGAAGCCCGCCCAGAACCGGTAGGGACCGCCCTGCTGCGGACCGTGCAGGCTGCGCATGTCGAGCTTTTGGCCGCGCAGGAAGAAGTAGTCGGTAATGCCGATGCCGGCGAGCGCGGAGTTGAGCGCCGAGGTCCAGACCAGGAAGATGAAGAACCCGTCGTACATCTGCGGGTAGAAGATGACGAGCCCGAGCGGGATGACGCAGAACAGGAACAGAATCGCGCCCCAGGAGATGGCCCGGACCGAAGCCGTGCCCACCTGGCGGAGGCCGACGATGGAGGTGTAAAGGATGTTGGCCATGGAGGTCATGTTCGCGAAGGCGACAAAGACGAGCGCGACGATGCCGATGATCGGGCCTGCGATCTTGGTCATCCAGATCGTCGGGTCGCTGTCGCCGAGCGCGACCGCCGCCAGCAGGCCGACGATCTCGCCCAGCACGGCCGCGCCGAAGATGCCGAGGATGTTTGGCCAGAAGGCGGTTCGCTCGTTCTTGGTGAGGCGCGCCAGATTGCCGATATAGGGCCACCAGGAGAAGCCGGCGGCGAGGTTGACCTCGACGGCGACGATGAAGTTCAGGGTGCTGTCCTCGAAGGGCGGATCGAGCGCCGGCAGTGCCAGCAGTTCGGCAAAGGAGCGCTGGCCGAGGATGAGATAGAGCATCGCCATCATCAGGATCACCAGCGCTGGCGACACGATCTTGTTGAAGAACTTTATCGAGGTCGGCCCCCTGGCAACGATCAGCCAGGTAAGGAGGATCGCGCCGACGGCGGCGATGATCATCTTGATCCCCGTCGGGCTGGCCGCTTCGCCGGTGCTGAGCGCCGTGAGCCCGTCGATCGAACGGCCGAACATCATCGCAAGCACCGCGAGCCAGCCCATGGTGAGCACCACGACGGCCAGCACGTAGACGACGCGGCTGCCGTTGTAGCCGAACTGGCTGCGCAGCGCGACGAACTGCTCGATGCCGTAGCGTCCGGACAGCGGCGTGGTTGCAAGCGCCGTCAGCACGACGCCGACGATGTTGCCGATGACGATCGCGGCGATGCCCTCCTTCGGCCCGACGAACAGGCCGACCGCGCCGCCGATGAGGAAGGCCCAGGTGGCAATGGCGAGGGCGGAATTGGCGTAGGTGAACTCCCAGAAGCCCCAGAGCCGTTCGGATGGCAGGAGCGGTGCATCCCCGCGCTCCGCCGCGGCGCGGTTGCGGTTCGCCTCGTCCCGTTCGGTTGCGGCGCCGGACAGCCCGCCGCTGGCGACGTGATCGGTCATCTCACGCCCCCCAAATGGCAAAGGCCACGACCAGCACGAGCGTCAGCGCGGCCAGGCCGGCATAGTCGATGGCGGTCATCGTGCCCTCGAAGCGGTGCCCCGCCTCGATGTCCTCATAGATGCGGGCGCGGCGCGCCAGTTCGTTCTGCCAGGCGGTGTCGTTTTCCATTGTCGTTCCCCTATCGCGTCCGCGCCTTCAGGCGTCTTTGTGCGATGCGATGCGGCCCCATCAGCCGCCGTTCTTGCGAACCGGCCGCCCATGGACGACGGCCGGGCAACGCCTCGATGCAGATCGGCCGCTCAGGGCAAGGTGATCCACACGGCCTTGGTCTCCATCAGGTGGTCGAGCTGCTCCGGGCCAAGGTCCTTGCCGAAGCCGGAGGCCTTGAACCCTCCGAACGGCATGGACGGGTCGATCGTGCTGTGCGCGTTGACGTAGATCGAGCCCGCGTGCAGGCGCGGGATGAGCGTGTGCACGCGCGACAGGTCATTGGAATAGATCGCGGCAGCGAGGCCGAAGGGGGTATCGTTGGCCAGCGCCACCGCGTCGTCGAGGTCGTCGAAGGCGGCGGTCACCAGCACGGGACCGAAGATCTCCTCGCGCACGATCGTCATCTCCGGCTTGCAGTGCGCGAAGATGGCCGGTTCGAGGAAGTGGCCCGGCCGGTCGGGGCTGCGGCCGCCATAGATCAACTCGGCGCCCTGGCGGCGGCCGGCCTCGACATAGGCGGAGACGACCTTCTTCTGCTGCGCCGAGACCAGCGGGCCGATGTAGCAGTCGCGGTCGAGGCCCGGCGCGATCGTCAGCCCGCGGGTGACGTCGACCAGTTCGTCGAGAAAGGCGTCATGCACCGACCGCTGGACATAGACGCGGGTGCCGGCGTCGCAGACCTGGCCGGAATTGAAGAACACGCCGTTCGCCACCGCGCGGGCGGCGCTTGCGAGGTCGGCGTCGGCCAGCACCAGCACCGGCGACTTGCCGCCAAGTTCCAGCGTGACGTGCTTGAGGTTGCCGGCCGCCGTGCGGCCGACCTCCTGCCCGACGGGCGTCGAGCCGGTGAAGGTCACCTTGTCGATGCCGGGATGGGCGGACATGGCGGCGCCGATCACGCTGCCGCGGCCGGTCACGACATTGACCACGCCGTCCGGAATGCCGGCCTCCTGGACCAGTTCGGCAAAGCGCAGGGTCGAGAGCGAGGTCAGCTCGGCCGGCTTGACGATGATGGTGCAGCCGACGGCCAGCGCTGCCGCGAGCTTCCAGGCCATGGTCTGCAGCGGAAAGTTCCACGGCACGATGGCGGCGACCACGCCGAGCGGCTCCTTGCGCGTATAGGCAAGATAGTGTCCGGGGATGGACGGCTCGACCGTGCGCCCGTGCAGCTTGGAAGCCCACCCGGCGAAATAGCGCAACGTGTCGACCGTGCCCTGGATGTCGATCTCCCGGGCGAAGGTCACGGACTTGCCCATGTCGATCGCCTCGATCTCGGCCAGCTCATCGCCATGCGCCTCGATCAGGTCGGCCAGGCGGTGCAGCAGGCGCTCGCGCTCGAGCGGCTTGAGGCGGCGCCAGGCACCGCCGTCGAACTGGCGGCGCGCGGCGCGGACGGCCCGCTCCAGATCGTCCGTGGTGCCCGAGGGGGCGCGGGTGATCCGCCCCCCGGTCGAGGGTTCGAAGATGTCGAAGGTCGCGCCGTCGGCGCTATCGGTCCAGGCGCCGTCGACGAACATCTTCTGGGACTTGGCCAGAAACCGCCGCGTCGCGTCGCTGACGCCATAGTGATCCAGATACTTGCGGACGCTTTCGTCCATGCCATTCCTCCTCGCCAGCCGGTCGCAGTCGATGCGCCGGCGCTGCCGGGTTGCTCGGTCAGCGTTGTCTCGCCCTTGCATGCATGACGCGGCCAATGAGGTTCATCAGGACCTGCGCCGCCAGAACCGACGTGCCGCCGGTATGGTCGTAGTCCGGCGCGACCTCGACCAGGTCGATGCCGACGACGGTGCCGCGCTCGGCCAGGGCCGCCAGGATCTCCAGCACCTCGTAGTAGATGAATCCGCCATGCGACGGCGTGCCCGTGCCCGGTGCGATCGACGGGTCGAAGCCGTCGATGTCGATGGTCACGTAGTAGCGCGCCCCTGCCGGAACGCGCCCGACCACGGCTTCCGGCCCGAGCGCCCGGATCTGCCGCACCGACAGGATGTCGGAACCCATCGCGCGGGCGGCCTCGTAGCCTTCCTTGGCCGTGGAGGAGACGTTGCGGATACCGAGCTGCGACAGGCCGCTGACATAGGGCTTTTCCGCCGCGCGGCGCATGGGGTTGCCGTGGCCGAAACGCACGCCATGGCGCTCGTCGACAAAATCGAGATGGGCGTCGATCTGCACGATGTGGATCGGGCCGCTGGCCGCACAGTCCTCGGCAAAGGCGTTGACGCAGGGGATGTTGACGGAATGGTCGCCGCCGAGCACCACCGGCAGCGCGCCCGCCGCCAGGATCTTGCGCACGCCGAGCTCGATGTTGGCATGGCTCTTGACCGTGTCGGTGTGCACGATGTCGGCGTCGCCGATATCGACGATCGAGACCGCGCCGCTCGGCAGGTACGTGATGTCGTCCTCATGATCGTAAGCGCCGCCGTGGCCGAAGGAAAACAGCGTCGAGGCCTCGCGGATCGCGCGCGGCCCGAAGCGGGCACCGGCGCGCCACTGCGTGCCGCAGTCGAAGGGGGCGCCGAGGATCGCGACGTCGGCGTCGATGGCATCCCAGTCGGGCTGATAGGGATATTTGCCGAAGGTGCAGATGCCGACGAACGGCAGGTTCAGACGTCCTGTTTCATAAGAATTGCTGGCCATGTCACCCCTCCGCAGGCGATGGGATTGTGGCAAAGCCCGATATATTTAAAAGCATCTATGATTGGATGTTCACTTGTGCATTAATCAATGAATGATCAACAAGGTCCGCAATCGTGTCCTCAACCTCTCGCTCGGCGATGCCGAACTGAGGCTGCTGCGCGTCTTCGCCTCCGTGGTGCAGCAGGGTGGATTTTCGGCCGCGCAATCGGCGCTCGGCATGACGCAGGCAACGATTTCCACCCATATGCGCCATCTGGAGGAGCGGCTGGGCCTGCGCCTGTGCAGCCGCGGGCGCGGCGGCTTCCAGCTGACCGACGAGGGACGGATTGTCTATGACGCGGCACTCGATCTGTTCGGGTCGCTGGAGACATTCCAGAGTCGCATCGGTGAGGCGTCAGGTGAACTCTCCGGCAATCTCAGTTTCGGCACCGTCGACGCCATGATCACCAACCGCGATCTCGACCTGCAGGGCGCGCTCGCCGCCTTCCACGCGACCGCGCCGCGGGTGCATCTGGAGATCGACGTCGCCGCACCGCAGGTGCTACATCAGGGGCTGCTGAACGGTTCCTACCAGATCGTGCTGATGCCTTCGGTGGGCGGCGTCACGCCGCAACTCCGCAGCCAGCCGGTTTTTTCCGAAATGCAGAAACTCTACTGTGCCGAGGGCCACCCCCTCTTTTCCCGGCCCGACGCGGAACTCACGGACGCGCTGCTCGCGGCCCAACCCTTCGCCGGCCGCACCTACATGCTCGACGAGACGATCTGCGGCGTGAGGTTTGCGTGGGCCGCCGCCACGCCGCACATGGAGGGCACGCTGCTGCTCCTCATTTCCGGCGCCTACATCGGTTTTCTGCCCGACCATTACGCCGACGAATGGGTCCGCACCGGCCGCCTGCGGGTGCTCGCGCCGGAGCGGATGCACTTCGAGGACGAGTTCCACATCGCCTACCCGCGCAACCGGCCGTCCCGCGCCGCCGAAACCCTGGCGCGGGCCATCACCGGGAATGTCCGCAGGCCGCCCTGATCTGCCGTCCCGTCCGCCGGCACGCCTGCCCGATGGCCGGGTCCCCCTTGCCCCGACAGCCGGCGTCATGCCCGTCCGTCTGCGCGCGGCGGCCGCATCCCCACCCCTGCGCCCCGCCGCCAGTACTTCCGGGCCGTGCCTATTGAAATATGGTCTCTTCCGGACAAGACTCGCTCCCTGTCGCAACCGCCAGTCGCGCCCGAAACCTTTGGGGCATGGGCGACCGGTGATCGATCGCCCCCGAGACCCTGGATCGTGAAGAATGGACTGGAATTCGATACAGATCGCCATCGTGCTGATCCTCGTGGTCGTCGTCTTCTTCGGCTTCGTCCGCGAACTGCTTCCCCCTGACGTGGTCGCCATGAGCGCCGTGGCCCTTCTGGTCGCGCTCGGGATCCTCGAGACCGACGACGTCTTGAGCGTTTTCAGCAACAGCGCGCCGGTGACGGTCGGGGCGATGTTTGTTCTCAGTGCCGCTCTGGAGCGCACCGGCGTCGTCGACGGGATGGGGCGCGTGGTATCACGCGCGGCGAACTGGTCGCCGCTGGTGGCGCTCGTCACCATGATGGTCGGCGTCATCGTGATGTCGGCATTCATGAACAACACGCCCGTGGTCGTGATCCTCACGCCGGTGGTGATCAGTCTCGCCACCACGTTGAAGCAGCCCGCCTCCAAGTTCCTGATTCCGCTCTCCTTTGCCAGCATCTTCGGCGGCACGACGACGCTCATCGGCACCTCGACCAACATCCTCGTGGACGGCGTCGCGCAGCGGCTGGGAATGGCCGCGTTCGGGATGTTCGAGATAACGGCCGCCGGCACGATCATGGCGGCCGTCGGCGTTGCCTATATGGCGATCGCCGGGCGCTGGCTTCTGCCCGAACGTGACAGCCTGACCGCCTTGCTGCCCAAGTCGGAGGATCGAAAGTTCCTGGCGGAGGTGCTGATCCCGGTCGACTCCAGCCTGGTCGGCAAGACGCTCAGGAACGCCGGCTTCACCGCGGAGCGCGGCTTCAGGGTGGTGGACGTGCTGCGCGGCGACGCGTCCCATCGCTGGGAACTCGACAATCTCGCGCTTGCGGCCGGCGACCGGGTCGTGGTCCGCAGCAAGGTCGGGGACATGCTTGCCCTCCGGGAGGCCAGCGACGTCGCCTTCGGCACCGGCGAGACGCACGCGGTGGAGCCGATCGGAGCCCGCGAGACCGTGGTGATGGAAGGCGTCGTCGGGCCGCAGTCCCGCTTCATCGGCCGCCGCGCCGCCGAGCTCAACCTGAGGCGCCTTTACGGCGCCTACATGCTGGCGATCCATCACCATGGCGAGAATGTCGGCGGCAACTTCAATGACGTCCGCCTGCGGATGGGCGACACCATCCTGCTCGAAGGCCCGGCCGAGAGCATGCGCCGGATGTTCGACTATCGGGAACTGATCAACCTGGTTCAGCCGAGCGAAAAGCCCTTGCGCCGCAGCAAGGCGCCGATTGCCATCGGCGCGGTCGTGCTGGTGATGGGACTGGCCGCGTTCGACGTCCTTCCGATCGTTGCCCTTGCCCTGATGGCGGCGGTGGCGGTCATTGCCTTCGGATGCCTGGAGGCGGAAGAGGCCTATACATCGATCCGGTGGAACATCCTGTTCCTGATCTTCGGCATGCTGGCACTCGGCACGGCCATGGAAAGGACCGGCGCCGCCCTGCTCGTTGTCGAGACCTTTGCCGGCCTGGTCGGCACGCTGGGGCCACTCGCCGTGCTGTCGGCCGTCTATCTGATCACCTCGGCGCTGACGGAAGTGATGAGCAACAATGCCGCCGCCATCCTGCTCACGCCGATCGCCGCGGGGCTTGCCAATGCGCTTGGCGTCGACCCCAGGCCGTTCGTGGTGGCGGTGATGTTCGCGGCAAGCGCAAGTTTCGCCACGCCGATCGGCTACCAGACGAACACCTTCGTCTACAATGCCGGCGGCTACCGCTTCGCCGACTTCTTGCGGATCGGCCTGCCGCTGAACGTGCTCATGTGGCTGGCGGCAACCCTGGTGATCCCGATGTTCTGGCCATTGTGACGTCGCAACGCCGCCATCAGCTCCGTTCGATATCGCGGCGGAGCACGATGGACGTGGTCAGGTCATCGACATTGTCCATCGTCGAAACCTCGTTGCGCAGTTCGTTAAGCGCGTCGATCGAGCCGACCTCGACCTCAACCACCAGGTCGAGCTGGCCGCTGACCGAGGAGACCTTGCGCACGGCGGAAAACCCGGCCAGCCGGTCGAGCACGCCGATCGAGGGTGTCCGCTTCAGCGTGACCAGCAGGAAGGCCTGGATCTGCCCGTCGTCGAGCTGGCCGATGTCGGCGCGGTAGCCGCGGATCACGCCCGCCTTTTCCAGCCGGGTCACGCGTTCCGTGGTGGCGCTTCGCGACAGTCCAATCCGCCCCGCGAGCGTTTTCATGGGAATGCGCGCCTCTCGCGAGAGAATGCCGAGGATGGTCCGATCGATCGTGTCCGTAACCTGCATGGTCCCTCCCGGGATATCGCCGACAAGATGACGGTTATTATGAACGGTGTGCCGGCACAACCGGCATGATGCCGGATGCGTCTGGCGGCCGTCCATGCAACTCTTTCATCCGACAAGGGGATTGCCATGGACGACATGCTGAGCACGACACCGGACTTTTCCATCGACGCCGCCGCCGCCCTGCTGGCCGAGCATTATGGGCTTGGCGGCACGCTCTCCCCGCTCGCCAGCGAGCGTGACCAGAATTTCAAGGTGCAGGCGCCCGAGGGAACCTTCATCCTGAAGATCGTCAACGCCGCGGAACCGGAGCGCGAGTGCGACTTCCAGACGGCCCTGCTCGCGCATGCCGCCACCCATGCCGGCGATCTGCCGGTGCCGCGCATCCGTCCGACGCTGGCCGGGGCGAGCCTTGCCGGCACCACGGCCCCGAACGGCGTCCGCCATCGCGCAAGGCTGGTTACCTGGATCGACGGCCAGCCGCTCGCCGAAACGCGCCGCAGCGACGCCGCGCTCGAGGCGCTCGGTCGCCTGCTCGGCCGCTTCGATGCGGCGCTCAAGGGCTTCATCCATGCCGGCGCACTGCGCGATCTCGACTGGGACATCCGCAAGGCCGGGCGGTCCACCGGGCGGCTGCGGCACGTCGCATCCGCCGAGGACCGCGCCCTGCTGGAGCGGTTCCTCGCACGCTTCTCCGTCATCGAGCCAAGCCTTGCGACCCTGCGCGCCGCCGTCATCCACAACGACGCCAATGACTGGAACGTGCTCGTCGACGCCGCCGACCACGACCGCATGTCCGGCCTGATTGACTTCGGCGACGCGCTCCATGCGCCGCTGATCGCGGAAGTCGCGATCGCCGCCGCCTATGCCGGCCTCGACCATCCCAACCCGATCGGCGCGACCGCTGCCATCGTCCGCGGCTTCCACGCGGCATATCCGCTGCTCGAGGAGGAAATCGCCCTCCTTTACGACCTGATCGCGGCCCGGCTGGTCATCTCGGTCACGATGTCCGCTTCGCGCCGCGTCCACACCGAGGACAACCCCTATCTGGCGATCAGCGAACGCCCGGCCTGGGCGCTGCTGCGCAAGCTCGACCGGATGAACCCGCGCCTTGTCACCGCCATCCTGCGCAAGGCCTGCGACCTTCCGGCCGCGCCCGGCGCCCGCGCCGTGAGCGCCTGGATCGCCGAAAACCGAGGGTCGCTCGCCCCCCTGCTCGAGCGGCCCGTCGCCACCTATCCGGCCGCCCTCGTGCCTTTCGGCGATCCGGCCGATCCGATGACGGTGAGGTCGGCGGCCGGGCAGCCGGACGAGGCGCAGGGCGTCTGGGAACGCCATTGCCGCGACAACGGCATCGCGCTCGGCATCGGCCCCTGGGGCGAGGAACGCTCTGTCTATGCCGGCGAGATGTTCGTCTCGCGCTTCGTCGAGAAGCAGCGCCGCACCCGCCATCTCGGCCTCGACGTCTTCATGGCGGCCGGCACGAAGGTCTTCACGCCGCTCGCCGCCACCGTGCTCAGCGTCGAGATCGAAAGGGAGCCGCTCGGCTATGGCTGCCTGATCGCGCTTCGGCACGAACCCGACGGTTGCCCGCCGTTCGTCTCGCTCTGGGGCCATCTGGCCCATGAGGCGATGGCGCGTCTCAGGCCCGGCGATCGGCTGGAGGCCGGCGCGCGCGTCGGCGAGATGGGTGCGCCGGCGGAGAACGGCGGCTGGGCGCCACATCTCCATCTCCAGCTTTCCACCGACACGAACCTCTCGGCCGCCGAAATCCTCGGCGTCGGCGAGCCGCATTACCTGGATGTCTGGGCCGAACTCTTCCCGGACCCCGGCAGCTTCGGCGGCGTCGCGACGGAATTCTACCAGCGGCGGGGTCGCTCGCCCGAGGAGATCGTCAGGTTGCGGCGCGAACTGTTGCTGCCGAACCTCTCCATCTCCTACGACAGGCCGATCAAGTTCGTGCGCGGCGAGGGCGTCTGGCTGATCGATGATGGCGGGCGAGCCTATCTCGACTGCTTCAACAATGTCTGCCACATCGGCCATGCCCACCCGGCGGTGGTGGAGGCGATGGCCAGCCAGGCGGCGACGCTCAACACCAACACCCGCTACCTGCACGACAACGTCGTCGCCTATGCCGAACGTCTGACGGCGACGCTGCCGAAGGAGCTTGCGGTCGCCGCCTTCGTCAACACCGGCTCGGAGGCCAACAGCCTCGCTTTGCGGATGATGCGCGCCCACACCGGCCGCGAGAACGCCATCACCCTCGACTGGTCCTATCACGGCACGACGCAGGAACTGATCGACATCAGCCCCTACAAGTTCCGCCGCAAGGGCGGCCAGGGACGCAAGGCGCATGTCCATGTCGCGGCCCTGCCCGACAGCTACCGCGCACCGGACGACTGGCCCGTCGCCGAGCACGGCAGGCGCTTTGCCGAGAGCGTCGCCGAACTTGTCGCCGCCATGCGCGCGAAGGGCGAGGCGCCGGGCTTCTTCATCGCCGAGTCCATCCCGAGCGTCGCCGGTCAGGTCTTCCTGCCGCAAGGCTATCTCGACGAGGTCTACCGGCTCGTGCGGGCCGCCGGCGGCGTCTGCATCGCGGACGAGGTCCAGGTCGGCTTCGGTCGCGTCGGCAGCCATTGGTGGGCCTTCGAGACGCAGGGCGTGGTGCCCGACATCGTGACCATGGGCAAGCCGATCGGCGGCGGCCATCCGCTCGCCGCCGTGGTGACGACCCGCGAGGTGGCCGGCAGCTTCGACAACGGCATGGAGTACTTCAACACCTTCGGCGGCAATCCGGTGTCCGCCGCCGTCGGCCTTGCCGTGCTCGACGTCATCGAGACGCAGGACCTGCGCGGCAACGCGCTGACCATCGGCAACTATCTGATGGACGCCTTCCGCGACATGCAGGACCGCTATCCGGTGATCGGCGACGTGCGCGGCCTCGGCCTGTTTCTCGGCATCGAGCTGGTGACGGACCGCGCGCGCAAGACGCCCGCGACGGAGATCGCCCGCGCCGTCGCCAATGGCGCCCGCCGCCGGGGGGTGCTGATCGGCACGGAAGGCCCGCACGACAACGTGCTCAAGATGCGCCCGCCGATGATCTTTTCCCGGCGCGACGCCGACCACCTGATCGCCGTGCTCGAGGACACCTTCGCCGACGTCGGCAGAACGCCGGACTAGGGCGAGAGATCACCGCAACGAAGCCTGCCGGCCCGGGAGAGCCGCTCCCCCGGATGGCGCTTGGATCAACCGAGGAGGAGAACCCGATGAAACTGAGAATATTGGCGATCGCCGCAGCAACGCTCGCGGCCGGTACGGCGAACGCCGGCACCCTCGACGTCGTGACGCAGCGCGACGAGGTCCGCTGCGGGGTCAGCCTGGGCGTGCTCGGCTTTTCCGCCCCGGACAAGACCGGTGTCTGGAGCGGCTTCGACGTCGACTTCTGCCGCGCCGTCGCCGCCGCCACGCTCGGCGACCCGGACAAGGTGACCTACGTGCCGCTTTCCACCAAGGACCGTTTCACGGCGCTGCATTCGGGCGAGGTGGATCTGCTCTCGCGCCAGACGACTTGGACGCTCTCGCGCGACACCGATCTCGGCATGAGTTTCGTCGGCGTCAGCTACTATGACGGCCAGGCCTTCATGGTCGACATGGGCGTCGGCGTCGGCAGCATCACGGAAATTTCCGGCGCATCCGTCTGCACCGAGACGGGCACGACGACGGAACAGAACATGGCCGACTATTTCAGCGCCAACCGGATCCAGTACGAGGTCATCGCCTTCGAGACGCCGGACCAGACGGTCCAGGCGTTCAACGCCGGTCGCTGCGACGTCTATTCCACAGATGCTTCGGCGCTCTATGCCCAGCGCCTGACCCTCAACGATCCCGACCGCTTCGTCGTCCTGCCCGAGGTCATCTCCAAGGAGCCGCTGGGCCCGGCCGTGCGTCAGGGGGACGACCAGTGGTTCAAGATCGTGCGCTGGACGTTGTTCGCGCTGATCGAGGCGGAGGAGATGGGGATCACCAGGGAGAACGCGACCTCGCTGCTCGAACGCGGGACCGCCGCCCAGAAGCGCTTCCTTGGCAGCGAGGGCGAGGCCGGCAAGGCCATGGGTCTCGACGCCAGGTGGGCCTATCAGGCAGTTTCCGCCGTCGGCAACTACGGCGAGATCTTCGATCGCCACCTTGGCAAGGACAGCGCGCTGAAGATCGACCGCGGCCTCAACCGCCTGTGGAACGGCGGAGGCCTCATCTACGCCCCGCCGGCACGCTGAGGCCGGCGCCTGAACCGGCAAGGTCGCCGCGCCTGTGCGGCGGCCTTGCCGTCGGCGTCCGATCACCTCCAGCCCGGAGAGCACGCCGTAACATCCGTCGTGAATGCCGCACTTGGCGGCCGAGAGGATGTGCGAACGGGCATCAACGGCGGGCGGTACTGCGTGCCCTGCGGGGGCCAGATGGAGAAAGGATGCCGATGCTGCCGACCGCGGTCCCGAGCCCGGCCGCTGCCAGCCAGGCAACGAACCGGGTGCGGCCTGCGCGCGCTGTCGGACACGGCGGGGCGGGTTCGCCGGCCCGCCCCGATGTCAGAGTTCACGCAAGCGCCCGAGTCGCGGGGCAGCAGCGACGAGAAAGGTCGTCATGCGGCGCCTCGCGAGAGAATCTCGGCCGGCGAGGCGCCGACGAGCTCCCGATAGCGGACACGGTCCGTGGCGCCCTCGGTATTGACCACGAGGATGCGCGACTGCCGATCAAGGGAAAGGGCTACCTTTTTTGCGGGGTCGGCAGCCGCCGCCAGAAACCCTGCCAGCCCGACGCCGCCGCTTTCGCCGGACACGATGGCCGGGTCTCCCGCCGCGGGATGGGCGAGCCGGCGCATCGTCGAGACCGCGTCCTCTTCGTCGACCGTCATGAAGGCATCGGCGGTGCGCGACAGGATGCGCCAGGCGACACGCGACGGCTCGTAGCATTCGAGCATCGCCATGACCGTCGGCTCGTTGTGCGGCACCGTCACAGGGTGGCCGGCCCTAGCCGTCTCAAACAGGCAGGCCGCGCGGGCGGGCTCGACCACAGTGAAGACCGGACGTTCGTCACCCAGCACGATCGAAAGATGCCCGGCGACGGCCGCTGCAATGCCGCCGACGCCGGCCTGGATGAAGACATGGGTCGGCGGCGCCGGGATCTGGCGCAGCGCCTCGCGCACGAGGGCGGTGTACCCCTGCATGACCAGGCCAGGAATACGCTCGTAGCCGGGCCAGGACGTGTCGGAGACAACGGTCCAGCCGCGCGCCTCGGCGGCGCGGGCGGCCTCCCTCACCGAATCGTCGTAGCTGCCCGCCACCCGGATCATCTCGGCCCCGAAGCGGGCTATGGCCGCCACGCGCTCGTCGCTGACGCCGGAATGCACGAAGATTGCCGACCGCGCGCCGACGAGTTGGGCGCCCTGCGCGACCGACCGGCCGTGATTGCCATCGGTGGCGCAGGCGAAGGTCATGCCCTGCGCCACCTGCCTGACATCGGGGGCACGCAGCGCGTCGATATCCACCGCCCTGCCGAGCCGGGCGCAGGCTTCCTCCAGCACGAGTCGGATGACGGCATAGGCGCCCCCCAGCGCCTTGAAGCTGCCGAGCCCGAGCCGCTGCCCCTCATCCTTCACATGAACGGCCCCGACGCCCGCTTCCGCGGCAAGGCCCGGCAAGGACACGAGAGGCGTCTCACCATTGTGGTCGCGATAGCGCAGATGGCGCGCCACGGCCGCGGCTGCCTCGACACCGAGTGTTTCTGCATCGCCGGGTTCGAGGCGCCGGTCATGCTCGGGATGGCCATTGAGGAGAAACATGGAAAACCTTGCTTGCTGTCTGCGCAAAAACATATTGCAGCATTGGCGAAAAAGGCGCTGATATTCCCGGGCGGATTTGCAAGTTTGTTTCGTGGAGCACGCCCTGCCGGCCCCCTTACCCTCGCGGCTTGACGCCTTCGACCGCAAGATCCTCGACATCCTGCAGCGGGACAACACCACGCCGCAAAGGACGATCGGCGAGGCTGTCGGTCTCTCGGCGCCAGCGGTGCAGCGACGCATCAAGCGCATGACGGAGGATGGCGTGATCGCCGCCAATGTCGCCGTGATCGACCCCGCGGCGGTCGGCCAGGCGATCACCATCTTCGTCGAGGTGGAGGTCATCAGCGAGACGGCGGCGCAGATCGAGCAGGCCAAGCGCGAGTTCGCGGCCGAACCGCAGATCCAGCAGTGCTACTACGTTACCGGTGAAGCCGATTTCGTCCTCGTCATCGTCCTGCCCTCGATGGCCGACTACGAAGCCCTCACCCGCCGCCTGTTCTTCGGCAACAACAACGTCAAGCGCTTCCGCACCTTCGTCGCCATGGACCGCATCAAGGTGGGGCTGCGGATCGATATCTAGTCGGCCGGCGGCCAATGACCGTGATGGACGACGGCACGAACCGATGCGTCGGCGGATCACCGGCTCGCCCCGCCCCGCGCCGTGGATCGTTCTTGCCGCCCGCTGCGCTTCCAGATCCCCGTTCAGGGCCGGACGCGGGCCCTTTGCGCGCGGCGATCGGGATTGGGATCGGGATCGGGTGTAAGATCCGCCCTGCTGCAGCGGAGGCATAGGGCGAAGACCGCTGTTGTCAGCCACACCAGGTCTGCTTGTGGCCGATCCAGCGGTGGGCGAGCCCCTCCTCGATCAGCGTCTCGCCGAGCGACTTGCCGTCACGATACACCGTGCGGACCTTGCGGCCGTACTTGTCCTCGTCGCGCAGCGCGCGCGACAGGGCGAACGGACCGTCGTTGAGCAGTACCAGCAGCCTGTGCTTCGCCTGTTCTCCGAGTTCCCGCTCCCGGCTGCATTTCGGGTCGCGAACATCCGGCGTATCGATGTCGGCTACCCGATACTTCGCGCCCTTCAGCCAGAACGAGTTCCCATCGACGACACAACTGGTGCGAACCGCACCGCTGCAGGTGGAGAACGACGCGACGACGTCATCGCTCGGCGCCAGGGGCGACCAGCCATAGCCGACGGCGATCAGCAGGATGCCGGCGAGCCACGGCCACAGCAGCAGTCTGGATGGTCCGACCGATCTGATCCTCGGCTTCAACCGCAGTCTGCGTTGCCCGAACTCGACGGCCCTTGCCATGTCTACTCTCCTCTTCAGCCCACCGGCCGGGGTGCCGTAAAGGGGACCGAGTGCTGTGGCGTTGCCGGGATCAACCGGCCCCGACAGGTCAACCGGAAGAATTGCCGTCATCCGGTCGGAAACCGCCTACAATTCGATCCGCATTGGACCGTATTACACCCCAAGCCCCTGCCGGAATGCAGTCCTGAGGCCCCATCGACACGACAGAGTGTAGAACATCGATCCGGGATGGTTTTGGTTAATCTTTAGACCTGGTTAACCTACGCGGTTAACAACCGTCCGCGGCGCTGCGGATACTGTCAGACGTCGCGCGCGGACAGATCGGATGCGGATTGGGACGAAAAATCGGCGCCAGCGCGCCGGACTGCGCCTGCTAGCCATCCATGCCGCCGCGCTGGCCTGTTTCGGCCAGTTCGCGGGGTCGAAACGTGTCATGCGGCCGCCGGGCACGGACCGGGACGCTGTGCCGGTTCTCTGATCCTGCTGCCCCGGGTTTCCTGAGGCGAACAGCCGAACAGTTCGCGGTAGCATTTCGAAAAATGCGAGGCGGAAACGAAGCCGCAGGCAATGGCGACCTCGATGACCGGTATCATTGTCCGGGACAGCAGCAGTTGTGCCCGTTCGAGGCGAAGCTTCAGATAGTAGCGCGCCGGCGAGCAGCCCAACTGCTTGCGGAACAGCCGTTCGATATGGCGGCGCGAGAGGCCGATGGAAGCGGTCAGCTCCTCGATCTGCATCGGTTCGGTCAGGCTCTGCTCCATCTTCTCGACCAGCGCCATCACGGTGGGATCCTGCGCCCCAACCCGTTGGGCGAATGGCAGGCGTTGCCGCTCGCCGGGATCGCGCACGCGGTCGATCAGGGCGATTTCGCAGACACGGCCGATGACGCGTTCGTCGAACTCACGACCGACGATATGCAGCATCATGTCGAACGCAGCAGCGCCCCCGGCGCAGGTCAGGATCTTGTCGTCGACCTCGTAGATCCTGGTGCTGACATTCGTCGCCCGGAAGCGCTCCACGAAGCTTGGGTAGTTTTCCCAGTGGATGGCGCAGGTCTTTCCCTCGAGCAGCCCGGCGCGGGCCAACACGTGGGCCCCCGTGCACAAGCTTGCGACGGCGACGCCGCGGTTGCGGCATTCGCGCAGCCATGCATCGGCCGCACGGTCAACGGCGCGCTCGATCTGATTGCCGCCACACACGACGGTCACGCCCGGGCGCAGGTGCGTGTTGAGGTGCTGGCGTTCGGCGGCGACCGAGCTGTCGGCTTCGACCGAAAGGCCACAGCTTGCGCGGACCGCGGCGCCATCGGAAGACACCACCCGCCAGGCATAGGCCTCGTGGCCAATGGCCGCGTTTGCCAGCCGCAAGGCCTCCACCGCGGAGGAGAAGGCCAGCATCGTGAAGTCCGGCACAAGATAGAAGGCGAATACGCGTGCTTCGGTGCTGACCATGTTCATGCGATTTCATCCCGCTCTATGTTTGGACCCCGCCGCCGGTCGCCTGGCCGCCGGCAGACCTTGCAAGCCTCAGGCATCTGCCGGCGATGCCGGGTTGCGACGGTCGGCCGGCTGGCCGAGTCCGTTCGGATCCTGGCCGCCGCTGCCGGCCGGCAGGTCGTGAAACCGATCGTGAAGACATTGCGCAAAACCGTATCCCAACTGTCCTTGTTGCCGGTGAAGTGTTGCACAATGGAAAATCGCCTTTTAGCATTTGACGCCATCAAGTTTACATATCTGGACCAAACTGCCTATGGGTCAGAACGCGATGCAGATCGTCATCCTCGTCACGCCGAATTTCAATCTGGCCGCGACGACCGCCTTCATCGACCCCTTCAGGGCGGCAAACTATCTGGAGGGCGCCACACACTTCCGCTGGCACCTGGCGTCGGTCGCCGGCGGCCCCTGTCAGGCGAGCAACGGCCTTGTCGTCGAGACCCAGAAGCTTGCGGACCTGCAGAACGACCAGTTCGACATCGTCGTCATGTCCGCCAGCTGGACTCCCGAGACGGGAAGGACACCCCAGCTTCTTGCGGCACTGAGAAAATGGGCGCGCGCCGGCAGCGTCATCGGCGCCCTCGACACCGGCGCCTTCATCGTCGCCGATGCGGGTCTGCTGCGTGGCCATCGCGCGACCGTACACTACGAGCATATCGACGCCCTCAAGGAACTGCATGGCGACCTCGATGTGTCCGAGGACATCTTCGTCAAGGACGAAAAGCGTTTCACCTGTTCCGGGGGAATCGCGTCGTCCGACATCGCCCTGCACATCATCAGGGCGACCCGCGGCGACGCCCTCGCCAGTGCGTCGGCGCGCTACATCTTCCACCCGGCGCTGCGACCGGCCGGCACCTCGCAGAACCCGGCCAATGCCGAGCCGCTTGGCACACATGTCCCGGCAACGATCCGCCAGGCGATTGTCGTGATGGAGCAGCACCTCGAAAATGCATTGTCGATCCCCGAGATCGCCGACCGGGTGAAGATCTCCCATCGCCAGTTGAACCGTCTTTTCCTCCGCTATGTCGGGAAATCGCCCGCCATCTACTATCGCGACATCCGGCTGGACCGGGCACGTGGCCTCGTCACGCAGACGGACATGCCGATGTCCGAGATCGCGATCGCGTCGGGGTTCGCAAGCCAGGTCCATTTCAGCCGGGCTTACCGCGGGCGGTTCGGGCTGTCGCCGCGGACCGACCGCGTCGATGGCAGGATTCCCTTCGAGTTTCGCGCCTGGCCCATGCATCGGAAATTCGACGGCAACTGATGGACCGAACCGGCCACGGCGAAAAAAGCTAAACCAATGGCGCACGGCGCATAGAAGTGGCCATCGGTTGGTAGGAAGCTTGGCCATCGTGAACGGCGACAAACGAGTTGCCTCTGAGCTGGGAGAGACGCCACCATGACCTTGCTTCCGTCGAAGGACGAGTTTGCGGCCATTCAGAAGGGCTATTCGCCGAATGCCTCGCGCTCGCTGTCGTTAAATTCGAATGCCTATGTCGATCCGCGCTGGTTTGCCGTCGATCTGCAGGAGATCATCGCCAAGACCTGGCAATGGGTATGCCACGTCGAGAAGGTTCGTGAGCCGGGGTCCTACATGACGGCGGAAATCGCCGGCCAGCCGATTGCCGTCGTCCGCGATCGGGATGGCGTCCTGCGCGCCTTCTACAACGTGTGCAAGCACCGGGCGCATGCGCTTCTCCAGGGCGAGGGCAAGTCCAACCGGATCATGTGCCCCTACCATGCCTGGGTCTACCGCCTCGACGGCCAGCTGGTGCGGGCCCCGCACACCGAAACGCTCGAGGAGTTCGACACGAAGGAGATCTGTCTCGACCAGGTGCAGGTCGAGGAGTTCTGCGGCTTCATCTATGTCAACCTGGATCCGAATGCGGCCTCGCTGAGCTCGATGACGGGCGATCTCGAGACGGAAATCCGCCATTGGGCTCCCGATATCGACAAGCTGACCTTCGGCCACCGGCTGACTTACGACATCAAGTCGAACTGGAAGAACGTCGTCGACAACTTCCTGGAGTGCTACCACTGCCCGACCGCGCACAAGGACTTCTGCACGCTCGTCGACATGGACAGCTACAAGGTGACCACGCACGGGATCTACTCCAGCCACATGGCAGATGCCGGCAAGAACAGCAACAGCGCCTACGACGTCTCGAACGCGACCGTTACCACCCACGCCGTCTGGTGGCTTTGGCCGAACACCTGCCTGATGCGCTATCCGGGCCGCTCTTCCATGATCGTGCTCAACATCATCCCGGCGGGCCCCGACCGTACGCTCGAGACCTACGATTTCTACCTGGAGACGCCGGAGCCGAACGAGATGGAGCTCCAGACGATCAAGTATCTCGATACCGTGCTCCAGGCCGAGGATATCGCGATCGTCGAGAGCGTCCAGAAGGGCATGAGCACGCCGGCATTCACCCAGGGCCGCATTGTCAACGACCCCGACGGCTCCGGCCAGTCCGAGCATGCCGTGCATCATTTCCACGGCCTGGTTCTCGACGCCTACGCCAAGGCGAGCTGACTGGCAGGACCTGACGCCCCGCTGTCCCGACAGGCCTTCGCCCTGCGGAACCGCAGGGCGGCACCGGCCGCAGGCGGGCCCTTCCGGCCCCTCCCCGCGGCCGGCACGCGCGAACAACAATCATGGGCATTGGACGAAGGCCCCCGGGCCCGGTCCGACAATCGAGGCACCGACATGTCGAAATCCGTCATCATCACCTGTGCGCCGACCGGGGGTATTCACACGCCGACCATGTCGGAACACCTCCCCATCACCCCCTCGCAGATCGCCGAGGCAAGCATCGAGGCGGCCGCGGCCGGGGCGGCGATCATCCATCTCCACGCGCGCAATCCCGAGAATGGCAAGCCGGATCCCAGCCCCGACCTGTTCATGGAGTTCCTGCCGAGGATCAAGCAGTCCTGCGACGCGGTCCTCAATGTCTCCACCGGCGGCGGGCTGGGAATGACGCGCGAGGAGCGCCTGCGGGCGGCGACCAGGGCCAGCCCGGAGATGGCTTCGCTGAACGTCGGCTCCATGAACTTCGGCATATTCCCGATGATGCAGAAGTATTCCAACTGGAAGCATGCGTGGGAGCCGGAATTCCTCGACATGACCCGCGACTTCATCTTCCGCAACACGTTCGCCGACATCGAGTACACGGTGAAGGAGCTCGGTGAAGGGCACGGAACGAAGTTCGAATTCGAGTGCTACGATCTTGGCCACCTCTACAATCTGGCGTGGCTCGTCGATCAGGGCTGGGTGAAGCCGCCGTTCTTCGTGCAGATGGTGTTCGGGATTCTGGGTGGCGTTGGCCCCGACCTCGACAACCTCATGCACATGCACACCATCGCCAACAAGCTCTTCGGCGATGACTACGAATGGTCCGTCCTTGCGGCCGGCCGCCATCAGATGCCGTTCACGACCCAGTCCGCGCTTCTTGGCGGCAACCTCCGGGTCGGAATGGAGGACAGCCTCTACATTGGGCCCGGCGAGAAGGCCACATCGAGTGCGCAGCAGGTGCGCAAGATCCGGTCGATCATCGAAAACCTGGGCCTCCAGGTCGCGACCGCCGATGAGGCGCGTTCGCGGCTGGGTCTCAAGGGCGGCGACAAGGTGGCGTTCTGATGCAGACGGAACTCTTGATCAACGGTGCCCTCGTCGCCGGTCGCGGCGAGCCCCTCTCGGTCCTCGATCCCGCCACCGGGCGCGAGATCGCGGCGATCCGGGAAGCGACGGAGGAGCAGGTCGATGCCGCCGTCGCCGCTGCGGCCGCCGCCTTCGACCGGTTCTCCCGGACGACGCCCGCCGAGCGCGCGTCGATGCTCTTGAAAATGGCCGATGTGCTTGACCGGCACAGCCATGAACTGGCCGAACTCGAGAGCCTCGACGTCGGCAAGCCATGGCCGTCGGCGCATGACGACGAGATGCCGCTCACCATCGACACGTTCCGCTTCTTCGCCGGCGTCGCGCGCACGGTGACGGGCCCGGTTGCCGGGGAATATGTCACTGGCCACACCAGCATGATCCGGCGCGAGGCCATCGGCCCGGTGGCCGCCATCACGCCGTGGAACTACCCGCTGATGATGGCCGCCTGGAAGATCGCCGCGGCCATCGCGGCCGGCTGCACGATCGTCCTGAAGCCTTCGGAGATCACGCCGCTTTCGACGCTGCGGATGGCCGAACTCTTCGCCGACATCCTGCCCAGGGGCGTTCTCAACGTCGTGCACGGCCGGGGCGCCTCGATCGGCGACAGGTTGATGAACGCGCCGCAGATCGAGGGCATCGCCGTCACCGGATCGCCGGCGACCGGCATGGCCGCGATGCGGGCGGCCTCCCGGCAGATCAGGCACGTCCACCTCGAACTGGGGGGCAAGGCGCCGGTGGTCGCGTTCGACGATGCGGACGTGGACGCCCTGGCCCAGACGATCCGCTACGGCAGCTTCTTCAACGCGGGCCAGGACTGCGCCCAGCCCTGCCGGATCATCGCCCAGGACGGCATCTATGACGCGCTTGTCGCGGCCATCGCGCGCGAGGTCGGCGATATCCGCATGGGCGCGCAGAAAGCGGAGGGCACCCAGATGGGACCGGTCGTCTCGGCCATCCAGGCAGACCGCGTGGCCGGCTTCGTCGAGCGTGCCCGCAAGACCTGCGAGATCGTCGTTGGCGGCGAGCGCAAGGAGGGCCCGGGCTTCTTCTACAAGCCGACCGTCATCGCCAACGTCGACCATGACGCGGAGATCGCGACCGACGAGGTGTTCGGACCGGTGGTCACGGTCTCGCGCTTCTCGCAGGCCGATGAGGCGCTGGCGGTCGCCAATGCCGGACGCTACGGGCTCGCCTCCTCGGTGTGGACGCGCAACGTCGGCAGGGCGATGGAGGTGACGAGCCGCCTGCGCTACGGCTTCACCTGGGTGAACACGCATGGCGTGGCCACGCCGGAAATGCCCTGGGCCGCGATGAAGGGCTCGGGCACGGGCTGTGACATGTCCATCCATGCGCTCGATGCCTATACCTCCGTGCGCCACGTGATGATTTCCCATGCCTGATTGGAGCCCAAGACCATGACCCAGCCCAGCAACAAGGTCGCCATCGTAACCGGCGGCAGCCGGGGGATCGGCCGCGCCATCGCCGACCGCCTGCGGCGGGACGGCGTCGTCGTCGTGACCTGCGGGCGCGGCGACCGCCCGTCCGACCTCGACCCTGACATCGCCTGGGTCACCGGCGATGTCGCGCGACCGGAGGACGCAAGGCGGATCGTCGCATCCGCGGCGGCGCACGGCGAACTCGCCGTTCTCGTCAACAATGCGGGCATTCAGATCGAAAAGACCGTGCCCGACACGGACGACGCCGATTGGGACCGGCTCATCGGCGTCAACTGCAGGGGCGTCTTCAACATGTGCCGCGAGGCGCTGCCGAGGATGGCCGAGCGCGGCGGCAACATCGTCAACCTCGGCTCAATCTCCGGCATGGTCGCCGACCCTTCCATGGCCATCTACAATGCGTCCAAGGGCTTCGTTCACAGCCTGACGCGGTCGATTGCCGTCGATCACGGCCCGAAGGTGCGGTGCAACGCTGTCAGCCCCGGATGGATCATGACCGAAATGGCCGACAGCGGCTTTGCCCTCGCAGGCGATCCGGAAAAGGCCCGGAACGACGCCCTGGCCCGGCATCCGGCCCGCCGGTTCGGCCAGCCGGACGACATCGCCAGGGTCGTCTCCTGGCTCGTCTCCGATGAGAGCGCCTTCGTCACCGGCCAGTGCATCACCATCGATGGCGGACTGACGGTCGCCTCCCCTCTCCAACCTGGATTATTCTGATGACCGAGTTCAAACAGACTGCAGTACTGGGCGCCGGCGTGATCGGCGCCAGCTGGACGGCGCTCTTCCTCGCTTCCGGCCGGGATGTTGCGGTGCACGACATTTCGCCGACCGCAGAAAAGAACGTTCGGGACTACATCGCCCGCGCCTGGCCGACCCTCGAGAACCTCGGTCTCGTCAAGGGCGGAAGCCCCGACCGGGTGCGTTTCTGCGGCTCGGCCGCCGAAGCGGTCGAGGGCGCGACCTTCGTGCAGGAGAATGTCCCCGAGCGAATCGCGATCAAGCACGCGCTGTACGCCGAAATCGAGCCGTCGCTCAGCGCCGGTGCCGTCGTCGCGACCTCGGCCTCCGGCCTCACGCTTGGCGAGATGCAAAAGGGCTGGCAGGATCCCGGCCGATTCGTGCTCGGCCACCCGTTCAATCCGCCCCATCTGATTCCGCTGGTCGAGGTCATGGGCAACGAGCGTACCGCCGACGGCGTCGTCGAAGCGGCGGAGCGGTTCTACGACGCGGTGGGCAAGATCACCATCCGCGTCAACCGCGAGGTGCCCGGCCATGTCGCGAACCGGCTCCAGGCCGCGGTCTGGCGCGAGGCCATCCACCTCGTGACATCCGGCGTCGCGAGCGTCGAGGACGTCGACAAGGCCATGTGGGCCGGACCCGGCCTGCGCTGGGCCGCGATGGGGCCGACCATGCTCTTCCACCTCGGCGCCGGCGAGGGCGGCCTTGCCGCCTTCTGCGAACGCTACAGCGACAGCTTCAACCGCTGGTGGGACGACCTCGGGGTCCTTCACCTCGATCCCGCGGTTGCGGAAACGCTCGTCGCAGGCGTGACGGAGGAGGCCAACGGCCAGTCGCAGGCGGCGCTGTCCGCGCACCGCGACGCGCTGATCGCGAGCATCCAGATGGCGATGGCGCCGCTTCGCTCGAACTGAAACGACAACGGTGGCTTGCATGAGTGGTGACGCAATCGATCCAACTGCCCGCATCGTGGTGATCGGGGCCGGCCAGGCGGGCTTCACCACCTGCGCCAAACTGCGCGACCTCGGGCATCCTGGCCCCATCGCGCTGATCGGCGAGGAGGCCCATCCGCCCTACCAGCGGCCGCCGCTGTCCAAGGGCTACCTCCTCGGCGAGACCACCGCCGATCGTCTCTACTTCCGCCCGCCGGGCTACTATCAGGAGCGCGACATCGACCTGCGCCTGTCCCAGGTCGCATCGCGTCTGGATCGCGAGAACAGCACGGTCGTGCTGGCGGATGGTTCGACCGTCCCCTACGACCGCCTGGTGCTGACCACCGGCGCGCGGCCGCGGGCATTGCCGTCCGCGGTCGGCGGCGACCTTGACGGCGTCTTCTGCGTTCGAAATCTGGCCGACATCAACACCATGGCTCGGCGTTTCCACCCGGGCCAGCGCGTGCTCATCGTCGGCGGCGGCTACATCGGCCTTGAGGCCGCGGCGGTGTCCGCCAAGCTCGGCCTGGAGGTCACGCTCATCGAGGCGGCGCCGCGTATCCTGCAACGGGTAGCCTGCCAGGAGACGTCAAGCTACTTCAGGGCCCTCCACGCCGAAATGGGGGTCAGCATCCGCGAGGGCGCTGCGCTGGAAGCGCTTGTGGGCGAGGACGGGCATGTCCGTTCGGCACGGCTGGGGGACGGCAGCACGATGCCGGTCGATTTCGTGATCGTCGGAATCGGCGTGATCCCGAACATCGAACTGGCCCAGGCGGCAGGGCTTGCCATCGACAACGGCATCGCGGTGGACGAGAGATGCCGGACCTCCGATCCGGCCATCCTTGCGGCCGGGGACTGTGCCTCGTTTCCCTGGCGCTCTCGCCGCATCCGCCTCGAAAGCGTGGGCAATGCAATCGACCAGGCGGACGTGGCCGCAAGGTCATTGATGGGCCAGGCGGTCGCATACGAGGCCAGGCCGTGGTTCTGGTCGGATCAGTACGACGTCAAGCTGCAGATTGCCGGCCTGTCGCTCGGATATGACGCCGTGGCCACGCGGGCCGGCGCCGGGAACAGCGTCTCCTACTGGTATTATCGCGGCGGCGAACTGCTCGCCGTGGACGCCATGAACGACCCCCGGGTCTACATGGTCGCCAAGCGGCTGATCGAATCGGGCAAATCCCCGCCGGCGGCGGCGATCGGCGATCCCGGGACGGACCTGAAAGCGCTGCTGCAATAGCCGCCCCTCTGCAGTCGCCGGGGCCGGAATCCAAACCCAAGATTGTTCAACCCGGTAACACGCCATGCCCAGCATCTCGATCATCGCCCACGACGGCACCTCGTTTGAAATCACCGCCGAAACCGGCTCGACCGTCATGGAGAACGCCGTCCGCAACTCGGTGCCGGGCATAATCGCCGAGTGTGGCGGGGCCTGCGCCTGCGCGACGTGCCACGTCTATATCGACGCCCGGTGGCTGGACCGCGTCGGGCCGCCAACTGCTATCGAAGCGGACATGCTCGACTTCGCAGATGGGGTTCGCGCCACGTCGCGGCTGGCGTGCCAGATAGTGCTTGCGGACCGGCTCGACGGGCTCGTGGTTCACGTGCCGGAAACGCAGTCCTGACGCGGCCAGACGCCAGCTGGCCGGTTTCCGGCGCTGGGTCGCGTGCCGATCCGGTCGCCGTCGCCGGCACGGCCTTCCAGACGGCGGCCGGATGACCCATTGGCAGCGCAGCGCACGAGACTCAGGGCGGCGGCGCAAGAGCGCAGACATCGTCGGCCGAAGCTGGATACCCGTCCCCGCCGCTGACATGGCTCGAGCGCGTCGCGCTCTTTCCGGCGGGTCATCGGCGATGTAGGTTGCCCGAACCCTGATCATCCGGGCCGGAGACCCCGCATGGCCGAAGTCCTGCTGTTCCACCATGCCCAGGGGCTGACCCCGGGGGTGCGCGCGTTCGCCGACGTCTTGCGGGCCGCCGGTCACAGCGTGCACGCGCCGGACCTGTTCGACGGACGCACGTTCCAGAGCATCGATGAGGGCGTTGCCTATATCGGCAAGATCGGGTTCGAGGACATGCGCGATCTTGGCGTCCGGGTCGCCGACGAAATGCCTGCCGGGCTCGTCTATGCCGGGTTCTCCTTCGGCGTGCTGCCGGCCCAGAAGCTGGCACAGACGCGGCCGGGAGCCCTCGGGGCCCTGTTGTTCGACGCTTGCCTGCCGATCACCGGCAAGTGGGCGTTCGGCCCCTGGCCGGACGGCGTGCCGGTCCAGATTCACGGCATGGAGAACGACCCGTTCTTCGCCGGCGAGGGCGACCTCGGCGCCGCCCGCGAGCTCGTGGAGCAGGTCGAGGGCGCGGAGCTGTTCCTTTATCCCGGCGATCGGCACTGCTTTGCCGACAGTTCGCTCCCGGCGCATGACGCCGATGCGGCCGCACGGCTCACCGGGCGGGTGCTCGACTTCCTGGATCGAATCTGATCCCTGCCGCGTCCTGGCGAGCGGACGGTGGCAGTGGCCCCGCGCCGCCGCTTGCCGAAACCGCTGGCGATGGGCCAGCGGCCTGGGTAGGGGCGCGCCGTGTAGAAGGCGCGCCGCCGATCGCCTCAGAGCGCGGCTTCGACCTTCTCGGCCACGTCCGCCGGGACCCACTTCGACCAGATGTCCTTGTTCTCCTTGAGGAAGTGGATGGCGCCTTCCTCCCCGGTCGCCTGGTTGTCCGTCTGCCAGGCCATCAGCTTGCCGACGGTGTCGTTGCTCCAGCCACGGGTGTCGAAATAGGCGACCACGGCCGGGCTCGTGCGGTCGGCAAAGCCCTTGGCGAGGACGGTGTGGACCCTGTCCACCGTCCAGGCATTGACCTTGGGATCCGGACAATCGGGCACCGTGTTGCAGCGCTTCCATTCGGCGGCGTCATGCGCCACGGTGGGCTGCAACATCACCATGTCGTATTTTCCGAGCATCGCCGTCGGTGCCCAGTAGTAGGTGATGAAGCCCTCCCCGCGCTCGTAGGCCTTGGCGATCGCTCCGTCGAGCCCGCCGGTGGAGCCCGGGTCGAGCAGGATGAAGCCCTTGTCGTCCGCCGCGTAGGCCTTGAACAGCTGGGCGGTGATGACGGTCGCGCCCCAGCCCTGCGGACCATTGATGATCATGCCCTTGCCGGGATCTTCCGGGTAGGGAAACAGCTCCGGATGCTGAAGCGCGTCCTCGACCGTCTTGATGTCGGGGTGGGCATCGGCCAGGTACTTTGGAATCCACCATCCCTGGACCCCGCCATCGGTCAGGGCCGGCGCTGCCATGACGAGCTTGCCCTCTTCGAGAGCGCGCGGAATCACTTCCGGCAAAAGGTCCACCCACTGCTCCGACGATACGTCCGGCTGTCCCTTTTCGATCATCGACGTCATGGTCGGGATGGTGTCGCCGGAGACCGTCTCGACGTTGCAGCCGTAGCCGTTTTCCAGAATGAACTTGTCGACCGAAGTGAGAACTTCCGCGCTCTGGAAGTTGTAGACCGCAAGGGTCACGTCGCCACAATCGGCGGCAATCGCTGGCACGGACGCGCCGGAAAGAACCATCAAGAGACCAGTCGATACAAGCAGTTTACTCATTCTCGTTCCCTCTAGTTTGCGGCATTGGTGCAGGGCAAGGGTGCCGCGGGTTCCTGCCCGATGAAGGCTCATTCTTCGCAGGGGCCGTCGATTTGCCTTGCCACCGGCCTCGACCGCGACAGCCGCCGCGCCATCGCCCACAGTGCTGGCCCAGCGTCGGGGCGTTCGGTAACTAAGAAAATTCAGACCGCCGGGCGCGCGCAAATGCGACCGCCCGTCGACCTCGGCCGCGACGCGGATGATCTCGCCGCGGCCGCCGGCCCCTGTCCCCTGCGCCGCTGCGGGCCGACGGCGCGGGTGAGGAGGCGGCGCTGTCGCCGCCTAGTAGACGAGCTCATACTTGCCCGTGATCGCCATCCGCATCGCCTCGCGCAGCGCCGCCATGTACTTCGGAATCTCGGTGCGAATGACATTCGTATGGCTCGGGGCGAAGATACGGATGTCATAGGTCTCCAGGAACTTGTCGATCGCCGCGACGGTCTGGTCCGGGTCGGCCCAGCGCAGCCACGAGAACACGACGCGGTTCGTGGTCGCGACCTCGTGCATGAAGCGTTCGGCGGAATAGCCGACCTCCTCCATCTCATCCATGAAGCGGAAGCACTGGTGCTGGTTGTGCACATTCAGGCCCCAGTCGACCGGGCACATGAAGCCGGTCTTGTGCTCATAGAGCCACTGCGTCAGCGCATGGTCGACGAACAGGGGTTCGATGATCTCGATCACATGCTCGCCAAGTTCCAGCTTGTCGCCGTAGTTGAGCAGGCGTGCGCCATCAAGCCCATGCACCTCGTAGTGATCGTGCCCGCCGACGGTGAGGAGTTGCAGCTCGGGATGGGCGCGGCGGATCGCCTCGATGTTCCCCGCATGCGGCAATTCCGTATGGCTGATCCAGACATAGTCCAGCTTTCGCCCGTCGAGAATGTCGTCCAGCGCTGCGAGCATGGTGTCGTGCTGGCCCGGCGACAGGGTGTCGATCAGGAAGGTTTTCTCGTCCAGGAACAGGAACGAGCTGTAGATGATGTCGCTCGCCTCGGGATCGAGCATGGGATTGAGGCGCGCGAACTCGGCCGCAAAGCCGCCATTGTACTGCGCCGCATTCTCGCCGATGCAATGGCAGATCCAGTAGATCTTCGGCGTGATCTGGCGCACGCCCACCCGGCTGGTCCCATGACCATAGATCTTCACATTCATTCGCGGATCTCCAGAATTGCTTGATTGAACCGCTCGACGCACTGGGCGACGTTGCTGCGCATCGCGTTGCCGTGGGTCGGGGCAATGACGCGGACGTCCCTGTTGCCGAACACCTTGGCGATGTCTTTGACCACCTTGGTCCGGTCGACCAGGGGCAGGAAGCGGAACGCGTTCCTGTGGTAGCGTCGCAGCCACTCCGCCGGAATTCCGTCGTCGAGTTCGTCGTCGAACTTCAGGCCGTCCGCCTGCAGGAAGAAATAGCCGAACGCATCGGCGGTGAACAACGCGCCGGTTCGCGCGTCGAACATCCAGTGCGTGCCGGGCTGGTCCTTCAGGATGCCGTCGAGGAACGAGATGTGGCGGCCCCCGTAGGCCTTCTCCGTCCCCGCATGGGCAAACTGCACCTGCTCCTTCTTCACCCACCACGGCAGTTCGCAATAGGGCAGGATGGCGCTGGACACCACCAGCTTCGCCTCGGGCCAGGTCTTGAGGATCGCGCTGATGTTTCCGGTGTGCGGCAGTTCGGTGTGCGTCAGGAAGACATAGCCCGGCGCGGTATCGCCCAGCAGTTCCTTCAACTCATCCATGATCTGGCCGCGATGGATGTGCGAGCCGGAATCGAACAACAACGGACAGCCGTCGTTGAGCAGGACATAGACGCGGACCGCCTCGTGCCAGCCGTCGTCACCGGCAACACTTTCGCCAATCTGATATAGATCGTCAACAACATGGCGCAGCAAGCGCACCTCCCATTTCTGCGTCAGGACCGGGGTTTCGGCGTCTTGCGCGCACCGGGCGTTAAGGCCGCTGGCCGCGCCGGATGCGCAATCGTCCGGGGTCCCCCTCTAGCCAGGTGATCTTCGTGGCGCGGGGAGCTGGAATCCATTGCCATTTGTAGCGATTTTGATATCAGTTCTGATATGGGTTCACCGGTTCAGAAGCTCCCCTCGATCCGCGCCTTGGCCGCGCTTGAGCGCGTCGCCCGGCTGGGCAACGTGACGCGGGCGGCCGAGGAGCTGAACACCTCCCAGGCGGCCGTCAGTCGCCATTTGCATCAGCTCGAGGAAGAGCTCGGCGCCACCCTTGTCACCCGCAACGGCCGCGGCATCGTCCTGACCCCGATCGGGCAGGCCTATGCGCAGGAGGTTTCGGAGGCGCTGTCGAAGCTGCGCGCCGCGGCCGCGCGCGCATCGGCCAGCCGCAACGACCTCACCATCGCCTGCACGCACGAGGTTTCGCACCTGTTGCTGATGCCGCGCTACGGCGCCCTGAAGCGGGCGCTGGGGCGCGACGCCCACGTGCGCATCCTGACCTGCGAATACACCGCGATTCCGGCCATGATCGACGCCGGGGCCGACATCGTGTTCGAGTACCGCCGCTCGCGCCCGCGGCAACCGTCGGCCGCCATCGTGACCGAGGAGATCGTCCCGGCCGCGGCGCCTGCCCTCGCCGCAGCAGAGGAGAGGATACTCCGCCAGTCGCCCGACAAATGGAGCGACATTCCAAGATTGTCGCTCACCAAGGAGAATTCCGGCTGGGCGACCTGGGACGACTGGTTCGCCTCCGAAGGCGTCTCGGCACCGCCCGCCCCGCAGCTGATGTTCGACAACTACATCTACGCGCTGGAGGCGGCGACACGCGGTGAAGGGCTGGTGCTGGCCTGGCGTGGATTTGCCGATCGCTATCTGGACAGCGGCCAGCTCGTCCCGTTGCGCGACAATTGGTTCAAACGCGGCCCCAAGCTCTACGCGGTCCTGACCCCGAACGGGTTGCCGAAGCCGGTGGCGCAAAAGTGCGTGGGATTTCTTTCCACTCCTGCGCGGTAGCCTGGCCACTCGATGCCAAACACTGGTCAGGGTGCTGGATTGGTATTCCCCGCCGCCTGTCCTTGAGGATCCGCTCCGCCTGGCGGATTCGGCGGGCTCAGAGACCGAGATCAGAAAGGCCGGGGTGGTCGTGGGGGCGAGGCCCGGACGGCCAGTGGAACAGCCGGTCCGCTTCCCGGATAGGCAGGTCGTTGATGGAGGCGATGCGCAAGCGCATCAGTCCGTCCGGCGAAAACTCCCAGTTTTCATTGCCGTAGGAGCGGAACCAGGCGCCGGTGGCATCGTGCCATTCATAGGCAAAGCGCACGGCGATCCGGTTGTCGTGGAACGTCCAGAGTTCCTTGATCAGGCGGTAGTCCTGTTCGCGGGCCCACTTGGCGGTCAGAAAGCGCACGATCTCCTCGCGCCCTGTGAGGAAGTGAGAGCGGTTGCGCCAGCGGCTGTCCGTCGTATAGGCGAGGGCAACCTGTTCCGGTGCCCTGGTGTTCCAGGCATCTTCGGCCCTGCGGACCTTGTCGGCGGCGGTGTCGGCATCAAACGGAGGAAGGGGCGGGCGGGTCATGGGGCACATCCTTGATGGGTCTCTGCGGGCCGCGGAAGGCCGGGGGATTGACCTTCCGCGGCGCTCCGATCGGCTCAGGCGGCGTTCGCGCTGACGACCGGGAAGTCGATCGGCGTCTCGAACGCCTCGTTGAGGTAGTTGGTCAGCGTGTTGAGCGCGACATGGGCAACGATCTCGACGACCTCGGCTTCGCTGTAGCCCGCCAACTTCACTTCGGTGACGTCGGCCGCGGAAACTCGGCCGCGAGCGTGAACCAGCTTCACGGCGAAGCGGACGGCGGCCTCCGCTTTCGGGTCCAAGGACGTGCCGTCCCGGTTGGCGGCGATTTCCGTGTCGTCGAGCTTGGCCAGGTTCTTCGCCAGATAGGTGTGGGCGGACAGGCAATAGGCGCAGCCGTTGATCTGGGCGACTGCCAGGGCGATCCGCTCGCGGGTCTGCGGCTGGAGGCTCCCCTTCGCAAGGGCACCGTTCAGGCCCAGGTAGCCTTCAAGCGCGGCCGGGCTGTTGGCGGTGAGGCGGAACAGGTTCGGCACCGAACCGAACATCTTGTTAACGGCCTCCAGCAGCGGGCGGGAAGCGGTGGGGGCGGCCTCGATGGAGCCGGGCAGATTGATACGGGCCATTTTCGTGTCTCCTGTTGGATCGGGGTCTGACGCTTCCGGCGTCGCCTAATATATACAGACCGGTCTGTCTATTTGTCAAGCTGCAACGATGATCAGCGATCCGTGCTCTTGAACGTGGTTGAAACTATTGTTAAATCCTGGCTTAACTAGACAGAACTGTCTGCCCAATGGAGCAACAAAGTGAAGTCACGTCGTGACGACCTCATCGATACGGCCCTTCGGCTTTTCTACACCGGCGGCTTCAACGCCACGGGTATCGACAAGATCCTGGCCGCGGCGGGCGTCGCCAAGATGACGCTCTACAAGCATTTCCCCTCGAAGGACGATCTGATCCTGGCGGTGCTGGAACGCCGGGACGAGCAGTTCCGTGCCTGGCTGGCGGGCGAGATGGAAAAGGCCGGGCCCGATCCGCGCAAGCAGCTACTGGCCATGTTCGACGCGCTGGCGAGCTGGTTCAACGGCGAGGCCTTCAAGCCGCTCGGCTTCAACGGCTGCGCCTTCATCAACGCCGCCAGCGAGTTCGGCGAGCAACAGCATCCCGCCCACCAGACAGCCGCCGCACACAAGCAGCGCATCGTCGACCATCTCGAGGGCCTGTGCGCCGAGGCCGGAGCGGATGCGCCACGAGACCTGGCGGAAGAGTTGGCGCTCCTGAAGGAAGGCGCCATCGCCACGGCCCATGTTCGCGGCATGCCGGAGGCGGCCCTGACGGCGAAAGCCATCGCGGCAAGACTGATTGATGCCAAATGTGGCAAGGCATCCGAGTAGCCAGCCTGAGGCCCCCATGCTGGGCGGCGGCGAAGCCAACAGGCGCCAAGCCGGCTAGCCATCTAACCCGCCAGCAACGACGCTCGGTGCAAGAACGAACGGTCATCCTGCTCTTCGCGCCGACAGACCGCTTCTGCTCCCTGACTGCCGAACTGCTGGGATACGTCAAATGCCAGAGACAGAGAGAGAGAGAGAGAGAGAGAGAGACAGCCCATTGACCGTTGAACGAAGGTGCAAGATCTAGGCTCGGCGGCACCGGTTGTCGACCGTCCGGGTTCAGCAGCGGGCTGCCGGCTGCCGGCTGCCGGCTGCCGCGAAGCCTCTCAGGGTGTCCGCACCCGACGTACCGGCCTTACCCGCCAGAGGTCAAAGCTGCGCTCGCAACCCCTCGATTGCTTGGGCCATGCTTTCTGGATTGGTTGATACCTCCGGATAGACCAGGAACGACGGCCTTTGCAACGACGGCGCGTCCGCGACCAGATGCAGTCGACCGCTCTCGACGTAGTCGGCGACGATCGTTGCCGGCAGATAGGTAAAGCCCCTGCTCTGCAACAGATACTCCAGCGCAATCTCGCCAAACCCGATGTTGAACGGGGAAGCCTGCAAACCGGGGAGCTTCTCCATGTGCTCCTCGCGATAGCCATAGCTCCAGTCGACGTAGATGTACTCGTCGTTCTTGCAGTCGTCCAAGCCCATCGGCTCCCGCGACACCATCACCAGGCGATCCACCGTGAACGGCTCGACCACCAGGCCAGGCAGGACCTGCGGCATGTGGGTTATCGCCAGGTCCAGGATCCCCTGGGTCACGTAGTCGGTCAGTCGCTCGGAGTAGTCGGCTTCGACATGGAGGGCCAGATGGGGGTACCGATCCCGCATCCACAGCAGCCAACCCGGCATGAAGCGGCGCCACATGGTCATGTGCACCCCGACGCCGATCGAACCCGAAAAGCCGGGCGGCAGCCTGACCTCCTGCCGGCCCTGTTGCCAAAGCTGCTGCATCGACGCCGCATAGCGGTGAAATCGCTTGCCCGCACTGGTCAGGCTGACGCCGCTGGAGGTCCGCTCGAACAGCTTGCAATTGAGGTGATCTTCCAGAACCTTGATCCGGGCGCTGACCGTCGATTGCGTCAGATGCATCTGTTCGGCAACGCGGCTGAAATTGCGCAGCCGCGAAAGTTCAAGAAACGTACGGATCGCGTCGACGTTCAGGGTTGCAATCTCCTCTGCAAGGCCGCCGGCTACGGCGATTCCATCCCATGCTTCACGGAAGCCCTCCGAGATGCAAGCACCGCATCGAGCCATCCGATTTCCAGCTTCGGCACCGAAGCAAGAAGCTGGCCGGTATAGTCATCGAGCGGCGGCGCCAGAACCGTCGCCTTCGGCCCGAAGCGGACAACGCGACCCTTGTGCATGACCGCGACGGTGTCGGCAATCGCGCGGACGGTGTCGATATCGTGTGTGATGAACATGTAGGAGACGTCGGTTTCGGCCTGCAGGCGTTTCAGCAGCCGCAGGATTCCGTCCGCCACCAACGGATCCAGCGCCGACGTCACCTCGTCGCAGATGATCAGGTCCGGTTCGGCCGCAAGTGCTCGCGCAATGCAGATTCGTTGCTTCTGCCCGCCCGACAATTCCCCGGGATATCGATCGAGATAGGTCTCGTCGAGTTCGATCAGACGCAGCAGTTCAATGATCCGTCGCTCGCGCGCCTGGCCCTTCATCCCGAAATAGAAGCTCAACGGGCGCCCGATTATGCGACGTACCGTGTGACGAGGGTTCATCGCCGTATCCGCCATCTGGTAGATCATCTGCAGGCGCCGGAGCGTATCCTTGCTGCGGTCAGACAGGGCGGCAGGGAGCAGTTCGTCGCGGAAGACGACCCGGCCGCTCCGGGGCCGCAGGAGACCGGCGACGAGCCTGGCAAGCGTCGATTTTCCCGATCCTGATTCCCCCACAATGGCAAGCGTGCGTCCGCGCGGCAGGTCCATCGAGACCTCCGAGAGGACCGTCAGCCCGCGACCGTAGCCCGCGGTGACCTGCTCGATGCGCAACAGGCTGTCCTGCCCGCCATCCTCGCGCCCCGGAAGAGCTTGAGACCGGGTCGACACCAACTCCCGGGTGTACGGTTCTTTCGGCCGGGTGATGATCTCGCTTGCCTCGCCATACTCCACCATCCGGCCATGGCGTAGCACCATGATGTCGTGGGCAATCTGCGCCACCACGGCGAGGTCGTGAGTGATGTAGAGGGCAGCGGTTCCGGTGGCGGAAATGGCCCGGCGCATCGCTGCGAGCACCTCAAGCTGCGTGGTCACGTCCAGTGCCGTCGTCGGCTCGTCAAATACGATCAGATCGGGCCGCGGGCACAGCGCCATCGCGGTCATCGCGCGCTGCAACTGCCCTCCCGAGACCTGGTGGGGATATCGCCGGCCGAAGCCCTTCGGATCTGGAAGTTGCAGTTCCGCAAACAGGTCGACCGCATATTCCAGCGCTTCGGCGCGCGACATGACGCCGTGATGGATGGCGGACTCGATGATCTGCTCATCCAGGCGAAGTGCCGGGTTGAAGGCGGCGGCGGCCGATTGCGCCACATAGGTGACCCGCCGGCCTCGCTTCGCGCGGACCACGGCTGCGCCCTTCGACACCAGGTTTGTCCCGTCAAGCCAGACTTCGCCGCCGACGATGCGGCATCCGCCCCGGCCGTACGCCATGCTGGCAAGCCCGAGGGATGATTTCCCGGCTCCGGACTCGCCGATCAAGCCGAGGACCCTGCCCTTGTTCAGCGTGAAGCTGATGTCGTCGACGATGATCTTGTCGACGGGTCTGCCTTCAGGAGAAGAAGTGGTGACGGCAACCCGCAACTTGCGCACGTCAAGCACCGGCTTGTCTTGGGGCATGCCCGACCCTGCGCGGTTCTGGCCAATCATAGGTCACGCCCTCCCTTGAGGCTGGAAGTCCTGTCCACAAGCGCGTCGACGACCAGGTTGACGCTGATCGTCAACAGTGCCACCGCGGCGGCCGGCAGCAAGGCCGCGGGGACGCCAAAGGCGATGCCTTCCTTGTTTTCGCGAACCATGCTTCCCCAGTCAGCGTGAGGCGGCTGGATGCCCAGGCCCAGGAAGCTCAGGCTGCTCAGGAAAAGCACGGCAAACGCAAAACGCAGGCCGAACTCGGCCAGGAGCGGCGAGAGCGCATTGGGCAGCACCTCCGCGAAGATGACCCAGCCCGTGCCCTCGCCGCGCAGGCGCGCCGACTCGACATAGTCGTTCACGGTGACGTCGAGCGCGACGGACCGGCTCAGGCGGAAGACGCGGGTGCTGTCGAGAGCGGCCATCACCAGGATGAGGTTGACCAGGTTGACCTCCAGCACCGACAGGACGACGAGCGCGAAGATCAGCGTCGGCACCGCCATCATCAGGTCGTTGAGCCGGCTCAGGCCCTGGTCCGTCCAGCCCCGCAGTGTCGCCGCCGCAAAACCCAGGAAGGACCCGAGTCCGAAGGAAATCAGGGTCGCAAGGCCGGCGACGAAGAAGGTGGTTCGCGCGCCATAAAGCAGGCGCGTCAGGAAATCGCGCCCCAGTTGGTCGGTCCCGAGCCAATACCGGGCGGACATCGGCTCCCAAGTGCCGCCAACAATGTCATTCTCGCCATAGGGCGCCAGCCATGGCGCCAGCAGCGCTCCGCCGATCATCAGGCTCAGGATCGCGAGCCCGACAAGCGGACCCAAGGTCATTCTGTTACGCATCGTGATATCTGCCCTAGCACACCGTTTCGGATCACTTCGGATGCCGAAGACGTGGATTGGTCGTCATGGCGAGGATGTCCGCAAGCAGGTTGAGGACAATGTACGTCGCCGCGAACGTCAGCCCGATGGCCTGCACCACGGGCACGTCGCGCTTGCTGACATGATCCACCAGAAGCTGGCCCAGCCCCGGATAGACGAAGACCACCTCGACCACGACGACGCCCACGACCAGGTAGGCCATGTTCAGGACGACCACCGTGATGACCGGAGAGATCGCGTTCGGCAGCACGTGGCGGGTGAGAATTCGGAACGGACCCAGCCCCTTGAGCTCGGCCGTTTCGACGTAGGGGCTCGAGATGACCCCGATCAGCGCCGCGCGGGTCATGCGCATCATGTGCGCGAGCACGACGAGCGACAGGGTCGCACACGGCAGCACCATGGACATGAGCCTGGCGCCGATGGTCATGCCGTCATAGACGATCGCGTCCGATGGGAGGGCGCCCAGGGTGATCGAAAACACCATGATCAAGGTGTAGCCGATGAAATACTCCGGCAAGGAGATCGCCGACAGCGTCAAAATGGAAATCAGCTTGTCGACCCAGCCGCCGCGATAGAGAACGGCAATCAGCCCGAGCAGGATCGCCAGCGGCACCGAGACCAGTGCGGCCATCGCGGCCAACAGAAGCGTGTTGCCCAGCCGCCCGGAGATTATCTCGGCAATATCCTGCCGCCCTGACAGGGAAATGCCGAGGTCGCCCTGCAGCAGGCCGGCGAGCCATTCCAGGTAGCGCGCGGTGGCAGGTCGATCGAGCCCGAGCTGCTGGCGCATGTTGGCGAGCGCCTCGGGCGTTGCTGACTGTCCCAGCACGCTCTCCGCAACATCGCCGGGCAGCAGCTCCGTGCCCGCGAAGATTAGGACCGACATCGCCAGGAGCAGTGCAAGGCTGATTGCGACGCGCTGCGAGACGAGAGCGGTCAGAGGATATCTGCCGACATGATGCATTTCTTGGTCACTTCCATGGGGTGAGGCTCCTTCCCTTTCGGGAAAGAGCCGGACTGTCGCCTAGGCCAACCAGCAGCGGATCGGCGCGAAGTAGTTCGACAGAGAACCCGAACTGTCCTTTTGATAGCCTTGGACATCGTCGGAGATCGCGTCGATGTAGTCGTTGAACATCGGCAGGATCACACCACCATCGTCACGCACCATCACCGCCATATCGTGGAACATCTGCTTGCGCCGGTCCCCGTCCTGCTCGGTTCGGGCGTCGACCACCAACTGGTCGAACTGCGGGCGAATCCAGTTGGTTTCGTTCCAGTCCACGCCGGACATGTAGGCGGTGGAGTAGATGTGGTCCTGCACCGGCCGAGTCGACCAATAGGAGGCGAAGAACGGCGTCTTGGCCCAGACATCGCTCCAGTAGCCGTCCGAAGGGACACGCTTGACCTCGATGGTGATGCCGGCCCTGGCGGCGGAAGCCTGAAACAGGACGGCCGCATCGACAGCGCCCGCGAACGCGACATCGGACACATTGAGCACGATCGGTCCGCTGTGCCCCGACTTTTCGTAGTAGGAGCGCGCAAGCTCGGGATCGTATGTCCGTTGCGCGATGCTTTCGGGTGCGAAGGGATAGGAGGAGTTGATCGGGAAGTCGTTCCCGACCGAGCCGTAGCCCTGCAGGATGCGCTCGACCAATTCCTGGCGATCGATCGCGTGCTTCAGCGCCATTCGCAGATCGTTGTTGTCGAAGGGCGGAACGTCGGTCTGCATGGCGAACACGTAGTGACCGCCGCCCTGCGCGCTCTGCACCGAAAGCCCCTTGACCCCGTCGATCAGGCGCGCCGTCTTGGGATCCACCTGGTTGATCATGTGAACACGCTTCGACCGCAGGGCCGAGACCCGGGCCGCGTTGTCATTGATGATCAGCAATTCGATCGCGTCGACATGGCCGACATCGCTGCGCCAGTGGCCTTGCACCTTTTCGCTGAGATACTGCACGCCGGGCTCGGCCTTGACGACCCGGTACGGCCCGGTGCCGATACCCGCATCGGGATTGTCGATGCCGCCGCCGGGCTGGATGATGAGATGATAATCCGACAGCAGCAACGGCAGGTCGACATTCCCGCCCTTGAGCGTGACAACGACGCGGTCGGGACCGTCAGCCTCGATGCTGGCGATGTCACGCAGCACGCCGAGCGCCGCCGACTGGCTCTTCTCGTCGGCATGGCGCTTGAGCGTCTTCACCACGTCATCCGATGTCATCGGCTGGCCGTTGTGGAACGAGACGCCTTGCCGCAGATGGAACGTCCAAACCCTCGCCTCGCTGTCGCTCTCCCAGGAAGTCGCGAGAACCGGGACGGCCGACTTGTCGACGGGGTGCGGCTCGACCAGTGTCTCGCCCCAGGTCTTGCCGAAGGTCGGGGACGCGTGCCCGGCCCACGTGGCCGGATCCAGCCGGTCCGTTGCGCTGCCCGTCACGCCGATGACCAGCTTGCCGCCGGGCTTGGGGGTCTGCGCGAACGCGCTGCTGCCGAGCGCGCTGGCGCCGAATGCCGCGGCCAGTCCGACGGCCGCGCTCTGCTTCAGGAAGTCGCGCCGACCAAGCGAGAGTTCGTGACGGCTACCGAGAATGCGTTTCATCTTCATTTCCCCTTTCATTGATTAGTTCGAGCGTGGGTGAGAAAGCGACGGCACCCGGTCCTATTCTCCCCGGTGCATTGCCGGCGCCGGCGAGCGGAGCCGCGCGGTCATTTCGACCTCGACGGCGGCATTGCCCGGCAGGCTGGCGACGCCGACGGCCGATCGGACATGGCGCCCGCGATCCCCGAGAGCCTGAACGATGAGGTCGGAGGCGCCATCGGCCACGGCGGAGTGATCCGAAAAATCGCCCGCCGCGTTGACGAACACCGTCAGGCGCGTGATCCGCGCGACCTCGTCCAGGCTTCCGGCCGCCGCCCGTAGCGCCGAGAGAAGGCGCAATGCGCAAAGGCGGGCCGCCTCCTTGCCCTCCCCGGTCGATAGATCGAGCCCCACTTTTCCGCGATAGCGCAGGACGCTGCCGTCTTTCGGCGTCTGCCCGGCGACGTAGGCGATGTCGCCGTCCACGAGCCATGGCAGGTACTGTGCCGCCGCGGCGGGCGGCGGTGGCAGTTGCAGATCATTCTGCGGCACAACCTCGACTGGCTTCATTGCGGCAGCCCTTCGCGCGTGAAGAGCCTGCCGCCGGCGCCGATCGCTCGGGTCTCGAGCCGGAGCCGGCGCAGGCAGGCGAACATGAGCGCCTGGTTGCTGGTGATGACGGGCTTGCCGAGCCGCGCCTCGATCGCCGGAACCGCCTCCAGGGCCCTGTAGTCCGTGCACGAGATGACGATCGCCTGTGCATCGCCATGGTCGGCCCGCAGGGCCATGTCGTAGGCGTCCTGGGGCGTCAGCGCATTCTGCTCGAAGCTGGTCAGTTCACGGTCGAACGCAACCTCGCTGACAACCTCGATCCCACATTCCTGGATGAAATCGACCGACTCCCTGCTCAACGCGCGAACATAGGGGGAGGTGAATGCAACCTTTCGGGCGCCGACGCTTCGGATCGCGTCGATGAGCGCCCCGGCCGTGGTGATGGCCGGACAACCCGCCCACCTTTCGAGGTCTTCGCGGAACTGCCGATCAAACTCTGGTCCATCCGACAGGGTCGCGGACGTGCAGCCATAGGCGATCAGGCTGACGCGCGCATCCAGGAGGTTGCGCACGTGCCCGTCCATGGACTGCCGGACGAACCGGCGCATTTCTCCCGAATCGGGAACGGCCTCCGGATCGTAGCCGCCACTCCGTTCGGAATGGATCGTCACCCCGGCCGGCGCAAGGAGCATGCAGTCCGGCTCGACATTGGTATTCGACGCGGGAACGATCAAGCCGATCCGGGTCGTGCGGGGGGCAAAGGCGATCTTTTCGCCGACGTCAGCCAGCACCTTGGTCATTCGTCCTCTCCCGTTGTGTCGAGTGCCTGGTTCAGGTCGGCGATCAGGTCCTCCAGGTTCTCAAGGCCGACCGACAGGCGAAGCAGGTCGCGCGGGGTTGGAGAGTCGGGTCCCTCCATACCCGCCCGGTGCTCGATCACCGTCTCGGTGCTGCCGAAGGAAATGGCCTGCCGTATCACTTCGACCCCGCCGGCGACCCGCTGGGCGGCGGCTTCGCCGCCCTTCATGCGGAACGAAAGCATGCCGCCAAATCCGCCGGTCATCTGCCGGGTTGCGATCTGGTGTTGGGGGTGGCTCGGCAGGCCGGGGTACAGCACCTCCGCCACGCCTGGATGCTGTGCGAGGTGTTCCGCGATCCGCAGCGCGCTGTCCGACGCCGTCCTCACCCGCAGCGAAAGGGTACGCATGCCCCTCAGCAGCAGCCAGGCCTCGAACGAGCCAAGGACGCCGCCATATTCGTTGCGCAGTTTCAGAAGGTCGCCGAGCACGTTTTCGCGGCCGGGAGCGACGACAGCCGCGCCGGCAATGAGGTCGCCGTGGCCGTTCATGTACTTGCTGCAGGAATGCAGCACGATGTCGGCGCCGTGTTCGATCGGCCGCGTCAGGATCGGGGTGGAAACGGTGTTGTCGATTGCCACGAGGGCGCCGCAGGCGTGCGCAGCTTCCGAGATCGCGGCGATGTCGGAGACGACCCAGGTCGGATTGCTCGGCGTTTCAAGCCACACCAGTTTGGTCGTGCCCGGCCGCAGTGCAGCGGAGACCGAAGTGCGGTCGTAGTCGGGCAGATAGCTGACTTCGATCCCCCACCGCCGGCCATGCTTGTTGAGCCAGTCGCGCAGGCCCGAATAGACCCGCACCGGCAGGATCACATGGTCGCCGGGACGGAGGCGGTGAAAGACCGACGTCATCGCCGCCATTCCGCTGGAGAACAAGAGGCAGCCTATGCCCCCCTCTAGCCGGTTGATCAGCGCTTCGGGCTGAAGGTAGGTCGGATTGTCGTCCCGGGTGAACAAGCGTCCGGCGCGGTCCAGCTCGTCCGGATCGCGCAGGAAGGAGGTCGATGGCCGCAACGGAGCGGCCATCGCATCGGTCTCGCGATCGACCCAGCCAAGGGCTGTCGCGGTCAGGGTCTCGGTGCGGAGAGTTCTGCTCATTGTGCTGCCACCGGATTTGCGCGGAATCCGCAGGCGGCGAACGAGCCGTCCTCGAAGAACCGCAAGCCATAATCGACCTCTGCGCATTCGTGGCTGACCAGCCCGGCTTCCACGTCGCGCTGAACCGCTGCCGGGTCGCGTTCCAACGGGTCGCCGTAGCCGGCCCCGCCCGGCGTCAGAACGATCAGTCGCTCGCCGGCGGGAATGACCTGCTCGCCCTTCGGCTTCAGCGTCGTGCCGCCCGACAACGCCAGGATCCCGGCCGCGCCGTTGGCGCCGCCCTCGCGCCCGCGCGGCGGATGGTGGATGCGATCCAGCGCCGCAAACAGGGAGATGGGCGCGTCCTCGCTGCTCGAAAGCTCAAGCACCTGGCCGAAGCCGCCGCGATACTTGCCGGCCCCGCCGGAGTCCGGCCGGAATTCGCGGCGCCAGATGATCAGCGGCGAGACGCTTTCGGTGATCTCGACCAGCGACCCCATGACGCCGCTCGGGAACGCGGTCGCGGAAAGCCCGTCCTTCGACGGCCGAGCCCCGGTGCCGCCGTTGTGCACCAGCTCGGTGGCGAACTTGGTTTTCCCAAGGCCCTTTTCCACCGAGTAGCCTCCGCGCAGCGGCAGATCCCAAAGGCAGCACGCGCCTTCCGCTGGGACCAGGCCGGGCACGGCGAAATGCAGGCAACCGAACACCAGATCCGGCAGCAGTTGCCCGACCACATGGCGCATGGCCACCGGAACGGGGTATTGGGCATTGACGATGGTGTTCTCGGGCGCGGTGATCCGCAGCGGTGCGAGGGAGCCCTCGTTGTTGGGAATGTCCGGTGCGATCGCGCATTTCAGCGCGAAGCAGGAATAGGCGCTGGCATAATTGAGCGGGCAGTTGATGCCCTTGCGCGACAAACCCGAAGACCCCGCGTAATCCACGACGATCGTGCCGTCGGCGATCGTCATCGTCGCCACAAGGTCCAACGGCTCGTCGTAGCCGTCCACCCGCATGGCGTTGCGGTAGACGCCTTCGGGCAGGGCCCGAACCAGCTCTCGCGTACGTTCGCGCGAGGTATCGATGATATAGTCGGCAATGTCCTCCAGCGTGTCGATGCCGATGTCGGCCATGCATTCGGAGGTCCGCCGGCTGCCGCACTCGACGCAGGCCATCAGCGCGTAGGTATCGCCCTCGACCTCGATCGGCACGCGGCTGTTGGCCTTCAGGATGGTCATGAAGGTCTGGTCCAACCTGCCGGCATCGACCAGCTTGAAGATCGGCACGAACAGCCCCTCATCCAGCACGTCGGTGCCGTCCGGACCGAACCCCAGGCCACCGAGGTCAGCGAGATGGCTGGTGCACGACGTGTAGCCCACCAGCACCCCGTTGTGGAAACAGGGCCGCACCAGCATGAAGTCGTTCAGGTGCCCCGCGGCCTTCCAAGGGTCGTTGGTCAGGTAGATGTCATCGGGATGCATGTCCTCGGGTCGGTATTTGTCGAGAAAGTATCGGACCGACTCTGCCATCGTGTTGACATGCCCCGGCGTGCCGGTGACAGCCTGTGCGATCATCCGGCCCTTGAGGTCGAACAGACCTGCTGACAGGTCGCCGGATTCGCGCACGATCGGGTTGAACGCCGTCCGCATCAACGTCTGGGCCTGTTCCTCGACGATGGCGATCAGACGGTTCCAGAGAATCTGCTTTTCAATTTCGCTAAGTACGTTGCGAGCCACGATCATGCCCTTTCCAGGATCAGGTTGGCGTTTGCGTCGATGCGTCCGGAAAAGGCCGCGGTCACGAAAGTGGTCGTCTGTGGTTCGGCCACCACCGCCGGCCCCCGGAAAATTGCGCCCGCGGCCAGGTCGGGGCGCCAGTAGACGGGCACGTCCGCGTGCTTGCGCTGGCTGGGCTGGAACACGCGCCGCGACGACTGGGCCGTCGCCGCGTGAGCGGAAGCCTCGCCGGACACGCTGGGAGGCGCCTCGGTTGCCGTCGAGACCACGATTGACCAGGACAGAATCTCTATGTCGCGTTCGGGGATCGTGCGACCATAGAGCTGACTGTAGCCTTCCTCGTAAGCGGCCTGGATGACCGCGGCATCGGCTGCCTCGAGCCGCCGCGACGGGACCGGGACCTGGATCTCATGGCCCTGTCCGACGTACCGCATATAGGCGGTTCGCGTCTCGACGAGTTCGGCCTGAGGATCGCCGCTCGAGACGATTGCGCGCGCTTCGCTCCCAATCTGGGTCATGACGCGGTTGGCGTCCTCGGCGTCGAAATGCGCAAGCGTCATGTACCGGCTCTGCACCACTTCGTATGAAATCGGCGCCCAGAGAAAACCCACGGCCGAGCCAACGCCGGAATTCGGCGGAACGATGACCCGCCCGATGCCGAGCTTTTCCGCCAGCCGCACCGCATGCAGCGGACCGCCGCCGCCAAAAGCGATCATCGAGAACTTCGACAGGTCGCTGCCATGCTCGACCGAGTGGATTCGGGCAGCATTGGCCATGTTCTCCTCGACCATCTCGATGATGCCGAACGCGGCTTCCGGAACCTCGACCGACAGCGGCGCGCCGACATCGCTGCCGACCGCTTGTTCCGCGGCGATCACATCCAGCTTCATCGTTCCTTCGGCGAAGGTATCGGGATCGATGCGGCCCAGCAGGACGTTGGCGTCGGTGACCGTCGCCCGCGTACCGCCCTTGGCGTAGCAGGCGGCACCCGGCACCGACCCCGCGCTTTCCGGTCCGACGGCCAGCCGTCGCATGCGATCGACCTGCGCGATCGACCCGCCGCCCGCGCCGATCTCGATCATTTCCACCACGGGGATGCGGACCGGCATGCCGCTGCCCTTCTGGAAACGGGCGGCGCGGGCAATCTCGAAATTGCGCGCCGTCTGGGGCTGGTAGTCCTCGATCAGGCAGATCTTGGCCGTCGTGCCCCCCATGTCGAAGGAGACGACCCTTTGCTCGCCAAGGCTTTCGGCAATCTTGCTGGCCAGAACCGCACCGCCGCTCGGGCCCGATTCAACCAGACGGATCGGAAATCGGATCGCCGATTCCAGCGTCGTCATCCCGCCGCCGGAGGTCATCAGGAACAGCGGGCAAGCAAATCCGCTTTCCTTCAGCGATGACTCCAGCGCCCGCAGATATCGAGCCATGATCGGCTGCACATAGGCGTTGCAGGCCGTGGTCATCAGGCGCTCGTATTCCCGGACCTCGGGGCAGACCTCGCTGGAAAGCGTGATTTCCGCGGTGCAGCCCTCCGCCACCAGGATCTCGCGGACCGCCTGCTCATGCGCGGGGTTGGCATAGGAGTGGAGAAACCCGACCGCGATCGCTTCGATGCCCAGGCGTGACAGTTCCGGCACCAGCGCTGCCACCGCTTCACGATCGAGCGGCAACAGAACCCGCCCCTTGACGTCCATCCGCTCGACCACCGGGAAGCGAAGGTCGCGGGGGATGAGTTGCTGGGGCTTGTCGATCAAGAGGTCGAACTGGTCGAACCGGCTCTCGTATGCGATCTCGAGGCTGTCCCGAAAGCCATCGGTCGTGATCAAGGCGGTCTTGACGCCCTTGCGCTCGATCAGCGCGTTGGTCGCCAGTGTCGTTCCATGGACGAAGACATCAACGTCGGCAGCGCGCATCTTGGCCTGCCCCAGGACGACGGCAACGCCCGCGAGGATGCCCTTCTCAGGGTTCTCGATGTCGGTCGGAACCTTCGTCGTATATCGCCGGGACGGGGTCTCGAGGACGACGTCGGTAAAGGTACCGCCGATGTCTGCGGCCAGTCGGTTCTGATGATGTGTTTTCACGGTGATTGCGTGCTCCAAATTCGTTGCAGCGAATATGGGCGGACACGGCTCGGGATTGGAAACAAAACGTTTTCTTCGCCCGATCGAAGATTTCGATAGTTTTTAAATTACAGCTAGATAGAGAGCAATCCGCACCAAAAACTCATCGGCCGGGCAAGCGCGCCTGCGGCGCCTTCGAGTATCCGTCCGACGCGTGTAACTGCGCGGCTGGAGCCTGAGACGAGAAGGCGGCTCAGGTAACGAGGAAGTGGCTCTCCGGGCAGCGCCAGCCGGCCCCGGGCATACGGTGCCTGGCTGACGCCGGCGTCGCCAACCGCGACAAACCTGCCAGGCTCGTTTGTCGTCATCTGTTCGCTGGCCGTCACCTCGTCAGGCAGCGGTAGGCGGCCGCTCGCGTTCCAAGGTTCACTTCCCCCGGAGCACGTAGAGCCGCGCGCGTCAGCGCAGGTCGCCAGTCAGGATGCTCCAGCCGCCGTCAGCGGCGCGGATGAAGTGCGCGTCGACCGCTTCGCCGCTCGACATCTGTTGCGTCAGCGCCCCCCAATCAATGGAGCCGGCAGCGTCGATGCGGATCTCCTGCACGAATGTGCACAGATACTGCCGCCCCGCAGCCTCGGTCTCGCAGCCGATCTTGGTGACCTTTAGCAACCGCGCCCTTGGGCCTGGCTGGCCAGTCAGGGTCGCGGGGTTGGTCAGACAGCCTAGCGCCTGCACGGGATTGGCGACAGGCTCGCCGAGGCAGGCCCGCTCGGCCGCCTCCATCTGCGCATTGGCCTCCCTCACGCGCTGCATGGCGAAGGCGGCGATTTCCGCGGCCGAGGGTTCGGCCGGGTCGCCGCCCGTCGAGCGGTCCTCGACGGCGACGGCGGCGACTTCGGCCATGTCGTTTGCATCGGCAACCATTCCGGCGATCTCATGGTTCCGTGTCGCGAAATCAGGGCCGAGAACCTGCGCGGCAAGTCGGTCGACGGCGGCCTGCCCGTCGTTCGCGCGTGCCGCCGCATGAAGCGCGATGCGCAGTTCGGCGAGAACCGCCTCGTCACCCTCGATCTGTCGCAGCCGTTCGTAGAGCGGCCGCAGTTCCCCGTCGGGATCGAGCGAGCCGAAGCTGCGCTCCATCGCCGCTCTGTACTCTTCCAGAGGATTGAGCACGGTACGGGCCAGGATCAACCCGTCGAGCGTCGCCGGCAGGTCCGTGGCCAGCGCCGCGGCGGCGCGCCGTTTCGGGCCGAGGATATCGGCCGCCTTGCTCCGCGCTGCGTCGACCACGCGGTAGATCTGGTCGCGCGACATGCCGGATGCCACCGCCTTGTCCGCGACCCTGAGCGCGGTGCCGAGATGGTCGAAGTCGTTCCCCACCGCGTCGAGCCGGGCGATCAGCGCGTCGGCCTCGGCCTGCCGCGCCGCGGCCTCGAGCGCGGCGCCTAGCGCGGCCACTTCAGCGGCCAGATCCGCCGCCGTCTCGGACGGCACGCGCGAGGCCATTCGCCTTATATCGTTCTCCACCGTCCTGAGCCGGCCCAGCGCCTTATGTCCCGCGGCGCGAATTGCCGCCAGTTCGCCGCGGGTGGCCTCGGTCCATCGGTCGGCCTCGGCCGCGCGTTCCTGCAGCGCAAGGATGTCGCGGGCATGGATCGGCGAGCGGAAGACGTCGACGAAGACGTTGCGCAGGGGCTCCATGCCGAAGCTGCCATAGCAGGTCCGGCGCAGGAACTCGGCCACCGCCCGCCCTTCGCGCTGGTCGAGCAGCGCCAGCGGCACGCCGAAGACCGGAACGAAGGCTGCGTCGGTGAAGATCGGCGCGATCTTCTCCTTGATCTTGTGCGCCGGCAGTCCGTCGAAGGCGCCGGGCGCGGCGACCGGCGCGTACCAGGCGGCCAGCGCCCGGCACTGTGCCTCGGCCGAGGTGGCGCCACCCAAAGCGCCGCCGATGGCGCCGCCGAAGGCCACGCGCGGGGTCGCGTCGCCCTGCGGGCCGCGATCAGCAGGTGCGGTCGCGGCGGCCGCTCCGCCCGCGCGCGCCGCGCGGAAACTGCCGCGCCGGCAGCCCTGCAGCTTACCGTCCATCGCCTGTCCGTCGCGGTCGAGGCTTCCACTCAGCCCCAGCGCGACGGCGCCGGCCGGCTGCTCGATCCAACCCTTCGGCACGATGCGAAAATTCACGGGACTGAGCATCCGCCCGGTGACGGCGTAGCTACCCTTCGAACCGCCGACCTCGAAGCTCAGCGTCCCCTCCTTCAGTGGGCCGCCTCCCGTCGAGAACTCGAGCACCATCGTGGCCTCGGCTTGCCGGTCGCAGCGATAGCTCCCGGTCCAGCGCCCGGAGAGATCACCCTCGGCGGCGGCAGGCACCGCGCCGAGCAGAAGTGCACCCACCCAGATCGGGAACCGAACCGTCCGCATCGCCGCCCCTCCTGCCCCAGTGGGCCACGTGAGACTACCCCGGAACCGCCGTGCTGAAAACCGTGATTGCGGCTGCCCTGCGCGCGGCGCATGCCCAGCGTGCCGGAGAACAGGACCGAAACGCAGATCGAACTCGGCAAGTCGGTTGCCGAGAAACACCGTTGGAAGCTGGTGGCGATCTGTTCCGGCGCTGCAACTGGCGAAACCAGCGCCCCAGCATCCAGCAGCCTCTCGCGCATGTGGCGCGCGAACGCATCGATGTTCCCCCTTGCACCGTCGATCGCCGCTCGCGCGACACGGAGCACAGGGCGAATATCGTTACGAAGCTTCGCCATCACGACGCCGACATTTGGACCGTCCACGCCGGCAGTACGTTCACGCTGCCCGGTTTCGTCACATCATGTCATAGCGTCAGCGTGACCAAGCGGGCCAAGAAAGTGCTCACCGCGGCCTCATCGCAGTGGCCAACATGAAATCAAGGGGCAGAACTTGTCGGCAGCCCGAAACCGGTGGCAAAACCACCGAAAAGTTTGCGACAGAACGCTCTTTGCTGCCTCATGTCTGCCCGGGCGCGCTCTTGCCCGCTTGTTGAGGAGGTTCGCAGTGCTGATCCCATGCAGCGGATTAAGAACCCGCAAGATCGGCACCCCGACGGCAGATCCGGTGTCGCTCCGCGCACAAATCACCACTAGTATCAAACCTACCAGCGCCAGCTTATCCCTCAACTGGACAGGCCTCGGATTGCATCAAACTCGGGATGTCAAGGATATGGCCCAACACGCCGACAATCTTGGGAAGCTGTTCGAAGTGCAGGAGCGACCTGTTGTGCCCTCGACATGACGCGACTCGCCGACGATGACGCTGTTCTGCACGGATACGAGAGACCGGCGCTTGCTGATAGCAAGTTCCGAGAGGAATCCGGCCGTTTTCAAGAACCCCAATCACCCCGAAGAGGAGAATATCAAATGTCCAAGCTCGAAGTCCTGACCCCTGCCAACAGCCAGTTGATCTTCATCGACCAGCAGCCGCAGATGGCTTTCGGCGTTCAGTCGATTGACCGCCAGACGCTCAAGAACAACGTCGTCGGCCTTGCCAAGGCCGCGAAGATTTTCGGTATCCCGACGACGATCACCACCGTCGAAACGGAATCCTTCTCGGGGCACACTTATCCAGAGTTGCTCGCGGTCTTCCCGGAGAACGACATTCTCGAACGCACGTCGATGAACTCCTGGGATGATCAGAACGTGCGCGACGCGCTGGCCAGCAACGCTGCCAACGGCCGCAAGAAGATCGTTGTCTCCGGGCTGTGGACGGAAGTCTGCAACAACACCTTCGCGCTTTCGGCGCTCCACGATGTCGCCGACTACGAGATCTACATGGTAGCCGATGCCTCCGGAGGCACGTCCTCGGACGCCCACAAGTACGCGATGGACCGCATGGTTCAGGCCGGCGTCATTCCGGTGACCTGGCAGCAGGTCCTGCTCGAATGGCAGCGCGACTGGGCACGCAAGGAAACCTATGATGCTGTGACCTCCCTGGTGAAGGAGTATTCAGGCGCCTACGGCATGGGCATCGATTATGCCTACACCATGGTCCACAAGGCCGGCGAGCGCGTCACGCACGGCAAGCGCATCGGACCGAACCCAGCCAGGTAGGTCCAATGGCGCCGCTCCGACAAACCCCAATCGGAGCGGCATCCCCATCTCAGCGAGGTTGATCCGATGAAGCTCTATCTCATGTCGATCGGCGCCGGTTTGCTGGTCGGTATTGTCTACAGCCTGCTCAACGTCCGGTCCCCCGCTCCGCCGGTCATCGCACTCGTCGGGCTGCTTGGCATTCTCCTCGGCGAACAGGCCGTTCCGCTTGTCAAGCGCCTGATGTCCGGCGCGCCCGTCAACGTGTCGTGGTTCAATAGCCATTGCGTGCCGCACGTCTTCGGCGAGTTGCCGGCAGGCACTGCGCAGAGGCAGCCAGCCGACGGCACCAACACGGACAGAAAGGTCGGATGATGCCAACCCGCCGAACCTTTCTCGGAGCCGCGTCGAGCCTCGTACTGCCGGCGTCGCTCGCTCCGGCGCGCGCCGCTGCGCCTGCAACCTCCACAGGAGATTCCTCCATGACCGCCGATGTCATCCTGCATCACGGCCTGATCACGACACTCGATCGAGGCAACCCGAATGCCTCTGCGATCGCCATCAAGGATGGGCTGTTCCTCGCCGTCGGCGACGATCAGGAAGTGATGGCGCTCGCCGGCCCCGACACGAAGATCATCGACCTCAAGGGCAAACGCGTTCTCCCGGGCCTGATCGACAACCATACCCACGTTGTCCGGGGCGGGCTCAATTTCAACATGGAATTGCGCTGGGACGGCGTGCGCTCGCTTGCCGATGCGATGGACATGCTCAAACGGCAGGTGGCGATCACCCCGCCGCCGCAATGGGTGCGTGCGGTCGGCGGCTTCACCGAACACCAGTTCGCCGAAAAGCGGCTGCCCACCCTCGAAGAGATCAATGCCGTGGCGCCCGACACGCCGGTCTTCCTTCTCCATCTCTACGACCGGGCACTGCTGAACGCGGCAGCGCTGAGAGCGGTCGGCTACACCAAGGATACGCCGAACCCGCCGGGCGGCGAGATCATGCGCGACGCCAGCGGCAATCCGACCGGCATGCTGCTTGCCAAACCCAACGCCGGCATTCTCTATGCAACCCTGGCCAAGGGACCGAAGCTGCCCTTTGACTACCAGGTCAATTCGACGCGCCATTTCATGCGCGAACTGAACCGTCTCGGCGTGACAGGCGTGATCGATGCCGGCGGCGGGTACCAGAACTATCCCGACGACTATGCCGTCATCCAGAAGCTCGCCGACGACGGCCACATGACGGTGAGGCTGGCCTACAACCTTTTCACCCAGAAACCGAAGGAGGAAAAGGAGGACTTCCTCAACTGGACAAAGTCGGTCAAATACAAGCAGGGCACGGATTATTTCCGCCACAACGGGGCCGGCGAGATGCTGGTCTTCTCTGCTGCCGACTTCGAGGATTTCCGGGAACCGCGACCGGACATGCCGCCGGAAATGGAAGGCGATCTCGAAGGCGTCGTGCGCATTCTGGCGGAGAACCGTTGGCCATGGCGCCTGCATGCAACTTATGACGAGACCATCAGCCGGGCGCTGGACGTCTTCGAGAAGGTCAACCAGGATATTCCGCTTGAAGGCTTGAACTGGTTCTTCGACCATGCGGAGACGATTTCCGACCAGTCGATCGACCGGATTGCCGCACTCGGCGGCGGCATCGCCGTCCAGCATCGCATGGCTTATCAGGGCGAGTACTTCGTGGAGCGATACGGCATCGGTGCGGCGGAAGCCACTCCGCCGATCGCAAAGATGCTGGAGAAAGGCGTCCATGTCTCGGCCGGCACCGACGCGACTCGCGTTGCCTCATACAATCCCTGGGTTTCGCTCTCCTGGATGGTGACGGGCCGGACCGTCGGCGGCATGCGCATTTATCCCGAACGCAACTGCCTGGACCGCGAGACGGCGCTGAGGATGTGGACGGAGAACGTCACCTGGTTTTCCAACGAGGAGGGAAAAAAGGGCCGGATCGAGAAGGGCATGTTTGCCGACCTCATCGTACCGGACAAGGACTATTTCGCCTGCGCCGAGGACGAGATCTCCTTCCTGACATCGGAACTCACGATGGTGGGCGGCAAGATCGTCTACGGTGCCGGCACGTTCGAGCCGTTGAACGAAAACGACGTGCCGCCCGCCATGCCCGACTGGTCGCCGGTGCGCACCTTCGGTGGCTATGCCGCCTGGGGTGAGCCGGAGGGCGCAGGCGCCCGCTCGCTTCGTCGCACGGCACTCTCGACATGCGGCTGCGCCAACAACTGCAACATCCATGGACACGACCACGCCGGTGCCTGGGCATCGAAGCTGCCGATCTCCGATCTCAAGGGCTTCTTCGGGGCGCTGGGCTGCGCGTGCTGGGCCGTCTGAAGGAGAAAAATCGATGACATCGATATCCATGGAACGCCGTCTTGCCGCATGGGTCCAGCCACTTCTGACGTCTCGCGGGCTGTACGTCATCGCCCTGCTGGCGCTCTGCTCGGCCTATATCCAGGGGCCTCTCACAAAAATCCTCGATTTCAATGGCGCTGTCGCCGAGATGAACCATTTCGGGCTGTCGCCGGCACCGGTCTTCGCGGTCGTCGTCATCATCTTCGAACTGTCGATGTCGGCCCTCGTCCTCACGGGCCGCTTCCGCTGGATAGCGGCGCTCGCGCTTGCCGCATTCACTGTCCTGGCCACCTTTCTGGCGCTGCGTTTCTGGGAATTGCCAGTCGGCCAGGAGAGAATGATGGCGACGAATGCCTTCTTCGAGCATCTCGGCCTTGCCGGCGCCTTCGTTGTCGTTGCCTGGCACGATCTCCGTGAACACAGCAGTCCGGCCAAGGCAGGGGTTTTATGAGCGACTCGCCCGCCCCTTCGACGAGTGGCTTTGCGCCGCTGCGCCACAGCGTCTTCGCCGTGCTGTGGGTTGCCACCATCATCGGCAATACCGGAAGTTTCATCCGCGATGTCGCCAGTTCATGGCTGGTCGCGGATCTTTCCGCCTCACCGGCCGCCGTTTCCATGGTACAGGCCGCGGCGACGCTGCCGATCTTTCTTCTGGCGATCCCTGCGGGCGTGCTGTCGGATATCCTCGACCGAAGAAAGCTGCTGATCGTCATCCAACTCATGCTCGCCGGTGTCAGCACGACGCTGCTGCTGCTGTCTGCCAGCGGGCTGCAATCGATCAGCTCGCTCATTGCCCTGACGTTCGTCGGCGGCATAGGCGCCGCCCTCATGGCGCCGACATGGCAGGCGATCGTTCCGGAACTTGTACCCAAACACGAGGTGAAAGGCGCCGTAGCCCTGAATTCGCTCGGCATCAATATCGCGCGAGCGATTGGCCCCGCGATCGGCGGTGTATTGCTCGCCTGGTTCGGGGCAGCCCTCACCTACGGTGCGGATGTGATCAGCTACGCATTCGTCATCGCCGCGCTGCTTTGGTGGAGGCGTGCTCCGAATACTGACGACGCCCTGTCAGAGCGCTTCTTCGGCGCGTTTCGAGCCGGTTTGCGCTATGCCAAGGCGAGCCGCGAGCTTCATGTCGTCCTGCTGCGGGCTGCGGTCTTCTTTGCGTTCTCGAGTTCGGTATGGGCGTTGCTGCCGCTTGTTGCCAGGAACCTGCTCGGCGGTGATGCCGGATTTTACGGGATCCTGCTGGGCGCAGTCGGCGCCGGCGCCATCGGCGGGGCGCTGATCATGCCGCGGTTGCGCAAGCATCTCGATGCCGACGGCCTGCTTCTTGGAACCGCCGTGGTATCTGCCGCCGTCATAGCCACTCTCTCCCTCGCTCCGCCGCAATGGGCCGCCGTCATTGCGCTTCTCGCCCTCGGCGCCGCCTGGATCACGGCATTGACCACCCTCAACGGCGTGGCGCAATCGATTCTCCCAAACTGGGTCAGAGGGCGTTCGCTTGCGGTGTACCTCACCGTGTTCAACGGGGCGATGACGGCCGGAAGCCTCACCTGGGGCGCCATCGGCGAAGTTGCAGGCGTATCGGGTACGCTGCTGATCGGCGCCGTGGGTTTGCTCGTCGCAGGGGGCGCCATGCATCGCCTGAAGCTACCCGCTGGCGATACTGATCTGGCACCGTCCAACCATTGGCCGGAGCCCCTTGTCGCTGAACCGGTCGCTCATGACCGAGGTCCGGTTCTCATCCTGATCGAATACAATGTCGAAAAGCATCACAGGTCTGCATTCCTGCATGCGCTGGACGACCTGTCCCAGGAGCGCCGCCGCGATGGCGCCTATGGATGGGGTGTAACAGAGGATTCCGCCGATCCGCGAAAGATCGTCGAATGGTTCATGGTGGAATCCTGGGCGGAACACCTACGCCAACACAAGCGCGTCTCCCATGCCGACGCCGACTTGCAGGGCAAGGTACTGGCCTATCATTCGGGCACGGCGAGACCTGTCGTTCGCCACTTCCTCACGATCAACAGGCCCGGCAAGGCCTGAACCGAAGCGCAGAGGGCGGTCCGCGCCGCCCTGGTCACAATTGTTGCGATAACACGAGGGTGCGGCCACGATCCGGTCGCCCCGCCTCAAGGCGACAGCGAGGCGCTCATGACAGACCCATCAGAAAATGCAGGCATGGTGGACCTCATCGCCCGTTCTCAGGTGGGAAGTCGGAATGTGCAATCCGGGTAGGACGATCAGACGCTGTCCGAATAGAAATGAAAGGTTCGCCCATGCAGAACGTCAATATTGCCATTGCAGGTTTTGGAGGTGTGGGACGTGCCACAGCCAGTCTCCTTTTGTCTCGGCGCAGTCGCTATCGTCAGGTCTACGGAGCGGATGTCCGTCTTGTAGCCGTGTGTGGATCACGCGATGGACTGGTCGACGCCCGCGGACTCGAAGCGGAGCGCCTGGGCACGCTTGAGCCGGGACTGTCGGGACCGGACTTCTTAGCCGCGAGCGGCGCCGACATTCTGATCGAGGCCGGACCAAGCGATTTTCGCACTGGCGGACCTGGCCTTGCCTACATCCGCTCAGCCCTGTCGGCGGGACACGACACGATCGTCATATCGAAGGGTGCGCTGGTCCATAGCGGAAGACTGTTGCGCGAGCTCGCCAAAGGCTCCGGTGCGATTCTGAAGTTCAGTGGCGCGGCCGCGGCGGCCCTGCCGACCATCGATCTCCTCGACCATAGCCTAAAGGGTTGTGAGGTGCTCGAGATCGAGGGCATTTTGAACGCCACCACGAACTACCTCCTCGACTCAATGACGACGAAGGGGCTTGGCTTCGATACAGCCCTGCGGGAGGCGCAGCGAGGCGGGTTCACCGAAGCCGATCCTCGCAACGATACTGAAGGCTGGGACACCGCCTGCAAGCTCCTTATCCTCGCCAATTTCGGTCTCGGCGCAGACCTGACGTTGGACGATCTGTCCGTCGAGGGCATCCAATCGGTTACGAAAGAGCGTGTCGATGCGTGGCGAGCGCGAGATCTCAGCCCCAAGCTCGTTGGCAGCCTGACTTGCACCGATGGCACCTTCCACGCCAGCGTCGGTATCAGAACATATCCCCTCACCGATCCTCTGGCGCATGTCCGGGGCAAGGACAAGGCAATCCGCATCACCACAGACGCGATGGGCGAAACGCTGGCGATCGGATCAGGCAAGGAGCCGCTCGCCACGGCCGCCGCGGCGCTGAAGGATCTCGAACACATTCTGGCCACAAGGCTCTCTACGCCTGCATCGATCCTGGAAGCGTCATCATGACCCGGCGTAACCTGCAGGCCATTCGCCATGTCGGCTTCAAGGATCTCGGCAGCTTCGAGGCGCCCCTGCGAGGGAGGCAAAAACGGCATCGGCTCGTCGAAGACTGAGTCGAGCACCTGCGTCAGGACGGGCGCGTAACGCGTACCCGGCTCGATCAGGAAACGACAAACGCCTTCCTTGTTGGCGATAAGCCGCCACTTGTCTCCCATCTGCCGAGACCTTTGTGAACTACACATAGGTCACCGACCGGCAGTTGCGGCGAAGCAGGAGCTTCCAGAGCTGCATTTGATCCGCAAGATTGGCATGTCTACGGCAGCTTCTGCGCCGCGAGGTGATCTGCCGTTGGCTAGGATGTCTTTCGAGAAACAGTCGTGCGCTCCTGTCCAATGGAAGCTTTTCGAAATCGCGCAGGCCGTTATCGCCAATGCGGGCTGCGCTACCTGGAAAAGCAGCCGAACCAAACTCGAAGGAGATATGCAATGGCAACCATCAAAACATCCGACGGGACCAATCTCTTCTACAAGGATTGGGGACCGCGAGACGCGCAGCCCCTCATGTTTCACCATGGCTGGCCGCTCAGCGCCGATGACTGGGACAACCAGATGCTGTTCTTCCTGTCCGAGGGTTACCGTGTAATCGCGCACGATCGACGCGGCCATGGTCGATCCGACCAGACCGCCACCGGCAACGACATGGATACCTACGCCGCGGACGTGGCGGAGATCGCCAAGGCGCTCGATCTACGCGACGCCGTGCACATAGGCCATTCGACAGGCGGCGGCGAAGTCACCCGCTATGCGGCCCGCGCCGAGCGTGGCCGAGTGGCGAAGGCGATTCTGATCGCCGCGATCCCGCCGGTGATGGTCCAGTCCGGAGCGAACCCGGGCGGCGTTCCCATGGAGGTTTTCGACGGGTTGCGTTCCGCCCTGGAGACAAACCGCGCGCAGTTCTATCTCGATCTGCCAGGTGGACCCTTCTACGGCTTCAATCGCGAGGGTGCGAAGGTCAGCCAGGGCCTGATCGAGAATTGGTGGCGCCAGGGCATGAGCGGTGGCGCCAAGGCGCACCATGACTGCATCGAAGTTTTTTCGGAAACCGACTTCACGGAGGACTTGAAGGCAATCACCGTTCCTGTGCTGATCATCCACGGCGAGGACGATCAGATCGTGCCGATCGAAAACTCGGCCTATAAGGCGATCAAGCACGTCAGAGACGGCACGCTGATAACCTATCCCGGGCTCTCTCACGGCCTGTTCGCTACGGATCCGGATGTGGTGAACCCGGATATGCTGGCCTTCATCCGTGCCTGACTTGGCCGGCCGTCGCGGCGCGAGAACCATCTCGACGCATCAACTCTGAGGAAAGATCAGAGTTGCCGGCCAGGGCGATCGCGTGGTCAGCGCTCGATCTGTCGGATGCGTCCGCGCCGCCCAATCCTCTCGCTGTGCTGCGCGCGGTTCCGCTTCAATGGCATGGCGACACGTTCGACCTGCCGGAAGGCGGAACTCTCCTCGCGCCTACTCCGCTCTGCACAAGCCAGGACTTCTCGCACGGATCGTATGTGCTCGGCCTCCAGCTCTGCCGGAAGTTGCAGACGCGAGGTTCGAGCACTGGCTTCTTGGCAACGCCAATGGGTTAGCCGCAGAAAGTATCGGCGCCATGCCGGTAGGCTTGAGCAAGCTGGCGCCGCCATTGAAAGTCACCGCCACGCGATAGAACGCTCCGGATCGCAAACCGCCCGACGATAGTCGGTCGGGCTCATGTGCCGATGCTTGATGAACACCCGGGCCAACGCCTGGTTCGACGAGTATCCCACCTCCTGCGCGATCTCTGTGACCGGAAGGTCCGTCGTCTCAAGGAGTTCGCAGGCTTTCTCCATTCTCAGGCGGGTCAGGTACAGCCGTGGCGGCTCGCCGACGCTCTGCTTGAACATGCGCGCGAAATGAAAAGGTGAGAGCCGCGCCTCCGCGGCCAGTTCATCGAGGCTGATATCTTCCGAAAGCCGCGCCCGCATCAGTTCCAGACAGCGCCGCTGTGCCCACGGGGCAAGGCCGCCCCTTGCCGGAGCGAACGGTGCCCCGCCTAACCGACACAGCTCGGCCAGAATTTCCAAACCGGCGGCCCGCGCCAGCAACCGCGAAGGTACACCCTCGTCGTTGCAGAGAACCCACAGGTTTCGCAGCGCCGACCGGATGGCCGGCGAGTCGAACACTCGGCCGTAGATGCAGGAACTGTCGAACGAGAATCGGCCGTCGGAAGCTTCGTCAAGCACGCCTTGCCATTGCGCCATAGGAAACACCAGGCTGCGGAGGCGATGGCTTTCTTCATTGATTACCGTGGTCGCGAAGTTTGGCGCGGCGATGGCGAGGGTGCCTTTCACCGTCGCCATATCGAAGCGGCCTCCTCCCAGGTCTCCCCTGACACGACTACAGCCAAGCATGTCCTCCATCAGGACGATGTCCGGCAGGGCCGGGCGGGACATGTCCCCGGCTGGTCGCTGGACCTCAAGAAGGTCGAGAATTGCGCCCGGGGATTTCAACGTGCGCAAGTAGGATGCATGTTGACCTTTGCCGTGCCATTGGGCGAATGACGAATGGGCATGGATAGTCATTGCCGCCCCTTCAGAGCCGGACGCGCGCGGAGCCGGATTGAAGAGCGAACCGGATCGCTAGTGGCCCGGCGATAGTCGGACGGGCTCATGCGTAGATGCTTGATGAATACACGGGCAAGCACCTGGTTCGACGAATACCCCACCTCCTGCGCGATCTCCGTGACCGGGAGGTCCGTCTGCGCAAGGAGTTCGCAGGCTTTCTCCATTCTCAGCCGTGTCAGATAGACTCGCGGTGGCACGCCGACGCTCTGCTTGAACATGCGTGCGAAATGAAAAGCAGACAGTTGTGCTTCGGCCGCCAGTTCGTCGAGGCTGATGTCTTCCGAAAGCCGCTCCCGCAGCAGCTCCAGGCAGCGCCGTTCCGCCCAGGGGGCAAGTCCGCCCTTTGCTGGAGTGAAAGGTGCGCCGCCCAGCCGGCACAATTCGGCCAGTATCTCGCAGCCTGCGGCCTGCGCCAGCAGGCGCGAGGGCGCGCCCTCCTCATCGCACAAGGCCCACAGATTCCGGACCGCCGACCGGATGGTTGGCGAGGCGAACGACCCCATACACAGTTTCTGATAGTCCAGAGAAAATCGCCCATCGGCGGCTTCATCCAGAACAGGCTGCCACTGCGCCAATGGAAACGACAAGCTGCGAAGCTCATGGGCATCGTCGACAAGAACCGTGTTTGCGAACCGCGGAGCGGAGAGAAAAAAGCTGCCATTTTCGCTTCTCACATCGAAGCGCCCGCCTCCCATATCGCCGCTGACGCGGCTGCCGCCACGCAGGTCTTGATACAGGACGAGATCCGGGACGGCGGGGTCGGACATGTCTCCGGCCGGTTGAGACGCCTCCAGCAGATGTATGATGCCACCTGCGGACTTCATCGTGCGAACATAGTGCGCAAGGTGACCGTTGCTGTACCATTGAGCAAAAGAATTGTAGGCAGGAACGGTCATGCTGTGTTTCCTATGCTTGTCGGAGCCCTCCCACTCCTGGTCGGTGGCCTGAATCGCGCCGCGCGGATCGGCTGTTGGACGCCCCTACCTCTGGCGCTTTGTATAAGGCACTGCCGCAATCTTCGTCTCAGGTTCCCGAACTCAAACAGAAATAACCGTCGAGGCTCGCCTCAATCACTTCTCACGCATAGGTTGAATCGCTACAGTTCGATCCACAGTGGAGAACTTTTGGATGGAACGCAAGAGTATCGACCTCATAAGAAGACGGAAACCAAGTGGGGCGGCGGTCATGCGGCCCGAACTGACCATGGCGTTGTTCAGAGCATTTTTTGAGGAGTGGGCAAACAGCGGATATACGGCAGTAAGCCTGGAGCGCGTGGCGGCACGGGCGGGTGCAGGCAAGGCGGCTATATACCGGCGCTGGCCATCGAAGCTGCAGTTCGCGTGTGAAGCGATACGAAGTGTCGAAGTTATGCGGTTGGGTGCCACAGACCAAGGCTCGCTGCAGGCGGACATCAGAGAATACCTTCGAGCGACACGCGCGGTCCTGCGCCATCCTCTGGTCCGCCGCATAATCCCCGATCTGGTTGCCGAACGTTTGCGATCGAACGAATTGTCAGCGATGCTGGATGGCATTGCCCAGGCACGACGACAGTTCGGACATCGGTTGCTGGATCGCGCCGTCGCCCGGAACGAACTGCGCGCGGATCTCGACAGGGAACTGGCGCTCGATCTTCTCTTTACCTCCCTTTATTCGCGGATGATCATCCGAGGGAAGAACTTCACGAAGGCCGACCTCGACAGGCTGGGCATTGCTCTGCAGACCGCCATCAAGACCTGTTGAACGCGCCTGCACACACCTGACCTGCGCCACAGGGTACTGCAGCGCGGTGCCGAGACGGCCATGACTGCACGCGCCTCAACGGTCGCGGGGAGATAGAAGCAGCCAATCCTAAACGGGACGTTCGCGGCGCCGCGCTCACGCCCGCCTTCGCTGAAGGGTCAAGGGCCCACCGAGGTGCATGACCGGAAGTGCTTCATGTCCCTCTACGTTCGCCATCGAGGTTTTGCTTCCTCGGGGTCGAACATCGAGATCCCGCTGTCGGCCGCCGTAGCAGCCACCTCGCTCTGAAGTACGTCCCAATGCTCGGCCAGTTTGCCCTCCTCAATCCGAAAGACATCGATTGCAATTTGCGGTTCGTCCGCCCAGCCGCGGATGCGGCCGTGAATCGCCACAAGATCATCGCCTGCGACGATCAGGCCGGGCTCGTAGTGGACATGCTCGGGCAGTTCGGCGACGATTGCCCGCAACGCGTCTCTGCCTTGGGGCATGTTGGGATTGTGCTGGATGTAGTCCGGAGCGTAAAGCCGTTCCACGGCCGATGCATCATGACGCTGGAACAGCGAGGTCATCGCTTCGAGAACCAGCGCCTTGTTGCGCTGAGGACGATCATCGCAGGTGCGATCCGCGGGCCGAGTGACCGCCATCGTCCCCGTCATTCGCAAGAACTGGCCGTCGGGCAGCGTCGCAAACGAGAATACCAGGCCCCGATCGTAATCCTGAACATTCGTGACCGTCGCGCCGCTTTGTTCCTGCCAGCTTACCGCGAAGATGCTGTTGCCGATGGGCACGACTTGAATATCGACGGTCTCGGTCCGGGCAAACGGCCCTTCCTTGATCTCGAACCGCAGTTGGGCGGTTGACAGCAGCGTCATGCTCACTTGAAAATTCGGATAGGAGACGTTCATCTCCAGTCCCACGGGAAAACCATGTTCGGTCATTTGCAGCTGTTCCATTAAGTTGACGGAGGTCCGAGAGCTGGCTGCCGGCGCAACTCCGTTCTGCGTCTCTCGCAGTTCAGGTGTCAGATTGATCGAGGAAAACATGCAGGGTTCGAATGAGGCCGCCTTCGACATGCGCGACATCGGTGCCCGCCATTGCAAGTGGCCGACGCCGTTGTGACCCGATGCCGGCCTTACCGCGGTGAATCCGAAATCCGGAGGCAGATGCTCCAGAAGGTCCGCTACCGCCTGCGAGATCGCTTCGTGTCCTCGCGCCGAGCGCTGAGGTTCGTGAGGCCCCGCGTTTTCATCGTAGGTCCTTCGGATCGCCGCGATGCATCGCGTGGTCGCCGTACACCAGATCGAGGTTAGCCTGCATGAGTTTCTCGAAATCCATCCGCGCCTTCTTTGCGGCAGCTTTGAGCATCGTCATGGATGACGAGGCGAAGCCCGTTCGAGCAATGCCTCGGGGCTCGCCTCGCCATCGCAACTCAAATCAGCCCGCCGGGCTCGGCACCGGCGTGTTGAGCAACTGCTGCTCCCACAGATAGGCGATACCGCTGCCGGCAGCATGCTGGATGACCACCTCGTTGAGCGCACCGGCGGTCTTTGCCCGCGCCCAGTCGCGCTGCCATTCCGCCGCCAGCGCCATCCAGGTGATCATGTTCACGCCGGCCGCGATCATGCGCTGGATGGCGATTTCATGCGCCTCTGTCGAAACGGCGCCGGATGCATCGGTGACGACGGTCACGTCCCAGCCTTCGCCGGCCGCCTGGATTGCCGGCATTGCGACGCAGACCTCGGTCCACAGGCCGGCCAGAACCAGTTGCTTGCGACCTGTCGCCTTGACCACATCGACAACCTTGGGATCCTCCCAGGTATTGATCAGCGTCCGGTCGATGATCTCCTGGCCGGGAAACACGTCGGTGATCTGCGGGAATATAGGGCCGCCACGATCCGCGACAACGCTGGTTAGGATGGTGGGCACGTCGAAGACCTTCGCAGCCTTCGCCAGCGCGGCCGAATTGTTGACCACGGTATGCGGATCGTGGCTGTTCACGTTTGCCAGCTGGTAGGGTTGGTGATCGATCAGAACGAGGACCGAATCTTCAGGGCGAAGAAGAGAGTCCAAGCCGTTGCGAAAAGTCATCTGAATCTCCTGGATATCGAGGGAAGCGCCCATTGGCTGCTTGAAACTACCGAGTGCTCTCGAACATTGCGGTGCAGGATGTGCCCCTCTGGTACCGTTCTTGCTCCCAATTGCGGTTGTCGCGACGCGGAGGCTTGAGTTCGTTCTGTTTCTCGGAAAGGGTGCGACCGAATTTCGATGGATCTTCGGGGAGGAATGCGTGACGGCCAGGCCGTAGGGCGAGCACAGCAACTGACACCTCCATCGCCACGCTGCGTCTTGAGACGGGAACGCAGGCTTGCGGACGTTCGTGGAAATTGCTGACGCCGAGGGCGTTTTGGCCGCCGGCTACGACGACTATTCGGCAGGATCAGACGAACCCTAAGGAAAGGAACGAACGCATGAGTTGGAACCCATCAATCGAACCGGGCTGTCCCGAAGAGGTCGGCATCGACGCGATCGAGACCCTTATCGTCCCGCGTTCCCGCGACCTTGGCGATTTCCAGGTCCGGCGTGCCCTGCCGGCCCCGAAGCGGCAAATGGTCGGGCCTTTCATCTTCTTCGACCAGGCAGGGCCGGCCGAGTTGCTGACCGGGCAAGGCGTCGATGTCAGACCGCACCCGCATATCGGTCTCGGCACGGTGACCTACCTGTTCAAGGGCGACTTCCATCACCGCGACAGCACCGGTGCCGACCAGGTCATCAAGCCCGGCGCGCTGAACTGGATGGTTGCTGGCCGCGGCGTCACGCATTCAGAACGCACATCTGCGGCAGCTCGGAGCGGCCCGAACAGCCTGTTTGGTATCCAGACCTGGCTGGCATTGCCAGAAAGCCACGAGGACGTTGCGCCCAGCTTCGAGCATCACGGCAAGGAGACGCTGCCCGTCATCGAGGACCGCGGCGTTTCTGTTCGGCTCATTCTCGGCAACGTCTATGGCGAGACTGCGCCCGCGACGATGCTTTCCGAGACGTTCTACGCCGATGTGACGCTTGAGCCGGGATGTCGGCTGCCAATGCCGGACAACCACGAAGACCGCGGCATCTACATTGTCGAAGGCTCGATCTCGGTTGCCGGACAGGAATTCGAGGCTTCACAGATGATGGTGTTTCGGCCGGGCGACCGCATAACGGTGGCTGCCGGGGAGCGGGGTGCGCGATTGATGATCCTCGGCGGCGCGACTTTTAACGGACCGCGCTACATCTGGTGGAACTTCGTCGCCTCGTCGCAAGAGCGCATCGAACTCGCCAAGGCGGAATGGCGCGCCGCGAACTGGGGCAAGGGGCGTTTCGATCTGCCCGTCAACGACCGGAATGAGCATATTCCTCTGCCGGATTGAACGAAAACAGACTGGAGAAACGACAATGAACAAGTGGCCCCGCCTCGACTACCTCGGCTGGCGTGAAACGTGTTCGGCCTTGCATCTCTACCTCCAGATCGCAGGAAAGTACCGGCTGGCGCACACGCCGTGGCTCAACCATTCATGGAATGCAACCTTCTACGTCACGCCCAACGGCCTGGCATCATCGCCCATACCCGATGGGCCGGGCATCGAAATCCTGTTCGACTTTCGCGAGCACCGGGTCGTCGGCACCTGCGGCAACGGCCGCAGGGTGTCATTCGATCTTGGACCGACCACGGTCGCGACATTTCACGCCCGCTTCGTGCAGCTGATTTCTGAACTCGGCGGCACCCCGACCTTCAACGGCCGCCCGAACGAGGTGCCGTTCCCCATTCCGTTCGCCGAGGATGATCGCGACCGCCCCTATGACCGCGAAGCCGTTCAGCGCTTCCATCAGGCCTTGATGGCGGTCGACAAGGTCTTCAACCGGTTCCGCACCTCCTTTCTCGGAAAATCCAGCCCTGTTCATCTGTTCTGGGGCAGCTTCGACCTGGCCCTTACGCGCTTTTCGGGAAGGCGCGCACCGCTCCACCCCGGCGGCGTTCCGGCATTGCCGGATGATGTGGCACAGGAGGCCTACGACCGTGAAGTCGCATCGGCCGGATTCTGGCCGGGCGGCGGCGGTATCGACTATCCGGCCTTCTACGCCTACGCCTATCCGGCACCCGGAGGCTACCGCGCCGCGTCGGTGCAGCCCGATAGCGCGTTCTGGCACGAGGGACTTTCAGAGTTCATTCTTCCCTACGAAGCCGCGCAGTCCGCCGCCGATCCGGATGAGGCTCTGATGGCTTTCCTTGTCTCGACTTATGAGGCGGCGGCCGATCTCGGCGATTGGGACCGCGATCTTCTGGAGTGCGCGCACGGACAACCCCGTCAGGTGCGCGCGCCCGACGCCGCTGTGGTGGGGAATGCGCCTTCGGTGGGCGATGAACAGGTCGAGCGGGAGGATGGCGCGTCAAAGGGACGCTACCGCCTCGTCATCGACGGCGTTGAGGCCGAGATGACCTACAGTCGCGCCGGTGCAGGGATGATCATCATCGATCACACGGAAGTCCCTGGAGCCCTGCGCGGCCGCAAGATTGGCGAGCGGCTGGTTCGCCAGGCGATCGAGGATGCGCGCCGCGACGGCATTGTCATCATGCCGCTCTGCCCTTTCGCAAAAGCCCAGATCGACCGCCATCCGGAGTGGCAGGACGTGGTGCGCCGATAAGGGAGGCAGCAGATCGTGATATCGCTTCTCGCCATCTTGATCGGCCGACCCTGTGTTCCCGAGTGAACGCAATCGTCCTCGAAAAGTTCGGTGGCTACGACCCGTTCAAACTGCGCGATGGAAGCGGCTGACCTCCACTACCCTCACGCCAAAAGCCCGGTAGGCATCGGTCGAAATCCCCGCCGAAAGTCCGGCCCCGGCCGCGATGACGCATGCACGCCCCGGCTTGCCAGGTTCAACCGCGCGGTCAGGTGTCATCGCGACACGCGGCTCACCTGGGTAAATCTCTTCAAAAGTCCCGATCTGCATCTGAAGCCTTTCCGCCACCGAGACTGCCACCGCGATCTGCGTTCAAAAATCAGGTGGCTGTCAGAACGACCTGACAACCACCCAACAGCTTTAGATCCGCAAATTTCCTGGCGTAGCTGCGTTGCCTATGCTTGCGGCGGCGTCCAGATCATCATGTTCGCTTGCGGCAAAAGCTGCGCCTTCGAGATGATAGACCGTCGGTTCATCCGAAAAATACTCCTGTATCCCTCTCATGAACACCGCGTGGTCTTCGCTCGCTTCGAAACCCGGCGTGTGATCCTCAAGCAAGCGCCATCGTACGATGAGGTTGAAAACCTCGGGCGTTTCGATCCCTTGCGCCAGAACATGGCCTCGGTAACCCTTTGCGCGGCTCAGCAACGGAAGCACATCGACGAACGCCTGTCTGAACGATTCTATTTGCTCCTTGTGAACGGGGAGCACGGCGATCTCATAAATCATTGTCGCACCTTTGAAGTGAGGGAGCGTTTATGAACCTACACGCGCGGTGCCGGCCGACGGATCGACGGCAATCGCGATTTTTCCTCGGACACCATTGTTCGGCGTCTCGAGCAGCGCATGGGCAAGAGAAAGGTCGGCGAGCGAATAGACGGCACCAACGTGCGGCCGCAGCTGACCACGCTCCACCAATGTACTCAGTTCATCAAGCTTGCCTTGGTTTTGCCTTGTGAACACGAAGTGAAAACTTGCGTTCTTGCCCCAGGCTTCGATGAGGTTCTGTGGCTGTGCGATGTCGACGATTGTAACGACGCGACCGAGTTGAGCGAGCACGTTCGGGCTGCGGGACAAGGTGTCGCCACCAAGGGTGTCAAACACGACGTCGACCCCGCGGCCATCTGTTTCCCGCATGACAGCGTCGATATAATCTTCTTTCCTGTAGTCAATGACGACATCCGCCCCGACACTTCGTGCGAACTCGAAGTTGTCTTCCCGCACGGTCGTGAAGACCTTCGCGCCGATGGCTTTCGCAACCTGGATAGCCACATGACCGACCCCTCCCGCGCCGCCGTGGATCAGAATGCTTTCTCCCACTCTCAAAGCCGCACGCGAGACGAGCGCCTCCCACGCCGTTCCACCGACCAGGCTCAGGCTTGCTGCTTCAAGATGACTGAGCGCTTGGGGTTTCCGTCCAATGATGTGTTCGTTCGCGACGTGGTATTCGGCATAACTTCCCGGACCGTCGAAGATTTGCGGTGTGTACCAGACTTCATCTCCCGGAGAGAACATCGTCGCACCCGGACCGACGGCCTCGACCACGCCAGATACGTCATGGCCGGTTATGGCCGGCAATGGTACAAAGTCGCGATAGTCGCCGCGTCGAACCTGGTAATCCAGCGGATTGATCGACGTGGCATGGACGCGCACCAGGACTTGTCCCGCCTGCGGAACGGGCTTTGGGACTTCGGAGAGCTCGAACGATTCCGGGCCGCCAAAAGATTTGAGTGTCATCGCTTTCATGTTAGATCCTTGTTTTGCAGAGGGAAATATCGCGAATTGACCGGAATCGTCCGTGACAATGGAGTCTTACTCGTCAATCTGCAGGCGTTTGGTCGAAGGAACTGCAATGCTTTTCTTGACAGCACCCGCGCGGCTCATGGCGCACTGATGCTGAAATTCGGAATGACTTCGGTTCCGATCTCATCGAGTACATCGGCCACCGGTCTCCGGCTGAACCTGAGGTTCAGTGCGACATGGTTGACCCCATTGGAGCGCAGGTCGTCCAACAGAATAGCCAAGCGCCTTCGGCCTATCCGATATCCTAGATGGATCGGGCTGGGCGGCGTATCCGGATCTGCGGCAAGGTCGATGTATAGCGATTGGGCGAGCGGCTTGAATCCTGCTCCGAGGCGGTCGAGTGCTTCGCGCCACCGCGAGGCGACCTGGGCCTGCTGAAATACTTCGCGCGGGTAAGTGAGCCACCCATCGCTACGCAGCGCGATCCAGTCAAGCGATTGCTGGCTTTGGCCGGTGACGAGGGTGGGCAGCCGGGGCGAAAGAGGTTTGGGCACGAGATCGCCGCCGCCCACCAGCCGGCCATAGTGCGCCGACGCGTAGACCGGAAACCGCTTTGTGAGCAACGCTTCCGTGTAGTCGAACGCGTCGCGGAACAGTTCGGCACGCAGGTCTGCTTCGCGGCCATAGGCCGGGTACTCGACCGGGCGGTCGCCCGAAGCGACGCCGAAAACGAAACGCCCGCCGGATAGGCGATCGAGTGACGCCGCCGCCTTGGCGACATCGATCGGGTGATGGAGCGGCAGTATGACGGCGCCCGTGGCGAGCGCGATGGTGGACGTGTGCGCCGCGATCGTCGCGAGCCAAACGAAAGGGTCGTATATCTGGCCCAGATCGCCGAAGCTCGGGTCGTTCAGCGGCACGTCTCGCGCCCAGAGCGCCGCAAAGCCGAGACGCTCGGCTTGCTGGGCGAGCTCAATCTGGTCGCGCATTGCCGGCTCGGGTCCGTCGAAAGACTCGATCGGGAAATAGACGCCGACCGTCAACTTCTCGGGCGCGTACATTGACGCGTAGCCGCGGCCGAAGGAGTTCGGGCCGGCGTTCTCGGCCGGCGATGGGGCGACAGTCATCGTTCTTTCTTTCTTGAGGCGGATCCGGCCGGGGCGAGCCCCGACCGTCCGCGCGACGTTCCAGTTGTCAAGTTAAGCACCCGCCTCGCCCGACACGTCGATCACGACCTTGCCGCGCAGGCCGCGCGCGGAGCCGTTCTCCAACAGCTCATGGGCCTCGCTCATGCGGGCAAGCGGCAGCGTGGCGCCGATCACCGGCTTGACCAGGCCGCGCTCGACCAAGTCCGTGAGGGCATCGAGCTTGCCCCGGTTCTGGCGGGTGAACACAAAATGGTAGGCTGCGTTCTTGCCCCAAGCCTCGATGAGGTTCTGCGGCTGCCCGATATCGACGAGGCTGACCACGCGTCCGGCATCCGCCAGCGCGAGCGGGCTTCGCGTGAGCGTATCACCGCCGATCGTGTCAAAAATGACATTCACGCCTTCCCCTCCGGTCAGCCTGGCGACTGCTTCCACATAGTCTTCCGAAGAGAAGTCGATCGTCTCGTCGGCCCCGAGCGAGCGAACGAACTCGTGGTCGCGGGCGAGCGCAGTCGTGATCACCCGTGCGCCAATCGCCTTGGCTACCTGCACCGCGATCGTGCCAACGCCGCCCGCACCGCCGTGGATGAGGATCGTTTCACCGGCCTTTAGCTGCGCGCGCTGGACGAACGCCTCCCAAACCGTACCGCCAACGAGCGTCAGGCTCGCCGCCTCAAGGTGCGTTAGATTCCGGGGCTTTCGGCCGACGAGCTCGACGTCGGCAACGTGCTGCTCTGCGTATGAGCCGGCAGTGCCGAAGATCTTCGGTGTGTAATAGACCTCATCACCGACTGCGAACTCTTGAACGTCTGAGCCTAGCTCCTCGATCACGCCGGAGATGTCATGGCCGATGATTGCAGGCAACGGCACGTAGTCTGTGTAGTCGCCGCGGCGGATCTGGTAATCGAGCGGGTTGATGGCGGTCGCATGCACCCGCACTCGCACTTGGCGCGGTCCTACCGCCGGCACTTGCACGTCGCGCAGTTCGAATGCGTCCGGGCCGCCGAAACGGGTGAGGACGGCTGCCTTCATGGTCTTGGTCATGGCGATATCCTTTCATTGGCGGCCCCATAGGCTACGGCGCCGTTTCGATGCCCTATTTGATCTATCGTGATTGCGTTGAGTAGCAGTCCTGCTTTAGGATCAGTTTCAACGATCTCTTGAAAGCAGTGCCATGGAAGTGGACGACTTGAACCTGTTCGTGCGCATCGCTCAACTGCGGAGCATCAGCGCCGCAGCTCGTGACTTGGGTCTCACGCCAGCGGGAGCCAGCGCCAGACTGGCGGCGCTCGAGCGAAAGCTCAGCGCCAGGCTTCTCCATCGCACGACGCGGCAAGCAACCTTGACCGAGGACGGTCTCGCCTTCCTGCCACATGCAGAACAAGTTGTGCTCGCTGCAGAATCCGCCCAAGCAGCGCTTGGGCGAGAGCAAATCGCGCCTCGCGGCACGTTGCGGGTTGCGGCTCCCGCCTCGTTCGCGCGGATGCATATCGTGCCCGGCTTGGCCCTGTTCTGCAGGCGATATCCCGAACTGGCGCTCGATTTGCGCATCTCGGACAGCATTGTCGATCTCGTCGAAGGAGCCTTTGATGTTGCGGTTCGTTATACCAAGCTCAGCGACTCTTCCTTCGTCGCCCGGCGGCTTGCTCCGGACAATAGAGTACTGGTTGCATCGCCCGAGTATATTGAGCAACGCGGGCGGCCGAACACGCCCGACGACTTAGCGAAACATGCCTGCCTGGTCGTCGGCACGCTTGATCTCTGGACGTTTCGAGCGAAAGACGAAGAGTTGATTGAGCGGCGTGTTACGCCCAGCCTCCGCATCAATGACGGCAGCGCCGTGTGCAACGCAGCCACAGCCGGGCTTGGCATCGCCCTGATGGCCACTTGGTGCGCATCGGACGAACTCCGATCTGGCGCCCTCGTGCCAGTCCTTCCCGAATACCCGCTGGTTTCAACCCAGACGCTTTGGGCGATATATCCAAGCTCCCGTGAGCTGGCGCCAAAAGTGCGGGTTTTCATCGACTGGCTCGTCGATCGATTTGGGCATCAACCGTACTGGGACCAAGGGCTGGAAAATATCTTGGATAGCAGTCGATGACAGGCACGTCCCACCAAACAACTTCATGAAAAGCGAAGTTGCCCTAGCCAAAGTGCTTGGTCCATCAATCTTCGAACACCGAATATTTCCCAATTTCGTCGATGAAGTCGGAGACGATCCGCGACGGCAGCCGGTTCGGTGGCAGGAGAAGAAGTGTCCGGAAGTAGATGGCCGGTTCGAACGGGCGCAGGCTGAGACCTTTGCCGAGATAGGGCTCGGCCGTCATTGGATTCACCATACCAACCCCCAGACCGGCCTGGACCATGGCGCAAATGGTGGTCGAAAACGGCGTTTCGAGCACCATCTTCGGCTTTATGTTCTCCCGAAAAAAGACCGCCTCCGCGGCACGACGCGTCGTGTCCTCCGGTGACAGGGCAATGAAGGGCTCGCCATCGAGATCGGCGGGCCGGATCACCTCGACGGCTTCGAGGCGATGCCCGGCCGGGATGGCGACCACCACGCGATAACGGGCGAAGGGTCGCGCATCGACACCCGTGACATCGACTTCATCGGCCGCAAGTCCGACATCGAACTGGCCGGACGCGACCAGGTCCTTGACGATCGCGGACATGCGGGCCTGGAAGGTAATTGCGACATTGGGATGCCTCGCCTGGAAGCCGCGCAGAGCCTTCGGCAACACATTCGTACTCAGCGCCGAGAGGCTGGCAACGCGGATGGCCCCCGATCCGAAATCCCTGATGCGGGCGGCGGCGCTGCGAAGATGCACAAGCCCGGTAAACGACCCTTCCACTTCGTGGAAGAAGAGCTGGCCCTCCGCCGTTGGCAGCATCCGCCCCTTCTGACGAAGGAAGAGAGCAAAGCCGATATTGCGCTCCAGCTCCTGGATTGCCTTGCTGACCGCCGGTTGCGAAATGCGCAGCACCTCCGCCGCCCGGGATGCGGTCGCATTGGTCATCACCGCATGGAAAACCTCGATCTGCCTGATATTCACCGGGCCACCTTATAACCTGAAAGAATAGACTTCTCTTACATTGATATTGGACGGAATGGCTAGCGTTGTGATCAAAAATTGGAAGCCAGATCGCGAAGGAAAAGCCACGATGAAAGATCTCACCCAATGCGTCGTCACCCCAAAGGTCAACATGGAGGGATTCGAGACGCTTGCGACCGCTACCCACCGTGGATCGACGATCGTCTTCAAGGATGCGCAAGCCTACGCGACACGCGGCCAACGTGGCCATGACGGTTACACCTACGGACTTTACGGCACGCCCACGACCCGCGCACTGGAAGCCAAACTGACGGCGCTCGAACAGGGTGTGCGGACCTTCCTCGTCCCCTCCGGTCAGGCCGCCAACGCCATTGCCATGCTGCCTTTCCTCAAGTCGGGCGACAAGATCCTGATCGCCGACAACGCCTATCCGCCGGTCCGCGACTTCGCCAATCGCGATCTCGCTCGCTTCGGCGTGGACGTTGCCTATTACGATCCGGTATCCACGACCGACCTCGAACGGCAGATCGACGACCGCACGAGGATCGTCTGGTGTGAATCGCCCGGGTCGACCACCATGGAGATCCAGGATCTTCCGAGAATTGCGGAGATCGCCCATCGTCACGGCGCCCTGGTCGGCTGCGACAACACCTGGGCAACGCCCTTGAACTACAAGCCGCTGACGCTGGGTGCGGATTTCGTCACCGAGGCGCTGACGAAATACATCTCGGGGCACTCGGACCTGCTTATGGGCTCGATCACGGTGCGGACTGAGGATCTGATTGCCCCGATCCGCTCGACCCTCGGTCGTTTCGGCATCGGCGTGTCGCCCGACGATGCAACGCTCGTCCTGCGCGGACTGGAGACACTCGGCGTCCGCCTCAAGCATTGCGCAGAGGGCGCGGCCACACTGATCAAGTGGATCGAGCGCCACCGGCTTGTCGACCGCGTACTTTTCCCGTCCCTGCCGAATTTTCCTGGCCATGAGATCTGGAAGCGCGATGCTCTCGGGGTCAGCGGCGTGTTCAGCGTGGTCTTGACGCCTGAAGCCTCCCGTCATGCGGCGGCAGCCCTCGACGTGTTGAAGACCTTCGCCATCGGCGCCTCCTGGGGCGGGACGCGTAGCCTTATCGCTCCCATGCCGGTGAAGCTGAACCGAAGCGCCACCCAATGGAGCGGCGAGGATCTGGTCTTGAGGATCAGTGTCGGACTGGAGGATCTGGACGACCTCAAAGCCGATATCGAGGCGCTTTTCGCCAACATCGCCGCCCGAGTCGCCCCTGCCAAAGCCGCTCGGGCTGGCTGACCGCGCCGGCTCCATCCAAACCAAGCACACAACAAGAAAGGGAACATCATGGCATTGAGAAGATTGGGAACGACCGCTCTTTTGGTTGGGTTGCTGGCCGGCGCAATGCCGGCCGTGGCACAAACGACGCTGGAGGCGGTCAAGGCTCGCGGCACCCTCAAATGCGCCGCAAGCCAGGGCACTGTCGGCTTCGGCGCCCCCGACGAAAAGGGCTACTGGCGGGGGCTGGACGTGGAGACCTGCCGGGCCGTCGCGGTCGCGGTCTTTAACGACAAGGACAAGGTGGAATTCGTCCCCCTCAGCGGCCAACAACGCGTTCCGGCGCTGCAAACCGGCGAAATCGACGTTCTGCCGCGCACCTTCACCTGGACCCTGCGCCGCGATGGCAACGGGCTGAACTTCACAACCCCGAACTACTACGAATTCACCGGCTTCATGATGCCGAAATCGCTCGGCGTGACCAAGGTGGAGGACATGACCGGTGCATCGGTGTGCGTGCAAACCGGCTCGACGACCGAGGTGGTGGCAAACGACGTCTCGAACGAGCACAATCTCGGGCTGCGGCCGGTCGTATTCGAAAACAGCTCCGCCCTCAGCCAGGCCTTCTTCTCCGGCCGGTGCGATGCCCTGATCACCGATGCGGCAGCACTTGCGTCCCTTCGCGCAACCAAGACCGACAATCCGGACGAGTACGTCATCTTCCCGGCAACGCGGTTCATGGACGCCCTGACACCGGCCGTGCGGCACGGCGATGACCAGTGGCTGGACATCGTCAACTGGTCGATCCAGGCTTTGATTGCGGCAGAACAACTTGGCATCACGCAGGCCAACATCGCCGAAATGGCGAAGTCCGAAGATCCGCGCGTCAAGCGGTTCCTTGGCGTCGAGCCCGGCAACGGGGCCGCTCTCGGGCTGGATGAGAAATTCGCCTACCACATCGTCGAACAACTCGGCAACTACGGCGAAGTCTTCGAACGCAACCTGGGCATGGGCAGCGCGCTGAAGCTCGAGAGGGGTGCCAACAAGCTGTTCAACGACGGCGGACTGCTGTTCCCGATGGCATTCCAGTGACAGGACGGAGGCTGGCAATGCTCTCGATCCTCTGGGACAACAAACGCGTCCGAAATGTCGCCGTCCAGATCCTTTTGTTCGCGGGATTCGTCAGCCTTCTCCTCTGGCTATGGAACAATACCGCCGCAAACCTCGCCGAGCGCGGTATTCGGGTCGGATTTGACTACCTCGATCGCCAGGCCAACTTTCCCATCTCGGAAAGCGTCTTGCCCTATGACCCGTCGGACACCTTTGGATGGGCCTATGTCGTGGGCCTGACCAACACGGCCACAATAGCGTTGGTGGCAATCATTTGCTCGACAGTGGCGGGGCTGGCAATCGCCCTCGTTCGGCTTGCGCCAAATCCGCTTGCTGCAAACATGGCCGCCATATTCGTCGGGGCCATCCGCAACATGCCGCTGATCGTGCAACTGCTGTTCTGGTACGCCTTGGCCACCACGCTCCTGCCGGCGCCGCGACTGGCCTACAATCCGCTTCCGGGCGTCTATCTTTCGCTGCGCGGCCTGTATGTCCCTTCTCTCAGCCTGGGATCCTATGGCGGATATTTCATTGGTGTCGCCGTCCTGGTTCTGTTTGCCCTTGTGACAGCCTTAAGACGCAAATCGCCAATGCAAATGGTGATTGCCTTCGGTTCGGTTTCGACAGTCCTGACCGCTGCCGGGTACGTCGTGCTCGACCCTGCCCTGCACGCGCCCGAGTTGAAGGGCTTCAACTTCGTTGGCGGCACGAGGCTGTCACCCGAGTTTGCAGCGCTCATACTCGGTCTGGTCATCTACACGTCGGTCTTCATCAGTGAAGTCATCCGCGGCGGGATCGAGGCCGTGCCGCGCGGACAATGGGAAGCCGGCCGCGCGATTGGTCTCTCCGAGCGGCAGACGATGTTTCACATCATCCTTCCACAGGCCTTGCGGATCATCATCCCGCCGATGACGTCGCAATACCTGTCGACGGTGAAGAACACCACGCTGGCACTGGCTGTCGGCTATCCGGAACTCGGCCTCGTCGTCGGTACCGTGATCAACCAGACGGGACAGGCGATCGAAAGCATCGCGATCCTGCTTGCCGTCTTTCTGACGATCAGCATCGCGGTCTCGCTCTTCATGAACTGGTACAACGCCCGCGTGGCACTGGTGGCACGATGACAAGCGCAACAATGGTCAATCAAGCAATCCAGGCGATCGACGCCTCCCCGAGGCAGGCATCGCCGCCAGTCAAGCGCAGGCCCCTGCTCAAGCTGCTATTCGGGGATTTCGTCAGCGCGCTGCTGACGCTTGGCGCCGTGGCGGTGGTCCTGTCGCTTGTCCCCGCCCTCAAATGGGGGATCACAGATGCCGTATGGGCGACGAATGATCCTGCGGCGTGCCGGGCCGGTGGGGCCTGCTGGGCTTTCATTGCCGCCAAGATGCGCTTCATCATCTTCGGTCTGTATCCGCCCGAAGAGCAATGGCGGCCACTGGGAGTGATGGAGCTGATCCTCGTCATGATCCTGGCCTCGCTGTCGCCAAATCTCTGGGGCCGCAAGCTCCTCCTGTCCTGGCTGTGTGCCGTTGCCGTCATGCTTGCCCTGATGTGGGGCGGCTTTGCCGGATTGGAATTCGTCTCGACCTCCAACTGGGGCGGATTGCCGGTGACGCTGCTGCTGGCGCTCCTTTCCCTTGGGCTTGGCTTTCCCTTCGCCATTTTTCTCGCGCTCGGCAGGCGCTCGGCGCTCCCGGTCCCGCGTTTGCTGTCGGTTGCGCTCATCGAAACGGTGCGCGGCATGCCGCTGGTCGGGTTGCTTTTCGTCGCCTCGATCCTGCTGCCCCTTCTTTTGCCGTCCGGCTGGGACATCGACAAGCTCGGCCGAACCTTGGCGGCGCTCACGGTGTTTGCCGCCGCTTACCTGGCGGAGGTCATTCGCGGCGGTCTACAGGCCATCCCGGCCGGTCAGGTCGAAGCCGCCAAGGCGCTCGGAATCCCGCACTGGAAGGCCATTCAGCACATCGTGCTCCCGCAGGCGATCCAGAAAGTCATCCCGCCCCTGACAAACACCGCGATCGTAATGGTCAAGAACACCAGCCTTGTCATGATCGTCGGAGTTTTCGACATGCTGAGCGCGGGGCGGTCGGCGGCCATGGACCCGGTCTGGCCCGCGCCCTACGCCGAAAGCTACCTTTTCGTCGCATTCATCTATTTCAGCATCTGCCTCGGTATTTCCCACTACTCCCGTTGGTTGGAAATTCGCGTGAAATCAAAGGACTACCGATAATGTCATCAGATTTTCAGGAGCCTGGCGGGCACCCGGCAATTCTCATCCGCAATGTCGAAAAGTGGTACGGCCGCTACCACGCGCTGCGAAACGTCAGCCTGTCGGTAAAGCAAGGCGAGCGGATCGTCATCTGCGGCCCGTCAGGATCGGGAAAGTCGACGCTGATCCGTTGCGTCAACCATCTCGAGGAGCATCAGAAGGGTGAGATTGTCGTAAACGGGAAGACCCTCAACGACAGCCTGAAGAACATTGACTCCGTGCGACGGGACGTCGGCATGGTCTTTCAGCATTTCAACCTTTTTCCGCATCTGACAGTTCTGGAGAATTGCACACTGCCACAGATCCTGGCGCGGGGCGCGTCCCGCAAGGAGGCCGAACGGCGTGGCATGCAGTTGTTGGAGCGGGTGAAGATCCCGGAGCAGGCGAAAAAATTCCCGGGCCAGCTTTCCGGTGGACAACAGCAGCGTGTCGCCATCGCCCGTGCGCTCTGCATGACGCCCAAGGTCATACTGTTCGACGAGCCGACATCGGCGCTCGATCCTGAAATGGTCAAGGAGGTCCTCGACACGATGATCGCTCTCGCGGAGGACGGCATGACGATGATCGTCGTGACGCACGAGATGGGCTTCGCGCGCCGGGTCGCGGATCGGGTCGTCTTCATGGATCGGGGTGCGGTCGTCGAGAGCAATGTTCCCGAGCTCTTCTTTGGTTCGCCGTCGAACGAGCGCACCAGGGAGTTCCTGCGCCAGATCGTCCATTAGGGGTTAGCTTTCGGGGCAGCACGAAGATCGGTGTCCGATTGTCGTGTTGGGCGTGCTAGCAGCGGACGGTCAGCATTCGTCTGAAGCAGGCGCCGGCCGAGGAAGATTTCGGGGAGAGGATCAGGAAGCTCAAGGCGAAGGTCAGTCCGGAAGCTGTCGAACTGGTCATCAACTCCGCCTTCTATTATCTGCGCGAGCACGCCGACACGGAAGCGAAACAGCCGTTCATCAACATCGTGCCAGTTCATCCAGAAGGTGGTGATCGGCAGGACCCCGGGTCACCAGCCGGCGTCGTTCGAAGTGCACGGCCGGATCGGCTCGATCCTGGCTGCGATGGCAGCGGCGACGATCCTGGAGAAGCAGTTCGAGGCGCTCAAGCGGCACGATTGTCTGGAGAAGCTGCGCACGGGCGACCTCGAGACGGAGCAGAAACAAAAAAAGCTCCTCGACGCTTACGCGGAGGAGCTTTCTGAGAAGCGACTTGAATGGGCAAGTATTCAAGTCTCGTTGGTTGCGGGGGCAGGATTTGAACCTGCGGCCTTCAGGTTATGAGCCTGACGAGCTACCGGGCTGCTCCACCCCGCGTTATTGTTGTTCCGGACCGGCTCTGGGCTGTGCGTGCGGCCTGTTCCAGGTGTCGGGCTTTGGGCCCTTGCGTGTCGAGAAGATTGTTGATTTGCCTTTAGCAGACCTGGCAGCGACCTACTCTCCCGCGTCTTAAGACGAAGTACCATTGGCGCTGGGGCGTTTCACGGCCGTGTTCGGAATGGGAACGGGTGCAGCCACCCCGCCAGAACCACCAGGTCGGCTAAGGGCAAATTGATTGAGAAGCTGGTGAGGTTTTCACCTCGTTTGTCTTGAACACGTCGCCATCCGGGGATGGGCATTGTCAATGAGAACGATCAAGCCGATCGAGCGATTAGTACCGGTAAGCTTCACACATTGCTGCGCTTCCACACCCGGCCTATCAACGTGGTCGTCTTCCACGGCTCTGATAGGGAATACTCGTTTTCAGGTGGGTTTCCCGCTTAGATGCCTTCAGCGGTTATCCCTTCCATATATAGCTACCCTGCTATGCCCTTGGCAGGACAACAGGTCCACCAGAGATATGTCCATCCCGGTCCTCTCGTACTAGGGACAGATCCTGTCAATATTCCTACACCCACGGCAGATAGGGACCGAACTGTCTCACGACGTTCTGAACCCAGCTCACGTACCGCTTTAATTGGCGAACAGCCAAACCCTTGGGACCTGCTCCAGCCCCAGGATGCGATGAGCCGACATCGAGGTGCCAAACAACCCCGTCGATATGGACTCTTGGGGGTCATCAGCCTGTTATCCCCGGCGTACCTTTTATCCGTTGAGCGATGGCCCTTCCACGCGGGACCACCGGATCACTATGACCGACTTTCGTCTCTGCTCGACTTGTCAGTCTCGCAGTCAGGCGGGCTTATGCCATTGCACTCGACGAGCGATTTCCGACCGCTCTGAGCCCACCATCGCGCGCCTCCGTTACTCTTTCGGAGGCGACCGCCCCAGTCAAACTACCCACCATACACTGTCCCGGACCCGGATGACGGGCCGCGGTTAGACATCCATGACGATAAGGGTGGTATTTCAAGGATGGCTCCACAGAAACTGGCGTCCCTGCTTCAAAGCCTACCACCTATCCTACACATGCCGACACGAATGCCAGTGTAAAGCTATAGTAAAGGTGCACGGGGTCTTTCCGTCTGACCGCAGGAACCCCGCATCTTCACGGGGAATTCAATTTCACTGAGTCTGCGTTGGAGACAGCGGGGAAGTCGTTACGCCATTCGTGCAGGTCGGAACTTACCCGACAAGGAATTTCGCTACCTTAGGACCGTTATAGTTACGGCCGCCGTTTACTGGGGCTTCGATTCAAAGCTTGCACCTCTCCTCTTAACCTTCCAGCACCGGGCAGGCGTCAGACCCTATACGTCGTCTTGCGACTTCGCAGAGCCCTGTGTTTTTGATAAACAGTCGCTACCCCCTGGTCTGTGCCACCCCTCTCCACTTGCGTAAAAAGGGGTCACGCTTCTTCCGAAGTTACGCGTGCAATTTGCCGAGTTCCTTCAACGCAGTTCTCTCAAGCGCCTTGGTATACTCTACCTGACCACCTGTGTCGGTTTCGGGTACGGTCTATAATGGTGGAGCTATTTCCTGGAACCGCTCCGCCGCCCAGCCAATCCAATAAGGCTGAACGACTTGTGCAATCCGTCACTACCACCAGGCCCACGAATATTAACGTGGTTCCCATCGACTACGCGTGTCCGCCTCGTCTTAGGGGCCGGCTAACCCTGCTCAGATTAACTTTAAGCAGGAACCCTTGGTCTTTCGGCGAGCGGGTCTCTCACCCGCTTTATCGTTACTCATGTCAACATTCGCACTTCCGATACCTCCAGGACCCCTCACGGGTATCCCTTCGCAGGCTTACGGAACGCTCCGCTACCACGTGCATTGCTGCACATCCTCAGCTTCGGTGCATGGCTTTAGCCCCGTTACATTTTCGGCGCAAAGACCCTTATTTAGACCAGTGAGCTGTTACGCTTTCTTTAAATGATGGCTGCTTCTAAGCCAACATCCTGGTTGTTTTGGGATCCTCACATCCTTTCCCACTTAGCCATGACTTGGGGACCTTAGCTGGAGGTCAGGGTTGTTGCCCTCTTCACGACGGACGTTAGCACCCGCCGTGTGTCTGCCGACTAGTACTCCCCGGTATTCGGAGTTTGGTTAGGATCAGTAAGACGGTG